>NZ_CP021417.2:0-2572864 GCF_002162115.2 Corynebacterium silvaticum | reverse complement strand
CTTCGTATTTCCTTTACCTTGTGCGAATGAACAACAACTAATTTTTCTTGCTGATATGGCAGTGCATTCGCGGGTCAATGCCATATCAGCAGCGCTCATCAACCCCAAAAATTAATGTCCAAACAACGAGATTTCCCCAGCCGGCGGTGAAAAATGTTATTTCACTGTCCACGGGGATTTCACCGAGTTGTTCACAACGCTTTGGGTGCTGTGACCGCGTATTCCACAGAGTTTTCCACAACTGTGGATAACTTTCCGCACTGGGGTGTGTGAAAAGTTATCCACAGTCATTTCACAACCTTGTGGACAACGCCCACCGTGAAAAGTACCGCTTTTAACCTGCATGAACCCAATTCTATGGGAAAAGTTTCGACATAGATTTGAGAGTTATCCACAGGCTTGGTTATTCACAGTGTGTGATTTTTCCTTACAAATATTGTTACTCGGTGTGACGTGAGGCTGTCCAAAAATTAATTTTAGATGTTTTATGTTCTCGGTCTGGGGAGCTCGAACAGACGCATTTTTATGGCTATATTGCAACTGTCGAGAGACCCTGACCGGCCAAATAGTGGATGAGCAGCTGTTAATTACAAAAATGTCATTACAGGGGTGGGGTTGGGGGAACGGCGTGTCGATTTGTTCTAGCTAGGAAAACTCACGTAGTCTGTTGAGGTCTGTCACTGCAACGGGCGTGTTTTTAATACGTCAATCGCAAGTGCTTTGTTGAGAACGCCGCTATGAACGACAGAGCTTTCGGAACGCCTCGCATCAAAAGAGATGTGTGACGCCGACAGGGTTCCGGAAATTCGGCGCTAACGTGATTGTGGTTAGCGTGGTGCGCGTACCTCACTTGAAAATCATCCAATTTAGGGTGACCGCGCTTCCCAGTAATGCTGAGAAGTAAGAGGGTGCTTGGCCCACTGTGGGTCGGGGATCTTTGTGCGGCCGCCTACACACAACTTGAGGAGTGTTCACCGTGGCTAAGGGCAAGCGGACGTTCCAGCCGAACAACCGTCGTCGCGCACGTAAGCACGGCTTCCGTATTCGTATGCGTACCCGTGCGGGGCGCGCAATCGTGGCTGCACGTCGTCGTAAGGGCCGTGAGAAGCTGACTGCTTAGTCTCTTCTTACAAGAATTAAACGACGGTGCTTCCTTCTAGGCACAAGCTCAGCAATTCCGACGAGTTCCGTGGAACTATTCGGAAAGGCAAGCGTGCTGGAAGAAGCACCGTCGTTATTCATTTACGCACCCATGCTGCTGCGGACAACATAGCGGCAGTAGGCGGACCACGCTTTGGCCTCGTGGTGTCTAAAGCCGTAGGCAATGCGGTGATCCGTCATGCAGTCTCTCGCAAACTTCGGCATATTCTTATGGGAATGAAAGACCAGATTCCTCACGACGTGCATATTGTTGTTCGCGCATTACCCCCGGCGGCAATGGCGACGTCTAAGGAACTGGAAGCGGATGTTCGTTCGGGCGTCGAAAAGCTGCTTTTACGTTGATAAGGAGCGGCTCTCATGTGTTATTCCCACCAGCAACTAGGCAATGAGAATAATAATTCTTGGCCTGTGCGACCTGCTGGGATGCTCAGTGGGCTGCTGTATGATGCGGTGCGTTTCTACCAAAAATATATTTCTCCCCTTAAGATGGGGTCTACCTGCCGTTTCGATCCGACCTGTAGTGCGTATGCGCTTGAGGCTGTGTCTCGGCGTGGTGCTGTTGTAGGCACGGCGTTGACGATCGCACGGTTAGCCAAATGTGGCCCCTGGCACCCAGGCGGTTACGACCCCGTGCCTCGGCGTTGATTATGCATCGGAGATTCTTTGGAGGATCCTCGATGATCAGCTTCGATATGCAGGGAACGCCACATCTTAAAACTTCGACCACCAAGGAGTTCTGACTCACAGTGCTCAACTTCATTTATTGGCCGATCTCGGCCATCCTGTGGTTCTGGCACAAAGTAGTGAGCTTTGTGTTTGACCCAGACTCCGGCATCTCGTGGGTGTTGGCTATTATGCTGCTGACGTTCACGATTCGTGCATTCCTTGTGAAGCCAATGCTCAATCAGATGCGTTCTGCTCGCAAGATGCAGGAACTCCAGCCGCTGATGCAGGAAATCCGTAAGAAATACGGAAAAGACCAGCAGAAGATGATGGCAGAGACACGGAAAGTGCAAAAAGAAGTGGGAGTCAATCCCATCGCTGGTTGCCTTCCCGCCCTCGTACAGATGCCTGTGTTCATCGGTCTGTTCCACGTGCTGCGCTCCTTCAACCGTACCGGTACCGGACACAGCCAGCTGGGACTTTCCGTTGAGGTCAACCGACAGACCCCTAACTACATCTTCTCGCCCGAAGACGTT
The DNA here is from genome assembly GCF_002162115.2 of Corynebacterium silvaticum. Lineage (NCBI taxonomy): Bacteria > Bacillati > Actinomycetota > Actinomycetes > Mycobacteriales > Corynebacteriaceae > Corynebacterium > Corynebacterium silvaticum. Next base: position 2,570,504 of record NZ_CP021417.2, on the reverse strand, counting down.
CAGTCCTTCCTTGACGCTCGTATCTTTGGCGTGCCGCTCTCCGCATACATTTCGATGCCTGGTGACATGTACAAGGCTTTCCAACCTGTAGATTTCACCCGTGCCAACATCATTGCTGTGGCAGCTCCGTTGATTCTGATCATCGTGGTAGCAACGCATATGAACGGACGTTTGTCTGTTAATCGCCAAAAAGCACGGCGTGAATCCGGCCTGCAAGCCGCGCCTACTAGCGGCCAGATGCAGATGCAAATGGACATGATGAACAAGATGATGCTGTGGTTCATGCCATTGACCATTCTGTTTACCGGTGTCCTGTGGCACCTCGGTCTGCTGTTCTACATGGTGGCCAACAACATTTGGACCTTCTTCCAGCAGCGTTGGATTTTTAACAAGATTGACGCAGAAGAGGCCGAAGAAATTGAAGCCAAGAAGGCCGCGAAGCGGGCAACGGCTCCGAAGCCCGGACAGCGTCCGAATAACCCTAAGAAGGGCAAGAAGAAATAATTTTTCTTCCGCTCACTGCCGCCACCACATATGGTGGCGGCAGTTTTTGTTATTCCGCCTGGTAAGTGCGTGCGTGATGTGGTGGCTTTCCCGTTTGGGGGCAACAGTGTCGGACCGGCGTGATAGCGTTGTGAACGTACCGGAGTTGTCTGTGATGCCGGTAGAAGTATTAAGGATGGTTCCACGTGAAACATGAGGAAAATAACGGTGCCGAGCGTGAGCTTGAGCTGGTCTCTCCCCCAGAGGTAGCCACAGAGATCTTTGGATCGTTGCTGGATAAAGCGGTGGAATACCACCGTTTATTGGCTACCGACGGATCCACACGCGGATTTATCGGCCCTCGTGAAGTTCCAAAACTGTGGGACCGTCACATACTTAACTGCGCGGTCATCGGTGAAGCGATGGATCTCCATGCTCGCGTTGCAGATATTGGCTCAGGAGCCGGTTTGCCTGGTATTCCTCTTGCGCTTGCCCGTCCTGACCTGGAGATAACGCTCATTGAACCGCTGCTCAAGCGTTCTGTTTTCTTGGGTGAGGTGAAAGACTCCCTGGAGTTAGATAACGTGACCGTGATTCGGGGGCGTGCAGAAGAAAAAGAGGTCCGAAACGAACTGGGGCTTGTCGACGTCGTCACATCGCGCGCAGTCGCTCCCCTAGGAAAACTTGCGGGATGGTCGCTTCCGTTGGTTCGTCTTGGTGGGAAAATGATCGCCATGAAAGGCTCCTCCGTAAAAGAGGAATTTGACCGTGATGAAAAGATGATTTTTAAAGCTGGTGGCGGAAAAATCAAGATTTTTACGGTGGGTGATCAGCTGGAAGATCCAACTACACTGATTTCTATCCGAAAAGTTCGCTAAAAGCGGCGTTGGGTGGTGTGGAACCGCCTGCCCTCTAGGCATTAAAGTAAGAAACGTACACTGTGGGCGTGATAGGGCCCTCGATTCATAGACGAGAAGGGACGCATGGACGACCAGAACTGGGAAGATACACCGATCGCCGCTGCGGCACGCCGTGCGGCGCAGGTGTTGACGCCGAATAGCCTGCATCTGCCCCGTCCAGATAGCTCTCGCAGGATGACTGTAGCTAACCAAAAAGGTGGCGTAGGAAAAACTACCTCTTCAGTTAATCTCGCAGCGGGGCTTGCTATTAATGGCCTCAAAGTCCTTGTTATTGATCTTGATCCGCAGGGAAACGCCTCTACTGCCCTAGGTGTTGAACACCGTGCCGGAACCTTGTCGAGTTATGAATTACTCATCGGAGAATGCACTGTAGAAGACGCGATACAGGAAACGACGGCATCTGAGAACCTCTTCTGTGTTCCCGCAACCATCGATCTAGCTGGCGCCGAAATTGAGCTGGTTAACTTAGTTCGGCGAGAATACCGGCTCAGCGACGCTCTCAACACGGAGTACATGCAGCAGGCAGACTTCGATTACATATTTATCGATTGCCCACCCTCGCTTGGCTTACTCACCATTAACGCCATGACCGCCGTTGATGAGGTACTTATCCCTATTCAGTGTGAGTACTATGCCCTCGAAGGTGTGGGTCAGCTGTTGAATAACATCACGATGATCAGGCAATATCTGAACCCCAACCTGCATATTTCCTCGATTCTCCTGACCATGTATGACGGTAGGACAAAGCTCGCAGAGCAGGTCATGGATGAAGTACGCGGGCATTTTGGTGACGTAGTCTTGGGAACCAAGATTCCGCGCTCCGTGAAGGTGTCAGAAGCCCCAGGCTATGGGCAAACCGTTCTTGCCTATGATCCAGGTTCTCGGGGCGCGCTAGCCTACCTCGACGCGGCACGAGAGCTGGCCACTCGCGGCGACTATTTGCCGTCGGAAAGCTCGGGCCCAATCGGGATGTCACCAGAAGCATTGCGCGAACAACAAGGGCAAAGCCAAAATGAAGGCAATGCCGATCACGCGGATGAGACCTCAAAGGAGTAAGAAAGATGGCACAGGAAGCTCGTAAAGGTGGTCTCGGCAGAGGAATTGGCGCGTTGATAACTGGAAGCCCGTCGCCTGGGCAACGCATCGGCGACTCCGCAGCAGATGTGGTTTTTGGCGGTGCAACTGAGAAGAACAAACAATCGCGCTTGCAACGCGAAGCCAAGGGTGCGCGCATTAGCCCCATCATTGCGCATGCAGTAGAAAAGCAATCCGCAGGCTCACGCGGAACAGATCAGCAACTCGAAGAATTTGGTGCCACCTACCGGGAAATTCCCATCGGGCTCATCATCCCCAATGAGAAAAACCCCCGTAGCGTTTTTGACGAGGAAGACCTCGCTGAGCTGGTTCACTCAATCCGTGAGTTTGGTCTGCTCCAGCCCATCGTGGTCCGCGAGACCCCCGATGAGCACTACGAGATCATCATGGGTGAGCGCCGCTGGCGTGCATCATCTAAAGCTGGCGTGAAAACTATTCCCGCAATCGTCCGCAAAACCGATGACTCGGAGATGCTGCGTGACGCCCTTCTGGAGAACATCCACCGCGTTCAACTTAATCCTTTAGAAGAAGCAGCTGCTTACCAACAATTGTTGCAGGAATTCGGCGTTACCCAGAATGAGCTGGCAGATAAACTCGGCCGTTCCCGCCCCGTCATCACCAACATGATTCGCTTGCTTGCCCTTCCCGTAGCAGTACAGCGCAAAGTGGCGGCTGGTGTGCTTTCTGCCGGACACGCTCGGGCGCTCCTAGGCGTTAAAGGTGGCGAGGACCACCAGATCGCCCTTGCCGACCGCATTGTGGCTGAGGGCCTTTCTGTTCGTGCAACAGAAGAAGCCGTCACACTGATGAACCGTGGTGAGAAACCAGCACCAAAGAAGCGGGAAAAGACCCCGACCCCCGAGTTCCTCACCCATGCCGCAAACCGCCTTGCCGACGGCCTAGACACCAAAGTCTCGGTGAGTATGGGTAAGCGTAAAGGAAAAATCGTTGTGGAATTTGGTGGGCGTGAAGACTTTGACCGCATCATGGGGCTCCTCGGCGGAAACAGCGAGGGGCATTAGCAGCTTCTTGTGAAAGGCGCTTAATGGCATGAACACACGAATCGAGGCCCTCGACCTAGACGGTATCCCCCGGATACACCTGGGGGCGTCGAGAAGCGTGTTCTGGGAGCTGGAGGAATCAGCGGCCCTGTGTGCGTCCACTGCCGGGACTCCCACCCTGGAAAAAGAAGCGTGGTTAGCCGCTGTGCTGTCCGCATACGGCAGCTGCGGCTTCAACATCACAAGCGCCGACGACACTGCTCTCCGGGCCTATGCAACCTTGCTCTACTGCCCAGCTTCTGAAGCCCCGGGCTGTGCCCAATTGCCCACCGCCCCTGTGACCAGCGATGCCTACGTGCTGACCTCCCTCCACAGAGATCCAGCCATGATGGGCAGCGGCATAGAAACAGTGCTTCTCGACGCAGCCATCGTCCATCTTGCCGGACAAGGAATAAAAGCTCTTGAAGCCTTTGCACGAGACGAAGCCTTTTGCGACGATCCATTGAACCCACAGCCGGAGAACATCCAACGCATACTCACATCTGCGGAGGATATTGGCTTGATGACGCTAGCGTTATTGGAATCCGCTGGATTTGAGATCATTCGGCATCATCCGGTGCTGCCCCTCCTACGGCTTGAACTGCCGCCAGCGCACACTTTGTTTACCGCGGAGACTGCGGAACCTTTGCTTGCCAACGTGGCTGTATAAAAGGCAATAAAAATGGTGGCCTCCCCGAGGAAAGCCACCACAGAAAACTTAGAGCATGCCCTGTTCCAGCATCTCTGCGAACTTGTAGGTGCCGGTGGGCTGGTCATCGTCGTCAAGGAGATACAGGCGCTTGACGGCCACCACAATTGCTTCTGCGATCGCGTCTCGATGCTTGGGGTCAGTCAAGATCGTGACATCGTGAGGGTTGGTCAGATAACCCAACACCACCTCGATGGTCGGCATAGCCGTGATGCGGAGTAAATCCCAGGTCCTGCCGTGGTTACCGCAGTTGACCAAGTCGGTGCGAGCGCTGATTTCGCGTTGAATGAAGCCACTCAACATCTCGCCAGTCAGGGAGTTGGTCCCGGACTCAGAGCCGAAGTAAAAAGTGGCAACGCCGTTTGCTTTGTCGTTCTGGTACTGATCGCACTGTAGACAAATCATCACGTCGGCATCAAAGGCATTGGCGATGTCCGCGCGCTCCAGCTGTGAAGGATTATCCTGCCGCGGCCTGGAGATGATGGTCTCCATCCCCGCAGCGATCATGCGTCCCTCTACCCGGGTGGCAAGGTCCCAGAGGATTTCCTCCTCCGTGATCTTTCCATAAGGACCCCGCACTACTTGTCCACGCGAGTTTCCGCCCAAAGAGGGGTCGATGACGACGCGCTTACCAGCGAGCATAGGGCCGGCGTCGCGGACGCGCTCGCGCTCGCGAAGGGCCTGCGGCGAACCGCCGGTAATTCTGCGACCAAGGCGCCCGAACGCACGGATTGTTTCGGGACCGCAGATGCCGTCGCTCTTCAGCCCATAGTTGACCTGATAACTGAGCAACGCCTTGTATGTGTTATCACCGAATCGGCCATCGACGCGATCGGTGTAAAAACCGAGTTCTTGAAGCTGCGTTTGCAACTGCACTACGTCGTCGCCAACGAAAATATTATTCGGCTCGAAGCTAAGAACTCGGGCACCGAGCTTATATGAGGCCTCGCGGAGGGCACGGAGAGTGACCTCGTTGATCTCACCGCTAGCGATGATGCCCCGAGCCTGCTGCATACCCTTGATAACTTCGGCGAGTTCCTCGTCGAAGTATGTCTCCGGGTCAGTGAACGTTTGCCCCTTGGACTGTTTGATTTCTTTATCAGAGTCCGGCACAAGACCAAGGCGTGTCAGTGCTGTTCTGACTTCAGCGACGCGCGGGCTGCGGTCACCTACTCGCAAGATGTCAGACACACTGCTCCTTTCCAATAACGGGTGGTCAAGCCAAAAAGCCGGTTAACGGCACAGTGATGGCTTTGTAATCCTCGTCAAAGGATACCAGTTACTGGTGTGAACGCAGTTTTGCCACGATCTCTGATTTCGGACGGACTCCAACAAATTCGGCGACCTTCTGGCCGTCTTTGAAGATAAGGACGGTGGGAATCGACATGATTTGGAACATTGCGCCCAGGTTGCGCTCGGCATCGACGTCGACTTTGCCCACGACGACATCGTCGCCCATCTCGGCGGCGATCTCATCGATGACCGGACCCAGCTTCTTACAAGGGCCGCACCATTCAGCCCAGAAATCGACGAGAACTGGTTTATCGGAGTCAATGACGGTTGTCTTAAAAGTTGCCTCGGTCAAAGCGATAGGTGCATTCATAGGGTTTCTCCTTATACGTAGGTGGTGGGTTAGGCGTCGAGTGATGCGAGATAATTCTCGGCGTCGATAGCGCCGCGGCAACCGGAACCGGCAGCGGTGATTGCCTGCTGGTAGTGGTCGTCGACAAGATCTCCCACGGCGAAGACACCAGGAACGTTGGTGCGCGTGGAAGGCTCTGCTACCCGGACGTAGCCCGCATCATTGGTGTCCACTACGTCACGGAACAAATCAGAGCGAGGATCATGGCCGATTGCTACGAACATAGCCGTGACGTCGAGAACGGAAGTCTCTCCGGTGACAGTGTCCGTGAGCTCCAGGCCGCTCACCGTATTCTCCCCCAACACCTTGGATACGGTCTTATTGGTGAGGAACCGGATCTTGTCGTTGCTCTTGGCCCGTTCCAGCATGATTGCGGAAGCGCGGAACTCCTCGCGGCGGTGCACGATAGTCACAGACTTAGCAAACTTGGTAAGGAAGGTTGCCTCTTCCATGGCGGAGTCGCCGCCGCCAACGACAGCGATGTCATGATCGCGGAAGAAGAAGCCGTCGCATGTGGCACACGCAGATACTCCCCGACCCAGGAGAGTCTGTTCGCCTTCTGCACCGATATAGCGCGGTGCAGAGCCTGTGGCCAGGATGACGGAACGAGCATGGAACTCTTGCTCGTCGACCCAGATCTTCTTGATCTCGCCTTCAAGCTCCACCTTGGTCACCAATTCCATGCGGAGATCTGCCCCAAAGCGCTCGGCCTGAGTACGCATGTTGTCCATAAGGTCTGGCCCCATTATGCCTTCTGGGAAGCCCGGGAAGTTTTCTACCTCTGTGGTGGTCATCAGAGATCCACCGAATTCGATTCCCTCGAAAACGATGGGCTTGAGCTCAGCACGAGCCGCATAGAGAGCTGCGGTGTAGCCGGCTGGACCGGATCCGATGATGGCTACGTCGTGCACTGTGGTCGCGTTAGGCACGCTGGGTGCTTCGGACATGAGGTTGCCTTCCTAGCTGTTGTAACTGAATCTAGCGGGGCCAGATATGTGGAGAAAGCCCTTCTGAGTATCTCCGTAGGTGCTTTCGTGATTCTGGCTCAGTGTAGCCGTTAGCCGCAGCGCCTCAGTATTCTCCTCATAGGTTACTTTCTTTTTCTTCCTAACAAGTGAGGGCAAGAATGCATTACCGACGTGACAAGGACAACGTTGAAGCCACGTCTATGCGCTACAGCTCTTCAACCACGGGAGTGAGAAGACCTCTCAGAGTTTTTCGTGCCCGAGCCCGACGCGACTTGATTGTTCCCGGCCGAACGTTTTCTATCTGTGCGGCAACATCAACGTCATAGCCAGCGAAATCGACCAAGAGAATGGCGTTTCTTTGCTCGGGTGGCAACACGTCTACCGCTTGGGCTATTGACATGGACATAGCGTGATCCCTGAGTGGAACATGGCTGAGTGTATAGTCCAGCCGGGCGTGTGTTCCCATGAGAGGTTCCAACGGGAGGTTGTCTCGATGCGTGCAACGATGGATGTGGTCGTAAGCGCTGTTAAACACAAGGCGATAAAGCCACGTGCTCAATGAGGAGTCGCCACGGTACCGCGCTAGATTTCGTGCGGCCTTGAGCATCGCTTCCTGCATGATGTCGTCAGCATCGGAATCGCAATAGCTGTGACGTCGAGCAAGCCACCACAGGCTGTGATAGTGCCGCTTAGTTATTTCGTCGAAGGCCTGGTTATTTCCCTCGAGGAACTGGATAACGAGATCAGCGTCGCGGGTCTTTGTGGCATATCGCTTTGCGACGTTTTCCCCTGCGATGGCTTTCAAAGTCAGTCTGTTTGAGTCGCCAGCTCTGGATTTTGGCTGCATCGTGTTTGATTGCGGTGGCCGTGACTGCACAGCTCACTATTCCCCCCATAGTGTTTATGGTGCCACTTCCCTACAGCGGCACGATGATTCTTGCTTTTAATATTGGCTAAGAAAGCGTCTTGGCGAGATATCCTGCTTGCCCAATGAATTGGATGTCATAGGACCATATAAGGAAGAATTTTAATATCTTGAACTGCATAAACACCGGTTTATGGCTTTTATGGGGGACTTGTAGTGCCATGCCCAAACAATGACAGGGAGACATACAGCGCGCACGCGATGGTTTGGGGGCAAGGTTCTGCACAAAGGTGATAACGAGGGTTTTATAACAAGAAAAAGAAAACTGTGGTGGGAAAGAATCGACGACTCCTTCCCACCACAGTTCTACGCGGGGTGTTTAATAACTAGCGACCACCGTGATGTTGTGTATCTTCACGGAGGCATTGTCGGTGACCCCCGTTACCCACACCAGAATGGAGGTGACCAACGGCTCCTCGCTCAACGAGATTCGGGTCTGCGTGGAAGAGACTTTGCGTTCTCCCACAAGCTGAGCGGAGTCCAGCGAAGAAAGTTCGTCATCGTCGACCTGGTAGACAGAGATCTTTGCCGGCGTGCCATCACTTTCCACCACCACGGAGCTCGCCAGATGCGGTTGATCAAGGGTGATCATGATGCCTGCCCCCTGGCCCTTTGCCATCGGACCTGTAGACCACGCACTGGATTTATCTGGGTCAATGGCTAGGTGGGCAGTAGACGCGGACTCGCTGCTCGGAGTGGTGCCACTTGGAGACCATGCAGAAGCGCTCTTTATCGGTGCCACAATGCTGGGCAGGTCTAGTACATCAGAGGGCTTAGAGTTCACAATCGGATCATTGTTCAAAGGCACCTGCCCCTGGTCACTGCCAAAGAGGCTCGTGATGTATCCGGTAATCAAAGCGATGGAGACAACGACCACTGCAACCGCCATGGCGATAATCGCACGGCTGATATTGCTAAACCCAGCGCTACCAAAGCCTGGGGTATTTCGAGGCCTAGGAGTAGCCTCTTCCTCAACCACGAGATGGTCCTCGGCAACAGAGGGGGCATCTGGAAGATCTGCGATGGCGTGCGGAAGCTCGGTGGCGTCGACATGCAGAAGCGCAGTGATTTCTTGCGGAGCAGTGTCCACTTGAATAAGAGTGCCCAACGCGGTACGAATACTGCGCATATCGCGTTCGTAGGAGGAATCAGACAAGACAGCGGGGAATGCAAGAATTGCCATGCCATCTGTGTTGATACGGATACGTGCGTGGTTATCAATACCTAAGGGGGTGTGAGCACTTTGTGCAAACTGTGCGACCTGGCTGAGAGGCTCAAAAGCATAGGCGGCAGCATAGGGATTAACCGGCTCGCTGGCCACGGAAGCCAACGAGGAACCTGCGACCCAATCGGCAACAACAAGGCAACCGTTGCGATACGACAAAACCTCAATATTTGGCGCGATTGCTGGGTGATTGAGATTAGCCAGCGCACGAGTACGACGCGATACCTCCGCTGCCTCGCCCGCAGCGGCCGCAGGAGTTGCGGGAGCCTGTGGAGCTTTCCCTGACGTGTCCACGAAGATGAGGGCTACTTCCCTACCCGTGGTCTTTTCCCTAGCCTGCCAGAAACGAGCAGTGGAGACAGAGCCGTGGTCTGCCAACAAACGGAATCGACCATCGGAGACCTGCGCGCCGGGGACCAGACGTGGGCCACGGACGATACCGGCAGACATCGGTGCCGGGATTGGTGTGGCGTTGAAGGTGTCGTCGAAAGCGAGGGCCTCGTTGGCGATAGCCTGGCGCGTTGGCACCATGTCGTCTTTTTGCGGGGCGCGCATGTGGATGAAGCGGCTCATACCTGGGATGCGCTGCAGCGCGTAACCAAGGTTGACCACTTCTTCCAGGCCCGAACGCGAAAGAACGAGGCCGATGCATAGGAGGAAGACCACGCCAACGATAGCCAGGTGAACAAGCATTCCGACGCTGCCCAAGGCGCTAAACAAGCCGCCCATAAACTGGTCGAGAACGTAGCTCAGCGCCAGCGCCGCGAGGATACCTGCGCCAGAGGCGATAAAGGCCCACGTGCTTGTTTTTAGTACTTCGCGTCCGCCGAGATTTCCAAGCTTGCGTCGCAAGAGCATCGCGCCGATGATCGCACCGGCCACGAATCCAAAGCCGTTGGCAGCGCCAAGCAGGATCACTACTCGGCTGGGATCCGTGGCAGCCAGTGGCGCAATAACGGAGAGCACTATCTTGGTGACGGTAATACCTGCGATGATAAACGTAGGGGTCCATGCCTCTTCTCGGGCATAGAACACACGCAGGTGCAGCAGAACGAGAGCATAAGGCAGCAGCGTGAACGCAGCAAAGCTGAGCGTCCAGCCGAGGATGGTTGCAGACTCGGCGTCGAAGCGTCGATAAGCAAAAAGCCCGAGGCCGATGCGCTCGCCATAAGCCGTGAAAAAGACGACGATAGGGATTAATGCGATATAGGTGAGCTTCGAGCCAATAATCAGATCGCGGACCACTGCTTTGTCATCACCATCGGCGGCGTTGCGGGAAAGACGCGGCATGATGGCGGTAAGCAACGTGACACCGATAATGCCGTAGGGAACCTGCAACAACAGCCAATGCTGCTGGTAAATATTGGGTGCGCCCTCATCCGCAAAGGAAGCAATACGGGTTGTGATCATGTAACCGATTTGAGAAATCGCCACATAAACAATGATTGCTGTGGCCATTCCTCCGAACTGCTTCAAACGCTCATCAATGCCCCACAGCGGTTTGAGCGATATCCCGGCGCGACGGATCGGCGGAATCATAATCAACGCCTGCACAACAACACCCAGCGTGGTTCCCAGGCCCAGGAGCAGCACGTGCGGGTCAGTGATCGTAGAAGGAGCCGTGGGGTCAAGCTCGCCAGGAAGCAGCATGTACAACACGAGCACGGCAATGGTGATCATGTTGTTTGCTACCGGCGCCCACGCTCCAGGCTTAAAGATCTGCTTGGTATTAAGCACCGCCATGAGCAGCGAAAACATTCCGTAGAAGAAGATCTGCGGAAGTAAAATATACGCAAAACTGGTGGTTTGAACGATGTTGACCTTGCCCTCTGTGCCTAGCATGAGCCGGCTTAGCAAAGGCGCGGCGATAATCGCCCCGATCGTGACCAATCCGAGTAGCGCTGCCGCGAGGGTAAAGAGCCTCCGGATGAATGCGGCTCCCCTATCAGGGTCTTCCTTTTCCGCTCGAATAAGAACGGGGACCACCAAAGACGTGAGAACGGCGCCCAACACAATCTCTGTGATGAGGTTGGGCAGCGTGTTTGCGGTGTTGAATGCCGAGGCGATGGCACCGCCTAAGCTGGTGGAGATCAAAACGGTACGCAGGAAGCCCGTAACGCGTGAGAAAAGAGTGGCTATGGCCATGGAACCAGTGGAACGAACAACGTCATTATCACTGGTAGAGGCTGTGCTTTGTGAGTCCTCACCCGCCTGAGATGCAGAATTATCCGCGGCGCCGTCTGCTGCGGTGCGGGCGGATTGTTCATCCCTATCCAAAGTAACCACTGAGGCTGACTGCGCCTCGTGCTCAAGGCTTTCCGACGCCTCCCCTCCGGCTGGCTTAGCACCTTCAGAGGGAACGCTCAGGCCGGTAGGCATAGCGCTGTTGTCGCCGGGAGCATCCGCAACCGAGTGACGAGCGGGGTCCTTGTCCAATTTGGAGCGATCCTCGCTGGGGTGCACCGAAGAACTGGTGTGGCGGGGACGGGCCTCGGGGACTGGTGCCGGTGCCGCGGGAGGCACGATGCGGTACCTGGTTCCCTTGCTAGGGGGTGTGCTCTCAGATGAGTTCACCTGGAAATCCTGCTTCTTTTCTATGGTCGCCGCCATAAGCTTCGTGCGAGTCGGAGGGACTGAAACTTATGCGGCGTCAAGGGGAAAGATCGGGGCGATCGGTATTGCGTTGGTGATAGCCCCGAGAGCTGTTTTAAAAAAAGGGGGTGGTGTCTTCCCTCTACACTATGTCCGTGGAGAGTGAAGACCGTTTCCAGAATCATCCGAGTTGGCATCACCGCTGGTACGGTCGCCATCGCGAACTGATCCTTCACTGCGACGACGCGGCCTGCGTACGGGTGGGCGCCGCGTGGTTGATGCGGGAGAAAGAGAACGCGTTGTTGCTTTTGGCTCGCTATGCGTATGACGCTTGCGTTTGACAAAGAAGCGCAAGAACAGCAGAGCAAAGAGTCCTAGGATTACGGTAAGAGCGATACCAGACTGCCCCACAAAACCGGACCGAGTTTGCACCGCGATAGTCACAGGGTTGGAGATCGCCGCGCCGGTGGGAGTAGCCAGCCATAGTTTGAGATTAGTCTGGTCATCGTCGTCGGGAAGCTGCGCGATCATCTGCGCAGTAATGGATCCCTTTGCCGGAATCACCAGGCTGTCTTTCACCTTAATCGACGCGCCTTCAGGGCCATTGAAGCGAATACGTGCATCGACAGGAAGCGGAAGTCCATTCTTTGCCGCAATAAGTAGCGGTGAGGATGGAGAAAGCCTGGTGTACACGTTGCCCGGGGACAACAATGTGACGGAGCTGCGCAATTCCGTGAGCGCATCGCGGTTTTCATTGGATAAAGCGGTGGCCCGGGCAATCTTCTGGTCAAAACTGTTAATAGAACGTCGTCCGTTGACGCTGAGAGCGCGGAGCAAATCCTGCCGCAATGGCGCAGTGAAGTTATAAGGCGATAGGGCGATGGCGGCGTCGTTAATCATGAGACGCGTGAGATCGTCGGTGTAATCCGATTGCTGGCGTGCCCGCAGGATCTCCGTGTCTGAGACCACTGTGGGGTCGTCATAGGGGGCACCATATCTGCCCTCTACCAGGCCGCTGCTAGAGATGCTGTTAGATGAGCCGTCGCCGCTTGCCGACGTTGCAGCCGCCGCCGCAGTTCGTGCAGCAAGCTCACCTTCCTGTTGCTGCGACATAGTGACATAGTCGCGCAGAGTCATCGGCAGTGCGGAATTCTCCCGCAGCAAAGTAGAAATTGCCTCGAACCAGGAATTGGGGTTCCTAATCGACGTGGGCATCATCAACAGTGTGGGCTGAGTGCTTTCCGCAACAGCGGCATCGATAGCGGCCGCACCGGTAGCCATCCGGGCTGCCTCAGAGTCGAGGGAGTAATCAAAGCGAATGTCGTAGTTGCCGTATCCCGCCGTCACTGGTTTGGGGGATGCCTGGGCAAGCGTGGCAGATAACGAGCCTTGATACGCCACAGAACGCACGCCAGCGGCAAGCTGGCCGAAACGATCTACCTTGGGGGCCTGCCACACCGTGTTGTCCGCGACAAGGACAGAAACAGGGACTTGCGCAGTGGGTGCGATCGTGGGAGCCGCGGAGTCACGGACGCTATCCAACGAGGCCTCAGAGTCCTTGGCCGGCGATTCCTTGAGGGAACCTTCATCCGGTTGAGACTTAGCTTCCTTAGCCTTGGTGGCCTCCCAGGCAGCACTGATGTCGCTCGTGGTCGGAGGTTTGGTACCGTCCGCGCTTTCCTTTTGATCCGCCCAGCCCAAGGAGGCTGCAGTTTGTGCGGTGATATAGCCCGCGCCGGGGATCACGATATTAGATTCCGGGGTAACCCCCAGCACGTCTTTGATGACGCCAGAGCCACGCTGCAGGGCCTCACGCATCAACCATGGATTGTTGGTTTTAGCCACCGCGTTGAGATCAGCATTAGCCCACGGCATAGCCACAGTGCAGGTGCCTTCCGTGGCTTTCCCTAATTTTGCGAGCCACTCAGCAGCAGCTTTTTGACCTTTGCCCGGGACATACTTTTCTGTTTCGTCCTCAATGCTCCAAGAATCGCGGAGACGTCTATTCTCCGACACCGAGCTGGGGCGCTGTGAGGCCACGCTATATCCCTCGGACATACGTCGGGTGACATCGAGGAACTGCGGATCGATGGCTAAGCAACTCGCCGTGCTGATCTCTGGCGTTACAGTGCGGGCGGCGAGGTAGGCGTCGAGAAGCCGATCTAAGCGGCCACCATGCGCAATCTCTTCAGTCAATGCTTCCGAACGCATAATGAGAGGGGCGCGTTCGGGGGCCTCGCCCGTTTCCCCGCCAACGATATCGACCTCCGCAGTGATCGGCAGGACCATGCTGAGTTGCTTCGGGTCCGGTGTCGCGCCCTCAGACTTATTCGTATCGGACGCAGACAGTAGGAATCGCTGTGTGCTGTAGACGCTGTTGGAGGCGTCATGCAGTCCGATCAATATGGGATAGACACCGGCAGAACGCAGCTGTAGTCCCCCGGGCTCCGCTGCCCCGGTATCTATGCTGACATCTATGTCTTTGGAGCTATCGGGCGCAATCTTCGACTGAATTGGTATCGGACTCGCAAGGTATGGGTAGGAGGAAGGTGCTGCAGCAAGCACAGTGCGGGCACCAGCGACGGTGGGCTCTGCATCGGCGTGACGGGCCACAATTTTTGCGGAACTCTGATCGATTGGAGAATCAGAGTTATTGATGATGCGAAGCGAAAGATGTATCTTTTCGCCGAGCTGGACGTGGGAATCGACTTTGAGGATCTGAACCTTGACCTTGGCGTTCACGTCGATTGATCGCACATCCGGATTGGTCCAACGATGCGACGTCGGCCCCATGGGAGATAACGGAAGCGCATCTGCGGCAGCTTGCGGCGCATGAGTGAGCGTGGCACTGCATAAGGCGAGAGTCAGCAACGCCGCCCCAGTGCGCGACAGCAGGGAGAGCGGAAAGACTCCCATGTCGGTGGCTCGGCGTGAGTGAGGCGTCGCCAAAAGCTCAGCGGTGCTGGCATTCCTATGGCCGCTGAGTGAGGTGGTGTGGGTGAGTTTGATGGTGCTCACCGCGGGGTTTTCCTTCCCTCTGCCTTCTCTTTGATGGCATATTCTGGGATTAAATCGTGCGCGATGCGGGCCAGCTTACGCTCGTCGGCGTAGGCAAAATGCTCAATGAGTTCGTTGGCTGGGATCCACGAGACCTCAGTAACTTCTGGATCTTCATCGTTGAGATCACCATCGACGTATCGCAGCAGATGGTGATGAACCGTTTTATGAATACGCACGCCCTCAGACACAAACCAATAGTCAATCGTGCCCAGATCCGCGAAAACTTCACCGTGGATTCCGGTTTCTTCCCAGACCTCGCGCTCGGCGGTCTTTCCTTTGTCTTCACCGGGTTCCACGTGCCCCTTAGGCATGGACCACAAAAGGCGGCCTCTCCTATCGAGTCGCCCGATGAGCGCCACATAAATACGGGAAAGGTCAACGTTATTATTGCTATCAACCGCCTCAGCGAGTCCAGAGATCACCAGACCGCCCGCAGAGGTTTCATCGCGCGTGTTTATCTTGGATGTCTGATACTGGTTACGGAGACTGGCGCGGCTATTTCTAGAGCGATTAGTGTTGTGTGGCCGACGCCGGCGACGCTTATTCTCCGGTGTGGACGTGGAGCGCTGAGCGGTGCGCTGCCCTGTCCTCGTGCAGCGCTTACGTCGAGAAGCGCGCGACTCATTATCTGCCGACTCGTTTCCTTGCGGTGCGGCTGTGCCTTGATTCTCCTTGCGTTTTGCGGTGTTGCGCGCAGCAGCCGAGCGCGAGCCGGTTTTACGGGACTTGGTGGACTTGTTGGCGTCGTTAGTTTTCCGTCCGCGGGAAGAAGCACCGCTAGCGTTTTCTTGAGACGAGCTATTTTTGCTTTTCGACGCGCGCCCCTCACCAGAAGCCTGAGCGTTAGCGCTGCGCTTTGAGTCAGCGCGCTTTGCCCCCGGCTGCTGGGTCGCAGAGGTACGGCCCCCTTCTGCAGTTCGTTGTGACTGCGAAGAGCGCCCCGTCTGATCACTGCCAAAACGGCGTGACCGCGTGCGTCTTCTGCGCCGTGGCGCGGTGGATTCCGTAGAATTCACCGAACTCGGGCGCGACTGTTCGTTATCGCTCATCTCGCTGATCGTATCCTTTTCAACCTTGAGAAGGTACCTATGAACCGCTTCTTTAAAAGAAAAGAGTAATCGTGGCCAGCTTTTGCGGCGTATTTAGCCATACGTCTAGCTAACAGATGGCGCAGAAAGTGGGTTTCTTGACCCAAAAAGGTGGGAAAAATCTGTTGAAGACGCGAAAAAATGCAGACGTGATCACCATAACTTTAGCAACTATAAGTGAGTGATTACGCATTTGGATGTGATGCGTTGGGTAAAAAACCGATCGTATTTTCCAAAAGCGGAGAATACGGAGGTGTATCCCCCTGTGTATTCCTTACATATAGAAGGAAGTTGGCGGATTAACGTGTCTCAAAGCCCCTTGGCGATGTGCGAGGTGGGTGTGCGGTTAGCGTCGTCTAGCTGGGGTGCATTGTGGAGGAATCATGGTAGCGGAACCGAACAGGTAGACTCATGCGCGTGAATTCACAGAGTAAGCAGCACACAACCATTACTAATAATGGTTCGCACACCGTAGGGATAGTGAACCCATCCTCCGCCGCGTCCTCTGTTGCCCCCTGTAATGCCAACGCTGCTGAGAATACTGCCGAGAACTCCTCGGCGAGCGATTCGCCGAACCGCATTGAGCTTCTTGCTCGTGCGCAGCACACATTGGCGGGTCTTTCTCCCCTGTTGGCCCCCCTCGCGCAGCTTTTTCAAGACCGTGGGCATCGCCTTTACCTCGTAGGAGGTTCCGTGCGTGATGCTCTCCTTGACGAGTTGGGCAATGATTTGGACTTCACCACCGACGCTCGACCAGAGACCGTGATGGAGATCCTCAACGACTACACACCTGTGGTGTGGGATACCGGAATCGATTTTGGAACGGTGTCCGCAGAAAAAGACGGGCAACAAATCGAGATCACCACGTTTCGTTCAGACGTGTACGACGGGAAAACGAGAAACCCGGAAGTGCAATTTGGTGACACATTAGAGGGCGACCTTATCCGTAGGGACTTCCGAGTCAACGCCATGGCTGTAGAGATACACCCCACTGGTGACATGACGTTCCATGACCCGGTTAACGGCATGGATGACCTGGTAGAAGGCATCTTGGATACGCCTTCCGCTCCGGAGCAAAGCTTTAACGACGATCCACTGCGTATGCTTCGCGCCGCCAGGTTTGTCTCCCAACTGGAATTTTCTGTCGCGGATCGCGTCTGCAATGCCATGACGCAGATGGCGGATCAGATCGATCGCATTACCGTCGAACGAGTACAGGTGGAGCTGGATAAATTACTCTGCGGGCGGGCGCCATGGGACGGCATTGACCTCATGGTGGATACGGGGCTTGCCGCGCGTATTATTCCGGAAATTCCAGCGCTACGGCTTACCCAAGACGAGCACCGGCAGCACAAGGATGTGTACCTGCATTCGCTTACGGTACTGCGTCAGGCGATGGAACAGGAGGAGGACGGCCCCGACGTGGTGCTGAGATGGGCCTCCCTCATGCACGATTGCGGCAAGCCGGACACCCGGGCTTTTAATGATGAGGGGAAAGTGAGCTTTCATCACCACGAGATCGTGGGTGCCAGGATCATGCGAGCACGCATGCGCACGCTTAAATACTCTAAGCAGATGGTGAATGATGTGAGCGACCTCATCCGGCTGCATATGCGGTTCCACGGGTTCAATGAGGGGGAATGGACGGATTCCGCTGTACGTCGATACGTAACGGATGCTGGTCCCCTGCTATCCAAGCTGCATAAGCTTGTCCGTGCAGATTGCACAACGCGTAACAAAAAGAAGGCGGCTCGGCTTCATCGGACATACGATCACCTAGAAGAACGCATCGCGGAGATTGCGGAGCGAGAAGATCTTCAGCGGGTGCGCCCTGATCTCGACGGAAACGAGATTATGACGCTACTTGGCCTTAAACCCGGACCTGACGTGGGTAAAGCATGGTCTTTCCTCAAAGAACTACGGTTGGAGCGTGGCCCTTTGGGACGGGAAGAAGCTATCGCGGAACTCACAGCATGGTGGTCGAAAAACCACAATGCTGCCGACACAACTGGGTCGACAAAGTAGAAGAAAAATAAGGAAGGCGTGAGACATGTATGCAGACCGGTTATTCAACGCTATGGAGCGGAATGAACCTGCTCCGGGAATGCTGCTTATAGCGGCGCCTTCCATGGAAAGTTCCGTGTTTGCGCGGAATGTCATTCTGATTCTTGAGCACAATGAGGTCACGACGTTTGGTGTGAACCTTGCCTCGCGGAGTGACGTTGCCGTGTTTAACGTTATGCCGGAATGGGCCCCCTTAGCGTCTATGCCCCAGGCTCTTTACATTGGCGGTCCCCTCAACCAGCAGGGAGTGGTAGGGATAGGGGTCACCGCCCCGGGGGTGGACATTGCTGCGCACCCGCATTTCAATCGGCTGGCTAATCGACTGGTGCACGTGGATCTGCGTACGCAACCAGAAAATGTAGCGGACGATCTCTCGGGTCTGCGTCTTTTTGCTGGTTATGCAGAGTGGGAGCCCGGTCAACTGAATGAGGAGATTGAAAAAGGCGAATGGTATGTAGCGCCTGCATTGTCCTCCGACGTGACTGCTGCTGGAAGTGTGGACGTTTGGGGTGACGTAATGAGGCGCCAGCCGATGCCGCTCCCCTTGTATTCGACGTATCCTATGGGCGTATCCGAAAACTAAGTTTTTACTTAGGGTGATACATCTGTTTTTTCTTGAGTTTTCTCTCATAAGTGCCGCGCTCCATAGAGGGCTAGGCACTCAGTTTCTTCTATCCGTATCTCCTTGGTGTTCGCCTTTTCTGGAGGAATGTTAATAAAAAGAGGTTGTGATGGTTTCACGTGAAACATCGTCCGAAATTCGGGCCGGGATTAAAGAATCCTGGGCGGTTGCATTAGGACTCGTCCCCCTGGGGCTTGCTTTTGGTTTGTTGGTGACGCAATCAGGATTTGCCTGGTGGTGGGCGCCAATTTTTTCCATCGTGATCTACGCGGGCTCAATGGAATTCCTTGCGCTGACGCTCGTCACAGGTGGAGCAGGTCCCGTATCGGCAGCGATCACAGCTTTTATGGTGAATTTCCGCCATATCTTTTATGGCTTAACGTATCCGCGCCACCGGATTACATCAGTTATCGGTAGAGTGTATTCCACATATTCGCTTACCGACGAGGCCTATGCGATCGTCTCGGCTCGCCCCGAGGCAGGGAATATCTCTAGTGTGCGACTGTTGACTATTCAGGTCTTTTGTCACGTTCTGTGGGTTTTGTCGGGCGTTGTCGGGACGCTGGCTGGGGTGGCTCTCCCCCAAGGGATTCAGGGAATGGAGTTCGCCCTCACGGCGCTTTTTGTGGTGCTGGCCTGGGAGGCATTTCGCAACAACCAAGATTGGTCGCTGCCATTTTTTGCCATTGTCCTATCTGTCATCGCTGCCCTGATCTCCACTCAGAAGATGCTCATCATTGCGCTCGTCGCCTATTTCCTTTTGTTGTTCATTCGTAGCGCGCAACCACGCTTGGATGCTGCACTGACATGGAAGGTGAAGAAATGACGCTTGCTCAGTTGGGGCTACCCGAGGGCGTCACGCTTTCCTCTGTTGTCCTCGTGCTCCTGCCGGTTGCTGTGATCACTTTTATGCTTCGGTGGCTCCCCTTCTCTGCGGTTAAGCTGCTTAAGGGCAGTGCGTTGATGTCCATGCTCGCGATGACCATGCCTGTGGGTGTGATGGTGGTGTTAGTTATGTATACGCTTTCTGCTGCGCGGGGTGCCACGGGAGGTCTTGTGCCTGCGCTCATCGCCACGGTTGCTACGTTGCTTGTGCATTGGTGGCGGAGAGACTGCGGTCTATCCATTATCGGTGGAACAGTTTTCTATATGATTCTGGTCAACCTGGTGTGGTGAACTGTTCTCCCCCTTTTTCGATATATCAAAACCGGCTTTCCCACCTCTGATGCGTAGGTGGGAAAGCCGGTTTTGTCCCAGTGTAGCTCAGCGTAATTCAGGGAATTTGGCTCTTGCCTCAGCCCACAATGATTCAAATTCTTCTGATGATAAGTATGCGGTTTCAATGTCAGGAAAGTTTGCATAGCTTTCTGGATGTGGGACTGTGTTTTGTGGTGGTGCCGCCATCCCCACGACCGTCCCACCATGGGCTGCCCCGCAGACGCTATTGGAGGGATCCACCTCTAGGAGTCGGTGCAAGCGACATTCGGTGGTGCTGGTGAGTTCTAACTCGGCAATATGGTTGCTCGTTCCCACTCCGGGGATAGACATTAGTGTTCTCACATAAAGATAGGAAGTCATGGGGTTCTCCTGAACGCGGTGGGTTTAGTTGAGATTTTCTGGCAAATTTCGAGCATAGCGGGCGGCAAGCCAGGAACACATCATGAGCTGTATCTGGTGGAAAATCATCAGCGGAAGAATGAGCAGACCTAGGTTTGCTCCCCCGAATATCACGGCTGCCATGGGCAGGCCGGAAGCGAGAGATTTCTTTGTGCCACAAAATTCTATGGCGATAACATCCCCGCGGTTAAACCCGAGCTTTTGCGCGCTGAATTTGGTCAACCACAACATAAAAGCGACTAGCACGATGGAGAACACAACGAGGAAAAGTACTTCCCATACTTTGACCGATGACCAAATCCCGGCGACGATTCCTGCGGAAAAGGCGGAATAAACCACCATTGCGATGGATCCGCGATCCACGGATTTGGTTGCTTTATTCGCGGCAAAGTCTTTGACCCATCGTCGCAGGAGTTGTCCAATGACAAAAGGCAGGAGCAACTGGATGGCAATATCCAGAAAAACTCCGGTGTCAATATGCATTCCGCCTTCTGTAGTCATGAACGCCATCACTAACAGCGGGGTGGCAAAAACTCCGATGAGGTTGGAGGCTGAGGCGCTCACGATGGCCCCTGCGACGTTGCCTTGTGCGATCGAAGTGAAAGCTACCGACGATTGGACGGTAGAAGGAACGAGCGTGAGATAAAGGATGCCCATAGAGATTCCGCTGGAAATAACCATGTCGAGAGGTTTGAGCGCTAGGCCTATCGCAGGGAACACCACAAAAGTAAAAGCGAGAATTGTTAGGTGTAGCTTCCAGTTTTTCAAGCCATCGAGGGCTTCTTTAGTGGAGAGGCGAGCACCGTAGAGAAAGAAGAGTAAAGCGATTGCAATTTTGGTCGCGGTGGAAAAGGCATCGGCAAATCCACCGCGGGCTGGGAAGAAAATTGCGATGATGACCGCCAGCACTATGAGGACGATGAGGGGGTCAAGGTTCTTGATTTTGGCGAGCATTCTTTGAGTCTAGATCGGAATGCTCGCAGTGTGGCTGTTATTACAACAGGTGTTAGGAGATCTTCGCTTTATCCCCGGATACCTCAAGAGTCTTTGTTATGAGCGGGTCTCGCGATGGTCCCTGGGTGACGGCGCCGTCTTTGATGTTAAATATGGACCCGTGCTTTGGGCACTTCACGGTGTCGCCTTGGACGATCGTGATTTTTGCGTGCTGGTGAGGGCAGTCAGTCGAATATGCCTTGTACTCCCCCGCAACAGGTTGGGCGATGATGAAATCGTCGACGATGGTTGCGCTACCCACAGGAACGTCGGAAAGTGCTATTTCTTTGGCCTTGGCTTTATCGCCGCCGCAGGCTGCAAGCACCGCCCCCGCAAAAGTGGTTGCTGTGCCGAGTAAGAACATGCGCCTTGTGCATTTAGGGCCGTGGTGTGCTGAAGATGTGGAGTCATGGGTAGTCATAAAACCAGTATTACACCGAAACCGTGGATCAGTCACTAATCATCACAGTGACAAAAGACGGCTCGGCTGAATGTTTCACGTGAAACATTCACTGCCCGATCAGCGCGGCGACTATATGCTTATCGACGCGCCAACCGGGCGTTGGTGAAGGCTGCCTGTGCAGTGCGGCTTGCTATCCGCGAGTTGCTTCTTTCATCTCAGCGATAAAAGCGGAAATTTCCGATTGCAGTGCGGGCATGTCATCGATTGTGGCGGGCTGGGGATGTGTACCAACACAGTGGCGTTCAATGATCGCCGTGATGGCGGATCCGGTGATTACTCCCCTTGCCCCGGCTGCCATCGCGTCTCGGACGTGCTGGGGGGTGGAAATCCCGAACCCGAGAAGTGCAGGGGCACCGCCGAATGTCGTGATGTTTGCTACTACGTCACTGAGTCCGCTAGTGGAAGATTCCCGCTCTGTGCCAGTGACCCCATCGCGAGAAATTGCGTAGATGTAGCCCTCAGAATGCGCTGCCACGGCTCGGAGGGTATCTTCCGATGCCTGTGCGGGCGCAATGAAAATGGGTGCGATCCCTGTCTGTTGTGCTGCTGCGATGAAGGGCTCCCCTTCCCGTACGGGGACGTCGGGAAGCAAAATAGAATCGGCGCCGGAGGTGGCGAATTCTTGATAGAAGGTATCTAGTCCGCGAGTGAAAGGGACATTGCCATAGATCAGGAGGCCAATGGGCAGGTCTGGAAACTCTGAACGGATCTGAGCAATGAGCAACAAAGAGGAATCGACGGTTGCTCCATTATCCAAGGCGCGGAGATGGGAACGTTGGATGGTCGGGCCGTCGGCCACCGGATCTGAGAAGGGAACGCCGATCTCAAGTGCATCTGCTCCGGCCTGGACGGCGGTGCGAATGATTGTCAGGGATGCCTCGGGGGAAGGATCGCCGAGCATGATGAAAGGGACAAAGGCTCCCTCGTTGGATTGTTCTAGCCGAGTGAAAAGGTTGTGGTAGCGGTTCATGATTAATCCTTGAGGGCAAGTTCGGGGTTTGCGGCGAGAGTTTTGCGAATGTGATCGATGTCTTTATCACCACGCCCTGAAAGGGAGACAAGTATGGTGATATTTTTTCCTTCTTCTTCTGCGAGGGCGGCTCGCTTTAGTGCATAAGCAAGGGCATGGCTTGACTCCAATGCCGGGATGATTCCCTCTTCGCGGGAGAGTAATTGGAAGGCTTCAAGAGCCTCGGCATCCGTGATAGCTACATAGGTGGCTCGTCCAGACTTTGACAGATGCGCGTGTTGAGGTCCGACCCCAGGGTAATCTAGCCCGGCGGAAATAGAATAGGACTCTTCCACTTGGCCGTCAGAGTTTCGCATCAAATAGCTTTTAGCGCCGTGCAGGATACCGATTTGTCCGTTGTTGATGGTTGCTCCGTGCTTGCCGGATGACAGACCCTCCCCGCCAGGTTCCGCGCCGACGAGTTCTACGGATGGATCATCAATGAAGTCCGCAAACATACCGATTGCATTGGAGCCTCCGCCCACGCAGGCAACCACGACGTCGGGAAGGCCTCCCGTGCGTTCAATCATTTGGGCTTTAGCTTCTTCAGAAATAACACGATGGAATTCTCGAACGATCGTCGGGAATGGGTGAGGGCCTGCCGCTGTGCCGAGTAGGTAGTGGGATTCGTGGAAGGTGGCAGTCCAATCCCGGAGGGCCTCATTAACCGCGTCTTTGAGTGTTCCTGATCCCGAATCTACGGGTACTACTGTGGCGCCCATGAGCTCCATGCGGTACACGTTGGGCTGCTGACGTTCCACATCTTTTGCCCCCATATAGATGACGCATTCAAGGTCTAAGAGCGCGCAGGCGAGAGCGGTGGCGGTTCCGTGCTGTCCGGCGCCGGTTTCCGCGATGATGCGTTTTTTGCCCATCCGCTTAGCCAGGAGGGCCTGGCCGATCACTTGGTTTGTCTTATGTGCTCCGCCGTGAACGAGGTCTTCGCGTTTGAGGAAGATGCGAGCGTGTCCCCTACCCTTTCCGGCCAGAGGTAGTTTTGAACATTCGGTTAAAGGGGTGGGCCTCCCCAGGTAGTCCTTGAGGTAGCCCGCGAGTTCCTCTCGGAACTGTGGGTCTTCTTGCGCCTCAACAAACGCTTTTTCAAGCTGATCGAGTGCCGGCAGGAGTGATTCGGGAACGAATTGTCCGCCGAATTCTCCGAAATATGCGGGAAGGAGTGTGTGCTGATCGGTGGGGTTCTGGGAGGGTGTCATCGTGAATCCTTAGGTTGCAAGTTTTTAAAGGTGGTTGTTCCGTATGTCAATGTTTCACGTGAAACTACGCCATCGTTTTTCGCGTGCCGACGCCACGTTGATCCGTGGTTGCGGTGGGATGCCTCGGTACGCACCTGCTGCGGTGCAGACGGTGTAGAAGTGGCTAGGAGAGAACATAGTTGGTGCCTTTGCGCGATAGATATGTGATTGATCGCGGGCCGGTGGCCTAGGGTTCACCCAAAAAGAAACGGCCCGCATGATGCGAGCCGGAGAAATAGATAGCACTCAATGGCCCGCTTAGTAAGCGCGCCACCACCAGATGTTTAGTGCATATCTCATAGGAAATAGCTTAAACGTCTTCGGTGGTGAGCGCAAGGGGTGGGGGTATGTTTCTGTATTGGGGTGTGGTCGAGGTGCGAAAAAGCTGGGTTAGTAATGAAACCCTCGGATGGTGGAGAAAGCTCGGAGTAATGCCCCCGAATCTTTTAGCCCCGCCCAGGTTCCGGCATCGGTTGGGTACTCGACGCCGGAGTTAAGGTCTAGGCCGGCGCACCCCCTTGCTAATGCCTCGGGAAGGTTGTCAGGGTTAAGGCCCCCGGCCAGGATTGCCTTGGGGAGCACGCCTTGGGGAATCTCTTCCCAATGGAAGGATGTTCCGGTGCCGCCGGTGCCGGCGTCGAGAAGCGCCATATCTACGTCATCCATGAGTGCCATGGCAGTCTCGGGCCCTTCGGGAGCTGTCATGGATACGGCGCGCCAGATGGCAACGTCTTCCCTTCCCGCCTTGTGGAGTTCCAGGCGGGCTTTGTTAAGAAGCTCCTTCTCCCCCGCGATGGACCCTTGATATGGGGCATGGATCTGGAGGGTCTTAATGCCTGGAAGGAGTATTTCCGTCCAGTCTTGCGTGCGTCTGCTTACCGCAACGTAGTGCAGAGGCGGCTCTGCTGCAATGATTTTTTCGGCGGTTTCACGTGAAACATTGCGAGGACTGGAGTCTTCAAATATCAATCCTCCGTGTGTTGCGCCGGCTGCGCGTGCAGCGTGTGCCGCGGAAGCGGTGGTGAGACCGCACACCTTGTTGGTTCCAAAAACGAGCGAACGTGCGGCGGAGTCAACGTCGTTATGGCCGGTGAGTTGTGAGCCTACAAGGAAAGCATCGGAATGACCGGCCAATTGACGCACCGTCTCGTTTGTCCGAATGCCGGATTCTGACACGAGTACAGCATTTTCTGGAACGAGGGCTTCTAGTTGTGAGGAACGAGAAAGGTCGATACTGAGGTCGTGCAAGTTGCGGTGATTGACGCCAAAAATCTTTGCGCCAAGGCGAATGGCTCATTTTACCTCATCCTCGTTGATTACTTCGGTGAGGACGTCTAGCCCGAGGCGCTCGGCCTCATAGGAAAGTGAGGTGTAGGTGGCGTCGTCAAGCACGCTAAGCATGAGTAGGATCGCGTCCGCGCCAAAGTAGCGTGCAGCGTGCACCTGCACGGGGTCGATGATGAAGTCCTTGCATAAGACCGGCAGGTGTGTCGACGCTGCGACGGTGGCCAGGTGGTCGTAGTCGCCGTTAAATTTGTCAGGTTCGCAAAGAACGGAAATCGCGGAAGCGTAGCGAGAATAAATCCGCGCAATATCTCCCGGGGAATAATCAGATCGAATTTCCCCTAATGACGGTGATGCGGATTTGCACTCCATAATGAAGTGCGGTGCCCTCGCGGAGCTACCGGAATATGCTTGCCGAAGCGGCGCCACTCCCCCGCTCGCGGAGCCACCAAGCGCCTGGAAAAGGGATTTTGTGGACCTCGGCAACCGGAGTGGATCTACATGCGAAATGCGGGCACGAATCTCTTGAAGATGTGATCGGCGGGCGTGAACAATTTCTTCTAAGACTGTGGGTATTGACGCTGTGTTATTGCGCATAGTTGGCCTCCTCGTGGGTTGCGAGCCATTGTTGAACGTGACCGTCTTCGATGAGCTTTTTGGCTTTATCTGTTCCTTCGCGCAGAGAGTCCACCAGATTTGCAGTATAAAAAATTGCACCGGCGGTAGCTGCGACAGCATCTCGATGAGCCGCAGCGCCTTCCCCGGCAAAAGTGGCGCGCATCAGTGCAGCATTTTCCGTGCCGTCGCCGCCTGCTAAGTCAGCGAGACTATGGCGCTGGATTCCTAGTTCTTCAGGGGTGACCTCATAGCTGGTGATCGTGCCGTGATTGAGTTCCCATATGGTGGTGGGCCCGTGCACGGCGACTTCATCGATTCCGGAGCCATGAACCACTAGTGCATGGGTGCGACCCAGGTCGCGGAAGACCTGAGCGATGATGGGGCCAAGTGCCGGATTGGCAATGCCCATGAGCTGAAATTCGGGGCGCGCCGGGGAAAGCAATGGACCTAAGACGTTAAAAAGAGTGGGAACTCTGAGGGCTTTTCGGACAGGCTGTACGTGGGCGACTGCCGGGTTGTAGGCCGGTGCGAAGAGGAATGTGAAATTGGAGGCTTTGAATTGTCGGACTGCGCGGTCGGGGTCTAGGTCTAGTGGGATATTGAGAGCTTCTAGAACATCGGCTGATCCCGACTTGGAAGAGACTGAACGGTTGCCGCATTTGATCATCCGCACTCCCCCAGAAGCTGCTACAAGCGAGGCTGCCGTGGTTACGTTGATGGTATTTGCGCCGTCGCCGCCGGTGCCTGCGGTGTCCATTAAGCCGGAACCTGTGATGGGGAAAGGTCGTCCTGCGGCGAGAAAAGCATGTGCGGCGCCCGCGATGTCTGCGTAGGTTTCACCGCGAGTGCGTATGGTGGCTAGGAGTGCTGCGATGTGCACATCGTCGTAGTCGCCAATTGTGAGAGGGGTAAAAACCTCGATAGCTTCCTCAACCGTTGGGTTGGGGTTGTCGAGATAGGCGATAAGTTTTTTCTTTGTGCTTTCACTGGTCATGGTATGTCCTAATGTATTTTGTACCTAAGAATAACGTCACGTGACGTTATTTATGGGGTGTGGTCTCTCTGCTGAGATAGATGGTCGATGCAGCGTTGCAAAATGATCGGCCCGGAAGGACTTAGGATTGACTCTGGGTGAAACTGCAACCCCACCGCGGCATGCTCGCGGGCCTCGGCCGCCATGATCACTGGGCCGATGACAGAGGGACAGGTTCCTAGCGCCGTCAATTCCTTCGGGGTTTCTGTGCACCCAAGGGAGTGATACCGGGCGACGGGAACGCGCTGGCCCTCCCGGGAACCAGGATCGCCATCAACGGTTAGGCCGCGGAATAGTGAACTGTGCAGACCATGCTCGTTGAGCTGCATGAGATCTGTAATTCCGTGAACAGGTCCACATCTGCGAACGTCTCCCCCGAAGTGCTCTAGGAGTGCTTGAAAACCTAGACAAATGCCGAGGATCGGGATGCGTCCCAATGCGTGATCGATGAGCTCCATCATGCAGCCCGCATCCCGTGGGTGGCCGGGGCCGGGAGAAAGGCAGATAATGTCCGGCTTGGCTGCCAGAATCTCTTTTACCTCTACGGAGTTGCGAAAGACGGTGCAGCGATAGCCAGCAACGGCAAAAGCGTCGACCAGGTTATATACAAAGGAATCGTGGTTATCAAGGAGTACTACATGGGTGTTGGTAGGGTTCATGAGCGGTTCACCTTAGGGGTTGCGTTCTGTGCCATCGCGAGAGCATTGAGTACTGCGTATGCTTTGTGCAAGGTTTCATCAGCTTCCGCCTGGGGTATGGAATCTCGCACTACTCCGGCTCCTGCTTGAACCACGGCGACGCCGTTATGGATAAAAGCGGATCGAATAACGATGCAGGTGTCCATTGTGCCGTCGCCACGCAGATAACCAATCGCTCCCCCATAGGATCCTCTCCGGGTACGTTCGGTACCGCGAAGCAATTCCATTGCACGCAATTTAGGTGACCCGCTGAGTGTTCCCATGTTCATGCAGGCGCGGTAGGCGTCGATAGCATCAAAATCGGGATGTAGTGTGGCGCTCACTCTACTGACAAGATGCATTACCCGGGAGTATCTATCCACGCTCAGGAGGTCAGACACTTTTCTTGTGGCTGGTACCGCTACTCGGGCTAGGTCATTGCGCGCAAGATCAACGAGCATGGTGTGTTCGGCGATCTCTTTGGCGTTGGTACGCATGTCCAGCTCGGCGCGGACATCTAGCTCGTGATTGACGCTGCCGTCGGGGTTAAGTCCCCGGGGTCTGGTGCCTGCGATGGGGTATAGCTGGACGTTGCGTGTTGCTGCGTCGAACTTTAAATTGGATTCGGGTGAGGCTCCGATGATTTCATAGGTCTCGGAAGGGATTTCATTATCATTGTGTGCAATATTGTTTGGTGTTATCTGTCCTCGTACGTAGAACATATACGGACTTGGGTTAGATGCACGAAGCTGGAGATACGCCGCGTAGGCGTTATCGCATGCGGCAGAGAATGATCGCGCCGGTACCACCTGGTAGACGTCCCCGCTATGAATGCTCTTTTTGAGTTCTTCTACATGCGTGCAAAATTGGGGATCGCTCATACTGGTATGCACGTGCAGGACCTCTGACGGCGTACCTGGCGTCGTTGTGGCCATCTCCAGCGCGAGTATATCAGAAGAAATTTTCTCCGCAAGGTGGTTAAGCCTGCTGGTTAGTTCTTCTGCATCAATACCCACAGCCTCGATAAAGGCCTCATGATTAAGGTGATCGATAACCAGCAGAGTCTCCGCCACTAGGAACTGATAATCCGGATAGGTATTCTCCCCCGGCCGAACCTCCGGTAGCACCTCAAAGGTTTCTAGGTAATCAAAGGCAAAACCACCGGAGAGGATGGGCAATTCTTTTCCGTTGTAGCCAGCCGCCAGTTGGAGTTTGCGCAGCACCTCGGCGTTGCTCATAGCAGTTAAGCGCTCGCGCTCGTTAAGTTCTTGAGACCTGGTGAATGCAAAGAGCGCCTCCCCGTTGATGCGTCGTTCTGCTAAGTGGTCTGCAAGTTGCCTGCACAAGCGATCCGTGATGCTGTGGCCAGTGGGGGTCAACGGGGTTACTGTGACCGTTTGCCCGACGCAGGTAACGCGCACCGCACCGGTGAGGGTCGCAATGCACATCGTATTCTTCTTGGATTCCACATCAGCAGATTCCAGCAGCGCGGAATCGGAGGCGGTTGTTCCTCCTAGCGCTGCAAAAAGCGCGGCGGCGTCCTCGTGGTATCGGACCGATCGCCTATCAACGTGAAAAGTGGTTTCTGTAGTAGCCATAGTGCCTTTGCATGTGTTGGGTGGATTCTCCCCCGCTGCGGGCCATCTGGCTGGAGCCTATGGATACAAAAAAGCCCGCTTGGGAGTTTTCAAGCGAGCTGTGGGATGCACAATCATGTAGCTCGCCGCTATGCGAGCCACACCACCAGTGTGCATTCATGTTCTTCATACACCTGAACCATACGCATGAGTGCGAATGCGCGCAAGATCAATCAGTTATCGGAGGCCTGCGCTGCACGTCGTAATGCTTCCAGATCGGGGGTAAAGCTTGTCGACGCTTGCCCCTCATCATTCGCCTCCTCAGCTCCCCCGGCACTGCAGCACGTGGACTCTGAAGCCGCTGTGACGTCCGCTTGGGCGTCGAGAAGCGATGCGGCGCGCGCCCCCACATTAGCGCCAATGCTCACAAACACTATGCCCGCGAGCACCGCAACGATGGACATCAGATGCAACCACCCGGAGGGGGCAAAACACAATGATGCAGCGATTCCAACAGCAATGCCACCGACGACCCACAAAGGGCCAGCGACGTGATGCGCGGTGGTCCACAGCTCCTGAGATTTACGCACCTCAGGCACCCGGATTCCCACATAGGAGTTTCCGTGGAGGCGGCGAGCCCATGCCAAGGCGCCGATGGTGATAAGAGCAATAGTTACGATAGCCAAAAGCGTGCCGACGACAGTCATGCCGATCACTGTAGTCCGGGTTTGCTTATCAGCTAAATGGCTGTGGGTGCTTTTATATCGAAGTTCGGCGTGGATTGAGCGGCTCCGGCAGTGGGCCGGGGCTGGTATCGCCCCGCAGTCGCTTAATCACATTTTCTGCCGAAATAAGGCACATTGGGATACCTACCCCAGGGACAGTAGTTGCGCCCGCATAGTACAGATTTTTTACCTTCCGAGACACATTGCGGCCTCGGAAGAAGGCGGACTGCCTGAGCGTATGCGCTGGCCCGATGGAGCTCCCGAGCCATGCATGGTAACGATCTGCAAAATCGGCTGGGCCAATCGTTTTGCTCACAACGATGCGCGAGGATAAATCGGGGATGCCAGCCTTATGCGCAATGGATTCGATGGCGTGTTCGGCAATAGCGCGTACCGATTCAGACTTGGCATGCCCATAGGCGTTGCCATGCCCAATAGCTAGCTGCGCTGAGACGGGAATCAAAATAAAAAGATTCTCGTGACCCGGCGGCGCAACGTGTGCGTCTGTGTGGGAGGGCTTGGACACATAGATAGATTCCGAGGCCACGCTCTGGGTATCGGTGCGGAACACAGCATCAAAGTCAATTGCCCAGTCTTTGCTAAAAAACAGATTATGATGCTTAAGCTGCGGTAATGATCCCCTGACCCCCGCTAAGACCACCACCGTGCCTACACCGGGGTTGCGACGAGAAAAATAGTCGGAGTTATAACTGCGGAGGTGCTGCGGTAAAAGCTGCGTCTCAGTGTGGTGTAGATCCGCACAGGAAACCACAATGTCTGCGTGAAGATGTTCTTTTGAACCATCACTGTGCCGAATCACCACTCCAGTGGCATGGGCGAGTTTTTCCCGTTTGCGCAGATCACGGCTCATGTTGCTGGTAGTGATCTCTAAAACGGCAGTATCAAAAAGAAAACGAGCATTTCTTGTGAGCGCGTGGCGGTATATCGCCTCTATGACACCAGTGAATCCCTTAGTCGGATACCGCACTCCTTGGACTATGTCGGTATGACTCATGAGGTGATACATTGATGGCGTTTCCTCTGGGCGAGAGGAAAGAAAGACGGCAGGATAAGACAAAATTTGCCTTAACCGGTGGTCCTGGAAACGCTTGTTCACCATCGTGTGGAGAGACCGTGTGAGCAGTGTGATCAAGACGCGGAGGCGGCCAAGAACGTCCCGGTGTAACAAGGGTCCAAGAGACGTGAAATTGGTATAAAGAAATCGCTCCACAGCGATGCGGTAGGTGGCGCTTGCACTGGCAAGATACTGATAAAGCGCCTCTCCCGCGCCGGGCTCTACCGATTCAAAATAGTTGGCTAGGGCGGTGGGGTCGCTGGGGACGTCGATACGCTCGGCGGCCTGTGCGGGGTGTGTTTCTGCAAAAAGTCGATACGCGGGCTGTACATCTTCGAGGCTATACTCCTGTTTAACCGTGCTACCGAGCAGAGCGAAGAAATGTTCAAAGGCATCGGGCATGAGGTACCACGACGGGCCGGTGTCCCAACGGAAACCTTTGTAGCAGAGATTCCCAGCACGCCCTCCGATCTCCTCGTTTTTCTCCACCACTGTGACCTCGTAGCCCTCGCACGACAATAAAGCGGCGGTGGCTAGTCCTGCGGCACCTGCCCCGATAACAATGGCTTTCTTAGGAGGCGTAATCGGCATCATTGTCTGTTCCAATCAAGTGGTGGGATCCTCTCACACAGCAAGACGTACATGTGCTAGCGGCCATGCGTCAGCGGATGAAACTTTCTGGCTTTGATAAGCGCACGAGCCATGATTCTTGCCTTTGTGGAGATAGGAACACTAGCGCGTTTCTCCATGATCTCAGCTGCGCTCATTGTGTCGAGGATGTTGGTCAGCTCGGCGAATAATTCTGCAGCTGCTGCTACTCCCACTGGGGCGGAACCCGGCAAGAGCGGTATGGCACGAAGCGCTGCGGCTAGGTCGGTGCGGATATCTGCGATGATTGTGCGCTTGAAAGAGTCGGTGAGACGGCGAGGGGCGCCGGGGAAATAGTGCCGTCCCAACTGGGTCGCATCCTCTTGCCAATCGCGGAGAAAATTTACCTTTTGAAATGCTGCACCTAGAGCACGCGCGCCCTCGCTCATGATGTCGAGGTCTTTCTGGGAATAGTGATGTGCGCGTTGGTCTGCTCCTCGATGAGGAGAACTGGGACGTTGTACTAGGAACGCGGATAAACACATGAGGCCAATAACCTCAGCGGAGCCATAGATGTAGCTGCGGTAATCCTCGTCGGCATTGTAGTTAACGCTGCTGATGTCTCTACGCATGGAAGCGAAAAAGGCGCGCACGTGTTCTTCTTTAAACTGACATCGACGAGCCGAGATGGCGTAGGCGTGCATAACAGGATCTACGTGGAGCCTCTGCGTGGGGGCTAGAAGTACCTCACGCTCGTAGTCTGCGAGAAGCTCTGCGGTCTGGGAAGTGGTAAGTCCAGCGGCGCGGGCAGTGCCGTCGACTATCTCATCTGCAGTGCGCACCATGGCATAGAGATTTCGGATGTCAGTGCGTAGCTCCGGTTCGAGGATATGGGTGGCAAAAGAGAAGCTGGTGGAATAAGACGTGATGACTTTTTCGGCAGCCCTGATAGACATGCGATCAAAGTTTTCGAGCGACGTTGTTGCTGGAGCTGTAACCGAAATCCCCTCATTGAAATTTTCTCCGGACTCTGCACGGAGAAGGTTACGGGACGCCGTGAGCCCCCTCTCCCCTGACTTTCTCCCTCGGAGTCTCGCCAGTGTTGTGAGTGCGCGAAAAGCTGCCGCCAGGGCCGACCCTCGGGCGCGTCGGGGTGTAAGAGCCTCTGGGGTTTCTGCTCTTGAACCTCCTGAGAGTGGTGGAAGTAGCGGAAATCTATGCGACTTTGGGTGGCGATGATTTTTACGGAGGGGCCAACGAGACATGAATGGCTCCTTCCTATAAAGCGCTAACTCCGGTTTTCTGTTTGGGCTCTTTTTAAAATGTACAGCAAAGGTATGGCGCTTTCTTGTCACATATGTGAACCCGATAGGCTTTCCTGGTGCGTGTTTGGTCCACATGTCTGACGCGTATGCTCGGCGTATCGTCCAGTATGTCTGGCACGTGCCTTGACGGATGAAATTGGGTCACGCGACATAACCAGTTGCGCTGGACATTGTAAAACTTTCCAAAGGCTTCCCATTCCCTCTTCTAGGGGCGATACAAGGCCATGTTTCATGTGAAACATGGTGAAAAATCGGAAAATGCCAGCTGGCCCAATGTGGGTTTTTGAGGGGATTCGCATAGAAGGGGCAGGTCGTGGGCTTGTGCATATTTTCCAGCCGGAACGTCGAGGGAAAATCCCGATATATGAGATCCATGGAAAATATGAATTCCATTGGTAACCGCGTAAGTTAGTTCACAACCCAGGCGACACGCCAGTCGCGCAGGGAACAGTATGTCCCTCGTACCTCCTTCCATAGTGTAGGCAAACTAATGAACATAAAGCGTCTTTCTTCCTCGCTGCTGTTCAGGATCATCGTGGCGATCATCCTGGGCATTGTGTGCAGCTTTTTCTTTCCTGATGGGTTAGCCCGAATTTTTGTAACCTTCAATGGTCTCTTCGGAAACTTCTTGGGCTTCTTCATTCCGGTTCTTATCTTCTCGCTCATTACTCCCGCCATCGCGGGCCTTGGCCGGGGTGCGGGTAAGTGGCTGGCGATTACAACTGGAATTGCTTATTGTTCTGCACTGGTCTCTGGGCTGATTTCCTGGGCTGTAGCTAATTCGATTTATCCGAAGCTTTTGGCAGGACAGCAAAATGTCCACGCATCTGACATTGAGGAAGGTGCTTTGACTCCTTATATCAGTGTGGATATGCCTGCCCCGATGGCTGTGATGACCGCCTTGATTCTTGCCTTTGTGGTGGGTGTGGCTATGACTACGGTTAAGTCCGACACGCTTTATTCTGGTGTTGCGGATCTGCGCCGTGTGGTGATGAAGGTTATTTCCTCCTTTATTGTCCCGTTGCTGCCTATTTACATCTTTGGCATGTTCCTCTCCCTGGGAATGAACGGAAACCTTGCCGATGTTCTTACCGCCTTTGCCAAGGTCTTGGTTCTGGCGATCTTTATGAGCTTTGTGCTTCTTGTTTTGCAGTTCCTCTTTGCTGGTGCCGTTGCAGGCAAGAATCCGCTGAGCTCCCTCAAGAACATGATGCCGGCCTACTTTACGGCTCTGGGAACTTCGTCTTCTGCTGCGACGATCCCTGTGACCTATGAGTCCGCTCTGAAGAATGGTGTGAGCAAGTCCGTGGCGGGCTTTGTGATTCCGCTGTGCGCGACGATCCACCTGTCCGGTTCGATGATGAAAATTACCTTGTTTGCGTTTGCCATCATGTTCATGGATGGCATGGATATTCCTTTGGCAACCGCACTCGGATTCATTTTGATGTTGGGCGTTACGATGGTTGCCGCACCGGGCGTTCCCGGCGGCGCAATCATGGCTGCTGTTGGCCTCTTGTCCTCAAGCCTTGGCTTTAACGACGATCAGGTGGCGCTCATGATCGCTGCTTATATCGCTATCGATTCCTTTGGTACCGCCTGCAACGTCACGGGCGATGGCGCTATTGCGATGGTGGTGGATAAGTTTGCAAAGGGATCTATTTCTCGCCACGATCTGGACGATGCTGATGACCTTGGCCTTGCTGCAGCTATCGCAGGTATCGACGCCAAAGAGTCAACAGATGATGTCGCAGCCAATAATGTATCTGCGTCTGGAGTGGATTCCGCTCAGAAGAATTAGACATGTCATGTCTCCTGCTCGATAAGGGGGCTGCACCAACCGCGTGTGGTTGGTGCAGCCCCCTTAGTGTGTGTTGTGGCGTGGCAGTCGAGTGTGGTGATCATCTCTAAAAAAATGACATCAGACGTCCTACGTCTTGGGTTTGTGGACTAAAATATGGGTATGGCAATAGAGGAAACCGTGCGTCGCTTCTTGGTCGGCGCCTATGCAGCAGTGCCCTCCGCGAGACAAGAACAAGAGTGGTTTTACGCAGGACTGGCGGAGCGTGGAATCGCAGATGCTCTGGAAATTCCTTTCCGTGATGACCTCTTTGATCCCATTGAGTGGCAGACGGAACATTTTGCCCATAGGTTTGAAGATTCAGTTCTCACGTTGATTCCAGGGACCATGCAACGTCTCGGCTCCTCCCCTACTTTTGGACTTGGCTCTTCTGATTCTGAAGGGAGGCAAGCCGCTATCGACCATGTGCTGCTAGCCGTAGAGAAAGCACATCAGCTCAATGACCTCACTGGCCAACGAACCATATCCAAGCTTCACGTGCATTCCGCACCTTCTGTGACTGCCCAAGAGGGCATGTTTGCCCAGTCGCTGGCGGAGAACTCAAGGATCGCGGGCTAGGGCTGGATCTGGTGATCGAGCACTGTGATGCGTATGTGCCGGAGTATCCCGGAGAGAAGCGTTTCTTGGATATTGAGGCAGAGGCTCGCGTTGCCCAGGAGCTGGGGCTCACGGTGACGGTGAACTGGGGGCGTAGCGTCATTGAAAGCCGAGATGCTGGACGGCCACGTGAGCACGTCGAAAAGCTTGTTGCTGCTGGAGTGCTTGGGGGCGTGATGATCTCAGGTGCTGGCAGTGAAGATAGCGTTTATGGCCCCGGTTGGGCAGATACTCACCTGCCACTAGTGGAGGCTGAGCCGATTTCCTGGTTGACTCCCGAGCGGGTTATTGAATGCGTGTAAGCAGCGCGAGGCCATGCTTCCTACTATGGGGTCAAGGTGCAGGTTCCGCCCACAAGCAGCGTCTCTGAGCGTCTGGATATCCTGGAGCGAACAAAAGCGACTATGGGGCTATAGCCGCGTTCGTTTCTCGCGGCAGCGGCAAGTGGCGGACAGTGGCTAGAATCCTTGTGTTGTCAATGTCCCCGTGCGTTATCGCCCTGCCTCTGAGGAACTTATGAAATTCATTGCTTATTCTGCGCAGAACACTCCCCTGCCTGGCGGGCCTGAACCGCGTCCGCTTTATGCAGGAACCCCGGAGTCGCGGGCATTGCGTGAGGAGTTTCTTAGCGCGGCGGGCAATCTCAATCAACGCATTGCGGACGACCCGGCCATCGATCCTTTTGCCATGCGGCGCTATATGAGCCAGTTGGGGCGGAGCCTTACTCGTTATGATTTTGAGGATTTCCCCGACAATGCCGAATCATGGGCGGCCGGGGCAAGCGTGTTGTTCTTGGATGAGCAGGGGGAGCTTTACGACGTCCACCGCCGCAACATCCTCGCCGGGGAGGCCCCTGCGGCAATCCTTAACACCCGCGCATTAGATCGTGCGCAATCTATCCGAAAAACGTTGTCTCAACAGGGGTTCCTAGTAGATTCCACTGCCATGCCCGTGCCAGACGTGACAGAAATGTTGCTACCGGCAGCTAGCGACGTTGTCGATCGCATCGTGTGCCTTGCCGTACTCGTAGATATCGCACGGGAGTTGTGGCGAGGAAAGAATCCCGACGTACAGGCAATGGCTGAACGTTATGATTTAGCGTTGGTCACGCTCACCGATTCCGAGCAGCGGCTTTGTGAGCTTTTTCTCGCATTGCTCCACTTGATAGAGAGCAGCGGCGCTCAGGAATGATGGCAGTGGCGGAGGTTCTGGATCAGGCGATCGTGGTGGAAACTCTGGCGTGGTGTGTGGGGTTGCTTGGCGATGAAGATATTCCCCAGGATCGCATTGGAACTGCCCATGCGCACCCCGTTAACCTGGTTAATCCCAAGGCTTTGTTTGTGCCTAAGCGACTCCTGGCTCGTTCTCCTGAGGGGTTATATCGGGTGGCGAGCTATCGGACTCTGGACGAGATCTGCACGGCGCATGAATACATCAGCACCTTGGACCAGCTTGCCCTGGCGCAACGCGAGGTTCTGGCGGATGGTGGCAGCGTAGAAGGTGAGCTTTTGGGAGAATCGCAAGTGGCAACAGTGCGGATGCGGGCGCTGGCCTTTACGTGGCTCACCCTCCCCTATGCGTCGTGGGATGAGCTAGTCGAGCGTTCCAATCGCTTGAGTTAACTTTTAGATATGGGGAAGAGATTAATTTCTTATATTGGGGGCTACCTGGTTTTATAAAGGATAAATGAAAGGTAGTCTTTTGCTGAGAAGGGTTTCTTATATGCCCTAGCGTGGGACAATTCAATCATTCGCACCTTGCGCACAATGAAAGGATGACCCCATGGCTGGAACATTCGAAGTTTATGAAGACAGGGCCGGTAAATTCCGCTTTCGCTTGAAGGCTGGAAACGGTGAGATCGTTGCCAGTGGCGAGGCATACGAGTCTAAGGCAAGCGCCATCAAGGGTACGGAAGCTGTACAGCGTGCCGCCGCAGGGGCAAAGCTGAAGGATCTGACCTAGCCTTAATGTGTTGTCCCACCTGGGCATACCCGGTGGATCACAGTAGCGGAAAGAACTCCGAAGGCCTCGTGTACGGTTGTGAACTACAGCGAGGCCTTTGTTATGTGAATTAAAACGCGAGTATAACTCGCATGACCTGCCGGAATCGCGGCAGCGTTTATGGTCTTGCTACGATGAGGTTCCATGGTTAATAGGATCGGCTTCGACCGCGAAAAATACATCGAGATGCAGTCCCAACACATCAGGGAGCGACGGGAAGCTCTCGGCGGGAAGCTATATCTGGAGATGGGCGGCAAGCTTTTCGACGACATGCACGCCTCCCGTGTTCTTCCAGGATTCACTCCAGACAACAAGATCGCGATGCTTGACCGCATCAAAGACGAAGTAGAGATCCTTGTCTGCATCAACGCCAAGGACCTGGAACGCCACAAGATTCGTGCCGATCTCGGTATTTCCTACGAGGAAGATGTCCTGCGGCTCGTAGACGTCTTCCGGGATCGTGGATTCCTAGCAGAGCACGTGGTGCTCACCCAATTGGAGGAAGGAAACCGCCTCGCCCTTGCCTTTATCGAGCGCCTAGAGCGTTTGGGGGTCAAGGTATCCAAGCACCGGGTTATTCCCGGCTACCCGATGGACACGAATCGCATTGTCTCCGAAGAAGGGTTCGGGCTTAACGAGTACGCGGACACGACACGGGACTTGGTTGTTGTCACCGCGCCGGGACCTGGATCGGGAAAACTCGCAACGTGTCTTTCGCAGGTGTATCACGAGCATAAGCGTGGCGTTCAGGCTGGCTATGCCAAGTTTGAGACCTTCCCAATCTGGAACCTCCCCCTGGAGCACCCTGTTAACCTGGCCTACGAGGCCGCCACAGTGGATCTTAACGATGCCAATATCATTGACCCATTCCACCTTGCTGCCTATGGCGAGCAAACCGTCAACTACAACCGTGACGTAGAGGCTTTCCCCTTGCTAAAGACGCTGCTCGAGCGACTACTGGGCAAGAGCCCCTATGAGTCTCCTACGGATATGGGCGTCAATATGGCAGGCAAATACATTTCTGATGATAGTGCGTGCCGGGAAGCCTCCGAGCAGGAAATCATTCGACGCTATTTCAAGGCGCTCGTGGATGAAGCCCGTGCGGGTTCCGACTCCATACAATCGGACCGTGCTGCAGTTGTCATGGCTAAAGCTGGCATCAAGTCCGATGCGCGCGTTGTGGTACAGCCTGCTCGTGCCGTTGCAGAGCGCACCTCACTTCCGGGATGTGCCATTGAACTTCCTAGCGGCCAGATAGTCACTGGGGCAACATCAGATTTGCTGGGATGCTCCTCCTCAATGCTGCTGAACGCATTGAAAGTACTGGCCGGGATTGATTATGAAGTCCATCTCCTCTCCCCCGAGGCTATTGAGCCGATTCAGACGCTGAAGACGCATCATCTGGGCAGCACCAATCCTCGCTTGCATACAGATGAGGTCTTGATCGCCCTCTCTGTTTCTGCAGCTACGGATCAGAACGCACAGAAAGCTCTTGACCAGCTGAAGAACCTGCGAGGCTGCGACGTACACACCACTACGATCCTGGGTTCTGTGGATGAGGGGATCTTCCGCAACCTTGGCGTCTTGGTTACCTCGGACCCCAAGTTCCAAAAGAATAAGCTGTACCAAAAGCGCTAATTCCTGGTTAATTCCACCCCTTGGGCCCAACTTCGGTTGGGCCTTTCTGCTGGGTAGGGTAAAGCGTGCGAAATTAGATTGTGCACAATAATTGTGCGCAATCTAATGCGGTGCAATGACTATTGAAGCGGCCCCATTTCCATGATTGACTTCCACATCTGCCATTCCGGGTCGGATGTGTCTTGTCGGGTCTCTGTGGGGGTGATGATGGTGCCGTCGTCAAAGAAAAGTCCCCCATGTCCGGTAGCTCCATAGCGAACAACTGGCGTTAGGTTCATGCCATCAAAGGAGAGTCGGGCGTTGGGGCGCACGTCGTATCCTGCAATGGCTGCAAGGGTTGGTGCAACGTCCAGACTGGATACGAGCTCCGAGCATTCCCATGAGGTGCTGGATACCTTGGTGTGGGGTAGGTTGGCATCGGTAACACCTGGCCAATGGAGTGACATGGCAATCTGTTCTTGTCCCTCGGGGTGTCCAACAAAAAAGACGGCGCGTTTGGAGGCTAGGGCTTCCGCGATGAGGGTGCCGTCGATAGTTGCGCGTTCAATGATGGGGATTCCGGAACGGGAGAAGTCATCGGTGACGTCGTCGATAAGCGATGCAAAGCGCGTGAGTGGATGCCGTTGGGGGTATTGCCCGGTGAGGAGTGCTACTCGGGCGGCGCGATAATCGGCGGAGGGGGCGAATGCTCGATTAAAGCGGAGGCCGGGGAGGGAATGAGGATCGAGTACGCGGCCGGTGACTACGGCAATATTCATGCCCTATAGTCTGCCACGTTCGGAAACCTTCCGGGATGTGCTGGTAGAAACTCATAGTTTCACGTGAAACATGGGCTGTTGTTGCCCATTGTACAACGGTAGGCTGGGAAACCATGACGACGACTCTCACTATGCCCGAAGACCGCGGCCACCTTATCTCCGCCAACACCTCTGCGTGTGGAGAAATACTCTTTATGTCGAGCATTCCAGATATGGCATTAGGCGGTTCTATTCGCGGCGGCGTGCCCGTTATTGCCCCGTGGTTTGGCAAACTTATGGGCCACGATGAACTTCAACATGGGTGGGCGTGCCGAAAGGAATGGGAGGTGCTGGAGACTTCGGGCGGGATTGATGCTCGAATGAATCACGATGATTGGGATCTGCGCCTGGCCGTTCAGTCGACGTCGCACGGCTTTGCCATGATGCTGAAGTGTAGGAATGCTTCTAGCGTTCGTCGAAACCTTCAGCTGGCATTTCACCCCTATTTTTATGTCGCTGATGTGCTGAACACCACCGTGGCAGCACCTCATGAGACCTTTACCTCGGACGGCAGCTTGTTAGAAGAATTCCGCCTTTCCGCTCCCGCGCCTTTGCTTATCGACGATGGCCAGCGACGCATCACGGTCAAAGGGCAAGAAACCGACCACTTTATTGTGTGGAACCCTGGCGAATGAGATGTCTGACATGGGTGCCGGGGAATGGCGGAACTTTGTTTGTGTTGAGCCTGCCCTCTTGGGAGAAGGCTCTGAGGGAGTGTCGGTGGCGCCGTGGGACTGGGTTCATATTGGTATGACTGTCCAGGTTGAAGCGACTCCCGAGTAAAGCGTGTGAGGTTGTGGGGCTAGAGGTCTGCGAGCAAGGCGTTGAGCCCCACTGTGAAGGGGGCTTCTGCGTAGATATTCTGCGAGGCTGTCTGGTCGGGGGGACGGACGGAATTGTGAAACTTTACAACTGCGTCGTGGAGGAAATCGGGGGTTGGGGTCATTCCGGTGGTGTCAAAAATATTTTCCGGAGCGTGCACATCAAATGCTGAGCCGTAGATAAAGGATTCTAGGGCGATGAGTCTCGGGAGGATGAGATGCGGCTCCAGGGCTGTGAGTTGTAAAACGTGGGCGGCTTTGTTGTATATCTTTACGGTTTCTGGTGCCCCAATGATGGGAAAAGTTGCGATGATTTGGACTAGCGGGAGGTGCTGGGAGAAGACGTCGCGATAGGAACGCGCCCAGGCGGCCAGGGCCTTCTTTGGGGATAGGGTGCCTGTGATTGCTGCGTCGAGGGGGGAGGTGTCCACGGAGGTCATCACCTCGTCTTGTATCACGATGAGGAGATCGGCTTTATTTCTCACGTGATTGTAAAGGGCGCTGGGGGCTACGCCTAGGTGGCGAGCTAGTGCTGCCATAGTCAGGGCTTCATACCCTCGGGTACTTGCGATGGAAAGTCCGGCCTGGGCGATTGCTGCCCGTGTGACCACTCCTTTTGAGGGTCGGCCGCGACCGCGCGGAGAATTCATTGCCATATACCCCTTGTTTCAACTCTCATATGTACTGTACAGTGACCCGCAACACAAAATGAATGGCATTCATTAATGTGCTGTAGTCCTTCTCGACTGGTTGATTTTCTCACAAATCTTCCAGTAGATCGTGCGGAGTAAAGGAGTTGGTAGTGATGACGAGTCCACAAAAGATAGAAAGCGACGTAGTAGTTATTGGAGCTGGACCGTCAGGACTTATGGCAGCCCGCACCCTCAAAGCGCAAGGGCTGAAAGTATGCGTGCTTGAAGCTCGTGCTCGCGTGGGTGGCCGGACCTGGAACGGAAAAGTCAAAGACGCTGACGGCGTAGAACACTTTATTGAGCTAGGCGGACAGTGGATTTCCCCAGACCAAACGCGACTTATAGAGCTGGTTTCAGAGCTGGGATTGGACACGTTCCCCC
The DNA here is from genome assembly GCF_002162115.2 of Corynebacterium silvaticum. Lineage (NCBI taxonomy): Bacteria > Bacillati > Actinomycetota > Actinomycetes > Mycobacteriales > Corynebacteriaceae > Corynebacterium > Corynebacterium silvaticum. The sequence goes on along the minus strand of NZ_CP021417.2, from coordinate 2,529,049 downwards.
GCTATCGCGAGGGAAAATCGGTGTACGTGTCCCCCGATGGCACACGACATGTGTACCAGGAAGAATTCCCGGTTAGCCCCACTACGGCCGAGGAAATGGATCGGCTTATCCGGGAACTCGATCAGTTGACCTCGGAGATCGACCCGGCATCACCATGGATGCATCCGCGGGCTAAAGAACTAGACTCGATTTCTTTTCGCAGCTGGTTGGAGCAGCTTTCTAGCGATACCGAGGCGATAGACAACGTATCCATCTACGTCGCCTCGGGCATGCTCACAAAGCCGGCGCATACCTTTTCGGCATTGCAGGCGGCGCTCATGGCGGCGTCGGCAGGCTCTTTTAGCAACCTCGTAGATGAAGACTTCATCTTGGATAAGCGTGTTGTCGGCGGAATGCAGTCAGTATCGCTGGCCATGGCGCAGGAACTTGGCGATGCCGTGATTCTTGACTCGCCCGTACGTCGCTTAGAGTGGGCTACTCCCGATCCTGATACTGAAGATCCGCTCAATGGAGTGCTTGCCGACGTCCGCAACGGGGTCCCCGATAACGGCGCTCCGGGAAACGTGACTGCGTACTCGGACAAAGCGATAGTGAGCGCTCGATACGCTGTGCTTGCCATCCCTCCCAATCTGTACAGCAGGATTGATTATGTTCCGCCACTCCCCCGCGACCAACAGATCGTGCACCAGCACATCTCCATGGGGCTGGTCATCAAAGTTCACGCGGTCTACCCGACGCCCTTCTGGCGGGAAGAAGGCCTATCGGGAACCGGTTTTGGCGGAGGACACCTTGTTCAAGAGGTCTACGACAACACCAACTACGGTGAGAATTGTGCCTCGGGGCAACCCGACAAGGAAGACACATACGGCACCCTCGTGGGCTTTGTCTCCGATGTCTACGCCGAGGACATGTGGCACCTTTCTGCGTCGGAACGCAAAAAACGCATCCTTGAGGCGATGTCCATGTACTTGGGGCCCAAGACTATGGAACCGATAGCTTTTTACCTTTCCGATATGGCTGCGGAAGAGTGGACGCGAGGCGCCTATGCCACCAGCTATGACCTCGGTGGACTTTCTCGGTGGGGACATTTGCAAAACCAGCCAACCGGCCCGATCTACTACTCGTGTTCAGACATCGCTGCTGAGGGATATCAGCACGTGGACGGGGCGATACGCATGGGCGAACACGTCGCGCGTGCGATTGCCGCGAGGGGTTAACCATGGATTTTCCCCATCGACGTGCCTCAGGGCGGATATTGGTCGCTTATGTTGCCACCGACTACGGCAAAGACGCTCTCAACCTTGGGATAGCTCTGGCCAAAGAACGGGACGTAAGCCTGGACATCGTGATGATTGCTCCCCGCAGTAATTCCTTTTCTGGGGTATATCCACATGACCGAGGCTATTCCTCGATTCTGGAAGAGCACATTGCAACGTGGTTAGAAGAAGCCCTTGCCAGCATCCCCAAAGACATCGATGCGACAGCCCGAATCGTCCTGGGAGACTCAGAGGCAGAAGCCCTGAACGACGCTGCGGTGGAACTGAACTGTGACATGATCGTTGTAGGTGCACGTAAAGGCGGGATACTCAGCCGGTTCCACATGGGTGCTGCGGTCAACGCTTTGCTGCATTCCGCGACGGTTCCCATTGCTTTGGCACCTAAAGGGTATGCGTATCCAGGGCCGATTTCTCGTCTTACCTGTATGTTTGGCCCTCGTGCGGGAAGCGTGGACGTGATAAGTAACGCCATTGATCGGGCTAGCAAGCGCGGCGTGGAACTCAGACTAGTGTCTCTGGTCATTCATGGGGAATCGGACTTGCAGGGCCTAGGCAATGATGTCCCCAACGCCATCCGACAGTATGCCGACCGCGTTCTTGGTGATATAGCCCAGCACATGCTTGACGACGGAAAAGCGAGCACCGTAGTAGCCAGCGGGAATTCCGTGGAAGACGCGGTATCAGACCTTGCGTGGGATCCCGGAGAGATCGTTATTGTTGGCTCCTCGCGGTTGGCTGTTCCTGGGCGTTTGTTTATTGGTACGACGGCTTCCCGGATGCTGCGCTCAGTGCCTGTGCCCATGGTCGTCATCCCCAACGGATATATGAGGGGAGGTGAGACAGATGGCTGAGATCATTATTGAATCCGAAAAAGGCCTGGCAAAAAACCGTGTGGGACTCATCGGCGCGGTGATCATTGGTATCAGTTGCATTGCCCCCACTTACACGCTGACGTCGGGTTTAGGTCCCACCATTTCAGCGGTGGGCAAATACGTTCCTTCGATCCTGTTGTTGGGCTTTATCCCTATGCTGCTGGTTGCGTTTGCATACCGAGAGCTCAACAACCGAGTCCCTGATTCCGGCACCTCATTTACGTGGGCAACAAAGGCTTTTGGGCCCTGGGTCGGCTGGATAGGCGGATGGGGGCTTATCACAGCAACCATTCTGGTTCTTTCCAACCTAGCCGCCGTGGCGGTGGACTTCTTTTATCTCTTGCTAGCCCAGGTACTAGGTAACCCCGCGATCGGTGAGTGGACGCGGAATCTGTGGATCAATATTCCCACGACACTCGTGTTCATCGCGATTGCCGGTTATGTTTCTTATCGCGGTCTGGAGTCTACGCAGAAGCTGCAATATGTACTGGTGGCAGTGCAGATCATTGCGGTGGTGGTTTTTGATGTTGTGGCAATTTTCCGGGCCTATCATCATGGCGGTTTTGATTTCACGCCGTTCACCATGCAGTGGTTCAACCCACTAGACATTGGCAATTTTTCCCTGGTCGCTGCTGGCATATCGCTGTCTATCTTCATGTTTTGGGGCTGGGATGTAACGCTGACCATGAATGAGGAAACAAAGAACCCGGAGAAAACGCCTGGTAGGGCAGCTACCATTACGGTAGTCACGATTATTCTCCTTTATTTGCTTACCGCTGTAGCCGTGGTTACGTGGGCCGGAACGGGCGACCAAGGACTTGGAGCGGGTAACCCGGAGAATCAGTCCTCTATTTTTGCAGCTTTGTCCTTTCCCGTTCTCGGAAACTATGCAGTCTTGATTTATATTGCAGTTCTGTTCAGTTCTTTTGCATCGCTGCAATCGACGATGGTGGGGCCTGCGCGGACGCTTTTGGCTATGGGCTATTATCGTGCACTGCCGCCAGCTTTTGGTCGAGTGAGCCCTCGGTTTAGAACCCCCAGCGTGGCCACAATTGCTTCCGCTGTGGCTGCAGGAGTTTTTTACACCATCACTCGCATCATCTCCGAGAATGCACTGTGGGATACGATCTCTACCCTCGGGCTGATGATTTGCTTCTACTATGGGGTCACTGCGGTGGCATGCATCTGGTATTTCCGCACGGAACTCTTCACCTCAGCGCACAACATCATTTTTAAATTCCTTTTCCCCGTTTTAGGTGGAGGATCCCTCCTGGTGATGTTCTTTATCACCGCGTTTGACTCGATGTCCCCGGACTATGGTTCGGGTTCGTCCCTGATGGGAATGGGAACTGTTTTTGTGTTGGGGATGGGCATTTTGATCATGGGCATTCTTCTGATGATTTTTACTCGCGTTGCACATCCCGATTTCTTTTTAGGAAGGACGTTAAGACGTAACACCTCCCGCGCCGATGACAACCTCACGTTGATTACTACATAAAGGAGCACAACGATGTATCGAGTTCAAAACCCTGTGAACAATCAGATCGTAGAGAAGTTTGATAACGCCACGGATCTCGACGTGGACAAAGCGCTAGAGAGTGCGGCTGCTGCCTATCGAGACTGGGGAGCGCGGACCTTTGCGGAGCGCGCGCAGATCGTTGGTCGGGTGGCTGACTTGTTCCATGAGCGCAAGGAAGAGCTGTCTCATATTGCTGCCGCTGAGATGGGTAAGCCGCTTTCAGAGGGAATCGAAGAAGCGGAGTTCTCAGGGGACATAATTCAGTACTACGTGGATAACGGCGAAAGCTTTGCCAAGGATCAGAGCATTCCCACTGGTGAGGGCACAGCAAGGTACGTCGCTTGCCGATAGGCCCGCTCGTGGGCATCATGCCATGGAACTTTCCCTTTTATCAGATCGCGCGTTTTGTAGGGCCTAACCTCATGCTGGGAAACACGATCGTCTTGAAGCACGCTGAGATTTGTCCCCGTTCTGCGCTGGCTGTGCAACAGATTATGGATGATGCTGGGGTACCCGAAGGCGTGTACACCAATCTCTTTGCCACTCATGATCAGATTTCGCGAATCATCGAAGAGGGAGTATCCCTCACTGGTTCCGAACGCGCCGGGGCAATCGTGGGTGCCAAAGCGGGTGCTAGCCTCAAAAAGGCGGTACTGGAACTTGGTGGCTCAGATCCTTATATTGTGTTGGATACTGCAGACGTGAAGGCGGCCGCGCGCACTGCGTGGGATACTCGAATGTATAACACCGGGCAGGCGTGTAATTCCAACAAACGCATGATCGTGATGGCCGATATATATGATGAGTTCGTCGACGAGCTCGTTTCTCTTGCGCAGCAGTCGGTGCCTGCCACACCCGATACAGCTGGTGATAACACGTATTGCCCCCTGTCCTCCAGGGAAGCTGCGGAAAATCTGGATAAACAGGTGAAAGCTGCCGTTACCGCAGGTGCGAAACTTCTTGCCGGAGGGAAGCTAGCAGAAAAAGGTGCGTACTACTCCCCCGCCGTGCTTGTTGACGTCCCCCGAAGAAGCGACGAATACTACGAGGAGCTGTTCGGACCGGTAGCCGTGGTGTACAAGGCGGAAAGTGATGACGAAGCGTTGGAGCTGGCCAATGATTGTCCCTTTGGCCTCGGTGGAGCGGTGTTCTCCCAAGACGCAGAGCGTGCGGCTCAGGTTGCCAGGCGACTAGAGGTGGGCATGGCAAATGTGAACACTCCGGCGGGAGAAGGCGCTGAATTGCCCTTTGGTGGAGTGAAGCGTTCCGGTTTTGGCCGCGAGCTGGGACCACTGGGCATGGATGAGTTTGTGAACAAACAGTTGTACTACGTGCAAGACTAGTATGCGCGTAGTACTTAGGGGGTCGGGTGCTGTAGCCGATCCCCTTTTGTATGAGCGCCATGACTCATGAGTAGGAGAAGAAGCTCGGCCCTGGTCACGGGATCGTTAAGGTTGATAGAGCAGAGATCCTCGATGTGGTGGAGATGATTACGCATGGTGTGTCTGTGGATGCCGAGCTGTTGGGCTGCGGCGGCAGCGTTGCCGTTGTGTCGTAAAAACGCCTCAAGTGTTGCCCGGTAGGCGCTATTGTTCGTGCAATCGTGCTCGTCCAAGGTATCGATTGTGCGCAATCTATGTGCGGCTGTGAGTCGGAGAAACTCGGGATTGTTAAACCAGGAATCATGGTGTGTGCTTGTGCTGGAGGTGCCTAGCATCAGATTCTGCGCCTGTACGCTTAGGCGCTCCACCAGCTCCGGGGTGAGGTCAGAAGGCGTCAGAGGGTCGCTGAAAGCAATGCGCAGCTGATGACGCGGCCCTATGGCCTGCATAAACAATGATTCCGATGTGCCGGCGTGCACTGCGATGGCGCTGGTACTGCCCAGGGCAATAGCGACTGTGCGTGGGACAGTGGCTGATGGGGTTGGTTTGGTCAGGCGGTTGAGTGCCTTGGTGATAGCTAAAGGAGAATCGGCATGGATATAGGCAATCTGTAGGGCATTGTCGTGATTGCTCAGCGCGGATAAAACGTGCTGTGCAGTTTCTGTCAGGAGGGGATGTTGGGCAAGGATGCCTAGTGCTAGTTTTTCTGCCTCATGGGAGTCATTCCCGTGATTGTGGGCAAGGATTTCTATGAGTCCTGAGGCGTGTTTGATCAAACTACGCGCGCGTGCGTCAAACCCCGTGGCGGAAGCAAGAACCAGCAGTAAAAAACCATCACCAGTGCCCAAACGCTGGGTCATTGTGACCACATCGCCGCTGTTCAAGACGGCTTCCCTTATGTTTCCCTCCCGGATAAGCGCGCGTGCACGCTGTGCAACGCCATAGTGGTCATTGTCTGGGGAGAATATGAGGGTGCCCGCTGCATCACTTAACGCCGCGTCCGCGGTAATACTTGATGCAAGCTCATGCAAGAGCTGGGTTATTCCCCCGCGCAGTGCTGCGGAATTGAGCGCCTCCTGTGCTGTATGTAGTGATTCTTGGGCGACGGTTCGGCGTCGCAGAATCTCCTGGTGTACCCGCGCTTGGATGGAGACGAAAGGGATTGCGCGGGGGACGTCGAAAAGCCCAATGCTGTGCGCTATACATGCCGCAATGAGCGATGGGGGTGGGTGCGGGTAAATGACCCCGCTGCCAAAACCGATCGCGACAACACCGCAGGAAGCTAGTCGTGAGACATAGTCGGCGGCATCTGCCTCGGTGCCCCAGGCAATTCCTGTAGTGAGTACGATCGCGCCGGGTGCGAGGAATTCCGTGGGGTCTGGCATTTCTGTGGGGTGGACGGAGCAAAACTCTACGTCAGCGGCAATAATTTCAGTGAGCTTGAGAGAGCGTTGTTGATAAAGCCAGGTGAGGTCAGGGATTCTTGTCCTAGTGGTGTGGTGTGACGCTGCTCCGACGACATAGGAAAACTCTAGCTGTGATTAGACATTGTGTCGATAAGTCTTTGAAAAATTATCCACTTTGTATATGTACTGTGTCACGTATTTCTTTTTACACTGGTGCACATCACAGATAGAGTGTCCGTGATCACAAACGTGATTGGAGAATGATGAAAGATCTCACTTACCGTCTCCCGCAGGTTCGCAAGGTAGCAGAGGCCCCCGGTCCGCACAGCGCCGAACTGGATACACGCAGGCAAAAGGCCGTCGCACGCGCGCTCAACCCGGGATTGCCCGATTATGTTGTGGATGCCGACGGGGGCGTGCTTGTCGACGCCGACGGTAACTCGTGGATCGATTTCGCCTCCGGCATCGCCGTGACCACCGTTGGAGGATCCAACCAGGCCGTCGCGGATGCAGTATCCGATGCAGTACGACGCTTCACTCACACCAGCTTCATGGTCTCCCCCTACGAGTCCTATGTGGCAGTTGCCGAGATGCTTGCGGAGCTCACCCCAGGAGATCACGCAAAAAAGTCCGTTCTTTTAAACTCTGGTGCGGAAGCCGTAGAAAATGCCATCAAGATCGCCCGCGCATATACCGGCAAGCAAGCTGTGATCGTCTTTGATAATGCCTACCATGGGCGCACCAACCTCACGATGGCAATGACGGCAAAGAACAAGCCCTACAAGACCGGGTTCGGTCCCCTGGCGGGAGACGTATTCCGGGCACCGATGTCTTATCCGTTGCGCGACAATAAAAGTGGCGCCGAGGCCGCAGCAGATGCGATTCACATGATCGAGACACAGATTGGTGCGGAAAACATTGCTTGTCTGGTGATCGAGCCGATTCAAGGTGAGGGTGGCTTCATTGTCCCTGCTCAGGGCTTTTTGCCTGCTATTTCCCAGTGGTGTACGGAAAATAATGTAGTTTTTGTTGCCGATGAGATTCAGGCCGGATTCTGCCGTACGGGTGAGTGGTTTGCCTGCGATCATGAAGGCGTAGTCCCGGACCTGATCACCACGGCAAAAGGCATCGCGGGCGGACTGCCCTTGTCGGCGGTTACCGGACGCGCGGAGATGATGGATGCTCCGGTGGTGGGCGGCCTGGGTGGAACCTATGGTGGCAACCCCATCGCCTGTGCGGCGTCGCTCGCGGCTGTTGCAGAGATGAAGCGCTGGGATTTGCGCCAGCGGGCACTAGACATCGAGGCCATTGTGCGTGAGGTGCTCGATCCTTTGACAAAGGAGCTGGACACGGTTGCCGAGATTCGCGGTCGCGGAGCAATGGTAGCTCTGGAGCTTGTCGACGCCCACGGAAAACCTAATCCTAATCTCACAGCGCGAGTTGCTGCGGCGTGTAAGAAGCAGGGGATCCTGATCCTGACATGTGGAATTGACGGAAATGTGATTCGGCTGCTTCCGCCCGTGGTTATAAGCGAAAGCTTGCTGCGTGAGGGCTTGGGAATTCTCTGCGATTCCCTTCGTGAAGAGTCCGGGCGATAGGAGGAGGGCCATGACTAGTGCCCTTTTGCCTGTAATTCCTACGGGGGTGCGTATCGGCACTCAGGTTCAGGACCTAACGGAGACCTTTTCTGTTGTCGATCCCGCCACGGAGAAAGAACTAGTTCACGTTAGTGATGCAGGATCGACGGAATGGATGCGCGCCCTTGATCTGGCAGATAAGGCGTTTGCTGAGTGGTCCGCGTGGCCTTCAAGAAAACGGTCACAGGTTCTCTACGAGATTTTTCATGAGATAGAGGAGCGTCGTGACGATTTTGCTCGGACAATGACCTTGGAGATGGGAAAGCCGTTTGTGGAAGCCCAAGGTGAAGTGAGCTATGGAAATGAGTACTTTCGGTGGTTTGCGGAGGAATCTGTGCGCGTGCAGGGCCGCTTCTCCCCCGCTCCTGGCGGCAACGGACACATCCTGACAACCCACACGCCGGTAGGACCCGTGTTGGCGATTACGCCGTGGAATTTTCCCCTAGCAATGGCTACTCGCAAGATCGCGCCAGCTCTTGCCGCGGGGTGTCCGATCATAGTGAAACCTGCTGCAGAGACTCCCCTGACGCTGCTTTTCCTCGGCGCGGTGATCTCCGAGGTATTGGAACGTCATGATGCTCCCGACGGGGTGTTTTCTGTTATCCCAACCACTCGCGCTGCTGCTTTATCGCAGGAGCTCATGGCAGACTCACGGTTGCGTAAAGTCACGTTCACGGGATCGACTCCCGTGGGGAAAACTCTCGTCCGGCAGTCGGCAGACACCTTGCAGAGGACATCGATGGAGTTGGGGGGAAATGCGCCCTTTGTGATGCACAAAGACGCTGACCTTGATCTTGTTGTGAGCTGCGCGCTACAGGCAAAGATGCGCAACGGCGGGGAGGCCTGCATCGCGGCTAACCGCTTCCTGGTTCATGAGGAGATTGCAGAAGAATTCACCCGCAGGCTAACCGAACTGATGGAAGGCTATGTGCTTGGGCATGGTCTAGAGCAGTCGACCACGCTGGGGCCAATGATCACTGAGCGGCAGCGGGACCGGATTGCTGAGTTGGTCGCTGACGCTGTCTCAGACGGCGCGCACATTCAGTGCGGTGGCGTGGTTCCCGATGGTCCTGGTTATTTTTACCCCGCGACTGTGCTGACTCAGGTGGCTCCGGACTCGCGCATAATGCATGAGGAAATTTTTGGCCCGGTAGCCACGATAACGGTTTTTTCTGATCTCGCAGAGGCGATTTCTCTGGCTAATCAAACGCAGTTTGGCCTGGCAGCTTATGGATTCAGCGAGAACGTCCATACTGCTCAACGGCTCGCCACCGAGCTTAATGCCGGAATGGTTGGCATCAATCGCGGTGCTATTTCGGACCCCGCTGCTCCTTTCGGAGGGGTAAAAGAATCCGGTTTTGGTCGGGAAGGCGGAGTCGAAGGAATTTTTGAGTACTTAGACATCCGCTACGTGGCGTGGCAATAGCGAGAAAACAAGGAGTTGTATGCCCTTCAATAAACAAGCCCTGACGTTGCCAACCCACAACGCTGGGAAAGCTCGCACAGACCATGGCGAGCATCATCAAGAACACCATAATCACCGGATTACCCTGGCCCAGGGCATCGCATTGATTTTTGGTACGAATATCGGCGCGGGTATTTTGAGTATCCCTTATGCCTCCCGTGATGGTGGTTTTTATCCCTCGTCATCGCACTCATCATTGCGGGCACGTTGACCACCTTTTCTATGCTCTATGTGGCGGAGGTGGCGCTGCGCACTCAAGAAGACTTCCAGCTTTCGGGGCTCGCGGAAAAGTATCTTGGCCAGGCCGGCCGATGGCTTGTGTTTGTGGCCATTATGGTGAACGGGATCGGGGCCCTGATCGCATATGCCTCGGGGTCGGGTTCACTTCTGCATAACCTTCTTGGGCTTCCGCCGACTCTGGGAACAGTCATCTTTTTCATCGTGGGTGCAGCGGTGATGTGGATTGGGCTGCATGCCACAGGTATCGCGGAAGGTGCTATCACCACAGCGATGGCGCTGATCATCGTCATTTTGTGCGGATGGACCTTTATCGGCCCGGGTATCACCATCTCTAACGTGGTGGTGCTGAATCCCGCATTCATCATTCCCATCATGAATTTGGCAGTTTTTACGTTTCTCGCCCAATATGTGGTGCCGGAACTCGCTCGTGGGCTACGCGACCATAATCCGAACGCCATACCTCACGCGGTTGTGGCCGGGATGGGAATCACCGGTTTTACCTTGGCGATTGTCCCCTTCGCCGCGCTTGGCTTGCTGGGTACCGACGTCACGGAAGTGATCACCATTGCCTGGGGTGATTCCTTGGGCACCGTGGCCTTTTATCTGGCTAATATCTTTGCTCTTTGCGCCATGTTGACGTCGTTTCTGGCGATTGGCTTTACGACAATGCGCAACGTCCTGAATATCTTCCACTGGAAGGAAACCGGCTGGCAGCGAATCGCAGCGCTGTCCCTTACCGTGATTCCGCCGCTGGTGATTTTCTTTGCCGGTTTTACGGGATTTGTGGCTGCCCTGACGTATGCAGGTGGTTTTGCCGGTGCGATTATGTCTATTATCCCGGTTTTGTTGCTTCGTGCTGCTAGGGCACACGGTAACCGCAACCCGGAATGGCGGGTTACCTGGCAGGCTCATCCGTTGATTCAATTAACCATTGTGGTGGTTTATTGTGCGGCATTTTTCTATTCTTTGTGGTCGCTCGTGGCGGGGTGACGGTTGTGGGGTGAAAAATATATATCTGGGCGTAAAACCCGTAAAAAGTGGTTGTGAGCTTGAGTTTTGTGTCGGTATACGGTGAAATGTGTGGGAAAAATTTTCCTGCTAATTGCCTGTAGAGTCTTCAGAGCAAGTTGATATATTTTTCTAGGTATCGCCTTCGGAATCCCCGCCACCGCTATGGCTTCTGATTTTGACAACATCACCCCCACCATCGCTACCGTTGAAGATCGAGCGGCATCACAAATCGGATTTGCTAAGCCAGACTATCTAGGCGAAGTCGGACCTGTGGGCGACTCCCACGTCTTCAGCTATGGCTACAAGTTCTACGGCACCCAGAAGTCTGCCGATGCGATTACGCACTGGATTCATGGCGGACTCTTTACTCCGACCGGAGAAACTGAGCTGGGTAACCAGACTCTGACCCTGCCATCGGGTGAAGTGGTCCAGCCTGGCCAGACTGTGGCTCTTGATATCTCTAACCAGTACTTCAGCGTCGTGCGCAACGCTACCGTGAGATAAAATTTGAGAGTATAATAAGGCTCACCGCCTCCCTGCCTGATATCTGTGTGGAATCTTCAGGCAAGAAGGCAGTGAGCTTGTTTTCCGGTTTCCGCCTGGTAAGGGCGGAGCTTATTAGCCCAGCAAACCTGCAGTGCGCAGGATTGCTGCGATGTCATCGCGGGACTCGGCGTCGTCGATAGGCGCGAGTGGTGCGGACATCAAGTTTGAAGAGAACACGCCCATGAGTTCAAGGGCGGTCTTGAAGGAGCCGACGCCGGCAGCCGGTCCGACTTTGCCGCGCGGCTGGAAGACGATCTCAAAGAGTGCGGCGAGACGATCCTGCTCAGTGCGTACGGTCTCCCAATCGCTGGACTGAGCTGCCTTCCACATGCGGACGTAGCCTGCGGGGTCGACGTTGCCCAGGCCGGGGACGCAGCCGTCGGCACCAGCGATGAAAGATCCATCTACTACTGCCTCGTGGCCGGTCAGCAGGGTCAGCGGTGAACCAGCTGCCTTGTTGAGCATCACCAAGCGGCGGAAAGAAACATCGTCGCCAGAGGAATCCTTCACACCTGCGAGAACGCCGTCCTTGCCAAGCTTGACCAACATTTCGGAGGACAACTTGGAGTGCACGCACACGGGGATGTCATAGGCAATGATGGGAAGCTCGGTGGCCTCTGCGATGGCGCGGAAGTGTGCTTCGATCTCGTTGGGGCCACAGATGGCATAGAAGGGAGCCGTGACAACCACAGCGTCCACGCCAGCTGCCTCTGCCTGGCGAACATGCTTGATTACGCGGTTTGCCTGAGTGTCAATGACTCCGGCGTACACGGGCACGCGGCCCTTGGCCAGCTTCACGATCTCGTTGATAACGATGCCGCGATCCTCATCGCTGAGGAATGCGACTTCGCCGGAGGATCCCAGGGCGAACAAACCGTCGACACCAGCACCGATGAGGTGCTCAACAAGACGAGCGAGCGATTCCAGGTCAAGGCTGCGATCAGCGTGCAGCGGTGTGAGGACTGGGGGGACGATACCGGAAACAATGGAAGACATGGTAAAACTCGATTCTTAAAAACGTATTTAGAGGAGGGACGGCGTTGCGGCAAGCAGCGTCTTTGTGTATTCCTGCTGAGGCTGAGAGAAGAGAAGCTCGGTGGGTTGTTCCTCAATAATCTCGCCCTTGTACATCACGCACATGCGGTCGGAGACATAACGCACGGTGTTGATATCGTGCGAAATGAACACGAGGCCGAGTCCCAATTCATTGCGTAGGTCGGTGAGCAGGTTGAGAATCTGTGCACGCACCGAGACGTCAAGCGCAGAAGTAGGCTCATCAGCGATGATCACATCCGGTTCCAGCGCAAGCGCACGGGCAATAGCCACGCGCTGACGTTGGCCACCAGAGATCTGACGGGGCAGAACATCAAGAGCGGATTGTGGGAGGCCCACGAGGCTCAGGAGAACGCGGACCCTCTTGAGACGACCGGCTTCATCGTCGATCTTATGCACGCGCATGGGATCGAGGAGCTGGTCCTTGACCGTCATACGTGGATTCAGCGCAGTGGCTGGATCCTGGAAAACAACGGAGATGGCACGGCCCAACTCTTTACGCTGGTGACCGCGTCCCGTCATTTTCTCCCCACGGAAGTAAACCTCGCCGCTGGTGGGCTTCTGCAGACCGACCATGACGCGGGCTAGCGTGGATTTACCGCAGCCGGACTCGCCAACGATGCCAACAACCTGGCCACGGTCAACGTGGAAGTTGATGTCCTTGTTGGCGTGAAGGGTTTCGGGGCGGAAGAGCTTTCCAGTGCGCGTTTTGTGGATCACGTTGACGTCGCGAAGCTCAATGATAGGAGCATCGCTGTCACGACCCGTGAGATTGTTGCGCTGCTGCATCTGGGGATTACTCATCGGATTTCACCTTCCAAACCTTCAACATCGAGGTTGCTGCTAGCGGCTGCTTCCTCGCGGCGCAGTGCGAGCAACGCATCTGTGGCGGCAAAGCAGTGGGTCTCTGAACCGTCAACAAGGCGGAGGAGCGGACGCTGATCCAAGCCCGTGGTCGGGTAGCTGGAACGCGGTGCAAAGCGGTCACCGATAACAAACTCGCGAGGGCTCGGCACGGTTCCCGGTACCTGGTAGAGACGATCCGCGCCAGCTTCGATGGACAGCACAGCACCCAGGAGGCCTCGGGTGTACTCATGCTGCGGTTTGGAGAGAAGCTCGCGGGTATTACCCTGCTCGACGACCTGACCTGCGTACATGACCGTGATCTTGTGAGCTAGCTTAGCCACCAAAGCAAGGTCGTGGCTGACAAAGACCATGGAGAAACCGAGCTTTTCACGCAGGTCATTGAGCAAATCGACGACCTGGTGCTGCACGGTTACGTCGAGAGCTGTTGTCGGCTCGTCGGCGATAAGCAGGCGCGGGTTGCGTGTAAGAGCCATAGCGATGAGCACACGTTGGCGCTGACCACCGGAAAGCTCATGCGGATAAGACTTGAGGGTACGCACTGGGTCAAGACCGACAAGCTCCATCAGCTCTTCTGCAGTGCGCTTTCCACCACGGCGGATCAGCTGCTGCAGTTGCGTGCGAATCAACATCGAGGGGTTCAAAGAGCTCAGGGCATCTTGATAGATCATGGCCATGTCATGTCCGCGGAGGGCATTGTGCTCTTCTGGCTTAAGATCGAGAAGATTCTTGCCGTCAAAGAGGATTTCACCAGTGATCTTGGCGGTGGGCGGAAGTAGACCCATGATGGCCATAGACACCAGGGACTTGCCACAGCCCGACTCGCCCACGAGGCCCATCGTCTGGCCCGGTGACACGGTGAAGTTCACTTTATCCACAATGCTCACGTCGCCGTGCGCAGCAGGGAAAGCAATGGAGAGATCCTTGACCTGAATCAGTGGTGCCTCGCCGCGGGTATAAACAAGCCGGCGGTCTTCACTCATTTCCGCTTCTCGGAGAGCTGCGAGAGAGGTGTTCAGCGAGCGAGCCGCTTCCTTCTCTGTGGACTGGCCGAGGGTATTGCGGGTATCGATGCTGGGGTCGTTGTCGGAGACCTTTGCGGTGAGCTTGATGCGTGGCGACGCCATGGCGTCGGTAAGCCCCTCGGAGAGGATGTTCAGCGCGAGCACAGTCACAAGGATCATGAGGCCGGGGAAGAAGGTAGGCCACCAGGAACCGGTAAGGAGAAGCTGCTTACCATCAGCGAGGATGTTGCCCCATGATGGTGAAGGTGGCTTCACACCAGCGTTAATAAAGGACAGGGAGGCCTCGAACACGATGGCGTCTGCAACCAGCACCGTAGCAAAAACTGCAATGGGGGAGATCGTGTTGCGAGCAACATGCTTGATCAGGATATGAGGGATCTGAGCGCCCATCACCTTGGCCGCAGAGACGTAATCCTCACCGAACTCGCTGAGCACATTAGCTCGCACGATGCGGGAAAGCTGCGGAACATAGAGGAAGCCAATAGCAAAGACCAAGACCGGAATGGACGTGCCAAAGACGGCAACGAACACAGCTGCAAGAGCGATACTGGGGAAGGACATGATGATGTCCAAGATGCGCATCAGAACTTCAGAGACGACCTTGCCGGCAGTCGCTGCGATAGAGCCAATGACCGCAGCCACGACGAGCGCTGCACCAGTGGCGCACAGGCCGATGATCAGCGATGCGCGGGCGCCATAGGCCACACGAGCAAAGATATCGCGTCCAATGGCGTCGGTGCCAAACCAGTGTTCACCGCTTGGCGGCTGAACTGGCGTAGAAGACGCTAGCGGGTCATATGCAGTGATGAGTGGCGCAAAGATGGCCATGAGCGCGACCAACGTAAGGAACGTCAGCGCTACCTTGGAGGTAACAGGCAAAGAACGAATTCCGGCGAACCGCTGCCCTGCGCGATTTTCGAGTTTTTCAGTCAGGTTGCGTCGCATTAGATGCTCCTGATGCGTGGGTTGACGAGCACATAAAGCATGTCAACGATGATGTTGATGATGATGAACGTGATAGCGACGGTGAGGGTAACACCCTGAACGAGGTAAACATCGTTGCGGGTAACGCCGTCGAGGATCAGCTGACCCATAGCCTGGATGTTGAAGATGATCTCGATGATCACCGCGCCACCCATGAGGTAACCAACGCGGAGGCCCAGAACCGTGATTGGGGTAATGAGCGCATTCCGGAGAACGTTGCGGGAGATGACTTCAGCCTTGGGGATACCGGAGCCGATGGCAGTACGCACGTAATCCTTGTCGAGCTCCTCCACCATGGCGGTACGCACCACGCGGGTGAGTGAGCCAGCAACGGGAACGGCCAAGGCCACAGCCGGGAGGAAGAGGTTATTGAGGTAAACGCCAGGGTCCTCGGTGAACTTCACCCATGAGGTAATCAACGCAGGGAACAGTCCCCATGCGCCGGGGATCGTGCCTAGCCACTGGATGAGCAAGATAGCCAACCAGAAAGAAGGGGTGGCCAGTGCGGCGATGGAGACAACGCGGATTACCTGATCGGGCCACTTGTCTCGGTAGAGGGCTGCGATGACGCCAAAGACGAGGGAGAACACGGCAGCGAGGATCAACCCTAAGAAGGTGAGCTGCAGCGTAATCGGGAATGCCTTAGCGACGACGTCTGTGACGGAGGCGCTACCAGTTGTGGTACCAAGATCGCCGTGGAGCATGTCCACGAGGAAGTGGTAGTACCGCACCAACAGGGGGTCGTTGAGGCCGTGGGACTCACGGTATTCTTCGAGTGCCTCCAGAGAAGCCGTCTCTCCTAGCGCCAGGCGCGCGGGATCGGCAGGGCTGAAGGACATGATGAAGAACACCAAGAAGGTCACGCCAAGGATCATGATGGGTAGCGCGATTAGGCGCCGACCGATCAGTCGTAGCAGGTTAGACATAGTAAATGTCCTGACTTTCGTGCGATGTACGTGTGCAAAGGCTCAACCGGAGAGGAGGGAGCCTCATCTTTACAAGTTGGCGCGGAAAACGTAGGTGCTCGGAGAGAGTCTTATATGTAGCGCCGTGGTTCTTTGCGGCCGATAGTGGCCTAAGGATGGGGTTACATAAGGCCTCAACGTGCGATGTTCGATTTCGAGACCCTGTATGTGTTTCCGTGAGCTTGCGCTCGACGGGGTGAAACGCTCTGTGTAGTTATTGTGCGCCCAATCGGGGTGTTGAACAGCGCGTAGGAAACACAGCTGCCGTGACCCCCCTAGGGCAACGTGGGAGTTCTCCTCCCAGCCAGCGTGCTTCCCATCGGAAGACCTATGGAGCGGCATAGCTGGCTGGGATGTGGAGAAGGTGTTTTTACTTGGTGGAACCAACGCCGACGAAGTTCAGACCAGTCAGAGAGATCGGCTTGAAGTCGACGAGCGAGGAAGCATCCCATGCGGTTGGCACCTTGCGGTGGAACAGCGGGTAGAGCGGGACGTTCTCGGAGATGAGGTCGAGGGCTTCGTTCCACTTATTTTTCTGCTCAGTAGCATTTGTGGACTTGAGGCCTGCGTCGAGGATCTCCTGCAGCTTGGTGTACTCAGGGGTGCCCTTCCAGTGCATACGGGACTCGGTCCAGGTGTCTCCGGAGTACCACCAGCGCATAAGCAGGTCGGGGTCGAGGCCGAAGACGCTGGGGTCGCCGGGGGCAATGACCACGTCGTATGCTTCTGGCTTGCCGTCGATGGTGTTGTACACGTCGGAAGACTTCTTCTCGGTCAAATCAACCTTGATGCCGATTGCAGAGAGCGACTCCTGGATCAGCGGGGTGCACTTCTTTACCCAGTCGTGGTCGGTGCACAGCATGCGCAGTTCTTTGAGCCCGGTCTCAGCGAAGAGCTTCTTGGCCTTCTCTGCGTCGTGAGCGTACTGAACCTTTGCCTCGTGGTACTGCGGGTGCTCCTTGTACAGGAACGAGGTGACAGGGCTTGCCTGGCCCAAGAGAGCAGTCTCGATGATCTGCTTGATGTTCACACCGTAGAGGAATGCCTGGCGGTTCTTTACATCGCTGAAGGGGTTCGACTTATCGTTGTTGAACATGGCAAACAGCAAGCCAAAGCCCTGAACTGATTCCACGGAAGAGCTGGACTTCAGCTGCTCAATGGAGAGGTAAGGGATGGAGTCGATAGCTTGAACCGTCTTGGACTGGATGGCATTGGTACGGGTCGATGCATCCGGGATGATCTGCCAGACCATGTTCTTGGCAAGCGCTGGCTTTGGACCGTTGTAGTCCTCGAAACGCTCGAACTTGATGGTCTTGGAGGTGCCACCATTGTCGGTCATCTTGTAGGCGCCGGAGCCGATGGGGTTAGCAGCGAACTTGTCCAGGTTTGCCTGGACTAGGGCCTTGGGGACGATCTTGACTACTGCGAGGCGGCTAGCAAAGACGCCGGTCTCTTCGGTGAGGGTGAAGGTGACGGTCTTGTCGTCCTTCTTTGCAACCTTCTCGATGAAGGGGATGAAGGATGCGTACAGGCTCTTATTTGCCTTGTCGAGGACGCGCTCGAAGGAGAACACAACGTCGTCGGCGGTGACAGGGGTGCCATCGTGGAACTTTGCGCCGTCGCGAAGCATAACGTCGATCGACTTGCCCTCGCCCTTAGGCAGTTCCTTTGCCAATGCGGCGTAGGGCTCGCCGTTGGTTGGGTTGAGCTCCGTGAGGCCCTCCATGGTGTGCCAGTTTGCTGCAACGGTCAGTGCTGCAGTGGTGGACATGGGGTCGAAGCCGTTGGTTCCGAGTTCATAAGAGATAGCTGCCGTGATGGTGCCATCTTTGTTCAATGAACCGGCACTCGCGCCTGCCGAGGGGCTCGAGGTGTCATTCCCCTTAGGGGCGCAAGCAGAGAGGGTGGCTGCGAAACCAGCCGCTGCGCCGAAAGCGGAAGTGATCTTAAAGAAATCGCGGCGAGTGTACTTTTTTTCTGAAGCATTGCTCATGGGTTATTCCTTTCCCCAAGTGTGCGTACAAGATGTCTTGCTGCGGCGACCAGCTTGGATGGGTGGCAGTTGCCGTGTCGCGGGTCATTCTAAAGAATACATCAGACGTCTGACGTCCGCTAGGTTTTGTGTTAGGATTTCAATCGAAGTTGCCAAACAGCACTGTGATCATGCTTGTTTCTCCCCCGCTTTATACCCCATGTGTGGGAGGACGCGGATCCCCTGCTGCTAGGAAAAACCGCAGCACACAGAAACCAGCACTTAAAAATTCTCTCACACCGAATAGCTGCAGATAAGGGCTATTTTTGGTAGTCAAGAGGCATGTTTATCGGTCCATCAGCATGTCCGATCGGCCGCAGATGAACAGGAGAAAAGATGAATTCACACGTGGGTCCGGCGGTAGGAAAGAGTCCTACCGCGGCGGCAATCGAAGATTACATCCGTGATAATAATCTCTCTCCGGGGGACCTCCTTCCCTCGGAAGCGGCGCTTTGTGAGCGCCTTTCCGTGTCACGTTCCTCCGTCCGCGAGGCCATGCGAACGCTCGCTTCCCTGGACGTTGTTGAGATTCGTCATGGGCACGGAACGTTTGTAGGAAATATGTCGCTCGCTCCCCTTATCAATGGAATGGTGTTGCGGCTGACCCTGAACGAGGAGCTCGCCTTAGAGAACCTCTCGTACGTTGTGGACATGCGCATCGCGCTGGACCTGGCCAACGCCGATGAGCTGGTCAACACTTATAAGGGACAATCCACCGAGGTACTCGACCGGATTGTGGAAGCAATGCGGGAAAAGTATCTGCGCCAGGAGTCTTTTGTGGAAGAAGATTGGCAGTTCCACAAAGTGATTTCCGAGAAACTCTCCAACCCTTTGATGCGAGAAATGTCGATGGCCCTTTGGGAGATTCATACCAAAGTGGTCCCGGTTCTTGGCCTGGGTGATCCGGAGGATATGGAAGACACCGTGGAGGCGCACTCGAAAATGATTCAAGCGCTTCATAGTGGCGACGCAGATGGCTATTGTGCATTGATCTGCGAGCACTACGGCCCACTTCTTCGTGTGATCAGGAAGAAAAGAGAGCAACAAGATCGCGCTCGGAGTGTCAACTCTGCCGAAGCCGATAAGGAATCGGGTAAGGAACAAGCATCATGATTGACAAAGGCGCTGAAGCACAAACAGCTGTGCGCATCGGCGTGGACATCGGCGGGACCAAGATAGCAGCCGGCATCGTCGCGGATTCGGACCCCACCACCGTTATTGATTACCGCCGCCGCCCCACCCCCAAAACCAACGTCATAGACGAGGTGGCGGGCGTTATCCAAGAGCTTATCGACGCCTCCCCCATCGCTGTGTCCAGCATAGGAATCGGTGCGCCAGGGGTCATTGACCCCATTGCGGGTGAGGTCGTGTCTTCGGGGCCGACCATGCAGGGTTGGGCGGGGACTAAGATCGCAGATACTTTGAGGGAGCAATTCCATCTCCCCATTGCGGTGCATAACGACGTCCGCGTTATGGGGTTGGGCGAATCCATCTATGGTGCTGGTCAAGACTTTGGCAACGTTTTGTTTGTTAGCCTGGGTACCGGTGTGGGCGGGGCGCTCGTGCGTGATGGTGAGCTTGTTGCCTCGTCGCATTTTACTGCCGGAGAGCTGCGCTACCTGTGGGGTCGGCTCCCGGATGGCTCCGCAGCCCTGCTGGAGTCTTTCGCCTCTGGTCCTGGTCTTGCTGCCTGCTATAACGCACATGCGGAGAACCAAGCTGCGGATCTCCACGAGATCATGTCTCGGTACCATGCCGGCGAGGAATACGCACGGGATGTTATTGAGGAACACCTCTTTGCCTGCGGGGTTTCGATAGGCGGGTTTATCAGCGCCATTGATGTGGACGCGGTGATCGTTGGCGGCGGCGTGGGCACTATTGGCGATGCCATCATCAATCCCTTTGCCCGTGGGGTCAGAGACGGCGCTATTCCGCCGATCAATGAGGTGCCAGTCATCCAAGCGCAACTAGGCACCCATGCTCCCATCGTGGGCGCTGCATACCTGGGTAAGACCCAAGGCTGAATCAACAAAATATCTACATAAGAAGGAACTCTCGAACTCTCATGATGGATCTCAAGAGCTTTATTCAACAGGTCAACAACAAACTCATCGTTTCTGCTCAGGCGCCCACCGGCCACCCACTACGGGACACCCGTACGATGGCTTTTCTTGCCAAGGCTGCTGAACATGGCGGATCGGCAGCGATACGCTGTGGCGGTTACGGCGGACTCGAAGATATTCGGGCGATCGTGGATACTGTGTCCGTTCCCGTTATCGGCCTGACCAAAGAAAGCGATACGGGCGTCTACATCACCCCATCGGTGAAGTCGGCGGAAGACGTGATTAAAGCGGGCGCCACGGTCGCGGCTATCGACGCCACCTTCCGACCACGCCAAGACGGATCTACCTTTGCCGACCAAGTGGCTGCGGTTCATGCGCTGGGCGGACTGGCGATGGCGGACATTGCGACTGCCGAGGAAGCAGTGGCAGCACATGAAGCAGGTGCCGACATTATTTCCACGACCCTAGCTGGGTACACGGAGCACCGCGAGAAAACCGAAGGGCCGGATCTGGACCTGATTCGAGAAATCCGTGCGAAGTTGGGGCCAGACGTATTCCTTATTGGTGAAGGTCGATTCCACTCCCCCGAGCATGTGAAGCAAGGACGCGAAGCCGGAGCCGACGCGCTGATCGTAGGCACCGCGATTACTGATACTGCGTGGATCACCACGCAGTTTGCCGCGGTAGCTAAATAGGAGCAGCACTCATGACCGCATCCATCATAGGAACCGTAGTTACGGCTGACGGCGTGCTCGAAGGGCATCGCATCGACTATGACGCAACGGGAACGATCACCGCGATTGTCCCAGCGCCGGATGAGAAGCTAAACGACGAGCTGACGATCCTTCCGGGGCTGGCCGACATTCACAATCACGGAGGCGCTGGAGAATCGTTTCCTACCTCAGGGATCGAGGGCTGCGTTACGGCCGCACGGCATCACCGTGCGCATGGGTCTACCACTCTGCTCGCATCCACTGTCTCCATGAGGGAAGAGGTGTTGTTGCCGCAGCTGAGCTTGCTTTCTGAGCTGGCTAGCGACGGCGAGATAACAGGCATCCACGCGGAGGGCCCGTTTGTTAATAGTTGTCGCTGTGGTGCGCAAGATCCCGACGCGATTATTGGGGGCGACCCAGAACTATTTGCAAAGATGATCAAAGCCTCACGCGGTTTCTTACGCTCGATGACTTTTGCGCCGGAGACGCCTCATGCGCGGAAGCTCGTTGATATGTGCGCAGAGCACAACGTGGTTGTGTCGCTGGGGCACACAGATGCCGACTTTGATCTCACCATGGACATGATCCGCTATGCGGAACAGCGCGGGGCTGTGGTCACTGCAACTCACCTGTTCAACGCCATGCCCCCGGTTCATCACCGCGCGCCGGGCCCTGCGGCTGCGCTCATTAGTGCAGCCGCGCGTTCCTTGGCTCATGTTGAGCTCATTGCCGACGGCGTGCATCTGGATGACAATACGGTGAGCATGGTTTTGGATGCTGTGGGCTCGGAGAACGTCACCTTTGTTTCTGACGCGATGGGTGCCGCAGGTAAAGCGGATGGGGACTATATTCTCGGGGCGCTCGCTGTCACGGTTATTGATGGCGTCGCACGCTTAAGTACCGAGGATGGTTCGCAGGGTGCTATCGCGGGTGGGACGTCGCGCGTGATCGACCAAGTGCGGAGACAAGTAGCCGCAGGCCATAGCGTGGTTGATGTGGTTCGGGCGTCAACCAGTGGACATCGCCTGTTAGGGCTCAATGATCGCGGTGATATTGCCGTGGGTAAGAAAGCAAACTTTGTTGTGTGCCGCAACGACTTTGACGTGGTTGCGGTTTATGAAAACGGGAAAAAGCTCGACTTTTAGGAGACAGTAACCATGGAAATCGTCATTACTCCCACCCACAAAGAAGCGGCAATTATCGCTGCGGACATTTTTGAGGGATATATCAGGCAGGGAAAGACCCTAGGATTGGCTACTGGTTCGACACCGGGCAGCACCTACGCTGAGCTGGTGCGCAGGCACCGGGAAGAGGGATTATCCTTTGCTCAGTGCCAGGCATTCCTGCTTGATGAGTATGTGGGTTTGCCTCGTGAACACGAGCAGACTTATTACCAGACCATTCGTCGGGAGATCACGTCTCATGTGGATATCGACGATGCTGCCGTTCATAGCCCCGACGGCACAGCGGAAAACCCAAGCGCTGCCGCTGACGCCTACGACCAGTCGATACGCGATGCAGGAGGTGTAGATGTCCAGGTCTTGGGCATTGGAACCGACGGGCACATCGCTTTTAATGAGCCGACGTCATCCTTAGTAAGTCGCACCCGCATCAAGACCTTGCACCCGGACACCGTCCGCGACAATTCGCGTTTCTTTGATAACGACGAATCCCAGGTGCCGCACCACGTGATGACCCAGGGTATCGGCACAATCTGCGAAGCCGGGCATCTTGTCATGCTGGCCTTCGGCGAAAACAAGGCCGACGCAGTCAAGGCCATGGTGGAAGGTCCCGTCAGCGCAATGATCCCTGCCTCAGCACTACAGATGCACAAGCACGTAACCGTGCTTTTGGATGAAGCAGCTGCTAGTAAGCTCGAAAATACCGAGTACTACAACTACGCATTGACCCATAAGCCAGAATGGCAGAAGTTTTAAGTCATATCTGTTTGATGTGGTTGGTGTAGTTGGCGCGGGAGCCTAGAACCGTTTTCTCTGTCTAGCTGTAGAAGCCGCCTCTGTATAAGGAGGCGGTAACGGCGGGTATGGAGGAAACATGGTGGCAGCGGGATAACTTTAATCTTGCGATATATGGGTTCTACCAGGTATTAGGGATGAAGTTTCCCCACTCTCGTGGGGGAATACGCTGTGGATGCGTGATGTGCCTTGAAAGCTGTGGGGTGGAGCGGGGCCGTTTTATTGTCAATTATTGGCGTTGTACAAGGGTGGGAAGGGGGCGGCTTTCGCTGGAGATTGCGTTCCGCGAGCAGTGTCGAGCGGTGATGTTTTAGGTGCTCTCTCCCTCGTATGGGGAGGATGTTGACGTGGAAAATGATTCTCATTAGGTTAAAGAGTGTTATTTTCAATAACTCAACAAAGGATCCCCCCGTGCCTAGAAGAATATCGGCAGCCTGCCTGGGCTTTTTAGCCGTTGGCGGACTTATCGCTTCAAGCGTAATCCCCGTTCCCTCCGCGAACGCGGACTCGAACGAATCCCTCACCGTTCGTACCCAAGTGCATGTTGATTCACCGCACGCAGTGTGGCAGGACAATAATTTTTCCCTGGTCTCTAAGAGCAGCGGAATGATTCCGATCGAGAAAACAATCAACTGGGTTAGTAAAGGAAAAGTTGATCGCGGACTCTATGCGTGGAATGTTCCGGAAGACGAGCGCTTAGAGTTCTTAGGGAAAAAAGACCAGCTCATGTACTACGGGGGACCCGCACACGGCTCCCCTTCTGACGGCATGCCGATTTGGGCTGGTTTTGGTGCATCCATTGACTTGCCTACTGAGAAATTCCGTGATGAGTCCTTCAACCTAGACATCGTTGACTTTGATGGCCCGGGCAAAATGGAACTCTTCACGTACAGCGACGAGGACATGCCCCTCCAACGCCTATGGTCGTCGCATGATGCTGGTTACCGCTCTACGTGGGTGGAAAAGGGAAGCCACACCCACAACGCCACTACCTTTACCCGTCCCGGTCTATATGAGATCAGCTATCGGGCCTCTGCTCGTGGCAAAGATGGAAAGTTGATTGCTTCCGAGCCGCAGAAGTTGATATGGCAGGTAGGTGGGCCGGATCCAGCAGATGCAAAGTTGGGGAATGTAAAAGAGGCCTACGATAAGGCTTCAGAGTCTGCGAACGACGATGCGTCGGGGACCTTTAATCCTGAGTTCACCATGTCTCCCGATACTGGTAATGCTTATGGAGCGAAAAAAGGCCTGCTAACCAAGCTGGACTTTACAACCGGAAACACCAAAGACTCCGGACACGCCGTTTTCTACATCGACGGCTATTACCTGGCCGAAGTCCCTGTGAAAGAGGGCAAGGCTACGTGGTCTGAGATGATCGGCAGCCTCGAATCCAAGTTCCAAGTTGTTTATATTCCGGGTGAAGATTCTCAGAGCCCCTCGTGGGTATCTAAAGAGCTTGAGCATGCGACCGGTAGCGATAAAAACTCAACAAAAGAAGAGGGGTCGTTCCCCGAGGCTAAGGCAGAAGAACCTCGCGAAGAATTCGACCTAAAGGACATCAAACCAACAAGCCTGGATGTTGCCGTCTCAACGAGCGAGATCAACAGCGAAAGCGGTGAAAGCTTCGACCTCACCGTGAAGCCTAAAGATGACAGGTTGACCGTGAATGCGGTGGGCGGATTCTATGAGAAGGAGTCTGGGAAGGCGCTCTCGAGTGTTCCTAAGGATCGTGCAGCCTCGTGCCCCATCACCTTTACGAGTGCTCCCGATAACCGAACCAGCCGTCAGATAGTCGATGGCTGTGAAGGTGAGAACTATCAGCTGTTGTTGGATATTATTCCAAGCTCGCGCACTGAAGCTCCAGGTAAAGCGACTGTCATCGATTCTCATGACGGTAAATATCGCCCGCTTGAGGAGACAACCGTCACACTCGGCAATGGGAAAACTTCCGAGGAGTCCGAGGACGAGCAGTCTGATGAAAGCGGCGAAACCTCTGATGACGCAACGTCTGAGGACGATCCTGCGGATGAGTCCGAAGATGGTGGAGAGCCCGAGGAGAGCACTGGGACGACTACGAGCAGCAAGCCGGACAAGGGCAAGACTCCTGAGAAGGGGAAAGATTCCAAGGAGCCTGAGTCTGCATCGGGAGTTTTGAGCAAGGAAAAAGTTGAAATTTCCAAGGGACATGTGGATATTTCCCCCAAGGAGATCGACAACACTTTGGCCGTGGTGGTTAAAGATGAGAGCGGTCAGCATAGCTCTAAGGCAGTGCTGCGCGATCCCAATTCGGTGACTTTTGTGGTGCCGCAGTCGGCCAAGACCTTGCTTAAGGGCGACATAAAGGACATCGCTAAGAAGGGTGAGCGGGTGTATATGCTCCCCGAGGTGCAAAAGACTGGTCTGGTGTGGCCGGGCTTTAGCACCGAGGAGATTTACGGTGTGACCGAGGATAACTATGAGTTCACGATAACGCCGAAGTCCACGCCTCAAGGCGGAAAGTGGGTCGCATATAGCGGTGATGCTAACTCGTCCGAGAACCGGATCGGAGATTCCTCCGGGAAGCACGTGTACAAGGCTGAGGGGTCGACCCACCGCCACCTCAACTGGGTGTTTACCAAGCCGGGTAAGTACACGATGGACGTGGAGGTCAAGGACACGTGGGATGAGGTCAGCAAGCCGGTGACTCTCACCTTTGACGTGCGTGACTCTAGCGTCCCTGCTGGCAGCACCCCAGGGTCTGAAACTCAGAAACCGGGTAAGCCGGATAAGGGTACGTCCGGCAACTCGAAGACCACCGTTCCTCAGCAGGATTCGTTGGCGCGTCCTACCACTAAGCCCGTCGCTAAGCAGGACCGCAGTGATGGACGTCGTGAGCTTGTCGATGGCCACCTGGACTTCGGCCCGGCGTTTGTTGACGGAAAACTGGGCTTCTACATTGGCGATGACGTAAAGCGTGAGCACGACGCAGTCTCTGATGGCGGACATAACCTTGACCACCCCGATAAGGTTGCGCTGGTTGTTGGAGAGAATCGACGCTTTACTATCGGGGAAAAGGGCAACCGTGGCATCCCTGAGAACGATGACACCGCATTCTTGGGTAAGAAGGGAGACCATGTTTACTACTTGCCCAACACCCAAGATCACAACGCGGTGTGGCCGGGCTTTGACACGAACAAGGTGCGCAATGCATTCCCCAAGGGAATGAGCATTGAGATTGAGCCAGAGTCGATGCCAGACGGTGCAAAGTGGTGGGCTGGGCATCTTCCGAGCCTGTCCAATGATCTGATTAAGCTTGCGGATTCTAGTGGCAAGGCAGTGATTGATCGTGAAGAACCGTTCCATGAGCATGCTGATTGGTTCTTTACTAAGCCGGGAACCTACAAAATCAAGATGCGCGCAGTGGCCAATGAGTCGGGCACATCCACGCAAGCCATGACCTCTGATGGCAAGACGATCAACATTGGCTTGGTCGCAAGCGGCGAAACTGCGACAAACTGGGAGACGATTGTCTTTGAGGTAGGAGGTGAAGGGGCCATTCGGGCTGCGTCCGGCAGCGGCTCCACAGGTGTGCAAAGCACGTCGTCATCGTCTAAAGGAACCCAGAGCTCTAAAACAGTTGCTCTGGCCAAAAACGATAACGCTCCTAAAAAAGGCGTGAAGAGCTTGCTGGCAAACACGGGTGCTTCTCCTGAGATAGCACTTGCGTTGGCGATGCTCTTTGTTGGCGTAGGATTCGCGGCGATTGGTTACCGTCGGATGAAAGGCGCAGAAGAGCTCTAAATTATGAGTTGGTAGGGGGTGCTCCGGTGTTTTGCCAAGAGGTAGTTTGACCTTTGAAAAACGAGCACCTGGTGTACTTCAAAAAAACATAACTAAAAGGCCGGTGAGTGAAAACTCACCGGCCTTTGCACTTGGTCGTAGGGCCTGCACCGCAGGACAAATAGCAGTCCGGGCGGGCGCTCCCCTGCTCATGGGTACGTATAGCTTCCTACTCCGACAGACATAAGCATCGACGATGCTCACGTCTCCGAGAACAAACTCGAACAAATTAATAGGCAGGAGAAGTTATTTAGATGCCAGACCACTAGAACAGTGAGAGTATGAAGACAAGTTAACCTTCATGAGCTAACTACTTAGAAGCATGTCTGTTACTAGGCCGACGAGGTTGATGCCGAACCAGAGCATCCAAGCAAATAATAGAGGGGATAATCCTGCGACGACGGCTAGGACTATAAGCCACCATGAGTGAATACGATAAGCAAAGATTCCAGCGATAATCCCTAGGGGCATAGTGATGGTGTAATACGGCATTGTTCCTTGGGGGAAAATGGAAGGAAAGATATAGGGAAATGCGATAGTAAATATTGAGAGCAAGATTGAGATCGATTTAGCCCAAGGCCAACGTCTTTCTTCTTTTACTGCGTCCATGTCTTTCCTTTCTTCTTTCGTATTTTTAGCTACTTAAAGGGGGCGCACAACGCAGAGTTAAAATACGTGGCAATTGCAAGGACATTGCGTTTTCTTCTGCTCTTTTACGTGTTCCTCGGTTGTTGTGAATGTCTTGGACTAGATATTTGTCACAGGAATGAGCCAAATATCCCAGGGTTGCATGGTGTTTATTGGGTGCCGGTCCACTATGTGTCCTGTGCTGCACTAGGTTCCTTAACCAGGAATACCTCAATTTTCGAGCATATTGAAGGCTTCACTTTTATTGCAGCTAACCGATGGAGCTGCTTATTCGCTTCAAGCAGATATTCGGAGCTAGTTCTCGGACTTGGTAGGGGGTGCTGTGAAGCTCACAGCACCCCTTTTCTTGTGGGTTACGTAGCATGAAAAGCATGCCTCTACGTGAAAATTTTTCTGGGCGCAATGCTGCACACCACCATGGCCCGGGAAACCTAGCTCTCGTTGCTCTGATTGTGTATTTGGCGGTCATGGTCTCATTGGCCATGTTGAAGGCTTTCTATCGCATCGGTTATCTGTGGGATCCCGCGGCACATCGCAATAGGTCTGTGGAATTGGTGCCGTTTAACGAGGTCATGAGTAATTCCAATTGGTTTATCCCAGTGTTTGGCTACGGGGGAAACATCGCTTTCTTTGTGCCTTTTGGAATGCTGGCCTATGTGTGGTTCCACCAGTTGCGCGGTGTTGGTACGCGTATGGTGCTGTGGTCTACGCTTACAGGATTTCTGGTTAGCCTTGCTATCGAGGTGAGCCAGTTTCTGTTTTCGCTTGGATACTCGGATATTGACGATCTGTTGATGAACACCCTGGGTGCTTTTGTAGGGACATTATGTGCCAAGGCGTTGGGTCCAAGATTTTTCCGTCTGTGGGTCTGGCTAGCGATCTTATTGGGTCTCGTTTTTGCAGTATTGGTTGGCTTAGGAGAACGTTTAGGCGACCCGGACAAGATTGTGAAAAACACATAGGGCTTGAGGTGTGTGGTAAGGGGCATGTGTTGCCAATCCCATAGTCTCACACCTTATAGGTTTGGCTATCCTAAAGATTATGATCCCCTCCTGTAGCCGTCGAAAAGCCCTCCTTGTGGGCGTGACAACGTGTCTCTGTTGTACTTCTAGTGGGATTGCTGCGGCGATGCCCACGATTCCGGACAACCCTTCTCTCTTTTCCTCTGGGCCAGTTGCGGAGTCACCGCGCATTACTGTGACCGATGAGGCAGGAAATCCACTCCGCGGACCTGTCCATCGGGGTGATGTCATCGTTGTGCACGGCACTGGTTTTAGTCCGCAAGCTAACCGTGGGGGCTTCCCAATCCCCATACCGCCAGGCGTTCCTAACGGAGTATATGCCGTGTACAGCGCTTTTCCTGATGCGTGGAAGCCAAGCGAAGGCGCTCCCGGCAGCGCACGTAAGCACCCTCATAATCGGATGGCCTGGGTCATGCCTGACGGGACGCTTGATGCCATCCCGACTATTCCTTTTGATTTTCGTCGTTCTATCGCAAGGGAATCGCAACGGATGAACCCCGATGGGAGTTTCCATGCCCGTCTGGTTGTGGATCCTCCGGAGACTGTTCCTGGCAATAACTGGGGAGTGTATGTGTATGCTGCCGCGGGGTCCGTTAATCCGGCAGAGGAATTTTACGTTCCGATTCCCTATTCGCCGGAACCTGGGCCGAACACCCCGGCAGAACCTACCCCTGATCTGCGTTTTTCTGCCGAGATCCTGAAAAAACTCACGACCGCGGCGGGTGGGGGCCTAGCGCTTGCCGACGGCGCACTGCTTGCTGGGAACGACGTGGCTTTTAGCAAAAATGAGGCACAGAGTAGTGACGGCATTGTGCGTTTCCGTGGAGCCGTCACGGCAACCGCGAAATATAACGTGGTGGAGATAGCGGCGGCAAACCCATGGTTAGAGCCACGAGGTAACGGACGCTGGGCCCTCACTCTTGACGTCTCAACAGCCTCCAATGTGGGCAAAGACATCATGCAGCGCCGGGAAGTGGGGATTGTCCACGGTATTCATGGAGTGCAGGATGTCTTTGCTGGTCCGATTGCTATTGGAAAAATAGCGCTGAGCTAGATGAGTCGTTGCTGTCGGGCTGCGGTGATGGCTGCTGTGCGGTTATCTACGCCTAGTTTGGCGTAGATATGCACGAGATGCGTTTTTACCGTTGCTTCAGAGATAAAGAGTTTTGCTGCCAGCTGCCGGTTGGATAAGCCCTGCTCTAGGTTCTGAAGAATCTCGATTTCTCGGGTAGATAGGGCTTGTCGAGGTTTGCTCACGCGCTGCATAAGCGCGTTGGCTACTTCCGGTGCTAGCGTGCGCCGGCCTTCAAACGTTGCCACCACTGCGTCATGCAGGGCTGCCTCGGGTGCGTCTTTGAGGAGGTAACCCATGGCACCGGCCTCAACCGCCGCGAGAATGTCTGCTTCTGTGTCGTAGGTGGTCAAAATGAGCACCGGGGGGCCGCCAGCGGCGGCAAGCGCGCGGGTGAGACTAATGCCGTCGGTTCCCGGCATTTGAATGTCTGTGACAACGACGTCGATTCCCTCGGTGTCCACGTTGGCGCCATTCCTGGCTTCCGCGACAACGGAGATGTCTTCAAAACTGTCGAGTATTGTGCGTAATCCGGCTCGGACGACGGGGTGGTCGTCGATAAGCATGACGCGGATCATTGAGTCTCCCTACGGCTGGTGAGCGGGATACGGCACGCCAATGCGGTACCGTACTCATCTGATTCAATCACGAGAGTGCCGCCAACGGTGGATATGCGTTTTCTGAGTCCTCCGAGTCCAAATCCTCCCTCGGTTTGTTCTGCGGAGACGTTAAGGCGTGTGGCGTCGAATCCTAGGCCATTGTCTACAACGTCAATGCTGACCTCATCCTCCCATGTCCCAAGCGTGACCACTGCTTTACTGGCCTGGGCATGCTTGACAACGTTGTTGAGCCCCTCTTGTGCTACCCGCAGCGCAGTACGAGTAACCGGCTCGGGGAGACTCGTCTCCGCATCTCCGACGAGCTCAAGATGAACGTCAAGGGGGCATCCGAGTGCCGCCTGTTTTTCACGGATGCCGTCGATAACGCCTTGGAGGGCTGTGGACAGCGAATCGCCTAATGATGGGGCTGCGAGATCGCGAACAAATCGCCGTGCCTCAGCGAGGCTCTCCCCCGCTTGCTTCTCAATGACAGCGAGCTGCCGTTGAACATTTTCTAATTCTCCGCGCTCAAGGTGTCCATGTGCGGCTCGGGATAAAAGGACGGTAGAGCTAAGACCTTGGGCCACAGTGTCGTGGATTTCTCGCGATAATCGTTCGCGCTCCTCAAGACGTCCCGACTGGTGCTCTGAGGCCGCAAGATCTCGTTGGGCGGCGAGTAATTCGGCGGCCACTTGTCGATAATGCATGGCATCTTGGTTTAAAACGTAGTAACCGTAATAGACCGCGACGCTAAAACAAGCGCCGATTACGGGGCCAAGCAGTTGCCCGAGTGTCCAGTCTTCTGGTCGGGCTAGCCAGGGAATAATGGTGGCAATCCCCAGCAGCGTTAGCACCCCTAGTACGCCACGGATCCCGGGTAGCAGGTTGAGTGCAATAAACACCAGCGGAAACATCAGCCATGTGAAGCTGCCCGACGTCCCCATCAAAAGTGCCCACATCAATGTGATCGTGAGCATCCACCAGCCGCTCAGGGGCATGGGATCTTTGATGTTATCGCCACGGGCAAAACGGTTTTCCCAGGCGGTTCCAAACATATAAAAGGCGCCCAGCCCTAGTGCTAGGGCGATGATCGATAGTTTCCACGGTGATTCGGACTCCGGGTTAAGGGTGAATCGGATGATTCCAAAACCAAGCAGCGCGGCGAACATCAGGTGCAGGCTGACGCGGAGCAATGTAAGGATTTGAATCACGTGGGGTCTCATGCTCTTGAATCTAATGCGGGGCATCAACATTGACACCCCCGATGTCTCCCCTTGGGTGTTAAAAACCGGTTTGACGTGGTGATTTGCTCGGGTCTTTCGGGGAAGTTCATTGCCTTGTGGGAGTGTTTTGCACCATAGTGAACTTAGAACTTGCTAAACAAGATGTTTGGGTTTACCTTATGAAAATAAAACCCAATATCAACAAGGAAGCTACTTCCATGCGCCTTCCCTCCCGCAGAATCCTTGGCATTGCTGCCACTTGTTTTGTTGTCGCTGCGACTGGTGCGAGCCCCGCACTAGCGGGCCCAGACCAAAACAAGAAGCTCGTCTACGGGACGCACGTAGACTTATCGCCAGCAGCGAGCGTGAATGGGAACGATATTCAAAGCTTAGGCGTGGTGACCGGAACGGGCGCCAAAGAAATTCCTGCGCAGGCGACCGTCATGTGGGTTCCGATGAGCGGAAACTACTACTTCTATCCGACTGATGACACGCAGTTTCTTGGCACTAAAGATAAGGGCGTGTGGCAGGCTCCCCAAGACGTCGGTCCGAGCCAGCTCCCCATCTATTTCGGATACAACACAGATAGCTCGCTCAAGTCCCATACTGAGATGCTTAAAAACGGGAACTACTCCCTGGATCTACTCGGGGTAGAAGGACCTGGTGACGTGGAGGTATTCACAAAAACCGTCACGGGCGTTCGGAGGGTGTATTCAAGCACCGATACCTCTTTGCGATCCCTCATTCAGCCACGTCACTCGCACTTCCACACCACTTTTTCTAAGCCAGGTCGATACGTCTTTACCTATCAGGCAGTGGGATATAAGGAAGATGGAACCCCCATCCCGACTATGCCCATGAAAGTGGCATGGCAAGTGGGCGGACAAGATCCAAAGAGCGGAAAAATTCTGGACTTTGCCAAGAGCTATGAAGAGGCCAAGGAGAAAGGGCATGAGGAGCAAGAGGCGTCGATAACTTTTAAGCCTGAAGGGGTCTTTACCAACATCACGTTTGCCGGTAAAGGCAACGGGCGCCTTGTCCTGACCAACCAAGGACACTTCCTTGATGAGTTGGAAGTGAAAGACGGCAAAGCAACAACCAAAACGTATCTAGCCTCCGATAGCTCCACCTACCAGGCCATTTTTATCCCTAACGACTCGGATGATGCGGCCCCATGGCTCTCTAAAGAGATCAAGTACCAGACCGGCGGCGATGCTGTCACCGTCAGCGAAGAGTCTGAGTCCATAGTTGAGCCGGGTGAACCGGAGAACTTTACTTCTTCAGCCCCGGCCTCCCTGAGCAACGGTGGGATCACCCTCAAAGCTGAGCAGACTGATTCTTCCACCACAAAACTGACCATTGAAGCCAAAGACAAAAATATGCGGGGCGACTTTGTTGTTGGTTTATATGGCAGCAAAGACAAAGCAAAAGGATACGCCGATTGCAGCGTTGAGGGTGCGTTTGATGCAGAAGGAAAATACGAAAAAGAAGTCGACCTTTCCGCATGTAAAGACGATAAATTCCTAAGACTGCGCGTTACCCCGCACCCGCTGGTGAACGCGGACCCCCTGGATGAGATCAAAGAAGTTGATCTCACAAAGGGTTCTGAACTGCAGTTTGAGTTGTCCGTCACCGAGGAAAAAGACAAGCTGCCAACCGTCGAAGAATTCAATGGCTACAAGCCCGGCGACGAAGACAAGAACCCCTACCCCAAAGACTCCTATCAGGATGAAGAGCACGAGGATCCTGAAACCGAAAAGCCAGGGGATGAAGACGAGGAAGAAGAGGATCTGGACAAGGGCGACTCTCCTTCCACTCCTCCCCCATCGCGCGGTGATTCGAACTCGGATACTGGCTTGATTAAGCGACCCGACTTTGGCTCGGAAGTCGTTGAGTTCTCTGAGGGACACATGGATATTCGCCTGTCAGACGACTCTGGAGACCCGTTTGTTGCGCTCAAGGCAGATAAACCCAGCCCCTCGGTTGTGCGCCCTATCCAAAAGACTGCTATTCGGGTCGGCGAAAATGCCAAGATGACGCGTACTCAGAAGCTCAAGGATACGGAGCTGGATTTCTTGGGGAAGATGGGAGAGGATTTCTATCTTCTGCCGCAGGTTGAGGCACCGCAAAAGCCGTGGCCGGGCTTTAGCACGGAAGACCTTGATTATAAGAAGCCAGACTATGCCAAAGGCGTTTCTTTCAAGCTGGTGAAGTCAGAGGTCCCTGAGGGTGGGCGTGCCGTGTTCTTTACGGGAGACATCGGTGGGTCTCCTATCCGCTACTTTGATACTGATGATTCCGAGCATCAGGAGATGAAGACTACTAAGCACATGCACCTGCATGGGTCTTGGTTGTTTAGCAAGCCGGGTACTTATCGTTTGTATCTTCAAGTGGTAGGTACAGGGAAGGATGGGAAGGAAAAGGTTCTGACTGAGGCGCAGCCGTTGACCTTCCTCGTGGGGAAAGACGCGAAGGCCCCCACTCTCTCTAAGGCACCGTCTAAGACGACTAGCCGCACTAGTGCGCCTAATGAGCCGGTAAAGCTTAAGAATCTTGCACGTAGCTTGACCAACTCTCCCAGTCGGTCTAACGCTGTGTATGCGTCCTCCAAGTCTGAGGCTCTGAAGCGCTCAGAGTCCAAGAATCCCGCAAAGAAATTCCTGGCGCAGACCGGTGCGGATGCCGAGTGGGTTGTGCCCATTGCCATGCTCGCGTTTGGTGTTGGTTTTGCCGTGCTGGGATGGGCGCGGTTGCGTCGAGAAGCCCACTAGCACCCTGCATTTCCATAGACAAAGCTCGAAAAAATCTTCTGAGGGGGCTGGAATGTCTATGGAAATGCAGGCAACTCATGGATCTGCGATCAACCACATGGTTGATTCGAGTTTCGCCTGAGCCACCGATGGAAAAGATCTCCGGAACGCCGAGAATTGATGGCGGAAAGGAGAAAAGATGTTTCTCGGTTTACGTGATATTCGTTCGGCGGGCGGTCGCTTCGCTTTGATTGCCTCTGTGGTGGGTTTGATCACCCTTTTGATTGTGATGCTCACTGGTCTGACGCAGGGGTTGGGGTCGCGAAACACTGCGGCGCTGGAATCCCTGGGTAAAGACGGTGCCAAGTTTGTTTTTACGGCGCCTACGGGTGAGGCTTCTTTTAGCTCGTCGGAGATTAGCCAGGAGATCCTGGATAAGTGGAAAGACGCAGCTGGCGCAGAGAACGTGACGCCACTAGGTGTGAATCAGACGCGAATTGAATCACAGGATAAAGCCGATTCGGCTGCAGTGATGGGCCTGCCCGTGGGGACCGCAGTGGAGGGAACATCCGCGACGATAGGTGAAGGCGCGTTTGTTCCTCAGTCCATCGCAGACAAGATTGGTGTCAAGGCGGGAGACACGCTCAATATCGGCGGCGTCGCTGTACCGGTGGATGGCGTGGTGGAAGATACGTATTACAGCCACTCCTCTGTTGTGTGGGTAAATTCCGAGGTCTGGAAGAAGGAAAGCCATAGCCCCGGAATTGCCACGGTGCTCCTTGTGCGCGGTGACGCCCAACCGCAGGACCTGAAGAATGAGAAGGTCACTGACCTCAAGGGAGCGTTTGCTGCCCTTGCTTCTTACAAGTCTGAGCAGTCATCACTGAAGAGCATGCAGGGATTCCTCTACGCAATTTCTGCTCTGGTTACTGTTTCCTTCCTTACCGTATGGACGCTGCAGCGCACCCGCGACATTGCAGTCTTGACTGCTCTGGGTGCATCCAAGGGCTACTT
This sequence comes from Corynebacterium silvaticum, assembly GCF_002162115.2. Taxonomy (NCBI): domain Bacteria; kingdom Bacillati; phylum Actinomycetota; class Actinomycetes; order Mycobacteriales; family Corynebacteriaceae; genus Corynebacterium; species Corynebacterium silvaticum. The sequence continues at coordinate 2,493,872 of NZ_CP021417.2, read as the reverse complement.
GCTTAAAGATGCGATCGGCCAGGCAGCGATCGTTCTTGCCATAGGCGTTACAGCTGGTGCAGCCGTTGGCGCGATTCTTGGGCTGATTGTTTCCCAGGCCGTACCGTTTGAGGTGTCTGTGTTGAGTGTTCTTGGCCCGGCAGTGGGGATTTGGTTGCTTGGGTTGGTGGGATCGTTTGTTGCGGTCCGAAATGTTACTAAGGTTGATCCGCATATCGCGCTAGGAGCTGCAGCATGATTCTCGTTCTTTCTCTTAAAAAAGCAAGCGTTGTATACCCAGATGGTTCGTCTACGGTTACCGCTTTGGATGCCGTTGACCTGGAGGTTCACTCTGGCGAATTGTTAGCGCTGGTCGGCGAGTCCGGTTCGGGTAAATCCACGTTGTTGTCTGTGGCTGGTGCGCTTCAAACTCCGACGTCGGGCACGGTGATGGTTGCGGGTCATGACATCCAAAATTTAGATGATGCAGGTCGTGCGAAGCTGCGGCGTGAGGAGATTGGTTTTGTTTTCCAGCAGGCTAATCTTTTGGGCTCGCTCAATGCCCGGGAGCAGCTTCTGGTAACGGATCACGTTCGCGGGATACGCGGCGCGGAGCTGAAAGCTCGTCGTGATCGTGCTGATGAGTTGCTGGCGCGTGTGGGGCTTGAGGGCAAGGAGACCCGCCGGATTGCGCAGCTTTCTGGTGGTCAGCGCCAGCGCGTGAACATTGCGCGTGCGCTTATGGGCAGCCCCTCGTTATTGCTTGCCGACGAACCCACCTCCGCGTTAGATCGCCGCATGAGTGTGGAGATCGTGTCGTTGCTTTCTGAGATCACTCAAGAGTTTGACGTTGCCACTGTGATGGTCACTCACGATCTGAGCCAGCTTTCCTATGCTGATACCGTCGTGGAGCTTATCGACGGCGCCCGTAAAGACTAAACACCTCAATATCACGTAAACACGCATAGAGCCCCACGAGTGAACTTCCACTCGTGGGGTTTTGGCATATTTGTTCAATGCTTTACGGGATGCGGAACGTACATGGCGACCTAAGAGTGGGAAAACGACCTGCAAATATGAAATAATTGAGACTATTCACAGCATTTACTTACATTAGGGTGCTTCTGTTGTTATAGTGGCTATGTTGCATGGCTAACCTGCTACTTTCTGGGGTGGCATTTCTCAGTAAATTCATATCCTCATGGAAAGGGTGGCCTGTGTGGTGCTCGGGCGCTTGTTTGAAACTGCGTGCGGGGTTAGCTTCAAAGTATCGGCAGCGAGGGGCTGTCAGATCTAGATGGAAGATCAACGAAAGGAGTCGGCTATCGCGTATGAAAGTCCAGCAACAGGGAATTCCTGTTGGTAAATACGGGGTAGTTCCGAACTGCTCCTGGTAGATAATGTGAAAACTTTTCCCACAAGAGTGAGGGACTTGGTGGCCCGCTGTAACTAGCTCCATATCTGGAGCAGGGCGCCAAGACTGCCCCACTTGCTAAGGAAGACATAGAAGAAGGTCCATGCTCATGAGAAACATTAAGGTTAGCCAAATATGTTGCTTGCCTGAATGGGGTTCTGATGGGTGGCGGGAATGTCAGTGCTCTACACCGGAACCGATGGGGTTTTCCGGTCCGCCGCCTTAGCAGATTAACACTTGCTCGGCTCTCGACGGGCTCCGGCTTGGCAGGCTAGGGTCTGTTGCTACATGGGAGACTAAGAAAGCCCACTACAGGAAACACGGACTGTAGTGGGCTTTTCTATTATGTGCGATGAGAAAAAACCGCCATAAAGCTCGGGCTTAGGAGAAGATTCCCTTGATCTTGAGGAGGATCTGCACGAACGTGAAGAGCGGCTTGAGGATATGGAAAGCGCTGGACAGGCTTGGGAGGCTGGATGCGCTAGCGAGAATTTCGGGTGACATAAATAAATCCAATCGGTAGAAGTGACAAGAAGTACTTATAAAGTAACAAGGGATGGTTAAGGCTGCGAGAGAATGTGTCTAAGAATAAAAAATTTTCATCACCCTCACTGACATGGGGCTAGTGAGCAGGGAATATTCGGATGGGTCTAGAGGGGTCAGTGGGGTCAACTGGGTGTAGTGATGGGGGAATAAGCAGAAAAGTGCGCTGAGGTTCCCCGGAATGCGTGGGTGAAAGAGGCTCGGAGGCGTCGTTAAGCACTCAGTGATGGCTCTGATGGGGGAAGCGCTGCGAGGTGCTATTACACTGTTTTCCATGACTAATCCGAGCGAGAGCACTACTGGTCCTGCGTTCCGGTATACCGCGCAGTTAGCCGGGGATATTGAGCGTACGTGGCAGAAATTCTGGATCGACAATGGCACATTTAACGCGCCTAACCCTGTCGGCGATCTAGCCGTCGCGGGGCAGGAACTTCCAGAAGACAAACTCTTCGTTCAAGACATGTTCCCCTACCCTTCCGGCGCTGGTCTGCACGTAGGCCACCCCCTGGGATACATCGCTACGGATGTATATGCGCGGTTTAACCGAATGCTGGGCAAAAACGTTTTGCACACCTTGGGCTATGACGCCTTTGGCCTGCCGGCTGAGCAATACGCGATCCAAACAGGGACGCATCCTCGGACCACCACCATGGCCAACATTGAGAATATGCGGCGCCAGCTCGGGGCTTTAGGCCTAGGCCATGATGCGCGCCGTAGCGTGGCAACCACGGATCCGGAGTTTTACAAGTGGACGCAATGGATCTTCCTGAAGATTTTCAACGCCTGGTTTGACAAGGATCTCAACAAGGCCCGTCCGATCTCTGAGCTCATTCCGCTGCTTGAGTCTGGCCAGGTTGAAACACCTGTCGAGTTCGGCGCGCCGTATAACGAGCTGGATTCTGTGACTCAGCGCAAGGTCGTGGACGCTTTCCGTCTTGTGTATCGCTCCAACTCCACGGTGAACTGGTGCCCTGGTTTGGGTACGGTTCTGGCCAATGAGGAAGTCACCGCCGACGGTCGCTCGGAGCGCGGTAATTTCCCGGTGTTCCGCAAGAACCTTTCCCAGTGGATGATGCGGATTACTGCGTACTCTGACCGTTTGATCGATGATCTTGAGGTCCTCGATTGGCCTGAAAAGGTCAAGAGCATGCAGCGCAACTGGATCGGTCGTTCCCGCGGCGCAGAGGTTGACTTTGAGGCGGCCGGCAAGACCATCACTGTGTTTACCACTCGCCCCGATACGCTGTTTGGCGTGTCCTACATGGTGCTCGCTCCGGAGCATGAGCTTGTCGACGCCCTCGTTGCCGCCGGTACCGGTTCCTATGAGGGGGTTGATGCCCGGTGGACCTTCGGCGAAGCTGACCCGGCCTCGGCTGTGGCTGCGTATCGCGCCTCTATCGCAGCAAAGAGCGATCTTGAGCGCCAGGAGAACAAGGAAAAGACCGGCGTTTTCTTGGGCGTATATGCCACTAACCCTGTAAACGGTGAACAGATCCCGGTATTTATCGGAGATTATGTTTTGACCGGTTATGGCACGGGCGCAATCATGTCCGTCCCAGCGCATGATGCGCGTGACTACGAGTTTGCCACCGAGTTTGGCTTGTCCATCCGTGAGGTTGTAGCAGGTGGTGACGTGAGCGTTGGGCCTTATGTAGAGCCTGGCACTGCGATTAATTCCGCCAATGACCGTGGCCTGGATATCAATGGTCTGGACAAAGCAGAGGCTATAGCTCGGGTTATCGAATGGCTGGAAGCACAGGGTGCTGGAGTGGAAAAGATCCAGTACAAGTTGCGGGATTGGCTCTTTGCCCGTCAGCGTTATTGGGGCGAGCCATTCCCCGTGGTCTATGACGAGGATGGCGTTGCTCATGCGCTACCCGAGTCCATGCTGCCGGTGGAGCTGCCTGAGGTTGAGGATTACAAACCTGTGTCCTTTGACCCAGACGATGCCGATTCTGAGCCGCAGCCACCGCTGGCTAAAGCCACGGAGTGGACCACCGTGGAACTCGACCTAGGCGATGGGCCGAAGACCTATACCTGCGACACAAACGTTATGCCGCAGTGGGCCGGTTCCTCTTGGTACCAGTTGCGCTATATCGACCCCACCAACAGCGAGCACTTCTGCAACATAGAGAATGAACGCTATTGGACTGGCCCGCGCGGAGAAAACGATCTCGGTGGCGTGGATCTTTACGTTGGCGGTGTGGAACACGCGGTGCTGCACTTGCTCTACTCGCGCTTCTGGCACAAGGTTCTCTTTGATCTTGGCTATGTCACTTCTGGCGAACCCTACCGCCGCCTGTTCAACCAGGGCTATATCCAGGCTTTTGCCTACACCGATAGCCGTGGAGTGTACGTTCCTGCCGCTGAGGTAGAAGAAAAGGATGGAAAATTCTTCTACAACGGCGAAGAAGTGAACCAGGAATACGGCAAGATGGGCAAATCCCTGAAGAACGCCGTGGCGCCGGATGAGATCTGCTCTGATTTCGGTGCAGACACCCTCCGCGTCTATGAGATGGCGATGGGTCCTTTGGATACCTCTCGTCCGTGGGCTACCAAGGACGTTATCGGTGCGCATCGCTTCTTGCAGCGGTTGTGGCGCTTGGTTGTCAACGAGGAGACCGGTGAGCTTTCGGTCACCGATGCCTCGCTCACAAATGATGATCTCAAGGCACTCAACCGCACCATTGCAGGTATTCGCGATGATTACCAAGGTCTGCGGATTAATACGGTAGTGGCTAAGGCTATTGAATACGTTAACTACCTGACCAAGACCTATTCCAAGGGCGCACCTCGGGAGGCTGTGGAGCCGCTGGCGATTATGGTTGCGCCTGTTGCGCCACACATCGCAGAAGAACTATGGAAGCGCCTCGGCCACGAGGAGACCATTACCTTTGAGCAGTTCCCTTCCTACGAGGAAAAATGGCTCAAAGACGATGAGGTAGAGCTCCCTGTACAGATCAACGGTAAGGTGCGCGCCCGCATTATGGTGCCTACCGACGCCACCCAGGATCAGATTGTAGAGATCGCGCTTGCGGAACCTACTGTGCAAAGCCACCTTGAGGGTAAAAACCTGTTCAAGCAGATCGTTGTGCCGGGACGTATGGTTAACCTCGTGATCAAGTAGCACGTATATGCAACTGGCCGGGCTCTGTGAAGGAGCCCGGCCTTGTTCTTTGGCTACCTAGGGTTCGATTACCGAGTCCGGGAGAGGAACCTCATGGAGATCGAATTGGTGATTAAGAGAAGTACTCCCACGCCGACATAGGAAAAAAAAGAATGCCCACCCCTTCTTGAGTGGATACTCCGAAAGAGACACCTAGTGAAAAGGCAGTGGCAAATCCGGCAGCGGTGCAGATGGAGAAACTTAGTGGGCTATAGGGCGTTCGCACGGTGCGGCTAAGAAACAGTGCATTCACAACTATGAGCGTCATGCCACATCCCATAACCTGCCATGCAGCAAAATCTACAGGTGCACCATAGGTGAAGACCCTGCTTATCGGAGTGCTGGGACTCCAGGACAGCCATAGTGCAGCAGTGAGGAAGCCTATGAAAAATCCGATGAAAAAGATCGATTTCACATTCGATTGATGGCGCCGTGATTCCAGCGTGGAAATACGTGATAGGGCTATCGCAGTGGGAAGCAAGACGAGAATGAAGGTCGACCATAGGAATTGATCAAAGAAGAATTCTGGTTTGGTCACCATCTATGCTCCTCAAAGTCATTGCAGCGTGTCGTAGTGACTGTGACTAGGCGGTCCATTAGGCAAGGCTCCTAAAATTTCCACCCCTCTAGTATCCCATGTAATGGGGGGCGAGAAGGGTATTTCTCAGCTGAACAATGACGGCAGATGTGCAACGGGTCAACTGGGTATATGTTCCGAGTAGCTTGTCCGACGGGTATGACTCGAGAAGAATCCTGATGTTTTTCTAATGTGACGGTAAATTTTATATTTGAGCTACTTTTGCGAGTTATGTGGGGTGTAACTGCTGTCACTTATAAGGGGTGGTGACTGGCTCGTAAATAAGGGGTTTACGTCGATGCGTGGGGGATGATTTCGCAGCTTAAGGCTAATTTTTTTGAATTTCAAAAGCTGGCAGACCTGCTATTTTCATGTGGTGCAGGGGTGTTGTGGGGGTACTTTTTTGACTGTGCCACGCTGTTTTGGTTTTAGATACAAAACCGCATAGGTAATAATTGTCCGGTATTTAATTCTAAAACCGGAGGATTCCCTCATGTCTCAACTTACGTCTCAGGCCACGAGGCACTTCAGCTGGAAGCGGCTGTGCGCCGTGGTGTTCCTGCTCCTCCCCGTGGTTGCTTCAGTTGTTTATATGTGGGCCATGTGGGATCCCACTAAAAATCTGCGTTCAGTAGACCTTGCTGTGGTCAACGAGGATGCTGGTGCGACTCGCAACGGTGAATTTGAGCGCTACGGCGACAAGGTGGTCAAGGGGCTGTTGGCTCGCGACTATCTGGCCTTCCGTGAAGTCGATGCCAACGAGGCTAAGAAGGGGCTAGACAGCGGTAAATACCTGTTCACGGTGACCATCCCGGAGTCTTTCTCCGCGAACGTCAACACTTTGCTGGCGGAAAAGCCCACCAACCCAGAGATCACGATCTCCTATAACGACTTCAACGGCACCAATGGTTCGGTGCTTACCGGTGGACTTGTGCCTAAGATTCAGCAAGCTGTGTCTGCCTCAATCTCGGAGTCTTATGCCAAGAAGCTCCTCAACGGTGTGAATAACCTCGGTGGCGGCTTGACCCGTGCAGCTGATGGATCTGCAAAGCTTGATGAGGGTGCCGGCAAACTGCAGGCGGGTTTGGCTAAGGGCATGTCTGGCGCGCAGCAACTTAACGGTGGCGCTCATCAGCTTTCCGACGGCACCTCCCAACTCGTAAACGGTAGCTCCCAGCTTGCTGCTGGTGCTGGTCGCCTAGCACAGGGCACTGCTCGCCTGGGTGATGGCGCACAGCAGATTGACGCGGGCGTCGGCAAGCTTACGGATACCCTCATCCCCGTGCTGACCACCGCGCAGAACGCGGCACCACAATTGCAACAGGCGGCAGACGCACTCCGTGCAATCGGAGCTGTGGAGCAAGCCAACAAGGTGCAGGAATTGGCCACCAAGTTTGACGCCAACAATCCTGATAACCAGGTCGCTCAGCTGCACAAGCTGAAAAATGGCACCGCTACCCTAGCGACTATGCTCAGCGACCCTAACTCTGAGTACTACGGCGGCGTTCTCAAGCTCAAAGACGGTATCGAACGGCTCAACACCGGCGCTGTCAAACTCAACGAGGGTGCAGGCAAGCTTGCCGACGGAACCACCAAGCTTGCCGACGGAACCCAGCAACTTCACGACGGCTCCATGAAGCTGAAGGACGGAACCTCGCAGCTGGCCGGCAAACTCGGAGAGGGTGCTTCCACCGCACCAAGCGCCAAGAACGTGGAAGCATCCGCAAAGCAGGTTTCCGTGCCAATCGTTTATAAAGAGAACAACTCCAACCCGGTGCAAACTGTGGTGGACTCCCATGACCCCACGGTCAAGTCTCTCTCCGGTGGCGCCTCGATGCTGATCGTTATGGTCTTCGGCTTCCTGCTTATGGCTATGGCTGCGATCCTTATCCCCCACGTCTTTGGCACTGATCGTCGTTCCGCTTTTGTTGGCCCGACGCTGAAGTCTTTCGCTGGTCTTGCTGGAATCGGAGTGATCACCCTTGCCGTGCTCGCTACGGGAGCATCTCTGGTGGGTTGGAAGCCGGCTTCTGTTGCGGGTATCGCTCTAGGCTTCTTGCTCACTGCCACCGCAGCTGCCGCAACAAACCAGATGCTGCGGGCTCTGCTCGGTCGCTTTACCGGCGGCATAGCCATTCTCGCGGCCTTTGCCTTTGGAATGTTCTCCTTCGGTGGCGTGTGGCCGTTGGCTACGGTCCCATCGTTCTTCCAGGTGTTCCACCCGATCACCCCGATGACCTATGCACGTAACGCCTTTGTTCAGGCATCGCAGGGAGAACTCAATGGTTCCTATGTAGTAGCCATCCTGGTTCTTCTCGCCTTCACCCTCATTCCGCTAGCCATTACCCTTGTGGTTAGGGCTGCTCGTGTGAAGAAGCTGCGCGAGGAACACGGCAACGACACCTCCGCTGAGGCCCCAGAACCCGCACTGGTCTAATGTAGGCGGGACTTGAACAAGCTGGCAGGGCAGAAGCTCTGCCAGCTTTTTGTATTCAGAGAGCTAGAAACGTTTGCATGAGGTATCGGTCGAGGTCAAAGCTGTAAAGGTATAGCGCCAAGGTTGTAGCAAGGAAACGGACAGTCTATTGTCAGACTCCCTGCCTAGGGTGGCCGGCATGGTTTTGCAACGAATGGGTTCTGTGAAGGCGGCGTCGGCGACGCTTGTGGCGGCGCTGGCTGTGGTATTTGCGCTGACGTTGATGAAAAGAACCTATTCGTTCGGCGGTTTCTGGAGCACCGAGGCACACAGGAATCGTTCCATTGACCTCCAGCTTTTCGACGCCTGGAGCAACCCCACGCTGTGGTACGCGCCCTGGTTAGATGCCGTGGAAACGTGGCGCTTTTTATCCCCTTTGGTTTCCTCCTGGTCACCATCATTGCTGAGCGCTGGCGGATACCCATAGTTTTTTCTACGCTGCTCGGGTTCTTTGTGAGCGTGGGAATAGAGACCGCCCAATACGTCTACGCTATCGGATACACAGACGTAGATGATGTTGTATGCAACACGGTCGGCGCCTTTTTGGGTGCCTGCTTTGCCCGAGTCCTAGGACACCGCGGACGCGGTTTCGTGGTCACACTTTTCTTGGTGGATGCTCTGTGCATCCTTGCAGAGATGGTGCTCTCCGTCGTCTTCTAACTGCTGTGTTGGTGAAGTAAAGCAGCCGTTGCCTGCGGAATAAAATCAGCGATTTTTGCCGCCCACGTGGGGGCTGGGCCATAGTCTGTTTGTGCAGACAACCACGCGGCCATGGCGTGGATGGAAACGCAAAGGGGAACAACATCCATGCCGGAACGGGCGACCCAGGCGCCTATGAGACCAGTGAGTACGTCGCCACTACCGGGAGTTGCAGCCCAGGAGTGTCCGGCATTGATGCACACCACGGAATCGGCTGATCCGATAATCGTGACCCGACCTTTCAAAAGCACCTGGCACCCTAATGCCTGCGCTAGATCCTGGACTGCACCTATCCGATCCTCATGAACATCTCGGATGCCGGTATACCGTGCGGCTAACCGAACGAACTCGCCCTCGTGAGGCGTGATCAAAGTGTTCCACCCATGCGCGCTACGACGAGTCAGCACGTTACGCAGCTCGGACTCTTGCGCTAATTGGGTGATGCCATCGGCATCGATGATCAGTGGTTCTGGTCGCTGGAGCAGGTCGGACAGCCAATCCGTGTCGCCCGCGCCGGGGCCATAGGCCCAGGCTTGGACGCGGTCGGCGTCGATAAGCATTTCCGTAGCCACTACCTCGGGACGCGCACGAACCACATCCCGTGCGCACGAACCGACGAAGCGCACCATCGACGGCGTGGCGTGCACTGCCGCCGTAGCGGTGAGAACAGCCGCGCCGGGGTACGTTTCCGAGCCCGCAATAACACCAACTACTCCCCCGCTGTATTTATTGTGCTCAGCCGCCGGCTCCAGGGGCTCTGTGATGCGTAGCGGCTCAGGGCGAAGAAAACGATCTGGCCAAGAGAAGCGATTCCGTTGGAGTGTCTGGAAGAACTCGGCCGCGGGGTTCTGTGTAGAAAGAGCCTGCGCGAGTGACTGACCAGCGTCTATATCGGTGACAAGGACCTCACCGCAACGTGGGGAGACAGCATGTGCAATGCGGGCGGCCCCAAAAGTGATGGTTACATCTGCGGTCACGCAGGCGGAGTTGGGGCCGGTTGACCCGGTATCAGAATCTACGCCGGAAGGGACGTCGACGGCGAGTATCGCAGGTCCCTGTGTCACTGCTTCCCGCCAGATGCTCCATGCTTTGTCTCGCAATCCAGCGGTTCCTCCCAGCCCGATGATCGCGTCGATCACCAGGTCTGCATCCGGGAGTGGCGCCAGCACGCCGCCTGCTTGATCAAAGGCCACAAGCGCTGGTGCCTGGGCCGAGGAAGATGTCAAGACTGCGTGGACCGTGTGGCCAAGCTGTGCAAGTAGCGCGCCGGCATAAAGTCCATCGCCACCATTACCGCCGCTACCCGCTACGACCAGTACTTTTGCTGGTGTATGTGGAAGCATGCACAGGGCTGCCTCGGCGACCGCCTGCGCTGCTTGCCGCATCAGCGCATCAGGTTCGGCGGCTTGGATAAGGGGATTCTCGGCTGCACGAATGTCTGCGACGGAGTAAGCATGCATGTTCCATAGGATAGCCCGCGTGCTGTAGGGTCTGCGGCGATTTCGGCACCACTATTGGCGGGTTATGGCTGAGGCTGGCAGGTGGGGCACCAGAAGAGGTTTCGTCCCTCCATCACTTGTCCGCTGATCGGCGTGCCGCATATATAACAGGGCTGACCCAATCGGCGATACACGTACACTTCCCCGCCATGGTCATCTTTACGGGGTGCCCGGCCCATGGCTTGAGGCGTGTGTTCAGGCCGGACGGTGTCGATACGCCCTACTCGTACGCCTTCCTGCATGAGATAAACCAAGTCTTCCCAGATGGCGTCAAGATTTTCCACTTCGCGGCCGGGCAAGAAGGGGCTTATCCCCAGCCGAAAGAGCGATTCCGCACGGTAGATATTCCCCACCCCAGCAAAAAGATGCTGGTCCATGAGCAATGATCCAATTGATTTCCGTGAACGAGCGACACGCTGCCGCACGACGCTGAGGTCCGAGTCTGGACGCAGCGGGTCTGCGCCAAGCTTGCCGACGGCTACCTCCATCTCTTCTGCCGTAATGAGGCGGCACCACTGCGGTCCCCGTAGATTTGCCGCTACCCCGTCGTTCTCTATCCGCAGCCGGATCTGACCCTTGAGCTCGTCAATTGGGTCAAAATGCAGGCTGCCGATAAGGCCTAAATGAATGTGCACAATGTGCTCTGGCGTGGGAGCCTCGAATTCGAGGAAAAGATGTTTACCCCATGCATGGGCCTCATGGAGTGGTGTGGCATGGATAAGCGCAGCTTCTGCGGCGAATCTCCCCTGAGGGGAGGTGACACGTGGCGCTTTTCCTTGGAAATGCTTATTGAGCTCGCGAGCGAGCCGGTGGATGACATGGCCTTCTGGCATACCATCTATCATAGATAAATACGGAAACCCTAACAAACCTTGCTTATTAAAAAGTAGAGTGTATTATAGGGATCATGAAGAATTTCACTGTTCCAGGAATCAATGAAGCAGACGCCAAGCAGCTTATCGATCACCTGCAGGAGCGGCTCACCGACTATAACGATCTTCATCTCATTTCTCAAGCACGCCTATTGGAATGTCCACGGTCAAAACTTCATCGCAGTCCACGAGATGATCGACCCCCAGGTCGACATCGTGCGCGGTTACGCCGATGAAGTAGCAGAACGAATCGCCACCCTTGGTGGCTCCCCCATCGGTACACCAGCCGGCCACGTGGAAAACCGCACGCCACTGGAGTACACGGTCAACAGCGCAAGCACCCACGACCACCTCATGGAACTGAACAAGGTATACACCAAGGTTCTAGAAGGAGTTCGCGAATCCATGGCTAGCGCCGGCGACCTCGACTCGGTTACCGAAGACATGTATATCGGGCAAGCGGCTGAACTAGAGAAGTTCCAATGGTTCGTGCGCGAGCACATTGTCGACGACAACGGGAACTTGTAAAGAGTTGTTCTCAAGGGGTGTTTCCCAACGCAGAATGGTTGGGAAACACCCCATTTTTATCTCTTTGAACTAGTGCTGTGCAGCCACTTATTTTTTACTGTGGCTGCACAGCTTATCTCCGGAGGTTAGGAGCTAAGGCTATCGGGCTAGAAAAGTCTGGAAGAGGAATCCGACTAAGGCACCGACTAGGCCGAGGCCGCCAAGGACACTAAGGACAATTTTCCAGATTGGTGTGGCTGGTTGATGAGTGTCGGAGTTATCTGGGTTTTCTTTTAGTAGATCTTCCCGATTATCCGTATCTTTAACTGAAGGAACGAATTTCGGATTGTAAACTTTCCTCAGCGAATAAGTCTCGTTGCCTTCGCCTGCAGAGGCATCATAAGACGGCACATAGAAGGTGCCCTCATCGAGTTGAAGAATTGGGCCATGAATATGCTCGTAGGTTTTATTTCCATCAGGGATTGCAACAGGATCAATATCTTTAATTGGCTTGAATGTTTGGGAATCGCGCCATTCGAGTTTGCCAGTACTGCCATTTAAGGAAATGACCTGTCCTTCTTTGTTTACAAAGAGATTGCCCCATCCGGCGATGTCTTCAGTCTGAACAGGTTCAAACGATGAGAGGTTTCCAGAACTGTATTCAAAACTTTGAGCATATGAAAGTTTTGAATACGAATTATTATTTGCTCTTACAATAGTCGAGCCATTGCTATGTGCTGCTGACCTTGCAAGACTCACAAAAGAAGTACCAGATTCTTTTAGCAGTTTAGCGGTAACTCCATAGGTCTTATGTGGGTCAATTGAAACCATAAGACCGTATACTTTACTTCCATCTTTTTTGCCTTCTCCGTCTGCATTCAAGATAAAAGTTCCGTCATCCATGGGTAATAGTTCGAAAGGCTCATTAAGGTTGCTAGGAGAACCGTATAAATAACTCTCTGAATAGTCTTCGAAGTTCTCTTGTTTGAGCAGATCTGAACTACTGGGTAGAGGCTGGGTCGTAAATTTTCCTTGCTCTATGATTCCTAGTTGGGATGGGGTGACTATAGCGACTGTTTTTGTTTGTGGATGATACCCAAGAGCTGTGATCCCCTGTTCAAAAGTGTGAACTTTTTCAGGATTTCCAAAGCCACTTTTCTGATCAACATGAACTTTAAATAAAGTTGTTTTATCGTCGGTATATATTTTTTTGTTTCGCGTAGTTTCTTCTTTTTTACCTACGTAATAGAAGTCTCCATTCTCTGGATCGAATGTTGTTGCCCCGTACTCGTTAATCTTGATATCTGTGAAATGTTTTTGATTCAAATCACGGTCCAATAGAGCGATTCCCGATCCTTGATGCTGGGTAAATCTGTACCCGGACGTTGCAAGAACTATATTGCCATTGAAGTTGAATATACTTCTGTGAAGCTCGTAGGGCACTTTGTTGTTGAAGCTGTTGCTTGCTACGCGGAACTTAGCATTATCAAAAGTTGGCCGTTTAATTTCCGGATGTTGAGTGGTGTTAAAAGTAAAAGAGAGTGGCGCTAATCCGCTTCCCACGCTGTAGAACTCGGAAAACATTTTGTTGCCAGCTTGGGTCAAAGTAGAGGGGATATTGCTCCAAGAAGCAGTATCATCTGTGTGTTTAAAATCTGCACCGGCGGTATAAAGTTCTGCGATAGGGACATCACCGTTGTTAGTATAGGTTTCCGATTTTTTATATTGCTTGGAAGTCACTTTTCCATAGATGAAAGAACCTTCTTTTTCTATTACAATGCGTGGATTTTCCAGTTTTAGATCTAATTCACAAGTGTCTGTTCCATTACAATACTTTTTATACTGGATGCCACCCTTGAACTGGGCTTCAAAGCGTTCGGTGGTAGGGTTGTAGCTTGTTTTTTCTAGTTCAAAAGTAAACTCGTTTTTGTTCGCGTTTTCTTTAGCTCCACCAAAAACCGACGTAGGACCACCGGTGTAATTATTGAAAGAGGTTCGGATTCCCCACGTGAGGGATCCTGTGTTGGAAATGCCTTCTGCGAGCTCTGCGACCGGGGTCTTTGATTCTTTCTCTGCCGGATTGTTATTCCTGGTTCCGGTGGGAACGTCGGTAGGCGTCGCAGCTTTGTTTTCTTTGTTATTAGAATCTGCATCGCTGTCTTTTTCGTCCGTTGTGGACGTTCCCTCTGGGGTTTCAGATACTGCAGTGTCTGCGGTCGGCGTGTTTGTGGCGCTGGGTGCGCTCGGGGCAGGTAGAGGGCTGTTGGAGGCACTTTCTTCTGCGGTCGCATGTAGTCCGGTTACGGGCAGTAGTGCGGCGAGGGTGGTCGTCGCGATGAGCGAACGATAGAAATATTTGTTCTTCACGGGTTATCTTTCCGACAGATGAGGGAAAACTTGCTATGTCGGGGTCTAAATATAACCAAATAGGTAAGGGATGCCTAACCTTTCTTTTTGTGGGGGTAAGGTTTGTCTTACTTAGGTGCTACTTAGTTGTTGCTGCGACTAATGGTTGACCCCCCAAACAATTCCTTTGATACAGGCAAAACGATGCTCGCAAGCAAGAAAAAAGCCCGCGGGAAGCGGGCTGAAGAACGTTGGGGAAAGACTCACTTATGCCTGAGTGCGCTCCATGGGCTCGGTTGAAGCGATGATCTTCACCCGATTTTTGCGGCCGCGCAAGAACTCAATGAGCACTGGGATGACTGAAACAAAGATCACGGCGAGGAGCAGGATTTCAATGTTGTTGCGCACAAAAGGAATACCGCCGAGTAGATAGCCAAGGACGGGAACTCCCATGCCCCAGACGATGGCACCAGCTAGGTTGATCAAGGAGAACTTTTTGTAGTTCATCTTGTTCATGCCTGCGAGTACTGGGACAAGGGTTCGCACGATGGGGATGAATCGACCCAGGAATACGGCAGCGGATCCACGGCGCACAAAGAATTCTTCGGCGGAATGTAGCCGCTCTATTCCGATCTTTCGGCCTGCCCAGCTATTCATAACGGCTGGGCCGACTTTCTTCCCCACAAAGTAGCCGACTTCGTTGCCCACGAATGCGGCGATGCCTACGGTGAGGCACACTACCCATAGGGGAGCGAGAGGTTTGTCGCCGTTGGCGAGCATTCCGGCTGCAAATAAGAGTGAGTCGCCGGGAAGGAAGAATCCCAGCAGGATGCCGGTTTCAGCGAAGACGATCAGTGCTAGACCAATCAGGCCAACGCTGGTAAGAAGCCCCTGAGTATCTTGGAGCATATGTAAAAATTCGGTCACGACGAGCCTCTCGGTGACTAAAGAAAGATAGTTGAGATTGCTGAGATGTCATCAAAACAATCAGTCTTGGAAACTTTAGACCTCTTTGTCGGGTAAAGCTATGGGAATACCCTGTGGAATAATCGTGAAAATCGAACCTCTTGGCTGGTAGCTACGGCCCTATGGTGGTTTGTATGACGCATCGCGCCTTATGAAACACCATTTTCGCTTTTTCTCCTTCTGCTCTACAGAGTACGATGACCTTTGTGTCCCAAAGCAAAATCCTCCTATATTACAAGTTCACTCCCATCGTTGACCCCAAGGCATTGATGCTATGGCAGCGCGATATGTGTGAGCTGCTTGGTCTTAAAGGCCGCATTCTCATTTCTGAGCATGGAATCAATGGAACCGTTGGCGGTGACATGGAAGCCTGCAAGCGATATATCAGGAAGTTCCGTGAATATCCTGGTTTCCGTGGAACAGAATTCAAGTGGTCTGATGGCGAGGCAGAAGATTTTCCCAAGCTCAGCGTGAAAGTTCGCGATGAGATCGTGGCGTTTGGCGTGCCAGGTGAACTCAAGGTGGACAAACGCGGCGTGATCGGCGGCGGCGTTCACTTGAAGCCGGAGGAAGTTAACAAACTCGTTGAAGAGCGTGGCGACGACGTCGTCTTCTTCGATGGCCGTAATGCGATGGAAGCGCAGATCGGTAAGTTTAAAAATGCCGTTGTGCCAGATGTAAACACCACCCACGATTTTATTCGTGAGCTGGAAAGCGGTAAGTACGATTGGATGAAAGATAAGCCGGTCGTCTCATACTGCACTGGCGGCATCCGCTGTGAGATCCTCTCCTCGCTTATGAAGAACCGCGGGTTCAAAGAGGTGTATCAAATCGATGGCGGCATCGTGCGTTATGGCGAAAAATACGGCAATGAGGGCCTGTGGGAAGGCTCCCTGTATGTCTTTGATAAACGCATGCACATGGAGTTTGGCAATGGCGTACAAGACCCAGGATTTATTCAGCTAGGGCACTGCGTTCAGTGCGGTAAAGCCACCAATAAGTTTGAGCACTGCATCAATGAAGATGAGTGCCGTGACCTAGTACTGATGTGCCCGGAATGCTATGAGAATCCTGCTACCAGGAACTGCGGCCGGGACCACTGTGTGGAGGTCGCGCGGGAAGCCACCCTCGCCCAAGCATGAGGGCCTTGGGGCGTTAGCATTGTTGCCTAATGCCCCACGATGGTCATCTGGAATACAGTGACCATCCACAGCATCATCCAGGGCACAAGCACCCAAAATGTGCCCATCCACGGGCGCCACCGGGTGTATGTGATGTACTTGCGCCACAAGATGATGCCGCAGCTGAGAGTGCTGGCAAGGGGGATAAGGCTGGTCAGCAGTGGCCACCAGATTTCCGCAGAACGGCTGCAGATCCAGGTGGCGTGGCCGGAATCGCAGAGTGGGCCGCCGAGTGTGCGGGAGACAATCGCCAGAATGAATGCGACGATCCCCGTGACAATCGGAGTGCCAATCGCCCAGGCCACGGCTTGTCGTGTAGAATGCCGGTTGAGTGTTGCTTGGTGGAGCGGGTCGGGGGCGTCGGCAAGCTCATCAAAGGTTGTGGGATCCGGGCGGTGCCGATTGACATAGTCTGCGTCGGACTGGAGGTCGTTTTCTGGGTGTTCGAGGTGCTTGGCCATAAAGAACTCTCTTGTCCTTCCGGCACTACGCGTTAACGCGGCCGGACGATGATCTCGGGTATGTGGGCGTCCACGGTGGTTTCTAGAGAGGTGAGCACAAGTTTTGCCACGGAAGCAGGGGCGATAAACGCAGATCCGTTGTAAACGCCACTCTCTTGTTCGACGATGCTTCGTTGCATCCCTGTGTCGATCCTTCCCGGAAACACGGATGTAACACAAATCATAGGCTCTTCAAGGCGAAGTGCGTCACACCAGGCCCGTGCAGCGAATTTACTAGCGGAATAAGCCCCCCACTGTGGGTTCGTCCGCATTCCCGCTCCCGAGTTTATGTACACAACATGGCCGGAAGCAGATCGTAGCTGCGGCAGCAAGGCCGCGGTGAGCTCCACCGGGGTATGGAGATTGACGGACATATGCAGTTCCCAGTCGGAACGCTTAACGGTAGAGACTCTGCCTAGGGAAGCGACACCGGCGCAGTGGATGAGAGCGTCGATAGGGCCGATCTGGGTCAGCTCCGAGACGGCACCTGCGGGGAGATCTTGTGCAAAATCTGCCTGCCCCACCAGTGCACATTGGGGTGGTTGATGGCGGCGGGGGCAGTGCGATAGTGGGTGTAGACGGTCCAGCCGTGTTCCAGGAGTAATTGGGTAACGCTTAACCCCACGCCCTGGCTGGCTCCTGTGACTACTGCGCAGCGACTCATGACGTACCTTCCTTGCCGTGTGTGATGTCGTGCGTTCGAGGCTACTTTGAAGACTTGCTCGTTGCCGGAATCATCAACACGGGCACGCTCACGTAGGGGAGGATCTCCGTTGCTTGAGACCCGATGAACACCCGCTCAAAAGCACCAAGAGGGGTGGAGCCAAAGCACAGAAGATCGCCTTTTTTCCATTTCACTGCGTCTATAGCTCCCTGCCATCCGGCACCAGAAGCAATGTGCGTCTCTACGTTGACCTCGGGTTGTTCCTTGTGCACGGTATCTCTGGCTCGATCCAGTACCGCAAGGGTGTTTTCCCGCCACTCAAGGGCGATGTCTCGCGGCAACTCCACGGAGTCTGAGATAGGCGGAACCCCAAAATCGCTAGGGGAAAGAGCAAGAACGCGCAACGGTACATTCCATGCAGCGGCAAGGGCCGCGGCGCGGATGAGCGCTTGACTATCGGTGTCGTCGCCGGTGTAGGCAAAGTTGACCCTGGTGACGCCGCGCTTGGAAAGGCTGGGTTTACGTGGCGTAAGCGCCAGCGGGTTAGGGGAGGAGTGCAGCAATGCGTCGGCGGTCGATCCAGCGAGGAAACGACCTTTAGGGGCTGCAGCGTCAGAACCCAATATGACTATGTCTGCGCGGAAGTCTGCGGCAGCATCGGAGAGAAGTGCCGCCTCGTTGGTTCCGTCACAGAAGACGGAGACGGTTGAGTTCCAATGTTCTTGGGAGATATCCGCGCGGATAAGGTCCCGCTTTACGGCTTCTTCGCAGGCAGCGGCTTCTTTTTTGAACCACTTTTTGTATTTCGTTCCGAGTTTTTTGCCCGTGCGAGAGGGCCAGGGCCGGAGGAAAGTGGTCACGCAGCGGACTTCCACGCTGGTGGTTCGGGAAAACCATGCGGCACAATCAAGGGCCGCTGAGCCTGTGGAATTAGGGGTCCATGCGACGAGGACGCGGACTGGGTCGTGCGCGAAGCCTGTGGGGGAGGACTTCTTAGAACTATCTGACTTCTTTGCCATCGACTCAAAACTCTACCGCAGCATGAGAGATTCGCTGAGCGCGTGAGCGGGAAAGCGAATCTTCCTACGCAAGATGTTGGGATTAGTCCTTTTCGTTTTCCAACATGGATGACGTGTACGTGGTGGAGAGCTTGTTGATAACGTCCGCAACCTTGTCCATCTGGGCGTATTCCTCGGGCGGCAAAGTGGCGAGCATATCTGCCAGGTACTTTGTGCGCTCTTCTCCCACGCGCAGCAATTCAGCTTGGCCGAATTCTGTGAGCTGCACCTTGACGCCGCGGCGGTCGGACTCGTCGCGAATGCGTTCGACGATCCCGCGTTTTTCCAGGTGATGAAGCGCATTAGACGCAGTGGGCATACGGATGCCTTCAGCCTGGGCGATGTGGCTGATGCGGGCGGGGCCGGAGTTGGACAGACGCGTCATGATGGTGAGCTGAGGCTGCGTCAGGTCAGACTGCTCCGCGACCCGAAAGTACAGCACATAGAGCTGGGTCAGAGCCGGGCGGATCTTTTCTGCAAGTTCGTAAGGAGTCTGCGACGTCATAAAACGTATTCTAATTACTGAAAAATAGTTTGGTGGTAATAAGCACCAAGTACTTTGTGCAACAAACACATTGAGGCACACCCGTTGCGCAGTCAAAAGCGGCGGAATAATTACGTGCGGCAGCTTATCGACGCACGTAAGTGGCTTTTTGCTCGCGCTCGGAGGCGGATACGCGGGGTTAAGAGAAGAACACCCGTGAGGGGTGAGAAAACTGCGCTAGAATTGTGCGATGCTCGTCTTCAGAAACGAAGTATCGCATCAATGGGATCGTCGGCACAGCCTTGGATTGTGGAAACAAGGCGCGATCACCACAGATTCGCTATGCGACGCCGACTTCCTTCTCGTCGCGGCCGCACGATTTCACGGCGAACCAGCACACCGCCCCTGCCCAATTTGTGAAGACCCTGACCTTAGGACCGTCTATTGGGTTTATGGCGAGGAGCTCGGGCGGGCTTCCGGAAGTGCGCGCAGCCTTGAGGAGATAGGTGAATTTGCTGCACAAGGAAAAGAATTTACGGTCCACACTGTAGGGGTCTGCGCAGCGTGCAAATGGAACCACTTGCTGCGCTCTGTGACCGCCTCAGACGACGGTAACAAGCGCACATAAACCCCTGGTGACCTGCCCTTAAGCTCTAAGTGAACGGCGCAGTTGGGTGGGCGTCGATACGCTCTTTTAGCAACCAGTCGCGTGGAGCCGCTGGCGCTGCGTACGCGTGGGACCTAGTGATAGCGCGGAATGAGCAGTAAAGTTTGAATAACGTGACTACAAGTTTCACTGCACAAAGATAAATAACAAGGAAGCACAAGTCAGTTGGCAGATTCAGATAAGGACAAGGCATCAAGAAAGCCGAACAACGGCTCATCGGATGCCAACAAGGGCAACGCTAAAGCCAAGCGCCCCGCAGGCCGCTCTGGCCAGCCGCAAAAAAAGAAGCCTGGACGCCCCGCGGGCAAAGCCGCTGCCGGCGCGCGCACCCGCAACTCGCGCCCCAAAAAAGCCAAGCCTCAAGCTCGGCCAAAATGGGTGAAGCCCACGATCCTGACCACCATCGCGGCGCTCGTGATCGCACCATTCGTGGCTTTCGCAGCGGCCTACATAGTCACCGACGTGCCAGAGCCAAGCGAGCTGGTAACCAAACAGGTTTCTCAGATCTTTGCCTCTGACGGTGAAACCCAGCTTGCAAAAATCGTCCCACCAGACGGCAACCGCACCCAAGTGCCCATTGAACAGGTACCAGAAGTAACCCGCCACGCTGTCTTAGCGGCAGAAGACCGCGAGTTCTACACCAACTCAGGCTTCTCCTTCACCGGTTTCGGGCGCGCTATCATCGGCCAACTCACCGGCAATCCATCAGCCGGTGGCGGATCCACCATCACCCAGCAATACGTGAAGAACATGGTGGTGGGTAACGATTACTCCTATATGCGCAAAGTAAAGGAGCTCGTCTACTCCGTCAAAATGGCTAATGAATGGAGCAAAGACGAAGTCCTCAGCGCTTACCTCAACACCATCTACTTTGGACGCAACGCCTACGGCATCGACTCTGCGGCACGCGCCTACTTTGGGATCCCTGCTTCCGATCTCAACGTTGCGCAATCTGCAGTACTCGCTGCGGCCATCCAGCGCCCAAGTCAACTTGACCCCTGGACCAACCGCGGAGAATCTGAACTGCGCTGGAATTACGTCCTCGACGGCATGGTGAGCTCTGGCTGGCTCGACCCCCATGAGCGCGCCGGGCTGGTCTATCCGGACACCATCGACCCCGCTCTCAACCAGGCATACACCGAGGCTGACGGCACAAACGGTCTGATCAAGAACCAGGTTATGGCGGAACTGACAAGCCTGGGAATCACGGAAGATGAGGTCCAAACGCTGGGCCTACGCATCACCACCACCATTGACCAAAAGGCTCAGCAGGCCACCGTCGATGCGGTCAAGAAGAACCTGGCGGACGAGCAGGCAAAGACTCGCGTGGCCGCCGTGAGCGTCGAGCCAAGCACCGGCGCGGTGCGCGCTTACTACGGCGGAGAAGACGCTGGTGGATATGACTACGCCAACGCTCCGCTGCAAACCGGTTCGACCTTTAAAATCTTTGGGCTCGCAGCAGCGCTGCAACAAGGAATTCCAACGTCTGCGTATTACAGCTCAGATCCCTTCACTCTGCCTGGCGGCATCACCGTGAAAAACGTTGATCAGGGCTGTGGTAGCTGCACCATTAAGGAAGCCCTGAAGAAGTCCTACAACACTAGCTTCCTTCGTCTACAGGGAGATCTGAAAAACGGTAGCCAGGACACCGCCGATATGGCCCACGCGTTGGGCGTAGCGCGTTCGCTGCCGGGGATTGAAAAGACCCTGACCGAGAACGGAAACCAGCCCTATGAGGGCGTCATTCTGGGTCAGTACCAGTCGCGCCCTCTGGACATGGCGCACGCGATGGCCACCTTGGCTAACTACGGTGTCTGGCACAAAGAATACTTTGTGGAGAAAATCGAGACCGTCGACGGCAAAGTCTTGTATCAGCACGAAAAGTCCGACGGCGAACGCCGCGTCTCCGAAAAAGTGGCGACCAACGTCCTTGACGCCATGGCACCGATCGCAGCGTGGTCCAACGGCAATAGTCTCGCAGGGGGACGTCCTTCTGCTGCCAAGACGGGTACCACACAGCTCGGGGATACCGGCTCCAACAAAGACGCATGGATGCTCGGTGCCACCCCACAGCTGGCGACGGCAGTGTGGGCTGGAACCTCTGACAACTCCCCGCTGCTTAACTCGTGGGGCGGTCTGATGTACGGCTCGAACCTCCCGGCAGAGCTGTGGAAAGACATCGAAGATAACTCTCTCCAAGGCAAGAGCGTGGAGAAGTTCAAGGCCGCAGAATCCATCGGTTGGGCTAGCGGCAAGTACACCTACGCGCCGCCGCCTGTGGCCACTACGCGCCGCAATGAGCCTAAACCAGAAGAAGCCCCGACCCCTGACGGACAAGCCCCTGGGGCCCCAGCAGTGCCGGGAGCTCCTGACGGACAACCTCCTGCAGCGCCAGGTGGTGGCGGAGGTCTTCTCCCTGATCTCCTGCTTCCGCTGCTTGGTGGCTAAGCTCGGCTAGGTCTTGCTAAGTCCTGTGAGTAATGCGCAGAATTAACTCTCCATCGCAAAGTTCTGCACCACGAGTGCAGATCGCGGTGGAGAGTTGTTGTATGCGAGCAGGCCTTGCACGTACGACGGTGTGCGTCGGTAATGCACTACCGTTGGGAGATAAAAACACGATTATTTGTATAGATACGCGTGACACAGGCCGCGCTCTATGCAGGACATTCTTTCCGAAGGGAATCCACACCAGCGATGACTAAGGAGCGAAGAGGCGCTAGACGAGGTGCCCTAACACTTGGTAACCCTCACTCTCGGGTTTCCCCTGGCCGCAGCGAACCCATCGCGCGTAGTTTTACGGAGTTTCTGGGCGGACCTTTGGGGAGATTTTCCCAGGTAGGGACACAACGCTGGTGGACACCCCTGCGCCTGCTCGTGACCGTCGCCCTGAGCTTTCTCAGTCTCGCGTACATGGCAAAGGCCAACTGTCTCCACGGAAACGAGGTCGCCGGCACAGCCCAGCTGGATTGGTCCGGTAACAAACAGTATGTTTCCGCTTGCTACACGGATATTATTCCGCTCTACAGCGGGCGTGGATTAGACCAACCGGGCTTCCCTTATTCGTATTCCTGGCAGGAAAATGGCGTTACTAGATACATGGAATATCCCGTGTTGACGGGAATCTTCCAATGGATCATGGCAACGATCACTCGGCTGGGGTATCCGGCCATTCATGCGCTGTTCCCTAGTGTCCCTGAGGTCTCTTTCTACTTCACCATTACTGCGCTGACTATGGCAGTGCTGTGGGCAGCGGTGGTGGCGATGCTCGCGGAGCTGGCGGGAAATCGCGTGTGGGATGTGGTGCTGGTTGCTGCGTCGCCCCTTGTTGTTGTTCATGCTTTTACTAACTGGGACATTCTCGCGATCGCTGCGGCTATAGGGGCGCTCGTAGCTTTTCGACGCCACCATCTGGTGACCACAGGCATATTGATCGGCGTGGGCACCTCCTTCAAACTGTGGCCGGCTTTCCTGCTCGGCGCATTGTTGATCGTGGCGCTGCGGAGCAAAAAACTACGAGCTTGGTGTGTCCTTGTTGCGGGAGCACTGGCCACGTGGCTGGTTATTAACGTCCCCGTGATGCTTGCTTATCCCAACGCCTGGGGTGAGTTCCTGCGGCTTAACTCTCAGCGCGGGTGGGAATGGACCACCATTTATGCTGTGCTTTCTCGGGAATTGGGATGGTCTGGCCTGGATCCTGCGGGGAAGACCCCGACAGACCTCAACATGGTGACTCTGCTGTTGTTCATTGCGGCGTGCGTGGGCATTGCCGTTTTAGGGTTATGCGTGCGTAGGCGACCCAGGGTTGCAGAACTTGTTTTTCTTATCGTTGCGGCGTTCCTCTTGATTAATAAGGTGTGGAGTCCGCAGTATTCGTTGTGGCTGGTTCCGCTCGCGGTCCTTGCGCTGCCTTATTGGCGGTTGATTTTTGCTTGGGGGCTTATCGACGCCGCCACCTGGACCATCCTCATGTGGCACCTTCTTGGAGCTGAGAACAAGGGGGCTCCGGCGGGGTTACTCGATCTTTTCATTCTTGGTCGAGATGGTTTGATTCTTATTATCGTGGCATTGGTGATTCGCCAGATGCTCGGAAAATCGGTGGATAAGGTGAGTCGCGATCACGACGGGTGCGACCCGCTGGCGCTGGCTGGACCTTTTGGGTGCCAAGACAGGTGGGCATTGAGTCCAAAGCACCCCCAACCCGACAAGACAATTGAGCGAGAGGCGATGAAGAGCTGATGTCTACTGCCATCATGATTGCCACCATGTCGAGTGTGTTCCTCGGCTTTGCGTTCTTTACCGGCGCTTTTGCCAGTTATTCCTATGGAAAACCCGGAAAATTGACCTGGTCGCTTTTTGCTATCGCGGTTCTCCTCATCACTGTTATTCCCGTGGTTCTTGCGATCTCGGTGGCTGTGTAAGTCGCTGTGCGCAACGACTAGATTGTGGCGGGCTCATCGCGGCGGGTTCTGCGTAACGAGTCCAAAGAGGCTACGCTGTGACGGTTGGCTTAAGCACTGAGATGTGCTTGCTAATGACAGGCTCGTTGTGCCCAGCAATTATTTTCTGTTCACGTTTCCCTTTGAGCGATGGCCTCGGCCACAAAACTGCTGAAAAGAATCGACTTTTGGTAGTTGGTGGGGTATCTTTGAACGGTTGCTGACGCAACGACCCTCCTGCTACATCCAACCGGGGTGTGGCCGAACTTTAAAAATACAAGACCATAGGAGGTGATGAGGTCCGTGCGTCACTACGAAGTCATGATCATTCTGGATCCTTCCCAGGATGAACGCACTGTTGCCCCGTCCCTGGACAAGTTCCTCGAGATCGTCCGCAAAGAAAACGGCACCGTGGAAAAGGTTGATATCTGGGGTAAGCGCCGTCTGGCCTACCCGATCGCCAAGAAGGAAGAGGGCATCTACGCTGTTCTCAACCTCAACTGCGAGTCTGCAACCGTTCTGGAGCTCGACCGCGTGTTGAACCTGAACGATGGCGTTCTCCGCACCAAGGTTCTGCGTGGCGATAAGTAATCCGGTTGGCGGCTGTTAGTCGCTAAGCAGATTATTCTTCGCGCAGAAAGTTTCATCTAGCGCAAGCGAATCCCGCTTTCCACAGAAGAACACCAAAACGTCACACATATTTTATGGCGCTGACGTTGTAAAGAAAGGCTGACAATGGCTCAAGGAGACGTCAACATTACGGTCGTTGGCAACTTAGTTGCTGACCCGGAACTTCGCTTCACCCCAGCTGGTGCGGCGGTTGCCAATTTCCGTATCGCCTCGACTCCACGTCGGTATGACTCTCAGTCAAACCAGTGGGTAGATGGCGAGGCCTTGTTCCTGCAATGCAACGTGTGGCGCCAGGCCGCAGAGAACGTCGCAGAGTCCTTGACTAAGGGCATGCGCGTGATTGTTACCGGGCGCTTGCGCCAGCGCTCTTACGAGACTCGTGAGGGTGAAAAGCGCACCGTTATGGAGCTTGAGGTCGACGAGGTCGGCCCATCCTTGCGGTACGCGTCGGCAAGCATGAACCGTAACCCTCGTGAGGGCGGTAACGGCGGAAATTATGGTGGCGGCAACTTCGGTGGAAACTCAGGCGGTGGCTTTGGTGGCAACGGCGGATCCCAAGGTGGATTCGGCGGTGGCCAACAGAGCAGCCAAAACTCCGCACCGGCTAATGACCCGTGGAGCAGCGCCCCGCCAGCAGGTGGATTCGGCGGTGCTGACGCTGAGCCGCCATTCTAACGGCCAGTTCAACACCACGTATCAACTTTAATCACACTTCACCGAGCCGCTTCGGTCTCCTGAGATCGGGACTCGGTTAGTACCACGAAAGGCAGGGATCATGAAGCTGATCCTCACCGCTGCCGTTGAAAACCTCGGTGTCCCTGGTGACATCGTTGAGGTTAAGGACGGCTACGGACGTAACCTTCTGCTTCCTCGCGGCCTGGCCATCGTAGCCACCCGCGGCGCAGAGAAGCAGATTGAGGGCATCAAGCGTGCCCAGGAAGCTCGCGCTATTCGCGATCTGGACCATGCACGTGAGGTCAAAGCACAGCTCGAGGCACTTGAGGGTGTCACCGTAGCAGTGAAGACCTCTGAGAAGGGTAAGCTCTTCGGTTCTGTTTCCGCCGAGGATATTGCCGCTGCCGTTAAAAAGGCTGGCGGTCCGAACCTGGACAAGCGTTCCATCGAGCTGTCGAAGCGACTGGTTAAGTCCATCGGCAAGTTCTCTGTGAACGTCAAGCTGCACTCCGACATCGCAGCAACGGTTAACTTCGAGGTCGTCGCCGCCTAACAAGCGCGCCTGACGACGGCTAGCTCTGACTAGCCCAACGACAACAGCAACCTGCGGTCCCCGCTTCATCCACATGGATGGGACGGGGCCCGCAGGCTTTTTCAAGATTCCACAGGTAGCAGAGATGCTGCCAGTGATGGCCTTTGGGGATATTTATCCGACCTTAAAAGCGCTGCGTGAGACTTGCATAATGCGTGAAATTACCCCCGCTTGTCGGAGCTGTTGAGAGCTGTGAAAAACATTCACAGCAAATTGCCAGCTCAGGGCAATAATGCTGCTTTATATGCTGTGGATAACCCATGTCAAATATGCAGGTTAAGGGAGTTATGCACCGGATTTATTTTTGTTATGTAAACCATTAACAACAGTAAAAAGGTATTTTGAGCTGCTAGTTTTTAAAAATTCTTCACCATAGGTCAAAGTTATCCACAATTTGTCCACAAGGTCTGTGGATAACTGAGCAGTGATTCTTTTCTCTAGTCACAGAGGTTGTGAATAACCCTGTGGATAACTCGGTGATGATGCTGCATATTTCACCATGTGCGGGGGTAGTGGGAATAGGGCCGGAAGTGAAAACCTGAGAGGTGACTTTCTATGAGAAGAATCAAGGGCCAAGCAGAGGAGAAGCAGCATAGGTAAAAAGGGACTATGGGAATTGCTAAGGAAGACCACAACGACCCAGGCAAACATGATGTGCCACGCGATAAGGCGCTGGAGCCTGGGCTAGCCTTCGCGGAGAAGCACCATACGATAAGCGGAAATAGACACCGCTCTACCCCGCTTGAGGACTATGCGTTGCTCTCCGATCTGCAGACCGGACCGCTGGTCTCTTGCGACGGCAGCGTGGACTGGTTGTGTCTACCCAGATTCGATTCCCCTTCAGTTTTTGCGGCATTGTTGGGGACCCCAGACGACGGGCGCTGGAAGCTGTTTATGCGCCATGGCGTGGTCACGTCGCGTTCCTATATCCCGGACACCTTTATCCTGGAAACCCTGTGGGAGACCCCGACGGGGAAAGCTCGGGTACTCGACTATCTGCCGCCGTCGACAGTGCAAGCTGATCTGATCCGCAGCGTGGAATGCTTGGAAGGCGAAGTGACGGTTTCCCACGATCTCCGCGTGCGTTTTAGCTATGCCCGTGCTTTGCCATGGTTCAGGCAAATCACCATCCCCGAGACCGAGGATCCCGCGCTGCTTTGTGTTGCGGGCCCCGATGGGCTTCTTATCGCCGGCCCGTTGCTTTATGACACCACTGAGCCGGATGAGGACCACGATCATTCCGGGCAGGGTTCTGTGGCGCCTCGTCTGGTCGGAGATTTTGCTCTGAAAGCGGGAGAAAAACTCGATTGGTCTATGACCTGGTTCCCCTCGTGGCAGGAAACACCAGTGCCGGTTAAGGCCGATACGGCTTTTGACGTGACCAAGGAATTCTGGCAGCACTGGATTGGGCATCTCGACGTAGGCGATACGCGGAGTGATCTCGTGCGTCGTTCGCTTTTAGTTTTGCGTGCGCTCACCCACTCAGATACCGGTGGCATCGTGGCAGCCCCTACTGCGTCGCTTCCCGAGGACTTTGGTGGGGAGCGCAACTGGGATTACCGCTATACCTGGCTGCGCGATGCCGCGCTGACCGTCGAGGTGATGGTCGCGCATGGGTTTGTAGAAGGCGCGATGAATTGGCGAGATTGGCTGCTAAGAGCGGTCGCGGGCGACGTAGAAAATCTGCAGATTATGTATGGCCTGGGCGGAGAACGTGAGCTAGAGGAACGTGAACTCGACCACCTGGCGGGTTATGAGAACTCGCGTCCGGTACGCATCGGTAACGGAGCGGCAGGGCAATATCAGGCGGACGTGGTGGGCGAGGTAATGCTTGCGCTCGCCAAGCTACGCGACGCCGGTTATCCCGAGGATGAGTTTTCTTGGGGGCTGCAAAAGAAACTACTGGATTATACGATCACGAATATTCACCAGAAGGACCACGGCATCTGGGAGATGCGCGGGGACCTGCATTACTTCACGCATGGTCGGGTCATGATGTGGGCCGCCTTTAACGAGGGGATTCGGGCAGTAGAAGAATACGGGCTAGACGGCGACGCAGACGTGTGGCGCTATCACCGCGACAGTCTGCGGGACGAGTTGCTGCTGCGTGGCTATAACGAGGAGCTGAGATCCTTTACCCAGGCCTATGAGAACACGCACGTGGATGCGTCTTTGCTGCAGATCCCGCACACTGGTTTCTTGGCTGCTGATGACCCACGCATGCTGGGCACAGTTGCCCAGATTGAGAAACAGCTGGTCGATTCCAATGGGCTGGTGTACCGCTACCGCACCGACGGCGGAATTGATGGTCTTTCCGGCCATGAGTATCCGTTCCTTATCTGTACGTTCTGGCTGATTGAGCAGTACGCCATGTCTGGCCGGATAGAAGAAGCTCAGCAACGCCTGGATAGCGTGGCTGCATATGCCAATGATCTAGGGTTGCTCAGTGAGGAATATGATCCGCAGGCGCAGAGACTGGCTGGAAACTTCCCGCAGGCCTTTTCCCATCTTGGGCTTATCCGCGCTGTTGATGCCATAGAGCGGCATAAGAAGGGCAGGGGTGACTAAGAGCTGATGTACTTGGGGGTAGAGTAGGTGAGCGTCGTGTCTATGCGCGCGATGATGAAAACGAGCAGGGAAATAGGTGATATGACTCCATGACCTCGGGAATCTCGCCAAGTTTTGATGATGATGCCTACGTTCCTCCCAGTGACGAGGATGCCCCAAGCGACGTAGGGGTCTATGCGCCGCGTATGCCGGATGGAGAGGGGCGATCCTATTCCCTTCGGCGTCGAGAGGCTGCTCCCACGAGCGAGTTCCGCCAGCCTCCGCATGATGTGGAGGCTGAGCAAGGCGTTCTGGGGGCCATGCTGCTGAGCCCTCAGACGGTGATAGAAATTGTGGAGGTTTTAACTCCAGAAGATTTTTATCGCCCGGCGCATCAGTTGATTTACTCTGCGATGATCGATTTGTTCTCCGACAACAAAGAGATCGACCCGGTTATCGTCGCCGCGCGCCTTGATCGTAACAACGATCTGGAGCGAGTGGGCGGGGCACCGTACCTGCATACCCTGATCTCTTCTGTCCCCACTGCTGCTAACGCCCGCTATTACGCGGAAATCGTTGCGGAGAAAGCCTTATTGCGCCAGCTTGTCGACGCCGGGACGCGCGTCGTACAGCTTGGCTATGAAGGTACTGAGGGCGCTGAGATCGAGTCTGTGATTGACCTTGCGCAACAAGAGGTTTTCAAGGTCAATCAGAAAGGCAGCGCTGAGGATTACACGGTGCTGGGGGACATCATTGGTCCCACGATGGAAGAGCTGGATGATATTTCAGCCCACGGTGGCTTAGCCATGGGCGTTCCCACCGGATTCATTGACCTGGATAACCTCACCAACGGTCTGCATGGCGGCCAGATGATCATTGTTGCGGCTCGACCTGGTGTGGGTAAATCCACGCTGGCGTTGGACTTTGTGCGCTCTTGTGCGATTAAGAATGAAAAAACCGCGGTGATTTTTTCCCTAGAAATGTCAAAATCCGAGATCGCTATGCGCTTGATCTCTGCGGAAGCGGAGGTCCGGCTCTCCGACATGCGTTCGGGCAAGCTTGACGACGCCGCCTGGTCTAAATTGGCAATTCGCGTCGGCCAGATTGAGCAGGCACCTATCTTTATCGACGACTCCGCCAACCTCACCATGATGGAGATTCGCTCGAAGGCGCGAAAGCTGAAGCAGAAATACGATCTACAGATGATCGTGGTGGACTACCTGCAGCTCATGAGCTCTGGCCGTCGGGTAGAGTCGCGCCAGCAAGAGGTCTCGGAGTTCTCCCGTCAACTAAAGCTATTGGCTAAAGAACTCGACGTCCCTCTGATCGCTATCTCCCAGCTCAACCGTGGCCCTGAGTCGCGTACCGACAAACGTCCCCAGCTCGCGGACCTCCGTGAGTCGGGCTCCCTGGAGCAGGATGCCGACATGGTTATGCTTCTCTATCGCCCAGACTCGCAGGACAAGGAAAACGAGCGCGCCGGAGAAGCCGACATTATCCTGGCCAAGCACCGTGGCGGGCCGATTGATACCGTGCAGGTAGCCCACCAGCTGCACTACTCACGGTTTGTTGATATGGCCCGCGGTTAACTCGCTCTTTTATGTAAGCGCCTTACCCTTTTGCTCCGGCAGTAAGAGGGTGGCGGCAGCTGCGATGGCAAAAGCAGCGCCGAAAAGAACGAAGAGTGCCATGGTGCCACCGATAGCTACGATGGGCGGCACGATGAGGGGGGCGATGATAGAGGCGATGCGGCCAAAGCCAGCGGCAGCCCCGGTACCAGCGCCCCTCATACGAGACGGGTACAGCTCGGGCCCGATGGCGTAGAGAGCGCCCCAAGCGCCAAGGTTGAAGAAGGACAAGCAGCATCCCGCCATGATGATCATGGTCTCTGTGCTCGATACGCTGTAGAACCCCGCGGCGCACGCAGAACCAATAAGAAAGAGCACCAGCGTAGAGCGACGGCCCCACTTTTCGATCAACCATGCGGACACGGCATATCCCGGAAGCTGAGCTAGTGTGATGATCAGCGTGAACTCAAAGGACTTGACCAGCGGAAAACCGCTAGAGACAAGCAGCGATGGGATCCAGATAAAGGCGCCGTAGTAAGAGAGGTTGATGCAGAACCAAATAATCCACAACGCAACGGTGCGCTTCCGGTACATACCGGAAAAGATGCCCTGGTTTTCTCCCGCGTCGTCTTCCCTATCAGCGTGGGGGAGTTCCTTCAGCTGAGCTAGATCGCAGCCATCTTTTTCGGCGCTTTGTTCAAAAGAACGCACAACCTGCTCGGCTTCGTCGTGACGCCCCTTAGCCTCAAGGAAGCGAACCGATTCAGGCAGCCCTAGGCGCACATAAATAGCGTAAAGCGCAGGGACGCAACCCAATGCTAAGGCCCAACGCCAGCCGTTGGAGGAACCGCTAATGACAAAGGCGCCGATGCACGCCGCAGCAATCCACCCCAGTGCCCAAAAAGCTTCGAGCGCCACAACCATGCGGCCCCGGATAACCCGTGGGGAGAACTCGGAAATCAGCGTGGACGCTACAGGTAGCTCTGCGCCAAGCCCGAGCCCGACGATAAAGCGGAACGCGATCAGCACGCCCAGGCTCATGGATAGCGCCGAAGCGCCAGTAGCAAGCCCATAGATCAGCAACGTGATAGCAAAAATATGCCGACGACCGAAGCGGTCTGCCAGCAAACCACCAAAAGTAGCGCCGATCGCCATTCCGATGAATCCTGCCGATGCCAGCCATGATGTTTGCGTATGGTTCAAGCCCCAGTGTGAAACGAGGGCCGCCATAATAAACGAGATGAGCCCCACGTCCATTGCATCAAGGGCCCAGCCAACGCCGGACCCCCATAGCAACCGGCGATGTTTTGGAGTGAACGGAAGCCGATCAAGTCTGTCGTTTCTAGTCAGACGATCTGCAGAGACGGAAGCTGAGCTGGGCATAGGTGTGTTCTCCAGGCGCACGAAGAAAAGAGGGGTATCCACTTTTGCGAGAAAAGGATGATCGCTGCACCCAAGAGGTATGCAGCGGTCACTTTATTTCCCAACAACACCACAGTGTGAGAAGCGATACAAGTTTTATAAGGAAAGCTCGCTAGAGATTTTTGCCACTTTTCCTAGAGCTTATTGTGTCTTTCACAAAGATAAATACGTAAACACTACTAAAATGGCGCTTTTTAGGCTGACGAACGGAGGGTTCTTTACATGGGCTTTTGTTAAAAACCACTGTTGATCAGCGCAAAGGACTGAGTGCTGGTTTATCTATGGAAGATCTTTATGGGTGAACAGCCAGCCCAAGCCGGTAAGCGCCAGAATGCCGGCACCAGCGCCGATGAGCCAGGGGATAAAGCCGTGTCCATGTGGTGAGGATCCGTGGGGTGCCTGCGCGGAGCGATACTTAAGCTTGACTGGTTTTGTGCCGTTTGTATCTAGTGCATCAAAGGACGCTTTAAAGACCAGCCCCTCTCCGTCTATGCCGTTACGGAAGCGTTCAAATGTAAAATCTTGGCCGGGGTTGTGCTGAGTTAGCTCAAGATAGCGTACTAATCGATCTCCGTCATCTAACCAGTCGCGAGTAACGGGAAGGCCGTCTTTGTCCTTGAGGATTACCTCGATGAGGTAGTAGTACTTTCCATTTTCTTTTCCTTTCTTGACCACGCGGGAAGAGGAGTTGTTCTCATCGGCAACCCGAATATCTCTGGGGAGATTGCAAAGGACTCCTGTGTCGGCTGCGGGCTGAGCACTGACGCCTTGGGTGACGGGAATGCAGTTGCCGTCTAGGTGTTCTGCCTCGGTGGCTTGTGCGATTCCTGTATGTACCACGGAGTAGCTGGTAGCTACGGCGGTGGCGAGTGCTAATGAGTGAAGTTTCTAGTTTCTTCAAATGCATCACAATTCCTGTCGACGAAACAATAAGTTTCACGACATATTATCTACATTAAAGAAAGCATTGCAAGGGTTAATAATTTACTTAATGCTGAAATAATAACGGCCTGTTTTTGGTAACGATTGCACGGCGTGAAACACCGTAAACATCCTTTTGAACGGCACAATCCCCGTGCGAAACAGGGATCTATCATGTGTTTCGCACGGGGATGAATATGGGCAATAACTGCGCCAGGAGTCAGCGCACGCTGCCCTGGAAGGATCGCAATCGTAGCGAGTTGCTCACCACAAATACTGAGCTAAATGCCATCGCCACTCCCGCAAACAGCGGGTTGAGGAGTCCGGCCGCGGCAACTGGAACCAGTACCACGTTGTAGGCGAATGCCCAGAACAGGTTGCCTTTGATGGTGGCAAGCGTTTTACGGGATAGCAGGATTGCGTCGACAATGGCGCGGGGATCGCCGTTCATAAGGGTGATGTCGGCGGCCTCAATGGCTACGTCGGTGCCGGTGCCCATGGCAAGGCCCAGATCTGCCTGTGCGAGGGCGGCGGCGTCGTTAATGCCATCGCCGACCATGGCCACTACCTTGCCCTGCTCCTGCAGCGTGCGAACCGTCGTCACTTTGCCTTCGGGAAGCACCCCTGCGATAACCGTCTGAATACCGAGCTGCTCTGCGACTGCGTTGGCTGCTCCCTGGTTGTCGCCCGTCAAGAGCACGGGAGTAAGCCCTAGACCTCGTAGCTTGTCGACGGCCTCCACTGCGCTTTCCTTGATCTCGTCCTGAACGGTAATAACCCCACTGGGTTTTCCATCCACAGTGACCACCACGGCAGTTCCGCCAGCGGCTTCCGCCGTCGCCACAAGATCGACGATCTCTTGGGAGCTTTGGGGGGCTACGTTGTTAAGGCGGCCCACGCTCACCTCACGTTCGACCCCTTCCTCGTCGAGGACCATTCCGTGGACTCCCGCGCCGGGCGTGCTGCTGAAACCGGAAACGGAGGGGAGGGCCGTCGCAACGGATTGGCGGGCAGCGGCTGTTATTGCCCGGGCGATGGGATGCTCTGACGCATTTTCTACGGCACCAGCAAACCGCAGAATCTCGGGGGTAGCCCAGTGCTCTACCGGAGAGACGTGCGTGACTGTCATCGTGCCTTGCGTTAGCGTTCCGGTCTTATCCAGAACGATTGTGTCCACCTTGCGTGTGGACTCTAAGACTTCTGGGCCTTTAATGAGCAGGCCGAGTTGTGCGCCCCGGCCGGTGCCTACTAGCAAGGCGGTAGGCGTGGCTAGCCCTAGCGCGCAGGGGCAGGCGATAATGAGGACTGCGACCGCTGCGCCGAAAGAATCCGCCGTGGGGTTTCCTAGCCACAGATGAACTCCCAAGGTGATCAAGGCTATGACGACGATGACGGGGACAAAAACCTGGGAGATACGATCTACGAGTTTTTGGACAGGGGCTTTGCGAGCCTGAGCGTCGGAAACGAGCCGCCCCATCTGGGCCAGAGTGGTTTCCGCGCCAATGCGTGTTGCACGCACCAATAGCCTGCCCGAGGTGTTGAGGGTGGCACCGGTCACCGCTGACCCTGGAATAACCTCCACGGGGACGGGTTCGCCGGTGAGCATCGACTCATCGACGGCAGAGTGCCCCTCCACGACTACGCCGTCCGTGGAGATTTTCTCCCCGGGGCGCACCACAAAGACATCGTTGACTGCGAGTTCCCCGATGGGTACGCGTATCTCGCGTCCGTCGCGAAGCACCGCTGCATCTTTTGCTCCCATGGAAAGCAGCTCACGCAAGGCCGCGCTGCTGTGGCCCTTTGCTCGTGTCTCAAACCAGCGTCCCAGCAGCAAGAACACGATCACAACCGCAACGGATTCCAGGTAAATCTCATCCATGCCTCCGTGT
This sequence comes from Corynebacterium silvaticum, assembly GCF_002162115.2. NCBI lineage: Bacteria > Bacillati > Actinomycetota > Actinomycetes > Mycobacteriales > Corynebacteriaceae > Corynebacterium > Corynebacterium silvaticum. The sequence continues at coordinate 2,459,594 of NZ_CP021417.2, read as the reverse complement.
GCATGGGCCGAGAGGCTCATGTGCATCCGCATTCCGGGTTCGCCCGCGTTGCCTATAAAGAGGGCCCACACAGACCATGCATACGCTGCGCTCGTCCCGAGGGTAATGAGCGTATCCATGGTAAAAGAACCGTGTTTGAGGTTCGCTAGGGTGGCTTTATGGAAGGGGGCCCCACCCCAGAAGAAAACTGGCGACGCGAGCGCGAAGGAGAGCCACTGCCAGTTATCAAACTGTAGGGCGGGGATCATGGACATCGCGAACACGGGGATGGCTAGCACTGCGGAGTAGACGAGCCGGCTCTTAAGCTCTTCAGCGTGGTGATCGCGGGCCGCTTCAGTAGCGTCTACTGCAGCCTCGGGGGCATTATCGACGCCACCCTGCGTCTCATCGGCGAGGATAAAAGCGTCGTATCCGGCGCCACGGATGACGTCGATGAGCTGCGTCGACGTCATCTCAGCGGGGTCGAAACTCACCTGAGCCGTTTCCGTGGCAAAATTCACGCTGGCTTCCACGCCGTCCAACTTGTTGAGCTTGCGCTGCACTCGTCCTGAACAGGACGTACACGTCATGCCTGTGACACCAAGCTCGATCGTGACTGGTGCGATGGGGGTGGTGTTAGTCATTTCCGGATGCTTAACCTCGCTTCTATACCCTGATGCTTTTATCCAACGATTGGGGAGGCTGGCCTATTCCTATAAACAGTAAAACCGGCGACGTAGCGGGTGGTGAATGCTACATCGCCGGGGATACCGCAGAATTACTGCTCTTTGAGGGAGAAACCAGCTTCTTTGACCGCTGCAGCTATCTCAGCGTCGGTGAAATCTTGGCCAGTGACAATAAGGCGGCCGGTCTCAAGATCAACCTCAACGCCCTGAGTGCCTGGAACCTCGTTGACCTCCTCGGTGACGGAAGCAACACAGTGTGCGCAGGTCATGCCTTCAACAAAATAGCTCTTAGTCATTGAATATTCACCCTTATCTTTTAATAAAACGCATCTTTAGTGGCCGGCTTCAGAGGTTGCGCCACTCTTTCTACGCTACCCAAGAAGTATTGCCGCGAGTTCTGGGCTAGTAACTGTGTTGCTATTACCGCGCTTTGCTCCAACAAGACCCCACGGGAATATTGTTGAATTGATACTCGTTGGCTTTCATTAGAACACGACAAATAACCGTGAGGAGTTATTGCAATGGCAACGATTGATGTAACGGAAGACACATTCGAGCAGACAGTTACCACGGACGGGATTGTTATCGTCGATGCATGGGCATCCCGGTGTGGTCCTTGCCGCGCATTCGCGCCGACTTTTGAGAAGGCTTCCGAGAACCACACTGACGCTGTCTTTGCCAAGCTCGACACAGAGGCAAACCAGGGTCTTGCGGCTGCCTTGCAGATTCAGTCGATTCCTACGCTCATGATTTTCCGTGAGGGGATCTTGGTGTACCGCGAAGCCGGTGCGCTTCCGGCTACTGCTCTGGAAGACCTTATTGGCCAGGTCAAGGGCCTTGACATGGAGGATGTGAAGCGTCAGATTGCCGAGCAGAATAATAACGCTTAAAGGCAATAACGCGCGGTTATAGGCGCGCGTATCTCCCGCGTTATGGCATGAACGTTAAGAGCCTGATTCCGCTGTACTACCGGAATCAGGCTCTTACTTTTGTGGTTTTGAGCGTTGCTGGAAAGGCTGCTGCTGGCTGTGCTCGCTACGCGGGGAGACGCTGAAAGGCTTCCTGATCTATTAAGAGGAATCGTTAAAAAGTTCGTTTTGTTTTTGCCGCTTATATTCCAGAATCTACCTTTGGCGACCGTAGAGGCGAATGTCACTGGTTGTCGACGAAATGATCTTAAACTTACGGGAATCTAAAATTTAATCTACGTTACCTATATTTGGTATATAAATTCTTCTTTTGAAAAGTGGAAAAATGGTCGGAGATGGCGAATATTCCGTGGTTTTAGCGTTGTCGGAATTTTTAATGTAAATCCCAGATTGGGGAAAATTCTTTTGGAAAGTGTCTGTCACCTTCGCGAATATATCCGAAAAGATGCCTTTTATTGGGGGATGGGCTGATGGTTTCTGTTAGCGAATTACCGGCAGGAGCGCTGAGAATTACCTAGAATTGTGGAGTGTACCCGGCCTACAGGTCGAGGGCAGGGCTGACCGTAACGTGCCGCTAGTGGACGTCGATAAGCAAAGGTCTAGATGATCTGGCTTTCGCTGAAGGCGCACACATTTTCACAAGCGATTCTTTTACTTGAGGAACAGACTAGGAGCATTCCATGGCAAACCCATTCGCTAAAGGTTGGAAGTACTTGACTGCATCCTTGGACCAGAAGATCGATGAAAATGCCGATCCAATGGTGCAAATTAAGCAGGCTACCGATGCCGCTAAGGAGCAGCACCAGAAGATCAGTGAGCAAGCTGCCTCGGTGATTGGTAATAAAAACCAGCTGGAGATGAAGCTCAACCGCCTGCTCACGGACCAAAAGGACCTGCAGCAGAAGGCTCGCAACGCTATCGAGGTGAGCGATAATGAAGCCGATCCGTTAAAGAAGCAAGAATCGCTCAACGTTGCAGAGATCTATGCGACTCAGCTGGTGAGCGTTGAGCAGCAAATCGAGGAAACCAAAGCCCTGCACACTCAGGCGGTGTCCGCCTCCGGGCAGGCGACTCGGCAGGTCAAGGAGTCCGAGGCGCGCCTCCATGAGCAGCTTGGTCAGATCGACCAGCTGTCGAGCCAGGTCAAGCAGACCAAGATGCAAGAGGCCTCAATCAAGGCGATGGATCAGATCACCGCGCTCGATCCAGACCGCGATGTTCCATCGTTAGACCAGGTTCGGGAGAAGATCGAGCGACGCTACGCTGACGCGCTCGGTGCCCAAGAACTCATGCATAACACCATGGGAGACCGGATCCAGGAAATTGACGCTGCCGGAGCGGACATGCGTGCTTCTGCCAAGCTGGAGGAAATCCGTGCACAGCTAGACGCAGCGGCGCAGCCGGCAAAAGAGCTGAAATCTGGGGATGCCGAGCCGGAAAAGCCAGCAGAAGACGGGGCTCCTAAGGGTGAAGCCGATGAGACCTCCAAAGCTCCTAAGGAAGCAGCTTCGACGGGTGGAAAAGACGAAAAAGGCGAAAAAGAAAGCGCTAAGGGAGAAAATCCGCTGAGTAATTCTCATCGGGCGTAACTAACCTCAGGACAACCAAGGGGCTCATACTCCGGCAGAATTCCACTGCGGGGAGTATGAGCCCCTTGTTCGGTTTTGTGAGCTAATCCCGTTAGCTTTCCTTCTGGTTGTTGATTAGAAGCCCTCGTATGCCGGAGTGGAATCCGTCGCGTAGACCCACGCGTTGAGCTTCTGTGAGCGTGTACTCGTGGAGTGTTTCGCATGCGAACTGCAGCAGCGGCCGGTCGATCTCTGGGGGGAGCCCGCCTCCGGACAAGAGGTGGGCAGAATCGCGCTGTTCAGGTGTTGCAGCATTGTCGTACCACCATAGGGCGTACTGACGGCCCACGTCGTAGGGCGTCTGGTAACCAGCGGAGGACCATACCTCGTTGGGCAGAGGGACGTACCGGGAACGGAGTTTGCGCCGCGGTGCCATCATGGATGGGCTGGGGGTCGGTCGAGGCGAGGAGTCTTTGTCCTCGGACTCGGCTGCTGCTCGCCCGAGCGTTACCTCCACTGACTCCTCCACGGTGGAGGTTATCTTGATTGAGGCATTATCGCCGCCCAGATGCGCGCCGGGCTTCGGCGGCTCTGTGGTTGTGGCGTTGATGACTTCTGGTTTGTCGGTAACTTTGTCGCTAACGCTGTCTTTATCGAGGTCTTTGCCTGGCGTGTAGCTGGCATGACCTATGGGCTGGCTACGATCCTCTGGAGTCTCTGCAAGGCAGTCCTCAACGGATAGGACTGGCTCGCCGGGACGGTGCGGCAGTGCGGAGCCCATGGGGAACATTGGGGGCGCTGCAGTGTCGGTGAGATCGCTGGTCTCGGGGGTTTCCACTGGGAATCCGGGGGCCGCACTATCATCGCGAACTGCCATGGTATCCACGTGTTCGGCGCCCTCGTGCGGCAATTCGTCGGCGTGAGTGCGAACAACGGGTGGCAGAGGACCTTCGAGGATCTCCAGCTGCATGCAGTCGGTGAAGTCTTCGCGGGGGTCGAGGATGGTCGTGGAGTCGCAGCAATGGCGCAGCGCTGAGGACATGGAGTCCCAACCAAATCCGTAGAGGTGGACGCGGACGCCGGCATTAACGGCTTCTTGTACGCCTGGAATCATGTCAGCGTCGCCAGAGACGAGAACGATGTCAGTGAACTCTCGACGCGCCCCTGCAAGCACCATGTCTGCTACAAGGCGAGTATCCACGCCTTTTTGCGTACGACGCTCGCCCCACTCAATGAGCTGACCGGCGCGTAGTTGGACCCCATCGCAGGTACGTAATGCTCGCTGATAGCGGTGTGGGCCGGAATCCGGGATGCCGTCGTACCACAGCTGGCGGTGTACGGGTTGTCCTAGCTGGCTTTGGATCATGTTCCCCAGGGTTGCCACGACCTCGGGAAGATCGATTTCTAATTGGGCTCTAGCGCCGATTTCCCACGAGTTATAAAAGCTCGCGAGTAGGTATGAGGTATCGACGAAGACCTGTGTGCGCTCAAGCATGGCTCCTGTTTTATCCGTTTCATTGTTCTAAAAATTTAAAAGTCTTGTGCTTCTAGTGTGCATCATGCCCACCTAATTAGTCGATACAACTTTGCAAAAGCCAAGGTTGTCGCGGTATGGTGTGGGATTTTTCGCCCGATGTCGCTTCACGCTGTCGTTGCTTTTAAGCGTGCATGGGTTGTGGCTGCCGATGGTTCGTTATATGGTTAGTTACATGAGTAACCAACCAACTGGCATGGAGGAGGGCTGAATGGATGAAACAACGGCACCTTTGTTCAAGCAGATAGCCGTGCTCATTCAAGATTCGATTGTGGATGGCTCTCTTGCTGCGGGTGAGCGTGCGCCATCCACCAATGAACTTGCTGCGTTTCACTCCATTAATCCCGCGACCGCCCGCAAAGGGCTTGCGATTCTGGTGGAAGAGGGCGTTTTGGAGAAGCGCCGCGGCCTGGGGATGTTTGTCACGGAAGGGGCAGCTGATCTCATTCGAGCTCGGAGGCGGGATGAATTTGCGGCGGCTTTTCTGGCGCCGCTGGTGGACGAGGCCGTCAAACTCGATATTCCCAGAGCTGAACTGCACAACTTGATCGACCGAGTGGCTGAAAGCCGAGGACTCTACGCATGACTTATCAAGACACTGTTATTAAATGTGTTCAATTGAAGAAGGACTATGGCAAACATGCCGTATTTGCTGGGCTTAACTTTGAGCTGCAGGGCGAGCGCATCCATGGCCTCGTGGGAGCTAACGCTGCTGGTAAAACCACACTTTTAAGAATTATTGCGGGGCAAATTCCGCACGAGGATCTCATGGAGGTCTTTGGTGAGCCCTCCTTTGATAATCAAAAAGTCATGGACAGGACCGTCCTGGTGGGTATCGACGCACCGCTTCCTCAGTCCTGGAGTCCCCGGAAGCTGTTCGCTTTCGCCGCATGCCGTTATCCGCGATGGGATCAGAAGCGCTGTGAAGAACTCATAGAGATCTTTGAAATCCCCCTCGCTAAGCGCTATTCCTCGCTCTCTCGACGGCAAAAATCTGCCGTCGTGGGTATTGTCATGGCTTTTGCGGCACGCTGCGAATTAACGCTTCTCGACGAACCCTACCTGGGCCTTGACGTATACAAGCGCAAAGCCTTCTACCAAGAGCTGCGTCACGAGCAGGAACAACATCCGAGCACATTCATTTTGTCCACGCATCACCTCAATGAAGCTGCCGGGCTTTTCGACGAGCTTCTCATTCTGCGTAACGGTGCGATTGCAGATGGCGGAGCAGCAGACGACATCGCAGAATCCGTGGTGGAGCTCATGGGTACAACCACGGCCATTGACCTGGCTCTTAGTGAGCTCAACGTGGAAGTGATTATGCAAAAAACCGTATCTGGGGTGACAAAAGCCTTGGTGAGGGCAACGCATAACGAGGTGGCGTCGGTAAGCGAACTACATGGCGTACGTGTACAGCGCGTGACGCTAGAACAAGCTGTTTTCACGGAGGCTCATGATGCTTAAGACTCGGTTGAGGTATCTCTGGCTTGGTGAGAAAAAGCTTGACCTTCTGCTAGCTGGGCTCTTCTATATCGGTGCGATAACTGGGGCTCTCGCAGATCTTTGGAACATCGTGCTCCTTCTCCTTTTCCAAGTCGCCGGGATTATCTGGCAGCTAGCCCTGTGTCCCGTTATTGCCACCTACCAAGCGTTTGACTTGGGCGGAGCTGCATGGTGACGCGACCTACGGATAACTGCAGCTCCGGTGGCCGCCTTAAACCTCGCATTCAGCACTGTCATCTTGAGCAGGGAATCCCACTCGCTCGCTTGGACCCTTGCACTGGTGACCGTGGTGCTAGCTGCTGCAATTTTGTTATCGCCTACATCTACCTTGCGTCATTACGCAGAACGGCTATCGCAAGGACCCGAGGGCAATAGCGAGGAGGCACAAAGGTCGAGCCGGGTTTCCTCGGTGTGGATGCCTTTTATCCGATGGGTGTTTGGCATTTTTGCTCTTACCTGGGCAATTCTTTTCATCTGGCTTGGCGGGCTATGGGTCAGCTTTAGCTTCTTTTCGCTTGAAAGCACGGCGGGATTCGTAGGCCTTGTTGTCTCCGGAGTTGTCATGGTGGCTGTGGACTCATGGCAGATACGAACCGGATTCCGGGAATGGCTGGCTTTAGGGCTGCTACCTCGATTCGCATGGATACGACTTCTGGTGTGTGCGGCTCTGGCTCAGATCCTTCCTGCTGCTGTCTTCGTATGGCTATTGCAGATCGTGGCTCCCGGGGCGGTCGTGCATCCAGCTGCGCTAATTGTTGTGATCGGGTTGCTAGCTCCAGTAGCCGCCGTCATGGCTTCGCCTCTTAGCGAATGGAAAAGCACGATGCTTCTACTTTGCGTGGGCATTGGTATCGGAGCGGCGATCTACTCCCTCAACTCGACGACGATCATCGCCATAAGCCTTCTGATGGTGGGTGTCCTTCTGGCCCTGGCTTGGATCCTTATCCGACGTGCAGAGCCACAACAGGGCGCAGTGGAACGCTTTCTCGGATTAAGTAGTTAACTCTTTGTTTAAAAAACATGTTCTGAGCTGGGGATTTGTGTGTTCTGTAAGTGGTGTGTAACTTTATGTAAGTCGCCGCGACCGACAGCGCCCCTCACAGAGGCAAACACCACGAAGGTGATTGTGAATCAGTGAGTGTAAGGCGAGAGGAAAACAAGCAGGCGATAAACAAAAATTATTCTTACAGTCATCACAGACCAACATGGTTGGTGTGTGTGGGTGTGGGTGTGTTGTTTGAGAACTCAATAGTGTACCAATGTACTTATAGATATATTTTTTATTAGTCAACATGGTAGATGATAACCACGTGTGGTTGTTGTCGCTGACACACATTTATTGTTACATGATGGTTATGTGATGATCACGGTGAACACGCTTTGGCCGGCAAGTATGGCTTGCTTGTTAAAAGATTTTGGTAGCCAAGAAAATGTTGTGAAAGCACCTGTGAAACAGGTTATCCACCATAATGATCATGGGAATCCCTGTGGTTGTGTGTGGTTGCTGTGTGGATGAGCACATAAGGGCATTCTTTTATATGGGGGTGTTGTTGTGTGTGGTGATTGTTGTGTTGTCTCGTCAAGGCATCGATGGTCACTAGTGTTTTTTGCTTTACTTTTTTCATTATTTTTTTGATGAATGATCAATGGATTATTTTTTGTTGGTTGTTTGTTTTTTGCCAGTTTTGGTTGGGCTTTTCACGAAGCCTGGTTGGTCTTTTTTGACTGATTTTTTGTGGAGAGTTTGATCCTGGCTCAGGACGAACGCTGGCGGCGTGCTTAACACATGCAAGTCGAACGGAAAGGCCCCTTCGGGGGTACTCGAGTGGCGAACGGGTGAGTAACACGTGGGTGATCTGCCTCGTACTCTGGGATAAGCCTGGGAAACTGGGTCTAATACTGGATAGGACCACATTTTAGTGTGTGTGGTGGAAAGTTTTTTCGGTACGAGATGAGCCCGCGGCCTATCAGCTTGTTGGTGGGGTAATGGCCTACCAAGGCGTCGACGGGTAGCCGGCCTGAGAGGGTGGACGGCCACATTGGGACTGAGATACGGCCCAGACTCCTACGGGAGGCAGCAGTGGGGAATATTGCACAATGGGCGCAAGCCTGATGCAGCGACGCCGCGTGAGGGATGACGGCCTTCGGGTTGTAAACCTCTTTCGACAGGGACGAAGCTTTTTGTGACGGTACCTGTATAAGAAGCACCGGCTAACTACGTGCCAGCAGCCGCGGTAATACGTAGGGTGCGAGCGTTGTCCGGAATTACTGGGCGTAAAGAGCTCGTAGGTGGTTTGTCGCGTCGTCTGTGAAATTCCGGGGCTTAACTCCGGGCGTGCAGGCGATACGGGCATAACTTGAGTGCTGTAGGGGAGACTGGAATTCCTGGTGTAGCGGTGGAATGCGCAGATATCAGGAGGAACACCGATGGCGAAGGCAGGTCTCTGGGCAGTAACTGACGCTGAGGAGCGAAAGCATGGGGAGCGAACAGGATTAGATACCCTGGTAGTCCATGCCGTAAACGGTGGGCGCTAGGTGTGAGGGTCTTCCACGACTTTCGTGCCGTAGCTAACGCATTAAGCGCCCCGCCTGGGGAGTACGGCCGCAAGGCTAAAACTCAAAGGAATTGACGGGGGCCCGCACAAGCGGCGGAGCATGTGGATTAATTCGATGCAACGCGAAGAACCTTACCTGGGCTTGACATATACAAGATCGGCGTAGAGATACGTTATCCCTTGTGGTTTGTATACAGGTGGTGCATGGTTGTCGTCAGCTCGTGTCGTGAGATGTTGGGTTAAGTCCCGCAACGAGCGCAACCCTTGTCTTATGTTGCCAGCACGTTATGGTGGGGACTCATGAGAGACTGCCGGGGTTAACTCGGAGGAAGGTGGGGATGACGTCAAATCATCATGCCCCTTATGTCCAGGGCTTCACACATGCTACAATGGTCGGTACAACGCGTTGCGAGCCTGTAAGGGTAAGCGAATCGCTGAAAGCCGGCCTCAGTTCGGATTGGGGTCTGCAACTCGACCCCATGAAGTCGGAGTCGCTAGTAATCGCAGATCAGCAACGCTGCGGTGAATACGTTCCCGGGCCTTGTACACACCGCCCGTCACGTCATGAAAGTTGGTAACACCCGAAGCCCATGGCCCAACCAGTTTTCTGGGGGGAGTGGTCGAAGGTGGGATCGGCGATTGGGACGAAGTCGTAACAAGGTAGCCGTACCGGAAGGTGCGGCTGGATCACCTCCTTTCTAAGGAGTTTTATTTTTTCCAGCATTCACTGGTTGGTGTTTGTTGTTGTTTATTTTGAATCCGGGTGGAGCAAAGTTGTGTGTGGTTGTGTGCTGCCAACAGAATGGTGGCTGTGCATGGTTGTGTGATGGTGTGTGTGGTTGATTAATAAAGTGTTGTGTTTATGAGTGGTTGGTATGCTGTTGGGTGTCTGGGATGATGCACTGTGGTGTTGGTGTTGATTCTTGATGGCTGCTGTGTGTGCTGGTGATCCTTGTGTGGGGTTGGTGGTGTGTGTGGTGGTTGTGTTGTGTGAGAACTGTATAGTGGACGCGAGTAATAAATCTTTATTCTTTTAGTTCTTGGTATTTTTGTTTGCATATTTTGTGTGTGTTGTTTTTTAAGGGCACACGGTGGATGCCTTGGCATTATGAGCCGATGAAGGACGTGTAAGGCCGCGATAGGCCTCGGGGAGTTGCCAATAGAGCGTTGATCCGAGGGTGTCCGAATGGGGAAACCTGGCCATAGTTATGTGTGGTTACCCTTCAGTGAATTCATAGCTGTTGTGGGGGTTTACGCGGGGAAGTGAAACATCTCAGTACCCGTAGGAGAAGAAAACAATTGTGATTCCGTTAGTAGTGGCGAACGAACGTGGATGAGGCTAAACCATGTGCGTGTGATACCTGGCAGGGGTTGCGTGTGTGGTGTTGTGGGGTGTGTGCGTGAAAAGGCTGCCATCTTTTTGCTGGTTTGTGCATGTGTTAGCGGAAGTGGTGTGGGAACGCCTGCCGTAGAAGGTGAGAGTCCTGTACGTGAAAGCATGTGTGCGCTGGTTGTGCATGTCCCCGAGTAGCAGCGGGCTCGTGGAATCTGCTGTGAATCTGCCGGGACCACCCGGTAAGCCTAAATACTTGTAATGACCGATAGCGGATTAGTACCGTGAGGGAATGGTGAAAAGTACCCCGGGAGGGGAGTGAAATAGTACCTGAAACCGTGTGCTTACAATCTGTCAGAGCCTCTTTTGTGGGGTGATGGCGTGCCTTTTGAAGAATGAGCCTGCGAGTCAGCGGCATGTCGCGAGGTTAACCTTTTGGTGGGTAGCCGTAGCGAAAGCGAATCCTAACGAGGGTGTTGTTAGTGGCATGTCCTGGACCCGAAGCGGGGTGATCTACCCATGGCCAGTGTGAAGCAGAGGTAAGACTTTGTGGAGGCGCGAACCCACTTAGGTTGAAAACTGAGGGGATGAGCTGTGGGTAGGGGTGAAAGGCCAATCAAACTCCGTGATAGCTGGTTCTCCCCGAAATGCATTTAGGTGCAGCGTTGCGTGTTTCTTGCTGGAGGTAGAGCTACTGGTTGGTTGAGCGGGACTACAATCTTAGCAATGTCAGCCAAACTCCGAATGCCGGTAATGTTATAGCGTGGCAGTGAGACTGCGGGGGATAAGCTCCGTTGGTCGAGAGGGAAACAGCCCAGATCGCCGGTTAAGGCCCCTAAGCGTGTACTAAGTGGAAAAGGATGTGGGATCGCGAAGACAGCCAGGAGGTTGGCTTAGAAGCAGCCATCCTTGAAAGAGTGCGTAATAGCTCACTGGTCGAGTGGTTCTGCGCCGACAATGTAGTGGGGCTCAAGTACACCGCCGAAGCCGCGGCAGTCAACATTTTTGTTGGTTGGGTAGGGGAGCGTCGTGCATGTGGTGAAGCATTTGGGTGACCGGGTGTGGAGTGTGTGCGAGTGAGAATGCAGGCATGAGTAACGAATGAAAAGTGGAAAACTTTTCCGCCGGATGACTAAGGGTTCCTGGGTTAAGCTAATCTTCCCAGGGTGAGTCGGGACCTAAGGCGAGGCCGACAGGCGTAGTCGATGGATAACCAGTTGATATTCTGGTACCCGTGGTGATGCGACAAGTGGTGAATCAGTGGTACTAACCGCCCATTAATTGCATGTGTTCATACATTGTGTGGGTGTGTGTGGTTGTGCGTGGGACCTTCGTTGGTAGTAGCCAAGTGATGGGGTGACGCAGTGAGGTAGCCGAGCCACTTATTGGATTGTGGTGTAAGCGTGTGGCCCGTGGCATAGGTAAATCCGTGCTGCATTATGGGTGAGGCGTGATGCGTAGACCTTTTTGGTTGATGTTGGTGATCCTGTACTGTCGAGAAAAGCCTCTAGCGAGTGTCATTATGGCCCGTACCCTCAACCGACACAGGTAGTCAGGTAGAGAATACTAAGGCGATCGGGTGAACTGTGGTTAAGGAACTCGGCAAAATGCCCCCGTAACTTCGGGAGAAGGGGGACCATTGTTGGTGACAGACTGATGGAGCTGACGGTGGTCGCAGAGAATAGAGGGAAGCGACTGTTTATTAAAAACACAGGTCCGTGCGAAAACGTGGAAGTTGATGTATACGGACTGACGCCTGCCCGGTGCTGGAAGGTTAAGAGGACCTGTTAGATCTCTTTTGGGGGTCGAAGCGGAGAATTTAAGCCCCAGTAAACGGCGGTGGTAACTATAACCATCCTAAGGTAGCGAAATTCCTTGTCGGGTAAGTTCCGACCTGCACGAATGGCGTAACGACTTCCCTGCTGTCTCAACCACAGGCCCGGTGAAATTGCAGTACGAGTAAAGATGCTCGTTACGCGCGGCAGGACGAAAAGACCCCGGGACCTTCACTATAGCTTGGTATTGGTGTTTGGTTCGGTTTGTGTAGGATAGGTGGGAGACTGTGATACTGCGCCGCTAGGTGTGGTGGAGTCGCAAGTTGAAATACCACTCTGATCGGATTGAGCACCTTAACCTTGGCCCATGATCTGGGTTGGGGACAGTGCCTGGTGGGTAGTTTAACTGGGGCGGTTGCCTCCTAAAATGTAACGGAGGCGCCCAAAGGTTCCCTCAGCCTGGTTGGCAATCAGGTGGTGAGTGTAAGTGCACAAGGGAGCTTGACTGTGAGACTGACAGGTCGAGCAGGGACGAAAGTCGGGACTAGTGATCCGGCACCTACTTGTGGAAGTGGTGTCGCTCAACGGATAAAAGGTACCCCGGGGATAACAGGCTGATCTTCCCCAAGAGTCCATATCGACGGGATGGTTTGGCACCTCGATGTCGGCTCGTCGCATCCTGGGGCTGGAGTAGGTCCCAAGGGTTGGGCTGTTCGCCCATTAAAGCGGCACGCGAGCTGGGTTTAGAACGTCGTGAGACAGTTCGGTCTCTATCCGCCGTGCGCGTGAAACTTGAAGAAGGCTGTCCCTAGTACGAGAGGACCGGGACGGACGTACCTCTAGTGTGCCAGTTGTCACGCCCGTGGCAGGGCTGGTTGGCTACGTACGGAAGGGATAACCGCTGAAAGCATCTAAGCGGGAAGCCTGTTTTAAGATGAGGTTTCTTTTGAGGTTCCCTCGAGATTAGGGGGTTGATAGGCCAGATCTGGAAGAGTGGTAACACTTGGAGGTGACTGGTACTAATTTACCGATAAACAACCACCCATTGTGGTGCGAGTATTGTTGTGCCTGGAGCGTTTAAAAAGAATAGTAGAGTTTTGTTGCTTGTGTTCACTGTGCAGTGTCTGACATGACACCTGTTGTGTGTTGTGTTGTTATGGATGTGTTGGTGGTTATAGTGTCGGGGGTACGCCCGGTCCCTTTCCGAACCCGGAAGCTAAGCCCGATTGCGCTGATGGTACTGCACCTGGGAGGGTGTGGGAGAGTAGGTCGCCGCCAACCAAAAAATTGATATGTAGGAAGAGAGTCTAGGTATGATGCCTTACCCCCTTGGGGGTGGGTGTGGTGCCTAGACTCTCTTCCCTTTTTTTTTTACGTACCCACCTCCTTGATGAAGGGGTGGGATGTGGTGGTGTTATTCCAGGGTAAAACACCGGAGGATATCACTGATAGGGTCGCAGAAGGTTAACTGATAAGCCGTAAGATGCATGGGCACGCGGAAGTCTTCCTCCTCTTCTGGGAGGATAGTGGGGTAGGCCGGATCGCCTAGGATGGGAACGCCGGCTGCCCACATGTGGAGGCGTAGCTGGTGGGTGCGTCCTGTGTGTGGTTGAAGCGTATAGCGTGCCAGGGGCGTGGTGACGTCGTGAAGCTGTTGTAACTGTGCTGTTTCTTGTGCGCCTAGCTCGGTGACGTCGACAAGCAAACTCTCGGCGTTTGGGGGGCCTGGGACGATGTGTCCTTGCATGTCTCCTGGTGTCTTGATCATGTGGTCGCGCCAGAGGGTGTTGCCGGGTAGATCGTTCCTGAAGGGGGCGATTGCGTGGTAGGTTTTGGTTACTTTTTGCTCGGCAAAGAGGCTTTGATAAGCGCCGCGAACTTTACGATTCTTGGTGAAAACCAAAATGCCAGAGGTGAGTCGGTCCAGACGGTGCACGGGTGAGAGCTCGCCGTTGCCAGTCGCACGACGCATCTGCACGGTGGCGGTTTGCGTGATGTGCTTCCCCCGCGGCATGGTAGCCAGGAAGGGGGGCTTATTCACCACGAGGAGGTTCTCGTCCTCGTAGATGGTTTCACAGCTGTAGGGGACTGGCGTTTCTGGGGCGGGGGTGCGGTAGAACCAGATATCCTCGTTGGCTTTGAGCACCGTATCTGGGCTGGCGATGCGGAACTTAGGTCCAATGATGACCTGATCCTGCTGAAAGCGCGTGAGAAGCGCTTCAGGGGTGTCCTCGGGGTGGCGACGGCGTTGCGACGCTATAAGGTTCCATGCGAACTCGTAGGCGCTTATTCCGGCGTATTCTTCGGGTACCCTCACTCTGGTGGGGTTGAGGCCATCTTTTACCGGTAAAGGTGCTTGACCGCGGGGAACGTGTACTACCCTATCTTCCATGGACATTAATGCTATCTTGCTTCCAGTCATGGACTTCTTTAGCCAAGGTATTGGCCGAGTTATTGCGAACATTCTTCAGGCGATCTATTCCTTCTTCTACCCTGCGAACGCACCTGCAGCAACGCTTCCTGAAGGGAAGTAGGTATTTCCTAGCGATTGATCGCTATTGAGCGCCGTTTTCTATTGCGTTATTCCGCAGCTACCCTCAGACTAGTTACAACCAGTGGTATGTGGCGCCGTCGAGCGCTAACATGGAAAGTGTGATTGGCCACCTATGATGGTTGAATCGGCCTTGGTTGTGAGGCCACCGTGGATGCGGAGATTCCGTGTCGCCCCCGTGAAGAAAGGCTCAGGAAAATGACTGCCGAGAACATCGTCGTCGCAGTTGACGGCTCTGAAGCATCAAATAATGCGGTTCGCTGGGCGGCAAACACCGCAAACAAGCGTGGTGTTCCACTGCGCTTGGCCGCCAGCTACACCATGCCCCAGTTCCTCTACGCCGAGGGAATGGTTCCGCCACAGGAGCTTTTCGACGAGCTCCAGACGGAGACCATGGAGACCGTCGAGGCTGCTCGAACCATCGCTCATGAGGTGGCGCCAGACATCAAGATTGGTTACACCATTGCAGAGGGAAGCCCCATCGACATGCTCCTGGAGATGTCTAGTGACGTCACCATGATCGTGATGGGCTCTCGTGGCTTGGGCGGCCTGTCTGGCATGGTGATGGGATCCGTTTCCGCCGCTGTGGTGAGCCACGCCAAGTGCCCGGTGGTGGTGGTTCGTGAGGATAACCAGGTAACTGACACCAACAAGTACGGCCCTGTCGTGGTCGGTGTTGACGGTTCAGAGGTTTCCCAGCGTGCAACCGAATTCGCGTTTGAAGAGGCCCAGGCCCGAGGCGCAAAGCTTGTTGCTATCCACACGTGGATGGACATGCAGGTGCAGGCTTCTCTGGCAGGCTTGGCAGCAGCGCAGCAGGAATGGAATGTGATTGAGGATGAGCAGACGCAGCTTCTCCACGACCGCATTCAACCGTTGTTGGAACGCTTCCCAGACGTGGATGTGGACATGGTGATTACCAGGGACCGTCCGATTCGTGCATTGGAAGATTCTGCGAAGGATGCGCAGTTGCTGGTGGTTGGTTCTCACGGGCGCGGTGGTTTCCGCGGCATGCTGTTGGGATCCACTTCTCGTGCGCTACTCCAGTCGGCTCCGTGCCCGATGGTGGTAGTACGCCCGACTGATAACGGCTAATAAGCGTCTGACATAAAACCGGCCTCCGTGACGCGGGGCCGGTTTTTGCGTTCTTTTTGTGTTCTTGTTCACCAAAAAACGACCGTGATTGGGGGCTGCTCCGAGAAAAGCCTGGAAAATCCCTCAGATTAACTATTCTTTGTTCAATTGTTATCTTTAATGAATATATGCGGCTCGGTGTGGCAGTTTTTGGGTTACAAATCGGCAAACTGCGGGTGTGTACAAGGCTTTTGGGGCGGAGAAGGTCAACACAAACGTAGTTTTCGGCCTAGCGTGGTAGGTAGCAAGTGAGCACTGGACTTTTAGGACGTAAAGTCCGAAGACGGAGCTCGAATAGACATCATTGAAGGAGTCAACATGCTAGGTCTAGGAATTATCGGTTGGATCATTATTGGTGGTCTTGCTGGCTGGATTGCCTCCAAGATCAAGGGCACTGATGCTCAGCAAGGTATTGGCCTCAATATTCTCGTCGGTGTTGTCGGCGGTCTTCTTGGTGGCTGGCTCCTGAAGCTCTTTGGTGTAGATGTTGCCGGCGGTGGCCTCATCTTTAGCTTCCTTACCTGCTTGCTTGGTGCGGTGATTTTGCTCAGTATTGTTCAGATGGTCCGCAAGTAGCGGATCAACAAAATAAGGACGGACGAGGTTTCTCGTCCGTCCTTTTGCTATGGAATTAGTAATTTTCTTTCTTTTTCACCCATGCAATAGCCGCATATGTGATGGGTAGAACAAGGATTTCTACTGCCGTTTTCCAGAAGAATCCCACGAGAGTGTAGTTCGCGGTGTCTGCAAAGGTAGTGATGCCGATGACTGGCGCTGCGATGAGGCAGAAAATCAGCGTATCGCCGAATTCTCCAACGATGGTTGAGCCTATAAGGCGGACCCATAGAGATCGTTCTCCAGTGCGCTTTTTGATAGCCACGAGCACGTATGAGTTGAGGAGCTGTCCGACGAGATAACCTGCAAGCGAGGCTAAGACGATGCGTGGCACCAATCCTAGAGTGGCAGCGAAGGCTTCTTGGCCGGTGTAGAAGTCAGCCGAGGGGAGCCAGATCGCCACGTAGAAGGAGATGACGGCCACGAGCATGACAAAGAAACCGGTCCAGATGGCGCGTCGAGTAGCGCGGAAACCGTAGCACTCGGAAAGGACGTCGCCGATGACATAGGCGGCAGGGAAAAGGAAGAATGCGCCGTCGGTGATGATGGGGCCGAGGGCTACGCCTTTGGTGGCGTTGATGTTAGAGATGAGGAAGATAGCAACGAATAGCGTGAGCAGCAACGGATAATAGCTGCGTTGCACGGCGATGAAGCGTGCCGGTTTGGAAGGGTCTGGGTTGGTGACGGACGCAGCGGATTGATCGGCTGCGCCCTGCCCAGGGTTGAGGGGATCCGAAATAGTCATGGATCGTATCGTGCCATAACAGAGGCGGGAAATTATAGCCGGCTATTCCTTGTAGTCAGTTTCCCTGAGCTAAGTGGGTAGACTAGTCTGTACGTGTCTACTGGAATGGGCTGACAGTAGTTGCACGTAGTACCCTTTACATTCGTTGTTACTAGCTCCCATGGGAAGGAAGTGGCTCTTTTGGCCGAGGCGAAGAGTGCGAAAACTGCGGGGCGTCGCCGTAACCGTCCGAGTCCGAGACAACGCCTCTTAGAAAGCGCTACACGTCTTTTTACCACCGAGGGAATCCGGGTCATCGGCATCGACCGGATCCTCAGAGAAGCGGACGTGGCCAAAGCTAGCCTGTACTCACTTTTTGGTTCTAAAGACGCGCTGGTCATCGCATATATAGAGAACCTGGATGAACAATGGCGTGCGTCCTACTACGAACGCACAAAAAACATGGTCCAGCCCGAAGATAAAATTCTGGCCTTTTTTGATCAGTGCATCGAAGAAGAACCTCAGAAGCATTACAGGGGATCCCATTTCCAAAACGCTGCTAATGAGTATCCTCGCCCAGAAACGGATATGGAAAAAGGGATCGTGCTGGCGGTCAAAGAGCATCGCGACTGGTGTCTGACAACGCTCACCGATCTACTGACAGAGAAGAACGGTTATCCCGGAACCACCCAGGCACAGCAGCTGATGATTTTCCTTGACGGCGGTCTCGCTGGCGGGCGTTTGAATCATTCACTGGAATCACTCAAAACCGCCCGTGACCTAGCTGTGCAGCTCTTGTCTGCGCCCCCCGCCGATTACTCAATCTAGGCGGTTTCCTCAGTTTCCTCAGCAGATTTTTCAGCTGACTTCTTGGCGCGTGCGGCGGCCCGCTCAGCGCGTCTTTTCTCCGCTGCTTGCTTCCGCTCCTCGGCTCGCTCCTTGTCAATCTCCTCGCGAGCCACTTTTCGCTCTTGTGCGAGGGCCTTTCTACGGGCTTTTTCTTCCGCCTTAGCTACACGACGCTCCTCTTTAATCTCCGCGATCTCTGCCCGATAGAGAGAGAAACGCCAGGGCATGATGATCGCGGCAAGGCGCTTGCGTCGTAAAGCACGGGTGCGGGCTTTTTTCTCCCGGATGCGTTGGCGGCGCTGGTGGCGTCGATGAGCTTGAAAAGCCTGGTGCTCCTCGTCGAAAGGATATTTGATGCGCAGCACCAGATACATCAGCGCGTTTTGTATCAGCGTCCACAGGTTGTTAGCCACCCAATACATGCAAATAGCTGCGGGAATAGGGGACCTCAGCCCCAAACTGATTAGCGTCAGCGGGGTGAAAAAGATCATGATGATTAAGAAGCGGTTGAGCTGCACCGACAGACCCGAGTCGTGATCTACCGCGTAGTTATTGCGCACGACAGAAATGATCAGATTGATCACGGTAAACACGCATGCCGCGATGATGAGCGGAGTAACAAAAGCATGGACGGCATCGTATGTGGTGTTAAGCCGGGTAAATTGCTCGGCAGACATAGCGTTATATGCCGGAAGCGGCACATCAGAGACTCGTGAGTCCAGGAAAGCACTGACATCATCCGAGGAAAGCAGACCGATGGGGGCGTGCTTGTTCGCATCCAACCCCTCAACGGGCCGTGCCATACGCAGCAACACCTGGTAGAGGCCAAGGAAGACCGGAATTTGGATCAGTGCAGGGACACAGCCCGCTTTAACGCTGTACCCATACTCCTTGCGTAGATCCTTTTGTTTCTGCTGGAATTCGAGAATTGACTCCTTATCCGTCTTTTCCTCGTATTCTTCCTGCAGCCGCTTGAGTTTGGGACGCATGAGAATACTGGCACGACCGGATTTGAGCTGCATCCACGTAAACGGCGCTACGATGCCGCGCACCGTGATAACGAGGGCAAACAAGGACAAAGCCCATGCCAGTGAAGCTGACACGCCGAGCATGTTGGCCAAGAAGAGGTGCCAAAGCTTCATCACCCCAGATACTGGGTAGATAAATATCCCTATCACGATCGGTACTGTCTCCATTCCAACCTGCGTGCGCATAATGCGCATCGACGAGCTATGAATACACCGGTGCGGTAGCTCTGGTTACAAGCTCAGCGTAGTAAAAGAACAATAAAAAGAGTACGCGTAGTAGTGGAAGACGGGAAAAAGCGGGCTACACTACTTCTACCTATCTAGTATTTATCTGGATTAAAGAAGTTAAGGAAGCAATGACCAGTCCTACAGCCCCAGGTACTCCCGCTGGGGAAGAACCGCAACATAGACATGGAGTCGGTCGACACAGCGCGCCTGGGTCAACAGCCGGAAGCCATAAGAAGCGTTCACGCGTGACCTTCACCCAAATCCTGGGTGAGATTTTGCTGACCGCTGGCATCCTTTTCTTCCTCTTCGCGTTCTATGAGTCCTATTGGACCAATATTGCGTCTGGGAAGGCCCAGAATGAGGCTAATAACCAGCTGCAGAACCAGTGGGACAACGAGCGAGTGAACCCGCGTAAGAAGATCACCCCCGAGCTTGGTACGGCGTTTGCCCGGATGTACATACCGGCCTTTGGCTCGGACTTCCAATTTGCGATCGTTGAGGGAACCTCGGACACCGATCTAGAGGCCGGCCCTGGCCATTACCACGACACGCAGTTGCCGGGAGAGAAAGGCAATTTTGCTGTCGCGGGCCACCGGGTGGGCAAGGGCGCTCCCTTTAATGACTTAGGGAACTTACGCGCATGCGACGCAGTAGTCGTGGAAACCCAGAACGCATGGAATGTGTATCGGGTTCTCCCCATCGATTCCTTCGGCGAACAGCGTCGTGCTGAGGCTGAGCGCTGTTTGACTCCAGAGCAGATCGAGCGCGTTGCTCACGGTGATTATTCCAGCATCAGTGGTCGATACATCACCACCCCCGGTGACGTGAATACGATTAGCTCTCTTCCTGGGACAGACATCACCACAGCTGGAGACGAGATGGAGAGTGTGATGACGATGACCACCTGCCACCCACAGTTCTCTAACGCAGAACGCATGATCGTTCACGCAATGCTTACTGAGACGATCCCTAAGAACGGCTCCGGGGAGAAACCCGCTGCACTGGAGGAGAAGTAAATGTACGGATTATTTTGGCGCTGCTTACCTGGGCCTTGGCCGGTAAAAGTTCTTCTTGCCCTCGCCGTTGCTGTGGCGGTTTTCTTCTTCCTCATGGAGGTTGTTTTCCCCTGGGTATCCACCCTCATGCCTTATAACGACGTGGCAGTTTAAACATGTGAGTGAACGCTGCATAGCGCGAGAGGCTACCGAGTTAATCGGTAGCCTCTTTTTTCTCCTCGGTGTTTCTAAAGCGCCAATCTGGAGATGGCTTCCTTGGCAATCAATTCTGCTTTGAGAGACTGCGGCTGATTGCTAAAGACCACTACCGCCACGTTGCCCTTTTGCACCGCGTAGGTGGCGCCTTTCTCATTGCCGATGCGTCCGCCTGACCAACCCGCGGGTTCTTCGGCAGGCTCGGTGGTGTCGATCGGGGCGGCCCAATCGACGACTTTGATAGCGTCTTGTTCGGTGGCCATGTGCCGCACGATCACTGTGGCTTGGGGGTCCTCAGGATAAGACCAGAAAACGCAGGCGGGGGTATCAAAGCGAGAATCCACGCCTTGGGCAACCATGCGCTGTCCGTTGGTGTCTGCAACCCAATTGGAATCGAGATAAGGGCACTCTGTCCAGCCATTTTTTCCCTCGGGGATTTCCGGGAGGGCCTCTGCTGGGAGTCCCGAATCGGGGACAGGGGCCTCGTTAGCTCCCCCGGTTGCAGAGGCGGAAGCGGCGCCAGATGACGAAGTTGTGCTGTTTCCACATCCGGCTGCCGTCAGTGCCACTGCAATAAGAGCTACAGGCAGTAAGGTACGTCTCATGCGACTAAGCCTAGATCCTCACGACCCTAAGAGTGCACGTCTCCGCCGCGAGAGAGGGCACCATGGCGATGAAAAATTTGCGGGGGACGCACTATCGAAGCTTTTCGACGTCGCAGGCGGGGATCACATGGACGTTCGCTTAGAAGATCACGTGGGGCAGCCTGGTGCAGCGCTGTACTACCGGGCGATGAACATTTTGACTACGGTTTTGTTGATCGTCTCCGTGGGCGGGGTTGTACGATTAGACATTCGATCAGCGATGATTGCGGTCGTGCTCAGCGCCTTTTTTGCGCTTATTTACTCGCTCATTGTGCTTCGCCAGTACACCAAGTTATGGCAGATCCTGATTTTTCTTGGGGCGTTGACCCTGGTGTGGGTGCTCATGCTTCCCATCGTGCCGGTGTCTGTGTACATGGTGTTTCCGTTGTTTTTCTTATACCTGCGCGTATTGCCGGACATACGGGGGATTATTGCGGTTGTGGGAGCAACCCTCATAGCGATCTTTAGCCAGATGCCAGACCTGACTTTAGGTGCGGTTATGGGGCCGCTGGTGTCCGCTCTTGTGGTGATTGCGATTCACTTTGCTTTTGAGGCGATCTGGAAAGGTGCGCGGGAGCGTGATTTATTGATCCGAGAGCTTATTTCTACGCGTTCGCAGCTGGCGGAGACGGAGCGCGCGGCAGGCGTGGCTGCCGAGCGACAGCGCATTGCCCATGAAATTCACGATACGTTGGCGCAAGGACTATCGAGCATTCAGATGCTGCTGCGGGTGTCAGAGCAAGATATTAAAAACTCCAGTATGAGCGAGGAGGAACAAGCTGTTCCCTTGAAGCGGATGGAGCTAGCTCGCACCACCGCGGCAGATAATCTGAGTGAGGCACGCGCGATGATCGCTGCACTGCAACCGGCGGCGTTGAGTAAAACCTCCTTGGAAGGCGCTTTGCATCGCGTCGCTGAGCAGATTGTTTCGCCGGAGATTTCTATTCTGGTGGAAGGGGTAGAACGGCAGTTGCCCATGCGCACAGAGGCCGCGTTGTTGCGTATTGGTCAGGGGGCGTTGGGTAACGTCGCAAAGCATTCTCAGGCGGAGAGATGCCAAGTGACGCTCACGTACGCGGATGATGAAGTACGCCTGGACGTTGTGGACAACGGGCAAGGATTCGATCCCGAACACGTGGCTAACCGCCCGGCCGGGCTAGGGCACATTGGAATTAATGCGATGAGGCAGCGCGCAGAGGAACAGGGTGGAACTCTGGAAGTGGAATCTGCGCCGGGCGATGGCACCGCCGTATCTGTGGCACTTCCCATACGCGCGGACTCATAACCCGTAAAGTACTGCGGCTTGCTTATAGATGGGGTAAAGCGGCAGGTGACACGATATAGAATTAGCTACAAGGGTGGGCTAAGTTAGTTGTGTGTCTGCCCCGCCAGCGCGTGGCGTAGCAGGAAAAAGAAAGGCGTGATCATCACATGATTCGAGTTTTGCTTGCCGACGACCACGAAATCGTTCGACTTGGCCTGCGCGCAGTCCTGGAAAGCGCGGACGATATCGAGGTTATCGGGGAGGTAGCCACCGCAGAAGGCGCTATAGCAGCAGCCCAAGCGGGGGGAATCGATGTGATCCTCATGGACCTACGCTTTGGGCCAGGGGTGGAAGGCACACGCCTGACCAATGGTGCTGATGCGACCGCTGAGATTAAGCGCACCATGGAAAAATCCCCTCACGTGTTGGTTGTGACCAACTATGACACCGATGCAGACATCTTGGGGGCTATCGAAGCAGGAGCACTCGGTTATTTGCTGAAGGATGCTCCGCCGGAAGAGCTGCTTGCTGCTGTTCGTTCTGCGGCAGAAGGAGACTCCACGCTTTCCCCCACGGTGGCCAACCGGCTGATGACCCGCGTGCGCACCCCGCGTACCTCACTGACTCCGCGTGAGCTAGAGGTCTTGAAATTGGTTGCTGGGGGTTCTTCCAATCGAGATATTGGTCGTGTCCTATTGCTCTCTGAGGCGACAGTCAAGAGCCACCTTGTTCATATCTATGACAAGTTGGGTGTTCGCTCGCGTACCTCGGCTGTTGCTATCGCCCGTGAACAGGGCGTTTTATAGCGCCAAAGAGTAACACGCGCCTTCCCTGCTTAGAGGTAAGGCGCGTGTTGTAGTCGCTTATCGCTTGTGTGCCTGCACGAATGCGTCGATGATCTCTTGTGGGATCTTGCCGCGTGCCGCAACATCTAGTTTTTTAGACTTAGCCCATTGACGCACATCCTTGGGGTCGTGTCCCACGGGGGTGCGTTGGCCTATAGCTTTGGTGGCCTTGTCCATGTACGGGCGGATTGCCTCGCGGAATTTTTCTGCGTTTTCCTCTGAGAGATCGATGATGAAGTCTTCCCCATCAAAGCTGAAAGAAATGACGTGAACCTCGGACTCATCGAGTGGACGGTTATCTAGGTCATCAAAGAACTGGGTGATTTCTCGGCGTGCCACGTTAGTGCCCCTTTACTATTAATCGCTAAGTGTGCTTAACCATCTGCAGGTAAGCGTTTGTAACAAAGAGACAGTTGCCATCATTGCTAAATTCAAACTCAAAGGCATACAAGTAACAAAGAATGTACTTTGGGATGAACTAATTCAATATGGTATATCCCAAAAGCCGTAATTACTATCTGCACTTTTCTAATAAAAGCTTATTTTTGTTAGAGCTTCCCGGTTGAGTTTGATTTCTATTTATTTAATCCTTTGGAATTCTGCTAGTTATTTTCATTATTAATGCACTGTGGTGTGCATGTGAATGCAATAGTCTTTGTGGGGCTTTGCGTAATATTTAAAATTTTCCACAGTGAGAGTTTTAATTTACTTACTTCATATAGTGGGAAGTGGCAATATAAAAATTATGGAATTTAGCGTCTTTCCTAGGAGATTCGGGCGATAGAGCGATGAAAAAATGAGCCAAATCACTGATTTGGCTCATTGAGACTCCCCGCGTCGATGCAAAGTAACGAGGAGTTAGTGAGGGATTTTAGCCCTCAATCTTGTTTTGAATTTGGCGTCCGAGTTGGTCCAGATCCTTATGGATGCTGCGGTGACTACGCTGACGCAGCTCTGGAGTCATGAACTCTGCGTTATCGACGGCAAAGTCGAGGTCCTGAAGACGCTGTTCAACGTCGGTAACAAAGCCCTTGGGCAGGGAAGAGAGTTTGACGGAGCTACGCATTCCCGCGATACGTGCCTTAATTTCTGCACCGTGTCCGCTGAAACGGCCTAGATCGTCTGCGCTGACTCCCAGCTTCATCGCACGACGCTTGGCGGCCTCTTCTTTTGCCATTGTGATGCCTCGGTAAATGAGGGGGAGCGCAACTGGGATGACTGCTCGGGCTGCTCCCGCATAACGCAGCACGTTGTTCTTGTTAAATTTACCGGCCTTGAGCTGCTCGAGAGTGTTCTTAGCCATTTTCTCGTCGTGCTTACGCTTGGCCTTGAGGCCTTTCTTCTCTTCCTTCAGCAGTTTCTTTTCCTGCCGGGCAAGGAACTTATCGCGTTTGTACTCGAGTTTGGCGGCTTCCTTGGCTTCCTGGCGTGCGCGAACCTTAGCGGCCTTGATCTCTGCCTTGGTTTTGGCGCGTGCCTTACGGATAGATTCAAACAATCCCATGGTTGTTTCCTTCACTCGTGCGTATGCTCGTCTCTCGATTCTAAGGGGATCGGTGGGAGGCGGGAGACGATACCTCGCTTACGTAGCGGCATGTCCGGTGATCCGCACCAGAACCCAGTCAAATTCCACAGTACCCGTACTCGTGCAATAGGCTGGTGTACTTGTGAACACCGATATATGCCTGCAGCCTTCTGACTTGGTGGGCTGCCGCTACCGGCTCGTGCAAGCTAGCCGGCACCCAGGTGTATCGCCAACGCACAATTCCCAGCTCAGGTACGAGCGTCGTGTGCAAGCAAAGGAAGAGGCGCGCGCCTTTTTCCCCACGGCCCCGAGCATGGGGGATCCCCGGAATTTCCTGCGTATTGATATCCCCCCCGCAAGGGAGGGACGACGCGGATGCCGTCGATGCGGATCCAGACGCGCCGTGGTTTGCCACATTGGAGGCTCTTGCTGCGCAGGCCACCATCATTACTAATCCCGTCCTCCTGGGGAAAGACAACGGGCGGGCGTGGCGAGTGCGCCTGGATGCGCTCGTGCGTAGGCCCGAGGGAACCTATATGCCTGTTCTTGTCTCTAACCACCGGATGGCCAGGCCGCATCCTCAGAAAACAATCAAGGTCATGGCCACGGCGCGTCTGGGCTTGGGAACTCCCTACTCCGCCCACTTTAAGCTCAAACACCATGCCTCAGATTCCTATTCCTATGCTTTGGGTTTGGCGGCACGCGCGCTTGATCGCCTCGGAGTGGAGAGCAGTCGCGCCGGGCTGATTGGGCAGGACCGTGAACTGGTTTTCCTTTTGAACACGGACTTCTTTCAGCAGGGCCTTGATGTTGCTCTCGTTGTTCCGAACCCGGATCACGCTCGTCGCGTGAAAGAATGCGCGAGCTGTAGGTATTGGGAGTTCTGCGAGCAAGAGCTTAAAGCTTCCGATGACCTCAGCCTTTTCCTTTCTGGTGATCGCGGTGATTCCTATCGGGAACGCGGAATTACTACTGTGAATGGGCTTGCCGACGCCAACCTAGGGGCACCCTCGCAGCTCGCGCGGGCATGGCGGGATGGGGTGGACATAGTCCGGAAGTCGCCCGAGGTAACTTTCCCGCGTTTTGATGTAGAGATCGACATTGATGTGGAGGCGTACCTGGACCAGGGGCCTACCTGTGGGGTACATACGATGGCGAAGAGTATCGACCCTTTGTTACGTGGGAAGGGCTTGGCGGAGAGGCTGAGGCGCAGGCCTTTGCACGGATGTGGGCGTGGCTCAAGCAGCGTCGTGAAGCTGCAATTGCAGCTGGTAAAACCGTAGGCGTGTTTTGCTATTCCTCGCACGGGGAAAATCACTGGCTCAGGTTCTCCGCGCGTCGCTTCCACGGGCGCTATGAGGGAGTTCCTAGCGAAGCCGAGGTCTCTGCGTTTATTGCTTCCGGCGAATGGCAGGATGTTTTTGTCGCGGTCAAGAAGCAGTTGGCTGGCCCCAAAGGGCTAGGACTCAAAGTGGTCGCCCCAGCAGCGGGGTTCCATTGGGATGCCGACGACGTCGATGGCGAGACAAGCGTGCATCTTTATCGGGAAGCCACGGGAGACGTTGCCGGGGTCGATCTTGAGGCCGCTCAGGCTACCCTCCTGAGCTACAACGGCGACGATTGCCGTGCCACAGCTGCCGTACGCCGCTGGTTGGCTGAGGGCGCACCGGGTGTTCCTGCACTGGAAGATTGCTAATAGAATTTGCCTTGAATTTGGTGCCCTGAATACTGTTGCTGCTGTGAGTAAACAAACGCCCAGTTCCGGCCCACAATTAGCGGCAACCCTCGCCAGAGTGTCGGCGCGGCGCTCGACCTGGGCGACGTCGATAGTGCTTAGCGTTATTATCCTAGGCCTGTGGCTGATCAGTAAAGACATCCTGTTTTTCCGAGCCATCCCTCAAAACTTTGATGCGTACTTCCGGTACCACATCGACTTCGACGTATATCGCGAAGGCGCCAAGGCCTTCCTCGCTGGCGATAACCTCTACACCCGCGGTTACTCAGTTGGTGGCGTCTCCCTGCCATTCACATATCCGCCCTTTGCGGCACTCGTATTCGTGCCCTTTACGCTGCTCAGCGTCAATTTTGGTGCCACGATTTTATGCTTAACGTCTGCACTTGCGCTGTGGTGGTGCGTGGTTCTGGCAACGCGCAGCGTTATGCCCGAGTGGGGCAAGGCATCAGTGTACGGCTTTGCCGCAGTGATTCTGAGCATCGCACTTCTCATGGAACCCGTCAGAGACACCATTGGGTTTGCGCAGTTCAATGTGCTTCTTATGCTGCTCGTTATCATCGATGTTCTTGCCCGTCGCACGGTACTCCCACGCGGCAGCCTGGTAGGAATCGCGGCTGCTATCAAACTGACACCTGCGGTCTTTGGCCTGTACTTCCTGGTGAAAAAGGACTACAAAGCCGCAGCTTGGAGTGTTGCCTCTGGTATCGGTGTCACCCTCCTCACGTGGCTGATCGCACCGCAGACCTCCACAACCTACTGGTTTGAGACCCTGAGCGACCCAGGCCGGATCGGAGACCTCACCTGGCCAAGTAACCAATCCTTCCGGGGCGTGATCGCCCGCTTCTTTGGCCAGGAATCGCACACCGGCTTGTGGGCTTTAGCAAGCCTCCTCGTTTTTGCGGTACTCGCATGGTTGATGTGGGCCTTGTTGCGCCGCGATCATACGGCCGCAGCGCTCTGTGTCAATTCCCTATTGGCGCTTCTGTGCTCCCCAGTATCATGGTCGCATCACTGGGTGTGGGTTGTCGTAGCTGTTGCCGTGGCTATTGTGGTGGCCGCCCGCAGCTGGGGAGCGTCTGCCGCTGCTTACCCATTGATGGCTGGCAGTGTTTGGGCTGTTGTTATCACCGTCTGCAGTGGACACTGGCTGCTGCCGCGTTACGACGGCGCACCTATGCGCTGGAACCTCGCCCAACACCTATTCGGTGATTCCTACGTGCTTATGGCGATCCTCGTGCTCGTGGCTATGAGCGTTTGGTTTATCAAGCCATGGGGAATGACCGCCGGAAAAGCGCTAGGGAACGTCACATATGCGGTGGCTGTGGGATGGGCTGTGGTGAGCGCGTACGTGCTTTTTACGTCGTATCCTTTTTAGTGAGGGTGTGTGCGTACGCGTCTTGTCACTACGCTATTTTTGGCAAGCCTTGCGAAGCTCCTGCGCCGTCGTAGCAACTCTTAGGTAGTCGGTGCTATCGGGGTTTACGGAGGATTTGACCAGCGTTCCTGGGGGTGAAACTGCCAAAATCTGCAGAATGAAGTTGTACTGGAGGGACGTAAGGATCGGCAGTAAACGGGAGGGAATCTTTCCAGCTGCGCTTAACGCAGACGTCGATGAGGAGATAGACATCGCGAGACTGGGCACTATTTAATGCATCGCGAAGTTGGGGGAGTGGGACGTTAAATCTTCCGCTTTTGGGTTCCTCAAAGATCACCTCGTCTAGGGACTGGGATTCTTCAGCTGCATTCAAATCTGATGATTGTATGCTTAGCACGGAAGAGCCGCAGGTTTGTACAGCAAGAGAGACCTCCCCGTCAGGTTCTTGAACTATAGCGGCGGAGCCTACCTGTTTGATGTTTATGAGGTTCCCACACGCGGTCAGCACTGGGAGGTTTCCAATGCACAGTAATGCTAGGGATACGCGAGTACTGCGGGAGGTCGTGTTCATGAGTCTCTTTCGGCGGTAGTGAACTCAAAGCGTGAGTTTATGGAAAGTTAGTTATTTTCCACTTTTCTGCCTGCTTCGTATACGAAATCTGCGTACCCTAGGCATGCTTTTCTAGTTATCGCATGCGTAATACCTGGGGATACATACGTGTCTGAAATTCGGATCGCAATGAACGACTCGGTAGTCGTAGTTTGTGCCACGATAGCAGTCATTTCGATGGGCTCATGTATGTGGGGGTGGCCCGTATCGTTCACACAGCTGGAGATTCACACCGCCTTGTGGGCTTTAGCAAGCCTCCTCGTTTTTGCGGTACTCGCATGGTTGATGTGGGTCTTGCTGCACCGCGCTACGACGGTGCACCTATGCGCTGGAACCTTGCCCAACACCTATTCGGTGACTCCTACGTGCTTTTTACGTCGTATTCTTTTTAGCGGGGTGTGTTTGGGCTGCAGGATATTTGATTGCTGTTTGTTTCATCTTATTGATTATGAGGTCATGCGGGTTCGACCCAAGTTCGTGCGCGAGAAGATACGCATAAGAGAGAACATCGGCTAATTCATCGCGCACAGCATTGATGTGACCTCATCATCCCACTGGAAACATTCCAAGAGTTCACCAGCCTCAATAGCTACTGATTTAGCCAGGTTGGCTGGACGGTGGAACTGCGCCCAGTTTCGTTCCTCACGGAAAGACAATAAGGCTCGTAATGTTTCATCCTGAGTAGACATGAATCAATTATCGCTTAGGTAGCGCATGAGAGGTGCCATATGAGCTGTTGACTTTTGCAGAAACATAGAGACCATGAATCCCGCGTGTGAGTAAAACATTCAACTCGTTACGGATTAGTTGGGCGCCTAAATCAATTTTTTCTTTGTTCAACGTGGTGCGTTTGTTAGTGGCATTTTTATTTGCGCTCTTAGAAGGACCAAAACGAATCTTTCCATCTCTGTAAATCACAGAAGGACCAAGGATAACCCCAGCGTAGTTGAGGTCGAATCCTTGAATAGTGAACGTGAGCCTATTTCATCGACTGTGTAGTCACGTTCAGCCCATGCCTGATGCGAGTATCTACGTTTCTGCGAAGGCGTAAGGCTTCGATTCGTCTCTAAGTTCCAAGGGATGGAGAAATCACCGATGGTTACATTCCACGTAGGGGAGCCATCGGTGGGTGCGGTACTGGAGTATTTCCAGTCAAAAGTCGCGATAAGACGTGATAGTCCTTGTTCTACTGAAGACGCTTTAGCCTTGACCTCAGTGTGCAAGGCGGTAGGAGAATCAAAAATCTTGATCTCGTAATTTTTAGAATCGCGGTTGTTTTCATTTAGTGAAATATCGCCGATGATACCGTCGTCGATGATGCTGCGGATCCAAGATACTGTTCCTGCATCCGCATCGATGCGCATTTGGTTTTTGAGATGGATGGTTTTTAGTCGTGCGTTTCTCTAATTCTTCGATAGCATGGTTTTCCCAATACTGATTGGTTTGTAGAATTTGTTTTTCGTCAAAGATTGCCACAACCACCCGGGCTCTTTCGAGGATGTCGAGTAGTTGATTTTTTCCTCGGTAAGATTGTTTTCCCTGAGTCCACAAAAGGTGAGCTTCGTCGATCAAGACGACGTCGATGTCGCTAGCTTTTTCCGGTGAATTGTTGTTGATGAACGTTGTAGGCCGACTAATACGTTTATCCCCACGTGGGACAATCATTAGTTTTTGTGCAATTTGCTGGTAAACAGTGAGCTGTTCGATGTGGTTAACCAATAAAAAGGCATTCCAAGGTTGGTAGTCCATGGGGTCGATAAAAGCATCACCAGGGTCTGAAGCAGAGGTCTTTCCCTGCGTTAGTTCATAGAAAAGGCTGTTGAGAAGTACAGTTTTCCCCGACCCAGCTTCGCCGTGAATTCTAATAAGTTGTCCGGTGGCATCAGAACGTAGAGCATCTTCGATAACGTGGAGAACTTCTTTTTTCGCCTCAATCTGCTCGCGAGTTAGTTTATGAAATGGTGAAGCTTTAAACAGTGCAGAATCTTTGATGACCTTTTCTGTGGGGAAAAAGACACTATCATGCGTCCGAAGGCCTTTCCATATTTTGGTGAAGACCTGATCAAAGTGTTCCTGGGTGTAGTACTTATTTTGTTGGTTGCCTCGGCTGTTAAGCACTGTACTTACAGTGTCCATTGACAACATGTAGTGAATTAGTCGATGTTCAATATCTAAGGTTAAAGACTTATTAAATAAAGGATGACCAACTACGTACATTTCTGCGGTGTTTGAATCAGCGAAATGCTGCCAATCGGGACGTTTTTGAAGTCCTTTTTTGACATGTTGGAGTGTACGGCGATGAATATCGGTGGTTTCCCCAACATAAACGCTGTAGGAGCTTGGTTTAGCACTAGAATTCGTAGATTTGTCGTGAATTATGTAGACAGTTGGGTAATCCAAGAGAAAAGTCGCGCGTGCAGCACCTGCAGGGGTGTCTTGATTCCGGAGGTTATTAATAAAAAGCGTCAGTTCGTCCTCGGCGTAAGGGACCTTTGCGATCTCAGGTTTTTGCATTCTCACCTAGGTCTCCTTAGCCACTGATGCAACAGTTAGTGCTTTTAGTGCACGGGAATATTTATCTATCGTAACAATTCTCCCACCTGCCCTTCTCCTCAGCGGCGGGGATGCTTCAGACCGCGAAGCGTCGTAAAGCAACTGCTATGCCTAAAAGTGCTAAGGTCCACAGGCTGAGCCAACCGATAAACCCATGCCAACTCAGTGAATCAAAAGCGTATCCGGACATCCATCCCACGACGGACGATCCAACGTAATAGCTGAGTAGATACATGCTTGCACCCGCAGCTCGGTGCGATGTGGCTATTAATCCCACCCAGCCGGATGCGATGGAATGGATGAGGAAGAACGCTGCTGTGAAGACGAACAATCCTATAAGCGTGAGCGCGAGGAAATCCCAGAGCATGAGGATCAGACCCAGAAGCATGGCAAGGGCACCGTACATCATTCCCTGACCGCGTCGTCTGGTCCATGCTCCTGCGCGAGCGGAACTCCACGTCCCCGCCAGATACATGAGGAATACAACGCCCACCAAGGCCTCGGAAAACCTGAATGTGTGGATCATGCGGAATCCGATGTAGTTATACACCGACACGGAAACGCCGAGGCTGATAAAAGCAGTGGCGAATAAAAGCGCCAGGGATGGCGTGGCCCAGTGGATGAGCATCGCTGAGCTTTCGTTTTTAATGCTCAACGTTCGTGGTTGGAATCGGCGCTGTTTGGGCAGCATGATTGCCATGGTTATCGCCATGGTGAAAGCGCATAGGGTTGTAGCAAACAAGGCCCATTGCCATGTGGTGACTTCAAGGAAAAGTGCGGGGATCAGCCTGCCTGAGAGGCCTCCTACTGTGTTGCCTGCGATATAAATTCCCATGGCCTTGGCTAGGTCTTCGGGATGAATCTCTTCGCTGAGCCAAGTCATTGCCACTGCTGGGACTCCGGCAATGAAAACGCCCTGGAGCGCGCGGAGGACAATAAGAACCCACATAGAGGACGCTAGTGGAAGACACAAGCCCAGCGTGGTGGCTAAAAGTGCAGAGATGACGAGAACCCGGCTACGCCCGAACCGTTCCGAGAGGATGGAAGCAGGAACTATACAGATCGCTAGGGCCCCTGTTGTTGCAGAGATGGTGAGTGCTGCTGTTGTGGGATTGACATCAAAGCTTGTCACAAGCCTGGGGAGGATAGCTTGTGTGCAATACAAGGCATTGAAGGTAGCAAGGCCTGCAGCTAGGGAGGCGACTACGGCGCGTCGGTAATCAGTGCTACCTTGACGCAGCCCTTCCGGTCCGGATGCTTGCGATGGCTCTGACAAAGGCATACATCTATGGTTGCTCACCTCTGAATATGTGTAAAATGAAAAAATAAGCAGAATTCATGCATTATGTACATGATTTGAACGGTGAGGTCTCTGTGAACATAAATAGTGAGGATCTTCGCAGCTTCATTGCCGTTGCAGACATGGGTCATGTGAGCGCGGTGGCTGATTCGCTTGGGATGTCGCAACCCACCCTTTCACGCAGGATCGCCCGCGTAGAACGAGCTTTTGGTGGCACGCTTTTTGAACGCAATGGCAGGGGTATTGAACTCAATATGCGAGGCCGCGTGGTTTTGCTGCACGCGCGCCGGGCGGATCAAGAACTTGTGAATGCGCGTAAAGAGGTGCAGAGATTGCTGGATCCGGAGCATGGTACGGTGCGCCTCGATTTCATGCATTCCTTGGGTACCTGGATGGTGCCAGATTTTCTTCGCGCCTACCGGGCGGAACACCCGCACGTGGACTTTCAGCTGCACCAAGGTGCAGCGCAGGACCTCACGAGCCGCGTACTTTCCGGAGAATCTGATCTTGCCCTTATAGCCCCACGCCCTAAGCTTTTCGACGCTCCCTCTGGTTGGGCACCTCTCTTTTCGCAGCGCTTGGCTCTCGCAATCCCGCTCGACCATCCACTCGCAAGGAAGAACTCACCCATCAGGCTGGAGGAAGCTCGCGATGTTCCCTTTGTGGGAATGCTGCCGGGATTTGGTACTCGTATGCTTCTCGACGACCTCGCCCACCGTGCCGGTTTTACGCCACGGTTAGTTTTTGAGTCGATGGAGCTTACTACGGTGATAGGCCTGGTTGGGGCGGGATTGGGAGTTGGTCTGGTGCCTCTAGACGACCCCTACCTGGTGCCCAAGAATGTGGTGTTGCGTCCCCTCACTCCGGTGGCCAAGCGGGAGCTTGGCATGGTGTGGCGGAAAGAATCGCAGCCAGCGCCTGCGGTCGAGCAATTCCGCACGTTTATCCTCGACCGCAGTCCCGCGCTTGTGGCTAGCGCTTACGCGGGTTTGTCTTAACTAGTTCCACAAAGGTGTCAAGGTAGCGCTGGATGAACGCGCGGGTGTCTTCGTTGGAGATGGCGCCGTTGTCGTCGATAAGCGTATTGGACTGGCCGATGAATGCCTCTGGCTGGCCGGTGAGCGGCATTGCAAAGTATGAAAGCGCGAGGCGGAGGTTCTTGTGAGAGCTGTAGCCGCCCATGCGTCCGACCGAATGGCTAATGATTCCACCTGGTAGGCCCGTCCAGGCAACGTCGCTATTGGGCTTGGATCCGACGTCAATGGCGTTTTTGAGGCAGGCGGGGATCGTGCGATTGTTTTCTGCGGTGACAAAGAGGACTGCGTCGGAGGCTTTGAGCTCTTCCCGGAAGATTGTGTAGGTCTCTGGCAGGGGCTTGGAAGCCATGGCTGGGTCGTCGTAGTCGGCATCATAGAGCGGTAGATCACGGATTTCTAGGATGCTGGAATCCCAGTCGCTGGGGAGCATCTCGATGGCGTTGAGTGCGATCTTGCGGGCAAAAGAGCCTTCGCGGAGGCTGCCGACGAGGACGCTGACCTTGGTTGATGCGGTAGACATGTTGGTATAAAATCTCCCGGATAGAAAAACTAAAAATAATACTTGCAGCGAGTCTATGCGCGTAGTATCTTCAAGTTCAAGCCATTGAATAATAGTGTTCCATTGACTTAGTTCTTTCCACTCTTTTCATGTTCCGCCAAGCAGATTGAGGAGGCTCGTAGCGCTCAAAGTTGTCTGGTCTATTCCTTAGTTGAGATATGCCTAGCACCTAGGCGAGCGGTGTGGCTCATGCCTAGGTGCTAGGCATCGCGACGGCGATGTTGTATACCGTCTTCACGTTTTTGTGCTGGCAGAAGCGTGAAGACGGTTGCCTGTGCATTGCTGCACTGGTGGGTTACTTAGTTGCGGCCTCGTAACGTGCTGCAACATCCTCCCAGTTGAAGACGTTCCATACTGCCTTAACGTAGTCAGCCTTGACGTTCTTGTACTGCAGATAGAAAGCGTGCTCCCACATGTCGAGCATGAGCAGTGGGGTGAGGTTAGCGGAGATGTTGCCCTGCTGGTCGGTAAGCTGCTCGATGACTAGGCGCTCGCCAACGTGGTCGTAGCCAAGCACTGCCCAGCCGGAGCCCTGCAGGCCGAGAGCTGCTGCGGAGAAGTGCTCCTTGAACTTGTCAAAGGAACCGAATTCAGCGCTGATTGCCTCTGCGAGTGCGCCGGTTGGCTCGCCGCCACCATTCGGGGAGAGGTTCTTCCAGAAGATGGAGTGGTTGGTGTGGCCGCCGAGGTTAAAGGCGAGGTCCTTGGTAAGGGCGGTAACGGCGACGCCGATGTAGCCGTTACCGCGGGCGTCGGCAAGCTTCTCCAGGGCTGTGTTAGCACCGTTTACGTAGTTTGCGTGGTGCTTGGAGTGATGTAGCTCCATGATCTCGGCAGCGATGTGAGGCTCGAGAGCATCGTAAGCGTAATCAAGTTCGGGCAGTTCATACTTAGCCATTGCCGTGGTCCTTTCGTTGAGGTGAGCGCCACGCGCACTTCGAGGTGTGATCGGACCAAAGAAACTTGGTCATGCGCGTGAGACGACTTGACCCCATGATAGGACAAACCTGGATTATCGCAACGTTAATCTATTGAAATTCCAATAAGTTTGCCACGGGTGAACACCGCGGGTGTGCGGATAGGGTGCGAGTGGGGTGTGGCTAGGAGGCGTGGAAGCCTGGCCAAAAACTTCATGGTGGGAAATAAAACAATCCGACTCGGGGTTGTGCACCGTATAAATAAATAACCGCACAGTCAGGAAGGATGCCGTTCAAGGCGGCATGGTCTGCGCGGTGTGCATGCATGTAACGGCGTACATACAGAAGGAATGGAGAAGAAGATGGGTTGGTTGTTTGGTTCCGCACCGAAGATGGTTGCTGATAACGAGGCGCTCAAGGGTGGATCGCAGCCAGTGCTGTCGCACCCGCGCCCGCATGCGGTATTGCGCACCCCCATTACTGGCCCGTGGAAAGAGGGGCAAGAAGTACTTTATGTGGGCATTGGCTGCTACTGGGGCGCGGAGAAAATGTTCTGGGAGACCGCAGGGGTTGAGTCCACGTCTGTAGGCTTTGCCGGCGGCATTACCCCGAACCCCACCTACCGTGAGGTGTGCAGCGGGCGCACCAACCACACCGAGATCGTGGAAATTGTTTATGATCCAGCCGTAGTGAGCTTTGACGAGCTCGTGGTCAAAGCAATGGAAGCACACGACCCCACGCAGGGTTATCGCCAGGGGAATGACGTGGGAACGCAGTATCGGTCTGCTATCTATACAGCTGGGCCCAACGCTACCGCACAGGCCGCGCGTGCCCGGGAGATTGCAGAGCATTACGCCCGCAAGCTTGCCGACGCCGGACACGGGCGCATCACCACAGAGATTCTCCCGCTTGCAGACACTCCCGCCGGCACGTACTACAGGGCTGAAGACGAGCATCAGCAGTATCTGTACAAAAATCCGGCAGGCTATTGCCCGCATCATTCCACGGGTCTTGCCTGTGGGATTCCCGGCGCTTAAATCCTGAGTTTCGCTTTGCCGCCACCCCGATAATGAATGACGTCGGGGTGGCTTTTGCTGTGGAGGCGTTGGATCTGGAGGGGCGTCGAGAAGCTTGTTAGGGTAGGGGCTGCAAAGCTCGATGAAAATGGGTGAAAACGGAACCCGAACGGAATTCAATAGTGTGAAATAAGTATCACATCGGGCATGATCCCACAATATCGGGCATAATTGGCAATGGAAGGCTAGAGAAACTCACAAGATTCGCCTCTGGCGGGGGCGCTAAGGAAGGTAGCCATGAAGGATATCGTCGGAAACAAGGTCGTGCTCATCGGTGCAGGTGATGTGGGAGTCGCCTATGCGTATGCGTTGGTTAACCAGGGAACCGTCGATCATCTGGCCATTATTGATATTGATGAAAAGAAGCTCGAAGGCAACGTCATGGACCTCAACCATGGTGTTGTGTGGGCTTCCTCTCGCACCAGGGTTACCAAGGGCACCTATGCGGACTGCGAAGATGCGGCCATGGTCGTGATCTGCGCGGGGGCTGCGCAGAAGCCCGGTGAAACCCGCCTGCAGCTCGTGGACAAGAACATGAAGATCATGAAGTCCATCGTCGACGAGATCATGGCCAATAACTTCGATGGCATCCTTCTTGTGGCATCTAACCCCGTGGACATCCTTGCTTATGCTGCGTGGAAGTATTCGGGGCTGGATTGGCATCGCGTGATCGGCTCGGGCACGGTCCTCGACTCCGCACGCTTCCGCTACATGCTTGGTGAGCGCTATGAAGTCGCACCCAGCTCGATCCACGCGTATATCATCGGCGAGCACGGCGATACAGAGCTTCCGGTTCTTTCTTCGGCCACCGTTGCGGGTGTATCCATGCGCCGCCAGCTGGAGAAAAACCCCGGTTTGGATGCCGAACTAGAGAAGATCTTCGAGGAAACCCGCGACGCCGCTTACGCCATTATCGACGCCAAAGGCTCCACCTCTTATGGCATTGGCATGGGGCTCGCCCGTATTACGCGCGCAGTAATCCATAACCAGGAGGTTGCGTTGCCTGTGTCGGCTCTCCTACAGGGCGAATATGGGCAGGAGAATATCTATATTGGCACGCCGGCTGTGATTAATCGTGGTGGTATCAACCGAGTGGTGGAGCTTGAGCTCACTGACCATGAGATGGAGCGATTCACTCACTCAGCAGATACCTTGCGTGACATTCAGGGGCAGTTCTTCCCGGCTTAAGCTGATCAGCTTTGGGAGCTAAAAACCTGCATTTCCATAGACAATCATGCGGTGTGGGCATGATTGCGGGCGCAATGTCTATGGAAATGCAGGTTTAGTGCGTGTTTGGCTGAGTTCGCCGCAGCTTTCGCCGCGCCGAACAGGCTAGCTGATTCGGTCGAGAATGACCGAGGTGCGTGTGGCCGGGGCCTCGTCGCCGATCTTTACGCCGGGTTCGAGAGATTCTAGGGCGCGGTCGAAGCGATCTTCATCATCGGTGTGGAGGGTGAAGAGTTTTTGGCCCTTTGTTACCTTCTCGCCGAGTCCTGCATGAATCTCGATGCCAGCGCCGAGCTGGACTGGGTCTTCCTTGCGGGCGCGTCCTGCACCAAGTCGCCAGCTGGCTACACCTAGTGCGAGGGCATCCATTTCCGTGAGGTAGCCGTTGCGGTCGGCGGTGATCTCGTGGGTGTGGCGTGCGGTGGGGAGGGCAGCGTCGGGGTCGCCGCCCTGTGCACGGATCATCTTCTTCCAGGAATCCATCGCGCGGCCGTCGGCAAGCGCTTCATGCACGTCGGGGTCGTGGATACCGGCGAGCTCAAGCATTTCTGTTGCAAGGGCGCAGGTGAGCTCTATGACGTCGGAAGGTCCGCCACCTGCGAGGACTTCTACGGACTCGCGAACTTCCAGGGCGTTGCCGATGGTGCGGCCTAGCGGGACGGACATGTCGGTGAGGAGTGCGACCATGTTGGTTCCGGCGTCGCGTCCGAGGTCAACCATGGTTCGGGCGAGCTCGCGGGCCTGGTCAAGTTCCTTCATAAAGGCACCGGAACCGACTTTGACGTCGAGGACAAGGTTTGCGGTTCCTTCGGCGATCTTTTTACTCATGATGGAGCTGGCGATCAGTGGGATGCAGTCGACGGTAGCGGTGATGTCGCGCAGTGCATAGATCTTCTTGTCTGCAGGTGCTAAGCCTGCTCCCGCGGCGCATACGACGCAGCCGGGGTCTTCCAGGATCTTCATCATGCGGGCGTTATCTATGTCGGCTTCCCAGCCGGGGATGGTTTCTAGCTTGTCTAGGGTTCCGCCGGTGTGCCCTAGTCCTCTGCCCGAGAGCTGCGGCACGGCAACGCCGTAGCTGGCAACGAGTGGCGCGAGGGGGAGGGTGATTTTATCGCCAACGCCGCCGGTGGAGTGCTTGTCTGTGGTGGGGCGGGAAAGGCTGGCAAAGCTCATGGTCTCGCCGGAGTCGATCATGGCTTGGGTCCACTGGACGATTTCTTCTCGATCCATACCGTTGAGGAATATTGCCATGTTGAGGGCGGCCATTTGGTCGTCGCCGACGATACCGCGAGTGTAGGCATCGATGATCCAGTCGATTTGCCCCTTGCTCAGCTTTCCTTTATCCCGCTTTGTGCGGATGACGTCTACGGCGTCGAACTTCTCGGCCACGGTAATCACCTTCCATTGGAGCTGTTAAGGCTTAGGAAGTGTTAGATGGCAACTCGGCTAGAGTACCCCCAGAGTACTCACATTATGCTGTGGAACACTTCTCTTAACCTATTGTGCGATTTGACATTCTTGATTATCATCACTGGTAGCACGAATGTCAAGGGTTAAAAGCACAAATGTAAAAGGATGTGGTGACATGACCACCGAGGCTACAACCACTGGTCAGACCGCCTGCGCGACCTCGGGAACCGGTGCAACGTGGACCGACGACAAGCTCCTTGCGGAAGCCCGAATTGCTGCCCAACGTTCCTACTCGCCGTATTCACATTTTCCGGTCGGCGCGGCACTTTTGCTTGACGACGGCCGCCTCATCCACGGATGCAACTTTGAAAACGCATCCTATGGATTAACCATTTGTGCTGAGCGTAACGGAATTGGTGGCGCAATTGTAGGGGGACAGCCGCGCTCGGGCGATGAAGTTCCATTCCGCATTGAGGCGGTGGCCATCGTCGGTAAAGCCGGGGAGCCGTGCTGGCCCTGTGGCGCGTGCCGCCAGGTTCTCCGCGAGTTCAATTGTCAGCGCGTCATCGTGGAAGACGGTGACAATTCCCTCAGCGTTGACTTTGCCACAATTCTTCCGCATTCCTTCGGCCCAGAATCTCTATAAGGGGACACATAATGGAAAGGCTTCAGGGACTTTTAGGAATCGTAGCGATCCTAGGATTGCTCATTCTCTTTTCCCGCGCACGCAAACAGATCAACTGGCGGACCCTCGGGGTAGGCCTGGCATTGCAAGTTCTGCTGTCACTGCTCGTTCTCAAGTGGAGTGTGGGCTTTAATGCAATGAAGTCGGTATCCAAAGGGCTGCAGAAGCTCACCGACTTTACCAACGAGGGCACATCCTTTGTCTTCGGATCGCTCTTTAGTACTGAGAACTCCTTTGTTTTTGCTCTCAACGTGCTGCCGGTGATCATCTTCCTTGGTGCTATCATCGGCGCTTTGTACTACTTCCGAGTGATCCAATTCTTCGTGGACATCGTCGGCGGCGCATTAAAGTGGCTGTTGGGAACGTCCAAGGTGGAATCGGTATGGGCGGCGACGGTGATTTTCTTGGGCCAATCCGAGGCGCCTTTGGTGATTCAGCCGTACCTGAAAAAGCTCACTCGCTCCGAGCTGTTTACCTGTATGACGGGTGGTTTCGCCTCCGTAGCGGGTTCGACCCTCATCGGTTATTCCTTGCTTGGTGCCCCGCTGGAGTACCTC
The DNA here is from genome assembly GCF_002162115.2 of Corynebacterium silvaticum. Classification (NCBI taxonomy): domain Bacteria; kingdom Bacillati; phylum Actinomycetota; class Actinomycetes; order Mycobacteriales; family Corynebacteriaceae; genus Corynebacterium; species Corynebacterium silvaticum. The sequence continues at coordinate 2,420,070 of NZ_CP021417.2, read as the reverse complement.
CTCGCAGCCAGTGTGATGAACGCGCCGGGTTCTATTCTTGTGGCTAAGGCCTTCATGCCGGAAACAGAGAAATCGACTCTTGATACTAGTGTCCGCGATGTACGCGATACTGAGAGCAAAAACGTTGTCGACGCCATCGGTCGTGGTGCCATGAGTGGTGGCCAGATCGCCGTTGCTGTGGGCTGCTTGCTCATTGCCTTCATCGCGATGATTTCTATGCTTTCTGCGATCTTGGGTGGCATCGGCAGTCTCTTTGATCAAGAGGGATGGTCCTTGGAAGGGCTCTTTGGCGTGCTGTTCTCTCCTGTTGCGTGGCTTATCGGTGCACCTTGGAGCGAAGCCCATCTCGTGGGATCCTTCATCGGCGAGAAGACCATTATTAACGAGTTTGTGGGCTACACCAGCTTTGGTGCCAACCTGGAGAACCTGTCGCCGAAGTCCATCATGGTCAGTACTTTCGCCCTCGCAGGCTTTGCCAATATCGGCTCCATCGCAATTCAGATCGGTGCACTCGGAGGTCTTGTTCCGGAGCGTCGTGGTGAAGTCGCCAAGCTTGCTCCACTAGCCCTCATCACTGGTTTTGCTACCAACATGCTCAACGCGGCAATTGTTGGTGTGGTCGCTATGTAAATAAGGTGCTGTGGGTTTGAGTAGGCACGTGAGCCGGGTCTCTTCTTAGGAAGGGCCCGGCTTTGTGCAAGGTAGTCTAAGGAAAGAAAGGAAGTACCACAGAACAAGGTATGAGAATAGGGGTGTGACGTGCAGATTATCGCCCATCGAGGCTTTAGATCGGCGTATCCTGAGATGACTGCCCAGGCCTTTGAAAAGGCGCTGGAGCTTCCCATTCATGGAGTTGAATGCGATGTCCGTTTAACGAGCGACGGACACGTGGTCTGCCACCATGATCGAACTTTGTTGCGCACCGCCGGTGAGAAGACGCAGGTATCTACTGCCACCCTGCAACAGTTGCGTCATGCCAACATCGGGACCAGTGAGAATCCGCAGCGCATTCTTACTCTTGATGAGCTTCTGGACATTGTGCTCGCCTACCCAGACAAACACCTTTATGTGGAGACTAAACACCCGCTGCGCTACGGCGCGATGCTAGAGGAAAGCATCGCCATGCGCTTGCGCTACCGGGGGCTGCTCGCAGACCCGCGGATTCACCTTATTTCCTTCTCACATGCGTCGATAAGCAGGATACGTCGGCTGGTTCCGGGCATTGACGCGATTTATCTGCGGAGGGAATGGGAGGCTCGCTACAACCCTTTGGATGTTGCGCCGTCGCACCCGACAGCTCGGGGACTCTCCATCGCTCATGCGAAGTTGCGTCCGGGATTGGTCGGGAGGAAAGGCCAGAGGACATATATATGGACTGTGAATGAGCGTGAGGATATGCGATGGGCGCTTGAGCATGGCGTCGATATGATCGCTACCGATTACCCCGATATTGCTCTTGAGGTAGTGCGTGGCGGATAAGCGTCTCAAGGTGAAGAAACCCTGAGGCGGTGTTGAGGACTTACTACCGGTAAGTTGTGTGGCATGGCTAAGAAGAACAAAAAGAAGGAACAGCTTCCTGAGGGCATGAGCCGTCGTCAGGCTAAGCTTGCTGCTCGCGCTGCAGAACATGCGGCATTTGAGCGCGACCCGCGTCCGTACGGCGGATTCGCTTTTGAGACGGATCTGGTGGCTATGCAGGAATTCGTGCCTTCCGCAGTGGCTAAGGTTACGGTTGAGGGCCTCGGCGAAGTATCGCTGTGCACGGTTTTGCCAGGTGGCAGCGCGGCATTGGTGCGCGAAGAGTCAGTAGGGGGAGACGTCCTCGTCGCTCTGCAGACCCAGGCCCGTTCCAATAATCCGAATCGTGACCTGGCCTATGCCCTGAACTGGGCGAAGAGCGCTAAGCCAGGGGAGACCTTGGCTCGTGCTGTGGCAGATGGCACGGAGCCAAGACTGAACGAGCTGCTTAGTGCTGATCAGGAGATCGAGATCACCGAGTTCAGCGATTTCAACTGGTGGATTCCAGAGGGTACCGCCGTGAGCCCCATGCATGCTCAGGCAATCCAGGCGGCTAACGACTCCGTTTTGCCTTCGCACCGTGTGGAGGCAGACGTTCCAGGAACCGTATGGTGGATTAACCCAGGCCAGAAGGCTCACATCCGGTGGGTGCGCGGCGAGGAAGAAGACACGTTGTTGCGTGCACTTGCCCGCATCGCTGCTCGTGGGGAGCTAAAGCTTGGCGACGAAACCAAGTTTGCCGGCGTTTTCCGTACCCACGGACTCGCCGTTCCGGTATGGGATCTGGATCCTGAGCGCTCTCACGAGGATTATGCCGCCGATCTTGTGGCTTTGAACGAGAAGATTGAGGCTGAGCTGGGCAATGACTCTCAGCTGAACCCCGATGAGCGTCGCCAGCTGGAGAACATCAAGTCTCGCCAGGTGACTATTCGCTAGACGGCGTTAGGCAACGTTAGACAGTGGTTGACTGGGGGCACGTTTTCAGAGTATTCGTGCCCCCACATGGTGGCGTTTTTCTCGGAATCAGTGCATTCCGGGCCATCGTGGTGCATGATGTATAAATCCTCAAAAAGAGATGCCAATCACATCTAGGGAGTTTATATGGCTGATGCACTGAATACTCTGAACTCAATAATCTGGTCTCCAGCGCTTGTGTTTTTGTGCTTGGCTGCCGGCATCTACTTCACCATCGCCACCCGTTTTGTGCAGCTTCGGGGTCTTCCAGACATGCTCCGTCAGCTGCGGCGCGGTGAAAAATCGGAAAACGGTGTCTCCTCTTTTCAATCGTTGATGATGTCCCTTGCTGGTCGCGTGGGTGTGGGCAATATTGCTGGTGTGGCTACAGCTATCGCATTCGGTGGCCCCGGCGCAGTGTTCTGGATGTGGATGGTTGCCTTTTTGGGTGCCTCAACATCTTTTGTGGAATGTACCCTCGCCCAGATCTATAAAGAGCAAGACCGCGACACTGGCGAGTACCGCGGTGGTCCGGCGTTTTATCTGGAAAAGGCGTATCGCCACACCAAGGCTGCTCCTTTCATGCTGGTCTACGGCATTGTCTTTGCCGTTGCGATGATTTTTTCCACCAGCTACTTTCTCCCTGGAATCCAGGCGAACGGCGTGGCTGCGGCGGTCAATAATGCATGGGGAGTGGATGTAAAGATTACTGCTGTGGTACTTGCGGTGGTGCTTGCTCTGATCATTATCGGCGGTGTGAAGCGTATCGCGAACTTTGCCACGATGGTGGTGCCGGCCATGGCTGTTGTTTATATCGCGGTTGCCATCGTCATCTTGTTCATGAACTTTGATCAGATTCCTCACGTCTTTGGGCTGATTTTTAAGTCTGCTTTTAATGCTGAAGCCACATTCTCGGGACTCTTTGGATCGGCGATCATGTGGGGTGTCCGTCGTGGCATTTACTCCAATGAGGCTGGTCAGGGTACCGGTCCGCAGGCTGCCGCCGCTGCGGAAGTCTCGCATCCGGCAAAGCAGGGCTTCGCGCAAGCGTTCGCCGTGTACGTCGATACGCTTTTTGTGTGTTCTGCAACGGCATTCATCATCATCTCGACCGATATGTACAAGGTATTTTCCGGCGAGAGTGAAGAGGGCGCGGTTATTTACCAGGGTTCGCTGCCTGATGGTGTTCCGGTGGGGCCGGGGTTTGTGCAGTCGGGTCTTGATTCGGTTGCTTCGGGTCTGGGGCCGTCGTTTATTGCGGTCGCTATTATGTTCTTCGCTTTTACCACGGTGGTTGCGTATTACTACCTGTCGGAGACCAATTTTGCGTATCTAAATCGTTGGGTGCACAGCAAGGGTCTGCGTAGGGTTATTATCTGGGCGCTTCGGTCACTCATGATTGTGTCTGTGATTATTGGCGCGACCTCCACTCCTGGCGCGGCGTGGACGCTGGGCGATATTGGAGTGGGTACTACTGCGTGGCTTAACGTTATCGGAATACTCATTTTGCAGGTGCCTGCACTTAAGTGCTTGCGCGATTATTACCGGCAAAAGAAAGCCGGGTTGGAACCGGACTTTGATCCGGATGCCGTGGGCATTAAGAATGCCGATTTCTGGGTTGAACGTAAGAAGCGTCGTGAGGCGGTTGGCGCGGAGCGTGGCGCTCACATCGATCCCCGGCTTGGCGACGCACCCTACGAACCTTAAACCTTAACCTTTAACGGGCACTCCACTGTGGGTGCCCGTTTTTGTGTGCCAGGTAACAGGGTCAACCATTGTGTTATGCAAAATAAAAAAGGTTTTCCTTAAGGGTTAATTTTCCGAGCTTATTGGGCCGGTAAAGAAGAAGCGACGTGGCTCACGTACCCCCGTCTTTAATTAATGTTAGGCATGCCTAATAAAACGGGTATATGGTTGTGTGCGCTCGGCTAGGGCCGGGTGAACTGCATAACTCGAAAGGAACTGCGTTGAACCGAATGCGACGCCATACGGCCACTATCGTGGCAACGTTTATGGCATCCTCCCTCGTTTCCCTCACACCAGTTGCATATTCGCAGGATGCCTCAGCTGAAGGCTCCCTGTCTTGGGGAATACGTTCTAGCTTTAACAATTACACCGGTGGTGCTACAAAGCTTTCCGACGGTGCCACCCGCTCCGATACATCCTTTACCTTCCCGCTGGTCTCCCAGGCTTTCGATGAATCCACCTCAAAGCTTGAAGCCCAATTCAAAGGTGAGGTCCTATACAAGAAGTACTGCAAAAACGCGGGGACAAAAGACCCTGTTGAAGACGATTGCTCGCTTGACCTCTCCATGAAGAACCCCAAGGTCGTCATTGCTCCAGAGGGCTCCTATATGGAAGCCACTGTGCGCTCGAAGCAATACACCATGGGGCAGTACTTCTCTCCTGAAAAGCCTGTCCGAATTGCAAACCTATATACGTCGGGAGCGCAATTTACGGATAGTGAAGGCAAGATCAGCTGGTCCGATATTGCCACCGCGCTAACCCCCGACGGCGTGAAAATGTTCTCTGATTTTTATAACGAGAATGAAGGCCTTGATCCCCTTGGTTTCACATACAAAGGCAAGGGTGTGCGCCCTGCCGGCGATCAAGGAGGCCTGCGAACCGCGGCCCAAAAATGGACGGCTCCAAAGGACTACGATCGCATCTCCCGCCCGTTCCTCTACGGCGAGAAAATTGTGATTGCGACCGCCGAATACGGAGTGACGCTTCTCGACGCAGAATTGCGACTGATAGCTAAAAAAGAATTACCCATAGATAAGCTGGCCACGGTCGCTTTCAATGCTTCAACAGGTGAGCTCTTTTACGCAGCATCGGAGGGGTCCTCTGATGCGAAGACGCTCATGAAAGTTGCCGTCTCTGGAGATGGAATCGGTGAGCCTACCAGCGTGGGAACTGTGCCTGAGACTATCCGGGGAATCGGCGTGGATCCAGATTCCGGCAAGTTCTTTGCAATTAGTGCTGAATCAGGCGACGACTCGGCCAGGGAGAGCGGTGGGCATCTCACCATTTTTGATAAGTCTCAGGACAAGCGATCGATAGCTCTTCCAAAGACTGCAGAAGTTCTGGGGGCGAAGGTTATCGATGGCGAATCGGTGTACGCCAAGATCTTTAATAATGATGACTTTGCTGAAGTCGCGAAGATGAACGACGGAACCTTTATCTTCCACCCAGGCGCTGCCGTCACGCTGGAAGATAACGACATCGCCACCAAGGGTTTCCTTTTCTCCATTGACTTGAATGCCTCCGATGATGCTTTCAAGTACATGAAGGGGTCTCAGTACCTAGAGCGCACAGCTCTTTCTGGGGTATCTACGGATGGGGAAACCATTTTGCGGTCTACCCATTTTGGTCGGGGCGGGGCACAAATGCTGAAGTACGCCGACCGCGATGTTTCTCCGATGACGGAATCCATACAGCTTTCTGGCGGAGAACTATGGGCAGGATCAGTTTTCCATGACGGAAAAATCGTTCAGCTAGACGGCAGAAAGGGCAACCTGAACTGGCTTAACCCTGCAGATTTGAAGGTGGAGAAGTCACTTCCCATCACCAACGGCAGAGAGACTTCCAACCGGCGACACGGTGACTTTTTAATCAATAAAAACGGCGACGTTTATGTGCAGACCTTGGATGAATCGACCGGTGACCTCAAGGAATACTACGTACTCACTCGCATGACAGACATGTCTAAACCGCCTGTGGCTAAGTCTGACAACGAAAACCGTCTCAAGGAAATCGAACGACGTGAAGCCGAGAAAACAAAGCCCTCACCCAGTGGAAAAATCATCGGCATTGTCTTGGGGGTCTTGGGCGGGCTTTCCGTTCTTTCCTTCTTCTTTCAAAACCATATTCGTAGCTTCTTGGGTCTCTAAAGGATATAAACATGAAAAACAACCGCATACTTTCTCTCACCATCAGCGCTTTGGCTACAGCTTCTGTGTTCACTGCGTCCTCGCTGGCGGCGACGTCGCCATTAGTCACTGCGGTGGCTAGCGCGCAGACTCACGATGCGATGCCGGGGAACTACATGATGATTAATAAGGCTGAGGATGGTGGTGAGTACGTCTCGGAATTAAAATCCTTGGTATCGGTGGCTAAAATGCGGCATTTGTACCATGCGGCATCAGGGGAACAAAAGTTTGAAAACTATGTTGGAGCGTCACCAGAGATTAGAAAGGCGCATGAAGAATCCGAAAATGCCTGTTATCTAGCAAAAGCTCGTGTATCGCTAGCAATACTTAAAGTAGAAGGTAACCAGCAAGCGCGAGAGATTGATATTTCACAAGTTGGTATTGACTTAGCGGAATCGAAAAAGGCGCTCCCTCTTGTGAAGACTATGGAGGAAAAATATCGTATTTTAGCGTTGAATGCTGATGCTGGAACGCCCAATAGAGCTCAGATAAACAACACTCATAAGATCGCGAATAACGGTGCAGATGGCTTACAACGGGTCATTTCTAAGTTGGAGTCAGGTGAAGAAACCTATGAGTACAGTGCGTATTCCATCCTCGACTGGAATGTTCAAGATCGCTTTATCGAAAAGATTAAAGGCGAACATCATTTAGGAGATGAAGAAAACCAATTAACGCCTTCTAAAGTTATTGATCCTAAAAAAATCGATAAAGATGAAATTCTCAAGGCAGCTCTGGAGAACAAGACAAAATTAGTTGCGCTCAATGGTACTTCACCAGCGCCAAAGCCTCAGGAAAAACCAGAAAAACCCAAGGCTGATACAGAGAAGCCGGCCCCCGAGAAGCCTAAAACGGATGCAGAAAAGCCCAAGGTAGACACAGAGAACAAGACTCCTGAGACGAAGGATCAGGTTCCGCCTGCTAAATCACCGCAGAAGCCGCAGATTTCTTGGTCTCCCACCACGTGGCCGTCATGGTTGAAGGCAATTGTGTCTTTGGGCGGCGTGGGCTTGCTTGCAGGTTTGGTGCATGTGTTGCTGCCGTTCTTGCCTCGTTAAAGGCACACCAAAAGCCTGAGCCAAAGGCTCACTAGGATGCTGTAAATACAGTGATGCCGTTGTGACTGCTCTAGTCACAACGGCATCACTCATAGGGCGATGGTTATCGCAAGGAGGCGAATAGTTGTTCAGCCACTGCCTTGTCCCAGAGGACCACGCTTCCTACGTCGTAGTTGGCAAATCCTGAGTAAGGGACGGTGACGGTGTCTACGCCTTCGCGTATTGCTAGGGCGACGCGGAAGAGGTGCCAGACGTGGTCTTCGCTGCCAACAGTGAAGCTTCCTGCCACGCTGTTTACGGTGGGGAAGAATCGGAATGGGTTGGCAAAGGTGCTGGTGGATGTGAGTTTATTAACCAGCGCCGCGAAAAATTCTCGTTGGCGCTGCACACGGTCAAGATCACCTAGGGGGGTGGCTCGTGTGCGGACGTATCCGAGGGCTGTTGGTCCGTTGACTTTCTGGCATCCGGCGCTGATGGACAGTGCCGCCAGAGGGTCGGTGATGGGTTCTGCGGGGCAGACCTCGATGCCGCCAACTGCGTCAACGACATTGGCCAGCCCACCCATGCCGATTTCTGCGTAGTGGTCTACGCGCAGGCCGGTGGCTCCTTCCACGGTTTGGGTAAGCAGCGGTGCGCCACCGTAGGTGAAGGCCGCGTTGATTTTATCCATCCCGTACCCGGGAATGCTGACGTAGGAGTCGCGGGGGAGAGACAGCAGGGTTGCTTTGCCACTGGTGGGTATGTGGAGCAGCATGATGGTGTCGGTTCGCATGGAGCCGAGGTCGCCACCGGTTCCTAGGCGCTGGGCGTCGGCTTCGCTGAGGCCTGTGCGGGAATCTGAGCCGACGAGTAGCCAGTTTGTCCCGGCGGTGTTGGCGATGCGGTTGGCAGGGCGCGCGTTGGTTCGGTTGAGTTTGGTGTCCATCCAGAGCGTGCCGGCGATGCCGATGACCAAGACAATAACAACCAGCCACGTTAAGCTGGACAGACAACCGCGCGGGCGCAGAATCCGCCGGCGGCGTCGGGGTGCACTGGGCTGCTGGATGGCAGCCTGGTGGCGTTCAAAGTTGCGATTGGGTTGGAAATTCTGGGATTGGTACCCACGGGGGTCGGCGTAACCCTGGGACAGCTGTTGCTGCTCGTGCTCCGACGGGAAGTATTGCTGGGGGCGTTGCGGTTGCGCGGGGGCGTCGAAACGCGTTGCCTCCGGTTGGGGAACCTGAGCGTTACGACGCGGCCGTCGTTGCGGTGCGGTCCTACCTCGGCGACGTACGGGTCGACCGTAGCGATCGAGCAGGGGATTTCCTTGGGAGTCGCGCATGAACTCGTCACGCGATCCGCGTCCTGCCTGTGGCTCCTGTGGGTTCATGAGAATAAGCGTAGTAAGTTAAGGCCGTTTGCGGCTAACTTATCTCACATTTAAAGACCCAAGAACTGCAGATTCCCGCCGATGAGGGAGTAACCGACAAAGGCGACGGCATCGATAAGGAAGTGCCCGACGATGAGCGGCCAGACGTGCTGCGGGCGCCATCTGAGGTAGAACCACGTAAAGAGAAGCCCCATAATCATATTGCCGATTCCTGCGGAAAACCCCTGGTAGAGGTGGTAGGAGCCGCGTAGTAGCGAGGATGCTAGGAGGATGAGGCCGGTGGACATACCGAGCTGTCGAAGGCGCGTGCTAAGCCACCCGACCACCACAATTTCCTCTGCAAAGGCGTTGGCAAACGAATACAGCAGCAGAATAGGAATCGCCCACCATATGTCGAGCGAGCTTGGAATAACCTGCTTGGACAGTCCTAGATGCACCGCGGTGGCGTAGAAGGCAAGGCCTGGCACTCCGATAACAAGCGCGAGCACAGCGCCCCAGCCGATCTCTGTGAGCCACGCCTTTGCAGACGCGAGCCGAAGCAACGGGCCAGAAATGCGGCGCTCAGGGACATTGGTGGCCAGGAGGAATAAGGAGAGCAACCCCCACGCGATGAGTGTTCCTGCGCCGCACAGCTGCAGCGCAAGGTCGAGCCAAGGGGAATCTGCCCGGGAGGAATTAAGAGTGGTGCTCTGTTCGTTGAGAGCTATGGGGGAGAGGGTGGCGTCGATAAGCCTTAAAAGCGAACGCAGTCCGGACATGCCGAACGTGATAGCAAGAACCAGCCAGATCTCTACGTGAATGCGGCGAGTCATAATGCCTCCGCCACGCCAAAGAGCTCAGGCACGGTCGCGCGGACGGCGCCGAGCTGAATTCCCACCCCACGGTGCGGCATCGATAACGCGGCGTCCCCAGACATGTTGAACATGGTTCCCCACGGGGTCCAGCGGGTCTGAGCTGCAAAATCTTCCTCCGGTGCCATCGCGGAGAAATGCCCCACGGGTGGCGGATCAAACGCCAGGGTGGGAGTGAGCACGACGTCGATGTCCCAGGCAGCGCGCAGTAGCTTATCGACGCCCACGAAAATCCGCATGGCCTCCGCTTTCCGGGATGGAGACACACGGTGCCCGCAGTCGCGTAGCCACTCCACGAGCGGCGAGGCCGAGCCATGAATTTTGGTAGATTTTAGCGCCAGAATGTCATGAAAAGCCGCAAAGGGCTCGTCGCCATAAGGCCTGCTCACTGCGCTCACCGTGTGGCCAGCAGTGGACAGCCGCGCGGCTGCGTCCTCTACTGCGGCAAGAATATGAGGCGCAACGTCTATCTCTGCGTGGACAGGCTGCGTGAGCACACCAATGCGCAACGGGCGCTGTAGCGGGCGGATGTTGTGGAGGTAGGCGGCGTCGGCAAGCGTGCGGGTGAGGAACCCTTGGGTTACGGGGTTGGCTCGCGACGCATCGTGGGGTGGTTTGAAGCCCACGATTCCCGTGCATGCCGCCGGAACGCGGATCGAACCACCGCCATCAGAAGCGTGGGCGGCGCGCACCAACCCACGAGCCACCATCACCGCGGCACCTCCCGAAGAACCACCGGGCGTATGACCGTGAAAAACCGGGGCCACCAACCCCACAGGCTCTGTGTACGCAGTGAGTCCCAGCTCTGGAACGAGCGATTTACCAGGGACTATCGCACCCTGCGCCATGTATCTGGCTATAAAAGGGTCTGTTTCCGTCGCCATAACTCTGCGATGGATTGAGCCATAACTGGTAGGCATGCCTGCCACATCGGAGAGATCCTTGGCTGGGATTATCCACCCGGAGAGCCGCTGCGGTGCTAAGCCTGCCTGCATATCCGCCTGGCGGTGTGCTGCATCAGCGTCGAAATGAGCGAAGCCATGCTCTTGCGCGGACAAGCCGGCGACCTGCGTTGCGAGTGCGTCGATTCGCTCATGAAGTGCCATGACGAACACACTACTAGGCAGATAAACTAGCGCTCATGAAGATCGCCTATTTAGGCCCTGAGGGCACATTCACCGAGGCCGCACTATGGAAACTCGCAGAGCGACAGGGCTTTGTGGATGTTCGGGCGATTCCTATGCGCAGCCCGCGCGAGGCCGTGGATGCGGTTCGCTCCGGGGCAGCCGAATACGCATGTGTAGCCATAGAGAACTCCGTCGATGGTGCCGTGACCCCCACCTTTGATGCGCTGGCAGCAGCCGACGACGTGCAGATCTTTGAAGAAATTGATCTCCCCATCGCTTTTGCCATCATGAGCCTTGAGGGCACAGACCCCGCTACCGCACAGACCATATCCACACACCCCGTGGCCTACCAGCAAGTCAAAGGCTGGCTCGCGCGGCATGCCCCGCAAGCAGAATTCGTAGCTGCCACCTCCAACGCTGCCGCAGCACAGCTGGTATCCGAGGGGAAAGCAGACCTTGCGGCCGCCCCACTACGCGCAGCCGAGGTATATGGCCTTTCCTTGATCAGTGACAACGTAGCCGACGTGGCCGGTGCTCGCACTCGCTTTGTTCTGATTGGTCAACCTGCACGCTCCACACCACGCACCGGCACAGACCGCACGGCGATCATGTTTATTCTGAAAAACGAGCCAGGGAGCCTGGTCGCAGCGCTCTCCGAATTTGCCCTGCGAGGAGTCGATTTATCGCGCATTGAATCTCGCCCTATTGAAAGCGGGCTTGGCTATTACCGCTTCCATGTGGACGTTAATGGGCATATCGACGACGCCCCCGTCGCAGAAGCACTGCGCGCCCTGTACCTGCGCTGTTCCGTACTTCAATTCCTAGGCTCCTGGCCCGCGCACCAGGCCAACTCGAGGGAAGCCGCCCTGACCGCGGATACTGATCTCATAGATCAAGCCGCCCGGTGGGTAAGTAGCATCAAGGAAGGGCGTCTTTAGAGGATGGGAACCATGGGTCGAATTATTCTGATGCGCCATGCGCGCACTTTTTCTAACGCTGCTCGTATCTTTGATACGCGGCCACCTGGGGCGGAACTGACTGTTCTGGGCCGGCTCCAAGCCACAGAAGCAGGCGCGGATTTGGCTCATATCACCCAGAACCTTGGTGGGGTGGTGTCTTCTGTCGCAATCCGCACTCAGCAGACGGCTGTTGCCGTGGTCAAGGCGTATGAAAAAACCTTGGGGCTTCCGGCGGATACCTATCCCATCGACGTGGACCCTCACCTGCGGGAAGTCTTTTCCGGGGAGTTAGAAGGAAGCTCGGCACCTGAGGCCCATGAGGCATATATCCGCGCTCTCGACGCCTGGATGAGCGGGGACTTGCACGCCGCAATGCCGGGAGGCGAAACCGCGCATGAGGTGATTGCTCGGATGCGGGCGCCCTTGGAAAGCCTTGCGACGCTATGCCGGGAGACCGGAAAAGACTATCTCGCGGTGAGTCACGGGGCTGCGATCCGCATTGCCACTCGATATTCTTCCGACGTGCCTGAAAGCGTGGCTCGGAATACTTACGTGGGGAATGCCTCTCTTATGGTCATTGAACCTCAAGGGGAATTCGGCCACTGGCATTGCGAGATGTGGGGTAGCAGGCCTCTGAATCTGCCGTGACACAAGGATGAACCTGCATTTCCATAGACGTTAGCTCCTCAAAGCCCTCACAACCGTGTCTATGTCTATGGAAATGCAGGCTGGGCTAGGTTAGTCCAGGTTAGGCATAGCCCAATCGGTGCAGATCTTCTTCTTCGAGCCCAAAGTAGTGGCCGATCTCGTGCATAACGGTGATACGAACCTGTTCTACGAGTTCTTCCTCGGAAGAACAGTACTTTTTGAGGGCTTCTCTATAAATAGTGATGGTGTCGGGGAGAAACCCGGCGTGATCAAAGCTGCGCTCGGTGAGCGCAACGCCATGGTAGAGGCCCAGGATATAAGGGGAGTCCTCGGCATAATCCTCGATGAGGATGGCAAGGTTGGTGATGTGCTCAGTGATGGACTCGGGGATAGCGGATAACGCCTGGTCTACGAGTTCTTCAAAGTGCTCATCGCTGATCTGAATCATTAGCGTGCTGGTTCTGGGTGCGGGCCGATGAGCGCTTCGGGGTTCACAATAGGGGCGCGCACCGGGCGAGAAGCCGGGGGCTGACCGTTGATGGTGAATCCGGTCTTGGCGCTGCCGGCGAGCGTGGCGAATTTACGATCCTGCCCAAAGACCAGCGCGCAGTTAACGCTGCGAGAGCCACCTGCCCACGAGTTTTCGGGGAGGGTAGTCCAGAAGGGCTGCAGCGTGGAGAAGTAGAGGGGGTCGTCGCCTCCCAAATAGTCCTGGGCTGCTTGCGTGCACACCTGCTGGAGATGTTTGTCTTGCTGCTCAAGGGAGGGGGTTCCCTCGGGGAAGACCGGCTGCAAATCTACGATGGCGGTGATTTCTAGCTGGTGCTCGGCACCGCAATCGACGACACGGGTGGCGCTGGCGGCGTCGACAAGCACGCATTCGCCGGGACGGAAGATGCGGGACTGATCTTGTTCAGCGGCGCGTCCGGACGTGGGGATGAGGGTGCCTTGGTCATCGGTTGCCTGTACACCACAGAGCAAGGTGCGATCCCCCTTCGACCAGGCATCTTGCGGCGGCAAAATCGAGGCAACCGAATACTTGCCCATCTGGTCGAAGGTGCCTTTCATGTACTGAATCGTGGGGTTAAGACATAACTCCTCACGCAGTTGGGCTTGGCGGGTGAGGTCGGGCATCGGAGCCTCGCTGCCAAACTCGGATGCGGGATAAGCCCGCAGATCTTCGCGGGAAGAGACCTCGAATCGGTGCTCACCTGCGCAGTCGGCTTGCTCAAAATTGGTAATTTTTCCCTCGTTGTCCTTCCACGTGAGACATGACCCCGAGTCAGCGGTGGTAAAGGACGCTGCAGACGTTTTGCTGTCTGAGGAAGGGCGTGACTGAGACTGCTTGGACGAACCCTCGCTCTGGGAAGAAAAAGAGTACGCGCCGACTCCCGCTGTGGAGATTAAAGCTCCGACAAGCAGGATACGAACTGCTGTAGCACTGCGCCAAGATTGAGTCATAGTGACCTCAGTCTACTTACTTACTTTGAAATAAAGGTCCGCAACGCAAATCTATCTGTGCGATAAAGAGAGGAACACCACTCGATGGGGTGGTTGCCCGCGCTGGCGTGACGCTCAACTTTGAGGAGGGGTTCTCCCACTTCAACGTCGAGAATCCGGGCGGTTTCTGCCGTCGCAGCGACTGCTGTGGTGATTTGTTCCGCGCCAGTGATGGAAATGTTGTAGGAATTTTCCAGAATCTGATAAACGGACTTATACACGTCGTTTTCTAGGAGATCTGGGGCAAAGGTCGAGTTGTACCACGCGTCGTTGAGGCAGAAAGGCTTGCCATTTCCTAGGCGGAGGCGCACGAGATGAGTATGCGGTGTGGCGGCGTCCGTGCGGAAGAATTCTTGGACCACGGAATTGGGGGCCGACCATGCGGACGCCAAAATCTTGCTGGAGGGCTCGATACGACGCGCAGACATCTCGTCCGTAAAGGAAGCGAGTTGGAGGCGGGTGACCATCGGAGATTGCGCCACAAAGGTGCCCTTGCCGCGGCTGCGGCGGAGTTGACCGGTGGCTACGAGGTCGCCGATGGCGCGTCTTACAGTAATTCGGCTTACTCCATAGGCCTCTTCTAAAACGCGCTCACCAGGCAACATGTCGCCAGGCTTGAGCTCTGTACGGCAGAGTTCTTCCAGTATTTCCCTGAGCTGTTGGTGCTTTGGCGTGCTGGTTCCGTCAGTTAGGGTTCTGGCGGGCAACCCCAATCGAGTGTCGACCATAGGTATCAGTGTAGCCGTGCTGGTCATAACCAGCCATGATTTTGGTCATGTTGTGACCTACTAGTTAGTGGAAGGCGGTAAGGTCGGATGTGTGATTGATCTGAAATTCCTCCGCGAGAACCCCGATATTGTCCGCGAATCCCAGCGTATTCGTGGCGAAGACCCTGAGTTGGTAGATAAACTCCTGGTCGCCGATGAAGAACGACGTGCTGCAATCCAGGTTGCAGACGAGCTCCGCTCCGAGCACAAGGCCTTTGGCAAGAAGATTGGCCAGGCCGCTCGGGAAGAGCGTGCAGCCCTGCTTGAAGGCTCGAATGAGTTGAAGACAAAGGTCAAAGAAGCGGAGGATGCTCAGTCTGCCGCAGAGGCAAAGGTAGACGAGCTTCAAATGCTCTTTAGCAATGTTGTTACCGATGCCCCTGCTGGTGGCGAAGATGACTTCATTGTTTTGGAGCACGTTGGTGAGCCGCGCACCTTTGACTTTGAGCCCAAGGATCACCTGGAACTTGGCGAGTCTCTGGGACTGATCGACACCAAGCGCGGCACAAAAGTAGGCGGCGCACGTTTCTACTATCTCACCGGCGACGGCGCATTCTTGCAGTTGGGAATGCTCAATCTTGCTGCACAGAAGGCACGCGACAATGGCTTCCAGCTGATGATCCCACCAGTGCTGGTGCGTCCAGAGATCATGCAGGGAACCGGCTTCTTGGGCGCTCACTCTGATGAGATTTATTACCTTGAGCGCGATGACCTTTACCTAGTGGGAACCTCCGAGGTGGCCTTGGCTGGCTACCACAAGGACGAAATCATTGACCTCAACAAAGGGCCGATTAAGTACGCTGGTTGGTCTTCCTGCTTCCGTCGTGAAGCCGGCTCTTATGGCAAAGATACCCGCGGTATCCTGCGCGTTCACCAGTTTGACAAGCTTGAGATGTTTGTTTTCTGTAAGCCAGAAGACGCCGTCGAGCAGCACCAAGCGCTCCTGAAGATGGAACGCGACATGCTTGCAGCCGTGGAGGTTCCGTACCGCGTTATCGACGTTGCCGGCGGCGACCTAGGGTCCTCTGCAGCTCGTAAATTTGATACTGAGGCATGGATCCCCACCCAGAACACCTACCGTGAGCTGACCTCTACCTCTAACTGCACCACCTTCCAGGCACGTCGTCTCCAGACCCGTTACCGCGATGAGTCCGGAAAAGCCCAAACCTGTGCCACCCTCAACGGAACCCTTGCCACCACGCGCTGGTTGGTTGCGATCCTTGAGAACAACCAGCAAGCAGATGGCTCAGTCATCGTTCCTGAAGCTCTGCGCCCATTCGTGGGTAAGGACGTCTTGGAGCCAATCAAGTAAGAGGTATTTGGGTAACCATGAACAGTGGATGGGAAAAGCGGGGCATTTGCTGGGTGCCAAAGGGCTTGCATAAAGTCCCGAGGCATCCAGAAAGTCGAGAGTGGTTTTACGGCCGAATCGTGGCACGGCTGGTAAAAGGTCTTCTCCGCGCTCAAGCTATCGAACTTACGGTAGAGGGCTCGGAAAATGTCCCTGCGCAGGGATCGGCGCTGCTGGCGATCAATCACACAGGCTATTACGACTTTATTTTCAGCGGCGCTGCGGCCAACCTTCGTGGTGGGCGACTGACCCGATTCATGGCTAAGAAGGAAATCTTCGATGTGCCTGTAGTGGGCAAACTTGTGCGGATTATGAAGCACATCCCTGTCAACCGGGCTGCCGGCGCAGGTGCTCTCGATGAGGCAATTAAGCATCTCCAGCAAGGGCAACTTGTGGGTATCTTCCCGGAGGCCACAATTTCCCGGAGTCTTGAGATCAAAGAGCTCAAGAGCGGTGCCGTGCGCATCGCTCAGCAAGCGAATGCCCCCCTCATTCCCGTCGCGGTCTGGGGTAGTCAACGAGTATGGACTAAAGGTCTGAAGCGTGATATCGGACGCAGCCACATTCCCGTGTGGATTCGGATCGGCGCACCCGTGTCACTCGACGGCACCGTGGAAGAAGCCACGCAACGCCTCCGCGAAGCGATGATCGAGCTACTCGACGGAGTACGCGCGGAGTACGAAAAGGCCTACGGCCCGTTTGCCGGTGGTGAGCCGTGGCGCCCTGCATCCATGGGCGGCTCTGCGCCCACCGTGGAAGAAGCTGAACGCATTGATGCAGAACAGCGGCGTATTCGCGCAGAGAAAAAGGCTAAGAAACAGAAATAAGAGTTTTTAGCGTTTGACGCCCAGGGTAGTAGCTTATCCACGCTACCGCCCTGGGCGTCATCTTTATGTTGCTGCCCCCGTGGCTGTCTCCGCCCTAGACAATTGTCACGTCAGGGCGGGACAATGATGGGTGACGTATTCACATTCCCTTGGAACCGGAGGACCGCATTGTGACGTGGGAACCCAAGCTCATTGTGAGCGACGTAGACGGAACGTTCCTCGATTCTCGGGAGCGGGTGTTACCGGAGCTGCGCGAGGTTGTTGAGCGCGCCGGGGCTCAGGGAGTCTTTTTTGCTTTGGCCACTGGCCGTCCTCCGCGGTGGATTTACCATGTGTTGGATCAGTTGAGTATTCGCTCTATCTGCGTGTGCGCCAATGGTGCTGTTCTTTATGATTCGGAAAGCGACCGCGTCCTGCGTGCACACAGGCTCAGCCCCGAGGTTCTGCGCACTGTGGTCAGCGCAGTGAGGGAAAATCTTGATTGTGGAATTGCCGTTGAGCGTTCGGGGGCTTCTGCCTTTGACCACCCTGCGGAGCTTTTTGCTGTGACGCCGGGCTATGTTCATGCGTGGGAAAGCGACGAACACGGCATGGAGACAGAGAATGAACTCTTGTCGCGCCCAGCTATGAAGCTTCTTTTGCGTAACGACGCCCTCTCTGCCAACGAGATGTACGCACTGGCTGCGCCGGCTATCCCCGAAGATCTAGCTCACGTTACCTTCTCCATTGACCACGGGCTTTTAGAAGTTTCCGCTCCGGGCGTGAACAAAGCAGCGGGGCTGCAAGACCTGGGTGAGTTGCTGGGTGTGGATCCTTCCGATGCAATAGCCTTTGGCGATATGCCTAACGACATAGAAATGTTGCAGTGGGCAGGGCGCGGCGTGGCTATGGGCAACGCTCATGAGGCGCTTAAGCAGGTCGCAGATGAGATAACCACGAGCAACAATGATGCCGGTGTGGCGAGGGTCCTTCATCGTTGGTTCTAGAAGAAAACGACGGGAACAAGCCGTGAGTAGCTTGTCCTCGTCGTTAAGCATTTTCTTTAAGACGCACCTGGAGCACTAGTTTGTGTGAATATCTATTGCTCCAGTAGCTGGGTTGAACGTGATGTAACCGTGCTGGAAATCTACGCGGTATTCCTCGCCGGACTGGTACTGCGTTCCGGTGGGCAGCCCCAGTGGGCCTGCGTCGAAGCCCTGTTGTGCCCAGGCGTCACCGATTGCGCCCCACAGCGCGTTTGTGCCGGTAGACGGGGTGGAGACAATGATGCCGTTGTCAAAGAGAGCGTATTCGACCTCTTCACCGGTCTTGGACGCATAGGTGGCTACGCCGGAGCGGGGATTGCCTAGTACCGGGCCAAAGACGGTTTTAATGTCATTCCATGCGCGCGTGATCTGGGAGTTGCTGAGCAGATCAACCACGCGAGTGATAATCGGTGGGATCTGTGAAAGCTTCAGGCCGTTAATCACCTGCACATTGCCCACGGTGCCCAGGTTGCCAGGGATAAGCCCCTGGGTAGAAGCAATGGTTGCAGCGAGGAGCAGCAAGGATCCGCCCGCAGCCACTGCAGAATTAAGATCTTTGGGCATCGACGATCCAGCCATCTTGTTTATCAACTCGGCGATATTTGCTACTTGAGCATTCGGCTGAGCGGGTGCCGGGTGATACGGTGCCGGGGTATCACCGCGCGGTGGGGTGTTCTGTATTCCGCCAGACTGAGCGGTGCCTCTCTTGATGGAGTCGTACTTCTGCTTGGCGGTTGTTCGGATATTACCCATTTGCGCATAGGCGTGCTGGCCCGGGCATGCGGTGTTGCCGACGTCGCGGTGGGCAAAGATATTAGGCAGATTCACTGCTTGTCCCTTGGGGTAAGGGGTGTAGCTGGTTCCCTCAGAGTAATGGGTTTCAGAGCCAGTGGGATCGATGCCTGCGACAGCTGAGCGCCATCCGGCAAGCTCGCCGACAGATTTGATCATCGCCGGTGTGGTAGGAGCAGTGTCGTAGTTACCCAGCATGGAGATAGCCCAGGTGTTTTCGTTGAATCCACCAGCGTGAGCGCCCCATACGTTGCGGTTCAATCCGCCGTAGCGTCCCTCGTACAGGTTGCCGTACTTGTCCGCTAGCGATTGGTATCCCACGTCGCACCAGCCCAGAGTTTGTGCGTGGTACTGGTAGATGCCTCGGACAATTCCGGGGGCCTGTGCCTCGGAGTAGTTGTTGGAGCCTGCGGTGTGGTGAATCGTGATGCCCTTGACGCCGTCAAAGTAGCTTGGCTGCTGGCATCGGATGGACTCATTAGCGCCCCAACCCTTGCGGGAGATAACCCGGGGCATGCCATCGGAATCGGCGGTCATCTGTATGCCATTTTCCGGTAGCTGAGATTCGCCGCCCTCAATAAAGACGACATCGAATTCTGAGACATCATTGGTAGCGGTGATATTGGTTGCCTCTGCTACAGGCTTGATGTCACCAAAGTTGGAAGGCAAAGGAGCCATGCCATGTACTGCCGGGTTTTCCACGGGGCCTGCTGGCTGGGCATCTGCTGCTGGTTGCTCAGCTGCCGGCTGGGGTGCTGCCTCAGCATTGGGTGGTGTTGCCGGAGCGCCGCCGGTGATATCCACGCCGGACATAGACACTTGGATTGTGTTGGTTGGCTCGATGTAGATCAGGTCGGTGCCACGTTTTTCTGTATCGCCTGCGCCGTAATCGAGAGGCTCGGTGTCGTACCACTCGGACCAGGTTCCGTCGGCACGCTGAGCGCGGACGAAAGCTGCGATGTCCTTTTCGCCGTTCCACGTGATCGCGAACTGCGAGAATGGCTGGTCGCGGTGGAACTGCTTGACGGTGCGAGCACCTGTCTCGCCTTGGGCGGAAATGGCTGCGTCGTTAACGGTGACGCTCTGGCCAGAGGCGAGGCTGTCTGTGCTCACGCTGGTTTCGATGGGGTCGATACCGGTGTTATCGGTATGCAAGATCTGGTTGGCGCCAATGCCAACGGCTGCGGAGGCCAAAAGTGCCACTGCGGAGACGATGGCAGTGACTGGCCGAGTCGGTGTGGGGACTAGGCGACGTCGTTGCTGCACGATAGTGAACTCCCTAATGAGGTGCGTCTGGGAATATTGCGAACTGTTGAGAAAATGCAAAATCCCTGTTCACTCTAGTGCATTTATGTGAAAGTTGGAACACTTGTGATAGGTGTGGCGGAATTTTTATAGGGAATTGTGCACATAGGGGAGTCGTATGCGCTGCCGCGATCGCATAAAAGGCTGGGAAAAATCCGGATGATGTGCGCCGTATTCCGAAGCTTTATTGTGGAAAACTTCACGGGAACTCAAAAAATAGCTCTCAACTAAAGCGATAAAACAGCAGCTAGATGTGGGTAAAAATGGTTTTTCTTGCGTGTGTGGACCGTATCGTGAACCCCAGCACATTGCCCGCGCTGGGCCTGCCAGATAGGGCACGGTAATCAAGTCCATACCTCATAAAAAGGAATTCCCTCGGGTGCGGATAAGACCTCACGTACCCCCAAAGAAAAAGAAGGCAGCACGCACCATAATGATGTCACGCAAGAACTCGTTAGCTCGCGCTGTAGGAAGTGCCCTCTGCGGCATTGCTATCGCTGCAGCAGCACTAGTTGGCTGCAGCTCTAGCGACGGCGGAACAGCATCGAACAACACAAAAAATGCGGACGCGTCACAGAACTTTCCCGTCACCGTGAAATCAGGAGTTTCCGGCGAAGGCGAGAGCGTCACCCTGGAACAAGAACCCACAAGGATCGTGAGCTTATCGCCGAGTGCCACTGAAGTTCTCTATGCGATCGGCGCAGGAGAACGCGTGGTGGCGGTAGACAAACACTCCAATTACCCGGCGGGAACCCCCATCGTCGATGGGCTATCAGGATTTAAGCCCAACCTTGAGGCAGTGGTATCCCACGACCCAGATCTTGTCGTGGTTTCGCGGGAAGACGACACCTTTGTAGCTGGGTTAAATGCGGCAAAGATCCCCGTGTTGGTGTTGCCTGCCGCAAAGAAACTCGACGATGTGTACTCGCAAATTGAAAGGCTAGGAGTAGCGACTGGCCATATCGCAGACGCTACCTTGCGGGTTTCGGAGATGCAGTCCGATATTGAGGCAGCGGTGAAGACCGTGCCAGAGTCCATTACAGGTGCTCATCTCTCCTACTATCACGAAATCAGTAGCAAGTTATACGCGGCGGCCGATAGCTCGTTTATCGGTCAGGTCTATGCGCTTTTTGGTATGAAGTCCATAGCGTCGGGCACAAAGGACTACCCGCAGCTCACAAACGAGGCCGTTATCGACGCCAACCCGGACGTCATTTTCCAAGCCAACCAAGGCTCGGAAAAGATCACCCCGCAGGATCTGGCTGCTCGCCCTGGTTGGAGCACAATCAAGGCCATAAAGAACGGTGCGATAGTGCAGCTCGACCAGGATCTGGCCGCTCGTTGGGGTACTCGGTTGCCGTTGCTGGTTAAACAGGTTGCGGAACAACTCGTGGCGCTTCCTCATGAGGCGATTGCCCATGGCTCTGCAGCGCCAGTGGCCCACTAATCTGCGTCCTAGTCCATGCGAGAACGAAACCCTTTAACGGTATTTCCAGTGGTCATGGTGTTGAGCATGATCGTGCTGGGATGCGTGGTTATCGCCGCGGCTCTTGTGGGTGCGGTCGGCATCGGCCCTGGCGACGTTCTCCGCGAGCTTCTCGGCGGACACGTGTTGAGCGAACGTCATCATGCGATATTGTTCAACGTTCGGTTGCCCAGGATCGTGCTGGCCGTGATCGTGGGGGCCATGCTTTCTGCGGCGGGTGCCGCATATCAGGCAGTGTTTCATAATCCCCTCGCAGATCCCTATCTGTTGGGAGTAAGTGCTGGTGCAGGGCTTGGTGTCACTCTGGCGGTGGTCTTTGGGGCCACCATAGGATTTAGCCTTGGCGGCGCGGGAATCATCAGCGCGGCTTTTGTGGGCGGCGTAGCTGCGGTTGCTGTGACATGCGTCTGCGCCGGCGTGATGGGCGGTCAGGCAACGTCGAGTGACGCTACGACCGTGGTTCTCGCAGGTGTGGCAGTGGCGGCGTGTGCGTCTGCGGCGCAGACCTTTGTGCAGCAGCGCAACATAGACACCATTCAACGTATCTACGCGTGGATGCTGGGAAGCCTTAATACGGCCGGCTGGTCAACGGTGGGATTGGTGATATTGCCCGTGGCGTTGTGCGTCGTGTTGCTGTGCCTAAGTGTTCGTCTGCTTGACGTGATGACTTTGGGTGATGAGGAAGCCGCAGCATTGGGCGTGCACCCGCAACGCGCACGGCTCATGCTGGTGGGAGTGGCCACGCTGGGAACCTCGGTGGTCGTTGCGGTATCCGGCCTCATCGGGTTTGTGGGGATTATCGTTCCGCATGCGGTTCGACTGGTGGTGGGGCCAGCTCACCGGCGACTTATCCCGCTTACTGTGATCTGGGGAGGTATTTTTCTTCTCGCTGCGGATACCGCGGGGCGAACCGCGATGGCCCCGGCGGAACTGCCAGTGGGTGTGGTCACGGCTTTCGTGGGTGCGCCTTTCTTCCTTTTTGTACTCCACCGCCACCGTCGCGGAAGGATGTAGCATGCTTGACGTACGCAACCTCAGTTTTTCTTATGCCAGGACGCAGCAGATGGCCTTGGAACACGTGAGCGTGTTGTGTCCAACGGGACGATGGTTGTCTCTTGTCGGGCCTAACGGGTGTGGAAAATCGACGTTGCTGAGCGTGATTGCGGGGGTGCGTCGACAAGCATCGGGCGATGTGTACATGGATGGTGTGTCTGTGCGGGGGCGGAACCGGAAAGAATGGGCGCGCACGGTGGCTCTTATGCCGCAGCACCCTACGCTTCCTGAAGGGATGGGTGTGATCGACTACATCAAGCTTGGTCGTTATCCTCATCGCACCAGCAACAATGAGCTGATAGAGCACACTATCCGCGACCTTGATCTGGAGCCTTTTGTTGGCGCGTCTGTGACTCAGCTATCGGGAGGGGAGCTGCAGCGGGTGGCCTTAGCGCGCGCTTTGGTGCAAGAGCCTGCTGTCTTGCTTCTCGACGAGCCCACGTCAGCCCTGGACATCGGGCACGCCCAAGAAGTGCTTGAGCTTGTCGACGCGCTCCGCGTCACCCGACAACTTACCGTCGTTGCGGCCATGCACGATCTGACATTGGCAGCGGAGTACAGCGACGAGGTGGCGTTGCTGGATCAAGGGCGAATAGTCGCACACGGAACCCCGGCGGAAGTGCTGACCGAGGAAACTATAGAAAATATCTATGAGGCCACTGTAGATGTGACTTTTATCGGCGATGCGCCGGCAGTGATCCCACGGCGGAAGTGTGTTCTCTCTGAAGAATCGCCCTAAGCTGCGGCTTTATATTCGGAGTTAGCTGTTATGAGATTCATGTGCGATTAAAGATGCATCCCGGATGTTCATAATGTGCAAAACTCCGATAGGCTTTTGCATCATGAAGGAATTTGATCTCATTGTCGTAGGCTCAGGTCTCTTTGGCCTCACCATTGCAGAGCGCGCCGCTAGCCAGCTCAACAAAAAGGTGCTCATTGTTGAACGCCGTAGTCACATGGGCGGAAACGCCTATTCTGAAGCAGAACCTGAGACTGGCATCGAGATCCACAAATACGGTGCACACCTCTTCCACACTTCTAACAAGCGCGTGTGGGAGTACGTAAATCAATTCACGGATTTCACCGGCTACCAGCACCGCGTGTTTGCCATGCACAAGGGCACTGCTTACCAATTCCCCATGGGCTTGGGTCTGATCAACCAGTTCTTTGGCAAGTATTACTCGCCAGATGAAGCTCGCGCGTTGATTGCTGAGCAGGCTTCTGAGATTGATTCCGATAAAGCAACCAACCTGGAAGAGAAGGCGATCTCCCTCATCGGTCGCCCGCTCTATGAGGCGTTTATCCGCGATTACACGGCTAAACAGTGGCAGACGGATCCCAAGGAACTTCCCGCTGGAAACATCACTCGCTTGCCCGTCCGCTACACCTTTGACAACCGCTACTTCAACGACGATTACGAGGGACTGCCCGTTGACGGTTACGCCGCATGGCTAGAGCGGATGGCTGACAGCGAGAACATCGAAATCCTTCTGGACACAGATTGGTTTGAAGTACGCGATGAGATTCGTGCTGCAAGCCCTGACGCGCCCGTCGTCTACACAGGACCACTGGATCGCTACTTTGATTTCGCAGAAGGCGATCTGGGTTGGCGCACCCTCGACTTTGAGACCGAAGTGCTAGAAACTGGCGACTTCCAAGGTACACCGGTGATGAACTACAACGATGCTGAGTTCCCTTACACCCGCATCCACGAGTTCCGTCACTTCCACCCAGAGCGCGCCAAGCAGTACCCTTCAGACAAGACTGTGATTATGAAGGAATTCTCTCGCTTTGCAGAGGAAGGCGACGAGCCTTATTACCCGATCAACACCCCCGAGGACCGGGCAAAGCTTGAGGCATACCGCAAACTAGCTGCGGCGGAAGCGCGGGATAACAAGGTTCTCTTTGGTGGACGCCTGGGAACCTATCAGTACCTGGATATGCACATGGCTATCGGTGCTGCGCTGAGCATGTTTGATAACAAACTCGTTCCTTACTTCAACGAGGGGCAGCCGATCGAGCAAGAGCGTGGACACTAAACGACCGTAAAAATCAGGGCCGTAAAGACGCAGTGAATTCTGCATCTTTACGGCCCTTTTTATGCTTTTCGACGTCCACAACACGCACGTGGCACAACCGTGGGGGGATTGCGCCACGAGGCGCTCCAATCTGGATGAGAAATTTTTCACATTCCTGCCGTACGCAGCCACCTACGGTGCAGTAGGAAATGATTGTAGGCCTGGGAAAATCTCACTAACTAGGCAAAAGGTTTGTGGATATTGTGGGATTTTTCCAGGATTAACACCCCCGTCGCTAGCTAATATGGATGGTAATCCTATGCTTTGCATTCCCTCATGTACTGGCGGGCGTCGAGTAGCTCAAGCATTGTCATGCGCTACCAACCTCGCATGAAAGGAACAGAAATGAACCTTGGATGGCTAGCTGCACCTCCTGCGGCACCTCGTCGTAGTGAGGAGGAGGTTGCGCGGCTCTACCCGCGCCTGCGCCTGCAGGTATTCATGGGTATCTTCATCGGATACGCAGGCTTTTATCTGATCCGCAACAACATCTCGCTTATCGCGCCGTTGCTGATCAGCGACACTGGTATTGACAAAGTAGGCATTGGTCTTATCGCCAATGCCGTTCTTTTTGCCTATGGTCTGTCCAAGTTCTTCTCTGCGATGATCTCGGATCAATCCAATGCCCGGTACTTTATGCCCTTGGGTCTTGCGCTGTCTGCTCTGGTCAACCTGGGCATTGCTTTTGTGCCGTGGCTCTCGGCTTCCGTTGCGGTGTTTGCCATCGCGATGTTTATCAATGGCTGGGTGCAGGGCATGGGGTGGCCACCGGCAGGTCGCGTGCTCGTTTATTGGTACTCCACCAACGAGCGCGGCTGGAAGACCTCGTTGTGGAATACGGCGCACAACGTTGGCGGTGCCGCATTGCCGTTCCTCGTTGGTATCGGTCTGGCGCACATGAGCAATTCTTGGCAGGTAGCGTTCTGGCTTCCGGCGCTGGTGGCACTGCTGGTTGCGGCTCTTGGCTTTGTCCTGATTCGGGATACGCCGCAGTCGCAGGGTCTGCCGCCTATCGAGGAATATCGCGATGATCCAGCGAAGGTGGAAGTTGATCTTCAGGACGGGCTGACCACCTTCCAGCGCATCCGCAAGCACGTGCTGACCAACCGCACCATCGTGATGCTCGCAGTCGCAAACGTCTTTGTGTATGCCTTGCGCTACGGCGTTCTCAGCTGGATCACTGTGTTTCTCCATGAGAAGCACCATGCGGAAATCGGTGCGGGGCTTACCGGCTTTGCCGCCTTTGAGCTTGCCGGCATCCTAGGAACAATCCTCTGTGGCTGGATGTCCGACAAGATTTTCAAGGGGTATCGCTCGGGCGTCGGCATGCTGTTTACCGTTCTCGTAGCCGTGTGCATATTCGTGTACTGGCAGCTTCCTGTGGGATCGCCGATGTGGATGCTGATTCTGCTGGTTGGCCTTATCGGCGGCTTGATCTACGGCCCGGTGATGCTGATCGGTTTGCAGGCCATTGACCTTTCCCCGCACAACGTCGCGGGCACCGCTGCAGGCTTCACCGGTTTGTTCGGCTACCTGCTGGGAGCCACCCTGGCATCAAGCGGTGTGGGCTTCCTTGTGCAGCACTACGGTTGGGATGTTACCTTCATAGTATTCGTCGCGTTCTCCGTTATTACCGTGATTCTCTTCGCCGTGGTTGGACGCGATGAGCGTGAGCTTATGCGCAGCCACAATGAAAAAGCACAGTCGCGTGCTTAACCACTAAAGCGGGTCCCACCGGGCCCGCTTTTTCACTACCCATTTGTCGCTATGTATTTGGAGGAACCGTAACAATGCGTTTGGCTGGAAAATACACAAAGTCCGCAAGTGCGCTCGTGCTTTCAGGGGCTCTAGTTCTCACAGCGTGTGGTACGTCGCAGGAATCTGGCAAAGGGGCGTCGAGTAGCTCTGCTGCGGTGACAAAGGAATCGGCCGTAGTAAACCCCGTGGTTAAGCACCTGGACATGCAAGCTCACCGAGGTGGGCGCGGGGAGCACACCGAGGAGTCGCTCACCGCTTTTGAACATGCGCTTTCGCTTGGCGTAAGCACTCTGGAATTTGACATCGTGATGTCCAAAGACGGGGTTCCCGTGGTGTGGCATGACCCGGATGTTCAGGAAGAAAAATGCCGCGACACTGAGCCCGCCGCCACCCCAAACGACCCGCAGTTCCCGTACGTGGGCAAGCTGCTCCATGACCTCACCTGGGAGCAGCTGAGTACTCTGCGCTGCGACAAAAAGTTGGATAAATTCCCCAACGCGGAACCCGCTAAAGATAACCAGATGATTCGTCTGGAAAGGGTCTTCCAACTCACCCAAGAGCGTGGCGCAGACGTGATGTACAACATCGAAACCAAAATCGAGGCGGACCACCCAGAGAAGTCTGCTAGCCCGCAAGAATTTGTCGACGCCATCCTCAACGCCTCAGATAAAGCCGGTGTGACAGACAAAGTAATGCTCCAAAGCTTTGACTGGCGCTCGCTTCCGCTAGCAAAGAAGCATAACCCCAAGATCCGCACCGTAGCGCTTTACGACGAAACCACCTGGCTCGAAGGTTCCCCCTGGCTCGGAGACATCGACTACAAGTCCGTCAATGGCGACGCACTCGAAGCGGTAAAGAAACTCGGCGCAGACATCGTAAGCCCCGGCTACACAGTTCCATACGGCAAGACTGTCGCAGACGCAGATTATAAGCCCGTAACCACGCCTGAGTATGTGAAAAAGGCTCATGACCTGGGACTCAAAGTGGTCCCGTGGACAGTTAATGATAAAGCTACGATGAAATCCCAGATTGAAGCTGGCATCGACGGCATCATCACCGACTACCCAACAATCCTGCGTGAGCTTGCTGAAGAAATGAAACTCGATCTTCCGCCAAAGTATCCGGCGAAATAGGTGAGAGGTTAGGGACTGAAAACTATTCTGTAGCTTTTATAAAATAAGGCGCGCTCTAAGTCGGAGCGCGCCTTATTTTATGTGTTGGGTGAGTGGTTATTGTCGTTTTTGAGAACGCTAGAAATCGCGACCTGGGGGTTTATCAAGGGAATGCTCGCTAGCGTTCTCAAAAACGACAAAGTCGGGCGGATATAGGTAAAAGTTTTGTATGCGTTTCTTGGGCTTATAGAGAAGGATTGGGCGCAGGGAACGTGGGCTGTCATTCGGGGATGCAAACCCATCATATCTAGAGAATGTGCTACTTTATCGTTAAGTAAATTTTCTTTCCGATAGAGAGAGTAAATTTTTTAGGAAATGGAGTAGGGCTTTGAGTATCCCTCAATTTTTAAATATGGGGAGTAGGGGGTCCTTAAGGTTATATAAAGCCTTTTGGATTATTATTGTTATTTCTTTGGTGGCTGCCATGTGTGTGGTTACTCAACCGGCGGTAGCGCAGGATAATTGTGCTGGTGGCAGTTACTCCAATTTGCATTGGAAAGACAGAAGTCCTGGTGTGGAGGATGGAGTTTATAGTGGACGTTCCGATCAAGCGCAGGTGGAATTTGATTGGCAAGTGTCTGATGGGGCAAAAAAGGGCGACAAATTTTATGTACAGTTGCCTGAAGAACTAATTACTGTTAATACAGGAATGCTGCAGCTAAAAGATAGCGATGGTGTTGTAGTTGCAGAAGCGAATATTTCGAGTAACTCCAAAAAAGTAGAGTTTACTTTAACGGATTTTGCTGATAATAAATTCGGGGTTAAAGGTAAAGCTTACTTTACTGTGCAGTGGGATAGATATAGTAAAAGCAATCTTCCAGAAAACGGCTTTGGCGCAATCGAAAATCCTGGAAAACTTCAATTTGGTGGTTGTGGGGCAGGATCTTTAGATGGAGTTTATAGCCCGGATGGCCCTGCTGGGATCACCCATGAGAGTGGAAAAAATGGTCAATACTTTGGGTCTAAGGATGTAGACGGGAAAACATATTATCTATTTGGATGGACGGTATTTGTCGGTAGCGATACTGGTACTTCTGCATTTTCTGTAACCGATGCTCCACCAGAGGGGCATAAATTCGCGTGTGATTCTAAATATATAGATGGGAATTGGTCTCCAATTATTTTGGATGCCACTACCGAAAACGGCAATACGCCAACAAATGCTATTCAAATTGGCACAGGAGTACAACATACAGGTAAGCACAACCTTATTCTTAGTAAGCGTGCTCAAGAAGAACAATGGACCCGGTATATGCTCTAGGATCGCATGGTTTTGAGATTGATTGCCAGGAAAATTCTTTGAAAGTTTTCTTCCCCTACGGCGTCGATCCACGAACTGGTCCACGTATTTCTTTGACCACTTATACGGAAGCTAAACCGGCACCAGGTAGTCGAATTACTAACAAAGCTTCGGTAAAAGAAAAAGAAGTTGAAGGAAGCGTTGTTATTCCAGCTGCTGGTGGTTGGGCAGAAGGTAAAGTTGGCGGCTTTGCATTCCAGAAACAGGTTCTCGGACTTGAGGATGGGATAGAAAAAAGTTTTGAGTTTGAGTGGTCCTGTCATCATAAAAATGCTTCTGAAGTAGAAACAACAAAAGGAAGTACGAACCTTAAACCTGGTGAGTCTCACCACGTCTCAGACCAAGACAAAGGCACTATCTGTGAGCTGAAGGAAAAGAATGCTGATGTCGAAGGGTACAAACGAATAACTAAGTGGATTGTGAATGGCAAGTCTCAAGAAGGTGAATCCGTAGAAGTTGAGGCAAGTGCAAACAATGAGCAGGCCGCCATTGTTGAGGTTACGAACACTTACACGAAAGATGAGCCAAAAGACGGCTCCTTCAATCTTGTCAAGAAAGTTGAAGGCCTTGACAGAGATGCGAAAGTAAACACCTACCTTTTTGAGTACAAGTGCGTACTCGGTGAAAAAGAAATAAAATCCGAAAAATCTATTGAGATCACAGGTGCCGGAACCTACAAAGTGGACGGTATTCCAGCCGGTGCGACCTGCTCGGTCACTGAGAATAAAGAATCTGCTCAGGTAGCTGATTACACCGTTGAGATTAATGACAAGAACACTGTCACCATCGAAGCAGACAAGACTGTCGACCTAGAAGTCACTAATAAGTACACGACTTCTTTGGGTAAGTTCAAAGTTACCAAGAAGGTTGATGGTCTTCCGAAAAAACACAAGGATGTCGCTTACGACTTCACCTACACCTGCGTCAAGGATTCGGATGTTAAGACCGGAAAATTCACCATCACAGGCGCAGGTGAAGAGACCATCGATAAGATTCCCGCTGGCTACTCTTGCTCAGTAACTGAGGATAAAGAGAAAGCAGCCGTCAAGGGATATTCTTTGGTAACTAATGTTTCTGGTCCAGTAACTATTATCGCTGTTCAGGAACAAGAGATATGTGAATAACGTGTACTCCTTAAACAAGGGTTCTTTCACCATTACTAAAGAACTTCAAGATCCCGATAATGTTGCGACTGACAAGAAGTTTTCCTTCGGCTATTCCTGCGAACATAAAGAACTTGGCTTCCATCAGGAAGGCTTCTTAGGCCCAATCGGCGCTGGTGAGAAAGCAACAGTCAAGGATATTCCCGAAGGTTCTATCTGCACCATTAAAGAGCAAGACGCTCAGGTAGGCGGCTCTGACCTCAAGGTTTCCGGCCTGGATGAGTCCATTATCGTGGGTAACGGTGAGAAGAACGTCAAGGTGACCAATGCCTACTCCGCATGGCGCGCAAAGATTACCCTTTCCAAGGAGATCACTGGT
The DNA here is from genome assembly GCF_002162115.2 of Corynebacterium silvaticum. Lineage (NCBI taxonomy): Bacteria > Bacillati > Actinomycetota > Actinomycetes > Mycobacteriales > Corynebacteriaceae > Corynebacterium > Corynebacterium silvaticum. Next base: position 2,389,758 of record NZ_CP021417.2, on the reverse strand, counting down.
TCAACTTCCAAGGCCTTGATGGAGAAGCCTTTTAAGGTGAACTATGTCTGCGAACTAGGTAGCTGGAAGAAAGACGGCACAGTGACCGTCACTGCCAAGACACCAACTGTGATCGAGGATCTACGTTCTGGCGCTGAGTGCGTGTTCACCGAGAACACCGAAGGCCTTGATGCGGGTGGTGCTCGCTTTAACTTGGCAGGTTCCACGACAAACGTCACCGTTAAGGTCGGAGACAAGGGAACGAACACTTCTGCCAAACTGGTCAATGATTATAAGGAACTGGGTAAAGTCTCTTTGACCAAGGTGCTCGGTGGATTGTCTGTGGATGCGTGGGGCTCTAGCGGGCAGAATCCGCGGGAGTTTGACGTGGAGGTGACGTACAAGGACACAAGCGGAGTTAACAAGACACAGACACTGAAGATTTCCGAGGGCAAGAACACCGAGTTGCCTGCGCTGCCAGTCGGTACCGAGATCAAGGTTCGAGAGGTTATGCCTCGTAACTCTGCTTTGACCACGTGGTCTACCCCCGGTTATTCCTCTGCGGATGGGTCTGCTGTTGTCCGGGACAATGGCGATGGATCTGCGACGATCATCGTTCCGTCTGATTCCTTTGACAAGCCAGCCTTGGTTAAGGTGCGCAACACCGCCAATATTCCGTGGTGGTGGTCGCTGCTGATCCTGGTGCCGTTTGTCGCGCCGCACTTGGTGCCATCGGATAGCGGAAGTTCTAGTTCTTCCACACCGACAAATGCACCTCAGAGGCCTGCGGCACCGACTACTCAGAAGCCGGCACCGGTTAAGGAAAAGCCTAAGAAGACTCTTGCTGTTACTGGTGCAAGTGTGTACATGGTGCTGATCCTTGGCGCGATTCTTTCGCTCGCTGGTTTGGCGTTCTTTGTGATGCGTCACCGTAGAGATTAAGGAACATTCTGAGTTTATAAAGTAAGGGTGAGGGCGAGAGCGTCCGCACCCTTGCTTTTCTTGGTGGTGCCGTAGGCTCGCTGGGGTGGATGCGTATCTTTTAGATTTTGTAATTCAGCACCGCGAGGAGGCTGTGACGCCGTGGGTGGTTGCGTTGACCACGGCGACGCGCCCGGCGTTTGTGATGGTTGGGGCGCTGGTGGCGTCGGCACTGCTTATGGTCACGCATCGTGCGATGCCGTTGTTTCCTGCGGCAGCCGTGGGGCTTTCGTGGGTGAGCAGTACCGCGTTGAAGTACGTGTGCGGCCGGGAGCGTCCCAGCAGGGAATTGCAGCTTCTTTATGAATACAACCCGTCATTCCCCTCGGGCCATGCCACGACGGCCTTTGCTGCGGCTATGGTCCTCGCGCTTCTGTGTCGCCGCTGGTGGGTGCTCACCGTGTGGATCGTGGCGGCGGCAGTGGGGCTGAGCAGGTTGTATGTGGGAGTGCATTGGCCTAGCGACGTGCTAGCCGGTGCGCTGCTTGGCGCCGCGATTGCAGCCGCCACCTTTGCAGTGATGCGAAAAGTGGCGGCAGAGGGCGCGAGCTAGAAGCTTCCCGACGAGCCCGCGCCGGAGAAGCCGCCGGAGTATGTGGCGGTGGACGAGGAACTAGAGGCGTTGGCGGCGCTGACTGCGTCGTTATGCCAGGAGTTCATGAGGAAGAAAGGCACGTAATTGCCGTAGCCGGGGTGCCAGTCGCTAGCGCCGAGGCTTGGGGGGCGGTTGTGCTCAAGGTCGGCTTGAGAGAATTGCTTGTGGGCCAGGGCTTGGGTTACAGCGCCGTACTCGGAGATGATGAGCGCGTATTCATCCATAAAGTTCGCTGCGGAAGGATTCGTGATGAGTGCTTGGCAGCGGGCACTGAGCTCGCCGATACGGGCTTGGATGGCGGCGTCGTTAGCCTCGACCTGAGCTTTGACTATGTCCTCATGCAAGGCCGTGAGCTCCTTTAATCGCACATCGGTGTTGCCTTTCTCCATGCGGAAGAGGGTATCGATGTTGTTCTCAGCGTTGCGGAGCTGGGTGACGCTAGCGGCGGCCGTGGCCAATTCTTTACGACGCGCATAAATAGCTTTCGCATCGGCGTTTTCCGGAAGCTGCATCATGGTGTCGTGCTGAGCCAGGAAACCATTCTTAATGTCCTCCCACTCACGGCGCAGAGTGGCGTCAGCGATGGGGGAGGTAAGGGAATAATGTGCACGAATGTCGATGCTGTCTAAGTTGTTAGCAAGATGCGTGTAGTTATCGGCTACCGTCTGGTAATCCTGCATTGCGAGCTTCCGGCGTTGCTTGCGGTAATAGAAGGAAAAGAACCCCACTACCGCAGCAAAAACCGCGCCAGCAGCGGCAAAGAGGCCGCCGAATATCCGGCTACCGTTATCGGTAGCGTTCGGATCATACTTAGCTACAGTCGTGGCACCGGTGAGCAAACCACCCACCCAGTCGCCGTTTTTAAAGGACTTCTGCATGGAATCGGAATAACGCGTGGAATGCTTGGTATACCCGAGCGGCCCCTTGAGGTCTTCGCTCACGTAGGTGCCCATTTTTCGGAGATTAACATCCACGGTGAACAAAACGTGCCCGTCGGCCCACTTGTTTCCTTCTTGATTGATGAGCTCTCTGTGCTGGTGCACGCCAAAGTCTTTCACCCAATCGTCATAAGGCGTGGTGGCGGTAGCGCTGATGACGTAGTCGACATTGGGCACCTGGGTAGGAAAATTCAATGCCCGAGTTTTCTCAGTAAGCTCGGCCTCTTCCTCAGGGGACAAGACGTTGTCTTGGTCATAAATCGTCACGTTTAGGGGAGCGTCGGCACGCGCGGTTGTGAGCACTCTGGAAGGAAGCAGGAGCAGCGATAACATTACTGCCGTAATCAAGCTCGAAAACTTCATGAAAACACGCATGTGCGCACCTCTCAGCAAACGTTGACGACGATACCGCCGAGTATAAAGACTTTCTGCATGCTTGCTAGACCATGGAGTTCCCCCGAGAAGCATAAGAAGACTACAGTACAACGGGTTCACAAACGTGAGAAGGAACCGACTGAGAAATCCGGGTGGTGTGCGCGTTATTTAAGGAACGACGTACTCAGTAGCATTATGCTAGACCGGGTGAACTGTGCCCTTCGAGAGCGGGGCAACATCAAAACTTTTAGAAAGGTTTGGCGTCAATGAGCGCTGATAAGAGCACGGCTACTAAGGCAGTGGAAAAGCTGCAGCGATTCCTGCTACCGCGAGCAGGCGAGCCTTATGACGTGCGGATGTTGTACCTCATCGAGGCAGAACACAAAACTGCACGTGCGACGTGGGAGGACCGTGGCTCGGTCTCGCTTGCTGCCGGCAACGAGCTGAGCTTCTTGACGTATTTCAACGCGTTCCCCGCAAGCTATTGGCGCCGCTGGTCTCAGCTGGACTCTGTGATCCTCAAGGTTGAGGTCGCTGGAACCGCACGCGTAGACGTGTACCGCTCCAAGATTGACGGCGCCCGCATCGCTGTGGAAGGCCAAGTGGTCACCGACGGAACCGCTGAATTTGAGCTTTCCTTGCAGCCTTTCGAGGACGGCGGCTGGCTGTGGTTCGATCTCACCGCAGAGACCGACACCACCGTTCTAGAAGCTGGTTGGTACGCAGCGCAGGCGCCCGGCCCCCAGACGCTTCCCGACGGCACCCAGGTAGGACCTTTCGAGCCGCGAGTGACCGTGGGTATCCCCACCTTCAACCGCCCGGCAGACGCAGTGGCTGCGCTCGAAGCGCTGGCCTCTGACCCAGAGGTGGATGCGGTCATCGACACGATGATCATGCCGGATCAGGGCACCAAGCACCCCGCTGATGAACCAGGCTATCAAGCAGCAACCGAGCACTTCGGGGAGCGTTTCTTTGAATTCCGCCAGGGCAACCTCGGCGGATCGGGCGGCTATTCCCGCGTCATGTATGAGGCACTTGGTGGAGTAGACGGCACAGGTGAGGCCGGCGCCAAGAAGAGCCCTTACATCCTGTACATGGATGATGACATCGCCATTGAACCTGACTCAGTGCTGCGTGCTCTTCAGGTGGCTCGTTACGCTAAGTCCCCGATGCTGGTTGGTGGCCAGATGCTCAACCTCCAGGAGCGCAGCCACCTGCACACCATGGGCGAGGTCATCGGACGCCATGACTTTATGTGGACCTCCGCGCCCCATGTGCACTACGACCATGACTTTGCCAAGCACCCGCTCGCAGATCGCGGAAAACCAGGCGACAAACCAGATATGCCCAACTCCGTTGACCTGCACCGTCGTATTGACGCAGAGTTCAACGGCTGGTGGATGTGCATGATTCCACGCGTTGTCGCAGAAGAAATCGGACAGCCACTGCCGCTGTTTATCAAGTGGGATGACGCTGAATTCGGTCTTCGCGCCGGGCGTCATGGCTACCCGACGGCCACCTGGCCGGGCATCGCGATCTGGCACATGGCATGGTCGGACAAGGACGACGCGATTGACTGGCAGGCGTATTTCCACCTGCGCAACCGCCTCGTCGTGGCTGCTAACTACCATGATGGCCCTGTTGAGGGCATCATCAAGTCGATGCAGAAGGCCACGATTAAGCACCTGATGTGCCTGGAGTACTCGACCGTGGCTATCCAAAATGAGGCCATGAAGGACTTCCTCGCTGGCCCTGATCAGCTCTTTGACATCCTGGAGTCTTCGTTGCCTCGTATCGCGGCGATTCGTAAGACCTATTCGGATGCTGTCGTGCTGCCCACCGCCGCGGACTTGCCTAAGCCCACTGGTATCCCCGGTGTGCCGATCCGCGACATCGGAGGACGTTTGGCACCGATCAAGAAGGCCGTATGGCTGGCTAAGGGTCTCAAGCACTCGTTGTCCAAGGAAAACAAAGATCATCACGAGGTTCCCCAGGCAAATCTCTCTCCCATCGAGGCGCGTTGGTTTAGCCTCTCCCGTCTCGACGGCGCTACGGTGACCACCGCTGATGGTCGCGGAGTGGTGTACCGCAAGCGTGACCTGGAACAGGCAAAGGAGCTGCTCAAGGAGTCGCGTTGTTTGCAAAAGGAAGTCGCAGAGAACTTTGATCGACTGCGTGGCGAGTACCGCGCCGCCCACACGCGTCTGACCAGCCGCGAGGCATGGTCTGAGATTTTTGCAGGTGGTGTGGATGAGTAAAGTGGAATCAGACGTTCTTGTTGGGATTCAATCGCTTTTAGCTTCTCGACGTGGCGTGCTGCCTACCGCACGCGCGCTCAGCCATTTCGGTGAGCACGCTCTGGGGTGGATGGGATTGGCCGCTCTGGGCGCTTGCGTGGATAAGGGGAGACGCCGCCAGTGGATACACGTTGGTGTATCGGCTTTTCTCAGCCATGCTGCTAGCGTTGTGATCAAGCGTATTGTGCGGCGGAAGCGTCCACATGATGATCGGATCGCTATTGGGGTGGGAACGCCCTCTAAGCTGAGCTTTCCTAGTTCACACGCGACGTCGACAAGCGCTGCCTTGGTGAGTCTTGCTAAGCTCACGCGCAGTCCTCTCCCGCTGCTCGGTATCCCTGTGATGATGACATCGCGTATGGTGCTCGGAGTGCATTACCCAACCGACGTGACCGTCGGTGCGCTTCTCGGCGCCGCTACCGCGCAAGCAGTATCGCGAATGGATAAGAAGGAAAAGTAAGTGACCGAGCAAAACAAGAGCTTCCTTGAGCCCGAACCCCACACACGTGGCGTGGAGGACAACAAGAAGCGTCGTCCGCCGAAGAACCTCCCTGACGCGATGATTAAAGCACTGCGCCCCAAGCAGTGGGTGAAGAACGTTCTGGTTCTTGCTGCACCCGCTGCCGCCGGCACAGAGGCTCTCTTCGCGCCGCGCACACTCGTGGACATTCTTATCGCCTTTGTCGCTTTTTGCATGTCGGCATCTGCGATTTATCTGATCAATGATGCCCGCGACGTTGAGGCGGACAGGCAGCACCCCACCAAGCGTTTCCGGCCGATTGCCGCTGGTGTTCTGCCCATCAACCTGGCCTACGGCATGGCAGTATCCCTGATGCTCGCGGCTGTGTTCATCAGCTACTTTGCTTCCTCGGGTCACGGGCTCGGCATTGTTGTCGTGGTTTATATCGCCCTGCAGCTGGGTTACTGCTTTGGCTGGAAGCACCAGCCGGTGATCGATATTGCTTTGGTCTCCTCCGGATTCATGCTGCGTGCTATGGCCGGCGGTGTGGCCGCAGGTATCAACCTTTCGCAGTGGTTCCTGCTGGTTGCGGCGTTTGGTTCGTTGTTCATGGCATCGGGTAAGCGTTATGCGGAAATCTTGCTGGCCAAGAAGTCGGGCGCGAAGATCCGCAAGTCACTTGAAGGGTATACGCCCACGTATCTGCGCTTTGTGTGGACGCTCTCTGCAACCGCTGTGGTTATTGCGTACTCGCTATGGGGCTTTGAGATGGCTGCGTCATCTTCCGGAACGGCTTCAGTGTGGTACCAGGTCTCCATGGTTCCCTTTACCGTGGCTATCTTGCGCTATGCAGCCGACGTTGACCGTGGCGACGGCGGCGCTCCTGATGAGCTCGCGCTGTCAGACCGCGCGTTGCAGGTCCTAGCGATCGCATGGGTCGTGTGCATCGGCATCGCTGTGTATTTGGTTCCTGCGTTTTAGGCTCACGCCACTAGGAGTGCAACCGCCACAGAGCAGTTTCTTCGCAGAACTGTTCGGTGGCGGTTTTGTTATGGAAAGGCAGGTGTAGAGCGATATGAATAAGTGTGAGAACAAAAACTAATCACGCAACATTTATCACTCGGATTCACAATAGCCCCGTCTTCAGTGTTAGCATGAGCACTCATGAATAAGGGTCGGTCGTTGTCAGTGACCACCGCGTTTGTGTCTACCACGGCTATCGCGGTGATTGCATTTGTTGGAGGCTGGCAACGCCGGTGGATTAGCGATGACGGTCTGATAGTTTTGCGGACCGTACGAAATCTCCTCGCGGGTAATGGTCCGGTGTTCAACGCCGGCGAGCGGGTAGAGGCCAATACCTCCACTCTGTGGCAGTACCTCATCTTTGCGGTTGCCAAAGTTACCGGCGGGGAGCTGAGCGCAATCGCGTTGTGGCTTGCGCTGCTCCTGACCACAGCCGCGCTGACTATTGCTGCTCTTGCTACTGTGCGCCTTCATCCGGAGCGCAACGCACTGATTCTTCCTTTTGGCGCTCTCATCTATATCGCGCTGCCCCCGGCACGAGATTTTGCTACGTCTGGTCTGGAATGGGGCCTGTCGCTTTTCTGGCTTGCGGTGCTGTGGTGGCTGATCGTTGCGTGGGTCAACGCTGTGCATCCGCCGGCTGCGGAGACGCACGCTTCTCAGCGAACAGATCGGGCATTCCAGGCGACGCTCTTCTTGGCCTTTTGGTGTAGCCTGAGCTGGTTCATCCGCCCGGAGATGGCACTTTATGGTGGCGTGATCGGGCTGGTTATTTTTGTGAATGCGGAGACCTGGCGCCGCCGCGGGCTCATTCTTTTGGTCGCTCTTCCATTGCCGCTGGGATACCAGATTTTCCGGATGGGATATTACGGGCTGATTGTTCCGCAGACCGCAGTGGCCAAGTCCGCAAAGCTCAGTGACTGGACAAGCGGCTGGATGTATCTGAGGGACTTTAATGATCCCTACGGAATGATCATCGCAGCCCTGCTTGTGCTCGCCGTGGGATACACGGTGTTTGTTCATGGTGGGTTCTTCCGGGGCCCATGGGGGATAGGTGCGCAGTCTGACGCTGAATCGGCACAGAGGTTTGCTGCCATGCGTTCGGAGCTGCGGACATCTCGCGTCATCATCGTGGTGCTGCTGTGCTGTGCCTTCTTGCATATTCTCTATGTGACCCGTGTTGGTGGCGACTTTATGCACGGCAGAATGCTGCTGTTGCCGCTCTTTGTGTTGCTGCTTCCCGTCGCTGTGATCCCGATTCGTCCCACGAGCGAGGGCAAGCTGCACGAGCTGGCTAGCTTTGGAATTTTCTGTGGTGCAGTAACCTGGGCGTTCTTGGTTGTCGCTGGCGGCCATAGCTATGAACGACCCGGAAGCGGGGATGCTCAGAAGGAAATCGGCATCGTGGATGAGCGGGAGTATTGGACGCAGTCAATGGGGCGCGCGTCTGATAATGCGCCAAAGACAGCAGAGGATTTCCTTGAGGTTCCGGTAATGCGAACGTTCAAGGAACGATTAGCGCAGGCTCAAGCAAACAACGACGCACTCATGCTCGACTTTGTGGTTGATGACAAGCAAGAACTCTACGACTGGCAGCCGATTCCTAGGGATGACTCCACCAAAGAAAAAGACATTCCGCTGACTATTACTCGCATTAACCTGGGCATGACGTCGATGAATGCTCCTTTGGATGTGAGGGTTGTGGATTCGGTGGGCCTATCCAACCCATTGGGCGCACGCCAACCGCGCATCGAGGGTTCACGTGTCGGCCACAATAAGCATCTTCCGTTGTCCTGGCAGGCTGCGGATTCCGCAGCGAATCTTAACCACCTGCCTGTGTGGGTTGATGGACCTGAGGCGACGAGCGTGCGGAAGGCTCTCTACACAGAAGAGATAGCCGAGTTCATCGCTACGTATCGGGAGCCGATGAGCGTTTCACGATTCTTTAAAAATATTGCTTTTGCACTAGGCCAAGGACGTTCGCTGGAACTTAACCCAGATCCTGCCCACTATGGGGCTACTGTGGACCCGGCAGCTCGTATTTCTTGGCCGGTGAGCGCCCGTACTGACTAGTTGCGCTTTGCTTTGATTGCATATATCCCCCGCAAAAGTGGGTAATAAAGAGCGCTGGTGGGGTGGGGAACTTTCTAAAAACTAAGTTCCAACTATGAAAAAGAGCATAAGCGAGTTAATCTAGCTTGGATTATATCGGTTCTGTAACGGCCCGGACGTCCTGCGCGATACTTAAGCAGGAATGAGACGGGGCGTTTGCGTGCACATAATAACTGCGACGCCGCATACTTAGTTCGAGGAGATTTATGACGATCGCGTCCCGATTGAAAAAGGTAGGCAAGAAAGCTACCGCCACACTTACTGCTGTGGTTACGGCAGCAGCGCTGACCGTTGCCGGCACAGGCGTTGCTTCCGCAGGCCCTCGCGACTGGTTGCGGCCAGATGCTACCGGCCACTGTGAGTGGGATGGTGCAAACTACTGGGTACAGCGTTGCGACGTTGCCTCCCCGGCTATGGGCCACAACGTGACAGTGCAGATCCAGCCTGCAGGTCGTGGTGGTAACGCTGCCCTCTACCTGCTCGACGGAGCGCGCGCTTCCGATGCGGCCAACGCTTGGACCTTTGATGCTTCCGCACAGACCATGTTTGTGGATAACAACATCACCTTGGTCATGCCTGTTGGCGGTGCCGGCAGCTTCTACACCGACTGGGCGGCACCAGCGGGAATTGGTTCCGTTGGACAGGTCTTCAAGTGGGAGACCTTCCTTACTCAAGAGCTTCCTGCGTACCTCGAAGCGCATTTTGGTGTTGCTCGCAATAACAACTCCATCGGTGGCCTCTCCATGGGCGCTACCGCTGCGATGAACCTTGCTGCTCTTCACCCAGAGCAGTTCCGCCAGGTGCTGAGCTACTCCGGTTACCTCGCCATGACCGCTCCTGGCATGTACAGCCTGCTGGGCCTCGCTCTCCTCGAAGTCGGTGGCCTGAACATTAACTCCATGTACGGTAGCTTCTTCAGCCCACGTCGTATTCAGCTCGATCCGCTGTTCAACATGCGCGGCCTCGACGGCAAGGACGTGTATGTCTCTGCTGCTAGCGGCGCATGGGGCGGCCCGGACATCGAAAAGTATTCGTTCAAGGACCGCGTCAACGGTTCCATTCTTGAGGTCGCATCCCGCCTCTCCACCAAGATTTGGGAGACCAAGGCAAAGGGTTATGGCCTGAATTACACTGCGGATTACCCGGCTGTTGGTATCCACAACTGGCTGCAGTGGAACTACCAGTTGGCTATCACCAAGGATCGCATCCTGAACGTGATGAACGCCTGGTAAGGCTTCCTGCTTACTATCTCCCCAGAGGGCTCGTACCTCTGGGGATTTTTATGCTCTTGTTGCCTTTGGCCATTACATTGGTCTACGGCTGTTTTATTGTCCGCTACTGTTTTGCTTCCAAGGTGATCGAATGTCCCATAGGTCTGAGAAGTCTCAGTCATTCCTGACTCCGCTGGGGTGGCTGCTGGCGCTCTGTGCTGGGTCGGCCCCATGGTGGCAGGGGTCGCGGAATTCTCAGCCGGACGACTGGGGAAGCTTGTGGATCGGCGGGCAGATCGTCGCGGATGGACATTCGGATAGCCTTTATTCCATTGATCCGACGGATTTTGGCAACCCCACAGGCCCAGTGTGGGCGTCGTATGCGGAACAGGTGAGCGATCTCGCTCCTTTTGTGCATCCTTTTGTTCATAACCCTCTGGTGGCCTATGCGCTGGCGCCGGTGACTCGGTTGATGAGCTTTGCCACGAGTGCTTCTGTGTTGTTGGTTCTCAGTGGCATATCGGTGGTCTTATTCAGCGCCGGTTGCATTAATTTATGGACGCGTCGGACTCCTCAGATAGTCCCTCTTGTGGTTCTGTCGGTGGCGGTGTGGGTGTCTGCGGCGACGCAGCTTAGCTTCTGGATTGGGCAGACCACGCCGATCATCATGATGCTGATTGCCGTGGGGCTTGCCATGAGCGTGCGCCGCCCGTGGCTCTCAGGGCTCCTTGTGTCGATAGCAGTGCTAATCAAGCTCACTCCCGTGCTCATCGTGCTGATAATGCTGATGTTTGCGGGGCATAGGCGCGCTGGCGTATGGGTTGCAGGTTTAAGCCTGTTCTGGGGTGTTCTTACCCTAGTGGTGGCGCCGTGGTCTGTTATTAGCGCATGGTGGCAGGCTTTGGGGTGGCTGGGTTCAAAGACGTTGGTTTCTGCGATCAATCAGTCGTTGGCGTCGCTGTTGGCGAGGGGACAACAGCCTGAGGGGAGTATCGTTGCCGTTATCGACGAGGCCCCCGCAGCCGTGATGTGGTGGAGCATGGGGATAGTACTGGTTACCGTTGCTTTGTTCCTGGTGACCCTGATCAAATTGAAGGATTTTCGATTTGAGATTTGTGCGGTTGTCGCATTTGTTGGGGTTACAGCATTGTCGGGAATCGTGTGGACTCACTACACAATGGTGGCCTTTGTAGCCGTGACTGGTCTGGTGGCGCTAGCTGAGAGGTCTTCGTGGTGGGCAGCCGTGGGGCTTCTTCCGGCAGTGTTGCTCTTCCCGCCGTTTGGAGAGGCGTTTGTTTCTGCGGAAAGGACGCCCAATTCCCTCATGTGGGCAGGGTTCCTGTCGCTGGTCATCCCGATGATCGCGTTGGCTGGGATGGGACTGGGGGCACGCCCAGAGATTCGCGCTGATAGGCGGCTTCGATGGAGTTCTCTGGTGGAAGCGGTGGCGGAAACGACGGGTGGGCGTCGATAAGCAACGGCTCGGGCACCCTGATATTGGTGTGAAAATAGAGTATTAGAGCTAAGGAAGAGCAGAAAGTGTCGGTGTGTCACTGGCCAAAGTCTCAAGTTGAACTTAAACTTGAGAAACGACCTTGTGGTCCCACTGTCTTCGTGCCCACACACGATCCGGGCCACTGCGGCGAGAACAAGTCAATAACTCGGCTACATCGAGGCGTCTGTAACGACGAACAAGGTGAGCGCAGATAGAAAAAGGGAATTTCCGGAGGCGGGGAACCTCCGGAGGCGCCCCGTCTGCACCATGCTTACCTTTGGTATGTCGTGGTCAGCGCTGGATTAAAGCCAACCGTAACTACTAGAAGGACAAAGACTCTATGCGCGACACCGCATCCCGTCTCAGCAAACGTGGTTCCCTCTGGATCGCTGCGGCCGCTGTACCTGCTGCTTTGGCAGTAGGTGCTGCAGTCATCGTTCCAGCCACGACGACGGCTCAGAGCTCCCACATTGGTGGGCTTATCGACGACCAAACCGGCTACCTCAAAAACGAGGGAGTACACCGCACTCCGATCCGCACCGATCATCCGAAGATCGAAGGCCTGCCAGCGGGCGTGTCTATCGACCGCGTTGAGTGGATCACCAACCGCCGCATAGCGCTGTTTATCAAGTCGGCTGCAATGCCCGGTAACCCCATCCAGGTTCAGGTCCTCCTCGCGCGTGATTGGCACCAGGATCCGAACCGCACCTTCCCATCCGTGTGGACCCTGGATGGCCTGCGCGCTGTGGAAACAGAGAGCGGCTGGACCATCAACACCAATATCGAGAAGTTCTACGCAGACAAGAACGTCAACGTAGTTATGCCGGTGGGTGGAGAGTCGTCCTTCTACTCAGATTGGCAACGCGAGAACAAGGGCAAGCACTACAAGTGGGAGACCTTCCTTACTCAGGAACTCGTGCCAGTGCTGGCTCACGGCTACCGCACCAATGATTCCCGTGCCATCGTCGGGCTTTCCATGGGAGGAACCGCCGCAGTCAACCTGGCTGAGCGTCGCCCCGACCTATTCAAGTTCGTTGGCTCATTCTCGGGTTACCTCGACACCACCTCTATCGGTATGCCTACCGCCATCCGCGCAGCACAGCAGGACGCTGGTGGATATGACACCACTGCAATGTGGGGCCCGGACGGCTCCCAGGATTGGATCGACCACGATCCTAAGCTGGGCATCGAGGCTCTCAAGGGCATCAAGACCTATGTTTCTGCAGGCTCTGGGCGTGACGACTACGGCCAGCCCGGATCCGTGGCCAAGAACCAGGGCACCTATGCCGGCATCGGCCTTGAAGTTATCTCACGCATGACCACTCAAACCTTTGTGGACTACGCCAAGCGCGCAGGTGTGGACGTGGTGTCGCACTTCCGTCCTTCCGGCGTGCACGACTGGCCATACTGGCAGTTTGAAATGACTCAGGCATGGCCGTACATGGCCGATGCACTTGGTCTGTCTTCTGAGGACCGCGGCGCATCCTGCGCAGCCATCGGCGCTATCGCTGAGGCAACCAAGGGCGGACAGGTAGGAACCTGCGTAAACAACGAGTACGACATCGCTGGTGGCAAGGCTGAAGACTTTGTCGACGGCCGCGCCTACTGGTCGCCAGCAACCGGTGCGCATACGCTCAGCGGGCGCGTCGGGGCTCGTTACTCCGAGATCGGTGGACCTAACTCCTGGTTGGGCTTCCCAGTATCCAACGACTTTAAGCTCAAGGACAACGTCGTTGCTGCTCAGTTTGAGCGCGGTAACATATACTGGTCCCCAGAACGCGGCGCTTTTGAGGTTCCTAAGGACCTCGTGGACAAGTGGGGCGAACTGCAATGGGAGGACGGCACCCTGGGCTACCCGGTAGAGGACGCGAAAGAAATCAATGGCGGCCTGGTGCAGAAGTTCCAGGGCGGCTACGTCACCCGCGACAAGGATCACAAGAACCACTGGGTCCGTGGCGAGATCGCTAAGAAATACGGCGAGATGGACACCGCTAAGTCCAAGCTGGGCTTCCCGACCTCGGACGAACAGCTCATCCCAGGTGGCGCTTTCCAGCAGTTCGAGCACGGCAACATCTACTGGTCTGCAACGACTGGTGCGCACGTGATCTACAAGGGTGCCATCTTTGACGCTTGGGGCGCCAAGAGGTGGGAGCAGGGAGAGTATGGTTGGCCAACCTCCGACCAGACTTCAATCCCTGCAGGTGGTGAAGAAATCTCCTTCCAGCACGGCAAGATCAGCGAAATAAACGGACGCGTAGTGGAGGATCGTCGATAATGCGCAGCAACCGCCTCCTTGTGGGAGCTCTTCTGACTACCGTCGGGGTGACCCTTGCCGCCTGCGGCGGGGGAGCCACCGTTGAGGATTCCGGCACGAACACGAGTATCGCCCCGCTGACGCGGGAGGCTAAATCCTCTGAGTCGACGTCGGCTAAGAGCTCAGCTTCTGAGACAACATCCGCACAGGATTCGGGCTCCGCCCCGAACGGCGGTGGGCGTGTCGACGAGTCCTTCAAGGATGGCGCGGGCCAGGAAATTACGGCTAAACCAACACCCGGGGAATCCTTCTCCGCAAAGGAAAAGGCGTTTTTGGACACCTTGACCAAGGGTGGCGTGAACATCGCTGGAGTAGAAAACCAGATGATTGGCGCTGCGGGCGTTGTGTGTCAGGGAAACAGCCAATCGTTGAGCCCGGCCACCGTTCAAGCGGTTGCAGGGCAGCTCTTGGAGCAACAACGATCAAAGCTCTCTTTTGACGAGCTGACCAAGCTCATTGATTCTTCGGCCCGATCCGCGTACTGCTAGAGCTTATGAAAAAACTGCTCACGGTCATAGTGACCATCGTGGTGCTGATGCTGATTCTCATGGGCATCGTTCGGTGGATGAACAACACGGATAACAATCCGCTCGATCCCGGCGACAAGGGTGCTGCACCCAAGCCGGGGGAGACTTCCGAGCCCGTCCAACCCGCTCATTGCCCTGCTGTGGAGTTTATTTCTGCGCCGGGTACGTGGGAATCGGCAAAGAATGATGATCCGATCAACCCAATGGCCAATCCTGCGTCGTTTATGCTGTCGATTTCTCGGCCGCTGCAAGAGCAGTATTCTGCCGGCCATGTAAAAGTATGGACGCTGCCTTACACGGCGCAGTTCCGGAACATCAATGCGCAGCATGAGCTGAGCTACGACGAGTCACGGCAAGAGGGAACATCCACGCTTGAAGGTGAGCTGATTCGCACCCACCAAGAGTGCCCGCTGACAGACTTCATTCTCGCTGGTTTCTCCCAGGGAGCAGTGATCGCTGGAGATATTGCTAACAAGATTGGTACCGGTCAGGGAGTCATCCCCGCCGAGCGAGTGAGGGGTGTCGCCCTCATTGCGGATGGCAGGAGGCAGCCAGGTGTGGGCCAGGCTGTGGGAAATCCTGTAGGTGGGGTTGGTGCGGAAGTCGCTCTCCAACCACTCAATCTTGTGGTTCAGCCCATTGTCCCGGGAGCTACCATGCGCGGTCCGCGCGTCAATGGTTTCGGCGAGCTGGATGCAAAAACTTTTGATATCTGTGCGCCGGATGACACGATCTGCGATGCTCCGGCAGATGTAGGAAACGCGCTGCTACGGGCCCAGGCGCTGGTTGAGGCGAATGGCGTTCACGCGCTCTATGCCACCAACCCGCACGTGATTCCCGGAACCACTGCCAACCAATGGACAGTGGAATGGGCAAAGGGCTTGATCGGCTAAACGGTCATGATGAGAAAGCTGGAAATCTCGACAGAGGTTTCCAGCTTTTGTGTATCGGAGGGGGTGGAGCGTCGATAAGCTTTGTGATGCTTGCTGAGTGCGTCGTGCTGCCGCCGGGTAGGGGGGATTGGTAGCCTATACCTGAAGATTTGCCCTCAATATTTAGATTTTTGATCACTGTGTAACACTTTCGCAATCAAAACTAATAAAGTAGATGGAACGTTAAGCACTTTCGGTGCGTGCGGTTGGCTCTGCAGTAGCCCCGTGCCAGGAAACCCTCAAGGAGATTTATGGATCTGAATCAGGCTATGCGCCAGTTCTTCAACGAGAAGGGCGAGATTACTCTCCGGCCCGAGCTGACCCTCGCTGGCCTTGGCGAGGTTCTCTTCCAGGCTGATGCGGCAACAGGTGGAGCTGACCGCCACTGCATCCGCTTCTGGGACTTCACCTCCTCCCGTGAAGGTGAGACCCGCGACTTTAACCGGACCGAGGTGAACACTCGGATCAAGGTGGTTGCAGCGCGCCTGCAGCAGGTCGGCAGCATTGGTGATCGCGTAGCTATCTTGGCTAATAACAGCCCAGAGTATCTCTTTGGCTTCCTAGGTTCGCTTTATGCCGACATGGTCCCCGTCCCGCTGTATGACCCCACAGAGCCGGGACACGCAGACCACCTCACTGCAGTGATGGGCGACGCCAAGCCGACCATCGTGTTGACCAACAACACGTCCGCTACGGCTGTTCGTCGCTTCTTCGCGGACATCCCAGGCGCAGAACGCCCACGCATCATTTCTATCGGCTCCTTGCCTGATTCCGGCGCACAGAGCTTTGTTAACCCATTGCTCACCGAGGAGGGGCAGGCTTTCGCTGCCGCTGCACAGGTTGCACCGGTTGATCTCCCGGCATTCTTGCAGTACACCTCGGGTTCTACCCGTACCCCTGCGGGTGTTGTGCTGACTAACCGTTCGATCTTGACCAACGTGCTGCAGATTTTCACGGCAGTTCAGCTCAAGACGCCACTGCGCCTCGTTTCCTGGCTCCCGCTGCACCACGACATGGGCATCATCCTGGCAGCATTTGTTACCTTGCTGGGTCTGGAGTTTGAGCTCATGGCTCCGCGCGACTTCATCCAGCAGCCGTCGCGCTGGATAGATCAGCTTAAGCGTCGTGAGGGCGACAACGCGGTCTACACCGTTGTCCCGAACTTCGCACTAGAGCTGGCATCCCGTTACGCTGCTCCTGAGGCTGGCTCGGATGCAGATTTCTCCAAGGTCGACGGTCTTATCGTCGGTTCCGAGCCTGTGACGGAAAAGGCAGTGAATGCCTTCTTGGCTGCATTTGGTCCTTTCGGTCTCAACCGCTCCGCTATCCGTCCTTCCTACGGCCTGGCAGAGGCTTCCTTGCTGGTGACCACGCCGCAAACTCCGGAACGCCCGCACATTGCATACTTTGACCGCGATCAGCTCGCTGAAAACAAGGCTGTGCAGATTGATTCCGACTCTCCTGCTGCAGTGTCCATGATGGGCTGTGGCCAGGCAGTTGCCCCGCAGAAGCTCGTGATCGTGGATCCTGAGACCAAGCAAGAGCTTGCCGACGGTTCCATCGGTGAGATCTGGGTTTATGGAGATAACGTGGCCGCCGGTTACCTGGATCGTGCCGAGGACACGGCGGAGACCTTCCGCAACACGTTGGAGGGCCGTTTGGCTGAGAACTCCCGTGCAGAGGGTGCTCCTGAGGATGACCGTTGGATGGCTACCGGCGACCTTGGCGCAATGGTTGATGGCGACCTGTTTATTACGGGCCGTCTCAAGGACCTGGTCATTATTGCTGGTCGTAACCACTACCCGCAGGATATTGAGTACACCGTGGATCACGCTTCTGAGCACATCCGCCCGGCAGCCGTCGCCGCGTTTGCTATTGAAGGCAACGACGTAGAGAAGCTGATCATCCTGGCCGAGCGCGATCTTGAGCGCGACGCTAGCGGTGACGCTGAAGCTATCGAGGCAATCCGTGCAGCAGTGACCGAATCCCATGGTGTGGTGCCTACCGATATTCGGGTGGTCGCTCCTGGCGAGATTCTCCGCTCCTCTTCCGGAAAGATCGCGCGACGCGTGAACAAGAAGGCATACCTAGAGCAGTAGAGAGATTGAATATAGGAGGGGTCGTCGAAAAGCTTAGTGCGCGGCGGCCCCTTCTTGTGCTTCTGTAGTGAGGTTTTGAGAAACCGCATTGAATGAAACACTTAGTTCCTCGGTGACGATATAGAATAGAACGACTGTCGTAGGTAAATCTTATCGGTGCCCCTTTTCTTTAGAGGTGCCGATATTTCGCCGATCACTGAGAAGGTTTTATACGTATGGATTCTCGCCAGGGTGCCAAAAACGCGATGACCACCGAGCAGCTGCGGGTGTGGTTGCGGAACTGGGTTATCGCTACTACTGGGCTACCGGCTGAAGAGATCACAGATGACAAGCCGATGCAGTCTTTCGGCCTGTCGTCCCGTGATGTTGTGCTGCTATCCGGCGAGTTGGAGAACCTCCTCGGTGTTCAGCTTGACGCAACAATTGCCTATGAATATCCGACTATCACGGCGCTGTCTAAGCGCCTGGTAGAGGGTGCTCCCCGCGAGCAGGCTGCGCGTTTGCAGACACTCACCCGCACCTCGAATACCCCAGGTAGCCACGACATTGCGATCGTGGGCATGGCGGCCCGTTACCCAGGTGCACACAACATCGATGAGATGTGGTCCATGCTCGTTGAGGGGCGTGACGGCATCACCGATCTTCCCATTGGACGTTGGTCGGAATATGCCGCCGATGAGGTCACGACCAAAAAGATGGCCGACATCGATTTCCGGGGCGGTTACCTGGACGATATTTCCAGCTTTGACGCCGAGTTTTTCGGGCTGTCACCACTAGAGACCGTGAACATCGACCCGCAGCAGCGCATCATGCTTGAGCTGACGTGGGAGGCATTGGAGCACGCACACATTGCGCCCTCCAGCTTGCGCGGGGAACCGGTAGGCGTGTTCGTTGGTTCTTCCAGCAACGACTACGGCATGCTGATCAGTGCCGACCCTTCTGAGTCTCATCCTTATGCGCTCACGGGAACCGCCAGCTCGATTATTCCTAACCGCATCTCCTATGCGTTTGACTTCCGCGGCCCATCGGTCAACGTGGACACCGCTTGTTCCTCCTCGTTGGTGTCTGTGCACCAAGCTGTTCGAGCGCTGCGCGAGGGAGAAGCCTCCGTGGCTGTGGCAGGTGGCGTGAACATCCTCGCTGCGCCTTTTGTGTCTACAGGCTTTGGCGAGTTGGGCGTTTTTAGCCCCACCGGAAAGATCCATGCTTTCTCCAATGACGCAGACGGCTTTGTGCGTTCCGACGGCGCCGGCGTACTCATTTTGAAGCGCGTCCAGGATGCCATTACGGACGGCGACACGATCCTCGCCGTGATCAAGGGCTCCGCAGTCAACTCCGATGGACACTCTAACGGCCTGACTGCGCCAAACCCTGACGCACAGGTGGATGTCCTGCATCGTGCGTATAGCGACGCTGGCGTGGACCCTGCGACTGTGGATTACGTGGAGGCGCACGGCACCGGCACGATCCTCGGTGATCCCATTGAGGCCACCTCCCTGGGCAAAGTCCTGGGCCCCGGACGCGATTTTGCCACTCCCACGCTGCTTGGCTCAGCTAAGACAAACTTTGGGCACACCGAGTCTGCTGCAGGCGCTGCAGGCCTGATCAAGGTTGTGCTCTCTATGACTAACGACGTGCTGCCGCCGTCACTCAACTACACGGCACCGAACCGCTACGTTGACTTTGACGCGGAGCACCTTGAGGTCATCGAGGACCCACGCGAATGGCCACAGTACTCGGGCCACAAGATCGCAGGTGTGTCTGGATTCGGCTTTGGCGGAACCAACGCGCACGTGGTCGTGTCCTCCTTTGTTCCCGAAGAATACACTGCTCAGCAGCAGCCCACCCCGCAGCTCATAGATCCCGAGAACCCGAATGCGGTCACTCTTGAGGTATCGGGCTTGCTGCCGTCGCGACGCAGGGAAGTCGCTGCACAGCTTGCAGATTTCTTGGAAGGTCGTGCAGATGAGGACCTGATTAAGGTTGCGCGTAGCGTCGCTAAGCGTAATCATGGGCGCTCTCGTGCCGTGGTTCACGCAGACACCACCGAGGACGCGGTGAAGCGTCTGCGCCAGGTCGCGGAAGGCAAGATCAGCGCCGGCATCGCTGCCGCAGATTCGCCGGCTACCGTCGGCCCCGTCTTTGTGTACTCCGGTTTTGGTTCCCAGCATCGCAAGATGGTGAAGAACCTGGTGGCTATGTCCTCCGAGTTCCGGGCACGTCTGGAAGAGCTTGATCAGCTGGTAGCTTTTGAATCGGGCTGGTCCATCCTGGACATCGTCGCTGACGACGAACAGACGTATGACACTGAAACCGCACAGGTGGCTATCACCGCAATCCAGATCGCGCTGACTGATCTTCTGGCTTCCTACGGGGCGCACCCAGCGGCAGTGATGGGTATGTCCATGGGCGAGATCGCAGCGGCATATGCAGCCGGTGGTCTTAGCGCTGAGGAAGCTATGCGTATTGCTTGCCACCGTTCCAGGCTCATGGGTGAGGGCGAGAAGTCTCTTCCGGAGGATGAGCTCGGCGCAATGGCCGTGGTGGAGTTCTCCGTGGAGGCGCTCGACGAGTTTATTGCCACCCACCCAGACTTCGCAGGCATTGAGCCTGCCGTTTATGCAGGACCGGGCATGACCACAGTGGGAGGCCCACGAGAGGCAGTGGTGCGTCTTGTGGAGAAGTTAGAGTCGGAAGAGAAATTCGCTCGACTTCTTAACGTTAAGGGCGCCGGGCACACGAGTGCTGTCGAGCCGCTCCTTGGCGAACTCGCCGCGGAGACCTCGGACATCACCCCGCTGCCGATCACCATTCCACTGTTTAGCTCTGTGGATCGGGGAGTCACATATCCTGTGGGTTCCGTGGTGCACGGTTCGGACTATTGGCTGCGGTGTACCCGTCAGGCGGTGTGGTTCCAGGACGCCACCGAGCAGGCGTTTGCGGCAGGGCACACGATGTTGGTGGAAATTTCGCCGAACCCGGTTGCCTTGATGGGCATGATGAATACGGCGTTCAGCGTCGGTAGGGGCGATGCACAGCTTCTGTTCGCGCTCAAGCGCAAGGTGAGCGAGGCCGAGTCGATTCGAGACCTCCTGGGCAAGATGTATGTCCAGGGTGCTCCGATAGATTTCAGCCGTCTCTACGGAGAAGGCGACACCATTCACGCTCCCCATATCCCGTGGAAGCGCCAACGGTATTGGACCGCTGCACGCCCGTCATCGGGCAACCACGCAGCATTGCCTGGCACAAAGGTGACTTTGCCTAAGGGTGCGGTGGCCTTCTCCACCACGGCTGACCTGGTTCCTTCTGCAGCAGCGCTCTTGGAAGCAGCCGTTGAGGCTGTTCTTCCGGGAGCTACGCTTATCGCAGTCGAGGAGACGGGTACGTTGCCGCCGTCCGGCGACCTGACCACTGTGGTCACTCGCAACATCGGTGGTGTGAGCGTAGAGATTCACCGCGTTATGGGCGACACCACCGTTGCTGTCGCAGAGGGCTTTGCCACCGCTGTGGCACTGGCAGCTGATTCTTTTGAGACTCCTGCGCCGCTGACTCAGGATATTCCGGTAAACCAGCCGGAACAGCCTTCTGATTTTGTGGGAGAGTCCCTGCGCTGGGATCCCGCCAGCGGGGAAACCGTGGAGCAGCGGATGCGCGCTATCGTCTCCGAGGCGATGGGCTATGACGTGGAAGATCTTCCGCTGGAACTGCCTCTTATTGACTTGGGACTGGATTCCCTGATGGGTATGCGCATCAAGAACCGCATTGAGTATGACTTCCAGATTCCGCCGCTGCAGGTGCAGGCGCTTCGCGACGCTTCCGCGGCCGAGGTAGTCACCCTGGTAGAAGGATTGGTTGCTGCCAAGCCTGCTGGCGACGACACCGCTTCCGCCGCCACCACGGACGCGGAGAGCACCCCGTCACCGGTACCCACTGTGGTGGAGAAGAGCGAAGCACCCCGCGACGGTGCTAAAGGCGTGGGAGTGGCTCCGCGTGATGCGTCGGAACGCCTAGTCTTTGCTACCTGGGCGGGAATCACGGGCGCTGCCGCAGCGGGCGTGACCAGCGAGCTTCCGTCAATCACCGAGGAACAAGCCAAGGACATTGCTGAGCGGCTCACCGAGCGCGGCGGCATTGAAGTGACCACAGAGCAGGTTTTTGCAGCTGAGACTCTAGAGCCGCTGGCCAACATTGTTCGCGAAGGACTGGAAACCGACGTGGAAGGCAATATCCGCGTGCTGCGCGCGCGTCCGGAAGGCTCGACCGCCCCGGCTGTGTTCATGTTCCACCCAGCCGGCGGATCTTCGGTTGTGTATCAACCGCTGATGCGACGACTGCCGGCGGAGGTTCCCGTTTACGGTGTGGAGCGCCTTGAGGGTGCTTTGGATGACCGTGCGGCTCAGTACCTGGATGAGATTAAGCACTACTCCGATGGGCTTCCTGTTATTTTGGGTGGCTGGAGCTTTGGCGGCGCGTTGGCCTATGAGGTAGCGCATCAGCTGCAGGGTAGTGGCGTAGAGATCGCCACAATTGCTCTGCTGGATACTGTTCAGCCAAAGAACCCCGCGCCAGACACGATGGAAGAGACCAAGAAGCGGTGGGAACGGTACTCGGCGTTTGTCAAGAAGACCTATGGTCTTGACTTCCCCGTGCCTTATGAGCTCTTGGAAACCGCTGGTGAAGACGCTCTTCTGACCATGATGAGTGAGTTCTTGGCCAATATGGATGCCTCCGAGCACGGTCTTTCTGCTGGTGTGTTGGAGCACCAGCGCGCCTCCTTTGTAGATAACCGAATCTTGGACAAGATGGATCTGCAGCGTTGGGCCGGTGTGAAGGCTCCGGTGATCCTGTTCCGTGCGGAACGCATGCACGATGGGGCGATTGAACTTGAGCCGGCGTACGCTGAGATTAATCAGGACGGTGGTTGGTCGGCTATCGTGGAGCAGTTGGACATTGTGCAACTGCGCGGTGATCACCTTGCGGTGGTCGATGAGCCGGAAATCGCTACGGTGGGCCTTGAGCTGACCAAGCGAATTGCAGAACTGCACAGCAAATAATCCCCCAAGCAGGTGACTGACTAAGTGAGCATGAAGACAACTGCGGAAAAGCTAGCTGACCTACGCGCGCGCCTTGAAAAGGCCCAGGATCCGGGCAGCGAGCGTGCCCGCGCGAAGCGCGACGAGGCAGGTTTTACGACCCCTCGTCAGCGTATTCAGCGACTCCTTGACGACGGCTCTTTCGTAGAAATCGGCGCACTTGGCCGTACTCCCGACGAAAAAGATGCCCCTTACGGTGACGGCGTGGTCACCGGATACGGGCGTATCGACGGCCGCCCCGTGGCCATTTACGCCCACGACAAGACGGTGTATGGCGGTTCCGTGGGCGTGACCTTTGGTCGTAAGGTCTGTGAGGTCATGGATATGGCCATCAAAATTGGTTGCCCGGTGATCGGCATCCAGGATTCTGGCGGTGCCCGCATCCAGGATGCTGTGACCTCGCTGGCCATGTATTCGGAGATCTCCCGCAGGCAGCTTCCGTTGTCTGGTCGTAGCCCGCAGATCTCCATCATGATGGGTAAGTCCGCCGGCGGTGCTGTCTATGCGCCGGTGACCACTGACTTTGTGGTGGCCGTCGATGGGCGTGCAGAGATGTACGTTACTGGCCCCGCCGTGATCAAGGAGGTCACTGGCGAGGACATTAGCTCTCATGATCTGGGTTCGGCTCGTCAGCAGGAACTCAACGGCAACGTCTCCTATGTGGCTGCCGATGAGGAGGACGCATTCAATTATGTCCATGATCTTTTGCAGCACCTTCCGCTGTCCTGTCAGGATCCCAACCCTGGGTATTGGGCGCCTGCGGACGAGGACCTCACCGGCGACGAGGTCTTGGATACCTTCATGCCGGATGACACCAACGCCGGCTATGACATGCATGACCTGCTCAAGCGTCTTTTTGACTCCGATGATTTCCTTGAGGTGCAGCCGAACTTCGCCCCTAACCTGATCACGGGGTTTGCGCGTATCGACGGCAAATCTGTGGGCGTAGTGGCCAACCAACCACTGGAGTTCGCCGGCTGTATCGATGCTGATGCTGCTGACAAAGGCGCTCGGTTTATCCGCATCTGCGACGCCTACAACATCCCCGTTTTGTTCGTGGTAGACACCCCCGGCTACCTGCCGGGCGTGGACCAGGAGAAGGCCGGACTGATTCACCGTGGTGCCAAGCTGGCCTTTGCGCTGGTGGAAGCTACGGTTCCTAAGATCTCGTTGATCGTGCGCAAGGCCTATGGCGGAGCGTATGCGGTGATGGGATCCAAGAACCTCACTGGTGACATCAACCTGGCATGGCCAACCGCGCAGATCGCCGTGATGGGCGCTGCGGCAGCTTCCGTGATGATCCAGGGCAAGCAGCTGGCCATGATCGAGGATGAGACGCAGCGGGCGTACATGAAGAAGGTCTTCATGGATTTCTACGATGAGAACATGACCAGCCCTTATGTTGCTGCCGAGCGTGGCTATGTCGATGCGATGATCCAGCCTCATGAGACGCGCATTGCTTTGCGACGCGCCATGCGCCAGCTAGAAACCAAAGATCTGCACGACCTGCCTAAGAAGCACACCATCGCGCCTATGTAGTGCTGTTGAGCACTTATATGGCGCATATGAGTATCCCTCCTGGTTTAAACCAGGAGGGATACTCTTGTATTAGCTATATTGTTCTGCGTATTCGGCTGCTTTTTTGTCCAGCCAGCGTCCTGTTACTTTGCCAAAGACGATGGCAGCGATCGCCATGACCAGGACGGCTCCGCCGAGCACCCAGGAAATATCGTTAATCCAGGTATGAGCGGCTTTTCCTAAAAGACCGACCATGAGGGTGACAGTTCCTGCCCACGCTATAGCGCCTACAACGTTGGCAAAAAAGAAGTGGGGATAAGACATGCGGGTCACGCCCGAGAGCGGTCCGGCGAGAATGCGGAGCAACGCGATGAAGCGGCCACCGAGGACTACAGGAACCCCTTTAGTGCGCATGAGGTGTTCCACATAACGCATCCTGTTGGGAGACAAATGGCGGGGGAAGCGTTTTTCCAACCAAGCAGTAAGGTGATGTCCGTAGCGGTGTCCCAGGGAATAACCTATGTTATCGCCGATAATCGCACCGATGCACGCTGCGGCGAAGACCCAGTGCAAATGAATGTTGGCAGCGTGGGTCGTGGATAGGAGCGACGCCGCGATTACTGCGGTTTCACCGGGAATAGGGATTCCGATGCTCTCAATCAACACTCCGAATCCTACGACTGCATACACAATTGCTGGGCTAAGCCCCGTAAGAAAAGTCTCCACTGTCATTGTGTTTAGGTTAGTCGAATATGCTGGGAAGAGAGAGCTGTGTTAATGATGAGTTCCCTCTTAAACCCTGGGGGCGGGGTACGAAAGTCGTGTGAATATGCTCGCAGGGTTATCAAGAGTCCTACTTGTTTGGCGTGAAAGCGTCTTTAATGCCGTCTGTTGGCACGCTGTAATGCTCGGCAACTTTCTGCATAATGGCGAGCCATTCCGCGGAGCGGAGACCTTCATATTTTTGACGGCGCTCTGGACCTTCTGTACGGCCTGGATAAAGGCTTCTTCCTTGGACGTTTGTGCGTCGAAATACTGCTCAGTCAGCGCATCTAGCATCTCCATGATGCGCTCTTTGACTGTGGTGGCGTCATTGCGAGCAAAATCGATTGCTGTCTGTAGTTCCTTTGCCGCATGCTCTTTGTCTGGAGCGCTTTGGATGAAGGACTCAATCTCGCCCTCTTCCGGGACGTAGTTGTTGAGTACTCCCTGTCCTTCATGCTGGATATAGGCGACGGGGCCCTGAGAAGTGGTCTTGGTAAGCAGCTCTGTCGCTTCTTGGAGCTTCTCTTCGTGAGTCTTGGGGGCCTATTCGGCGTCCTGCGTTGCGGTCACTGCGTCCACAAGACCTGTATCTGCTGCTAGCGCAGGAGCGGCGGGGGATATGATGGCAGCGGCGAGAATGCCGCTGACGATAAAGGGGATACGGCGTGAAGACCTAGACATAGAAACCTCTTTGCTGTGTTGTTCTGGATGGTGTTCTGAATCGAGATCCATTCCCAAAGGCCGCAAAGAGCCCTCGGAAAAGGAACCTAAAGTATGCGATTACTTGCAGAAATTAACATAGCAAAAAGTATAAGTTAAGGGAATGCTTATTTTTGGGGCGTTTTGTTAAGCATTTTCCGTGGTGCGGCGCATCTTACCTGACACAACACGCCAACCTAGGAGCAAGATTCCACTCATTACTGTGGCGACGATCATGAAGGACCAGTGGGGAACCTGACCGTGACGGATACCCCATACGGTGAGGCCGGCTGCCGCAGTGGCGCCCCAAACAATAGCGCCATTACCCAAGGCCAGCGGGTTGCGGGCGCGTATGAGAAGCCATCCCAGGGCTGTTCCGATGAGGAATGGCCACCAGGTATCGAGGATCTGGATTATGCCCAGGCCGCCGTGTGCAGCACGGGCGAAGATGGCGAATGCTAGGACGGCGATAACGTCGTACCAGAAGTACTTCATGGGGTTGCGGTCTCCTTATAAGGTTCGTTGTCTTGATCACCATAGCTTGCGCGTATCCCGCCGCGGGCAACGGTGATGAAGTAAATGATCCAGCCGATGACCGTGATGAGAGCAAAAGACAAAATGCGGTAGACAAAGACCGCTCCAAAGGCCGTCGATACAGTCATGCCCACCGCCACGAGGCTCGCTGTCATAGCGGCCTCGACGGGGCCCACGCCAGCCGGGGTGATCTGTGCAGTGCCCACAATTTTTGCGGTGACAAAGGCGAGAGTCACGCCTAGGAATGAGGGAATCTCACCGACGCGTTCCAGCCCAGGGAGGTTGCCCGTAACGGCCCAGATACACAGCCAGAGGCTGGCGACGTCGAAAAGCCAGTTGGAGAGCGAGAGCAGCGAGACCACGCGAAAACGGCTGGGGGTGAGATGCACGGCGTCGAGCTGGGAGATCTGCCCCTTGATGGTGGGAATCCAGCGCTCGGGGTCCTTGCGCATGAGGCGGTTAAAGGCGCGGACGACGCCGGTGGCGTAGCGGCTGGTGGTGCGCGGGTTATTAGTTGCTGCATAGAGCAAAACGGAGACGCTGATCATAACGCCAGCGGTGCCCAATAGGGGCCATATGCTGAACTGGGCGCCCATGAATAAGACGCCGACAATCCCCAAGGCCACTAGCCAGAGCGTAGACAGGGCGCCGGAAACCACGATAAACCACGAGCTCACGAGGATGCTTATACCCCAGGTGCACATGGTTTTGAATTGGTACACCGTGGAAATTGCTGCGCCCCCGGGGAACGTGCCTGACCAAGAGTTGGCGATGAACACCAGCTGAGTGGTGTGCAGCAGGCTGACTTTGGACCCGCCGGCCCGGAGGAGCTGTCGCATGACTTCGGCCATCGCGATCAATGAGATGAGAACCGCGACGACGGACAGAACGAGCCCAGTGTTGTTTGCCTCTAGTACCTCGTGGTATCCCTCGGCGAGGAATGGCATTTTGTCGCGTAGCAAGAAGGCGGCGATCGCAAGGATCACCAGCGGTCCTAAAAACCGTACCCACTTGTTATGCCACCATCGGGCTCTAATGTTCTTCACGCAGACGCTTCACCAGCTCAGAGAAGGGGACGAGCTCGTTATCCTCGGAGGCGATGCGCCCGGATCGGCCTGCGGTCCGGGGGTCCACCACTGTTGTGTCGGAGACTAGGGTCTCGCGTCGCGAATGATGGAGTTTGCGCTTCGGGGTATGTGAGCCTTGCCCCTCTACTGTATCGGCGCCTCCCGCATTGTGCGATGTAGCAGGTGTGCTGCCCCATGTGCGCTTTGGATTAAAAGCGGGTGCGTCAGTGCGAGGCGGAGTGCGCGGAGGCATGGGCCGTGGAGGCGTAGGCCGTGGCGCAGCCGGTCGCTGGGGAGCGGGGGGTTCCTTCACTGGGGCCATAGTGCTCGTGTCGTCCATGTAGGCGGATACTGGCACGCGAGGCTGTGCGGGTTCGACGCGCCTAGCAGGCTTATCGCCGCTCTCCACCGGCCGAGAAGCAACAGGCAGTGGCTCAGGGGCGGAGTTATGGCCCATGGCTTCGGAGGCTCGTTTGACCCATCGGGGAGCCCACCAGTTGTCTTCACGCAGCAGATGCATGACCGCTGGGACCAGAAGCATGCGGATGATGGTGGCGTCGAAAAGCAATGCTACGACCATGCCAAACGCGATGTACTTCATCATCACGATCTCAGAGAATCCAAACGCGCCACAGACCACGATCATGATCAGCGCAGCAGCCGTAATGATGCCACCAGTGTGGGCGGTGCCGTACTTGATGGCCTCGTCGGTGGATTCGCCGTTATCGCGCGCCTCCACCATGCGGGAGACCAGGAATACCTCGTAGTCGGTGGATAGGCCGTAGACAATCGCCATGATGAGAACCAGGACGGGACTCATCAACGGGCCGGCGGAGAAGTTGAAGAGGCTGGAGCCGATGCCGTCCACAAACATCGCGGTGAGGATGCCCAGGGTGGCGCCCATTCCCAGGATGGTCATGATGATGGCCTTGGCCGGCAGGATCATGGAACCGAACACCAGAGACATCAAAATGAACGTGGCTAGCACGATGTAGATTGCCATCCACGGCAGCTTCTCGAAGAGCGCCTCGATGGATTCAACTTCCATTGCCGGGGTGCCTCCGATGTGCACGCTGACCCCTTCGGGGACCTCGATGGCCCGGAGCTGCTTCACCACGGACTCGTTGTCTTTGCGCTCGGCGATGCCGGCAGAAAGAACGGTGGTGCCGTCTTTTGTGGCGGTCGACGGCTTGAACCTATCTGTGAGGCCCGTGACCGTGTTTGCTTGCTGATACACCTTGATCAGTTGATCGTTAGTGGCGTTGGAGACCACCAGTTTGATGGGTTCTGTGCGGAAAGCAGGGAATTCCTGATCAAAGGTGGACTGAGCCTTGCGGACGTCGCTGTTGGGCGGCAGATAGGTCTCGTTGATTCCACCGAATGTGATTCCAGCGAGTGGCACCGTCAACGCGATCAGAAGGAAGACCACAGATACAACGACGGTCTTGGAACGCTTCATGGCCCACGCGGGTAGCTTGTACCACCAGGTATCGGCGAGTGTGCGAGCGCTGCGCTTAGTCCGGCGTAGCGTCCACTTGTCGATCCTTGTTCCCAGCATCGCGAAGATCGAGGGCAGCACCGTGATGGACAGCAAAGCGGCGAGGCCGACGGCACTGATGGCACCGTAGGCCACCGACTTGAGGAATGCCTGCGGGAAGACCAACAAACCAGAAAGGGCCACGGCCACCATGGCAGCAGAGAAAACTACGGTCTTTCCGGCTGTGGATGTGGTTATGCGCACGGCATCGCGAATATCCCGGCCCTGGTCCATTTCCTCACGGAATCGGGACACCATGAAAAGGCCGTAGTCGATGGCTAGGCCCAAACCAAGCAGCGTGACCACGGACTGCGCGAACACATTCACTTGCGCGAAGCCAGCGAGAATGGACAGCACGCCGAGAGAACCCAAAATGGAGAGAATGCCCACGATAAGTGGCATGAAAGCGGCTACCACCGAGCCGAAAACGAACAACAGCAAAATTGCCACGAGCGGAAGCGCTACGACTTCCGCACGTTTAATGTCTCCCGCCATGCCGGAATCTAGGGCGTCGGCGACCGCAGTGGCTCCGGCGACTTGGACGGTTACTCCATCAAATTTCGGCTTCAGATTTCCTTTGATCGCTCGGAAATCTTTCAGTGTCTGCTCGTGGTCTCCCCTGAGAGAGACTGCGGCAAAGGCCGTTTTTCCGTCCTTGGATAGCAACTGAGCATTGCGATTATCAAAGTAGGATGTGACGTCTGCGATCTGGTTGGGATGTAAAGCTTTGAGGTCGCTCAGATAGCGCTTGATCTCATCGAAGTTCTTGTTCTTAGCTATTCCGTCTTCGGAAGAGAAGAGGAGAACAACGTCGCCGGAGTTGTCGCGGCCAAAGACTTCTTGCTCAATGTTGGCAGCCTGAGTCGAGGAAGAACCGGGATCGTCCCAGCCTTCTTGGCTCATGCGGTCGGCAAGGCGGATGCCAAAGATGCCGTAGATCGCCACGATAAACACGACGATTGCTACGGGCACCACACGACGGTGGCGGTAAGCGAAGTCTCCCCAGCGTGAGAACATGTGTATCGATCCTAGCGATTAGACAATAAGGCAGTAAGTGGACGGAATGGCTGTAGCCATGCGCCTTCGTCGGGAAGCTTATCCAGGCTGACGCGAGGTAGCGGGTCGCGGAATACTCCGGGCACTTCCTCTAAGTCTACGAACGTCAATGCCTCATCGGCTACTGCCCAAGCTGCGTGTTCGTGGAATCCTAGGACGGTGACGGCGACTTCCTCGGCGGCTAGCTCATCGAGGGTGTCCTTGAAATTCTGTCCGTCTGCGCTGGCTACCACTAGGCCTTTGAGCTTGCCGGCCTGGTGACGTAGGCGAATGTGGGCGAGCATGTCCGGATCCACGTCGGTTTCCTCGGACAGCTTGGGCTTGGCAAATACCGCGAATCCGATGTTGCGCAATGCCTCGACCCAAGGGCGAACATTATCCGCGCCACCGGGGGTGATGTTGGCAAAGACGGTCGCCTCAGCCTCAATCTTGATGCCAGTGGTATGGCTGAGTTCGCCTGCTTTGGCCAGCAGCCACTTGCCTACGGCGTCGAAACGCGGACGGTGAGCTGCATTAGGGCGCCCACCAAGGATGGCACCCAGCCCCATGTCTAGGTTGGGGGCATCCCACACCAACAAGAGCTCGTTATCGGGCGCTACGGGAATGTGGAGGGGAATATCAAAGGAATTCATTTATTTCTTCCTCCACAGGAATTCCGTGATGGTGTGATCCTTATCCAGGCCCTTACCTTCAAATTTGGTGATGACCTGACGATCAGTAAGCTGCGGGCACTCCGGCCACGGCCAGCCCA
Source organism: Corynebacterium silvaticum (assembly GCF_002162115.2). Lineage (NCBI taxonomy): Bacteria > Bacillati > Actinomycetota > Actinomycetes > Mycobacteriales > Corynebacteriaceae > Corynebacterium > Corynebacterium silvaticum. The sequence goes on along the minus strand of NZ_CP021417.2, from coordinate 2,359,400 downwards.
TATACTCCAGCATGGGTTCTACATCGACGAGCTCGGTAATCCACTCGGCATAGTCGGCGTGATCGGTGGCCACGTGGAGGACTCCGCCAGGCTTAAGGCGGGTGGCGATCAGGTTGAGAACGCCCGACTGGATGATGCGTCGTTTATGGTGACGCGCTTTGGGCCAAGGATCCGGGAAGTAGATACGGACACCGTCGAGGGAGGATTCGCCGAACATGCGGGTGAGAACTTCCACCCCGTCGCCTCGAACCATGCGGATGTTATTGATGTCATTGCGAACGATCGCGCCGAGAAGTTTGGCAAGACCGGGCTTATAGAGCTCGACGGCAATAACGTTGGTGTCGGTCTCAAGCGGCGCCATCGCGGCGGTAGAGGTTCCGGTTCCAGATCCGATTTCTAAGATCGTGTGGGCATCGTCACGCCCGAACCATTCCGTGACGTTTATGCGCTCGTCGGACAGGACTGTGCCCAGATTGGGCCAGTATTCCTCCCACATACTCTCTTGATTATCGGTGAGCGTTCCGCGGCGGAAACTTACCGACCCGAGGCGGGGATAGTCAAGGTCGTTGTTGAACTGGCTATTGAAATCGGTTTGCAAAGGGCGCCCGGCGGGGAGCTCTCCGAGCGAATTTTGAGAATTATCAGAATTAGACATCTCTGCTATTTTGCCCCCCCGCTGGGATTTGTTCAATGTGTGAGGCCCAGCGCAGGGTAAAAAAATAGTGAATTAAAGTGAAAAATGTGACTGAAGTGATTGTCGGGAGGCGCTTTTAAGCTGATATTTCTCTATGTATTGCCTAGACGTCAGACCTCTTTGGGTCGGCTCAGTTATAAGGTGGGAGAATTCTTTCGGGGGAGGGGAGTGTGTAGTGGGGGCCGGTGGTGAGTGCTGGGAGTTCGATAGCGGCCTCTGTTGCGTGTGTGGTGTTGCGTACATTGTTGCCTGATGCTGGCCGATAAAACTGCAGCGCGTGCGGGTATTTGCGGCTTCCTATGAATATTTTGCATGATTTTGCCCCCAAAAGGGGTGGGTGTGTGAGGGGGAAATTTCAAAGATTTTCCCCGGTCTGGCGCGAATATCGGGGGTGGAGCTGCGAATGGGGGCTTTTGTGATGCGCGTCTCTGAGTTAGTGTTCCTTTCCCCGCGTCTTAATGGCTACTGTGTGGTGAGGAAGAACAGTCAATTGACACGCGCAACTATGTCAGGAGAAGTGATGTCCACCGTGTCCATTAAGGGCCTTAAGGGTGAAGTCCCTACAAAGAATGAAGTATTGCTGAATTGGATTGCGGAGAATGTAGAGCTTTTCCAGCCGGAGCAAGTCGTCTTTGCAGATGGCTCTCAAGAAGAGTGGGATCGACTTACCTCGGAGCTCATTGAAGCAGGCACGCTTATTCGCCTCAACGACGAGAAGCGCCCAAATAGCTTCCTTGCGCGTTCCAACCCTGCGGACGTCGCACGCGTTGAGTCTCGTACCTTTATCTGTACCTCCACTCCGGAGGGCGCCGGCCCAACCAACAACTGGGCCGACCCGGTAGAGATGAAAGCCGAGATGACGGAGCAATACCGTGGTGCCATGAAGGGGCGCACCATGTACGTAGTTCCGTTCTGCATGGGGCCTATCGACGACCCCGCGCCCAAGCTCGGCGTCCAGCTCACAGACTCCGCTTATGTGGTGCTTTCCATGCGTGTGATGACCCGCATGGGTGCTGAGGCACTGGCCAAGATTGGCGACAACGGATCTTTCGTGCCGTGCCTCCACTCCGTGGGCGCGCCATTGGAGCCGGGTCAGGAAGATGTTGCGTGGCCTTGCAATGAGACCAAGTACATCACCCAGTTCCCAGAGACCAAGGAGATCTGGTCCTTTGGATCCGGTTACGGCGGAAACGCCATCCTGGCCAAGAAGTGCTACGCGCTGCGCATCGCTTCTGTTATGGCTAAGGAAGAGGGCTGGATGGCCGAGCACATGCTCATCCTCAAGCTCACCTCCCCAGAAGACAAGGTCTACTACATCGCTGCGGCATTCCCATCGGCATGCGGCAAGACCAACCTAGCGATGCTGCAGCCGACCATCGAGGGCTGGAAGGCCGAGGTCGTTGGTGATGACATCGCATGGCTGCGTTTTGGCGAGGACGGACGTCTTTACGCCATCAACCCGGAGAACGGATTCTTTGGTGTGGCACCGGGAACCAACTACTCCTCTAACCCCAACGCCATGAAGACCATGGAGCAGGGCAACACCTTGTTCACCAACGTTGCGCTTACCGACGACGGTGACATCTGGTGGGAGGAGCTGGAAAACCAGCCGGAGCACCTTATCGACTGGAAGGGCAACGACTGGACTCCGGAGAGCGATCAGCCTTCCAGCCACCCGAACTCCCGTTATTGCGTGCCGCTAGAGCAGTGCCCTGTTGCCGCCGCAGAGTTCAACAACCCAGAAGGCGTTCCGATCTCCGCGATCCTCTTCGGCGGACGTCGCCCAGACACCGTTCCGCTAGTGTCTCAGGCTCACGATTGGAACCACGCCACCATGATTGGTGCGCTGCTGTCCTCCGGCCAGACGGCCGCCGCCGAGGGCACCGTGGGTGCTTTGCGCCACGACCCCATGGCCATGCTGCCGTTCATCGGATACAACGCTGCTGATTACTTGCAGCACTGGATCGACATGGGCAAGAAGGGCGGCGACAAGATGCCGGCTGTCTTCCTTGTCAACTGGTTCCGCCGTGGCGACGACGGGCGCTTCCTATGGCCTGGCTTCGGCGACAACAGCCGCGTTCTCAAGTGGATTGTGGACCGTATTGAGGGCCGCGTAGAAGCTGATGAGACTATCGCTGGTTACACCGCACGCGTAGAGGATCTCGACCTCACTGGTCTAGACACCCCGATTGAAGACGTCAAGGAGGCACTCTCTGCTCCTGCCGCTCAATGGAAGGGCGACCTTGAGGATAACGAGCAGTACCTTGAGTTCCTTGGATCCAAGGGCTCGGCAGTGCCCGCAGAGGTGCTTGAGCAGTTTGAGGCTCTCAAGCAGCGCGTGGCTGCTGCAGAATAAGCAGAATACTACGTGCTGTTGAGGCCGGAGCTCCCCTTTAACCTTTAAGGGAGCTCCGGCTTTTTCATGACCACCACGAGGTTGCTCACAAGGAATTCGCGGAGAATCGGTACTCGTACCATCCACCATGCCCAGCGCGGGTGATAACGCGGAAAAGCCAAGAGCAGTTGTGCGTCGGATAGGCTACGCGCCCAGCGCAATCCCGCAGCGCATGAGACATTGAACAAGGATGTTCCAAAAACATTTTTGGGCAGATGCCCGTGGCGGCGAGTGTAGTAATCCCGGGCAAAGTCGCCACCAAGATAGTGCTGCCATAGGCCGGTCTCATGTCCGCCAAAGGGGCCGAGCCATACGGTATAGCTCAGAATTGCGAGGCCGCCCGGTCGCGTTACACGCAGCATTTCTTCTCCCATGAGCCAAGGGTCAGCGATGTGTTCCGCCACGTTAGAGGAATACACAACGTCAAAAGCGTCTGCGCTAAAGGGCAGGGCGGTTCCGCTAGCGCGGACAGCATTCGCGACGCTAATCCCCGCAGCGGACATTTCCCCGGCATCGGGTTCAACGCTGACATAATAAATCCCGCGACGCTCGAACTCATCAGCAAAATATCCAGGCCCGCCTCCGACGTCTAAGACGCTATCCAGCGGTGAGCGACTGTCTTTGCACAGGCTTGTTATGAGCTCCGCTGTGTCAGCTGCCAGCGGGGCGTAGAATTTGTCAGGCGCGGTTTGTTCATGACGAAAACTCCTCAGAAGCGTGAGGGATCGACGCAGGGTTGCAAGCTTTGCAGTACGCTGTAGTGGTTTCGCCATGGAGATTATCTTTTCATGCTCTAGGGTGGGTTGTGATATGAAGATTCTCTTATTATGTTGGCGTGATACGACGCATCCTCAAGGTGGCGGGAGTGAACGCTACCTTGAACGCGTTGCGGAATATTGTGCACGCCACGGACACGAGGTAGTCTTCCGCACGTCTTCCTACACGGATGCTCCCCGGCGCAGTATGCGTGACGGCGTTCGGTTTTCTCGCAGCGGCGGCAAGTTTGGGGTTTATCCTAAAGCTGCCTTGGGGATGTTGGCTGGGCGCGTGGGGTTTGGCACCATGCGTGGAGTCGACGTTGTGGTGGACACTCAAAACGGAATCCCTTTCTTTGCTGCGTTGTTTTCCGGCAAGCCCACCATCTTGCTCACGCATCACTGCCATCGCGAGCAGTGGCCGGTAGCCGGGAAGATCCTGGCTAAGCTCGGCTGGTTTTTGGAATCTCAGGTATCGCCGTGGTTGCACCAGTCGCTGCGCTATGTCACGGTCTCCCAACCCAGCAAGGATGAGTTGGTGGGCCTGGGGGTAGATCCCGATCGCGTGGACATTATCCGCAATGGAGTGGATCATCCACCCACGCATATGCGCTTGGAAGACGATGGCCGACTACACCTGGTCACGCTTTCGCGCCTGGTGCCCCACAAACGGATTGAAGACGCCATCGAGGTGGTGCGCTCGCTTGACGGCGTAGTTCTAGACATCATCGGCTCTGGCTGGTGGGGCCAGCAATTACGGGATAAAGCGGCGGATATTGCAGATCGGGTTGTGTTCCACGGTCAGGTGTCCGAGGAGTACAAGCATGCCCTCTTGGACCGCGCAGCGATACACCTCATGCCCTCCCGAAAGGAGGGCTGGGGTCTAGCGGTGATTGAGGCAGCTCAGCATCGGGTGCCAACGATCGGTTACCGCTCCTCGGGCGGGCTTGTGGACTCTGTCCGGGAAGGCGGTGTGCTGGTCGGGGATCGGGATGAGTTTGTTGCGGAGACCCGCCGGTTGTTGGCGGACTCGGATCGTCGAGAAGCTTTAGGGGCCTTGGCCTATGAAGCAGTGCAGGATTATTCCTGGGACGACACCGGCCGCCGCTTCCTCGACCTCGTGGAACGCGTCGCCCATGCCCCGGCAACGCCCACGCCTTCCACCAGCCACAACGAGGCAAGCGATACGCCCACCCAGTAACTGCGCCCGCGGTGGGTGATGCCGCCGATCTCCGTGATGGTTTCTGCGCCTGAGCTTGTCGACGTCACCACCGTCCCAATACCGCGTTCCTTCAGGCACTCGGTGCAGCCGCGACGCCACTCCTTCACAGCGGCCGAATACCGGGGAGAAAGCTCGTCTACCAGCGTGCCATCCACCACAAGGCCCCCTGCCTCCACACTTGACTGAGCCTTGATCCGAGGATCCACCATGGTGCGCCCGTGGTAGGTCACCAACCCCCGCGAATCCGGGAAAAGTAGGTCTCCCTCGGAGCTCGGCCAGGGGCGCTCGGCCACCGGGGTGAGCTGTTTGAGGGCCACCGGGGCATCAGGAACCTGGAGAATCACAAGGAAGAGAGTGATAAGAGCAAGCGGTCGGCACCGCATTCTGCCCGCGCCCGTCACCAGAGCTGGGATAAGCAGCATGATGAGTTTTTGAGAATCACGGAAAAGGCTCGCGCCGGGCACATGAGCGAGCAACCATCCGCCAACCGGAGTGCTCAACACCAAGCACGTCGCCAGGGCAGCGGCCCCGAGCAGCTGCCACCGCCGGGGGGCTTTCCAGAATGTGAGCAGGCATAGCGCTATCCCAAACACCGCAAAGCCCGCAGCCCGTGAGGGGGGAACTGCCTCAGCGTTCCATATGCCGCCCAACCCCATAAGCGCACCTAGCGTGCCAGTCCAGGTTTCCGCACGGGCGAGAAACGCCGTCGTGGAAGACGTTGGCACAGTGACAAGGCTAGGAATGAGCCACGGAAGGCTAGCGGCCACACCAGCTAACAAGACGGGAAGCTTAGAACGAGCGGCAACCAGGCCCGTGATTGTTGCCACGACCGCCCCCGTCGGAGTCAAAGAACTCAGCCACAGTGCCGCAATTCGACCCCGAGTCGAAGCAGTGATCACCACCGGCAACAACCACGCAGCGATCACCAAAGACCACTGCCCTTGCAACAACCGCTCCACCACAAACGGATTCCACAGGGTAAGCGTTATCGCGGCAGCTCGTGACCACGCGGTGCTACCCAGCCGGGCAGCCCCCAGAGCTCCAGCGACAGCCGCTACCAGTAACAACATCCGCACTACCCACGTAGCTGGAACCACGTGACCCAACAGCGCCAGCACTCCGTCTTGGGGCGCATTGCGTGCCGGCAGATCACCAAAACCTACGGCACCTGCGGTCAGTGCCGGGTGATTGAGCACCACCATGTCACGCAGCCCCAACATCCCAGACCACCCAGAAGGTAGCCACAAAGCCCACATGAGTAGGGTGAGCAGCATCGCGGTCCATGCGACGAGCAGATACGACGAAGAACGCGCGCCGGGGGCAGACATGCTCTAAGGCTTCGGTGGGACGTCGTGGGGGCGTCGTACAGCAAGCCAAAGACCTACCGCGAGCAGCGCAAAGCCAAGCATTTTTGCGACGAACCCGCCGATGCGCAGCCGGTGCAAAGTATCCACTGTCGGCTGGGCTTCATCGTGGGCATGCTTCTGTGTTGTGGCATCCCACTGAAGTGTGGTCTTTAAGATCGCGCGCATGGGGTCGTGGCCTCGCTGAGCAGTTGCGTCTGCGTCCTGCTGATCGGTGGCGTAGAACATGAACACGTCTTCACTCTGATTAACCACCACACCACTCTTAGGCTCTACCCACAGTGTGCGCTTGACGGTGTAATAAGGGGTGAGCTTGACCGTGCCGGGGCGCCCCTCGCCATAGAACTTGGATGCCGGGGCCGTGATCTGCATCTTGCGTATCTGGTCTTGCTGCTCCTGGCTGAGGTCGCTCGTGGTGGCTTCCATCGAGGGCTCATCGGAGATGTCCTCGGGCTGGGTGAAAGAGCGCGTCGCAGCTTTAACCAAGTCCGTGGCGGGAATGTCTTGGGTAAACCTGTAGATCCCGTTATTTTCTTCCACATAATCCAGCGGCCAGGGTTTTTGCGCGATGGGATCAAAGAACTGATACGAGCGGCGTTCCGTATTAAACGGATAGAAGTATTGGAGGCCGTCGCGAGCAAAATCGCCGGTATCAAAGCTCAAATTGAGACTGGGTGCGGTGACCTTCATATGCGACGCAAAATCCAAGACCGGATAGGTGGAATGTCGGATAAGGCGCAGTTTGTCATCGACATCGATGATGGATTTTTTAGTGTCTGTGCGCACGAGATTTTCTGTCACGTGGAGGTCGACCTCGTCGCGGACATCGGTTTTTACCGTTTTGATCTCCCGATGCAGCTGCGTGGTGGTGCTAACCACAAAGCAGCTTTGTGGAGCATCAGCGGGGCAGGGGGCCTCAGGATCGTAGAGAATGGTATCCGCAGGAGTAGTGGTGATCTGTCGGGTGGTGTCCACCGGGATAGGCTTGATTCGGCTGATCATGAGAGCCGGCCCAGCCGCTGCAATGATAAAGAGCACGGCTGCCGCCACAAAGGCAATGATAGGGGCACGCCGTGCATGCTTTTCGGAACGCGCAAACAGGGCTTTTCGTGTGCCCATGCCAGCAGCATCCACACCGGTGTCTTTGCTGTCCATCACCCTGACGACTCTCTACTTTCCGCTAGGATCCCTTAAAGTGTCTCCATCGTACCCACCGCGCACGCGAAACTTCCTCCCCCAGCTTGAGGGGCTACGAGGTGTGGCTGCCACCGGGGTACTCCTCACACACACGGCTTTTCAAACCGGGATGAGCCAATCGGGGATCCCAGGGGCGATACTCGCGCGCTTTGACTTCTTTGTTTCAGTATTTTTTGGCCTCTCAGCGTTCCTGCTCTGGCGCGGTGATCACTCGGGCTCTTCACTCTCGTATTTTCGCCGCCGCGCTCTACGCATCCTCCCGGCCTATTGGGTGTGCGTCCTGCTTGTTTTTGCGTTCTTGCCGGATTCCTTTGGCACGGGGTGGCGCACAATCTTAGCCACCCTGACCCTCACCCAGGTTTACCCAGCCCACAGCCTTGCCGGTGGTTTGACACACCTCTGGTCGCTGAGTGTGGAAGTAGCGTTTTACCTTTTTCTTCCGGTGTTGGTGTGGGCGCTGCGGGGGGCGTCGAAAAGCAAGCGCCTGCTGTGCTTCTTCGGGATGTTTGCGGCAGGGATCGGTTGGGCTGCGGTGCCATGGCCCCTCGATCTAGCCGGTGGAATCAACTTTCAGATTTTCCCGCCTTCCTATGCGCCCTGGTTTGCCGTTGGCCTTATCGCAGCTGAGCTGGAGGGGACACGAATAACCAGGTGGAGAGGCTTTAATCTCACATGGCTGTGGTGGGCGCTGGCCCTTGGCGTGGCGTGGGTGGCGGGGCAGCCATGGTTTGGGCCACAGGGATTGACGCATCCCACCCCCGGAGAGTTTGTGCGAAAAATCCTGGCAGGGGCACTTTTTGGGGCGCTGATAGTGCTGCCTTATGCCTGGGGGACAGGGGGCGCGTGGACATCGTTTCTCAGTAGTCGGCCCCTGCTTATTCTGGGGCGGTGGAGCTACTCGCTGTTTCTTTGGCACCTTCCGGTGTTGTCGATGGTCTTCCCGCTGCTGGGGATCGCACCGTTTTCCGGGCACTTCATGCTTGTCACAGTGGTCTGCTTTGTGGGAAGTGTCATTGTGGCGGCGGCGAGCTTTACGTTGGTGGAAAAGAACGCCCGTTGGGCGCGATAGTGTCGTTTTTGAGAACGCTAGAAAAGGCATCCTGGGGTTTTACGCGAGCCACAAGCGCTAGCGTTCCCAAAAACGACAATCTTTGCCTAGCAGCAGGCACAGCAACGCCAGACAACACAGAATGTCGGTGAAAGGCACAAGGTCAAAGTAGTGGGCGCTGGGCCACGGGGTGCGCGCGAGCCAGAGGGCGGTGATCGCCATCATTGCGCCGATGATGATGGTGGGGGTGATGGTGGTAAAACGCCGGATAGCCCAGAGGCTCGGGAGCATCAGCAGCCCCCACCATCCCACGACGCAGCAGGCCGCCGCCGTGCCAATAATGGGAAGTATGAACGCAGGCCAGGGCTTGACGGGAGGCTCGGTGGCGCGTCGTCGCCGGCTGATGGCTAGGACGCATCCCGCCGCGATCGCCACCGCAAGCACTCCGCCGCCGAGCAGCCCGCGGCGGTAGGTGGAGTCGGCACGCATGCTGAGTGTTACGGCGCCGTGGGCGCCTGGCGGGACGATAAAGCTTTGCGACGCCGCGTTAAACTCCGCCGGACGTAGTTCCGTGCCATCGTCTAACGTTGCCGTGAGTCCTTTGTTGGCGGCGCGGGTGGTCACGAGGATTCTGTCATAGTCAGCGGGAGGGATGCTTTCTCCGCGGGCTATATCGCGCAGATTATTCCGGGGCGAGTAGTCTGGTTCGCTGAGGCGGACCCAGTTGGCGCGGGTAAGGATCTCATGGTGACCGGCGGTGAGGACGAGGTCGTCGCCGCAGGTGTAGGGGGTGTCGTCGATATGCGTGGGCTGGCGGCAGTCGGATTGGAATAGTTGAACGGTGAGGTCTTTGGGGAGGCTAAAACTCCTGATGATCACGCCGGTATCCACCGCAACCTTTTGGAACAGGAATTCTCGGACGCTCGCGGGGGCTTCCGGCACTGTGACCACCCGCCGGATCGGTGCGTCTTCGATGGTGGCTTCGGCAATACCTACTTTTCCGGATTGAGTTGCGGTTGGCTGTTGTGGCCCCAGGGTGATGCGCACGGCGTCGGTCGGGCCGCCGGGCACCTTGATGGTGGTGGGAATTCCAGGTTTGAGTTTGACCTTTGTGTGTGCTCCCGCGCTGCTTATGGTGACCTCTGCGGGAGCGCCAGTGGTGGTGAGGCTCAGCGTCGGGTTATCGGAGTGCGCTCGTAGTTCTAGCCATTGCCCTTCTTGAGTTCCGGGGGCGGGAAACCATGCGGTGTCTGGATCGCCATCGACGGCGGCGGTCAAGGAACGCTCGGGGTGCGCGCCACCGAAAGCAGTGGCATCCGAGGCAGACGAGGAGGCCGCCACGCTGCCGCCGGTTTCTACGACGCGAGTGTATAAACCTTGCGACGGATAATCGAGCGCTGCGCCCTTAGCGTCGCGGGCTTCATCGGCGGAGGCGAGCGGGGCGGAGACCGCAGACTCTATGGTGCCAAAGTTGCGAGCCGTCAACATGGGCGTATCGGTGACGATCTCTGCGCCTTCATGCGTGAGCTCGTAGAGGCCGCGGGGAAGCAGCGGGAGGACTTCGCCGCCGCCTGCGAGCTTTGTGGGTGTTGGGGCGGCCTTTTCTGCGTCGGCAAGCAGCATGTTGCGCTGGGGGGCAAACACGACCACATCGACCTCGCCAAAGGTACGGACCTCTGCAGCAGGAAACAAGCGCTGGACTTTGCTCAAGGTGAGCGCTGTCCCGGTTGTCCCCACGACGGAGTCGTCGAGATCATGTCGGAGTACCAGCGCGCCGACGCCGAGACGTTCGAGCTGGGCTGGTAGCTCGCTTAACTCGCCTTCGTCGATAGCCGCAAGCGTCCCATCAAGCGTGCGGATTGCTTCCGGGGGCACAAGCGGCACAGCATCGCGAACAAGCCACGGAACAGACAACAACGGCTGCAGCGGCTCATCTCTGGTCCATCCCCAATCTTGGCGGGCAAAGCTGGCCGCAGGCAGTATCAAGGTGCGGGTGCCCGAGGCCTTCTCATTGAGAAAATCAGCAGCTTCCGACCAATAAGAGGGGACCTGACTATAGGCACCCGAGGGAAGCAAGCGCCCCGACCACACAGGAGAAACCGCTGCCGCCGCAACAAGCACCACGAGGGCATAGACTGCTGTGCGACGGGGAGCTTCCGGAATCCAGCGGATCTGGATAGCGTGGGCAGCGCCTATAAGCAGTGGGATCCGCACAAGCGGGTCAAACTTATGCACGTTGCGCAGTGCGGTGCCGGGGCCGTCGAGAAGCTCAGGCACTAAATGTGCCCCACACACAACAATCACGCCCACAAAGAGCAACGCAATCCAAAAGGAACGAAACCTCAGGCCGGGTCGGCATAGGCCGATCAGTCCGATGGCCGCGATGGCGAGCGTCACCACGACAAAATAGGGGCTGGTGGCAAGCGCATGGCCGGCTTCTCGCTCGGTCTCTACGAAAGGCGTCCACGACGTGGTGCCGCGTAAGGCTTCGGCGGCGTTGAGCCAGCGCGTGGTGACAAAGGAGCTCTCGATAAAATCAGTAAAAGGAGTGGAATACGTACCGAGGACGGCCAGCGGCACCAACCACCACACGCTCACCGCAACGCAACCAACAGTCCAAACAACAAAGAACCGCCAGCGCCGCAACCACAGCAGCAACAATGCGGCGGGAACACACGCGGCCACCGTAGCCGTCGCATTCACCGCGCCCATACCTATCACGGCCAGCAACGATGCTGCCACCCCTGGGAAACCCTGCACGGGAGGCCGTCGGCTAGCGTGGGGAGTATCAGCCACCGTGCCCGCTACCGGGAGCAACGGCCACAGCACCCAGGGGGCTAGCGCCACCGGCCAAGCCTCTGAGGAAATGGCCGTCAGGGTGGTCAAAATCCTAGGAGACAGCGCATACAACGCAGCGGCGAGCACACGCGAACCGGTGGAACCAACCCCCAGCCTGCGGGTAAGCAACAAAAAACCCGAAAAAGCCAAGCCCAGAAGCAACGTCCACCACAGGCGTTGAGCCACCCAATCCGGAAGTGGGGAGGCAAGAAGAAAAAAAGCCCCCTGCGGGAAGAGATAACCGTAGGCCTGATTTTGCAGCTGACCCATGGGAAAAATATCCGTCCACGGATGGAGAGCTGCGCTAAGAAAGCGCGCAGGGTTGGCAACAAGGTCGTGCTTTGTGTCTGCAGCAGTTAACCCCCACGGCTGCGAAAAACTCACCAGGGCAGTGCAGAACCAGCCGGAAAGATGAGGCCGGCGAGCACAGAACAACAAGAGCAGCGTCACGCGCGCCACGAAGAAGTCGGCTAAGGTCCTAGCCTTTGTCGCCTTTATGAGTGAAGGGGATGCCAAAGCCGGATCTACTGACGTGAGCCATACTCCGGGTCACCGAGGACCGAAGAATCGGCGTTTGCGGCACCGTTGGCTGGCCCAGAATCGACGAGCGACACACCAATCACGGCCACAATGCCCACCGCGATACCGATAACGGCGCTGGCTATGGTGGGGCCGAGGGTGCGGCGGTTAAGGGAATCGGATTCAAAAGCCATACATACAACAATACCGTGGTTTACTGGATGGGCAATGCACATAAAACGACTTCTCGCCGCCGCCCTCCTCGGTGCGCTCGCCGCATGCAGTGACGCCGGAACCGATACGGATCCCGCCAGCACCGAGGTCACCACTGCGTCTGCTACTGCGTCTACAACGCAGGAAACCAGTGCGCCGCCAAGCGCAAAAGCACAACCTAACGACGTCCGCGCTCAAGCCGCGAGCCTCATGATGGTGGGAGTAAGCAACTACGACGACGCTCTCTCTGCCTTACACCAAGGTGTTGGAGGCATCTTCATAGGATCAGGCACAGACCCCAACCTCCTCACCGCGCCGGGCAGAAACATCGAGGCATTGCGTAAGGCCGTGGGACGTGATTTCTCCGTCTCTATCGACTTTGAAGGCGGACGTGTTCTCCGGCACCAAGGAATCCTGGGGACCTTCCCCTCACCCCAAGTGATGGCACAGACCATGAACCCCGAGCAGGTTCGAGGCATGGCTAAAACGATGGGTGATTCCTTGTCGGCGCACGGGGTGACCGTGAACTTTGCGCCAGTTGCAGACATAGACGCTGGATTGGATGTCGTGGGCGATCGCGCTTTTAGCGCGGATCCCACTATTGATGCGGAATATGCGGCAGCTTTTGCCCAAGGAATGCTGGACGCGGGGATTCGACCAGTGTTTAAGCATTTCCCTGGACATGGACGTGCCAGTGGCGACTCTCACACTGGTCAGGTGTTTACCCCGCCCTTGGGAGACCTAGAGAACATCGACTTGGTGCCCTATAGCCGGATTAATGTCCCTGGTGCTGGCGTGATGCTCGGTCACATGGTGGTCCCCGACCTAGGCTCGCCCAAGAATGGTCTTCCCTCCACCCTCAACCCAGCCGCGTATCAGCTGTTGCGCACGGGTTCTTATCGTGGTGGACATCCTTTTGATGGCGTTGTCTACACCGATGATCTTGCGATGGGTGCGATCACGGGGGCTATGCCTGTTCCCCAGGCTGTGGTGGCCTCGTTGCAAGCAGGTGCAGACCAGGCGCTGTGGGTGACCACCGCCGGGCTCAAAGAGGCTATCGACGCCACCGTTGCTGCCGTGGAAACGGGCGCGTATCCCAGAGGTCAATTTGAAGACTCGGTGCGCCGGGTAGGTGTTCTTTAATCCCTTTGGGAAGACTTAAGTAAAAAATTATTATGGTGCGATGATTGTGTGATGTAAATCCATAAAAACAGGATTGATAAAGGTTATAAGGGGTTCTTTGTCACGAAAATAGCCGCACGAAAAAATTACACAGCAAAACTTTAGAGTTCTTGGAATAGTGGGCAACACCCTGTGTCCACTAAGTTGGTGTGAGTGAGTTCAAAGAAGGCAGCTAAGTTCGGTGCAGGAGTGGTCCTAGGGATCGCGTTGCTCGGCGGCGTCGGGTACGGCACGGACTATGTGATCAACCAAGGATCTGTCCCCCGAGGGACAAGTGTTGGCGGCATCAACATCGGCGGGATGGGGAAAGATGAAGCCATCTCGACGCTAAAAAAGGGCCTGGCGCTGAGCGCCCAAGTACAGATCACCGCGGGAGAGCAACACTCCAGCCTCTCGCCTGAAGCCTCAGGACTTGGGGTGGATTGGGAGAAAACAATCGACGGAGCGGGCGCACAATCTGCCAACCCGTTTACCCGCTTGGCTAGCTTCTTCACCACTCATGAGATCAACATCGTCTCCACTGTCGATGAGGCTAAGTTGACCCCGCAACTGGACCGGGTGGAAAAAGAGCTAACTCCTGCGCCTCAGGACGCCAGCCTGGATATCCACGGCGGCAGGGTTAACTCTCACGCATCCGTGAATGGGCAGAGCTTGAGCCGGCAGGAGCTCAACAGCGCGGTCGTCTCCGATTGGCTAAAACCTAATGGTGTGAACGTGAAGGTGAACACCACCAAGCCCGCGATCGGGGAATCCGCACTCAAAAAGGCGGAGGAGACAGCCAACGCTGCACTCCAAGGCCCACTTGTGCTGCATGGACGCGATAACATCGACGGCTTCATCCCCGTGGAACGGCTAGCTGAGGTGCTCACCTTTGTCCCGGATCACGATTCGCTGCGACCGGACATCAACGTAGAAGCAGCTAAAGGCATTTTCCTGGAAAACCTTGGTGTCACAGAGGTGAAAAGGCAAAACGCCAACATCATCTTCAACGGTGGAACCAAGACAATTACCCCTAGCGCGGACGGAATCACCATTGACTGGGAGAAGACGCTAGAAAATTTTCAGGAGCGTGTGACCTCCAAGGACAAACGAACCTTCGATGCCGTCTACATCGACCAACCCGCGACCTTTACCACCGAGCAGGCGGAACGCGCCACCTTTGACGAGGTCGTAGGTGAATTCACCACGGGCGGTTACTCGCAAGCCTCGGGCGTGAACATCGCTCGCGTTGCAGAGATGGTCAACGGGGCAATCGTCGCGCCGGGAGATACATTCTCCTTGAACGGCTACACGGGTCCACGTGGGCGCGCACAAGGTTTTGTGGAATCCGGCGTTATTCTCAACGGTCGGGCAGATAAAGCAGTAGGCGGCGGCATTAGCCAATTTGCCACTACCTTGTACAACGCCTCCTACTTTGCCGGTATGCAAGACGTAGCCCACACCAATCACAGCTTCTACATCTCGCGTTACCCCGCGGGACGCGAGGCCACGGTCTATGAAGGTGCCATCGACCTGCAATTTAAGAACACCTCACCGTATCCCGTTAGGATCGTGACGTCTGCAGGTGGCGGCAACGTGACCGTCAAGCTCACGGGAGTAAAGACTGTCAACGTGGAATCCATCAACGGAGGGCGCTGGAATTACACCCCGCCGAGGCCGATCCGACTATCTGGCCCGGACTGCACGCCTTCCGGCGGTGCCCAAGGTTTCACCACATCTGATACCCGCATTGTGCGCGATCTCAGCGGTAACCAACTCTCGCGGGTAACCACGACCACTGTCTACGATCCATCGCCGATCGTGACCTGCTCCTAAACAATGTGAAAATGCGCGCGGTGTGTAGGCCGCGTGCATTTTTGTATGGAATGGCCACTTTTGAGTGTGTCTGAGTGTTTCTGCTTGTACCTGATGGCCTCAAAAGGGGACGAACATCACGGTCAGGAAGCGTCGCACGCGTTCTTACGCGAGCGTAGTGTGGGCTCAAAGTTCGAGGCTCACGCGAGATCCTAGGAGGAAGTACATGGCTTATAAGACCACAAATCCCTACACCGGTGAAGTGCTTAAAGAGTTCCCTACGGCTACCCCAGAGGAAATTCAACACGGCATTGCTTGTGCGGATGAAACTTTTAAAGAGTGGAGTCTCAAGCCTGTCTCGGAGCGGGTGCCGGTGTTGGCCAAAGCCGCAGAGATTCTGGAATCCAAGAAGCGCGAGTATGCGGAAATCCTGACATTGGAAATGGGCAAGCTCCTTGCCGAAGCCGAGGCAGAAGTAGACATCTGCATAAGCATGCTGCGCTATTACGTGGAGAACGGTGAATCGCAGCTAGCCCCGCGCTATCTGCCCGCACAGGGGTTTGGTGCGCAAGACGTGCAGGTGGTGAACGAGCCTTTGGGTGTTCTGTATGCTGTGGAACCCTGGAATTTCCCTTACTACCAGGTCATTCGCATTGGTGCGCCGCAGTTCACCGCGGGTAACACCATCATCCTCAAGCACGCATCTAACGTGCCCCAGTCGGCGTTGAAGATGGTTGAGCTGTTCCGTGAGGCAGGCGCTCCCGAAGGGCTTTTGGTAAACGTATTTGCAGGTCACGACGCTACAGAGACGATCATTTCTGACCCCCGCGTCCGTGGAGTAGCGCTCACTGGCTCAGAAGCTGCAGGAGCAGCGGTTTCCGCTATCGCCGCGAAGCACGTGAAAAAGTCCACTCTAGAGCTAGGCGGTGCGGATGCGTTCATCGTGCTCAACGATGCCCAGCTGGACAAAGCTGTCGAATGGGCTGTCTTTGGTCGGCACTGGAATGCTGGGCAGGTGTGCTGCTCCTCTAAGCGCATCATCGTTGAAGAGGGGCTTTACGACGCCTTCCTCAACCAGTACAAATCCAAAGTTGCGGAACTAAAAGCCGGCGACCCTATGGATCCAGAGACTCAGCTGGCACCTCTATCTTCCCAGCAGGAAGCCGACGACCTTGGAAAGCTAGTGGAAAAGGCGCGCAGCGAAGGTGCAACAGTGGAAGAACTAGGCGTAGCAATACCCGAGCATGGTTCGTTCTTCCCCCCGATGATCCTCACCGATATCCCCCTCGAATCCGACACTGCGCATGCTGAATTCTTTGGACCAGTGTCACAGATCTATCGCGCTCGGGATGTGGATCACGCTGTTGAGATCGCCAATTCTTCCCCCTTTGGTCTTGGCGGATCTGTGTTCACGGAGGATAAAGATAAAGCTCAGGCGGTTGCGCGTCGCCTAGATACCGGCATGGTTTACATCAACCAACCCACTGGAGTGAAAGCAGACATCCCCTTTGGCGGAACCAAACGCTCCGGCTTTGGACGTGAGCTCACCGACTTAGGTTTGCACGAATTTGTGAATCAGAAAGTGGTGGTGGTCACCGATATTGATGGCGATTTTTAAAATGTAAGGCTTTAGTGGTTGTATTAAACTAGAAATGTCGTAAGAGGCTTATTGAGGGAGCTTCTTACGGCATTTTTTGTGCGCAGAATGGAAAGCGGCGTTCGCAGCCGATGGCTTCCGTGTGTTTATTGTCGTTTGAGAACGCTAGCGGATGTGTGCTGTGTAAAAGCCCAAGTGAGGTTTTCTAGCGTTCTCAAAAACGACAAAACCTTGAGGATCTTAAACCCGAACCTGCATTTCCATAGACAAAGCGGCCCTTTGTTGTCTGATTCGGGACTTTTGTCCATGGAAATGCAGGCTTTAGTGGGGGGATGATTGCTAGTAGATACAAAAAGAGTCGGAGCGTGGTGTATACCATGCTCCGGCTCAAAAAATGGAGCCGATGACGGGAATCGAACCCGCGTATTCAGCTTGGGAAGCTGATGTTCTACCATTGAACTACATCGGCAATGCTGCTTAAGCAACGAGAGTTAGTTTAGCACGAATAGTCGGGGGTGTTACCAAAAGGGGCGTCGAAGCACGTAGACTAGTGCCGTGCTTTATTCAGACCACGATATTCGAGCCACAATTGACGCTGGTGAGCTCAGCATTGAGCCTTTTGACCCAGAGTTGATCCAACCATCGTCCATTGACGTCCGCATGGACCGTTTCTTCCGGGTCTTTAACAATTCCAAGTACACCCACATTGATCCAATGTTGCAGCAGGACGAGTTGACTAGTCTGGTGGAAGTGCCGGAGGGGGAGCCGTTTGTTCTGCATCCTGGGGAATTTGTCCTGGGTGCGACTTTGGAAAAGTTCACGCTTCCTGCTCATATCGCGGGTCGTTTGGAGGGGAAGTCATCGCTGGGGCGCCTAGGTCTGTTGACGCACTCGACTGCGGGATTCATTGATCCGGGATTCTCGGGACACATCACATTGGAGCTGTCCAATGTGGCTAATCTTCCTATCACCCTGTGGCCGGGGATGAAGGTGGGCCAGCTGGCGCTGTTTAAGATGACTTCTCCAGCAGAAATGCCTTATGGCACGGGTGCTTTGGGATCTAAGTACCAGGGGCAGCGTGGTCCTACTCCCTCGAAGGCGTATTTGAACTTCCGTAATTAGTCAGATGCAGCTTTCCGTCATCGGGACGGGTTATCTTGGTGCGACTCATGCTGCCTGTATGGCCGAACTGGGACATGAGGTCGTAGGGGTTGATATCGATGCGGCAAAAGTGGCCGCGTTGTGTGCCGGAAACCCGCCCTTTTTTGAGCCAGGCCTCGCCGAGCTATTGGCTCGCCATAACGGACGAGGCCTGGATTTTACGACCGATATTTCCCAAGCCGCTCAGAGCGCGAGCGTGCATTTTATTACGGTGGGAACGCCTGGCTCGCTGGCGTCGGCAAGCATTGATACGGGGTTTGTTGAGTCGGTGCTGCGGTCTTTGGTGCCGCTACTGCGTGGAACTCACCTCATTGTGGGGAAATCGACAGTGCCGGTGGGCACGGCCGCACGACTGGAGCGGCTGTGCACGCAGCTGAGCCGCCCGGATGCTGATGTGGAACTCGCGTGGAATCCCGAGTTTCTGCGGGAGGGCCACGCGGTTGGGGATACGCTGCGGCCGGATCGTATCGTGCTGGGATGTTGCCCTGAGGGGCGGGCTGTTGCGATTCTGCGGGACGTGTATGCGGAGGCGCTCCTTTGATCGTCACGGATTTTGCGTCGGCGGAGCTGTCCAAGTTGGCGGCTAATGCTTTTTTGGCTACCAAGGTGAGTTTTATTAACGCGATCGCAGAGGTGTGTGAGGCGCAGGGCGGGGACGTGGTTGCGGTTGCGCAGACAATGGGCTGTGATGCCCGTATTGGCGCGGAATTTTTGGGTTCTGGCCTTGGGTTTGGTGGCGGTTGTCTGCCCAAGGACATAAGGGGATTTGCTGCCACGGCAAGCGACATCGGTGCTGCGGGGGCGGCGGAGTTGCTGTGGGGTGTGGAGAAACTCAATCGGCAGTTGCCCGACTCCTATGCTGATGCGCTTAATCGTATGGTTGGGGGTCTGCGTGATGCTCGGGTGGCGTTTTTGGGCTGTGCTTTCAAACCGGGGTCGGATGACGTGAGGGAGTCGCCGGCGGTGACTTTGGTTCAGCAACTTGCTCGTAAAGGCGCGCGGGTGTGCGTCTATGATCCGCAGGCGATGACTACCGCCCGCAGCGTGGCACCAGAACTCGACTACGTGGAATCTGTTGCGCAGGCGCTTATCGACGCCGATGCGATCGTCCTAGCCACAGAATGGCCGGAGTTTGTCTCCCTGGATCCGTGCTTTGCCGAGGGGCTGGTTCGGAAGAAGAATATCCTTGACGCCAGGAATGTTCTGGATAGGCAGCGTTGGTCTGGCTGGTCGCTGTACCAACGGGGTCGGAGGATCTAGGCTCACTAGGTGCACGTGAAGGAGGTGCATCATGGCGAAACCCGATAGACGGAGGTGGAAGATGAGTCCAGAGAGGCTGGAACAACATCTGCAGTTGAAAAACCGGGCGCGAACAATCCCTGACAAGCGTAAAGAGAAAAACAAGAAGGCCTGCCGCCGTGATGGATGGCAGGCCTTCGGGCGTACCAGGGGGCGTGCTGAAGCGCAAGTGCGTTAGAATCGCTCAATGCGCATGGTGAACCTCGGAAAGATAATGTTGGCTCTCGGTGGGTTGGCATACGCCTCTTTTATCACGGAAGCTATCTATGGTTATCCGCTGAATCCCAAGTACGCATACCTTTCAGAATATGCAGCAGCAGATAGCCCACTGCGCTGGCTTTTTGCTGGTAGCGATGTGCTTTCCGCCCTGCTTATCACCGCGGGTGTGCTTTGTTTTATTTCTGTCGGCGCACTGCGCGATCGGTGGACGTGGCATCAGAAAGTGATCCTGGGGAGTCTGCTTGTAGCCAGCGCGGCAACGATCTTGGATGTTTTGTTTCCGCTTCCTTGTGCGGAGTCGCTTCCAACCTGTCCCGTGCAGTCGCATCTTAACGCCCATGTTTTTGCCTCAAGCTTGGCGGTTTCGGGACACGGGGCAATCGGCATAGCGGCAATCATTTTCGTATGGAGGGAACTTTCCTCTCCTAGGAAGTGGGCCCTTATCCCTGCGGTCGCCGGGGTTGGTTTTATAGCCTCAACTGCGGCTTTGCTTTTTGCGACAGCAATCCAGGCGCCTACGGGATACGAGCAACGAGGCCAAGCAATTTTTGCCTGCATACTCATTGTCACATCTTCGATTATTCTGCTTAAGCATGTGGATCGTTCTGCCAGGGTGGGCATGCCCAACAGATAATTACGAAGAGCTCGTTTCGGGGTTGGATGCCAAAATCCTTGATAGCTGGGAGAAACCGTTGAGCTCTTCCATCGCTGATCTGCGCGAGCATTTACAGCCCGGCGAAAAGATCAACATCTTTGGACACTCCGTCGGCGGTCTGGTCGCCATGGAGTGGGCGTGGCTGTATCCCAAGGAAGTCGATCGGCTAGTCCTTGCCGATCCCTCCGAGCCTGTGCACGTACGCAGAAGGCTGGTCCCAGAATGGCTCAAGGAAGGAACGAGTGCCGCGTTGGGCGAACTTTTCCCCCTGGGACATAAACTCACCCAAGTGGCGAGCGGTGAGTCCAATGGCAGATTCTCGGAGTTGTATCGTCGCTTTGGTGGGAAGGATAACGCCCGTTTTCTCTTTGATGAATTCCTCAAAGTGGAGGCCCGGCAGCGTCGTTTAGCTACCGCTTTTGAAGGGAAAAACCCTGCACCGATGGCAAAAACCACGCTGCTAGTTGGCGCGGGCCTGGGTTGGCAGCGTGGCTTTTTGGAGTCGCAACGAAAGCTAGGGGAACAGCTCCGCGCAGAAACTGTGTTCCTACGCGGCGAGAATCATATGTTCCCGGTTAACAGCCCCGAGCTGATCCGTCCGTATCTGGTTTAACAAAGGGAAACGAGAGCACCTCACGGATGTTTTGGCCGGTGAGGAACATGACTAGGCGGTCGATTCCGATTCCGAGTCCGCCTGTGGGCGGCATGCCAAACTGCAGCGCTTTGAGGAAGTTCTCGTCTAGCTCCATGGCTTCGGCATCGCCACCGGCGGCGCGCAGGGACTGGTCGGAAAGTCGAGCGTGCTGCTCCAGCGGATCTGCGAGTTCTGTGTAGGCGGTGCCTAGCTCCATGCCGCAGGCAACAAGGTCCCAACGCTGGGCGATACGCGGCTGATCTGGATCTGCCATCGTGAGCGGGGAGGTTTCCACTGGGAAGCCCGCGTAGAAGGTGGGGAAGACGGTGTTTGGTTCGATGAGTTCGTCGTAAAGCTCGTTGACTAGATCGCCCACGGTGGCGGCGGTGATGTCGTATTTCTCAGCGATGTCCGCGTACTCGGAGACGTCTGCGTCCGGGGAAATATGCTTGCCGACGGCCTCGGACACCGCATCATAAACAGGTACGACGGGCCAGGATCCGCTCAGGTCAAGAACCTGACCGTCCGCTGTAGTCACCTCTGGTTTTCCATAAACGGCGATTGCTGCGGAACGAATGAGATCTTCCGTGAGAATCCGCATGGTGTCCCAGTTTCCATACGACTGGTAGGCCTCCAGCGAGGTGAACTCGGGATTGTGGGTGGCATCCACGCCCTCGTTGCGGAAGTTTCGCCCTATCTCAAAGACACGCGGGATACCGCCGACCACGAGGCGCTTGAGATACAGCTCGGGCGCGATCCTAAGCGTGAGGTTTTGGTCGTATGCGCGGATATGAGTCCTGAAGGGGCGGGCGTTTGCACCACCGTGGATCGTCTGCAGAATGGGGGTTTCGGCTTCCATGTAGCCCTGTTCCTGCAGAACAGAACGCACTGCGCTCACGGCCTTGGAACGAGCCATGAAAATGTCCGTGGCTTTTTGATTAAGCGCAAAATCCATGTGGCGGAACTTTGCCCGCAAGTGAGGATTGCTGAGCGGGACGCGCGGCATAGGGGTAAGAGACTTAGCCGCCATGGCCCAGGAGGAAACGATCAGGGAGCGCGTTCCATTGCGAGAAGCACCCAGCTGACCTGTCGCGGAAATCAGATCACCACGGCTGACCAACCGCTTAAACAAGCGCATCGTCTGCTCTGTGCCGCGCTCGATCACCAGCTGGAGCTTTGTGTGCTCCTCAACCAGATCTGCAAAGACGACCCCGCCGTGGTCGCGGATGAACGCGACCCTACCGGTGATAGAGACCTGGGCCTCCGAACCACCTGATGCAAGCAGCTCCTTGATAGACGTAGTCCGAGGAACCGCTGGTGGATAGGGGTGCATGTTGAGGGCTGTAAGCTCCTCCAGCTTTGTCTTGCGCATGCGCTCCTGAGTAGACAGTGCTGGTGGCTCGATGGCGGGCATGAGGGCAGCGGCTTCAAGAGCGACGATTTCTTCGGGGTCTCCCACGGGAGATCCATATTCCTTCATCCACGGCAGGAATCCCTCGCCGCTAGCAAAAGCAATGAGGACGCGGGCAGTGTGGAAGCCATTATCGATGCATAGGAAACGCGATTGCCACTGCGGGTGGTACTTGACGTTGGACTGGTAGAGCGATTGGATCTGCCACCAGCGTGAGGAAAGCAGAAGCAGCTTGAGCAGCAGTCGTTCCCTCAAAGAGGCCGCCACGTAAGCACCACGATCGAGTGCTTCGCGGAAGGTAACAAAGTTCAGTGAGAACTTAGACACTCCAAGACTGCCGGCCTCTTGCGCAAGGCCAACCACCATGAACTCGGTAACGCCGCCGATTGCGTCAGGATTGCGACGCATAACGTCAAGGGAGAGGCCCCGGCGACCCCATGGTACGAAGGACAGCAATCCCATGACGTTGTCGTCAGCGTCGTGAGCGGTTACCAGGACGGTGCGTGAGTCGCGGGGGTCGCCGATGCGGCCAGACGCCATCGTGAACCCGCGTTCGTCTCCGCGTCGCCAATCCTCAGCGAGCTGAGACAGGCGTTGCAATTCTTCAGCGGGGATCTGTGCTTGACGCTGTACCCGGACGGTGTAGCCCGCCTTACGCGGTCCCGCTATCTCTTTACGCACCTCTGGCATGTTCTTGAGATGGAAGTTATCGGCGTCCACCACTGCCTCATCGCCAAGTGCGATAACGTTCATACCTGCGGCTGCATAAGCTTTTGCTCCAGCCTCCGAAACAGAGGCGGCACCCATAACCCAGCCGTTCTTGCGGCTATGTTCGCGCCATTTAGCCACCGCCGCAGGCCAGGATTCGGGGTCGCCGATGGGATCTCCAGCGGCAAGGCATACGCCGTCGATAACGCGGAAGGACACAGCAGCTTTTTCATCCGGGGATGTGATCAAGCTGCGGTCGTAGCGAGTGGAGAAATATGCCAGGGAGTCTGGCGATGGAGGATTGAGTAGCAACTTACGCGCAAGGAGCTGCTCCTCAGCAGTCGCAGCGTCGTGCTTGCGTGAGCCAAAGAGAATAGCGATGGCAGCAAAGAGCGCCATGGAGGACAGAATGCCGCCGATAACGCGAATAAAGTGCGGGCTGTGCAGTTCGGTTGGGAAAGGAGTCTCTGAAGGGCTCAGGCCGATTGCAGTAAAGAACGACCACGCCGCAGACACACCGCTGTTTTGGTGCTCCTGCAGTACCAGGACACCCCACATCACGGCGAACGAGATCATAAGGCCGACGATGAGCGTGCTCAGAGCGCGTACCCAGGAACCTGAGACGCGGGCGGGGAAGTCCTTGAGTGCCCGGTATCCGCAAATAAGATAGAACAGAGAAAACAGCGTGGAAACGGCGAAGAGAAGAATCATGTACTTGGGATTATCGCCGGTGAAGTCGGGGTCGTTGAAGAACCCGAAGGCGAAAAACAGGAGACCAGAAATGAGATCTGGTACCTGGAATCCCAAGAGATAAAACAGTAGTGCTCCTCGGTGCCCACGCAGCATTCCCGACGTAAGCAGCACCATCAAAATAGTGATGAATAGCGTAGGGAAGCTGGGGAGTCCGATTAAGGAAAAACCAAAACCAATATCGTCAACGAGGTTAAAATTTGCGTGTTTTACTATCAGTCCAATGAGCAGCCAGATGGTGGCTAACTGCGTTGTAAAGAGGATTACTCGGGTTTCCCAGCGTTTCTGCATGCAATCGATAATATGCAACATAGAGCAGAATGCCCACCCAGCGTGGGGGAGAATACGAATACTATTGAATCTACTGTTGAGCCGCCCGTTTCTCAGGAACAGTGAGCGCCGCTATCGCGGTAGTTAAAGGCACAGCGAGTGTCAATGTGAGGGCGCCAATTCCGGAGCGCAACAGCTCTGTGGCCATGATGTCGCTGGTTAAGGTCTGCAGGAACGGTCGATGAGCCGCAAACAACAGGAGCAACAACGGCAAGGATGCACCTGTATAGGACAAGACCAAGGTGTAGACCATAGACGAGATATGATCGCGTCCCACCTTCATCGCTCCCAAGAAGAGCCGCCACCAGGAAGCATCACGATCAAGCTCTGCTAGTTCGTTGACAGTGGAAGACTGCGCGATGGTCACGTCATTGAGAACGCCTAGCGCACCGATGATAAAGCCGCACAGCATCAAACCGGTGACAGACACATCCGGCAAGTACAACAGAATCTGTAGGTTGCCTTCATCCCCTAGACCGCGGAGCTGGTTATTGTCTATCGCCACATTGGCCAACACTGCTGCAAGCAGTAGCGCAAGGAGAGTCCCGCCTAAGGCAGACGCAGACTTCCAGTTAAACCCGTGGACCAGGAACACAACGAGGAACAAAATAACAGCACCGCTGAATATGGCTATTCCGGTGGGGGACGTGCCCAAAAGCAGTGCAGGGAGCGTGAATATAGTCACCACCACCATGGTGATAACTAAACCGATCAGAGAGCGCAGCCCACGCAATGCCGCAAAAAGAATGATCGCGCCTGCGATAAGGACGCCCCAGAGCGTTAGCGGAAGCGCACGCTGATAGTCGCTGAAAGAGTAATGGACGGAACCATCCTTGGATTGGGCTTGGAGTAAACGAATCTGGTCGCCAGAAGCCAGCGTTGCTTCACCCGGTTGCCCCGAATTGACAATGAGAGTGCGCTTGCCGGCGTCATCGCCCTCAGTTATTTCAACGATATACCAGGTACAGGAGGTATCCGAGCCGGGGATAATACGCGGTGACGTAGTAAATACTGTGCCGGATTCTGGGGCCGTGCAACTTCCTTTTGACTCCGCAACCACTTCACCGTTTACTTGGCTCTGCCCAATGCTGAACGTCTTGTAAAACTCAGGAGCGATAGTGGGCTCACCGTTAGGCCAGAGCTTGGCCACTCCAATCGCAGTAGCGATTGCCCAGGCGATAAGGAAGATAAGAAGGAGGCGCCGCCACAATTCGATGCGCGAGGTCTCTGCATACAGAGCCGCTACCTTAGTTATCTTGCTGATATAGCTGTTGCCGGAACGATTATCTGTGAGGGAATGACTACGCGATGGGGGCCGCTTACCTGCCTGGGGTCGGTTTCCAGTCGAGGGTCGGGCTCCTGACTGAGGACGTTTGCGTGACTGCGGACGCTCGCCGTTGTGGGAAGGGATGCTTGCCTGTGAACGACGACGTGGCGCAGGCTGAGCACTGCGAGCGCTGTGGCCGCCCTGTCGAGCGATTTGGCGCTGCGGTGGCGTGCGCTGCGAACGTGATGAGTTCGTTCCTCGGGCCATGCTATGTCTTCCCACTGTCGCTAATCCCTTTACTGCTTATAACTAGAGAGGAAGTTGCCTAAACGATCCATCGCTACGGCAAGGTCAGCTGCCCAGGGGAGTGTGACCACGCGGAAATGGTCGGGCTTGGGCCAATTGAAGCCCGTGCCTTGAACCATGAGGATCTTTTCCGCGCGAAGCAGGTCGAGCATGAGCTGCGCGTCATCGTGGATGTCGTAATATTCCAGATCAATTTTAGGGAACGCATAGAGTGCACCCATGGGTTTGACGCAGCTGACGCCTGGTATCTGATTGAGCTTCTCCCACGCGACGTTGCGCTGCTCCAATAAACGACCGCCTTCAGAGGTGAGATCGTAGATAGACTGTCGTCCGCCCAGCGCCACCTGAATTGCATGCTGCGCCGGAACGTTGGAACACAGACGGGTCCCCGAGAGCAGATCGATTCCCTCGATAAAACCACGCGCATAATGCTTGGGTCCTGTGATGACCATCCAGCCGACGCGGTATCCTGCGACGCGATAGGCCTTGGACAAGCCGTTATACGTGATGCACAGTAAGTCGGGAGCGAGCGCAGCGATGCTGATGTGGACGGCACCGTCATAAAGGATGCGATCGTAGATCTCATCGGCCAGAATCAGCAGGTCGTGCTCTCTAGCTACCTGGACGATATTTCGGAGGACTTCGGGGGAGTAGACAGCGCCCGTGGGGTTATTGGGGTTGATCACCACGATGGCTTTAGTCTTGTCGGTGATCTTTGAACGAATATCTTCGATGGAAGGGTTCCAATCGTCGTCTTCGTCGCAAAGATAATGCACTGGCGTGCCGCCAGATAGTGAGGTCGCGGCAGTCCACAGCGGGTAATCCGGCATAGGGATGAGGACCTCGTCGCCGTTATCCAGCAAAGCCTGCATGGTCATCATGATGAGCTCAGAGACACCATTGCCCAGATAGACATCGTCCACGTCGAATGCTGGGAAGCCTGGGATGACCTCGTAGCGCGTAACGATGGCGCGCCGGGCAGGAATGATGCCTTTCGACGTGGAGTAGCCTTGCGACGTCGAAAGCGCCGCGATCATGTCGCGCATGATGACATCGGGGGCTTCAAAACCAAAGATTGCTGGATTGCCCGTGTTGAGCTTCAAGATGGTGTGCCCATCGAGTTCCATTTTTTCGGCTAACGCAGTCACCGGCCCACGAATTTCATACAGAACGTTTTTGAGCTTGTCCGACTGATCAAAGGTGCGGCGCTTACGTCGCAGCGGGTTACCTACGGAGCTCAGAAGTGCTGATTCGGGAGCGGTGTCTTTTTTAGTCACCCGCCCAATGTTGCCACTTTTTTGAGGCAATTAACAGGCCATTGGTGAGGTGCAGGTAAGTCCTAGAAATTAAGGACAAAACAAGGAGTAGTGCTGGGGCAGTTCAAACGCAGAATATAGTGTGTCTGCGAATCACATATTTCGCGGAGACATGGCCCGGGGATTGGTTGTGCGAGGTTTGGGAACAAAGTGAGCGGTCGCGCCGTTAAACCCACAATGCCGTTGTTCGCCGGTACTCCAGACGATGAGTGGTCGCATTGTCTCTTTAAAATCTTATGGATAATTACGGGAAACATAGGGGCGTTATGTGCCCTGTTTACGGGATTTTCTTTGAAAAGTGGTCAAGAACACTAACCTAAATCGTTTAAATTTTGTGCGATAGGTAACAGTGAAAAAACCTGATTTCTCGTCCCTGCCAGGAAATATTAGAAAAAATAGTGAATCAACCGTTTGATGGATAAAAAGCTAGATGAAATTTTTATCAAATGGAACACGTGTTTGAACTTTCTAAAAATGCATGTAGCAGGTCTGATTTGGGCTCGGGTCGGGGCTAATGGTTGCTTTTTCCCTGATTTTAGTCCGATTCAGGTTGGTACGGGGGCGTTCTTGCACCCCGCCCCATTTATAGTGACTTGCTTCACAATCCGTTTTTTCTGTTATCTACGCAATACCCCCTGAAAGGGGCGATTTGCGGGGTTATTTTTATGTGAAAAAATTCATTTCCGCAGTTAAAGGGCGTTGCGCTAGTTGCATGACGGGGGTGTTTTCTGAGATCTAATTTAGATTAGTGCGAACTGTGAATTTATCGGTAGCATCCGAAAACGTGAATGCGACCAAATCACTAAATCAGGCCCTGCCGGTCAAAAAAGTTGGACACGGCAAAGCAGTCCTGATTATTGCCCTGGGCACCGCGTGCCTAGCCTTTACCCCGATCTGGGTCAAGGCTTCGAACATGGATCCGGCAACTCAGGCATTCCTACGCGTTTTGATTGGCTTCCTCGTTCTGTTGCCGATCGGCCTGTGGGAAATCAAAAACAAGCAAGCCCTTCCTAAGAAGGGCGTGGCGATGTCTATCGCCGCTGGTTTGTTCCTCGGTGTTGACTTCACCGCTTGGAACTACTCCATCTTCTACGTTGGCGCCGGTATCGCTGCGATTCTTCTGAACCTTCAGGTTATCGTTGTGCCGATGCTTACCGCGATCTTTGACAAGTACAAGATTCCGCCGGTATTCCTCATTCTCGTTCCCATCATGTTCGTGGGCGTTTTGCTCACCGGTGGTGTTCTTGAGTCTGCAGAAGCTACGGGTCCTGCCACCATCTATGGCATCAAGACCTCCACTCTGGGCACCATGCTCGGCCTTACCTCCGGTATCTGCTACTCCTTCTACCTTTACTTCTCTCGTAAAGCAGGACCACGGCTCCTCGTAAGGACCTCTACGTCCAGCCAATGATGTACACCATGGCAGCACAGATGGTTGCTCCGTTCACCTGGGCACACATCGGCTCCCCACGTGGCGGCCTGGACTTCACCCACGGCGTTTTGATCGACGGACAGCTCCCAATGGTTGATCCTGAGAACACTGTTGGCGATCCGCTCACCATGATGAACTGGGTCTCCCTGATCTCCCTTGCAATCTTGGGCCAGGCTATCGCATGGACCTTCGTTCAGTGGGGCACCGTTTGGCTAGACCCGACCCTGTCTGCAGGTATCCTCCTGCTCTCCCCAGTGAGCTCCGTTGTTATTGCATGGCCTCTATTCGGTGAGATCCCATCCATCCTCCAGTTCGTCGGTATCCTGATGATTCTGGGAACAGTGATGTATCAGAATGGGCTGTTTGACAAGTTCTTTGGGAATAAGAAGAAAACAGCGGCGCCAGGGGACAACATAGAAGAGCAACTCGTAAGAGAAGGGTTAGCCCCAGGACGCAGTCCTGATGAGGCAAACCCCTGCCAGATGATCGTCCCTAATTAAAAACCCTCGAGCCGGCACATGAGGTTGCCTCACGTGCCGGCTTCCCTTGAGATAAGGGTGTTTTCACGCGAGCGTGCAGCACCCGAAAAGAAGAAGTTCCAGTATCACTGTAAGGTAAAGGAACTTTTCATAATCCAACTTTCCTATGGAGGATTCTCATGCACCTCACCCAACGTGAACAAGATAAGCTCATGATCGTTGTGGCTGCTGACGTGGCTCGACGTCGTAAAGAGCGCGGCCTCAAGCTCAACCACCCAGAAGCAGTTGCGCTTATCACCGCTGAGCTCTTGGAAGGGGCCCGCGATGGTAAAACCGTGGCTCAGCTTATGTGCGAGGGCGTGACTATCTTGACTCGCGATGAAGTCATGGAAGGCGTACCGGAGATGATCTCCGATGTTCAGGTAGAAGCCACCTTCCCCGATGGAACCAAGCTGGTTACCGTCCACAAACCGATTCGCTAACAGCGCTGAAGCTTTAAGGAGACACAACAACATGATCCCTGGTGAGTACTTCATCTCTGATGCTGCCCCCATCATCATGAACGAAGGCCGCGAAGCCATCACAATCGTGGTGACTAACAAAGGCGACCGTCCAGTACAGGTTGGTTCGCACTTCCACTTCGCTGAGGCGAACTCCGAGCTGGAATTCGACCGCGAAGCAGCTATGGGCAAGCGCCTCGACATCCCGGCTGGTACCGCAGTGCGCCTCGAACCGGGTGACTCGCGCACCGTTAACCTCATCGATTTCGCTGGTACACGTGAAGTCTATGGGTTCAACAACAAAGTCAACGGAAAACTTGACTAACCTGCGCAGGCATTCAAAATACAACCCCACAAACAGCGCACATTAAGGTTTAGAGGAGCAAAGCACAATGTCTTTTGAAATGAGTCGGCGCCAGTACGCAGAACTGAATGGTCCGACCACCGGCGACGGAATCCGTTTGGCTGATACAGAGCTCATTGCCGTTGTCGAAAAAGATCTTACTCAGTACGGCGACGAGGTTTCCTTCGGCGGCGGAAAAGTTATCCGCGACGGCATGGGCCAAAACTCGCGCGTCGAGGCAGATCAGGTCCCAGACCTGGTTATCACGAACACCATTATCGTGGACTACACCGGCATTTACTCTGCTGATATTGCTGTGAAAGACGGCAAGATCATGAAGATCGGTAAAGCTGGCAACCCCGATATTATGGACAACATCGACATCATCGTCGGTGTAGGAACCGAAGTTATCGGCGGCGAAGGCAAGATTGTCACCGCTGGTGCTATTGATACGCACATCCACTTCATTTCCCCAGAACAGGTGGAAGCAGCACTAGACAACGGTACGACCACCCTCATCGGTGGCGGAACGGGTCCAGTGGACTCCACCAACGCTACGACCGTTACCGCAGGTGCCGGCAACATCACCAAGATGATCGAGGCTTCTCGTGACTTCTCCGTGAACGTCGGTTTCTTGGGCAAGGGCCACGCCTCCAACACCGAGCGTCTGCGCGAGCAGATCCGTGCAGGTGCTATTGGTCTGAAGATTCACGAGGACTGGGGCGCTACCGCTAACACCATCGACAACGCACTGACTGTTGCCGATGAGATGGACATTCAGGTTGCTATCCACACCGATACCCTGAACGAGGGCGGCTTTGCCGACAACACCATTGCGGCTTTTAAAGACCGCGTTATCCACACCTTCCACACCGAAGGTGCTGGCGGCGGACACGCTCCGGACATCCTGAAGGTAGCTGGTCTTCCTAACGTTCTCCCGGCATCCACCAACCCAACCCTTCCGTTCACCGTGAACACGATGGATGAGCACCTTGACATGATCATGGTGTGCCACCACCTCAACTCTGACCTCCCTGAGGACATTGCATTCGCTGATTCACGTATCCGTAAGGAAACCATTGCAGCAGAAGACGTCTTGCACGATATGGGCGTTTTGGCAATCACCTCTTCTGACTCCCAGGCAATGGGCCGCGTCGGCGAGGTTGTCCTGCGCACGTGGCAGGTTGCTCACCGCATGAAGCAGCAGCGTGGACCGCTTGAGGGCGATACCGCTACCAACGATAACGAGCGCATCAAGCGTTACATCGCTAAGTACACCATTAACCCAGCTATTGCGTCTGGCGTTGCAGATACCATCGGTTCTGTTGAAGAAGGCAAGCTAGCTGACCTGGTTGTTTGGGATCCTGCTTACTTCGGTGTGAAGCCAAGCATCGTGATCAAGTCCGGCATCATCGCTCGCTCCATCATGGGCGACGCTAACGCTTCGATCCCGACCCCGCAGCCACGTACCATGCGTTACTCCTATGGTGCTCGCGGTGCAGCTGCTGGTCGTACCTCGGTTACCTTCCTCTCCACGGCAGCTTTCGAAGCTGGCGTACCGGAGAAGCTTGGTATTGATCGTAAGTTCGTTGAAGCAAAGAACATGCGAGAGATCTCCAAGGCTGATCTGAAGCACAACAATGCAAACCCAGATATCAAGGTTGATCCAGAGACCTATGAGCTGACGGTTGACGGTGAGAAGATCACTTCTGAGGCTGCTACAGAGCTGCCGATGACTCAGCGTTACTTCCTGTTCTAGTATTGATCCGGATAGTCACCGGAATGTCCTCACATATGTGGACAATTCGCTGGGATTAGGGAATGAGGCGGAGCCGGTGTGAGTAACACTGGTTCCGCCTTTTTTAACGAACTTCGCAGAAAGCATTTTAAAATGATTATTACTGAGATACAGGGCAATCTGAATGACCTGGAATCAGCAGAGCGTGATGCATTGGAATCGGATGCAGTCGTCTTTGATAACGAGACACGGCTAAAGCGCGTGCAGCGTGTGACCACGGAAAGTGGCGCAGAGCATGCATTGCGTTTGGGCAATGAGCTCCGTGAGATCAAGGATGGTGATATCCTGGCCAAGGAAGACAACAAGGTGATTGTGGCTCGAATCGCCGCCACCGATGTCTTGGTTATCACCCCCCGCGATATTCGAGAAGCTTTGGCTGTCGCTCATACTCTGGGCAATCGACACCTGCAGGCTCAGTTCTTTGACCAGGACAGCGCCTTTGGTAAGCCTGCTATGGTAGTGCGTTTTGACCACACAGTAGAGCACTACCTGGAGCACGTGGGCGTGGAATACACGCGCGGCGACTATGTTATGCCTGAGGCATTCCGTCATGCAGAGCATAGCCACTAGTGCCCGGACCGAGTTGGTTATTTGGCACCTTACTGACTCGGCTCTACCCACTGGCGGATTCGCGCATTCTGCAGGTCTAGAGACATTCATCCAGTCCGATGAAGTCCACGACCCGGATTCCTATAAACACTGGTTGCATGGTTATTTGCGGCAGGCCAGCTTTGCCGAGGCTCTAGCGGTGCGTTTTGCCGTCGAACTCGTACAGTCTGAGCTGGACTTTGCGGAGGCACAGGCTTCTTTGAAAGAGCTGGATCAGTTGGTTCACTCTTGCCAAACTCCTAAGCAGGTGCGTACTTCCATGAATTCCATGGGAAAGCGCATGTCCAAGGTCGCAGCTACCATTTCTCCCGATCAACCCATGGTGGCGGAGTACTGTCGTGCCGTAGCCGCAGGAGAGATGCGCGGAAATCCCGCTATCGCTGCTGGCTTGGTTCTTGGTTCTGAAGGAGTTTCTCCGGAGCGAGCCGTCATGGCGTATCTCATGCAGATGGCTAATTCCATGACGCAGAATGCTATCCGTGCGATTCCTCTAGGCCAGGACGCTGGACAGCGGGTGCTAGTAAGCGCTTACAACGCTGTCATGCAGGCGGCAGAGATGACTATGTCTCACGGAGTAGCGGATTTGTGTGTAGTCGCCCCACGGCTAGAAGTTGCGCAGATGCAGCACGAGATGCTGCGTAGTCGCATGTTTATGTCTTAAAAAGAAGATTGAAGGAAAGTTCTACGATGAGTGTTATTAAAATTGGTGTTGGCGGTCCAGTCGGGTCGGGTAAGACTGCATTAATTGAGCGAATCACCCGCGCGCTGGATGGCGAGATCTCCATGGCTGCCATTACTAATGATATCTACACCACCGAGGACGCAAAGATCCTCGCGCGCGAAGGCCTTCTGCCAGAGGATCGCATTATTGGTGTGGAAACCGGTGGTTGCCCACATACGGCTATCCGTGAGGATACGTCGATGAATGATGCAGCTTTTGAAGAGCTCGTGAAGCGTCACCCTAATCTTGAGTTGGTCTTCATGGAGTCGGGTGGAGACAACTTGTCTGCAACCTTCAGCCCTGAGCTCGTGGATTTCTCTATCTACATCATTGACGTTGCTCAAGGCGAGAAGATTCCGCGCAAGGCAGGTCAGGGCATGATCAAGTCTGATTTGTTTGTGATTAACAAGACTGACCTTGCTCCACACGTGGGTGCAGACTTGAAGGTGATGGAAGATGACTCCAAGGTCTTCCGCGGCAATAAGCCTTTTGTGCTCACAAACCTCAAGACGGACGAGGGCCTGGACAAGGTCATCGATTGGATCCGCCATGACGTGTTAATGCTTGACCTGGCGGATTAAATGTGGGACGTAGCTAAAGGAATTTTTGAGCACGATCCGCCTCATGAGGAGATGGGCGTGCTTGAACTGGGCGTTGGGCTCAGTGGCGGAAAGTCGATCGCAAAGACCCAGTATCACACTCGGGCGCTAAAGATCGCTCGCCCGCACTATCTTGATGACTCGGGACAGGTGTACTACATCATTGTTAACCCGGGTGGCGGATACGTGGGCGGCGATGCGTATCGACTCAAGCTTGAGGTGGACTCTGGTGCCTCGATGCTGTTGACTGATCAGTCGGCCGCCAAGGTTTACCGCACGCCTGGTGACTTTGTAGTCCAGAATATTGAGATAAAAGTGGCTGCTGGCGCCGTTCTGGAATACGTCCCCGATCAGTTGATCTTGTATCGGGATGCGGATTTCCGTCAGCAGATTACTGCGGACGTTCATCCAGAAGGAGCGCTGTTCATCTCTGACGTGATCACCCCTGGTTGGTCGCCCGAGGGTGAGAAGTTCTTGTATCGTCAGGTGCATATTCGTTCTGTTGTGCGGATGGACGGCGAGGTTGTTTTGGTGGACAACCTGCGGATTAACCCATTGGAAGCGGAGTTTGCTCAAGACGCCGACCTGATGATGGGCGGAAAAACCCACGTCGCGACTGCAATTTGCTTTGATCCGAGTATCGATACTGAGTTCATTGAGGCAGTGCGAGAGCGTGTTTCAGCGCATTCTGCAGGGAACCCAGATATGGTTGCGGCGATTTCCGAATGCGATAGGCCGGGATTTGTGCTTAGGGCTTTGGGCAATCGCACGGAGGAATTGATGGAATTGATTCTTGACGTTGCGCACGTTGTTCGCAGTAGGACACGAGGACAAGGTCCTATTAACTTGCGTCAATACTAAGAGACGCAGACAGGCGAGAACACTGTACTTGAGTTCTGATGCTTAAATACAGAGGATGTTTGGCGGGTAGCGCATGAGCTACCCGCCAAACTTGTATGTGAGGGGCGTACGACTTGCACTGTCAATCAACTCATTGATAATCTTTGGCGCAGATGGCCGAAGTGGAAACTGAGGCTGTCACGCTATCGCAAAAATTTGATACTCAATGCTGGAACTTGACTGGTCTCAAGGGTGATTAAGGTCGCATTTACTCTCCCTGCGCTAAGGAAAGTGTGGTTTTGGGCGAAAAGGTTTGTTTTTGGCGGGCGCGTGCTTGCAAACTGTCACGCATAATCCGCTAGCGGAACCTTATCTTCTGGGCATCAGCGGCGGCGCTTCTGTGGGCGCAGTTGTTGTTCTGGTTATCGGAACCCAAGGAGTGCTGGGCCTTACGGCTGGCGCCGCACTGGGTGGCCTGGGATCCTTTTTGGTGCTGTTGATGCTGTTGCGGGGCTCGGGCTTCCAGTCCCAACAGGTGGTTCTTGCAGGTGTGCTGGTCGGTCAGTTTGCTCAGGCCGTGACGTTCCTGATCATGATGGGCAAGGGCGACGCGGATTCTAGCCAGGCCGTGATGGCCTGGCTCATGGGTGCGTTGGGTTCTTCGCGTCAAGACGGACTGTTGGTGACAGACATAGTGTGTACGACGGCGATCGTCGCTTTGTGGGCGTTGTCGCGTCATCTAGATACGCTGCGGCTTGGCGACGCCACCGCGCACACCATGGGCGTCCCCGTAGTGCTGACGCGGGGCGCGGTCCTGGTGATCGTTGCCCTTATGACGTCCGTTACGGTTGCCTCGGTGGGTGCTATCGGGTTCGTGGGACTTATCGTTCCTCATGCGGTTCGGCTGGTAGTAGGCAGCGCGCACGTGCGGGTAATCCCCATAAGCGCCCTGGTAGGGGCAATTCTGCTGGTGGTCGCAGATGCGATTGCTCGTTCTTTGTTTAAAGGGCAGGAACTCCCGGTAGGAATTATTACTGCTCTCATTGGTGTTCCGATCTTCTTCCTTTTATGGAAGAAAGGAAAGAAATAACCTTGATACATCTCAGAAATGTCGGTGTTAGTTACGACGATACCGCCGCAGTGCATCGTGTGACCGCGACGCTGCAACCAGGCACGATCACGGCGTTGGTTGGGCCTAACGGTAGTGGAAAATCCACGTTGTTAAATGCGGTGGCGGGAGTCGTCCCTTTCACTGGTGACGTCGTTTTTGATGATAAGCCTCTCGCTCGCATGCCGGCTCGGCAACGAGTTGAGACCGTGGCCTATGTTCCCCAGGTAGCTACGCTCAATGGGGATATGACGGTGGTCGATTTTGTGGGGCTGGGTGCTGTTGCCGGCCGAGGAATCTTCCACCGTAGGACTAAACGGGATCACGACCGGGTTGCTCACGCGTTAGAGCTGCTTGGGATGGAAAACCTAGCTGAGCGCCAGTGGAGCGAGCTTTCCGGTGGTCAGCAGCAGCGCGTCTCTATTGCGCGCGGCCTGGCGCAGGGCGCACGCGTGTTGCTTCTCGACGAACCCACCAACCACCTGGACATCGAGCACCAGTTGACTTTGCTCCAGGTCCTGCACCGGTTGGTCACTCACGAGGGGCTGACTGTAGTGGCGGTTATGCATGACTTGGGACTGGTGGCGCGATATGCTGATACTGCCCTTATCCTGCACTCTGGACGTTGTGTCGCAGAGGGGCCGGTAGACACTGTTTTATCGTCTTTATCGTCAAGCAATATTGCTGAGTTTTCAACGTAGAAGCAAAGATTCTCCGTTCTCCCGAAGGCGCCGCTGCCTTGTTGGCGGCCGCCCCGAGATAAATGAGGTACGCCGCATGTATGACCTTTTGGAACAAGCCGACGACTGGTCTGGTTATTTTAAACTCATGGGGGACCGGACCCGGCTGCGCATTCTCGTAGTTTTGCACTATGCAGGGCCGCGGGCCACCACGGTCACTGAGATAGCCGAGGCCGCGGGGGTTCGGGTCCCTACCGCGTCAGGCGCGCTGCGCGCCATGGAGCATATGGGCGCGATCAAGGAAGAACACTTTGGCCGTGAGGTCGTATTCGCTTGTCGACGAGCGCATCCACGGGATACTGCATGACATTGGAATGCGTCACGGCAAGGACAAACACCAACACTAACTGTTCTTTTTGCCTCGGAACCGTTTAAGAGCGTCGGTTGCTAGTTCTGTGGCGATGCTGTTGAGCTCCTCTTGCTTGCGCTTGCGCTCTGCACGGGCGAGCGCTCGCTGCTGTGCATTCTGGTTCTCAATGGCAAAGACCTGTTGTTGCTGAAGCAACCGGGCTTGTTTCATCCGCTGGCGGTCAAGTTTGAGGCGGCTGGGCGCATGCCAAGATTCAGGGCCGAGCTTTAACACGTAAAGCATGATGAAGACCATGGGAACGAGCATGACCCATACAGGGGAAGCCGTGAGCCCGGTAAGCGTGATTGCTGCTACTCCGGTAAGACCGAGGATTCCGCCACGGATATTGCGACCTCTGGAATAAGCATTATCGATCTCGTTAGGCGAATATGTATCGGGGAAATGGGGTTCCTGCGCGCTTGGTGCTGGCAGGAAGGCGGAAGGATCGTTTGCTTTAGGAGCGTGTGCGGCGGGGAGATCGTCGAAAAGCAAAGAAATGTCGGATCGGGTAACCGCTTGTGTGACCTGATTAAGACGTTCATCGTATTCTTCAAACGAGAGTCGGCCGGCAGCAAAATGTACTCCCAGGTCGTCCATCGCTTGGGTGCGTTCGGCATCGCCGATGCGGTAATCGGGTTGATACGGGTTCGTCATCGCAATCGGGCCACCTATCTGCGCTTGTAGACTATGTTGCTGGTCGAAGTAAAAGCGCTTACCCCGACCACGTAAGACAAACGTATAACACTGCCAAAAAGTTCCGACACCTGCGGAGAACTACTGTTCCTCGGAATCATCCTCAGGATACGCCGATTGTTTTCCCGGCGGTATAGCCGTGGGCGGCCCAGCGATGGGAGGCATTGCCGCGGGAGGCGCTGCCACAGGAGGTATTGCCGCCGCGGGCGGGCCTGCCGGTGGAATCACAGCTGGGGGAACCGCCACTGGTGGTACTGGCATGGGCGGAACTCCCGGAGTCGGCACCTGTGGGGGCTGCGGGACTGGTGGGGTGCCACCTGGCGGGGTGGGGATCGTCGGAGCCGGAATTGATGGCGGCTGTGGCGCGGCCGGAGGTGCTGCAGCGGGTTGAGTCTTGGGCGGCTCAGGTGTAGTTGCGGGCTTCTTCTTTGGCTGGCGGACAGGTGGATCCAGGAATACCCGTTCCTTGGGTTCGGGTAGTTGGCCGTCGATAAGCACGGAATCACGGAGCATCAGCGCTACGTCGTGGACCTTGGGGGCTTCTTGTGTGTCGGCAACGGATTTAACGCCAGTGCTGAGCATGGAGTTACAGAAGGGGCAGCCCACGGCGATTTCTTGAGCACCAGTCTTGATGGCTTCAGCCGCACGGTTTTCATTGATGCGGGTGCCGAGCTTTTCCTCCATAAACATCCGGGCGCCGCCAGCACCGCAGCAGAATCCCTCGTTTTTGGTTCTCTCCATCTCGGTGAGCTCCATCCCCGTTGCGTTAAGAAGCTCGCGGGGTGGGTCGAAGATCTTATTGTGGCGGCCCAGGAAGCACGGGTCGTGATACGCGATGGGCTTGCGGTCTTCAGGCCGGCGCGGAATAGGAGTGAGGAGCTTTTCCCGCACCAGGCGATTGAGCAGCTGGGTGTGGTGGAAAACGTCAAAGTGTCCATCAAAATCCGGGTACTCGTTGCGCAGCGTGTTAAAACAGTGCGGGCACGTGGTGATAATTTTACGGCTGCCTCGTGGAACGCCATCGAAAACGTCGTTGAGGGTATCCACATTTTCTGCGGCGAGCATCTGGAAGAGGAACTCGTTTCCGGCGCGGCGCGCGGGGTCACCGGTGCAGGTTTCCCCTTTGGAAAGCACCGCGAATTTAACGCCAGCGACGTGTAGCAGCTCAACGACGGCGCGCGTCGTTTTCTTGCCGTCCTCGTCAAAGGCGCCTGCGCAGCCCACCCAGAAGAGATACTCAGTGTCGGAGAAGTCCGTAATATCCTCGCCCAGTACGGGTACCTCGATGCCATCGCGGCGGGCTTCGTCGATCCAGGTCTTCCGTTCGACGGAGTTTCTTCCCCACGGGTTGCCTTTAGTCTCAAGGTTCTTAAACATCCCCGTCAGCTCGGAGGGGAACTCGGATTCCGCGAGGACCTGGAAGCGTCGAAGATTAGCGATGTGATCGATGTGTTCTATGTCTACGGGGCATTGCTCGACACAGGCTCCGCAGTTGGTGCAGGACCACAAAACATCGGGGGAGATGACCTGTGCTTCTCCTACTAACTTGAGCACGTCGACGTTAGCGTGGGAATCATCCGCGGCAAAGGTGGTGGGGTCTTGTAAATAAGAGGACTGTGCGACCGCAGCGTCACGAATATCAGTGATAAAGAGCTTCGGACTGAGGGGCTTTTCTGTATGCCATGCGGGGCACTGCTCTTGGCATCGGCCGCATTCGGTGCAGGTGGTGGCGTCGAGAAGCATCTTCCACGGCGCATCTATAAGGCTGCCTACGCCGAGGCTGTCCTCTTCTTCCACGTTGTCCATCGTGAGCTGCTTGGTACCCGAATACATCGGCTGCAGTTTGCCTAGTGCCGGGCTGCCGTCGGGGTTGCGTTGGAAGAAGATGTTGAAGAATGCCAGGAACCTATGCCACGCCACACCCCAGGTCAGGTTGTGGGCAACGACGATGAGCCACACCATGCCGCTGAGCAGTTTCACCAGGGCAAAGGCACTGACCAGAACTGGACTGCTGGGGAGCAGCTTGGCCAGGTATATCGTGGAAAAATCCGCCCAGGCGGAGCCATCCCCAAACGTAGCGATTTTGGCAGCTTTCACCAGAACCATGCCGAGGCCCTCGACAAAGACAACAGCCTCCACAAAGTAGGCCGCCTTGGCATTGGAGCCATAGAAACGGGAAAAACGGCTGTGTACGCCTGCATTGAGGCGAACAAGAATGAGGAAAAGAATCCCGAAAACGGTGCCCAGGGCCAGGATTTCTTCCGCAAGATGGTACACGCGCCAATGAGAGAGGAAAGGCCAGCCGCCCGCCGGGTTAAAGGTTTGGATATATGCCTCGAACCACACGATAGCGCCGAAGAGGAATCCCAGCATGACAAACCAGTGGGCGACAGCTACCGCTGGTTTGCGCATGAGTTCGGTGTGGAAGAAGACTTCCTTAAACGTTTGCCAAGCTCTGCGCACGGGGTTATGCGTGCGCCCTGGGGACGGTTGCCCAGAAGCAATGAAAGAGTAAAGACGCCATGTCGCGCGGAGGAAGAAAAACCACGCGGGGAGCGATAAGACGATGCCGAAGACGCCCAGCACAACAGTAGTGGGCGTGACTGCGCTGGCTACTGCAAGCGGCATACGGTAAATCACGATCCTTGAGGGAAACAGCTAAAACGGGATGAGTACTGCTTTCTACCTTAAGGTAATCGTTGGCGCAGGCCGATAACTAGCAAGCGGTGGCTTGCATTAGTTAAGTCAGAAGCAGACGGGGGCTCCTTGAGCAGTATGGACTGCACGCTGCCATGCGTCCAAGTCGCGGCCGGTGAGCAGCAATGAGGCATCGGCCCAGATGGTGTGCACAATTCCACGTTCTTTGAGGGCCTCGACCAAGTCTTTTCTTCCTAGTCGCTTCCTCTCCTGTGCATAGTCGCTGCGTGAGGATAACGCTTCTAAGACTGCATGACGGACGTCAACGGCATCGGCAAAATCGGCGATAATGACCGAATCGTAATAGTCCTCCAAACGGGTCTCCGCTAGGACGTCGGGGTGGATATTCCCGATGACGCGGATGGAAGAGCGCACGCCTGAGCCGCGAGGTTGCTGTGGGGTTTGCGCAAAAGGACTGATCCCGGCGGGGACGGGGGAATCGTTAATAAGGTCGACCCGGATTGCTTGCGGACACTGCAGGAGCAGATCGGAGGCATAGAGACCAGTTGCGTTAGCGCCGATGACGGCGATGCGAAATGTAGCGGACATTGCTGGTTACCTTTCTGCTCGTGCTGTGCTTTACGACGTAAAAACCCGCCATTATCCTGGGTAAACCATAGATAGACAGATTAGTATTGAATTTTAACACCAGATTGTCTGTCTGGGGAGTGTTCAGGTGTGAAACGGGGGAGGTTTATCGTGGTAAACGCTGCTGGGGTTAACTTTCTGTTTACCTTGATCATGTTGGCTATCGGAGGAATGACTGACTCGAGAAAGTAGAGCGACAATGGCGGACAGCACTATGCTGACCACACCATCCACTGAGGATGCCGGTTCAGATCGATGGTGGCACCTTACTTTTGGTGGACTTTTAGCGATTACGCTGATCGTTTTCATCCTGTGGTCATTCGGCTACGTGGGTGATACCGCTAACAAAGGCATTTTGATTACCACGATTTTGTTCGGCGTTTTCATGGCCTTCAATATCGGCGGTAATGACGTAGCCAATTCCTTTGGCACCTCGGTGGGTGCTGGAACCCTCACGATGAAACAGGCCCTGGTTATCGCGGCTATCTTTGAGGTTTCTGGTGCGGTTCTTGCAGGTGGTGAGGTTACCGATACGGTGAAATCCGGGATCGTTGACCTTAATGCCATTGACCTTAGTCCGCACCATTTTGCCTTCATTATGATGGCCTCCCTCTTGGGGGCTGCGGTGTGGTTGCTGGCGGCTACCCGCATGGGCTGGCCGGTATCCACGACTCACTCGATCATCGGCGGTATCGTCGGAGCCTCCCTTGTGCTGGGCTTCACCCAAAGCCTTGGCGGCTGGGAGATGGTGCAATGGGGTGAAATTGGCCAGATCGCATTGTCGTGGGTTCTCTCACCTGTGTTAGGTGGGCTGGCTGCGTGGCTTCTCTTCGGCTTTATTAAAAAGCACATTCTGGTTTATAACCAGGATGCAGACGAGCAATTGCGGCAAATTAAAACCGACCGTATTGAGCTGCACAAGTCTTTCAAGGCCTCTTTCGAGCGTTTGAATGAGATTCAACAGCTCGCATACACCAATGCCATGACGCGCGACGCCGCTTTGATTCAGGAGCGCGATTTTGACCCTAGCGAGCTAGAGTCCGAGTACTACCGCGATCTTTATCGCATTAATCACCGTCGCGATAACCTCAACACCCATCAGGCCCTGGAAAACTGGGTTCCCTTGCTTGCCGCGGGTGGCGCAGCCCTCATCGGCGCCATGATGCTCTTCAAGGGACTAAAGAACCTTAACCTGCACATCAGTACGCTGGGGAATGTCCTGATCCTGGGAATGATCTCTGCCGTTGTGTGGATGGCGGTGCTGATTTTTTCTCGGACTCTCAAGCAGCAAGAGCTCTCCCGGGCCACGTTTGTCATCTTCTCCTGGATGCAGGTCTTTACGGCATCGGCATTCGCCTTTTCCCATGGTTCTAATGACATCGCGAATGCGATTGGCCCGTTCTCTGCAGTGCTAGATGTCTTGCGGACTGACAGTATTAACGGCAAGGCTGCTGTTCCTACCGCACTGATGGTTACCTGCGGTGTCGCGTTGATCGCAGGCCTGTGGTTTATCGGGCGCTATGTGATTCATACGGTGGGATCGGGGCTTACGGAGATGCATCCGGCGTCCGGGTTCTCTGCTGAGTTGGCTGCGGCTGCGGTTGTGATGGGTTCCTCGGTTCTGGGCCTTCCGGTGTCTTCTACTCACATCCTGATTGGCGCAATTCTGGGTATCGGCATTGTGAATAAAGCTGCCAACTGGCGCCTGATGAAGCCCATCGCGATGGCCTGGGTGATTACGCTTCCGGCTGCGGCTTTTGTATCCGGTATGGCCGTGCTTGTTTTGAATGCTATTTGGGGATAGTGACGATAGCTTTCCACCATTGATCAACTCTAGCCTCGGAGCAACCAGCTTCGGGGCTTTAAGTTTTGTGTTAAGAAAGCTTGTGGACGCGAGGCTGGGATTGGGTAAATGCTGATCGTATGCCCCTGAAACATGCGTAAAAATAAAGGCTCCGACTGGCCTGTAGACAACGCAATGAGTGAGATATGTAGGATGTAAAACACATTGTGTCTCTTCTCACTAAAACTAAAGTTGGTGGTAAGGCTGTATATCGAGGCTCAGGCATGCCAAGACTAAGTTTCTGATATTGAAATTCAATTGACTTCTTGATAGTTATTTTCTAAATAATACCTAACCCTTCATTCTTAGGAAAGATCTTTCTATGCGACGTTCCCCCTCGTTCCTTGCGCTGTGCTCTAAGCGCAGTGGAGCAGCACTCTTGTCCATGGCCCTTGCTGGAAGCGTTCTTGTTGCTTGCGGCGACCCTAGCCACAAAGAA
Organism: Corynebacterium silvaticum; assembly: GCF_002162115.2. Classification (NCBI taxonomy): domain Bacteria; kingdom Bacillati; phylum Actinomycetota; class Actinomycetes; order Mycobacteriales; family Corynebacteriaceae; genus Corynebacterium; species Corynebacterium silvaticum. The sequence continues at coordinate 2,316,748 of NZ_CP021417.2, read as the reverse complement.
GCGAGCGGCGAGGAAGGGTACCCGTCTCGCATTGTGCTAGCTGACCGGGAAGCAGGCGATGGTTTCCATCCTGCGACAGGCTATGGTCAAACAGGTGTGAGCCCGGTATATGACGGCTTGCTGCGCCCAGAATCAGCAGGTCCAGATCGAATCCCGAACTTTGTTCCTGCTTTGGCTTCTGCAATGCCTGAGCACAACGCGGATGCCACTGAGTGGACGGTCAAGCTGCGCGAGGGCGTGAAGTTCAGCGATGGCTCGGACTTTGATGCTCAAGACGTGAAGGCCTCCTACGACATGGCCCGCAACATTGATGCAGGTTCGCAGATCGTTGCTCGCTATGAGGTCATCAAAGAGGTAGAGGTCAAGGATCCGCACACCGTGGTGTTCAAGTTGAACCACCCACTCGCGGAGATGAATTCACGGCTGCTCTACGCCATCGCTCCTTCTGAGAAGTTGAAGGCGGACGGGCCTATCACCAAGGCGGAGCTGAATACTAAGCCCGTGGGCACCGGCGCTTATAAGCTGGTGGAAAACCGTGGCGACGAGGTTGTATTTAAGGCTAATGAGGATTACTGGGCTGGGGCTCCTCAGGTTAAAGAGATCGTTGTGACCACTGCTTCTGACGACACGGCGCGTGCACAGCGCGTTGCTGCCGGGGAAGTCGACGGCGCTGCCATTCCTCCGGCACAGGTCAAGTCTGTGAAGGGCAAAGACGGCATTGACGTTGTCTCTACCAAGACGGCTGACTGGCGCGGAATTTCCTTCCCCAAGGTTCCTGAGCTGCAAGATCCTAAGGTGCGCCAGGCTCTCAACTTTGCTGTGGATCGTCAGGCATTCGTGGACGGGCCACTGGGTGGCTACGGCACAACCCTGGAGACCCTGATCTCCCCGCTGTACGGTGACGCACACGACTCGTCGAAGACTTTCGGCTACGACGTAGCTAAGGCAGAGAAGCTTCTCGACGAAGCCGGCTGGAAGAAGAACGCCGCAGGTATGCGCGAGAAGGACGGCAAGCCCTTCCACGTCACCCTCTACTACGCATCTAGCGATACCACGCGTCGCGACATCGCTATTGAGTTTGCTTCCCAGATGAAGAAGCTTGGTCTGGATTTTGAGACCAAGGCTGGAACCTGGGATGAAATCGGACCTGTTTTGGGCAAAGCAGCAGCAGTGCTGGGCGGCGGTTCGGCTCCTTATGACGTCACCATCATGGCGTACGAGTACCTGCACACCCGTACACCTTCTACCAGCAAGTGGGCTAACCCCGGCGACTACGGATCTGAGGAGCTGAATAAGCTTCTCGACGAAGCCCGCAGCGAGGTAGACACCGCTAAGCGCAACAAGCTGTGGCAGAAGGCCCAGGCAATGTACATGGATGATCCGTCAGCTCTGTGCCTGCTCAACCTTGAGCATGTGTATGCAAGCAAGCACAACGAGTGGAAGAAGCCAGAGAACCTACTTGAGCCTCACATTCATGGTGTCACCTGGGGACCATGGTGGCGTGTTGCCGAGTGGACCAAGTAAGCCACCCCATCTTTTGACGTATAGCTCCGTGCGTTTTGGCACTGGAGCTATACGCATTCTCTACGGAAGGATCTTTTTCAGTGTTGTTGCCTGGAAGAAGAGACAACCTCGACGGTATAGGTGTGATGGTGGGGCTGCGCCTGCTTGTTATCGCATGTACTACGGTCGTAGTGACGTTCATTATGTTTGCTTTGGCGGCGTTGTCGCCGTTTGATCCCCTTGCTCATTATCTCGGTGCCGAATACGGCGATTACACCGATGATGAGCGCGCTCGAATCGCAGCGTCGTTGGGCGTGGATAGGCCTTGGTGGCAGCAGTGGCTGCAATGGTGGGTCGACGTGCTGCGAGGTGATCTTGGCTGGTCACGCGTTTACAATAAGTCGGTCGCGGATGTGATTTGGGAGCGACTCCCGTGGACGATCGTGCTGTCCTCGGTCGGTTTGTTCCTCATGCTCGTAATCGCCGCGATCTTGGGCGTATGGGCTGCTCGTCGCCCCGGAGGCTTGGTAGACCGTTCTGTTAACGCAATCGGCGTTTTTGTAGCGGCCACTCCGTCGTACGTTTATGCACTCGGTGCCGTCCTCTTTTTTGGTGTGTATTTGCACGTCATTCCGGTGGGTGGGGCTTCGCGTGTTGGCGACGTTCCATCACTGCTGACGGTGGGGCCGTACCTGGTTGCGCCCGCTATAGTGCTGGCGGTCTCCCAGTTGTCCTGGCCTTTGCTGACTATGCAGCAGTCCACGCTTGAGGCCTCGCAATCCCCGGCGGTGGCTAATGCGCGGCTACGCGGATTGAGTGAAAAAACCATCCTCGTGCGCCACGTGCTTCCGCTGTCGCTGATGCCATTGATTACGTTGATTGGCGCGCGTTTGGGCGAGCTCGTTGTGGGCGCTGTGATTGTAGAGACCGTGTTCTCGTGGCCAGGACTGGCTCAAGCGACCGTGGAATCTGCGATTGCGGTGGACTTCCCGTTGTTGGCTTTCACTACCGCTGCCACTACGGTCGTCGTGATGCTAGGTTCGCTGGCCAGCGACGTTTCTTACATGATTATTGATCCGAGGGTGAGCGATGTTTAAACAAACTAAATCTCCCGTGGCAATGCACGTACAGAAATGGGCTAAGTATCATCGCATCAGCATTTCCGTCTTTATCGGAGTTGTGCTGTACGGGTTGCTAGTCCCAGTCTTTTTTGATGCTGGAAACCCCAGTTTCTCTCGGGCTCTTCATCCCCCGAGCTCCACTAATCCTTTTGGCACTGACCACTTTGGCTTTGACCTCTTTGTCCGCACAGCGGAGAGCTTGCGGGTCTCGCTTGTCATTGGTTCTTTGTCTGCGCTCGTGGCAACGGCGCTTGGAGTGATCGTCGGATTGATTGCCGCCGCAGTGGGTGGACGCACAGACCGCATCATCATGCGTCTTAACGATGCAGTGAACTCCATCCCGCACCTGATTCTTTCCGTGGTTATCGTTGCGCTGTTCCGAGGCTCGCTTGTTGCGATTGTGCTGTCCATCGCGTTGACACACTGGTCGCCGGTTGCCCGCATTGTTCGTTCTTCTGTGCTTGCCGTGCGCACCTCGGATTATGTGGATGCGTCTTATGCCGCCGGTGGCCCCTTTAAATGGGTGCTTATCAAGCACCTAGCTCCTGCAGCCGCTGGTCAGACCGTGGTAGCCATGATCATGCTGATGCCCCATGCTGTGTGGCATGAGTCTGCGCTGTCATTCTTGGGATTGGGTATCCAGGCAGATGAGCCGTCGTTAGGCACCCTTATGGACCTCGCTCGCGAGGACATCATGCGGGGCGCATGGTGGGCGCTGGTATTCCCTGCAGCCGTATTGCTCACCACCACGCTTTCTACCGTGTCGCTGGCGCGGAAAGTTCCTGAGGTGGTCACCGATATTGATGTCACTGAAGCCGAGGAACAGATAGAGACCGACGTGGTGTCCCCGAGCACGGGTATGGAAGTTCACAATGTGAGCGTTGTCGTGCACGGAAAAAATGACACCCAGCAGCGGATTCTCAAAGATGCGTCGCTGCATGTGGAACCCGGTTCCGTCCACGGTTTGATTGGTGCCTCAGGTTCGGGCAAGACCACCTTGGGTAAGTCGATCGTGGGAATTGCTCCACAGTATTCCAAGCTCGTAGGGTGCGTGAGCGTCGCCGGGAAACCGCTGGCGTGGGGAGAGAAAGACTTCTCTAAGATCCGGGGCACCGTCGTTGGTTTTGTTCCGCAATCTGCAGCGCAGTCTTTCACACCTGTGCGCAGGTTGGGCACCCAGCTGCAAGAGATTATTGACCGGCACCAGGGCACCTACACCGTGTCTGATTTGTTGCACACCGTCCATCTTCCGGAGGAGACCTCGGAGTTCTTCCCGCATCAGCTTTCTGGCGGCATGGCGCAGCGAGCGGCTATCGCAGCAGCGTTGGCCGGCAACCCGACGTATTTGATTGCCGACGAGCCGACCAGTGCATTAGACCCACAGCTCACCTCCGATATTTTGGCCCTGTTCAAAGAGATCGCAGATTCTAAGGGCGTAGGAATTTTGGTGATCAGCCACGATATTGAGGACCTGCGAGAATCCGAGATCTGCGACACCGTATCCGTGATGCGGGACGGCGAGATCATGGAAACCGGTCCTGCCCACAAGGTGTTGCACACGCCAGATCATGCGTACACGCGCGCATTGTTGGCAGCGCTGCCTAGTGGCGGATTAAAAGTTACGGAAGGACTTGAGCGTGGATAACACACAGAACCTTCGCGCATCTGCGGTGACCGTTGAATTTACTAAGAACGCACCTGTTCTAGAGAACCTCAGCATTGAGATCATCCCAGGCCAGATGATTGGTTTGGTGGGTCTTTCCGGCTCCGGCAAGACAACACTGGCTCGACTGCTCGCCGGGAAAATGGCCCCTACCCTGGGCAAGGTCCTCATCGATTCTCAGGAGGTTTCTACACAACGAGGCCACCGTAATCCGGACATCGCCACCATCAATCAGTCGCCTCGGGATGCGTGTTCTCCCCGGTGGAAGCTGAGAGACATCATCGCGGAACCATTGCGCATCGCAGGCAAGCTTGACGACGATGCCATCGCCGCGCGCGTGAACGAATGCGCTGATGAGGCGCTTGTCGACGCCATGCTGCTAGACCGGCTGCCCCATCAAGTCAGTGATGGTCAGCTACAGCGTGCCTGTATCGCTCGCGCGTTAGCGCAGGCACCGCGATTCCTTATCTGCGACGAGCCGACGTCCATGCTGGACCCACTAGCTACCGCTGCCGTGGTGTCCTTGTTGCGTCGACAAGCTGATAACGGAGTGGGAGTTCTGCTCATATCCCATGATCACCGCCTCCTCGCGGCATGCGTGGATACCGTGCTTGAGATGGATCACTTGAAGTCCAAGTAAAGAAAAGTGTGGCCCTGGCGAAGAACCAGGGCCACACTTTTTGTAGTTTTTTAGTCGTCTGTGGGGTGCGAAGGAGCTTCTTCCTTCTTAATCACCACATTCGATGTTTTTCTCAAACTTAGCTTGGTTAGCTGTTCCTTGAGGTTGCCCCAAGCCTGTTCGCCATTGATCGGTGGGCTGGCTTCTTCGGCGGTAGCCAGCTCGATCTCGTCAAGCGTTATTTCACCTGCTCGTAGCGCGACGAGCTCGGAGTGGTAACGGATGAGCACTGCCAAAGCAGCTGCTACCGGTACTGCCAGGAACGCGCCCACCACGCTGAAGAGGGCAGAGCCGATAGTCACAGCGAGCAAGACCACTGCGGCGTGCAGGTTCATGGCGCGAGACTGGAGCACCGGCTGCAAGATGTGACCTTCAATTTGCTGGACGGCAATGATCAGGATGAAAGCGAAGATAGCGTTAGAAACACCGTTGCTGACCAACGCGATCACCACAGCAAGCGCGCCTGCGGTGAAAGCACCCACGATAGGGATAAAACCACCAAAGAAGGTCAGCACTGCCAGGACCAAGGCAAGCGGAACCTTGAGGATGAGCAAGCCGATTCCGATGAGGACGGCATCGACCAAGGAGACGATGGCCTGCGCCCTGATGAATCCTGCCAGGGCGTTCCAAATACGAGTCAGTACCTCGGTGAGGTGCCAGCCCACGTTAGGGCCGGTGACCCTGCGCACCATAGGCAGAAATCGCGTGCCGTCCTTGAGAAAGAAGAAGGACAGAATGAGCATCAGGATAATCGTGATAAGAATCGATGATGCCGTGGTAAGTCCAGAGAACACGCCGTTGGCGATATTGCGCGAGTGCTCTTGGAGCGCCTGCGTTAGTTTTTGGATGTAGCCATCGACTTTCGACGTATCCAGGTTGAGCGGGCCGTGCTCTGCCCACTGCAGCGCGCGGTTAATGCCTTCGGTAGCGCGATCGACGAGGTCTTTCGACTGAGAACTTACGCTTGGCGCCATTGCGGCAAAGATACCGCCAATAGAGCCAAAGAATCCGATAGCAACAATAATGACAGCGGCCGCTGGCGGAACTTTCCTCGCCCGCAGCCATCTCACTGGCGGCCAGAGGACAGTGCACAATAAGAGCGCCAGGATGACGGGGAGGACGCCTTGCCATACGGTGGCTAGTCCGCGCCATGCCATAACGCTGGCGATGACCACGATAATAAAGCGAAGCGCCCAGCCGGAAGCCCATCGTGCGTCGGCGCCAAGGATGATCGCGCGGTCTTTGCGAGGTGCCTCGTTAGCGGGGACAATGAGCGGTTCTGATTCCTCGACTGCGGAGTTTAAAAGATCGGAGATGTCTCGATCTGATGTGGTACCAGGGGTCGGGGAGTGGGGGTTCTTATGCGTATCCATCAGAAATAAGAATGCCACAGCTGTGGAGATTTAAGAATCATTGGAGCGAAAATTAAATCCTGAGGTGAAGGATGCCTCTTTATAGGGGGAGTCGGAGGTGGGTAAACCTTATGAATATTACCCGAATGCTCACCACATAGATAAGGGTTTAGCTAATTAAAAGTATTTATTATAAATAATTTTAATTAAAAGAAGTAGCATACCACTGTTATAAGTCTCAGGACTTGTGAAACATACAACAGTTCCTCTTCTGCTCATGACCTTAAAGACTACAGAACATGTTTGAAGCTCATAGAGATTGATTGTGGGGCTGTGGGCGTGACAATCAAAACAAGTGAGGAAGAAGGTGCCTTCTATGAGGGCAAGCCTAAGCAGAACGTCAAACAAACCTGTCATGATTTCTCTAGTCCTGGTGATCGTAGGTGTGATCACTCTCCTCTACCCAGTAGCCGCAGCGTACATATACAACGCATTCCATGCACGGGAGGCTCAAAAATATGTCGATTCGCATAAAGACATGTCTGATGCGGATAGGGAACGCTGGATTGCCCAAGATCAGAGTTATAACGAACGCCTAGCCCATATTCCGATATTGGACCCGTGGCTGTCCCGAGTCTCTAAAGACAGCGGGTTGTATCGCGAGTATCTAGCTCAGCTCAACGCGCCGGGCACAGACGACGCAGTTATGTCGGTGGTTTCTATTCCCTCAATCGCAACCACTCTTCCGGTCTTTCACGGGACAGACGATGAAATTCTGGACAAGGGGTTGGGGCATATCTACGGATCATCGTTGCCTGTGGGCGGCCCCAACACCCATGCGGTGATCACAGGACACTCAGGGCTGGCAGAAGCCACGATGTTTGATCACCTGGAAAAAGTGCAGGTGGGGGACATGGTGTACGTGGACACCGTGGGCAAAGTCCTCACCTACAAAGTGACCAACACAGAAGTTGTGCTTCCGCAGGAGATAGAGAGTTTAAGAGCACAAAACGAAAAAGATCTCCTCACCCTGATTACGTGCACCCCCTACGCGATTAACACCCATCGGTTACTTGTGCACGCGGAACGCGTGGAGACAGAGGAACACAGCCTGCCGCAGACGGCTAGCAGATGGGAAACCTGGATGCTGTGGAGAATCCTTGCCGCGCTGGCGATCCTGGCTGTGGTTGTAGGGATTTACCTGCGCAGACGATCTGGAAATAAAGAAAACGAGAAAGCTTAAGCTAATGGTGAAACAAAATAAACTGGTGCGCATACGGCTGGCCGTGGTTGCTGCGATGGGCATAGCAATCGTATGCCCCTCGCCGATAGCTTTTGCTCGCCCCGCCGTGTCTGTGGACTCTGTCCAAGCAGCAACCATCGATCCGGGTCGTAGCGCAAGCCTGAGCATTGAATTTAAAAATTCTCCGGCCGCGAGTGGCACGCTATCCGGCATACCCGTGCGTATTGCTCGTATAAGCGGAATCGACCTGACCACTCAAGAAGGTTGGCTGGCAGCATCCAAGCTGTCCGTCGTAGAGGCTCTCCAGCAGCCGGAGTCTCAGTCGTGGCAGGCGAAGACCGATAACGCGGGCCGAGTGCGATTCGACGCCCTGCCCATCGGCTTATATAAGGTCCAACCCGTCGCAGGGTCCGACCGAGGGTTTGAGCCTTTTATTGTTCCACTGCCATCCTCAGCCGAGACCGGCGCATGGAACTACGATCTCCTGGTTCATCCCAAACCCAAACACAAAGAACCTAGCGATCCGACGGTGCCGTGGTGGGACTCAACACTTCCGCCGCTTCCTCCGAAGACGCCGCAGCCAGCTACTCCTACTCCGTCTACACCAAACCCGCAGCCGGACAAACAGGAGAAACAAAAGCCAAAAGGCTCATTTCTGGCGAGGACGGGTGCATCAGTCCTAGGTGTTGCACTCGTGGGCCTTATCCTAGCCGCCCTGGGATTTGGTGCCGTGATGTGGAATAAGAAGAACAACCGAGGAGACGATGAGTAATCATGATCGTTAGCGTGAAAAACCAGCTCCGGTGGTTGACTCGCCACATGCTGGCAGCCGCAGCCGTATTAGCGATCACGGTTGCAGCCCTGACCTTTCCGCTGAGCTCGGAGCCTACGGCGCAAGCTCAGCCAGCACCGGTGCAACCCCAGCCCGATCTGGACCTTAATAAGTGCGGGGCCTCTGTTGCTTTTGTCGTGGACCTTTCCAACTCTTTGAGCCCAGCAGACCTTGAGAATCAGAAGAAGACGCTGCGGGAAATGGTGAAGTCCCTGGAAGGGGCACCGTACACGTTTAGCCTCTATACCTTTGCCACCGCAGCTCCTGCCTATGGTGAGGGCAATCAGAACCTGAAGTCGATGTCCTTGCGCGATCCCGAGCAGGTGAAGAAATTTAGAGAACGGATCGACTCACTTTTCCTTCCCGGTAACACGTTTGGCGCCACCAACTGGGAACAGGGCATGAAGCAGGTCGCAGACGACATTGAAGCTGGTACTCATTACGACACCGTTTACTTCATCACCGACGGAAAGCCAACTTTTGATAGCAACGGTAAGAACTATCAGGGCAACACCACTGAGGTTTCAGAAATCGACAACGCGGTAAAACAAAAAGAGAGGTTTATAAAGAATAAAACGCAGTTCATTCCCATTGGAGTGGGCGCTGCTATTCAGGATCAGACTCCGCAAGAGATTCGTGCTCCGCGTTACTACGATGGGTATGCAACATATTGGGAAGTTGTTGGGTACTACACCTCGCAACAGATGCTGAAGATGATCGCACCAGATCCTAACAAAGTGATCATCTCTCCTGATTACGCGACTCTTCCATCTGAGCTTCAAAAGAATTTTGTCACCGGATGTCTTTTGGTGAACAAAGAAATTGTGGACGGGGATGGCATGTTCATCGAACCAGGAGCGGATTGGCATTTTGATTTAGAAAGCGGATCCGCGGAGAAGAAAGACCTTGTTACCAACGCCAGGGGCGTGGCTGCTGTTGCCGTGTCAGATTTCAGTCACGGTAACCCAAAGGTAAAGGTCATTGAGAAGCAACAGGAAAAATTCCAGTTACTTACAGAAGGCGACAAGGCCGTCACCTGCCAAGCCTTCCAAGCAGGCGGCCAACCTCAGAAAGTACAAACGTCTGCCATCACAAATGGTGTGGAACTAACCCTCGACCCGGCGAAAATCATCTCCTGTACCTTCTCCAACGTGCCCAAGGTGCCGGTGGAGATAGGTAAGGACGTGGTCACTCCTAATTCGGTGTTGTCGCCCACGGTCAACGGGCGGACCTTCGACCTCAGCTACACCTGTACGTATCAGGGCAAGGAAGTGGCAAAGAAAGAGGAGAAAGGCCTGTTCTCTGGCGACCGCCGGCAAATTGGTAACCTGCCACTTGGCACTAAGTGCGTGGTGGAAGAAGCACAGCCGCAGGTCGATGAGAGGCTGTATACGTTAAAGACGACGTGGGCGACCGATAACGTGGCGTCGACAAGCGCAAACGACCGCAAGGTTGAATTCGTTGTGGGAAAGAAAGCTTACGACGACAACGGCCGGGTTTCGGCGGTAGCCACAAATACGTACGAGCCGGTCACACGGACGTTCAAGCTCTCTAAGCAGATAGTTAATCGTGAGAAGATCCCGGCTTCGCTGCTGCCAAAGAACTATCCGGTGAAATACACATGCCGTTATATTCCTGATCGTGATCAACGCCCAGAAACCGGTGGCAGCGCACAGCCGTTGTACGTGGCAAATGGCGTGACCACTATCCCGCTCGACGGCGAGGCCACTATTGGTCCGCTGCCCGTTGGCACCGAGTGTGCCTTCATCGAGGAAGGCACCTCGACGAACCCCATCGCCATTGAGGGGTATGACCTCAAGCCTTCTTGGCAATCAAATGTCTGCGTCAATGCAGGAGACGGCACCTCTGACCTGAAGAATTGCCAGGGCAACTACTTCTGGCTGAACCCCGATACCGCTGTTGATCCGCAGACCAAAGCTGTCAATAACTACGAGCCAAAGCTTGGCGCGATCCTCATCGAGAAGAAAGTAAGCGGAAAAGACGCTGAACTGGGGCGCGAACGCGAGTTCATCTTTGACGCGGTCTGCCGTAGGGAAGGTGTGGAAGTCTTCCGAAAAGAGGGCATCAAGATCGTGGGCGGTCAGGCTGTGCGTATCGACGGCGCGCCGGTAGCCTCTACCTGCACCGTGAGCGAGCGCGACGTTGCGGTGGAAAACGCGACGGTGAACAAGGCCGCTGATACGAATGTTGTGGTCGGGCCGGCTAGCCAAACGCCGCGTAAGGCGTTGATGACCAACGAGTTTGTGAGGGACCAAGGACCCATCACGATTAAAAAATCCGTCGATGCGACAGAGGTGTTGGACGTAACAAAGCGCGCGGAGCTTATGCTTGCTTCCTTCACCGTCAAAGCGCAGTGCGTTGTCCCTGCTGAGGACTCCCCGCGTTCTGTCGAAGTCACGTTGGCTGATGGAGAAACGAAAACCCTGGGGACCTTCCCCGTGGGAACGCAATGTTCCCTCACGGAGGATTATGACGTCCCAGACGGTGTGGAACTGGATAAGAAATTTAGCACCAACGTGGCCGCTGTGGAGTCGCAAGCGGGAACGTCGGTAGACATCAAGAACGTATTTTCTACCCGGAACGGTGATCTCACCGTATCCAAGAAGGTCGCTGTGCTGAAGGAGGGAGTGGACGATCTAGACAACTACGTCCCCAAGACCTTTAGCTTTGGGCTGACGTGTACTGATGGCACCACCAAGAACTTCTCCCTCGGCGCCGAGGCAGAAGAAGTGATCAGCGGGATCAAAGTCGGCGCTGAATGTACGTTGACGGAGAACAACATGCAGCACTCGCAAGAGGTCGTTGAGACGACGTCCATGGAGGGCGTCGAGAAGAGCGTGACCGGCAAAGTAATGACGTTTACTATGCCGGAGGTGGGGCAAGCAGCCACTATCGATGTCCGCAATGAGTACAAGCCCGCCATGGCAAAGTTGACCCTGAATAAGAAGGTCAGCGCGACGTATCAAGGCAATGGTCAGCCCGTTCCCGAGGACATCATTCAGGGGCTTTTTGCGGATACTAAGTTCCAATTCACCTACACCTGTAGTCGCGGTGGCAAGGAGCTGCTTCAAAGCACGGCGCAAGTGGGCAGGGGAGAACCCATAGAAGCGGAAGTCCCCGTGAATGCCTCATGTACTTTTACCGAGAACACGGTAGAGATTGACGGATTGGAAGGTCCTACCCTCAGTATTGAGGGGGCCGGGCGCATGGATGGCGCAAAGACGGACACCATCGTTGTGGATAACGTCGCAGGTAGCACCACAGGCACCGTGACCAATAACTACAAGGTCAAGACCGGAAGTTTCAACCTGCGCAAAAAGGTAGGCGGAGACGGCATCAACGTGGTCAGTAAAGATCGGAAATTCGATCTCTCCTACACCTGTACCTATCACGGTCAGGTGATCCGCACGGGAACCATGAACATCGCCCGCTTTGAGCTGGGAGGCGAACACAAGATAGATAACCTCCCCGTCGGCACCGAGTGCCGGGTATCGGAGAACCTGGACACCGCGCAGCTGGCTAACCACAAGCTAGCTCTAACCTGGGCGGTGACCGCAGACCAAGACGGCAACGGAACCGAGACCTCGTGCACCTTGGCGGAAAACTGCGAGAATACCCAAGGACAGGACTCCGCGGTGATGAAGATCCGCGAGTCTGAGAACGCCAGCGCCACAGATCCGAACTTCCAAGGAACGCTTGTTCTGTGGAATTCCTATACCGCAGACCGGCTTAAAGTGCAGTTGACTAAGCAGCTCACGGGAGACGGGCCAAGTTTGGCCTCCGACGAGGACTTTGTGTTTAACCTGGCCTGCAAAGATCCGCGTGGCGAGCGCACAATCACGGCACAGCGAACTATCCGAGGAGCCGGAAACGGGCTGTTTACTACGCCAAATGCGCCGGAGCAATCGGCTGTGGAGGTTCCGGTGGGATGGACCTGCCTGATTACCGAGGAACAGATCAACCGCTATGACGCAGACGTGAATGTTTCCTTTGACGGCGCAACGCTGGAGTCCCCTCTTACGGACAAAGCCGGGGCCACCGGTACGTTCAAGATCGCCGGCGAACCCGATTCCACCCAAAATGTGACGGTGGTCAATGACTACGCGCGCAAGCGTGCGCAGCTGCGCGTGGCCACAAAGTACGTGGGCAACCAGGAGGGCAACGTTAACCAGTACCTCACCAACAAAGAGACCTTTGGTGTGTCCTGGCGGTGTGAGGATCCGCTGACAAAGCAGATACATCAAGGCTCCCTCAGGGTTCCGGCTGACGGAAAACCGGTAGAGATCCTGGGCACAGACGGCAAACAACTTCCGGTCTCCGTGGAGTGTGAACTTACAGAGGACACCTCTGACAAGGTTCCCGCCGAGTTCGCGGATAGTGTGCAGTCGGTGCATCGTGCCTATGCATCCCGAAACGGGCAGGTCTTCTTGGACAAGCCGGAGTCGATCACTATCAAGCCGGTGGATCTGCAAACGGATAACGTCACAGACGTGGTGTTTGAAAATAGCTATTGGATGGACACCATGGTCTTTGCGGTGCAGAAGCACCTTGAGGGACCGCAAGACGTCTTGGGTGAGAACCCTCAATTCCGCTTCACCTATCGCTGTGATCTGCCGCTGCTGCCCACGCAGCCGGTGCCGGAAGCCTTCCGCGCCGGGGCCTCGTCGCCTACTGGTTCGCAGACTGTCCGTGGAACCTTTGATATTCGGCATGGCCAGAGTTGGGTTGCCCCAGGTGTCCCTATTGGTACGCGCTGCTGGATCTCGGAGCAGTTGACCGAAGAGCAACAGGCTTTGTTGGCCAGCAAGGGACTGCGCCTGGAGCAGAGCACCACCCAGTTGTTTGAGGCTACTCCGACGGAGCAAGCACCTGAGTCTCTTGAGGAGCAGATCGCTAAGGCGAAGCGCACGCCGATTAGTTCTGGTAAAGAAGTTGAGCTCAATGAGCAACAGGGTGGAGACATTATCTATATCAACAGCCTGTATCGCACCGAGGGTTCGATTTTCATTGAAAAGGTGGACGCGCAGGGAGCTCCGCTGAATGGGTCGAGGTTCTCGATTTTCCGTGCGGAAGGCGACCATCCTACCGGCGAGCCGTTGTTCACTGACATTGTCCCCGAGGCACAGCGTCCTCTCTCTTGCCCCTGGCAGCTATTACCTCGTAGAGACTACTCCTGGTGAGGATTCGCAGCTGCTTCCGCAGGCCTGGCGCTTCAACGTGGTACCCACGGGAGATCAGGCGGGCGATCTGCGGTTTACTCTTGATCCACAGGCCAGCGACTCGGGTCTGATCAGTGTGAGCCGTAAGGATGACAGTGATCAGACGAGCGCGTGGGTGATTCAGGTGGCCAACGTGAAAACGGGTGAGTTGCCGCTGACTGGTCGTGGCGGTCGCAAGCTCTTTACGATCATTCCGGTTGTTCTTCTGCTTCTCGCCGGCGGTATTTATGCTTGGCGACGTCGCAACGAATAGCTTGAGCTAGCGCATTGAGAGCGGCCCGTGGTGAGTGCTTTGTAGGAGAAGGCGCTCGCCGCGGGCTTTTCGTGGCTTTTGTCATGAGGGGGTGAACTGCGGGAATGGGGAATTTTTAAAAAAGTTGAGTCTTGTGGGAACAACTTTGGGGATAGCGCCGTTATGCATAGTGTCAGGTTGAGTGACAGGCGCTCAAGGTATCTGGTAAGTTCTTCACTTATAGTTGGACGGTCCAGTAAGATTGAGTCAGAGTCAGTCAACTTTAAGTAAAAACGTTAAAGATAAAACCAAACACTCAGGAGGACATCACATGGGACGCGCAGTAGGAATTGACCTCGGTACCACCAACTCGGTGGTCTCCGTGCTGGAGGGTGGCGAGGCTCAGGTTATCGCTAACTCTGAAGGCTCCCGCACCACCCCTTCGGTGGTCGCATTTGCTAAAAACGGTGAGGTCTTGGTCGGACAGTCCGCCAAGAACCAGGCCGTGACTAACGTTGACCGCACCATTCGCTCCGTCAAGCGCCACGTCGGCACCAATTGGACCGTTGGCATCGACGACAAGAAGTACACCCCGCAGGAGATTTCTGCTCGTACGTTGATGAAGCTGAAGAGGGATGCAGAGTCCTACCTGGGCGATGAGGTTACCGATGCCGTGATTACGGTTCCGGCGTACTTCTCCGACGCTCAGCGTCAGGCCACCAAGGAGGCCGGCCAGATCGCAGGTCTGAACGTTCTGCGTATTGTCAACGAGCCTACTGCTGCCGCTTTGGCTTATGGCCTGGAAAAGGGCGAGAAAGAGCAAACCATCCTCGTCTTCGACCTTGGTGGCGGCACCTTCGACGTCTCCCTCCTGGAGATCGGCGATGGAGTCGTTGAGGTTCGCGCAACCGCCGGTGACAACGAGTTGGGTGGCGACGACTGGGACAACCGCGTGGTCGAGTGGCTCGTAGACAAGTTCAAGAGCAGCAATGGCATGGACCTGTCCAAGGACAAGATGGCTATGCAGCGCCTCCGCGAGGCTGCTGAGAAGGCAAAGATCGAGCTGTCTTCCTCTCAGTCTGCAACCATCAACCTCCCGTACATCACCGTCGATGCTGACAAGAACCCACTGTTCCTGGACGAGACCCTTTCTCGTACCGAGTTCCAGCGCATCACCCAGGATCTGCTTGATCGCACCAAGGCGCCGTTCAACCAGGTGATCAAGGACGCAGGCGTTTCTGTTTCCGAGATTGACCACGTTGTGTTGGTCGGTGGCTCCACGCGTATGCCTGCTGTTTCTGAGCTGGTGAAGGAACTCACCGGTGGCCGCGAGCCTAACAAGGGCGTTAACCCAGACGAGGTCGTAGCCGTAGGCGCTGCACTCCAGGCTGGCGTTTTGCGCGGCGAGGTGAAAGACGTTTTGCTTCTCGACGTCACCCCGCTCTCCCTGGGCATCGAAACCAAGGGTGGCGTGATGACCAAGCTGATCGAGCGCAACACCACCATCCCTACCAAGCGTTCTGAGACCTTTACCACGGCTGAAGACAACCAGCCTTCCGTCCAGATTCAGGTGTTCCAGGGCGAGCGAGAGATCGCTGCTCACAACAAGCTGCTTGGCTCCTTTGAACTTGGTGGCATTGCTCCGGCACCGCGTGGCATCCCGCAGATCGAGGTCACCTTTGACATCGACGCTAACGGCATTGTCTCCGTGTCCGCTAAGGACAAGGGAACCGGCAAGGAAAACACCATCAAGATTCAGGATGGCTCCGGTCTGTCTCAGGAAGAGATCGATCGCATGGTCAAAGATGCCGAACAGCACGCAGAAGAGGACAAGAAGCGTCGCGAGGAGCAGGAGACCCGCAACTCCGCTGAGACCATGGCATACCAGACCCGCAAGTTCTTGGAAGAGAACGGCGAGAAGGTTTCTGAGGAGCTGAAGGCCAAGGTCATCGCAGCTGCTGATGCTGTCGATGAGGCACTCAAGGGTGACGACATCGAGGCTATCAAGACCGCCGTGGAGAAGCTGTCCACCGAGTCTCAGGAGATGGGCAAGGCAATCTACGAGGCAGAGGCTGCTAATGCAGGTGCTGCTGACGCTGCTTCCAAGGCTGATCCGAATGTCGTCGACGCTGAGGTCGTTGACGAGGAGGAAGAGAAGAAGTGACCCAATCCCACGGTATGCCCGATAACCCGGGCGATCCCGAACACACAGATCCAGAGACAACGTCGGCAGAGCGTGCAGAGGCTGCTGCCGAGGAAGCGGAGCGTGCGGATCAGGGGAACGTTGAGTCGGACATCGACCCTACGGTGGAAGCCGAGCTCGAAGAAGCCCTTGCTGCTATTGACGCTGAGGTAGCCGAGCAGGCTGCTGAGCCTACCCTGGAAGAGCAACTCGCCGAGAGGACCGAGGACCTACAGCGCGTGAGCGCAGAGTACGCGAACTACCGTCGTCGTACCGAGCGCGAGCGTCAGGTTGGAGTAGAGGCGGCTAAGGCACAGGTGATGACTCAGCTGCTTCCGATCCTCGACGATCTTGACCTTGCTGAGAAGCACGGTGACCTTGAAGAAGGCCCACTGAAAGCTTTCCGTGACAAGTTTGTCGGTGTGGTCGAAGGCCTGAAGGTCACCCCGTTTGGCGAGGAAGGCGATGCCTTTGACGCTGAGCGCCACGAGGCAGTTCAGGACCTCTCATCTGGCGATGAGAAAGTTCTGGGGACGGTTCTACGCCGCGGCTACCAGATGGGCGACCGGCTGCTCCGTACTGCGATGGTGATCATCGCTGACCCTGCGGAGTCTGCTGAGTAGTATCATCACCCGCAGAACGATGAAAGTACACACAAGGGCGCGGGGCTTTTCCACACGAGAATCCTTCCGCGCCCTTTGTGCACGAAAACAAGAAACCCGTTAAACCCACGGACTCGGAAGAGCGCAGTCTCAGACGATGTTCCCGAAAGGAGGAGATGCCCAATGGCTGTGAAAAACGAATGGGCTGAAAAAGACTATTACGCTGACCTAGGGGTCTCTTCGAAGGCAACAGAGTCTGAGATTAAAAAGGCATACCGCAAGCTGGCGCGCGAGAATCACCCCGATTCCAACCCCGGTAACAAAGCCGCTGAAGACCGCTTTAAGCAGGTCGCAGAGGCCTATGACGTGGTTGGCGATGAATCCAAGCGCAAGGAATACGACGAGTTTAAGGCCATGATCGCCAGTGGCGGTATGCGTGGTTTTGGGCAGAACGGAGGCGCCGGATTCCCCGGCGGGTTTCGGACGCAGGAAAACTTCGACTTCGGAGACATTTTCGGGAATCGATCTGGATCGGGTGGAGGCTTCTCTCAAGAAGGTGGTCTTGGGGATATCTTCGGTGGCCTTTTCAACCGCGGCGGTGGTGCTCACAGCACAGTTAGGCCGACGCGGGGGGCGGACGTCGAAACGCAAATAACCCTGGATTTCCGTGAAGCAGCAAAGGGAACCACAATCCCGGTGCAGCTCACGGGCGATGCGCCGTGCTCTACCTGCCATGGCTCGGGGGCTAAGAGCGGTGCCCCTACCACGTGTAGGCATTGCAACGGCACGGGATTTACTTCAGAAAACAAAGGCGCGTTTGGGTTCTCCGCGCCGTGTAAGCACTGCGGTGGCACGGGCAAGGAGATCACAGACCCATGTCCTGATTGCAACGGCACGGGCACGGTACGCCGGACTCGCTCCATCACCGTGCGTATCCCCGTGGGTGTGATCGACGGCCAGAAAGTCCGGCTTGCTGGGCAGGGTGAGGCAGGGCCGAATGGCACGCCTGCCGGCGACCTTTTTGTTACCGTGCACGTACGTAATGACAAAGTGTTCACCCGTTCCGGAGACGATCTGGAAGTAACTGTTCCGGTGTCTTTCGCGGAACTCGCGTTGGGTGATACGGTCTCCGTGCCCACGCTAGACGTGCCGGTTCGAGTTCGTATCCCTTCGGGCACTCCCGATGGTCGCGTCCTGCGCGTTCGCGGTAAAGGCGTGCCTAAGCGTGACGGTAGCGCCGGTGACCTGTTGGTCAAAGTCCAGGTGCAGGTTCCCAAGAATCTCGACGCCGCTCAGGCTAGTGCTTTGAGGTCCTATGCTCAGGCAGAGAAAAATTCCGGATTCGATCCGCGTGCGGGTTGGGCCGGAAAATAACACGGAGGAGGTGTAAAAGATGGCAAGCAGGAGCAACCCTGAATTTGGCGAGGTCTTTGTCATCTCCGTGGCCGCTGAACTATCTGGCATGCACGCTCAGACGCTGCGGACTTATGACCGGCTCGGCCTGGTCACCCCGCAGCGTACCCGTGGCGGCGGGCGCAGATACTCCCGCTCGGACGTGGAACTATTGCGTACCGTTCAGCGCTTGAGTCAAGAAGAAGGCGTGAACCTGGCGGGCATTAAAGCGATCATCGAGCTTAAAAAGGAAAATAAGAGGCTTCACGACGAACTCGCGGCCGCGCGTGAAGAGCTGGAGCAGCTAAAACAAAATGGCACTCGCCCCCGTGGGGAGATCGTGCACGTTCCTCGTTCTACAGCGGTTGTGATGTGGGAACCGCGCAGAGGAAGGCGTTCCCACTAGCAGACAACAAAAAGGCCCACGAGATTAGTAGTGTTATTTGCTATACCGTCCTCCTTTAAGTGTTGGAAACAATAAGGACTGTGAAAGGAAACTGCTGGTCCCGGACTGGGAGCGTGCTGCTCTTGTAAAATGGGCGGCAGATGTTCCTAAGTCTGTTAGTGATGTGCCTGTGGTCAGCTCGATGGCTCGCTTGGTAAAGGCAAAATCGGTGGGTTTGAGAGTGGTGAAATCATCTCCGTCGTAGGTGCGCCCGTCCCTGTCGAGGGCGTAGGCGAAAGTCCCGCCCTTTTCTGCTTCGAGCTTCGGCTTCCATTCTGCAACTTGCATCGCGCCAGACGTGTTGACGTCGCCGATTGCCGTGAGGAAGCGATTGGTGTCATTTTCCTCCGGGTGGGCGTAACCCGCCATGAACTGGCACGAGTTGATCTTGTCGCGGAAGCCATTCCATACCTG
Source organism: Corynebacterium silvaticum (assembly GCF_002162115.2). Taxonomy (NCBI): domain Bacteria; kingdom Bacillati; phylum Actinomycetota; class Actinomycetes; order Mycobacteriales; family Corynebacteriaceae; genus Corynebacterium; species Corynebacterium silvaticum. Next base: position 2,297,848 of record NZ_CP021417.2, on the reverse strand, counting down.
GTCGATGCTCTCTTTTGTCCCCTTGTCATAGGTCTGCGCGAGGACATAATCCACCAAGTCTGCAACCAGCTCTACCTGAGACCGGTGTGCATCATCAAAGGTGTCATAGATGAGGTATTTATATCTGTCATCGCCCGGCTTTTTCCCCGCATTTGCAGGTGCTTTTGGGCCCATGAGCTCGGAGAACGCTCCCATGATTTTGCGTAGCTGCCACTTGAGGTTCAGTCGTTTCTCTAGGTGATGTAGCTCCATGTCTACATCTAGCCCGTCGAGATTATGCTTGTCGACGTACTCCTCATATACATCGCGCGCTATCTCCCGGTATTTGGAGTCATCTTCTTTAGCCTGGCCGTAGAGGCCTTTCTCCTTGATCTTATTGAGCAACAGCTGCGCGCCGATTGTCCGAACAACCTTGGTGCCGCGTTCTTTGAGCGTGGGATGATAGTCCTCATCAAAGGTCTCCCAGAATCTGTGATCGCTCTTCTGGTTGTCTTCCACATGGAACAGCGAGACCATATTGACCTGTTCAGGAATATCGGTCAGCTTGATGTGGAGCTTGTCTTTCCATTTATCGTCGTCGTTAAGTTCAATGGCCTGATCGCGCCAGGTGCGGTAGTAGCCGAAGAAAATCGGTTTTGCGGCGCATGTTGCTTGCTCGCCTACTGTGTCTGCCTGGCCGGGACTTGCCGTGAGCGGCTTATTGGATAGAGTATCGGGTGCTGCCGAGGCCGGAGCACTGAGGCTTGCCGCGAGTACCGCAGAGGCGAGCCCTGCCGTAACAATGCGTGAAACTGAACGAGGAAAGTTTCGCATCGTGATCCTTCAATAAGAGATTGCTAAGAAGCGAGCTTCATATTAAGGGAGCTATTAGCTATAGGCAAGTAGAAAGTTAGAAAAACATAAGTATTTATGTTGAGGGTGGGTTATAAAGATGGGCCGGACAGGAGTATGTCCTGCCCGGACCGGGGGTGGTGAAAGATTGTCAAAATTTATTCCTCGGGGAGTGTTGTCTCGTTGTTGGCGGTCGTCTTGCCTGGCACTACGGTTGCCGAGGCAAGCTGCACATCCGGTGTGGTGGTGCAGCTGGAGTGGGCCGTTGCGCTGAAGATAAAGACGCGCGCCCGGACGGTGCCCGTGGTGACTTCTTTGGTTGTTGCGAAGACGACGGAATTGCCGCCGGTGGCCCGAAGCTTGATATTGAGCTCAGGGGCTGAGGCGGTGAGGGTGTCTCGGTGAAGGGCGGCGGTCAGCTTGTCGGAAATCGTTAGGATGCCGTTGGATATTGTGAGTCCGGGCTGGGGTTCTGCGAGTTGGACATTGTCTCCCACGTGCAGATTGATCGCGCTTTTCTCCATCTTGATGCTGCCGATTTTCTTCAGGGTGTCATTGTGGATTGTGACGTCGGAAAGCTTAAATTTTGCTACAAAAGTCTCTACTGCTGTGACTTTTTCCGGGAGGGAAACGTCGAATGTGGTGTGCGTGTCTTGAACGGTCTTTCCAAACCTTCCCGCATCTATAGTGCAGTGCAGTGGTGCCGCTACGGGCGCGGCGTAGGCGACGTGGGGAAGTGTTCCGATGAGTAGTGAGGTGGCAATAATTCCAGAGCGGATGCTAGTTTTGCGTAGATGACGCATGGGAAAACTCCTCTTTTACGTGTTGTGCGGAATGAACGTGTGTGCAAGCCTTCGGGTGATGGGGTCGGGTCGTTTCGTGGGAAAGTGGTTGAAGATTCTTTAGGGTGCATCCTCAATTTTAACTGAGTTTTGAATGTGTTTTCGCGTGTAAAAGGTTGCAGTTTCATTAAGTTTAAAAAGGGGGTAAAAATTGCAAAATTCACAAAGGGGGTTGGCTGTCAGCGGATGTGCGGGATATTGAGGGTTAGCAGCTTTTAATTGCCAAAATTGGGGATGCCAAACGCCCTAAAAAGCTATAGGTTGACTGTTAGAGGTTTCTATGGTGACGCAAGGCGTATATGGTTGCTTCTTGTTGGCCACCTCACTGTCAGCTAGGCTTACCTAAGGAGTGATTGACCATGACGATTTACGCTAATCCGGGTACTGAAGGCGCAGTTGCTAACTACAAGAAGCGCTATGACAACTACATTGGCGGTCAGTGGGTACCGCCTGTAGACGGCGAATATCTAGACAATGTCACTCCGGTTACCGGTGAGGTGTTCTGTCAGGTCGCTCGGGGTAAAGCCGCGGACATTGAGAAGGCTCTCGACGCTGCGCATGCTGCGGCGGAGGCATGGGGGAAGACCTCGCCGGCGGAACGCGCCCTCGTGCTACACCGAATTGCGGACCGTATGGAAGAGCATCTGGAAGAGATCGCTGTCGCGGAAACCTGGGAGAACGGCAAGGCTGTGCGCGAGACGCTAGCTGCCGACATTCCCTTGGCTATCGATCATTTCCGCTACTTCGCCGGTGCTATCCGCGCTCAGGAGTCGCGGACCTCGCAGATTGATCACAACACGGTCGCCTATCACTTCCATGAGCCCATCGGCGTGGTGGGGCAGATCATTCCGTGGAACTTCCCGCTACTGATGGCGGCCTGGAAGATCGCCCCTGCTTTGGCTGCTGGAAATGCGATTGTTCTCAAGCCTGCCGAGCAGACCCCGGCTTCGATTCTGTATTGGATCGATATTGTGGGCGACTTGATTCCGGACGGCGTGCTCAACATCGTCAACGGCCTGGGAGATGAGGCTGGCGTGGCGCTTTCGAGCTCTAAGCGCATCGGCAAGATTGCTTTCACCGGTTCGACGCAGGTGGGCAAGCTTATTAACAAAGCTGCTGCGGACAAGATCATTCCGGTCACGCTGGAGTTGGGTGGAAAGTCGCCATCGATCTTCTTCGGCGATGTTATGGATTATGAGGATCCCTTCCGGGATAAATGCATCGAGGGCCTTGCAATGTTCGCCCTTAATCAGGGTGAAGTGTGTACGTGCCCCTCGCGTGCGCTTGTCCATGAGTCGATTGCGGAAGAATTCCTTGCGCTAGGCGTGGAGCGGGTGCGCAAGATCAAGCTGGGTAACCCTCTGGACACTGAGACCATGATGGGTGCGCAGGCCTCCATGGAGCAGATGGATAAGATTTCCGGCTACTTGGAGATCGGTCCAAAGGAGGGTGCTGAGGTGCTCACCGGTGGGCACGTTAACCGGATTGATGGGCTGGAAAACGGCTATTACATTGAGCCGACCATCTTCAAGGGAACGAACGATATGCGTATTTTCCAGGAGGAGATCTTCGGCCCGGTGCTATCGGTTGCCACGTTTAGCGATTTCGACGAGGCCATCCGAATTGCCAATGACACCAACTATGGCCTTGGCGCTGGCGTGTGGACCAGGCATCAGAACACGGCGTATCGCGCGGGCCGTGCCATTCAGGCGGGTCGCGTGTGGGTGAACCAGTATCACAATTACCCAGCTCACGCTGCTTTTGGTGGGTATAAGGAGTCGGGAATTGGTCGCGAGAATCACTTGATGATGCTCGATCATTACCAGCAGACCAAGAACCTGCTCGTTTCTTATGATGAGAACCCCACGGGCTTATTTTAGTTGCTTTTAACTGAATATGGTTTTGTCCCCAGCCGGCGTTATGCCGGTTGGGGTTCAGTCGTTTAGGGGAATTAATGAATATAGTTCCCAACAAGGTGTAGGTGTTGAAAATGCCTACGAGAAAGGAAAGATCGACGTGAAAACCGATTTCCCTGAGGCCTTCACAGCCGCTGTAGTTGACGACTTTGGCCCTGAACTCAATATTCACGATGTAGATTTGCCCGAGCCGGGACCCAACCAAGCGCTGGTAAAACTGGTGGCCTCCGGCATTTGCCATACGGATCTTCACGCTGCGGAGGGAGACTGGCCGGTAAAGCCGGAGCCACCTTTCGTTCCTGGTCATGAAGGCGTGGGTGAAGTTGTTCAATTGGGTCCAGGACACCATGGGGTCAAGCTTGGAGACATGGTGGGCAACGTCTGGCTCTGGTCTGCCTGCGGAGAGTGCGAGTATTGCCGTACCGGACGTGAAACCCTGTGTAATGACGCAGAATACGGCGGCTATACGGTCGACGGTTCCTTTGGCGAGTACATGCTGGTGGATACCCGTTACTGCGCTCGTATCCCAGAGGGCTCCGACCCGCTTGAGGTCGCGCCAATCCTGTGTGCCGGTGTGACCGTGTACAAGGGGCTCAAAGAAACCGAGTGTAAGCCGGGCCAGTACATGGTGATTTCCGGTATCGGTGGTTTGGGCCATATTGCTGTGCAGTATGCGGTAGCCATGGGCATGCGTGTGATCGCTGTGGATATTGCAGATGAGAAGTTAGAGCTAGCGCGCAAGCATGGCGCTGAATTTGCAGTCAATGCGCTGAAGGAAGATCCGGTGGAGGCGATCAATGCCTTTACCAAGGGTGGGGCCCATGGCATTTTGGTCACCGCTGTGCACCCACAGGCGTTTGGCCAGGCCATTGGCATGACTCGAAAGGGCGGAACCATCGTATTCAATGGTCTTCCTCCAGGAGAGTTCCCGGCACCGATTTTTGAGATTGTGTTCAAGGGGCTAACCATCCGTGGATCGTTGGTGGGAACACGTCAGGACCTGGAAGAAGCCCTCGACTTCTATGCACGCGGCATGATCAAGCCGACCGTTACGGAATGCAAGCTTGACGACGTCAATAGCGTCTTCGCTGATATGCATAAGGGCAAGGTTGATGGACGTATGGCCATTAGGTATTAGCGCTGTGCTTCCGGGGCAAGACGTTTGAGGAAAAGCGGGCTGGTGAAATAACTCGAATGGCCTCCGGGAATCCCCCACTGTTCGGCTGGGAAACCAGCGGCAGTGGGGTATTTTCCGTGTAGCGCTGTGTACTGCGTCCTGCGTCCCGGTTAATCCGATGGGATCTAGGGAGCCGAGGGCTGAGATGACGCGAGGGGAATTGGAATTGAGTTTGATCGTCGGGGAGACACCCGGGCTGCCAGCGAAGATAAGGGTGTCTGCGTCTAACCCGGTTGCTGCTGCTTTGCCTGCGACAACAGACCCGTAGCTGTGTCCGAGCACCAGCAGCTTGGCCTGCGGGTTCCGTCGGCGTAAGGAGGACTGAAAATCTTTTAATGCTTGTGCTCCGCGGGCGGTGGGGGCTGCAGCAATTGCGGCGGGGACGTGGGCGGGTGCAGAGTACCCCAGCCACGCGACGGCCGCGCCGCCTGTTACGTGGGATACGTGTTGGGCACGTCGAAAGCTCTCTGTCCACGTAGTGGGGTCGGAAGAGGCGACTCCAGCTACGAGGGTGGTGATGGAGCTGGCGGTGGACACATCGCCAAAAGCAACTACGGCATGGTGGGGGTCTAAGTGGAGTATCTCGGCATCTGGGAAATCGGTGCGCAGCTGCGCGGTAGTGAGCGAAGTTGGGGGATAGTCGGTTTCGTCGGTGCATAAAGATGCGAGCTGCGTGATGGAGTGGGCGCAGGTGGCGTCGAGAAGCTTTCCTAATTCTTCTAAGTGCATGATTGCCCTGGTGAGCAGGGTGGATTCGTCGACGGTGCGTTGTGGAAGTAGGCGTACGTACTCGTGATGACGTTCCAATTCTTTTTGGAGTCTGGCGGTGATGGAGAGGATGCGTGCGATGTATGAGGCCGTCCTGTGGGGCTCGACCCAGCGAGTTAAACGGCGCGCGAGCGTGACAGCTGCGATCTCAAAGGCGCTTCCATAAAGTTGCTCTAATCCTTGGTTCCACGTGGAACGTAGATCTTGAGCAGCGGAGCGTCCGGAGCGGGAAAACGCTGAAAGTGCGTGGGCGGAATCTAGAAGTTGCCGGGATTCTAATGTGAACATCACATCGCCTGGAGTGTGCGAGAGGTGGCTGAGTCTATCTCTATGGAGAAAGCGATTGTTTCGCGCAACTGGGAGAGTAGATCGGTGATGGCTTCTTCATCCCTGCTGGTAGTGAGTGCTGCTGATCTAAGAAAACCGTCCAATGCAGAGGCTGTGGCACTTGGTCCCATGCGCGGAACAGGGGAGTGGGCATGAGGGATAGAAAAGAAGTGGGAGAGGGCCGCGGGCTGGATAATCATGGTCATACTGGGTAGCGTGCGCGCGCTGAGAGATCTGTGCAAGCAAACAGCTCGACTCGGGAAAGATGTGTGAGTTAAGTGAAAACTATCCACAAGAGGCCTAGGCTATAGAGGTATGCGAATTGCGTTGGCACAAATTTCTGCTACGGGCGACAAACAAGAGAACTTGCGCCGGATTGAAGATCAGTCACGGCAAGCAGCACGACAGGGGGCGCGGCTGGCGGTTTTCCCGGAGGCGTCGATGCAAGCATTTGATACCGGTCGGCTGGACGTAAATTCTGAGGATATATTAGGTGCTTTTGTGAGGAGGCTCAAGGAGCTATCCGATGAACTTGGTATCGGCATCGTCGTAGGGATCTTTACTCCGGCGGATACCGTGGAGGTTGAGGGGAAGAGCGTCAACAGGGTCTATAACACGTTGGTTGTTGTTCTTCCGGGAGTGAAAAATCCTGTTGTTTATAACAAAATCCATACGTACGATGCCTTCGGCTATCGGGAATCTCATACCGTTAAGCCTGGGGAAGAGCTGGTTACTTTCTCCTATGGGGGAATCACCTTTGGCCTGGCCACCTGCTATGACGTGCGATTTCCTGGCCAATTCCGGGCTCTTGCGCAGCGCGGGGCGGAGGTCATCCTCTTACCTGCCAGCTGGGCTAATGGTGAAGGGAAGAAAGAGCAGTGGCAGCTGCTTACCTCTGCGCGGGCGTTGGATTCAACATGCTTTGTGGTGGCGGTAGATCAGGCGGACTCTGGGGTGAAGGGGCCGACGGGCATTGGGTTTTCTCGGATTGTCGGTCCAGATGGTGCATGCAAGGTGGAAGCTGGGGGTGGTGTCGAGCTGTTAATTGCAGATATATCCACGGAGAATCTTTCTGAAGTTCGCTCCGCTCTACCCGTTTTATCGGGTGTGGATGAATACTGAGGCGCCACCTCCAATGCTGACAATATTTAAGGCTATCGTTTGTTTTCATTTAGTTAGCGTTAGGGAAAATTTCTTGATGGCGTGTGAGGAGCCGTGGCAAGGTCGGTCGAGGGGGTAAAAAGCCTATGCGCATTGATTTTGCTACTTGATCACGCCCTATCTTCCCCTTTTTGTCATGTGACGCCGGACATATTCGGGTCTGTGACCGGCATTGCATTGACTAGTAATCAGAGGAGAAGAATGATGTGAAAGTTATAGTCTGAGCTTCATTTTAAGCACGTCTTCTACTAATATTCTCAACCGTTGCGTGTAATTGAAACTGAAAACAACTCGCGCTTGAGTTGACCGAAAGGACAGGTATGCCAGCCGCAGTCGCGTCTCGAGCTTGGACGACGTTAAAGAAGAAAAAAGTTTTCATACCGCTTCTGTCGGTGTTGGCATTGGTCGGAGTAGGCGCATATTTTGTTGCACCCAAGGAGCAGGGCGAGGTCATCCCTGTCACGGAGTACACGCAGCTGGAGTCTGCGGAGGTTGCTAACCGCGTTTTGGTGGAAGGCACTGTAGAGCCCATCCGTGCTGCAACCTTGTACACGCACCTCACCGGTCCTGTTGCCAGCATCTCCACCAAGGTGGGCGATAAGGTGTCCACCGACCAGCTGTTGGCCAAGATTGATACGTTGACCGCTAAAACTGAGCTGGCCACCCAGCGTGCCACGGCAGCCCAGAGTCTGAACCAGGCGATGGCCCAGGCGGAGACTGCTCAGCAGCAGTATGACCAGCTAAAGAGCCGCCTGGATCAGGGGTTGAACACTGAGATTAACAGTGCCAACGCCCAGAAGCGCCAGGCGAACGAGGAATATATCAAGGCCCAGCAGGCTTTTGAGCGCAAGGCTTGGGACCGTCAGCATGCGAACACCCCAGAGCTGCGTAGCCAGGACGCTGCAGTGAAGCAGGCCCGCGACCAGCTGTTCTCCGCTGCTCTCGACGCCGCGAGGACCGGCGCAGTAACGGCTTTTGGTATCGCCCGTAGCTCGCAGGATAACGACGACTCTTCTCAGGATAAGGCACGCCTGGAAGAGCTTAAGGCAGAGCGTGACAAGGCTCAGGACGATAAGAAGAGCGAGCTCGATTCCCAGATTTCTGCACTTGAGTCGCAGATGCAGAACCGCAACCAGTCTCCTTCTGGAACGGGGCAGTCTGTTGTTGAGTCCGTGATCGGTAGCGCTGACTCTCTGGTCAAACTCAACGGCGCACAGCGTCAGCTTACAGAAGCTGAGCGTAACTACATCGCTACCCTCGCCACGGTGGATCGCGAGTTGAGTGACTCTCAGCGCGGCGTCGCAAATGCTTTTGAATCTCACAAAGAGGCAGCTACCAACGCTGCAGCCGCTGAGTTCGCAGTGCAGCAGCAGCTTGCGCAGCATGAGTTGGCCATCAACCAAGCATGGCGTGGCGCTAACACTGCTCAGGATTCATCCGCACTGACCTTGAACAAGCTGCAGCTAGACATCAATTCCTCTGACGTGCGTGTGCCTTTCTCTGGTGTTGTCATGGCTGTTCCTGCTCAGCAGGGTAAGCCTGCCGCCGGTGAAGGCCTGGTTACTATCGGTGATGATTCTTCCTTGATTGTTAACGCAAACGTGAAAGAGGCGGACGTCGCTAAGCTGCGCGTTAATGACAAAGTGAGCCTGACCTCCACGTCGAGCGGCACCAAGACCTTCGAGGGACGCATCAAGAAGATCGTCAACGTGGCTAAGCTCCCAGCTGCTAACGCAGAAAACGCAAGCAAGGCAAAGCCTTTGTATCCTGTTGAAATTGAGCTGACCGGAAACCGGGACGGCTTGCTCATCGGCGGTACCGTCAAGGCACGGGTCAACATTGATAAGAATCGTGAAACCATCAAGCTGCCCGCTGAGGCTGTGTACCAGGACGGTAACACCAAGAAGGTGCTCGTTCTTGCAGATAAAGATGGCGCTTCTGTGGTTGAGGCTCGTACCGTGACTGTTGGAAGCACCAACGACATCATCGCAGAAATCACTGGTGGCGAGCTCAAGCCAGGAGACAAGGTCCTTAACCAGGCTTCCAAGTACAAGGACATGATTGGTACTTCTGTCAGCATGCAGCAAAATGCGATTGTTGAAGGCAACTAAGTGATGAGCATTACCGCTTCAGAAACTTCGCATAATCAAGATTCACTTATCTCGATGCGGGATATCGTCAAAACTTTCAATATTGGACATGAAAGTGAATTGACGATCCTGCCTGGCGTTAATTTTGATGTCTTCCGCAATGAGTTCGTCTCTGTCGTCGGTGCGTCTGGCTCTGGTAAATCGACGCTGATGAATATCATCGGCTTGCTCGATCAGCCGACCGAGGGCGAGTATCTCTTTAACGGAACAGACGTTTTAACTCTCGACGAAGATGAGCTAGCGCATCACCGTAGCCGCAACATTGGCTTTGTGTTCCAGAGCTTCAACCTTATTGGCCGTATTTCGGCGCTGAAGAACGTCGAGATGCCCATGATGTACGCCGGCCGGCGTTCCCAAAAAAGAGCGGATTGAGCGGGCAGAAGAGCTGCTGGCTATGGTCGGCATGGACGAGCGCATGCAGCATAATCCTGCTGAGCTTTCCGGTGGTCAGAAGCAGCGCGTGGCTATTGCGCGTGCCCTGGCGAATGAGCCTCCGCTTTTGCTTGCCGACGAGCCAACCGGCGCCCTTGACTCCCACACCGGGCGCATGGTCATGGATCTTTTCCATAGCCTTAACCAGGACTTTGGCAAGACAATACTCTTTATTACCCACAACCCCGAGCTGGCCGCTAAGACCACTCGCGTTGTTACGATGACCGACGGTGTAATTGTGGACGGTAACACCTTAGGGGAGGGGCACTAATGACCTTTGGCGAATCAATTTCCCTAGCGTTGGGCAGCCTCCGCGTGAACAAGATGCGTTCGCTGCTCACCCTGCTGGGAATTATCGTCGGTATCGCTTCTGTGATTGCGATTTTGACCTTGGGTAAATCGTTGCAGACGCAGACGAGTAAGTCCTTGGCAGAAGCCGGAATTAACGACCTGACCATTCAGGTATCGGAGCGCAGCAAGACGGCCGCGCCGGCGGAAGGTGGCTTCCAGGGTGTCGGTACAGTTGAGGATTCTGCCAAGCTGACCCCGGATCTGATTGCCCAGCTAAAAAACGCAGCGGGCAACAGCATTGAGGGAATAAGTGTTGGTGAGTTCAATCATCAGTCTGTGAACTTGGGATACGGAATACGTGAAGAGCAGTCTACGGTCCTGCCGGTCAACAGCGATTTTCTTAAGATAAAGAAGATAACTGCAGATTATGGCCGCGTCTTTACTGAGGAAGACACCACTGGTGAGCGCTCGGTAGCGGTTATTTCTCCGATGACCTTGGAGCAGTTGTTTGGTAATGATCCAAAGAAGGACATTGGCGCAGAAATTGAAGCGAGCCTTCCTAATGGAACCATCACGTCTTTGATCGTCGTAGGTGTATATCAACCAAGAGAAGTCGAGCGGTGGCCTGTTTGGCGGTAGCGCACAGTCCAACCTGTATGTTCCTTACACCATTCAGTCGCGCTTTAACGATAAGCCCATTGCGTGGGATTCCGTATCTGTGCGTATCGCACAAGGTGCTGACGAGGCTCACGTGCGGCGGATCCTGCAACGCGTGTTGGATGCTCACTACGCAGATAATTCTGAGTACCACGCAAAGCTGCAGGACAATAAGTCTACGGTGAAGTCGTTTAACTCTACGCTGAAGAACATCAGCGCGGTGGTTTCTGCTATCGCTGGTATCTCCCTCTTGGTGGGCGGCATCGGCGTGATGAACATTATGTTGGTCACAGTCACGGAGCGAACCAGGGAGATCGGTGTCCGAAAGGCTCTGGGAGCTCGACGACGCGACATCAAACTGCAGTTTATCGTCGAATCGATGATTATTTGTTCCATCGGCGGTGCCCTCGGAGTATTCCTGGGCGGCTCTACGGGCATGATTGGCTCGTATCTGCTCAAGGAGTTTGTGCTTCCACCAATCGGCGGCATCCTGCTTTCCTTAGGTTTCTCTTTGGCAATTGGCCTATTCTTCGGTTACTACCCGGCAAATAAGGCCGCTAAGCTGAACCCGATTGAAGCATTACGCTACGAGTAGCCAGCGGAAGTCACGGCTCAGATTGACGATACACCTCAGGCATAAAAAACGCCTGAGGTGCATTTTTATGGAAATATATGGCTATGGGCGATCTGATTTCTGCGTCGTATAGCTGCGCTTTATGACTTGCATCTCTTTGGTGAATTTTCTTCATTTATTTGGAACTTCCTAATGATGTTATTGCCACTTAAACCCCATCAAATTCACATAATTCGATTTTAGGATAAAAATTCTGGCGGCTCAGCTGATATGAAGCAGCTCGGCATAGTTAAAAAACTCGGAGAAGGATAAGTACCTTTGGAAACGAAGAATAGAATAATAGGCCTCGACCTAGCCCGTGCGATCGCAATTATCGGAATGATAGTTACGCACACCGCAGAACTCTCATGGGTGGGTAAAATTTTAAGCTCGGGTATCGCGTCTTCTCTGTTTGCTGTGGTCGCCGGTATCACCATGGTGATTATCTCGGAGAGACCGGGAAAGATTACCTATCTGCGTCTTATCACTAGGGGCTTGCTCGTCCTGCTGATTGGCGTGGCGCTGGTTTCTTTTGCCGTGAGCATCCAAATCATTTTGGTCATCATGGGTGCTTCCATGGTGCTGCTCTTCTGGGTTCCTAAAATTCGCATCCAGTACCAGGCGATATTGCTCGTCCTGCTTATTCTGGCTGCCGCTGCTAAGAATCAATGGACGACTGTTTATGAGCCGTACTCGATGCTGGGGTGGCTCGCCTTTATGGTCGGCGGCATGATCCTGTTTCAGGTTTTGCAGAATAATAAAAATAGGGTTATTTGGGGTGTCTCCGGACTCGTTATAACGATCGTTGGTCTGTACGCAAGGCTTAACGTAGAGCCCCCGAGCTTCTTCTCCTTTGTGGGTCACACTGGCGGCGTCGGAAATATGATCCTATGCCTGGGCGCCAGCACCGCTGTTTTGGCTTCGTGCTTCTTCCTAGGGGAAAAGGCCAACGCAAGCGTTCTGCGTCCGCTCACCGTTTTTGGAATGATGTCTTTGACTATGTACGTGGCTCACGTGGTAAGCGCCGAATACCTTTATAAGAACATCGTTCAAACGTCGAACATCTTTGCTCTTCTCTCTGTCGTCGTCGGAATAATTTTTGCAATTATCTGGGCCAAGTTCTTCAAGCGCGGTCCGCTAGAAAGCCTTATCCGGATTCTGATCCACACGATTGTTCCAACACCTGCTCGCACGTCCACGGACGCAGCTATGCCGGACAGCTCTGAGGAAAAGAAACAAAAGTCTGTCAATTGAGGTAGTCAGGGATTTTTTACAGAGTATGAAAGGTAAGAAAAATAAGATGAAACGATTTAACCGTTGCGTAGCTAGTGTGATCGCAAGTGCAGGTCTTGTAATGCTGAGCGCTCCGGCCTCTCACGCATTGGAAGGCGCTGAGGCGGCACCTGTTAATGAGGAAAGCCGCTCTGTGGTGGCGCTGAGCTTAGGAAAAGCCGGCCAGTTTGGCGACTGCACGGGAACCTTGCTTAACGAGCGTTGGGTGATTTCCGCAAGGCACTGTTTTGCGCTAGAAGATCCGAGTGGCGGCAAAGCCCGCGTAGGCCAGGCTCCTGATACCGCTGAATACGATATTGATGGCTGGGTCTTTGCGCCTTCCGGCGACATCGCTTTGGCGCATTTGGCGCAGCAGGTCGAGGACGTTTCTGCAGCAAAGCTGCCGGAAAAAGAGATAACCGTGGGAGCAGAAGGCCGACTGTATGGTTGGAGTAGCTCTTCTAAACTGGCTGCGGAGGGCAAGCTACCCTCCTCCAAGATATCGGTCGTGGAGATTTTCGGAGATGCGAAGTCAAAGCAGACTAAGTTGGCGCATGTGTCCATCGTCGACGGCGGCGGCATCCAGCCGGGAGACTCCGGCGGCCCGTTGTTTGTTGACGGAAAACTTGCCGGCGTAGCCACTGCGGGTGCAGTGAGCGAAAACCCAGATAAGCCTGCTCCGGGTGGCTTTTACACCACGGTTATAGAACAGAAGAAGTGGATTGAAGACACCATCAAGGGAGAAGGCGAAGGCGTTCTGCAGACCGAGGCCGCAGATCTTCCAGAAGATATTGCTCCAAAGCAGCATGGCGGTCGTGCACCTTGGTACGGGGCCGGGGCGGTAGTCCTCTTGGCAATCATCGCGGCGTATTCGCGACTTTCCAACAAGAAGCAGGGCGCTAAGAGCTAACGCGCCAAGCGGTAGGCTTTCTATACGAGTAAGACAATAAGCCTGTTTTAGCCCATGCAGACCGATAGGGTGTTGCGCGGGCTAAAACAGGCGTTTGTGGTTTGGGCTGTTGGGGCGGCAGCCGCCCAATTTTGCTAACTTCCGCTGAGGCTTCTAGGCTAAAGTCTCTAAAAACGTAGGTTCCGTGGTAATTAATTAGAGCCTCAATTAATGCGAGATCGGGAAAACAACGTGAATGATCAACTGGAGAAAAAGATTGGTTTCCGGCGACGGTATTACATTATTTTCTCTTCTCTCATTATCGCCATGGTGTTCTTTTCCTGGGATATTGTCGCTGCGATAAGCGAGAACGACAATAGTCATGCAGCCGGCAGCGTGGTCATAGAAATTATTTTGTTGTTAAATCTTTCCATTTTTGTTTCTCGTGGCCTGGGGGGCAGGGAGATGGATAGGGGAGGGCACCGCATAGTGCCTGCTAGTGAGTCTTTTGCGCCCGAAAGATTGTTCCTTTTAGGGCTGACCATTATTTTTGCCGTCTTGGTTGTTTTGAGCGGGTTTTCGCTGCGCGGGAAAAATGCTTTGGAAGAATTATTTGAGGTCACATTACTCTATTGGCCCGGTGAAATGGGCCGTGACGTTGACCGTGACAGTGCCTCTTTATGAGGTCTTTAGCAGAGGGTGGGGCGCGCTAAAGGCCAAGAAAGGCGATGTGATCGTGTCGTGTAAGCCTTTTATCAATTCCACGACCAAGGTGCGCAATTTTATCTATAGAAATAGCAATCAGTCGTAGCGTCGATACGCTAGCGCAGGCTAGATTTCTTTTAAAAATTTTCTCCCCAAAGCTGTTAAAGAACTATTACATAATTCGGCCGCTTGCGATAGCTTCCGGCATTTCCCCTACTCTTCGCAGGGGTCTTTGGCGCACCTATCCTGAATTTTTCTCAGCGAGTTGGCTGCTATAGAATTTGTTTCCAATGCAAAGCTTAATGCCCAGAAACTTCAAGGAGCGTGCTTCAGGGGCGCAGACGAAAATAAAAGAATTTCTCTTCGGGGGAAATCGAATAGACCACTTAAAATGGTGGGATCTGGTGATCCTAGCCGTAATTTTTTTGGTTATTCCACCTACATTTCCACGGTAGGGTTCCTTGCTCTTGAAGACCCCGTATTGGGCGAGACTAATCCGTCGGATTTTAGCACTGGCGACAATTATCAAGCGCTTTTTGACCAGCTGTTTTTCCTTGTAATAGCGGCGATTTACCTGGTTTTGCGTAGATTTAATTTTAAGCAGTGGACTATTCGTATAACGCTCAAGTCGACCCTGGCTGCGGTGCTTCTCTTTATCGGAGTAGCCCTAGTTTTTGATGCATATCATGCGATAATCGGGATGTTTATCCAGCCTCTTGATTCTGCTCTTGACGCTCTTGATGCTTCTCAAACGGTGGATGTGGTGCAGCAAAGTAACCTTGCGGCTTTGCTGGAAAAAAATTGATGCATCCCTGGTGCTTTTCTCTCTCCAAAATGGTTTTTATGAAGAGATATTTTTCTTGGGGATTTTCCTGAGCGTTGCACCCAAATATCGAGTCGCGGCGTTTATCTTCTCACTGGTAGTCCGGACAATTTTCCATACCTACCAAGGCCTTGCCTCTGCTCTGGGCATTGGTTTGATTCTGGGAAGTATCTTTTACTTTTTGTACACAAGGAGTAAAGACAAAAACCTATATACCTTCTTCTTGGCGCATGCCATTTGCGACGTAGTAGGGCTAGCAGTACTTTATCTGCTCTATTAAGCCCGGCGTGTGCTTTCACCCCCTGAGCGCTACGGGATAGACAGCGCAACGTGGGCATCACCGAAATAGGTGGTGCCCACGTTCTTTTCTGTGTTAGGGAAGATACCAGGGCTTGGGGGAAAAGCTGAGTGTCTGGATGTTGTAGGAAGGCGTTCCCGCCAGGATGAGTGCGGTGCGGCTGGCTTGCACGTCCTCTTCTGGGCCGGAAATGATGATGGATCTGTCACGCCAGGTGCCGTAGCTGGCTGCGACCTCGCCTGCTTGGCCGCTACGGAAAATGTGGAGGCCTCGTGGCGCAGTGCAGTATTTGCTGGGCTGGACCCACCATGCGTCGGCGTTGTTTTTGACGATGGGGGATACGGATAACCAGGGCGCGGTGGCCGCTAGCTGCCATAGGCCGGCGAGTTCATAAAGCTCTCCCGGGTAGTCAGCGCCGAAGAAGAGATGGACTCGTGGGGGATCGGACTGCGTCATGAGATCGAGGATGATAGGCCGCAGGCTGGCAAGTCCGGTGCTGTGTGTGATGAGGAGTAGGTCTGTGTCCTCGGGGATGTGCAGATGCCCTTCTCCCAATCCCAGCATCCAGTGGTCGCCTTCACGCGCTGTGGTGAGCGCTCCCGTGGGAGTAGTGAGCTCATCGCGCAGTATGTGGAACTCAATATGCCCGGACTTGTTGGCAGGGATGGAGGGGTAGAGGTAGCGCCAGTGTCCGTTGAGCAGCTCTGTGGTGACCTGTAGAAAATCGCCATGGCGGTAGTCGATGTACTCTTCTGCGACGAGTCGTACCACGGAGATTCTGCGGCTGCGACGCTCCACCTCCACCACTGAGGCCCCGATGGGCTCGCGGGGGTTGCTTGCCTTGTTGAGGTCGGCTGCGAGCGACGTGATGGCTTGTTCAGCTGCGAGGACCTTGTCAAAGTGGGAGTCGGCGCAGATGGTTTGCAGCGCACTCCGAACCGCACTAGCCAGGGCTGTGTAGTGATGGAAGCCGCGGGCGTCGAGTAGCTTCGTGTGTTCAAGGAACTTCTGCTTGACTGCGTCGGATATTTTTCCGTCGCTTTCTAATCCGCTGATGAGCGAGATGACCGCAGGGGTAAGCTGCTCACTGGGGGCAATTGTGGCGCGCGCGTAGGGATTGCTGTGATAGAAGTTGGCAAATACCTGCGCATGGAACGCGTCTTTATTTTCAAGGAGAAGCTCCGTGATAGATCTGTGATCTAGCATGGACCCAGCTTAAACTAAGCGAACGCTATTTGGTATGTGTCAGCTAAAAAGTTGCTTGGAAGCGGGGGCGTGTTTCTCCGTCGCACTATGCTTTAGGAGCTGTTTCCTCTGGCTCCGGATAGAGCAATCGGCAGATGCTAAAGCATAAGGTACAACAGACCGATGCGTTAAGAAGGCATGGTAAGCGACCAGAATGCGATTGCACACAGGATAGCTATCAGTGGAACGACGGCGAGGGACAACCATAGTAGGTTGCTGTTGTCGTAATACGTGGAAGTTTCCGGCCGAGTAGAGAATGAACTTGCCTGGTGCGTCATGTCGGTGACG
Organism: Corynebacterium silvaticum; assembly: GCF_002162115.2. Classification (NCBI taxonomy): domain Bacteria; kingdom Bacillati; phylum Actinomycetota; class Actinomycetes; order Mycobacteriales; family Corynebacteriaceae; genus Corynebacterium; species Corynebacterium silvaticum. The sequence goes on along the minus strand of NZ_CP021417.2, from coordinate 2,281,163 downwards.
TCTTGGTCGAATTCGGCGACGGTGATCTCAAAGGTAAAAGTATTGTCGTACGTTTCTGTGCCGCATTGATACACCAGAACGGAGTGCGTGTCTCCTAGATGTGCGGTGGTGGGCACGTGGACCCGGAATATTTCAGAAAATCGTGCCGTGCTGGGTTCGTGGGTGACCCAAATGGGTTCGGTGTTGTCGGCGTCTGTGATCATGGTGCAGATCGGGGAGTCAAAGAAGACTTCTTTAATCGGGATGGTCTTGGATTTTCCTGGAGCGACCATGACTTTTGACCAGGTGGCTGCTTGCAGGTCTTTCCGATGAAGTTGTTGTTCTGTAGTGACTGGCGGTCGCGTTAATTTGGGTAAATAGTGGGAGGAATCCTTGAGGTCGTTAAGACCATCGCTTTGCGACGGATGTTCTGCGGTGGGGCGCGCCGTTGCTTCTTCCGGGATGATGAGTCCGCTGAGGACGCCGATGGCAGCTGAGATGACAAGACGGTAGATCTTGGGGATAGCCACCCTGTGGGAAATATTCGGATGTATTGAATCGATATTCAACTTAGAGATTCTCCTTAAGCCGTGATCGGATGATCAGCAGCCGAAAATATAAAAGTTGAGTTGCTTACTAATGTTGACTAAGTAACATCAAAGAAAAATATACATAAGAGTTCCCCAGGTCAAGGGCTTTTTGGCATTTTCTACCTGTCAAAATATTGAAAATATAGTGCATTTAGAGTAATTGCAGTTCTTAGGCATTTTTTGACACTAGTGCAAACTTTTTTGTGACTTGTTTCCTAGTTGAACGTCGAACGCTGGGGAGGGAAGAATGCTGGCGAGCTGTTATTTTGGGCAACTTTTGCAGTGGTGATGTTGGGTAGTTGTGGACCTGTCCGTGCTTGGCGGAGATTGGGCCGATGTTGTGTTATATGTGGGATTTTCGGGCCACGTGGGTTGAAGGAGGGGGCACCCTATCGCCGGGAGCAACCTGGATATTTCTTAGAGTTTTCACGGCATGGGATATGGGGAAATATGCCTTGTATGCATGGTTTTAGGCTCGGATAGGGGAGAATTATGGAGCCCTTCCGTGATGTGAGAGCCCGGCGATGTGAAAGAAAACATAGTGTTCAAGGCCACGTTTTCTTTCTTGTGACCCTTCTTACTAGAGTTTGGAAAGTAAAATCATCGCCACACCCTTTGCATGAAGCATGGTTGAGTAGCGGTCTCATGGTTAATCCTGCCAAGTTTGTAGGTCCCGTGTGCCCTCTGTTGGATCTTTGTGCTAAGGGAATGGAGAACTCAATACGTAACTTCTATGACCTGCGCCGAAGAGAGGCTCCCTCTAAAAGCCTGCATCACAAGCGGAAAGACAGAAAAGGACAACCATGGACTACACGCCATATAGCTTGCTTACAGACGTCGGGTTTATCTCGATCTTGATGATCGTTGGCACGTTTATGCGAAGGCATTTTGCATGGTTCCGTCACCTTCTCATCCCGGCCCCTATCACCGCTGGTCTGCTTGGCTTGCTTCTTGGCCCTGAGGTTCTAGGCATACTGAAGTTTTCGGATCGCTTGGGCGATTACTCCACTCTGCTGATCGCTATCGTCTTCGCCGCGATGCCGTATTCCATGACCTTTGACGCGCGCGATGCCTCGAAAGCCCGCAACATGTGGTCGTACTCCACCGGCATGTTCCTGGGCCAGTGGGGTCTGTTCATTCTTCTTGGCCTGTTTGTATTCAAGCCATTCTTTGGCACTGAAGACTGGTTTGGCATGATGCTTCCGGTCGGCTTTGTCGGCGGCTTTGGCACCGCGGCTGCAGTGGGCGGCTCTCTGGACAGCATCGGCGCGGAGGCTGCGTCGTCGTTAGGCTTCACCTCCGCAACGGTGGGCACCCTTGCTGCGATCATCGGCGGAATCATCTTTGCCAACTGGGGCATCCGTACTGGTCGCACCAACACACTGCCTAAAGAACTGCCGTGGGAATTGCGCAGTGGTCACATTGAGGACGTGGAAAAGCAGCCTTCCATCGGACGCGCGACAACCAACCCTTCCTCTATCGAGCCACTGACCCTGCACATCGGCTTTATCTCTGTGACGGTGCTCTTTGCTTACCTTGCGCAGCAGGGCGTTAAGAGCTTCTTCCCTAATATCTCCATCCCGCTGTTCGCATTGTCCTTTGTTGCCGGTATCTGTGGCGTGGTCTTCCTCAAGGTCATTCGTCGTCCGCGTTACCTGGATCAGCAGACGGTCAAGACGGTCTCGGGCGGTGCGACTGACTTCCTGATCGCCTTTGGTATCGCATCCATCGTGCCGTCGGCAGTGGCAAGCTACCTTGTGCCGCTCATCATTCTCTTTATCGCTGGCATTGTTTACTGCGTTTTCTTCTTCTTTGTTATGTCCCCGGTCTTCTTCGGCGAGTCTTGGCTTGAGCGCGGCGTGTTCAGCTGGGGTTGGGCAACCGCTGCTGTGGCTACCGGCATCGCGCTGCTCAAGATCGTCGATCCTGACCTGAAATCGGGAACACTCAATGAATACGGTGTGGCTTATGTGGGATTTGCGCCGTTTGAGATCGGCATGACCATCCTCGCGCCGATTGCGATCCTCTCCGGGTTCGCGTTTGGCCTGGGCGGATTTGCGCTGGTGCTCGCCGTGGCGATCCTGGCTATCCCGGTCTTTTCCGGCTGGCTGCCCAAGCGCACCGAGGAACCTAACCCCGCGCCTGTGAGCTAGGATTCCTAGCTTCTCGACGCCCACCCTTTGGCGTAATACGTACAGGGTAAGGGAAAGCCCGGTCAGTGGATGTGACCGGGCTTTCCGTGTTTGGGAGGGACTAGTTAGTTGCTTTATATGGCTTGATTCTTTGGTGCCTGTTGCTGAAGAAAACTCAAAGGGTGGTCTTCACGCTCATGAACGTGAAGACCACCCTTTACGTGTGCGAATCTTTGAAAGATTTAGCGACGGTGGAAGAACTTCTCAAAGACTGGCTTGAGGAAGCTGCCGATACCGATAATCGCAGCGATAGCAGAGAGAACTCCAAAGAAGATGTTCAGACCGAGAGAGGTGCTGAGATCATTGTTCAGGGAATCATTCTCATCGTTGAGGGAATCGATTTTAGAAGTAAGATCGTCGTTCTTCTGCTGAAGCTCGGCGTTGCGGGCCTTGAGGTTTTTGACCTCTTCTTCGAGCTGGTTTACTCGATCGGAGAGGGCCTTTGCCTTAGCTTCTGTCTCAGCTAGTTTAGTTTTTGCCTGCTCAAACTCGGCTTTGACCTTCTTTAGGTTGGCTTCGGTGAGTACGTTCTTTGCTTCGAGTTCTTCAATAGCTTCTTCGGCTTTTTTCACTTCGGCAGTAAGCTCGCGATTCTTCTGCTTTGTGGCATTAAGATCATCACGAGAAATCTTTAGGTTCTTGTGGAGATGCTCAACCTCTTGTTCGCTGCCCTCAAGTGCGTTTAATAGCTTGCGGTTTTCCCATTTTGTGGCGTCCAGCTCGTTGCGGGAGTTTGTCAGGTTTTTGTGGAGGTGATCTACTTCCTGCTCACTGCCCTGTAACTTCTTTTCCAAATTGTTAATTTGCTGGGCAAAATCGCCGATCTGATCGATTGTTTCCTGTAGGTGATCGAGGGCTGTATCAAGTAAGGTCTCGTACTCCTCGCGGGTGCACGGACCTGATCCGGTAAGAGTTACCCGAGAGTTTGGTTCGGTGAGGGGAATATATTCCCCTTCGCTTACACAGCTCCATTTATTTGTCTCGGGATTGAAACTGCCTTTGGTGGATTCGGCGATGCGAAGTAGCACCTGGGTACTATCTTTTTGGTCATCTGCATGCGCAGCAGGTGCAACCAGGAGGGAACCCGCGATAGCGCAGGTGAGGGCAGAAGACAGCAGCTTCTTCATGATGAGGGTATAGCCTTTCGGTGGGGATTTCCGCCGTGACCTTACGTAAATATGTGAAAATGCTGTGTTTCGACGGCGACTTTGTAGAGATTAAATTAGCATTTCTAATATATCAAAAGTGCTGCACAGTATATTTATATTCAAAATATGAAAAACTTTGTTAAGTTTTAGCTGTGATAATTGAAAATATATCTCTTAGCTAGGGGAGATAGGTATTAGGTATTTCTTTGATATGTCCCGTCCAGAGGGATTTTTCTTATAAAAAGCAATGAAGCCCGCTAGCTGTGAGGGTGTGCCTCTTAGCTAGCGGGCTTGTGTGAAGTGCTCTATCGAACGAAACGATCGATGAATGGTTTGAGGAATGCTCCTAGTCCAACGGTTGCTGCGATTGCGGAAAGTGCTCCGAAGAGTCCTGTGAGTGCCTTGAAAATCCCCAAATTGGTGCGGAGGGAATTATTCTCGGTGGTGAGGGTTTCGGTGCGGCCCTGAAGTCGCTTAGCTTCTTTGGCTAGTTGATCTTTCTCTCCTGTGAGCTTTTACAGTTTGTTGGCAAAGCCTTCCTGGAGATAGTTGGTCTCCTGGAACTTGGCCTTGATTTCCTTTAGCGCCTCATCTGGGGTGGTTCCTAAGCTTTGAACCTTGTCGATGAGGTCAGAAATCTCTTGGCGTTGAGTTTGGAGGGCTTGGTTTTTGGTTTCTGCTGCCTCTAGCTTTTCCTCGGCCTCTAGTAGTGCGACCTCAAGTTCATTAGCGGGCTTTTGTGCCAGATCGCGCTCGTCGGCGACCTCCTTGTAATCAGCTTCAAAGCTAGGAATTACCCGGTGATACCCGTCGAGTCGGCTTTGCTGGGCCTCTACCTCGGTGCGGTAGTCTTCGATGTCTTTTGAAAGTGTTTCGGTGTACGCCTCGTAGGTGCTTCCAAATTTCTGGTACCTGTCAACGAGTTTTGAAAGTTTGGAAAGGAGCTCATTAGATTCGCTCTTATCTGTGGATTCTTTCTTAAGTAGCTCTTCGATCTTTTCCTGCAGCTCTTTGCGTTCGGTGTCCAGCTCTTCCCCGGAGAGTAGAATGTCTTCCAGATGTTCCTCCTGTGCTTGAGCGACAGGAGGAACAAAGACGGAGCTGATGATTGCACAGGTCAGCATGGGGGCGATGAGTTTTTTCACGAGGGCCTTCCGAGAAATTATGGGGATGTGAATAAAAAACACGCGAGCGCTATACAGTGCCACAGGGAATGGTTAACTTAGCGTTCGCTGTGAACGGAGTAAATATATAGCTTTGTGGGACAAAGGACAATTTCATGTTTGTGCGAGCATGAAGAAAGGCTGCTACTCGCAATGAGCAACAGCCTTGGGGGGATTGGGTGTTTAGCTCACCCAGTGTACGACTTTGTTAAATAGCTCTGGAATGTTCTTCTCTACGCGTCTAATGCACAGCACCTGCACTGCATAGTAGACGGCTGCCGGGACGGCAATGACGAGAATCGCCCCGATAATCATGAGTGTCTGGGAGGAGTTGAGGTATCCGATGAACAGCGGAATCGCGCCAGGTGCTAGCGGGAACCACACGCCTATCAGGGAGCCGAAGCTGCTGAGCATGGCGGCACCTGAGTAGCCGGATTTATCGGTCCATGGGTTGGTGCCGGGAGGGGCTGTGGGGAATGCGTTGAAAGAGGTGAAAAGCAGTCCGATCGCTGCCGAGCTAAGGAATGCGCCCAGGCTGGCAATGAAAGCAAGTAATGCGAGTGGTGTATCCGGGGCGAGGATAAGGCTCAAAACCGCAGTAAAGATGTAGAAAATCATTGGTGGGGTAATGGCTGCGAGGTGGCGTGCGCGTATCCATGTTTTGACGGGTGTTCCGGAGACAATAATCGACCAAATGCCGGAGCCGTCGTAACCAAAATCATTGGCTGCGGACATGCCGCACAGTAAAGCGAGGATAAAAATGGATATGTAGAGCAACTCAGGCTGGCCGGTCAGGGCCTTGAAGAGGAAGAAAGCGATCATGACCGGAAGTATGATGAGCGTCCCGAGGAGTCGGCTGTCGCGTCGGTAGTACCGAATTGCGCGGGAGTAGATGTATCCGCCGGCGGTGTGGGGCGCGCCGGGCACAAGCAGGGTCTGCTGCCCCTTATCCTTTTTGGCCTTGGCGGGTTTTGCTGAGGCCTGTGAGGTGCCGTTGGGGTTCTTGAGATGTCCGGAAACCAGTGCCTTCCAACTCAGTATTCCTACCGCAAATGTTGCCACGGTGATCAGAATTTTTGCTGCGACGATCCACCACGCAGATCCAGCAAGCAGTGAGGCAACAGCGCCTCCGGCGGATGCGATGGGAAGCCAGCCGAGAACTTCTCCGGCAGGGGATAGAGTCTCCGGGGAGACATTGTCCCAGCGTATTTGGTTGAACCCCAGGATAATGAGCAATACCACAACCACGCCTATCATGTTTTTCTTATCGTTATTGGCGCGACTGGCTCCGCTGATTGCCGCCTTGAGTAGTTCGGCTAGGAGGAGGATGGCTGCGGCGGTATTGATGAGCGTCGCGACGCTCCATAGCAGTCCCCATGCTCCCGGAAGCATAAGCGTGCCGACGACCGCCGTCACCACAGCGCAGATTAATGCGAGGACACCTCGGGAGGTGAGCAAGGGGATAATGGCGAGCGCCGGCAGGATCTGCTTTGCCTCGAGGGGAGAGGCTAGCGTGCGCACGTCGATCTGGTTTTCGCCGCTCGGGATGGCCGATTCGATCACTAAATAGCCTAGGCATCCTATCCCGAGGATGAGCGGTAGGGCGCTCCAGCTTTGGGCTTCGATTGCTACGACTAGGAGGAGGGAGGTGCCTGCCAATCCGCCGAGAGCGTAGATGCTGACCAGGATGAGCATCATGATGGCCGTGGGATTTTTCTTAAAAAGGCGCGAGTGTAGTTTGCGGTGTAGCCGCACTAATGTCGATGTCATGGGGCTTACTCCCCACTCTTGAGCCAGTCGAGTGAGTCGGAAGATACAGCATCCCCACCCACGAAATCGATGAACGCGTCCACCAGGCTGGTTCCTTGCCGAACCTCGTCGACGCTGCCCATGGTGAGCACACGGCCGTGGTCAATAATTGCTAGGTGATCGCAGAGGCCTTCTACAAGCTCCATCACGTGTGAGGACAAGATGACGGTTCCGCCGTTGGCGGCAAAGTTTCGCAGGATTCGCTGGATTGTGCGTCCAGAAGCGGGGTCTACGGCTTCTAGTGGCTCGTCTAGGATGAGCAGCTTTGGCGCGTGGAGCAGCGCACCTGCCAGCAGGATTTTCTTGGTCATGCCGGCGGAGTAATCCGTGATTGGGGTATCGCCGGCGTCTTTAAGGCCTAGAGTCTGGAGCAATTCCGCAGATCGGGTTGCGATCACCTCGGGATCCATGTTACGCAGGCCGCCGAGGAATTCGAGATACTCCGGGCCGCTGAGGCGGTCGAAGACGGGGATGCCGTCGGCAAGCAGCCCCATTTTTGCTTAGCCGCGATGTCATTGGCCCACATATCGCTGCCGGCTATCCATGCTTGGCCGGCGTCGGGGCGTAGGAGGCCTGTGGCGAGGCTAATCAACGTTGTCTTGCCGGCACCATTGGGGCCAACCAGGCCGAAGATGCTGCCGTAAGGAACGTCCAGGCTGAGATTATCCACTGCAACTTTTGGGCCGAATTGCTTAAACATTCCACGAACAGCAAAGGCTTGGCTCGTGGGGTCGGCGTTGAGTGGCGGGAGATGAGGCGTGTGAGAGGTCATGAATACAAAGATAGTTGAGGTTTTATGGGAAGAGGCGTGGGTGGGGGATATCCATCCATGGAAAGTTGAGTCGCCCCGGCTCAAAAAATTTTGACTTGAGTGGAACAAACTCAACTTTGTGTACGTTGGAGTAAATGACTAGAGATTCACAACGCACCGACAAAGCTCCGATGTGGGCGATAGGCGGTGGTTACAGAACATAAGGTCCATGAAAGGAAAAATATGAGTTCATTCAATCCAACAACTAAAACGCAGGAGGCCTTGCAGGTCGCGCTGCAGCAGGCCTCGTCCCTGGGCAACCCGGATATTCGCCCAGCGCATTTACTCGCGGCGATCTTAGGCCAGGAGGACGGCATTGCAGTGCCGGTCCTGCGCGCTACAGGCGTGGATCCGCAGGTGGCGGCTCAGGAGGCCAATGCGCTTGTGGCAGGGTATCCCAAGGCTGAGGGCTCCGGGATGGCAAATCCCAACTTTAACCGCGAGGCTTTGAACGCGCTGACCGCTGCGCAGGAGCTGGCTGGCGAATTAGGCGATGAGTATGTGTCCACTGAGGTGCTGCTCGCTGCGATTGCTCGGGGTAAGTCCGACGCTGCGGAACTGCTGACTAAGCGAGGCGCTACCTATGACGTTATTAAAGGTGTGTTTCCATCTGTGAGAGGAAGCAAGAAGGTGACTAGCCAAGACCCTGAGGGGCAGTTCCAGGCTTTGGAGAAGTATTCCACTGACCTTACGGCTCGCGCTCGTGAGGGGAAGATCGACCCTGTTATTGGGCGTGACTCGGAGATTCGTCGTGTGGTCCAGGTGCTGAGCCGCCGCACCAAGAATAATCCGGTTCTTATTGGTGAGCCGGGCGTGGGTAAGACCGCGATTGTAGAAGGCTTGGCTCGCCGTATCGTCGCCGGCGATGTGCCAGAATCTTTGAAGGGGAAGACCCTAATTAGCCTTGACCTTGGTTCGATGGTCGCTGGTGCTAAGTACCGTGGCGAGTTTGAGGAGCGCCTCAAGGCTGTGTTTGATGAGATCAAGGCAGCAGAGGGCGAAGTCATTACCTTTATTGATGAGCTTCACACCATTGTTGGCGCGGGCGCTACCGGCGACTCCGCTATGGATGCCGGCAATATGATCAAGCCGCTGTTGGCTCGTGGCGAGCTGCGCTTGGTGGGTGCCACGACCCTCGATGAGTATCGCAAGTACATCGAGAAGGATGCCGCTTTGGAGCGTCGTTTCCAGCAGGTCTTTGTCGGTGAGCCGTCCGTGGAGGACGCTATCGGTATCTTGCGCGGACTCAAAGAGCGCTATGAGGTGCATCATGGCGTGCGCATTCAGGATTCTGCATTGGTTGCTGCGGCTACCCTCTCGGATCGCTATATCACGTCGCGTTTCTTGCCGGATAAGGCGATCGACCTGGTCGATGAGGCCGCTAGCCGGCTGCGCATGGAGATCGATTCTTCCCCGCAGGAGATCGACGAGCTAGAGCGTATCGTGCGGCGTTTGGAGATTGAAGAGGTCGCGCTGGGCAAGGAGACGGACGCAGCTTCGCAGCAGCGCTTGGAGAAGTTGCGCCAGGAGCTTGCCGACGAGCGCGAGAAGCTCGGTGAACTCAAAGCCCGCTGGAATAATGAGAAGTCTGCAATAGATAAGGTGCGCGAGGCCAAGGAGGAATTGGAACACCTGCGTTCTGAGTCCGAGATCGCCGAGCGCGAGGGCGACTATGGCAAGGTAGCTGAGCTGCGCTATGGCCGAATCCCGGAGCTGGAAAAGCAGGTGGCTGAGGCTGAGTCTCATACCACTGACACCACTATGCTCTCGGAGGAAGTCACCCCGGACACCATTGCGGACGTCGTGTCTGCCTGGACTGGTATCCCCGCGGGCAAGATGCTCCAAGGCGAGACTGAGAAGCTTTTGCGCATGGAATCCGAGCTGGGCAGCCGAGTGGTGGGTCAGCTGGAGGCCGTGGAGGCGGTATCTGACGCGGTGCGTCGTGCGCGCACTGGTGTGGCTGATCCGAATCGTCCGACTGGTTCGTTCCTCTTCCTCGGCCCTACAGGTGTGGGTAAGACGGAGCTGGCCAAGGCTTTGGCTGAGTTCATGTTTGATGATGAACGTGCGATGGTGCGCATCGATATGTCTGAGTACGGGGAGAAGCACTCCGTGGCTCGGCTGGTTGGTGCCCCTCCCGGATATGTTGGTTACGATCAGGGCGGCCAGCTCACCGAGGCCGTGCGCCGGCGTCCCTACACGGTAGTGCTTTTCGACGAGGTGGAGAAGGCTCATCCCGACGTCTTTGACATCCTGCTGCAGGTACTCGACGAGGGCAGGCTTACCGACGGCCAAGGTCGCACCGTCGATTTCCGAAACACCGTCCTCATCCTCACCTCTAACCTGGGCGCCGGTGGCACCCGCGAGCAGATGATGGATGCGGTGAAGCGGGCCTTTAAACCAGAATTTGTTAACCGCTTGGACGACGTGGTGATTTTTGATCCACTCTCAGAAGAGCAGCTGACCCACATCGTGTACATCCAGATCGCTCAGCTGGCACACCGCCTTTCGGCGCGTCGCCTCACTCTGGACGTCTCGGATGCTGCCAAACTGTGGCTGGCTGAACGCGGTTACGAGCCGGCCTATGGCGCGCGGCCACTACGCCGCCTGATCCAACAGGCGATTGGCGACCAGCTGGCCAAGAAGCTGCTGGCAGGTGAGATCCGCGACGGCGACACCGTGCACGTGGATGTGGCCGATGGCGGCGGGGCTTTGGAGCTGGCGAAGGGCTAAATCCAACCGGCTTCGCGAGCCCTAAGGTGTGCCTCAAATCTATTGTGGGCACCCAGTTTAGACATCGCCGAGGATAAGTAATTTCTTGTTGTTCCAGGGGCAAGGAAGACTTCCTCGGCGATGCTTTCTATAGATCCGCCTTTTCCTGCGGCTTCGATAACTTCGGTTTCACGTTCTGTTAGCGGACTATCTGCTGCGGTAATAGTCATTGCAGCTAATTCAGGGTTGATATACCGTTTTCCTGAGTAGACGGAGCGAACCGTATCAGCAAATTCTTTTGCGGTCGCAGTCTTAGGTAAAAACCCTTGCACTCCAGAAGCGAGGGCTCTTTTAAGTTGGTAAGGGCGTGAGTGGCTTGTCACGATGACTAGAGCCGTTTGGGGTGAAAGCTTATTGATGTTTTTGGCGAGTTCCATGCCATCGATGCCTCCGAGCTGTAAATCAGTGACTAATACATCTGGAAGTGGCGCATGCATCGCTTGAGTTTTCTTCCACCAACTGAGTACGTCTTCTGCAGAAGAAAAAGTATGGATGACATCAAGGTCTTCTTCGAGGCTGAGAAGCGTTGCTAATGATGAAGCAATAAGTTGTTCATCATCCACAATGACCAGTGTGATCATGCTTTTGTATCCTTCCAAAAGAGGGCTGCAGTGAAAACGGAACCTTGGTGGCTGAGACGAATCTGACCGTGGATTTTGCTTGCGCGTTCTTGCAACGACTCTATGCCGCCAAATGCACCCATGTGTTTTGAGACTCCATTGTTAGTTATGGTGATCGACATCGGTGAGATTTCAAATTGAATCTTCGTAGCAACAGAGTGCTTCATGATATTGGTAGTGGATTCCTTGATAAATCATGCAGCTATTTGCCTGCAGTGCGGGGGAATGAGACTGCATTTTCCTCTAACATGAACGAGAGCTTTTGTGGATTTAAACAAAGAGAGTGCTGAATTTAGTTCCTCCTCAGGGCATAAGGTTCGGTACCCAGTAACTACCTGATGTAAATCTTCCCGCATTAACTGAATCAATTTTTCTAATTCGTGTAGTTCAGCGGATACTTTATGCTCATCTTTCTTATACAAAGCTAGAGCAATTTGAGTTTTAAGAGACAACGCAGCAATGCGCTGCCCTAAACTATCGTGAAGCTCCTGTGCAAAGCGTAGGCGCTCTTCATGGACTCGGAGTTGCGACTCAAGCTCACGTGTCCGATTGAGCTGCTTCACGATTTGAGTAGACCATGCTGTGGCTTTGCTCCCAGCAACAAGCACCAGAGCAAAAACAACAATATAGCTCTGATGCTCAAAAGTGGGGTGTTTGATGTACACTGCCGTGAGCACCCCAAACACTAGCGTGTACCGCATTGGTTGAGCTAAATTAATGGCAATAGCGAATGAGAAACACGATAAAGCGACTAATGAAACTCCTGCGTATGTGCGTAAAGAATCATCAGACAGCGATTGTGATATTGCGGTAATTCTTATTGCAGCAGTGCTGATACATAACGTGATTATGTTTATTGCTAGAGAAAGTGGAAGCACTTGCGAAAGTGGCCGAGCAACACTGGTACGAAGCGCAGGGGTCCGTTCGATTACGACTGCAGCGCAAGACACGTTTGCGATAAAGAAGAGTGCGGGTGGTAGTGAACCTAAATCAAAGGAGCTTAAATATTGGTTGAGCGAGTTCCACCAAATTGCAGTTTTCATACAGAACACTGCAAGGATAACGAGACATATGTGCATAGAGCCCCGCACATAAATTGAAAACTTATCGCTTTCACTCATTTTGAATAACCTACACATATTTTCAAACTGGCCGCGCGTTATTTAGCGGTTCGTTTCCCAGCTCATATACCGGAATGCAGCCCACGTAAGGAACAACGCCCATATCAGGAGTGCGCCGATTGAGGATAGAGACGTATTGAATGCGTCGAGTAAAGAAAGACTTTCTTTGCCCGAGAGCTCGGATATGGTTTTGAAAGGGGTGCCAGTCCACTCTGTAAAAGCTATATCACTAATCAATGCGAAGGGGGTTTGTCCTAGAACATCTTGAACTCGTTGGGCATAGCTGCACGAAGTGACGATTGCGATAACATCGCGAGGACCATGACAGGTAGTGACGTCAGCTGAGCTGCTTCTGCGGTAGATGTGATCGCGCTGGTTAATAGCGCAAAAGCTGTGGAAATGACGATGCCAAGATTTATAGCAATGAATAATATAAATACTGTGTAGGGAACGGCATTGGTATACCAAATCAACATTATTAGCATTAGTCCCGTAAGCGATAGAGATATAATCGCGCCGGGAGTAGCTAGCGCGGCTAAAATTTCAGGAGTTTGTGTCTCGCCTGTACGTAATCGCTTGAGAACACGTTCGTCTCTGCGGGTGGTAGTCATTGATAGAACTGCGTAAAATTGCACGAACATTAGAGTGATGAGAAAGAAAACTTCCATAGAAATTGCTGTTTTAATGCGCGTTGGGGTATCACCACTCCCTAAAAACTGCATCAAAAATCCGACGCCTATAGGGAAGACCACTGCCATGAACAGCAGGGTTTTATTTCGTAAATACTGACGTATTTCTGCTTGTGCGAGGGCTTTGTATCGTCTCCATCTTGAGCTGCCACGTGGTGGAATAAGATGGGCAGGGTTCACTGATAAAGGTATGTTATTGCTCATTGTTTTCCTTTGTATGGAATGGGCTAGTTTTGACTAATCAGGGCTGCCAGTACCCGCAATGTTGAGGAATACCTTCTCTAAAGAGGCAGGATAAGCAGAAAAATCTTGTAACTCGATACGATTTTTACTAACCCATTGGAGAATCTTATGGGTATCCTTCTGAAGATAATTGGTGAAGATAGTGTGATGATTTAGCTTCGACAAAAGGGTGGTGTCTGGGATCTCGGGTGGTTGTTGCTGAGTCCTGAAAGAAATTTCTGCAGATACGGTGTTGGTGAGCTGCGGTAGTGTGCCTTCGCACGCTATTTTCCCAACATTCATGATCCCGATGCGGTCACATAATGTCTCAGCTTCTATTAGATAATGCGTAGTTAATATCATCGTTACGCCGCGCTCTTTCAGTTTGAGCAACAAATTCCACACATTATGGCGTGATTCTGGATCGAGGCACGAAGTCGGCTCATCTAGGAAGAGCAAAGATGGATTGCCTAATAAAGCACATGCTAGATCAAGCCTGCGCTGTTCACCTCCTGAGAGAACTCCAACTTTGATCTCTTTGCGGTGAGATAACTCCACATCGGATAAGACACTGTTGGGATCTTGAGGCTGAGAGCAAGTACCTGCCCACATTTTGATGGTTTTTCCAACTGTGAGCTGAGCGGGTAAGCCACCTGATTGGAGCATAATACCCATGTGCGGACACACTTCAGCTCGGTTTATGTAAGGATCTTTTCCAAACACGCGCACGGTCCCGGAAGTCGCTGGGGCCAATCCTTCGACGACTTCCAAAGTAGAGGTTTTTCCTGCGCCGTTAGTGCCGAGGAGCCCATAAACTTCACCACTATAAACGTGGAAGTCTACACCCCGTACGGCCTGGTACTTAGTGTTGTTTTTTCCATAACAGCGCGTAAGCTTCTCGACACTCACGACAGGTGTATTCTGCAGTTCGCTCATGCAGTGAACATTGCCAAAGCTCTAAATTTCACACCATATGTTTTGTCATCGAACTTATTATTTGATGCATAAAAGAGCATGACAAATGTCATTTCTATCTACTTGCTAAAGTTTTTGCGCCACCAAACGATGAGCAAGAGAATGATGAGCACGGCAGCTGCAAGAATTGCCCACATCTACCACTGCATGTTCATTCCTGAACCGTCTTCAAAAACCTTTTCTTCCTGCGGATCCATGGGTACTTGATGCCCATGAACTAGAAGACGATGCGTGTTGATCCCGTACGGCGTACACGTGACCAAAGTGATGATGTCTTGTCCCTCAGCCCTTTGGAGCGCGTCTGTCTCCTCAGGCAGAACTACACTTATGCGGTCAACTTGATACTTAAGTTTGTGTCCAGCAACAGCGATATAAAAGGCGTCGCCCTCTTTGACCTTGTTGAGGTTGTCCCACAAAGTAGCGTTCTGCAGTCCGGTATGTGCAGAAAGCACAGAGTGCCGATCAGCGCCTCCCACCGGTAAGTCGGTTCCGAACAGATGGCCAACGCCACGCTGCAACGACTCCTCAGAAGTTCCGTGGTAAATAGGTAAATCCGACTTAATGGAAGGGATAATGATGCGTCCCATGGCGTCGGTTTCATGGAGTTTATGAAGGTATTCCTGGTAGGGCTCGTTATCCTTTGCCCTACGCGAGGCCCACGCATCCAGGATTGGGCCTTGGGATCGCTCAGCGTTATAACGGTGGGCTTCTTCCCAAGCAGTATCAAGAACTTCTGCCGGAACACTCTTTTCTAACTTGGAATAAGCGTCTGCAGCTTGCTGCTGGATGATGTTATTCCATTGCGTCGCGATGACAGGATAAAGGAGCACTCCCAGTCCAACAAGAATGATAAGTACAGCTAGTGCTGCATTTCCTCTTTTTCGAGGTGGGGTGTTAGTGGAAGTTGTGTCCAGCTTTTGGTTCATGAAGTAGCTCTCTTGGGGCTGAAGCCAATTCGAAATAATCGTGGCAGCAATGTTTCTACTCAACTTAGGGCTAAACGATGAAATAAAGAAACCGGACAATATGGGGAAGGCGTGCTTGTGCAACAACGAACTAAACAAAACCCTCAATATATAGATTATCTATATGAAATGTATTTTAATGCTTAATTTAGGGGGTGGATAATATGAGTTGCTGGTGTGGTTGTTTCAGAAGTGTGGTTGCCATGCGGCTAAACATGTCGTATTGAAAAATAAACATTTTTAAAAACGGCACATTTAGTGAAATTTTTCGCATCTGATCTCGGAAAATGCGAAGCTTTAGGGTCTGGGCGGGAGGATATTGTTAGGAATTTTTTATACCTAGGGGGGTGGATTCCTTTTGGAAAACGCCCCCTTTACCAGTGTTTAAAGTCACTAAAATGTCAAAATTTTGCCAATTTGAGAAGTTTTACCCTAAAAAGCTTTGCTTTGGCGGGGGGGGGGGAAGCATGCTTTTGCTGTATCCCAATTCGGAAAAAACCTAACCTTTCGGGTGTGGAACATTCTTTTGGACAGCTATCTTTCAGGGATTTTCTGACTCTCTCTAATTTTTTGCATATCTGCTTGGTGGTGCTCAAATCGGGAAAATTTTTCCGATTTGTTGCGATGTCACCTATCTGCGACTGTGGCACATGCGAATTGGGTAATGCGCTTCTTTTGTCTCTGGATGAGTGCTTAAGATGCCATTACGCGATTAGCAAATGTGCGTTTCTTGATGA
The DNA here is from genome assembly GCF_002162115.2 of Corynebacterium silvaticum. NCBI lineage: Bacteria > Bacillati > Actinomycetota > Actinomycetes > Mycobacteriales > Corynebacteriaceae > Corynebacterium > Corynebacterium silvaticum. The sequence continues at coordinate 2,265,370 of NZ_CP021417.2, read as the reverse complement.
AAAACGCTGTGAGCAGAACTTATCTATTAAAAAATAGAAAGGTATGGTCTCGACAATTTGCTCAAATTCGCAGTGTCTGCGAGCAAAAGTGTTCGCTCTCAATCTAAGGAAGACATCGTCTTGAATAAGTTCTCTCGTACCACGCGTACTGCGGCTGTTGCTGCGATTGCCGGCCTCTCACTTTCCCTCTCTATGCCGGCTGCTTTTGCGGAAGAGCCTGTGGCTGCTGCTGCCACAGCTTCGGATTCCCCTCTAGTGAACCCGAATTTAAAGGGTATGCTAACCATTCATAAGTATGCCGACCTGGAACGCCTTGGAACACCCACTGGAACCATCAAAGATGCGGAAAGTATTAGTGGAGAAAAGCTCGATGGCGTGGAGTTTACTATCTATAAAATAAAAGATATTGATTTGACAACAAATGGTGGAATTGCAGCGGCAACTAAAAAGACAGCCGCTGATTATGTAACCGCAGGCGTTGTTGATTCTGGCAAAGTAACCCAGATCAAAAAAGAAACAACACGCGATGGAAAAATAGTTCTATCAGACCTTCCGCTGGGGGCTTACCTTGTAGTAGAGACAGGCCCACTGCAAGGATATACTCCTACTCCTGCGATTCCTTTTGTTGCGTATGTTCCAATGACTGAAGGAAATTCAGGAGACAATCAAGGCGTTAAGTGGAATTATGACGTACATGCTTTCCCTAAAAACTTCAAAGAAGAAAAGCCAAGTAAAGCAGTAGAAGATAAAGACCAAAACGCTGATGACACAGTAGTTTATACAGTTTCTGGAACCGTACGTCGGTTGGCAGAAGGCGAAAAGTTAACTCAATTTGAGATTGCTGACCAGGTTGATAAAAAGCTTCAAGTCACGGATGTAAAAGTTTTCTTGGGAGACGTTGAGCTTGACAAAGACAGCTATGAAAACCCAACTTTTACGGAGAATAATGTCCACGTTAAGTTGACTGCTAAGGGATTGTCTCAGCTTGTTACAGGTGCGAAGGTTTCTGTAACAATTACGACTAAAGTTCTAAGTTCTATCGAGGACTTGAAAGTAGAAAACTCAGCTACCGTATATCAGAATAAGCCAGGAGGCCAGCAGGATACGACAGGAACTCCAACGCCTACAGTTCGCACTTATTGGGGTGGCGTGCAGTTCAAGAAAGTGGATAAGGAACACGGGGGCTATCCGGAGCTGAGTTTAGGCTTATTCGTTCGGCTAGCGAAACTTGTGAAGATGTGAATGTAAAAGATACCAAGAGTATTGAAGCTTCCTCTGTGAAAGGACTTCAGAACGGAAAAGTTTCTCAATTTTTCACTTCTGGGGAAGACGGAAAAGTTCTGATCACTGGACTACATGTAAACGATTTTGCAGATAATGCTGTGGTCGATCCCGCCAAGCACTTACTGCATAGTAGAAACAAAAGCGCCCAAGGGGAAAGAGCTCCTGTCGAAAGCCATCCCATTCCAGCTTAAAGCGGAATCAGGTGCAACCCCCGAAAATCGTGAGTACAAGCTTGCTTCTGTCAAGGTTGGAGATGTTGATGGTGAAGTCGTAAACATCGATGACACCACTCCGCAGCTTCCTCTAACTGGTGGTGCTGGTGTTGGCATTTTGGCTGCAATAGGTGCAGCGATTGTCGCAGCTGGTGCATGGTTTGCACGCCGTAACTCCAGCCAAAATAACTAATTTTTGGTTGTGACGCCGACCTTAGGGAACTAAGGTCGGCTAGATTTTCGCTGGTCGCAGTGCTTGTTATGTCGATCAGTGGTTTCTAAAAGTATAAGTGTTGATTCCGTATTTTCCCAGATAGATATTCTGGGTTTCTACGGTAGTTTTCCTGCGCAGCCTTGAACATGAGTCTGCTAAACGATTGGGAACAAACGTGGTTAATGTAGACACGGTACCGTTAGGTTCAAAGCAACCCCGCATTCGAAAGAAAAATGTCTTCATACCTGTGGCATTGATGATCGTGGGGCTTATCGTCATGATATATCCAGTTGTTTCTACGCAAATGAACAACTGGGGACAACTTAAGGCTGCGCAGGAGTATTCCCAGCTTCAAAAATCGGTACCGCAAGAAATTAAAGACGAAGAGTGGGAGCGCGCTCATAAATATAATGAGGGGCGGACTACTGGTCCTATTTTCGACCCATGGATTGGCAGAATTACTGCCGACAATAAAGATTTTAATGCTTATCTAAAACAGATCAATTCGCAAGATGCTATGGGGCGTCTCGTCATTCCTAGCATGAAAGCGGACCTCCCGATTTACCATGGAACGTCTGACGAAACTCTACAAAAAGGGGTAGGTCATCTTTTTGGTTCGGATCTTCCTGTTGGAGGATCAGGAACGCATTCGGTGTTAACAGGGCATACAGGCCTTCCGAATGCGACTTTGTTTGACAATCTTAAAAACGTAAAGCAAGGGGATGCTTTCTTCATCCAAATCGCTGGTCACAAAATTAAATACATAGTTGATCAGATTGAAATTGTTTTACCGAATAAGACTGAGCATCTTGTCCCTGTTGCGGGAAAAGACTATGTCACATTGATTACTTGCACTCCCTATGGGATCAATACTCACCGTCTTCTTGTCCGAGGATATCAAGTACCCATTACGAATTCTGAGACTCTACAACTGGAAAAAGTCAAGGAATGATCTGGCAATGGTGGATGTATGTATTAATCGCCGCATTCATTATTTGTTCTATTGGTTTGGCTTGGTGGCTGTTGAAGCAGCGAAATCACGACGCTGAAGCGCTGGAAAATAAGAAAGACTAAATATTTTGAAATCGCATATCCTACGCAGTTCAGTTGTCTATGTTGCTGTTTCACTTATGTCACTGAGCACACTGGCTTTTCCCCAATTGCTTCAAGTTACGTTCCGAAAGCTGCTGCTGCCATTACTGGCTTTAATGATAGTCAGGATCCAACAACAATCGAGCTAGATAGATTGGTTAACCTGAAAATTAAGATCCCGCTAGTAGATAAATATGACACTGACTTACGGAGTCATAAACCTCACTGTTCAGTCTCCAACTATAAAATTGAGATCAGCTTATTAGATACTGATCCGATTAATACTATTGAGGGATATAAAAAAGCAGCAGAACTTTCTGTAAAAAATGCGAAAAAGTTAGCTGTTGTAGAAAAATATACTGCGACAACAGATAACGAAGGTATTGCTGCTTTTCCGGGACTCAAGCCTGGTGCATGTCTGGTGGTTGCGCAGCCTCCCACTGACTCTTCTTTTTACTATCCAAAGCCGCAAGAGATGGTAGTTGTTATCCCGACTTCAGGACAAAATGATAAGTGGAATTATGATGTTTTGCTTATAGCTAAGTTTGAGCCTCATATTCTCCCACCAGTTCCTAACATCCCAACGAATACACCACCATCGCCGCCTGCCCCTACCTTTTCGCCAAGTTCGCCTTCGCCTGCTCCAGGGAAGCTTGCAGAGCCTTTGGCTATGACTGGAGCCGCAGTTTTAGGACTGGTTATGGCTGCTTCAGTGCTGATTCTAGGTGGATTCACATTGTTGATCTTGGCGCGTCGTAAAAAGACGGAGGGGAAATAATGCATTGGATTGGGACCAACGGTCGTATGCCCTCATCACATAATAAAGCCTTAGGAGAAAAACTGGTGAGCAAGAATGCATTTTTGCGTTTACGTTTCATGGTGACTGTTTCTATAATGCTTGGTTTATTAGCAGGAATAACGGTAATTAACTTTGCACCATTGGCGCGAGCTCAAGAAAGTATCTCCACAGGTTCTGTATCGGTTTCTTCTGTGGATAATTTGAATTATTCAAGAAAGATACAGGTTCCCATACTGGAGGACGCAGTAATTGAATCGGTAACAGTCTCAGCAGCCGAGCAAGAAACAGCATTTAGTACGGATGCCACACAATTAGCTCTGTTTATAAATGGCGTAAAAGTACCTAACGTCGATTGGAGCGCTGGCGCAACTGCACCATATTCTCTTACTGCCACATTCGCAGAAATTTCTGTCTCCGCAGAAACCAGTGTTGAAGTTCAAGTAATCGGCTCTGTGAAAGATTCTGGTTGGAGTGCGTAAATACTAGGGACTGTCGGGGACGCGACGTCGACCCTCGTACCAACCATTCAGCCACGGAGTGTCGCCCCACTTGCCTTACAGGCCCCTTCTCAAACTACAGAGACCCCTATGGCGCCGGGTAATCTGAAGGGGACACAAGCTACCACTAAAGTGCCTGCTAGCAGTGGGCAGAGCTATGCGGATTTTGATGTATTTGTGGGAGAGCCTCAAGCTCGGCTTGAAAAAGTAGGTCTAGCGCTTGATGGGCCGATCCCGAATGGAATTACTACTCTCGAAATATTAGTAGATGGGAAATCCATTGAGACGTTTCCGGTGAATGCGGGGAACGGCGCGTATACGCTTACAGCACAACTCTCTATCCCACAGAGCGTAGTTCAAGGTCAAAAAATAACTATGCGTTTGAAGGGCTCAAGCGGTATTTATTCTCAAATTCCTGGTAGTACCGGGTACATCAGTGGAAATCCTGGTGGAGTTCAACTTTATGGAACAGTTACTAATGCAGGCAGTTCTTCTTTGCCTGAGGTATCGCCTACACCAGATCTTCAAACAATAGGTAGCGGTAACTCTGTAGCTTCTTTGAACTCAGAGATACTAACTATCTCTACAGAAAAGCAAGGAGCTGAGCTAACCAAAGAGATAAAAGTACAGGTAGAAGTTCCTGGTTTTACAGGCACCGAAGGTTGGTCTCTAAAAAATGCAGGCTAGCTTGTAGATCCCTCGCAATATGATTTAAGAGTAGACAGCGATACCGTCTTCTTTACATTCAAAACTCTTCGAGATATTCCTGTGGGCAGCCGTGTGGAAGCAGCGGGCCGCTGGGTTGGAAACCAGCAAGCTACTGGTTCTCTAACCTTGTGGACACCAAAAAATACGAACACAGAGCCAGACCAAAAAGAGGGCAACTCTGGGTTGTATCCTTTGGCCAAAGAGCCATACTTGCTTTGCAAAGTGACAGCTAGAAATCAGCTGCGTATTAGCGCAAACCCATCGGAGCAAGGATCTCTTTCTAAAGTCGTTGTACGTATTCCAGACGGAGTTCCGCTTCCGGATCCTTCGGATCCAAAGATATTGTTGCAAGCTTCTTTTGGAAGCCGCACTAATGGAACTGGCTTTACCACTGAAATCAACGAGCGGACGCTTACACTAACTCTCACTCCTGAAGCACCGTTACGTAAGCTTGAAGGAGTTAGTGTTGTTATTCCGGATACCGCAAGATACGGCACTACTTATACTGATTGTAATATCACCTTCCTCGGCGTGGGCAAAGAAGCACCTATGCCTACTGTATGTAGCGAGATAGATCGCCCAATTGATGATCGCGGTTTGGCAATGCCTTGGAACGGAAACGAATCGCGTTCGGTTGCTCGGAAACCTGCACGCGTTTTGACTGAAGAAGAAAAAGCTCGTGGTAATACCGTTTATGTAACCGCAAGTACTCCTAATAGTCAGTCTCGTAACTTCTCCCAACTTTATTATCAGGAGAGCGCGGGCACGTCGTTTAAAAAATCGGAGAACAAACCGACTGGGTAATTAACGCACTTGCGTACAATACAAGTGACAATTGGTTATATGCTGTTTCTCAAGGCCGAGTGGGATACCACTTTGTAGAGGCTGGAACAACTGCTACGGGGAAGAAACGCCTGCAAATAGTGACTCTTGAAGACCCATGCTTCCCGGCGGGGCATCTTCTTCAGATTGATCCGTTAACCGGTGCAGTGCATAACCTCGGGAAGATTACAGCACCGAATTCTCCTGCTTATGGTATCTCCGGCGGATACAATCGCCCATGGCCAAATGACCTGTGGGGCGGAGTGAACGTAGGTTTCTTTGACCGTAACAATGAGTATTGGGTTACCAATGGTTCTTTGTCCGGAAGTGGACATCTGTACAAAGTTGATATTGCTAAACGAGTCGCAACTTCCACAGGAAATACAGCAACAACCTGTGGAAAAGACGAGCAAAATTATTGTGCTAGGTCTGAGGATTACGCCATACTTTCGTCTGCTCTTTCACAGGGAAATTATGCCTGGGGCATAAAAAATGGATGGGCAGCCAGCGGCCGAGTTGTTCTAGAACGAATTGATATGAGCACTGGCTTCATTAAAACCTGGGATATCACTGGATATATAAGACAGCTTCTGGTCAGTCGATTCCTACGGGGCATCAATGGGGTAAAGCGTGGACCTATGGAAATGGAAACTTAGGGTTTGGTACTTCGAGTAGCCGTTCTTCAAGTACGGTCTTACAGCTCAAAGTCACAAATCCTGATTCAGCTAATCCCACATTTGAACTTGTATCATTGGATAACACAACTCCTGCTGCTTATAATACTAATGGCACGAGTAACGGGTTAGTCCCAATCGATGTTGATCTAGAAGTTAATAAAACTTATCTTGGTGAGGATCAAGCCGCTGGAAGAATGACTTGGCGGATTGATGTCTTTAACAAGAGCGCTTCCAACGGAAGCTCCGGTTTCTTGGTTAATGATGAGATCCCTGCAGGGTTTACAGATCTTAAGATAAAAACGCCTCCGAACGTACAGGTATCTGTTAACCAAGGTCCTAGCCAAATAGATCCGAAGCGGATCTATTTGCAGGCGACTTTTGGTCCCCTCCCCGCAGGTCAATCTACATGGGTCGAAATCAGCGCTAAAGTTCCTACAGGATCAATTCCAGGTTGTGTAGAAAATACTGCGTCAATTATTGGTAACGAGAATGATCCGAATTCTGGAAATAATAGTTCCACAGCGGAATGTGAGAACAAGGACGTCACTATTCGGATTAAAAAAGTTGATTTTAATGAATCGAGCCAAGATGTGCCTCTAAACGCTGCTTTTAAGCTTTTTGAAGCAGTTGCTGGTCCGGATGGTTCTTTGTCCCCGTCTTCTGAGGGGAAAGAGATTGTAACTACGGATAAAGGAGTTTTGGGCGAAGCTACGGTTACTCCGGGCAAGTCATACTTCTTGGTGGAGACCCAATCTCCTAAGGGATACAGCCTTTTGTCACGACCTATCTTATTAAGGGTGGAATCCGATAAGGACGGAAAGGTCAAGTTGGTTTTCCCCGAGCAAAAAGATACGTTCCCAGTGCTGCAGGAAAAAATTGTCTATCAAGATGGTGTTATCACAATCCCCGTAGCTGACGTTATGGTGGGAGATCTTCCGAGAACTGGTGGTAATGGAGTTGTACCTATCGTTCTTTTAGGCGCAACGCTAGTAATATTTGGTGCGATGAGGACTCGATTTAAAACAAAGCGATAGCGGAGAGTATTGCTTTAAAGCCTGGTGTGTTGTGCAAACACGCCAGGCTTTTTGTAAAAGGAATCAACTGTTTACCGTCTCGGATAATGCAATTTTGACGATACATGGCAAGGTAGTGGGGGTATTTTAAGCACTCTTGAGCCTTGATGATTTTGAGGAAAATCGTCAAGTTTCCTGTGTTTATAAAACCTTGATATTGGTTCGGGGGTACTTAGGCTTAGTAAAAACGATTCGAGTACCGCTCCGTTGGACTATGGGTTATGCTGTAGAGGTATCGCAACCAGTTGATATAAAGCTAGTATTCCCCCTCAATATACTAGCTGGGAGAGTGCTGGTCAGTTTTTTAAAAGCTGACCAGCACTTTTTTCTTTTTGCGGTAGTGGTGGCAGCAAGTAATAGTGCTTGGTTTCTGGGGAAGCCTGTGGTGGGGGAAAACTACGGTGGGGATGGTCTGTGTCATAGTGGTGTGCAAGCCCTGCTATGCGTTGCATGGGTTTATGTGGGCATCGAGAAGCTTATGCAGAGAGGCATCATGGTTCTGAATATCACGTACCTTGTTCTGGGGGCATTGTTGCTGGGGTGGGCGGTATACCGGTTGTTAAAGGACCGGAGGCGGCAGTATAGTGGGATGATCCTTTTGGTCAGCATCTTTTTTCTGGATCGTTTTGACCAACGTGCTTTTTGAGTTCGACCAAGCTTTGGGGCTTCTAGCTGGTTTGGGCGTGATCGTGCTTGTTATCGGATTAGTGTTCGGCATGGCGTTTGCGATGCTGGTGAATAACTACTTTTTGATGAAGCGCGAGGGGATCTCGCTGGTGCATTCGCTACCACTGCTTGCTGGATTGGGAACACTGCTCGTCTATTTCTTTGTTTTTGGCAACAGCCTGTTTTTTAGCAGTGGTCAGGTATTCGGTAATAAGCCTATTTTTCAGGTCTTCTTCTTATTGGCGGTCTGGTACATCGGGGTCGTGGGGTACGTGGGCTTCAACCTTGCGGCTTATACGCTTCAGGCGGTGATCTATGGGCGCTGGCCGCGCGCTCCCCACTATGACGCGGTGGTTGTGCTTGGAAGCGGAATCAGGGGCGAAATAGTCACGCCGCTGCTAGCGTCGCGGCTTGATCGAGGGATTCATTTGGCCCGCGAGGTAGGGGCAAAAACATTTGTGTGCTCGGGCGGGCAGGGGCCGGATGAACCGATCCCGGAAGCCGAGGCCATGCGGCGTTATGTTGAAAAACATGCGTCTGGTGAGTTCACGATTTACTCAGAGGATCGTTCTACGACGACAGAAGAAAACATTCGTTTTAGTAAAGCCCTTATGGATGATGAGCTCGGCGCGGATGCTGAGGTGGCAATAGTGACCAGTAACTACCACTCCATGCGGGCCGGGGCGCTTGCCCGACGCCTGGGCGTTGACTGGGAGTCCTACGGCGCTCCTACGGCTCTGTACTACGTTCCTACGGCCTTTTTGCGCGAGTTTGTGGCATCCATGGTGTTTAACTGGAAATTCCATGCAGTACTACTCGGGATTTTTTCTGTGGGAATGGCTCTGATCGGTGGGCGGGGGTTGTACTGACCGCCGGAATTATGGCGAAAAAGACCATTATGGGGGTGGGGGGTACCTGGGCGGTTATGTCATGAAAGCGCTGTTCAAAGGGATAATTTTATTTCCAGGTGAAAAGTTTTAATTAAACTTTGGAAAGTGTCTTGTGCATCTCTGACACTGTAGCTATAGTTCTTCTTGGGCAGATCAAAAGTGCCGGCCTAACCGCACTATGCAACCTGCCTGACCTATGGTTTGGCCTGTCCTTACCTAATGGGTGTTTCCTATGTGCACTCGTAAGGGCAGGTCACACCTCTTGAGGGGTCGGCGCGAGGGGCGTCTTCGGCATTTGCATAAGAGGTTGGGAACAAGGCGGTGCGTATCTGCTCTGCAGGGGATAGAAGGTGGTCATTATGGCTACCTTCTATTTTTTGCTTTTTGACTTTTGAGGCCCAGGATGGGGCCCTGCCCAGGATGGGGCCCTATTTTTCTTTGCTCAGCGTGATTTAAAACAAAAAACCTACGCTAGCGTATATTTTATTTTTTGTATAAATGCTGGTAGAAGCGTTGGAAAAAAATTTGGTGTTCGCAATCACGTTATTTTCAAAACAGTGATACGGAGACATACCTAGTATGGGGACCATAAGGCATTAACTACAAGCACCAGCGGGGGGGAACGCGGCGTGTGTTAAGAGCTACTTTCCATCGCGGTGCGCTAGTGGTTTGTTCTCAAGGCAAGCCAGAGAAGGAGCATTGATCGGTATGAGCATGTCATTTAATCCTCAGGTTTTTGATCAGGCCTGGGATCGTTTCGGATCAGAAGACTTCGACGTTGTCATCATTGGTGGCGGCTCCGTGGGTGCTGGCGCGGCGCTCGATGCTGCAACACGAGGACTGCGTACTGCCGTGGTGGAAACCCGCGACTTTGCTGCCGGCACATCCTCGCGATCGTCGAAAATGTTCCACGGAGGCTTGCGATACCTTGCGATGCTGGACTTCAAACTCGTCGCAGAGTCCCTCCACGAGCGCGAACTCAATATGTCTGTCCTGGCGCCGCACCTGGTCAAGCCTCTAAAATTCATCTTCCCGCTGACGCACCGCCTCTGGGAGCGCGTGATGATGTTCGGCGGATTCACCCTCTATGACCTTATGGGTGGGGCGAAGAGCGTGCCCATGCAAAAACACCTCACGCGCGGAGGTGTGTTAAAAGTCGCACCGGGGCTGCGTAACGATGCCATCGTTGGTGGTGTCCGTTATTACGACACCCTTGTTGACGATGCTCGCCACACCATGATGGTGCTGCGTACGGCGGCGCACTATGGCGCGGTGGTTCGTCCATCGACCCAGGTGGTGGGCTTTGATAAAGACGCTTCCGGCCGGATAGTTGCAGCGCAGGTGCGCGATACCGATACCGGTGCGGTGACGACAGTCCGCGGCAAGGTGTTCATCAACGCCACGGGCGTGTGGAATGACGAGGTAGAAAAACTTGCCGGTGCGCAGGGCAAGTTCTCTGTGCATGCCTCCAAGGGTATTCATATCGTGGTGGAGAAGGACAAGCTCGACGCTGACGCAGCGCTGTGCTTTGTTACCGAGAAGTCAGTGCTGTTTGTGATTCCGTGGGGCAACTATTGGATCATCGGTACCACAGACACTGACTGGGATCAGCATCTATCCAAGCCGGACCCAGCTCCCACGCGTGCCGATATTGATTATGTGCTGTCTCAGGTTAATCAGCGCGTAAGCAGGCAGCTGGGGTATGACGACATCGTGGGTGTCTTCTCCGGATTGCGCCCGCTGCTCAGCGGTAAGTCTGACGCTACGACGAATCTCTCGCGTAACCACGCCGTGGCTGTGGTGACCCCGGGATTGGTTTCCGTGGCTGGCGGAAAGTACACCACGTACCGGGTGATCGGTAAAGATGCGGTAGACGTGGCTCTCAAGGAATCCAAGATCAAGGCTCCGGATTCAGTGACTGAACGCACTCCTATCGTGGGCGCGGACGGATACCATGCGTTGGTTAATCAGGCGCCGATGCTGGCGGCTAAGTATGGTGTGGACGAGCAGCTAATAACCCACCTCCTGGGCCGATATGGCTCGTTGTGCGAACGCGTGCTAGCCCCAGGGTTGGAAGACCCGCAGTTGCTCACTCCTGTGGAGGGGGCCGAGGGCTATTGCTGGGCTGAGGTGCTGTACGCAGTCACCGACGAGGGGGCCTTGCATGTGGAAGATGTGCTGCTGCGTCGGTTGCGTGTGGGCATGGAATACGCGGACCGAGGCGTGGGTGCTGTGGATGGCGTGGCGCGACGCATTGCCCCATATTTAGGGTGGGACGACGCGCGCGTTGAAGAAGAGATTTCGGGATTCGTTGATCGTGTAAATGCTGAACTAGCTGCAGAAAAAGCATTAACGGATGTTGAAGCGAACACGATTATGACCACCGCTACGCAAACTCGTTCCAAAGTAAATTTGGACGTTGAGGGATAAATTGGCGGAAGTGGGGTATAGTAATCCTTGCTGTGGGCTACTATCCCAGCGCGCGGCACTATGAAACTGGTTTCAGTTTCATAGTGCCGCGTCTTTCCTTTTTCTGGGGTCTGTGGGGGACATGAGCGCAACACCGCCGGTGAAAGTATGGCGGTTTGTAAGTGTCGGAGTTCACTTACAAACCTAAGTAAATACTAAGCTAAAGGTGCTAAAAGTGTAAATAGGTGAAGCGGGCTAATTTTGAGTGCGCTATAGGCAAGCTATGGCCGAGCTGCGGAACCTAGTTCAAAAACACACACTGAGCGTTTCCGCTGTATAGGTAGATTTTGTTCAGCGCCGTAGGAACGCGTTTGGGGTATCAAACAAGCGAAAAACTGCGACGGCCCTTAGACTTTTGGGTATGGGTATCACAATTAGCGTTGAGGAGCTTGCGCAGCGAATCAACACCGGCAGTAATAACATCATTCTTGCCAGCCTATGGTCGCCCCACGAAGGCGGAGGCTACGCGCAGTTCAATTCAGAGCACATTTCCACCGCGCGTTACTGCGACACAGCATTTGCCTTGGCTTCTGCGCCAAGCTCCAAGCTGGGTCGCAATCCGCTTCCCACCAAGAACATTCTGGACCGTTGGTTTATCCGCTGGGGTCTCACAGATGACCGTCAGGTTGTGGTGTATGACAACCACCGTGGCCTTTTTGCCGCGCGCGCCTGGTGGGTGCTCAAGTGGGCGGGCGTTCCCGACGTGGTCATCCTGGACGGCGGTCAGAAAGCGTGGGAGGCTGCAGGATATGAGACGTTGGGCGGTCCCGGTAACCCGCGGATGTATTCCACCATCGAGCCGGAGCTGGGCAGCATGCCCACCGCAACCATTGAGGACGTGAAGAACCACACCGGGATCCTGCTGGATACCCGCGAGGCTAATCGTTTTGCTGGACGCAAAGAACGGCTTGATCTTAAAGCAGGTCATATCCCCGGAGCAGTCAATATTCCTTCCCGAGATCTGCTTACCCAGGAGGGTCTGTTTAAAACCCCGGAGGAAATCCGTGCGGCGTTTGCTGCTGTGGGGATTACCAGCGCGGATGATGTGATCGTTTACTCGGGTTCTGGCAACCATTCGGCGCAAGCAATCATTGCTATGAATATTGCGGGTCTGGGAACGCCTCGACATTATGTGGGTGGATGGTCGCAATGGGCGGCAGATCCCAAGAACCCTGTTGAACATGGAGATGCGCGCTAGGCTTTAAGCCATGCTATTTCTTTTCGCCGGAATTGTGGGACTCCTTGGAGTCGGGCTGTGGTTGTTTGACCTTTCACGTCGTCGGACAACCACCGTTCAACAGAACGCAGACGCGGAGGAGAAAGGTGGGCCGTCGAAAAAGCTTGCGGCTATACCTAGGGGGAGCCGGAAGGAAAAGAAGACGTGGGCTGAATCCCATGGATTTGATTACACCAAAGAGGACGCTTTTCTTGCCGACGAATGGAGCAGGGGAGTGGCCGCGGAAGGTGCGGTTGCCCGCGACGTAGTAAGCGGCATCGCCGGGGGATATGAGATGCACCTCATGGAATTGGGCGAGGTGAGCGTGATGGCGCTGCGCCGCGCTGCTACCTCGGATGTGGTTGTGATGGCGCGTCGAGAAGCACAAGAAGATGCGGAAGACTTAATGCAGGTTAGCCGCATTGAGGGATTCATCCTGTACAGCAACGACCAAGGCGCTACCGAAAGAATGCTGGACGAGCGAGTGGATAAAGCATTCGCCGATATGCCCAGCGCAGTGTCAGTGGTGTGGGAGGAATCTGATTGGGTATTAGCCCAGCTCGAACGCGGCTCCACCCACGAGGACTGGGACGCGCTCATCCAGCCTCTCGCGCTCTTTGCCGACGCAGCACGGGTCCTGCCGCCACGAAGCGGCGCTACCCAGCCAGTGGATTTCACGGACTGCGACCCCACCCGGCCCATGCCGGATGCCCCGGAGACGGAGGAGGACGACTCGGAAGATCCGGTGCCGGTTCTGCCCATGGTTGCGCGCAAAGAAGATCCTGTTCCGCTGCCAACTCGCGCCACAGCCCAAGCACGAGGGGTGGTTGAACCGCGGCCTGTCGGCGGTGACGATGTCGCAGCCATAGCCAAGGGCGATAAACCAAAGACGCAACGCTATAACGGAACCCGCGCTCTGCGCGATCTCAGCCAAGGTTCCACGATCTTTGAGGACCTCACCGAGGAACTCGGAACCGACCCTCTAAACTAAGTAGCTAAAGCCCAACGGCAGTTGAAACTAAGGAGAACTCCCGCACCCATGTCTATCAATGCAGCAAAGAAAAAAAGAACTAGCGGAACTGGTCAAAGAGCTCGCCGTTGTTCACGGAAAAGTCACGCTGTCTTCCGGCAAAGAGGCCGATTACTATGTTGACCTGCGTCGGGCTACCTTGCACCACCGTGCATCACGCCTGATCGGAGAGCTGCTGCGCGAACTCACCGCAGACTGGGATTATGTGTGCGTCGGCGGACTCACCCTGGGTGCTGACCCCGTGGCCACCTCCGTCATGCACGCTGAAGGTCGCGCAATCGACGCCTTTGTTGTGCGCAAGGAAGCTAAAAAGCACGGCATGCAGCGTCGCGTCGAAGGCCCCGATGTGGTGGGTAAGAAAGTCCTGGTGGTGGAAGACACCACAACCACCGGAAACTCGCCGCTTACTGCAGTTGCTGCGCTGCGGGAAATCGGTGCCGAGGTAGTAGGCGTGGCCACCGTCGTGGATCGCGCCACTGGTGCGGCCGACGTTATTGCTGCCGAGGGGCTGGAGTACCGCTACCTCATCGGGCTTGAGGATCTAGGGCTTGTCTAACGCAACCTCCACGCCGGGTCCCACAGAGTGGGGCGAGGGCCTGCATGGGGTTGGGCCGTGGGCAGAAGAACACCCCGGTGTACCCCTGCCCGCCGAGCCCCACTATGATCCCGAGCTACTGGAAGCGGGGGATCGTCGCAACGTTGTCGACGCCTACCGCTATTGGTCACGGCCCGCAATTATCAAGGACATTGATACCCGGCGCCACGCCCTGCACATCGCGATTGAGAACTTTGAAAACGACGCGAACATTGGCACTGTCGTACGCACCGCCAATGCGTTTGCCGTAGACACGGTGCACATTGTGGGGCGGCGCAGGTGGAATCGTCGTGGCGCAATGGTCACCGACCGCTACCAGCACCTTATGCACCACCCAGACACGCAGCCCCTGGTCGACTGGGCGTTGGCGGAAGGCCTTACAATCGTGGCTATAGACAACACGCCGGGGTGCGTTCCCTTAGAGACTGCCGAGCTGCCGGAAAAATGCCTTCTGCTCTTTGGTCAGGAAGGGCCGGGGGTGACCCAAGCGGCGCAAGAGGGGGCGTTGATGACGTGTTCTATTGCGCAGTTTGGCTCGACACGTTCGATCAACGCTGGTGTTGCCGCCGGAATAGCCATGCACGCATGGATAAGGCAACACGCCGATCTGGGGAAAGCATGGTAGCTGGCTAAGGCTTTTGTCTAGTATTGGGGAAATGTTCCGTTCGGCCGCACCAGCTGGTGGCGGGCTTTTCTACGAGAAGAGTAGGTATCACGTTGAACGAAATATGGCTGCATCGTGCCGATCTCGCTGAATCTGCGATTAACGAGAGGCATGCGTCGTCGTTGTGGGGCCTGCCTCGCACGAATTTAGCCGTCGTAGCGTGGCCACCGAATATTAAAGAAAAGCTTTTTTATCGGTGGCATTACTGGTGGCAAGCGCACTATCTAGATTGCCTTGTCGACGCCGCCATTCGCCGCCCCAGTAAGGCCCGCAAGCAACGAATCCGGGAGACCATCGCAGGCATCCAGATCCGCAACCTGGGCAAGCTGACTCGCAATAACTATTACGACGATAAATCCTGGCTGGCACTTGCCCTGGACCGGGAACGTCGTATGCGTGGACGCGGTAAACGTAAACACCTGCGTGCACTGGAAGCCAATATTGTCGGTGGTGCGGATTCCCTGGTGGGCGTGTTGCCGTGGCGGGTAGGGGAGCACTTCTTTAACGTTCCGACAAATGGCCCCGCAGCTATCATGCTTGCGCGCAATGGTGACATTGCCAAAGCTCGCGAGATCATCGACTGGATTTTTGACAATCTTATTGATGAAAAAGGCCTGGTGATGGATGGCCTCCGCATGAGTATGCGGGGTCCCGAGCTGGTTAAATACACGCATCCTTATTGCCAAGGCGTGGTTATCGGGGCATGCGTGGAAATCGCTGAGGCGTTGCGTGCCGACGAAGCAACGTATGAAGAATCGATCACATACCTAGCTCATGCGCGTGCCGTAATCCATGCGGTGGCCAAGGAAATGGCAACGCCATCGGGAGTGATCGACTGGGTAACCGGCGACGGCGACGGTGGGCTGTTCAAAGGGATTTTGGCGCGCTACCTCGCGGATGCGGCGGTGCGGCTGCCCGAAGACGGCGAGGCTAATCGCTCTGCCCGCAACATCGCTAAGCGTTTGGTGATGTCCTCGGCGGAAAGTGTGTGGAATCACCGCCTAGAGGTCGATGGCCTTCCAGTATTTGCCACCGACTGGACCGATGACGCGAAACTTCCCCACAACTTTGGCGTGGGAGGCTCGGCGCTGAGCGACATAGTGAATGTAGTGCGTATCGACGAACGTGACCTGTCCGTGCAACTCTCTGGGTGGATGCTGCTAGAGGCCGCCGCACACATAGTTGAGTCTGAATAGTTTCGGTTATGTCCGAATCTGTGTGATTTCTCTCCTAACTTTTCAGATTGAAGGGAAGCATTCTGCTGGGGTTGCTGGCATACTGGGATACAGGCTACGAGCAATCGTGCTCACAGATGAAACGAATAAGCTAATCCAACTGGAGGATTTTTCATGCCTATCGCAACTCCCGAGGTCTACAACGAGATGCTGGATCGGGCTAAGGCAGGCGGATTCGCCTTCCCAGCCATCAACTGCACCTCTTCTGAAACCATCAACGCAGCTCTGAAGGGTTTCGCTGAAGCTGAGTCCGACGGCATTATTCAGTTCTCTACCGGTGGCGCGGAGTTCGGTTCCGGCCTTGCGGTAAAGAACAAGGTCAAGGGTGCCGTGGCTCTCGCCGCATTCGCTCACGAGGCAGCAAAGAGCTACGGCATTAACGTTGCTCTGCATACCGACCACTGCCAGAAGGAAGTTCTGGACGAGTACGTTCGCCCCCTGATCGCTATTTCTCAGGAGCGCGTAGATCGCGGCGAGCTTCCACTGTTCCAGTCGCACATGTGGGATGGTTCCGCTGTTCCTATCGATGAGAACCTTGCGATTGCTCAAGAGCTGCTCCAGAAGGCACGAAACGCTCACATCATCCTTGAGGCTGAGATCGGTGTTGTCGGTGGCGAAGAAGACGGCGTGGAAGCCAAGGCTGGCGCCAACCTCTACACCACTCCAGAGGATTTTGAGAAGACCATCAACGCCCTCGGTACCGGCGAGAATGGCCGCTACCTGCTGGCTGCCACCTTTGGCAACGTCCACGGTGTGTACAAGCCAGGCAACGTTAAGTTGCGCCCAGAGGTTCTTCTTGAGGGACAGAAGGTTGCCCGCAAGCTACTCGGCCTCGACGACTCCGCTTTGCCATTCGACTTCGTCTTCCACGGTGGCTCCGGCTCCGAGAAGGAGAAGATCGAGGAGGCATTGACCTACGGCGTGATCAAGATGAATGTGGACACTGACACCCAGTACGCATTCTCTCGCCCAATTGCTGCTCACATGTTCTCTAACTACGACGGCGTGCTCAAGGTCGACGGCGAAGTTGGAAACAAGAAGGTCTACGACCCTCGCTCTTACATGAAGAAGGCTGAGCAGAGCATGTCCGAGCGCATCATCGAGGCTTGCCACGACCTGCACTCAGTGGGTACCTCCGTAACCAAGTAAACTTAGAGCTGTATATATTTTAATGCCCGGTCGCTTAGTGCTGACCGGGCATTTTTTATACAAAACTGTGGATTGGCTTTTAACCAAAACATATTACTCATTGGTTCTTTGACCTGTAGCAAATATGCTGCTTAGCTGGGCTGGTTAACTTAATCATTCCTTCTCTAGGAGACCCCAATGGGTAATAGACCTGGTCCTCGGATTGTGGCAATCACTACAGCCGCAACCCTTGCCATCTCAGGCTTAACCGTAACGGCACCCTCAGCCTTTGCGGCCGTCGATGACGGAACAACTAATGCATTTACTAGCAGCAATCCAGATGCGAAATTTGCCAATGAGATTTTCTTCTTTGATTTCTCCAAGGTAGCCAGTGGCGACGAACTTCAAAATAAGTGGTACGCCAATAGTGCGGAAAACAATGAAGGCGGCTTTGGCGGCAAACGCATCAAAGAGGACGACACCTATACCTACAAAGAGGCTGATGGTGTGCCTAAAGGGATGGAAGTCACCGTAACCATCAAGAGCATTAAGGCTATGTATTCCGATGCTCAGAGCAGCAACGGAACACCGCTCACTGTGGACAACGGCGGCATCTGGGCACGTAACGTGACGTGGAATGATTTTTTCCGGCCGATCGATTTTGCTGCGCTTGCCGGACGTAACTCGGAGCGCGATAAATGGTTTGACAGGGATGTTTTATATCCCAGTGATTCCGGTGCAAAGTGGCAGATCAGCCAGTACCTTAACCCTGACCTGTTTGATGGTAATGCTGATGCTGTAGGAAACCAGGGCTACACTTTGACCTTGCCATTCAAGGCACCCTGAATGGCAAGCCGATCTCTCTCGACGTGATTGCTTCTGACGGTGAGTCCACCGGAATCAAGGTGGAAGACCACAACAATCCTTACGGTACGACCTTTAAAATTGATGGTGTCCAAGCACAGCGTCGTGGCGGAGTTCCAGAGAACCTTGGGCTAGTGACAGATGCTAACGGTGGTTGGCAGGTTATTCAGGACCTTGTCGGCAAAGAGAAGCGTTACTACTTTGTAGATAAAGATCCTTCCGTACCCAAAGAAGTTCCGGATGGTGCGAAACCTTATGATCCGATCGTCGTAAAGCCCGGCGATGAGTGGTCTTTGCAAAACGGTGACAAGAGCTATGGCTGGGTGGACACAGAGCTGAACGAGGAAGGCGGAGAATGGAAATCCATTCCGCAGTCTCAGCCGCTCCTGGTCAGCCGTGGTGCTAAGACGGTTTCCGTCACCCTGGACAATCACCCGCGTGGCAAGACTGGCTCTCGCCAAGGTGTTGTCGCAGGTATCTTCATCCCTACGGATCAAGGCGATGCGCCGAAGTCTTATGGGGAAGCCAGCCACATCCTGGATAACTGGAATGTGACGGGTCAGCCAAAGCAGAACCCGGACGTTGCTTTTGAGGCCAAGAACCGCGTCGATAATGACATCTCAACTCGCGACGGCGGCCGAAACTGGAGCGATGACGCTAAGAAGGACTCCGAGGAAGACGTCTCACCGAACGCTTTCAAAGACGGCTTTGAGAAGTCGAACGGCAAGGTCACTTTCCCCGCAACCGCTAAAGATAGCGACGTTGTGGCATGGGTGGACCTGGACAACAACGGTACATTCGACGACTCTGAGCGTCGCGTTGGCGTAGTAAAGGATGGCAACGTCGCCTTCGACTGGAGTGACGCTGCCAACAAGCCTGAGCCCGGTAAGGACTACTACGCCCGCATCCGTGTAGGCGGCGAAGGTGTCAAGGCTGATGATATGCTGCAACCCACCGGCGTTGTGCAGGGTGGCGAGGTAGAAGACCTCAAGTTCACGGTCGAGAAGAAGCCAGAACCCTTGGTCTCCTTGGGCGACAAGGTTTGGTTTGACCAGGACTCTGATGGCCTGCAAACGGATGGCGAGCCAGGCGTTAAAAACGTCAAGGTATCGCTGCTGGATGAGCAGGGTAATCCTGTTAAACAACCCGGAACAGATAAGCCTTATGAGATAATCACCGGCGATAATGGCGAGTACCTCTTTGAAAACCTGCCCAAGGGCAAGTACAAGGTACAGTTCGACTACTCTGCTGCGCGTACCTCAGACGACAAACCTTTCACTGCTTTTACGGTTCCTGGCCCTGACGTAGACGGTAAGACTGAGCAAGATTCTGATGTGAAAGAATCTAAGCTCAACAGCATCGGTCTCACCGATGTTATTGATCTGCAGTCTGATCGTCTCGACGTAGACGCAGGTCTAGTTGTTGTTTCCTTTGCGCCTACGGTTTCCGTTGGTGATTTTGTCTGGCATGACAAGAACAATGACGGCATCCAGAATGATGGCGACGACAGCGGCATCCCTGGCGTTGAGCTAAGGATTCTTGATCCGGAAGGCAACCCGGCTAAGGACATCGACGGCAAGCTAGTCGCCAATGCTCTCACCGATGACAAGGGCAAGTACCTCTTTGAGAACCTTCCGGTTCTGAAAGATGATCAAAGCTACACCGTTGAGGTTGTAAAAGATCCTGAAGGCTTTGTTCCTGCTAAGTCCGACGCAACTAACACGGCGGAAGACTCCTCCACCAAGAGCGAGGAAACCGCGCCGGGCGCGCTGACCAAGGACGGCGCTCAGGATCTGACCTTGGACTTCAGCTTCGTTAAGTTGGGTTCACTGTCCGGTATGACCTGGTTCGATGCCGATAGGGATGGTATCCGCGACGATAACGAGAAGCCGCGCGCTGGCGTGACCGTTACCTTGCTCAGGGACGGCAATCCCGTCGAGAGCGTTAACCCCGTGGAAACCGGGGAAGACGGCACGTATAAGTTCGAGAACCTTGCCCCTGGTACCGATTATTCCGTGTGCTTCGGTGAGACGGAAAATCTGACCAAGAAGTCCTCGGATGCGGACGTTACCAAGGAGAAGGACTCCAACGCTGATCCGATCACTGGTGAGACTGCCACCGCTGAGGTCAAGGTTGGGGAGGATACCCCGAACCTGGACGATGGCTACATCTTTGAGCCGGAGACCAAGAACTCGGTGACCGTGGCCCACCAAGGTGAGACCCAGAAGTCAACCGACAATGACTCGGAGAAATTTGGAAACATCACGGACGCGGGCATCACTCCTGCAGAAATGTTCCCAGGGGTCGATCCGACCCTTCTGGTTGAGTATAAGCTTGTCGACGCCTCCGACAACCCCACCGACAAGGTAGAGGTGCCAGGTCAGGGTACGTTCACCATCGATAGCGATGGCGTGGTTACCTTTGAGCCCCATCCTGACTTTGTTGGTGTAGCAAAGACCGTGGTGGTTACCGCCACCCAGGGCGAAGTAACTCACGTTGCTCACTACACGCCGATTGTTATTCCGAAAGAAAGCGATGGCGAGTTCCCGCTGCCGCACTTTGTGGATAAGGGCGAGACCGGTGAGCCGGTTACCGTTACCCCAGGTAAGGGAAACCACCCCGATTATCCTGCAGATTTGCTTCCAGAAACCGTGAAGTTTGTCGAAGACGGCCAGCCTGAAGGCGCTGAGATCTCGGAAGATGGCAAGAAGATGACCGTTCCTGGCCAGGGTGTCTGGACTATCGACGAGAACGGAAACTTCACATTCACGCCTGAGCCGGACTTTGTAGGAAGTCCGGATACCGTGAAGTACAACGGTGAAGATGCGGACGGAAACCCCGGAACAAACAACGGAACCGTCACCATCACGTACCCGGTTCCTGAAGGCAACAGCGATCTGATTCGTAACCTGCTCATCGCTGGTGGCGTTAGGCGGTGTTGGTTTGCTAGCTGCTTTGGTAAGCGGAAGCAGCAATGGAAGTAGCAACGCTCCTGCGCCCGCTCCTACCACCGCACCTAAACCAGCTGAGCCGAAGGCTGAGTCGAAGGTCGAGCCGACAAAGGTGACACCAAAGGCAGAGGCAAAGAAGTCTCCGATGCTGGCTACCACTGGTGCAAGTGTTATGGGGCTGCTCGTAGCGGCACTAGTGCTTGTCCTTGCAGGCGCTGCACTCGTTGCGCGTCGTAAGAATAAGTAATAATCCATAGAACTAAGGGCGGTACATCTCATTGCGAGGTGTACCGCCCTTGTGCATGTCTGCACAACCTGTCTACTATGTATTGCATAGTAATAGGCGACACATAGAAGGTGAGATGGCGGAATCACAATTAAGAAAAGGCGTACTGGAACTGATCGTTTTGGCGGCCTTGGAAAAGGAACCCACCTATGGTGGTGCGCTCATTGAGCATCTGGGGATGGAGGTCTCTTCGGGAACTCTTTACCCACTGCTAACCCGAATGAAAAAGCACGCGTGGATCGGTAGCCATTGGGAGGAATCGCCTTCGGGGCCACCTCGCAAGATCTATTCGGTCACAGAGAAGGGGAGCCAGCGCATAACAGAACTGGCGCAGGAATGGCGCGCACTGTCCGTATTTGTCAACGAACACCTGGAAGGGATTGGGAAATGACCAGCTTTTATGAACGAAAACAAGACGGAACCATAAAGATTTTTGGCGTCGCAGTGCATTCTCCGCAGACGCAATTTAAAATCTTCGAGCCAGAGAACCCGGCTCTTTTTGTGCCGCGATCATTGGGAATTGGATGGGATCTCAATGTAGGGGCGCTTGCCGTCAAGTTGGGGCTAGTGCGACCGGATGATTCGCTGCCGGATTTGCAGGAGTATGTGCCGTCGCAAACGCTCAAAGCCCTGAAGTACATGCCCTTTATCGGCACCGGCGTTGTGGCGCTGACGGCTTGCGTCGCCAGTAAACAAAAACTTGTGCCTTATACCGCGCTGAGTGGGGCAATGGCGTTGTGGAGCGCCGATAAAGACGTGACCGTAAAAGCGCAAACCCTGGGGGTGCAAACTATGGCGTTCCTAGACATATGTGCGATCAAAGCTGATTCGCGGCCGCTTTCCACGATCGCTGTTCTGAGCTTTCCCGTGGTCACTACCGCCGTGGTAGTGACCACCGTCAAATCCGCGCTGCTCAACCTGGATGCAACGTTGAGGGCAAAGGACAATGAGTGAGTTCGCACCTTTGTGGTGGTTGATCGCGCTGCAAGGAGCTCTGACAGTAACGGCGCTTTTATATGTTGTGCGGCTCGGGGATCGGCGATTAGCTGAACAGCCCCGGTGGGTATGGATAGTAGCGATCTTGGTGGGACAAACGGTGGGAAGCATTGTGTTTTTGGTCGTGTATTTCCGGGACCGGAAGCATCGCGATCAACCGGAACGAACGCAGCCCACTAAAGGCGCAAAAACGATTGAACAGCTTTATGGGGATGCTCTATGACCGTGTTAGCTGTGCAAACGCAGAATCTGAGCAAGCGTTATGGCGATGTAGTCGTTGTGGATAATCTTTCCATGAACGTTCCTGAAGGCTCTATATATGGGTTTATCGGCTCGAATGGTGCGGGAAAGACCACAACTATCAGGATTCTGCTGGGCTTTGCTGCTGCTACCTCGGGAAGTGCAACAGTACTCGGACTGCCTCGAGGGACATTGCCACCAGAGCCCAGTAATCAGATAGCTTATTTGCCAGATGTTCCCCGCTTTGCCGCGTGGATGAAACCCATAGATGCGCTCATATATTTAGGCCGGGTGTCTGGAGTGGAATCAGATCAGGTGGCTGATCGAGCACACGATCTGTTAGACCTTGTTGGGCTGGCAGGGGCCAGAAGCACCGTGGGAGGTTTTTCGCGAGGAATGGTGCAGCGTCTGGGCATCGCTGCCAGCCTGATAGGCGCACCGCGATTACTCGTGTTGGACGAGCCCACGAGCGCGCTCGACCCACTAGGGCGTGCTGATGTTTTAGCTATCATCAAGCAACTGCGCGGGCAGACCACAGTCCTTTTTACTTCGCACTTGCTTGCCGACGTCCAAAACGTGTGCGACCACGTAGGCCTGCTGCATAAGGGAAAACTTGTGCTTGAGGGGGAGATACAAGATGTGTTAGCAGCACACCGGTCTGCCAACACATACCTCCGACTCCCCGGAGACGAGGCCTTGCGTGCTGCCTTGCAAGCCCAATGGGGAGTACCAGTGACAATCGAAACATCTACCTTGCAGGATGTTTATGAGGCGGTGTGCCTTGAACGGCAATAAAGTCTTATGGGCCTACGAACTGCGAAGAATAATGTCGATTCCTAGCAGCCACATTGTGTTAGGGCTGGGACTCTTTCTTGCTGTAGCTTCTCCAGTCACTGCATGGTTTATGCCCGACATAATTCAGAGCTTGTCGATGCCTGAGCCCACGTGGCGGGACTCGTATGCGCAATGGGAGAAAAACTTACACCAAGTCATCAGCATCACTATTATTATCGTGTCCGCTCACGGAATAAGCGGAGGCCTTAGCGGTGGGGAAGCCGTCCTTGTGCTGAGCCGGAATGTGTCGCGTCGTGCATACATTAGCTCCAAGGTATTCAGTTATTATGCGCTTTCGGTGGGCGTCGTAACGCTAGGAACGTTGATAGTGTGGGTCGCAACCAACCTGATTTTTGGGGAAGCCGCATTGTCTGCAAGCAGAAGCAGCGAATGGTTTATGCAGATGACGCTTGTGCTTGCGGTGATTACCGGTGCGGCTGTGATCTGGCAGCGAATGGTTGCTGCAGCCGGTGTAGGATGCGCAGTTTTTCTCTTGATACAGCTCACCGCAATCTGGGAATCTGCACCGCCAGCATGGGTCAGCGTGCCCCTTGCGTGTGTGGTTCTTTATGCGGCGATGCGGCTGTACGACCGCATAGAAATTCAGGGCGACTAAGATTTACTCAGGTAACAGAGTAGATTGAGGAACTTATGGCACCTACGTGGTCACAGACACAACGGATGAACAGATTCCATCAGGGGCTGATGCGGCTGCGCTCTAATTGGATTTATGTGATCCAGGCGGGGCTTGCGGCGGGGTTATCCTACTGGGTGGGTCTGCACCTTTTTGGCCATGAACAGCCCTTTTTCGCTCCGATGGCCACGGTGATTGTGCTGAGCACAACAGGCGGAGAACGATTCCGCCGTTCCTTTGAACTCGTCCTGGGGGTGAGCATCGGCGTGGGGCTTGGCGACGTCCTCATCGCCCTTGTCGGTTCTGGGGTCTGGCAGATCTCGGTCGCAGTGGCTCTTTCCATTGTGCTGGGCACTGTCGCGGACAAGGGGGTGCTGGTGGCTAATCAGGCGTCGTTCGCAGCAGTCCTGATTGCAACGATTCTCCCGCCGGGTACCTCGGGAGGCACTGACCGCATGCTCGACGCGCTGGTGGGCGGCCTGGTGGGGATCGCGGTTATAGCGCTCATTCCGGACTCTCCCTTACGCTCGGGCAGGCGGGAAATCGCAAATATTCTTGGCGTGGTGGCTGTTGTCCAGCGCAAGGTTGCCAGTGCGCTGCGCATGGGCGACGCTGACGCTATCGCTGATGCCCTTATCCTAGCGCGTGGCACCCAAGGGCAGATCAACCAGATGATCGCCGCTGCCAACATGGGCAAGGAGACAATCCAGGCGTCGCCACTGCTCTGGGCGCAACGCCGCCGGATCCGTTCGATGATGAGGATTCTCAACCCCGTGGACAACGCGATGCGCAATACGCGTGTGCTCGCGCGCCGGGCGCTGGTGATCTGCGAAGACCAAGATGAGGTGTCCGCGCAACAGATCGATCTGATAGAGACCCTGGCTTGTGTGTCTGAACGGCTCTCGAATCTCTACTTTGGAAACACGGAAGTCTCTGAAAACGCAGAAGTGCCCAAGCTGGTCGGCATCCTCAAGGACGCCGGCGCACGCTCGGGCTTAGATGTGGCCGAGGGGAGAGTGCTCTCCGCTCAGGCCGTGTTGGCACAGACCCGATCATTGACCGTGGATCTGCTCCAAATATGTGGCCAGTCCAGGCGCTCCGCGGTAGAAGTTCTCGCCCCTACCTCGGAACACCCAGCCACAGTGAGGAAAATCTGGAACGATGGTGAATGATTCTCGGCTGCTTCTAGCGACGGAAGAACTTGAAGAATCCGCCGGAAGAGCCCTGAGAATCTGCGTTGTTGGTGGAACGCTGCTTCTCGGTGCGCTCTAGCGCTTCCTTCTGCTCCTTCAGCACGTCGCGCGTAGCCTTAGCATTCTCCAGGTCACGCTCTAGCTCCTCGCGGCGCTCACGGTTGGACTCGCCGTTTACCTCATTCTCCAACTCGTTGGTGCGGTGCTCAAGCGTGCGCTCGTCTTCACGTGCACGGCCTAGACGCGAATCCAGATCGCCCATCATCGCACGTGCAACGCGGTCGCGCTCGGCGCGGTCGCGCTCTGCCTTTTCGCGGAGGATCTGATCGCTGTTCCCCGTGGTGGTTACCTCTGGGTGGCGGAGGCGGTCAAAGTCTAGGTCGTAGTACGGCAGCTGCTGGCGCAAGTCGAGGGGATTGCGCAGGTCATTGGTGCCGATCTTGCGGAAAACGGTGGTGGTTACTTCACCCTTGTCCGAGCGCCAGACGTGGTCTGCTCCGAGAAGCTGGCCGATGTAGCCCTTGCCCTCTACCCATGCAGGTCCGCCCGAATCGCCGTGGTCGGATCCGATGTTACCGGTGATGACCACCGGTCCGCTGATATTGGTGATGGGGGAGCACGCAATGCGCTGGGTGCGGCTGCCGTAGGCGCAAAGGACGTCGCCGACCTCTGGCTCAGCAACTGCGTCCTGGGAGAAGTAGTTCTTTCCGAGGACGTTAGGATCGGAAATCTCCACGTAAGCCAGGTCAGATGCGCGGCTATTGACGCTCCACTGCATGTCTGTGTTGTTGCTCAGTGTTGCCCACTCGTTTGGGTAGACATGGCGCAGGGTGCCGATGGTCTGCTGGTATTCGTCATATACCTCGGCGCCATCGTTGCCGCAGTGAGCATCGGTCCACACGCGATTGTTCTCGGTGTCTACGTAGCCCACAGTGCATACGCCAAGCATGTTGGCGGTTTTTTGAATCAGTAGCCGGTCTCCCTGATCAACAGCTGCGGGAACTGAGGGAGAGTCTTGGGCGCTTGCCACGGGGAGAGGCAAGAGGGCTGCGACTACAAGCACCGTCGCTAATTTGCGTTTGAGGTGCATCGGTTTCCTTCCGGTTGATTGCAAATTGCATTATGAATTTATTTTGGGTTGGAAGGTAGATGAGTTTTTTCCCTCAGGTGGGGGCGGAAGATAATAAATACTTATGCAATGAGAATCAACTAAGCTGGCAAACATGCTGGATATCAAGGAGAGGGTGCTAAGGCTCAGACGAAGTTTCCTATCTATTGTTCAGATGTCGCTCGCGGCAGGCATCGCTTTTTGGATCGCCCGCAACCTTATTGGGCATGACAAACCTTTCTTCGCACCGATGGCAGCTATCATCATCCTTGGCCTGACCAGCGGAAACAGAATTAAAAAGGCGATAGAACTCTCCATTGGCTGTTCCATCGGCGTGGGGCTTGGCGATCTCCTCATCATGGGAATTGGCGTGGGACACTGGCAGATGCCGCTCGAGATCTTTGTCTCGCTGTTTGTGGCCACCTTCCTGTCCAAGAGCCAACTCTTGATCAATCAGGTAGCCATTGGCTCGATTCTGATCGCCACAATCATGCCTCCGGGGACCTCTGCGGGGCCGGATCGCATGATCGACGCTTTCCTCGGCTGTATCACGGGCATCGTCGTTATGGCGCTGCTGCCGCACTCCCCGCTCGCGGAGGGACGTCGTGAAGTCTCCGCGGTGCTCCGGCTCGCCAGCACGGTCCTCAAGCATGTCGCCGTGGGCCTTAAGACCGCAGACCCCGACATCATCCGGGAAGAGCTGGAGCGGGCTAGGGGATCGCAAGTCTCTATCAACGCGATGCTCGAAGCCGCCAAGTCTGGTCAGGAGGAAAGCACCGTGTCTCCGCTGCTCTGGGCCTCGCGGCATCGTGTCCGATCCTTTGTCCGCATCCTTGCACCGGTGGATAACGCCATCCGTAACACCCGAGTGCTCGCGCGCCGTGCGCAGATCCTGGTGGAAGACCACGACACTGTCACCGCAGAACAGCTTACGATCATCGAAGAACTGGCGGACATTGTGGAGGGCATAGCCAGCTCCAACGACAACCCAGCCGAGATTCCCGAGCTCGTCCGACGCTTGCGCTTTCTCGGCGGCCGCTGCACTCCCGACATAGCCGACTCCGGGGTGCTCTCCGCCCAGGTGGTCCTCGCGCAATCGCGTTCTATCATCGTGGATTTGCTGCAGGTCTGCGGGTTGTCCCGTGAATCTGCCGTCGCCGTCCTCGCCCCGACATCATCCACCCCGGCATACCCGCCCGAGCTGTGGGAAGAATGATTAGGGGCGCACCGACTGCAGATCCCGCAGATGTCGATAAAACGTCACCCGATCTACCGGCCGCTTCCGCGAAACCCCATCGACCTCAACCCGGAAATCGATGCCGCCGCCCTGCAAGGCTCGTCCCAGCCAGGTGTCTTCGTCGATAAGCCCGAACTCGCGCTTTCCTAGCTTTGCGACGAAACTACTGACCTCCGGCTCTCGCAGCGGAGTCACGATCACGTTCCCTTGCGCGCCGGGAGCATCCAACGTAGAGGTGAGTTGTGCCCCGAAGACGCCTCGGCGGGGTGCTTTTCGCTTGCCTTGGTGGTGAATCAGCACGTGGTCATCCACGATGATCTCCCCGGTAATCTCTCCCGCGTCCCACGCAGTGACCGTGGCGATGCCTGCGACGACGATGCCGGCGTCGTCACGCAAGAGTGGCTTGGGGCGAACTGCGCCCGAAAGCGCGAAGGCCAAGGGATCAGAGGGGAGCTGCCAGAGGTGCGCCACACGCGAGTCCTGTTCGGTGGGGACAAAGGCGACCTCGACCCACAGGGTGTCGGCGCGCATCAGGCGCGTGATGACGGCGGAGAGGGCGGCGTCGGAACCCATCACCACCACGCGTAACGGGCGATCCACCTGTTGCGGCGCATACTGAGGAGACCCCAAATGCGGGACATCGGGCATGGCCGCTATCTCAGCGAGGGAAGGCGTGGGGTCTTCCGGCAGGATCGCAGCGGCTTCTTGGTCGAGAAAGCGCAGCTCCTTACGGGTAGGGATAGCCGAAAGCTGTTCTATTCGGTCGGCGGAAATGCTCGGGGGCGGAGTGCCGCAGCAGGCGATAATAATTCTGGGAAGTGTGTGATCTGTCATGGTGAGGAGGGCAGAAAACGAGCTTGTATGTACAATGATGAAACGTCTGTGAGCATTCTAAAGTCAAGGACGTGTAAATCATGGCAGCAATCGTGATCGTCGGTGCCCAATGGGGCGACGAAGGCAAAGGCAAAGCAACCGACATCCTGGGCGGCCAGGTTGACTACGTGGTCAAGCCCAACGGCGGCAACAACGCAGGTCACACAGTGGTAGTCGGTGGAGAAAAGTACGAGCTTAAGCTCCTGCCCGCTGGTGTTCTCTCGGAAAACGCCACCCCCATTCTGGGAAACGGCGTGGTGATCAATCTTGAAGCGCTTTTCGACGAAATCGACGGGCTTGAATCTCGCGGTGCCAACGCATCACGACTCAAAGTTTCCGCCAATGCTCACCTTGTGGCCCCCTACCACCAGGTTCTCGACCGGGTTCAGGAGCGATTCCTGGGCAAGCGTGCCATCGGCACCACTGGTCGCGGTATCGGGCCGGCCTATGCGGATAAAGTCTCACGCATAGGCATCCGCGTGCAAGATGTCTTTGACGAGTCCATCTTGCGCCAGAAGATCGAGTCCGCACTCGACGTAAAGAACCAGACCCTGGTCAAGATGTACAACCGCAAGGCCATCGTCGCAGAAGAAATAGTTCAGTACTTCCTGGGCTACGCAGAAAGACTGCGCCCCATGGTCATCGAGTCTGAACTCGTACTCAACGAGGCTCTCGACGCAGGCAAGAACGTCCTCATGGAGGGTGGCCAGGCCACCATGCTGGACGTCGACCACGGCACGTATCCGTTTGTTACCTCTTCCAACCCCACCGCGGGTGGCGCATGTGTAGGTGCAGGCATCGGGCCCACCAAGATCACCAGCTCCCTGGGCATCATCAAGGCGTACACCACCCGTGTGGGTGCCGGACCATTCCCCACAGAGCTGTTTGATAAATGGGGCGAGTTCCTGCAGACCACAGGCGGCGAAGTCGGAGTGAACACCGGCCGGAAGCGCCGTTGTGGCTGGTACGATTCCGTGATTGCACGCTATGCATCTCGCGTGAACGGTTTCACCGATCTCTTCCTGACCAAGCTGGACGTGCTAACCGGCATCGGAGAAATTCCTATTTGCGTTGCTTACGACGTTGACGGGGAGCGCCACGATGAAATGCCGATGACGCAATCCAAGTTCCACCACGCAGTACCGATTTATGAGACCATGCCGGCGTGGGACGAAGACATCACCGGCTGCACCACGTTCGAGGAGCTGCCAGAAAAGGCGCAGTCATATGTGCGCCGGCTGGAAGAGCTATCTGGCTGCCGTATTTCCTACATCGGAGTCGGGCCAGGACGCGACCAGACGATTGTTTGCCACGACGTTATGGCATAAAGATATGGGGCGAGCTTCTGACTGAAGCCGCCCCATATGTCATTACACCTTTGGCTTGGGTGCTGGAGCAGAAGATCCAGTGGTGAGCCAGGTGTGGAAAGTGCGGAAAACCGAGGAGAAGCCCTTGGCATTCTTTTCATCCGCAATGGAAGACCCAAAACCACGGGCGATGAATTCATTAACCACCGCGAGGTTCTTAAAGACAATCTCAAAGAACTTATAAAAGCCCTGTTTTACTTCTGTTGCTGCGCTGGCGGCGGCTTCGGCGGCGACGATAGCTGTGTTACTCATAAAAAGAATTCCTTTATTGTTTCGTGTCTGCTTGCTTGGTGTAGGAAAGGCCGTGGACTCCCGAGCCGAGCCCCTCTGTCGACGCGGAATCTAAGTTAAATACGGCCTGGAAGAAAGCCCTGGCGCGGGTGAATCCCTCGCCGAAAAAACTTGCCAGCAGATTGATCGCACGGCTGAGCAATCCCGTGCCCTTGCCGTGGAGAAAATTGATCAGCTCTTGGTCTGCACCCACGTTGAGCAGGAAAGTTTCAAGAGAGCCCACGGTTATCCCTTTACCTTTGGTGCCGACGAGCTGCTTGAGCCCCAATCAGGGGTTGTAGAACCTAAGCCTTGTGATGAGGCAGCGTCCAAAGCCAGGACTGCCTTGAAAAACTCAGGGATGTGCCCCAGGGCCTTTTTAACTGTGGGGCCCACAAACCAGTCGTTGGTCTTACCCGTGAGGAGTTCTACCAGGTTGGTTTTGGTGAGGAAGGAGACTGAAAATTCCTTGAACCAGCCCGCTTGGTGCAATAAAAAGTCAATAGATCCCATATGTGTCCTTAAAACGAGAGAGAGTGTCGCAATAATAATAATCGGGCACTTTTTTGTTTTAGCGTTAAAACTATAACAGTATTTTAAGGAAATTCTACGATTGAATTTTTTCTCACAGTGGGGTGGTGTTGGAGAACTAAAAAGGCACCCCGAGGGGGTGCCTTTGGCGGATGCTTAAAAATTAAGCGGCCTTGGGGGTTTCCGCTGGCTTGGTGGGAGCGGAGGAACCCTGGGTTAGCCACTCATGGAAAAGGTGGAAGATGGACTGGAAGCCCTTGCCTTTTTCTACATCTTTATCGCCGGCCATCGAGGAGCCCATGCCACGTGCAATAAAGTCATTGACGGTAGCGAGGTTCTTGAAGACGATATCGAAGAACTTGTAGAAGCCCTGGTCCTGGGTAGCGGTTTCTGCTGCAGCTAGGATTGCGTTGTGCATGATTACTTCCTTATTTAAGAACTAGTTTTTTGCTGGAGGGGTCTGACTTTTATCTGAGGAGAGATTAATTCCGCTAGAGCCCAGGCCCTCAGTAGAGGCGGAATCCAGGTTTAGGATCGCTCCGAAGAACTCTCGCACAGACTCAAAGCCCTTGCCGAAGAAAGGGGTGATGAGGTTTAGGAAGCTACCGATGAGGCCACTGCCTTTACGGTCATGCAAGTAATCAACAACGGTCTGGCTGACCCCAACGTTGGTCAAGAAGCTTTCAACGGAACCCATTAGTTTGCCTCCTTGACGGGGGTAGGGGTGCTGGCAGATGATCCGGATGAGGACCAATCCGGGTTAGAAGAGCCGAGTCCCTCCGACGAAGCTCCATCGAGGTTCAGTAGCGCCTGGAAGAACTTGGGGATGTGGGTGCCGATAGCGAGGTCGCGACCGCCACCAATGACTCCGCCAGTAGTTCCGTTGAAAATATCAACCAGGGAGTGCTTAACCGGGGTTACCAACCAGCTGATCCAGCCACTACCTGGCTGCTCAATGGCCTTGTCAAACCAACCAGCTTGCTGCAATAAATATTCGATAGAGCCCAAGAGGGGACCTTTCTGCTCTTTCTGAGTCAATTCCTACAGATGTTCTAGAGATGCCTGAACACCCTATCTCACTAATATGTTTTCGGGTGGAAAATGATACACATTTGGCCATTTTTATTCTCAGCAAGCCATTTTTCCTGGATTTGGCGCACTTTACTGAAATTGTGACAGCCTTAATGTGGTTAAAATTTAGCTCTCAGATAGAATTTTCAAAGAAATTGCAACAACTACATAGGCCGTTTGAAACAAGGCGGCGGAATGGCTCAAATATGCTGTGTTATTCGCGGGTGGGTTCTGGTGAAAATTAGGGATCTGCGCCAATCAATTGTGATTATTGTACTGTTCGCCGCCATGTGGATAGTTCCCGTTGCGGTGGAAAAGCTCGCGGAGCCGGAGTACTTCGCACCAGTCCAAGGGGGAAAGGTCACGCTGGAGGCCGGGGAGTCTAGGGTGGAGCTCAGGGTTTCTGATGGATTTAATCAAGTCATTTCGTCGAGGGACTCGCGAGCTTCTTTGGTCAAGGGCGATAGCCGTCTGTCTTTTCATCTGGCTTCTGGCGCCGAGAATCAAGAGCGATCCATTGAACGTGCTCTAGTGCTCGTGAAGCGGCAGTATGGCCCCGCGAAGTGGCGCGAAGACATCAGAGTTGCCGGTGTCGTGAATGATTCGGGGACCCGGCATGACCTCGTGGGGAAGAGCTGCGAGATTGAATAGGACACTCCGCAGAAGTGTGCTGTCGTAGGCGCAGGAAAATTCATTCTCACGGTTGTTTCCTCTGACACTCAGATCGATGCCGTTGATCTGGTCAAGACGGCGCGCGGCGCTATCTCTAAGGACGGAAAATTTGATTTAGGTGATGGAGCGCAGCAGAAGTGACAACACGAGAAATTAAAAGCGCTAGGCGTACCTCTGCCTTATGGTGGCTCTTGTGCGGGTTGAGCCTTCTCTCTCTGATCTATCTGGCAAAAGCTCTCTCACGGGAACTAAAAGCCATGCCGTTAACATCCCTCTATATTTTTTTGATCTGTGCTGCTGGTGGCGTCATTGTGTTCGGCGTACTTGTGGTCGTGGATAGAACACGGTTGAGGGGTGATGAAAACAACCGAATCATCTGGCTCAATTCCCTGGTGTTTGGCGGATTGGTCGGCCCTTTGGTTACTGTGAAGGCAAACGGGGAGATCGGTAAGGTCTTCCCGGCTGTGATTGACCTCGACTTTTATAAGCGATGGGGTGAAGCCACCTTTGGCCCTGTATCCGAAGAATGGATCAAACTGGCTGTTACGTTGGCCGTCGTTTTGCTTTATAGAAAATGGATTGTGCGCCCGGCGCATGCCTTTTTTTGTTGGGGCTTTTGTGGGCCTGGGGTTCCAGCTAACTGAGGACTTCTGGTTCGCGGTGGGGGCAGCTTTTGAGGATGTGAACAGCGATCTTTCGGGTGGCATTACGCTATCTACTTTTCGGGTGCTGCTTGGCGTGATATCACACTGGACATATACCGGTATCGCTGCCATAGGGCTGTGCTATCTGCTGGGGATCGGCAAGGTTCCGGAAAAGCGTTCTGCCCGCATTCTTACTGCGTGCTGGTTCTTCTTCCTGTCTTTAAGCCTGCACGGCTTGTGGAATTCTCCGATCAATTTTGGTGTGGACGACATTATTGCGCCAGTGATCAAGTTGCTTATCGCGATAGCCGTCTTTTTCGTGCTGGCTAGATGGCTGTGCAGGAATGAAAAAGCTGCTGTGATGAGACATAGCGGTGACTTTTCTTAAATGTGTTCTTTCTAACAAAACTCTTTCCTAAATTCGGTGCACCATACGTTTAGCTTTATCATTTGTAAGTCATAGTTTTCCCTCAACTAGGAAAGGCTCTCTCGTGGAGTTTGTTTTCTACAGTTTGTGTGCCGCGGCACTCATTCTGGTATTCCTCAAACCAGAAAAAGAAAAGCTGGCGTTTGGATTGTTAGTCGGATCATTCGCATTTTCTGTGCTGATGTTCTTCATGGCTTCCGCCACCTCGATCGTCCCGGCGGTGAACCTCTAAATGTTTAACGCAAAAGTTTTCCGTTTCATTCTGGCCGCAGCAGTCTTTATTATCATGGCGTTCCCGGTGGGCGTGGCCAACATCTACCTCGGCTTTATCAACGGCGAATCCCCGTGCATTCTCTGTGGTAACGAGCGTTTTGGCATGGTTTTGATCGGTGCCTTGGGCGTCTTTATCCTGCGCTACGGCGCTCGCATGCGCTATGTGGTTACGCTCCTTTTGGTCGCTTTCTACTACCTGTACACAACGGTGCGACACTGGGGTGGCCGCGCGAATGCTGACCTAGGACAGGGCTTTGGCGACGCCGTGCTCGGCGTGCACACGTACACCTGGGGCATTCTGGTGTACTGGGTTGTTATTGGTGTTCTCGCCGTTGGCTTGATCTTCATCGGCAAGGACAAAATGCTCCAGCAGGAGTTCATTTCTTCCGAGGTAGAGGTGAAGAAATTCTCACCTGCTACCAAGTTTGTTGCGATCGTAGCCATCGTTATCACCTGCGCTAACTGCGTCCAGTTCCTTATCGGTAACGGCATCCCCCCTTACGCAGGCGCCGGCGACCCAGCTCGCTTCACCTTCAACATCGCTCAGACTGCAAAGTACTGGGATAAAGAGCACCAGTATGAGTCCCTCAGCGACATCCGTTTGCACAAGTTCAATGCTCCCGATCCTTACAAGGGCGTGGAGTTTGACACCACTCCGGTAGCAGGCAAGAAGACCCTTGAGCTTGCTGGTACCCATGAGATCGGCTTCGACGTCACGGGCTTCCGCGGAAAGGGCCGTGCCGCAGGTATCGCTTATGATTCCGAGAACCAGAAGTTCGGCCTGGTTTCTACCAAGGGCGGCTTCTACTACACCGACAAGAACTTCAAGGAGCACTCCTCCTTCGCGCGTGTCGACGTCCCCAACGGCTCCGATATCCACAGCACCGTGGATGCGGCCTTCTTCAAGCCTGGTGGTCTGGTGGCCATCGCCCAGAACAAGACCGTCTATGGTGCTGTGATCCAGGACGAGGTCGACGAGAAGATCGCTTGGAAGGATTTCACCGAAACCTCCGGTGACATCATGCCGATCTTTGACTCCAAGGGACGCCCTGAGCTACGTACTATTCGTGCTCGCATGGCTTACACGCTGACCGTGGCGTCGGAAAGCAAAGCCGATACCTTTGTCACCCTCAGCGTTCCTCATAAGCGCTCCAAGCAGGTTGTTATTTCTGAGTTCTCCAAGGAAGACAACAAGCTGGTTCGCGAGGGCGTGCTCGATGCCGAGGGCGTTTACCCAGTCGGCGCAGACCTTCACGACGGCACCCTGTATGTCCTATCCAAGGAACACAACAGCCTGCTGACCATCGACATGAAGGACTTCAGCGTCAAGGAGACCCGTAACCTCCCTGAGCTTAACGACGTCCGCGACGTCGCCATTGCCGGAAAGAGCGCCTTTGTGCTCGCCCACGACGGTGACCGTGACGTAGTGCACGAGCTCAAGCTTTCCTAAAGACCTATGAAAAAAGCGCCCCCCGGGGCGCTTTTTCTTATGCCTGCTTGGTTACCGGTGGCTCAGCTGACCATGGGAAGACGATCCACTCGTCGGTGTGCTTCCACACATACGTGGGGGATACGACAGAGCGACTCTTCGCGTAGATCACCGCGGAGCGGACCTCAGCGCCATGCGACTCAAGGAGTTTGAGTACGAGCTGGAGTGTGCGTCCAGAATCGGCGACATCATCGACCACGAGGACCCTATGGCCTTTGATCGAGTTGGTGTCCAGGAGCGGCTCAAGCAGCACAGGATCCGGCAGGGTCTCGTTGACGTCGGTGTAAAACTCGACGTTGATGGCGTCGGAAAGCTTTACTCCCATGGAGTAGGACAGCGCGCCGGCGGGGACGAGTCCGCCACGTGCGACAGCCACAATGATTTCTGGGTCGTAGCCGTCATCGACGATCTGCTGGGCGAGTTCACGATTCGCGTTGCCGAACCCATCCCAAGTCAGGACTTCTTTGTTCTCAAGATCTGCTGAGTCTGCGTGGTATGTCATAAGCGAACTTTAGCGCGTTAGGCGCTCTTCGTGGTAGCCGCCTTGTAGCATAAATGACATGTTTATCCCCGAGTACATTGTTTCACCCGACCCAACCCGAGTTCTGGTTCTTGGCAACACCGACCTGGGGAAAAGGCTCGCCTTGGCTTTTGCCGATCTTGGCGCCGAGGTCACGGTGCTAGCGGATGCAACGCTCGCGGATATTGAACAACACCAGCCGGACTATGTGGTCCCTGTGACCAAAAACATTCCTGCCGGCATCGGCGACCTCCTCGTGCCCTCGCCCTGCGCGTATGACCGCGAGGGAATCCGCCGAATCGCCACCGAGAAACTTGGCCTGCCCATGAGCAAATTTCTGTTTGCCTCCTCTGAGCACGAGCTTCTCGACGTCGCCAACGAACTCGGATACCCCTGCGTGGCCAAGTCCGCCAACTCGCTCCACCTTCTGACCTCCGCCGAGGATTGCGCGACGGCATGGGAAGGTGGCCGCATGGTTGTCGAACGATACGTCGAGTTTGACTATGAGATCACCCTGCTAGCCGTACGCTCTTTAGACCCCGAGACCGGGAAGCTCGCCACATGGTTCTGTGAGCCGATCGTCCACATACGCCAAGACGGAGTCCTTATCGGGGCAGCGCAGCCAGTCGAATTGAACTCTATCGCTTTGGACAACGCTCGCAGCGTGGCAGCGCGTATCACTAACGCCGTAGGAGGCCGCGGGATTTTCGGTGTGAAGCTCTTTGTGATCGGCGAGGACGTCTACTTCTCCGAACTCTCGCCCTACCCATTCCGCAGCGGTGCCGTCACCTGCGCAACACAGCGCTTTGACCAATTCACGCTCCATGCCCGCGCTGTGCTGGGTCTGCCCATTGACGCAACCTTGGTCACCCCAGGAGCAATCGCCTTTTCTAATGACGTCAGGCCAGTTACCCGTGCGTCTGTTGTCCAAGCGCTGAACATGCCGGAAATCCATGTGGCGATTACGCAGCGCGGGGCCGTGGCACTATCTACGGCGGATACCACGGTCGAAGCAGTTGACCGAGCAATGCTGGCCATCTCTAGAATGGCGGGGCATCAACCACATACTCACGAGTCCTTTGACGGCGCTTCTTAATCCGCTTGGCCGCACGTTGGATAAATGACTGACCAAACATACGTTGTCCGCTGATAATGACCTCGGGCACTGTGGTGACGCGAAGATCATTATCCAGTAACCAGGTCACCTCGCCGTCTTCTCCGGCAACGCAATCCACTGCTTTAGAGGTCTTGAGATTGTGGTGCTTGCGGCATAGACATTGGGCGTTGTCGGCTTTAGTAGGGCCGTTGAGGTCATACTCTTGAATATGGTCAATGTCGCAGCGCCAGGCGGCAACATTGCAGCCCGGGAACTGGCAGGTTCCGTCGCGAGCTTGGATCCAGCGGCGTAGGTCGCCAGTAAATTTGTATTGGGCGAGCGTGGTGTCTTTATAGGGATCAATGTCTCGCCATGTTGCGGCAGCCGTGATTGCCTCGCTGGTGGAGGCATCAAAGGAGGAGCCGTCAATGGTCTCGATTACGTTGCTGCCTTTTGCTGAATAGAGGTGCACCGTCGGAGCTTGCCTTGCGGCTAAGAAGAAAAGAGCCTCCGCATCGGTGCACTCATGTTCACGCGAAAGCTGGGACAGGCGTTCTTTCAGCA
This sequence comes from Corynebacterium silvaticum, assembly GCF_002162115.2. Taxonomy (NCBI): domain Bacteria; kingdom Bacillati; phylum Actinomycetota; class Actinomycetes; order Mycobacteriales; family Corynebacteriaceae; genus Corynebacterium; species Corynebacterium silvaticum. The sequence goes on along the minus strand of NZ_CP021417.2, from coordinate 2,227,959 downwards.
CATGTGCTGTGCCATTATCCACCACAGCCTCGATCACCGTTTTCCCTCGGTAGGTCTCAAAGAAGCTAACGCGCGGTTCAAGTTTCTGCTCGGGTTCTTCAATAGCTTCATGGAGGGACTCCAGGAGTTTGTGCAGGAAACGCCGAATGGCTTGGGTTCCTGGCACCTTCTGGTTCGGGCGCTTGGGATGCAGGTGGTGGGCGAGTGTCTGGTCGATGACGTCAAAGAGATCGGGCTCAACTCCGTATAAAGATTGGGCAATGGCGATGAGCCGCGAGAAATCAAGATGCCACAGGCTGAGCTCCAGCTGGTGCAGTAGCGGTAAGGCCTTGAGCGTCTGCACGGCATCAATGCGGAGTTCCACATAGCGTGGACCCTTGTTGATTCTTTCTCCGATGGAAACGCAGTATTCCTCTATATCGGTGTCTTTGCTCGGGATGAGCTGTGACCACCTGTGGTATTCAAATTGCAGCGCCAGCCGCTCGCTTACGCAGAGAGGGTCTTCCATGTCGCATCCACGATACGTCCCCCAAGTTTTCATGATTCCCCCTATGAGGTCCCCGCAGTCCTAATAGCAAAACCAACCCTAGCACAAACGTTCTAACCCGTAAAGACCTCAAAAAGAAAACCCACAGCTTATATACTGTGGGTTTCTGGTCGATCTAGAATAAATGAGCGAGTTTTTCTGCGCTGAGGGTCATGGGAAGGTGCGGTATTCCGTCTTCCTCAAACTGCGAGCCTGATCGGATAAAACCATAGGCTGCGTAGTAGCCTTCCAATGCTGATTGGGTATGTATAAAGGTTTCTCGCCCGGGATATTGCTCATGGATAAGGCGCAACGTTTGGAACAACAACTCGCGCCCCAGGCCAGTCCCGCGCTGTTCCTTGGCCACTACGAACCTGCCCAGGCGAACCACGGAGCCTTCGGGGAAGACCCGAGCTACGCCCAGGATCTCTCGCTGCGGCGACCAGGCTTGGACGTGCAGCGTGGTGTCTTGGGCGTCGATCTCGTCGATTTCTTTGTAGGGTGCTCGCTGCTCATGGACAAAGACATCCACTCGGAGCTTGTAGATCTTATGAACCTCAAGAGGTGAAAGATCTTTCAGCGCGGACACCGCAAAGATGGCGTTCATCTCATTCGGATGCTGCATGAGAGACCATCTCATCCCACTCCACGATCTTCTTGCGTTCCCGGCCTTCGGCCTCGCCGAGTGTGCGCTCTGCGGCGTCGAGAATGTGCCAGCCGTCCCAGGTGGTTACGGCGATGCCTCGGGTTTTGAGGAAGTCGACGATGGCGGCGTCGTCACGCTCTGCAGCTGCGGTGAGCTTTCCATCTTTCCAGTCCGTGACCAGCATTTCTGTGGTCTCCTTGGCGTCGGACTTGGTGTTGCCGATGAGTCCCACGGGGCCGCGCTTGATCCATCCGGTGGTGTAGAGGCCGGGAACGATGGCGCCCTCATGGAGGACATGTCCGCCGTCATTGGGGATGACGTGGTTGGTGGGGTCAAAAGGCACGTCGCTGATGGCCTCTGAGCGGTAACCTACGGCGCGGTAGACAGCCTGAACTGGCCAATCGGTGAACGTGCCGGTGTTGCGGACCCCGCCCTGGCCGTCGTATTCGGTGCGCTCGGTGCGCAGGCCCACCACTTGTCCATCCTCGCCGAGGATCTCGACGGGAGACTCAAAGAGGTGGATGAAAAGCTTGTGAGGTGCGCCCTTGGGGTCGCGCATCGCGTAGTTCTCCAGGGTTTGGCAGACCAGATCCTGGGACTTGGACGCGTGGCGAGCCTCGATGGAGGCCTCGTCGTAATCGATGTCCTCGGGATTAACCACAACCTCGATGGTGGGAGAGTGGTCGAGCTCTTTCAACTCCATCGGGGAGAACTTAACCTGTGCAGGTCCCCGGCGTCCAAAGACGTGGACTTCCTCGGCCTGATTGTTCTTCAGGGCCTCGTAGACGTTGTCGGGGATCTCGGTGACCAGGAGCTCGTCGCCGGTCTTGGCGAGGATGCGCGACACGTCGAGGCCCACGTTGCCCACGCCGATAACTGCGACCTGCTTGGCTGAGAGATCCCAGCTGCGCTCGAAGTCGGGGTTGCCGTCGTAGAAGCCCACGAACTCGCCTGCGCCATAAGAGCCCTTGAGATCCGAGCCGGGGATCTCAAGGTAACGGTCGGCTACAGCGCCGGTGGAGAAAATGATGGCGTCATAATACTGGCGTAGCTCATCGATGGTGATGTCCTTGCCTACGTCAATGTTTCCCAGCAGACGAATCTCAGGTTTATCTAGGACATTGTGAAGGGATTTGATGATGCCCTTGATGCGCGGATGGTCCGGTGCTACTCCATAACGGATCAATCCGAAGGGTGCGGGCATGCGCTCAAAGAGATCGATCTTTACGTCTACCTCTGATTTTACTAGTAGGTCAGAAGCATAAATCCCGGCTGGGCCCGCGCCTATGATGGCTACACGCATTGGTTCAGTCATTAATGTCACAATTCCTATACTGAGCGAGAGTTTTGAATGTTAAAAATTTTAAAACAAGCCGGTTAGGGGGCCTATTTAGGGGTGATTGTTCTAGTTTACGCTGCGGGCTGCCAGTGTAAGCAACCTTCAGGTTTGTATAAAACGAGAGCAGTTTCACGGTAAACTCGCTTGCGAAGCATACCGAGTATGCGTTGAGCCCTTCAATCATGGTGTCAACGCATTCTTTTGGCCATGAAAGGATCGCGTAAGTGACTGAAATTCAGCACGCATCAGTCCTGCTCACCCGCGCAGGACGCAACTTTGACGGGTTTGCCGTCGACACTTTTGCAGATCGCCTCGGACTTCCGGTTCAGCAGCTCGTCGAAAAGCAGGCTGACCTCGCAGCAATTCTGGCGTCTAAGCCGCTAGAAAACCGCCCCGGATTGTTCATCGGCTCTGGAAACGTCAACTTTGATGCCCGAGCAGCCTCCGCTTTGGGCATTCCCCTCCTTCTGCTTATCGACGCCCCCGGCCTGCACATCGACCTCGCCGCAGAGGAATGCGCCGAGCTAGGTGCCGTCCTAGCCGCTACGTTCACCGCCGAAGAAGCAGAGACCGAAGCCGGCATGGAGAAGATTCGCGCGGGCTTGAACGTTGAGTCCCCCGTTATTATGAGCGCTCCTGTTTTTGAATCATGGCTGCTCGACCAGGCTAAAGCACAGCAATCCCACATCGTTCTGCCGGAAAGCGACGATGACCGCATTCTTGAGGCAGCACACCAGTTGCTTGCTCAAGACATCTGTGAGCTGACCATTCTGGGTAACCCGGAGACCATCACCGCTCGCGCGGCAGAGCTGGGTTTTGACCTCTCTAAGGCTCACCTCCAGGATCCGGCCACCGACCCTAATGCGGAGAAGTTCGCCGCTGACTTTGCTGAGTTGCGCAAAAAGAAGGGCGTGACCATCGAAGAGGCTCGGGAGACCATGAAGGACATCTCCTACTACGCCACCATGATGATCCACGAGGGGCTTGCCGACGGCATGGTGTCCGGTGCTGCACACACCACCGCGCACACCATCAAGCCAAGCTTCCAGATCATCAAGACCGCGCCGGGCACCTCCGTTGTCTCGTCGATCTTCCTGATGGTGATGCGAGGTCGCCTCTGGGCATTCGGCGACTGCGCTGTGAATCCCAACCCCACCGCTGAGCAGCTGGCAGAAATCGCAGTGGTTTCTGCTCGCACAGCAGCGCAGTTTGGTATTGATCCACGCGTCGCCCTGTTGTCTTACTCCACCGGTAGCTCCGGAGCTGGCCCCGATGTGGACCGTTCTGTTGCGGCAGTGGCCAAGGCTCATGAGCTAGATCCCGAGCTCAAGCTCGATGGCCCATTGCAGTTCGACGCTGCTTGTGACCCAGGTGTTGCGGCTAAGAAGATGCCCAACTCTGAGGTTGCAGGCCATGCAAACGTCTTTATCTTCCCGGACCTTGAGGCCGGAAACATCGGATACAAGACTGCACAGCGCACCGGCCACGCGCTGGCCGTAGGCCCGATCCTACAGGGCCTGAATAAGCCGGTTAATGATTTGTCTCGCGGTGCGACGGTTGCCGATATTGTGAACACCGTTGCCATCACCGCTATCCAAGCAGGAGGAAAATAGCACATGGCGCTGGTCCTAGTTCTCAATTCGGGCTCTTCATCGATCAAGTTCCAACTTGTCGATCCCACTCAGCAAGCAACTGACGCACCCTTTGCCTCTGGTCTCGTCGAACAAATCGGTGAGCCAAACGGCAAAATCACGCTGAAGCACGGCGGAGAGAAGTACGTCGTGGAGGCCCCAATTGCCGACCATACCGCAGGCCTCGACCTGGCCTTCAAACTCATGGGCGAGCATGGCTGCGGCCCCAAGGACGTTGAGCTGGAAGCCGTCGGTCACCGCGTCGTGCACGGCGGTCAGGTCTTCTCCCAGCCTGAGCTGATCACTGATGAGGTCGTGGACTGGATCCGCGGACTCATTCCGCTGGCTCCTTTGCACAACCCAGCGAATATCTCCGGCATCGAGGTCGCTCGCGAGCTGCTGCCTGAGATCCCACACGTTGCTGTGTTTGACACCGGCTTCTTCCACGCAATGCCCCCGGCTGCTGCGCTGTACGCAATCGAAAATGAGACCGCTGCGAAAAACGGTGTGCGTCGATACGGCTTCCACGGCACCAGCCACGAGTACATCTCGCAGCAGGTTCCTGATCTCCTGGGCAAGGACCCTGAGAGCGTTAACCAGATCACCCTGCACCTGGGCAACGGCGCTTCTGCCGCTGCCATCCGCCACGGTAAGCCGATTGACACCTCCATGGGTATGACCCCGCTGGCTGGTTTGGCAATGGGCACCCGCTCCGGCGACATCGATCCAGGCATCATCTTCCACCTGTACCGCACCGCAGGCATGAGCATCGACGAGATCGATGATCTGCTGAACAAGCGTTCCGGTGTGAAGGGCATCTCGGGCGTTAATGACTTCCGCGAGCTGCACCAGCTGATCGCCGAGGGCAATGAAGACGCTCGCCTTGCCTACAACGTCTACATCCACCAGCTGCGCCGCTTCATCGGCTCCTACATGGTGGCTCTGGGACGCATCGACGCCATCACCTTCACCGCAGGCGTAGGCGAAAATGATGACGCCGTGCGTGCCGACGCTCTCGCAGACCTTGAGAACTTTGGTATCAAGATCGATCGAGGGATCAACGCAGTGCGTGCCGACGGCGCCCGCGAAATCTCCACCCCTGATTCCACGGTGAAGGTCTTTGTGGTTCCTACCAACGAGGAACTTGCTATCGCTCGCTACGCAAAGACCATCGCGGAATCCGTCTAAAACCAGGTCATCGGCCGGACCTGATTGGCCATATCCACCAGCGTATATCGGTGGTGGGCGTTGGGGGCGCTGCGCGCTAAAAGCCGGAGAGAATCATAAAGGCCGGTGCGCAGCCCCTCTTGCGTGAAGTGATAGTCAAAGAGATCGTTGTCCGATGCGGCAGCCTCTAGATGTGCTTCGCGCAGCCACGTTAAAGCAGCGTTCATGATCGCGATCTTGATCTGCAAGAAGCGCGGCTCATTAGTAGGAATGCCTTCGAGCCTGCGCGCGGCACGCCTGATACGCGACTCGCTAAGGTCACCGTTGATCAGATGCAAAATGGCGGTAAGTTCAGCCATGCGCCTGTGCGTAGAGTTCTGCGGGACTTGATCCAACGTGGAGACTGCTAGATCGACCTGATTCTCGGCCACCAATTGCCGAGCTAACCCAAATGCCGAGGACACTGTGGTGGGATTTGTCTGCCACACCAAAGCATAGAGATACAGGGCCTTGAAACGTAGAGTTTCAGGGTCCTTAGTCAGTTCACTCCACATACCAATGGTGTTGCCCTTGAGCTCGGCAGCCGAGACAGCGGTGGCCGGAGACAAGAGCTGTGACGAGTCCATCCCCATGTCCTGGAGCAACATCTCACAAACAGCAGCACGCGCCAGTTTGGGGGCAGCCTCACCAGGAAGAATGCTGTAGACCTCGTTGAAATGACGCTGAGCAGTCACGTAATCGTCCAGGAACAGTGAGGTCACCCCGGAATACCACTGGTGGCGCCAATCGTCGCCTAGCTTGGCATCCAGGGTATCCAACCACGAGCGAGCCTCATCGGTAAATCCCAGGTCAAGGAGGGTACGCACCACACCGAGGGGAATCTCCTTGGAATCGGCGAATTCTTCTTGAGCCATTGCGTCGCGTAGCGTCTGCAGCGTTTGTGAAGGCTCGGCATAGGACGCCCCGGAAATCAGAATTGCTCCGGGATCGGTGCGGTCTAAAAGCGGGACGGGCAGCGCAGCGTTGACTTCCTCGGACGTGATGCGCACGTTGCGCTCGATGCCGTCGATAAGCTGATCTGTGCGAAACACCATGTGCTTGGTGCCAAAGGTGGAACGCTGAGGAGAGTAGAGCGAATGCTGGGCAGGGAATTGCCGGCCCTCGGTGAGCGCAAGATACTCGCGCAGAATTCCAAAAAGCTGGGTCTCTAGCTCGCGTATAGAGGCAAAGCGCTTAGCAGGATCGCTACTGATACAACGGCGCAGCAGACGATAAAAAGAGAGGTTCTGTGCAAAGAGGTTTTCCTCGTCGGGGGAGGGGATACCAGGCAGATAAACCCCATCGGCGGAGGGGAGATCCACCGTCAAGGCGGCAAGGGTCCGGCCAATTGTGTAAATGTCGCTTGCAATCGAGGGGCCGTCGGTGGCCACCTCGGGGGCCTGGAAGCCCTTTGTGCCATAGATATATCCAAAGGCCCCGATGCCGGACACCGCACCCAGATCAATCAGTTTGACCTGGTCCTCGGCGACAATGATGTTATCGGGTTTGAGATCGTTATAGACCACGCCGCGTGAGTGCAGATAATCGAGCGCGGGAAGAATCTCCAGGATGTAGGCGATAGCAATATCTATGGAGAACAACCCCCCGGGCTGCTCTTTACGTCGATCCGCTAACGACGGCCCCGGGACGTACTCCATGACAATAAAGCCGCCCTCAACGCGAGGATCGTCAATAAAGTTATAAGATTTCACGATCCCCGGATGCGTAATGTCTGCGAGGAATTCGCGTTCCGCCACCGCAGCGCCGTAATCATGCGGATTAGCCTTGTCCCGCATGTCCTTGAGCACGACGACGCGCTCAGAAACATTGCGGTCACTAGCCAGGTAGATCCAGCCCATACCGCCATGAGCGATTACCCCCTGGACCTCATACTGATTAGCTAGGATATCGCCGCGATGCAGAATCGGCTTTTCCAGCCCCTTCTGTGCAATGTACTCATCGTCTTTGAGCACGTCTTCCACAGCGGAGACGCGGATGAACGGCAAAGCGACCATGCCGTTGGCCACGGTGCGGTCATCGCGGTTGGTGCCGCGCCGGGAGCGGAATGTGGAAATCGCTTTTTCTCGGCAACGCGTGCCAGCATCGGTGTCCTGCTGGATAGTGGTGAGATCGTTGAGAAGCCCGGCTAGGTCCTCGTCCTCATCATCGTCCGCGAAGGGATCAAAGGGGACGGCCTCGGTGCCACGACTCAGCGGGTCATTCATGGTTTCTCCTCACGATAGTTCAGCGCAGGGGGATTCTGAGGTGGAAGATACGCGCCGAACCACTTGGCATAAGACCTTTGCCAGGTTCCGTCCCTAAAGATGCGTTCGATGGTGGCGTTAACCTGACGGATAATCCCTTCAGAATCGTGTCTTGGACCGGGCTTGGCAAAAGCGATGCCATAGTGTTCCTCCGCCAACGCATTACCCACTATTTCCGTGAAAGGATCCTGTGCGAGCATGCCTGAGAGAATCGTATCGTCCGAGATCACGGCGTCGGTATGCCCCTGCTGCAACGCAAGCAAGCAGTCCGCCGAGCTACTCACCACAAGCAGCTTGGCGCGGGGGGCTACGTACCTGGTTCTTTGAGCGCCGGTGGATTCCGCGGTGGCGCACACAGTTTTTCCGGGGAGATCGTCCACGGAGCTAATGCCGGAGTTCTTTTGGGTGAGGAGCTTTGTCTTGCCAGAGAAATAGGGGGTGGAAAAGAAGACCTGATGTTGACGGCCTCGGGTGATTGAGATTGATCGGATGACTAGGTCAACGTCGTTATTTTCTAACGCCTTGATCCATGTGCCTGCGTCGACGTAGCGGAAGTCGATCTTGGTGGGGTCGCCAAAAATATCGCGGGATATTTCCTTAGCCAGGTCAACCTCAAAGCCCTGCAACTCGCCGGTGGCGGTGTTGCGGAAGCTCAGGAGGTTTTGCGATTGGTCGATGCCCACGACCAGACGGCCGCGTTCGCGGATTCTTCGGACGCCCTCGGGGTCGTTGTTGGGACGCAGTGAACCCAACAAGTTAGTGGTATCTACATCGGGTAATGCGGAATCGGCGTGAGGCTTTGCAACCGAGGACTGGGTGCGGCTGGGCGAAGTAATCACCGGGGTCTCGGGTTCTGAGCAGGCCGCGGTGAAGAACACAAGCGTGGACAGGAAAGCAAGAAGAGAGCGGCGCGACATCAGAGGTACTCCTGGAGCCGAGGGCGGATGCCGAGCCAGAGGGAGAGCACAGAGACAAGAGTGAGCGCGAGAACCATGATGCTCACCAAATCGGATGCGTTAGCCCCGCGAGCGATATAGCCGCGTGCGGTTTGGCGGGCGTCGTCGATAAGCTTGGCTAGGGAAGAATCCAAACCGTTGAAGGCGGAAGGCGTTGCAGCGGAAGCGTCGTTGTAAAGGGTTAGGGCCAGGGCTTCCTCGTAATCGCCGGAGTTGAGCGCCTTGGCGAGTTTCTCGTGGGAAGTGCGCCAGGCCTTTGCCGCCTTGACGGCTTGGTTCAGGTGGTCGCGGTTGTTGGAATTCTCCACCAGCTTAGAGTTTTCGTAGTTCTCTAGTGCCTTGTCTACGGTGGTCATGGTGGCGCTGAAGTTGGTGTTGGAGTTTTCCAGGGACTGGCGCCACACCAAGGCAAGCGTTTCGCTGGTGCGGGCCTGTTGGGCGCGGATGCGGGCGTCTGTGAGCGACTGTAGTGGAGCTGATGCTGTTTGGTATGCAGTCGAGCTGGCGCTCCACGTGAGGAAATTGGCGGTGGATACCCAGGAAGTGGCGATCACCATTAGGAGAGTAGCCAGCACAAACCACCCGTTGAGTCGGCGGCGAGTGACGTGCGCGAGCCACAGCTGTCCGAGCAGCAACATAACAAGAGCGACAAAGAGACCCCCGAGCGGAACCCAGAGGGGGCGGGCAAGCTGCTGCTGCTCGTTGCTCACGTTATTGCTGGTCAGTGTGTAGAGCTCGGCGGCGGCAGGCAGGATCTCCTCGCGCATCAGCGTGGAGGCCTGAGACATATAAGCCACGCCCACGGGGTTGCCCTGCCTATTGTTGGCCCACGCGGTTTCCACGAGGCCGGTGTAGACGGGAATCTGCTGAGAGATATGGGTGAGCAGTTCTAGGTGCCGGCCGGAATTATCGCTGAGGCCCCCGGCCGTCTGTGCGGCGGCGCGCGATGCATTTTGGATTGCTTGCTCGTATCGCTGCCGGTTTTCGCTGGTATCCACCCCAGCGCGCACAAAGCTTACCGACGCCGTGGTGTTGGCCAGGGACAGTGAAGAATAAAGATTCTGCGCGAGGTAAGAGACGGGTTCCGTGTTGTCTATCAGCGTTTTGAGGTCGGCGCGCCTGTCGGCGGCCGTCTGAGACATGGAGACGCCGGCGGATAGGAGAGTGACGCTCAGGACGATCACTAGTGTGGTCATACGCCCGGGTGTGGTGGAGAGGAATTGCAGTAGTTTCTTGGTCCACAGGATGGGGTACGTGATGGATTCGTGCCAGAAGGCGTGGAAACGGGAGCGCTGTCGTTCGCGGCGTTCGCTGATTCGGTCGAGCCAAGAATCTTCAACGTCGGGTGACAGTGAGGTATGCGCGATGTCCCCCACGGTAAACCTCATCTCCGTTACTGACGATACAGATGTTGCAGAAATTGTAATCTACCCTAGAATTATACCGGCGGCTAGAGTGGAGCACATGCCTACAACATCCGGAGACGGTTGGGTCGAGGGGCCCAATGGTACGCAGCTGTGGGGAAAATACGGCGCCGCAGGCCTCCTTCTTACTGCTGCACGCACTGAATCAGTATTGATGCAACACAGGGCGACGTGGACTAACCAAGGTGGCACCTGGGCGCTACCCGGCTGGGCGCGCGACCTCATTGAAACCGCGGAGGAAGCCGCCGCGCGCGAGGCATATGAAGAGACCGGAATCTCTTTTGACCACTATGTTTTTTGTCCAGTCGATGGTGACTGCCGGGCCATATCATTCAGGTTGGACATACACTACGGTGCTGGCCTTGGCACAAGAGGAGCTGGATACGGTGGCTAATGCGGAGTCGGAAGAGCTGCGCTGGGTGCCTATATCTGAGGTGGATAAGCTCGATTTATTGCCTGCTTTTGCAGCTACGTGGACAAGCCTTAAACCTCGCGTTGAGAAGATGCTAAGAGAAATGTGACAGACTAGAGCGCATGATTGAAGTGCGCGGCTTAACCAAGCAATACGGGCAGGTGCGGGCGGTCGATGATCTGACCTTCACCGTTAAACCCGGCATCGTTACTGGATTCCTCGGCCCCAATGGCGCTGGCAAATCCACGACGATGCGTATGATCCTCGGCCTCGATTCCCCTACCTCGGGGACTGCGACCATCGACGGCATCGCTTATTCCAAGCTAAAAAAGCCGTTGACCAAGGTCGGCGCGCTTCTCGACGCCAAGGCCATCCACCCCAACAGGTCTGCCGCAAACCACCTCAAGTGGGTGGCCCAGTCCAACGGCCTCTCTACTAAGCGTGTCGACGAAGTCCTGGGGCTCGTTGGCCTTAGCAACGTCGCATCCAAAAAAGCTGGAAGCTTCTCATTAGGCATGAGCCAACGCCTGGGACTTGCCGGCGCTTTGCTGGGAGATCCCGAGATTCTTATTCTCGATGAGCCGGTCAACGGCCTCGACCCCGAGGGTATCCGGTGGGTCCGCGAGTTTTTGCGCTCGCTGGCTAACCAAGGCCGCACCATCTTGGTGAGCTCGCACCTGCTGTCCGAGATGTCCCAGACCGCCGATCACCTTGTGGTCATTGGCAAGGGAAAGCTCGTGGCGGACACATCCACGTATGAGTTCATTCGTGATAACTCCGCGTCCAGCGTGATAGTGAGGTCGCCGTATCTCAAGGAGCTGGCCGAGCTGCTTGGAGAATACGACATTGTCCCTGAGTGGGGTACCGATGAAGAAGACCGTGACTACCTCAGCATCGCTGGACGCAGCACCGATGAGATCGGCGCCATGGCCCACTCTGGTGGCGTTCCATTGTCGCAGCTTTCCCTCAAACGAGCATCGCTGGAAGACGCTTTTATGGAAATGACCAACGACGCCGTTCAGTATCACGCGCAGATAAAGGAGAATCACTAAATGTTCCTCAACTCAATCCGCGCTGAGTGGACCAAACTGCGCACCACCAAGGCGTTTTGGTGGACCACGGCCCTCTTTGCTTTCTTTGGCATTGGCTTTGCGGCCCTTAACTCCCGTGAGGTAGCGCCAGGTCCGCTGGCTATTCCTATCCTTAGCCCCGCGAGCACCGTGCTTGCGATACAGGCACTGGGCTTCCTCATCGTGACAATTCAAGCGATCATGGTGGTCACCGCGGAATACCGACACAATTATCAGTCGGTGACTTTCCTTGCCACTCCGAACCGCACACTAGTCGCGGTGAGCAAATGGCTGCTCTATGCCGTTATCGCCGCAGCTCTGACCTTTATCGTGGTTGTGCTGTGCTTCTACACGGCTAAATTTGTTGCGGGCTCTGAGGCTAGCAAGACCCTTAACGTGTGGAACAACGAGAACGCTCTACGCATCATGTGGGTCTTTCCCCTGATCTCGGCCCTCTTGGTCACCTTCTCCCATGGCGTGGCGTATCTGCTCAGGCAGACTGCGGGTGCCACCACGTTGATGCTGATCTGGGTGCTCGCGCTGGAGACCCTGCTTGGCTTCCTCCCCAAGGTCGGAACGTGGATCGTTAAGTATGGCCCGATGAATAACATGAACGCGTTCCTAGGAAAAGCAGCGATCAAAGATGTCCCGTGGGGTTATGAGGGAAGCGGCGCATACTTTGCCGCGTGGGCCTGTGCGCTTCTGGTGGTGGGCATCATCGTGCTCAACAAGCGTGATGCCTAACCCGCACTTATTGCAGCGCCGAGGTTAAACGCATGATGTTATCCACATATCTGCGGATTAATCCGCGCTTGTTCCATTCCTCAAGCGTGAGTTCTACGGAATTTTTCTTATAGTCATTCGCCAGCTGATCTAGCTGGCGAATCATGTTTCCACGGGCCATCATCAAAGAGACCTCGTAATTTAAGCCAAAGCTGCGCATATCCATGTTGGAAGAGCCGATGACTCCCACCGAGAGGGTGTCATCGAGCTGGGGATCAGCAATCAAGAACTTGGAATGCAGCACTGCCGGCTTGCGGTAGCGGTAGATGTGAACCCCGGCTTCCAAGAGCGCTTGATAGTAGCTGGATTGCGCATGGTCGACCATAAACTGGTCGGCTTGCTCGCTGACCAGCAACTCAACCGTGACCCCGCGATAGCATGCCGACGTCACCGCTTCAAGCATGGACTCATCGGGAATAAAATAGGGGCTACACATGACCAGGCGATGCTTGGCGTGGTGAATGATCTGATTGAACAGACGCAAGTTGGGCTCGGTGCTATACCCGGGGCCAGAAGGCACCAGCTGCAGAAGGCTCACATCAGTTTCATCCTGGTCAGGGATTTCTGGGTTCACCATGTGGTCGTCGATGGGCGGGAGATCGTCGGCTTCCTGGAACCAGTCCACTGCAAAAACCATGTTCATAGACGCGACGACTGGGCCCGAGAGCTCGACCATAACGTCTACCCAGCGCCGTCCGCTGGCGTGGTTTTTCTTGTTTAAGTAGCCCGCTTCGATCATGTTTTGTGAGCCGATGAAGCCATGCTCGCCGTCGATAATGAGCATCTTGCGGTGATTGCGCAGGTCCGGGCGGCGGAAACGCCAGCGGAAAGGCTGCAGCGGCAACATGATTCGCCACTGCACACCTATCTCCGAGAGGCGCTTTCCCAGCTTCAAATACCCTGGGTACTTCCAGCTTCCCACCTGGTCAAACAGGAGACACACTTTCACCCCGCGCTGCACTGCGCGGGCGAGCGACTGGAAGAAAACATCGGTGGTGTTATCCCATGCCATGATGTAGATCTGCACATGAACATATTTTTGTGCTTGATCCACGGCATCAGCCATGGTCTGAATGGATGCCTCATAGTCGGAATGCACACCGAGGTTATAGCCCGTAGTGGCAGGCAGCGATGTGAGTCGCCGGTTCATCTTAATCATGGAGACGAGCTCGTCCCCGATTGCTGAACCCTCGGGGTAATCAGGCACCTTGGCCTGAACATTCTCAATGTCCTTGTTCGCCTTACGCTGCAGGTCGTGTCGCCTCTTGTTGATGTAGGGGCTGCCCATGGTCAAAAACAAGGGCAGGCCCAGGAAAGGAATCAACAAAATGGCGAGGAGCCATGCGGTAGAGGAGCTCGGGCGGCGACCTTCTGGCACAAAGCCAATGGCAATGAGCTTGATGGAGTAATCAATAATCAGGCCTACGGTCTGCCACGTGCTCAGGTCGATCTGCCAGCTCATATCGAATAATCCACGATAACCGGAGCGTGATCGGAGGCACCTTTACCCGAACGCTCGTCGACGTCGATAAAGCTTTTCTCTACGATCAGATCCGGTGTGGCGAGCTGGAAGTCGATAAGCATTCCCTGGTTTTTTAGGAATCTGCCCGCCTGATAATCCCAATAACTAAAGCCTTCCAACGGGGAGGCGATGTACAGGCCGGAGGAGGTCAAAGACTCAAAGGCCTGGCGCTCTGGTTCAGTGACATGGGTTTTGCCCTCAAAGAAGGACATGTCCCAGACATCCTGGTCACGGGGCGCAATATTGAAGTCGCCCAGAAACACCGTGGGCTCTGTGACGTCCTGCGCGTGGATCTGCAACGCAAAGAGCCACCGCAGCTTGTAGTCATAATGCGGATCCGCAATCTCGCGGCCGTTAGGGACATAGAGACTCCACACGCGAACGCCTCCGCAGAGGGCGCCGATCGCGCGAGCTTCCAGCGCCTGGTCTTTCTGCGGGTCTTTATGAAAGCCCGGCTGACCTGGGAAGTGGGTCTGAACATCCTCAAGACCCACTCGAGAAATAATGGCAACGCCGTTCCACTGGTTGAGCCCATAGTGGGCTACCTGGTAGCCGATGTCATGGAAGCGCTCATAGGGGAACTGGTCATCCTTGCATTTGGTCTCCTGAACCGCGAGGACATCCACGTTATGGCGCTGCAAAAAATCGACCATCCGGTCTACTCGGGTGCGAGCGGAATTCACGTTCCAGTTGACAATGCGCATGGATTAAAGATTAGCCGCTTCCGCGTATCGATGCCGGTGATGCTCAACAAAACCGAGTTTCTCGTAGAGCCCAATGCCAGCAGCATTGGCGGCGATCACTTGGAGGTAGGCCCGTGTAGCGCCCTCCCGGGCACCCCAGTGCAGCATATGCTTGCCCAGCTCGGTGCCTAGGCCGCGGCGTCGATACGCTTGCGCCACCTCGACGGCTGAGTATCCGAGGTAATCATCGGTGATGGTGCCACGGGTAATAGCGACGGTTTCTCCTTCGGGGGTAATCAACCGGCCAAAACCCATCGTCCCGTCGATTTCCCCACGGAGCAGATCGAGCGCGTGCTCAGGGAGCGGTTCGCCACGGAAATTATAGAGCGACAACCAATCCTGATCCGGCTGGTCGTCGACGCGAAACTCCCAGTCAGACGTGGTAGCGGGGAGATTATCCAGGTCGCGCGTCATCACGATGATCTCGGGGCCTAAAGTCCACCCGGGCTGCGCCACGAGCTTTTCCGCCATCGCGCCGATGCGCTCAGGGATAAGGACACGCGTGGGCAGATTATGCCGCCTATAAAACGCATGGATTTCTTCCAGTGGGATAGGGGTAAACATGGCGGTGTGCCCTAGCGGGGCCGCGCTGTTAGAACGCTCGGTGATGCCGTCGCCAGAGCGCATGAGCCACTGACCACACCACGTGTGCTCGATACCGGGGAAGGCTTTGGCCGTGGCGGTCTCGATTGCGCGAATATCCGAATTCCGGACAGTGCGCGGGCTCAGCTTTTTCATGATGATGATGTCCGCGCGCGGGATAGACAACGCCGGAACCTCAGACGGAAAACCGCCTACTTTTTGTGGCCGCACCACGAGGGTTTCCTCGTCGATGCTGAGCACGTGACCAATAATGTCGTTAGCTTTACGACGCACCACGATGCGATCACCTGGGGCCACTGCGTCAGAACGGAAAATCCGTGACATCCCGGCTTATTCCTCGGTGTCCCAGCCGAAGGGATCTTCATCTTCACCCGGCATCCAGGTAAGCCCAGCTTCCGTCCAGCCATTGCGCTTAATGGCCTTCTTGGCCTGGCGCTTATAACGACCGACCAGGGTATCTGTATAGAGGAACCCGTCTAGGTGACCGACCTCGTGCTGGAAGCATCGAGCAAGGAAGCCTGTTCCCTCATAAGACACGGGGTTGCCGTGCTCGTCCAGTCCTGTGACCTTGGCCCAGGTGGCGCGGCCTGTGGGGAAGCCCTCGCCGGGGACAGAGAGGCAGCCTTCATCGTCGGTGCCGTCGTCGGAAGGCATCGTCTGCGGGATCTCCGTGGTTTCCAGAACCGGATTGATCACGCATCCGCGATGCATATGGCCCTCATCATCGGGGCAATCGAAGACGAAAAGGCGCTTGCCCACGCCGATTTGGTTCGCGGCTAAACCGACGCCATGGGCGACCGCCATGGTCTCGTACATGTCTGCGATGAGCTCTTGTAACTCGGGGGAACTAATCGGCTCGGTGACCTCGGCCGTGGGATTATGTAAAACGGGATCGCCGTGGATCACGATGGGTCGAACTGTCATGCCCTACAGTGTAGGCATGTCTGATGCCAATAACCTTACTCGACTGGAAAAACAGTTGGCATTGTTAGCTTTTGAAGATCGCGCGCCTCGCAGCCTGGGGGCAAAGGAAGAGGCAATTCGGGAAGAACTGGGAATATCTCCCGTGAGATACTTCCAATCCCTCAACCGAGCCATTGATGTTCCCGAAGTGATGTCCGAGTATCCGGTGCTCACGGCGCGTCTGCGCAGGATCCGGGATCAAAGAGCCGATCGTCGGGCGCAAGCACAAAAACGATAGAATAGCTCAGGTGACTACAGAACCCTCCCCAAACAACGAACAACGCCTTCCGCTGCGCGGTATGGCCATGATCCTTATTGCCGTCGCTGTGCTCCTCGCGGCGTGGGGCGTGTACTCGATGACCCGCGAAAAGGCATCAGACACCACCGTCACCGCTGAGAGCACCACGACTCAGATGCCACGGCCGCAACAGCCAACCACCACCACAGCGGCACAGCCACCGCAGACAGTGCAACAAACAACAGCGGCTCCGGCCCCACATGCTGAAGTGAAGAAGGTTCACGTTCTTAACAACTCCACTATTCAGGGTCTTGCTGCTGGGGTAGCGGACAAGCTGAAGCACGAGGGGTGGGATTTAGGCGAGGTAGGTAACTTCCCGGATGGTGCGGTGCCCCAAAATACTGTTTACTTCACCCCAGAAAATGCTGCTGCGGAGCATGCTGCGCGTAAACTAGCAGAACGCGTCGGCGGAGTAGCAGTGCCGCGGGCAGAGAATCTGCCTGGCGGAACTGAGGATCCCAATACTGTGGTCCTCGTGCTGGCCGAGGAAGTCAACTAGCTTTGAAAGGTGGCCTACCATGGCCGAAAACTTCAATGCCTCACCTCGTCCGACTCTAGGAGTTGAATGGGAAGTGGCCCTCGCTGACCCGCAGACGAGAGATCTGGTTCCCCGCGCAGCCGAGGTGATTGACCTTGTGGCTTCCAGATATCCCGAGGTGCATCTGGAGAAGGAGTTCTTGGCCAACACGGTTGAGCTGGTTACCTCCGTGTGCGAGACCACCCCGCAGGCCGTGGAGGAATTGGGCGTTGCGCTTTCGGCAGTGCGCGAGGTAGCGGAGGAACTCGGCCTTAAAATCTGGGGTTCCGGTTCACATCCGTTTTCCGACTTCCGTCAACAGCCGGTGAGCGAAAAAGGCCACTACAACGAGATCATCGCGCGCACCCAGTACTGGGGAAACCAGATGCTGATCTGGGGTATCCATGTGCATGTGGGTATATCGAGCAAAGATCGTGTCTGGCCGATCATCAACGCAATGCTCACCATGTATCCGCATCTGCTGGCGTTAACGGCCTCTTCGCCCGGGTGGGACGGATTAGACACCGGCTATGCCTCTAATCGGACGATGCTGTACCAGCAGCTTCCTACCGCCGGTCTGCCTTATCAATTCCGCGATTGGGCGGAATGGGAATCCTATATGGAAGACCAGGGTAAGTCTGGGGTGATCAACCACACCGGCTCGATGCACTTTGACATCCGGCCGGCAGGCAAGTGGGGCACGATCGAAGTGCGCA
This sequence comes from Corynebacterium silvaticum, assembly GCF_002162115.2. Taxonomy (NCBI): domain Bacteria; kingdom Bacillati; phylum Actinomycetota; class Actinomycetes; order Mycobacteriales; family Corynebacteriaceae; genus Corynebacterium; species Corynebacterium silvaticum. The sequence continues at coordinate 2,210,340 of NZ_CP021417.2, read as the reverse complement.
TTTGCGACGCCACCAGTAACCTCACCGAGCTTTCCGCCGCCGTAGCCCTTACCCACTGCCTGGTGGTCTATTTTGATCGGATGCTGGACCGGGGAGAGGAACTGCCAATTCTGCAGGATTGGCATATCGCGGAGAACAAATGGCGCGCTGCCCGCTACGGCATGAATGCGATCATCATTACGTCACGGGACACAGAGGAACGGCTTGTGACCGATGAACTGCGCCGGTGGGTTGGAGTGCTCACCCCCATAGCCCAAGAGCTAGGGTGTGAGAAAGAGCTGCACCGCGTTTTCAGCGTTTGTCATCGCGGCGCAGGCTATCAGCGTCAGCGAGCGATCTATGAGGCTACTGGCTCATGGGAATCGGTTGTGGATTCCACCATCGCAGAGATGGACGCTATGATTCCATAGCCCACGATGACCAGGATCCCCGCCCCGCAGAAGAGTAGGTTGCCCAGGTCCTGGGGGTGCTCGTTACGCTTGAAAAACGCCATGTCGCTCCAGATGATCGAGCTGACCTGCGGGGCCGTGACCAGCACGACGATGCCAGTAGCTACGAGTGCGCCGGCCTGGTTGAGCAACCATCCGGCCCACCCTAGTGAGCGTTTGGCATTGAACTCGTTGATTGCATCATCAACAGCGAGGTAGATGCAGACCACAACAGGAACCATCCAGACCCAGTGGTGGTACCAGCTAAAGGGGGACACCAGGCATGCCGTGATGCCGCCCATCGCCATCGCCATGGGCATGTTATCGCGCTTAATGGCCAGCCTGATCGAGTAGGCAGCCAGCGCAATCACCACGATAATTGCCAGTATCCATAGCAGTCCTCCCTGAATACCAAGGACACGATCCATGACGGAGCGCAGCGATTGGGCACCAGCGTTGGTATGGACTCCAACGCGGGAAGAATCTGAGATGGCAGAGGCCCAGAACTTAGTGGCGTCTGGGACTACGATCTGACCGACGAGTACGGTGGCCCCGAACGTCGCGGCAGAAAGAAACACAGCACCCCAGTGGCGTTCTAGAAGGAACACAAAGCCAAAGAACGCAGGAGTCAGCTTTAGCCCTGCTGCTAGTCCTACTCCGATGCCGGCAAAGCGACGGTTATTAGGGAGGAAGTCCAACGCGACGAGCAGCATCAGAATCAGGTTGATCTGCCCGTAGAAGAAGCCACCGCGGATGGCCTCGAGCCCCAGCGAAGCGACGGCCAATCCCACAGCCACGAATGCGGTGGTCACGGTGACGCGGCGCTCGCCGCGAGCCAAGATAAGCAGAATCACCCCGATGAGCGCCAGAAAATTGGCGCTTTGCCAGATTACGGTGAGCCAGTCGTCGCTAAAAAGCGCAAGGTATTTAAAAAGGGCACCGGAAAATGGTGGATAAGTAAACGGCAGATCCCATACAAAAGAGTCACTGTAGAGCTTCCCGCCGGATTGCAGGTGTCTCCCCGCAAGGGTGTACACGTGCAGGTCCACAGGCATCCATTGGGTGAGCTTGTGTTTTTTGAGGATTGAATCCTCTTGCAACAGATCCCAGGGGATGAAGAAGGCCAAAATCACAAGGATTGTGGGGGCTCCTCTGAGGTTGCGTGCCTTCATGCTGTCCTCCTGCTCAGCGGCTACTTTCCATCGCGAACTTTATCACGGTGTACGGTGCAGGTGTCGTCGTAAAGGCCTTCCCTGCGCGCAATGCGGCCCACCCTTTGTCCCGTAACCGGGGACGTAATGAGCGCAAAGAGCACGAGAAGGACCAGAACGCCGAGGTCACCAGTGGAAGAGTCCGTTCCCATCACCCGAATAATCGCACCAATGATGGTAAGAATCAGGCCCACAGCCTGCGGTTTAGTAATCGCGTGTACCCGCGCCAGGGGGGATCGGAACCTGATGAGCCCGATGGATGCGGAGAGAACAAAGAAAGCGCCCGCGAGAAGGAACACCAAGGAGGCGACATCTGCGACGATATGGGACGGCATTAGTCATCCTTCTTTCTAAAACGAGTGATAGCCACCGTGGAGATGAATCCCAAAAGTGCGATCACGAGCATCGCATTAGACACGGTGGTGTCTAAGCTCCAGCAGATATAAGCAGCCAGCGCGCATTGCAGCATGGCGACCACGCCGTCGAGACCCAACAGGCGGTCAATGGAGTTGGGGCCGGCGATGATCCGGTAGGACGTAAGGATGAACGATAGGGCGAAAATGCACGCTACGAAGAACAGCACGAGGTTGTAGACGTCTTGGTTCATGCGTTGTTCCTTTCAAACGCCCGCTTGAGTCGCTGCTCGTATTGTTCGATGGCTGCGATTTCCGCATCGACCTTGTCCGTAGAACTTGCGTCCAAGATATGAACAGTCCAGAGGCGGTTTGCCACATCAATATCCGTGACTGTTCCACCCGGTTGCAGGTTATACAGGGTGGTAGCAAGGCTGAGTACGAGCTCACTATCGACGCGCATCGGAACCGTCACAATCGCAGACCTCGGCGGCTCGGCCCTCCTTATGGAAAGCCAGGCTACGCGAACGGAACCGCTAAACAGATATAAAGTCCAGCGGGAAATAAGTTCGAGAAAGGGAAGAATGTTGATGGTGAGTCCCTCCACGGGCAGCGAGGGAAGCGGCAACGCGATACTCACGATGAGGCCCACGAGGAGACCTGCGACGAGGTTCCCCACGGATAGCTCTCCCATGAGCATCACCCACATCACTGTGGCTACCAAGACAAAGAGGGGCCGGAATCGACGTCGGGCGCCTGCGATCATTGTTGTGCTCCTCTCGTGTCCTTGCCTTCGTCGAGACGCTCTTGCTCTAGGGTTCTCCCCGGCTCTTTCCGTGCGGTACCGAGCACTGCTGTGCGGTAGATACTGGTATCTTGCGCAGACTCAGCGGCACGGGAGGTCACGTTGCTCACCGGGCCGGCGACGAGGCTCAGTCCCAGGGACACAGACACCAACGTGGCAGTGGACATGAGCATTCCTGCTGGAATCCGGCCGACGTCGTTTCGCTCAGAAAAATCGATCTTGTCTGTGACATCAGAGAGCAAAGCCGGTCGGGCATAGGCAGTTCCCCCGTCGGGTGCATCTTTGCGATCGCGCCAGAACGCTTTAGACCACACCAAAACCATGGTGTAAAGGGTGAGCAGGCTGGTCACAATTGCGCCGCCGATGAGCAGCCAGGGGAGTGGGCCGCCCTCGTTAGCGCCTGCCTCCACGAGGATTACCTTGCCCAGGAATCCGGAAAAAGGTGGTATTCCGCCCAGGTTGAGTGCCGGGATGATGTAGAGGACGGCAAGGATGGGCGTGGCTTTGGCCAGGGAGCCCAGTTGGCGCAATGAGGAGGAACCGGCTTGGCGCTCGATTAGTCCGACCACCAAGAAGAGTGCGGTCTGAACCAAAATATGGTGCACAGCATAGAAGATTGCCCCAGAAAGGCCCTGCTCTGTTCCTAATCCCACGCCCATGATCATGTAGCCGATATGGCTGACCAGGGTGAAACTGAGGAGTCGTTTGATGTCATTCTGCGCCATCGCGCCCAAGATGCCCACCAGCATGGTGGCCAACCCGACCCACATCAATAACGTATCCAAAGACCCCGACGTGAAAACCGCAGAACGCATTCGGATGATCGAATACACGCCGACCTTGGTAAGCAGACCCGCGAAGACGGCCGTGACCAGCGAGGGCGCGGTGGGATAGGAGTCCGGCAACCAAGAATCAAGCGGGAATACTGCGGCCTTGATGCCAAAGGCGATGAGGAGCACCGCAAAGATCGCGGTTTGGGTGCCGCTGGGCACCGACTCCATGCGCTCCGAAATATGCGCCATATTAAGCGTGCCGACGGACGCATACACCAACGCAAGCCCGATAAGGAACACAAGCGAACTCAGCATGGAGACCATGACATAACCCACGCCTGCGCGCACGCGTGCAGGAGAAGCCCCCAAGGTCAGAAGCACATAAGACGCGACGAGGAAGACCTCGAAGCCGACGTAGAGGTTAAAGAGGTCTCCGGCGAGAAACGACATGTTTACGCCCATGCTGAGCAGAAGATACGTGGGCAAGAAGACCGCCACTGGCTCGTCTTCCTCCCCGTCGCGAACTCCCTGGCCAATCGCGTACCACATCACGCAGAACAACACGATGGAAGAAACCATCAGCATCAGGGTAGAAAGACGATCCGCCACGAGGGTAATGCCCACGGGCCCATCCCAACCACCGATCTGAATGGTCTGAATCCCTTCCTGGTCCACCACAAACAGCATGGTGACAGCCAAAGAGATGAGTGCAAAGAGGGTAAGAGCCGCGACTATACGCTGGACACGCAGATGCTTCGCTGCTGCTAATGCTATGCCTGCACCCACAGCAGGAATCACGATGGGAAGCGGGAGAAGAACTGGCATCGCGTCAAGGAGGCTTTGGAAAGGAATCACTGGTCCTCCTGGGAATCGGTCAATGGGGCCTCGAAACAACGGGGGCCGAATTCGTCGCCAAGCTTGGTGATGCGCCCGGTCGCGGGGTCGTCGGAAAGATCATGGTCGGGTGCCGCTGAAGGAAGCGGTGGACGAGCCGCCACTGCTGCATCCTCCACGTCGTCTTCCACCACGTCCTGAGTACGGTAACGATACTGCCGATACGCAAGCGTAAGGATGAACGCAGTAAGCGCCATGGAGATCACGATTGCTGTAAGAATCATGGCCTGGGCCAACGGATCCGCGACCGTATCACCATAGAGGACAGATTCTCGTCCCTTGATCGGCGGCGAACCCGGCGCGCCACCAGCCATGAGCACGAGGATGTTAACGCCGTTGCCCATAAGCAACAGCCCCATCATCATCTTGGTCATAGCCCTGTCCAACACCAGATACGCACCGGCTGACACAAGCACGCCTGCGGCAAGGAGTAATGAGAGATTGACCAGCATTTACTTCTCCTTTCCTACGCGAGCCTTGAGCTTTTTCACTCGTTCCCGTGCGCGCTGTTTACGCAATTCCTCATCCAGATCGAGTTGGCTGCCCAAAGATGTGAGGATGTGCAACACCAATCCGATAACTATTAGGTAGACGCCGGTGTCGAAAAGCAAAGCGCTGACCACATGTATGTCCCCGATGCCTGGAATATGCAGATCCCACGCATAGGACGTCAGCGGTGGCGCGCCGAGGAAGACTGGCCAGATAACGGCAGCAGCGGTAAGCAACACGCCGACTCCCAAGACGCGGGAAGGGTCGATGGGGAAAGTCTGCTCCAATTCCTCGCGGCCGCCCGCAAGGTAACGCAAAGCAAGCGCGAGGGCTGCGACAAGCCCGCCCGCGAATCCGCCGCCAGGAGCATTATGGCCTGCGAAGAAGAAATAGACGGAAAGCACCATCATGATGGGGAACAACAGTCGGGTGGACACATCGACCATCAAAGAGCGGTTACGCGCTGCCTCTGAGGAAAGCCAGCCGCCAGAATCATGCAACGTGGGACGGCGCGAATCTCGCTGGAAGCTTTTGGTGCGATAGATCAGGGAGGAAACACCAATCGCCGCGATGATAAGGACAGTACTTTCGCCGAAGGTATCCCAGGCACGAATGTCCACCAGCAACACGTTGACGGCATTCGCCCCATGGCCGATGTCCTTGGCCAAATCGGGGATAACAGCGCTTACGGGGGCTTCCGTGCGAGCGTTGATGGCAAACACAGTGAGGATGACGGCGGTGAAACCTACTGCTGCAGCAAGCCACGCGCGTAGCCGATTAGCGCGATGGGAAGGCTGCCACTGGGTGCGCGCCGGGAAACGGCGAAGAACCAGCATGAACACCACCACCGTGATGGTTTCCACCAGCATCTGAGTAAGAGCAAGATCGGGTGCGCCGTGCAGCGCAAAAATCATGGCCGCGCCGTACCCAGTCATCCCCACCATAATCAGAGCAGAGAGCCGATTGGATTGGACAGCTGCGCCAATAGCCATCACGATCATGATTCCGGCGATGATCGCTTGTAGCGGCGTATCCCAGAGGATCATGTGGACGTCGCTACGCTCCCCGCCCAGCAGCGCGATGAGCGGGACAAGGACAAGGACCGCAAAGATAGAACCCGAGTTAATAACGAGCGAACCTCGCTGGGTGGAGGCAGTTAAACGCAGCGAGGACGTCCGGAGAAGATCCAAGACGCGGTCATATGCCGCGCTAGCGTTGCCCAGGGCCGGCTCGGTGAAATGCAACTTGGCTATCGACGCACGCTGCCAGTGCATAATCGCTCCGATTCCCACGATTGCGGCGCTCAACGCGAGCGGAAGATTAAACCCGTGCCACAGCGCCAGGTGTGCTTCCTCACCGAAAACCGAGGTTGTGTGGGCGCTGAGAAGAGTGCCCAACAGCTGGGGGCTTGCTCCAGTGAGTACCGTCAGCACCATTAATATTGTTGGGGGAATCCATAGCAGCGGGCCGATAGGGTGCATCGTGAGCACAGGTTCGGAGACCTGACCGCCCTTAGTGGAGAACGCCCCGAAGAGAAACCGCAGGCTGTACGCCATAGTGAGAATCGAACCTGCCACTATCCCCACGAGCGTTACCTGCCCTGGCAACCCCACAAGAGCATGCTCATGCAGCACAGCCTCAAGGGCCGCCTCTTTAGCCACAAAACCAAACAACGGAGGAATGCCCGCCATCGACGCAGCAGCAAGCGTGGCGACGCCCATCAAGATCGGTTGCTTGCGCCCCAACCCGTAGAGCTTGCGTATATCTCGGGTCCCCGTCGTATGGTCAATCGCCCCTACGACCATAAAAAGCGTCGCTTTAAACATGGAGTGCGCAAACGTTAACGCAAGGCCCGCCACCATAGCCGCATGCGAACCAATCCCCACGAGCACAGTGATAAAGCCCAGCTGACTGACGGTGCCATACGCCAAAATCAACTTAAGATCTGTTTGCCGTAAGGACATCCAGCCGCCCAAAAGCATAGTGAAAATCCCTAGAGCGATCACCACCAAATACCAGACACGCGAGAACGCAAAGTCAGGAGCCAACCGAGCAACAAGATAAATTCCCGCTTTGACCATCGCCGCAGAATGCAGATAGGCAGACACCGGGGTCGGCGCAGCCATCGCCCCAGGCAACCAAAAGTGCGTTGGGGCGATGGCTGACTTGGATAACGCGCCTGCCAGGATGAGCACTACGGCATAAGAAATATGATGGGTTCCCTCCAAACTGGCGTTGGCAAGGCCGGACAACTCCCATATGCCCGTCTGCCGACCCAGCAAGATAATGCCCACGAGCATTGACAATCCGCCCAAAGTGGTGATCATCAGCGCCTGTATCGCAGCATGGCGTGACGACGCTCGCTCGCCGTAGTAGCCCACCAACAAGAAGCTGAGCACCGAGGTAATCTCCCAGAAAACATAGAGCAGCAGCATGTTATCGGAGATCACGAGCCCGTACATGGCCATCGCAAAGCCAGATAGCTGCCCCGCAAAGGGCCGTAACCGGCGAGGAACGGAATCAAAGTAATTCCAGCAATACAGCAAGACCAAGCCACCGATGCCCAAGATGACCAAGCTAAACAGTGCGGAAAGCGAATCGAGCCGGAATGTCAGATCTAAATGCGCGCTGCTCATCCACCCGTAATGCGCGGTGAGGGCTTTGCCCGAAGAAAAATCACCGTTGACCAACTTGCCAAGAATCCACACAAACCCGGCGAAGGGCGTAATGGAAAGAAGACCGAACGCCGGTCTTCCGCAAGTCTTAACTGCAATTGGGGCGACGGTGGCAGTCACCGCGAGAGATAACAGCAATACGAGCACAGGGCGAAATAATCCTTTGGCTGTCGTGGACGTACAAGGCGAAGTGAAAGTGCGCGCAATGTAGTAACGCAGCCGGACTGGTATTGAGGTGTAGTTTTTGCGTCATGCATCGGCGCAGCTCACTCTCGTTATCTTAGCGCAAAGTCCCAAACAGCAGCTCAGACGCAGAGCTCATTGCAGTAGCTGCCGAGTGTTCACGACTACCACCGAAACCTACTGCCCAGTGTTGGCGACGATTGTGTGAAGCGAGCAGAAACGTCACGGTGGATTCGAATATCTCGAATTGGTGGAAAGAAAGAATTTCTACACGACGCCCTGCATTAGCCAAGACTTGGGTGCACGCAGCGATGGGACCCGAGGCCACGATTGAATGGGTTTCAGTGATTCTTCCGCCAGTTGTGTTCCGCTGGAGTTCGATGTCATAGGAGTTGTGATTGCCACGCAGTTTGTGCGTGCCGGTGATGTGGACGCGGATTGCGGAAGTTGGTGCGTAGATAGCGATGAACGTTCGCCATTGCATACCGCGTGCTTCTTCCCTTAAACCGCTGGGTAATTTGTGTCCGAAGCGTGCCCGGAAAGGGTCATCGGCAAACACCCGTGTCGTGCTGGGTATCGGAGAATGTGGGGTGTAGGTTTTCGTCGGCAGTGAACGGCGAGAAAGGAAAGTAAGCGATGAGGTGAAAGAAGACATTGATTTCGGTCCTTGTGTGAAAACGGATAAAGGGTATGGACCGACTCTGGATGTTGTGGGTTTAACGGCTGCTCCCCGAATGTGGGAGTCAGTCCTCCTATCCCACAGACGGGCACATGGCTGTAGCAGCCTTGAGCACTCGGGCCGCTACCGGGGCCACGAGCACTAGCTGTGCGCGCTGAGAGAAATCAATGATGTGGATCACACCTGCGATGCTAACGGGGATGTGGTTGAGCCGCAAGGGTTTTCTGTATCCGGGGGTGGCAAGGATTAATAAACGAGGCTGTTTTGGTGTAGTCTTAATCCCATAAACACAGCCTCCGCCTCATGCATCAGCAAGATCATGCATGACGGGGCTGTTTTCTTTTATACAAGGAATAAAATATGTATAACAAACCGCATCTGTCTTATATGAAGCAGCTAGACACGCTTGTAAGTCGCGGAATGGAAATCAGTAACAGGGATATACACGTGGGGGAACTAAAAAGGATCGGTTACTACAGGCTTTCTGCATATTCTTATCCTTTCCGCGTATTCTTGCCCAAAGAAAAACGTGAAAGTCCGACTAATTATCGAGCCGAAGAATTTCTGAGTGGTACAAGCTTTGATACAGTGGTCCAACTTGCAGATTTTGACTCTGAATTACGTCGGCTTATTTTTGAAGCTATTGAGCAAATAGAAGTCGTACTATGTACGCGGGTCGCCTACAGGGCAGGTCGGGTGGATCCGTTTATACATCTGAATAAAAAATCTCTTGATCTGCAACGGTGTGATTCAAAGATTCCTGGAAGAAAGAAGCAAAATACCCGTTGAGAAGCATGGCAGACGAAATTTGAGAAACTCTGTCGTCAGGCCGGGAGCGAAGACTTTTGTAAACATTTTAAAGAAAAATACGATGGCCATATGCCTATTTGGGTGGCTATCGAGTTTATCGATTTTGGTGGATTAACCCGCTTTTTCTACCTTTTGCCATCGAAGATACAGAGTCAGATAGCTAAAGAGTTTGGGGTAAGTTCTGGGGCGACATTTAGTAAATGGATTGTTGGGTTGAACTATCTTAGAAATAAAGTAGCTCATCATAATCGGTTATGGAACCGTACTATGACGTATGGATTGCAGGCTCCAAAACTTAATGAAGTGAATGATGATTTGGTCCATTTGCAATACGAGAAAAATAACCTCACGTCCACGTGTGCATATTTAGCCGTTATTGCATATTTAATGAAGCAGATACGGCCGAGCATTGGTTGGCACCACAAAGTGGTTGAATTGATGGATCAATTTCCCACATCTGATTATGTGTCTCCGGAGAAAGATATGAAATTTCCCAAAAATTGGAGATCCCTTACTCTCTGGAATTAGCGGAACACCGCGTACATCGCACTGAAAATGTCGTTTTTGAGAACGCTAAAAAACGCCACCTGGGGTTTTTATGCCGCGCGGTTGCTAGCGTTCTCAAAAACGACAAAAAACATCGGGAGGCGTTGTCCTTCACGCAGAAAACCCGCAGGCAATGACCGATATTTCCTGCGGGTTACCTCGTTAAGGCTATTTCCCGTATGTCAGTAGGAAAGAGGCTTCCGCGACTGCAATATCGCGGATTTCGTTGGGGTCTACGGATTCATTGGGGGAGTGGATCGTGGATTGTGGCTCTTCTACGCCAAAAAGTGCCAGCTCTGCGTGCGGCATGATCCCTAGGAGCTCAGAGCATAGTGGGATGGAGCCACCCGAGCCGATATGCACGGTGTCTTCTTTGCCGTAGGCGTTGGCTAGGCAAGCGTTGAAGTGGGACATTGCCGGGCCGTCGATTTTGGCTTCAAATGGTTCATTCGCGTCGTCGTAGCTGGCTTCAATATGTGCGCCCCACGGAACATGGGCTTTGAGGTGTGCGATAAGGGCTTCTGCAACGTCGGTGGCTTTGAGTCCTGGTGGTACGCGGAGGTTGAGTCGTGCGCTGGCCACGGGTGGGACCGCGTTGACTGCTTTGTCTACCGGGGTGGAGGTGAAGCCTGTGATGGAGATTGCCGGGCGTGCCCAGACCATGTCTGCAGGGTTATCTTCGTCGGTTCCCATGATCTGGGTGCCGTCAAGCATGGTGGAATCAGCGCGGAAACTTTCGCGGTCGTAGGTTCCTCCTGGCCATCGTGTGGAGCAATCTACGCCGTCTATGACGGTGCGTCCATGCTCGTCCTTGAGGGAGTCCAGCAGTCGGATAAGTGCTGCGGCTGCGTCGGGGGCGGCACCTCCGAAACTGCCGGAATGGACTGCTGCGTTCAAGGTTTTGAGCGTAACCGTGATTTGTGCGCCGCCACGAAGGGTGGTAGTGAGCGTCGGCACGCCTACTTCCTGGTTGCCGGAATCTGCGATGAGAATGACATCGGATTGGAAGAGCTCGGGTTGGGAGTGGATAAGCGAGCTGAGTTCCGCGCCGCCTTGTTCCTCTGAGCCTTCTACGAGGAATGTGATGCCTAGGTCGGTGCCACCGAGTTCTTGTATCGCGCGCAGCACGGCGAGGTGCATCACGAGGTTGCCTTTGCAGTCGGCGGCGCCGCGGGCGTACCAGCGTCCGTTGCGTTCGGTAAGCGTAAAGGCGTCGCTGATCCAGTCGGCGGGGTCGCCGGCGGGCACGACGTCATAGTGCGAATACAGCAGCACGGTCGGGGCGTCTCCGACGGCTTTCTTGGTGCCCAACACGGTGGTGGCTCCGCCGTCGTAGGGGTATTCGGTTACCTCTAGCCCGGCTTTGGTCAGCGCATTCACGACCCATGCACATGCGGCGGCATGGTCGTCGGCGCATTCTGGGGTGGAGTGTACAGAGTTGTAGGACGTGATCTCGCTGAGATCCTTGAATATGGCGTCCCTTTGCTTCTCGACGAGCGGACGTACCTTATTAACGATGTCTGCAATCATGGTGCCTAGTGTAGAACGATCTTGCACTCGCATGGGGAGACTGCTAAAACGGTTGTTAGCACTTTGATCATTAGAGTGCTAGATAAATCGAAACTTTCGAGACATATCAGCGGGTGAGGTTGGTTTACACTCGGCCCACCGTGCCGTCGCGGGCGCCTGCTGGAACGTCGAGACGTGAGTGTCGTCCTATATATAAGGAGCACAGACTTTCATGGCAAAGATCATTGCCTTTGATGAGGAAGCACGCCGGGGCCTTGAAAAGGGCCTGAATACCTTGGCTGATGCAGTTAAGGTCACGCTCGGACCTAAGGGTCGTAACGTTGTTCTAGAGAAGAGCTGGGGCGCCCCGACCATCACCAACGACGGCGTCTCTATCGCTCGCGAAATTGAGCTTGAGGACCCGTACGAGAAGATCGGCGCTGAGCTGGTCAAGGAAGTCGCTAAGAAGACTGACGACGTCGCTGGCGACGGCACCACCACCGCTACCGTTCTGGCTCAGGCACTTGTCCGCGAGGGCCTGCGCAACGTCGCTGCGGGCTCCAACCCAATGGGCATCAAGCGCGGCATCGAGCAGGCTGTGGCTAAGGTGACCGAAAACCTTCTGCAGAACGCTAAAGAAGTAGAGACCGAGGAGCAGATCGCTGCGACCGCTGGTATCTCTGCTGCTGATCCGGCAATCGGCGCTCAGATCGCCAAGGCCATGTACGCAGTGGGCAACGGAACCCTGAACAAGGAATCCGTCATCACCGTCGAGGAATCCAACACCTTTGGTGTTGACCTTGAGGTCACTGAGGGTATGCGCTTTGATAAGGGCTACATCTCGGGCTACTTTGCTACCGACATGGAGCGCCTTGAGGCAGTCCTGGAAGACCCCTACATCCTCCTGGTTTCCGGCAAGATCTCCAACATCAAGGATCTTTTGCCGCTGCTGGAAAAGGTCATGCAGGCCGGCAAGCCGCTGCTGATTATCGCCGAAGACGTTGAGGGCGAAGCACTCTCCACTCTGGTTGTGAACAAGATCCGTGGCACCTTCAAGTCTGTTGCTGTGAAAGCACCGGGCTTTGGTGATCGTCGTAAAGCACAGCTGCAGGATATGGCGATCCTTACCGGCGGACAGGTCATCTCTGAAGAAGTCGGCCTTTCCCTGGAGACCGCTGACATTCCGCTGCTGGGCCGCGCACGCAAGGTCGTGGTGACAAAGGACGAGACCACCATCGTTGAGGGCGCAGGATCGCCTGAGCAGATCGAGGGGCGCGTAAACCAGATCCGCGCTGAGATTGAAAACTCGGATTCTGAGTACGACAGCGAGAAGCTGCAGGAGCGCCTTGCAAAGCTCGCCGGCGGCGTTGCCGTGATCAAGGTTGGCGCAGCTACCGAGGTTGAGCTCACCGAGCGTAAGCACCGCATTGAAGACGCAGTGCGCAATGCTAAGGCAGCTGTTGAAGAAGGCATCGTTGCCGGCGGCGGCGTTGCTTTGCTGCAGGCTGCACACGTTCTCGACGGCGATCTGGACCTCACCGGTGACGAGGCTACCGGCGTGAAGATCGTCCGCGAGGCACTGTCTGCGCCGCTGAAGCAGATCGCTCTCAACGCTGGCCTAGAGCCCGGCGTTGTAGCTAACAACGTTTCCAACCTCCCTGCAGGCGAAGGCCTCAACGCAGCTACCGGAGAGTACGTTGACCTGATGGCTGCTGGCATCAATGACCCGGTGAAGGTCACCCGCTCTGCACTGCAGAACGCTGCGTCCATCGCAGCTCTGTTCCTCACCACCGAGGCTGTTGTTGCCGACAAGCCGGAGCCTGCTGCTCCTGCAATGCCTGGCGCTGACGAGATGGGTGGGATGGGCTTCTAATATAGCCTGAACGTTTTTAGAACCCGGGTCCTCAATGGAGGGCTCGGGTTCCCCCATTTTTGGGGTAAAAAAGGCCTAGTGTTTCATTTTTGCAATGTTGCGTAGATCAAGTTTTTGTATTGGGTACGAAAGTCGATTTGTCACCTAGCGCACACCAATAGGGAAATATTTACCGGAAACCTTTTTTAAAAATGAAATTAGCGGACTTTAAGACTATTTTTTCTAACTTTTTGCACAGTTCGATGGAACTGTTAGCTAATTCTGTGTTGTATGCCGCAAAAGGCATTGGTGGCCCAGCTTGAATGTGCGCAACTTTGTGACACAATTGCTATCCGAGACGTCTGATGACGTTACTTACTAATTCCTGTCGGTACGAGTACCGACCTCTCTCAGAGGAGATATTTCATGGATATGACGGTTATGGCAGAGCACCTGGGCAAATTCAAGGATGGCATGGAAGCAATTTCCGGCCTGTTCCAGGGTATCCCAACAATTCTGATGAAGCTGGCTACATGGATAGACGGTGGAATGTCCAGCGCTGCGGAAACCACCAAGAAGATCTTTACGGAAGACCAGATCGTTAAGCCTGCACCCTAAGGGTATCTTCCTTAACGCTTAAGACACGTACACAAATCTGAAAGAGGAAAATAATGGAGCACATGAACGACTGGGTTCAGCTTTCCACCACCGGCGTTGTTAAAGAAATCTTGGACTTCATGGTGTCGCTTGCCAAGCTTGGTGGCAACGTTGCATCGATGATCAAGATCTTCAAATAATACTTGACATTTTATAAATACGATTTACTCCCCGTTAGTTGGACTGAAAACCGACTAGCGGGGAGTAAATCTACATAGCTGAAAATTTCCGATGCTTCGATTGCGGCAATGGAGAACGGGTTAGTGGAAAACAAAGCTGCAAGTTTATTGTGTGGCTAGGTGTCGTCGGCAGTTACAAAATTACTATGTGCTGGGGCGAGAGGCGTGGGAAAACAGGGCTTGAATTCGGGGCGGCTTTTAGATTGATTCACTTTTAGCTTTTCATAAAGCATGGGGGGGATTGAAAGTCAATACTTGCTGGCAATTGGTGAAAAATGTACGCAAAAGTCAGAGGGGGAATGGGTGTTTTGCATGTAAAACGCTCAAGTGCCAGTTCAGTGTCTAGGCAGTTTATGGAAAAAGCCCCTAGATAGGGGTATTTCTTGAAGAAGTTTACTTAGGTTTGATTTACTCCTATGTGGGGCTGGTTTGGATTGTCTGGGCTATAGCCTTATAGGACTTCCCCTATCTTCACCTAGGCAAACGTTATCTTTGCTGGTTTGATGGAAGTGTTACATAAGCGAAATTGCCGCTTGAGCTGCGATTAAAAACTTTCTAAGGGTTTGTGACTTTGCTAGCGCCACCCATACTTCGGTGTTATCGTTCATAATGAGCCATCAGAGGCTAGTGTTGCAGCCAAGTCTCGGTGGGAAAGTTTTCCACCCCGGATTCCCTCCGGGATTACTTTTAGGAGTACATATGTCTTCTGAATTGATTTCTCTCTCTTCGGATATTTTTAAAACTTTCAAGGGCTTCGACTTTGAAAATGTCGCTAAGGCAGTGAAGGCTGTTGTAGAGACCGCTCTTGAGTGGGCTCGCCTGAACCCAATCGACAAAGTTTTCAAGTAAACAGCAGATCGTTAAAGTACTAAATTCTTCTTATCCTGGTAGGAGCTAATAATGGATATTGTTCAAATGGCTAACGATTTCGTACTCGGCCTGCAGCGTCTCGGTGATTTCTTCAAGGGCTATGATGCACTTGTGAACCTTGGCAAGTTTGTTGTTAATGGCCAATTCGCAGATAAACTCGATGTATGGACCGGCCAGCTTTCCGGTGCATTCTCTTCTTCTAGCCAGAGCTAATTAAAGCTTCTACGCTAATAAAAATCCCGTTGGTTGGCCTGGAAAGGTCTGACTGGCGGGATTTTTATGTGTGTTGGTCGTTCTTGTTTGTTTCCTTGAAGCTGATGGTGTGTTGTTTCAACTGCTAATTATTCAAGAATCTGAATGATTATTTATCCCTATAGCCGGGTTTCTGAGATGGAGGAGCGGTATCATGATGAGTATGAATGCATCAGAGAAAGAGCTGCCAACCATAGACCTTGCGGCAATCGAGGGCTATATAGTTGATGACTCTGATGAAGATGATCCCATTCTTTTGGCCCCGGATGGCAGTCCAGTGGACACATGGAAAGAATCTTATCCTTACCCTGAACGTATGTCGCGGGAAGAATACGAGCATACGAAGCGTGCCCTGCAGATTGAGCTATTGAAGTGGCAGAATTGGACAAAGGATACTGGGCAGCGCCATATTATCTTGTTTGAAGGCCGTGATGCCGCAGGTAAGGGTGGCACTATTAAGCGTTTTAATGAGCACCTTAACCCTCGCGGGGCGAGGACAGTAGCGTTAGAAAAACCCTCGCCACGAGAATCCACTTCATGGTACTTCCAACGTTATATTGAGCATTTCCCGTGTGCCGGTGAAATCGTTTTCTTTGATCGCTCATGGTACAACCGCTCAGGCGTAGAACGTGTTATGGGTTTTTGTACCGAATCGCAGCATGCGGAGTTTCTTAGAGAAGTGCCGATGCTAGAAAATATGATTTTGGGTTCCGGTATAGCGCTTACAAAATTTTGGTTCTCGGTAACTCAGAAAGAACAGAGGACACGGTTCGCGATTAGGCAGGTTGATCCTGTGCGGCAGTGGAAGCTTTCTCCTATGGATCTTGCTTCTTTGGATAAATGGGATGACTATACGCGAGCTAAAGAAGAACAGTTCCGGTACACGGATACAGATGAATCCCCTTGGATTGCGATTCGTTCAAATGATAAGAAACGTGCTCGCATCAACGCGATGAGATACATCTTGAGCAAGTTTGAATATACAAACAAAGACCACAGCGTTGTGGGGCTTCCTGACCCGAATATTGTCATGCGAGGGAGGGACCGAATAGGGGATTAGTGGATTTTAATTTTTAGATCCGTAACCCGATTTAGAAAATTAAGAGGAAGGCTAGGGGATGCTGCGGTTGAAGATATA
Source organism: Corynebacterium silvaticum (assembly GCF_002162115.2). Lineage (NCBI taxonomy): Bacteria > Bacillati > Actinomycetota > Actinomycetes > Mycobacteriales > Corynebacteriaceae > Corynebacterium > Corynebacterium silvaticum. Next base: position 2,194,037 of record NZ_CP021417.2, on the reverse strand, counting down.
CAGCGATAAAAATTCTAAAAGAAAGTGTGACCTTGCGCATTAGCATGCAAGGTCACACTTTAGCCTGAACCTCTATGATGAAGCGAGGAAGCGGCTAAAAGCGTTAAAGATTCCTTTGATCGCTATCCATCCGTTGTGAAAGTAAGCCTTTGGGGCAGAGGAAAGAGCTTCGAAATTTAATATGTTGAAGAAAAAATCGTAGATGACATTAGGCATAGATATTCCTTTTTGTTGGGAAGCCTGGGAAAGCTCTGGCTTTAGTGACTTATCTGATCATTATACTGATAAAAATTTAGTAAATGCACATTTTTAAGAATTTTTTATTGGGTAGAAGGATTGCGATGGCGGCTGTATAGCGATGAATATGTATAAAAGAGGATGTGCCCTGCAGATTAATCTGCAGGGCACATCCTCTTAATATTGTCTATTCCTATTAGGAAGAGATGCCGTCCTTGACTGCGTCAAAGATGTCTACGAAGGAGTCCCAAGCACCGAGGAAGTAGTCCTTTGGCTGCGAGGAGAGGAAGTCGAGATCGAGGATGTCAGAGAAGAAGTTGTAAATAGCGGTGAACATGAGTTGTTCCTTTCGGTTGAGGATTCTGCAGAAAAGCTGTGAACTTTCCCATTGTCTAATGGGTGCTTACCGAATCGGCTGGAAAGGAAACCTTTATTAAGGCCGAAGTCTCGCGGGCAGGCGCGGTGAGGGGGGCTTCTAAAATTAAATAAAGTGATAGCTTCCTATCACTTTATTTAGCTCACCTCTACTTGGAGGAGAGGGTGTCCTTGAAATCGAGGAAATAGTCTTCCATTACCGAGAAGATCTGCTTGAAAGCTCCCCAGGCGTCTGAGAAGTAGTACCCGGGTTCGGAGGAGAGGAAGTCGAGGTCGAAGACGTTGGCCAGGAATTCATGGATGGCGCTGAACATAAAGCATTCCTTTCAGTCGAGGGGCTACAAGGAAGAGTCATGGACTTTTCCCTGTTCAACAGGCAACTTTACCGATCTTTTTGGTGCTGGTGGCCGCTCCTGGAATTTTTTGGCAAAAGTTTAGGAAAAACCTCTATCGTATGCTGAAAATATCGCGGGTGGCAACCATAAAGGAGTAAAGTCACTCTAATAATAAAAGGTGCAATTTCCACCCGAAAGAGGGGAATTCTGCACCCTTTTTAAGGCAATTATAATGAGGGTTATTACATTTGCCCTGTTGGGTGAAGGTATAGGCAGGGAAATGGGTACCCCTAACTCGTTTGAAACGTCACTGGATGTGGCGCTTTAGGCCTTACATGGTGAGTATCGGATGGCTCGTTGGCACCGTTACGCAAAGTTGCAAAAAATTTGGTGACGTGTGAACAAAACCCGGTTTAGCTGGGGTTCCATGGTTCAATTGGATTTCCCTGCCAACGGGTGTGAGATGGAACTTGGTCACCGCGCATGACGAGTGAGCCAGGGCCGATGGTGGTGGCGTCGGCAAGCTTGGAAGCCGGAAGCGCGACAGAATGTGCCGCTAGGGTCGCCCCCGGTGCGATGGTGACGTCGCCTAGGCTCATCACGCGATCTTGGAAGAGGTGGGTCTGTACCACCACACCAGGGCCGACCGTAGCCCCAGTGCCGATCTGGCAGAGGTCTGTTTCAGGCAGCCAGTACGTCTCAATCCACGCGCCTTTGCCTATTTTCGCGCCAAGAAGGCGTAACCCGATATTGAGGGATCCAGTGCCGAGCGTGTGGTTAAAGAACCAGGGGGCGGCGACCACCTCCACAAAGGTGTCTTGCAGCTCGTTGAGCCATACAAACCAACTCCACAAGGGGTGGTCTCCTGCGCGGTGGCGTCCAACACACAGCCACTTCATGGTGACCGTGATCAGTAGCGCAAGGGCACCGGCGGCTATAAGAACCACGCCGCCGAGCAGGATCGTCACCCCAAGCCCTAGATTGAGCAGCAACACCTGCAGAGTGGCTAGCACCGCGGTGGCAAGAACACCGCTAGTGATGGGGGCGAGCAATCGGAGGGTTTCTATAGCACCGCGGAGAATCCGCATCCGGAGACGTGGCCTATAGGTGCTGCTTTCCGACGCATCGGTGGTCACGGTGACGCGGCGCATGCGTTCTGGCGGCGAGCCCCACCAATTAGACCCGGCTTTGGACTTCTTTGGGGTGGAGGAGAGCACCGCTACGAGAGAATTTTTGGCCAGTTTGCGTTGTGGTCCAGCGATGCCAGAGTTTCCCACAAAAGAGCGCTTGCCGATCTTGGTTGCCCCGGCGAGCATCCAACCTCCGCCGAGTTCGTAGCCGCCGACGAGGGTGTCGTCGGCAAGGAAAGAGCCGTCGCGAATAGTGACAAATGCTGGCACCATCACAGAGGTGGAGATTTCTACGTCTTTGCCTACCGTTGCGCCGAGGCTGCGGAACCACAAAGGGGTGAGCTGTGCGGCATAGAGCGGGAAAAGATATGTGCGAGCATCGTCCATGAGGCGTTGGATAAACCACACCCGCCAACCCGTAGCAGAGCGCACTGGAGCAACACCTGGGGTGAGCCGCAGGCTCAGTAGTCGGATGAGCGCCCAAATACACACGCCGTAAGCAGCAAAAGCTATGAGAGTCCCTGCGGGGGCGGCAGCTAGCATGCCCAGGAAAGGATGAATGTCGATGGCCTGGACAAAAGCGATCATACTGGCGCCGCCCATAGCCACTGCGCACAAAGGGAGAAGCGCGAGGAACAGTGAGGAGAGGCCGTACCCAAGAACCCACTGGGGGCGTCGAGGTGGAGGCGTATCCGGGAAGCGGTGCTTGGAACGCCCCACTTTTTGTGCCGGCGACCCAGACCACCGGGCGTTGGCTTTGACAGGTGTGCTTCCGGTGACTGTGGAGCCGGCTTCCACATGTGCGTTATCGCCTATGACTGTCCCCGGCATGAGTACTGAGCGGGCACCGATGCGGGCGTTCTTCCCCACATGGATTGTGCCTATATGAATATGTCGGGCATCTACCCAATAGCCTGATAAATCTACTTCCGGCTCCACTGAGCAGTGATCTTCCAAGTTAAGAAGCCCCGTGACCGGCGGGATTGTGTGCAGATTCACGCCGTCTCCTACTCGTGCGCCGAGCGCACGCGCATAGTAATTCATCCAGGTGGCATCCGCAATAGATCGGTACCCGGAGGCGTTAGCAATGCGTTCTGCTGCCCAGACTCGTAGGTATATTCGCCCGGCGCGTGGATAGGATCCCGGCGCGATGCCCTTAGTCAGAAGTCGCGCGGCATAACCGCCAACCACCAATCTGCCCAGGGGAGTGACAAAGATAAGGAGAGCAGTGACTATCAACCATGGGGTATGTCGTGCCCAGCTGATGCCGGCGCTGGCCGCTATGTTGTTGATGAGTGCTAGGGCAGCTACCCATTGCAGGGAGCTCAGTGTTACTGCCACTAATTGAACGAACCCCTGGATAACGCGGGCTTGAGCGGAGACTGGCTGCGCGGGGGCTTCTTGAGCAGAAGGAGCGACGTGGATGCTCTCTACGTGCTCGGCAAGTGCGCCGAGGCGTGGGTGGTCATAAAGGTCGCGTACGGCGATGGTGGGAACCCGTTCGCGGATGCGTCCTATCAGTGTGGCGGCGGCCAGGGAGGTTCCTCCCAGGGAGAAAAATCTGCGTCAGCGTCGGAAATATCCATTCCCAGCACGTCCACCCAGAGTTCGGCCAACCACTGTTCGGTGTCGCTGAGGTCCACTGCTGTGACGTCGGTATGGATTGGCCAGGGCAGTGCGCGTTTATCTACTTTTCCGGAGGTCGTGGTGGGAAGCTCCGCAAGTACACAGAGTCGCGGGACAAGTGCCGCCGGCATTGAGTTGCTGAGAATGGTCCGGGCCTGGTCGTGATCGAATTCTAGGGACTCATCGGTGAGCGAAAGATAGCCGACCAAAACGCTGTCTCCTGCGCCGGTCTTTTGTACAACCACCGTGGATTGGCGCACGTTGGGAAGGGCAGCTAGGTGTGCATCGACTTCGCCGAGTTCAATGCGGCGTCCCCCGATCTTCACCTGGTCGTCGACACGCCCAACAAAAAGTAGGCCGTCTTCCGTGAGCTTGACGTGATCGCCGGAACGATAAGCGCGCGACCACCCTAGCTCCGGGGCGTATTTTTCCGCGTCCTTCTGGGGATCCAGATACCACGCCAGGCCCACCCCTCCGATAATTAGTTCGCCGACCTCGCCGATTTCTACCGGTTCTCCCTGCTCATCCACCACGGCTAAGTCCCAGCCAGCTAGTGGAAATCCGATCGATACCGGGTGATTCGGCCGCAACAGCGCCGCACAAGCGACCACGGTGGCCTCGGTGGGGCCGTAGGTATTGGTATTCCATACTTCCCGTTCCGGAGCCGATAGCTTCTCGACGAGCTCCGCCGAACAGGCTTCTCCTCCCAAGAGGAGAAGCCTGATGTTGTCGAGCGCCTCCGTAGGCCAGAGCCCCGCCAACGTGGGCACGGTAGAAACGACGGTGATGTCTCGGCGAATGAGCCACGGGCCAAGATCCATCCCGGAGCGCACCAGAGAACGCGGGGCCGGAACCAAACAGGCGCCGTGTGCCCATGCCAGCCACATCTCTTCGCAGGAAGCATCGAATGCAACAGAAAGCCCCGCCAGCACCCGATCCGTCGGGGCCGATGGGGGCATCCTGCAAGAAGAGCTGCGATTCTGCGTCAACAAAGGCGGCGGCGCTGCGGTGGGAGACTGCCACGCCTTTTGGTTTTCCGGTAGAACCAGACGTGAAGATGATCCATGCCGTGTCCTCTAATGCGGGGACGGCTGGCGCAACCGGGGTGCTGTCTTGGTGGGGGTGAAAGCCGTTGTCGTCGTAGAAGCCCTGGATGGCAGCCTCGCTAAAGACAAGTTCTGCGCGTTCGTCGGGGTCATCGGCGTCCACAGGGACATAGGCCGCGCCGGCTGCCAGGATGGACAAAATGGCGATGTAGAGGTCGCTGTGCCCTGATGCCATTCGGACACCAATGCGGCTTCCGGGCCTCACTCCCGCAGCATGGAGTTGGTGGGCACCTGCCTGAACGCGTTCCAGGAGCTCGCGATATGTGATGATGCTGCCGTCGTCGATAGCTGCAGCCTCGGGGAACGCGGTTGCCGTGTGGGTGAAGATGTCGTAAAGCGTTCGTGGAGAAGGGGCCTCGCTAGAGCGGAGGTAAGCAGAAGAGATCAACTAATCCTCGTTTGCAGTGATGATTGCTGCCGCTAGTTTACGTAGGTGTCTGAGTTGTTTTGCCGTCGAATCGTCGAGTGCGGCATCCTCTGCTTGGGTGACAACTTCCGCGAGGTGTGGATGCGCGGATTTGCCAGCCTTAGTGGCTTTGACGATCTGGCGACGACGATCCTGGGGGTCGCGTTCTCTCGTGGTCCAGGATTTGGCCTCTAGGGAGTCGATAAGTCGAACCATGTCGGAGGCATCTATCCCAAGGGCATCGCACAGTGTAGCTTGGGTGGGTACATCGCCAGAAACAAGGCACGTGAGTACCCAATATTCCCGCAGGGTTATTCCTTCATGCGACAGTGCTTCCTCTACGCAGTCGCGTGTGCGGCGGCGCAGATGCTCTAGTTGGAAGGATGGCGATTGGAGAAGTGCAGCGGGAATATCGGCAACCATATAGTTAGGTCTATCACATTCTTAGGGAGTTGGCTGCCCTAACGTGGCTAAACGTTGCTCGGCCCACTCAACTGCGGGGAGGAACGACGATCCCAACACGTGCGCGTGGCCTAAAAGCTTATCCAGTGCGGGCGCTGGATCCTCCCAATATGTCACGTCGGCGCCGCGGGTGCGCCAGCCGTTGACCATGTCGCGGGCTTGTTCCGCCGGGATGATGCCGTCGTGAAGCCCCTGTGCAACAAAGACGGGGACGTCGGGGGCTATGAGCCCGATTTGTTGTTCAGAAATGGCGCGCTGAAAGACCTCGTCGGAGATGAGGCTGGTCAAGCGCTGTCCAGATACGGTGAGGATGCTGGTATCTGGAAGAGGCATAGTAAGAATGCTCTCGGGGAGGCAATCGCGGCTTGTCTGGTCGAGCCAGAGCTGGCCTCGTGCGTTGAGCAGGTTGTTGATGGGCTCGCGCACCTCGGGGTAAATCTCGTACATTCCGGTGATCACATACCCCAGCGCCCCGGTAAGGGCGGTGCCCTCCAAAGAGCTAGAGACGGAGAGGAGGTTGGCGGGAACTCCGCCGGCATAGGCTAAAGCGACGTTCACGTCAGGGGCGTAGGAACGATGCATTTCGGCTGCGGCTGCTGATGCCCCGCCGCCTTGGGAGTAGCCCCATGGAATAAGGGGGGTGTGGCTATGGACATCCGGCAATCCCAGGGCGGTGATGGCTCGCCCCAAATCCAGCAGCGCAGCGCCTTGGGCTTTCCTATTCATATAGGAGTGGTTGCCCGGGGTGCCCAGCCCCTGATAGTCGGTTAAGGCCACGGTCCAGCCGCGGCTCAACAGTGCAGCGGCGGAAAACATCTCATATTCCCCGCCCATGGTGAGCAGCTTGGAAGGGGCACAGGAGTCCCCAGCTCCTTGAGTCCCCGGTGCTAGGAGTGCCACCGGACGGGGGCCGGGGCCATGCCATGGCGCAGTAGGCGTGAGCACGGCTCCGGTTACGGGGGTGGAAAAGCCATTGGGGTGAGTGGACGTGTAGGCGATGCGCTTCATCCGTACCAACATGTCCAAGACCGGCGGGGAGACGTCGCGTTGGCTTAAGACGGTGCCCGGTGCGGTGTTCTCCGCCGGTGGGATGGACGCGTAAAAACCGTCTGGATCGGTGTAAGGAATGACCTGTGCGGTGGCTGGAGTAAAACCTGTACAGAGGGTTGCCATAACGATTGTTACTAGGGTTTTGCGAAATGCGCCCTGAAAGCGAGAGGAAAAGAGCATAGACACGACCACTTCTAGATAGTTTTGCTAGTAAAAGTAATGGATCTTTGAATCCTAGGCGCTAGCAAAGGCTCGCTTTGGAGAGACACGCGGCAAATGTGGGGGTATCGGATTGTTTGAGTGAAAAGCAATGTTCTTCTATCGCGGTTGTCGGGCGTATGTTCTAGCCTATAGGGATACGTGAGACGAATCGCATCGATAGGCAACGTTGCTTAATTCGTAGAAGTGCGTATTTCCGTTACTGTCGCATAATCGAATCGAGGTCATCGTGGCTGAACCACATTTAGGGGAAAGCAGCCCCCTCCTGCCAGCGAGGGAGCCACAAATTGCTGAATCGAAGACGCCCAAGGACAGGACGCACTGGCTCTATATCGCAGTGATTATTGCGGTTGTCGCAGGTATCGCTTTTGGCCTTATCGCCCCAGATATTGCCAAGAGCTTCAAAGTTATTGGCACGATGTTTGTGTTCTTGATCAAGATGATGATCTCGCCGGTGATTTTCTGCACAATCGTGTTGGGCATCGGCTCTGTGCGCGCCGCTGCCTCAGTGGGCAAAGCAGGCGGATTGGCCTTGACGTACTTCATCATCATGTCCACGTTTGCTCTTGCCGTAGGACTGCTGGTGGGCAACCTCATTGAGCCTGGTAGCGGTTTGGATATTGAAGCTACCGCGGGCGAAGGTGCCGCCTTTGCCGATAAAGCCGAACACGGAACAGGACTGGTTGGCTTTATCCAGTCGATCATCCCGGAAACAGCCTTTTCTTCTTTGACCTCAGGGTCTGTGCTGCAAACGCTCTTTGTTGCCTTGCTTGCAGGCTTTGCTGTCCAGGGAATGGGTAAAGCTGGTGAGCCCATCTTGCGCGGCATCGCCCACCTGCAAAAACTGGTGTTCAAGATGCTTACCATGATTCTGTGGGTGGCGCCGATCGGCGCATTCGGCGCTATCGCCGGCGTGGTGGGTGCAACAGGGTTCGAAGCCGTCAAACAGCTCGCGATCTTGATGCTAGCTTTCTACATCACATGCCTGCTGTTCATCTTTGTGGTGCTGGGGGCCATCCTGCGCATCGGCGCCGGGTTCAACATATGGAAGCTCTTGAAGTATCTGGGCCGAGAATTACTGCTCATCGTGGCCACATCATCGTCGGAGTCTGCGCTGCCAAACCTGATGCGCAAGATGGAGCACGTGGGTGTGGACAAATCCACGGTAGGAATCGTGGTCCCCACCGGCTATTCCTTTAACCTCGACGGCACGGCTATTTATCTCACCATGTCCGCCATCTTTATCTCGGATGCAATGAACAAGCCGCTGACTCTTGGGGAACAGATCGGCCTCTTGGTCTTCATGATTATTGCGTCTAAAGGAGCAGCCGGAGTGTCCGGCGCTGGTATCGCCACGCTCGCCGCAGGGTTGCACTCGCATCGCCCGGAGCTTCTCGACGGCGTCGGCGTCATCGTAGGCATCGATCGCTTCATGTCCGAGGCCCGCGCTCTGACCAACTTCAGTGGCAACGCTGTGGCCACGATTCTGGTGGGACGCTGGACTAGCACTCTCGACGTACAACGTGCGCACGACGTGCTCAACGGCAAGATCCCATATGTGGAATCCGCCGACGATAGCGACGTGCACTTGAGCAACCCCACGGTGACTAACCCAGCGCATGCGACGCTACAACCTACCCCGCAGGTAGACCTCACGCATTACCAGAAATAAATAAAGGCTAGGCCCTAGGGCCTAGCCTTTGGTGTTATTCGGTGGGCAGTCCTGCGTCCACCCAGCCGTCGGTGCCTCCGGCAACGTTGATGGCTTTGATGTCGCGGGCCGCGAGGTATTCCACCACGCGAGAGCTACGTCCACCGGACTTGCAAAGCACGTACACGTCTTGTTCTGTGTCTACCTCGTTGAGGCGCACGGTGAATTCGCTCATCGGAATGTTGACCGCGCCTAGCGCATGAACCTCGGCGTACTCGTCAGCCTCGCGGACGTCGATAAGCTGGGCGCCTTGTGGGATATCGCGTACAGATACTTCCATGTTAAGCCTTGAATCGCTCGATAGCTTCGGCATGGATCTTTTCTGCCTCAGCCTTGTCGCCCCAGCCGGAGCCGGTGACTTCCTTGTTTGGCTCAAGATCCTTGTAGTGTACAAAGAAGTGCTCGATCTCGTTGCGCAGGAACTCAGAGACGTCGGTGATGTCCTGAATGTGATCCCAGCGAACGTCGTCGATGACGCAGAGCAACTTGTCGTCGCCGCCTGCCTCATCGGTCATCTTGAACACGCCAACCGGGCGTGCCTTAACGATCACACCGGGGAAGACTGGCTCAGGAAGGATGACTAGAGCATCCAAAGGATCGCCGTCCTCGCCAAGGGTGTGGTCGATGAAGCCGTAGTCCAGCGGATACGCCATGGGGGTGAACAGGTAGCGGTCGAGGTAAACCTTGCCGGTTTCATGATCGACCTCGTACTTGTTACGGGAACCCTTAGGGATCTCGATGGTGACTTCCATGGTCATGCGATGCTCCTTAATAAAATCGGAATACTACCGTACTAGGATAGCGGCAATGAAGAAGTGGTGGATGTCAACAGTGGTAGTAATGGCCGCAGTCATAGCGACGGTGGTGTTCGCTGTTGCTAATGTGCTGGTCCATGATCCGGTACAGGTGGATAAACCCGAACGCGGTATCACCGCCCTGGAACCTAGAGGTGTGGATAATACTGGGTTGAAGGCCACCTTGAGCGCGATGGCGCAAGATAAACGCTTAGGCAACTTTGGGGCGATGATCACAGACATCACCACAGGTGAAGTTGTCCTTTCCCAGAACGCTGAGACCGCCTTAACTCCGGCCTCGGCGACAAAACTACTCACGGCGGCAGCCGCCCTCTACGAGCTCGGCCCGGAGGACCGCATAGTCACAGAGGTGCGGAAGAAAGACCGGACGGTAGTAATCAAAGGCTCCGGGGACGTGTGGCTGACCCACGAGCAGATGGACTCCTTAGCGGCACAGATCGGCACGGGGGTAGATACCGTGCTTGTCGACGTCACCGCGTGGAAAGACAAGCTCCTCCCCGGATGGGACCCCGCCGACGTGGACGCCGGATTCGTAGCTCCCTTGGAACCCGTGATGCTCTATGGAGGACGGCTGGGAGCAACCTCGGGCGATGTTCCTAGGAGCCATCGACCGGCCTTTGACGTAGCAGAAGCCCTGGCCAAGCGCTTGGGTGCGGGAACCGTCGGCTATACAGATTCCGCAGAGGGCGAGGTCGTGGCTCACACTGAGTCGCCGACGCTGCAAAAACGCATCTCCATGATGATGGAAGACTCAGACAACGTGATGGCTGAGGCCATTGGCAGGGAGCTCTCTGCAGAACACCCCGTGGAGGCAACCCTCGACGTGCTTCGGAAAAACGGCGTAGACGTGGGCGGTTCAACGGTCGTGGACAACTCTGGACTGAGCTTGGGCAACCAGATCACCCCGAAGCTGCTGAACCAGGTGGCCGCTGCCTCAGTATTGGCGCTACCAGTAGCCGGCGGAACGGGAACGCTGGAGAACCGGTTTAACAACACACCAGGCGCTGGGTGGGTTCGCGCCAAAACCGGCACGCTGACCGGGGTTTCTGCCCTGGCTGGGGTTGTGCCGTCGAAGAGCGGGCACGTGTATAGCTTTGCCATGATTTCTAATGGCTCCGAGATCAAACAGGCCCGCGCAGCCCTCGACGCTATTGCAAATGCGGTGCGTGAGGCGTAGATGTTCTGGCCACGAAAAAGCCCACGCTTCATGGCCTGCCGAGTCGCGGTCCGGGCGGTAACCGACCGCGACGTGGTGGTAGGGCTTTCGGGCGGCCCGGATTCTCTAGCGCTGGTCGCCGCGCTGGTCGCCGAGAACTACCGGGTGCTAGCCGTGTGCGTGGATCATGGCTTGCAGCAGGGATCGGATCGCGTGGCGAAACGAGCCACGGAGGCCGTGCGGGCACTGGGCGCTGAGGCAGCTGTGGTTCGGGTAGACGTGGAGAAAACCGGAAGCCTGGAGGCGAATGCGCGCCGGGCGCGCTACGAGGCGCTGCGAGGATTTGGAAAACCTGTCGTGGTGGGTCATACCGCGGACGATCAGGCTGAGACGCTGTTGCTGGGAGCGCTGCGGGGAAAGGCCGCTGGCATGCTGGTTCAGGGAACCGTGTGGCGGCCTTTCTTGACGGTGCGCCGCGCAGATACCGTGGGTGCATGTGCGGAATTGGGGTTAGAGCCGTGGCACGATCCGCATAATGACCAACGGGAGTTTCGGCGCGTGGCTATCCGCCAACAGGTGCTCCCGCTGCTCTCTGACATCATCGGCGGCGACCCCGTCCCAGCATTGGCGCGGGCAGCCACGAACATTGCGCACGACGATGAAGCCTTGCAGGTCAGCGATGCAACTCTGGACGAGTTACGGGTAGCGCATCCAGCTTTTCGACGTCGCTACCTCGCCGCTTTCCTCCGGGAAAACGGTGCCCCTGTCACAGGCGCTAACATCGACGCAGTAGAACGCCTGGTCACCGATTGGCATGGCCAAGGCGGCGTAGCGGTTGGCAACAGGTTGGAAGTAATCCGCAAAGATGGCAAACTTTTGTCGAAAGAAAGGTGACAGATGCACGACAAGAAGGATTATCAAGTGCCCGTCAACTCCTACGGAGATGACGTTGAGGCCGTCCTCGTGAGCGAAGAAGAGCTCCAGACCCGCATCAAGGAGATGGCGGCGCTGGTGTCGGATAAGTACCGCGACGAAGAGGACGATCTCGTCTTGATCTGTGTGCTCAAGGGCGCGGTATTCTTCCTTACCGACTTTGCGCGGGCTCTCGACATCCCCTGCCAGATGGAATTCATGGCGGTGAGCTCCTACGGCAACTCCGCCACGTCTTCTGGCATGGTGCGGATTCTGAAGGACCTGGATCGCAACATCCAGGGCTGCAACGTAGTGATTATCGAGGACATCATTGACTCCGGCCTCACTCTCAAGTGGCTGATTCGTAACCTCAATGGGCGCAAGCCAAAGTCCTTGGAAATCGTTGCGTTGCTGCGTAAACCTGAGGCAGTGAAGACGGATATAGACTGCCTTGACATCGGTTTTGATATTCCCAATGAATTTGTGATCGGTTACGGTCTAGACTTCGCAGAGAAGTACCGCGACTTGCCGTTTGTCGCTTCGCTGCACCCTAAGGTTTACAAGTGAACAAAAAAATCCTGCAGTATTCGGTGATTGCCGCCATCGTCTTGATGGCCATCTACGTTTTTACTTTGCTAGGCAACGACGCCCGTGGCTATAAGCAAGTAGACACGTCGGTTGCTATCGCCCAGTTGGACAAGAAAAACGCCAAAGAAGTCCAAATCGACGATCGCGAACAACGCATCCGCATCAAGCTCAAGAACGCCCTCGACCACGAGGGTCGTGAGGTTTCGGAGATCCTGGCCAGGTATCCCGCGCGCACGTCCCCGGAGATCTTTAGCAAGGTAGAGAAGTCCGAGGCAGAGAAGTACACCACGAACGTGAACAAGGAGAACTTCCTTGTTTCCATGCTCGGATACATCCTGCCGATGCTGATCGTTTTTGGCCTCATCATGTGGATGTTCTCCCGGATGCAGGGGAACAGCAGGTTCGGCTTTGGTGGTTCTCGCGCTAAGGAACTGAACAAGGACATGCCTACCAACACGTTTGCAGACGTGGCTGGTGCAGAAGAGGCCGTGGACGAGCTCCACGAAATCAAAGACTTCCTTGAAGACCCATCCAGGTATGAACAACTGGGCGCAAAGATCCCACGTGGCGTTCTGCTGTACGGACCTCCCGGCACGGGTAAGACCCTCTTGGCTAGGGCCGTCGCTGGAGAAGCCGGTGTGCCGTTCTACTCAATCTCTGGTTCTGACTTCGTAGAGATGTTTGTTGGTGTGGGTGCTTCCCGCGTGCGCGATCTCTTCAAACAAGCCCGCGAGAACAGCCCCTGCATCATCTTCATCGACGAGATCGACGCCGTGGGCCGGCAGCGTGGCTCCGGCATGGGCGGCGGACACGACGAGCGCGAGCAGACCCTTAACCAGATGCTGGTGGAAATGGACGGCTTTGGCGACCGTGAAGGCGTGATCATCATGGCTGCCACGAACCGACCAGACATTCTGGATCCAGCGTTGCTGCGCCCTGGCCGGTTTGACCGCCAGATCCCGGTGAGCAACCCCGACCTCAAGGGGCGCGAACAAATTCTCCGCGTCCATGCCAAAGGCAAGCCCTTTGCCCCAGATGCAGACATAGAGTCGCTGGCTCGTCGTACTGCCGGCATGTCCGGCGCAGACCTAGCCAACGTGCTCAACGAGGCCGCGTTGCTCACAGCGCGCATTGGCAAGACCGTGATCACCGCTGATGCGCTGGAAGAAGCCACAGACCGAGTAGTCGGCGGACCGCGCCGTTCCAAGGTGATTTCTGAGAAGGAAAAGAAGGTCACCGCGTATCACGAGGGTGGCCACACGCTGGCTGCCTGGGCGCTGAAAAACATTGAGCGGGTCTACAAGGTCACCATCCTGGCGCGCGGTCGTACCGGCGGGCACGCCATGACCGCGCAAGAAGACGACAAGGGCATGTACAACCGCGATGAGCTGTACGCACGCCTCGTCTTTGCCATGGGTGGACGCGCAGCTGAGGAACTGGTGTTTGGCGAGCCCACCACCGGTGCCTCCGCCGATATTGAGCAGGCAACCAAGATTGCCAAGGCTATGATCACCGAGTACGGCATGTCGCCGACCCTCGGCATGGTCAAATACGGCGAAGAGCAAGGCGATCCCTTTGCCCGTGGCGGCAGTGGTGGAGTGCTGGAGTACTCGCCAGAGGTCGCGGCGCAGATTGACCGCGAGATGCAGTATCTGCTCGATCGCGCGCATACCGAGGCGTATATGATCCTCGCCGAGTACCGCGACTATCTGGATCGTTTGGCAGAAAAGCTCTTGGAGAAGGAGACCCTGCGTCGCCCCGAGCTGGAGGAGCTCTTCAACGGCATCGTTCCGCGTGAGGTGGGGGATGTCTTCCCGGATGAAGACGCCCGTTTCCCACGCCAAGCCGGCAGCGAGCCAGTAAAGACCCCCACAGAGTTGGCCATCGAGCGCGGCGAAGAACCCCCGAAGCCGTTCACGCTTCTCGACGCCTCCAAGGCAGAGCGTGCGCGTCGTCAAAGCGAAAGGGCAGATCGTGTTTGATCGCGATCGCGCGGAAACAGCAGTCCGGGAACTCCTCATTGCGGTGGGCGAGGACCCGGATCGTGAAGGACTCAAGGAAACGCCGGCGCGCGTGGCAAAGGCATATGCAGAGGTCTTTGCTGGCCTGCACACGGACCCCACGGAGGTCTTGAACAAGACCTTCAGCGAGGAGCACCGTGAGCTAGTACTGGTTCGAGACATTCCGATCTACTCAACGTGCGAGCATCACCTGGTGCCGTTTTTTGGCACGGCGCACATCGGATACATTCCGGGGCAGTCCGGGAAAGTGACGGGCTTGTCCAAGCTGGCGCGTTTGGTGGATCTGTATGCCAAGCGTCCCCAGGTGCAGGAGCGGTTAACCTCCCAGGTAGCCGATGCCCTGGTAGAAAAGCTGGAAGCTCAGGCCGTGATTGTGGTGATCGAATGTGAGCACCTGTGCATGGCAATGCGCGGCATACGTAAGCCAGGAGCCACCACCACCACGTCTGCGGTTCGAGGCGGTTTCCAAACCAACGCGGCCTCCCGTGCGGAGGTTTTGAGCCTTATTCGGAGCTGACATGACGCAAGTAATGGGAATCGTCAACGTGACCACCGATTCCTTTTCTGACGGCGGAAAATACCTCGATCTCGATTCCGCGGTGGCGCACGCCAAGCAACTCGTGGCAGAAGGAGCGGACATCATCGACGTGGGCGGAGAGTCCACTCGCCCAGGCGCCACTCGCGTGAGCAAGCAGGTTGAGCTCGCCCACGTCGTCCCCGTGATTAAAGCCCTGCATGCTGAGGGTATCAAGACGTCAGTGGACACCATGCGCGCCTCGGTCGCGGCCGCCGCCGCAGCAGCCGGGGTAGATGTGCTTAACGACGTCTCCGGCGGCCTCGCAGACAAGAACATGTACTCGGTGATGGCCGATACACAGCTTCCCGTGTGCCTAATGCATTGGAAAACGGCGACCTTTGGGGATGCCGCAGGCGCGCACCACACCGATGTGGTGCGCGATGTTCATGAGGGCCTGGACAAACTCGTGGATAATGCCCTTGCCGCGGGTATCGACGAGAAAGCTATTGTCCTCGACCCAGGACTCGGGTTTGCTAAAACCGCAGAGGACAACTGGGCTTTATTGAACGCTCTTCCAGAATTTATGAGCGAGTATCCGGTGCTCGTGGGGGCGTCGAGAAAGCGCTTTTTAGCTAGCCTAGGCTCAGACGTGGACGCGGCGACCGCCGCAGTCACAGCAATCGCGGCCCATCAGGGCGTGTGGTGTGTCCGGGTGCACAACGTGGCGCTATCCCGTGCCGCTGTGGACGTTGCGGCGAAATGGAGGAAGCATGGATCGCATTGAACTTAAAGGCCTCAAGGGCTACGCCTATCACGGCGTCTTTGAACACGAGAAACGCGAGGGGCAGGAGTTCCTCGTCGACATCACCTGTTGGCTCACCTTTCCCACCCAGGATGATCTGACCCAGACGGTGCATTATGGCGAGCTGGCGCAGCTGGCGTATGGAATTCTTACCGGCGAGCCACGCGACCTGATTGAGACAGTCGCATCGGAAATCGCCGATACCGCAATGAAGACTTTCCCGCTTTCGAGCATTGAAGTAACGGTGCATAAACCGCATGCGCCCATCCCTCTCGAATTTGCCGACGTAGCCGTGGTGGCAAGGAGATAACATGAGAGCAGTTCTATCCATCGGGTCTAACATGGACGATCGCTATGCCCTCTTAAGGTCGGCGTACGAGGAGTTCCTACCTGATCTCGTTGCCTCATCGAGTATTTATGCCACCCCGCCGTGGGGCGTAGAAGACCAGGATGAGTTCCTTAACGCTGTGCTCATCGTGGATGTGGATGAGACACCGATGGAACTGCTCAAACGCGGTCAGGCTTTAGAACAAGCCGCGGAGCGCAAGCGGATTCGGCATTGGGGCCCCCGCACCCTCGACGTAGATATTGTGTGCATTGAGGGCGTGACCTCGGATGATCCCGAGCTAACACTGCCGCACCCCTATGCGCACGAGCGCAATTTCGTCCTGGTCCCGTGGCTTGAGGCGGACCCTCACGCAACCCTGAACGGGCATCCGTTATCGGAGCTGATCACCGGAACCTTCCCGATTGTGGGGACTCTATGAAACAAACCTCCATCCTTGGGCTGCTAGGGGTTTTCCTCTTCTGCGCTCTTGCGTCCTTTATTTTGGTGATGCGATTTTATGGCGTGATGCC
This sequence comes from Corynebacterium silvaticum, assembly GCF_002162115.2. Lineage (NCBI taxonomy): Bacteria > Bacillati > Actinomycetota > Actinomycetes > Mycobacteriales > Corynebacteriaceae > Corynebacterium > Corynebacterium silvaticum. The sequence goes on along the minus strand of NZ_CP021417.2, from coordinate 2,177,711 downwards.
CTCGGTCCCTTTGGGGGTGGCGATATGCCTGTGGGGGATGGCGGTGTTGTGCGTGCTCTTAGCCGTTCGGGTGCGGGCACGCATTAAAGATGACCAGATCGGACAAGATCGCTCACAATTGAACCCGGTGACAGCTGCGCAGTTCCTTGTGATAGGCAAAGCCTCTGCATGGACAGGGGCTATTTTTGGCGGGGGCTATGTGGGCCTGGGAATCTTTGTGCTCACATCGCATATTTCTGCGCAAGATCTGCCCATCGTGATTGCCTCTGCGCTCGGCGGGGTGGCGATGTCTGCGGCAGGATATTGGTTAGAAAAATCGTGTACGGTGCCGCCCGTGGATGCAGTGCGGTAGTTTGGATGGCATGAAGGACAACGGGCAGAAGTTACTCATTGCGCTTGTCGTGCTGTCTTTGGTGGCAAGCATAATCATGCTGTTCACTGGTAACGAGGGAGTACTCAAGCTGGCGTTGCTTGCGGCGCTCTGGGCAGCCGTGCTCGGATTCTTTCTGGTGGGCCGCTACCGGGCACAGGCAGAAGCCCTGGAGCAGCGGGTGGAAGAGCAGGAAACCTTGGCACAGATTAGGGAGCAAGTGGCGCAAGTACGGACTCAACTGGAAACCCTCACGGGACAGGTATTCGTTGAGCCGACGATGATCCAGGCACAGGCCACCCGGATCCCCGAAATCGAGCAGGCTAGCGATCAGGAAAAAGCCGAAGAGCTGCGTGCGGCAGCGTTTAGGAACGCTGTCGCTGCTGAGACCAATAGTTTTGCCAAGGTGGATTGGGTTCCCACCGAGCCTGAACCGCATGGCCGGCGTCGACGTGAAGAGCGCTCAGATTCGGTCTCCGTCGCTGACTTGTTAAAGCGCAACCGGTGAGGCCGGTTCTTTCGATCAGTGGGAACAACGAGCTTGTTACTCGGCTGGTCGCAGTGGGGCACCGCCGTGCGTTTAAGCACGCGGAACTCTAGCATTTGATGAGCCCGCTTGGGATGGCCTCGTGGGGCGCTTATCCGGTATGTCCTTTGTCCTTAAAGAATTAAAACCGGATATTTATGCTGTGAGCGCCACAAACGACGTCGCTGCGACCATCGCTGAGCTTTTGCTCGCGGAGATCGGGGCATATGCTATTCATGTATCGCAAGATAAGTGGCCAGAGCTACTCGCTGGGCTAGTACAGATACAGCAGCTAGAACAGATGCGTGATTCGGCGCGTGCACTGCTTCAGCCCATGCTGGGCGATATTACTGAGGAATTGTTGTAAGGGAATTATGTTTCACTTTGGCCAGGCGCAGGTTTTTGACGATATTGCGATGGTAAGTCGTGCTTTTAGAAAGCAAGGCAAGCCCGTTGTGCTGGTCTCTATTGGCACACAGGTGCACGCGGGACACGTGGCGTTGATCCGCACGGCAAAGCGATTCCCGGGGGCCGTGGTTGTTGTGGCAGCGCGTGAGAACCAGCCGGTTTTTGCCGAGGAGCGAGTCGATGCCGTCTATATTGATCACAGCGAGCCAGAACGCACGCTTATCGACGCCTCCCCTCGGCTGACGCGTCGGATAGCACTGCTGAATCTGGTCGGTCCTACGGACGTCATCTACGGCGAGGACGATTATGCATTCTTGCTGCATACGCAGCGTGCGATTACCGACCTACATATACCGGTAAAGGTGCATTCGGTGCCCACGGTGCGGATGCCAGACGGAATAGCCATTTCCTCCCATAATGCCCTGATCCCCGCGGAGGATCGAGAGAAAGCATTGGCGCTTTCTGCTGCTGTCACCGCGGGGGCGCTGAGAGGCGTTGACGCTGCGAAACAAGTACTTGTTGCAGCTGGGGTAGAACCGGACTACGTCCGCTGTGAAGATAACCGCGTGTATGTGGCGGCTACCTTCGGCGGAGTTCAATTGATCGATAGTGCTAGTGATCTGAACCAGGAATAACAGTGGTGTGGTCGCGGGGTTCCTCGACGTAGAGCGGCATGTCCTTCTTAGCCTGGTAGAAAGGCTCGTTGATGAGGGCCAGCGGTTCCACACCCTTGATCAGGTCAGCGGCTTTTTCTGCCATCATGACCACGGGGGCGTAGATATTTCCGTTAGTGATAATCGGCATGACGGAAGCATCGCAAACGTAGAGTCCTTCAACGCCGTGAACCTGCATCGTGTCGGGGTCTACCACCGCGTATTCGTCGTCAGCAGAACCCATTTTTGCAGTACATGATGGGTGCAGGGCTGTTTCTGCGTCGTTACGCACCCATTCCAGAATCTCCTCGTCGGTCTGCACCTGCGGGCCGGGGGAGATTTCTCCGTCTGTGAACTCCTTCATCGCAGGGGTGTCCAGCAGCTTGCGGGAGGTTCGGACGGCTTCAACCCACTCGCGTCGATCTTGGTCGGTAGCCAGGTAATTGAAGATAATTTCTGGCTTTTCTTGGGATCTGGCGAGGTGATGTGAACGTGGCCGAGGGTATCGGAATACATCGGACCGACGTGGAATTGGAAGCCGTGCTCGCCCTCTGGCTGGGAGCCGTCGTAGCGGATCGCCATCGGCAGGAAGTGGAACATGAGGTTGGGGTAGTCCTCGTTGTCGTTGGAACGAGCAAATCCGCCTGCCTCAAAGTGGGAGGACGCCACGGGCCCCTTCTTGGTGAGCAACCACTGTAGACCAATCTTGGGACGATTGATCATCTTGTAATAGGGCTGCGAGCTCACCGGTTGGGTGCAGTTGTACTGCACATAGACCTCAAGGTGGTCCTGGAGGTTGGCACCGACTCCGGGAAGGTGCTTACGGACTTCCACGCCAGCCTTTTCCAGGACCTCGCGGTCGCCGATTCCGCTCACCTGCAGCAGCTGCGGAGTATTGAATGCGCCACCACAGAGAATCACCTTGTCCGCGTGGACTCGACGAGTCTTCCCCTTCCACTCGTATTCCACACCGGTGGCTTTGTCGCCGGTGAAAAGGATGCGGGTGGTGAATGCGCGGGTGCGCACGTCAAGGTTCTTGCGGGATTTGACTGGGTGGAGATACGCGCGGGCTGCAGAGAGACGCTTGCCCTTGAAGATGTTGCGGTCAAAGGGGGCAAAGCCCTCTTGGCGGTATCCGTTGACGTCGTTAGTTAGCTTGTATCCAGCTTCCTGCACGGAGCGGAAAAACGCTTGGAAGAGCGGATTCGTGGCGGGACCACGGGTGAGCTTGAGAGGCCCATCATGGCCGCGACGAGGGTCGTCGGGGTCGGCTGCCAGTGCGGTTTCCATCTTGTTGAAGTAGGGCAGCACGTGGGCGTAGTCCCAGTTCTGCATGCCGGGCAGCTTTCCCCATTTCTCATAGTCCATGGGATTTCCGCGTTGGAAGATCATGCCGTTGACGGAACTGGAGCCGCCGAGCACTTTGCCGCGTGCGTGGTAGATGCGGCGCCCGTTCATTTCCGGCTCTGGCTCGGATTCGTAGGCCCAGTCGTAGTACTTGTTGCCAATCGGGAACGAGAATGCCGCGGGCATGTGAATGAAAAGATCCCAGAGGGAGTCGGAGCGCCCGGCTTCTAACACCATGACCGAGGAACCATCTTCGCTGAGGCGGTTAGCCAAGACAGAGCCTGCGGAGCCGCCACCCACGATCACCACATCGCGGTGTCGATCCTCAACTGTTTCTCCAACCGTGTCATAAGAGTCATAAGAAAACAAGTGATGTCCTTTCTGAATCGTTTCCGTCCAGTGTGCCAGCGTCCCGATGTCCCGGCCACGGGTCTGTGTATTCTCGGGTCAGGTTCCCCCTTCGGAGAATGTGCAGTTCAACGCAATATTTCGGGTGGGGAAACTATCGGATAGTGGCAGGTCATGCGGTGTGGTTCCTGTCGATCGGAAGAAATTATTGAGGAGTTATCCAGTAATGCCGAACACAGCATTGGGGGATGAGAGCGGAAACGACTCTCCACCCGTAAATGGGGGTAAAGTCCTTGTTGGTTCTTACAACGTAGGAACGAGCGGGGTGCCTCCCGCCCGGACTAATTGGCCCGTCTTTCTCGCCTCGGCGGCGGGCATCCTCGCCGTGACGCTGTGGGCATTTATTGGACGAGAATCCGCGGAAAAGGCACTTGGGAGCATTACCACGTGGATCGCCACCAATTTTGGATGGTTCTATATCCTGACCGCCACAGTAGTGATCGTGTTTATTTTGGGGGTGGCCTTCTCGGGTGCCGGGAAGATCCGACTAGGCCCGGATCACTCCCGCCCTCAGTTCAAATTGTTCTCATGGTCGGCGATGCTCTTTGCCGCCGGCATCGGCGTGGACCTCATGTTCTTCTCTGTGGCGGAACCGGTGGCCCAGTACTACGGGCCGCCCGTGGGGAGCGGGGAAAGTCGTGAGGCTGCGAAGGAAGCAGTCGTCTGGGCGCTCTTCCACTACGGCTTTACCGGGTGGGCCATGTACTCGCTCATGGGAATGGCATTTGGCTATTACGCGTACCGATTGAACATGCCGCTTGCTATTCGCTCGGCGCTGTATCCGCTCGTCGGCAAGCGTATCCACGGCCCGATCGGGGACTCCGTCGACGTGTCAGCCATGCTGGGAACCGTGTTCGGTATTGCGGCGTCGTTGGGTATTGGCGTGGTGCAGCTGAACTACGGCATCAAAGTGCTCTTTGGGGTGGAAGAGGGCGCGACGTGGCAGATCATCCTGGTGGTTGTCTCCGTGGCTATCGCGACGTTGTCTGCGGTATCTGGTGTGGATAAGGGCATCAAAATGCTCAGTGAGATCAACGTGCTTCTGGCCATTGCGCTGATGGTGTACGTTGTGGTGGCAGGAAAGACGGCTTTCCTCCTCGACGGGCTCGTGATGAACATCGGCGACTACGTGGCTTCGCTGCCCGGGATGACGATGGACACCTATGCCTTCACGGATGATCCCGAGCATACAAAAGCCTGGCTCGGGGCTTGGACGCTGTTCTTCTGGGCGTGGTGGGTGGCCTGGGCACCTTTTGTTGGTTTGTTCCTTGCCCGCATCTCTCGGGGCCGCACCTTGCGTCAGTTTGTTTTTGGAACGTTGAGCGTGCCCTTCCTCTTCATCCTGCTGTGGATGAGCTTCTTTGGTAATTCCGCGCTCGATATTGTCCGGGGTGGTAATGACGAGTTTGGCCATGCCGCAGCCGAGGAACCTCAGCGCGGATTCTATGACCTGCTGGCCACGTATCCTGGGGCGACCGCGATTATCGCCCTGGCCACCTTGATCGGTCTGCTGCTGTATATCACCTCCGCGGACTCGGGTGCATTGGTGATGAGTAACTTCACCTCCACCACAACGCATTCAAGCCAGGACGGGCCAGTGTGGTCGCGCATCTTCTGGGCGGTACTAGTGGGCGCGCTTACCGTGGTGTTGCTGCAAATCGACGGCGTGAGCACCGTGCAGTCTGCGACAGTGGTGATGAGACTGCCGTTCACGGTGGTGATGTATCTGATCATGCTGGGGTTGGTGCGGTCCTTTAGGTTGGAGCGTGCCCAAGTGGATGCACGGACAATCTCCATGCACGGGGCGATGTCTGGCCGCAGCTCGGACGGCAGCACGTGGCGTCGTAGGCTGAGCCGCGCTAACACCTGGCCTAGCACTGCAAAGACGCAACGGTTCCTGGAGGAGATGGCCACTCCCGCGCTCAAGCAGGTGGCTCAGGAGCTGTGCGATCGTGGCCTTGATGCCTCGCTTGTTGCTACCGACGTGCCGGAATCACCGGTGGGAAGCCTCGATCTCACAGTTGATCTGGGCGACGAGCAAAACTTCCGCTACCAGCTATTTGCGGTGTCTAATCCCGTGCCATCTTTTACCAAGAACCCAGGAAAAGAACACTACTACCGCATTGAGGTTTTCGACCTCACAGGCTCTCTTGGATATGACGTTTTTGGGTACACAGGTGAACAACTCATTGATAATGTGCTCGATCTCTACGAGCGTCACCTGGATTTCCTCCACATGCAAAAAGACTTGCCAGGCAGCTCTGATCTCAGCGACGGCGCTCAGCCGGTACGCTTCTGGCGCGAAGACCACTAAGGAGAATTTATGCTTTTTGATCCAACCACATCCCCCTTGCTCGCAGACGCATGCGCTCACGGCCCCGCGACGCTGTTTATCGACGGCCAGTGGGTCCCAGCTCTCGATGGCGAGACCCGCGTGATTACTAATCCGGCGGATCGCAGCGTTGTGGGCACCGTCTCTGAGGCATCCGAAGCGGATATGGAAAAGGCGATTAAAGCCGCGCGACGGGCCTTTGATGCTGGGGAATGGGCACCGGCAGTAGAGCGCGGCAAGATTCTGCTGAAAGTGGCAGACGCTATCCGGGAGAACAAGGATCAGCTTGCGCGCGCGGAGTCCGCGGACACCGGCAAGCGACTCGTTGAGTCTGAGCTCGACATAGACGACATTGCGAATGCCTTTGAGTACTTTGGCACCCTGGCGCAGCATTCGGCGGGGCGAGTGGTCGACCCCGGAGACCCCAACGTGCGCTCGCGTATCGACGCCGAGCCCATAGGCGTATGCGGTCTTATTACCCCGTGGAACTATCCGCTGCTTCAGGTTGCGTGGAAGGTTGCCCCTGCGCTGGCAGCCGGCAACACTTTTGTGTTAAAACAGGCCGAGCTCACCCCTCACACCGCCATGATGCTCATGACTATCCTGAGCCAGGCGGGCGTTCCTGCGGGCGTGGCCAACCTGATCACTGGTGCTGGTGGACGCTGCGGAAATCCTTTATCCGTGAGCCCAGACGTGGATATGGTTTCCTTTACGGGCGGTCTTGAGACCGGAAAAATTATCGCGCGCAATGCCGCTGAGAGGGTCAAACGAGTGGCGTTAGAACTCGGTGGTAAGAACCCTAACGTGATCTTTGCCGACGCTGATTTTGATGCCGCAGTGGATAACGCTCTCAACGCGGCCTTTGTTCACTCGGGACAAGTGTGCTCCGCGGGCTTGCGGCTTGTTGTGGAAGAGTCGATTCACGATGCATTTGTTGCGGAGCTGGTCAAACGTGCGGAAAAGATTCGTCTAGGCGGGCCGCTAGATGAAAACGCAGAGACCGGACCGCTCATCTCTGCGGAACACCGTGACAAGGTGCACGCGTACGTCGAACGTGCCAAGGAACAGGGCGCGCAGGTGCTTACCGGTGGGCTTCCAGAAGAGATGGGAGGGGAGTTTTATCTCCCCACCGTTATCGACGGCTGCACCCGCGAGATGGATTGCGTGCACGATGAGGCATTTGGCCCCACCGTGACCGTGGAGACCTTCCAGACGGAAGAGGAAGCCGTAGAAATAGCCAACGATACAACGTACGGCTTGGCCGGTGCCGTGTGGACTCGCGACGCGGGTAAAGCGGAGCGCATGGCTCGTGCGATGCGGCATGGGACTATCTGGATAAACGATTTCCACCCCTACCTGCCGCAAGCGGAGTGGGGTGGAATGAAACAATCAGGAAATGGCCGGGAGCTTGGTCCTACGGGCTTGGCCGAGTACCAAGAGCTCAAGCACGTGTATCACAACATCGCGCCGGGTGTCACCGGCTGGTTTGCCGGTTAGACGGAGACTTTTTCCTCGGCGATGGTGCGCTTTGCGTTGAACTGGACGGAGTCGAGAAGCTTTTCTTGCTTTGCGACGATAGCCGGGACGAGTACCTGGCCCGTCACGTTCACTGCGGTGCGGCCCATGTCGATGATCGGCTCGATGGCGAGCAGTAGGCCAATGCCTTCCAGTGGGAGCCCCAAGGTGGACAGCGTGAGTGTGAGCATCACGGTAGCGCCTGTGGTTCCGGCAGTGGCTGCGGAGCCGAGGACGGAAACGATAACGATCAAAACGTAATCGGTGAAGTTGAACGGTACGCCGTAGAACTGGGACACAAATATCGCAGCTACTGCCGGGTAGACCGCAGCGCAGCCGTCCATCTTGGTGGTTGCGCCCAGCGGTACGGCGAAGGAAGCGTAGTGCTTGGGAACGCCGATTGCCTCAGCAGTCTGCTCGGTGACGGGCATAACGCCCATGGAGGAACGGGTGACAAAGCCCAAGGAGGTTACCGGCCAGACGCGGCGGTAGAACTGGGTGACATTAAGGCCATGCAGCTTCAAGGTCACTGGGTAGATCACGAGTAGGACGATGGCGAGGCCGACATAGACGGTAAGAACAAACTTGCCCAGGGCGCCCATGGCATCAAAGCCGTAGGTAGCCACAGCCTTGCCGATAAGAGCGGCGGTGCCGATGGGGGCGAGCCTAATAATCCACCACAGCACCTTCTGGATGATCTCCAGCAGTGAGCGGTTGAAGTTGATAAAAGGCTCGGCTTTCTCGCCGACCTTCACTGCCGCGATTCCTAGGGCGATGGCTACTACCAGCAGCTGAAGCACGTTGAAGCTCAGCCCGGTGGAGGCCACACCATCAACGACCTTGGTGCGTGCCTCTAGACCCACGATATTGGTGGGGACGATTCCTTCAAGGAACGCCCACCACGATCCAACGGACGACGGCGCTGCGGAGGTGTCCTGCAGCCCCGAGGTCTCGCCGGGCTTAAAAATCAGGCCAACGCCTATGCCTGCAAGTACTGAGAAGAACGCGGTAATGGCAAACCAGATGAGGGTTTTTACAGCCAGTCGTGCGGCATTGGTAACCTGACGCAGGTTGGCAATGGACGTAATAACGGCTGTCATCATCAGAGGTGGGATCAAGACCTTCAGGAGCGTGACATAATCGCTGCCCACGGTGGTGAGCGCGGTGGTAAGCCAGTTCCCGTCTGGCATTGAGCTGGCGATAAGGCCGAGGATAATTCCGGCGATAAGGCCGTAGATCACCTGAGCTCCAAAGCTATTCCACTTCATGATTCCCCTTTGGGTTGTGTTTGTTTCGTCTGGCACAACGCTAGTACAGGAATGTCTATTCCCAAAAGACAGGTTGGTCTATAAAATTAAAGGGAAAACCCCAGAAATTGATCCTTGCGCTGGTATAACGCGATTCTGTACAGATCAGTCTGGGGTTAGATCGGGGTTAATTTTTTGCGGCCTGCCGGGTTTGGGGATTTCCCCGACATTTTTAGGCAATCGCCCTGCTTTGCGGAGCTGGTCGCGCAGCATCACCTCGATCTGTGCGTTGACGCTGCGCGCCTCGTCGTGCGCCCAGCGGGCGATGGCCTCGGCGACCGCCGGGTCAATGCGAAGGGGGATGCTTTTTCTGGGCATTTAGGTGTACAAACTGCCTGTATTGATCATGGGTTGTGCGTTGTTGTCGGAACAGAGGACGACGAGCAGGTTGGAGACCATAGCTGCGCGACGCTCCGGGTCGAGTTCCACAATATCGCGTGATTCTAGCTGAGCAAGCGCACTTTCTACCATGGAGACGGCGCCCTCGACGATGGTCTCGCGAGCATCGACAATCGCGTTTGCCTGCTGGCGTTGCAACATGGCCTGGGCGATCTCCGGTGCGTACGACAGGTTGGAAATTCGTGCTTCGACGATCTCTAATCCGGCGACGGCGACCCGTGCGGCGACTTCGTCGGCAAGCTCTTTGGACACGAGCTCGGTGGAGCCGGACAGTGACGGGAGATTTGCGGTTCCACCGTCGTAGGGATGGGTGGTAGCTACGTGACGCAACGCGGACTCCGCCTGGGAATGGATGAACTCGTCCATATCTTCCACGGCAAAAGTCGCCTTGGCGGTATCGGCTACCTGCCACACGATGATTGCGCCAATGTTCACGGGATTGCCGTTGAGGTCGTTGACCTTGATCTCGTTGGTCTCAAAGTTGCGCACGCGAACCGAAACTTTGGCGGAGTTGCTCAGTGGCGGGTTAAGGGAGAGGCCGGTTGTTCGGTTTGTGCCGAGGTAGCGGCCAAAGAATTGCACCACCAGGGTGTGGCCGGGGGAGATGACCTTGATCATTCCGGCGAGGATGGAGAAGGCGACGAGGAGCACGATGCCGCATATGAGTGGTAGCGCGCCAGTGTTGCTGCCTTTATCCAAGAGGTAGATGCCAAAGGCCGCGAGTGCGATCGCGCCGGGAAGTCCAATAATCACCGCAAGGGCGGCGATGCCAGCGAGGCCGCTACCTCCAATCCACGGGGTCTTTTCTGTGACGTCAACTTGGGCGCCTTCATGACCCACGGGGCGATCGGTGACTGTTGTCATAGTACTTCCTTTCATCGAGGGAAAAGTGATATCAGATTAAATAATGTGATATCACTTTGTCAAAGGGGAGGAGGGGTTGGTCAGGTTACTGCACGTGGACTACCCTCATACCCCGTGAGCGAGCAGAAAAATTCCCCAGACGTGCCAGAACAGCTACGTATTCGTCGCGATAAGCGCCAGAAGCTTATCGACGCCGGCGTAGACGCCTACCCGGTGATTGTTGATAGGACCACCTCAATCACCGATCTGCGCAAGAAATACCAGGTCCTTGGGGAAGGCGATGCTGGCGGGGAAGAGGGCGTTACCTACCTCACCGCCGGCGATGAAACCCACGATGAGGTTGCTATTGCAGGTCGTGTCCTTTTTGTTCGCAATACCGGCAAACTGTGCTTTGCGGCTCTGCAAGAGGGCAACGGCGAGCATATTCAGGCAATGCTCTCTCTGGCTGAAGTCGGTGCAGAGGCCCTGGCTGCATGGAAGAGTGACGTAGACCTAGGCGACATCGTCTCTATCCGCGGATGCGTTATCGCCTCTAAGCGCGGCGAGCTTTCGGTGATGGCCAAGAGCTGGCAGATGGCGTCCAAATCGCTGAGGCCGCTGCCTGTCGCTTTTGCCGACATGAGCGAGGACACCCGCATCCGTCACCGCTACACCGATCTGATCATGCGGGAACAGGCCCGCACCAACGCCCTGACCCGTATTAAGGTGATGCGCTCTCTGCGTAACTTCCTGGAATCGCGCGACTTCCTGGAGGTGGAGACCCCTATGCTCCAGACCCTGCACGGTGGCGCTGCAGCGCGTCCGTTTGAGACCCACTCCAATGCCCTGGACATTGACCTTTACCTGCGCATCGCTCCCGAGCTCTACCTCAAGCGTTGCGTAGTAGGCGGAATTGAGAGGGTCTTTGAAGTGAACCGCAATTTCCGCAACGAGGGCGTGGACTCCTCCCACAGCCCGGAGTTCTCCATGCTGGAGACCTACCAGGCGTATGGAACGTACGATGATGGCGCAAAGCTGCACCAGGACATGATCCAGTACATCACCAAAGATGTATTCGGTTCCACCACCGTCACACTTGCAGACGGCACGGAGTATGACCTCGGCGGCGAATGGCCTTCCATCGAGATGTATCCGTCCCTTAACGAGGCACTTGCGCGCAAGTTCCCAGGGCAGTCAGAGGTTACCATCCACTCCACCGTGGACGAGCTGAAGGCGATTGCCAAAGCCATTGGGGTAGAACCTGGCAAGGGCTGGGGCCACGGAAAGTTTGTGGAGGAAATCTGGGAATTCCTGTGCGAGGATCAGCTGACCGGGCCGATCTTTGTGCGTGACTTCCCCGTAGAGACCTCCCCGCTCACCCGCGATCACCGCTCCAAAGAAGGTGTGACCGAAAAGTGGGACCTCTACGTTCGTGGCTTTGAGTTGGCTACCGGCTACTCCGAGCTTGTCGATCCGGTTATTCAGCGCGAGCGCTTTGAAGATCAGGCACGCCTGGCCGCCGGTGGCGACGACGAGGCTATGGTCTTGGATGAAGACTTCCTTGCTGCAATGGAGCAGGGCATGCCGCCGACCTCCGGCACCGGAATGGGCATCGACCGTCTCCTGATGGCGCTCACTGGTTTGGGTATTCGCGAGACCGTTCTCTTCCCGATGGTGAAGCCAGAACGCTAAAAAGAATAATTCCCTCTCGTGAAACTGTTTAGTGAACAGAATTTTACGGGAGGGAATTTTGTATTGTTGCTCTTTTATTTCGATAAACTCTGCAACGTACAAACCTGAAGCTATGTTGCTTTAGTTTCCTGCTGTTGCTCCAGCCAATTAATCATTGTTGTTCTAAGTTCTGGAGCCTCGGGTTCGTTGAATATTTCATGGAAAGCACCATCAACTGTGATGAGCCGTGTGCGGGCTAAGGCTGCTAAAGCTTCTGATCCGCGAATGTCTGCGAGTTTGTCTGCAGTTCCATGTGCGATAAAAAGTGGCACGTGTGCCGGCCAGGGGAAATTGAGCACGCGTGCCCCTGCGAGAGCCATCGAAATGGCGGTTAGTAGCGGGACTGGCCCGCGATAATTAAGAGGGTCGGAATCATAGTCAGAGATAACGGCGGGATCGTGGGAGATGTCGGCACTGGAAAGCTTGACCGTGGGGAGGTTAGGAATAGCCGTGGCGAGTACGCGCAGTGCCTTTGCTAGGGGTAAGGGGACAGCGGGGAATTGGCGCAGTGCCGGGGCAGAAAGCATGACCGCAGAAACTCCTGCGGGATTCTTCTGTAAAGAACCTGCTGTGATTACTCCGCCCATGGAGTGGCCGAAAAACGCGAGGCTATGAGTGCGCATGTTCTGGGTGACGGTTGCGCGGACGGCGAGGTGATCGTCGATAAGCTGTGCAACGTCGACGCATGCTTGCGGGCGTGTCGGGTCGTAGGCTGTGCCGTGCTGCCGTAGGTCGTAGGAAGCGACATCGTAGCCTGCGTCGAGAAAAGCTTGAATGAGCGGTTGGTACCTGCCAGAATGCTCAGCATAGCCGTGCGTGAGCAGGACGGTCATTCGTGGCGAGAGGGATGTGTGCTGGTAGTGGATGTTCATAAGTAAAAGTATGGCAGCATAGCGCGCGGGGTGACGCATATCATCCGCTTGTGCAATAAAAGCGCAAACGATTTCCTCCACGTTAAAGGGGGTGGTGGAGTGGCAACCTTCACAGGTGTCGTCTTATGGATATAACCAGTGACACGCTAGTGTGTGGTGCAGCGAACATTGCTAGATCACGTACTAGGGAGTCACCTTGAAAAAGATCATCCTTGACTGCGATCCGGGGCATGATGATGCCATTGCGATCCTGCTTGCTTGGGGAAGTCCCGATATTGACCTACTTGCGGTTACTACCGTGGCTGGAAACCAAACGCTGGAAAAGGTAACCACAAACGCTCGTGCGATGGCGCGAGTTGCGGGAATCACAGGGGTGCCCTTTGCTGCCGGCGCAGCTAGGCCACTGCTGGGACCGCAGCTCATCCCCGAAGAAATCCATGGTGATTCGGGGCTCGACGGCCCGCAGCTTCCGGTTCCCGGCGTGGAACTCGACTCGCGCCACGCTGTGAACCTGATTGCGGACGTTGTCAAAGAACACGAGCCAGGCAGTATCACTCTGGTTCCCACGGGAGCACTCACCAACATTGCTTTGTTTGCTCGCATGTATCCGGAGCTAGTTGAACGGGTAGCTGGAGTAACCCTCATGGGTGGTGGACACCACACCGGAAACATGACTCCGGCAGCTGAATTCAACATTCTTGCGGATCCAGAAGCAGCACGGATTGTTTTTGAAGCTGGCTGGAAAGTAACCATGGTGGGCCTGGACGTTACGCACAAAGTGCTGGCAGTGCCCGAGCGGTTGCAACAGCTTGTCGACGTCAATACCGACGTCTCTGCTTTTGTCGCGGAATTGATCGACTTCTTTGGTGCTTCCTACAAACGTGAGCGTCGCTACCCTGGCCCGCCGATGCACGACCCTCTTGCCGTTGCTGCGGTGGCCAATCCCTCAGTTATCCGTACTGTTGCAGCCCCAATCTACGTGGAAACCCAAGGCGACTACGCCCGTGGGCAAACCATCGTGGACCTGCGTAGAACATGGACAAACTCAGACCCATCCACGCTGGCCCAGCGTGATGATTTTGAGGAAACCCCACAGCATCACGTTGCAGTCGACGCTGACTGCGACCTGTTCTGGACAATGCTGACGCAGGCACTTGCCAACATCGGAAACACGAATTTTGCGGATTAAGCGGACTAATCCGTTCCTTATTACACAGGTAACTTTATGACTCTTCATGACCCAGTAGACACCCGCAAGGGCGGCATCGCCCTTCTTATGACGGTTCTGCTTACCGCAGCAATAGCCTTCCAACTCAACGCCTCAATGCTCTCCCCAGTGCTTGCCACCATGGCACGGGAACTAGGGACTGACGAGGCAACTGTTGGCCTCACTCAAACGGCCTTCTTTACCGGCGGGGCTATGTGCGGTCTCTTCCTCCCCAGGCTCTCGGATATCGTGGGGCGCCGCAAAATTCTTGTGATCATGCTTGCCGTTATGTCGATTGGTGGCCTCATGGCGGCACTCGCCCCCAATATCACGGTGCTGGCTATCGCTCGTGCGTTGCAGGGTAGCTCTGGACCCACCATCCCCATGACCCTGATCATCCTGCGCAGCCAAGTGCGTGACCAGGTGCGTCTGTGAACACTCATGGGCATCATTGCAGCCGTCAATGGTGGTATCGCAGGTATCGACGTTATCGCCTCGGGATGGATGGCAGAGCACCTCGGCTTCCGCTCGGTCTTTTGGTTTATCGCCATCGTCGGTGTCATCGCCACCGTGGTCGTTGCTCTTTGGGCGCCGGAATCTAAGCCATCTGACAACGTGAAGATGGACTGGGTGGGAGCGGCAATCCTGGTGATTTCTGTCTTCAGCATCACCATGGCCGCCAATGAGGCAGGCAAAGCTGCGGCTGCCAACTGGGCACTCGTTGCTGGCCTCATTCTTTTCGGACTTGTTGTGTTTGCAGGGTTCTGGAAATGGGAGAACAAGCACGACCAACCTATGGTTGCGCCCAAATACCTGGCGCGTCGGCAAACCTGGGGCTTGCTGCTGACCACTGTGCTCACCATGACGGGTGTGTTCGCCGCAGTGAACGGCGTAGCTATTTCACTCGCGCAGAATCCTGATGCTGGTTTTGGGCTTCCGGCTGACCTTGCCAGCCTGATGCTGCTTACCCCTTACGCTCTCATCAGCTGGCTGGTAGGGCCTTTCGCAGGACGTTGGGCGCCACGCATCGGCTACAGCCGGTTGCTCCGGATCGGTAATGCCTCCTCCGCAGCGCTCCTTCTCGTCTTGGTACTGGCCGGAAGTACATCCAAGGTGGTCCTCATTGCCTCGGTAGTCCTCCTAGGTATTACGTACGCCGGAATTGGCAATATCGTGCTGAACAACCTGGGCGTGGTGAACTCACCTGCAGATAACGAGGGATTCCTCCCAGGCATGAACTCTGCTGCCTTTAACCTTGGCGCCGGAATCTCCTTCGCGGTACTCCCGGTCTTCATGGTTGCGGGCTCACCGGCAGGATCGGACTCGGCGGCCGGATACACGACGGCGTTTATCGTGGGAGCCATAATTCTTGGCTTGTCCGTGGCCACGAGCTTCTTTATTCCGAAGCACGTCGAGGTGTAAAAACACTGTGTGCCCCAGCGTCATGCGATGCTGGGGCACATTTTTATGCAGTGAGTAGAGAATTAGGGGTGTACTAGAGCGAGGAGGCTGCGATGGTGGCGGCAGTTTTGGAACTGCGCTTTAACCACAGAATCAAACGCTCAAGCAGGCCCAGGACTAGGGCGAGGATAAAGAATCCGAGATAAACGCCGGCCATGTTGCGCAGCGCAATAGGGAGTCCCAAATCGGTGACATTGATAAAGAAGTATGGGTACCAGCCGGTGGTAGCGCCGCGATAGAGGGTCAGTGCCGACCAGACCACCGGGATTCTCAGAGCACCAATGATGGAGCTGAGCTGGAATGTGGGGCGGCCACGGATGGTCAGTAGCCAGTAGAGGGGAACCGCTATGGGCATAAAGGTGTGCTGGATTGGGCTGCTAATTGTCCAGAGCCCGTGCAGCTCGCCGCCGAGAAGCGTGTTGTAAACGACTCCGGTGACCACCAGCATGGCTACTGCGTCGACAGTGAACCAGCGGGGAGTGCGGCCCGCACGCAAGAGGTATATGGTGCCCACGATGTTGGACCACATTGTGAAGAAAGAGAACTCAGCGAGGAGGGCTTTGGCTGGGGTATCAAACGCAGGCCAGTCGGTAAAAGGTTCTGTTGCAGTTTGATAAGCCGCAAGGATGATACCGATAAGGCCAACGAGACCGAGAAGACGTCCGAGTATGTTCACTGGCGAAACTATACGCTTTGTAAGTGCTAATTCAAGTGAACACGTTGGGCAAGGCGTTAAATGCCATGACTGTGTTTGTTCGCTACCGGCGTACACCTATAAAAGTGCAGGTTATACGGCTTATCACGGGGGTATGGTGAGCTGTCTTGCTCGCTAGTGCAAGGAAATGTCAAAGCACAGCGTTACAGTGGGTGACATTAGCGGGGCAAACTAGTGAAAAAGAGGTGCAACCATGTTCGAGCGGTTTACCGATCGTGCACGTCGCGTGATCGTCCTGGCCCAGGAAGAGGCGCGCGGCCTTAACCACAATTACATCGGCACTGAGCACATCCTGCTCGGACTTATCCATGAGGGTGAGGGCGTTGCTGCAAAGGCCCTCGAATCCATGGGCATCTCCCTGGAAGCGGTTCGCCAAGAAGTAGAAGAAATTATCGGACACGGCTCCGAGCCGCCAGTCGGGCATATTCCTTTTACCCCGCGCGCCAAGAAGGTGCTTGAGCTTTCCCTCCGCGAGGGGCTGCAGATGGGACACAAGTACATCGGTACCGAGTTCCTGTTGCTGGGCCTAATCCGCGAAGGCGAAGGTATTGCAGCTCAGGTGCTGGTCAAACTCGGGGCAGACCTGCCTCGTGTGCGTCAGCAGGTTATCCAGCTGCTTTCCGGTTATGAAGGCGGAGAGAGCCCAGAGAATAACGAATCCGGCGGTGAAGCCGTGGGTGCGGGCACAGGCGCAGCACGCGCAGGTCGCGGCAGCGGCGCGGGTGAGCGTTCCAACTCCTTGGTGCTGGATCAATTCGGCCGAAACCTGACGCAGGCAGCCAAAGATGGCAAGCTGGACCCGGTTGTGGGGCGTGAGAAAGAAATCGAGCGCATTATGCAGGTTCTTTCTCGTCGTACCAAGAACAACCCTGTGTTGATCGGCGAGCCCGGTGTGGGTAAGACCGCCGTGGTTGAGGGCTTGGCTCTAGACATCGTCAACGGCAAGGTGCCCGAGACCCTTAAAGACAAGCAGCTGTACTCCTTAGATCTGGGTTCCTTGGTCGCAGGATCGCGTTATCGCGGCGACTTTGAGGAACGCCTGAAGAAGGTCCTCAAAGAGATCAATCAGCGCGGCGACATCATCTTGTTTATCGACGAGATCCACACCCTGGTGGGTGCCGGCGCAGCTGAAGGTGCTATCGACGCCGCCAGCCTGCTGAAGCCAAAGCTTGCCCGCGGCGAGCTGCAGACCATAGGCGCAACGACTCTCGACGAGTACCGTAAGCACATTGAAAAGGACGCCGCTCTTGAGCGCCGCTTCCAGCCAGTCAACGTGCCGGAACCAAGCGTGGAGATGACCATTGAGATCCTCAAGGGCCTGCGCGACCGCTACGAGGCACACCACCGCGTGTCCATCACGGACGGCGCGCTAGCAGCCGCGGCACAGTTGTCGGATCGCTACATCAACGACCGCTTCTTGCCAGATAAAGCAGTCGACCTTATCGACGAAGCCGGAGCACGCATGCGCATTCAGCGCATGACCGCTCCCGAGTCGATCCGCAAGGTCGATGATCGCATCGCAGAGGTACGCCGGGAAAAGGAAGCCGCGATTGATGCGCAGGACTTTGAAAAGGCCGCTGGCTTGCGCGATACCGAGCGGAAGCTGAACGAGGAACGCGCAGAGAAAGAAAAGCAATGGCGTTCCGGCGATCTGGAAGAAATCGCTGAGGTCGGCGAGGAGCAGATCGCGGAGGTCCTGGGCAACTGGACGGGCATCCCAGTGTTCAAGCTGACGGAAGAGGAGTCCTCTCGTCTGTTGCGCATGGAAGATGAGCTGCACAAGCGCATCATCGGCCAAGAGGACGCAGTCAAGGCTGTATCCCGTGCGATTCGCCGTACCCGCGCCGGGCTGAAGGACCCACGCCGTCCTTCCGGTTCCTTCATCTTCGCGGGGCCATCCGGTGTGGGTAAGACCGAGCTTTCCAAGGCACTGGCTAACTTCCTCTTCGGTGATGATGACGCGTTGATTCAGATCGATATGGGCGAGTTCCATGATCGTTTCACTGCTTCACGCCTGTTCGGTGCTCCTCCCGGATACGTTGGTTACGAGGAAGGTGGCCAGCTCACGGAGAAGGTACGCCGCAAGCCTTTCAGCGTTGTGCTTTTCGACGAAATCGAGAAGGCACACAAAGAGATCTACAACACGCTGCTGCAGGTGCTGGAAGACGGACGGCTTACCGACGGCCAAGGGCGCGTGGTGGACTTCAAGAACACCGTTTTGATCTTCACGTCAAACCTCGGCACGCAGGACATCTCTAAGGCCGTGGGCATGGGCTTTAGCTCTGTCGGCGAGCATGACGCGGATGGCCAGTACACCCGGATGAAGCAGAAGGTTAACGATGAGCTGAAGAAGCACTTCCGCCCTGAGTTCCTTAACCGCATCGACGAGGTCGTGGTCTTCCATCAGCTCACTCAAGACCAGATCGTTCAGATGGTGGACCTGCTGGTTGGTCGTGTGGCAAAGGCTTTGGCACAGAAGGACATGGGCATCGAGCTCACCGAGAAGGCAAAGAGCCTCTTGGCACGCAGGGGATTCGATCCAGTGCTGGGCGCACGTCCATTGCGCCGTACGATTCAGCGCGAGATCGAGGACGCGCTCTCCGAGAAGATTCTCTTTGGTGAGGTCGGCGCTGGCGAGATCGTCACGGTAGATGTTGAGGGATGGGATGGCGAGTCCAAGGAGACGGACAAGGCCTCATTTACCTTCGCACCGCGCCCGAAGCCACTGATGGATTTTGCCACGGAATCTCCTGAGGTCGTCGAGGCACAGCAAGCTGTGGTCGATGCAGCAGATGATCCTGAGATGGTTCCCGAAGCTGATTTTGATGTAGAAGAAGCTAAGGAACAGTAATCATGAGTATCACTTACCGCAAGCGCAAAAAGATCGGCAAGAACAGCTGGCTGAATCTCTCGGGCTCGGGAGCATCAGCGAGCACCAAGATCGGTCCGGTAACGCTGAATAGCCGTGGTGGCGTGTATGTGAAGTTGCCAGGCGGGCTTAGCTTTAGAGGTCGCTGGAAGTAGAAGAAGATGTAGCGTCAGCCTGGTGGGGCTGGCGCTACTATCGTTATGTGGATAATCGCGATCAGTACCGAATGGGAGTGGAGGCGGATGCTGTCATCCGCTTAGGCATGTTGCTGATGGGGGCGGGCACGAGTGGCTATCGGGTAATCCGAGCGATGAAGCGGGCCGCTCGGGCCTTGGGATTTGATCGGATTGATGCGGTGGTGGGGGTCACGCAGATTACGTCGACTTTTCACCGGGGCGATAGCATCCGGACGATCGTCGCGCGCTCGCAGAGCCCGGCTGTGGACGCCTCGCGGATTGAGGCATTAGAGACTTTGTCGCATAGCTTGCACCATGAGATTACTGCAGAAGACCTCAATGCAGCGCTGGACAAAATTGTTTATCACGTGCGCAAGCGCTGGAGTCTGTTGGTGGTCTCTGCGGCCGCTGCGCTAGCGTGCGCCAGTTTTGCGGTCTTGAATCACTTTGCCATCGTGGAGATCGCTCTCGTGGCGGTGTCTGCAGGTCTAGGACAGGCGGTTCGGACGCATCTTCATCACAAGCACATGCATCAGCTTGGGTGCGTTGTCGCGGCAGGGACAGTCGCATGCCTGACATTTTTTGCTCTTGCGCAC
This sequence comes from Corynebacterium silvaticum, assembly GCF_002162115.2. Classification (NCBI taxonomy): domain Bacteria; kingdom Bacillati; phylum Actinomycetota; class Actinomycetes; order Mycobacteriales; family Corynebacteriaceae; genus Corynebacterium; species Corynebacterium silvaticum. Next base: position 2,157,976 of record NZ_CP021417.2, on the reverse strand, counting down.
ATCCTCATCCGCTTAGATGTGGGAGAAACCCAGAATTTTACTGCCGGCTATGTGGCCGCGGTGCTCTTTTTGGTCCCGGGATTCCCGCTGTTCTCTGCGATGATTGACCTTGGTCACTTTGACTTTGACGCGGGTGTTTCCCGGCTGGTCTATGCGGTGACGGTCATCTTAACCGCGACTTTTTCAGTGGCCATGATCAGCTGGGCCACCGGGCTTAACCCGGAACCAGTGCTCGTTGAACCAGGTGGCGGCTGGTATGTGATAGCAGGTCTGGCTAGCTTCGTGGGCATTGGTGGCTTTGCTTTTCTCTTTAATAGCTCACGACGCATGGCTCTGGTGGCGGCCACGGTGGGAACGACAGCAAACGTGATAAGGCTGCTCCTGGAGGCTCATGGCTCTACCGGCTATTTCGCGGTGTTTATTGGGGGACTGATTATCGGGCTGTTCGGGGCGGTGGCGTCGAAAAGCGTGAACTTGCCCCGCATCACAACCACCGTGCCGGCTGCTGTGATCTTGATGCCAGGTACCGCGATGTTCAGGGCTGTGTATTACCTCAACAGGGGAGATATGGATCAGGCTCTGGTGAACGCTGCCACCGCCATGATGGTGGTGTTCTCGATCTCGGCGGGGCTGGTGTTGGCGCGGCTTCTTACGGATAAGTCATGGACATACGGCAAGCTCATTGAGTTCGACAAGCTGGGGCACGACTAGCGCTTACCTGGGGAGGTGGAAGAGCCCGTCTGCGTTCTGCTCAGCGAGGCCGTCGTCAAGCAACGAAAAAAGTGCGCGGGAGCGTTGCGACGCGTCCGGCCATAGGATGTCGATACTGCTGAGGGGGACCGGGGCGTCAGCGGAGCGCAAGAGCGCCATGATAAGGCCACGAACCTGCCGATCCGTACCCACAAACTTTTGTACGCGCTTCTTTTTAGCTACCAGTTCTTCCTCGCTGGGGCGGGGCTCGCCGGCAGCGATCCACGCACAGTGGGAGCGCACGGGGCATGCTTCGCATGCAGGCGTGGTGGTGCAGACGAGCGCACCGAGTTCCATAAGCGCCACAGAAAACTCAGGCGCATCGTGTTCCGGCAACAGGTCCTGTACCTCCGCGATCTCCTTTTTGGAAGGGTTTCCCGCGAGGTAACGTCCAAGGTAAAGCCGGTGGTAAACGCGCCTGACATTGGTGTCTACCACCGCTACTCGCTGGCCAAAGGAAAACGCTGCTACCGCGCGGGCGGTGTAGTCGCCAATACCCGGCAGCGCGAGGAGTTTCTCTACGTCTGCTGGGACTTCTCCGCCGTGGAGCGCGACTATCTGCTGGGCGCATTGGTGCAGCCGCAGCGCGCGGCGCGGATACCCGAGGCTGCCCCATGCCCGAAGAAACTCATCTTTGGGTGCTTGCGCAAAGTCCCGAGGGGTAGGCCATCTTTCCATCCACTGCGTCCATATCGGCTCAACGCGTGCCACGGGAGTCTGCTGACTCATGACTTCGCTGAGAAGGATCCCCCACGGGGAGGTTTCGGGGGTACGCCAAATGATTGCACGGGCGTTAGCACGATACCAGCGTAAAAGGGCCGTGATGATGTTGTTTTTCTCTGATGCATTCATATTCGTGGGTACCCAGTGTAACCCCCTACCTGAGTGCAATGTCACATTTATGAGGCTAGGGGTGCAAGAATATATGGCATGTCGTACGGATATAACTCTCATTCCCCTCGTGATCCTGAACAAGCGTGGGCACTGCTTCTTGAGGGCAATGCGCGATTTGCCTCGGGAAATCCCCAGCGTCCCAACCAGGACGTGGCGCGTCGTGATGAATTAAAAAAAGGCCAGGCCCCGCGGACGTGCGTTTTTACGTGCTGTGACTCGCGTGTTCCAGCGGAAATGCTTTTCGACGCCGGCTTTGGTGACATCTTCGTTATCCGCACAGCAGGAGAAGTGATAGATACCGGCGTATTAGCCTCGCTTGAATTTGCCGTCGCCGGCCTGGGGGTGGAAGTAGTCGTGGTCTTAGGCCATGAATCGTGCGGTGCGGTGGCTGCTACTGCAAAAGTTATCGAGGGCGACGGTGCACCGGCTGGCTTCCAGCGCACGCTGGTCGAGCAGATCGCACCCAGCATTCTAGAGTCTAAAAACGCAGGTAGCAGTGATCATGCGGACTTTGAGCGCCACCACGCCACAGCCACGGTCACACGGATTTTGCAGACTTCTCCGGCTATTTGCAAAGCGGTGGAAGAACACCGCACGGCCTTGGTTTCCGCCCGGTATCGGTTATCCGACGGCAAGGTGGAAACCCTCCACACGATCGGGTTTTAAGAAAGACTCGTGAAGACACGCCACGATGTTCCCCCAGACGACCATGGAAAACACTTAGTCTGAGTACGTGGATCGACGAAGCGAACAACATGAGAACCGGCGGCTGCCCGAGGTCTACTACCAGCGGCGCCGAGCAGCCGCCGTGGTGGCGCTCGTGGTTGTGGTTCTCCTCATTGTGTGGGTTCTTTCAACCATTGGTGGGGGAGACGCCGAGAGCACTAACGTGGCAGACTCCGGGGCATCGGCCGCGGAGACGACAACGAGCTCTGCACGGGCTTCTGAAACTTCTGGGCGTAGCACAGAAAAGAGCACCGAGTCTGAGAAGGCGTCTGACTCACAAAAATCATCTTCCGAGCCGACTTCCAGCGTTGCCGCTGATGCGAAGACGACGTGTGCGGTGGAAGACCTTGTTGTTTCTGCCGCGAGTGACCAGGCGAATTACGACGCCAAAGCACAGCCAAAGTTCTTTATGACGGTAAAGAACCCCACCAAAGCGGACTGCGAGATTAACGCTGACGAGAATCCGCTGCGGTTTGAGGTTTATAACCTTGCAACAAACCAGCGAATCTGGTCGGACATAGACTGCAACCAGGCTGTCGCTAAAGGAAAGACCGTGTTCAAAGCTGGCGAAGAACGCTACTTTGAGGCCATCTGGTCTAGGACCGGCAGCGCACCAAAGCAATGTTCGGGTCGCCAACCAGTGCCTGCCGGAAGCTACTATCTCCACACTGTTATCGGTGGCAACCCCTCGCCGGCCTACACCTTTAACCTTCAATAGCGTCGATCTTTAAAACGCGGCATCCAGGGCTTCTTGGATGTCGCGTACTTTTTTAACGGCTATCCCCTTTGCCGTGGTGGTGCCATCCGGGATGATGGCGGCGGTGTATCCGAGTCGTTGTGCCTCTGCAAGCCGGCGATCAATGTTGGGCACCCGCCTGATTTCCCCGGCAAGCCCTACTTCCCCTAAGACAATTGTTTTAGGCGGCAAGGGGGTACGCATCAGCGCGCTAGCGGTGGCAAGCGCGATAGCAAGATCCGTAGCAGGTTCTCCCACTTTCATGCCACCTACGGTGGCCACATAGACCTCACTGCTATGTGTTCTTTTGCCAGCTCTGGCGGCAAGGACTGCAAGAACCATGGGGACTCTCGTAGGATCAAGGCCGGTGACTGCGCGGCGCGGGTTTTTAGCTTCAGTGGGCACTACGAGTGACTGCACCTCAGCAACAATGGGGCGCACTCCATCCATAGCCACTGTGACGGCTGTGCCGTCGGGCGTGGCGCCGTGATGTGAAAGAAAGAGCCCAGAGGGATCGGGGACCGCATGGATGCCGTCGGACTGTTGCTCAAAACAGCCGACTTCATCAGTAGCCCCAAAACGGTTTTTGATGCCACGCAGCATTCGGAGGCTGGAGTGTCTGTCGCCTTCAAAGTTAAGGACTACGTCCACAAGATGCTCCAAGACGCGGGGACCCGCTACATTTCCGTCTTTGGTTACGTGTCCCACCAGGAGGATAGGGATGCCGGTGGTCTTTGCGAGACTTGTTAACGCGGCAGTCACCGCGCGTGACTGCGCCACACCTCCTGCGACGCCTTCTACGCCTGCGGCTTGCATAGTTTGTACGGAATCCACGATAAGCAGACTTGGTTTTAACTGCTCTACATGGCCAAAGACAATATCCAGGTGTGACTCTGCGGCAAGGTATAGGGTGTCCTGCAGCGCTCCGGTGCGTTCGGCTCGCATGCGCACCTGTCCAGCAGATTCTTCCGCCGTGACATAGAGTGCGATTCGGGTGGAATCGCCGTCGGGCTGTTGTGCCCACTTACTTGCCACTTCTAAGAGGAGAGTTGATTTACCCACACCCGGCTCGCCTGCAAGCAGTACTACTGAGCCTGGAACGATGCCTGTGCCCAGAACCCGATCAAGTTCGCTGATGCCTGTTGAGCGTGTAACCGATGTATGTGCATTAATGCTAGTGATCGACACAGCGGGTGACGTTGGTGTGAGACCTAGGGGCCTCGATGAGACGCTTGGGGCACTTGTCGGAGCGCTCACGCGCTGTTCCTCCATGGTTCCCCAAGACCCGCATTCGGGGCAGCGTCCCAACCATTTGGGGGAGGAATATCCGCATTCTTTGCACGTGTGAATGCTGCGCGCTTTCTTTGCCATGAGAACACCATAGGACACGCCCATGACATCGGTGCCCCCCGGATGTTCGAATGCTGCGGACTACATGAAAATGTCTTGAAATAATGGGTAAAAATGCATAATTACTGGTAGTTGCACCGGTGCAGATATTAAAAAAATAAAGGTGCCTATTTTCCTGAAGTAAAAATTATAATTACCTAAAGTCTTAATTGATGAAAGGTTGCACTACCGGCTGGTCCTTGGGGGTTATGTGTCCTGAGTAAGGGGGTTATTGGTTTGCGGAAAAATGTGGGAAAAGTTGTTGCTGTTTGGGAAATTCAACTACTATGACAGGAGTAAATTAAAAATAGGCTTAGGGAAAAGCTTAGATTTCATTCGGCTCGGCGTGGGTGCTCCGCGAAGCTGAATTTAGGTAGGTATACATGGGTGCAAGAAAAGTGCGAGATGTTGCAAGGGTGGGCTTTGCCAGCTCGTTTACTTGCATGGCGGTCGCATTTTCTGCCCCAGCTATGGCACATGGTGCCTCTGAGATTGTAAGTGTCTCTTCGGCTACAATCGGACCTTCTCAGACATTGGGACGACCTGTTGCGGGGGCGCCTCGGGACTTAAGCGCTTCGATCGTGGATGTGAAAGTTTCTCCGGTGGGTGGGCACGCTGGCCGGGAATTTCACATAGAGGAGGGGCAGCGCGTTAGCGTCGCTATCGCGTGGAAAGATGCGGTGGGAATTGGTGCGGGGGACACGATTCGGTACCAACTGCCCAAGCAACTGGATATTGGGGGACCGCTTACTTTTGAGATTCCTGATCGCGCGTTAAAGAGGGTGATCGCGCACGGTGTTATTGATGTAAACAACCAGTTAAGCGTCACTTTTAATAAAGAAATAGCAGGCCAGACTTCCTCGGGGAGCGTCACTGTGAATGCCACAGTGCTTCAGACAGGCCCCGGTCCGGTCACCTTTGATTTGGATCGTTTTGGTCGGGCAGTGATACACGTGGATCCTAAGTCTCAAGAGATGTCTGATTTATCGCTTCAAAAGTCTTATTTCTCAGACATGGAAGAGAATTGGTTTCCGAGCGCTGAGAAGCCTAGTGACGGCCCACCCATGGCCGACAGCTTTTCAGACGAGCCTTTTAAAGACGTGACTGGTCCTCATGAGGAACAGTCAGAAGCGCCGCAAGATTTTGTGGATGCTCCGTTGGACGTGCTGGATCTAGATGCTCCGCCGATGGTTGTCAGTGAGCCGTGGGGATTTGAAGATTTCGAGAATCCTCCCCGCTTTGTGGCTAACGAGGGCAAGCCATTGCCTATGGCCCCGCAGAAGAAAGAGCCGCAGGTACCTGCTGAGCTGAAAGCAGAAAAGAAGCCCACAAAATCCGATGTTGACGTGTCGGGCTTAGCCTCCTTGCTGGATCTTCTGGGGGAAGGAGTCGCAGAGGAAACGCGTGCGGAGCGTGTGCTTGTTCCGACTATTCCTAGGGTGCGGAGGCACGACAGCGAGCGCGGGCAGCACCCGGAGACGCAGGAGCGTCGAGAAGCCCCTGCCCAAGAGCCGCATGCGGTTCCTGCGCCTCAAGAGGAAACAGGGGGACAGCCGCGGCATAGCGACGTGAGCGTGCAGGTGAACGCGGGCAGAGATAAGAGCGGGAAGCCGACTAAAGAGGTCAAAGTTGTGGATAAAGAACCACAGCATACCGCTATGGCTGAGCCCCAGCCGATGGCCAAAGGCCCGTGGGTTTTCCCCGGTGAAATGCACAGTATGCACGAGGCTCAAGGTGAATTTATGGGAGGAATGCTTCCTACGGCTTTAGCATTCAATGCGATTGGTTTCTTGGCTATCGCTGGCGGTATCGCGGTACTGCGCAAAGTTAAATAAAAACGACTAAAGGCTCCTCTGTAAGTATTTATGGAGGAGCCTTTGAAGCTTATGGCTAATGATTAATGGGCGGCGTGGCCGCCGACCTCGCGATCCTGGGTGCCGGATTCAACAACCGGAGTGGAGATTGTTGCGGTGGTGGTGATGGTGCCGGAATCGAAGGAGAAGACAACCTCCTTGTTACCGCCAACAGCTAGGCCGGTGTTAGCAATCGTGGTGGAAACATGCTCGATGCAGATGTTCTTTGGCTTGGTGAGCTTGGCCAGCTCAGAAGGGACATCGCCAACGAGGGAACAGTCCGAGTTGATTGTGGTCTCCCCGGTGATCACTGCTTTTTCTCCGCGAACGGTGATGGACTTCAGCGTGTGGCGCGCGTTGCTGTTGTGCTGGTTGATAGCAGTGAATTTTACGCCTGCTTCGCCCTTGTCGGTGAGGTGAACGGTGACGTCGCGGATTGCGATGGTGCCGTTCTCGGTGTCGGCCTGGGTTCCGTCCACAGCTGCGACCTGTGAAGAGGTCTGAGTGATCTGTCCTGCGCTGCAGGCTGCCAGAGCAATTGTGGACACTGCAGCGACGGAGATCAAAGCGCCACGACGGGCGACAGACTTCATGGACTTCACTTGTTGGTCCTCCATAGGGGTGAGACTGTAGGGGCGTGACGAGTGTGAGCAGAGTTTCGTCACATTTTTCGTTCTTCACTCTAGTATCTAGTGCTGCTGTTCACACAGTTATTTGTGTAGCAGTGAAGCCAAACAGGGGGAAACTTTAGAACCATGGGAACTTTTTGCCTTGCGGTGGGGATCAGTCGAGTATTTTGCATATCTCGCCATGCATTTTTCTGGAACAAAAATCTTTTATCGTCCGGTTCAGATGTGAATAGTGTGGGAATAGTGCACTCGGCTAAAAGTGCTGGTTGGAGTCGTGGTAGAATACGGCGGTTAAACCCGAACGCTCAAGGAGTTTAGATGGAATTCAAGGTCGGCGATACCGTCGTCTATCCGCATCATGGTGCCGCAGTCATCGAGGCGATCGAACAGCGTGAAATGAACGGTGAGACCTTGGAATTCTTGGTCCTCCAAATCAACCAATCGGATCTCGTGGTTCGCGTTCCCTCCAAGAACGCGGAGCTGGTGGGCGTGCGTGACGTCGTCGATGATGAAGGCCTGCAAAAGGTCTTTGGGTTCTTGAGGGAAATCGACGTGGAGGAAGCCGGTAACTGGTCTCGTCGTTTCAAAGCAAACCAGGAGCGTCTTGCTTCCGGTGACGTGAACAAGGTCGCTGAGGTAGTTCGTGACCTGTGGCGTCGCGATCAGGGCCGAGGCCTGTCCGCTGGCGAAAAGCGCATGCTCGCCAAGGCACGTCAGGTGCTCGTCGGTGAGCTGGCACTGGCAGAGAACATCGATGAAAAGAAGGCAGATGAGCTGCTTGCACAGGTAGACGCGACCGTTGAGCGTCATCGCGCTGCCGGCATTGACCTCCCTGAGGTCAACAAAGTTGAGGAGTCAGACATCGATCTGGATGACCTCAGCTTTGATGACGAGGACTAGAACTACGATGTCTAGGCGCGTCGTAGCCATCGTTGCGGCAGCGGGCAAAGGTAAGCGCCTGGGGGCTGAGTTACCTAAAGCCTATGTGCCGCTTCGGGGCACAGCGCTCTTGGTTAGATCTGTCCAGGCCATGATCACCTCCGGCATCGTTGATGAGGTGATCGTGATCATTAGCCCAGAGATGCAGGACTACGCTGAGCGCATTTTAGACCAGGCAGGGCTGCTTTCCTCCCCAGAAATTCCCGTGCGGCTAGTACACGGCGGGGTAGAAAGGGCTGATTCGGTCTGGTGTGGTTTGCAGTCTTTACCTGATGAAGACGCGGTAGTACTGATCCACGATTCTGCCCGTGCTTTGACCCCGCCGGGGATGATTGCGCGAGTCGCCCGTGCGGTTTTGGAAGGGACGGAGGCCGTTATTCCGGTCCTGCCCGTGGCAGACACAATCAAAGAAGTCGACGACACGACGGTGCTGCGTACCCCCGTGCGCTCGTCGTTACGCGCGGTTCAGACCCCGCAGGGCTTCGACCTGGCTCAATTGCGTGCCGCGAATCTTGCTTATTTCGAGCAACAACCTGAATTTATCGCTACTGATGATGCCAGCCTTATGGAATGGTTCGGCGCGAACGTTCAGTGCGTGCAGGGGGACCCTATGGCCTTCAAAGTAACCACACCATTGGATTATGCGCTGGCCAAGGCAGTGACCGACGAAGCCGAACCTACGATCTTTGAGGTGCCCAGTGACTAACCCGATCATCCCACGCGTGGGGATTGCCACCGACGCCCACCAAATCGAGGCAGGCAAGCCCTGCTGGATCGCCTGCCTGCTCTTTCCCGGCCAAGATGGCTGCGAGGGACACTCCGATGGAGACGTGGTCGCGCATTCGCTTGTCGACGCCCTCCTGTCCGCAGCAAACCTCGGCGATCTAGGTTCCTTTGTGGGAGTGGGAAGAAAAGAATACGACGGGGTTTCCGGTGCCCGCTTACTGCAAGGATGCCGAGCTTTGCTGGAAGAGCATGGATTCACCATCGGAAACGGTGCCGTGCAACTGGTGGGGCAAAGCCCTAAGATGGGACCACGCCGTGAAGAAGCCGAACGTGTGATGAGCGAGATCCTTGGTGCACCCGTTTCCGTATCGGCCACCACGACTGATCATCTCGGTTTTACGGGGCGCAGCGAGGGGCGGGCCGCCGTGGCCACGGCGGTGGTATGGAAGTAACCGCTGGGCGTGGATTAAGCAAATGAAGCAAATGCTTCCACGTCCGATAGACTAGTTTTTGTGACTCTACGCATCTTTGACACAGGAACACGCTCGCTTCGAGATTTCACGCCTTTGCGTGAAGGACACGCATCGATCTACCTGTGTGGGGCAACTCCTCAAGCACAGCCGCATATTGGGCATGTTCGCTCGGGAGTCGCTTTTGATATCCTGCGCCGATGGCTGCTTGCTAAAGGCCTCGATGTTGCGTTTGTTCGTAACGTCACGGATATTGATGACAAGATTCTTCGCAAAGCAGAAGAGCATGGCCGCCCCTGGTGGGAATGGGTATCCACCTATGAACGAGAGTTCACGTGGGCATACGATCAGCTCGGGGTTCTCCCGCCCTCCGTTGAGCCTCGTGCCACCGGTCACGTCACTCAAATGATCGACTATATGCAGCGCCTCATAGATAACGGTTATGCCTATGAAGCCGAAGGCTCCGTCTACTTTGATGTTTCTGCCTGGACTGCGGCGCAGGGCTCAGACTACGGAAGCCTCTCTGGCAATAAAGTCGAAGAGATGGAACAAGGCGAGACAGAAAATCACGGCAAGCGTGGCGCGCACGATTTTGCGCTGTGGAAGGCCGCCAAACCAGGCGAACCATCCTGGCCCACTCCTTGGGGAGACGGTCGCCCCGGCTGGCATCTTGAGTGCTCCGCGATGGCCACGTGGTATCTCGGCGGTGAATTCGATATTCACTGCGGCGGCCTTGACTTACAATTCCCGCATCACGAGAACGAAATTGCGCAATCGCATGCCGCAGGTGATGGGTTTGCTCAGTATTGGATGCACAATCACTGGGTGACCATGAGCGGGGAAAAGATGTCAAAATCACTGGGCAACGTTCTTTCTGTTCCCAATATTTTGGAGAAAGTACGCCCGGTAGAGCTTCGTTATTACCTTGGCTCAGCCCACTATCGTTCCATGCTCGAATATTCCGATAATGCTCTCTTAGAGGCAGCCGCTGGCTATCGTCGTATTGAGGCATTCCTGGCAAAAGTCGGCCCGGTGGGTAGCGGAACCTGGACACCAGAATTTGCAGCGGCTTTGGACGATGACCTTGCCGTTCCCAAGGCGCTTGCAGAGATTCATGGCCTAGTTCGCGCTGGTAATACCGCGTTGTCTTCGGGCGATATCGCAGAGGCGCAGCGTCTTGCTTCCTCGATACGAGCCATGACTGCGGTGCTGGGAGTCGACCCACAATCAGAGCATTGGAGTACAGAGTCCGATACTTCTGAGGACGCGATGGCCGCCCTCGACGTCCTCGTACGCGCAGAGCTGGAACGACGCACCACAGCACGAGAAGCCAAAGACTGGGCAACAGCAGATCAGGTCCGCGACCGCCTCGCTGCTGCCGGCATCACAGTCACAGACACCGCCGATGGCCCCACCTGGGCGCTCAACGACAATCAATAAATAGACCAAGAAAGACAGTCAATGTCAGGAAAAGAGACCAATCGCCCCGGCGTCCGCAAGACCAACAAAAAGGGCGCTACCAAAGGATCCGGTGCCGTTCGGCGGCGCGGATTAAAAGGCAAAGGCCCTACGCCAAAGGCCGAAGACCGCGTGTACCATGCGGCGCATAAGCGCAAGCTGGAAAAGCAGCGTCGTGATCAGGGGCGCCACAAGAAAGAAGAGACAGCTGAGCTCGTTGTTGGCCGTAACCCAGTAGTGGAATGCCTGCACGCCAAGGTGCCTGCCACGAGTCTCTACATCGCGGAAGGCACAAAAAATGATGCCCGACTCAGCGAAGCCGTACAGATGGCTCATGGCCGTGGCATCCCCCTGATTGAGGTCGCGCGGCATGAGCTTGATCGTATGACGGGCAATGGCATGCACCAAGGCATTGGCCTACAGATCCCGCCATACAAGTACGTTGAGGTCTATGACCTGATTACTCAGGCCAAGGACTCCGGTGAACCCGGCATGATCGTGGTGCTGGACAACATCACCGACCCACGCAACTTGGGCGCTGTTATTCGTTCGGTGGCTGCCTTTGGCGGACACGGCGTGGTGATCCCGGAGCGTCGTTCTGCTTCGGTGACCGCTGTGGCTTGGCGCACCTCGGCTGGCACCGCGGCGCGACTCCCAGTGGCCAAGGCAACAAATATCACGCGTGCGCTCAAAGAGTTCCAACAAAACGGTTACCAGATCGTTGGCCTCGATGCTGGCGGCGATGCAACGTTGGACACGTACGACGGTAAGGGCCCCGTTGTTATCGTTGTTGGTTCCGAAGGCAAAGGTATTTCCCGCCTGGTGCGGGAGACATGTGACTCCATCATGTCTATTCCGATGGCACGATGGGTGGAATCCCTCAACGCGTCGGTGGCTGCGGGCGTAGTGCTGAGCGAGTTCGCTCGCCAGCGCAGAACTCAGTAGCTTCTGAGTACGGCAACTCGAAGAACCTCGCGATTGCCGTAGCCGCCACAAAATCGGTTGACGTGGGACCCAAGAATGCGGAGGTCACGGGGTGCCGAGTGGGGACCACGTGACCGATGCCCGTGAGCGACCATGCTTCGACGGGGTGCTCGCCAGGCCACGATGCCACCCTAAAGCCCTGGGCCGTGCTTTCTGTTGAATGGTCTAGGACATTGAGCTGGGCATAGTAGGCGGCGGTGTCGTGGAAAGAGAGGACTTCCCCGCGGGCGGCGTCGATAAGGCCCCCGTGATAGGGGGAAATGGGGTCTTCAGTGCCGTGCATGGTGAGAACCTTGGTCGGGCGCCAGTGCTCCGAGGTGCTGAGGAAGTTGGAGGGGCGGGCTGATTTGCCGCGATGAGGGCTGCGCCGGCGAGGGTGCCGGGTGAATCGTGAAGCAACCGAATCAACATATGGGCGCCGTTGGAGAATCCCACGCCAAAGAACTGGGAATACGGGGCTGCGAGGGCGGTGGGGAAGGCGACGTCATCGGTGCCTAGCAGCCGAGTCTGTTCTGTGAAGTTGCGACGTGCGTCGTTCCAGTGGTGCGAGATGCCTTCCGGGTAGATGACCGTGGTGCCGTGCTCTGCGAAGCGGTCGAAAGTTCGATCGGTGAAGTTTCGGGACACGCTTGCTGTTTGTCTAGATCCATGCAGGTACATGAGAAGCGAGCCGTTGGGAACAGCGGGATCGATCCGAATATAAGTTCTTTCGCCGAGTTTGTGCCTCATAGTGGCCCAGTATATTTACCGCATGCGGTAGGTTGGTGCCTATGGTTTCCCGTCAGAAGCAGCGAACGAGTTTGGCGTCCTTGGCACAGGAGTTAGGTGTTTCCCGGACCACGGTGTCCAATGCCTACAATCATCCGGAGCAGCTATCCACTCAATTGCGTGAACAAATTCTGGCTACGGCAGAGCGCCTGGGCTATCCGGGGCCGGACCCAACGGCAAGGTCGTTGCGCACCCGACGCGTGGGTTCTGTGGGGGTGCTGTTCACTGATCACTTGAGCTATGCCTTTGAGGACTTAGCTTCCGTGGATTTTCTGGCGGGGATGGCCGAGGCATCGGCTGGGTCGCAGACCTCGATGACGTTGGTGCCGGTGGGGCCGCACTCTTTGGACCCGGTTGCCACGCGGCAGTTGGTGAACTCCGCTGTGGTAGACGGGTTTGTGGTGTATTCGGTGGCGCAAGGCGACCCGTTCCTGGAGGCAGTGCATACCCGCGGCCTCCCCACGGTGGTGTGCGACCAACCCGCCGACGACACTCGCATGTCCTTTGTCGGGATAGATGATCATGCTGCGATTGCCCCGGCCGCGCAGGCGCTTATCGACGCCGGCCACCGCCGCATCGGGATACTGTGCATTCGCCTGGATTCGGTTCCTAACAATGGGCCGGTGACGGCGGAAAGGCTCAGCTCGGCGCGTCATCACGTGCAAAGAGCGCGGGTTCAGGGGGCGCTAGAAGTGTTCGACGCTGCGGGGATTCCGCAAGGTGCAGTTCCGATTGTGGAACGGCACATCAATGACCCCGCCAACAACATCGACGCGGCGCGCGAGCTGCTTACGGAGCACCCCGATCTCACTGCGGTGCTGTGCACCACGGATACGATGGCTTTTGGCGTTATCGAATATGCCAAGCGAGTAGGGCTGGTTGTTCCTGAGGACATGTCGGTGACCGGTTTTGACGGCATCGCACCGGCACTGAACAGTGAGTTAACGACAGTCCTGCAACCTAACAAGATCAAAGGCGAGTGCGCAGGGCGGATGCTGTACCGGCTCATTGAACAAGATACGACCGGGACAGAACGTGAGATTCTCACGACTACCTTGCACCCAGGAAAGACTGTGGTGGCTCCTAGAGATTAGGCGCGGAGGTCTGCAAGCTGCGTGAGCAGATCTGCCACGCCTTTGAGGTCTGCCACACGATGCGTAGCGGCGGTTTCCCCGGGGCCGACTTTCACCCCGAGGTCTGCAGGTCCTAGGACTCGGAAAGCGTCTTCATCCGTGGTGTCGTCGCCGAGGAAGATGGTGACGTCGGCACGCGTGCGCTGGTGGGCGAGCCATGTCCCCTTGTTGGTATCGATCACGCCGGCTTCAGCGATCCACTTGCCCTCTTTGGGCGTTACCCCAGGTATGTTGATGGCAAGGGCCTCATCGAGGGCATTACGCGCGATATCGTGATCAGCTACTCGGATAACGTGCAGTACGCGATGGAATGGCTTGTATTCCACAAAAGCCCCCTCAACGCGCTGCGCGATGGCCTCGTAGGCGGCGGTGACAGCCGTCAGAGCAGTGCGTTGTTCTTCGGTGAGTGGTGGGGCGCCGGTAGAGGATTCGGTTCCATGCGATCCGATGAGCGCGATGGGGTCTGTGAGACCGCTGACTTGACGAAGCTCCGCAAGGCCGCGGCCAGAGAGAACCGCCACGTCCGTGTGGGGGAGCGCAGCTAGACGACGCAGCGCGTCCAACGATCGGTGCTCGATGGGGACGACTTGTGCGTTAGTGCTAAAACCAGCGAGAGTGCCGTCGAAATCAGAGACGATAAGCAGACGTGGTGCGCGAGCGAGGTGCGACAACTCGGGGGTCATTTTTCTACCTTACTGCTTTACTACAAGCCTTATCGCTGGCGAGTCGACTGATTCTCCGCTGCGCAGAAGCGTTATCACTCCGGGGCCGTCGTGCCGTACGTCAAAGGATGCACCAACGATGATGTCGACGAGAGAACCATGGATATAACGCGTGCGCCCTTCGCAGGTTGCGTCGTCGATAGGCTGGAACTTTACGGCTTTCACAGTAAGCCGATCCGCATCCTGCGGGGCAACGTTTTGCTTTTCCTGTGCGCTAAAGGAAATCTTGCCTTGGAATGGGGCGCAACCGGTGAAGCCGGTCATGGAAGAACCACCGAAGCTCATCACCGCGGCCCCTGCTATAGCATCGGGGACCTCATGGGGAAACTCCGGTGTGGTGTAGACGTCGGTCACTTGCCACTGCGAGCCTGCGACCTGCTGTTTTTGCTGCCCACACCCGGCCAAAGAGATGGCGAGCAGGCATAATACTGCGGTGGCCTTGGCTTTCACTCTTCCACTCCGTTTTCATGAAGCCGGTGGAGATCCTCCAGGAACGACGCGGCCCAGAGGTTCACGTCATGCTTCACAACCTGTCGGTGCAACGCCATCATCCGCTCCTTGGCGGCATCTGGTGTGAACTTTAACGAGGTAACTGCTGCAACGACCTGCTTCTTAATTGACTCCGTATCAAAGGGGTTGCACAGGAAGGCCTGCTCAAGCTCATAGGCTGCACCCGCGAACTCGCTGAGTACCAAGGCGCCCGTTCCATCCCCATGGCACGCCACGTACTCCTTGGCCACCAGATTCATCCCATCTTTAAAGGGGGTGACCAGCATGATGTCGGCCGCAGCATAGAGCGAGGCAAGTTCGGTCTTGGCTAAAGAACGGTGGTGATAATGGACTGCCGAATGCCCAATGGAACCAAAACGGCCATTGATACGGCCCACGGCTTCCTCAACCTCGGAGCGAGTTTGCTTATAGTGTTCGATGCGCTCGCGGGAGGGGGTGGCGACCTGAACCAGGACAGTATCGTCGGCATCCAAAGCGCCGCTTTCTAGCAGCTCTTCAAAGGCCAGCAGCCGCTGGAGAATCCCCTTGGTGTAATCAAGCCTATCGACGCCCAGGATAATGGTTTTAGGATTCCCAAACTCGGCGCGGGTGGCCTCGGCGTCTGTCTCCATATCCGTCAACTGAGTGACATCGATAGAAATGGGATAGGCTGCCACGCCAACTTCTCTGCCATCGCTTGCCTGCAGGGAGGCCTCCACAGAGCGCACAGCAGCGGTTCCCTGAACCACTAAAGTATCTGGCTGGCCGGTGTGAGAGCCAGTAGTGCCGGTTACCTGCCGCGCCAATTCCAGGAAGTTGTTTGCGCTGGCTGGCAAATGGAAGCCGATGAGGTCTGCTCCCAGAAGTCCGCGTACCACTTCCTCCCGCCATGGGAGTTGGCGGAAGAGATCCGGGCTGGGGAACGGGATATGAAGGAAGAACCCAATAGTTAAATCGGGGCGCGTCTGCCGCAAAATGCCAGGGACCAGCTGCAACTGATAATCCTGCACCCACACTATGGCATCTTGTGCGGCCACCTCTGCCACCGCGTTAGCAAACTTGAGGTTTACTTCCCGATACGCCGACCACCAGTCCCGGTTGTAGATGGGATGGACAATGAGGTCGTGATAAAGCGGCCACAAGGTGGCATTGGAAAATCCCTCATAAAATCCCTCAAAGTCATAATCAGTGAGGGCTACGGGGTGAAGAAGAATGCCGTCTTCAGTCTTAAAAGGCTCAGGCGCGTGCCCGTCCGTGGTGCCGGGCCACCCCACCCAGCAACCGCTGTGCTGGGACAAAATGGGGCTGAGTGCTGTGACAAGTCCGCCGGGGCTAGCTACCCATTGGGAGGTACCATCAGAATTAACGGTTAAATCAACAGGCAGGCGATTAGCTACTACGACAAAGTCGTTGTCGCCGAACTCATCACTCACAGTTAGCCTCAGGCTTTCTTAGTGGTTTTCTTTGTCGTTTTCTTGGTGGTTTTCTTAGTAGCCTTTTTCGCGGCCTTCTTAGTGGTCTTCTTGGCAGCTTTTTTGGTGGTCTTCTTAGCGCGAGTCTTCTTTGAAGCGTTAGCTTCCTCGTGCTCGGCAGCAACCTTGCGATACGACAAGCCCTCTGGCTCTACACCCAGCATGCACATCAAGGTCACGCCATCAAAGAAATCTTTGGCATAACCAGCTACGATGCGGCGTGCGGCAGCGGCTGTCTCCGCTTCGACGGCGTGAAGAGACTCGGCCGAATTAGTACGGGTGTCAGTGACCTTGGGTGGCAAGGATCCTCCTCAAAATAGTGAAGACGACGGAAGCGCGGCTCATGAAAAGCAATGCAAAACCAACATTCTACTCTATAAACCGCGGCGTCGCTTGGTCGCCGTGTACTTAGGCGTATGTCCCTTAGACATGCGCCTACGCAGCGCCAGTTTTTCCTGCTCTTCCTGCTCCGCACGTTTCTCCGCAGCGGCCTGAGCTTGGCGGAAGGAATAACGGCGCGTGCGTCGAAAAGCTTTGTAAGGATTGAAGCGCTGCGGCCGGCGTACTCGGCGTGCAACCCATTCTCCCAACACCACTCCGGCTGCCAAACCACAACAAATAGAAAGCGCAAGGGCGACGTTGGTGAATCCCAACAACACCTGCTCGTTGAGGGCCGCGTACATTCCTCGGTAAATGGAAAGGCCCGGGAGCATAGGCGTGATGCCCGCAATGGCCGTAATAAGCGGCGGAATCAAGAACCTGCGGGCAAGTAAACCACCGGCAAGACCAATAAAAGTTGCGGCAATAGCAATGGACACCACGGGGCCGATACCCAACGGGATAAGCACGTAATAGAAGACAAAAGAACCCGCTGCCGCAGTAAGACCCGACACCGCAACGGCAGAGAGCTCGGCAAAACATCCCACTGCAAAAGCTGCCGACGCCACGGCCCCGGCGATCACTTTAGAAGCGGAAGACTTAGCCGCCAACGAGACTGCTGCCTCTAACGGCGGAAGCGTAATGCCCATCAACTGCGCGGCCTGAATCCCGGCGCCCACGCCTGCCACAATCGCACCAGTGAGCAGCAGGGTCTCAAAGAAGCGAGCACTAGCAGTGACCGGAGCGCCTGTAATGCCATCCTGCAACGACTGGACCATTGCAAGATTGGACATCATGACGACAATCCCCGCCGCGACAATATGGCTTGGCGATACGTGCATCCCATAATGGCTGGCCACCGAATAAGCGACAGCAGCGGGAACCGTCGCCATAAAACCGCCAAATATATATTGGAAGAATAATGGCAGGGAGTTGCGATCAAGCCACACGCTTCCGCCCATGATGACTAGCGACACGACGAAAGAGATCGCTGCGACCAAAAAAGTGCCACCAAGCAGCATCGACACAGCGGCACCCAGAAAGCCCCAACCGAAAACCGCGGTACGGAAACGGTACTTAGCACGCGTCTGCGATAGCTCGTTGAGGATTTTCTCCGCCACATCCGGTGGCGTAGCACCTGCCTGAATCGAACGAATCAAGCGGTCCACCTCAGTCAACTTGGAAAAATCCGTAGTGAGAGAGCGAACGACACGAAACACACTGACCGGAGTCTTCTTTGTGATGCCGATCGTAGTAAACACCGTGATTGTGTTCAGCGTGATGTCAACATGACAGAAGAGCAAACCATAAGCAGCGGTCACCGCGTGAACCTGCGCACGCGTATCGCGATTGGACGTGCCAGCAGAGAGCAGAATGTCGCCGATCCGAGCAGCGAGATCCATAACCGCAGCAACCTGAGCGGGATCGGTGAGATCAATTGGCGCAAGGGGTGAGGGAGGCGGCGCAGCTTTGACCGTATCGATCGTGGCCAGACGGCCGGAACTGCTATTCCAGCTCCGAAGCTTATCCAGCAAACTCACCACGAGCCCCCTGATCCTTGGGTTGTCTTTGCATCCTACAGTTTAGGAAGTTACTCAAACATTAGCTTTTACGTGGGGGAGGGGTATAGCTCATGCTCACGGTCCTGCTTGGCTGAAAGCCCACTCGTGTTGTACGATTCATTATCGTGCGAAAGGGTGCTCACTAAACTCAGTGAGCTGTCTTGAGCGTGTGCTGGAGTGGCGCAATTGGTAGCGCAACGGTCTTGTAAACCGTAGGTTGTGGGTTCAAGTCCCATCTCCAGCTCAACAAGCCCCTGACTAAAGATAAAGGTCAGGGGCATTTTTCATACCTAAACCACGTGCAACTTCCCCTCATTCCACGACAATCCCACGACACCCGACAAAATCTCACCAAGCGCACTACCCACAGAATCCAAATCATCATCAAAAAGAGCAGCGTACGTATCCAAAGTCATAGCCGCCGACGCATGCGTCAACTGCTTCTGAACCACCTTCACATTCGCACCATCCGACACCAGAAGACCCGCAGCCACATGCCGAAGCCCATGCGGGGTAACTGTAGGAAACTTTGAATCATCAGCCTTAGCAGCCTCCACAGCAGCCTGAAACAACCCATCAGACGAATTCACAGACCTCAGCGGGAGTCCATTGTCGCGCTCAAAAACCCACGCCCCCTGAGCCTTCCCCTCACACTGCCGCCTGAGCATCCGACACACAGGAAGAGACATTGATACCTCACGCCGCTCATGTGTCTTCGGTGCAGACTCCACAGGCTCTGCCCCCCCCCACATACGTCACCGACCGCCTGACCATAATCCGCGCCCGCTCAAAATCAATATCCTCTACCTTCAGCCCCGCCAGCTCACCCCAACGCAGCCCCACAGTGCCCAATACCCACACAATGATGGCATGATCACCCGTCTCATCACCGGTGGCTTTTGCCAGAGCAGCCAGCTGTGCAGGGGTAAGAAAAACCTTCACCGGCGCGTTCCTGCGGGGAAGGCGCACCCCACGGGCAGGATTCGACACTATAAGTCCATCGGTCACCGCAACCTCAAGAATTTGCAAAAGAACGCTATGGGCGTGCCGGACCGTGGACCCAGATTTCCCCATTCCTGATACCCACGCCTGCACTGCTGATTTTTTTATGCTCCCGACCGGCCGGGCGCCCCAATACTCTAGAACTTGAACCTTTCTGTAGCCGTCGGCTTTAAGCGTCGACGCTTTGAGGTGCTGCCGACCCTCCCACCACGTTTCTGTCAGGTCGCGGATGAGAGTCTTTCCAGCATTCGGGTCGATCCACGCCCCTTCTGCGATTGTGGTGGCGTTTTGTCGGCCCAGTGCTGCGCTTCCGCCTTTGTGCGGAACCCTTGTTTGGTGCGTGATCGCCCATCAGGGCTACGGTATTGGACACGCCAGGCGGTGCCTTTGGCTGTGTTGTATTTTTTTGATGGATGCCATTGGGTAGACTTCTCCTCAGGTCGGTTAATTTGCTGAATTGGCGGCCCCCTCCACCTTTCGTTTGGCGACTGCAGGTGGAGGGTATTTATTTATCTTTTCTTGTTAAAAGGCGGTTGCAGTTTACTCCGGGTCCAGAAGTAGAACACCAAGAAACCTAATGAAGCGAGAAACACTAGAGGTCCTACTGTGGGGATAAATGAAAATAGGAGGACTAAAAGTGTTATCGCCATTACTAGCACCCACCACAGCGTCATGGAGTTACGTCCTTGGGTGGTAAGTGGTGTGATTGATTCGCCCAAATATCTTAGCACCATTTCACACTGGCCAACTGTGATGTAATCAATGCGTGGAGCTTTGCCATCAGTGATGTACTTGTTGGCGATTCCTCGAACGTAACCACGTTGGAATGGCGTTGCCCGACGGGTTCCGTCTTGGACTAAAAGCTCCCCCCAAGGGATAGGGTCAAGGATCGATGGAACTGCGGGGGCAGTCTCAACTAGGGGTGCCGGCGCAGCCCAAGCCGTAGGAGGAGTGGCTGTGGGGGTACGGGGGCTGTCCGTCTCCGTTTTTGTTTCCGGTTTTTTAGATGACGCTGGGAGCGGTTCTCCAGCGTATCTAGCTGGGGCGTCGTACTCTAACGGGTTGGCTTCAAAGGGGACTGAACTTGGGTAGGAAGAAAAGCCCGTAGGGTTTAGTTCTTCTTCTGTCAGCTCATGGGCTTTTTTCGCGTATAGAGTGACTTCTGCAGCTACCGATGATCCTTTGATCTTCGCCATACACCCACAGGTAAGCCCCAGCCCTTCTAGATGTTTGACGGCTGTAATGAATTTCTCTGAGGAGCCTTTTGTTAGTTCTCCAATTGGTGCCCCGTCAAGCTCAACAATGATCGCTTCCAGCTTTGTCCGTACACCAACGGTGTCTATATGTAGAGTGACGAATATGAGCCCCTCGCCACTTACTGGGACATAGTCGAGCAGATGTTCGTAGTGGTCTGATTCTTTCGTCACCTGTACTGCATTCCCTGTAGGGTGTAATCGCTAACGCTAAGAAGATGAAGAACATCATGCGACGCATGAACACCGAGTCCGGCAGGATCAACTTTGGTGTTGAAGCGCTGGGCTGGGGTTTGTGGTTCGACGATGAGGTCGTGGATGAGTTCAAACCGATCTTCACGGATGAGCAACTTGATGCCGCGTTCACAACTGATCATGTTGCTTTGTTGCACACTGTGTTGGCGGTTGACGCTACCCCTGACCGTGAGTGGTGCTCTATCGCTGCGGGTGGTCGAACGAACTCCGGTGGGGTTCACGGGGTCGTGGGTTATCACGGTCCGTTGAATATTCAGGCAGCAACTGCCGCTGTGCTGCAGGCTGTGCGCGACGCTGATCCTGTGGCGATCATCATTGACCCGAAGTCTGCGGCGTGGGTGATCGCGGATGCTATCCGTGATGCGGGTTTTGATGTCGCGGAGATGAAGTTCTCGCACGTGAAAGCGGCTGCATCGAAACTACTGCACGGCGTCGATGAACGCACGTGGACTTTCGGTGAATCGAAAGAGCTGCGTGAGTCGTTCGCTGTTGCTGAGCTGCAGGAGGACAAGTAAGGCGGGGTCAGGTTGACGAGGTCTTCTGGTGTGATTTCTCCGCTGGTGGCGTTGGACTTCGCTATGTGGGGTGTCCATGAATACGCGCCGCTACCGAAGGCTGTCGCACCGGACAGCAGTGGGGTGAAGATGCGGGTGGTGAAGTCCAGTCATGAATCGTTTGCATTCTAGGCATGGTGAGGAGGTGGCCGTATGGCTGGAGAGCTAGGGCATGCGCAGGCTCGTCGTTTGTCCCCGCTGGCGGAGGATAATTGGGCGTTGAAGTGGCCTCAGTCGGTGCGCGAGTTCTCGAAGATGCTGCGTGAGGATTCACAGGCTAAATCTGTGGAGCGGGCGGTAACTTTGCCTATTCTCCGAACGCCTTGGTACATCGAGCCGAACGGCGCTTCTGATGAGATCGTGCAGATGATCGCGGAGGATTTGAATCTTCCGGTTAAAGGTGATTCTGGTGCTGATCCGCTGGCGCAGTCCGTGGGCAGGGTGTCGTGGCAGGAGACGCTTCCGTGGATTTTGAAGTATCTGCGCTATGGCCATGCGTACTTCGAGAAGGTGTACTCGGATGAGATACGCGGACCACAGCGTCTGGTAAAGCTTGCCCCGCGTCTTCCTGACACTATCGAGAAGATCAATATCGCTCTCGACGGTGGCATCGAGTCGATCGTGCAACGCGCAGCCGTCGATGCGAGCGGTAAGCGCTTGGACAGGGTCGAGCTTGAAGTCTCAAGGCTGTTGTTTTTCATCTACGGCGAAGAGCAGAAAGACGGCTTGGGGACGTCGATGTTCCGGCCCGCGTATAAGTATTGGAAGCTTAAAGATGAGTTTTTGAAGCTTGAGCGTCTGGTGCTTGAGCGTAACGGCATGGGAGTTCCAGTATTTGAGTCGTACTCGGAGACGGATCAGCAGGATATTGACCGTGGTCAGGATCTCGTCGAGGGGCTGCGCAGTGGCGCACAAGCGGGTGCGTCGATTAAGCGCGGGTCGAAGCTGACGATCCAAGGCGTGTCTGGGCAGCTGGTCTCTCCGCGTGCAGCGATCGAGTACCACGATGCGCAGATCGCCCGTACGGCGTTGGCCCATGCGCTGAACCTCGAAGGCAAGGGCGGATCGTATGCCTTGGCTGATGTTCAGATGTCGATGTTCATCCAGTCGCTGCAGTCAATCGCCGAATACATCGCGACGATTGCAAATAAGTATTTGGTTGTCGACATGGTCGAAAAGTACACGGGTGAGGGCGTCGGCTCGTTCCCGCGTATCGCGTTCGACACGATCGGATCCAAGACTGGCTACAGCCCGCAGGATCTTGTGGCGTTGAAGAACGCCGGTCTGGTCACCGGCGACGGGACTCTGGAAGAGTACGTGCGTCGTCGTGGTGAGCTCCCTCCGTTGACGCCGTTTAAGGAGGCGTTGGAGAAGAAGGCGGAGCGCCGTCAATTAGAACAGGAACTCGGGGTCACACTGTCATCCACCCCAGTAGAACCAGCTAATACGACACCAGACGCTCAGACGATGGGGGGGGGGTAATGCAACAGCAGCAACATAGCTCTGATGATCTGCAAAAGCTCACTTCCGCAGCCGGAACGCTGATCAGATCCGGCTTTGATCCGGCAGCTGCGCTTGAAGCCGTCGGGCTTGATCCGATCAAACATACCGGGCTTTTGCCAGTGACGGTGAAAGAAGGAGAAGCATGAGAAAGAAGCTAGAAATCAAGAACCTCGGAGAATCCCACTTCGAGGTTATTTTGTATGGAGATATCGGAGGTTGGGATGGCTTCACCGCCGCGAATATCCGTAGCCTCCTCGACGAGGCCAACGCCTCGTCCATCACACTGCGCATCCACTCCTACGGCGGTGACACACTCGAGGGCCTGGCAATCATGAACATTCTTCGTGAACACCCAGCCACTATCCACGCAGTTGTAGACGGGGTTTGCGCATCGGCGGCCACAGTCATCGCGATAGGCGGCGCGGAACGCCTATCGATGGCTGAATCAGCAGAGCTCATGATCCACAGCCCGTGGGTATTCACAGACGGCGATTCCACGGATCTGCGAAAAGCTGCGGATCGATTGGATCAGGTTGCAGTGAATTACGCGCGAATCTATGCAGCAAAGTCGGGGATCTCTGCTGACGAATGGCTCGGGGTGCTCACGGATGAAACGTGGTACTCGGCTTCCGAAGCGGTGAACGTCGGCCTAGCCGATGAGGTGACAGCAGTAACACCGAAGACAGTCGACCCAGTGGTCGCTGGTGTGCAGTCTCGGGTGTTTGCGAAGTGCAAATACTCGGGGCGTCGATCCGCACCAGACCCCGTTATCAACAACGCCCAGAGAGGGCGGGGAGGAAAGAAGAATATGGATTTCTTGGCTTCGATTGCCCAGCGATTGGGCGTTGACGGTAAATCCGATGAAGCGACCGTTCTAGCAGCCCTCGATGAGGCGCTGGCAGAGCAAGCTAGCAACGAGGAACAGCCAGAACCAGTCGGGACAGCAACAGTGAAGATCGAGCCGGATCTTTCTGCACTCACCAAAGTGAATGTGGAGCAGATGCTCAAGGATCTCGCCGATGCCGTAGACACTCCGTCTGTCAGCAGCCCAGTAGCTGAAAACACGGAGACGAAAGAACAAACCTCTGAAGAACCAGCAGACGGTGTTATCAGCCTTGACAAGGACGTCTACGATGACCTGCTCCGACGCGCTGCCATCGGCGACCAAGCCAGTGAAGACAACAAGCACCGAGAAGCAGAAGAGCTCGTCGCCGCAGCAATCAAAGCCGGCAAGGTTCTAGCTGTAAAACACGACCAGCTCGTAGCCGCAACCGTCGAAGACTACGACGGTATGAAGGCGTACTTCGCGCATCTCGCGCCGGGTCTAATCCCAACAGTGGAAAAGGGTCGAGGTGGATCTGATGAAGCGCGCGGAATTGGAATCGGTGCGTCCGCTGCCCACTCGGAGAAGAACCAGCAGGCAGATCGAGGCCGAATCTTCCAGCGCCCAACTATCTAAAAGGAGACTTTCGCAATGTCTAACCCAACTTTTGAAACCGGCTACCTCACCCGCGAAGCAGGCAAGGCGGCCAGTAAGTTCCGCTTGGTCAAGTCCGTCGAAGGAAAGATCGAGCACGCCGGAGCCAACGCGCTTCCATTCGGCGCCGTCACCGAAGCAGCAGCACCAGCACCCAGTGATCGAGACAACGACCTGACCCACGGACTACCAAAGCACGTCCGCGTTCACACGGGCCGTGTTGTCGTTCCGATTGAGACCGCGGAAAAGAACCTGACCGTTGATACCAAGGTGTATGCAGCAGCTGATGGAAAGGTCGCAAAGTCCGGCACCGTAGGTGTCGGTATCGCCGTTTCTGATGTGAAGAACGGCCTCGTCAAGGTTTCCCTGTTTCACCCAGCTGGACTCGGTGCCTAACCTAACTCAACTACTTTCCTAGGAGGGAAAATGCCGACTTTGCTTAATAGCGCGTACTCCGGCGAAGCAATCACCGTTGACTCCATCATCAAGGACCCAACGTGGCGGCAGGAGCGCACCTACGAGAACCTTGATGGTGCTGACCTTGTCAAGGCTATCTTCCGTGACGGTGGCACTAACGATGGTGTCGTCGCCTACCGTGAGGCAGCAGCACCATATTTGAACGATGACGCTGAGATCGTCGCTGAGTTCGCGGAGATCCCTACTTCTGACGTCAATCTTGGCAAGGTCAAGAAGATCGTTTCTGAGCGCACCGCCATCGGTGCTCGCATCTCTCGGGACATGGTCCGCAAGAACAAGATTGATCAGGTTGGTTTGCAGGTCACTGCTCTGCAGAACACGATGGTTAAGAATGGTGTCGAGGGTGCTCTGCGAGCATTCAAAGCAGCAGACATTCAGACCCTCGGTGCAACAACCAAGTGGGATCAGACCGCGGCGAAGCCACTGCGCGACATCCGCAACGCTAAGCGCATGATCAGCACTGCTAAGGCACCTAACCGAGACGATGCGCTCATGGGGTATCGTCCTGACACTCTTCTTTTGAACGAGGCGTCCTTGGACCTGATCCTGTTCAACGAGGAAGCGCAGCGCTACTACAACGGCAGCTCCCCAGTTGATAACCCTGTGTACTCCGGTGTCACGCCAGGTGTGCTCGCTGGTCTGCGCGTCTTCGTCTCCGCATGGCTTCCAGACAACGAGATTTATGTTCTGCAATCCGGTGTCGTCGGTTTTGAATCCGTTGTGGATCCGCTGACAATCACTCCGCTGTATTCCGAGCATGGCGAGAACGGATACGGCGGTTCCAACCAGTCTTGGCGCATGGATGCATTCCGTGAGCGTGTTCTGGCTGTGGACAACCCACAGGCTGCAATCAAGATCACCGGCATCTAAGGAGGTCGAGTAATGACAGTAGTCATCATCCTTGTTACACGCTGGTATCAGCAGCTGTCCGACTGTATCGTGCTTCGCCAGAAGGGCGAGCGCGTGAGCGTGGACGACGAACTAATCGCGTGGCTTGAAGAAGGCGGTATCGCCAAGCGCGCCATGGGCGACGAACCAGCAGAGGCTCACACTGAAGATCATGTACCCGAGGAGCGTGAGGCTAGCGAATCGGACGACGAGCGCGAGGCAGAACCAGAGGCTTCCAGTCCGACCGTTGAATGCTGCGAACCGTGCAACGTGGGACGCTTACGCCCGTGCCCGTGGCGTTGACCTATCACAGTACAAGAGCAAGGACGAGCTGATCGCTGCTCTTCCATAAGGAGGTGCGCATGTCACTCGTTACTATCAACGATCTGATCCTGCCTAGGGAACTCTCGGATTTTGAGGAGCTCCTCGCACCACGACTCCTGAAGGAAGCAGAGATGATCGTCAGAGCGGACTTCGCCCGTGGTCCATAAGGACTTCCCAACCGAGGGAGACGAGTGGGGATTGTTCACCGTCAAGCGGGTCATTAAAGAGATGGTGACATCCGCAATCCTTGTTGGTGCGTCTCGTGGGATGCGGTCGGTGTCGAGTCCGTTGCACTGGGTGGTCTTGTCTTGTCTGATTCTCAATGCGAGTTGCTTGGTTTGCTGGGTAGCTCGCGGTTTAATTTCCCGCCGCCTGGTCGTTGGCCGGAGGTGAGCGACGAGCGAGACTGTCGTCATTATTTCTGACTCTGTATGCGCCGCTGTGGCCTTGGTGCCTTTGAGTAGTGAGGTCGATTTGGCGGAAAGTCGTTGATGGAAAATCTTGGCGATTGATCATCATCAACTGCTGGTTTGAAAGGGTGGTCTGTGTATGGAACAGGTGATTCGTCGTCCTGACCCAGTGTTTGTGAATGGGTTCCAAGCTGGGGTGGTTGAGGAGATATTCTTTGCCGATGTGTTCCCCATGGGGGCAACAACGTTCGATGATCAAGGTGATGGGGTTAACGGGGGAAACACTCGGCAGGTGCAGGTGCAGGTGCAGGTGCTGGCTGCTGCTGGCACCCCAATCAATGAGGGCGATGAGCTTGTGATCCGTGGCCTGTCCTATCGCGTGATTCATATCCCGTGGGATTGGGCGACGGGGCGAACCCCTGCGCTTGCTTCTCATCGCCCCCCGCATGCAGGTCATCGCTGAGAGGGGTGAGGCATGAGTTTCAAGATTGAGTTTGATGATGCTGCGATCATGGAGGCTGTGCGTAATGCTCATGCTGCGACGATTGCTGAGGTGACTGAGAAGGTTGCTGGTGAGATTCCTGAAGATGTTGAGGTTCTCACCCAGACAGGTGTTAATGACAACGGTCGCCCCTATGGTCTTGTGACCATTGCGGAGCCTCACGGCATGCTGCTGCAGGCGAAGCACGGTTATCTGACGAAAGCGGCCTCGGCGCTTGGTCTGACCGTCAGCCCTTATGGTGGTGACGGTTGATGTGGATGAAAAGAGACGCCGCGGAGCTGTTGCTTAATCGTCTGCGTCGTGTGTTTGACCCCGTTGACATTATCTCCGACACGCTGCCGCCTAAGTGGACTCCCCGTGATGGCCCTCGTGTGGTTGTGGTCTCCGATGGTGTTCCTTATTCCTCGCGTGGTTGGACGCGTGAGGTTGTGAGGATCACAGTGCATTGCGGTGACCTGCGAACCACTAACAGGATGCTCGACATGATTGACGGGCATCTTACTAAGCCCACCTCAACGGGGTGGGCTTTTTCTATTAAGCCTGCGACTAATCGCATTGCCCGCCCTGATTCCCGCATTGGTGGGTTTGTGGCGTCGGCTGCGTTTAACGTCGCGTTGAACAGAAAGGTGGCCTAGATATGGCTGCAACGAAGGGCGCTTCTCAGCGCTCCCCAGAAAACGTTTCTCCGCTGATTGACGGTCAGGTTTTGGTGTCTTTTCACGAGAATCCGCTGATTGGTTTTGATGGGTCTTTCAATGAGCAGTGGGAGACCATCGGAATTTTGGACGATGGCACCAAGATCGACATTCAGAAGACGGTCGAGAAGTCCAAGAAGAAGGGCTGGGGCTACGGCGTGGTTTCCACCACTGTTAAGCCCGGTGAGCTGACCGCTAAGGCCTCTGTTATTGAGCGCAACGCCACCGTTGACCGGAACGCGTGGCCTGACCGCGAGGATAAGACCACCGAGGCTAAGGAGAAGTTCGACGGTGTCAAGAGCGCTGAGGTTCCTTTCGGTGGTTCTGCTGTCGCTCTGCCTTATGTTGCGATGGTCGTGACTGATCAGAAGGGCGATCTTGAGATCATTGCTTCTCGTTATCCGGCGATCGCCACCATGCAGAACATTGGCTATGGTGAGGACCCTGAGGGCAAGGAAATCGAGTTCGATTTCAAGATTGGTCAGATGAAGGACGCTTTCGACCGTATCAAGGTTGGCAGTGCTGCTAAGGCTGCGCGCAAGGTTGATCTGCTGCGTTTCTCTGAAAAATCTAACGGCGAGAAGGTTGCTGCTGAGTCTGTTAAGAACTTCACAGTGAAGTTCGATAAGGCTGCTTCTTCCGGCTCCTTCACGCTGACGGTGAACGGCAAGCAGACCGAAGCGATTGATTACAACGCTGCTGCTTCGAAGATTCAGGAAGAGATCCTGAAGGTCACCACTGGCGTCACCGTAACCGGTTCTAGCGCAACCTCTGGCTACACGGTCAAGGGCGCAGCCAGCGTTACTGCTAATGGTGCGAAGCTCGGTGACAGTGCGAAGGTCACCGTTTCTGAGGGGTAATCCTCATGGCCCCACGCTCATGGCAGACCGGCGTGGGGCCATCCCTAAAGGTCTGCACAAACTTTTTGCACACATCTAAATAGAAAGGTCTGCCATGACTAACTCTAAGAAAACCCCCGCGCAAGCAGAAGCCAACAAAGAAAGCATCAGTTTCGAGGTTGAGGTCAATGGGAAAACTATTACACTCACCGCGCCTTCATCCTTAGACGATGCACCTGTCGCTACCGCAATCGCATGGGAAGAAGAAAAATTCGTGAAAGCATTCTCACTGATCCTCGGGCCACGCCAGATGCAAAAACTCGAAAACGTAGGTGCTTCAGTCCGTGACTTCACTGAAATCATCATTCCTGCATACACAGAGGCCACCGGGCTGGGGAAGGCTAGGGCTTTTTCGCCTGATCCGCGAGCGCGAAGACCTTGTAGAGCAGGATTTCGCAGATAAAGGCTGGGATTACCGGTACTTTTTCCTCCCCAACGGTGGGGAATCCCGGCTGACACTGCGGCGGCTTTTGCTGCTTGTGGATGGGTTGGATCGTGATTCTTCCCGATTCTGGGCTGACGTGAACGACACGGAGCGGTTCACGAAGCTGGAATTGATCACGATGACGATTTTTAATCTTTTCTCTGAGAAGGCTCATCCGTTTATGACTGCGCGTGAGGATCAGAAGAAGCAGGCGGATTTCGAGGCGAGAAAGCAACAAATTTTGGCCGCCGAGCGGATGCGCACAAGGGCGCTCGGTATGGAATAACAAAAAAAGGGGATTCGATGTGTCTGGTGTAGGTTTTGCGTCTTTGCCGATTTCGGTTGATTTGCGAGGCATTCAGAAGAACATTCGGTCTCAGGTGCAGGCCCCGATGGAAGCCGCGACGAAAAAGGCGGGCCAAGGCATCGCACAGGGCTTTAAGTCTGGCGTTGATGTTGCTGGGGCTGAGGTGAAGCGTCTTGAGGCTTTGGAGAAGAAGGCCACTGAGACGGTTGTTGCTCAGCAGAAGAAGATTGCTGACGCTAAGGCTGATGTTGCTGTGAAGGTGAAGCAGGTTGAGGCTGCTGAGAAGTCTTTGGAGGCTGCGCGGGCTGGCGGTGACGCGAAGGTGCGTGCTGCTGAGGAGTCTTTAGCGAAGCTGCGTGCTTCGGGAAGGCCTCGGTTGAGCAGTTGGAGCAGGCGGAGCTGAAGTTGAAGCAGGCGCGGGCTAGTGCGGATGCTGCTGTTGCTTCTAAGGAGTCGGCGGTTGAGCGTGCGCGTCTGGAGGCGTCGAAGGCGTCGGATAAGCTTGCGGATTCTGAGCGGAAGCTGGGTGAGAATCAGAAGTTCGCGACTGGGGTTAGTTCGGATTTGTTTTCGGCGACGCGGCGTTTGGATGATGCTCAAGAGGCGGCGGCGAAGTCCACGGAGTCTATGAGCCGCGGGATGGAGAAGTTTAAGGAGAAGGGTAGCCATGCTATTGGCGCTGTCTCTGAGAAGCTTAAAGGGTTGCCGGGGCTCATGTTGGGGGCTGCGACCGCGTTTGCTGGTGTGGCGTCGATTAAGGGTGCGGTGTGGGATGTGGGGAAGGAATTCGAATCCACATATAACATCATCCGCTCTGGTACGGGGGCTAGTGGTGAGGCTTTTGATGCTTTGAAGCAGTCTTTGCGGAATGTGTCTGGGACGGTTGCCGCGGAGGGTGGTCTGGCTGAGATTGGCGCCACAATGGCGGATCTTAATACCCGGTTGGGTGTTACTGGTGCTCCGTTGGAGGAGATGACCCGTCAGTTTCAGAATTTGAAGAATTTGGGTTTTGATGCTGATGTGACTTCTGCTGCGTCTGCGTTGAGTGCTTTTGGTGTGGAAGCTGGGCAGATGCCGGAAGCAATGAATGACCTCTTCCGTGTGTCACAGGCTACTGGTGTGTCTATTGATAGCCTTGCGGGGAATGTGGTTAAGGGTGGCCCACAGCTTAAGCAATTTGGTTTTAGTATCGGTGAATCTGCGGCCCTTGTCGGTAAGCTGGATAAGGCTGGTAAGGATCCTCAGAAGGAGCTTCACGCGACTGCTAGTGCGGTTGGGGATCTTATTAAAAAGGGTGATGAGGTTGGGGCTATTGCCCTTTCCGAGAAGCTTTTTGGGGTGAAGGGCGCCGGTAAGTTCGTTGAGGCTGTTAAAACTGGTGCGTTGTCTATTGATGATCTTCAGGGTGATATTGGGGTAACTCAGGACACGATTAATGGCCTTGCCGGTGAGCTGGAAACCACAGGGCAGAAGTGGCAGCGGTTCCGGGATACTGCGAAAGAAGCATTGGAGCCTGTGGCTCAGGCGGTGCAGGATTTCGCTAAGAATAAGCTTGAGGCTTTGATTCAGTTTATTCCGGTGGCTGAGGCGTTTTCAAGGAGAAGCTAGTCCCCGCTGTGAAGGCTTTGCCGGAGGCTTTTAAGGAGGCTGGGCAATGGATCGAGGCTAATAAGGAAAAGCTTATTATTTTTGCATCTGTGGTAGCGCCCCTTGTTACCCCCCCCTTATTATTGAGCTGGGTGTTTCGTGGGTTCAATCGGGTGCGAAAGCTTTGATTGGGGCTGGGAAGCACGGCAAAGCCTGGATGATCGCGAAAGCCGATGCGATTAAAGGATCCGCGTCGAATGTGAAAGCCTTGTGGAAGGTTGGTTGGGCGTGGGCTAAAACCGCTGGCAAGGCTATTTTTAACGCTGGGCGGATCGCCGCGGCTTGGGTGATCGCAATGGGTCCTGTTGGTTGGGCTATTACTGCGATTACTGGTATTGGGCTAGCGTTGTGGGGTTTCTTCACAAAAACCGAGACTGGTCAGAAAGTTTGGCAGGGTTTCACTGATCTTGTAAAAAGCGGGGCTGAGTGGATCAAAGAAGCGTTTAATAGCATCGTGACCGGTGCCCATGAGCTTTTTGATGCGTTCATGAATAGTGATTTCGTTGCTGGTGTTAAGGCCTTATTTGATGGGGTCACTGCGATTGCGTCTGCGTGGTGGGAGCAGCTTAAAGCTAGTTTCTCGGCTGGCTTTGAGATTGTGAAAACCATATTCACCACGGGCTGGGAAGCCGTGAAAGATGTTTTCGCCACTGCTTGGCTAGTTATCGTTGCCCTTTTCACCGGCAAGTGGGATGAGATCGGCGGGATTCTCTCCGCGGGTTGGGAATCCATCAAAAATCGTTTCGGTGAAGCTATTGAGCATATTAAAGCCGTAGTTGGTGAGTGGCTTGATGGTACCCGCGAGCGTATTAGCGTGGCGTGGGACACCGTTGTTGGGTTGACTCAGCGTTTTGGGTCTGCGGTCAAAGATTTCTTCCGCGAAATGGTTGAATCGGTTAAAGCGAAGGTGTCTGAGTGGGCTGAGTCTGTGGGGCGAAAAACCACAGAGATGAAAGATCGCATCCTCTCCACGATTAGAGAGCTTCCCGATAAGATCAAGGGATTTTTGCGAAATCCGGTGAGTGGCTCGTTGATGCTGGCAAGAACATCATGAACGGCTTGTGGGAAGGGATAAAGCGGAAGTTTGGAGATGTAAAGAGATGGCTGTCAGAAGCTAAAAATAGTATTTTCAGTATTTTTCCGATACGACGCAATCTGCGGGTCGGCAGATTAACGTCGTTCACCGCCATAATGATGGTGAGATACCCGGGTTCAATCGTGGTGGCGTGCTACCGGATATCCCGGGGGTTTCACGATCCACCCGTGACCCAATCGTGGGGATTACCCGCGCTGGGGTGCCCATAGCCAGGGTCGAGCCTGGTGAATTCATCGTAAATCGTGAGGCTACTTCACGGAATCTTCCACTTTTGAGAGCAATCAACGGCGGAAACCTCAGCCCACGTGTAGGGGATTTGGGGCTGCCGAGGTTCGCTGATGGTGGGCTAGTGTCTGCGAGCGAGCTTTTGAGATTCTTCAAAGGCGAGAATATCCGCGGGCAGCAAGGCCCCTCTTCTTTAGAAGGATCCCGCTATGCGTGGGGCGGTGGATTGGCCTCCAGCTGGGGTGATTACTCTGGCACTCAGTCTGCTGGTGCAGCTTTGGTTGCTGGGGTTCCGGTCGCTGGCCGTAAATTCGCCACCCTTAACCAAGGGCAGTGGACCGCTGTGCATGGGTTTAGGCGCGGAATGGGCGGGCCTAATACTTACTCAATAGGATTTTTAACGGCGGGCCTTATGGTGGGCACACGTCGGGGACTATCACTTTTGGTGATGGGAAAAAGGTCAATATCGAAATGGGTGGTGGCCGTGGCAATGGCCAGATTGGTGGGGCTGCGGCGCCCGCTAATCATCCTCAATACACCGATATTTGGCATCGTTCTCTTGCTGGCCCCACGCTGGTTGAGGGTGTGCAGTCCACATCGACAAGTGGGCTTACAAAACAACTAGCGGTAAGGAGATTAGTTGGGGTGCGGCGTCGTCGCTTGCATCTGAGTGGGATAAGCGGGCCGGGCGTGAATCGGCGCTCGCGCGTTGGCGTGATCGTGCGTTTGATCTCGGTGGGGTTGCCAATGGCGTAGGTTTTTGCCTAAGGCAACGATTAAGCCAGAGCGGGTGTTATCGCCGGGGCAGACCGTGGCCTTTGAGCGCCTTCCTGACGCTTTGGTGAAGGTTGCGGAGTCCATGCAGGTAGCAGGTAGCAAGCTCAAATCTGGGGGCTTTCGCCAGCGGGTTTAGCCTCAAAGATGTTTTTGGGGTTGGTGAGAAGCTTGGCTTGGGTGGCTTCACTGGCCTTTTCAAAGGTGCTTTCGACGGGGATGAGTCGATGCAGGATGCTTTTGCGGCGCAAGTTGATGCTGCGGATGCTGTGCGTCAAGCTGAGTCGAATCTGCATGAGGCCCGCGAAAATCATCTGAAGGCTAAGGACCCGAAAGCATCGGCGGAAGCGCTGAATCAGCTCATGAAAGCTGAAAGTGATCTAGAGAAGGCCCGCGGTGTTGTTACGCTTGCGGCTAAGGCTGCTGGGCGTACTGAGATAGCGGCGGCGATTGAAGTCGCAATCGCGGTTGTTAAGATCACGGATAAAATCGTGGGTGCTGTGTTCCAGGCCCGCTTGCAGGTGAGTAATGCTATCGCGTCCATGATGGGTGCTGTGCGCGAGTTTTCCACAATGGTGGAAAAGCAGCGTGAGCAGGTCATGGAGTTGCGTGTTGCGTTTGCTTTATCTCAGATCCAGGTGGCCGCTGCGGCTCTTAATCTCCGGATTGTGCAGCTTGATGGAGTGCGCTCTCAGCTTGAGGCTGCAAAGACTGTGGCTCAGGCTCAGGCGAAGTATCAGGCTCAGTTGCGGGCTGACGCGCGCGCACGGTTGTTGTTGCAGTCGGATATGGGGTTGGCGTTTGATCGGTTCCGGTGGAAGCTTGGTCGTGATGTGGCTGGGGCTCTGGCGGATTTTGAGCAGATGTCTGATGAGTCCCGTGCGCTGTATGCGGAGGTTCAGGCTGCGTTGATTGGGCAGCAGCTTGCTGAGAAGCAGGCTCGTGTGGCTTCTTTGAATGCGGTTTTTGAGCAGACTAAGGCTGTGTTTGATTTGCGTGATGCGACGCGGTCTTTGGGTGTTGCGTCGCAAAAGCTTGTGGTTTTGACGGGGACTGCGTTCGGTTTGGATTCCACACAGGCGACTGTGGGGGAGCGTTATTCGAAGCTTGCGGCTGAGAAAGCGAAGATCGAAGCGGATAAAGCAAGCGTCGGGAATTGGATTAACCCGGTTAAGTGGGCAACGTGGTACCCGGCGGCGAACCGCCGTATCTCTCAGATTAATGAGGAGATGCGGAAGCTCGCTGAGATGCCGGAATTCAAGAAATTTGATGAGAAGTCATTGGCTGAGATCAATAAAGCAACGGCGAGTGCTGGTGCTCTTGGATTTTTCGGTGGTGGTGATCGGGTTGAGGAATTGATTCGGTTTTCGCCTCTTGGTGATGCGGCGCGTGCGCTTGATCGGGCGAAGTTCGATACCGGGCTGGTTGATCTAGCCGCTGACCGTGAGGCGTTGAAGTCGAAGATTGATTGATCGGGGTAAGGCTGAGGCGCTGCACAAGCTTGATTTAGCGCCATTGGAGACCCTGATTAAGTCGCTGGAATCGCGTCAGGGGTCTGAAAAGTCTTGGGCTGAGTATTGGCGTGAGAAGGATGCCGGGGCACGGAAGTCGATTGCGGATGTTGCGAAGGTGCAGTCTGATTCGGCTGATGTGCTGAAAAAGTTAGCTGATGAGGCTAATTCTCAGCGTGATCTTTTGGGCCGTGTGGTTCGTGATGGTGGGTCTTAGACCGTGGTTAATGTGACTTTGGATTCTTCTTATCCTCGGAATGATCCGGCTTTGCGTCTTTTGCGTGAGCTTGGGGATCGTGTTGATGGTTTGGAGGTCAAGGTGAATGATCGTCGGTCTGGGATTGATGGGCAGCAATGGGCGGCTTTGCGGAGTCGCTAGGTTTTGAGGGTGAAAGGATTTCTTTGTGTTTGAGTTGTCTCGGGCTATGCCGGATGTTTTTCGGTGGAGGTCTTTTCGCCCTCTGGTGCTCGCCATGTGAATTTAACGGATGTTTTTTCGCCGGTGGTTTTGGCCGAGTCCGGGTTGTCGGTTTAGTGGGGTCACCGTCGGTGTCTACGGCTTCCTCGGTTGGTGTTGCAGGGCAGGTTGTTACTGATGCGGTTGCTCAGCCGGTCGAGGAGTCGCTGTCGTGTTTTGTACAGACTTTGGGGCTGTGTGATGTGGCTGCGTTGGTGGCTGAGTTTCGTGGGATGTGGTCTTCAGTGGCGAAATCAGTGTTGGTGGTGTCGCATCCTAGGTTGGGTCGGTGGAGTTTGCCGGTTCGGTTGTCGGGGGCGTTGTCTACTCCTGTGGCTGATCCTACTGAGGGTGGGGAGATTGTGATTGATGTTCCGTTGGTGGGTGATGGTGGTGTTTGGCTGTCGGATACTTTTGAGTCCCACGGTTCGAATATCGTCACAGTGACGAATAGCGGTGATGTTCCAGTATCCCCCAAATCGTATGGGAGGGGGCCGGGGGTGAGGTAAAACTCCCCTCCGGTGCCACTTTTACACTTCCTGAATCTTTCGAATTGCGGGTTTTGTCACTCGCGTGGGCTGATGGGCTTAAAGTCACCACGTTGAGGGGTGAGCTTGATCGTGCCCTGTGGCTGAAGGTTCGGGGTAAGGCTCTTCCAGAGCAAGTTCCGGTGGGAAATCTGGTGTTTTTCATCTTCCTGATGGCGCCACTTTGCGGTGGAACATCGGTGTCTATGATCCGTGGAAGGGGTAAAAATTGGATTGGGACGCGTTTGCACAGCGCCGTAAAAGCGTTATTAAGGCTCGTGGGGAGTGGGTGGGGCTGCTTGATGAAAATGGGGAGCCCGTGTGCGAGTGCCCACCGTATGAGCTGATGAAGGACCCTACAACCCGGCTGAATCCTGAATCTTTTGAAGCAAAGTTTCGTGTGGATATCGGCGGCGTGGCCCACCAGATTGTTGATGAGCTTGTTGCTGATGGTTTGGGCAGGCAGGATGAGAGGCTGCGATTGGTGCCGGTGATGGGGCCGCCGCGGTTTGTCATGGTTGAGCGTGAGTCGTGGCGCGCGGTGTATCGTGTACAGCTCACGAAAGCCGAGTGTGACGCACGGCTTCCCCATAGTTTGACCGTGCATGGCACGGATATGCTGTCCGAGTTGATGCTTTTACCCGGCTGGTCAGCCCCCGGGCAGGTGAAAGGCGAGTTTGCGCTACAGGATAGTGACCTGGGGGCGAGGTATGAAAAGCCTCGCATGTATGCGCCTGTGAAAATGGCAGTCGTGGCAGACGGGTTCACTTTTGACGGTCCAGCCGATCAGGTCATCCGCCGAATGATCCGCGAGAGCCTGAAGGCCACCTATGGGCTTTTCGGGGTGGAGGATTATCCGATTGTGGTGGCCGATACCTCCACTGGTAAGCCCTCGAAAAGACTTTTGCTGCGCCCGTCGGATAATTCGCTATGGGACGAGATTAGTACTCCGGCGCAGATGTCGGGGTGTGTGGTCAAGGCCCATATGTGGCTGCCAGGGGATAAGCCTGTGGCGGGGTTGGATCTGGCGAAGCCGTCGATTGTTGTGGAGGTGTTGCAGCAATGAGTGATGTTGTGTTGGTTGCTGATGGCGGTGAGGCACCGTGGGGCGCAGGGTTGCGGGGTTTGTGTGGGGAAAGTGGAATACCCAGGTTTTAGATGGGGAGCTGCCCCAAGCCGATGATCCGCGTCTTGTGCAGGGTTTTGTTCATAAGCCCGCTGATATGCCTATGGGTAGGTTTGATGTGCGTGGGGTGAGGGCCGATATTACTCAGGTGATGGCCGTCACCCCTGATGGTGAGGTTGATTATGTGCGTGGTTCGTCGGATGCAGAACAGGTCTTGGATGCGGCGGAAACCCGGTCTGATGGTGAGGTGTTTTTTGAGTCCGATATCACGGCGATAGGGTTAGGGCCACATGTCCCGGGTGTGAATTTTGATATTGATTCCATCGTGGATGTGCAGCTGTGCCAGCATCGTATTCCTGCGCCCGTGACTGCGGTCGACATGGTGGCGGAGAATGGGGTGTGGGGGTGGCGCGTTCATGCTGGCGGGCAGCCAATTGTTGATTCTGTGCGTTTGAATTCGTCGAACACGCAGATTTTGGGAGTTTTAGCCCAGGAACGTCGTGAGGCTGCTGCGAAGGTAGCTGAGGTGTCTTCTCGTGTGTCTCAGGTTTCTCGTGTTGCTCACGAGGCGAAGTCAGACGCCAGGGTTGCTGATGGGAAGGCTGAAGCCGCAGACGAAAAAGCTGGGGAGGCCCAGAAGACTGCTGAGTTGTCGATAGAGAAGTGGCGTGAGCAAAAAGACGCAACTGACGCGCTGCAATCTGCTCAGATTGAGGCGAACGCGAAAGCTAATGACGACCAGCAACGCGCGATTGAGGCGAACTCAATAGCCCTTACCTGTGCCCCACGGTTTTTGCACATCGATGATGGTAAGCCGGGGTTTTATGGCAGTTCTTCAGGGAAGCTTTCTACAGGGGATGAATTCGGAAGCCTGGAATTTCGGGGAACGACGTTCACAAAAAATTCTGGCGCGGCTTTCATTTCCAAAGCTGGATGGAAGGGGTCCATTCTGATGATCTGTGTTGCGACGAACGGTGCGACTGACATCACTGCTATGGAGATTACGCAAGCCGGCCAAGTTCACGAGATGCATGCTGGTTGCTCCTACCAGGCGTATAGGTCTGCAACCGTTGTTGTTTTGCCGGTTTTTAGCGAAGGAAAGAGATAAAAAGTATGCCTGTTATTCAGGGAAAATTGTCCACGGTCACCAAGCAGCCTTCTGGTATTCGGGAGGTGTGGCTGCGTCCTGCTGCCACCCGCCCTGGGGGTGGTGGGTTGATTGTGGATGAGCCAGTGCGTATCACTGTGGATGAGCGTGGTGAGTTCAGTGTTGATGTAGCAGTGGGTGCTGCGGTGTTGGTGTTAATCGGGGCTGATTTCACAGCTCGTGAGTCTATCCCGATGCTGGTGCATGAGGGCACGGCCACGCTGCGTCAGGCTGTGGAGGATGCGAAGGATTTTACCCCGGAAGTGGCAGATAAGCTGGCTGAGCTGGCTGATCAGGTGGCTCGTGGTGTGAAGACTGCTGGCGAGGCTGCTACGGCTGCTGCTACTGATCGTGAGAAAGCGGAAAAGTCCGCCACCGCCGCTAAAGAGTCGGCGTCTGTGGCCAGTCAGAAGGAGTCGGCGGCATCGTCAGCGTGGCAGCAGTTGAAGGATCGGCTTGCTCAGTGGGAGCCACGCGTCCAGCAGCTAGATGCGTGGCAGCCGCAGTATGAGTGGCTGAAAGACAACGCTGAGAGGTCTTTTTCGGTGGTGCAAGAAAAGATCACCCAAGCCACACAGCAGGTTATCTCGCAGGTCAAAGGTGATGCAGAAGCTGTGAAGCGGGATGCTGCAACAGCGGGGCAGCATTCGCTGAAAGCGCAAGCAGCGGCAAATACCGCGGAGTCGGTGACGAACCGCGTTGTTGAATCAGCGATTAATAAGCTTCTTGATGGTGCGTCGCAAGCTTATGACACGCTGAAAGAAGTAGCGGATGAGTTGGTGTCTCAGAAGAGTGCTGCGGCTGTATTGATGAAGCAGCTTTCTGAGAAAGCGTCTGTGACTGAGCTTTCGGCACTGCGTCAAAAAGTTGAGTCCCTTGCGATTTCTGGTGTGTCTGGTTTGTCGCAGGCGTTGGCTGGTAAGGCGAACACGAGCCATACGCACAGAACTTCCGAGATCACAGGGCTAGGTGGTGAGATAAATGAGCTTAAAAGCTCCCTGAGCCAAAAGGTTGATCGAGATGACGTTGTCGGGGTTGTTGAAAAATCTCGGAAGGTTGAGCAAGCCTGGGATTATGCGCGCCGCGCGTTGGCAGGAATACTGATATGCGTGTTGTTGATGCTGCCCCTGAATATCCTGCGCCTAACGTGTGGTATTTCGTCAGGGAGTCATAAAGTGATTTTTGTTGGTGGGAAAGCAATCAAAAGCATTACTGTCGGTGCGGTCCAGGTTCAGGAGGTGTATCGCGGTGGGGTGTTGGTGTGGAGGAATTCACGCCATCCAGAGGTTCGCGAGTTTAGGCAGCCTGGGCACTACGTGATTTTCTCTCCCTCGTGGGCGAAGTTTATGGATTTTGTTCTCATCGCCGGCGGTGGTGGTGGGGCGTGTGGTGATAATTCTTGGGGGCGCTTAGGCAATGGCGGAGGCGCTGGGCAGGTCACAAGTGGCACCCAACCCTTGCTAGGCAGAGTTCAATTCAAAGTTACAGTCGGTGCTGGAGGGGGTGGCGGGCTATCCTGGGATGATAGAAATGGGCGTGCCGGAGGTGAAAGCTCTGTCAATGGGGGTGGCATTACCGGAACTGCTGTTGGAGGCGGAGGCGGCAGTGGATTTGGAGGTGCTGCAGCCGGTGTACGTGAGCAGGTCAAGGTTGATGGTTTTTATGCACCTGCTGGCTCTCCTGCTGGTGTCGATACCCCTGGCATGACCCCCGGGGATGGTGGTGGTGGGGGCACCGGAGGCATTTTGGGGAAGTTTAATCCAGGGCAGTCCGGCGCGGATGGGCTGGCGTGGATACGTTTCCGCAGGAGTTAACCAAGATGGCAGGCACCCTCATCGGGTGCATTTTTTATGCCCAAAAGGAGGGAACGTTGGATGCTCAAACACTTGCTGAAGTAATGGGCGGTAGTGCGGATTACGCCCGCTTTGCAGCCCCTTTCACAGAAGCGATGGATGCTGCAGGGTGTACTACGGTGCGCCGCGCGGCGATGTTTTGCGCGCAGATCGGGCATGAATCCGCAGGTCTGCGCTATATGGAGGAGATAGCTAGCGGTGATGCCTACGAAGGTCGGTCGGACCTGGGGAATATCCACCCTGGTGACGGCAGGCGTTTTAAGGGCTCAGGCCCGATACAGCTGACAGGCCGGAATAATTTCCGCGCGTTCACCAGGTGGGTGCAATCACGGGGACTGACAACACTTGATTTTGAGCAGCACCCGGAGTTGGTGCGTCAAGACCCCCGTTGGGGGTTTCTTGCTGCTACGTGGTATTGGACTGTGGCCCGCCCCGAGATCAATGACTTGTGTGATGCGGAGGATATCGAGGGGGTCACTCGTGCGATTAATGGCGGGCT
The DNA here is from genome assembly GCF_002162115.2 of Corynebacterium silvaticum. NCBI lineage: Bacteria > Bacillati > Actinomycetota > Actinomycetes > Mycobacteriales > Corynebacteriaceae > Corynebacterium > Corynebacterium silvaticum. The sequence goes on along the minus strand of NZ_CP021417.2, from coordinate 2,118,066 downwards.
GAATGGGTTCCAAGATCGAAAAGAAAGGTATGAGCGCGCCCTAGGCATCGGGCAGCGCTTGCTTGGTGGAGGCCAGGCAGAAAGGAAAGTGATGGAAAAAGTTCTTGATTACCCACGGGATCAAGTAACCCAAGACACTTTTTATAACTGTGGCCCGGCGTCCTGTCAGACCGTGATTAGGTCTGCGACAGGGGGCTTGGTGTCAGAAAGCGTTTTGGGGAAAGACCTTCGGACGACGACTAATGGCACTGATTATATTGGGCAATTCCCGGCGGTGTTGAACGCGAATGTTCCTGGTGGGGAGTACCGGCACCGTGATGTTGGGGCTTATCCGGATTACCGGTTGAAAGATGTGATCTGGGATGAGATCACTAATAGCATTCGTGCAGGTCATGGGGTGGTGGCCAATATTGTGGCCCCGCCAAGCAATTATCCGCGTGCTGTTGCCCCGTCAACGATGTCACCGCGTTATGGCGGTGGGGTGGTGTATCACTACATCGCAGTGATGGGGTACTCGGATGAAGGCATGCGCAAGCTGTGGATCGCTGATTCTGGGTTCTACCCTTATGGCTATTGGATTGGGTTTGACCAGTTCTGCACGCTGATTGTGCCCAAAGGCTATGCGTATTCCACGGCGGCTCAGAAAACACATGAGAGGAAGGAGGCCCCTGTGGGGGCTTTAACGGAAAAGTATTTAAGGATTTCATCACTGGGTTTTTAACCCCGGTTGTTGATGCGGTATTCCGCATAGAAACCATGGTGAAAGATATTCACACCCAGCTTCGTGGCCCTGAGTTGAAGGGATGGCCGCAACTGGGGCGTAACATCCACGGCGATAATTTAACCCCGGTTGATGGGATTGCTGCTTTGCGTGCCGATGTTGCCAAGATTTTGAGCCTTATGGACAAGGAAGGGAAATAATTCATGAATACACTAAATCCTGCTGGTTGGGTACGGCTTGTGATGTATGTTTTATCCGCGCTTGTGGGTGTGGCAGCAGTTGTGGCCACCACCTTGGGCTATGAGCAGATAGCGTCCCTTTTGGGCGTTGTTGCTGGTGCAGGAGCAGCCGTGACCGGTGGTACGGCAGTGGTGAATCTACCGAAAGCACCTGATCAACAAACCGCAGGTCTTGATCTGGCAGCGTTGTTGCCTGCGGTGTTAAGTATTGCTGATGCAGCAAAGGTGTATAGCAAGGCTGTATCGTATGAGCCACGCCATAGCAGTGGGGAGCCTGCGGGTTTGCCGATATACTCAGGCCAGAGTACCGCTGAGGTGGGTGTAGCCCATGCCGATTGAGCGACTGCCTGCAAAATGAGACCTGTAGCCCGCCGTGTGCGGGCTTTTGTGATGACTGATTCCACCGCGTTGCTGATTTTGGCTGTGGTGCAAATCGCCGTGGGAGCCTATTATGTGCCCGGGATTTTGGGTGATCCTTTGCAGTGGCAGCGTCCTAGTGAGTTGGTGATGCCACTTATGATATGGGCGTGGGTGCACATCATCGTGGGTGTGGTGGGTGTGGTTGCTGCGATCATACGGAAATGGCATCTGGATACGGTGGTGTTAGCGGTGTCTACGGCGTGAATTTGTCGTGGGCATCAAGTCTTATGGTGGCATCCATTGAGACTGGTGAGGCTGTGTTATGGCTGGTAGCTGTGCTTATTTTCGCGTTGACGGTGTCGTTGATGTGGGCTGTGTGGCGTGGGAAGCGTGGGGATATTCCGTTCGTTAAAGAAGGGGGGAAGCAGTGAGCGTTGTAGCTGCGATACTGAGCGGCATCGGCGCCCTTATAACCGCACTGGGTGGTGTGTGGATCGGTGTGGTAAAAGCCCGGTCGGATACGCAGGCTGTGAAAGGCTCACGCATGGACGCGTTGGAGGCACGCATTGATAAAATGCAGGCCGATTTAGACGATGAGCGGGCTAAGCGGCGTGGTGTGGAGGTGGATAATCACCGGCTGCGTATGGCATTGGTAACGGCGGTGAAGCATTTAGAGCAGTTGATCCGGTGGGCTGGTGGTGCGAAGCCACCTAGGACTGATGATATTGATTTAGATGAGATTAAAGGCTTGTTGAAGGCGTAAAAAATTTAGTCCCCTTTGGTTTAGGTGATACACCTAGGCTGAAGGGGACTATCTTTGTGTGTGGCGCACCTGATCCGGGCCCGGTCTATGCTGTGGTGATTACCAGGGGTTTCCTATCAAAGCTATACAGATAGTAAGATTTTAATAGCTATTTGGTAAAGTATTTTCCTAAGGTGCTAAAGGACCCAACTGGAAGGTATACAAGATGACGCCTAACAAAAAGAGCAGGCCGATGTGCGCAGTAGCTACGTTAACAGCAGTAACACTGTTAGCTGCTGGATGCGGAAGCCCTACTGAATCATCTCAGGACACTACACAATCTACGTCAGTTTCAGCTGAGCAGAACTCTTTTAAATCTTATCTTGAGCCTTTTGGCCAAAAGATACAGGCGCATTGGCCTGCCTCCTCTTTGGTCTGGCCCGGAGTTGATTTTACTAAACATGTAGCTGTGGTCTTTAAGCTGGACGACGAAAAGAAAATTGAAGAGGCTTGGTCATTCGATACACAAGGCTCAAAGAAGCTAAGTCAAGCGGACCTCAACGATCTTACTCCGCCAGATCCAGGGCAATACAGCCAAGCAACATTCAAGGATCGTACAGCGATTTTCCTGTCTGTCAATAACAGCACCATCAAAGACGACCCAGATGCCAATGAGTTGTATAGGTTTGCATCGCATGAGCCTGTTCATTTCTATCACCAGCAAGATGCAGCTCTCCAAGATATCGGAGTTAGCAGGTCCCAGGAATATCCGATAAACCCAGAACCGCGTATCTTGCGTCAGATGGCTTACCACAACATGGTTAAAGCCTACGAAAATCCGAAAGAGCGCGAAACGTATTTGCGATATGCTAAATATTGGCATGAGCAGTGGAAGCAACAGTTCCCTGATGAGTATAAGTCGATCGCTTGGGTCGATATCGCCGAAGGGCACGCTCGGTATATAGAAAATTTTATGACTTTCCGTACGGTGAAAAGTACACCTGAAGAGATCCACGCGGGTGCGCTGAAAAATATTAAAAAAGATGTAACGTTTGACAGCGCCGATCAAGAAAGCTATGAGATAGGTTATGTAGCTAGCTTGCTTCTAGACGAAAGTCAGCCTTCGTGGAAGGATACCTATCTAAAAGAGGGCATCACCCAGGCGGAGAAACTGCTATCAAATATCACCCCTTTGGAGGAAAAGATAAATCCAAAGATTGAGCGCGATGTGACATCCATTATTGAGGGCCAGAACAAGGGGATATCGTCAGATATAGCTCCAGTGTTAGATGCAGAAAAGGATATAAATATCCCTTTGCTAAAACTTGATACTACTGGCGCTAAAAACAGTTTCTACAGTAAGCACTTTATTAATCACAAAGGCAAAGAGGTGGTAATCGGCTTTACAGGCTCTTACTCGGTAGCTGACGGAGAAGCCGCTTTGAATGGCGCTGCTGTGTTTATGGAGAATGGCCAGCTAGAAATTCCTTTGCCTAAAGATACAGAAAGTAATGATGGCATTCTTAATGTAGACACCGAGAAGACAAAAATTAAGAATATCAAGGTAAGTAAGGAAACGGACGCTAGCGGTCGGACTATTTACCTAGCAAAGGCAACTTCTTAATAATTAGCCGTCTGTGCGTATGCGGTCCGCACAGTAGGGATGTTCTGGAGATTGCGCATGTTGTGTGAAGCGCCAGATGTTAATGTTCTATGGAATTTTAACATCTGGTGCTTTTATCACTGGTACTGGACTATATGCGTAATGCGCTAATTCCGGCGCAGATTATGGCCCCCTTCCACACGATTAGGAAACTTATGGAAGGGGATTTGTGTTTTGGGGGCTTTGGGTGATGGGTTTTTGTGTTGTGTAGTGCTGGATTGGTGGTGTAAATGCCACGACATTTCCACAACAAGCCATACAAAACCGCAGGAAAAGAGAAGGACACACAAGGAAAGAAAAAATAAGAAAACCCCCGATAACCTACAAAAACGCTGGTAGTGCACCACACTGGCAGTGTGGGGGTCACGGGTTCAAGTCCCATCTCCAGCTCAAAAAATGAAAAGCTCCCCTGTAGTTGGACTGAGAAAACAGATACTAACTACAGGGGAGCTTTTGGTATATAGGTGGGGTGCAGGTTCAGGCCGCAGGGTTGTCTGTATTCGTCGAAATATCCGATGTACATTTTCCTCTTAAATGCACAAAAGCTCGTGCTTTCACACGAGCCTTGGAAGCGGAGCACCGCAGTGCGTCCAGCCTCGAGCATATCATAGGGGTAGGGATAGGTGGTGTTACTTGGATAATGGGTGTGCAAAACCTGGGAAAATTATGCCCGTTTCTTAAAAATTGGTATTTTTGTTGATATAGCCATCATATTCGTGGGCGACGTTGAAGCGCGCTTTTTAAACTTTCGTGCTGTGGGGAGGGACTTGATAAGTCACCTGGTAAGCAAGTGTTTTTCTCTTTCTGTATTTTTGCGGCTGGTCTGGACTCGGATGTGGGCTAAATCGAAGAATTTCAATTAGATTGGAAAAGAATGAACTTAGAGGTTCCTTTATCTGCTTCCTCTCCTATACGGAAATCCTTGTTCCGTATCCCTGCATTCAAAGCTCTAGTCACGACTGTGATTGTGGTTTTGGTTGCTGCATTATGTGCGGTGATACCGAAGTCTGTAGCCCAAGAAGCAGTACGGGAGGAATGCGCCGCGAAGTATACAGATCTCAAATGGAGAGATGGCAGCCCGGGCGTTAGCAATAATGTGTATGACCAAAAGTCAGGCCGAGCAGAGGTGGAATTTAAAATGGTCTGTTAATGAAGACGCGAAGAACGGTGACCAATTTAAGGTTGAATTACCGCAAGAATTAATGACTGTTGCTACGGGTTTCCTTCCGTTGAAAGATGAAAACGGAAAAACTGTAGCTACTGCCGCTATATCGGGAGGGCAAAAAGAAGTAGTCTTCACGCTAACGGATTACGTGCAAACGAATTTCCAGGTTAAGGGATCAGCCTTTTTTACCGTGGAATGGGATCACAAACATAGCGGACTGTCTGTAAACGGTTTTGGGAGTAGGGAGAATCCAGGAACTCTTACTTTTGGGGATGTGGTGACGGTAATTTGCAAGGAGTTTATCTGCCTGATGGTCCACCTGGGGTGACACATAGAAATGGTAAAACTGGTGTTCAATACGATGCTCCTATTCAATTAGATGGTAAGACTCTTTATCCTTTCGCGTGGACGATTTTTGTAGGAAGTGATACCGGAAAGAAAGATTTTACAGTAACGGATACACCTCCTGAAGGGCATAAAATTGCGTGCTCTGGCGATTTTGATTTCGGTCCGACCGCCGGTACATCTGGATGCAGTTCGTAGTGCTGCTGTGGACCCAACACCGCATTATATAGTCGATGGTTATGGTCGGGTCGAAGGCGGAATTCATAATATGACAGACCTGACTACGCCGATTCCGCATGGCTATGGCTATGAGATTAATTGTACTCCAGAGAAACTTACTGTTCGTTTTCCCTATGGGGTGGATCCAAGTACTGGTCCACGTATTACGTTGATTACTTATACAGATAAAAAACCTGTTCCGGGAAGTGCTGTAATAAATCATGCGAATATAAACGGAAATGATGTTAACGGAACAGTCTTTATTCCTTCTGCTGGATGTTGGGCTGAAGGTAAAAAAGGTGGATTTGCAGTTCAAAAACAGGTAGATGGGGTGAAAAATGATCCTTTGAAGGAATTTACTTTTGATTGGTCGTGCTCGCCTTTAGAAAACCTTGAAGAAATCTCGAAGAGTGGAACTCAAAAAATTAAAGGTGGTGAAAATTTCCACATCAGTGACCTTGACAAAGGATTAATTTGTAAGGTTTCTGAAAAGGACGCTGATGTTGAAGGATTCGAGAGGGAAACCCACTTGGACCCTCAGTGGAAATAAAGTCGAAGATGGAAAAGTCGAGTTCCCGGTTCGTGAGAAAAATGAAGACGCTGTTGTCGTCGAAGCAGTAAATACTTACACCAAGAAAACCGAGCCTAAGAATAGCAGCTTTAAGATCGTAAAAACTGTCAAGGGGCTGCCTGCGACGGAGAATCTTCCTACTTATTCATTTGATTACAGTTGTAAGAAAGATGATGTTGAAGTAAAAGCGGGCGTAGCTTCTATCACGGGAGCCGGAGAAGCACAGGTTGACGATGTTCCCGTGGGTGCATCCTGTCTTGTAACTGAACAAGAAAATTCTGCCAAAGTTCCTGGCTATTCTGTTGAAATCCCTGAGAAAAAAAGAAGTACTTATCGTTGAGGGGAAGACAGAGGTAGTAGAAGTAACTAACAGCTACAAGAAGGAATTTGGCAAATTCTCGGTTCTCAAGAAGGTCGTAGCAAACGGAGTTAACGTACCTGAGGACAAAGCCTTTGCAGTGGATTACACCTGTACCAAGAACGGTTCAGAAGAAATCAAGGGTGCACTATCAATCAAGAATGGTGTTTCTACAGAGTCTCCAGAAATCCCGGTTGGTTATTCCTGCAAAGTTGCTGAACGTGATTACTCCGCCCAAATCGATGATGCAACTGTTGACATTGATAATGGGCAGCCAGTAGGCGTTATCGCAGATAAGACCGCACAGATTACTGTGACCAACACGTATCACACTGCGGTCGGTGGATTCAAAATTGCGAAGACAGTTGATGGACTTCCTGCCTCACAACAAGCGAAGAACTATAAGTTCAACTACACCTGCACCAAGGACGGCAAAGAAATCGCTTCAGGTGTAAAAGAGATTTCTGGTGCTGGCGAAGCCACGGTGGAAAAGCTGCCGGAAAGTGCATTTTGCGCTGTCACCGAGGATCAGGAAAGCGTTCAGGTTAAGGGCTACTCGTTGGTCGTTGAAACTGGTGCTCCAGTTCTTATTACGGCAGGTACTACCGGGACCGTGACTGTGAACAACACGTACTCTAAGAAAGTCGGATCTTTCAGCATCACTAAGAAATTGGTAGATCCTGATGGTGTTGCTACCGGTAAGAAATTCACTTTTGATTACAAGTGTGTGAACGAAGAACTCGGTGAAGTCAAAGAAGGTGTTCTTGGCCCAATCGGTGCGGGTGAAGAAGCCAAGGCTGAAAATATCCCGGCTGGTTCTATCTGTACGGTTACAGAGAAAATGCTGAGGTTGGCAAGGCAGATCTCAAGGTTTCTGGGCTTGACTCCATCACAATTGTTGACAACAAAGAAGAAAAAGTTGTTGCAACCAACGAGTACTCCGCGTGGCGTGCTTCTTTGAAACTGAACAAGAAAATTCTGGGGCCACAGGTAGATGCTCTGCTGAATAAGACTTTCGATGTGGATTATGTATGCACCTTGGGCACATATTCCAAGAATGGTACGGTGACCATTTCTGCTAAGAAGCCTGCAGAAATCACGGATGTGCGTTCTGGTGCTACATGTAAGTTCACAGAGAAGACTGATACTGCCAAAGTTGAAGGATTTGAGTTTGATCTTTCAGCTTCTACCACTGCTACTGAAGTAGTCGTTGGAGATAAGGGAAGCACCAGCGAATCTACACTCGTCAATGCTTATGACGGTCTTGGTCGTATCTCCTTGACTAAGAAAGTGAGTGGTTTGGGATCAGTGCTTTCCGGTTCGTCTCAGAATCCTCGTGAGTTTGATGTTGAGGTTTCTTGGACAGATGAAAAGGGAGTGAAGCAGACCCGTGAGGTAAAGATCAGCGAAGGAAAGATCACTAATCTAGATCCGCTTCCGGTTGGAACTGAACTCCTGCTGAAGGAGATCATGCCCAAAAATACTGCGTTTACTACCTGGTCTACCCCAGGCTTTAGCACCACTAATCCAGGTGTTGAGCTAAAGGATCATGGTGATGGGACGGCAACGTTGTTGGTTTCTGTCCAGACGGTCAAAGAAGCCGCATTGATTGAAGTTCATAACACTGCAAATATTCCGTGGTGGTGGATCTTGGTGCCTACTTTGCCGCTCTTTATCCCGCCGTTGCTACCATCGGGTTCCTCGTCTAGCGCTATGCCAGTCACGCCGGCTACATCGGCTCCGCAGCCGGCGCCCAAGGATGTGCCTGCTCCAAAGGACGCTGACAAGAAACCGAAGAAGCTGCTGGCTAAGACGGGCGCTGAGATTGGTGTCGTTGTCATGCTAGGTATGCTTGACATACTTGCTGGGCTGATATTAGTGATCCGTCGTCGCAATAGCTAAGCGTGGAGTACGGACCTAAACATTAAAGAGAAGGCGTGGACCCAACTGAAGGATCCACGCCTTTTTTCATACCCTAATTGCCTGTCGCGATTTGCTTGTAGATCTTTTTGCGGCGGTTGCGTACGAGCTTGCGGGTGAAGCGTCGATAGTGATCAAGGCTCGGGGGCCTACGGAAACGGCGGGCGATCCACTCGCCAAAGACAACCCCGGAAGAAAGCGCTGTGGCGATGGCTATGGCATAAGAGAGGTTGGAGAAGCCGACCAGGATTTGATCATGGAGTAGTCCGTAGAGGCCCCGATAGATTGCAGAACCCGGGAGCAACGGAGTGATGCCAGCAATGGAGATGATGAGAGGCGGGATCAGGTAGCGGCGCCCTAAGAAGCCGCCTATGAGCCCGATGAGGACAGATGTGAGTGCAGATCCGGTGATGTCTCCAACTCCATGGGGGAGGAGCACAAAATAAAACAAGCTTGAACCACAGGCCGCGGTGAGCGCGGAGATGAAGACGGAAGGCCAGTCGGCGTAGCAAGCGCGGGCGAAACCGGACGTGGCAAAAATACTGCCCAAAACGCGGACGGTATTGGATGCGAAGTTGGGGACGGGGACGGTTTCTACCGGGGGCAGTGAGAATCCTAATGACCCCGCAAGGGATACACCTATGGCAATGCCGGCGACGATGCCAGCGGTGATGATGAGGGCGTCGAAAAGCCGTGCCGTGCCCGTGATCGGTGCGGAAGTGACTCCATTTTGAATCGCCTGCACCAGGGTTAGCCCCGCGACCATCACGATGATCGACGTGGCGATCACCATGCTGGGGCGGATAGAAAGTCCCAGGTACTGCCCCCAGTCGTAGGTGATGGCGGCCAGGAAGGCGACAAAAATTCCGCCCGCGGTGTTCTGGAAGAAGATCGGCAAGCCGTGCTTGTCTAGCCAGGCGCTCATCCAGATGATGACGGCGCCGGCAATGGTGGAAATGAGCGCGACGGGGATATTTCCTCCAAGGAGGAATGCCACGGCACCACTCATGACTGCAAAAGATGCGACAACTCCGGGCAGCCCGATGGGGTCGGGCGCGCGGTGTATGGCGTCGAGACGGGTCTCGGCATCCAAAGGCGAGGCATGGCCTGAATGGATATCGCGGATCAAGCGATCTACGTGCATGAGTTTGCGAAAATTCTGTGGGGCGGGCGCTACCACGCGAACGACCGTTACCGGATCGCGTCGGTCTTCAGAAACATTGGCAAAGAGCCGGATGCGATTGGAGGTGAGATCGACGTGAACAAACCACAGTCCGAATGATTCTGTGACGGCTTTGACCTGGTCGCTGGCATCGGAATTGGTTGATCCTGCTGAGATAAGGATTTCTCCGATACGTGCGGCGATTTCCAGCACGCCGGTGACTTGCCCGCGGTCGCTGAGGTCGACAGGAGCGAGCGGTGCGAGTGGAGGCGCAGCTGCGACGTCGATGGTGGCGGTGCCCGTTGATGCTGCTTGCCTACGTCGCAGGATTCGGAAGATGGGGGCGTCGAAAAGCTTCAGCATGATGAGACACAGAATACCGCAGCGAACAGAAGCACAACATTTAGTTATTTATGTCATAATTGTGGGGTAGATGTGTGATTTCAGTCGAACTATGGTGGGAAGAACCAGCAGGGAAGCACAATCGGAACCATCATCAACGTTATGGAGGACGATCATGGCTCAGTCGTTTGCAGAACAACTTGTGGAGACCCTGGAAGCCCAAGGCGTAAAACGCATCTTTGGATTGGTCGGCGATAGCCTCAATCCCATTGTCAACGCCGTGCGGAAATCCAGCATCGAATGGGTGCACGTTCGCAATGAAGAAGCTGCGGCATTCGCTGCCGGCGCAGAATCACTGATCACTGGCGAGCTGGCCGTGTGCGCAGCCTCGTGCGGTCCCGGAAACACCCACCTTGTACAGGGGATTTACGACTCCCACCGCAACGGTGCAAAAGTCCTAGCCATTGCCTCTCACATTCCTTCCACACAAATCGGCTCCCACTTTTTCCAAGAAACCCACCCCGAAGCCTTGTTTGCAGAATGCTCCGGCTACTGCGAAATGGCCAACTCTGCGACCCAAGGGCAAACGATTGTGCACCATGCAATCCAGTCCACCATGGCGGGAAAGGGCGTATCAGTCCTGGTGATCCCGGGCGACGTCACCATGCAGCGCGCGGAGGACGATACCTTTGCCGGCTCGGTGATTGCGAGGGGAAAGCCGATCCTCTATCCAGATCCTGCGGAGGCAGCCGACCTGGTCCGCGCAATCAACGAGGCCTCCACAGTCACGCTTTTCTGCGGATCAGGTGCCCGCGAAGCCCGTGAACAAGTCCTTGCGTTAGCCCAAAAAATCAAAGCTCCCGTTGGACATGCGCTCGGCGGAAAAATGTATATCCAGCATGACAACCCCTATGACGTGGGCATGTCGGGGCTGCTCGGGTATGGGGCATGCCACGATGCTTCCCATGAAGCCGACCTCCTCATTCTGCTCGGCACCGACTTCCCCTATACCGAGTTCCTCCCCAAAAAGAACGTTGCACAAGTAGACATTGATGCCTCCCATATTGGTAAGCGCACCCGAATCACGCATCCTGTCGTGGGTGATGTAGCTGCAACGATTGAGAATATTTTGCCGCACATAGAGGAAAAGACTGATCGCAGTTTCCTTGACCGGATGCTTGAACTGCATCACCGGAAGCTTACTGATGTTATTGAGGCATACACCTCCAACGTGGAAAACCACACACCCATTCACCCCGAGTACATCGCCAACATCATTGATGAGATAGCCGATGACAACGCTATTTTCACCATCGACACCGGCATGTGCAACGTGTGGGCCGCTCGCTACGTAACCCCCAATGGCAAGCGCGAGATGCTGGGTTCCTTCCGCCACGGAACCATGGCCAATGCTTTGCCGCATGCAATTGGCGCGCAATCCAGTGATAGGGACCGGCAGGTCGTGTGTTTCTCCGGCGACGGCGGCCTCAGCATGCTCATGGGGGAGCTGCTCACCGTGAAACTTCATCGACTGCCCATCAAGATCGTTGTTTTTAACAACTCTTCCTTGGGAATGGTCAAGCTTGAGATGCTCGTGGAGGGGATACCGGAGTATGAAACAGACCATGAACACGTTGATTTTGCGGCGATTGCGGCTGCCGTAGGCCTGCACCACATCGCGATCACAGACCCGAAGACTGCAAGAGAACAGCTAGAGGCGGCTTTTTCTCACCCCGGGCCTGTGCTTATCGACGTCACCACCGACCCCAATGCCCTCTCCATCCCACCTAATATCACCATGGAGATGCTCATGGGGTTCTCCAAGGCAGCGACTCGCACGGTCTTCGGCGGTGGAGTGGGGCACATGGTGGACATGGCATGGTCTAATCTGAGGAACATCCCGCGCCCCTAAATACACGGGCCGTGGAGCCTGCATTTCCATAGACATTAGGCTGTAAAACACATTTTTAGGCGTCTTTGTCTATGGAAATGCAGGTTTTTCCGTATCTTCCTACTACTGGGAACCGATCGCTAAGTCCCCACGTCTAAGGACACACGGGCAACCACATCTTTAAGACCCAAGAGCTCCATCAATTGGGGCTTTCCCGCAGCGCTATTGCAACGAAAATAAAACACGGCGATCTCTACCGCGTGGAGCGCGGAATTTACACCGACAAAAGACCGGAGGGAATTTTGTTGCTCAAAGCATTGCAAAAGTCTCGGCCCGGGATTGTCTTTAGCGGGCGTACAGCGATGCAGGTGCATATGTCTGCAGAGATTGAGACTCCGGTGGAAGCCGTAATTATCAAGAGCAGATCTGCCTGTTCTAATGATGTGATCCGCATCAAACAAGTGAGGTCTGCAGCGTCAGAGTTCAGGCAGGGGGTTCGCGTAGCTCCTCCGCTTGATGTTCTCAATAATGCCGAGGCCATGACTATTGCTGAACTCGTTGAGTTTATTGAGAACATATATTGGGGAAAGACCGGGGTAGCTCGATTAATCCGCGATATGTCCAAAACCCGGCTGACTAAGCATGCTCATCGAGTAATTGAGCTTGCGGCTGTAGGAGCAGAAAGTCCTGCAGAGATTCTCTTGTTCCGAAAGCTACGCTCTATGGGGTATCTTTGAACAAAACCTGCAGCTCGGCGCTTATCGGTGGGACGGGGTACACACAAAGAGCAAAGTTATCGTTGAAGTGGACGGCTACACCTACCACGGGAATCGTCATGCTTTTGTCTATGACCGGTGGAAAGGCAATGACGCCGTGCGCCGAGGCTATGCCTTGGTGCGGTATTCCGCGTGGTGTGTCTTTGAATGCCTTGACCAGACAGCAGGGCAAATAGTTGCCTTGGTGAGTGCCCGGCTGTCTGGTCGGCAAGCTCCTTTATTGGAGTTTGAGAAGACGCCAGTGTGGGATTGGCATCCGATGCTGTAGCGCGTTATTCCACTTCGGTGAACTTCCGGTCCCACGCGGAGCGGACGGGGTTGGCATCGGCGAGGAGGATGTCAAAGCGGTCGTTGGCAATCTCGATGATCTCAGAGAAGGCTACGCGGTGTTCCTGTTCGTCGGAATTTGCTAGGCGTCGTATAGCTGCGTCCACGATGCTTCGGATGCTGTCGTTGGTGCCCAGGCAGTAGACGAATGGCATGTTGAAGCGCTCGCGGTAGGCGGCGCTGACCTCGAGGAGCTGCGCGGTTTCTACGTCGTCGAGGTCGTCAAAGCCAAGGGAGCCGCGCTCGGCGCTGATGCTGGGAGCCTCGGCGTCGGTGGCTAATAATATGGCAGAGGTATCTGGGTAGTCGTGGATCAAAGCTTCTCGACGCTCCCCAGAAGCCGTGAGAACCCCAACCTGGATGGCTGCTCGTAGCTCGCTGACATCGGCGAATGGCCGTGATTCCCATGCTTCCTCTAGCGGCCAGGTCTCCTGGTTGAATAGCGGGCACAATGCGGCGACAAAATCTTCGCGGGTCATAGCGTTGATCTCCTCCAAAGACACACCCTCACCGCTGGCGTCACGGGCTACGTCAGAACCGGTTTGCTTACCTACGTGGAAGAACAGGATGTTGAGGAGGATCGCAGCAATAGCTCCGATGGACATGCCGGAAGAGACGAAAATGCGGGCCCATTCAGGGAAAGCCTCGGCAACCGAAGGTTTGAACGTGACCAGCATGGCGAGGCCCAGCGCAGTGGTGACGATAGCTGCATTGCGGTTATCCGTGAGGTCGGTTTTAGCGATGGTCTGCAGGCCGACCCATGCCACGTTGGCAAAGAGCGCCAGAGACGCTGCTCCCAATACTGGCGAGGGGATAGAAGCCACGATTGCTCCGGCCTTAGGAAGCAGCCCCAGAAGGATCATGAATCCCGCAGCGGAAGCCGCGACCCAGCGTGACTTCACTCCGGTGATGCGGACGAGTCCTACGTTTTGCGCGAAGCAAGTATACGGGAAAGAGTTCATGACACCACCGAGGAAAGTGGAAAGACCGTCTGCGCGGAGGGCCCGCTGGATGTCATCACGTCGGATACGCTTTTTCACGATCTCTCCGGTGGCAAACACGTCGCCGGTGGTCTCGACCATGGTGATGATCATGACGATAATTATGGAGAAGCAGGCACTAGCGCTAGCGTTGAAAACGGGTGTTCCAAAGTAGAACGGCGTTGTGATCCCCACGATCGCAGCATGAGAGACCTCCGAGAGGTCCGCATGAGCGCTACGAGAGTGCCGCTGACCAGGCCTATGAGCACAGCGAGGGTGCCCAAGAAACCCCCAAGAAACCACGGAAAAATCGTTGCGCCAAGATGATGACCACGAGAGTGACAAAGGCGTACCACAGGTCGCGACTTAACGGAGTGTCCTCGGCGTAGTTGATGAAGTCATTTGCGGAGACTGCGAGGAGGGATGTGCCCATCACCAACAAAACGGAGCCGGTGACTACCGGCGGAAAGAACTTGAGAAAACGTGCGAAGATTGGTGTGGCAAAAAACGTAAAAAGTCCGGCTACGATAACCGCGCCGTACACGGTGGGGAAAGACTCCACGCCGCCTTGTCCGTCAGAGACGCTAAGGCCAATCGCGATAATGGGAGCCACCGCAGTTGTGGTGACTCCCTGAACGATAGGCAGACGTACGCCTATGTATTTTCCTACGCCGACTGATTGGATCAGTGTGGCTAAACCACAGGTGAGTAGGTCGGCGTTGATGAGATGAACGGTGGTTGCTGCGTCGAGGTTGAGGGAACCTGCGATGAGCAGCGGCACAATCACCGCGCCAGCATAAAACGCTAAAACATGCTGGATGCCTAGCGCGACGAGTTTAGGAGACGAGGGAAGTGCGTCCACGGGGTGGGTCGCTGAGGTCACGAGCAGAGCTCCTTGAGATAGGTCGGTTCTAGACCCCGTTTACCTTAGCAACTCACCGTGACCCCAAGGTTTGTTAGTAAAGAACACCCTTGATGGCATCCCACGCGGGACGCAGTTGGCGGTTAAAGAGCGGCCAGTCGTGGACTCCACCCTTGATCAGATCGACTACGTGGTGGTTCATTCCGCGGGAACGCATCGCGGAGTCGAGGGCCTTGGTGCAATGCAGGGTTCCCTGCTCCAAGGCCACGGCTGCTGGCAACTCGTAGAAGGGGCGGTTGTGCGCACGCTCTAGGTCTGCCGGAAGAACTCCACCGTCGGCGCTAGAAAGATAAACCGCCATGTTGCGCAGGCCCTCAGGATTGGAGGGGACGTCGTGACGCTTCCATAGCTCAGAACCGTCTGGGCCCCACATATTGTGGACGTTGCCGCCGCGGGACTCCACAACGAGCTTAGTGGTGATTCGGCCCACGGGCTCTTGCGTGGAATAGCATCCCGAGATACCGAATACTCCCTTGAAGAGATCGGGGTTCTGGTTAGCAATGTGGACAGCGCCGATAGCCCCCATGGACAGGCCGCCGATGGCGCGCTTGCCGTTGAAGTTGAGTTTTTGTGCTGGATCCTCGACGAGTTTTGTCAGTTCCTTTGTAATAAAGGTTTCCCACTTGAGGTGTCCTAGGGCGGGATCATCCGTGAGCCAGTCCGAATAGAGGGAGGCTAGCGCCTGGGTAGGCATAACCACAGGCACGTTCTGGTCGCCGAGGGCTGGGTGTAGTCCGCCTTCGCGGACCCAGCCGGGATTACGCATTCCACCGATGCCGTCAAGGAGATAGAGCGCGGGGGAAGGCACCGAGGTGTCCTTGGGTACGCGGACAACAACCTCTACGTTGCGCTGCATCGCTGGGGAAGCCACAACCCAGCGCTCCAGGTTCGGAATCGTCGTTTCCGCTGTACGGCTAAGGACCTCCGCCTTGGTGATGTGCGGGTTGGTAGGCAACGGATACTCCGAGTCGGAGCTGCCCACGCCTGAAGGAAGCCGCCATGCCGGGAAACCAATCGACTGGGCCAAGTGCGCGGCATTATCGATGGTGGCATCGCTGGAGCTGGGGGAGTTGGCGAGTGCGGCAGTAAGCGATGCGACGATGGAGCTCGCCGAGCTGGAAACAGGCGCGGAAGAAGTAGATGCGTGCGCAGGGCTATGCGTTACGACGAGCGCAGTACACACTGCGGCAACGCCGAGAGAACGGGACAATTTCATGTCGATTGAGGCTTTCTAAATGGTTTTCTACGGAATCCACGGCGGCGAACCACCAAACATGAGAGTTATCTTAAAGTAATTTAGGTTAATCGTGAAGTTGAGAGTAAAGATAGGCTATTCAGTCACTTCATTAGATAGTTTACCCAGCAACGATTGCGCTGCATCTACTGCGGCGTGTCGCTGTTGGGGGGTGAGTGGGCGGGCATTGATGTGGTCGTATACCCACAGGCCATCAGCGATAAGTTGCACGATAGTTGCATGAGGATTGTGGGGATCGGTCCAAGGCGTTAAGGCTTTGTCCCATATGGCACGGATCTCCTCGTTGAGGTTGGCGTCGATGCTTAATAAAAGATCCGCGCGAGTAGCGCTTTGCGATTCCACCTCCAGCAGGGCGCGCATTCTCTGTCTGAGGGAAACCTCGGAGGCAGGTCCCCCCCGCTGCTGCCTCTAGCTCCTGCGTCCATGTTCGGGCTGCGGACGCATTCAGCTCTATAAGGAGCTGGTGGCGAGTGGGGAAGTGATAGATCAATCCAGACTTGGATATGCCGCTGGCTGCGGAGAGGGAATCGTATGTGAGGGCCGCAAGGCCGTCTGGCTCCACGATGCTGAGTGCGGTGGCCAGCAGCGAGTCTTTTTATTCGTGCGCAAATTGAGTCTCCTTGGGGTTGTTTCGCAACAGATAAGCGGTGATGACGCATGCGATGCATGCAGTTATGGCAATAATGACGAGCACGGATACATACGAGGTGTCTATGGCGGCGCGGGCGGCGTCGGCAAGCGTGGGGTGCGAGAGGCCCTGCTCAAAATTTTGGGCGATGGCTTCGGGTGCGGAACGTGCGTAGAAGAAGGAGAACAAAGAGCCCACCACCGCCACCGAGAGCAGCGTGCCAAACTCGTAGGAGACTTCCTCCATAGCGGACGCCATGCCGGAGCGGCGCGCCGGGGCCGAGCCGATGATCGCGGTCGTGGATACGGACATGGTCAATCCTGCGCCGAAGCCTACGAGGAGCAGACCAACAACAAAGAGTGGGAAGGCGTCGGCACGCGTGCCTCCGACTGCGATCGACGTTCCAATAGCCATGGAGAGAAAGCCGCCAGAAATGAGCGGGAGAAAGCCGATGAGGTGCAGCAACGCTCCGCCCAAGATTGAACTAGGAAACGCTGCCAAAGCTACGGTGCCTGTGAGTAGGCCGGCTTGCAAGGGGGTAAAACCCTCGGCTAGCTGGAAGCGCTGTGTGGTCATGAGCTCTGCGCCGGAGAGGATGAACATCGCTAGCGCTGCGGCCAGGGTTCGCGCCGTGAAAACTCGGTTTTTGAATACGTCGAAGGTGAGGAGCGGCTCGGGGAGTGTGCGCTGGCGTTGGCTGAAAAGCAGCGCGCCGATGATGATGGCGGCCAGTGCTCCGATGAGTACTGCTATTTCTATATGGGCGTGCGTAAGTTCCTTGATCAGTAGCACAAGGCCCATCATGGTCACCATCGCCCAGAGAGAAGAGAGAAAATCCCAGCGGCGGGAAGAATCGGCCATATTGGGCGGCGCGATTAATAACGTTCCTAGGAATGCGACGATTGTTACTGGGATGTTGATCAGGAATACGGATCCCCAGTAATAATGCTCGATAAGGAAACCCCCGATGACTGGGCCGAGCGCTGCTCCTAGCGTGGCGACGGAACCCCAGATGCCGATTGCGATGTTGCGTTCACGGACATTGGGGAAAGTGATGCGGAGCAGGGCGAGCGTGGCGGGCATCATCGTGGTGGCGCCCACGCCCAGGACGGCGCGTGCAGCGATGAGTGCCAGCGGATTGTGGGCGAAAGATGCGGCCAGGGACGCCAGTCCGAAGATCGTAATTCCGATCTCAAACATTCGTCGGTGCCCAATCTTGTCTCCAAGGGTGCCTGTTCCTAGGAGAAGGCCGGCAAGGACCAGCGAGTAGGCGTTGATAATCCAGAGGCCTTCAAGCTCGGTGGTGTGCAATTCGCTTCTTAGTACCGGTAGGGCGGTGTAGAGGATGGAATTGTCTGCGCCGATCATGAAGAGTCCTAGCGAGATAACACCTAAAAAGACTCAGCGTTGTCGAGATTCCATAACTCAAAACTGTACCGAACGGTCATTACAGTTTCAATTTTCGGTGCGGGTGCGCTAATCCATTCACAGGTAGTTACCAGCTACGCTTCAGAAGAAAAGCAGAGCCGTGTTGTTGACTTAAAGGAACTAACCGTGAGGTCGTGTCCTCACCAGGAGATCAGGACAGGTAAAAATGGAAGGCGTGAACGAAAAAACTAAGCGAATACTGGTCGTCGACGACGAGCCGAACATCGTTGAGCTTTTGAACGTCAGCTTAAAATTCCAAGGATTTGATGTTGCCGTAGCTAATTCCGGCGTAGAAGCGCTGGAAATAGCCAAGGATTTTAAGCCCGATGCATTCATTCTTGACGTCATGATGCCGGGCATGGACGGCTATGAGCTCCTGCCCAAACTTCGGGCGGAAGGCCTCGACGGTCCCGTTTTGTACCTGACGGCAAAAGACGCCGTGGAGCACCGGATTCATGGGTTGACCATCGGGGCTGATGATTACGTGACCAAGCCTTTCTCCTTGGAGGAAGTGATTACTCGGTTGCGCGTGATTTTGCGCCGAGGCAGCACCGTGGAGATGGTCGAAGACGATTCCACCTTGGTGTATGCCGACCTGACGCTTAACGACGACACCCATGAGGTGACAAAAGCCGGAAAGGTCGTCGATCTCTCGCCCACCGAGTTCAATCTGCTGCGCTGCCTGATACTTAACGCTGAGGTTGTGATGTCTAAGGCAAAGATTTTGGATCACGTGTGGCATTACGATTTCGGTGGCGACGGAAATGTTGTCGAGTCCTATATTTCTTATTTGCGTCGCAAAGTAGACACCCATGATCCGCAACTGATCCAAACAGTGCGAGGCGTGGGATACGTGCTGCGTAAGCCGCGAAATGCGTAATAGCCGCAGTGCGGCGAAAACCCAAAGAAGAAAGTAGTAGATGAGCACCCAGAACCCATATTCCACCGCGGTGGTTCGCGGGAGCCCTGTCCACAGCGGGAAACAACGCTGGGGGTATTGGGGTGCCAGAAAAACGGGTAAAAGCTTGGTCGCGCGAGTCCGAGATATGCACGTGTTATCTGGGATGCCATTACGCTTTGGGCTGTTAGTAATCGTGGTCGCGGTCTCCGCGGTGGGGTTGATCGGCAGCGCCGTTGCCGTTAACCGAACGATGCGGGAGCTCACCTATTCGCGCATTGACAAGGAACTAGAACTGGGCCTCAATGGGTGGGCCAAGCAAGATTCGCTTTTTAAAACTAACCCCGGGGCTACCAGCGCGCGGCCGCCGACAGAATTTTATGTGGTCAAGATCTACCAGGACGGAACCACAAACGTATACAACGAGGACGTTTCTGAACCTGATCTGAGCCAAGTTTATGCTGGCCAAGGCCCTCACACTGTGGAATCTAGCCCGAAGAGCCATAAAGAAGGCATGTGGCGAGTAACCGCTGAGACACGTAATGGCGTGACCATGGTCGTGGCCAAGGACATTACCCAAGAAGCCAACATGTTGCGCAGGCTTGCCGTGGGGCAGGTCATCATTGAAGTCGCCGTGCTTCTTCTCATGGCGCTCATTGCGTTTTTCCTGATCCGTAGAGCATTGCGGCCTTTGCGCGAAGTCGAATGCACCGCCAAAGCAATCGCGCAGGGCGACTTAGACCGACGAGTGCCGGAAGTCTCGGAAAACACTGAGGTTGGGGCGTTATCGCGCTCATTGAACTCGATGATCTCTAGGCTGCAGTCCCTCATCGTGGAGCTGCAGGATAAAGAAGCCCAGATGCGCAGATTCGTCGGGGATGCCTCCCATGAGCTGCGGACACCGCTGACGTCGGTTCGCGGCTACTCGGAGCTGTACCGTTCTGGAGCCACAAAAGATGCGGATCTGGTGATCGACAAAATCGAGGGAGAAGCCTCTCGCATGAGTCTCTTAGTAGAAGATCTCCTCGCGCTTACTCGCGCCGAAGGTGCTCGTCATGAGACAGCCCAGGTTGATCTTTTGGAGGTTTCTCTGTCGGTGGCGTCCTCCCTGCAGGCCGCCTACCCTAACCGCAGCATCGACGTGCGGTCTGAGTGCGCCGGTGTGCCCATCACCTTGGGCGACGCGGCCCGGCTGCACCAAGTGCTCACCAACCTCACCACCAACGCTTTGAAACATGGCGGCGAGGACGCAAAGGTGCAGATTAAGCTTTACGACGATCCCACCAGCAACAATATCGCCATCGACATCATCGACGATGGCATAGGTATGTCGGAAAAGGATGCCGAGCATATTTTCGAGCGCTTCTACCGAGCCGACACGTCACGCGCCCGCTCCACCGGCGGCAGCGGCCTGGGGCTGGCCATCGTGAAGTCGCTGGTATCTGCCCACAGCGGAAGCATCAGCGTGATCAGCACTCTTGGCCAAGGAACCACCTTCCATCTAGTGCTTCCCCGGCTAGAAGATCGCTAAGCCCCCAACGCGTCTACGATGATGTCGGCCTGGCGCGGCAAGTCCTCATGGCGAACTCCATGAATCTCTACGAGTTCGCCTAGCTTGCTCGACTGAGCCGGCACCACAAGGTCCGCGGTAGAAAACACTGAAATCAATTCCACGTTCTCTGGAAGTTCAGCCGGGATTTTTTGCGTAAGCTGCAAAAGCGCTTGTCCGCCAATCCATTTGACCACAGGCTTAAAACGTAAATTCTTGGGAACCCCATGGAACGCTGCCCCTAGCCCCACCAGTTTCCTCACAAAACCCGGGCGGGCATGAGCGATCCGCAGCGCGAGAAGTCCCCCGGCGGAATGCCCCACAACATCAACGTGATGTATCCCCTGGCTAGCGAGCCCATCGACGTACCTCAGTAGTTCTTGTAGCGAGGAATCAAGATCGGCTGTCCCATGGTTGCCATAGGCCGGCGCGAAAAATGGGCGCCCTTGCTCTACAAGCCGCTGGGCGGGCCTCTCAAAGTTACCCGGTGACCCTAAAGTTCCGTGTAAAAACAGCGCGGGGATATGGGAGTCTTTGGTGATACGGGGAGAAACCGGCAGTCGGCCGCGTGTGGGCACCCACCTCAACAACGCCATGGGGCTACTTCACTAGCCCGTTCTCATCAGTTCCCAGTGCCTGCCGTAGCTTTTCTGCTGCAGCATCCATCTGAGCTGGGTCGGTCGCGTCCATGGACATCGCTTGAGAGAAAACGTAATCGGACATCTTTGCGGCTGGGAAAACATGAATATGAGTATGGGGAACATCAAAACCAGCGATCACGTAGCCCGCGCGAGGTGTAGCAAACACGTCGGTGATTGCCTTGCCCACTCGCTGCGCTAGCTCATTGAGCTTTGCCCACGTGCTGGGATCCAGGTCGGTCCACTTATCTACTTCTGCCACTGGCACCACCAATACGTGTCCGTAGGCCAACGGCTCGATGGTCAGGAAGGCCACCACGTCTTCGTCGCGATAGACAAAACGACCTGGCAAATCACCTGCAATAATTTTTGTAAATACGCTGCTCATGTTTTCGAGGATAGTCGGCTTATACGCAGTCTCGCCGGTATGATTCGGATCATGCACATTCTTGTTATCGGTTCGGGCGCCCGTGAGCACGCCCTTGCACTCGGCTTGTCCAAGGACCCTGCGGTTACAGAAATCCACGTGGCACCAGGAAACGTTGGCATGGAGTCGATTGCTACCGTTCACCCGGAAGCAACGCAGGTGGATAATCCAGATGAGATGCTAAAGGTCGCGCAGGAGGTACATGCGGATCTTGTGGTCATAGGACCTGAAATTCCTCTGGTCGCGGGGGTAGCCGATACCTTGCGTGCACATGGGTTTGCAGTCTTTGGTCCCAATAAGAATGCTGCACGGATTGAAGGCTCAAAGGCCTTTGCCAAGGACGTTATGGCCAAAGCGGGTGTGAAGACAGCTCGCGCGGAACAGATCGTGCCGGGTGCCTCGGATGCCGAGCGGGAAGCTGCCCTGGATAATTTTGGTCCGCATTACGTGGTCAAAGATGACGGCCTTGCTGGTGGCAAAGGCGTTGTGGTGACTAAGGATCGCGCGCAGGCGCGTGCTCATGTGGATGCTGTTTTGTCTGCCGGAAATCCGGTGCTCTTGGAGAGCTTCCTCGATAGCCCTGAGGTTTCACTCTTTTGCTTGGTGGACGGGGAAACGGTTGTGCCGTTGCTTCCGGCGCAGGATCATAAGCGCGCGTTTGATAATGATGAGGGCCCGAATACCGGCGGCATGGGAGCTTATACGCCGTTGCCGTGGCTACCAGAAGACGGGGTTCAGCGAATCGTGGACGAGGTCTGTGTGCCCGTGGCGCGTGAGATGGTCGCTCGTGGTTGTTCATATTCCGGGTTGCTGTACGCCGGCATAGCGTGGGGCGAAGAAGGCCCCGCAGTGGTGGAGTTCAACTGCCGTTTTGGCGACCCAGAAACACAGGCGGTGTTGGCTCTGCTTACATCGCCTCTGGCGGAGGTTCTGAAGGCTGTGGCCACTGAAAAACTGGTTGAGTTGCCGCCGCTGGAGTGGGAAGATGGATATGCCTTGACGGTGGTTTTGGCTGCTGAAGGCTACCCGGAGGATCCCCGCAAGGGCGGCGAGATCACTGGCGCGGACGATGCCGCAGTGCTACACGCTGGCACGGCGCGCGACGCAGACGGAAAACTTGTTGCCGCTGGAGGACGCGTTCTGAACGTGATCGGCACCGGGGACTCGCTTATCGACGCCCGTCGTAACGCTTACAACGTCTTGGACAAGATCACGCTGCCTGGTTCCCACTACCGCTCTGACATCGCGTTGCCCGCGGTGGAAGGAAAGATCACGATTTAACTGAGCGGGCGCTGAGTTCTTGCTCTGCGAGCCGTGGCAGGAGTAACGTTTCGCCTCATGCGTAAGACCCCTGCTCGGCTTGTAGCCGGTAGTTTTGCAACGCTCGTTATCATCGGAACGCTTGTCCTTCTTCTCCCCATATCCCGAGAAGGACAAGCGCAAGCGGACGTCATCACGGCTTTGTTTACCGCAACCTCGGCCGTGTGTTTGACCGGCCTGACCGTTGTGGATACCGCCACGTATTGGTCGCATTTTGGCCAATTAGTGATTCTTCTTTTGATCCAGCTCGGCGGCTTGGGCATCATGACCTTGACGTCTTTTGCCGCGTGGGTGCTGGTGGGGCGGATCGGAGTGCGAGACAGGCTCAACGCAGCCGCGGAGGGGCGCGGTAGAGAATTAGGCGAGGTCAAAGGCCTGCTCGTAGCCACCTTTGCGTTCACCGTGGTGGTGGAGTCTGCCGTAGCGCTGGTCTTGACCCTGCGCTTTAAGGGGCTGGGTTTTTCTTGGGGCGCGAGTCTATGGGAAGGCGTCTTCCACTCGGTGTCGGCCTTTAACAACGCCGGCTTTGGTCTGCGGTCAGACAACCTCGTGCCCTACGTGGGGGATTTTGGGATTATTCTCCCGATTTCCGGCGCCATCATCCTCGGTGGACTAGGGTTTACCCTTCTTTTGGAACTGCATCGTCGGCACGAGCATAGAGCGGCGGGTATCGCTGAGCGGCGATTTTCTTTGACTGCGGTGTTCACGATCGTCGGAACGCTCGCGTTGCTCATCACGGGAACTGTGGGCATTGCTGCATTTGAGTGGCGCGGAGTTCTGTCTGGATTTAGCGTGCCGACGAAACTCCTCGCCTCCTTTTTTCAGTCAGTAACTAGCAGGACCGCAGGATTTAACTCGATCAACATAGGTGAGATGCACCCCTCCAGCCTGTTGCTCACTGATTTCCTCATGTTTATTGGTGGCGGTTCTGGTGGCACGGCTGGTGGCATCAAGATCACGACGGTGGCAGTTCTCCTCACCGTCATGGTGGCGGAGATCCGCGGAGATGACAACATCTTGATCCGAGGTCGCCGAATCCCCACCCGCACCGTGCGCCAGGCGTTGGCGGTCACCATGCTGGCCACGCTGTTGGTGTCTGTCTCCCTGATGACCATGCTATTGGTGGCCCCGGAATTTGAGTTTTTGGATATTTCCTTTGAAGTAGTCAGCGCTTTTGCCACGGTAGGCTTGAGCACGGGTATTACGCCGGATCTGCCTAGCGTTGGCAAGCTGCTTCTGGTTCTTTTGATGTATGCAGGCCGTGTTGGGCCGGTGTCGCTTGTGGCTGCTCTTGCAGCTCGCAGCAATAAGCGTTTGTACTCCTATCCAGTAGAAAGGCCGATCATTGGCTAAGTTCCGTTCCCGCTCTAAAGCACCCGTGGTGATTCTTGGCTTAGGTCGATTCGGCATGGCTCTGGGCGAAGAGCTGGTGCACTCTGGCATTGAGGTTTTAGGAGTTGATTCTTCTGAATCCGTGGTCAACGCAGCCGCTAAAGTTCTCACCTATGCCGCCATGGCGGATACGACCAACGAGGAAGCTCTCCGCCAGCTCTCTGTGGATGAGGCTTCCCGCGTGGTGATCGGAATCGGCTCGGACATGGGGGCATCATTGCTCACCGCCTCTACCGTGATTGATCTGGACGTGCCGAGTATCTGGGCGAAGGCTCTGAATAACTCCCACGCTAAGATCCTGCGTCAAATCGGGGTGCATCACATCATTCGCCCGGAGCAGGATACTGGTCGACGAGTGGCACATTTGATGAATGGCCGGGTGCAGGAATACGCGGAATTCGACCGAGATTACGCCATCGTGAAAGTTGCGCCGCCTGTCTCAATTCTGGGTAAGCGGGTACACGAGGTTGATCGGGTACAGATCATTGCCGTTCGTCCGAGCAACGGTATGTTTAGGCCCGCGAAACCCGAGATGATTCTGCAAGCAGGGGATTTGGTTTTGGCGGCTGGTCACCCAGACGAGTTAGAGCAGTTTGGGATGACTGACTAGGGGGGACAAGCGGTGCTTCGCATGCGATAATGAGTGACGTGGCAGACAAGAAGAAGATCACCAACGTCCTTTCCAACCGATACGCTTCCGCCGAGCTCACTGAGCTGTGGAGCCCCGAGGCCAAAATCCTGCTAGAGCGCCAGCTCTGGATCGCTGTGATGAAGGCTCAAAAAGCATTGGGGGTTGAGATTCCTTCGGAGGCTATTGCTGCCTATGAGCGGATCATCGACCAGATTGATCTCGCGAGCATTGCTGATCGCGAGAAGATCACCCGCCATGACGTTAAAGCCCGGATTGAGGAGTTCAATGCCCTCGCTGGGTTTGAGCATATTCACAAGGGCATGACCTCGCGTGACCTCACTGAAAACGTAGAACAGCTGCAGATCTACCGTTCTTTGGAATTGATCCGCAACAAGTCTGTGGCAGTGGTGGCACGGGTGGCACACCATGCCGCTCAATACCAATCACTGGTTATGGCTGGGCGTTCTCATAACGTGGCTGCTCAGGCCACTACATTGGGCAAGCGTTTCGCTTCTGCCGCCGAGGAAATCCTGGTGGCCATCGACCGCGTTGAGGAGCTCCTTGATCGCTATCCTCTCAGAGGAATCAAGGGCCCGATGGGCACGGCGCAGGACATGCTTGACCTGATGGGTGGGGACCAGAAGAAGCTGGCGTCCTTGGAAACGCAGGTGGCTGATCACCTTGGCATTTCACGGGTCTTTGATTCCGTGGGGCAGGTGTACCCGAGGTCCCTCGACTTTGACGCTGTATCGGCTCTGGTTCAGTTGGGGGCAGGCCCATCAAGCTTGGCAACCACCATCCGCCTCATGGCAGGCAACGAGACGGTGACTGAGGGCTTCAAGGAGGGACAAGTCGGTTCTTCCGCTATGCCTCACAAGATGAATGCTCGCTCATGCGAGCGGGTCGGTGGACTCCAGGTGATCCTGCGTGGATACCTCACGATGGTCGCCGATCTTGCGGGCCAGCAGTGGAATGAAGGCGACGTCTTCTGCTCTGTGATCCGCCGTGTGGCTCTGCCAGATGCGTTTTTTGCTCTCGACGGAATGTACGAGACCTTCCTGACTGTCCTCGACGAGTTCGGGGCATTTCCGGCAATGATTGATCGGGAACTTGAGCGTTACCTCCCATTCCTTGCCACCACCCGTATTTTGATGGCGGCGGTTCGCGCAGGCGTGGGCCGTGAGACTGCCCATGAGGTGATCAAGGAAAACGCCGTTGCAGTGGCACTGAACATGCGAGAAAACGGTGGCGGGCAAGACCTGATTCAGCGCCTCGCAGCAGACGAGCGCCTGCCGATGACTCAGGAGCAGCTGGACGAGGCCCTTGCGGATCATCATGCCTTTATCGGTGCCGCAGAATCGCAGGTTTCCCGGGTTCTCAACCGGGTGGAGGACCTCACCAACCGCTATCCGAGCGCCGCGGCCTATACTCCTGGCGAGATTCTTTAGCGTTTAAATTTAGCGTTGAAAAGTGCTACTCCACTGAAGTAGCCGGTTGTAGCTTTGGTCACTGTAGTGTGTGATCGTCACGACCCTGGTTTTAGGATCAGGGTGGTGAACAGTGGAAACGGGCGCGTTTGGGATATGTTTGGCCGCTTGCGCATAACGTTAACCCTACAAAAGCAGATAAGATATGACTTGCATGAGACGTGAGGGCTAGACTGCTACGTTATGCGTCCTGAACTCTCCCAGTACACTCATGTGTCCGCGGGCAAAGTGCGTGAGATCTATGAGATCGACGACGAACGCCTGCTCATGGTGGTCTCTGACCGCATCTCCGCATACGATCACATCCTGGATCCGGAGATCCCCGACAAAGGCCGAGTGCTCACTGCGATGAGCATGTACTTCTTTGATCACATCAATTTTCCCAATCACCTTGCCGGACCCATCGATGATCCTGCGATTCCAGAAGAAGTTTTGGGACGTGCGCTGGTGTGCAAGAAACTGAAGATGCTGCCTTTTGAATGCGTGGCACGTGGTTACCTCACCGGCTCTGGCCTCAAGGAATACCAGCAGGCCGGCAAGGTATGCGGTATCGAGCTGCCAGAAGGCCTGGTAGAGGCATCTAAATTGCCCGAACCGATCTTTACGC
Organism: Corynebacterium silvaticum; assembly: GCF_002162115.2. Taxonomy (NCBI): domain Bacteria; kingdom Bacillati; phylum Actinomycetota; class Actinomycetes; order Mycobacteriales; family Corynebacteriaceae; genus Corynebacterium; species Corynebacterium silvaticum. Next base: position 2,091,103 of record NZ_CP021417.2, on the reverse strand, counting down.
CTGCAACCAAAGCTGACTTTGGCGATCATGATGAGAACGTGTCCTTTGACGCGGTCGTCGACAAGCTAGGCGAGGCGCGCGCTAACGAGCTACGCGCAGTGACTCTGAAGATCTACTCCGAGGCAGCAGCCATCGCGGAGTCCCGCGGCATTATTCTTGCGGACACAAAGTTTGAGTTCGGACTCGATGCGGACGGCACTTTAGTGCTTGCCGACGAAGCCCTCACCCCAGATTCCTCCCGCTATTGGCCTGCCGACGGCTACGAGGAGGGCAAGGCGCAGCCGAGCTTTGATAAGCAGTACGTGCGCAACTGGCTCACCGGCCCCAAGTCGGGGTGGTCCACGGATTCGCTTACTCCGCCGCCCTCTCTTCCTGGGTCCGTCGTGGAAGCGACGCGGGAACGCTATGTGGAGGCATTCGAACGCATTACTGGAAAAAAGTTCAGTGATTGGATCGGAACCTGTGTGTAAAAACTAAAAGAAGCGCTGTACCTGATACCGGTACAGCGCTTTTTGATTTTCTTAATTAGGTGAGCTTGTTGATCTTCTCTACAACGCTGACGATCTTGCTGGTAAAGCTGACCATCTCCGAAAGTAGGTTGAGACCTTTGATAGACGAGAGTTGGCTAAATACGTCTACGGCATTGCTCATTATGGTACCTTTCATTTTTCTCACTAAGACCGGATTTACACTAGCCGAACTCTGTAAAAAATCAAGAGAAAAAGGCAACACGTGGCGGGGTTCACTGAAGTAAAAAGACGCAGCACTAAGGTGATAAATCCATATTTTTTGCATATGTCTTGGTGGGGGGACGTAGGGGCGGATGTCAAGAGCTCGAAAAGCTTAAAAAATAGGCTTGGTAGTGGTTTCCACTACGATTTAGAGCATGTCTGAAGCAACGCGAATTCAAGCGCCGATAGCCCCGATTCATCCGCACACCAGAACGGTGCATGACACCACGTTTGTCGATGAATACGAATGGCTACGGGATAAAGAGCCTCCAGAGACCATTGCGTATCTGGAGGCGGAGAATGCCTTCACGGAGCAAGAGACCGCAGGGTTGTCTCAGTTGCGGGACAATATTTATCAAGAGATAAAGTCGCGAGTAAAAGAGACCGATATGTCGGTTCCGCAGCGCTCCGGCGATTTTTGGTATTACGGGCGCTCGGAAGAGGGGAAAAGCTACGGTTACTCCTGCCGCATCCCCGTCGTTGAGGGGCAGGACGCATGGGTACCACCTGTGATTCCAGAAGGGGAGCCGGTTGCTCAGGAACAGGTCATTCTCGATTTGAATGAGCTGGCGGAGGGGCACGAGTTTTTCTCCCTGGGAGCCTCCACGATCACCACGTCGGGCCGCTACTTGGCCTACTCCGTGGATACCGCCGGCGATGAGCGTTTTACCCTGCGGATTAAAGACCTGGAGACAGGGGAACTGCTAGACGACGTCCTGGAGGATCTTTTCTACGGCGCAACATGGGCCGGAGAAGACTACCTGTTCTATCAGCGAGTCGACGACGCATGGCGTCCGGACTCCGTGTGGCGACACAAGATCGGCACGGATTCGAGCGAAGACGTTCGCGTGTTCCATGAGGCAGACGAGCATTTTAACACCGGTATTGGTGCGACGCGTTCAGAAAAATACCTGATGATTGCATCCGCATCGAAGATAACTTCTGAGGTGTGGGTCCTTGACATGGATAATCCAGAGGGCGAATTCCGCTGCATTATCCCCCGGAAGTCGGGCGTGGAATACGACGTGGACCACGGCGTTGTTGCTGGCGAAGACGTGTGGATAGTTACTCACAACGCTACGGGGCCGAATTTTGAAATAGGGTGGGCACCCGCGACGGAGCCCCTTGCCTTGTCCGATCTGACAACGCTGATGCCGCACCACGATGATGTCCGGATTGAAGGCGTAGACACCTACCGCGATCAGATCGTGGTGGGATACCGCGCCGGGGCCATTGGTCGTGCCGCAATAATGCAGCTCACTGACCAAGGCTTCGGGACCTTTGAAGAGCTTCAGTTTGATGAGGACCTCTACACCGTGGGCGTTGCCGGAAACCCCGAGTGGGATGCGCCCGTGCTGCGCGTTTGCTATACCTCGTTTACCACTCCCAGCCAGGTGTTCGACTATACGGTTGCGGATGGTTCCAAGCGCCTGCTCAAGCAACAAGAGGTCGTTGGCGGCTACAACCGTGAGGACTACGTAGCAACCAGGCTGTGGGCCACGGCAGCAGATGGGGTGCAGATCCCGGTGTCGCTCGTGCACCGCGCTGATCTCGACATGACCACTGCAAACCCAACGCTGCTCTACGGCTACGGTTCCTACGAGGTATCTATGGATCCCGAATTTTCCATTGCGCGGCTCTCCCTTATGGATCGCGGGATGATTTTTGCCGTTGCACACGTCCGCGGTGGCGGCGAGATGGGCCGGGGTTGGTATGACAACGGCAAGATGCTGTGCAAAAAGAATACGTTTACGGACTTCATCGCCGTAGCGGATTTCCTTATCGCTCAGGGCGTGACCACGCCAGAGCAGATGGTGGCCGAGGGCGGCTCCGCCGGTGGCATGCTGATGGGAGCAATTGCCAACCTCGCAGGCGACCGATTCAAGGCAATTGAGGCTGTGGTTCCGTTCGTGGATCCGCTGACCTCCATGCTGATGCCAGAGCTGCCGCTGACTGTCACGGAGTGGGATGAGTGGGGCGATCCGCTGCACGATAAGGAGGTATATGACTATATGGCGTCGTATGCCCCTTATGAGAATGTGGAGGCCAAAGACTATCCCAATATCCTGGCTTTGACCTCGATTAATGACACCCGGGTGCTGTACGTAGAGCCTGCCAAGTGGATTGCTAGGCTGCGTGCTACCGCCAAGAGCGGCGACTTTTTGCTCAAGACCGAGATGGCAGCGGGCCATGGCGGAGTGTCCGGTCGGTATGAAAAGTGGAAGCAGACGGCGTTTGAATATGCATGGATCATTAACCAGGCGACGGGAGTGCTTCAATGACACAGTTCTTTGATATTCCGGTGACGCTTAACGACGCCACCGAGACAACCATGAATGACTGGGCAGGACACTGCCTGCTTATTGTGAATACCGCGTCCAAATGCGGTCTGACTCCGCAGTACGAGGCTCTGGAAGAGTTGTATCGCGACTATGCTCAACGAGGCTTCTTTGTGATTGCGATGCCGTGCAACCAGTTTGCTGAGGAAGAACCCGGATCCAATAAACAGATCGCGGAGTTCTGCAAGCGGGAAATACGATGTGACCTTCCCGATTCTTGCAAAGGCAGACGTGAACGGTGAGAACGCTCATCCGCTGTACCGATTCTTAAAGGGAGACGGCCCGGATATTGAGTGGAACTTTGAAAAGTTTGTGGTCTCTCCAGAAGGAAAGGTTGTGGGTCGGTTCACCCCGAATATGGACCCCGATGATCTCAAGATTATCGAATGCCTAGAGGAACACGTGGTGCTTTAGCGCCCAACAGCCTGCATTTCCATAGACAAAACATCCTCTGGGTACCGTTTTGCGGTCCAATGTCTATGGAAATGCAGGCTGTGGTGACAAAAAGAACCGGCCACCGTGTGCGCGGTGGCCGGTATCCCTCAACCTCAAAAGGAAAGATGCCTCAGAAAGTTAAACCGAAATGGATTCGGCTGTGGGACCAGTCGGTCTGTCTTTGCCTAATGCCTGCTCTGAGTCGCGCCCCTCAACGCTTCCCAGGAGGTGGGATAATCCCTATGCATCGAGCTACCTATGACTCTTAGAATGTGGTGCGTTAGCTAGTCCCTCAACAAGTAACGCTATCCCTTGAGTCTCTGGTCCTCGGGTTCGCCGCTCATCGTGCTACATGTTCGCTACCATGTGCCGCTGTGTTGAGCTGCTACCCGAGAGTTAGCTGCCATGCTCTCTCCTTTCGCCGGTGACTGTTTGGGTCTCCCAACAGCTTGTGTGCTGTTGATGCAATGAAGTCTCGCATGGATTAAGTAGAGGCGCAATAGGACAAAAACATCTATAATCATGCCGCTGAACTGCATAAATTCCTTTAGCTGAAAAAATTCTGTGAGCGCTGGGAAATTTCTGGAAACGGTGCCTGACCTGCTTGTTTTTGCTTGGTATGTTGTTGTGTGAATATCGCGGGGGTGGATTGTTGGAGTTTGCTGACAAACTGTTCCATGTTTCCTACTGTGGTCGTAACCTGCTATTTTGCGATGTATCTGAGTTGGGATGTGGGGATGGGGTCGGTGGGGGTGGTTGACAGGTCATAAGCATGTGTTCTCCTGGGTAGAGGTGAGGGGTGCCTGGAGGCTGGCAGGTAGTACCAGTTCCCTGTCTAAAGCGGTGTTGGTGCTAAAAATCCTGTCTTAACCTGCGGGGATAACCTGATCTTTTCTGGATATAACCAGTGGTTTTTAGTGGGTTTGTGGCTAGTTTTTTTGTGATGATGTCTAGGTAAGCTGGGGCCATTGATTCCCTTCTCTTGGGAATCGGTTTGCATACCAACCTCTGAATAAGGGAGCTGAAGTCAACGTGGCCCGTGTAGTTGTAAACGTGATGCCAAAGGCAGAGATTCTGGACCCGCAAGGCCAGGCCGTCGTTCGTGCGCTGGGGCGTATCGGGGTTACGGGTGTTGCTGATGTCCGGCAGGGTAAGCGCTTTGAAATCGAGGTCGATGATTCGGTGTCCCGCGAGGACCTGGAAAAAGTGGCGGAGACCTTGTTGGCTAACACGGTTATTGAAGACTTTGACGTGATCTTTGAGGACGCCTAGATGACTGCGAAAATTGGCGTAATTACGTTCCCTGGAACTCTTGACGACGTCGACGCTGCGCGTGCTGCTCGCATCGCAGGCGCGGAGGTAGTGAGCTTGTGGCATGCCGACGCAGACCTGCGTGGCGTGGACGCTGTGGTTGTTCCCGGCGGTTTTTCGTATGGCGACTACCTGCGCACTGGCGCAATCTCAGCATTGGCGCCGGTGATGCGTTCTGTCGTAGAGGCGGCCGGCAAGGGCATGCCAGTATTGGGAATTTGCAATGGATTTCAGATTCTCACTGAGGCCAAGCTTCTCCCTGGCGCGTTGACGCGTAATCAGGGCCTGCATTTCCACTGCGTGGACACCCATTTGGTAGTGGAAAACAACCACACCGCGTGGACCACTACCCTAGAAGCAGGACAGAAAATCTTGGTCCCTGCCAAGCATGGTGAGGGGCGCTTCCAGGCTTCTCAAGAGACCGTGGACATGCTTGAGGGGGAGGGGCGCGTGGTGTTCCGCTACACGGATAACTTCAACGGCTCGGTTAACGGGATTGCTGGCATTACCAATGAGACGGGCCGCGTGGTGGGGCTGATGCCGCACCCAGAGCATGCCGTCGAAAAGCTAACGGGCCCGTCCGTGGACGGCTTGCAGCTGTTCCTTTCCGCAATTGGCACGATCGCAGCGTAGAAGAGGCAACTTTCATGACTGAACGCACAACTTTTAATGACACGGTCGAGGCTGCAACTGCTGAGCCACACCTCGACCAACCGTATGCGAGCCTGGGACTTAAGGACGACGAATACGCTCGGATCAAGGAGATCCTGGGTCGTCGACCCACCGACGCTGAGCTGGCCATGTACTCCGTCATGTGGTCGGAGCACTGTTCCTATAAGTCCTCTAAAGTGCACTTGCGTTATTTCGGGGAAACCACCACGCCTGAGATGGGGGAGAAGATCCTCGCGGGTATCGGTGAGAACGCGGGTGTTGTGGATATCGGAGACGGCAACGCTGTTACCTTCCGGGTGGAGTCGCACAACCACCCGTCTTATGTTGAGCCGCATCAGGGCGCTGCAACCGGCGTCGGCGGCATCGTCCGCGACATTATGGCCATGGGCGCTAGGCCTATCGCAGTGATGGATCAGCTGCGCTTTGGCCCTGCTGATGCCCCGGATACCGCCCGGGTGCTGCCTGGCGTGGTTGACGGAATTTCCCACTACGGAAACTGCCTGGGACTTCCCAATATCGGCGGTGAGACGGTCTTTGACGAGTCCTATTCCGGAAATCCTTTGGTCAATGCGCTATGCGTGGGCACGTTGAAGGTGGAGGACCTCAAGTTGGCATTCGCGTCGGGCCTGGGCAACAAGGTGATGCTGTTTGGTTCTCGTACCGGCCTTGACGGCATTGGCGGAGTATCTGTACTGGCATCTGACACCTTTGTGGAAGGCGCGGAGCGCAAGCTTCCAGCCGTGCAGGTCGGTGATCCCTTTGCGGAGAAAGTACTCATCGAGTGCTGTCTTGATCTGTATAAAGCAGGCGTGGTTGTGGGAATCCAGGATCTCGGCGGTGCTGGTCTTGCCTGTGCGACTTCGGAGCTTGCTGCGTCTGGCGACGGCGGCATGGAAGTCAACCTGGATGCCGTTCCATTGCGTGCGGAGAACATGACCGCGGCGGAGATTTTGTCTTCGGAGTCGCAGGAGCGCATGTGCGCGGTGGTGCGCCCTGAGGATGTCGAGCGTTTCCAAGAGATCTGTGCTCATTGGGATGTTACCTGCGCCGAGATCGGTGAGGTGACGGACGGAAAGCACCTGATTATTCGGCACCGTGGGGAACTCGTGGTGGATGCTCCGGCGCACACCATTGCTAACGAGGGGCCGGTATACGATCGCCCGCTGGCGCGCCCGGAGTGGCAGAATAGCCTGCAAGAATTCGCTGGTGTGAATAAGCCCACGGATGCTGCGGAGATTAAACAGGCTCTCTTTGACATGGTCGCTTCCCCTGCGTTGTGCTCTCGTGCGTTTATCACGGAGCAGTACGACCGCTATGTGCGCGGAAATACGGTTCAGGCCAAGAATGCGGATGCGGGCGTTTTGCGTATCGACGAAACCACCAACCGCGGGGTCGCTGTCTCCGCGGATGCGTCGGGTCGCTACACCAAGCTGGATCCCAACACCGGTGCGCGCCTTGCTCTGGCTGAGGCGTATCGCAACGTGGCGGTTACGGGTGCTCGTCCGGTTGCTGTGACCAACTGTCTGAACTTCGGTTCTCCAGAGGACCCCGGGGTGATGTGGCAGTCCAAGGAGGCCGTGCATGGCCTGGCGGATGGTTCCAAGGAGCTTGGCATCCCGGTTTCTGGCGGAAACATCTCTTTCTACAACCAAACCGGCGATGAGGCGATTTTGCCTACTCCTGTGGTCGGCGTTTTGGGAGTGATTGACGATGTACATCAGGCCATCGGCGCGAAACTGGGAACCGTTGAGGGGACAGAGGAGGTTTATCTCCTAGGCGAGACCTTTGATGAGTTCGGTGGTTCCATCTGGCAGCAGGTCTCCGGCGCAGGGCTCTCCGGTATGCCTCCGCGCGTGGATCTGGCTAATGAGGAAAAGCTCGTGCGATTCTTTGCGGAGCCAGGAATCGTGACTGCGGCTCATGACATCTCAGAGGGTGGGCTTGCCCAGACTCTGGTGGAGCTAGCAGTGCAGGCGGACAAGGGCATGGACATTGACGTCACCGAGGTGGCTACTGATGTGTTTACGGCTCTGTTCTCCGAGTCTGCGTCCCGCGTGGTCGTGGCCACACAGGCGGGAGACGCCGTGGAAGCTCGTGCTCGGGAATTGGGAATCCCGGTTCTCAAGGTAGGTGTCACTCGCGATGACCTCATGCTGAGCGTGAAGGGCGCTAACGCTGAGTTTTCCGCTGGGGTGGAAGAGCTCCGTGCAGCATGGGAAAACACTCTTCCGGAGTTGTTTGGACATGCTGTGGGAGCGAACTCCGTAGTGGAATAAAATACAGCTAACAAGTGAGTTCTTCCGGTGGTTACGCCGGGGACCCACTTTTGTTGTATCCAAGGTCTTGGCAACGCACCCGCGGGAAGGTAGGTTTAGAAAAACCTACGCAGTAGTAACTTAGGGTGGAGGGTTAATGACAGTGACAATGAAAAAGGCCGTGGTAGTAGACCGTGGCCAGCGGCCACAGACTAGAGGTTGGTTCCATGCTGTGGCTTCTTTGTTTGCGCTGGTATCGGGCGCTATTCTTGCTACTTTTGCGTGGCTCATGCTCACGTGGTGGCAAGCACTGGGAGTGACGATCTACGTCCTGGGGACAGTGGCTCTCTTCAGTGTATCGGCCTCCTATCACCTAGGGCGCTGGCGCAGCATGAGTACGATCAAACGCTGGCGCCGGGCTGATCACGCCACCATTGCGGTCTTTATCGCGTCCACCTACACGCCGCTCTGCCTTGTGGCCTTGCCACCGGCCACCGCCGCATGGGTCCTGACAGTGGCCTGGGCGGGCGCCGTTCTTGGCGTGATACTCGCGCTCGTGTGGGTAGACCACCCGAGGTGGCTTGCGGTATCCGTCTACCTTGTCCTTGGATGGCTGGTGATACCGGTGATCCCCAACCTCTGGGTCAACGCTAGTCCGGCTATTGTTTGGCTCCTAGCCGCAGGCGGAGTGATCTACTCCCTGGGTGCTGTTGTGTATGCGCTGCGCTGGCCCGGCCGCAGCGCGCGCATCTATGGCTACCACGAGCACTTCCATACAGCCACGATCGTTGCTGCTATCGCCCACCACGTGGCTATCTGGCTCTTGGTGGCATAGGGCCCGGGCGGGGGCGTCGAAAAGCTAGAAGTCCCAATCGGACTCGGTGGTGTTTTCGGCGCGGCCGATAATGTAGCTGGACCCGGAGCCGGAGAAGAAGTCGTGGGTCTCATTGGACTCAGGGGTGAGCGCGGCGATGATCTCGGGGCTCACATGGGCGGCTTGCAGCTCGTATGCGGGGGCATAGCCGAGGTTCATGAGGGCCTTATCGGCGTTGTAATAGACAAAGGCCATCACGCCGTCAATGGTGGGTCGGGGTTCTTCGAGAGTGTCCACGCTGGCGTAAAGGTCGGCGGAATAGTCTTTTTCCAGGGCGAGGAGCTCGTCGCAAAAGTTGTACGTGAAGTCTTCCATCTCGTCTTTGCGTTGTGGCTTTGCGTCCAGCCCTCGCTGATACTTGTAGCCGGAATAATATCCATGCACTGCCTTGTCGCGCAGGATGAGCCGGATCATATCGGCCGTGTTCATGAGCTGGCCGCGTGTGGAAAGCCATAGGGGGAGATAGAAGCCGGCGTACAGGAGGAGCGAAGATAGCAGTGTGGAGGCAACTTTTCGCTTGAGCGGATCGTCGCCGTAGTAGTATCTCATCACTGAGGACGCTCGTTGTTGGAGCAGGGGGTTAGACACTGCCCACGAGTAGGCCTCATCAATCTCGGTGGAGGAGCACAGGGTGCTAAAGACGGAGCTGTAGCTGCGCGCGTGGACGGCCTGCATGAAGGCGATGTTGGTGTACACGGCTTGCTCGTGCTCGGTTTGGGCGTCGGGAATCTGACTGATCTCACCGACTGTGGCCTGGACGGTGTCAAGGAGAGTGAGGCCCGTAAAGGTTCGGGTGACCAGGGTACGATAGTTTTCTCCCATGCCGCGCCATGTGGGGATGTCGTTGGAAAGTGGGACCTTTTCTGGGAGCCAGAAGTTGGAGGTGAGACGCTGCCAGACTTCCATGTCTTTGGGATCTTCTGTGTGGTTCCAGTTGACGGGGCGCATGGGGATTTCCGGGGTGGTGCGCCATTGCGGTGGGGTGATGGACTGATCGATATAACTCATGGGTGAATGGATCTCCTTAATAAAACGTCGGGGGATGTTTATACGTGTGCGGGCGCTTTATCCAAAGCGTTGAGGACTGCGGTGCGCACGTATTCGGCGTCGACCGCTGTTCCTAGCAGCTCAAATCGATAGAGCTCGGGCACGCCGCATTTATGGGCGATGGTGGTTCCTGCAAAACAGAAAGCCGGGCCGAAATTGCGGTTTCCGGAGGTGATAACGCCTCTTAAGAGCTCCCGATTTTCCGGTATGTTTAGGAACTTGATCACCTGTTTGGGCACCGCTTTGGCTAGGTCACCGCCGCCATAGGTTGGGGTGATGAGGACAAAGGGGGAGGAGGCATGGATGGGGCCGTCTTTGACCCTCAGGCCAATGCGTTGCGCAGGTAGCCTTGTTTTTTCAACGAACCGCTTTGTGTTTTCCGAGACTGAGGAAAAATAGATCACGGCGGGTCCCTCAGGGGACATGATTAACCCTCCAAATCTATAAATGAACATAAAAGTTCAATGGATTGAACTTTAGGGGATATGGAGAATGTACGCCGCGCTGAGTAAATTGCAAAAGCTCCGAGGTAAGCCCGCGTAGCTTCTCGACGCCACCAGATATGCTTAACGCCATGGCACCACGCAGTATCGATCCCCTGGAAACCCGCGCAGCAGTCCTGGCAGTCGCACAGTGGATCATCGACCCCCACCAGGCCCCCAAGCCCTCGCGAGAGTCCCTAGCCAAGGCCGTACGCCTGAGCGTCCGCACCCTCGGGCAGATCGCGCCGGGGAACTCAGTTGAAGTGCGGGTGCCGCCATTTGCCGCAGTGCAATGTGTGGAAGGCCCTCGGCATACTCGGGGCACACCTCCTAACGTTGTGGAGATGTCTCCGCACACATGGCTCAGGGTGGCGGTTGGACTGGAGACGCTCACCGGAAACGCTTCTGTTGACGTGTCGGGAACGCGTGTGCACGAAGTGGAAAAGTGGTTGCCGCTTGTGACCCTGCCAACACCACCAAAAGAAGGGACAGTATGTTAACCCCATTAGTGCATGTATGGATCACGAGCTAGAATGACATGAGTGGCACAATTTGACCGTCATCGTAACGATTACTTTCCACACTCAACTACTAACCCGACGCAACCTGATCAAGGGCGTCGAATTTTAGACCTCAACGATCATGGCGAGCAGTCCCCCCGCGAAGAATGCGGCGTTTTTGGCGTCTGGGCGCCCGGCGAGGAAGTTTCCAAACTCACGTACTTTGGCCTTTTCGCGCTTCAGCACCGTGGTCAAGAAGCCGCTGGTATCGCCGTAGGCAATGGTGACCAAGTGGTGGTGGTGTTCAAAGATTTGGGCCTTGTGTCGCAAGTTTTTGATGAGCAAACGCTGGAATCCCTCAGTGGCGACATAGCTATCGGACACACGCGTTATTCCACCGCCGGTGGCGTGATGTGGGAGAACTCGCAGCCCATGTTCCGCGTCGCCCCCGATGGAACAGACGTGGCCCTGTGCCATAACGGCAATCTGGTGAACTACCTTGAGCTCATGGCGGAAGCTGGGGAGCTCGGTCTGGTAAAGCCGGAAGAAGCTCCGTCGGATTCCGACGTCATGACTGCTCTTTTGGCGCATGGCATTGCTAAGGATCACGGGCTGCTGGATTCAGCGCGTGAGCTCTTGCCTAGAATGCGCGGAGCGTTTTGCTTGACGTTCACCGATGGAAAAACCATGTATGCCGCCCGAGACCCGTGGGGAGTTCGCCCCTTGGCTCTCGGGCGGTTAAACAATGGGTGGGTTATCGCTTCCGAGACGTGCGCGTTGGACATTGTCGGAGCTTCCTTTGTCCGGGAAATAGAACCGGGCGAGCTGGTTGCTATCGACGGCTCCGGGGTGCACAGTGAACGCTTTGCTCAGCCGCAGCGCAAGACGTGTGTGTTTGAGTACGTTTACCTAGCGCGTCCGGATTCCACGATCCATGCGCGCAACGTCAATGCCACTCGCCTGGAAATCGGGCGCAGGCTTGCTCGTGAGGCCCCCATCGAGGGCGATTTGGTTATCCCGGTGCCAGAGTCGGGAAACCCCGCCGCGGTGGGGTACGCCCAAGAATCCGGGATTCCTTTTGGCCAGGGCCTGGTGAAAAACGCTTATGTGGGTCGAACCTTCATCCAACCTTCGCAAACCTTGCGACAACTGGGCATCCGGTTGAAACTCAATCCGCTGCGCGAGGTCATCCAGGGCAAACGATTGATCGTTGTCGACGATTCGATTGTGCGCGGTAATACGCAGCGTGCCCTCATCCGGATACTGCGTGAGGCGGGGGCGGCGGAGGTTCACGTCCGCATTGCCTCGCCGCCGGTGAAATGGCCGTGTTTCTATGGCATTGACTTTGCTAGCTCCGGTGAGCTTATTGCCAACGCGGTAACTGGCGATAACGAATCGGAGATTGTTCAATCTGTGTGTTCCGCGCTCGGTGCGGATTCGCTGGGGTACGTCTCTGCGGAACAAATGGTGGATGCGACTCAGCAACCGCGTCATGAGCTGTGCTGTGCATGCTTTGACGGCGAGTATCCCATCGGCATGCCTGAGGGGAATAAGAACGCGGAATTGGTCTCTGCCATGAAGCGAAGCTCCTGCGCTAGCATCGATTAGCAATTATTATCGGCGGTGCATGAGTAGTGTGCCGAATACAAAATAAACTCCCAAGAACAAGGACAATAAGGACCATGACGGATCCCAAAGAAAGTGTCTCTTACGCTGCCGCTGGCGTGGATATTGAAGCCGGCGATAAAGCCGTTGAGCTCTTTGCACCCTTGGCAAAGAAAGCAACCCGCCCGGAGGTGCGAGGCGGGCTTGGTGGATTTGCCGGACTCTTTGCCCTTGGCAAATACCGCGAGCCACTGCTTGCTGCTGGTTCGGATGGCGTAGGCACTAAGCTTGCGATCGCTCAGGCGATGGATAAGCACGACACTATCGGCATCGACTTGGTGGCAATGTGCGTTGATGACCTGGTGGTGTGTGGCGCAGAGCCCTTGTTCCTGCAAGACTACATCGCTATCGGGAAAGTGGTGCCCGAGCATGTCGCGCAGATAGTTTCCGGCATTGCCGAAGGCTGTATCCAGGCAGGATGTGCCTTGCTCGGTGGCGAGACCGCTGAGCATCCCGGTGTCATGGAGCAGGGGCATTACGACGTCTCCGCGACCGCCGTGGGCGTCGTGGAAGCAGATGAGCTATTGGGCCCTGATCGGGTGCGTAACGGGGACATCGTTATCGCGATGGCTTCTTCCGGTCTTCACTCCAACGGGTACTCGTTGGCGCGCCACGTGCTGCTAGAAAAGGCCGGTTTGCCTCTCGACGGACACCTGGAAGAGCTCGATCGCACCTTGGGCGAGGAATTGCTTGAGCCAACCCGGATTTACACAAAGGACTGCTTAGCGCTTGCCGACGAGTGCGAGGTGCACACCTTCTGTCACGTCACCGGTGGCGGTCTGGCAGGAAACCTTGCTCGTGTTATCCTTGAAGGGCTCACGGCAGAGCTTACTCGTGCCTCCTGGACTCCAGCGCCGATCTTCCGTCTCATAGAGACGGTAGGACAGGTGCCTCAGGAGGAAATGGAGAAGACCTTCAACATGGGTGTGGGCATGGTTGCTGTTGTCGCGCCACGCGACCGTGACCGTGCGCTCGCTATGCTGACCGCGCGGCATATCGACGCGTGGGAATTGGGCACCGTGCGTGTGAGCGCTGAGGGCGAGGATTCGGTAGTTCTTAACGGAAACCATCCGAGTTACTAAAGCCTGAAGGCACGCGAAGAGGCTCGGGGAATTTACTCCCCGAGCCTCTTCGCGTTGTCTAAGTTGCGGAGCTATGTAAGCAGGAGGCGGTGCCTTGCTACTTTTTCTCCCAGTCGGAGTAATCCCCGTACTGGTCGTCCTCTGCATACTCATCCGAATAATTGTTCTCATAGTTATCGCTAGAATTAGGGGACTTCCCAGCTAACTCTCGTTGAAGCGAATCCAGATCCATATTCGGAGTGTTGTACTTCAGCTGGCGTGCAACCTTGGTCTGTTTTGCCTTCGCGCGACCGCGACCCATGGCAGGACCCCCTTGGAGTGAGCAGGAGAAGACTTGGGAATTTGGGCTTCTCCGGAAGCTGTAATATTCGACGTATATATTCCTGTTAGACACAATAGCCCGAAACAGTCCGATTTGTCGCACCGCCGCCGTAACCACGGAAAATTTCCCCTCAGTCGTGGGTTCGTGGTGCTGAATTTTCTCCTTGCTTACCCCCACGGGGTAAGCAAGTCTCAACCTTAATCGGTGGAAAGTCCTTTTAATCTGTTGATAGCCTTTCTCCCAGCTTTTTCATCGTCATCTGTGGGGAGAGAATCTGGATCTATGGCAAGGGCCACATCATCTGCGACCACGAGGTTAATGGCGTTCAGTGCGCTTCGCTTAATCGTTGCTAGTGCGATCGGGCCCAGCTCATAGTCCTGGACCACAGTGCCGAGCTTGCCGACAGTCCTGCCACCAGACACAATCGGGTCTCCTGGCTTGGGCGTGGTCGGGGCGGAGCCGTCGAGAAGCGCAATCACCAGCGAACGGGGTGGGCGGCCGAGATTTTCCACCCGGGCCACCGTTTCTTGCCCGCGATAGCATCCCTTGTTCAGGTGCACAGCATCTGCGATCAGACGAGAGGCTTCGTGGGGAATCGACTTATCGTCCAAATCGAGAGATACAACAGGTTGTTGGCTTCGCACTCGCTCCGCCGTAAAAGCCATAAGCCCAGTGGGCACAGCGCCGGCGTCCGTAAGCGTTGTCGCGATGTCCGCGAGCTCTGGGCGGCGCACAAGAATATCCAGGCGGTGGGTAGTAAAACCTGGGACCTGTGCAGCAGCCACAATCGCGTCTGAGCTTGGTAAGCGGAAATCAGGGACTCCAGTCCCCATGAGGGTCAAGAGAGCAAGGTCGGCGGGTTCTACTTCGACCTTGGACCAAAAAATCATGCGGGTGAGGAACGTGAAAAACGTCTCGTATTGGTCCTGCGGAAGATGTAGGTAAAGCACATCTTCCGAGTCCTGTGCCGCGAGTATGTTCACTTGGTGGAGGATGTGGCCCTGAATGTCCAGGTCTAATGCCGAGGTTGCAGTATTTTTTTCTGCCAGGCACTGGGGGGCGTCGGAAAGCTTTTGGGAAAGGAGGTTGTGCAGGAAGGCACCGGCCTCCGGGCCGTGGACTTTGATAACGCGGCGGTGGGAAAGATCAATAAGCCCCACGCCGGTGTCAAAGACTCGTTGTTCAGTAAGCGGTGCGCCGTAATGCCAGGCAACACCTGCATATTCGGGGAGATCGTCGTCGCCTTGGGGCAGCGCAGCACCCGGCCAGGTGGCAAGCGGAGACACATATACGGAATCGTGGGGATGAGAGTTCTCAAAGTTTGTCACATTTTGATCGTACCGCGACCGAGCACGTGGTTGTCAGGGCATAATGAGTAATCATGGCGCCCAGCTCATCAGATCAAGATCATCGGGATGATCGACACGAACCGAGGAATCCCGAACCCATAATCCTTGCGGTGGAACCCTATGGTGGGTCAGTACGAACGCATAGCCCGCTGCTGCCCTTGGTCTACTGGGATGATGCTGTGGTCACGCGTGGGGATGGTGTTTTTGAGACGCTTCTTCTACGACAAGGGAAGGCCTGCAACATCGAAAGGCACGCGCAACGCTTTATCGCTTCTGCAAAATTGCTGGATTTGCCCGCGCCTAACATTGAGGATTGGCTGCACGCCACCACCATGGCGATTGAGCAGTGGTTTGCACACAACGCGTGCGACGCTAAATGCGTATGGACGTACACCCGCGGGCGCGCTTCCACAGGACATCCCTCTGCGTGGTTGACGATCACCAAGGTCGACGAGGGCGTCGTAAAGCAACGTGCTGAGGGCGTACGCGTTATGACGAGCCCACGGGGATACCACGTGGATTCCACCTCAGTTCCCTGGCTGATCCTGGGAGCTAAGACCCTCAACTATGCATCCACCATGGCTGCTCTGCGGTGGGCACGTAAACATGGTTTTGACGATGTCATCTTCACCGAGGGCGACCGCATCTTGGAAGGCGCGACATCGACCGTGATTACGGTTCGCGATAAGAAGATACGCACGCCCCATCCCGGCGGAGATATCCTGCCGGGGACAACTCAAGCAGCGCTTTTTGAACAAGCCCGCGCAGCCGGGTGGAACTGTAAAACTAAGGGCCTGGACCTGGAATATCTCACTGAGAAAGCCGACAGCGTCTGGCTTGTGAGCTCAGTGCGCGTTGCCACCCGGGTACGGCGCATTAACGACGTCAAGCTGCCGCGCCCGGACAACGAGGATGAGATCCGCGAGCTTATCTATTCAGCCCTGGGCTAGCCAATGACGCGGGAAAGCTCCGCAGACATCCGGGGGCGGAGCTCGCCGTCAACCATGCGCTCATCTACCCATCCCAGATTGTTGTTGGGCATGAGGCCGTACAAACGCTTGCCGGGGCCTAGGGAAGCAGGGCCGGTAGAAGTGACCATCGTCGAGGCTGACTCGACCTGCCAGGCGCGCTCGTTCATAGGCTCGCCGTAGAGAACCTCGACGACTCCGGTGGAGTGCGTAAGCACAACCTCGATCTCATCTTTGAGGCTGATACGCCAGAAACCGGACTCGCGTTGATCTAGACCGATGTGGTTGCCGTCCTCGTCCAGCTTCCAGATGCGGGACTCATAGGTGAGATAGTTTTCTCCATCGTGGGCAAAGGTAATTTGTTGCCCAAAGGAATACTGGCCGTCTTCTGCAGTATCCGCACGGCCGGTGCCGCGCCACACGCCCACCAGCGGCAGCAGTGCGAGAAGCCCATCGTGCAGGTTGGGTCCTTCGCGCAGGTTTGCGGTGTCATCAGGGATCGGAAGGTCACCGAACGCCGGAATATTGCGCAGGGCGGAGTCTTTCCATTGTTCCGCAGCGCGGTTGACGGCGTCGTTCCCGCTGAGAGCAGGAGCATCTACGTGGTTTTTATCGTCGCTCATAGCAACTCAGCCTACTGGCAATTATGCAAAGAACCCCAACTGTTCGCCAAGGCGATAAGGTGGGGGCCGTGCGAGCCCTTCTCATAGCTAACCCGAATTCCACCACCCAAGATTCGGACTTGTTTGGAGTGGTGATTCCTCTGCTGCGCTCTGTGGCAGGCTTGTCGTTGCATGCAAAGTTCACTCACTACCGAGGTCATGCCACGAACATCTGCGCGGGACTCAGCCGAGACGACGTTGACGTAGTCATCGCGGTCGGTGGTGATGGAACGGTGAATGAGATCATCAATGGGCTGTTGGGCCCGGCGGGAAAGAAACCCAGAGAGAATCTCCCCATCCTCGCGGTAATACCCACGGGTTCTGCCAACGTGTTTGCCCGCGCACTCGGGTTTCCACCGGATCCTATTCAGGCGACCGAGGTGTTGGTCGACGCACTGAAACACCACAAGATCCGCAGTATTGATGTAGGAACGTGGGGTACGTCCTGGTTTGCCGTCAACGCAGGCTTTGGGATTGATGCTGATGTGATCGTGGGCGTCGAGCGCGTGCGCAGACGCGGTGCCGCCGCGACACCGTTGCGCTACCTCCACGCGGCATTAGTAGCGTGGCGACGCATACACCGGCACCCTCCGCGGATGAGAGTCCGAGCGAAAAACCGTAAGGGAGAGCTTTTCGAGCATTCCGACCTACCGTTGCTCATCGCTTCCAACACCAACCCCTGGACCTTTTTAGGTCCCGTCCCCGTGGTAACCAACCCCAGAAATTCTTTTGATCTAGGGCTGGGGTTATTCGGGCTGACAGACTTATCCGGCCCGGGCGGTGTGGCTGCCATGGCGCACCTCGTGGGTTTTGGGCACAGCCGGGCGATGAAGCGCTGGTTTAACCGTCGCATTGTGCGTTTCGACGATGCCATGGACGTGGAAATCTCATGCGCAGAAAACCAGAGTTTCCAAGTAGATGGGGAATTTGTAGGAAAGTTCGATGGTATTCGACTAGGTGCTGTGGCTGATGCCCTCAACGTCTATGCGCCGACGCATCCGGTGAAAGCGAACCCGATGTCCAAAATCCGGCTCGCTTTTAGTTTCTTCGATCCTCGTATGTAGCGCTTTTAATCCACTACCACTTTGTTGGATGCGGAGCGGACAGGCGCAAGATCTTCCAGCCGCAAGGTGACGTTGCGCTCTTGTGCCTCAAAGCGAATGCTTCCGCCGGCAAGGTAGACGTAACTGGCTTGGGCGTTGATGGGGAGCGTCTTGGTGTTGAGCGTCCAGGTGAAGGCGCGGAAAAGAGCAGAGTCATCTAGATCGGAGTCGCCACGGTCCACCACAGTGATAGGCGTGAGCTTAAATGTAGGGCCTTCGAGCCGCATGGTCGCGATCACTGTGACGGGTTTGCTAAAGCCGTCTGGGGTTCCGCGCAGTTGTACTTCGCTGGAATTGGTGCCAGCGGGGGACACGTCATAGGGGTTGGAAAGGTCTAAATCTAAAATATCGAGTTGTTTTCCCACTGCTACTGCGTCGAATCCCACGGTGCGGGTGAGCAATTGAGCGTGGGTTCCTTCTACGTCGCCGCTGAATAACTGAGAGCGGTTGAGTTCCATGTCGGTGACTTGGGAGGTAGTGGTAAGAAGCCCAAAATCGTTTACTTCCACGTCAGAAACGCTCACACCCAGCCCGGGGACTTTTCCTGAAAACAGAGCACCAATATAAGGAAAACCCCCAAGATAGACGCTGGGGTTTTGATCGAGGTGCGCGTTGTTGCGAACGTCGTGAGAAATTCGGTGCTCCGCTCGTGCAGCGATTGCGGAATCGACACCCCACAGGGCAGCGATGAGGGAGATAAGAGCAATGCCTGCCCACACAGCGATGGAAAGCCGAGACCGGGTTGTAATTCTCACCTCACTATTATTACCAGCTAGACCTGGCAGCGCTGACTAGTGTGGTGGCTATGATTTTCACATCCACCCAGATCCCCGCAGATAAACAGCTCTCCCAAGCTGCCGTAGCCCTTGTCAAGTCTGCACAAGCGGTTGATGGTGTAGCCCCGCTGGCAGAACACCTTGTTGCGGGCCTTGAAAACCCCGAGCTAGACCACCATCACATCGTCGTACACGACAACTCCGGGCAGCTTAGCGGTGTAGGTGCCTATCACGGCGGGAAAGCAGAGTTTGTTGTTGCGCCTGAACACCGCAATAAAGGGATTGGGCGTGCGCTGGCTCGCAAGCTTCTCGACACCGGCCTCACCGACTTTTGGTCCCATGGATACCTTCCCGCAGCGCAACGATTAGCGGTAGCGCTCGACCTGACTGTCTCGCGTGAGCTGCTGGTCATGGCGGCCCGGAGCGAGGATCTTGTCCCAGGCGCCGGTACTGCTCCCGAGGGATACCGCGTGATGAACCTTTTAGAAGCGCGAGAGCTATTTCCCGATATAGACGCACAATGGCTCCGCATTAACAACGAGGCCTTTTGGTGGCACCCAGAACAAGGCGGGTGGGACGCTGAGCGCTTAGGCCGTGCGCAGCAGACTCCATGGTTTGAACCTGAGGGGGTTCTCTTCCTTATCACCGCCGATCCTGAGAACCCAGAAGTCGCGGGATTCCATTGGACTAAAAAACACGGTGACCTGGCAAAAGGAGCAGATGGGGAAGTCTATGTGGTTGGCCTGGCGGACTCCTTCCGAGGCAAAAAACTCGGTGGCCCTTTGGTCGCCGCAGGATTACAACATCTGGTGCATGAGGGTGCCCAGCGGATCATCTTGTACGTAGAAGCGGATAATAAGCCAGCGCTTGAGGCCTATAACCGGCTTGGATTTAGCACTTTTGAACGGCATGTGGTGTTCTCCGCGGCTGGACAAGCGTGAACATGAGGTTAATATCAGCCGGTGGGTGCGTAACCTAGGCACCCAAGGCGGGCGGCTTTCACCCCCTAATCGGGATAAAATGAGTGGGCAGGGGGCGTCGCAAAGCTGCAGTGAACTGCGGAAAGCTAAAAGTCAACCGGTCGTTTTGCAGGATTTAACCTAAATAGGTGTTGTACGTCACCTTGGTTCTTTAGATTCTTCCACGTGAGCGAGAGGCATTCCTTGTGTGCAAGGAACAGTCGCTTACATGATCCTCACTCAACATCATTTGGAAGGTCGATCGTGAACCTGAATCTCAAGCGCTCAACTACCGCCCTCAGCATCGTATGTATGGGCGCTGTCGTACTCTCCGCATGTTCCGAGACGGGAAGTTCCTCCGGGGCAGGGGCCTCTACCAGTGAGGTCTCCGGTCTGAACAAGGTAGGCGGAGAACTCGTTGGCGAGGGAGCCTCCTCACAACAAAACGCGATGGACTACTTCAACATCAAGTATCAAGAGGCCGTCTCGGGAGCTTCGCTAGCGTACACAGCCTCGGGCTCTGGTTCTGGGCGTAAAAACTTCATCGCTGGTCAAGTAGCATTCGGTGGCTCGGATTCCCCGCTGAGCGCAGAACAAGTGGACAAAGCAAAGCGTCGTTGCAACGGCAACGACGCATGGCACCTTCCGTTTGTCATCGGACCAGTGGCAGTGGCCTATCACCTCAACGGCGTAGACCACCTCAACCTCTCCGCTGCCACCGTAGCCAAGATCTTCAAAGGCGAGATCAAGAAATGGAACGATGAGGCAATCGCTCAGGAGAACACGGGTGTGCAGCTTCCAGACTCAGACATCAAAGTGGTCTATCGTTCCGACGAGTCCGGTACCTCCGATAATTTCCAAAAATTCCTCAAGGCAGCCAGCCCAGAGAACTGGTCTACAGAGGGACAAGCATTCCCCACGGCCGTCGGCTCAGGTGCAAACGGCTCCAATGGTGTGGCCACCGAAGTATCCAACATTGATGGCGCCATTACGTATGTCGAGGCTGGATTTGCCAAGCAGCAAAAGCTAGGAATAGCTGCAATCGACTTTGGTCAGGGACCCGTCCGGCTCAACCCCGACTCCGTGGGAGTGGCCCTGGATCACTTGACCTTTAAAACCCAGGGTAACGACATGGTTGTCGACTCCTCAGCGCTGTTTGCCATGAAAGAAAAAGACGCCTACCCGTTGGTTCTCACAACCTACGAGATCGTGTGCTCCGCAGGCTATGACCAGACCACCCATGATCAAGTCAAAGACTTCCTGAGCGTGGCACTGAATTCCCAAGACCAAGAGCTCGCCGACCTGGGCTATATCCCAGTTAAAGGCACTCACCGCGATCGCCTAGAAAAAGCAGTCAAAGCTATCTCCTAATCGGGAATGCAACGACAACAAGCGATAACTATGTAAGGACGCAGTCTCAGTGGAACGTATCGCGGAACGCATAACAATTGAGGATTTGGTTCTCCCCGAATCCTCACCACCGGCACCACAGAACAGCCCGAAGCAGAAACCGGTTCGGGTTCGCCGGCTAGGAGACAAGATCTTTAGTCTTCTTACCACCTCATCTACGGTGATCATAAGCGTGATTATCGCAGCTATCGGGCTGTTTTTTGTGTGGCGTGCCATTCCGGCACTCCGTCATAACTCAGAGGGCATCGTTGGGTTCTTTACCTACGCGGGAGCATGGAATCTGCAGAACACAGCGCAGATGCTCTTTGGTATTCCCAACCTTTTGGCAGCGACTGTCCTTGTCTCTGCGATAGCGCTTGTCATTGCGATGCCCATTGCGTTAGGGATCGGAATCTTCCTGTCCCACTATGCGCGTCCGCGTGCGGTAAAACCACTGGGATTTTTGGTGGACATGCTAGCTGCGGTCCCATCAATTGTTTATGGGCTATGGGGTTGGCAGGTTTTGGGGCCGGCGTTGTCAGGCTTTTATGAGTGGGTGAGTAGCTGGGGCGGAGGCTTCTTCCTCCTTGCCACCTATAGCAACTCGCCGGCCTTTGCCACCGGTCGCAATATCTTCACCGGTGGTGTGGTTTTGGCGGTGATGATTCTTCCGATCATCGCCGCGACCGCTCGTGAGGTCTTTGTACAAACACCGCGCGGGCACATTGAGGCTGCGTTGGCACTAGGTGCTACCAAATGGGAAGTCGTGCTCATGACAGTGCTTCCTTTTGGCAAATCGGGTTTTATCTCCGGCTCGATGCTGGGGTTGGGACGTGCTTTGGGCGAAATGATGGCGCTGTACCTCGTCATTTCGCCTTCGTCCGAGTTCCGTTTTTCGCTTTTCGACGGCGGCACGACCTTTGCCACCGCGATCGCCAATGCCGCGCCGGAATTCAACGATGACCTACGCGCCGGGGCGTATATCGCTGCCGGACTGGTCTTATTCCTGCTGACTTTTGCAGTTAACTCCCTTGCCAGGTCGATAGTGAATTCTAAGGCCTGACATGAATGATTTTGATCTGAGGACGTCATGATCCACATGCAGACTGCCACTAGGCGTCGAAAGCTTACAGATAAAACGGCTACGCTTCTGGTCTATGCGTGCATGGCTCTTGCCCTCATCCCGTTGTTATGGGTTCTTGCCACCCTGATCACAAAAGGCTTGGGAACGCTGATCGACCCCTCGTGGTGGACTACTTCCCAGCGGGGTGTTTTATATTCTCGTCCAGGTGGCGGTGCGCTACACGCGATGGTCGGGACGCTGGTTCAGACTGCGATCTGCTCCCTTATCTCTATTCCGATTGGGGTGCTTACGGCGGTCTACCTTGTGGAATACGCACACGGTAATCGTTTAGGGCGTATCACCACCTTCATGGTGGACATCCTGACCGGCGTTCCTTCTATCGTGGCTGCGCTGTTTGTGTACTCCATGTGGATTGTCATGTTTGGCTTTGGCCGCTCCGGATTTGCTGTGTCTCTGGCGCTGGTTATTCTCATGATCCCCGTGATTATTCGGAACACGGAGGAGATGCTGCGGGTTGTCCCCATGGATTTGCGAGAGGCCTCCTACGCCCTGGGAATTCCACGATGGAAGACGATCACCAGGATAGTTTTGCCCACCGCTTTATCCGGAATAGTCACCGGCGTGATGCTGGCTATCGCGCGAGTGATGGGGGAGTCCGCGCCCGTGCTTATCTTGGTGGGTTCGACCCAAGTGATCAACTGGAACCTAGCAGCGGGGCCGCAGTCGTCGTTGCCGCTGATGATGCTGGATATGTACAAAGCAGGCACAGCGGATGCCGTATTGGACAAGCTCTGGGGCGCTGCGCTCACGCTTGTTCTCATCATTACCGTGCTCAATGTTCTTGCACGGGTTATTTCCTCCAAGTTTTCCGTCCGCTCCGCGTAGCCGGTTCTCTTTTCACAGAAAGTAATGTGCGAGTATGTCTAAGCTAAAAATTGATGGTCTGAACATTTTTTACGGTGATTTTCACGCTGTACAGGAGATCAATCTTGAGGTCCCGGAACGCTCTGTGACTGCTTTTATCGGCCCGTCGGGTTGCGGAAAATCCACGGTATTGCGCTCTCTTAATCGGATGCATGAGGTGACACCGGGCGCCCGAGTAGCGGGCACTGTGCTTCTCGACGGCCACGATATCTACGCGCCGCATGTCGATCCCGTTACGGTCCGCACGACCATCGGAATGGTCTTCCAAAAAGCCAATCCGTTCCCCACTATGTCTATCGAGGATAACGTTGTGGCGGGTTTGAAACTTGCCGGGGTCAAGGACAAAAAGAAAGTCAAAGAGGTAGCGGAGAAATCGCTGCGTGGGGCAAATTTATGGGAAGAAGTCAAAGATCGCCTCAATAAACCTGGCGGTGGATTGTCTGGTGGGCAGCAACAGCGTTTGTGCATTGCCAGGGCCATCGCGGTAGAACCCGAGGTGCTACTGATGGACGAGCCGTGTTCTGCACTCGATCCCATTTCCACGCTGGCGGTGGAGGAACTGATACATGAGCTCAAACAGGACTACACCATCGTCATCGTTACCCATAACATGCAGCAAGCATCCAGGGTGTCTGATCAGACAGCGTTTTTCTCTTTGGAAGCCACGGGGAAACCTGGCCGACTGGTGGAAGTGGGAAAGACCAAGAAAATCTTCTCCAACCCCACAAATAAGGAGACGGAAGATTATATTTCGGGCCGGTTCGGCTAGGTTCTGAGGTGACCCTTTGTGCTGGTTATCACCTTTTCTGAGGTTATTTACCTGAGATGACGGGGAAGTTCACCAACTGTTTACCTGCGCGGTGCTTTCCTTTTAACTTTGGGCGTTAGATTAGTTTCTTGTGAGGCTAAGTCAGCGTCACAAGAAAACATCATCAATGTGATTTCAGAACTTCTAAGAAGGAACATTTATGGCCGGCACCATCACCGCACTTAAGCTCGATCTCCCTACTGCAGATCAGTTGATAAACGCGGCAGATGTAGCTTTTAGCAACATGTATGCAGCACAAGAGCGAGACAACTCCAGTGTCGCTGACTTCCTCGTTGGATCTTTCCGCCGTATTCAAGAAAACCTCAGTGAGTCTTTCCGCTCTGCCGGTCCTCTCCGCGCGTAGTCGCACGGAGAGACGCAGATAAAAAGCTTCCCAACCCCTTTGGTCGCGAGTTGGGAAGCTTTTTCATGCGGTATAACCGCTATTCCTTGGGCTTAGGCCAGTCGAAGTTGCTGAACTGCTTTTCTAACTCGGAGAAGCGTCGTTCTAGCTCGTCCTGCGCGTAGCCGTCGTTACGCTTTTTCTGGTATTCCTCTGGCATGAGGCCTGATGTGAGGTAGACGATTTGGGCTGCGACGTTGACCGTGTGGTCGGCAAAGCGCTCAAAGTAGCGTGCGAGCAGAGTGACGTCCACTGCCTCGCGGGTGCTGTGTGGCCAGTCGCGTTTAGTGAGCACACCCATGAGATGGTCGTGTAGATCGTCCACGGCATCGTCCTCCGCGGAGAGTACGAGCGCTACGTCTGCATCGGGATCGATGAGGACACTGCGGATTTTTTCCGACATTTCCAGGCTAAGCCGGCACATCTCTTGGAAGTAACCCGTAATGGGTTCAGGTATAGCCGACTCGGGATAACGACGCCGCGCGATGCTTGCGATGTGCATCGCGAGCTTGGCCATACGATCCAGGTCTTCCACAATGTAGATGGAGGAGACGATTTGCCTGAGATCGCGGGCAACGGGAGCCTCAAGGGCCAAGAGCTGAACAGCGCGCTTGCTCGAACGAGTTTTGATTTCCTCCATCTCGTCGGAAAGCGATAGCGCGGCTTGAGTCGCTTGCAGCGATTGTTCCATCAGTCCTTTGGAGGCATTACGAAGGATCTTTGTCACCGTGTCGCACATGACGATGAGGTCATGAGAAAAGGCATCAAGATGTTCTCTGTAGGCTGTCCGCATGGGGAAACTATAACCCTAAAACGCTAGCGCGGCAGGGTATGAAGCGCCTATCCCCCCGAGTGCATGATGTCAGCTCCTTCCGGCACAGTAGCGTCCTGCGGATCATCAAGCCAGCCGTCGGGAAGCGATACCTTAGCCGGTGAACCCTGCCTGCCACGTGCGCTATCTGAGTCTTCTGCCAAAGCCTCGGAATCTGCCCACGGTGCCAAGGCCTCTTTGAGCTCAGCGAGCGTGCTAATGCGGGACAGCGCTCCTCGGAATTCTCCTCCCACGGGGAATCCGCGGAGATACCAGCCCATGTGCTTGCGCATATCGCGGCAGCCCTTGGTTTCGCCTTCATGCTCGACGAGGAGTTCTGCGTGGCGATAGATGATGCGAGTAACTTCTCCCAGGGTGGGCTCCGGAGGGATGTCCTCGCCACGCATGACAGCCGATAGTCCGGCAAAGAGCCACGGCCTGCCCAAGCAGCCCCTGCCCACTACCACGCCGTCGCAGCCAGAGGCTTTGATCATATCGACGGCATCTGTGGGCTTGAAGATGTCGCCATTGCCCAGCACCGGGACATTGGTGCGGGCGAGATGTTCTTTGAGCTTTCCTATTTCGTCCCAGTGGGCATCTCCGGAATATCTCTCGGCGGCGGTGCGAGCATGGAGAGTGACGGCTGCAGCGCCCTCTTCTGCGGCGATCCTTCCTGCGTCAAGATGGGTCAGGTGATCTTGGTCGATGCCCATGCGGAACTTGACCGTTACGGGGATGTTAGTGCCTTCCACGCCTTTGACTGCGGCTGCGACGATATTGCCAAAAAGACGGCGCTTATACGGCAGAGCGGAGCCGCCACCGCGTTTGGTCACCTTGGGAACTGGGCAACCAAAGTTCATGTCTATATGATCTGCGATGCCTTCGTCAGCGATCATCTTTGCTGCTTTGAAGGTGTACTCAGGGTCAACGGTGTACAGCTGAAGCGATCGAACATCTTCGTGGGGCCCAAAAGTGGTCATGTGAAGAGTCTTCTCGTTGCGGTGTACCAGCGCGCGGGCGGTAATCATCTCGCAGATGTAGAGCCCGGAGACTGTTCCGGTTCTTTCGAGTTCTTGCTCTCTGCAAAGGGTGCGGAAAGCTACGTTTGTTACACCTGCCATCGGGGCAAGGGCCACGGCGGAGTCTAGGCTGAGCGCACCAATCTTCAAAGTCACCCGTGTCATTGTTCCTTAAGGGAGCCCTGCTCTCAAATATTCGCTAGAAGAAGTCCGTTATCCTGTGTTTTGTGGCCATACTTGTTCACTTCGGGTGTAGTTGTATGGGGTGCTGTATGCAACCTATTCACAGTATGGGGGATGGCTCTTATTAAGGGGTGTCCCTGTGGCGTTGCCGCCGCATGTGATTGGCGCGTCTAATGACGGTTTGGGGCAAGGCTGGGGGGGATGGTGCAAGGCTTATCGGCGGTCTCGGTGGAACGGGGCTTAAAAAGTGCTTCACACCTCTGAACTGTGTAATCAATCGCACAATCGATTTTATGAATTGTGTCTCTCGTGCAAGTACTCTGAATGAAAGTACCTCTGATTGTCTTTCTTTATGTCAACCATGATGAACTTCCCGGGAACCTGTTCAGTGGCAGATGAAAGCGGGGAAAGCGTATTTACTGATGCTTTACTTTTCCTGAATTCTTGCTGAGTTTCGGCTCTGTGGGGGAATTATGGGTGAAATAGTGAACTAAGCAACAGTGCTCGCATTATTGGACTATTGTGGTGCCCATAACTGAATGGCTGTGATGCCGGTCGCTATTACTCGACGGGTGGAAAGCACGTAATGTCCGAGCCTTCTGCGGATGGGTAAGAACCCACCAGCAGGTTTCTTTGAGGAGGAATAAATGTCTGATCGCATTGCTAACGCACAGTTGCGGGGCAAAATTATGTCGGCACAAGAGGCCGCTCAGTTCGTAGACAACGGCGATAAAGTCGGTGTCTCGGGCTTTACCGGTGCCGGCTACCCAAAGGTTATGCCTGCTGCGATCGCCGAACGTGCAAAGGAAGCACATGCTAAGGGGGAAAGCTACACCATTGACCTCTTCACCGGCGCTTCCACTGCACCGGACTGCGATGGCGTACTGGCAGAAGCCGGCGCTTTGCGTTTCCGAATGCCATATCAGTCAGACCCCAACATGCGTAAGGCTATTAACTCAGGGGACATGCTGTACTCCGATATTCACCTATCGCATTCGGGCGCAATGGTTGCGGAGGGCTTCTTTGGCCAGCTCAACGTGGCCATCGTTGAGGCTGTCCGCATCAAGGAAGATGGCTCGATCGTGCCTTCTTCCTCCGTCGGCAACTCTGTGGAATACCTCGATGCCACAGAAAAGATCATCATCGAGGTTAACTCCTGGCAGTCCGAACACCTTGAGGGAATGCACGACATTTGGAGAATGCCACGCACCCCGAACCGCATTGCAATCCCCATCAAGAACACCGGTGACCGTATCGGCGATACCTCGATTTCTATCGACCCCAATAAGGTAGTCGCAGTTATCGAGACTGACGCCCCTGACCGCAACGCT
Organism: Corynebacterium silvaticum; assembly: GCF_002162115.2. Taxonomy (NCBI): domain Bacteria; kingdom Bacillati; phylum Actinomycetota; class Actinomycetes; order Mycobacteriales; family Corynebacteriaceae; genus Corynebacterium; species Corynebacterium silvaticum. Next base: position 2,063,619 of record NZ_CP021417.2, on the reverse strand, counting down.
CCTTTCAAGCCTCTCGACGACATCTCCCGTGAGATCGCCTCGAACTTCCTGGGCTTCCTCGAAGGCGAAGTGAAAGCTGGTCGCCTCGATTATGACCGCTACATCATGCAGTCCGGCGTGGGCAACGTCCCCAATGCCGTGATGGCAGGCCTGCTGGACTCTAAGTTTGAAAACATCCAGGCTTACACCGAGGTCATCCAAGACGGAATGGTCGACCTGATCGACGCTGGCAAGATGACCGTTGCCTCTGCCACCTCGTTCTCGCTGTCTCCGGAGTATGCGGACAAGATGAATGAGAATGCGGAGTTCTACCGCAAGCACATCGTTCTTCGCCCGCAGCAGATCTCCAACCACCCTGAGGTGATCCGTCGTACCGGACTGATCGCTTCCAACGGCATGATCGAGGCTGACATTTACGGCAACGTGAACTCAACGCACGTCAATGGTGTGCGCATGATGAACGGCATCGGCGGTTCCGGAGACTTCACCCGTAACGCTTTGATCTCCACGTTCATCTCCCCATCGGTGGCTAAGGACGGCGCTATCTCCGCTATCGTTCCTTTCGCATCTCACACTGACCACACGGAGCACGACGTGATGGTTCTTATCACCGAGTACGGTGTCGCAGACTTGCGTGGACTTGCACCACGCGAGCGCGTCCAGAAGGCCATCTCCGTTGCGCACCCGGATTACCGCCCCTTGCTGGAGGAGTACTTCGAGGCAGCAAAGAAGGCAACGCCTTTCATGCAGACCCCGCATGATCTCACCCAGGCATTCTCGTTCCATCAGCGCATGAACGAGACCGGAACAATGGCTAAGTAAACACACACATATTCGTCATCAGCACAGGACGCGTCCACCACGGGCGCGTCTTTTGCTATCCGCGGACGGGTTTTCCCTGTTCGTGGCTGACGATTATGAGGCTGCGGTGGGGCAACGCGCCGGGTAACTGCTGATGAAGCAGGGTATAGAGGATACGAGAGGCGTCGGCGTGGGAGATATGGGCGGTGGGTTCGTCGAGAAGCACAATTGGCGCAGTAGAGCACAAGGCTCGGGCCAGCAATAATCGCCGGCGCTGACCGCTGGAGAGCGAGCTGGCGCCGTCGAGAAGCACCGTATCGAGCCCCTGGTTTGCATCCAGCCACTGGCCTAGGCCCAAATCCCTGAGCGTGGCGTCGATGAGATCATCGGAGGCATCAGGGTTGGCAACGCGGATGTTTTCTCGGATAGTGGTGGAAAAGAGCCACTCGTTTTCGGGATGCATACGGATAAGCGCTCTCTTGGCCTCGGCGGTAGTATCGCCGCCTATCGACGCGCTACCGGCACGAGGCTCCAACAAACCAGCCAGGGTATAGAGCAGCGTGGTTTTTCCGAGTCCGCTAGGCCCGGTAATGAGGAGCCGCTCGTTGGGTGCGAGCGTGAAGTTCCACGTTTTGTCTGTATGCAGGCACTGCAGATGGGAAACGGTGAGCGTCGTATCGTGGGGAAGCTGTGTGGCTGGGTGACGCGGTAACGCCTCGCCGGTTACCTCGGCTAGTGCTTGCGACGCAGTGGACACGACATCTGCATAGACAGATGCTTTTGCCAGCTCGGCATGGGATTCAAAGGCGGCTAAAGACAAGATAACCAGCATCCCCAACCACATCGGTGAACCACCATAATGCTGGACCCCCAGCCACGCTATCCCAAGAACGGTGAGGTCGCAGGATAACGACAGCAAGAATGCCTGAACAGACTCGTTTCGGGTTGCACGGATCTGGTCGTGGGAGGCGCGTCGAGAAGCAGTGGCCGCCGACTCTGCGCGTTGCTGTGCGATGCCTGCGGCGTGGAACTCTACGCGATGAGAGAGCACCCCCTGCAACTGCTGCTCCCACGCGTCCTCCGACTCAACGGCAGCGCGCTGCAACCGCTTGTCGGACGCGCGCCGGGAAAGCCACGGAATGAACACACCCGTAACGCAAAAACCAGCGAGCAGCACTAAATCCGCCGTGGGTAGTAAAAGGGCGGCAAAGGCTACCGCGATAATGGACACCACCAGTGCTGTACCAGCCGGAACGAGCGAGCGGACGATGAGGTCAGTCACCCGCTCGGTGTCCTTGGAAAGACGGGTGAGCTGATCGCCTTGTGTGAGAAGAGCATCGGGGTGAGGCGTTGTTGTCTCAGCGATACTCTGGAAGACAGTGCTGCGGAGGTTTCTCAGTGCGCGTAGTGCCAGCCGGTGTGAGATCAGGCGGTCAATATATCTGAACACAGCCCGGGAAATACCCAGGGCCCTGACCGCAGTGATGGCGATGGCTAAGTCCAAGATCGGAGGCATCTGCCACGCCCGCGTGATAAGCCAACCGGACAAAACAGACAACCCAAGCGCGCTTATAAGAGTGACGCTTGCGGCGGCGATAGCGCCGGCCAGGTCACGGTTGCGCACCCCGCTTTGGCGCAGAAATTTTCTCGTATCATTCATAGTTCCACCACCTGGTGGGCAGCTGTGAGGAGCCGATCATCGTGCGTGGCTATCACTACAGCAGCGCCAGCTGCTGCGCGTTGTTGAATGGCGTCAATCAACGGTGCAATCAGCTCTGGGCTGAGATGAGCACTGGGTTCGTCGAGAAGATAGAGGCTAGCGGGCTGGGCGAGCGAGCGGGTGAGAGCCAGCCGCTGTGCCTGCCCGGTGGAAACACCCGTGCCAGGGCTCATCTGACGTTCAGGCGGCAGTTGTACATCAAGTTGTGCCATATATGCCTCTACGGCGGCGGGATCGCACTGGCCAAACACATGGAGGTTCTCATCCACCGTTCCCTCCAGAAAATAGGGCTGAGCGGCGAGATAAGAAATGGATTCTAATGGCGGGGCCGTGATAGTCCCGGTGTAAGGAAGAACGCCGAGAACAGCAAGAAATGTTGTGGACTTACCGGAACCGTTGCCACCCAATAAGACGGTGATGCGTCCACGAGGTGCGTTAAAGCTGAGGTTGTGGGGCAAGATGCCGTCGCGGCCTGCCACGCTGAGTCCTCGGACACACAGTTCCCCAGCGGGTTCATGCGTCGGCGATACATGCGACGGGGGAGCGTCTTTGATCAGCTGAAACACCTGGTTTGCTGCCGTGAGCCCGTCAGCTGAGGCATGGAAAGCAGCACCTACCCTGCGCAAGGGTGCATAGACCTCAGGTACCACAATAAGGATGATCAGCCCCGCTTCCAAGGATATTTCTCCGTGCACCAAACGCAGCCCGATGCCCACTGCTACTAGCGCGACAGAGAGCGTGGCAATAAATTCCAGAGCAAAGGAAGAGAGGAAGGCTAGCCGGAGAACAGACATCGTGGTGCGAGCATGGCGGGTGCCGCTGCGCCGTATTTCTTCCGCTGGACCTGCAGTGTTTCCCAATGCTTTAAGGGTAAGTGTCCCGGATAATAAATCCACGAGCTGTCCGTTGAGAATCCCGGTCTCCTGCAGACGACGCTGGGTAGCGGTGCGGGTGAGCGTACCGATGAGCACCATAAAAAGGGGTATGAGTGGAATCGTGACTGCTGCGAGAATCCCCGAAGGAAGGTCGAGCAGACTAATGACGAGGATCGCGGAGGGGGTAGCGATGCACATTGCGAGCAGCGCCGGAAGGTAATCGCTGAAGTATCCGCGCAAGCCGCCAAGTCCCTCACCTAAGAGAGTGCGCCAGTGCGCAGATTCTTCTTGCACCTCACGGGGGTCTTTGCGTCGCAAAGCGTCAAGTGCCTGAGATCTTAATTGGTCTATTGCGTTGCCGCAGCTGACGTGCGCCCAGTGGCGCGCTGCACCTGTTACTAGTGCGAGCGCAACCATGACTATCAGCGTGCTTATCCAATACCAGGAAGAAATATCCGGGATGGTCTGGTTACTAAAAGTAGTAATCACGCGTGCCACAAGGGTTCCGATGAGGAAGCCCCTCGCAATCACCAGGCAACTACGCACCCCTTCTGCCACGCCAGCACCGATGAGGAACTTTTGTGTGGCAGGAGTACTACGTACGAGGTCGATATTGATCGGCCCATTCATAGAGCGCACCTAATCGCGATGGACGATGACTCTGGCGCGGAATACCCAGTAGGTCCATCCTTGGTAGAGCAAAACCAACGGGGTAATAAGAACCGCAGCCCAGGTCATGACCTTGAGCGTGTAGGCAGAGCTTGCGGCGTTGTAAATGTCGAGCCCAACGCCATCGGTGAGAGTAGTCGGAAGCAAAGATGGGAACAGCGAGCCAAAAAGCAACACGGAGACCGCGCAAATGAGAACAGCCGTTGCGCTAAAGGCCCAGCCGGCACGTCGGAAGCTTAACGACGCCACCACAGCCGCGCACGCCGCAACAATGACCGCGACCACTGCCCACGTCCAGGTTTTGCCAAAGGAAAGTTGCGTCCACAAGGCAAAGGCGGCACCAACGGCAATAGTTGGCCCAATCATTATGCGTGCAGCACGGTGAACCGGCTGGATGTCTGTTTTTAGAGCCAAGAACGTGGCCCCATGGAGGAGGAATACCGCAACAAATGCAACACCTCCTAGCAGCGCAAAGGGATTCAAAAGCGCCAATAAACCGTGTAGCCCGGAATCTATCTGTCGGTTGGCATCTACTGCGACACCACGCACGATGTTGGCAAAAGCAACGCCCCACAATAATGCTGGGACCCAGCTTCCAATGCCGATGCCACGGTCGCACCAGTGGCGCCAGGCAGCAGTGTCAGCTTTAGAGCGCCATTCCAATGCGACTCCGCGCAGGATCAAACTGATCAGGATGAGGAATAACGGCAGGTAAAAGCCTGAAAACATGGTGGCATACCACTCAGGGAACGCTGCAAAGAGCGCACCTCCAGCGGTGATCAGCCAGACCTCGTTACCGTCCCACACCGGGCCGATGGCTTTGACAGCAGCATCGCGTTCGCAGTGCTTGAGGAAGGGCAACAGCATGCCTACGCCGAAGTCGAACCCCTCAAGGATGAAGTAGCCGGTAAACAGGAATCCCACGAGGATAAACCAAATGATGTGCAGGTCCATCTGTTAGCTCCTACTTTCACGGTCGGTTGAGGGCTTGTCTTTGCCAAACTGCAGAACGTGCACGGACGAGTCTTCATCGTGCGGAGTGACAAGAGGTGCGGAGTCCACATTGGTGGGCATTCCCTCCACAACTTTCTTCTTCATCAACCAGAACCAGACACAGGCCAGAGCACCATAAACGAGGGTGAAACCGATGAGAGACGTAAAGACTACCCACACTGGGTTGTTAGACACGCCAAAGTCAACGATGAGATGAATACGATCTGCGTTGTCTGGGGAGCCAGGCGCCACATCTGGGTTGGGGGCGACTACCCACGGCTGCCGACCCATCTCGGTGAAGACCCATCCCGCTGAGTTGGCAAGGAAGGGGAAAGGCACAGCGATTAATGCGCCAATGCCCATCCAACGAGCACGCGGGACTGCACCCCGTCGGGTGTACCAGAGGCCCACGACAGCAAGCACTATCGACGCCAGCATTAACCCAATCATCGCGCGGAATGACCAGTACGTGACAAACAGATTAGGCGTGTAATTGCCAGGGCCGTAGAGCTGTTCGTACTGCTTCTGCAGCTGTTCTACACCCTGCAATGTCACACCGCTGAACTTATTGGTGGCAAGGAAACTCAAGATGCCGGGCAACTCAATGAGATGCTTTACCGCTCCACAATCGTTATGGGTTCCTACGGATAAAACTGAGAAATAGGGGTCTTTGGCGGTTTGGCACAAGGACTCTGCAGCAGCCATCTTCATTGGCTGCTGGACAAACATGAGTTTTCCTTGAATGTCTCCAGTAAGACCCAATCCTGCGGCGCTTAAGAGCGTGACCCACGACCCGATGCGTAAGAGAGGCCGCCATACAGAAGCTGCTTCTTCGCGCTTTTCTGCGGACTTACTTCGGGCTTCTTTAATCATCCACCAACCAGCAATTCCCGCGACAAAGGTGCCTGCGGTAAGCAACGAACCGGTTACCGCGTGAGGCCACGCAGCAAGAGCGGTGGGGTTTGTCAGCAACTCGGTGAGAGAGACGAGCTCGGCTCGCCCAGTATCGGGATTAAAGATAGCTCCCACCGGGTGCTGCATAAAGGAGTTGGCGACGATAATGAAGTAAGCGGAAACATTGACGGCTATGGCAACAAGCCAGATGGACGCCAGGTGAGCCCATCGGGGCAAACGCCCCCAGCCAAAGATCCACAGTCCAAGGAAGGTGGACTCCACGAAGAATGCGACGAGGCCTTCTAGCGCGAGTGGTGCTCCAAAGACGTCACCGACAAACCTGGAGTACTCGCTCCATGCCATTCCGAATTGGAACTCTTGCACAATGCCGGTGACCACGCCCATGGCAAAGTTCACCAGGAAGAGAGTGCCAAAAAATTTTGTGGCTCGTAGCCACTTGTCTTTGTTAGTGAGTACCCAAGCAGTTTGAAAGCCTGCGACTATCGGTGCTAGCCCGATTGTGAGTGGTACAAAAATAAAGTGGTAAACAGTTGTGATTCCAAACTGCCACCGTGAAATATCAACCAGATCCATGGGAACTGCTTTCAGGGAAAATCGGGATAAAACCTTAAGGAAATACTACGGTAACTTAACTGTCGCTAAACGTGGCTAAAAAGTTTCCGACTGTGACAACTTTCATCGAGGGACGGGGGTGTGGCCTGTTGTGTCACATGACGCGCGATTTGCGGGAGTTTTTGTGTGGGGGAGTGATGAGGGTGCAGGGAAAACCTGAGCGGTGGGGGTTGGATTTCGCACTTGAGGGATGAAAGTAGTAAAGTGCCAAACGCACCGGCAAAACGGTGATGGGCCTTTAGCTCAGTTGGTAGAGCTACGGACTTTTAATCCGCAGGTCCCGGGTTCGAGCCCCGGAGGGCCCACTTTTATGCAGGCCAGGAAGTATCTATTTACTGCCTGGCCTGTTTTTGTTTTAGTGCGTAATGGGAGGCCTCGTGTTGCCTGCATTGGCCGGTGTCGGTGGGAACCTTTCTGGGGCTTGACGCTTCTTGCTTCATATATTGGAAGGAAAGAAGCACTTTTACCTGCTGTTTTGTGATTATTGGAACATCAAGTATAGTTCTCTGCAGTCGAGCCGCTCAGCTAGCTGAGTATGGTGACGCTTGCTCCCATCGTCTAGGGGCCTAGGACACCGCCCTTTCACGGCGGCGACACGGGTTCGAATCCCGTTGGGAGTACCACCACTTTTGTGGTTTTGTGATACGGTCCTGTGGCGCAGTTGGTTAGCGCGCCGCCCTGTCACGGCGGAGGTCGCGGGTTCAAGTCCCGTCAGGGTCGCAACTAAGCGGCGAGTTTTTACTCGCCGCTTTTTGCATGTTCTTAGTAGCTTACGGGGGTGAAGCGGAGGGCTTATGATGCGTGATTGCACTACCTTGGGTAATCGACACCGCTAAGGTGAATCACGGAACTAGAATTTTCTGAGGTGTACTAGTTATGTCTTACTCGCTTCAACTTCCTGGCTACAGCATTGGCAAAGATGCGTATGGGAAAATTGATGAGGTCATTGCTGCTTATGGATACCGTGCAGTAGTTATCGGGGGTAAAACCGCCATAGAGAAAACCCGTGAAGCTTTTGAGATTGCACAAGCAAGCCAAGATTTTGTTATCGAGGACTGGATTGTTTACGGGCATAATTCCACGTACGCCAACGTCGATAAGCTATGTAGCCTTGAATCGGTGCGCGACGCAGAGGTCATCTTCGGTGTTGGGGGCGGCCGGGCAGTTGACACCGTTAAGGTTGTTGCAGCGCGGTTGGGAAAGCCCCTGTTCAACTTTCCTACGGTGGGCTCTAATTGCGCGGCGGCGACAAATCTATCCGTGATGTACAAGGAAGATGACGCCCTGGACGGCTATGACTACCAACCAGGACCTTGTCAGCATGTATTTATCAATACTTCCGTGATCGCGCATTCCCCGGTAGATCTCTTCTGGGCGGGCATTGCCGACGGCATGTCAAAAGAATGCGAAGTCAAATTGCAATCCCGGGGCAAAGAATTGACCAGTGCCCCACTGATGGGCCGTCATTTGAGCTCAGCCGTGACTCCTGCACTCATGGAGTATGGATTCCAGGCCCTTCAGGATTGCAAGAACGCTAAGCCTTCAACTGCCATTGAAGAAGTGGCCCTGGCGATCATTATGACCTGTGGATACGTATCTAATATGACAGTCGATCCGGGACAAACGTATTACTACAATTCCGCATTGGCGCATGCTTTCTATAACTCCACTACCGCGATACCTCGTTGCGTCGGTGTGCATCTGCATGGCGAGATCGTGTCCTATGGAGTGTTGGCGCTCTTGCAGTATGACCAAGATTTTGATCGCAAAGATCGTTACGTGGAGTTTTATAAAACCATGGGCTTCCCATTGACGCTTGCGGATCTGGATCTTAGTGAGTCTGATGTTCCGGCGATTATGGAAAGAATTCCGGCTACCACCGAGTGGAAAGTCGGAGAGTACGACTTTGATCGATTCGCCCGGGCGATCATTGAAGCTCAGGTCTTGGACTAGTCAGGATTTCAATCATAGTTTCCTGCCCGCACGCTGGGGATTTGTGCGAGGTGACGACTACTGTGTAAAGTTTTACCTCGTGCAAAGGGGAGCGATGCTTACCGGATTGCATACAAATAAATATGGCCCTGTGGCGCAGTTGGTTAGCGCGCCGCCCTGTCACGGCGGAGGTCGCGGGTTCAAGTCCCGTCAGGGTCGCGGATCACTTTTGTGGTCAGTGGCGCGGTAGCTCAGTCGGTAGAGCGTCCGCCTGAAAAGTGGAAGGTCACCAGTTCGATCCTGGTCCGTGCCACCACCGAAGCCTCATCCTCGTTGAGGATGGGGCTTCTTTTTGTGTTGCTGGGGACGTCGAAACGCTTAATGGAACATCGGACAGTGATGCGTTGTTGTAGAGAGTACTTGGACGCTACAACTCATCAGGGGATAGCTATGACACAGAACTCTCATAACATCATTGCAGTAGAACATGAGCCGGAGCAGAGCCGTTTTGTTGTTTACAAAGACGGGAAGCCCGGAGGATTCGCCAGTTACGTTGAACGCGGCCAGTCTCGCGACTTCAACCACACGGTGGTAGATTCTGCATTCCGTGGGCAGGGGCTATCCAAACCGCTGATTATGCAGGCCCTTGAGAGCAGCCATGCAGATGGTTTTTCTATCGTTCCCACGTGTTCTGCGGTGGAAGGATTTATTGCTAAAAATCCTGAGTACCAGGATTTCGTTGTTTAGCGCGAAAATTTAAAAAAGAAGCAGTCGGAGACGACTGCTTCTTAAACGTTTGATGGCTGTATTAGATGTAGTAATCCGGATCCACGAGTTTGATCTTTTCTCCGGCCCCACGGGGGCGGTTTTTCGCGGGGATTCCCACAGCTATGTGGTTAGTCGGGACATCTTTTGTTACTACGGCGTTAGCGCCAATGGCACTTCCTTCGCCGATAGTGATGGGACCTAGGACTTTAGCGCCTGCGCCAATCGTTACGTTATCTTCCACAGTCGGATGGCGCTTTGTTTGGGTGAGAACCTGTCCGCCGAGGGTTACGCCGTGGTACAACATAACGCCTTCCCCGATCTCCGCGGTCTCTCCGATGACTATGCCCATGCCGTGGTCGATAAAGAACCGACGGCCGATGGTTGCACCGGGGTGGATCTCAATGCCAGTGAGGAATCGTGTGAATTGGGATAGGAGACGCGCTGGCCCCTTATAGCCTTTCTTCCAGAGCGCGTGTGCCACTCGGTGTGACCAAATGGCGTGTAGTCCGGAATAAACAATGGCGTTTTCCACGTCACCGCGTGCCGCAGGATCATGATCCCGTGCATTTGCTAGGTCCTCGCGAATCACCTTGACGATGTTGTACATGGTTGTTGAGCCTATCAGTCTGTCTTTTCCTGCTGAGGCGATTCAGATTGTGACTATTATCTGGGTGAACCTTCTATAGGAATGAGCTTGTTTAAGGGGTACAACCCACTGCAGGAAAAATAAATTCCCCACGCTTATGACTAGCGTGGGGCTAAAAAGAAGTTTTTAGTCGCGGATGTCGTCGAATAAGGCAGTGGAGACGTAGCGCTCGCCGTAATCTGGAACGACGGTGACGATGGTCTTGCCTTCATTTTCTGGGCGGGCAGCTATTTCAAGAGCTGCCTTGAGGTTTGCGCCTGCGGAAATACCTCCGAGGATGCCTTCCTGGGCTGCCATTTGGCGGGAAGTCGCAATGGCGTCCTCGTTGGTCACCGTGAGAACTTCCTCGTAGATCTTCTGATTGAGGACCTCGGGGATAAAGTTGGCACCTAGACCTTGAATCTTGTGGGGGCCGGCTTTACCGGTGGTCAGTAGGGGAGAGGCTGCTGGTTCGACGGCATAAATCTTAATGTCTGGGTTGTGCTTCTTTAATGTCTCACCTGCACCTGTTATTGTTCCGCCTGTGCCGATGCCAGCTACGAAAATATCAACCTGGCCCTCGGTATCGTTCCAGATTTCTTCACCTGTGGTGTTGCGGTGGATCTCTGGGTTTGCGGCATTGGCAAACTGGCTGGCCAAAATAGCATTGCCTCGCTCGCGGACGATCTCATTGGCTTTATCCACGGCCCCTTGCATGCCTGCGGCACCAGGAGTCAGGATGATTTCTGCCCCATATGCACGGAGCATGACGCGGCGTTCCAAAGACATTGTTTCCGGCATGGTCAGCACAACGTCATAGCCACGGGCTGCGCCGACGAGCGCAAGCGCAATGCCTGTGTTTCCGGACGTTGCTTCGACTATGGTGCCACCAGGTTTAAGCACACCAGATGCCTCTGCAGCATCCACAATGGCTTTACCAATCCGGTCCTTAACCGAATTAGCTGGGTTAAAGGACTCTACTTTTACCAGCACGTTGCCTGGAAGGTCCTGTGCTAGACGGTTAATGCGAACAATTGGTGTATTGCCAATGGTGTCCAAAATGTTGTCATAGACCTTAGCCATAGCTGTTGGGGCTCCTTAGTCAGATTAATTCTACGTAGATATCAGTAGATAGCAGCACAATTGTGCGCTTTACCGTGACCTTACTCTTCCTCAGCGAAAAAGACCAGACAGGTTAGTCTTTATATATGGACAAATCTGTCTATATATGTCCAGGTGTGGCTCTTTTTGTCCCGGCGGCATGTATCCATGAAATGGCAGGAAAATGGGTTCTATATGGTAAATTCTTATGTAAATAATATCCAAATCATGGTTTTATATGGGGTGTATATAGATGAGGTCTAAGCTAGTTCCCGCGATTGTGGTGAAATACATCACACAATAATGACGCTTTTGTTTTTCTTTTCGGACAAAACGGACATTTGGGATGGTTGACCTGACTCTGGGTTGGGGAATTTAAGGGCTGTAGGGGAATAGAAATTGGGAAAGTGGAGGTGGATATTTTCACCGAATGCACTATCGTGGAAAGTGCATAATATTTACATTTTGCGTGAGTATGCAGGACTATTTGCGTAATTTATCCGGCATGATGGGATTTTTAATCTTTAAATATGTGAAATCTGCGTGCGTTACTGAAAACCATCTCGAGCTGGAAGTGCACCCCTGCGTTCCGACAAAACGGACATATTAAAAACGACACGTCGGACCGGAGGGCTTTTGACTACCCCCGTAAAGTAGATATACTTTCGCCAGTTGCACATTTTCGCTCAGGAATGGATCAAACGAACCAACGAATCTGTTGGGTGTTTGCCTGACCGGGCGTCTGACAGGAGGCTTACAGTGGAAGCTCAACGCGTCAAAGATGATGACGATGCGATCCGCTCTGCGCTGGCATCACTGAAAAATGCCACTGGTATCCCGGTGACTATGTACGCGACCGTTCAGTCGGATAATCGCCTGCTGATTAATCAGTGGGTGGGTTTGCGTACCCCCGCGCTTCAGAATCTCACGATTGAAAGTGGCGTGGGTGTTGGCGGGCGAGTGGTCAAGACTCGCCGTCCAGTAGGTGTGAGCGATTACATGCGGGCTAACGTGATCTCACATGATCTGGATCCTGTCATCCAGGACGAGGGCTTACATTCGATCGTGGCCGTCCCTGTTATCGTGCATCGCGAGGTTCGCGGTGTCCTGTACGTTGGCGTGCATTCTCCGGTGCGTCTTGGTGACAAAGTGATTGAAGAAGTCACCATGACCGCGCGCGTCCTGGAACAAGATCTCGCTATTATTGCTGCTTCTCGACGCTCCGAGGGGCTGCGCGGCGCAGCCAAGCAGGGGCGCATGATGAACGGCGCCGAGTGGGAGCAGATTAGAGCTACTCACTCCAAGCTGCGGATGCTTGCTAACCGCATCGAGCATGAAGAGCTGCGCCAAGAGCTTGAAGAGCTCTGCGATCAGATGGTCGCTCCTGTACACGTCAAGCAAACCACCAAGCTTTCTGCTCGTGAACTTGATGTTCTCTCTTGCGTGGCTCTCGGACACACCAATGTCGAGGCTGCTGAGGAAATGGGAATCGGCGCAGAAACAGTGAAGAGCTACTTGCGCTCTGTGATGCGTAAGTTGGGTGCTCACACCCGCTACGAGGCCGTGAATGCGGCCCGCCGCATCGGCGCGCTGCCCTGATAGAGGGCGTGCATGAAGGAACAAGGGTAAGAGATTTTCTCTTACCCTTGTTTGTCTATCGAGGGATTAGCGGCTTCCTCCCGGAACCCATTTCACGTCATTGCTATCGTTTGCTACTCGGCTCAGGATGAACAATAAATCGCTGAGCCTGTTGAGGTATTTAGCTGGTAACACAGAGGTGGTGTCTGGGTGAGCCTCTATGGCTCCCCACGCTGCGCGTTCTGCGCGACGGGCGATAGTCCGTGCAGAATGCAGCAATGCAGCCGCCGGTGTGCCACCTGGGAGGATGAAGGAGTTGAGCTTTTCTAGGTTCTCGTTGAAAAAGTCGCAGTCTTTTTCCAGGTTGTCTATATAGGATTGCTCAATGCGTAGGGGCGGGTATTTGGGATTCTCGGCGATGGGGGTAGCCAGGTCTGCGCCGGCGTCGAAAAGCTCATTTTGGATGCGGCGTAAGCATGCGCCGACTGTGTCAGGTACCTCGGATAGCGCCAAAACTACGCCGAGCACTGCGTTGAGCTCATCGCAATCTGCGTAGGCGACAAGCCTGGGGTCGTTTTTGGAAACTCGGGAGAAATCGGAGAGTCCGGTGGTTCCATCGTCACCGGTACGCGTGTAAATCTTTGTTAAATGAACAGCCATAAGCCCAACCTACGTGAGAAGTCAGTAGGGTTGGGAGGGTGAAAGAAAGATTTCTAGTGACGGGTGGGGCCCGACTCGAAGGCTCCGTACGGGTAAGTGGCGCAAAAAACAGCGTTCTCAAACTTATGGCGGCAGCTCTGCTTGCGGAGGGAACAACCACCCTAACTAACTGTCCGCAGATTTTGGACGTTCCCTACATGATCCGGGTGCTTGAAGGCCTGGGATGCTCAGTGGAATCCGATAATGGGACAGTGTGTATTAGCACCCCCGCGGAGATCTCTAGCGATGCGGATTTTGATGCCGTGCGACAGTTCCGTGCGTCGGTGTGCGTGCTGGGTCCGCTGACCTCGCGTTGCGGTCGAGCCGTTGTGGCCTTGCCCGGCGGCGATGCCATTGGTAGCCGACCTTTGGATATGCATCAGAGCGGTCTGGAAAAACTCGGTGCCAAGACACGTATTCAGCACGGTGCTGTTGTCGCGGAAGCAGAGCAGCTTAGAGGTGCCAAAATTACGCTCGATTTCCCTTCCGTGGGAGCGACGGAAAATATCCTCACCGCCGCAGTGCTTGCCGACGGCACCACCATCCTTGATAACGCAGCCCGTGAGCCCGAGATCCTCGACCTATGCACCATGCTTAAAGAGATGGGTGCCGATATCTCCGGCGAGGGAACCTCAACGATCACCATCACCGGTGTGGATAAGCTCTATCCTACGGAGCATGAAGTGATTGGCGACCGCATCGTTGCGGGAACTTGGGCGTATGCCGCAGCTATGACCCAGGGTGACATCACTGTCGGCGGCATTGCGCCGCGGAACCTCCACTTGCCACTGGAGAAGCTCAAGGTAGCTGGCGCGGAAGTTGAAACATATGAGCATGGATTCCGTGTGCGTATGAACCGTCGCCCGCAGGCCGTTGATTATCAAACGTTGCCTTTCCCGGGTTTCCCTACAGATCTCCAGCCGATGGCCATCGGAATTGCGACCGTGGCTCAAGGAACCTCTGTGATCACAGAGAACATCTTTGAAGCACGCTTCCGCTTTGTCGACGAACTGATGCGGCTTGGTGCAGACGCCACTGTGGATGGACACCACGTTGTTTTACGCGGAGTGGAACAGCTGTCTTCTACTCCCGTGTGGAGCTCAGACATTAGGGCCGGTGCCGGATTAGTTCTTGCCGGCTTGTGCGCGGAGGGAGTCACCGAAGTTAACGATGTCTTCCATATCGATCGCGGATATCCCAATTTTGTTGAGGATTTACGATGTTTAGGCGCCACCATCGAGCGAGTAGTCGATTAAACACTCTTTCAATCCCCAGCTTCACGCCTGTGAGCTGGGGATTTGTGTGTTCTGTAAGTGGTGTGTAACTTTATGTAAGTCGCCGCGACCGACAGCGCCCCTCACAGAGGCAAACACCACGAAGGTGATTGTGAATCAGTGAGTGTAAGGCGAGAGGAAAACAAGCAGGCGATAAACAAAAATTATTCTTACAGTCATCACAGACCAACATGGTTGGTGTGTGTGGGTGTGGGTGTGTTGTTTGAGAACTCAATAGTGTACCAATGTACTTATAGATATATTTTTTATTAGTCAACATGGTAGATGATAACCACGTGTGGTTGTTGTCGCTGACACACATTTATTGTTACATGATGGTTATGTGATGATCACGGTGAACACGCTTTGGCCGGCAAGTATGGCTTGCTTGTTAAAAGATTTTGGTAGCCAAGAAAATGTTGTGAAAGCACCTGTGAAACAGGTTATCCACCATAATGATCATGGGAATCCCTGTGGTTGTGTGTGGTTGCTGTGTGGATGAGCACATAAGGGCATTCTTTTATATGGGGGTGTTGTTGTGTGTGGTGATTGTTGTGTTGTCTCGTCAAGGCATCGATGGTCACTAGTGTTTTTTGCTTTACTTTTTTCATTATTTTTTTGATGAATGATCAATGGATTATTTTTTGTTGGTTGTTTGTTTTTTGCCAGTTTTGGTTGGGCTTTTCACGAAGCCTGGTTGGTCTTTTTTGACTGATTTTTTGTGGAGAGTTTGATCCTGGCTCAGGACGAACGCTGGCGGCGTGCTTAACACATGCAAGTCGAACGGAAAGGCCCCTTCGGGGGTACTCGAGTGGCGAACGGGTGAGTAACACGTGGGTGATCTGCCTCGTACTCTGGGATAAGCCTGGGAAACTGGGTCTAATACTGGATAGGACCACATTTTAGTGTGTGTGGTGGAAAGTTTTTTCGGTACGAGATGAGCCCGCGGCCTATCAGCTTGTTGGTGGGGTAATGGCCTACCAAGGCGTCGACGGGTAGCCGGCCTGAGAGGGTGGACGGCCACATTGGGACTGAGATACGGCCCAGACTCCTACGGGAGGCAGCAGTGGGGAATATTGCACAATGGGCGCAAGCCTGATGCAGCGACGCCGCGTGAGGGATGACGGCCTTCGGGTTGTAAACCTCTTTCGACAGGGACGAAGCTTTTTGTGACGGTACCTGTATAAGAAGCACCGGCTAACTACGTGCCAGCAGCCGCGGTAATACGTAGGGTGCGAGCGTTGTCCGGAATTACTGGGCGTAAAGAGCTCGTAGGTGGTTTGTCGCGTCGTCTGTGAAATTCCGGGGCTTAACTCCGGGCGTGCAGGCGATACGGGCATAACTTGAGTGCTGTAGGGGAGACTGGAATTCCTGGTGTAGCGGTGGAATGCGCAGATATCAGGAGGAACACCGATGGCGAAGGCAGGTCTCTGGGCAGTAACTGACGCTGAGGAGCGAAAGCATGGGGAGCGAACAGGATTAGATACCCTGGTAGTCCATGCCGTAAACGGTGGGCGCTAGGTGTGAGGGTCTTCCACGACTTTCGTGCCGTAGCTAACGCATTAAGCGCCCCGCCTGGGGAGTACGGCCGCAAGGCTAAAACTCAAAGGAATTGACGGGGGCCCGCACAAGCGGCGGAGCATGTGGATTAATTCGATGCAACGCGAAGAACCTTACCTGGGCTTGACATATACAAGATCGGCGTAGAGATACGTTATCCCTTGTGGTTTGTATACAGGTGGTGCATGGTTGTCGTCAGCTCGTGTCGTGAGATGTTGGGTTAAGTCCCGCAACGAGCGCAACCCTTGTCTTATGTTGCCAGCACGTTATGGTGGGGACTCATGAGAGACTGCCGGGGTTAACTCGGAGGAAGGTGGGGATGACGTCAAATCATCATGCCCCTTATGTCCAGGGCTTCACACATGCTACAATGGTCGGTACAACGCGTTGCGAGCCTGTAAGGGTAAGCGAATCGCTGAAAGCCGGCCTCAGTTCGGATTGGGGTCTGCAACTCGACCCCATGAAGTCGGAGTCGCTAGTAATCGCAGATCAGCAACGCTGCGGTGAATACGTTCCCGGGCCTTGTACACACCGCCCGTCACGTCATGAAAGTTGGTAACACCCGAAGCCCATGGCCCAACCAGTTTTCTGGGGGGAGTGGTCGAAGGTGGGATCGGCGATTGGGACGAAGTCGTAACAAGGTAGCCGTACCGGAAGGTGCGGCTGGATCACCTCCTTTCTAAGGAGTTTTATTTTTTCCAGCATTCACTGGTTGGTGTTTGTTGTTGTTTATTTTGAATCCGGGTGGAGCAAAGTTGTGTGTGGTTGTGTGCTGCCAACAGAATGGTGGCTGTGCATGGTTGTGTGATGGTGTGTGTGGTTGATTAATAAAGTGTTGTGTTTATGAGTGGTTGGTATGCTGTTGGGTGTCTGGGATGATGCACTGTGGTGTTGGTGTTGATTCTTGATGGCTGCTGTGTGTGCTGGTGATCCTTGTGTGGGGTTGGTGGTGTGTGTGGTGGTTGTGTTGTGTGAGAACTGTATAGTGGACGCGAGTAATAAATCTTTATTCTTTTAGTTCTTGGTATTTTTGTTTGCATATTTTGTGTGTGTTGTTTTTTAAGGGCACACGGTGGATGCCTTGGCATTATGAGCCGATGAAGGACGTGTAAGGCCGCGATAGGCCTCGGGGAGTTGCCAATAGAGCGTTGATCCGAGGGTGTCCGAATGGGGAAACCTGGCCATAGTTATGTGTGGTTACCCTTCAGTGAATTCATAGCTGTTGTGGGGGTTTACGCGGGGAAGTGAAACATCTCAGTACCCGTAGGAGAAGAAAACAATTGTGATTCCGTTAGTAGTGGCGAACGAACGTGGATGAGGCTAAACCATGTGCGTGTGATACCTGGCAGGGGTTGCGTGTGTGGTGTTGTGGGGTGTGTGCGTGAAAAGGCTGCCATCTTTTTGCTGGTTTGTGCATGTGTTAGCGGAAGTGGTGTGGGAACGCCTGCCGTAGAAGGTGAGAGTCCTGTACGTGAAAGCATGTGTGCGCTGGTTGTGCATGTCCCCGAGTAGCAGCGGGCTCGTGGAATCTGCTGTGAATCTGCCGGGACCACCCGGTAAGCCTAAATACTTGTAATGACCGATAGCGGATTAGTACCGTGAGGGAATGGTGAAAAGTACCCCGGGAGGGGAGTGAAATAGTACCTGAAACCGTGTGCTTACAATCTGTCAGAGCCTCTTTTGTGGGGTGATGGCGTGCCTTTTGAAGAATGAGCCTGCGAGTCAGCGGCATGTCGCGAGGTTAACCTTTTGGTGGGTAGCCGTAGCGAAAGCGAATCCTAACGAGGGTGTTGTTAGTGGCATGTCCTGGACCCGAAGCGGGGTGATCTACCCATGGCCAGTGTGAAGCAGAGGTAAGACTTTGTGGAGGCGCGAACCCACTTAGGTTGAAAACTGAGGGGATGAGCTGTGGGTAGGGGTGAAAGGCCAATCAAACTCCGTGATAGCTGGTTCTCCCCGAAATGCATTTAGGTGCAGCGTTGCGTGTTTCTTGCTGGAGGTAGAGCTACTGGTTGGTTGAGCGGGACTACAATCTTAGCAATGTCAGCCAAACTCCGAATGCCGGTAATGTTATAGCGTGGCAGTGAGACTGCGGGGGATAAGCTCCGTTGGTCGAGAGGGAAACAGCCCAGATCGCCGGTTAAGGCCCCTAAGCGTGTACTAAGTGGAAAAGGATGTGGGATCGCGAAGACAGCCAGGAGGTTGGCTTAGAAGCAGCCATCCTTGAAAGAGTGCGTAATAGCTCACTGGTCGAGTGGTTCTGCGCCGACAATGTAGTGGGGCTCAAGTACACCGCCGAAGCCGCGGCAGTCAACATTTTTGTTGGTTGGGTAGGGGAGCGTCGTGCATGTGGTGAAGCATTTGGGTGACCGGGTGTGGAGTGTGTGCGAGTGAGAATGCAGGCATGAGTAACGAATGAAAAGTGGAAAACTTTTCCGCCGGATGACTAAGGGTTCCTGGGTTAAGCTAATCTTCCCAGGGTGAGTCGGGACCTAAGGCGAGGCCGACAGGCGTAGTCGATGGATAACCAGTTGATATTCTGGTACCCGTGGTGATGCGACAAGTGGTGAATCAGTGGTACTAACCGCCCATTAATTGCATGTGTTCATACATTGTGTGGGTGTGTGTGGTTGTGCGTGGGACCTTCGTTGGTAGTAGCCAAGTGATGGGGTGACGCAGTGAGGTAGCCGAGCCACTTATTGGATTGTGGTGTAAGCGTGTGGCCCGTGGCATAGGTAAATCCGTGCTGCATTATGGGTGAGGCGTGATGCGTAGACCTTTTTGGTTGATGTTGGTGATCCTGTACTGTCGAGAAAAGCCTCTAGCGAGTGTCATTATGGCCCGTACCCTCAACCGACACAGGTAGTCAGGTAGAGAATACTAAGGCGATCGGGTGAACTGTGGTTAAGGAACTCGGCAAAATGCCCCCGTAACTTCGGGAGAAGGGGGACCATTGTTGGTGACAGACTGATGGAGCTGACGGTGGTCGCAGAGAATAGAGGGAAGCGACTGTTTATTAAAAACACAGGTCCGTGCGAAAACGTGGAAGTTGATGTATACGGACTGACGCCTGCCCGGTGCTGGAAGGTTAAGAGGACCTGTTAGATCTCTTTTGGGGGTCGAAGCGGAGAATTTAAGCCCCAGTAAACGGCGGTGGTAACTATAACCATCCTAAGGTAGCGAAATTCCTTGTCGGGTAAGTTCCGACCTGCACGAATGGCGTAACGACTTCCCTGCTGTCTCAACCACAGGCCCGGTGAAATTGCAGTACGAGTAAAGATGCTCGTTACGCGCGGCAGGACGAAAAGACCCCGGGACCTTCACTATAGCTTGGTATTGGTGTTTGGTTCGGTTTGTGTAGGATAGGTGGGAGACTGTGATACTGCGCCGCTAGGTGTGGTGGAGTCGCAAGTTGAAATACCACTCTGATCGGATTGAGCACCTTAACCTTGGCCCATGATCTGGGTTGGGGACAGTGCCTGGTGGGTAGTTTAACTGGGGCGGTTGCCTCCTAAAATGTAACGGAGGCGCCCAAAGGTTCCCTCAGCCTGGTTGGCAATCAGGTGGTGAGTGTAAGTGCACAAGGGAGCTTGACTGTGAGACTGACAGGTCGAGCAGGGACGAAAGTCGGGACTAGTGATCCGGCACCTACTTGTGGAAGTGGTGTCGCTCAACGGATAAAAGGTACCCCGGGGATAACAGGCTGATCTTCCCCAAGAGTCCATATCGACGGGATGGTTTGGCACCTCGATGTCGGCTCGTCGCATCCTGGGGCTGGAGTAGGTCCCAAGGGTTGGGCTGTTCGCCCATTAAAGCGGCACGCGAGCTGGGTTTAGAACGTCGTGAGACAGTTCGGTCTCTATCCGCCGTGCGCGTGAAACTTGAAGAAGGCTGTCCCTAGTACGAGAGGACCGGGACGGACGTACCTCTAGTGTGCCAGTTGTCACGCCCGTGGCAGGGCTGGTTGGCTACGTACGGAAGGGATAACCGCTGAAAGCATCTAAGCGGGAAGCCTGTTTTAAGATGAGGTTTCTTTTGAGGTTCCCTCGAGATTAGGGGGTTGATAGGCCAGATCTGGAAGAGTGGTAACACTTGGAGGTGACTGGTACTAATTTACCGATAAACAACCACCCATTGTGGTGCGAGTATTGTTGTGCCTGGAGCGTTTAAAAAGAATAGTAGAGTTTTGTTGCTTGTGTTCACTGTGCAGTGTCTGACATGACACCTGTTGTGTGTTGTGTTGTTATGGATGTGTTGGTGGTTATAGTGTCGGGGGTACGCCCGGTCCCTTTCCGAACCCGGAAGCTAAGCCCGATTGCGCTGATGGTACTGCACCTGGGAGGGTGTGGGAGAGTAGGTCGCCGCCAACCAAAAAATTTGATATGTAGGAAGAGAGTCTAGGTATGATGCCTTACCCCCTTGGGGGTGGGTGTGGTGCCTAGACTCTCTTCCCTTTTTTTACGCGTAAACAACCCCCAACAAACCAGGGGGCAAGGAAAGAAAGCGTAGGGAACACGTTACGGGGGTGGAAAAGAGAGAAAAAAAGGGGGTAGCCGTGTGATGGGTGCGCACACTAGAGCTTCAAGGTTGAATAGACTTGTTACGCTTCTACGGATTTGATGTAGCAGCTTGGAAACAACCCAGATAGGAACTAGTTCTATATGTTTATCACCGACTCCAAGAGGCCAGCAGCTCGTGCAGTTGCTCTCACCAAGAGCTATGGGCAGGGGGAGACCATGGTCCGGGCCCTTGATGGCATCGACGTGGAATTCGCCACCAATGAATTCACCGCGATTATGGGGCCTTCTGGTTCCGGCAAATCTACGTTGATGCATTGCATGGCAGGCTTGGATTCTGTTACCTCGGGGTCGACATTCATTGGAGACACGGATCTTTCGCAGTTGAAAGATAAACAGATGACTGCGCTAAGGCGCGATCGCCTTGGATTTATCTTCCAATCTTTCAATCTGGTTCCTACGCTGACAGCAGCGGAAAATATTACGCTTCCGAGGGACATAGCGGGGCGTAAGGTCGACAAAGAGTGGTTTGAAGAGGTGACGCAGCGCCTTGGCTTGAACCAACGTCTCAACCACCGTCCGGCAGAATTATCAGGCGGTCAGCAGCAGCGCGTTGCGTGTGCTCGTGCCTTGGTGGTACAGCCAGAGATCATCTTTGGCGATGAGCCAACCGGAAACTTGGATTCCAATTCTTCAGCGGAAGTTTTGTCGATTCTACGTACTGCAGTAGATCAGGATGGACAGACAGTAGTCATAGTTACTCACGATCCGCGTGCTGCCTCTTACGCAGATCGGGTGGTTTTCCTTGCAGACGGTCGAATCGTGAAAGAACTGCGTGCCCCCTCGGCGGAGGAGATCTTGCAGACTATGGCTTCCATCGAGGAGCTGGCATAGATGGGACAGCATTCTGCTAAAGGCAGAGAGCCTTCATACTCGACTAGTACTCCTAGCAAAGACAGCTCTACTGCGATGCTTCGCGTGAGCATACGATCTGTTTTGGCTCATAAGGTTCGTCTGGCCCTGACACTGTTGGCTGTCGTTTTGGGTACCGCTTTTGTCTCCGGCTCTTTGATGTTTACTGCATCCTTGAGCAAATCATTTGATGCGGTGGTCGACGATAGCCTTGCTGGTATTGATGCTGTTGTCTCAGGTAAAAAAAAGCCGATTACTGTTGCGGAGATCGAACAGCTTCGAGCAGACAAAAATGTGAAAGCTGTAGACGTCAACGGATCTACCAACGTTGTTGTGGCGACGTCGGATCGCAAGGCTATTCAGACAGGAGCCGGGCGAGCTAGCGTCTCCATTTTCCATGGAGAAGGCAGCGCAAGTAACCGCCCGGTGAAAATCGCGGAGGGGACAGCCCCCAAGGACAACGCTGATGTAGTCATTGCGACAGGAACGGCTTCTGCACACAACATCAAGATCGGTGACTCCCTTCTGGTCATTGACGCGATGGGACAGCGTGAAGTCAAGGTTGTGGGAACGTATGAACCGGCTTCCTCCAATGCGCCTGGGCTAACCTTGTTGACGTCTGAAAACGGCTACCTTGCTAATTACACGCAAGGATCCGTGGGATCAGTGATTGCTAAAAGCGCCGGTATGTCTTCTGAAGACTTAGTGAAGTATCTGTCAGAGACCTATCCGCAGTACAAAGTGGATACTGGAAATGCCATAGCCGAACAAATTACCGGAGTCATTAAAAAGGCCCTGAGCTTTGTCAACTACTTCTTGGTGGCGTTTGGCCTTATTGCTCTTCTGGTAGGCACTTTTATCATCGCTAACACGTTCTCCATGATCGTTGCCCAGCGTTTAAAGGAATTTGCTCTTCTCCGAGCTTTGGGCGTGTCCAGAAAACAACTTACCCGCTCGGTTGTGTTTGAAGCCGTCATCATTGGTCTCGTGGGATCCATAATCGGAATCTTTGGAGGCATGGGGCTGGTCAAACTCATTCAGTTTGTGATGGCTAAGTTTGGCATGGAAATTCCCGCAGCCGGTTTGGGCCTTACCGTTACCTCGGTGCTCCTTCCATTGGCGCTGGGCACAATTGTCACTGTGGTGAGCGCCTGGGCGCCAGCTCGTCGCGCCGGTGCTGTACGGCCCGTGGAAGCCATGCGTTCTACAGAAACCGCCTCCGAGAGCTCTTTGAAAGTCCGCACTATTTTTGGCCTGGTCGGGATTATGCTGGGTATCGCTGCTGCTTTGGTGGGGATTTTCGCAGAAGATGCAGCCACTAAGACTCGGGCGATTTCCGTGGGCGTTGGCGCATTGTTTGTAATCGTTGGTGTGTTTGCTGCATCACCTGCGATGAGTATCCCCATCGTCGGGGCACTGGGACGTGTGCTGGGAGCCCTGTTCGGGGCCGTCGGCAAGCTATCGGCTACGAACGCTCGACGTAACCTTAAGCGGACTGCAACGACTGCGTTTGCGCTCACCTTGGGCGTTGCTCTTGTGACAACGATCGGCATGCTGTCGGCGACGATGAAGAGCAGCATTAGCGATCTCGTGGACAGCGAGGTCAAGGTAGAATTTATCTTGTCGGGGCCTCAGGGCGGACATTTCCCCGTGCCAGCTGAAGCGGAACAGAAAGTCCGTGAGGTCGAGGGTGTGGGCTCTGTGACATCGATGGGATTTGCGCCAGTCACATTGGGAACCGCGAAACTAGAAGCAGCCTCGCACCCGAGCGGAACGGCGTTGGTGAACGGAAGGATCGACGATGTGGTCAATGCCGAAGGGGTAGAGGGAAGCCTTGACCTTACAGCTGCTGATCGAGTGGTCGCTAAGAAGAGCTACTTGGAGGCTCAGAACTTAAAGGTTGGCGACCAAGTGCCGCTGCGCCTGGAAGACGGGACGGAGATCGCGCGTGTCACAATCGTGGGCAGTTTCTCCGAGAGCAAGATTTTGAATGACGTTATAGCTTCGAGCAAAACTATCGAGGGCAAGAACGTGCTCTCGACGACCTCAGTTTTGTTTGTGAACGGCAACGGAACCAAGACCACCGATGAGCTCCGCGACGGGCTTAATAAAGCCGTTGAGGATTTCCTTGTAGTACGTGTGCAAACGTCAAAAGAGTATGCGGGTGAGCAAGCCTCGGCGGTCAGCCAGATGATGAATATCCTGTATGCGCTCCTCGGGCTTGCCGTGGTGATTGCGATCATCGGAATCATCAATACTCTTGCGCTGAACGTTATTGAACGCCGCCAGGAGATCGGCATGCTGCGGGCAGTGGGCACACAGCGTAGGCAGATTCGCACAATGATTTCTATTGAATCCGTGCAGATTGCTCTTTATGGTGCCGTGGTGGGTATCGTGATCGGCCTTGGACTGGGGTGGGCGTTCCTCAAGGTTCTCTCTTCCCAAGGACTAGACACAATCAGTATTCCTATCGCAGAGATCCTGTGGCTGCTTGTCGGCTCGGCAGTTGTCGGCGTGGTTGCCGCGCTGTGGCCAGCACGGCGTGCCGCCAAGACTCCGCCGTTGGACGCCATAGCGGACTAACTGTTCGCGTATAAAACCTCGGGTTCACTATCACGTGGGCCCGAGTTTTTTATAGGTGCATGATGAGGCTAGCGCTGCCAACACCAAGCGCACAGGTCACCGCCAGATATCCAAGAGCGGCTGCCCAGCGGCCTTGGACAATATCCGTTCCCAACTCTTTTGCCAGGGTCGACCATGTAACAGAGCGCCTGCGAGCCCGGTCCCCGCAAACACCATAAGTTCTTGGGGTAGTGTGCTCCGCCATAGCCAAGCGATCAATACACAAGCAGCAAGGTTGGCCGCCAAGGTTCCTCGGTAGGGCCCCAGTTTTCCTAACCAGAAACGGCAGAGACCCCGCCGCAAAATCCGCCGAGGACCACGGCTCCTAGCGCGTAGAGCGTCATGGGGCGAGTGGCCTTCTGCGCGTAAGGGTGTTGCCCAGGAGCCATCCCGCGATGCACCCGAAGACAGTAGCGAGGAAGACACCAGCCGCAGAAAATCCGCTGAGCTGAGGCGTTGCTAGGTAGAGCGCGAAGGCGGAGAAGCTAGTAAAGCCCCGAGAAATCCGGTTCCCCAGAAAGGGCGTGGGTGGAAATAACCCATGAGAGTTGCTCCCACGATATTGATGAGAACGATGGTGGCGGGGGCGTCGATAAGCGATACCTGACTGGTGATGAGGAAACGCGCAGCGGCTCCGAGAGCTGCGCCGCTTCCAACGACCACCGAGAGAGGGACTCTATCCATGAGTGCAAAGCCTACTCCGTCGATGGGCGGATTGATGTGTCACAAAAACTCACAAATCAGATGCGTCGGGCATCGAAAACCGCGAAGATAGAAGTGATACACACCGAGCGGACACTAAGGAGCATCATGGCGCATGAACGTGCAGGTCAGTTGGCCCAGCCCGAGGATCTTATTGATATTGCAGAAGTGGTGACTGCGTATTACACGCGTCATCCCGATGCAGATAACCCCGATCAGCAGGTATCTTTTGGAACGTCCGGCCATCGTGGTTCCTCTTTGGATACCGCGTTTAATGAGCAGCATATCCTCGCGATTACGCAGGCTATCGTGGAATATCGGCGGAGCAATAACATTGATGGCCCGCTCTTTATCGGACGTGACCCGCATGCGCTCAGCGAGCCGGCGATGACCTCCGCCCTTGAAATATTACTGGCCAACGATGTGACTGTGCTTGTCGATGACCGTGGCCGCTACACACCAACGCCCGCAGTGTCGCATGCGATTCTTACCTATAACGCGGGCGCCCAGGCACAGCGTGCCGAGACACAGCGTGCCGACGGAATCGTGATTACACCCTCCCATAATCCTCCACGAGACGGTGGTTTTAAGTACAACCCTCCTAACGGCGGACCTGCGGACACAGACGCCACAGATTGGATTGCTAACCGAGCGAATCAACTGCTCCGCGATGGCTTACGTGGAGTTCAGCGGACCTCAGTACAGGGTGTCCTCGATCCGCGAGCCCACGCATACAATTTCCTAGATTCTTATGTTGCAGATCTGCCAAACGTGGTCAATATCGCAGCCATAAGAGACTCCGGGTTGCATATCGGCGCGGACCCTATGGGCGGGGCATCCGTGGACTATTGGGGCGCGATAGCGGAGTACCACAAGCTCAATATGACAGTTACTAACCCGCTTGTTGATGCGACCTGGCGTTTTATGACCCTAGACACCGACGGAAAAATCCGAATGGACTGCTCCTCGCCCGACTCTATGGCCTCGCTGGTGAGCAACCGAGACAGGTTTGACATATCTACCGGCAACGACGCCGATGCAGACAGACACGGGATAGTCACCCCAGACGCCGGCCTGATGAACCCCAATCACTATCTGGCGGTAGCTATTGATTATCTGTTTACGCATCGCCCTCAGTGGTCTACCAACATTGCCGTGGGCAAGACGCTGGTCTCGTCTTCGATGATCGACCGAGTAGTCAACGGCCTGGATCGCAAGCTCATCGAGGTGCCCGTAGGCTTCAAGTGGTTTGTGCCTGGCCTTGTGGACGGCTCCGTGGGGTTCAGCGGCGAGGAATCCGCGGGGGCATCCTTTTTGCGTCACGACGCAACCGTGTGGTCTACAGACAAAGACGGACTTATCCTCAACCTCCTCGCCGCGGAAATAGCTGCGGTGACCGGGAAGAGCCCGTCGCAACGCTGTGCGGAACTGGCACAGACCTACGGTGCCCCTGTCTACGCGCGTATCGACGCTCCCGCCAACCGCGAACAAAAAGCAACGTTGAAAGGGCTTTCTCCAGAGGCCGTCGTGGCTACCGAGCTAGCGGGCGAAGCCATTACCGCGAAACTTACCCATGCACCCGGCAATGGCGCGGCACTTGGTGGGCTTAAAGTGACTACCGACAACGCCTGGTTTGCTGCGCGACCTTCAGGAACGGAACAGAAGTACAAAATTTATGCTGAGTCTTTCCTCGGAGAAGCGCACCTACAGCAGGTGCAAAGGGAGGCACAAGAGCTTGTAGATGGGATACTCCAAGCGTAAGGAACATGCTCGGGAGGCCTAGTGCTGGTGGCACAATGAACTCTTCCAGCACTTCCCTCCACCCTAAAGCTGCATTAGAGTTTAGGTTTGTGTCTGAAAATACGATGAGGCGTTCCAGAAAGACTATGGCGTTAGATGCCATGAGCTTCTTCGCGCGCTTCTTTATGGCTTATATCTGGATCTCGGCGGGTATCTCTAAAACAGGGTCGCATCTAGAGACAGCGCAATCGGTAAAAGCGTATGAAATTTTTAGCGATACGTGGGCTAACTGGATTTCCATGATCATCGGCCCGTTGGAGATCGCCGGCGGTGTGTTGCTGCTGCTAGGAATATTCCTACGCAAGGCAAGCTGGGTCTCCACCTTTGTCATGGTGTTGTTCATTGTTGGACTTTCCCAAGCGTGGGCCCGAGGACTCAGCATCGACTGTGGTTGTTTTGGTCCGCAGGCAATCACAGAAAACACCGCTGCTGATTACGCAAAAGTGATCGCTAGAGACATCGTCTTTGTCGTGCTGTCTCTTTGGACAGTGTACCGCCCCTTTAAAAAGTGGGCTCTATACGCATAAAAACATGATGTGTTGCGGGGAGTCTTCTCTACCTCCCCGAGACCACGTATTATGGCATCAATTGAGCCTGAAAGCTCATCACCCATGTTTCTTCCGTCTGCAAAGTACGTAGCTCGTGGGTGAGAACAACGACAAGAAACAAGGTTGTAAAAATAGTGAGTGGTGCATCCTCCGTGAAAAAGGTTAAAAACCCTACTGAGAAGTCCAATGGGTTCCTCTGGGCTATCCTGGCACTTCTGGTAGTGGTCATCGCTGTGGTCGCTTTTATTGTGATCCAAGGTCGAGGCGCTCAGGAAGATAAAATTGCAGATCGCGAACGTGAGTCAATCTCTTTCGGCGGTGCAGTAACGGACAACGCAATCCAGCTGAAAGCGGCAAACGCAAAGTCTGATGCCAAGAAGATTGATCTCTACGAGGATTACTCTTGCTCCCATTGCGCTGAGCTAGGAAAAGCAACAGACAAGCCGATGAAGGAAGCCATTGAAAAAGGCGAAATCGTGGTTAACCTGCGATTCCTTAACTTCCTCGATCGCGGAAACGAAGACGGCAGCTCCAGCAAAGGCGGAGCAGCTGCTCTAGCCATTGCTAACGCTGGTGAGTGGGAAGCCTACTGGAACTACCGCACGCTGCTCATGGAAGAGCAGAACAGCATCTACGGGCAGTGGAGCAACGACGACTTTGCCAACGCAGCCAAGAACGTCGGCGCATCCGATGGGGTAGTGCAGAAGATTCGTGAGGGCGCTGAAAAGCAGCACTTCCTTGACGCTGCTAAAGCCAATACCGACAAGCTAGAGAAGGACAGCGGAAAAGTTTCCTCACCGCGCGTCTTTATCGACGGCAAGGAAGTCACCGAAAGCATCAATACCTGGGTTACCAAGGCTACTTCCTAAGTACAGCTGAACGCATAAGACAGCGACGCCACCTTGTAGGGTCGCTGTCTTTTTATGGTATTTGTGCTGGTTGATGTGCGTGTACATCGGTGTTCGGTCCAGAATTTGGTAAATCCATCATCGATGACTACCATCTTGAACAGAAGAACGACGCGTACGCGCGAAGTTCACATCTGGGGCTATGGCGCAGCTGGTAGCGCACCACACTGGCAGTGTGGGGGTCACGGGTTCGAATCCCGTTAGCTCCACCATCTCACCCGCTTACCGCTCAGGTAAGCGGGTTTTTGCTTATCTGCCTGCAGAATATAGGACCCAGCAAGACTGCGATATGGAATAGGTAGACGCATATCTTCACTGGTATGCCCGTCGTGCAGTATTTCTGCTACGTAGCACCCAGTGGAAGTGATTTCAGTACGTGTGTAGCGGATTTATCAGCGGGTCTTTCCTGTCGTGGATCTCCGCGGGTAGCAGTACTGGTTGGATGGGTGTAAAAATTTTACATGTCTTATCCCAATGCGTACGGTCTGGGGCGTGGCGGAGGTTTTAGGCTTATTTTTTCTTTCCTAACAGCTGAGAACGTGATCTTTTCTTTCCTATCGAAAGAAAACGTAGTTTTTTCTTCCAGCTACCGTCAAAGAAAAAGACTAGAGCACCTTAAATTCCTGGATGAAGCTCTAGAAAGAGAGTGGGAAAAAGACGATGAGGAAAGCATCAAGAAACAGATAAAGGAGATAGAAGGAAAATTCTCCGGCAAACACTGGGTACGGCAGCCCTCCTGGATGGAAGTCGCGATTGCAGGGGCGATGATAACATCGCTGACGTTAATCGTATCGGGGGCTATTTTCTTTGTCTCTCACATACTCTCTGAACACATATTGCGTGAGAATGGTTAGGAACAAGGCGGGGTTCTCGCCTTAGAGCTAAGGATTTTGATAATCGGGATTCTCCTGTTCCTTATTATTGTTTTGAGCGCGCCTATCCTGCTGGATTGGCCTGGTAGTAAAGCCCCGGATACGCGCAAGAAGAAGAAAAATGGGGAAAGCGTTAATGAGGACATAGAAACCGCCTCCGAGATGATTCCTCTAGCCTTGCCTGTGCGGTGAGGATAGAGACCTTATTTTTTGGTTGTTGCCTGCCTCATAGAATGGTCACTTCTTTGTGTGCCCGCACTATTGCGCCGAGATGTCGGCCGTGCACCCGCTCCGCAGCCCAAAGATCCACCCTGGCGAATCACTAGCGCCCGACTCTTTGATCTTCACCTCAAAGATTGTCGCAAGACGCTCTAGCCTCAATTCCGAACCGGCATCTTGGGTAGTCTGAGGCATGGGGGGGTAGCCGTTGGAGTACCAATGGTGCTCCATGCATCCAGCCTGATGGGACTGAGAACATCGGGGCGTGATTCGGCCAGGTGCCGGACTCGGGCGATTTTGGGGTAAGCGGGGGTAAGGACAAAGTGATATGCCCTATCTGGGCAAAAGCAGCTGAATCAATTCGTGACGATGCGTAGCGTTATGGGAAGAAACGAATGGTAAGCGCTAATCAGACAGTCTGATTGAAAAGGGAAACCACTAATGGAAAAGAACATCATCCAGCAGTTCGCAGCAGGGGAAGCGACGATGGACGACGTGAAACGAGCACTCGACAACGAACCGAAGGGTCCGGAAATCGACCGCAGAAAGATTCCGGTGCGCGACGACCTGCCGTTCATGGACAACCTACTAACCGAGATTCGGGTGGCAAAATTCCGCGGGAAGATCACGACGGAACAAGCAAACGAAATGTACGAACACGCAATCAAGAGAAACAAGTAACCTCACACGCTATGCTGCGTGGAAGCGAGGCTTTCTTTCGCTAACCGAAAATAGCCGCGCATGTTGCACGGTTTGTCACTTCACCGTCATCCAACCACAGTCGCCTGGCCTGCAGCTCCCTAGCGCCGCCGCGGGATGAGCCGAGCTGAGTTGAGGATAAAAGCGGTTTCTCGACATGGATGAACGCTGCAAACACGGGGGAGAGCAGTCCATACGAGGCAAGGACCATGCCAAGGATGTCGATGGCAACGGTGCCGATGAAGTTGAACATGATGATTTTTCGGGCACGTTTGGCCACGTGGACAGTGTGCGCAAGGTCGTTGAGATCAGAGCTGATAAGGACTACGTCTGAGCTTTCTTGAGCGATATCGGTGCCTGATCCCATGGCGATCCCCACGGTGGCATGCGCTAGAGCGGGGGCGTCGTTGACTCCGTCGCCGATCATTGCAATCGTGCGTCCGGCGGTGCGTTGTGCGTCGATAATGGCGAGTTTGTCGTCGGGAAGCAACCCTGCGTGGACTTCGTCGATACCTAGCTCGGTTGCGACGTCCCGTGTTGTGGTCTCCTGGTCGCCGGTGAGCATCATGGTTCGCAGCCCGAGTTTCTTCAGGCCCGTAATGGCAGATTTCGCGGAATCACGGATGGCATCAGCCAAGAGAATCGTGCCTGCATAATGTCCGTCGATGCTGATGTGGACGGCAGTAGCGGTACCGTGGGCATCAACCGTATCCGGCGCACCTGATACCAGGGAACGGTTCCCTGCGCGCACCGTTTTACCTGCGATTATGACCGTCACGCCTTGCCCTGGTTGATAAACAAAATCTTCAGCCTGGCCGATAGGAAGCCCCTGCGCGCGAACATATGCGACGACAGCTTGCCCTAACGGATGCTCGGAATAAGATTCAGCGGTTCCTGCCAGCGTAAGCAGATCTTCGCGGTCAATGCTTGTCGACGGCACGACCTCCACGACCGTAGGGACGCCGGTAGTAAGGGTTCCTGTTTTATCGAAAACAATCGTATCGACGCTAGAAAGTGCTTCAAGGTGGGCGCCGTCCTTGATAAACGCTCCATTTCTGGCGATTCGGGCGATGGCCGCTAAAACTGCGAGCGGTGTGCCAGCCGCGATTCCGCAAGCGCCAGCGACAACAACCACGGCAATCGTGGCCTTGAGATCGTGGGTAATGAGGTAGGTGATCACGGCGCTGG
Organism: Corynebacterium silvaticum; assembly: GCF_002162115.2. NCBI lineage: Bacteria > Bacillati > Actinomycetota > Actinomycetes > Mycobacteriales > Corynebacteriaceae > Corynebacterium > Corynebacterium silvaticum. The sequence continues at coordinate 2,032,510 of NZ_CP021417.2, read as the reverse complement.
ACAAGGCGAGATACACCAGCCATGCTGCGAGTTTATCGGCGAGGCGCTGTGCTGGTGGTTCTGTGGATTGTGCCTGTTCCACTGCCGCGATGATTCGTCCGTAGGAGGACTCAGTGCCGACTCGTTGTGCACGAACTTCGACCACACCGATCTGGTTGATTGATCCGGCAAACACCTCATCGCCGACCGTAATATACACAGGCAGGGGTTCTCCGGTGATACGTGATTGGTCAGCGCTTGATTGACCGGAAATAACGGTCCCATCAACAGGTATGCGCCCACCCGGGGACACGATGACGGTGTCTCCTGCGACAACCTCATGCAAGGGCACCAGGATGGTCTCATGGTCGCGTCGGACCTGCACTGTCTCGGGGAGGAACGTCATCAGGTCAGTCAAGGCCCCGCGACCGCGATCCAGCGAAAGATCTTCTAAGATCTCTGCGGCCAGGGCGAAAGCGGTGATCACCAAAGACGTTATCCACTCACCGATGGCTGCCGAAGCGACAATTGCGATGAACATGGACAGCTCCATGCTCATCTTCCTATGACGCAAGTCCTCAAAGGCTTCGAGCGCGATTGGCCAGCAGCCCACCACCAGGCCAAGAACCGCGATGACCGGCATCGTCGGCTACGGCCACGTGAATCCTAGGGCGAGCGCTACTGCGCAGAGTGCTACGAATAAGGTGCGCGCGAGGTCTTCGCGGTCGATGCGTCGCCATAAGCTACGCATATCTGTTGATGAGGTACTCATTGTGCAGCGCCAGGAGTCTCGATATCGGCAGTAATAGAACCGTCAGGATTGCGATGGTGCGTCGGCGCAGAGCGCACCACATGTTGCTGAGCGTGGAACACGGCGTGCGTGACGAGCTCGCGGGCGTGATCGTCGATAAGCCGATAAAAGACTCGATTGCCATCTTGGCGAGCCTCGACGATCTTTCCCCAGCGCAGTTTTGCTAGATGCTGCGAGGTGGTCGTGGGGGCTTTGCTAATTTCTTCTGCTAGCTCATTGACGGATTTTTCCGTGTCGCGCAAAGTCAGGATGATATGATGCGCACTCGTGTGGCATCCGAAAGCAGGGCGAACACCTCGGCGGCGAAGTTGGCGTATTGGCTCTCCGGGTTGAATGTGCATTTCTTAGTATCTTCACGCATGCTTAGATATTAAGGTTTGAGGGGGAAAGTGGCAACCCTGTTGTGTCTGTTTATGGGCTGGGTGCAAAAAGAAGTCGCTCTCCCCGGGATTACCTGGGTAGAGCGACTATATGGGCTAACAGCGATTAGCGGAATAGCTGAGGGAGTCGATCTTTGAAGAAGAACCAGATAGCTCCAGCAGCTGCGCTGATGATGGCAAGCGCGCCGGCGACCCAGGGGGCGTAGGTGCGGAAGGGGGAGTTAAGGCTTTGCGTGTGCTCGACGTGAACGTGGCAGGCTGGCTCGCTGCTGTCTTTCTCGGTAATAGGGAAAGTGAGTCGTTTTGTCACTTCTTGTTTTTGGATGTCATCTTCCGTCACCGTGTAGGTGTAATCAATTGCAGCAAAGTCATTTCGACTCAGGTATGTCTGATCACCGTCGTTGGTTATTGGCTTTATGACGATTTTCCTCATGGTGTCAGGTGTGCCGTCAATTTCGGGAGGGCTGCTGATGGCGACATCGATTTTGGTCATAGAAGTGTTGGTAATCGAGATTTTGTAGTTGATTGTGTCTCCTGCCGCTGCGTGCCGGGCGAATCCCCAAGATGTTTCCACGGGGAGCAATACAGCGGGTGCGCTTTTGCATTCGTCTTCGATTTTGTTTGTCGCGCCCGCTGTCGGGGCAGCAACCAAAGCGGACGCTGCGGTGGCGACTGCTCAGGTCAGTGCGATTGCTGTTCGTTTTACACGATTTTGGGAGGGGGCGGCGGGCTTCATGAGGGCCTTTCGGGAGAGAGGGATTGTTAGATTTGCCTGTTAAAGATATGTATGGTGCATGCAATAGATCTTGTGCACCTGGAGGTAAGCACAGAAGGTGCCCTAACCAGAGATTCTTGATTAGGGCATGGGGTGTGACTGCGCTATCGGAATAATTGAGGCAGTTGATCTTTGAAGAAGAACCAGATAGCTCCAGCAGCTGCGCTGATGATGGTAAGTGCACCAGCCACCCAGGGGGCGTAGGTGAGGAAAGGAGATTTAAGGTTTTGTGTGTGCTCGGTTATTGCGTTGCAGAGGGGGTTTTGTGCATATTCTTCTGTGAGTGGAATATTAATTTTTATCAACGCTTGATTTTTCGATATCGGCAGCAGTAAGTGCATGGGTGTGCGAGGCTGTGACACTTTCGCCTTGGTTAAAGAGCTCAGGATTTTTTCCGAGTGAGTGGACGAATTTTACTTGTCCATTTTCGGCGTATACGCCGTCGACGTCGGGGGGTACTGTAGCTGCGACTCCCAGTATGGCAGCTCCTTTTTGGAAAGAAACATTTGAGATCTTCATCTGGTAGGTGATCGTATCGCCCACCTTTGCCTGTTGAAAGCTAGACCAGGAAGGCGTCACGGAAGTTAAAGAGTAGTCAATGCCAGCACATTGCCCTTCGAGCCGCGTTGCCGCACTTGCCGCAGGTGCCGCGACGAGGGTGGAAGCCGCAGTGGCAAATGCGCACGTTAACGCAATTGCTGTTCGTTTGGCACTGGTTTTAGACGGAGTGGTGAGCTTCATTGCTTCCTTTCGCGGAGTTCTGGCTGGCGCAGCGGTTAGGGTCCAAATCCCTTACAAAGAATTACCTTTGATTTTGTTGACGCGTCTTTAATCTTAGTTAAGCTTAGTCGTGTGGCAGTATTTGTCCATATCGGGAAAAATTTATCCCATTATTGCTGGTAAATGCACATTTTGCGGGGGATTGTGTGGGGTAGTGTTAAATTGGGTCCGCTTATCTCTCGCTTTTTATTTAAAGGTATCGCATATCGCATCAAGGCTTGAGTAAGTGAAACTTCTTATAGTAGAAAAGCTGCCGAGCCTTCGGTCTTAGAAATGTTTCACGTGAAAACTTAAATAAAAAGCGTGAAATCATCACCCCTCAGAAGCCTGTTCTTTTCTGGCCGGTATGTGACAATAGGTTGCATGCAAGGTGAGAAAGTTATGTCGCGTGAGGGCGTCGAAAAGCTAACAAAACTGCTTGTCTCCGGCGAGGCTTTGCGCTGGATTCGCGAGTTTGAGGCTTATCGCTCGGGGTTGGCAAACGTGGAGGAGTGTGATCGGCCGGATAAGCGGACAACCGTTTTTGTGGACGCTGCGGACCTGGTGTGGGCATGGATTTCAGAGCCGGGGGATAATTTTCGACGTTATGCTGAAGAACTGATTTCTCGCGAGAAAGCCGAGACCACTCCTGAAAGTGTGGATTTTCCCGAATTGACTGCCCTCTGGCCAGATTCGGAGATGACTGTCTTGTCTCAGGTGGTGGAGCAGTGGGAGTTTAGCCACCCGCCATTTGTGGGGATGGTCGATGCCGATGGCGGAATTATTCGTTAGCCTGAGGCCACCCCTAGATGTGACGAATATAATTCCAGTTAGGTAAAGATCGCGCTTTTTTGGTGCGCCGCTGGGATTATGGGTGGCATGGATAACAATTCTGAGGCGATAAGGGTATTAGGGCAGGACGAAATTATAGAAAGGCTCCGCGGCGAGCCCGTTGGTCGGATCGTTGTTCGACGTAAAGACGATATGGACGTCTTTCCGGTGAACTACGTCGTTGACACCTCGCAGGGGGAGCCACGTATTTATTTACGCACGGCGGAGGGGACAAAGCTGTTTACAGTGAATCTGAACCCCAGGTGCTCTTTGAGGTTGACCAGTTTAATGAAGAAGCTGGTTGATCGGTGGTTGTCCGCGGCACTGCGCATGTGGTGAAAGATAGTGCCGAAATTCAGCGTGCAGAGACTCTTGACCTGCGCCCATGGCTGCCGACATTAAAGTACAACTTTGTATGCATTCCCTGCCGGGAGTTGTCGGGGCGCGCGTTCGTTTTTGGTGAAGAGCCGGAACGTTACTAGCAGCAGGCTTATCGACGCCACCACGTGTCGCCTGGTTCTACTGGTAGATGGCGCTTATGCTCGCTGACATTCCATAAGTGCTCGATGCGGGCGCTAGCTTCCTCGGAAACTTCGTCGGTGCCTTCGATGTAGGCATCAATATCGGAATAAGTGACGCCGAGGGCGGCCTCGTCGGGAAGCGCTGGGCGCTCTTCCTCCAAGTCTGCGGTGGGGACTTTAAGCCACGTGGAATCTGGGGCGTCAAGGGCTTGTAAAAGCTGTGCCCCTTGGCGCTTGGATAGTCCCGCGAGGGGGAGGATGTCGGCTGCGCCGTCGCCAAACTTGGTAAAAAAGCCAGTGACGTTTTCGGCGGCATGATCGGTGCCGATAACCAGAAGTCCCTTTTCGCCGGCCAAAGCGTACTGTGTGATCATCCGTTGGCGCGCTTTGACGTTTCCCTTATTAAAGTCGCCGAGTTCTTCTATGCCCAGGGCTTGGGCAACGTCTGCTGCACAGGCATCCGTGGCGGGCTTGATATTAATGGTGACGCTATGGTCTGGCTGAATAAAAGCAAGGGCGGTTTGGGCGTCGGCCTCATCTGATTGAACACCATAAGGCAACCTGATTGCCCAAAATTCTGCGAAGCGCCCTTCCTTGCGTAATTTTTCTACCGCCAGCTGGGCTAAACGCCCGGCCAATGTTGAGTCCTGTCCGCCGGAAATGCCAAGGGCAAAGCCTTGTGCGCCGGACGAGGCGAGGTAGTGGGCAAGGAAGTCGACGCGTGCTGTAATTTCTTCAGCAGGATTGATGGCTGGCTGGGTGTGGAGTCGGCGTTTAATCGTGTTACGTAGTGTGTCCATGATGCCATCTTAGTTTTTCTCCCGTCGGGTGCCGTTGGGCGTAGAAAAATGAGGCGAGATCAGCGGGTCGGGGACGTTGGGCACCAGGGTTTGGTATTTGCGTGCTTGGTAAGATAACATCATCCCTCGTGTAATGGCAGGTTTTCTACCTATGCGAAAGCATGTGAGTGGAAACGTGCCCAAATAACCGTGAAGCCTCTCTATGGCTTTTCTTGGAGAAGAAAGGAGCGCCCGATGAAGGTCCGCAAGTCCCTTCGGTCGCTGAAGAACAAGCCGGGCGCTCAGGTTGTCCGTCGCCGCGGCAAGGTTTACGTGATCAACAAGAAGGATCCTCGTTTCAAGGCTCGCCAGGGCTAGGATATTTTTTTGCAAACGACCACCTCTCGGGGTGGTCGTTTTTGTTATGTACAGGGAGAAAAGGGGGATTGTTGGGGAGAGGAGTACTTTCCACGCTCTATAACTTTTCTATAACGAAAAAAATTTTAGCGAGGGAGTGAGCTGGTCTTATGCAGGGCGGGGAAAACTTTGTTGTGACTTTCGGCCGGGTGAACATGAGTGTCACCCGCTAGATGTAGTGGCGGGGGCAAATGCCGTACTGGGAATTCCTTTGATGTAACTACTATATATTGTGCCTGTTGCGTATTTTGACCACTAACTATAGTGTCTTCTTGTGTCGCCGGAACGGCTCGGAGAACAGCGGAAATGAAGAATTTCCGCCCGTATCCCCTCTGCTGTGGTGTTGTTTGTATAGAGCACCGCATGTTCTCCGGGGAACAACATACGTTGTTAACTATGTCGTTTCGGTCCTAGGGACCGTTTGCTCAAGAGTTAGGAATTGTGCGCCATGTCGATCACCGTCTACACCAAGCCAGCTTGTGTTCAATGCAATGCCACCAAAAAAGCCCTCGATCGTGCAGGACTTGATTACACGCTCGTAGATATCAGCCTCGACGATGAAGCCCGCGATTACGTGATGGCTCTTGGTTACCTCCAGGCTCCGGTCGTTGAGGTAAACGGTGAGCACTGGTCAGGCTTCCGCCCCGAGCGCATCAGCTCGCTGGTGGCACAGGTTGCCTAATGACCTTGTCTTCTGAGCGCCGTGACGGGGCCAGGGACTTCTAGGAAAGCCCGAGTGAGACAATAGGTCTTGCTTGGGCTTTTATACATAAGAGCCAGGACGCAATGTTTAGGAAGGTAGCCGGAGATGCTCGTCGTCTATTTTTCTTCTGCAACGGAGAACACGAAGAGATTCGTGCACAAACTAGGTTTTCCTGCCAAGCGAATCCCATTGCATAAGTCTTCCCCTGAACTGGTTGTGGACGAACCCTATGTACTGGTGTGTCCCACGTATGGCGGGGGAGCGTCGATAAGCGGTGGCAATACTAGGCCAGTTCCGGCGCAGGTGATCCGCTTCCTTAACAATGAGCACAATAGAGGGCTGCTGCGCGCGGTTATCGCAGGAGGCAACTCTAACTTTGGCCTTGACTTTGGCAAAGCCGGAGACATGATCGCAGCCAAATGCAAGGTGCCCTACGTGTATCGGTTTGAGCTTTTGGGTACGGATGAAGACGTTCGGCTGGTCCGCGATGGCTTGCTTGGCAACGCGGCTGCGCTGGGCCTGCTTCCTGAGCCTGTGGCGTAAAACAAGGGGCTCGCTCGTTTCCGTAGAACCGTGGGGTCCCATTATTTAATACTCGCCTTCTCCGTGAGCGTTGACTCCGAGAAGAGTCTAATTTCATAACATTTTCTATATCCGCACATCACCATTATTTGAAAAGGTAAAGGTTTCTTCGTGTCGCAATCTTTGGGAAAACACGTTGCTGAGCCGGTGTCTCGCATCGAACAACTCGACTACCACGCGCTTAACGCGCTACTCAATCTTTATAACGCGGATGGAAAGATCCAGTTTGATAAGGATCGTGAAGCTGCAAATCAGTTCTTTTTGCAGCACGTTAACCAAAACACTGTCTTTTTCCACGATCTTGAGGAAAAGATTGAGTACTTGGTTGAGAACAACTACTACGAGCCCGAAATTATCCAGAAGTATGAGTTCGCGTTTATTAAGGACCTCTTCAAGCAGGCGTATGCCCACAAGTTCCGTTTCAAGTCATTCCTTGGGGCGTATAAGTACTACACCTCCTACACGCTAAAAACTTTCGACGGACGCCGCTATCTTGAGCGCTTCGAGGATCGCGTGTGCATGGTCGCGCTAACGCTTGCCGACGGCGACCAGAACCTCGCCCGCAACCTCGTTGATGAGATCATGACTGGTCGATTCCAGCCAGCTACCCCTACCTTCCTCAACTCCGGTAAGGCACAGCGCGGCGAGCCCGTGTCCTGCTTCCTCTTGCGTATTGAGGACAACATGGAGTCCATCGGGCGTTCCATCAACTCCGCGCTGCAGCTGTCCAAGCGCGGCGGCGGCGTTGCCTTGCTCCTGAGCAACCTGCGTGAGGCTGGCGCACCCATTAAGAAGATTGAGAACCAGTCTTCCGGTGTGATCCCAGTGATGAAGCTGCTTGAGGATTCTTTCTCCTACGCAAACCAGCTTGGTGCACGCCAGGGCGCAGGTGCCGTGTACCTCAACGCACACCACCCAGACATCCTGAGCTTCCTGGATACCAAGCGCGAAAACGCAGATGAAAAAATCCGCATCAAGACGCTTTCATTGGGTGTTGTGATCCCGGACATCACCTTCGAGCTGGCTAAGCGTAACGACGACATGTACCTGTTTAGCCCCTACGACGTTGAGCGCGTCTACGGTAAAGCCTTTGCCGACATCTCTGTGAGCGAGCACTACGCCGAGATGGTGGAGGACCCACGGATCCGTAAGAGCAAGATCAACGCGCGCGAGTTCTTCCAGACCATCGCGGAGATTCAGTTTGAATCTGGTTACCCGTACATCATGTTCGAGGACACTGTGAACAAGGCAAACCCCATCGAGGGTCGCGTGAACATGTCCAATCTCTGTTCCGAGATCCTTCAGGTGAACACCCCGTCCCTATTCAACGACGATCTTACGTACGAGGAAGTTGGCGAAGACATTTCTTGTAACCTGGGCTCGCTGAACATCGCGATGACGATGGACTCACCAGACTTTGCCAAGACCATCGAGACAGCGATCCGCGGACTTACCGCAGTATCAGAGCAGACTGCTATCAACTCGGTTCCGTCGATTCGCAAAGGCAACGACGCAGCGCACGCTATCGGTCTTGGTCAGATGAACCTTCACGGCTACCTTGGCCGCGAGCACATCTACTATGGCTCTGAAGAAGGCCTCGACTTTACCAACGCCTACTTTGCCGCTGTTCTCTACCAGTGCTTGGTGGCCTCCAATAAGCTGGCTCGCGAACGCGGACGTACTTTCGCCGGCTTTGAGACCTCCAAGTATGCGACTGGCGAATACTTTGATGACTTTGATCCCGCAGATTTTGCGCCTAAGACCGAAAAGGTAGCAAAGATTTTTGCGGACTCCTCGATCTATACGCCAACGGCCGCTGATTGGGCAGACCTTAAGGACGCCGTGGCCGCTCATGGTCTCTATAACCGTTACCTTCAGGCCGTGCCACCAACGGGATCGATTTCCTATATCAACCACTCAACCTCTTCTATTCACCCAATCGCATCCAAGATTGAGATTAGGAAAGAGGGCAAGATCGGTCGCGTTTATTATCCAGCGCCCCACATGGATAACGAGAACCTCGACTATTTTGCGGATGCCTATGAGATCGGCTTTGAAAAGGTTATTGACACGTACGCCGTAGCGACGAAGTACGTGGATCAGGGGTTGTCGTTGACATTGTTCTTCAAGGACAGTGCGACTACCCGTGATATTAACCGTGCACAGATTTATGCCTGGAGAAAGGGCATTAAGACCTTGTACTACATCCGTCTGCGTCAGGTAGCCCTGATGGGAACTGAAGTAGAGGGCTGCGTTAGCTGCATGCTCTAACCTCAAAAAGGGGATGGCCCACCGCTTTCGCGGTGGGCCATCCCCCTTTTTTCTCAGCGTGCGCTGGGCGGTTTAGCGCTCGGCGAGCTCGGCGTCGATACGCAAGATTCCGGAACCAGTATCTGCGATGCGCAGGCGATCCAGGATCTCCTTGACGGTTGCTTCCTCTTCAATCTGCTCTTCTAGGAAGCGATCGATGAGCGGGCGTGAATCGTAATCCTTGACGGAATCGGCGATCTCTGCGAGCTCGCGGATCATGGCCGTGACTTTCTGCTCGTGTGCGAGGGAAGCCTCGAATGCTTCGATTGCAGAATTCGCATCGAGCTTCGGCGGTGCAATATCGCCGATCTGCGGGCGGTAGTCGCGATCAAGAAGGTGCTTAGAGAACTGAGCCGCGTGATCGAGCTCTTCCTTATGCTGAGCCTGCATCCAGTTGCGCATTCCGGTGAGAGAAAGATCGTCCAGGATGTAGGAAAGCTGAAGATAAACCATGGAAGCTTCAAGTTCGGCGGTGATCTGGTTGTTAAGGGCTGCTGCTAGATTTTCATTGATACTCATGGAAGTGATACTAAGTAGCAATAACGGATGTGTCACCTTAAGTTAGCCCAGCATAACAGGGATTTTTGTTGTTGGGTTGCCTAACTTAATGGCGGGGATTGTGGCGGTAAGTAAAGTGCTACTGAAAGTGAAATGAAAAGCTAGAAGGTGGTAAAGGCCACACTTTTGGGGCAGGTGGCTTGGATGTGCGCTCAGGTTTAACTTAGGGTATGGCACCCTATGGGGTCGCGGAATTGTGTGACTAAGATTACATTTTGGTTGTTGTTGGGTAGTTGCTGCCGGTCGAAGAAGTGGGGAGCCTTATAGTTCCTTCCGGGGCGTTGTGGGGTAGAATCGACGAGTAATAAGCTGCCCCGGGTCTGTGCGTAAGGCTGGCCGTTGTGCGTCGAAAAGCGGCATGCTTTTGACTGCTGGGTAAGGCAGGGAAAATTCCGAAGTAGGAAAGGTGAAACGGTGGAGTCTTACGATTCTTATCTCGAATCACATAAAAAGCCGGTCTCTGCAATTAACTGGAATAGCATTCCTGATGAAAAAGATCTTGAGGTGTGGGATCGCCTAACCGGTAACTTCTGGCTCCCTGAAAAAGTCCCAGTCTCTAATGACTTGAAGAGCTGGGGAACTCTCAATGATCTGGAAAAGACCACCACCATGCGGGTCTTTACTGGTCTGACCATGCTGGACACGATCCAGGGTACGGTTGGCGCCGTGTCGATGATTCCAGACGCGATCACCCCGCACGAAGAGGCTGTATATACCAACATTGCCTTCATGGAAAGCGTGCACGCCAAGTCTTATTCCAACATCTTTATGACGCTTGCCTCCACCGGGGAGATTAACGAGGCGTTCCGGTGGTCGGAAGAGAATGAGAACCTTCAGAAAAAGGCCAAAATCGTTCTTTCCTACTATGAGGGCGATGACCCGCTGAAGCGGAAAGTTGCCTCGACACTTCTGGAGTCATTCCTTTTCTACTCCGGCTTCTATCTGCCCATGTACTGGTCGAGCCATGCCAAGCTGACCAACACGGCAGACATTATCCGACTGATTATTCGTGACGAGGCCGTGCACGGTTATTACATCGGATACAAGTATCAGCAGGCCGTACGACAGCAAACGCCAGAGCGTCAGGAAGAATTGAAGGAATATACATTTGACCTTCTTTATGACCTCTATGATAACGAGATTCAGTACACGGAAGATCTCTATGATGATCTGGGGTGGACTGAAGATGTAAAGCGCTTCCTGCGTTATAACGCCAACAAGGCGCTCAATAACTTGGGATATGAGGGATTGTTCCCGGCTGACGAGTGCAAGGTTTCGCCGGCAATCCTCTCTGCGTTGTCACCTAACGCCGATGAGAACCATGATTTCTTCTCTGGCTCTGGTTCCTCCTATGTGATCGGTAAAGCCGAAAACACCACCGATGATGACTGGGACTTCTAGTAGGGAGTGCTAGAAAAACAGCGAATAACCGCCGTGCAAAAATTCTTCTTGAATTCCTCTTGTGCAGCGGTTTTGTCTATTTTTGAGCAAGGGGAATTGGGTGTATGGGGGGCCTTGGGCGGAACCTGCTTTGAAATGGAAAATGTGATCTGACACCCCATTCATCCTTTGGATTGATAACCGCTGGGGGTGGGGTAGGGGCGCTTTGTGGGGGTGGCGTATAAAAACGCACCCTTTTTACTATGTGGTGCGTATCACTGGAACTATCTGGAAAATGCTGTACTTTTAGCGGAATTGGTTGCCCGGTTATGTAAAACCCCAGATAGACATTTCGTTTTGCAGGTCATCGCGCATAAACTTAGCTGAATTCCAGCCGGCTGTGGCTGGCTTACGTACTTACGCTGCCATAAGATGGGGCAGTGTAAATTTAGTCGTCTTCGTCACTTGGGGCGAGGCGGCTCACAAGTCAGGAGGATCGTATGACCGCTGTGGCGCTGAGGCTCGAGAATTACTCCGAGCCAACAAGGCCCGCGCCGACCGGCGGTGCCCGTAAGGGCACCCTGGCCTGGAAAATGCTAACCACCACCGATCACAAGCAACTGGGCATCATGTACATCATCATGTCCTTTGTGTTCTTCTTCCTCGGTGGACTTATGGCACTGCTTATCCGCGCGGAGCTTTTCTCTCCAGGGCTGCAGTACCTCTCAAACGAACAGTTCAACCAGCTCTTCACGATGCACGGCACCGTGATGCTGCTTTTGTTTGGTACTCCCATCGTGTGGGGCTTTGCTAACTACATCCTGCCTTTGCAGATTGGTGCCCCGGACGTTGCATTCCCTCGTCTGAATGCTTTTGGTTTCTGGGTCACCATGATTGGTGCCGTTGCCATGCTTTCCGGCTTCCTCACCCCTGGTGGTGCTGCGGACTTCGGCTGGACAATGTACCTCCCGCTGGCAGACTCCATTCACTCCCCGGGAATTGGCTCGGACATGTGGATTGTTGGCGTTGGTGCAACTGGCGTGGGCACGATTTCCTCCGCTATCAACATGATCACCACGATCCTGTGTATGCGTGCTCCGGGTATGACCATGTTCCGCATGCCAATTTTCTGCTGGAACATTTTCGTGGCATCCGTCCTGGTTCTCATGATCTTCCCGCTCTTGACTGCTGCCGCCCTAGGTGTGCTGTACGACCGTAAGCTTGGCGGACACCTTTTCGATCCGGGCAACGGCGGCGCCATCATGTGGCAGCACCTGTTCTGGTTCTTCGGACACCCCGAGGTATACGTCCTCGCGCTTCCGTTCTTCGGAATCGTCTCCGAGATCATCCCGGTCTTCGCACGTAAGCCAATGTTCGGTTACATCGGCCTGGTCTTTGCAACGCTGTCGATCGGATCGCTGTCTATGGCCGTGTGGGCACACCACATGTTTGTTACCGGCGCAATCCTGCTCCCGTTCTTCTCCTTCATGACCTTCTTGATCTCGGTTCCTACCGGCGTGAAGTTCTTCAACTGGCTTGGAACGATGTGGAAGGGACATGTCTCCTGGGAGACTCCGATGACATGGACCATGGGCTTCCTGGTGACCTTCCTCTTTGGTGGTTTGACCGGCATCATGCTGGCCTCGCCTCCGCTAGACTTCCACATCTCTGATACCTACTTTGTAGTTGCTCACTTCCACTACACCTTGTTCGGTACCGTGGTGTTTGCTTCCTTCGCTGGTGTGTACTTCTGGTTCCCCAAGATGACCGGACGCATGCTCGACGAGCGTCTGGGCAAGATCCACTTCTGGATCACCTTCGTGGGCTTCCATGGAACCTTCCTGGTCCAGCACTGGTTGGGTAATGAGGGCATGCCGCGTCGTTATGCTGACTACCTTGATTCGGATGGCTTTACCACTCTGAACCAGATCTCTACGATCTTCTCGTTCCTCCTCGGAATGTCTGTGCTGCCATTCATCTGGAACGTCATCAAGTCGTGGCGCTACGGCGAGGTTGTTACCGTCGACGACCCATGGGGTTATGGAAACTCCTTGGAGTGGGCTACCTCTTGCCCGCCACCACGACACAACTTCACTTCGCTGCCACGTATTCGTTCCGAGCGTCCTGCGTTCGAGCTCCACTATCCGCACATGGTTGAGCGGATGCGTCGTGAAGCGCACGTGGGACACCACGCGGAGCCGGTTACCAAGAAGACTAGCTAACGTGCAGTAGCGACTGATTACTCTCTGACTTAAGTCGAGGCCTAGAAAAAATCTAGGCCTCGACTTTTTGTTGCGCTGCTGTTTTTTGGGTTGGAGAAAGGGGAAGGGGGCTTCTGTCAGCTAGATAATGTGCTCATAAATAGAGGGAAAGACGAGGACAGTCCAAAGTTTGGCAGTCTAGGAGGATTTGCAATGCACCTTTGGAGGTGCTGCTGACTTATCTCCAGGTAATGCTTGATTGCTTCCTCGGATTGGCCGTTGTTGGATAGCTTGTTAGTGGAAGATTGGGCCTCTTTGAGCTGCTTATTCCAGGCGGCTACCTCTGCCTGGAGGTTCTGGCATGCGGGCAGTACTGGCTTATCTGTTGCATGAGCCAGCGTGCTTGTGGCGCCGAGCGCGAAAGATAGCGCAACGGTGGTGGTTATGAGGACACGGGTAACAGTGGTCTGAAGATGCATATAACCCTAACTTCTTTAACGTTAATCAATTGTTAAGTTAATTTATATGTGGGGTTGTTGTTTATCAAGTGTTTTTGTGGTTCAAAATTTATGTGCGCTGCGTGATTATCGTTATATGAAGATGGAGGGGGTAGCTGTTTTGTGCTTGGAAAGGGCTATCACTATATCTGCAATCGTATTTAGAGCTATTTCTTGCATAAAACTTAAGCGGTGCGCGTCCGTGTATAGCTGATTTGGCAGTATTAAAGTATGAAATCAGCTACTAGAGATACGATCATCAATGCTCTAGGGGCGTCTCGGATGGGCTGTATCTTTCCGATACGCAAAACAATAAAAAGCAAGCGCTTGAGCTTTATAGATGGAGCGTCGAGCTAGCGGCATCAATCCAAGAAACATTAGGTATTACAGAGGTGATTCTACGTAACGCCATGGATGGCCAATTGCAAAGTGGAATCGTAACGAGACCGGAAATGATAGTTGGCTCCTTGAGGATCCTGCTTCTCCACTACGAGGCCTTACTCAAGGAAAACGCCGAGAAGCAGTAAAGCGAGCAGAGAACTCTACAAAGAATCGTTCCACGACTCATCCTCGTTGTGGAAAGCCAATTACGCATGATGATGTTTTGGCGAACACCATGTTTGGAATGTGGAAGGACATTCTTCCAAATCATGCTCCCAATGCTCGTCCGGAGAATACAAAAACAAAAACCGTATTCGAATGTGGGAAGAAGCACTAAAACAAGCCTTTCCACATGTATCAGATCCTGATGGGAAAGAGACTTACTGGCGGGTAGCGCATCTCCATTTACTCAGAAATCGAGTGTCGCACAATGGACAGCTTGCTCAACGTTGATGCCCCTGATGTCATCGGCGATGCATTTTCTCTTGTAAGAAGCATAAATCCAGTTCTAGAGCAGTGGCTTACTGGAACGAGCACTGTGAAGAAAATTTATTCCACGCGCCCCTGATAGAAAAAGAAAAAGCCTACAGGCGCAATTTGTCCTGTAGACTTTTTCAACTCATAGCGAGGGACCTCGTCCTCACTTTCTCTGAGATCGAGCATACTCGCAGAAGATTTTATTGCAAGTTGCCAAAAAATAGCCCCTAGAAAAATCACAGTAACGGCCTACCCATCTCACTTTGCCGGAGCGATCTCCGCATACGCGGAGAAAAGCAGGCACGTGTCCATTCCAAACGCGTGGCTCAGGAACTACCTCCGCATACGCGGAGAAAAGACTAACTTACCTGCATGTTTACTCACCAAAGAAGTCAAAACAGCCCAAACTGCGTCTGGAATAAGCACATTAACTCCATGTAATCGGTGCGAAAACTAGCCTCCGTTATTAGACCATGACAAAAGTGGGAAAGACCATTGCACACCCCCGCAGGATCCACGAGAAGGCCTAGAACCACAAGACCGAAGGAAGGTACTTTGCCCCATAGGATGGAGAACAAGCGCGTGCTCGTTGATGCGGCGTCCGTCATTCCTAAATAGGGGAGTACTGGGAGGGATCGAGAGGCTTCGTGCAACAATAGATCGGTGATTGAACTGGACCAGCCTCAAGTAACTGTTAGCCTTCGCCCAGAGTTGACTCCGGCTGTTATTACTATTTCAGGCCAGGATCGGCAGGGAGTGTCGGCAGCAGCTTTCCGTGTTTTGGCTGCTAACGGCGTGCAGATTCTTGATGTTGAGCAGTCGCAGTTTCGGGGGTTTCTCGGTCTGGCAGTGTTCGCGGGCGTAGAGGCCGCGGGCGTGGAGACTCTGGAGGTAGGTCTTAAGGAGACTCTGAAGACGTATGGGCAGAGCGTCAAGATTGAGCTGCAAGAAGTCGCTCAGTCTTCACGTCCGCGTTCTACGCATGAGGTGGTTATTCTTGGGGACCCGGTGGAAGCTCATGATTTGTCGCGTATAGCGCAGACTCTGGCAAATTTTGATGCGAATATCGATACGATCCGTGGCATTTCTGATTATCCGGTTACTGGCCTTGAGCTGAAGATTACTGTCGCTAATCATGAACCAGGTGCGGCTATGCCTTTGCGAAAAGCCCTGGCCGAGCTCACTACAGAGCTAGGTGTGGACATTGCGATTGAGCGTGCAGGGCTTTTGCGACGCTCTAAGCGTCTCATTTGTTTCGATTGCGATTCCACGCTCATCACCGGTGAGGTTATTGAGATGCTTGCAGCGCACGCCGGTCGGGAAAAAGAGGTCGCAGAAGTCACAGAACGCGCGATGCGGGGCGAACTGGATTTTGAAGAGTCGCTGCGGGAACGCGTCAAGGCTTTGGCGGGTCTCGACGCTAGCGTCATCGGTGAGGTCGCTGATTCCATCGAATTGACGCCGGGGGCAAGAACAACCATTCGGACGTTGAAGCGGTTGGGCTACAAGACTGCTGTGGTGTCAGGTGGTTTTATCCAGGTTCTTGAGGGCCTTGCAGAAGACCTTGGGCTGGATTATGTCCGCGCCAACACACTGGAGATCGTGGACGGGAAGCTTACTGGCCGGGTGATTGGGAAGGTCGTCGATAGGGCAGCTAAGGCGGAATTCTTGGAAGAGTTTGCCCGCGAATCGGGCATAGAAATGCATCAGACTGTCGCAGTGGGCGATGGCGCGAATGACATCGACATGATCTCTGCCGCTGGTTTGGGCATTGCTTTTAACGCTAAGCCGGCATTGCGTGAGATCGCCGATACCTCTGTGAACTCCCCATTTTTGGATGAGGTCGTTCACATGCTCGGTATTACACGGGCCGATATTGATGCTGCAGATGACTCGGATGGAAAGATTCGTAGAGTCCCGCTGCCGCAGCAGAAAAACTAGTATTACGAGCGGTATTCGTCGGCGAGCAGGGAATAGACCATGGAGTCATCAGTCATCGTGGAGGCCTTGGCAAAGGAACCCGGCTTTCTCTGCAACACGCTGGCTGGCCTTGTTGTGGGGGTCTGTGCGTAGTTCAATGCGGCGGACGCCGAGTGAGAATGCATAGTCTACGGCGAGCAGTAATGCTGAGGTCATGAGGCCTTTTCCTCGTGACCATGGGTCAGTCATGTAGCCCACATCCATGGCATTGTGCTCTCCAACAAGTGGCCGTAACTCAATTTGTCCGCAGAAGCGGTCGCTTGTACGGGTCGTAATCACCCACCGCAGGTTGTCGTGTTCAGTCGTGATGAATTCTTTTGCGTTAGCAAGGGCGTAACCTGCGGGAACCGTCGTGTATTTCTGAGTCAACGGGTCAACGCAGGTGGCGGTGAGGTCGTGGGCGTCGGAAAGCAACAAAGGTCGTAGCCTTATCGATTCGTTGCTCAGGGCGGGAACGTGAGCCATGACAAGCCTTCCTAGTTCAATTACCTCGCGACGAGTCGGGCGAGAGCGGCCGCGCACTACCTGCGGATCGTTGGTACGCCAGAAAGCCGGCAGCGATTTAATAAAGAACGCCCCGTAGCGCTTGGTCACGATCCTACGGTCAAGGATAGCCACGACACCGCGGTCCGTCACTGACCTGAGCAATCGGCCTGCGCCTTGAGCAATGAGCAGCGCCGCATGGGTCGCCGCGACCTCCATGAAACCATTTCTGCCTTCTGCGTCGGCTGCGTCTTTACGCGCTTGTAGCAGTGGATCGTCCGGGCGTGGGAAGGGGATTCTGTCGATGATGACCAACGAACACGCCTTACCTGGGACATCCACGCCCTGCCAAAGACTGAGCGTGCCAAAAAGACAGGTGTTTTCTTGCTTAGAAAACTTTTCGACGAGCGCGCCGGTGGTGTCGTCCCCCTGGCAGAGGACGTCGAAAGGCAGGCGGGTGCGCATGGCTTCTGTGGCTTGTTGCGCGGCGCGGCGCGACGAGAATAACCCGAGGGTACGGCCGCCGGCAGCCATGATGAGGTCATATATTTCGTCGAGGACTTCGGGGCTTAAGCCATCGCGCCCAGGGTCGGGGAGTGCGTTGGGGGTGTAGAGAATTCCAGACTTGGCTGGGTCGAAGGGGGTTCCTGCGTCAAGGCTGTCCCACGACCCCTTGGGCAGGCCCCAACTGGCGGCCATCGCGTTGAAATTGCCGCCGATATTGAGCGTGGCAGAGGCTAGCACCACTGTGTTTTCGCTAAAAAGACGGGTGTGGAGCAGCCCCGCGATGGACAAGGGGGCGACTTTGATCATGACGCCGCGGCGGTCGTCGTGAAGCACCCACACAACGTCTTCTTGGCTGGCGGCGTCCTCCTCTTCAAAGACAGAAAGGATGCGGACAACAGAATTGTGCTGGTCACCCAAATGATTTGAGAGAGACATCCGCTCGGCGTGCCGTTCTGGATCGTTTGCTGCTTCACCTTCTGGTACCCGGGATGCGTGTTCACGGAGAGACCAGATGGCATCGCGGAGAGCGATTGTTTGCTGTTTGAGGGACTCAGGAAGGGACGTGAGCCTGCCAGGCTCCACGGCGAGCATCGCGTCTTCCCATTCTTTGGAGATGTCGATGAGCTTTTGGTCTTTGTCTCCCGCACCTAGTTTCCCCGCTCGACGCGAAGACATAGTCAGCGCGGTAACACCGATTTCATTGGTGGCTACGGCTGTGATTCTGCCGTCGAGTTCATGGGCCTCGTCGACGATGACCACCTCATGCTCGGGCAACACGTTGACGTCGGATAATGCGTCGATGGCTAAGAGCGCATGGTTGGTGACGATCACGTCTACATCATGGGCTTTTTTGCGAGCTATCTCTGCAAAACAGTCTTCCCCATGCGGGCAGCGGTTGGCCCCGATGCATTCCTGCGCGCTGACGCTGACCTGCCGCCATGCCAGGTCAGGAACACCGGGGTCAAGGCTATCGCGATCGCCGACTTCGGTCTCGTTGGCCCATTCATAAATCCGTGCCACGTGTTTGCCTAGCCAGGAGAGATCTTCCTCGTCGATCAGAGCGTCTTCTGGTTCTTCGGCCGCAGCGATCTTGTTCATGCAGACGTAATTTGCGCGGCCTTTCATGATGGCAAAGGTGGGTCGTCTGCTCATGTGCGGTTCGAGGGCGTCGGCAAGCTTGGGAAGATCGCGTTCCACGAGCTGCCTTTGCAGAGCGATCGTGGCGGTAGAAACGATGATCGTGGAGTCCGTAGCTTGAGCGTGACGCAGCGCCGGCACTAGGTAAGCCAAAGACTTACCAGTGCCTGTTCCTGCTTGAACCGCAAGATGACGTTCTGATTCGAGTGCTTTGGTCACCGCGTTGGCCATGGATACTTGGCCGTTACGACGGCTGCCGCCGAGGGCAGCTACCGCCGCATTCAGTAATTCATCGGTGGACAAAGCAAGGGGCGAATCTGACATAGGACACAGTGTAGAGGCTGCATCCAACGTTGATTCCCACGGCCCCTAGACCTGCAAAAAGGCTACTTAAAAACCAATGAATCGAGTAGAAAGAACAGGCTCGTCCTTGCTTAGTGCCAGCCCTTCCCACGGTAGTGTTATGAGCTGTTCTGCCAGATAAGCACGGGATTCTTCGAGTGTGGGCAGATTATCCACAACTATTCCGTTACGCATCAAAGGAATGGTGAGCTCATAAGAATTAAGCTGTCCGATCTGAGGGGTCTCGTGTTCATAAGGGAACACGATTTCCTCGACTGCCGTTCCAGTGGCGCGGTGGGTACGGACCGCTCGTTTAGTTCCTCCCACCATGGCTTTTCCTCGGGAGCGCTTGGCCACTGGGTGCCCATCGACTTCTACAAGCTTGTAGACCATTCCAGCGGTAGGTGCCCCCGAACCCGTGACCACAGATGTTCCCACACCGAAGGCATCAACTGGGTTGC
The DNA here is from genome assembly GCF_002162115.2 of Corynebacterium silvaticum. Classification (NCBI taxonomy): domain Bacteria; kingdom Bacillati; phylum Actinomycetota; class Actinomycetes; order Mycobacteriales; family Corynebacteriaceae; genus Corynebacterium; species Corynebacterium silvaticum. The sequence continues at coordinate 2,013,259 of NZ_CP021417.2, read as the reverse complement.
CGCGCAGGCCTGCAATAGCGTATTCGTCCAGGTCAGAGCTCACCACGATGCCGGTATTATGCGCACCTAGGGAATCAAGTTCTTGACGCACCTTGCGCGTCATCACACCGAGATCACCAGAATCGATGCGGACAGCACCTAGTTGTGGTCCCGCTACTTCGATGGCAGTTTTAACGCCTTTGGCGATGTCATAGGTATCCACCAAGAGGGTGGTTCCTACCCCGAGGACGTTGATCTGGGATTGAAAAGCTGCCGACTCGTTGGGGGTACCATCATCGTTGACGTGCAGTAATGTCCACGCGTGTGCTGCGGTGCCGGATCCCGGAATCCCATAACGGTAGACCGCCTCAAGATTGGAGGTGCCTACAAAGCCTGCGAGGTACGCGGCGCGTGCGGCTGTGACAGCTGCGTACTCATGGGTGCGGCGGGAACCCATTTCAAAAATAGGACGACCATCGGCTGCCGTGACCATGCGGGCTGCCGCTGAAGCCACCGCCGAATCTGCATTCATGATGGAAAGAATGAGTGTCTCAAGGATTACGCACTCAGCGAATGTGCCACGAATGGTGAGGATGGGGGAATTAGGGAAGTAGAGCTCACCTTCCCGGTAGCCATCGATTTGTCCTTTGAATTCGTATGAACGCAAAAAATCGATGGTGGTAGCGTCCAAGAATGTCAGACTGGCGAGTTGTTCCTCGGTGAAACGGTAATGCTTAATAGCTTCGAGCACTCGGGCCGTTCCTGCGACAACACCATAGCGGCGTTCATTGGGGAGCCGCCTGGAGAAAACCTCGAATGTACAGCTGCGGGATGCGGTGCCGTCGGCAAGCGCTGATTGCAGCATTGTTAACTCGTACATATCGGTGAGCAATGCCGTCGATTCGAATTCAGTCACGCACACAAGTTTAGCCTTGAAAACGATGAGAGCTGAAGCACAAGTCATAAAACGCTTTTGCACATACTTGTGGTGCCGCTCACCACGGACCTCTTTTTGCTCCAGTCTTATAGGACTCTGATAAGGAAAGCCCCATGCGGAACAACGAAGGAATTGGGCTAGGCTGTGTTGTATGCAAGTCAACCAAGAAGATGTGACTCATCCCCTTAACGAGCTACCTTCTGTCGTTTTAGCACCCACTATGGACGTTGTGGTGTCTTCTCCGATGGCTACCCCCGAGCTTGAAGAGGATCTATCAGTGGACGTGGCCTCCAGCGAAAACCTGCCCTGGATGTGCATCGTGTGGGATGACCCGGTCAATCTCATGAGCTACGTAACGTATGTATTCCAAACGATTCTCGGATATAGCAAGCGCCGCGCTATCGAGTTGATGATGCAGGTTCACACAGAAGGCAAAGCCGTGGTTTCCTCCGGGGAGCGCGACAAAGTTGAAGGCGATGTGAAAAAACTCCACACCGCTGGTTTGTGGGCCACGATGCAACAGGGCGGCTAGCCCCTGGGGTCTGCGCCCATGCTCCCCACGTGCGTCCCGTAGCGCTTATACGCGAAAAGCTGAGTGCTCCTTTGATCGAAAGGCATAATCACTATGCAGCCATGGAAGAAAAAGAAAGGCCTCATGCGCGGGGTCCACTTTGTGTGTGCGTTTGAACCAATGGAACGAGAGGTGCTTGGCAACCTTGCGTCCACCGTGAGCGAGGCGCTCATTCATCGTGCACAATCCGCCCCTAAAGACGAGCTGGCAGAACTCACCGGTATGCCTAGCGGACATAAAGAAGCTCCCACCGATCCCGCTCTGGCCCGGCTACTTCCGGATTTTGAAAAGGAAGGCGACGAGGAATTCGAGGGGGATAATTCTTTGCTGCGCTGCCTGCACGAGACGGACATTACGCGTGCGAAGATCGAGCACTTGCAGGTGCTCGGGCAGGCTCTTGGTCCCGACGGCGGTGTCCATGTGGATATCACGGAGCCGGAGGCTCATGCCTGGATTGCGGCACTTAACGATATCCGCCTGTATGTGGCATCTGGGGAAGTCTTTGGAGCAGAAGCCGAAGAAGACCGAGACAGTTTGGTCGAATGGTTGGCATATAACCAAGAGTCGCTACTGACGGCGATGATGGGGTAGCCAAGGCGACTGGCCTAGGAAATGGGGACACCCGATTACTGGCAGCAGGCTGGGCGTTTTCCCAGCGTTTTACTAGCCGTAGGGGATGGAGCTGCGAGATTTCTTTACTAGGATGTGCTTCATTATGACGAACCGATTTAACCCCTACGCTCAATCAGACAGGAATACCTACGGCGGTGTATCAACTAGCGGTGGGTACCTTCTTCATGAGTATGGCGCGCAGTATCTTCCAACGCCGGATTATTCTGCGGATAGGGCGACACAGCGAGGCGTGAACACTAGTTCGTGGCGATCCATGGGGCGCAAACGTTTAGTTGACGCTACCGTACTGGCCTTGGGCTATGTGGTTATCATCTGGGCATTTCATATTGTGAACAACGTATTTTTTGGTGGCACCCTCGCTCAAGGACTTGGCGTGCACCCCCTGGATGGCGCCTCAATCTGGCACATCTTTACGTCACCGCTCGTGCACGGAAACTATATGCACATCTCAGCGAATACTCTCCCCGGGTTAGTCTTCGTGTTCCTCATCGGTCTATCTGGTCGTCGGGCATTCTGGGAAGTCACAATGATCGCTGCGGTTGTCGGCGGCATGGGCACCTGGATCTTCGGCGGGATCGGCACCACCCACATCGGCGCCTCTGGCCTAATTTACGGCTGGCTTGCGTACCTGGTGGTTCGGGGAATCTTTAACAAGAGCTTCTCCCAAGTACTGCTCGGCATGGTTTTAGCCTTTACGTACGGTGGTTTGATTTGGGGCGTTTTGCCAGGCGACGTCGGAGTCTCATGGCAAGCACACCTATTCGGAGCTATTGGTGGAATCATCGCAGGAGCGACCATCACTTCCGACGACCTACCAGCGTTGAAAGCGCGCCGGGAACAGTGGGCTCTTGAGCGCACTTAAAGCCGCTAGCCCGCAAAACGGTTGGTTGCGGTGCTTGTTATACAGTTCCCGCTGACCGGATTAGCATGGACTACGTGATACAAGACCAAATGTCGGATTCCTTAGAAGCAGAAGTGCCGGGCGTGGAGCCATCGATTGTGTACAAGGGCACGATTGATGCATCCTCGCCGATCGGCATTTTTGATTCCGGCGTGGGCGGATTGACGGTGGCCCGGGCAATTATGGAGCAGCTTCCCCAAGAGTCAGTGATATACATCGGGGATACTGCTCACAGCCCGTATGGGCCAAAACCGATCGCTCAAGTCCGGGAGCTTTCCATGCGGATCGGCGATGAGCTGGTGGCTCGCGGGTGCAAGATGATTGTGATCGCTTGTAATACGGCAACGTCAGCCGCGTTACGCGATCTGCGTGAGCGATATAGCATCCCTGTGGTCGGGGTGATTCTTCCCGCTGTACGACGTGCTGTTGCCACCACCCGCAATGGCAAAATTGGTGTGTTGGGTACCCAAGGAACAATTGCCTCGGGAGCATACCAAGAGCTATTTGCCGCTAGTCCAGGCGTGGACGTCTACGCGCAAGCTTGCCCGAGCTTTGTGAGTTTTGTGGAACGCGGCATTACATCGGGCCGACAAATCTTGGGGGTAGCCCAAGGCTATACGGAGGGGCTGCAAACCGCGGGGGTAGACACTCTGGTTCTTGGGTGTACTCATTACCCATTGCTGACAGGAGTGATTCAGCTCGCCGTGGGGGATAACGTCACCCTCATTTCTTCCTCGGAAGAATGCGTAAAAGACGTGCTCAAGACACTGAGCCGCAACGATATGCTTGCCGACGCCACCACAGATAAGCAACCTACTCGCTCTTTCGAGTCCACAGGAGACCCTGCCTTATTTGAGCAGCTCGCTATGCGTTTTCTTGGTCCACATGTGACGCACGTCGAAAAGCTACGGGAGGTGTAAAGTTCATCCACTTAGTGGATACGGCCCCTTTTTCGCTCGCTCTTGGCACGTAATCGTGGCACAGTAAAAAATATGAAGCTGACCATCCTCGGAAGTTCCGGAAGCCTGGGCGCCCCCGACAACGCTGCCTCCGGGTACCTCATTCAGGTGGATAACGCCCCCGGTATCCTCATGGACATGGGGCCAGGTGTCCTAGCGCAGCTCGAACGAGTCCAGAATCCCTCCGATGCGCATGTCGTTTTTTCGCACCTGCATGCTGACCATTGCGTCGATTTTCCTTCCCTCTTGGTGTGGCGTCGCTACCACCCGACGGCGGCAGCGAAGGGACGTAATCTGTGCTTTGGCCCCTCAGATACCCCCATCCGAATGGGGCGTCTGAGCTCGGATTCTGTGGATAACATCGACGATATGTCGGACACCTTTGCGTTTACACCGTGGGAAAATGCACAGGAAGAGCTGGTCGGCCCTGTGTCTATCACGCCCTATTCGGTTGTGCACCCGATTGAAACATTTGCCCTGCGCGTGGAACATAAACGCTCGGGCAAAGTTGTTGCGTATTCCGGCGATAGTTCCTATACAGAGAACTTGATCGACTGCGCGCGGAACGCCGATGTATTTCTCTGTGAGGCTACGTGGGGAGAGACTAGCGAGGGCAAAGCCCCCAACATGCATATGAGTGGAGCGGAGGCCGGTCGCATCGCGCGCCTTGCCGGGGCAAAGCGGCTCGTGCTCGTACATATACCGCCATGGGGGAACGCCGAAGCAACCCTTGAAAAGGCACGATCTGAGTACGACGGCCCCATCGATATCTCCTACCAAGGCATGGAAATCAACATCTAGTCTCTTGGTCGGAGAGTAGCTGCAGTAGTGTGGTGGCATGACTAATTCGAACTTTAAGCGCGCCGATGGCCGCGCAGTTGACCAAATGCGTACCGTGAAAATCACCCGTGGTTTTACCACTAACCCTGCGGGAAGCGTCTTGGTCGAGTTCGGTAACACCCGAGTTATGTGCACCGCTTCCGCAGAAATTGGGGTACCGCGCTTTAAACGAGATTCCGGCGAAGGCTGGCTCACCGCCGAGTACGCCATGCTCCCGGCGGCAACGTTGGATCGTAACCCGCGCGAGTCGATGCGCGGAAAGGTGAAAGGACGCACCCACGAGATCTCTCGTCTGATCGGGCGTTCACTGCGCGCCGCTGTGGATCTCTCCGAGCTGGGGGAGAACACCATCAACATCGACTGCGATGTTCTGCAAGCTGATGGTGGGACTCGCACCGCATCGATCACGGGTGCGTATGTGGCGCTTGCCGACGCCATCACTCATCTGCAAAAGCAAGGCGTCGTTCCAGGCAACCCGCTGAAGGATCCCGTGGCTGCTGTCTCTGTTGGTGTTATCGACGGAACCGTGTGCCTTGACCTGCCCTATGAAGAGGACTCCCGTGCCGACGTAGACATGAACATGATCATGCAAAGCGGCCGTTTTGTGGAGATCCAAGGAACCGGCGAGCACAATACCTTTGACCGTGATGAACTCGCACGCATTCTCGACTTCGCCGAGAAAGGCTGCGCGGAGCTGGTAGAGGCGCAAAAAGCAGTCTTGGGGATTGCATGAGAATCCTCGTCGCATCTAATAACGCCAAAAAGCTCAAAGAATTAGAAGTCATTCTGGAAGCAGCTGGTATCTCGGGCGCGGAGATCGTTCCGCTCAACGCTGTGGAACCCTACGCAGAGCCTAAAGAAGACGGCCGGCATTTTGCCGACAATGCCTTGATCAAGGCACGCGCTGGGGCGAAGCACACCGGCCTTATCACCATCGCGGATGATTCCGGTCTGGCGGTGGAAGAGCTCAACGGGATGCCCGGTGTCCTTTCTGCCAGGTGGTCGGGCGGGCACAGTGACGACGCAGCCAACAACAACCTTCTCCTGAATCAGATGGGAGATGTACCGGAGGGGCGTCGACAAGCAGCATTCGTGTCCGTATGTGCTTTGGTGACCCCCGACGGGGAAGAACACGTTGTTGAGGGGCGCTGGGAAGGGCGGCTGCTGACCGCACCCCAGGGCGACAACGGCTTTGGCTACGACCCGCTGTTTGTACCGGCGGAAGAAGACGCCGCAGGCACACGCCGCAGCTCGGCTGAGCTCTCGGCGGAGGAAAAGAATGCACTTTCTCACCGCGGAAAGGCGCTCACCCAGTTGGTTCCTGTGATCGCGCGGATCATCCAGGACGCGTAGAAAACACCAAAGCTCGGCACTAGGTTTGTACGTCTAGTGCCGAGCTTTATGCGTGGGCGTTTAGCGCTGCTTAGGACTCGTTGAGCTGGAAAGTCTTCTCAACATCTTTGCGGCGCCATGCCTCGACAAAGAAGGAAAGGAAAGGCACCACGCCGCCGAGGGCCGTGATCAGCCACTTGGCCGGCTCCCAACGCGCCTTGGTTCCCAAGTTCAAGGAAGCCACCAGATACACAATGTAGAGCAAACCGTGAACCTGGGCGATGTACTTGCCCCACTCAGGGATTTCCATTCCCAGTCCGTACTGACAAATCATCCGCACGACGAGGACGAGCAGCATAACGCCGGTTGCCCACGCAGAAATAGAGAAATAACGAAGGGCCTGGCGCACACGACGCTTACGCTCCGGGTGAATCGGGGTAGAGGTAGTCGTAGTCATACTGCTTTACAATCTCCTAGTTTTGATACTCGGTTAACAAGCCTACAGACAAACATCCATGGCAGCGATCAGAGCATTAACGACGACGTTTTTGCTGGTTAAGCTGGTTGAACTCTTCTACGCTCAAGGTCTTGCGCTGGGGCAGGAACGACTCATCGATCTCAGTGGAACTCTTTTCCTCCTGGGGCACTGCAGTAAAAGGAAGCTTTTCTTGTGCGTGCTCTTCGGCTTCTGTTGCGTTGCCATACAGCTCGGCATCGCTGGCATAGCGCTGATTCTCATACTCCATGAGCTTGCGATACGCATAGATGAAGAATCCACCGAAAAATGGCCACTGCAACGCATAGCCCAAATTCTGGAATGAGCCACTTCCAGACCTGAAGCGCGTCCACTGCCACCAAGCGAGCGAGAGAGTTGCTGCGACAACAACCACGAGAAAAACAATGTGCCATAACCGGACTCGGAAACGCCGTGGCTCAGTGGCCGTGGGCAGATCTGGGGACGTCTGGTCGGAGTTATTCACAGTGTCTTAGGATACCCGCTAACGTGGGAAAACCAACTTCTTCTTAAGCACAAGAACCTGGCGTTTTTCAAAATCACCCAATGACCCGTATAATCATCACACGTTGCGCAGTGAACCTGCGCTAAGCGCCCGTGGCGGAATTGGCAGACGCGCTGGATTTAGGTTCCAGTGTCTTAGGACGTGAGAGTTCAAGTCTCTCCGGGCGCACAGTATGAAAAGACCGTCTAACTGGGTTAGGCGGTCTTTTTCTTTTACCTTGCGTAGCTTTCCGCATCCCTTTTTGCTACTTGGCCCTAACTCACATCCGAAAACATTGTTCATCGCGGTATTGATGTGAGCAGTATGGCTGCAAGCGCTCTGGAAAGCCGATCACATCGTGGTTAGGTAATCACGATAGAGCAGCATTATGGATCCCCCTCCAATAGCAGAAGTCCTGCCTGGTTTCTCCGGATAAAGAAGACCAAACAGGACTAGTGCTGTAGCACGTTAATTCTGAAGAACAGTTTGAGGTGCGTCGTGGGTGTTTTCAACCGTCACACTAGGTTCACGATTATCTGAGCGCTTGGGCGCGAAACTCCACCATGTCACCATGCGCCAGAGGCACTCTAAGGGGCCTTGCCCAAGGGTACGATCCCACACCCAGCTCAGCACCATCTGGAAGACAAGCATCCCTGCGGTAAAGAGGAATGCGATGTCCCGAGCTTTTGGAGAATCGGGCAGACTAATCACTGCGCTAGCGGCCAGCATGATGAGCGTCGCACCGATGTAGTTGGTGAGTGCGAGGCGTCCCATAGGCGCAAAAGCTGTTTGTAGGAACGATCGAGCTGGCGTGTGCATCAGAAGAATTGCCAGGCAGATCCATATGGCAGCGATAGCGAGTCCTGCGATCGCTGACTCAGTGCTAAAGCCCGCGTTGCTTTTGTTCTGCCACTGCATCCAACCCGCAACAAGAGCGAAGGGGGTGAAAATGATCAGCGCATATGCCGGGATTCGGTGGTTCTGGGCTAGTACCGCAGGAACACCAAATTGTGCGAGGCCGCTACCCAGGAGGAACAAGCCAGGAATGAGAAGTGGCCCGCCGAGAGGGGCTGCAAGAACAGTTGCTATGACACCGAATGCTAAAACCCAGGCTCGGGGCATATACGTGGAGGGGAGAAGAATGAACAGGGCGGCTGCGGCATAGAATAGGAGTGCTTCGCCGGGGTGAACAAGTTGATGGAGTCCACCCAAGGCGGCGATGAAGAGGAAGCGGCGCAACAACGGGATGCGCCCGTAGTTCTTGGACCACATCAAGCCGAATCCGATGCCGAAGAGCAAAGAAAAGATCGGAAAGAAGCGTTGTTGCACTAGTAGCTGCATAATGTTGTAGGAGAAGCTTCGAGACGCAGCAGCTTCCCATACAGTGCCAATGTTGGCGAAGGCAATTCCACACAATGCTATTCCTCGAACAACGTCGAGCCATTCAATACGATTTTTCACGCGTTCTATCTTTGCCAATAGATCGTGCGTTGTAATCGGCCTAGGAGATGAAAATCCCTGAGCGCAGGTCGGCCGAAAGTATTACGTAGACATTTCCCCGGAACGCCACAACGCTGCGGCAATCTCCACTCTGTTTCGCACGAGTAGACGGTCTTGAATTCGTGCGACGTGGGTTTTTACCGTGGAAAGCGAGATGAAGAGGTCCGTGGCGATTTCTTGATTTGTGCGTCCATGCGCAATGAGCCGTGCGACTTCAAGCTCTCGACTGGTCAGTGGGAGTTCGGAGGAAGCGTCGTTAAGCTTGGATCGGCGTGCAAGTAAGAGCGACAGCACTTCTGGGGAAATGAGGACATCGCCGCGATGCGCAGAACGAACAGCCTCTACAAGTAGTTCCGGCCCAGAGTCTTTGAGCAGATACCCGCGTGCACCATATTTCAAGGCGGTGTCCACGTAGGTGTCATCGTTAAACGTGGTGACCATCATCGTAGATACGTGAGACGCGATCTGCTTGGCGACGTCTAAGCCGTTCATCCTCGGCATACGGATATCCAACAAGGCGACATCCGGGCGCAGTCTGGTGATAGCGTCAAGCGCCTCCGCGCCGTCAGAGGCTTCGTAGAGAATCTCCATGTCGGGCTGCGACCCGAGAATCATATGAAAACCGGTGCGCACCATGGCTTGATCGTCGGCAAGCACGATACGAATCATGGGATTACTGCCTCTACTTTCCAACCAGTTCCATGCGGGCATGCATGAAAAGTTCCTCCGAGCGTACGTATGCGTTTTCCTAGGCTATACAGTCCGCTGCCGGAGCCACTGTCTAAGCCGGGGGCGGGGATGCCACCTGAATCTTCAACGACTACTTTTAGCCCTTGCGGAATGTCTTCCAACATTACCGATACCGCTGCGCCATGGGCGTGTCTGAGCACGTTGGTGAGTGATTCGGACACCACGCGTTCTGCAGTAATGAGTGCTTTGGTGATCGCCTGGGTTTGGGCGGTGAACGTAGTCTCCCCGGAGAAGTCGTCGACTAGGCGCTCGATGTCTGCGATTGTGGCGCTTACTGGTGCAGTGCGTGCTTGGGATACGGTGTCTCGGATCGCCTCCAGAGCGCGCTTTCCAGAAGACTCGATCTGTTCCAGGAGTTGGCGCGAAGCAGAATCGGCCTGTGCTCGTCCCGCCTGTGCCAGGACGACGATACCCGCGATTTCGTGAGCCACAACGTCATGGAGATCATCCGCAATATCGCTTTTTACTTGTGCTCGGATTGCGCCTTCATGCTCTTTCAAACGTGCACGTTCCGAGTGGATGATGGTGCCAATGGCAAAACTCACTATGGTTGCGATGACAACAAGCAGCCACACGATAATCATGGATACATCGGAGAACACTAGCCGAAGCGGAATGAGCATCGCAGCGATTGCAGTGATGATGGACATCCAGCGGGGAGAAGCCGGCGAGGTGTTGGCAGCCAAGACGCCTGCCAATATGACTAATGACCAGTTGGCCGCGATCGTCCAGTAGCTTCCCAACGCATAACCGACGGCGACTGCAAGGAGGTTTCCCCACAAGGCCAAGTGCCAGCGGTGGTCCTTGATGCCAAGGGTCGTGCACAACCCGGCGGCTAACGCGGGGAGTGCGAGCATAGGTCTTTCTGTCATCGCGACTTCGATGATCAGCGCCAAAGCTAGAGGGAACAGCAGCAACGCAAGTTGAAACCCCATGAGATGACGTCGGAGGAAATTCACGTGATCGATGATAACCGCATCTGTGTACTAGGCGGGGAGAAGTGTGGGCCAGCTCCAAGCACACAAGGCTTTTCTCTAGAAAAAGTTCTTAGTGTATAAGTGCAGATCAGAGATGGTGTTATGGGATTTTAACGGTCAATGTTGAATGCGCTCGTACACTAAAAGGAAAGAACGTACGGAAGCGGTGCGAGGCTCGGTGAGTGGTTCACGATGTGCGTGTGACGCTTAGCGGGTAGGAACGGCAACATTGATAAAAGAAGCTCTCGCACGTGCTTGGCATGGACTAGTAAAGGTGGTTCTCTGTGAGTATTTCGCGGAATTTTGATGAGTACCTGGCGGATCGCGGTTTGGTGCAACTGGCAGAAGTAATTCCAGAGAATGAGTGTCAGGAATTTTGCCCGGCGGATTCTTGGTATGAGGGGCAGCGGGAAGAGCAGCAGTTGGAAGAACAGGGGGCGGCGCAAAACGCCGACAATGACACGTCCGGAGAAAATTTTCCTGGCCAAAGTGTCGGTGGGGAGTTGGCTCAAGCGCAAAAGCTGGTTGAGGATCTTTTGCTCAGCTAGATAGCTGTTTTTGTGGTGGGAAACATGTGTCTAACATCGAGTCGTTTATGTGTTGTAAAGCACTTTTGTGGTGTGAAAAGACACAAAAGGTGACAGTTTCCTCATATTTTGTGGCATATTAGTCAGGCAAAAGTTTTTACGACAATAGTGTCTCTAGAGTCTCTACTTTTTGACCCTATCGGACGCCATTGTCAGTGAACCCGTGAGCGCAGAGCGCCAGTCCAAGACAACAGGAGAGTTACTCAGGTGACTGAACACAGCATCTTTAAAGGGCAGCAGTCCGGATCTTCGCGTCTCGTTGAACGCTTTGATTCCGAGCCTTTTGCGCTCGTATTTGCCGGGCAGGGGTTTGATTGGTTAAAGACCCTCCGCGTATCAGTAGCCCAGGGTGCAGGGAAAACCTTGGAGCCAATCGTTGCAGAGGCAGCGCAACGTCTGATTCCTATTTCAGATGTACTGGCGGTTGCTAGGCCATTTGGTTTTAAGCCATTGGAGTGGGCCAATCAAGAGGACAATGCAAGCGTGGATGCATCCCAAGCCGCTATCAGCGTGCCTGGTATTCTCACGTCCCAACTAGCCACGCTGGACCTGCTGGAAAGCCAAGGCCTGGATGTGGATAAAGCCGCTGCGGTTATTGGTCATTCGCAGGGTGTTTTGGGTGTTCATAGCGTGCGAGACCTTACTCGTGCCGCAGAGATTCTTGCCATTGCAGAAATCATCGGTGCGGTCATCGGGCATCACGCTCGTGTCACAGGACTGGTGGCACGCGGTGGTACCGCTCCCATGGTCTCGATTGACGGCATTACTTGTGAACAATTGGAGTCCGCTATCTCTGCTGCATGCGGCGGCATTGATAAGGACATTCGCCCTGTAGTTGGGCTTAAGAACTCGCGTACTAATTTTGTACTCGTTGGGCGTCCTAAAGACAACGAGGCAGTGCTGAATATTCTGCGCTCGCAGGCAGCAGCTGATGCGCGTGCAGTAGAGGCCAAGAAGCGTGGCGGTTCTGCTTTCGCCCCGAAGATGACCTCGTTGAACGTTCAGGTGGCTTTCCATCACCCAGCTATGCTTCCTGCCGTTGAACGCGTGGTTGAGCTTGCGGAACGCGCTGGTTTGGATGGAGACCTTGCGCGGAACATCGCCATGGACGTCATGGTCACTCCGGTCGATTGGGGTTCTGATGTACAGACCGCGCTTGACCAGGGCGCACGATGGTTCCTTGACGTGGGACCACACGGAGGCGTGGTATCCCTGACCGAGCAAGCACTTCTGGGGCGTGGCGCAATGTCCTTCGCCGTGTGCGGCACAGAAGGCCAAGCACAGCTTTTCGACGCTGGCCGCGCGCCCATCCTCCCGCAGCCTTTTGCGGCTTTCTCGCCGACGCTGATAAAAACTCCTCATGGCGTGCGCGTAAAGACTAAGTTTACTGAGCTCACCGGGCGTAGCCCCATGCTCCTTGCCGGGATGACCCCGACCACCGTTGACCCGGAGATCGTCGCGGCGGCAGCGAATGCAGGCCACTGGGCAGAGCTAGCAGGTGGCGGCCAGGTCACCCCTGAGATCCTAGAAAGCAACATAGCCAAGCTCACCGGCTTGCTGCAACCAGGCGTGAACGCACAGTTCAACTCCATGTTCCTGGATCCTTATCTGTGGAAGATGCAGATCGGTGGCAAGCGGCTGGTGCCTAAGGCGCGGGAAAATGGTGCGCCTATTGACGGCATCGTGATCACGGCGGGTATCCCAGAGCATGAAGAGGCCGTGGCTCTCGTGCACGAGCTGCGTTCTGGCGGATTCCCGTGGGTTGCTTTTAAGCCCGGCGCGGTAAAGCACATCATGAAGATTTTGGCTATTGCCAAAGACGTTCCAGAAACCCCCATCATTATGCAGATTGAGGGTGGCAAGGCTGGCGGGCACCACTCATGGGAGGACTTGGATGAGCTGCTCATCAGTACGTATGCCAAGATCCGTGAGTATGACAACGTGGTGGTGTGCGTCGGCGGTGGCATAGGCACCCCGGAGCGCGCTGCAGACTATCTGACCGGTTCGTGGGCTCGTCATTATGGCTTCCCCGATATGCCTGTCGACGGCATTCTCGTGGGCACGGCTGCCATGGCGACCAAGGAAGCGAAGACTTCTGAGGCCGTAAAGCAGCTGCTGGTTGAGACGCAGGGCACTCAGGAATGGGTCGCAGCTGGTAGCGCAAACCAGGGCATGGCTTCTGGCCTATCGCAGCTGGGCGCGGATATTCATGAGATTGATAATTCCTTTGCCAAGGCTGGCCGTCTTTTGGATTCGGTGGCTGGAGACGCAGAGGCTGTGGCAGCTCATCGCGAAGAGATCATCGCGGCGATTGCTAAGACGGCCAAACCATACTTTGGCGATGTTGAAGACATGACGTACCAGCAGTGGCTTGAGCGCTATCTTGAGCTGTCTGGTCCTGTGGACGGACAGTGGATTGATTCGAGCTGGTACCGCAGGTTCGTGGAGATGCTGCACCGCGCCGAGGCGCGTCTGGTGGCACAGGACCATGGTTCTTTCCCATCGGTTGTCTCTGTGGAAGAGACGGAATCGCCACAGGTGGGCGTCGATACGCTCTGTGCGCATTACCCGGCTGCTGAGACCCTCGTGCACCCGGCGGATGCGGCGTGGTTCCTAGAAGCGCTGGCAACCCCGGGCAAGCCTGCTAACTTTGTGCCGGTCATTGATAAAGATGTGCGCCGTCGCTGGCGTTCGGACTCATTGTGGCAGGCCCATGATGAGCGCTACAGGGCGGATCAGGTCGCTATTATCCCTGGTACGGCTGCGGTTTCGGGTATCACGGTGGCTAATGAGCCAGTCGCTGAGCTGCTTGGTCGTTTTAACGCTGCTACCGTTGATCGCTTGGACGCCGCAGAAGCGGAAGAGGCTCAGGCCAGCGTGGTCGAGCGCGTGCTGAATGCCTCTGGTACTTCATGGGCGGGTCGCCAGGTCGATTCTCTTACCGCCCGACTGGGGACTGCCTCGGAATGGGATGTTGAGGCGAACGTTGCGATGCACGCACCGAGCGGGGCGCGACTTGTGGAACTTGATGCTGAGCACGCCGAGCTTCAGGTGCCGTTGCTGGGGTCTACTGCTCCTGGAGTGGCGGCCAGCATTGCTATCCGTCTCACCATGCCCGAGGACGCGCCAGCCGGTTGTGTACCGCTGGTTACCAGGGAAGACGCAGAAACCGCGATGGAGGGGCTGACCCAGATAGCTGCCGGTGGTGTATTGGGTTCCATGGACGATGACGGCGTGACTGCTGTCTGGCAGAGCGCCCTGAGCCGCGAGGATGCAGCTACCTATGAGACCGTGACTGCCGGCTATCTTCCTGCTTCTGTCGAGTCAGCAGGTATTGCCCCTGACATCCTGGTGGGCAAAGCATGGCCAGCTATCTTCACCGCAGTGCGCAATGCCGTAATCCCGGACTCTGACGGCGCGAAGGTCGTCGAGGGAATGCTCTCCTTGGTGCACCTTGAGCACCATGTCACTATGGTCGACCAGGACTTGTTCTCTCATTGCGTTACCGCCGAGGATTCCTCACCTGTATCCATTGAGGTGAGCGCCCGGGCGGAGGAAATCGTAGACACCACCATTGGACGCATCGTGAGCGTCCGCGCGGAATTGCGTGTCGACGGCACCCTGCTGGCACGCCTCAGCGAGCGCATGGCTATCCGCGGTCGCCGCGGGAATGCCGTAGCCCGGACGAACACCTCTGCTCTTCCCAGTGTCATTGACGCACCCCGGTCCTTCCGCGCGTTTGCAGCCGTCACGGCTCCGCAATCCATGCATCCTTTTGCCGTAGCGACGGGCGACCGAAACCCCATTCACGTGTCCGAGACCGCCGCAAAGCTGGCAGGCCTGGGAGAAGGCGTGATTGTTCATGGCATGTGGACATCTGCAATGGCCGAGCTTATTGCCGCTGGTGGCTACTCCGATGAATCTGTATCCACCCGACCGAATAAGGTCATGGAATATACCGCGACGATGCTCGCGCCGGTGTTGCCGGGCCAAGAAGTAGAGTTCCTGGTTGAGCGCTCGGGCATTGATTCGCGCGAGGGGCGCGGTGAAGTTCGTGAGATCACCGCAACCGTTCAAGGCTCTATAGTCCTTACCGCGACCGCGGTCATGGCTGCACCGACAACATTCTATGCATTCCCAGGTCAGGGCATTCAGTCGCAGGGCATGGGTATGGAATCTCGTGTGCGTTCTGCAGCTGCTCGTGACGTGTGGGCGCGTGCGGATCACCACACCCGCTCTGCACTAGGATTCTCTGTTTTGGACATCGTTCAAAACAACCCAACCGAGGTTCGCGTTGCTGGCGAGACATTCTCGCACCCCAAGGGCGTTCTTTTCCTCACCCAGTTCACACAGGTGGCTATGGCAACCCTCGGTGTTGCTCAGATAGCTGAGATGAAGGAAGCTGGGGCTCTCGACGAGAAGGCGTGGTTTGCTGGCCACTCTGTGGGCGAATACAACGCGCTATCTGCCTATGCAGGCGTTCTGTCCCTTGAGAGCGTAGTAGAGATCGTCTACCAGCGTGGACTTACCATGCATAGGCTGGTGGAGCGGGATCAGGATGGAAACTCCAACTATGGTCTTGCCGCTTTGCGTCCACACAAGATGGGACTCACCGAATCTCAGGTCTTTGATTATGTCGCTGGCATATCCCAAGAATCTGGCGAGTTCCTTGAAATCGTCAACTACAACCTTGCCGGAATGCAGTACGCAGTGGCAGGAACAAGCAAGGGACTCAAAGCCCTAAGCGCTGATGTGGAACACCGCGCGCCGGGCAAGCGGGCCTTCATCATGATTCCTGGTGTCGACGTGCCCTTCCACTCCTCGCATCTCCTTGATGGTGTGGATGCCTTCCGCGAGCACCTGGATTCATTGATTCCAGCGGACGTAGATCTGTCTATGCTGGTCGATCGTTATGTTCCCAACCTCGTAGCACGCCCATTCGAGCTCACCACGGACTTTGTCTCCGCCATACTTGAGGTGGCACCGGCTGAGATTCTTAAAGACGTTCTTGAGCGCTTTGATGAGTTGTCACAAGCACCGGTCACGCTTGCTCGCACCTTGCTGGTGGAGCTGCTGGCATGGCAGTTTGCGTCGCCAGTGCGCTGGATTGAGACGCAAGATCTGATCCTGCGCCCTGTCTCTGAGGGCGGCCTCGGCGTGGAGCGTTTTGTCGAGGTAGGCGTGGGCTCGGCACCGACTATCGCGAACATGATGGGACAGACTCTCCGGCTTCCGCAGTACGACGGCGCCGAGGTGGAAGTACTCAACATTGAGCGCGACCGCTCGATAGTCTTTGCCACCGATGAGTTGACACGTACTGTGGCTGCACAGGCTACCGACGCAGAAGCAGAGTCTGCTGAGGTCGCACAGGATGTTGCAACGGTTCAGGTTGCCGCAGCCGTGGCACCCACTGAGGT
Organism: Corynebacterium silvaticum; assembly: GCF_002162115.2. Classification (NCBI taxonomy): domain Bacteria; kingdom Bacillati; phylum Actinomycetota; class Actinomycetes; order Mycobacteriales; family Corynebacteriaceae; genus Corynebacterium; species Corynebacterium silvaticum. The sequence goes on along the minus strand of NZ_CP021417.2, from coordinate 1,996,878 downwards.
CCCGGCGGCCGCTAGTGGCGCTCGCCCAGACGACATTGCCTTTACTCCGGCTGACGCAACGATGATGCTGATCGCGTTGTGGACTAAGGTTCGCCCGGAACAGATGGGCGATGCGGACTCGATCGAATCCCTGGTTGAGGGCGTATCTTCTCGTCGTAACCAGCTGCTGCTAGACCTGGGCGTGGAATTTGGCCTTGGCGCAATTGACGGTGCCGCAGATGCGGAACTGGTGGAGCTCAAGAAGACGGTCTCGCGGATGGCTAAGGGCTACAGCGCCTTTGGGCCAGTGCTTTCCGACGCCGCCAATGATGCCCTTCGCCGAATCACAGGACCTACCGGCAAACGCCCCAACTATATTTCCGAACGCGTAGCGTCCACGTGGCAGCTTGGCGCTGGCTGGGCCGATCACGTTACGGCAGCTGTGGTCATTGGTGCTCGTGAGGGCTCATCCCTGCGAGGGGGAGACCTCGCAACCTTGACGCCTGCGGCACCCTCTAACGCAGCTGAGCTAGATCAGCTTATCGACGCTGCTGTGCAAGAAGTCGCTGCTCGTCAGGGTGTGGCAGTCGCACTTCCGGGTGGCGCATCAGCCGGCGGCGGAGTCGTCGACTCGGCAGCATTGGGCGAATTCGCGGAACAAGTGACAGGCAAAGAAGGCGTTCTTGCAGCGACGGCTCGCACGATTTTGTCCTCGCTGGGCTTGCATGACACCGCAGAAACTCAGTCCCTAGAAGACTCCGATGCAGATGCGGCGCTGTATGAACTCGTGTCTCAGGAGCTAGGCGCTGATTGGCCTCGACAGGTCGCCCCGAGTTTTGACGCCAACCAGGCAGTTCTTCTCGACGACCGCTGGGCTTCGGCGCGTGAGGATCTTTCCCGCGCAGCACTGGGAGAGGGGTCAGTGGATTCCCTCGACCTCACTGGCGCAGGTGAGATCGTTGCGCAGCAAGCTGAATTCTTTGGATTCGAAGAACTCGCTGCACAAGCGCGCTCACAGGAAGCACTCGCGTTTGCTGACGACGTCGCCGTGGTCACCGGTGCCTCACCAAACTCCATTGCAGCTGCGGTAACCGCCGAACTGCTCTCCGGCGGGGCAACCGTGGTCGTCACGACCTCCTCTTTGAACCATTCCCGCCTGCAGTTCTATAAGAATCTGTACCGGGAAAGTGCCCGTGGCGGTGCCGCGTTGTGGATTGTTCCTGCGAACCTCTCCTCCTTCGTGGATATCGACGGCATCATCAAGTGGGTTGGCGAGGAACAAACCGCGACGGTCAATGCCCAAAAGCAAGTGATCAAGCCAGCACTTGTTCCTACGCTCTTGTTCCCCTTCGCAGCACCGCGCGTCCAAGGTTCCTTGTCCGACGCTGGCCCGCAGGCAGAGATGCAGATGCGCCTCTTGCTGTGGTCCGTCGAACGCCTCATCGCAGGGCTATCGGAGTTGGGTACTAACACCCATGTGGGCGAACGACTACATGTTGTCCTCCCAGGTTCTCCCAACCGTGGTCGTTTTGGCGGCGATGGTGCGTATGGCGAATCTAAGGCGGCCCTCGACGCGCTTGTCACACGCTGGAATGTAGAAAAGTCGTGGAAGCCACATACCTCGCTCGTCCATGTTCTCATCGGATGGGTACGCGGAACCGGACTCATGGGTGGAAATGACCCACTCGTCGAGACCGTCGAAGCAGCCGGCGTTACCACCTACTCCACGCAGGAGATCGCCGAGATTCTGATCGGCCAGGTCAGCGCAGAGGTACGTCGTCAAGCTGCAGAAGCTCCGATAACCGTTGATTACACCGGTGGCCTAGCAGAGTGCGATCTCAACTTGGCTGAACTCGCAAGCAGCATCCATTCTCAGGTCTCGGAAGAAACAGATGCACCTGAAGAGAGCGCTCCGACTCTTAAGGCATTGCCTACTCCTGCTTCTACCGCTCAAGAAACCCGTCCAGATTTCCGTGGGCAGGTTCACCAGAATCTGGATGACATGGTGGTTATCGTGGGCGCTGGAGAACTTGGGCCATACGGCTCTGCTCGCACCCGCTTTGAGGCCGAGCTCACCGGCGACCTCGGTGCTGCAGGCGTTCTGGAACTGGCATGGACGATGGGGCTGGTTCACTGGGATGAAGACCCCAAGCCGGGCTGGTATGACGCTGACGATGAGCCTGTGGACGAGGCGGACATCTACGACCGCTTCCATGATGAGGTTCTGGCTCGCGTTGGCGTGCGTCGCTACCATGACGACTTCCACATGGTGGACAACTTTGCTCCAGAGCTCACCACGGTCTACTTGGATCAAGACCTCAGCTTTAGCGTGAACGACAAAGAAACTGCTCGTACCTTTGTTGATTCAGAGCCAGAACTCACCTCAGCGGTGCTGAACAAGGAGACCGGCGAGTGGATAGTCACGCGGAAAGCCGGGTCGGCTGTGCGCGTTCCGCGCAGGATGGCTATGAGCCGATTTGTCGGTGGTCAAATCCCAGAAGGCTTTGACCCCAGCGTCTACGGTATCCCCGCTGACATGGTGGATAACCTAGATCGCACCGCACTGTGGAACCTGGTGTGCACCGTCGATGCCTTCCTGTCCTCGGGATTCAGCCCCGCGGAACTGCTGCGGGAGCTTCACCCCGCACGGGTCTCCTCCACACAGGGAACTGGCCTAGGCGGAATGCAGTCCATGCGTGCGCTGTACATCGATGGTTTGCTGTCAGAGCCTCGCCAAAACGACATTCTGCAAGAGGCACTTCCCAACGTTATGGCTGCTCATGTCATGCAGTCTTATGTGGGTGGATATGGCCAGATGATTCATCCGGTAGCTGCATGCGCAACTGCTGCTGTTTCCGTGGAAGAAGCCGTAGACAAGATCAAGTTGGGCAAGTCTGACTTTGTGGTCGCCGGTGGCTTCGATGACCTATCCATCGAGGGAATCACCGGATTCGGTGATATGGCAGCTACCGCTGACTCTCAAGAAATGACGGCCAAAGGCATAGAAGATCGTTATTTCTCTCGCGCCAACGATCGCCGCCGTGGCGGATTCGTTGAATCTGCTGGTGGCGGAACCGTACTTCTGGCACGAGGCAGCCTGGCCGCTGAACTCGGACTCCCCGTACTCGGCGTGGTTGGATTCGCAGAATCCTTCGCAGACGGAGCGCACTTGTCTATCCCAGCCCCAGGCTTGGGCGCTCTTGGTGCTGCGCGTGGCGGAAAAGACTCTCGCCTTCTCGCGGATCTGAAACACCTGGGAGTCTCCGCGGATGACGTCCGGGTTGTGTCTAAGCACGACACCTCCACGAACGCGAATGATCCCAATGAGTCCGACCTCCACGAGCGTATTGCGCACGCGATTGGTCGAACAGAGGGCAATCCGCTGTACGTGATCTCGCAAAAGAGCCTCACCGGCCACGCAAAGGGCGGCGCTGCTGCATTCCAGCTGATCGGCCTTACTCAGGTTCTGCGCACCGGTGTCGTACCAGCTAATTACAGCTTGGACTGCGTCGATCCTGTACTTGCAAAGCACTCGCACCTGGTGTGGCTGCGTCAGCCGCTCAACATTGGGCAGCTGGCTCCTAAAGCCGGAATCGTGACCTCCCTCGGATTCGGTCACGTGTCTGCACTCGTAGCCATCGTGCACCCAGAAGCCTTCGCAGAAGCTGTTCGCAGTGAATGCGGCGAGGAAGCCCTTGCGACATGGCGTAAGGCTGCCGCAGACCGTGAACTCGCCGGTAGCCGTCGTTTACTCCGCGGCATGATGGGACGGGCCGCGCTGTACGAGCGTCCGGTGGAGCGAAACCTGGGCAGCAGTGGCGACGCTGGCAAGGAACGCGAGGCAGCAGTCCTCTTGAGCGATTCCGCACGACTCATCGACGGCATCCTCGTTCCTACCCCGAATAAGTAGTCTCCCCTGATCAAGGGCCTGCCCCACACCGACATCAACGTGTGGGGCAGGCCCTTGTTCGTGCGCACTACGCATATCGCGTAGATCTCCCACGCGATAAACTTCAAGCGTTCCCGAGAAAAGGAAGATGACCCATGTTTATTGGGACGGACCTCGTTCACATCCCTAGCTTTGCAGAGCAGCTACGCACGCCAGGTTCTTCTTTTGCAAACAACGTCTTCAGCGCGCTTGAGCTACGAGTGGCCGCAACAAAGCCGGATAGAGATACGCACCTTGCCGGTCGATGGGCCGCCAAAGAGGCCTTTATCAAGGCATGGAGCCAAACGATGTACGGCAGCGCACCCGTGATAAGCGCGGAGAACGTCGAGTGGCGAGACATCGAAATAGTTCCGGACGCCTGGGGGAGAGTAGTGGTGAATCTCCGTGGGGAAATCCAAAGACTCGCGCAGATAGACCAGGCGCAGGTGAGCATCAGTCACGATCATGACTATGCCATCGCGCAGTGCCTTATCCCAGGGGCTGCAGGATAAGAAGCTAGCCGGTGGCTACAGCAAAGAGATAGGCCACCAGCATCCTCTTAATTTCCGTAACTCGCGCGTGGAACATCTCATCTGTGGAAGCACGGTCATAGACCGCGTAGTTCAGCAGCGAGGAGACCGTGTGCACCAGCATGCGAGAGATTTCCGCCCGGCCTTCTTCTGACGTTTGCGGGGCGAGCGGGCGCAGCGCTTCTCCCACGATTTCTAGCATGGGCTTTTCTGTGGCCGCTGCTGTCGCTCGCGTCGCGGGAGTGGACTGAATGGCATGCCAGACGCTCCTGCGGGAGGGGTCTGCACGCCACATATCCGCCAGGTGATCAATGAACTCGTCGAGGAAGTCCGGCCACTGAAGCGCCGGGACCTGCTCAGAGAACTTTTGTATTTCTGCCAGGGAAGCCGCGGTGTCTTGGCGATCGAGCTCGCAGATCATCACGTATTTATTGGCAAAGAATTGGTAGATGGTTCCGATGGGCACCTCGGCGCGACGGGCGACTTCATCGAAGGTAAAGGACTCAAAGCCTACGTCGACAAGCACAGAGCGAGCAGCAGCGAGGATTCTGTTGAACCTCTCGCGGCTGCGTTGCTGCGCGGGCCTGCGGCGAGGGAGGAGAATTTCCCCGCTGGTCCTGATTACTTCGGGTTTGCCCATGGTTTACATCGATTGATTCTTTACTAGAGAAGACTGATAGTTATTCGCTGGCGAGCAGATCGCGGAGCACGCGTGCAACATGGCCTGTAGCACGGACGTTGTATAAGGCTAAGCCAAGCGTTCCGTCTGGTTCTACAAGAAACGTTGAGCGGATAACGCCCTGGACCACTTTGCCGTAGTTCTTTTTCTCTCCAAATGCGCCGTAGGCCTTCATGACGTCCTTAGATGCGTCGGAAAGCAACGGGAAATTAAGCTCATGGTCGTTGCGGAAGTCACTGAGCTTTTCCACCTTATCGGGGGAGATGCCGACAACGTTGATACCTAGATTGTCGAGCTGAGCAAGGTTATCCCGGAAGTCACACGCCTCCTTTGTACATCCAGGGGTATTAGCGCGGGGATAAAAATAGACCAGCACCCGAGAGCCACGGAAATCCTTAAGTGCCGTTGTGCCGCCCTTGTCATTGGGAAGATCAAAGTCGGGGGCCATATCGCCGATGGAAAGTCGCACTTGTTCAGTCATGGTCTAAAGGATACCGGCTACGCACACACAACGGGTTTCGGGCTAAGGTGTAAGGAGGAAATAGCGAAGAACTCAGAGGAGAGTATCCGTGGCACGCGATATTAATGACATTCAGCGCGACATTGAGCGCACCCGTCGTCAGCTCGCAAGCACCCTCGACGAGATTGTGGATCGTTCTAAGCCACAGAACTTTGTCGACGATGCCAAGAAGCAAGCAACCACCAAGCTACAAGACCCCCAAATCCAGAAGATTCTCGCGGGCATCGGAGTAGCTGTGGCCGGCCTAGTGGTCCTGGGCATCGCACGCGGACGCAAGAAGAACAAGGAACTCAAAGAAATCCAGCGTCTTCTCGCACAGCGCTAAAGCTTTTCGACGCCACCCCCTAGTAGCCCACAAGCCATATCCTCACGCTAACTGCCGTGCGGATATGGCTTTTTGCTTCTGCACGTCGTGGCACATACGACTAGCATCGGTGCCTATGAGCATCATTAAAATCAATGCATTGTCCGTGCCCGAAGGCCGCGGGGAAGAACTAGAGAAGCGATTTGCGGCACGCAAACACGCTGTGGATTCCACGCCGGGCTTTGAAGGCTTCCAACTCCTACGCCCCACTGCTGGTGAGGACCGTTATTTTGTGGTGACCAAGTGGGCTGATGAAGAATCTTATGCGCAGTGGCGCGATGGGGAAGCCCAGAGCCTGCATGGCCATGGCCGGGGCGAGAACCACGAGAACGCATCCAATTCCCACACTGGTGGTAAAACGCCCGTGGCACAGAAATCTGAGCTTTTGGAGTTTGACGTGGTGCTGGACTCTACGAAGTAGAGAGGCCAACTAGCGGAGGACACACCCGTGGTCTTTGAGACGGCGCAACATTGCGCGGGTGTTGTCCTCATTAACTGCGGCGCACAGGTGCGAGAGCACTGTCACATGGAAGCCTTCTTGTAGGCCGTCGAGCGCCGTAGCCTGAACGCAGTAATCCGTAGCGATCCCCGCGATATCAATCTCGCGTACCCCACGAGCTTGTAACCATGCGCCTAAGAGTTGACCATCTGCCGTGCAGCCCTCGAACCCTGAGTAGGCGGCGCTGTAGTGCCCTTTATAAAACACCTCGTCGAAGTGCATGGTGAAGAGCAATGGGTGAAAATCTGCGCCTTCTGTGTTGGCCACGCAATGGATGGGCCAGGTGTCGATGAAATCTGGGGTTTCAGAAAAATGATCGCCCGGATCGATATGCCAGTCTTTGGTGGCCGCAATATAGTCATATTTTTTCCCGTGCAGTGTTACGTATTCTGCAATGGATTGTGCTTGGATTGCACCTTTGACCGTTTCTAGTGCCCCGCCCGGACAAAAGTCATTTTGGACGTCAACAATGATGAGGGCTCGCATATTTTCCTTCCGAGAAAGCGGCTCGCATATTTTTTTCCTTCCGAGAAAGCACAGAGAAGGTATAGAATCCATATGAGGATACATCTCGGCTGGATGAACGCTGCATTGGGGTGTCAATAGGGGTAATTATTAGGGATAATGCTTTGCAACGCCACTCAGTATCCACAAACGCCAGATCCCCCGGCTAACCGAAAAATAGCAATCGTCTAGCGGGGGACCAGGTATGCGGTGTGGAAATCCTCTAGAACTCCACGATCATCTTGCCAGTGTTGCCACCTTGGAAAAGCTCCAAGAACGCGGAGGGGAGAGCCTCAACACCGTGGCGAGTAGTGACATCAAACTGTATTTGCCCAGTGACCACAAGCGGGGCTACGACCTGTTGAAACTCCTCAATCACATTCCATGTACTTGGGAACAACAAAGCCGCGCAGGGTAAGGCACTTACCGATGATTAAGCGCATATTGCGTGGCCCAAAGGTTTCTCCTTCGGAATTGTATTGGGAGATCGCCCCACATAGCGCTGCCCGGCCAAAGACATTGAGGTGGTCGATTGCGGCTTCAAGATGGTCGCCGCCGACATTATCAAATAGACATCAATGCCATTGGGTGCTGCTTGAGCGAGTGCTGCGGAAACATCACCGTCGCGATAGTTGAAGGCGGCGTCGAAACCTAGCTCTTTCAAGCGCTCAACCTTGGCGTCTGTGCCCGCAGAACCAACGACAAAACTAGCTCCGAGGTGTCGCGCGATCTGACCCGCAGCTGAGCCGACGGCACCGGCTGCCCCGGAGATAAAGACGGCGTCGCCCTCCTTCATCTCCGCGACTTTTTTCAACCCGATGTAAGCGGTCAAACCAGTCAGCCCTAGTATGCCTAGGTAAGCGTGAGCTGGGACAATGTTTGTATCTACCACCAAAGCTTCAGCCTCATCGACGATGGTCATCGTTTGCCACCCCTGGAAGTGACGCACGCTCGCGCCGACCTGAATCTTCTCGGACTTTGATTCCACGACGACGCCGACGGCACCACCAGACAGCGGTTGATCAATCTGGAATGGCGGGACGTACGATTCCGTATCGTCCATGCGGCCGCGCATATATTATGGGTCGACCGTCGCTACCTCATTGCGGACCAACACTTGGCCGGCCTGCAGTTCGGGGAGCTCGACGACCTCCTTGCGGAAATTCTCCAGCGTGGGCATTCCTTGTGGGCGAGACGCGAGAACCCATTGGGTAGTTGTGGTCATACGAAGATGCTCCTTTTCCCTTGATTGTTGTGTGTGAACTTGTGGTCCACGAATGCTTTTAACAATCCCTCAGAACCCCACGGAGATGAAAAATATTCCAAATTACGTATGTCTTGTGAGGTTTGAAGTTCGGGGAGATCAAAAGGAATAATGAGGTGCATAAACGAAAAATCTCCCTCCGCCTACATAAAGCAGGTGGAGGGAGATTATAAGAAGTGCGCCATCAGGGACTTGAACCCCGAACCCACTGATTAAGAGTCAGTTGCTCTGCCAATTGAGCTAATGGCGCATTGTTGTCCTTTGCGCCGTGCGGCGCGCTGTGCAACGAGAAGAAATATAACCCTATTTGATGGTTGTTGTAAAATCGCCTGGTCAGGACGTGTTTCTGGGTGGGTGTTTTATGGCTGCTTTGCGGGATGTGTATAAAGGGCTTTGGGGTGGGCGTCGGCACGCTAAAAAGAGGGGCGGGGAGCGTAACGACGGGTGCTCGGCAAACGATGAAGGGGAGGAAAAGCACTGGTGGTTTGGGTTAGATAACAATGTGGCAAACATGGGTTGCTGCGAGCCGGTATCAGTGGGAAAAGACGTTACGATGTGGGTTCGTTGTCGTCGTGACGAGGTGCCGCGAGGAAAATGCGGCATCGATCGTGGTTGTAGGAGAAGAAGGAAAATAGTGGCCAAAAGGGTATCCAAGCGATCGTATATAGGGGTAGCGGCGACGCTGTTGGGTTTCTCGTTGTTGATGGCTGGATGCACGATAGCTAATGGGGGCGGGGATGAATCGGGGCACAGCGAGCAGTCCTCGCAGCAGGTGGAGAAGAAGCTTGCTCCCGTCGCTAGCGTGAATAATGGCGAAACCGGGGTGGATCCCTCCGCGTTTGTCACGGTCAAATCCTTGGGCGAGGGCCTGAAGAACGTGACCATGACTAATGAGAACGGCAAAGAGGTTCAGGGCGAAATCTCCGCGGATGGACGTTCGTGGTCTACCACTGAGGTCTTGGGTTTTAACCGTTCGTACACCATTGTGGCGAAAGACAAGAACGGGGAATCTTCCACGACGGGGTTCCAAACAGTAACCCCGGCGGCGCAGGCATTTGGTTCTTTAGCTCCCCTGAACGGGGCGGTCGTGGGAGTCGCCCAGGTCATCGCGATGCGTTTTGATGCAATCGTGAATGATCGCAAAGCTGTGGAGGACGCAATCAAGGTGACCACCGAGCCTGCGGTCGAGGGCGCATTTTTCTGGATTAGCCCCTATGAGGTGCGGTGGCGGCCGGAGAACTTCTGGGCACCGGGAACCAAGGTCACCGTGGACGCCAAACTTTACGGCAAGAACCTAGGCAAAGGCGTTTACGGAGATAACGACAATTCTGCGACTTTTACCATCGGCGACCGGGTCGAGGCAGTAGCTGATGACGCAACAAAGACCATGACCATCTATCACAATGGCGCGCCTGTCCGGTCGATGCCGATCTCCATGGGCGCGAACAAGTGGCCGACCCCTAATGGGGTTTACACCATTGGGGATAAGAATCCTTCCCTGGTAATGGACTCGGAATCCTATGGGCTCTCCCATAAAGAGGGCGGTTACCGTGTTGATGTGAAATTTGCCACGCAGATGTCCTATTCCGGCATCTACGTGCATGCGGCGCCATGGTCTGTCTATGCACAGGGCAATTCCAATACGTCTCATGGTTGCATCAACGTGAGCACGGAGAACGCGCAATGGTTCCAGAACTTTGTTAAGCGAGGGGACATCGTCACCGTGCGGAACACGGTTGGCGGTTACATCAGCGGCTATGACGGCCTGGGGGACTGGAATATCGACTGGCAAACCTGGAAAGCCGGAAACTCGAATATCTAATATTTCCTCATGCTTTCAAGGCCTCGTAGCTCTATGAGTTACGAGGCCTTTTGCTCACCGTGCTAATCGACGCCACCCAGTGGCGCTCGACATACTCCCATATCTATGCCTTCGTGGTCGGTGATGTAGTCCTTGAGCGTCTGAATCGGGGCTTCCCCTTTGATCTTGGACACCAACTCGGAGAGGAGATCATTATGCGGAGGCTCAAGGCCCTTTCTGAGCGCCTCGAACCATTCGACGGTTTCCTTGGGTGCCATGTTGCCGGCGATGGATGAGAGGTAGGTAAAACCGGTGGTGGATACGCGGGAATTGATGTTGACCTCACCACCGGCATAGTAGCGAGTTTTAAAGGGGGTGAGCTCTTGAACGACCTCGTCAATCTTGAGTGTGCCGCCTGGATCTTTGATGCCGATGACGTGCGCGAGCATGCATAGCTGCGCCAGGGTGGAAGCGCTCGCGTCGAAACCAGTGCGTTCTGGGTGGTTGTAGATGATTGTGGGCTTACGGGCGGCGTCGATAACAGCTACCGCGTAACGACGCGCCTGCTCCTGCGTAGGGCGCACATAGGGCGGGAACCCCAATAAGATGCCATCAATCCGGCTTAACGACGCCACGTAGCGTCCTAGCTCCACAGCGTGGCGCTGTCGGATAGCGGCAACACCCACAAGTATCTCAATTCCAGGCGCCCAGGGATGCTGATTCACGGCGTCATACAGAGCATGTTTTTCAGAGGCGTCCATGCTGTGCTGCTCGCCGGTGGAACCACCGAAGAGGATTGATGTGATGCCTTGGCTGATAAGCCAGTCTGCGTGGGCCAGGGTGGACTCGATGTTGAGGGATTCATCGTGGTGGAAGGCCGTGGGCACGGCAACATGGATCCGAGCGTTAAGCATGCAGTGATTGTATCGGATGACAAAAACTCCCTGACTAAAAATAGTCAGGGAGTTCATTGGGGTGGCTGACGGGGCTCGAACCCGCGACACCCAGGATCACAACCTGGTGCTCTACCAGCTGAACTACAGCCACCATTGCCGCTTCAAAGCAGCGAGGACAATATTAACTCACAAATCTATTATTGCAAAAACTGCTGGTAGGACTGGGTTGCTTGGGCAGAAGCCTCAATGCATTCTGCGTTGGTGAGATCCTTTTTAAAGAGTACTTGGCGGTAGTACTCAAGTTCGCGAATGGACTCGACGATATCCGCTAGCGCGCGGTGTGCCATGCCCTTTTGCGGTTGGTTGAAGTACACGCGCGGGGCCCAGCGCCTGGCAAGCTCTTTGATGGAGGAAACATCGACCATGCGATAGTGCAGAGCCTCGTCGAGCCTAGGCATATAAGCATTGATGAAGCTGCGGTCGGTGGCAATGGAATTGCCCGCCAAAGGGGCCGGATGCTGTGGGTCGCAGTGCTTGGCAATCAGCTCAAGGACAGCGTCTTCGGCTTCCTTGATGGACACCGTAGAGGATCGAATCTCCTGTGTCAGGCCAGAATTTTCGTGCATCGTGGTGACGTAGTCATCCATTTTCGCGAGTTCTGCTTCCGTGGCATGCACAACAAGGTCTACTCCCTCGCCAAGAATATTCAGATCTGCATCAGTGATAAGTGCGGCGACTTCGACGATCACGTGACGACGAGTATCGAGACCTGTCATCTCAAGGTCTATCCAAACGAGGCGATCATTTTTAGCGGGGGTATCAGACATGTTTTCTAAGGTACCCGTATCTTGCGCCATTGTGGCAGCAAGGAGGTGTTTCTAACCACGAATTGACGCAAGATCGGGTGAAGATGCGTTGGGGTTTATGATCCTAGCTTTTTATAGAACCAGCCCATCAGTGGTGAAAGCACCGCAGTGGGGGCAATTGCGGAAATTGCATTCATTGTTTTTGATAAAGGCCCAGGAACCACTCGACGGGAGTTCGCGGCGAGCGCTGCGAGAGTTTCTTTCGAGCAGGACTCGTAGGTGGTCCAGAGGAAATCAGGCACAACCTTATCCACGATGGACTTTTCGGCGTCGTCGACGACCGCATCACGTACGGGCCCTGGCGCCAGCAGAGTACAAGCCACGCCGGTGCCACGAAGCTCGTAGTGGAGAGCCTCGGTAAAAGCGTTTACTCCTGCTTTAGTGAACACATAAGTGGCATTGTTGGGGATGGGGACATTTCCGGCGGCGGAACCAACGTTGCAGATGGCGCCCGTGCCGCGCTCAATCATGCCGGGAAGCACCGCGTGAGTGAGTTCAAAGACTGCCCGGGCGTTGAGCTCGAATTGTGTGTCTTCATAAGACCAGTCTTGGTCGATGAAAGGGCCAAAGCTTGCGATTCCGGCGGAATTGATGATGATGTTGACTTCCACGTCTTGAAGTTCGTTGATGAGCGTTGCGCGCTCCTCGGGGTTAGCAAGGTCGCAGGCCATAACGTCGACTTTGACGCTGTGGTTTTGTTCCAGCTCTTCCGCTAGCTGCTCAAGAACGTCACGGCGCCGGGCTACCAGAATGAGATTGTGGCCCATGCAGGCAAGATCCTTGGCGATCGCACGTCCGATTCCTTGGCTTGCGCCAGTAACTACAGCTCGTGCATGAATAGATGGTGAAGGTAATGCCACGGTAGTTCTCCTGAACATTGGTTGGAAAGCGCACAGAGTTCTCACCCATACTACGTGCGTCCGCGGCAGTACCGTAGTTATAGCTGGCTTTAACCCGTGGACGTCGCATAGCTTGTTGCGCAGATTAACGCCCACGTGAGCTCGGCCTGGCGTTAGTTGATCTCGACTACCGTCCTGCCGTGACGTTGGTTATTCATCAGCTCCTTGCCGGCATCGATGACGTCGTCTAGGCCGATAGTGGTTGTTATAGCGTCCAGAGCCTCTGTATCTAGGGCCTGTGATAGTAGCTCCCAAGCTTTTTCGCGGTGTTCTAGAGGTGCGTCAACGGAATTGATGCCAACGAGCGATACGCCACGAAGGATAAAGGGAAGAACCGTGCCTGGTAAGTCTGCACCTTGTGCCAAGCCGCACGCTGTAACCACTCCGCCCCATGTGGTTTGAGCGCAAGCGTTGACAAGGGTGTGGGATCCCACGCAGTCGACAACACCTGCATATATGGCGCGCTGTAGCGGTTTGCCCTTTTCGCTCAGTTCTTTTCGCTCCACGATGGAGCTGGCCCCAAGACCTAGAAGATAATCTGAGTGCTCCTCTACTCGGCCGGTCGCTGCGACAACGTTATAGCCAAGCTTGTGCAGTAAAAGAATGGCGATTGACCCCACGCCACCGGTAGCGCCTGTGACAAGGACGGGGCCATGATCGGGCAGAACCCCGTGTTGTATAAGCGCGTTCACGGAGAGCGCTGCTGTGTATCCTGCTGTGCCGATAGCCGCGGCTTGCTTCATAGAAAAAGTAGAGGGGAGGGGCACTGTAGACGAGGCGTGAATACGCTGGCGCTCGGTGTATCCGCCATGGCGGAATTCCCCGATTCCCGCGCCATTGGCAATTACTTTATCGCCGGGTTGGAACCGATCGGATTCTGATTCCAACACCTCGCCAACAGCATCGATACCGGGAACTAGGGGGAAGGTGCGGGCCACGCCACGATCCCCGCGCAGTGCCATGCCGTCTTTGAAGTTGAGGGAGGAATAGGCAACTTTAATGAGCAGATCGCCATCGGCTATATGTTCCTCGATGGATGGAAGGATGCGGGTGGTTATCTCCCCGGTCTCGGAAGACTGAACCACAACAGAACGCGATTGAGTAGTCATGTTTTCCAACCTAGCCCTCTTTGCTGAGTCGGGTGGCTGATAGTGCGAATGTGCACAGGCAAATCTGGATCAGGTGATTGAGTATTTCTGGGCACTCTCTTTTATCTCTATGAACTCGGTCTCACTCGGATAGGGGAGCTTTGCATAGGGGGGAGCTGAGAATTAAATGAAGCTTGCCGAGCAATGGTGGGTTTTACCCCATGATTTTTGTGGAAGAATTTTTGCCGGAAAAAGTTTCGGATCGATTTTCTTTCATCTCGTTATAATTCCATGCGTGAAAACTTATTCCCCAAGAACTGTATTCTCACGCAGGGGTGGCGTATCAGTGGTATGCGCTGCCATAACATTCGCATCTCTCGTTGCTGTCGCTGCTCCTGCTTTGTCCGTTGAAGAACCCAATGATTCCCTCGCTGTTGTGCAGCGCCAAAGCGTTGCTCCGACTGGTGAGGCGCCTGCTGCTCGATTCACTGTCACGTTCAACCAAATGACGACGCTGGATCAGGCTAAAAGGATGAACGTTCTCGATAACATTGTTGAAGAATTTTCATCTGATGCGTCTTTCGTCCGCCAGATGTTCGACGGCTCATACGTTGTTGAGCTAAATCCACCTGTGCCTGCAGAGAGAATCCCTTCCCTCCGAGGCACCCTCGAGTCCAAAGCTGAAATTGCGTATGCGGATATTGACCGCGTCCAATATTCCCCACTTCTCTTGCCGCACCTAACGACGAACACTACAAGTATCAATGGCACCTCTTTGACCAGTTCGGTGCGAACGTCGATAAGGCGTGGGCATCGGGTGCAGACGGTGCTGAGACCGTTATCGCCGTGGTGGATTCAGGCATCACTAGCCACGCCGATCTTAACGACAAGATCTTGCCCGGCTACGACATGATCTCTGATCCTCGGATCTCTCGGGATCGCGACGGTCGCGACAATGACCCAACTGATATGGGCGACTGGACCTATGATGGCACCTGTGGTCGCGACTCCCGGGCCGCAAACTCCTCCTGGCACGGAACCCACGTGGCAGGTATCGCGGCGGCGATCACCGACAACCATGAGGGCGTAGCCGGCGTTGCTCCTGACGAAAGATCCTTCCTGTCCGTGCTCTGGGGCGATGCGGCGGTTACACCTCCGATATTGCAGACGCGATCGTGTGGGCCGCGGGCGAGGACGTTCCCGGCACTCCTCACAACGACAACCCCGCCGACGTGATCAACCTGTCACTTGGCGGAAAATCTCGTCAGTGCATGCCGATCTACCAAAATGCCATAGATCGCGCATTGTCCCGTGGCGCAACAATAGCTGTGGCTGCTGGCAACGAGGATCTGCCAACCGATAACGCCCAACCTGCATCGTGCGACGGCGTGATTACTGTGGGTGCTACTGGTCCAGAAGGGCACCGAGCTGCCTACTCTAACTACGGACGCCACGTAGACCTTGGTGCACCTGGTGGCAATATGAGGCCTGTCTTTGGCAACCCTACCCCGGCCGCCGGCATCCTTTCCACCGTTAACCGTGGTCTGCGTACCCCTGAGGCCAGTGGCTATTCCTACATGGAAGGCACCTCTATGGCCACCCCTGTGGTTTCCGGTGTCATCGCTTTGATGAAGGCTGCGGATCCTACGATTAGTTCAGACGAGATTGAGCGCATCCTCCGCGACACGGCACGTCGCTATACGACGGAACCAGGTCCAGGACAAGGAAAAAGACTGCGCACGGGATGGGGGCAGGGGTTGTCGACGCCCACGCTGCGGTGTGTTCTGCACTAGCCTGTAGCGGCCGTAGCTGTGACGACGCCCGTCCTGCTCCTAAGCCGGTTGCTGTTCCTACGCCGATCGTGGAAACCGTTCCTGCGCCGGCTCCTTCCGGCCCCGAATTGGTTGACCTGGACCCTAGCGACTCCCTCGCTCCAGAGCTCGACCTTCCTATTGTTGACGCAGAACCAGCACCTGTGGCTGAGGCTCCCGTAGAGCCCCGTCCTATTGTGTGGAAACCGGTTTCTGAGGAAAGGGAACGCCCTGGTCGGGACCACAGAAAAGAGCCCGCAAAGCAGCAATGCAGCCGCTTTGAACGACTTCTTACATGGAAGAAGTGCTCTTAAATCCTTTGTAGACGCATGATAAAAGGCGCGCCCCGCTTGTCGTAGTGGGGCGCGCCTTTTATCATCTTGCTTGCTCTCAACCTAGCGTTGGTTTCCGTTATAAACGAAAGAGTCTCAGTAGGAGGCTGAAGAACTGGGACAACGTGCGTAAGAAACCTTGCCACAGCGAACGGAAGGTCCCTGGTGCGCTGGACTGATCTATCACGAGGTTGGGGCCCATGGTTTGGGTGTTGCTATGGTAGCCATCGACCGTAATTCCTATTGTACGTGGTTCTGGGGACCTGGCGTCGACGGTGTATGTGTATTCGACGGAGACTTTTTGACCTAGTAGAAGATTTGTGAGGTCTTTATCTTTAAAACTGATGCCCTTGGCTTGTTCCTGTATTTCCCAACCCTTCTCGATGAGTTTTGTAGGGGACTGCTGGTCGATTGTGTAGGTGACGGACTCCTTGTTTAGGTGCCCTACCGCGGGGACTAATTCTGTGAAGTCGCTAAAGCCTCGGGCATTTCCATCTTTTGATTCGATGGTGACCTTCACTGTTACGGTGTCTCCGTGGGAAGCATGGGCCGTTTTGGGATCAGATGGGGTCCGTGCGGCTCCGTTGGGGTCTTTTACCGTGATCTGGCGTGTTAACGGCACGGTTCCCGTAGTGGAGCCATCTATCGCATCAATTGTTGCCGTTACTGCATTGCTTGAAGCCTCTTGGGCGATAGCGCTAGGTGCTGCGGATAAAAGGGGAGTTATAGCTGTAAAAGCAACGATAGCTGCCAAAGATTTGGTAATTCCGGTTCTGGACTTCTGCATAGGGCCTTCCCACTTATTTCTACAAAAAGCTTATAAAATAAGCCTTTTTAGCTTAAATTTGGATTAAAATTTACTATGTTGGGGAGCTTAGGGCAAAGTGGGGTCGTGTGTGTTGGGGAATTGTCGTTTTTGAGAACGCTAGCGAGGGTGTGCTTTGTAAAACGCCAGGTGGGGATTTCTAGCGTTCTCAAAAACGACAATTTTTTGGGAGGCGGGGTGACGTAGCCTGCATTTCCATAGACAAAAGGGGGCTTTGCGGCATGATACGAGGACTTTGTCTATGGAAATGCAGGCCCGGGGAAGAGAAGGTGGGGTCTAGCGCATAGGGAATATAAATTCCACGACATTCCCACGACAAAAGCACCTCAAAAAGCCCCAAAACAGCAAAAATAAAATCCTCTCCTACCCATAAAAGTACAGGTAGAAGAGGATTCCAAAAGCGCCCCCGGCAGGATTCGAACCCGCGACCAATCGGGTAGAAGCCGACTGCTCTAATCCACTGAGCTACGGAGGCATTGATGGAAATAATACTACGGTGTGTGTTTTCCTCATAGTCGAGGAGGGGGAGGCAAAAGAAAGGCCGAGAACTATGTCTCGACCTTGTCTTTTAGTAGACGCTAACAGCAGCGGGAGCCCGGATTGGAATCTTGGTCAGCCCAACGCTGGCGCCAATATTCACGTTCGCTGGGAATCGATTCGTGGGGATGGTGGGCGCGTCGGTGGGCTACAAATTTTTCGTAGTCTTTTTCTCCGAGTACTTCACCCCAGTAACGTAGCGGGGCGGTTGCCCATCGCAGCGTTGTTGAAAGAGTCTCCATTGTTCCTCGCTAGTGAATGCTAGTGGTGGCTATGGGCATGTGCTTTAGGCGGATCGTATTCGTTCCACGCATCTACCAGGACTTTTTCTACGTCAGATGTGCCAAGTGACGTTGGTGCGAAGAAATTAGACTGGTGGAAGGGCTCTTCAGAAGTGTGTACTTCCTCGCCACGCTTGAGCTGACCCAATGCACGAATACAGACTACAGCAGCTGCAATAAGAACGATGATCACAAGTACTGCGAACAGCACGGACAGGAAGCCCTGGACTGCAGTGTTCCTGACAACGGCCTCCATGGCCTCTACCGACTTTGCAGTGCCAAAGGAAGTCTTTCCTTCTGCGAGTGCATTCTTGTAGCGGGTGTGCTGAGCCCAGTATCCGATGGCCGGATTATCAGAGAAGATCTTCTGATAAGAAGCTGTCATGGTGACTGCAACATCCCAGAGCAGTGGTAGACCTGGGATCCAGACCCACTTGAGAAGGCCCTTCTTAACGGTGACCACGACAACGAGCGAGAGCGCGACAGCTGCAAGAAGCTGGTTTGCGATACCAAAGAGTGGGAAGAGAACGTTGATGCCACCTAGCGGGTCTGTAACTCCCATGAGGAGGATGGAACCCCAGAGAGCACACACAATGACTGTGGAGAGCCAGTGGCCTACGGTCCAGTTAGGATCGGCGAATTTCTTCAGACCAGGGATGTTGGCCAGCGTGTCTGTCATCATAAAGCGAGCCACGCGGGTACCAGCGTCGACAGTGGTGAGGATGAAGAGAGCCTCGAACATGATGGCAAAGTGGTACCAGAAGGACTGCATACTAGCATTGCCGGTGATATCCGTGAGAATCTGCGACATACCGAAAGCCAAGGTTGGTGCGCCACCGGTACGTGAAATGATGGTGCTTTCGCCCACTGCGTCGGCAGCCTGTGTAAGCGCATCGGCGGTGATGCCGGCGCCTGGAAGACCGAGACCGTTGACAAATGCTGCTGCCTGGGCGGGGTCGAGCCCGGTAAGGGTAGCGGGGGAGTTCATCACAAAGTAAAGGTGGCGGTCGATGACCACAGCGGTGATGAGGGCCATGATGGCAACGAAGGATTCCATGAGCATGGAGCCGTAGCCGATCATGCGCATCTGGGATTCCTTCTCAATCAATTTCGGCGTTGTTCCCGCAGAAATGAGCGAGTGGAAGCCGGATAGGGCGCCACAGGCGATGGTGATGAAGAGGAATGGGAAGAGGTTACCTGCAAAGACCGGGCCGTTGCCGTCGCGAGCGAAGTCGGTGATTGCGGGCATGTGGACCTCGGGTCGATTGACCACGATGGCGATTGCTAGGAGGGCGATCACGCCGACCTTCATAAAGGTGGACAAGTAGTCGCGTGGGGCAAGTAGCAACCACACAGGCAGGATGGCTGCCACGATGCCGTAGCCAATGAGGACCCAGGCCAGAGTGACCTTAGACCAGGTGAACCAGTCCGTGCCCCACTCAGTGGAGGCTACCCATCCGCCGGAGATGATGGCCAGGAGGAGTAGAACCACGCCAATAACCGAAACCTCGGTGACTCGTCCTGGGCGGATATAGCGCATGTAGATGCCCATGAAGATTGCGATCGGAACGGTCATGGAAATGGAGAACACACCCCATGGGGAGTCGGCAAGCGCGTTAACAACAACAAGGGCAAGAACCGCGATGATGATGACCATGATGGTAATAACGGCCAAGATACCGGCGGCGCCGCCTACGTTCCCCATCTCATCGCGGATCATCTGGCCGAGTGAACGGCCGCGGCGACGCGTGGAAATCCACAGGACGAGGTAGTCCTGCACGGCACCGGCGAAGATCACACCGAGAACGATCCAGAGAGTACCTGGCAGATAACCCATCTGAGCGGCCATAACGGGGCCAACCAGCGGGCCGGCGCCGGCAATAGCGGCAAAGTGGTGGCCAAAGAGCACGCGACGGTCTGTAGGAACAAAGTCCTTTCCGTCGTTGATGTATTCGGCTGGGGTAGCGCGATCATCGCGTGGCCGGACTACCTTGTATTCAATAAGTCGTGCCCAGAATGCGTAGGCAATGAAGTACGAGCCGACTGCGGCGAAGACGAGCCACACAGCGTTGATTGTTTCGCCTCGGGCGAAAGCGATAACGCCCCAGCCGGCAGCGGCGATAAGCGCGATAATGATAAGTATGACGCGCGATTTGAGGGACATCGGGCGTGAGTCTTTAACACCCACGGGCAGCGGTGCTGTGTCGCCGTGGATGTATTCCACGCCCTTCGGGGGCGCTTCGATTGTGGGAACTGGATTGCTCATGTGCAATGACCTTCCACTCTGGGGCGGTGTCGATGGGCAAGCGATAAAAGTGAGGGCGCTTGCCCATCAAGAAACCGAGTTTTATTGCCTAGATGCGATTCGTTCTCGGGTAGATGCTGCGTTGAGAATCGAGGGGCACATCGTGTGGCCGTGCATTACAAAAATGTTCAATTATGGGTGCCTGTGCGCGTTCGATGCTGGGAGCAACGTGCAGCACACCGTCGAACTGCTATGCGCTGAGAAATCTGCCCATACAACTATGGATAAGGATTCCGAAGCATGTGTGCTCCAAAGGAACGCGAAGAATATAACCGCAATGATCTCCTTTTCCGGCTCATAAGGGATAAGCGGGGACGCATGTAGAATATCCTTCCGTATGACAATTCAGCCTATGGCACTAAGGAGTAGGGTAGCTTAACAAAGGCTCACTGCTATAATTTGTTTCATTTATTTGGCTTAATGTGGCGAAGGTTAAACTTTTGTTTGGTTAAGCGTGCTGTTGGAATTCTCTTCCATTTAGCTTGGTTTTTCCTTCTTGGCCTAGGGAAACACGTCGAAAGCGCGCAGCTTAAGTAGAAACGGTTAGGCTAGAAAACTATGTCGAATGCTTCTTCCCCCGTGGTTCGAGTCACATGGCCGTTATATCTTGTTTTTTTGGTAGTTGCGGGCCTTGTGGGGGCGCTAATCTCGTGGGCTTTTCTGAGTGAATCCCTAGCCGCATTGGGAATCCCGGACCCCGGCCCGGTGACCACCGCAGGCCTGCCGTTCTTCCGTGCGGCGGGTTGGATGCTCGCGGCCCTTGGCGTGGGGTCATTTATGTTTTCGGCCTTTTTTGTTTCTCCCCGTGCAGGTGTTTCGTTGGACCGCGCGGAACTGAGCGTCGACGGGCATATTGCGGCGCGGACTGGATCGATTGCAGTGCTGTGCTTCGGCGCTATCGCGATCCTCATGATTCCGCTTGTGCTTTCCGACGTCTCCGGCCAGCCGTTTTCCCAAACCGTACAGTTACATAACTGGCCGGTTGCTATTGCGAAGGTCCCGGCGGCGCTGGCTTGGTTGTGGACAGCGATTATCTCTGGCGTCGTCGGCGGGCTGTCGTTATTGAGTAAGCGCTGGAAGTCTCAACCCGTGTGGTTTGTCGGGGCAATCGCCACGATCATCCCATTGGGGTTGGAAGGGCACTCGGCGGCTGGTGGCGATCACGACTATGGAACGAACTCTCTTTTATGGCATTTGCTTTTCATGCTCTTGTGGGTCGGTGGCCTTATGGCTTTGATCGCGCATGGTAGGCGCTTGGGTCCGGATCTGGGGCTTGCGGTGTCGCGCTATTCGCAGGTTGCTTTATGGTTGCTTGTTGCCATGTCGATCTCGGGTGTGATTAATGTAGCCATCCGAGTGCGCGTGGGGGACTTGCTTACTAGTGGATATGGCAGGTTGATCGTCGCTAAGGCTGCGATCACGATTGTCGCGGCGGTGCTTGGTTTCGTGCATCGCACAATTACTATCCCGCAGTTGCAAAAAAGTGAGAATACCCGGGGGCTTTTTGCTCGAGTCGCGATAGTCGAGGTGCTGGTCATGGCTGCGATCATCGGCGTTGCGATCTCTCTGGGAAGGACTCCGCCGCCTCCGCCTCGGGTGACTGATCTTTCCCAAATGTCGATCATTATGGGTTATGACCTCACCAAGGCACCTACATTCTGGAATGTATGGACGGTCTGGCGCTTTGACATCATGTTTACCACCGTGGGAATCGTGCTCACCGTGGCGTATATTGTGGGCCTTCTGCGGCTTCGTGCACAGGGAAAACAATGGAAATGGCAACGCACGGCGTGGTTCCTGTTGGGGAGCGTAAGCCTTAGCCTCTGCATGAGTTCGGGAGTGGGGCTCTACATGCCGGCGATGTTCTCCATGCACATGGTGACGCACATGGTTCTATCGATGGTCATCCCGGTCTTTTTGGTACTAGGAAATCCGCTGCAGCTTGCTCTTGCAACGCTGCGCCCGGGAACGCCCACTCAGCCTGGACCAAGGGAATGGCTGGAACAATGTATTGAGTCCAAGACGCTGCGCGTGCTTATGCATCCGGCATTTAACACGATTCAGTTTGTCACCATTTTCTACCTCTTGTACGTCACGCCTTGGTATGAGGTGATGGTGTCCGAGCATGCGGGTCACCTCTCTATGAACTGGGTATTCCTGCTATCGGGAACGCTTTATTATTGGGAAATGATCGGCGGAGACCCTAAGCCGGTAAATAATTCGGTGCTGTCTCGTCTCGGGTGGCTGGTGTTCTCGATGCCTTTCCACTTGTACTTCGGCGTGTACCTCATGCAGCTTTCTAAAATCTTGGCAGAAGGCTTTTACTCTCAACTCGGTTTGCCGTGGGCAGTTGATCTGATGCATGACCAAAATGTTGGCGGCGGCATCGCGTGGGCCTCTGGCGCCTTCCCACTGGTCATCGTTTTCGGCGCTTTGTTTATGGAATGGCTGAAGGAAGATCGTCGAACGGAGCGTGAGATCGAGAAGCGAATTGAATCGGATGACGATGAAGATTTTGCTGCCTACAATCAGATGTTGGCGAGGATGAACGCAGGCGAACAGAGGGCGGCGGCTGATTACCATAGCCGAGAGTTTGATAAGTAGCTTTAAAAAAGATAAGTGGCCCGAGAAGTTGTGTAAGGGTTAAAGATAGCGCCTTTGGCGTGGTCTTTTGCCTGTGTCTAGTGGGTGGCTGCTTGACATAGGGGCTTCTAAACTCTTGATGGTTACTCATTATTTTAAGTGATATATACCCTTTTTATTGGCTAACTAATCGGCTAACATAAGTTTATGAGTACGCCAGTCATTCAAGTCTCCGAACTTACCAAGTCGTTCCACTGGCACGGCCAACGTAGGCTTGTTGCCGTCGATCACGTATCGTTTAGCGTTCCACAGGGCCAGATTGTTGCCTTTTTAGGTCCCAATGGTGCTGGGAAATCGACAACGATCGACATGATTCTGGGACTCAGTTCGCCGGACTCCGGTCAGGTGGAGGTCCTGGGTCAGTCCCTGCATAAAGCCACGTGCTCTGGCAAGTGCCAGGCAGTGCTTCAATCCGGTGGGTTGCTACCTGACTTCACAGTGCGTGAAACCGTTCAAGCACTTGCTGCCGCGCATGGGGCGCGGGGTCGGGTGAAAGACGTGATGAAGCGCTGGGACCTGTCCAGTTTTGCTCGCAGAAAAGTGGGTAAGTGCTCTGGCGGACAGCAACAGCGATTACGCTTTGCTTTGGCCATGCTCTCAGATCCACAGGTACTTATCTTGGATGAGCCCACTGCCGGATTGGACGTTGAGGCACGTCGGAAGTTTTGGCGCATCATGCGCGAAGAAGCTGATGCTGGCCGCACAATTATCTTTGCTACTCATTACATCGAAGAGGCGGATGATTTCGCGGAGCGCGTCATCTTTATCAGCGAGGGAAAAATCGTGGCTGATGGCCCCATCGAAAAAATTAGGGCGTCAGTTCGAGGCGCAACCGTTAGCGCTGTTATTCCGAGTGCTTCCACGAAAGAGCTCGCTGGATTGCCTGGGGTTAAGAGCGTAAGTATTAACGGCGATCGAATCACGCTAGACACTACTCAGCCAGACGACGTTGCGCGATACCTCCTTAATCGCACATCTGCTTATGACTTGTTGGTTTCAACGACATCGCTTGAAGACGCATTTATTGAGCTGACTCATTCACGCGATGCTAAGGCAAAGGACGCAGCATGAATATTCGGTTTGGTCTCATAGACGTCAAGCGCATCGTGCGTAATCCGGCGAACCTGGTATTCGCAATCTTGTTGCCAGCGGGAATGTACATCCTTTTTGGCGCTATCCAAAGTTATGCGGAGATCAAACTGGGGCACGGCAATGTAAGTGCGACAGTGATGGCATCGATGGCTGCTTATGGTTCTGTCACCGTGGCGACGAGTCTTGCTGCTACTTCGGCGCTGGAGCAGGAAAAAGGCTGGGGTCGCCAGCTGGCGATGACCCCTCTCGTTGGTGGGAAATACATTGCTACCAAGGTGTTTGCGGTATTGGTGGTTTCCCTTGCCCCCGTTATCGTGGTGTATACCATCGGTGCTTTGACGACGGCCCAGATCGAAGGCGATCTTCGGTGGGCTTTGGCGTTCTTAGCGTCATGGCTTACGGCGGTACCTTTTGCGCTCTTTGGGCTGGGAATCGCACTGCTTATTCGAGGTGAGGCGGCCTTGTCCATTGCCTCTTTTGGTGTACTGATCTGCGCATTTTTGTCCAACATGTTCATTCCGCTCAGCGGGTTTTTGCTCTCCATGTCACGTTTCATGCCGCTCTACGGGGTAAATAAACTAGCGCGTTTCCCTATATCTGGCGCAGAAGAAGCCGCTGCGAATGGGACGTTAGCCTCTGTTCCCTTGTGGTGGGCCGTAGCTAATATCGCCGCGTGGGCTGTTGTGTTTGCGCTACTAGCCTTCGCGGCGTCGAAACGCCAGCAAAAACGATAAGAGCAGTGCCTCGGAGCGGTTATGCAAAGGGGTGGCACGTCGTTTCTACTGGGTTTATGACGCCACCGGTTGCTTGGCTGCAAAGCTGGGCGGGTCGCTCCATAAATTGTGCTCGTTGGCGGTCCCAACCAAAGTCGATAGGGACGAGGCCTGGGACGACTACGGTCACGGCTGTGAGGTCATATTCCTGGACCTCGGCCAGCGTGGTGTTTATGCGGATGGGGTCAAAGCCGGCGTCGATAAGCGCTGCAAGGGCAGACGGGGTAACTGGGTCCTCAGCCCTGCTGCACCGACGCGGTGGTTGATCTGTGCCGAGTAGCCTGTCGATGCGGGTTGTCCACTCTGGAAGCGACACCTGATTAGCGTGGTCAAGGACAGAACGAATACGTTCCGGCACAGCTGACCCGGCACTGCGAACGCGCTGCCGCTCGGGGTAAAAAGCCCAGGCTTCGTTGAGTGCTGCGATGGCTGCGGCACGGAGCGAATCGCGGCAGGCCGATCCTAAAGACACTGCCGCGCCGTCGTCGACGCAGGCGATAACCACGGGGAATCCGAGATCGGTATAGGCGCGGGCGAGCCGGATCCGAAGCCCCAGTATCCGCGCGCGGCAGAGTAGCGGACCGAGTTCTGCAATAGAGCTGGGGAGGATGGGCTGGGTAGGAATTGATCGCGCCCATGTGGACATGATGGCATCGCGTTCGATGAGCTCAAGGCATGCCGCATGGGTGGCATCGGCCAGTGAAACTCCAATGGCTGAGCCAGAGGAATTGCCCACGGCCCAACGACACGCTGGAACATCTCCGTAATAAACGCATTCAACGGGCAGAAACGCAGAATCGTGCGTGCGAAGATTGCGGCCTTCCACCCACATGTGTGGCTCATCAGGCGACCATGGAACCAGACTGCTATTGAGGGCGAGCATGTCCGCTCCGAATCCTAGCTGCGTAGGAGACACCGCTTTTCCTGAAAAGCTGGTCGCTGGTCCCACGGTCACTCTCCCCCTGGAATGAGCACAGCACAATCTCTCCAGGCCTTCCAGGGCTGCGATATTTCGGCTGTGATGCAGCGATTCTTTCTGTCCCGACCAGGTGAGGTCGAGATGGCAGAGAGGAGTTCTTATGCGGGTTGCGCCAGAAAATGGGACGGACGTAGTCCAACCTTGATCCGAGTGACCAGGGCCAAGAATCCCCACGAAGGGGGCGAGCGCAGAATGGACTATCCCATCGAGGGCTTCCAGCGGGAGCCTATGAGACCCTGCCCCCGCAACAGGCGTGGGGCGAGGAGCCTTAATGATCTGGCCGGTAAGCACATGAATCGCCCAGATGGAGTCATCTGATAGCTCGGCAGCCGCATCGCGGAGGACTTTTATGGCGCGCTGAGTAGACAATCCGGCCGGGCGGCGGAAGTCGGCTTTGTGCGGTGTATCTGCAGGAGCAGTAAACGCGAGTAAAGAAGCACTAGTCATGTCGCATGCAGAACCGGAGCACAACGGGGAAGTCGCTGTGCTCCGGCAGCTTCCCTAGGGAGGGAAGCTTGGAGCTAGGAGGAAGAAGTGGAAATGCAGGAAGAGGAAGACGTGGTGGACGAACACATGCTGAAGAACGCGGTGTCATCAGCATCGACGTAGTCGTTTACCTCGAGGCCCTCGACCTCCATTGCGAGCAAGTCCAGATTGAGGCCGGACATGGTGTCCCTGTGCATGTTTGTCATGATGGTGTGCTCCTTTCATGGGACGTTGTGCGGTTGGACTACTGATATGGGCTTCCAGGGAAAACTATAAAGAATAGCACTATGATTGCCCATAACATTATGGTACCCAGATAAAGTGAAATGTAAATAACAATTATGGTAACGATTTGCTGTTGAAATATCTCCGAACGTAGTTGTTTTCTGCGTGCAAAATTCCATGCAAACTTTGGTAAATTATTGGTTCTGGATATCGCCTCCAAAATCTTTGTTCCATCTGAATTAGGTACGGGAATAAGCGAACCGATAAACGTTATAAATAAGATTCTGGGGAGCCATGCGGCGCCGTCGGGAAGCACCCCCTCGTGGTAGAGAACCACAGTAAGGCCCGTAAAGATCAGCGTGGTCGCAGGCCCGACCGCAAGCACTGCGACTCTCCCGGCGCGGGAGGACACCGCCAATATTCCAGGTAGCTGCAGGCTGAGGAACCGGCGGGGAAAAGAAGCAGTGGAAAAAGCTGTCGGTTTGATTCCGGTCAGCAGGAAAAATGCGATGCCGTGAGCGCATTCGTGGGCGATGATAGTGATGATGACGCCGGCGAGAATCGTGAAAAAACCGGTGAGGTCAGGCGCGCTATGCGCTTGGGTAAAAGCGTAGCCCGCATACACGATGATGGCCGTTGATGCTGCCGTAAGTGCCATGATCAGGGTGACAAAAGAAACGAACCACCCTCCACGGGGTCGCCCCAATATACCTATGGGATGCGAAGACGCGCTGGTATCCGAGGTCGTAGTGAGCAATCCTCGTTGCTCCATGGCACGTATGGCCTTAGCCACGTGCGGGATGGCGAACATCCTCATGTCTACGCTATCCCCGTTGTCTCGTTGCCGGAAGAGGTCCAGCAGTATCCAGGCCTGAGGCCCTAGCTCGCTGAGCTCACCCTGCGGATTACGCGCTACGGCGAAACTTCGATCAGGACTGTGGATGATCGGGCCCAACGCCGCGCCGGGAGCAAACCGAAGGTCGTGAATGCTGGTCATAGTGCCTCCCGATATAACGTGTGCAGTAAATAAGCTAGATAGGCCTCATCTGAGATATTGACGGACATCCTGTTGTTGGTCATGTGGACATAAGAGCGCAGAAGAAAAATGGAATTCTCTTTCCACGTGTGGCCGGCCTCTGCGGCAGAATCACCAAAGTCGAGTTCTCGGGAGTCATATGCATCGTGGAGTTTGTCCATGACAGAGGTCATGCGTTGAGTGAAAGTGGCATAGGGTTCGGGGAGGCCTGAGCCGTCTGGGGCGTGGCGCAACGCATCCCGAAACGGCGTGACTGCGCGTGAGAGGGCATGGGCCTCGGCGGAGATTTTGTGTTGTGCCGTGGGCGAGGTGTAGCTGGTGGGCATGGAAAAAGACGAGGTCCAGCCTGCGTGATAGCTTTCCCAAAAACGTCCTATGGATGCGTCGGAAGCCAAAACTGTGTGCGCGGTGCAGACCATTCCTAGCGCAGCTGCGGCTAAGCGTGACGTGCGCGCTTCTAAAACTCCAGCGCACAGAAGCTTTTCGACGAACAATGTCGAGGCTTGGAAACCGTCCTGACTAAGCGACATCCCTATCCGACCACCGTAGCGGTCATATTCACGCTCGTAGTAGCGTTCTCGGATGCAGTTATCTGGCTGTAGACGGGGCAGGCCATCCTGGTCGATATAGTCAGAGAACCTGGACATGGGGTACTCGTGTTCAAAGAGACGTCGATAACCTTCGGGATTGCGCAGGGACAGCTGGGGCGCGCTGGAAGGATGGGAGTCAATCCACGGTTGGATAGCCTGATGCGCTGCGCATACGACGCGCTCGCGATCTGCCGGATTGTAAAGCTCTAGCCTTAAGCGGACGTGTGCGCCTTCCAGCCAGTAATTCATATGGAAAAATCGTTTTACCAGGCCTTCTGCAACGCATGTATGAGCAAAAGGCAGCAAGCAGTCGCGGAGCAAGAGAGAAGGGTCTTCTCCATAAAAAATATGAAAAGCAAGCCAGGGGTCGGTTGTACGCATTAGATACCCTCCTTCAAAGAGCGTGTTCCTGTGACTATGTATTCCTGCGCTACGCCGGACTCGCCGACGTGGGGAAAGAATTCCTCAATCACAAACCCGTAGTGAGCGTTGCGCAATGCGCGTATGAGGTTGGTGATCGTTCCCATGATCTGGGAGTTATAAAACTGGCCTTTACCCACAACGCCGTGGGCATCGAATGTTCGCAGAACTCCGCACTCGGGTAGGGCGTGATGTCGGGCAATGCTGCGCCACCACACCAGTGCCTCTTCTAGGAGACACGGAATATCCATAGATGTGCTTGAGGTGGGAAAAGTCCAGCTTTCTCGCGCAAGAACAGCATCTCCTAGGAGCAGACGAGCCTGATGCACTATCTCTGAACTCGTGCGCGGGAAAAAGTCCAAGGAACAATGCATGGGTGGCGCTAGGAGCATGAGGGCTTGCGTAGATAGCGGCAGCCCCCGGTCAGTGATGTACCCCATGTATGCGGGGAGGAGTTCGGTGCCGTGGGCGTCGAAAAGCTGCAAGCGTCCGCTAGATGCGCAGTAGGCCAACTGCGTGTCTGCTAGTCGAATATCAGACGCCCGTGTGGTTTTTCGAGGGTGCCCCGGGATGAGGAGAGTGGTTGGGTAGGTGGCCGGATGCGCGTTGAGGTTGGAGACCACTTTTCCGGCTGTCAGCTCGACAAGCGTCACCCCAGCGTCAGACGCATAATCCGATAATTCGGACCATGCGCGTGCTGCGGAATCCGGCATCGCATGCGCGAACCGAGACCACGGGAAACCTGGGCCGCCGAGCGTCCGGTTAATTACGACTTTGGACTCGTCGCCTTGCTGAACGTATGCGTTTAAAGATCGAAGCGGATACCTACGAGACTGCACAAGGGGGCGATAGTCGGTGAGGAGGTTCCGTATATCCACGGGACCAGCGTCGTTGTTTCTTAACTCGGCCACGTGTGCCAGGAAGCGGCGGCGTGCTCGAATCCATTCCCATGCCTTACCCAGTGGCAAAGATGCAGTGGACTTCAGGTCATTTTCATCAACTGCCTCAATATCAACCTGTCGCAGTGGCGTGAGGACCTCGGCGACAAAACTATTGACCACCGCCGGAACATCGTGGCAGATTTCCCCACGGGGGAATTTTGCGGATACAAACTCCTCAAACAACGCGCGTTCTGCCTGCCGCACATCAAGCAGATCGACCAGGTCTGCCAGAGCATCCCAGTCAAGGGATGTGCACGAGTCCACGGCGGGGGAGGGAATCGTCGATTCTTTCCCGACCCCATCCTCATACACATGGGTATGGAACATCGGCATGCTGGGATCGACGAGTCGCCTGAGGCTATCCATGTGGTGCGCGAGCTCCAGGGTCTGAGTATGCCTGCGGTCAAAGTCGCTTATCGACGCCACCGCGTTGCACCCCTCCGCGATGCGGGCAATGAGACGCGCAGCAGATGCGGCCTTTTCTGACCCACGTGCCAGGTGCATAACTATCGGCTGCTCAGATACCGCTGTGGACGGGGATAAGTCGAGAGCGGGAACAACTAAGGCTGAGATTCGGATGGCATCGAGAACAATGCACCTTGTTTGGGCCTTGCTTAAACCCGTGTGTGCCGAGAGCTCTGTGGCCAGTTGCTCACACGTGTAGTCGTGGTTCTGTGCAGCACCTGCGGCTAAGGCCATGACCTTTCCAAATAATCCATGGGAATCGACCACTCGGCGTTCCTCCCGATAAACGGCGAGGTCCCGATCGCCGACGTGCCCTAGATATTCGACGGAACATCGCGGCAGCGCGCAGTGACCATTTTCTGATAGCGCGTCAGGATTAACCAGAACCGGAAGCGTGGCAATAAACTCAAAGTCCTTCTTCATGGCCGAGAAAATCTGAGCCATGGCGTAGACGTTCCAACGCGCAATAGTGTGCACAGATGCCGGGACATGAGGCTCATCCGGGTGCCGGCTGGCGTGGGACAACTGAGACGGCGCGATTGTGCACAGGGCGGAAAACGGTACCGTCCGGGTGGCGCTGCGGATCACATAGCCCAGCGCTGTGCGGTGTGCACGAGCTAGCTGCTTGGCAGACATCGCACGATCTGCACCCAGGCTCCGGATGGCTTTTGCAGCGGGGACCGACGTGACCAATACTGCCGAATCAACTCGCTGGTCTCTGGCGATCTTCCCGATGCAGTCGCGCTCTTTTTTCTTGGAACGCATAAGTACGTCGTGCAGTTGCGCTGATGACAGTACTTTTTCGGAGGCAGTGATCGCCGTATCCGCAGCAGTCGCTACGCCGGCAGGCAACAGCAAACCAGCGGATGTAGCTTTAGCCAGCAGGGCGCGGACCTTGCGCACGTCATGGTGATGCGCGGCTCGCTTGAGATCGAGTAGCGTACGCCGCAACACTGTGTTTGCACACCCCGCAATGTCCTGGTGGGCCGCAGAACCAAGAGTATCAAGGGCCGCGTCTACGCGGAGCCGCTGGTCCAGATCGGCAGTAAGTAGTGCTTCGGTGGGGGCGTCGCAAAGCTGCCGTAACGCCTCATACGGCACACTGCAGCTGCGAACCAGGGATTCGTTAAGAAGCTTCCAAGGAGTGGTTGTCATAGTAACGAGTTCCTCCACCGTGCATGAGGTCGATCCACACCCACAAGGATGTTGAGGGCCGGGATGAGATTATCCGCTAAACCGAGGTAATCGCGCTGGTACTGAGCATCAAAGCCCAACACTGCGCCCACAGAGATCCGTTCTTGTGCCGCAACCTCATAGGCCGCGTGACAGTAGGCCCCGACCTCAGCGCAGGCCCACCGATAACCAGAGGCACCGTAGTCAGTGGTTACCCGCCGCAGATCTGCGCACAGCACCAACACGGCTGAGCTGCGCAGAGGGTCGTAGTTTTTCAGGAGATAGGTGTTGTGCAAGAACTCGGGAAGTTGAGGGCACGGGCGTGCGGGAGCTGCCGCAGGATATGCCTCGACATCAGCTATAAGCGAATGCGTTAAGCCCGTAACGTTGACGCACAACGCAGCTGCCTGGATATCCGAGAAATAATCGGTTTCAGGCGGGGTTCCCAGGAGCGCAGTGGCCGTGGCGCGCCCACGTTGCACCATGCGAGTAAGCACGTCTACGTCGATTGCAGCTCCGGAATAACGCCCAAAAGAGCTGGAGCCTCGCTTGGTTGCTACTGGTGGCGGTGCGGCGATTCTTTCTGTAGAAAAAGGTGCACGCATACTCTGTGTTTCTCGGAGTCGCTGCTTTTGTAAAGCCGCAGTGGTGGGAAAACGCACGGGCACCGTTCCCGAGTGCGCGAGACGAACAGCGGTCTGGGGAACAGCTGTCTGAGCAGCAGCGCCTGAACGGGAGCTGCTAGGCAGAGTGAGCGTGCAATATATGGCCTCGTCGAGGGGATCGTTACCGAGGAATTCGGAGAGAGCGAGCTCATCGGGGGACCAGTCGATAGCCACCGGCCCCACAGTTGCATCCAGCTGGGAGACCAATGCCGCGACAATGATCCCCACATCCACGGAGGTTGCTTGATACGCAAAGTCACCGTACTTAAACGCTGAACGCCAAAACTCCACGGTAACCAGCAGGGTCTCACCGGCGACACAGGAGTGTTCGCCTCGTGGGGAATCAGCCCTCAGCTGTTGCCATTGGCAGGTTATGGGGTTGAGTAAGTACAGGCCAGCGGGCAGGTGGCTATCTCCGGAGCTGTATCTGTAGAGATTAATTGGGTAGAGACCTCCACCTGAGGCCGTATTCCGAGACCACTGGAAAGATGCGACCTCAGCTCGGGTCCGCGTAGGCGAGTTGCAGTCGACTTCTGCACGCAGATGAGTTCTGAGCAGGGAACCCTCCAGCGCCCGCGCAATAGCAATGTCCATGGGGGACATGGCGTGTGCACGAAGCTGGAAACGAGGTGCACCCGGAACAATTTTTGCGGGATAGGGTTGGTGGTTCCAAAAAGGTCCTTGAGCAGGGGAGACCATGCCATGTTCTTTGCGTTCCAGAATGAGCTGCGTGTATTCGGCTGCAGCGTTATCCGTTGTGGCCCAGAAGTCTGCAGTACGACGATCCATAGGACTCACGACCTTTCATTGAAGCATGAGGAACATTAAGGAAGCGGATGCGGAACAAGGTTGAGGCGGGGAGGCATACTGGGAGGGGCTAGGCCCAAAGCGCGAAAACATGTCATCTGTTGTTTCAACCGAGGCATATGTAATGCCCGAGTCAGCTGCCCGATATATTCCAGTGGCAAGAGACCGGGGACAATAATCTTGACCGCGGAGAGTCCCACCATTCGGTGATAGTCCTGGGTGAAGTCGACAACATAGCCATAAAATCCATGCGTTTTGAGGCATGTGACTAGCTCGGAGAGCGACAGCCGTGGGCAGCCCGGGATGTCGGAGACACGGAGTAGCTCTTTTCGGGGCAGAAGTAGGAAAGCGGCGGCGTCGATAAGCTCGCGGGTGGCAACGCTTAAACGATGAGTCGCCCCCGAACCGTCCGCACGCACTGCGGCGGCGTCCGACAACCGCGCGGTAGCAAGCAAGCGCGACTGTGGATAATCCGCCATGACCTCCCGCAACGCCTTGCGTACTGCGACATGAGGATCGGGCGCAGCGGCTGCCCCAACACACAAGAAAGTGCGCTGCACATCCGTGCACACCGCAATAACGCTGGGAACCCCTGCGCTCAACGGGCAATAAAACGCGCGGATAACAAGCCCCTGCCTGCGAAGATGCCGCAGCATTGCCAGGTAGGCGCGATCATTGATCGAGTCAACGTCAATCTCTGGGACGGACATGGAACCATGCCATAAGGACAGGACAGCGTCGCGTTCAATGACTTCCACTAGCCCGGACATCACCGCATCCTCCCATGTGCGCCCCACCGCGGCACCGCTGGAAGAATCAAAACAAAAACGAGCTTGTGCATCAGACCAGAAAAACACCATATCCGTGGGCACTACCCATGCGGTTTCATCTCCCAAGCGAGTAGCGCGTGTCCAATCGCGGCAGTCTTCATAAGAACGGTTCCACCGTGCGTCTTCCACCCCAAAGTCAGCGGCAGGGACGCGCGGAACATGCGTATCGACGCTTCCCGTTCCCCCATTCCCACACGCGGACGCGCGCTCGACGGCTTCACAAAGAGCCAGCTTTCGGCTCTCAGCAATAGTCGGCGCCTGACCGCTCCAATGGAACGCAGGACGAGAACCCACAGCAGGCACTGTTCCACGGGAAACCATCATTCCGGGACGACGAATCTCCGTGATCGGCCCCGCCCCACACGGCGCCAACACAGGCCCCGTGAGATCGGAAACCTCTGCGCTAGCAGCATAATCATGGTGTGCATTGCAGTGCGGGCTTGGCGGAATAAACACCGTAGAACTGGAGAGACACTGCGCATCAGTAGCCGCCAGTCTCCAGCCTCCTCGGGGGCGCTCGACGTACTGCACACGCTCAGACAGCCAGCGTCTGATAAAACCGGGTACGTTAACAGCGTCAACCCAGTCCGCAGCCTCTTCCGTACGATCCACCCATGCTTCTAGACAGACTCTGCACACTTCGGAAGGGATTGCTATCCACTGCTCGTGACGCGGGGGCAGGGCGTGCGCTGGGAAACTGCGCGCCGGGCAGTGCAGGTACGCGACGCGCGTAGTCATGAGACAAGAGGCCGATGAACGGCCGGGTCGATGGCAGGCAGGGCAGCATGTATCCACGTGCGTGGGCGCAACGCTACGGCAGTGAGCCCGGCGGCAGAGAGACGAGGATCTGTTAAATGCTCAGTCACTGGCTCCGCGGTAAGGCAGAGCACACCGGATTCTCTTAAGGCTAACGACGGAAGCGCATGTGACCAGCTGTCGTGCGGCGGACAGTGCTTGTCTGCATGCAGTTGTGCAAGCGCGAGGTGTCCGTAGGCGGCGGATACCGCGGCTTGTTCCGCCGACTCTCCCGCCGCCACGACGCTAAGAATCGGATTGTCACATTGAACAACGACTACCGAATGGTCCCACAGAGGCGTGAGCTCTAAGAACGTAGACGTGGCTGCGCCATAGAGTTCCTGTGCATCTCGCACACAGGATGCGGCCTCAGCGCCTGCATGAAATGGAACAACCGCCGAGGTGCCCTGCGCTGCAGAGCGAAAAGTCCAATAAGCGGCTGCGCGTGGGAGAGCGCGTTCCGTGGCTTCTTCCGAGGAACTTCCTACAGCAGCTGGTGTGGGAAGCCCGGTTGGCTGCATCAAAGCGCTGCCCGGCATAGCCTGTGCTAGCTGTTGGGAGAGAAGGACGCGGGTAGCGGCTTCCTCAACTGCTCGTTCACGTGCAGCCTCCAGAGTGTCTGGCGCCCAACCGGTAACAATCCAACGACGTTGATCGGGACCGGTCACGGATACTTGAGATAGTCGCAAGGGCATCTGGGTTATATCGTCGTCAAGGAAGCGCGGTGTGAAACCTAGAAGCGGATCAACCAGGGGAAATAGGGGAGAATCGCCATTATCGCGCTGCTGGTGCTGCTGGCCTAGTTGGTGTTGGGTCACCTCACCGGTGGAAAGGTCGATGCGAACTAGCGCTTGTGTGAGCGTTGCCGGCATGACGCCAGAGACAATTTTGAAAGCCTCAAAGGACGCGACGATTCCAGCCATCCGGATAAGAGCTTCTGGAACCTCGGCGGTTTCTTCCTCAACGGATAAAGACTCCAACACGCGCGTCGCAGCCACTGCCTCGGCCGCGACATCTGATGCGATGACTAAGCCGTTGCCAATTCTGCGGACAGTGATGGTGGGGGTGGCGTTGTCCAGCTCGCGCCAACTTAGAGAGAGCACAGGTTGGAAGCGCGACGTATCCGGAGAAAGCGCTGCACAACGCACTGCGGCGCAGCCGTTTTCTTCCAAACTGGCTTTGATCAGACGGGCGCTTTCCGTGTGGTCGCAGCGGATAGCAAAAGGCGTGTGGTAAATCCGTTCCAAAACGGCGATGGGCGTGGGCGTGTAGTTTGCGAGGAGCCTTAATATCCCGTCCCAAGGGCCACCCCACTGGCATGCGGCAACAGAAGGGTTTTCCGGGGTCAGCCGTGTGAGCATCCCATGCTGGTGTAACTCGGATTCGAATAGCTCGATGGTCTGGGTACCAGCGGCACCCAGATGCTGAAGTGCATCGGAGAAGAGTACGTCGCCTTCAAAGATGGGGGCCGCGGCACGGAAAGCTTTGTATGCGCCTGGGCCGTCGATAGAAAACCGACGGAAGTCATCGTGAAACTCCACGCCCGTGGGTGTTTCGGAGAACATCACATTACTGTGCAGGAACGGTCGCCATCCTTTAGCCGCTGTGGAATTCTCAGTCTCTGGCAAGCCGGTGGGACGTGGGGAATTCTGTACGATACGGGTCATACGATCACCATTCCTTTAGGGGAGCAATCTCACACAAACCCTCAATTCAGCGCCGGATTCCTAGAGCACAGGGCGCTTTTCGTCGGGAACGAGCGTGCCGACGAGCGGGGTGATGGCCCGGGGGGGGGGTAATCCGAAGAAGAATCAAAAATTCATTGACAAAAGCTTACCGCAAAATGTGTCTTAGGTTCGGAAAAGTTATTAAACAGATAGATATTTATCAGAAACTGCTGATGGCGAGCGTGTCTTTGAAATGAGCCGTCGTGGGTGGCTCATTCCGCAGCATAAAAGGCTCACAACATCAAGAGCCGCGTCCTATTCGGAGATTTTCTGTGGATAGTTTGTGCCTGGAAGCGGAGTTGTCCACAGAAAAACAATCTGCCAGGGAACGGGGATACTCGCGTGCAGGGAAAGTGCGCAAGATGTAGAAGGCAGGACGGTCGGCGTTAACCCTTGCGTTGCGGCGTAAAGCTCTGCACAATGACGCAGACCTGCGTGGTTATCAGCGCATACCAATGAACTCAAGGAATGGAATCACATCATGCATATTCAAAGCACCATCGTAGGAAATCTCACCAACGAGCCAACATTCGTGCAATTCACTAGTGGCGGAGTCTGCAAGTTTCGTATCGCTGCGAGACGCAGAATGTGCAAGAATACTGCGAACAACGAAGCTCCCGGGGGAGAGACTCAGTGGATTGATACGGACCAAAACTACATTGACGTGGAATGCTGGGGTCAGCTAGGTGTGAACGCCCGGATGTCATTGGAACGCGGGCGTCCCGTGATCTGTTCTGGCTATTTGGTCACTCAAGAATGGACTGATGCCGCAACGGGAAAGCCGGCATCAAAGATAGTTCTCAAAGCTAACTACGTGGGGTTTGAGCTGAGCCGTTACGTTGTGTCTTCACGTAAATCGACTGTGGAGGACATTCACCATGTTCCTGGACTACCAGCTCCGGACAATACGGATAACCAACCCTTTATTCCGGACCGGGACTATTCAAGAACCAATGCTTTTTTGAGTGAAGGAGATGATGGTGCCGCGAGCATTTCCGATGAGCTAGTAGGAGCAGCGGCAACAGGGTCCCACAATCCGCTCTTTTAAAAAACTTGCCGAATAACAGAGGCGGCGGGTTCACGCAGTGAGGAAATAAAACCTCTTTTAGGTTAGGAGAGCACAGCGCGGGGCGAATTTATAGGAAGAGTGATGTACCCTTTGACGTGACTGAAACCTATTTCAACATTTAAAGGGGAATATCACTGTGGGCGAATTCATCTACACGATGAAAAACGTGCGCAAGGCTATCGGTGACAAGCTCATTTTGGACAATGTCACCATGGCCTTTTACCCAGGCGCCAAGATCGGCGTTGTGGGCCCGAACGGCGCTGGTAAGTCTTCGATCCTCAAGATCATGGCTGGACTTGACCAGCCGTCCAACGGCGAAGCATTCCTTGACCCCGGCGCTACCGTGGGCATTCTTCTTCAGGAACCACCACTGAACGAGGAGAAGACCGTTCGTGGAAACGTTGAGGAAGGCCTCGGCGAGATTTTTGAGAAGAAGCAGCGCTTCGAGCAGATCGCCGAGGAAATGGCGACCAATTACACCGATGAGCTGATGGATGAGATGGGCAAGCTCCAGGAAGAACTGGATGCCGCCGACGCCTGGGAGATCGACTCTAAGATCGACCAAGCGCTTGAGGCACTGCGCTGCCCGCCGTCCGACGACCCGGTTACGCATCTCTCGGGAGGCGAGCGTCGTCGAGTAGCACTGGCTAAGCTGCTGCTTTCTGAGCCCGACCTTTTGCTTCTCGACGAGCCCACCAACCACCTAGACGCAGAATCCGTGCTGTGGCTGGAAAAGCACCTTGCAGACTACAAGGGCGCTGTCTTGGCGGTCACTCACGATCGTTATTTCCTGGACCATGTTGCAGGCTGGATTTGCGAGGTTGACCGCGGAAAGCTTTACCCTTATGAGGGCAACTACTCTACCTACCTGGAGACCAAGGCTCAGCGACTAGAGGTCGCGGGCAAGAAGGACCAGAAGCTGCAGAAGCGGTTGAAGGAAGAGCTCGCATGGGTGCGCTCGGGAGCTAAGGCTCGTCAGGCTAAGAACAAGGCACGTCTGCAGCGTTACGAGGAAATGGCTGCAGAGGCTGAGCAGTACAAGAAGCTCGATTTTGAAGAAATCCAGATTCCTACTCCGCCGCGTCTGGGCAACCAGGTTGTGGAAGTAGATCACCTGGATAAAGGTTTTGACGGTCGCGTCCTGATTAAAGACCTCTCTTTCACCCTGCCGCGCAACGGCATTGTGGGCGTGATTGGTCCTAACGGTGTGGGTAAGTCGACGCTGTTCAAGACCATCGTGGGCCTAGAGAATCCGGATTCCGGTGACGTCAAGGTCGGTCAAACCGTCAAGCTCAGCTATGTCGACCAGAACCGTGAGAACATCGACCCAGAAAAGACCGTGTGGGAAGTTGTCTCCGACGGACTCGATTACATCCACGTTGGCCAAAACGAGATGCCTTCGCGCGCGTATCTGTCTGCCTTCGGCTTTAAAGGCCCTGACCAGCAGAAGCCATCCAAGGTCTTGTCTGGCGGTGAGCGCAACCGACTGAACCTCGCGTTGACGTTGAAGCAGGGCGGCAACCTGATTCTTCTCGACGAGCCAACCAACGACCTCGACGTGGAGACATTGGGTTCCCTGGAGAATGCTCTTCAGAAGTTCCCGGGCTGTGCCGTGGTGATTTCTCACGACCGTTGGTTCCTGGACCGTACGTGTACGCACATCCTTGCATGGGAAGGCAACGTGGAAGAGGGCCAGTGGTTCTGGTTCGAGGGCAACTTTGAGGATTATGAAAAGAACAAAGTTGAGCGCCTCGGCGCTGACGCAGCGCGTCCTTCCCGCGTCACACACCGTAAGTTGACTCGCTAGTCATAGTGATCATGGCCGGTAGCGCACTGCGCTAGTTGATGCCCCTCGGTACCTGATGAGTGATTGGACAATCGTTCACTAGGGCTGAGGGGCATCGCTGCGCATAATATGTGCGACGAGGCTAACATTGTGGAATATCACACACCGATGCACGGTAGTGTGTGCTTTAACCTGATAGAAAACTTTGAGAAAGTAGAGCATGTCGGCAGAATCCACCCATCAAGTCCACACAACTACAGTTCCCG
Source organism: Corynebacterium silvaticum (assembly GCF_002162115.2). Classification (NCBI taxonomy): domain Bacteria; kingdom Bacillati; phylum Actinomycetota; class Actinomycetes; order Mycobacteriales; family Corynebacteriaceae; genus Corynebacterium; species Corynebacterium silvaticum. The sequence goes on along the minus strand of NZ_CP021417.2, from coordinate 1,958,201 downwards.
TTCGGTGGACCGACTTTGATCGTTTTGGTCATGTCACAAACTCAGCGTATGTTGACCTAGCTCAAGAGGCTCGCACCAAGTGGGCAAACGATGAATTTATGGCGCAGGGGCATGACAATCCTGCGGTATTTGTTCGCCGAATTGAGGTGGACTACTTGCGGCCCATCATGCCCAGTACCACTGAGGTTGAGGTTGAAACATCCATCGTCCAGATCGGAACCACGTCGTTTACCACTCGCCAAAGCTTGAAAGACTGCGAGGGACACGTATGCGCAGTGGTGCTCGCCGTACAGGTGGCAGTAGACCTTAAGACTGCGCGCCCTCGCGAGATCGAGGCCCATGAGCTGCAGGTTCTCACCAAGATTGCAGAATCGGCGCGTTAATCAAGATGAACGAGAGTCTAATTATTCCCGAAGGCCCAGCAGCGGGGATAACGAGCCTGTTGCAGCGCGCTGTTGGCTTAGACCGACACGCTTATGCGCGGTTGCAGCAGGTAGGAGGCTACGTGAACGTGTATGTGACTACTCCTTTTGGTGTTGTCGCATCGCGGAGAGTCAGGGGAGAAGCGTCGAGAGACGGCGCGGTTTTGCTGGCTACTGACTTGCTGGCGCGGGGGGAAGGGAAGCCACACGATGCCTCCTGGGCAGGCGCGCTTCCCCCAGTGACGGGCTTTAAGCTTATCGACGAAATCCCCGTCGGCGTTGCCAGCGACCTTGCAGAAAAAGGTCGCTCTTTGGCTCGACAATTTTCCGGCCCGATGGGGCCTCCCGCAAGCTTGTTGGATCAAAAGGTTATGGCGGTATCGAGCGCGGATAGTTCCGTAGATATTTCGATGCGGATGATTTTTGCCTGCACTTCCCTGGGATTTATTCCTCCGGCTACTGCACCAGCGCATATACCGAGGCATCTCCGGGTATCCAGCACCGGACGGTGGGCACGCATTGATGCCCCCTACGGAACGGTCTATGAGTCCAAGGGGCTTTCTTTGCTGCTGTAGGCTACAGCAGCCGGATCATTATGATCCCCGTAAGCATGGCACTAACTCCGAGAATCTGCCGGACTCCTGTGCGCCCACCGCGGATGCGCTCAACGGCAATACTTGAGATCATCATCCCGAGTAATGCTGCAACCACGGTAAGACTGGTTCCGATCTTTGGCACTAATGCCGCGTTAGTGAAAACAAACAATGCCCCAAGGCTTCCTCCAAACCACATCCACCATGGGTGAGAAGACCCGAGACGCTGTATCCGTGGGCGCCAGCGTAAAACGATGTTGAGCACGATGAGAACCGCCGCTCCGACGGCGAACGACACGAGCGCCGCCGTTGCCGCTGAGTGAAGCACAGAACCAAGCCTGCAGTTGATAGCCGATTGCATGGCGGTAAGCATGCCAAATGAGATTCCGGCGAGCCGCCAGAGCCAGTGAATAAGGCTCACCGATTGGGTCTCGGAACTTTTCGGTTTCCCCACGGTGGCGATCACACCGACAAACACCAGAAACGCGCCGAGTACTCGGAGCAGAGTCATCGAGTTCTGCGGAGCATCGAATAAGCCCCAGTGGTCGATGGCTAGTCCCATGAAGATTTGCCCTGAGATCGGCAAGACAACAATCTGCACTGCGCCGAGCCGGGGGAACATGAAAATATTCGCGGTAAGGGCGATGACCCCCAAAAGTCCGCCAAGCCAAATCTATGCGGGGGCGTCGTAAGCAGCTGAGACGTTGGGCAGCTGTCCGGTGACAGCTATAAGCGCTACCGCGAGGGTCAGCGTCTCCACGCAAAAGGAGATCATCGAGGAAGAAAACGGCGTTCCGGTGGATGCACTGAGTCGGGTGTTAACAACCGTTTGGATGGGGATAACCGCACCGGCGGCGACACCAAGGAGAATCCACAGCATGGGAATTAAGAAGTGCGGTTGATGAGCATATCGGCTACGCGCTGCATATGGTCCCACAGCGCGGCGCGATAGGCGTCGGGCAACGTCTCTGCATCGAGGCTATCCAGCGCGGATTCCATGAGCAGCAGCCAACGGTCTGCGGCGGCTTGGTCGATGGGGAAGTGCGCATGCCGCATACGAAGGCGGGGATGTCCGCGATTCTCTGAGAACGTTTGTGGTCCTCCCCAGTATTGGACGAGGAACCAGCGGAGGCGGTCTTCTGCGCCTTCCCAATCGTCGTGTGGATACATGGGCCCCAGGATGTCGTCGGTGCGAACGAGCTCGTAGAAGCGGTGGACGAATGCGCGGAATGTGGACTCGCCGCCCACAGCGTCATAAAAGGATTGGGGAGTAGACATGGGACTTTCGTTTTCTGAGAAGTGTTAGTCGGAGATGCGTCGCGAAGCCGCAATGCCTTCAGGATAAGGCGTATCAATGTTGTTGTGCTGGAGAGCAGTGAGTACGCGCGCTGTTAATTCTCGGGTGACATACCATTGCTGATCCGGGAGGGTTGTTACGCGGGCGCGGATCAACATGTGATCGAGCCCAATGGAATTAACGCCATCGACGGTAGGAGAGTCGAGGAGTACGTCGCTAATAGCCGGCTCTTGTGCCGCGGCATTTACTGCATCAGTCACAGCCTCGATGGCGGCGCTAGCGTTTTCATCCAATGCAATAGGAATATTGATGAGGGCGACAGCATATTCTTGACTGAAAATTACCGATCCTAAGAATCTCACCGTTGCGGACAAACCACTGGGTGCCGTGAATATCGCGCAAGGTTGTGAGCCGGAGACTGACGTCCTCAACGGTTCCCACGATGTCTCCCACATCGATGGTGTTGCCGACACCGTATTGGTCTTCAATGAGCATAAAGACACCAGATAAAAAGTTTTTGACCAGAGACTGGGCGCCAAAACCAAGAGCCACGCCGACGACGCCTGCCGACGCCACGATCGGGGTGACATTGATCCCCAAGTACGTAAGAACCGCCAGGCCTACCCACACCCAAATCACAACTGAGACAGCAGATAGACAGACCTACCGCCGCGAGTGTGAGCATGCGGGATTGCCTGCGCTGTTCCTGCGTTGCGCTGAGCGCCTCGGACGTTTTGTTATTGGCCTTTCCGCGCAGTGGCAGCACGGAAGAAATTTTCGAGGGCTTTTTATTGATATTGATTTGAGCTGCTTTGGTAATGGATTTCCGTAGAAGCCAGTTTGCCACCAGCCCGATAAGGATAGTGATTCCGATTTTGATAGGCCTGTCTACCAGCCATTCTTGGGTGTTTACGGATCCTAACCAGGATGAGACTGCCTCGGTCTGTTCTGTAGCACTAAAGATTGTCATCGCTGCCCACCGTAGCAGCGCGCTGTGTAGTAGGGCTGTGAAAGGGGGCGGTTTTTGTATGGCATTCAAGAAAGACGCGAACGCTGCCGCAGGACACATCGGTTCCTGCGGCAGCGTTGACATAAAAACTAGCGTGCGTCTATCTCGCGTAGGCGCAAGGCACGCTCCTGCTCAGACATTCCTTCAGACACCACCCGGCGAACACCAGCCGGCAAGGAATCCTTGTTAAGGAACTCGTGGGCGTTTTCTACCCCTTGTGCGGAAATATCCCAATGAGGATAGATTCCGGAAAGCGTCACCAGCGCGACCTCAGAAGACATCTCAGCCCAGATCTTTTCCGCCAACGCAAAAATCGCGGAGCTATAGCGGGTGAGATAAGGGGCGGAGCCTGTGAACGTAAGGCCTTCGAGCTTATGTCGCAAGAAAAGATTAGACAGGGTGTTGTGTGTGTCGGTGACTTCAGCAAAAATCTCTGCCTTAACCTCAGCATCCGGTTGCGCGGCATATGCGCGCAACGCCGCCAGTTCACCGGCAGAAGAATGATCCATACCGCGCAACTTCTCCACGTTCTCGCGGACCGCTATTCCAGTGATCTCACCGTGGGCGATAAGCGCTGTGAGCGCCCACCAGCGCAGATCAGAATCTACGGTAAGGCCTGGAAGTGACGTAGAACCTTGCACAATCGCAGCAAACTCGGTGGCTGCCTCTTTGGTAATGCGTATCTTTGCCAGAGCTTGGACAAACGCCAGCTGTGCATCAGAACCAGGCTGTGCGTTGCGAGCACCCACCAAGAGAGCGTCGGCAAGCATGTCGCGTCCGGTGCTATCTGCCCATGCAGGGGCCACGTAGGACCGTACGGCCTTTGCCGCCTGGCTCAGAATTCGTTCAAGCACCGCAATTTCAGTCTCAAACTGGGCGCCACGTGCAACGAGCGTGACAAAGTCACGAGCGCGCATACTCCCGTCCCTTGTCATTTCCCATGCGGCAGACCAACACAGCGTACGCGCCATGGGATCAGAGATTTTGTCGATGTTGTTCACGATGAAATCCAATGAAACTGGGTCCAGCTGCATCAGGCAGTACGTGAGGTCGTCATCGTTGACCAGAATCAGGTCGGCTTGCGCCCGACCGAGTATTTCCGGAACCGGCGTGGATGCGCCCTCAACGTCAATCTCGCATCGGTGAGTTCTCTTCACCTGACCGTCGATAAGCGAATAAAGCCCCACGGCGATCCTGTGCGTCCGAAGCTCGCCCGCGCCGGGTGCTGCTCCACTTTGTTGGATGGCGAACTCGGAATAAACGCCATCCTTAACGGTAAAGGTGGGGGAAAGCTTGTTAATTCCAGTGGTCTTGAGCCATTGGTCGGCCCACTGGGAGAGATCGCGGCCGGAGGCCTCTTCAAAGGCTCCAAGCAGATCATCAAAGGTTGCGTTAGCAAATGCGTGATTGGTAAAGTGCTTACGGACACCCGCCAGGAAGGCCTCCCGTCCCACAAAAGCCTGCAACTGTTTGAGCACCGAAGAACCCTTGGCATATGTAATGCCGTCGAAGTTTTGTTCAACGGTCTCAATATCGGAGGCGTCGGCTGTGATCGGATGCGTGGAGGGGAGTTGGTCTTGGTGATAGGCCCATGACTTTTCCACATTGGCAAAGGTGACCCATGCCGTGGAGTATTCCGTTGCCTCGGCTTGAGAGATCGCCGCGGCCCAGGTAGCAAAGGACTCGTTGAGCCAGAGGTCGCCCCACCACTTCATGGTGACAAGGTCGCCAAACCACATGTGGGCCATCTCGTGCAGGATTGTGTCGCAGCGACGCTCGTAGCGGTACTTGGTGACTTTAGAGGAAAAGACGTATTCATCGCGGAAGGTCACCGCACCAGCGTTTTCCATGGCGCCCATGTTGAACTCCGGAACAAAGATCTGGTCATACTTGTAAAACGGGTACGCCATGCCAAAGTTCTCGTGATAAAACGTGAACCCTTGTCTGGTCTCCCTCATCAAGGTGTCCGCGTCTAAATATCGTGCCAATGATTTCCGACAGTAGATGGACATCGGAATCTCTAGCGCTGTGGGCTGGTCTTCGGGAGTCTCCGGATGGTGCGTCAGCGCGCCAGACCAGGTGTCTGAGACCTCGTGATAATCGCCGGCGCACAACGCGACGAGATACGTGGAAAGCTTGTAATCCACGTGCGAGGTATGGATAGCCTTATCCTCAGTGGTCGTGACCTGGGAATAAGCATTGGTGATTACTTTCCAGGCTTTGGGAGCCGTGATGGTAAAACTATAGGTCGCTTTGAGATCTGGCTGGTCAAAGCACGCAAACATGCGTTTGGCATCAGCTGTTTCAAACTGCGTGTACAAGTAGACGCGCTGATCTTCCGGATCGATAAAGCGGTGAAGCCCCTGGCCTGTATGTGAATAGACGCATGAGGCGGTCACGGAAAGGGAATGCAGTCCCGGGGTCAGCCCTCGTAAAGAGAGTCCCTGGGTCTCATCGTAGCCGTCGGAGGTCAGCGAGACCGCTGCTGCGGTGATGTCTGTGCCGTCGAGAAGCACTTCCGCTACGGACGCTGCTCGAAGATCAATAAAGGTATCTCCGGCTTCCTTTACGGTGAAAGACACCGTGGTGGTGGAAGGGAATTCTTTGTCCCCTTCGGTTAAATCAAGAGAGATACCATAATGATGTACGTCAAGAAGGCGGAAACGCTGCTCGGCTTCTGTTTGCGTGAGATTAATGGAAGACATGTGGTGAAGGATCTCCTTTAGCTTGGGGAGCGAGGCTAGCTAGAGGCTAGGCACGAAAAGCTACGTGGGGGTACTGCATGTGATCTGTGGATTTACTTTACAACTGCCTGCCCCAGCGCAACTGGCTATTGGGAAAGTCTTTTTGGCATAGGACGGACGCAGGGCGGACATCGATTGGACTCAGGCCAGGTGTGGCGCGGAATGATTGCGTGGAGGAATGCGTTGAAAAAGGCAACGGCGGAAGCACGTTGGGTAAGCAACGAGCACGATGAAGTGAAGGAGAATCCTATGACCGAACACGTGACATTCTGGTTCGACGTGAGCTGCCCTTTTTGCTGGGTAACCTCTCGATGGATCAAAGAGGTAGAGCAGGTGCGCGGCGTCCAGGTCTCATGGGTGCCGATGAGCCTTTCTGTTCTCAACGAAGGTCGGGACGAGCTGCCAGAAGACTACAAAGAGAAGATGAAGGCGAACTGGGGACCAGCGCGAGTGTTCGCGGCAGTCGCTTCGCAGCACCCCGATAAGCTCGATGAACTCTACACAGTCATGGGAACCGAGATCCATAACAACGGACACGGTGGCAAGAAGGGTTTTGGCGCCTATGACGAGATCATCAAGACTGCGGTGTCCGCGGTCGGCTTAGATCCCGAATTGGCTGAGGTTGCGAACACCGAGGCCTGGGATAAAGAACTGCGTGAATACCACCACAGCGCTATGGACTTAGTGGGTAACGACGTGGGAACACCAGTGATCAAACTGGGAGACTCCGCGTTCTTTGGCCCAGTTATCACCAGGATCCCGCGTGGGGAAGAAGCCGGGAAGCTTTTCGACGCCTCCATCGCACTAGGTTCCTACCCCTATTTCTTTGAACTAAAGCGGTCGAGGACTGAGAATCCTCGCTTTGACCAGACCAATAAAAGGTGCAGTGCGCCACAGGGTTTCCTGATGCCACACTCGTGTGCCGCCTTGCATAACAAGATATTTCCTTGTTAAGGCCTTAGGAGAAGTAGCGCGGATGAGGTGGGAAGCCCTGAGGTGATTTGTCCCCTTCTTGATGGGGTGCGGTGATGCGATACACTTTGGAACTATGCGCGTTTACCTCGGAGCGGACCATGCAGGGTTCGACATGAAGAATATCATCGCGGAACACCTCAAGATCAAGGGACATGAGGTTATCGACTGCGGTGCACACACCTATGACGCCCAGGATGACTACCCGGCGTATTGCATTGAGGCTGCTAGCCGCGTGGTCAATGACCCCGGTTCACTCGGCATCGTTTTGGGTGGTTCGGGCAACGGCGAGCAAATCGCCGCGAACAAAGTGAAAGGTGCTCGCTGTGCGTTGGCATGGTCGGTAGAAACCGCTCGCTTGGCTCGTGAGCACAACAACGCTCAGCTGATCGGTTTGGGCGGTCGTATGCATTCTGAAGAAGAAGCACTGCAGATCGTCGATGCCTTTATCGAGCAGGAGTGGAGCAAAGAGGAGCGCCACCAGCGGCGTATCGACATCCTCTCCGAATACGAGCGCACAGGAATTGCCCCGGCACTTCCAGAAGCCTAATACTTAACAAGCGTTACGGCTCCTACTAAAACTAACGATCCCTGATATCCGAGGCCTCTCTGAGGACGTGATATCGGGGATTTCTTACTACGCGCAATCGATGAGGAGGAAAACGATGAAGGATATGCATAGCAACCAGGCCATGCGAGCCCCAGTGGAAATCATCACTGCGCGGGAGGTTCCACTCGGAGGACTGCGCGCGATGAGCGTGCGTCGGACGCTACCTCAGAAGAAACGGACAATGATCAGGGCATGGTGCTTTGTGGATCATTATGGTCCCGATGATGTTTCTCAGACCGGCGGCATGGACGTGGCGCCGCACCCGCATAGCGGTTTGCAGACCGTCAGTTGGTTGTTCCGTGGGGAAATAGAGCACCTTGACTCAGGCGGAAACGTCGGCACGGTGCGCCCTGGAGAGGTTAATTTAATGACCTCCGGGGCCGGAATCTGCCATTCGGAGGTGTCTACGGCAACCACGGAGACTCTCCACGGCGTTCAGCTCTGGGTTGCGTTGCCGGATTCGGCCCGGAACACAGCGCCGCGCTCTTTTGAGCATTACTCTCCTGAACCCATAGATTTAGGGGAGGGGCAGGCAATTGTTTTCCTTGGCGAGCTCTGCGGCGTGAAAAGCCCGGTACAAACTTTTACCCCGCTGGTAGGAGCGGAAATACGCATCGAAAAGAAATCATCCCTCACCATATCCCTCGATCCGGCTTTTGAGCATGGGATGCTTATCGACGCCGGCACCATCGCAGTAGAAGACGTTTCCATTCCTCACGCGGCGCTTGCTTACGTGGGAGTGGGCACAGATCGCATTGAGATCACCAACCATGGTGACAGCGAAGGCAGGGTACTGCTCATCGGTGGGCAGCCGTTTGAGGAAGACATCGTTATGTGGTGGAACTTTGTCGGGCGATCGACTGAGGATATTCGCCACAGTAGGCAAGAGTGGGAAGCCCGTACAGATCGTTTTGGCAAGGTCGCTGGCTATCGAGGTCATGGCGGGGTGAATGACGCGGGTGAGGGAATCAACGCGCAGGGTTTGGCCCGGATTGAGGCCCCCGCGTTGCCCAATGTGACGCTGCGTCCGCGTCGTAATCCGGCGCCGTATGCACGACCGTAGGAAGCCAAAGGACACCTAGCAAACAATAAAGTGCCCGTGCATGGAAGCACGGGCACTTGTGTCACAGACTTTGGTGATTTTTAGCGCTTAGAAATCAAAGTCGAATCCGCCGCCATCGCCACTGTCGCCGCCGAAGAAGCCGTCAAAGAATCCGCCGTCATCTCCTCCTCCTATGTCGCCGCCGGCATCGCCGCCGTTGGCTGCAAGGCCTTCTGCATAGCCCTTGTCAAAGCCGGACTCAAAGGCATTAGCGCTGTATCCGACGCCAGACATGCCGTTGAACAGCGAGCTAAAGAGAAACACGGATCCGGCAGTCCAGAGGCCACTGCGCAACGCACCAGCCCACCATGGCTCGGAATACCAGCCGGCAGGAACCGGACGGCCAGCGACCATTCCGCCGGGGTAGTAGTTCGGGGTCTCGGGTGTCGCGTTAGGCGAAGCCGTAATCTGTTGTCCCTCGAACTCGATGGTTCGGTTCTCGGTGACTTTACCTGCTTGACGTTGGCCTTCTAGCGGTGGCAGTTCAGGGCCAGCGGGCAGTCCCATGATCTCACGAGCGGCATTCACATAGTGTAGGCCCTCCAACGCGGACTCGCGCGCTAGCTCGGCTTGGCGCACCGTTGCAGCCGTGCTGATCTGGGATGATGCTGCGTTGTAGCGCTCGGAAGCGTCGGCAATGGCTTGCGTGGACGCCGCATCGGTGCCTGAGATGGTGAGCACCTGCGACCCCAACCTTTCGATCCAACGGCGGGCTTCTGCGATTGAGTCTTGGAGATTGTCTGACTCAATTTGCTGGTTACTTTTATTGCCTCGGCTAAGGAAGAAGATGGCACCGCCGACGACGAGGACGACAAGTAATAACGCAATCATTGTGAATGCCTCCGTGGGAAATTGGGTACGTTAGTTACAGTGAACAACGTTCCAAGGAAACAAAAAGTTCCTCAGCCTAACCTTTTGGGGTGGTCTGCTGAGGAATGAGTTGGGACAAGATTACGTGAGGTGAATTTACTTGTCCGCGACGGGGTCTTCAGGCTCTGGGTCTTTTACCGCATTACGGGCATTAACCCATTCTTTGACTGCTTCAGAATCCCACAGAGTTAGGCCATGGTGTTTAGCTACGGGAGAAGGGGCACGTCCTCGACCTGCATAACTCGTAAATGTGCCTCGAGCTGTGCCCGAGAACTCTGCGCAGTCATTTGCGGTCCACAATTCGCGGCCGGTATCTGCGTCGATGATCTTCGGTTGCATGAAAACATAATAACTCACTAATCAATAATGTGTCTTTTTGTGCAGGTTATCGGGGCTTGGCCCTGGGCGAATGGGGGTTATGAAGCTTCTTTGGCGGTGAAAAACTTTAGAGAAATTATGTAGAAAAACTTGGTTCTGTCAGAGGTGTGGTGGGGTAGGGGACTGTTAGGTGCTGGGGTATAAGGATGTGCGGACATACTGGGGTTTTGTCCTTATCGTGAAAGTCCGCTACTGTTATGCGCACAGCGTTCGACGCACTCAAACGCTAGTGGGAATGTCGTATAGTGGCTAATACCTCAGCCTTCCAAGCTGAAGACGCGGGTTCGATTCCCGTCATTCCCTCCACTTTCTTAAAGCCGGTGGCCTTGATTCAAGGTCACCGGCTTTTTGCGATCTTGTTGGTTTGGAGGAATGTCGTTTTTGAGAACGCTGAAAAATTCGACCGGCGGTTTTGTGAGTTGCATGGCCGCTAGCGTTCTCAAAAACGACAATTTTCGGCTTTGACGGGATGGGGATCGGCGGAAGGATGGCGGAAGGATAATGCGCGAAAAAATTGCCCTAACGTGTGGTGATAATTTCCTCTTTTTGTGGCTTTGAACTGGCGTTTTGGGAATAGTCGATTCTATGGCGTAACTTTTTAGGAGCAGCTTGTACACTGCAAGTACGAACTTGGTGCGAGAAACTCTTGTTCTATGTTTGTATTGTGTGCGCGTTTGTTTGAAAGTTCGACAACGGGACGTGGCGCAGTTTGGTAGCGCACCTGCTTTGGGAGCAGGGGGTCGCAGGTTCAAATCCTGTCGTCCCGACGTAGATCCCTCCACTTGGTAAGGGTGGAGGGATTTTTTAAATTTATTGAGTACCCAACGATCAGGAGAATGGCTCGTGAAGAGTTCCGTCGAAAAGCTGAGCGACACCCGCGTCAAGCTCAACGTTGAGGTTCCTTTCGAGGAGCTGAAGTCTGAGATCGATCAGGCCTACAAGGCGTTGGCTCAGCAGATCAACATTCCAGGCTTCCGTCGTGGCAAAGCGCCGCGCCAGCTTATCGACGCCCGCATTGGCCGCGGACCGGTTTTGGAGCAGGTTGTCAACGACATGCTTCCTACCCGTTACCAGCAGGCCTGCGAGGAGAACGAGCTCGTGGTCTTGGGTCAGCCCACCATTGACATCACCAAGGTTGAAGACGGCGACGTCGTTGAGTTCACCGCCGAGGTTGACGTCCGTCCGGAGATTACCGTCCCAGATTTCGCTAGCTTCAACGTAGAGGTTCCAGCAGTCAAGGCCGATGAAGAAGCAATCGATGCTGAGATCGATCGTCTGCGCGAGCGTTTCGGTGAACTGAAAGACACCAAGCGCAAGCTGAAGACCAACGACTTTGCCACCATCGATCTTGCCGCTTCCGTTGACGGCGAGGCAATCGAAGAGGCCACCACTGAGGGTATGTCTTACCAGGTTGGCGCTGGCGATCTTATTGATGGCCTGGACACCGCTCTCCGCGGTCTGAAGACCGGTGAGTCTGCAGAGTTCACCACCACCCTTCAGGCTGGCGAGTACGCAGGTAAGGAAGCAACCGTTACCGTGACTGTTCAGCAGACCAAGGAGCGCAAGCTTCCTGAGGTCGATGAAGAGTTCGTGCAGATGGCTTCCGAGTTTGACACCGTCGAGGAGCTGCGCGAGTCCGTCACCGCTCAGGTTGAGGAAAAGGCAAAGGCTGCACAGGCAACCGCCATCCGTGATGAGGTTTTGAAGGTGGCACTCGCAGAGTCCACATTCGAGCTTCCAGAAGGCGTTGTTAACGAGCAGGTTGAGGCTCAGTTGCACCAGCTGCTTGGCCAGCTCGCTCACGATGAAGCCGCTTTGAACACTGCTCTTGAGGCTCAGGGAACCACCCGCGAAGACTTTGACGCAGAGAACCGCAAGAACTCTGAAGAAGCAGTCCGCACCCAGCTGTTCCTCGATGCTCTTGCCGAGCAAGAGGCACCTGAGGTCTCTCAGCAGGAGCTGACCGATCATATCCTCTTCACTGCACAGAGCTATGGCATGGAGCCAAACCAGTTTGTGATGCAGCTGCAGCAGTCCGGTCAGATTGCTAACCTGTTCTCCGATGTTCGCCGTGGCAAGGCTTTGGCAGCAGCTATCTGCCGTGTCTCCGTTAAGGACGAGAAAGGCAACGTAGTTGACCCGACTCAGTACTTCGGTGAGGAAGAAGCAGAGGCTTCCGAGGACGAGGCTAAGTAATAAGCTAAAAACAAAAAAGACCTCAATGAGTATGCAACGCTCATTGAGGTCTTTTTGCTATGCCGAGGTAGAAGCGAGATAGAAGATTATGTCGTTTTTGAGAACGCTAGAAAAATCGACGTGGGGTTTTGGGGAGCGCGAGTGCGCTAGCGTTCTCAAAAACGACAACTGGGCAATAAAACCGTGCAACATGCTGTGCCGCTGCGGGGTAGCCGTGAAATAGTGTGGCCCTGCTTGTTAGTTTGTCCTACGCTGTGAGCGAACAGGTGCCATAGGGGGACTAATAGGCAGGTAACGTGGGTTGCATTCGATAGCCACGTGGCTGGCTAAAAATAAAAATCTGTAAGGAGTACTGGAATGAGTGACCAGATCCGCATGGCTCAGGGCAGCGCTGGCCTGAACCTGAGTGATTCCGTGTATGAGCGCCTTTTGCGCGAGCGGATTATCTTCCTTGGAACACAGGTAGATGATGAGATCGCAAATAAGCTCTGTGCGCAGATCTTGCTGCTGTCGGCTGAGGATCCACACCGCGATATTTCCCTGTACATTAACTCGCCGGGTGGTTCTGTCACAGCAGGTATGGCCATTTATGACACGATGAAGTACTCACCCTGCGATATCGCTACGTACGGCATGGGTCTTGCTGCTTCCATGGGGCAGTTCTTGCTCTCCGGTGGCACGAAGGGGAAGCGTTATGCGCTTCCGCATGCACGGATTATGATGCACCAGCCTTCTGCCGGCGTCGGCGGAACCGCCGCTGATATTGCTATTCAGGCTGAGCAGTTCGCGCAGACCAAGCGTGAGATGGCCGAGCTCATCGCAGAGCACACCGGTCAGACGTTTGAGCAGATTACCAAGGACTCTGATCGTGACCGTTGGTTTACAGCTGCGCAGGCTAAAGAATATGGCATCGTCGACCACGTGATTGCGTCCGCACAAGGTCCGCTTTCTAACTAAGGCAGGAGAATATAAATGACTACTTCCGGAATGCAGATGCCCTCTGCTCGTTACGTGCTGCCTTCGTTTATCGAGCACTCTACTTATGGCACCAAGGAGACGAACCCTTACGCCAAGCTCTTTGAAGAGCGCATTATCTTCTTGGGCACACAGGTGGATGATACCTCTGCCAATGACATCATGGCGCAGCTATTGGTGTTGGAGGGGCTTGATCCCGATCGTGACATAACGATGTACATCAACTCCCCAGGCGGGTCTTTTACCTCCTTGATGGCGATCTACGACACCATGCAGTATGTGCGCCCTGACGTGCGCACCGTCTGCTTGGGCCAAGCGGCGTCTGCAGCGGCGGTGCTGCTCGCTGCGGGTGCACCTGGTAAGCGTGCCTGCTTGCCTAACTCTCGTGTGCTGATTCACCAGCCTGCTACGCAGGGGACGCAGGGGCAGGTCTCGGACCTGGAGATCCAGGCGAAAGAGATCGAGCGTATGCGCGCGCTGATGGAGCAGACCCTTTCGCGCCATACTGGTCGTACTCCTGAGCAGGTTCGCATTGATACTGACCGCGATAAGATTCTCACCGCGCAAGAAGCTGTGGAATACGGCATCATTGACCAGGTTTTTGATTATCGCAAGCTCAACGGCTAGCCCGTTTTGGTCTTAAGGAAGTCCCCGCCGCACCCTAAATTATTGGTGCTGCGGGGACTTTGCCATAATCGGGAGCGTGATTACACCTGCTTGCGATGCGAGGGGACGTCGAGAAGCTAGCGGCGAGCCCGAGAAGACTGCTCTCCGCGTTTTAGTCATCGATAATTACGATTCCTTTACGTATAACATCGTGGACTATCTTGCGCGTTGCGGGGCTGCGGTCACAGTGATGCGTAACGACGCCCCCCTCGATACCAATCGCATCTGTAAGCAGGGCGGCGCGTCCCCTGATGCCTTTGACGCGGTCGTGATTTCTCCAGGTCCTGGCACCCCTGCTATTCCCTCAGACCTGGGAATCTCTGCTGCGGCGTTGGAGCATGCGGAGGTGCCGGTACTTGGCGTATGCCTGGGCATGCAAGCGATGGCTTATGTTGAGGGCGGAAGGGTAGAAAAGGCGCCCGAGCCGGTCCACGGCAGGGAAGACACAATCTGGGTGACTTCAACCGGCCCATTGTGGGATGACATCGCGGATTCTTTTACTGTGGTGCGCTACCACTCGCTCGTGGTCACCGACGTCCCCGATTGCATGCGAGTGACCGCTACGAATGCTGAGGGGCTTGTTATGGCCCTAGAACACAAGGCAAAACCGTGGTGGGGGGTGCAATTTCACCCGGAGTCTATCGGCAGCGAATACGGTGAGCAGCTCATTGCTAACTTTGTGGGGATCGCGGAGCAGCATGCACACCGAGGCCCGGGAGAAAACTCGGATGTACAGCAGCGCGAGGTTGTCCGTGCCTCCCGTAGCCGATCTGTTGTGGTGCGTGAGTCGGCTGTCCCAGAGGGAGTAGAACCCGTCGATATTTTTGTGGCCCTCGGAGGACAGGGCGCGCTGGTGGAGTTCGAGGGTAAGAGCATCATTGCGCCCTACGACGGCGGAGAAATAATTGATTCCCTCGATGATTTGTCTCTGAGCGTGGACTCATACCCGCAGGTGCATGTCGAGAGCAACGATGGCGCAACTGCTGCGGCGCTACCCGGGTGGTTTGGCTATGTGGGTTATGAGGCGCACCATTCTGACTTAGGCCCGCAGGCACAGGCGCAAGCTCCCGCGGCCGGTGAAGCACTAAAAATGTTTTTTGCCGAGCGGATTGCGGTCATCGAGCGAGGCCGCCTGCAGCTGGTAGCGCTTGCCCCACACAACGCGCCCGAGGCACAGGAAGCCATAGAGTGGTGGTGTGACGCTGCGATGACGCAGATACATGCTGCCACTCCCGTGGGGACTTTCGACCCGTCTGTGGTGGGACGACTGCGACTGCGGGAATCGCGACGGAAGTATCTGCACAGTATCGCTGAGATTCAAGAGCTCATTAGCCAAGGTGCAACGTATGAGGTGTGCCTGACCACCCAGCTAGAAGCACCAATCGATGGCGACTTTGATGCACCTGCGGCGTATCGACGCCTCACCGAGATTGCTCCGGCCCCTATGCGATCGCTGGTTGTTCTAGGCGATACCCATGTGGTGAGCTCGTCGCCGGAGAGGTTTTTAAAGGTTAACCAGGGTGTCGTGTCCTCGGAACCGATCAAAGGCACTCGCGCGCGGTGCCAGGACGAGGAAAAAGACGCAGACATGCGGCACGACTTGGCCACGAATCAGAAAGACCGCGCGGAAAATCTCATGATCGTGGATCTGGTGCGCAATGATCTGGCGCACGTCTGTGAATACGGCAGCGTGCGGGTGGACGAGCTGTGCCATGTAAAAACTTTTGCCAGGGCGCACCAGTTGGTCTCCACGATCAGCGGGAAGGCGAGGGAGTCTGCGACCCCCGTGGACGTGATTCGCGCGGCTTTCCCCGGAGGGTCGATGACGGGCGCCCCTAAGTATCGGACGATGGAGATCATCGCCACGCTGGAGGGGCATCCGCGTGGGGTCTACTCCGGTGCGGTCGGCTTTATCTCCGTGGACGGAAGCATGGATCTGGCAATGACGATACGCACCGCGGTCGTGCAGGGGCAGCGCTTGAGCTATGGGGTAGGGGGCGCCATCATCGCGCTATCTTCCGCCGATGCAGAATGGGAGGAGATAGTCACAAAGTCTGCGCCGTTGCTGAGCCTGGTTGCGCAGGGCTTTCCCCATGAAGAGCTTCTGGAATGTGATGGCGTCAGGCTACAACCGGCACTCCACACGCAACCCCCGACGGTGATTGATTCCTTTTTGCTTGTCGACGGCCACGTCCGAGGCTTTGACTCCCATTGCCAGCGCTTCCGCTCCAGTTGTGTGGCCCTACAGACAGCGAGGGTGGAAGAGGTCGATAGGTTCTTAGCCGCCGTCAAGCGAGAGCTTCCTCTGCATGGGGAGTGGTTTCCGCGCCTGGAAAGCCTCCCCGGCGGCACGCTGCGCGTGCGGTTTAGGCCTGCGCCGAAGCGTCGAGAAGCTACGACGCTGACCACTGTGATGGTGCAGCCTGGGCAGCTCCAGCATCCGACGATAAAAGGGCCCGACCTGGCTGAACTGTTAAGAATTAACAATGCAGTACCTACCGACGACGCTCTGCTTATTTCCCCACGGGGAGTGCACGAGACGACCACGGCGGCCCTCTTGGCCTGGAAAGATAATGAACTCGTGTCCATGGGGTCAGAACGCCTGGACTCAGTGACTGAGTGCATGGTCAGGGAGATCGCTCGGGAATTGGGGTACCGAGTGGCCCAGAAAACGTATGACCGCTCGGCGCTGCACGGCGTTGAGCTGTGGGTTGTCAACGCGTTGCACGGAATTTCTCGCGTGAGTGAGCTCGATGGTGAGCCAGTTCCATGCGGCACCCAACGACTAGCGCGATTCCGCCATATGTTGGCCGACAAACAACAGCCATTAATCAAAGAAAACTAAGGGATAATTCTGCTACGGTGGATTGTCTTGTGCCTTGGGGTAAAAAGGCGCTGGGCGCGTACGAGCCCGTTAGTTTGACGCACCCGCTAAAGTGAAGGACAGTCGATTACTAATCCGTTTGGCCGCTGACGGCTGGGAAGAATTGAGAGCTTCAACCTCACCATGACACGTATGCAAGAAAGCGCTGACCTGCTCAAATGCTCCTTCTGCGGAAAGAGTCAGAAGCAGGTAAAGAAGCTGATCGCGGGTGGCGGAGTTTATATCTGCGACGAATGTATCGAACTATGCAATGAGATCATCGAGGAAGAGCTCAGCACCGCTGCTGAGGAGAAGAAGGACGAGGGCACTAAACTGCCGCGCCCCTCGGAGATTTCCGCGTTCCTTGACAAATATGTCATTGGGCAAGACGACGCTAAGCGAATCCTGTCTGTGGCAGTGTATAACCACTACAAACGAGTGCGCGCTGAAGAGTCTCGTGTTCTGAGCACACGTAAGAATAAAGACGATGAGACAGAGTTGCAAAAGTCCAACATTTTGATGCTTGGGCCAACCGGCTCCGGAAAGACGTATCTTGCCCAGACCCTGGCTAGGCTTCTCGACGTCCCCTTCGCCATCGCAGACGCCACGTCGTTGACCGAAGCCGGCTATGTGGGCGAAGACGTAGAGAATATTCTTTTGAAGCTGCTGCAGGCGGCGGAATTTGATGTTCAGCGTGCACAGCGGGGGATTATCTATGTCGATGAGGTAGATAAGATTTCTCGGAAGTCGGATAACCCGTCCATTACGCGAGATGTGTCCGGCGAAGGCGTGCAACAGGCATTGCTCAAGATCCTTGAAGGGACTGTGGCGTCCATTCCTCCACAGGGAGGGCGCAAGCACCCCAATCAGGACTTTATCCAGCTGGATACCTCAAACATTTTGTTTATCGTCGCAGGCGCATTTGCGGGGTTGGAAAAGGTTATCGAGGAGCGTCGTGGCAAAAAAGGCATTGGTTTTGGTGCCGAGCTGACCACCAAAGAAGACATCGATGAGATCGATGTATTCAAAGAGGTACTGCCAGAGGACTTGGTCAAGTTCGGGCTTATCCCGGAGTTCATTGGCCGGTTGCCGATTGTTGCCACCGTGGGGAATTTGGATCAACGATCCCTGGTTAAGGTGCTTACCGAGCCTAAAAACTCTCTGGTAAAGCAGTATCAGCGTCTTTTTGAGATGGATGGGGTGGCTCTGGAGTTTGATGATGACGCCCTTGAGATCATTGCTGATCTAGCGATAGAGCGTGGGACCGGTGCACGAGGGCTGCGTGCCATCATGGAAGAGCTCCTAGTCCCCGTCATGTATGACATCCCGGATAGGGAAGACGTGGGAGTAGTCACGGTGACTGCAGCATCGGTGCGAGGCGACGAATCTCCGCAGATGTCTGAACACACTGGAGAAGAAAAGACTGCATAACAGATGAAGAAAAGCGGTTCCACTGGGATAGTGGAACCGCTTTTTAGATACTGATCAATTTAAGAAAACGGATCTGCGTCGACTTGGTAGGAGGCTTCCTCCATGTTGCGTGTGATCGAATCGCTGGGGGCTGTCGACGTGAGGTAGCTGACGTCATCAGAACCTTTGAGATTGGATGTGAGGAAAGCCAAGACGGCGTCGACCGCCAGGCGAGCCATTCCTTGAGTATTGTCCTCATCCATCATGTCTACGCTGTAGAGGTTGAGCGTGGTGGAACGAGAATTGACTCGGAAGACGGCTAGCGAGGCGATGAGGGTAAACACGTCCTGTGCGGAGATCCCAGGACGGAATGCGCCGGCATCTTGCCCTAGCATGAGCAGCTTGTCTAGCTGCAGCATGATAGAAGACTGATCGGAGAGTGGGCTAGCCTCCGCGATTTTGCCAAAGTGGTGCAGGTTTTCCATCTGCAAAATACGAATAGATTCTGGGTGCATTACGTATGTTCGGAAGACAGCTTCGACGACCTTGCGAACTCCATCGACGGGGACAGGTGTTTCTAGTTGCATGTCCTCTGCTGGTGGTCTGAGCCTGCGTACTGCCTCTTCCAAACATCTGCGATAAAGACCCTTTTTATCACCAAAGTGATAATGGATCATTCGTTTAGACATCCCGGATTGCCTTGCGATTGCCTCAAGCTTGGCATCGGAAAAGCCTAGTTCGGAGAACATCTCTAGTGCGATTGCGAGAACCGCCTGCGGGGAGACCTCTGGCGTGTTATCTACGGAAGTATTCTCGTTGTGATCCACAGTGCCATTCACGATGTACTCCTATCTCGAACAATGACGTCGAGGACTGCTGCGTGGGCCGATTAATCCTCGCGAAATATATAGATAAATTAGTGATATTTTTAACTGTTTCCTCCATGGTGGTGCTCCGCCCTATGCCAGCGTGAACGCAGAACACAGGTTAACTTAGCGGTGGAAACGAAAACTTTTAGAGGGAGCAAGAGAAAAACACTACCCTCGTGGCTAAAGATAGTCGAAAAGTGCTGGGTTTCACTGTTAAAGACTATTCGGGGTTAACGTCTCTATCTTTTTGGGGGTGTTTGGGACGTTTTACTGGCTTCCTTCTCGCTGACGTTCCAGCGCGGTTGTCGGCTAAAAGTGGCTAAAAATGCACTTTCGGGGGTAAAATAAGCCGTTTTGAAATAGTGTTTAAACTCACATGTGATCATTGTCTTCTAGGGATGACCTGTGGAAACGATAAACCGACAGGCAAAAAAGTGGCGTTCCTATTACGCTTGAGGGTGGTATTTGACGTAGTTCACAGCCGTGCAGAGTAATTGCTTGGTACCACCATGGGTGGGCGTCGTGCGGTGTGAGCGTCGAATAAAGCTAGGTTCTTTATTTGTAAGGAGTACAACTCACGATGAATCACTCTGTGAAGAAGATTGCTGTCACTGGTGCGGCTGGGCAGATTGCCTATTCTTTGCTGTGGCGCATTGCCAATGGCGATGTATATGGCAAGGACACCCCAATTGAGCTTCAGCTCCTTGAGATCCCTCAAGCAATCGGTGGAGCTGAGGGCGTAGCAATGGAATTGCTCGACTCGGCCTTCCCACTTCTGAAGAACATCACCGTGACTGATTCCGCCGATGTTGCTTTTGATGGTACGAATGCGGCATTCCTTGTGGGTGCAAAGCCACGAGGAAAAGGCGAGGAGCGGGCTGCGCTGCTGACCGGCAACGGTAAAATTTTTGGTCCACAAGGCGATGCACTGAACCGCAATGCGGCAGATGATATCCGCGTCTTGGTCGTAGGAAATCCTGCCAACACCAATGCCCTGATTGCGCAGTTTGCTGCTAAAGACATTCCCGCTGACCGCTTCAATGCAATGATGCGTTTGGATCATAACCGCGGTATTTCCCAGCTTGCGGACAAGATCGACCGCGATAAGAACGGGATTGAGAAGTTTGTTGTGTGGGGTAACCACTCCGCAGGGCAGTTCCCGGACATTGCTTATGCAACCGTGGATGGAGAAAAGCTGTCCGACTTGGTTGATGACGCATGGTACCGGGATGAGTTCATTCCTCGGGTGGCTAAGCGCGGCGCTGAGATTATTGAAGTCCGTGGAAAGTCTTCGGCTGCTTCGGCCGCGTCCTCGGCAATCGATCATATGCATGACTGGATCAATGGAACGGAAGGGCAATGGCGTACGGCTGCTATTCCTTCGGATGGTTCCTATGGCGTCCCAGAGGGTCTCATCTTCGGCTTCCCGACCATCGCGGAAGGCGGCGAATGGAAGATCGTCGATGGCCTTGAGCTCTCAGACTTCCATAAGGAAAGCATCGCCCGTAACGTGAAAGAGCTTGAAGAGGAGCGCGCGGCTGTCGCCGACCTCCTGACGTAGTTCTCCCACAAAGTCTTTCACAAGATTGCTCCCGACAGGGCCTCATGAGGCTCTTGAATCGGGAGCATTTTTGCTTTTATATATTCGGTGAATAAGGAAAGCCGGGAAGGCTCGAGAGCTACCTAAAAACCCCAGCGTGAAGTGTGCTTGGTGCTAACGCTAAGATGGTCGACGTGACTGCGAATAATGAGAATGCAAACCGCGCTGACCGCCTCCCCGCGAGCTGGGATCCCCAAGCTCATGAGCAGGAGCTTTATCAAAGCTGGGTGGATGCTGGCTACTTCACTGCTAACACCTCTAGCTCCAAGCCGCCGTTCTCTATTGTGCTTCCCCCGCCAAACGTAACTGGCCAGCTCCATATGGGCCATGCCCTGGACCATACGCTGATGGACTCCATCGCTCGACGCAAGAGAATGCAAGGCTTTGAAGTCTTGTGGCTGCCGGGTATGGATCACGCTGGAATCGCGACTCAGACCAAAGTCGAGGCCATGCTCAAAGAAAAAGAGGGCAAGAGCCGGTGGGACTATGACCGCGAAGAATTCATCGGCCATGTCTGGAACTGGAAAAACGAGTACGGCGGAACTATCGGTAAGCAGATGCGAGCTATCGGCGATTCCGTCGATTGGTCCCGCGAGCGCTTTACCCTTGATGAGGGCCTCTCACGCGCAGTCCAAACTATTTTCAAGCAGATGTATGACCGCGGGATGATTTATCAGGCTAACCGCCTGGTCAACTGGTCGCCGGTGCTGGAGACTGCCGTTTCCGATATTGAGGTCGTGTACAAGGATGTTGAAGGCGAGCTCGTCTCCATCCGGTATGGCTCTCTGGACGATTCCGAGCCGCACGTCATCGTGGCCACCACACGCGTGGAAACCATGCTGGGCGACGTCGCAGTGGCTGTGCACCCAGAGGATGAGCGCTACAAGGACCTGGTAGGCACCTCGTTGCCGCACCCGTTTATTGCAGATCGGCAGATGACCATAGTCGCTGATGACTATGTTGACCCAGAGTTTGGTACCGGCGCAGTCAAGATCACTCCGGCGCATGATCCGAACGATTACGCGCTTGGTTTGCGCCACAACCTTGAGATGCCAACCATCATGGACTCGACCGGCCATATCACGGGCACGGGAACGCAGTTTGACGGAATGGATCGTGCAGAAGCGCGCGTCAAGATCCGCGAGACACTTGCGGAGCAAGGCCGTATTGTCAAAGAGATTCGTCCGTATGTGCACTCGGTGGGACATTCGGAGCGTTCGGGCGAGGCCATCGAGCCGCGTTTGTCCCTGCAGTGGTTTGTCAGCGTGGAGGAGCTTGCCGCTATGGCTGGCGACGCCGTGCGCCAGGGCGATACCGTCATTCATCCCAAGCCCGCAGAGCCGCGTTACTTTGAGTGGGTTGATGACATGCACGATTGGTGCATCTCGCGTCAATTGTGGTGGGGTCACCGCATTCCGATTTGGTACGGTCCAGAGGACGCCGAGGGGCGTCGTGACATCGTGTGCGTCGGCCCCGATGAGCAGGCGCCCGAGGGCTACACGCAGGACCCCGACGTCTTGGACACCTGGTTTAGCTCGGCGCTGTGGCCTTTCTCCACGATGGGATGGCCAGAAAAGACACCTGAGCTGGAAAAATTCTATCCAACCTCGGTTCTGGTCACCGCCTATGACATCTTGTTCTTTTGGGTTGCCCGCATGATGATGTTTGGCACTCTTACTGCTGAGACCACCCCGGAGCTCCTTGGGGAAGGCCGCGATGGTCGTCCGCAGGTACCGTTTACGGACCTCTTCCTGCATGGTCTTGTTCGCGACGAACACGGGCGCAAGATGAGTAAATCCCTGGGTAACGGCATCGACCCCATGGACTGGGTGGAACGTTTTGGTGCTGACGCACTGCGCTTTACCCTTGCCCGTGGCGCCAACCCCGGCGTCGATCTGCCCGTTGGTGAAGACTCCGCGCAGAGCTCTCGCAACTTTGCTACCAAGCTCTACAACGCCACCAAGTTTGCGCTCATGAATGGCGCACGTGTGGGTGAACTTCCCACCCGCGAGGAGCTAAGCGACGCCGACCGGTGGATCCTTGACCGCCTGGAACAGGTACGCACACAGGTGGATTCCTATTTTGATGCGTATCAGTTTGCTAAGGGCAATGAGGCTCTCTATCAGTTCGCGTGGGGAGAGTTCTGCGACTGGTACCTGGAATTTGCCAAGGTGCAGATTCCGCGTGATCTCGACTCCGCTACCCCGGAGGAGCGTCGCCGCGGAGAAAACACCCAGATCGTGCTGGGACAAGTGCTAGACGCTGTACTGCGTATGCTGCATCCCACCATGCCGTTTGTCACGGAGGTCCTGTGGAAAGCACTGACCGATGGCGAGTCTCTCAACGTAGCGGCATGGCCCACTGAGGCGGAAACAAACGGCGGCGCGCTTATCGACGCAACCGCTGCTCGTCGTATAGCTGATGTGGAGAAGCTTGTTACTGAGGTGCGCCGCTTCCGCTCAGATCAGGGAGTCAAGCCTTCTCAGAAGGTGTCCGCACGTGTGGACTTTAGCGCCTGTGACCTGGAAGAGCAGGAGAGCATCGTGCGCTCCTTGGTTCGCCTTGAGACTCCTGCGGAGGACTTCGCGGCGTCGGCAAGCATTGAAGTGCGTTTGTCGCAGGTCACCGTCGTGGTGTCGCTGGATACCTCCGGAACTGTGGATAAGGTTGCTGAGCGTAAGCGCCTGGAGAAGGATTTGGCAGCGGCAACCAAGGAATTGGAGACCACCGCTAAGAAACTCGGCAACGAGGCATTTTTGTCCAAGGCCCCCGAGGCAGTGGTGGAGAAAATTCGCAACCGCCAGAAGATCGCAGAAGAAGAGGTGGCGCGCATCAATGCCCGCCTTGAGGAGCTGAACTAAGTGGTTGACCAGCAGCATTCACATGATGACGGTGAGCTTGAGCGCACCATTGACGAGACTCTGCACGAGGAGCTTACCACCCTTGGCATGGGGGAAGTGAAACTCAGCGAGGATGGGCTATCCCTCCCAATCTCCATGCACGCTGAAGCCAATGCGCCGGAATCTCGCGAGATCACCCCGGAAGATCTCGCATCGCTGGCGTTGGTAGAGGCCGAGCTGGATCAACGGTGGTCGGAGGTCAAGATTGACCCGACGCTTGACCGAGTAGAGCTCCTCATGGATCTGCTGGGAAACCCCGAACGTGCATTCAACACGATTCACGTTGCGGGAACTAACGGAAAAACGTCGACAGTGCGCATGATTGAGGCGCTCATGCGCGCTTTCCATCGTCGTACTGGGCGCACCACTAGCCCGCATTTGCAGCTGGTCACTGAGCGCATCGCCATCGACGGTGCGCCGATCCACCCGCGGGAATACGTGCGGATATGGGAAGAAATCAAACCGTACGTGGAGATGGTAGACGCTAAGTCAGAGGAATCCGGCGGGCCTAAAATGAGCAAGTTTGAAGTGCTCACCGCCATGGCTTACGCGGCTTTTGCCGATGCACCAGTAGACGTTGCTGTGGTTGAAGTCGGAATGGGCGGACGATGGGACGCCACGAACGTGATTAACGCCGATGTCGCTGTGGTCATGCCAGTAGGCCTCGACCACACAGACTTCCTGGGTGAGAGCATCGAGGAGATCGCAGCGGAAAAAGCGGGGATTATTAAATCCCGATGGGACATTGATGACCTGCTCACGCCGCCGGACAACGTGGCGATTGTGGCGGAACAAGATCCCAAAGCCATGAACGTAATCCTGGAACAAGCAGTGTCGGTGGATGCCTCCGTTGCTCGCTCAGGAGCTGAGTTTGGCGTGATTGAGTCCACCATCGCCGTGGGCGGGCAGCAACTAAGTATCCGCGGACTCGGCGGCGACTACACCGATATTTTCCTGCCACTATCCGGGGAACACCAAGCCCGCAACGCAGCCTGCGCTTTGGCCGCAGTGGAAGCGTTTTTTGGTGCAGGAGCAGGCCGGCAACTAGACCAAGATACAGTGCGCGAAGGTTTTGCCTCAGTGCAGTCGCCTGGACGTCTGGAAAGAGTGCGTACTGCGCCGACAGTCTTCATTGACGCTGCCCACAATCCACACGGTGCCGCGGCACTTGGGGTGGCATTGGACAGGGATTTCGATTTCTCACGACTCATCGGAGTCGTGGCCGTGCTCAGCGATAAAGATTATCGCGGCGTACTGCGGTCGCTTGAACCCTACCTTTCGGAAATCGTGGTGACCACGAACTCCTCGCCACGCGCACTCGACGCCGAAGAGCTTGCCGACGAAGCCCGAAACATCTTCGGCGAAGAACGCGTCCAGGTGGCCTACAACCTGCCTGGTGCGGTCGAACTCGCCGTCGAATTGGCTGAGGATACCGATATCCAATCAGGTGCGGGCGTTATCATCACAGGTTCCGTTGTCACCGCGGGAGAGGCCCGAACCCTTTTTGGAAAGGAACCCGCATGACCCGCTCTTCCGATGACTCGATTGAATACGGGCCACTAGGCCCTGGACACGAACCCGCCAAAGACCCGATGAAGGGGCTACGCGGTGTCATGGCCGGGACCATGATGATGCAAGCCATTTCCTTCTACCTTGTACTTACCGTTATTTTGCGTGTTGATAACGGCATCCACTGGACCACCTTTAACTGGGGCTATGTCACTGCCGTGTCCACAGCGATGCTCATCTTGTCTTTCCTGCAAAAGAAACGCTGGGCGCTGAAAGTAAATATCGGTATTCAGGTGTTCGCGCTCGCAGGATTTGTTGTGCATATTTCCATGGGCATTATGGCCGTCGTTTATATTGCCGTGTGGTGGTACCTGCTGTACCTCCGCAAGAATCTCATTGAGAGAATGAAGCGCGGGTTGTTCACCACCCAGCATCTTTAACCTCGTGGGGAAACCAAGCAGGTTTCTACCGCGGGGTTTTCTCCATCATTCCGATGGCGACCGCAAGGTCTTGCCAGCTCATCCCAGTGCCTTTGAAAATGCGTGGGTGGTGTGAACCCGGATGAGCTGCGCCAGATACCAGACTGCGGAGGTCAACCAGGCGCTCTGTGCTGAGGTGGCCTTCCTCAATAGCCATGATGACGTCGCCGGCCTCGCGCAGTGCAGTAGCAACATCTTCTACTACGACGAAAGCCTCCCGGAATAGAGCTCCGGGAAGTTCGCGGGCGTCTGCTTCGTGCGAGCCCATGGATACGATAATGGCATGGCTCGGCACATCAGAGGTCTCAAAGAGTGGCGTGCGCGCAGAGGTCGCACACACGATGATGTCCGCTGATCGAACATCCACCGCATCGCCAGCACGGGCAGGAATGCCCTGCTTTTGCAGTTTCCCCACGGAGGAAGCAACCGAGGCAGGGGTGCGGCCGATGATCGCTACGTCGGAAAGAGTGCATAGTGCGGCAAATGCTTCCACGTGCCCTAGGCCTTGAGGGCCGGTGCCAAAGACCACGAGACGCCGAGGGCTGAGGGATTCTTGATCGGTCAGTAATAGCTCGGCGGCTAGGGCGGACACCGCTGGTGTGCGCAGGGTGGTGAGGGCTTGGCCGTCGATAAGGGCGCAGATCTGCAGGGTCTCTGGTTCCATCAGCACGTAGGTCGCGTGAATGCGGGGGAGACCGCGTTGTGCATTGCCGGGAGCAAGTGAGGCGATCTTAGTACCAGCCCAGCCGTCGATCACCGAGGGCATGACAAGGAGTTGACCGGCTGGTGCAGGAAGGACAAGGCGGGCTGGGTCGTTGGCAGGATCGAAAGAAGTGCTGAGGGCACGTTTAAGTAAGCGGCGGGCTTTCTCCGGGGAGACAAGACGTTCAACGTCTGTGGCCGTAAAGACACGGGGCTGGCTGGGGGAGTTCACCATGGTTTCTCCTTATAACGATGGGCCCATCGGTGGGAGATCTTTTTCTTAGAGCGCCAAAACTACTTGGAAGTGCCAGGAATTGGCTAGAGTGTGTTCCATGACTGAACGTACCCTGATTCTGATCAAGCCGGACGGCGTCGAGCGCGGTCTGGTCGGAGAAATCATCGCCCGTATTGAGCGCAAAGGCCTCAAACTCAGCGCATTGGATCTGCGCGTTGCAGACACCGAAACAGCCGAGAAGCATTACGCAGAGCATGCAGATAAGCCATTCTTTGGCGAGCTCGTTGAGTTCATCACCTCCGCTCCTCTGGTCGCTGGAGTCGTTGAGGGGCCGCGTGCCATCGAGGCGTGGCGTCAGCTCGCAGGCGGCACTGATCCTGTGTCCAAGGCTACGCCCGGCACCATCCGTGGGGATTTTGCCCTTGAGATGTCAGCCAATGTTGTCCACGGCTCTGATTCCCCTGAATCTGCCGAGCGCGAGATCGGTATTTGGTTCCCGAACCTCTAAAGCGCTTGGGAGCTCCTAAAGGCTTCTGAAAAACAAGGAAACCGGCACATCGTGCCGGTTTTACGCATTTTTGGTGCGGTCGTGGTGGGCGAGAATGTCGTTTTTGAGAACACAAGACAAAGTGCTCGGGGAATGTCCTGGGGTTTTGTAGGGTCAGCCTGGCTAGCGTTCTCAAAAACGACAATGAAGGCGAGAATGAGCTAGGTGGCGGTGGACGTGTGATCGCGTGATGCCAGTGCGCAGCCGACGCGGGTGAGTTCTACGTACCAATCCTTTGGGTTTGTGGGGGATAACGCAGTAAAAGCGGTGATGATGCGGGGCGTCGATGAGAGTGCGCACTGCGAGAGTGAGATCTTCCATAGGGATACCCGAGGCCTTGGCTAAGCTGCCGAGCTGCGCCCGCGAGCCATCTGCGGCCCCGGCGGCGGCGAGAAGTTTCACGATCTGCACTTCCATGTGCCCGAGCGGGAGAAGACTTGCAAGGGTTGCGGGGTCGACATCCTTGCCGTGCTGCGCAATGAGAGCTTTGTCTTTAGACAAAGTATCCGTGTGACTTAAGAAGAGGAATGGCGCGAGTGCTGTGCATAGGACAAACGTGATAGCGGGGTGAAGGTCTCGCAAGAGAGGAGAACCCCATATAGGAAGAACAATGAGGATCCCGAGCGTTCCGCCGCGTAACGCTCGGTTAACGGCACTATCACTGACGTTGTCGATACGAATCCCGTGAAGTGCATAGCGTGGGTGCCTCAGGGCTTTGAATAGCAAGCAGCGCCAGAAGAACTATGACTCCCACAGCCGAGAGCCATCGGCCGTAGATACACAGGGTTGCTATCGCACCGATACTGAGCGAACCCACCAGATAGTGCCACCGGGGTGTGGCAGAAAGCGAAGTAGAACAGGGCATATAGTCACGTCCTACGCGGAGAATAGGGGCCCTGCGGAAAATGCAGTCATTCTAATAGTATAGAGCCACTGCGTATGCGGGAACGGTGGATAGCATATGTGCTATGTGGGGATTGGGTCGTTTGGGGGACTGCCTCACCCATGTTTGGCTGATGGTGTGCCAGAATGAACAGCGTGGGTGTAATCGTTCGCTTCACCCGCGGTCGTGAGAGATGAATCGTGGGATGTCCGCGTATAACAAGGCCGTGGTGTGTGAAACGCTGAGCGAGCCCCATAGAAGAACGAAGCTTATAACTAAAAAATCGAGTCCCTGCATGTCTGTGCGGCGGCGACAGCCTGTGTGTTTGGCGGATAACGCTGGCAGGGCTGTCAGCGCCCGGATTGTGGCAGTGCGATGTCGAAGAGACATTTGAGGAGAAGATCCGTGGCTGAAGGAACCACAAAAAAGGCGCCTGCGCGCCGAGCAACACGAAAGACCGCTGAGAAGCCTGCGGCACCGGAGGTTACGGCGGTACCTATTGATCATGATGCGATCGGTGAGCGGATTAGGGTACATGCGCTCGCTAAATTAGTGTCGGTGAGTTCGCGCGAGCTCATCGCTACGCTTGCCACGCTAGGGCTGACCAAGGTCGCGCAGTCGACGCTGACTCGCGAAGAAGCCTTCAAGCTTCTCGACGCCCACCACATTGACACCTACTCGGCTGAAGAAAAGCTGCGTCATCGGGTGGAGAAGAACGTGGAAAATGAGATTCATCAGATCGAGGAAAAGGTCGAGCGCGAGCTTAACCCCGACGCTGAGGTCGCCAAGCTGGATGATCCGGAAGAATCCGAGAAACTGCGCCGGCGAATAGAAAAGAACGTGGAAAATGAGATTCATCAGATCGAGGAAAAGGTCGAGCGCGAGCTGCAAGACCGAGAGTCTGCGCAAGCAGAGGCTACCTCGGAGGCTCCAGCAGATATAGCAGTAGAAGATCTGGTTGTGGTGGTTACCGAGGACGAGGTAGCGGAGCTTCTTGCGGATATTGAGCCAGAGATTACGCCTGCTCCCGCGTTGGGGCAGGCTGCCCCTGCTTTCCCCACGCCGCTGTTCATCGCGCCTACTCCTGCAGAAGAGCTGGAAAACCACACGGATGAGACCATAGAAGACGATGAGGAATCTGCACAGTCTCGCCGTCGCCGCCGCGGTCGCCGGGGTACTGGGAGGGGAAAGAAGACTGAGATCGAGGGCGTTTCCGCAGCCGAGGACTGTGAAGAATCGCTGGACGGCGAGGATACAGACGTTGAAGAGTCTGAGGAGCTTATCACCGAACCGGTAGCGATCAAGGGGTCTACCCGCCTTGAGGCGCAGCGTCGCCGCCGCGCGGAGATGCGAGAGGAATCGCGCAATAAGCGCCACATCGTTTCTGAGGCGGAGTTCTTGGCGCGCCGGGAATCTGTAAAACGCACCATGATTGTGCGTGAGCGTGAGCGTAGCGACCACCCAGGAGCTGTGACCCAGGTGGGGGTTTTGGAAGACGATCTGCTCGTTGAGCACTTTGTTACCAGCGATACGCAGTCGTCAATGATTGGCAACATATATTTGGGACGCGTCCAAAATGTGCTGCCGAGCATGGAAGCCGCGTTTATCGATATCGGAAAAGGCCGCAATGGCGTTCTCTACGCGGGCGAGGTGGATTGGCGTGCTGCCGGCTTGGGCGGTCGGGGGCGTCGCATTGAGCAGGCCCTAAAATCTGGCGATCAGGTGCTTGTACAGGTGTCCAAGGATCCTGCAGGGCACAAGGGTGCGCGACTGACCACCCAAATTTCCTTCGCGGGGCGCTATTTGGTGTACGTGCCTAACGGGCGTAGCGCGGGTATTTCTCGCAAGCTTCCTGCCACAGAGCGCAAGCGGTTGAAGAACATCCTCAAAGAGGTGGTTCCTAAAGACGGCGGAGCTATCATCCGCACTGCTGCGGAGAACGTTTCTGCGGAGGCTATTGCTGCGGATGTGAACCGACTGCACAAGCTGTGGAACCAGATTCAGGAGCTCACGGAGAAAGAGAAGAACTCCAAGGGCGCTAAGCCAGTCACCATGTATGAAGAGCCCAACATGTTGGTGAAGGTAGTGCGCGATCTTTTCAACGAGGACTTCTCGGAGCTGATTGTCGACGGCGACCGCGCATGGAATACCGTTCACGCTTATATTCAGTCGGTGGCCCCTGAGTTGAGTGATCGCCTGATCAAGTTTGACCGTGCGGCGCACGATGGACGCGATGCGTTTGAAGCACACCGCGTAGACGAACAGCTGCATAAGGCGCTATCGCGGAAGGTATGGCTTCCTTCTGGCGGAACCTTGGTGATCGATCGCACGGAAGCGATGACTGTCATCGATGTGAACACCGGAAAATTCACCGGTGCTGGCGGGAACCTCGAAGAAACCGTAACTCGTAATAATCTTGAGGCTGCGGAGGAAATCGTCAGGCAGATGCGGTTGCGCGATCTTGGCGGCATGATCGTCGTGGACTTCATCGACATGGTGCTTTCAGAAAATCAGGATCTGGTGCTGCGCCGACTCACCGAGGCGCTGGGGCGTGACCGGACGCGTCACCAAATTTCTGAGGTGACGTCGTTAGGCCTTGTACAAATGACTCGCAAGCGTCTTGGCACGGGCTTGCTGGAGACTTTTGCCACGGAGTGTGAGCATTGCGAGGGCCGTGGCGTTATCATCCACGATGACCCGGTGGAGCAAGGCGTTTCGGATGCTGCCATTGAGAAATCCTCACGTGTGCGTTCCGGAAGGAATAATGCGGCTCGTGACCATGGGGTTGCTCACCAAGATCCGGCACAGCATCCTGCAGCCGTAGCGATGCACCACCACGAGGAGAACACTTCTGACGCTGATAACCGCACCAGTATCGATGACCTTGCAGCTGCTGTTGTGATTGATGACGCAGAGCTGGAGAAGGTCGTAGAGGCCGTGTCGGGTGGCGCCGAGGAAGCTGCGCCGGCGGAGTCCGCCAAAGAGAAGAAGGGACGCAGGCGGCGCCGTGGCTTGCGTAACGCCAAGCGCAAGGACAAGGGTGCAACAGACGATGTTATGGGCATTGTCGACGCAGCTTTGGACAGGGCTTTTGAGGAAGACCCGGACGAGCCCTCGGGTGCTGATCATCTGCCGCTGGCGGACAACAAGCTCAGCCGCAGCACCACCGCTGTTACGTACGAGGAAGCGCTGGCAGCGTTTGAAGCTTCGCCACGGAGAAAGCGCGCGGTGCGCGGAAACTCCACATCGGATCATGCGCCGAAGCCAGAGGACTTTAAGCGTATCGACGCCACCGTGGACGCCGACGTAGAAGCGCATGCGGATGAAGACTCTGAGGAAACCCCTTCGGATAGCCGCCGTCGCTCACGTCGCGTTGCTAGGAAGCGTAACGACGCTCGGAAGGTTGTGGAAACTGAAACTGCAGAGCAACCAGACGTTGTGGATGACGCTGACTCGACGGACGACACCGTGAAGGCAGATTCCCCACGGGGGAGGCGTGGGCGCCGACGTGCCGTGCGCAAGAAGCTCCAGGAAGCAAGCCTCGACCACTCGGCTAGCAGTGCTGCGGTAGAAGAGTCACCTGCGAGCGCCCGGCGGCGTCGGCGCGCAGTGCGTAAATCCGTGGGGAAATCCCCGGTGAAAGCACCACGCAAGTCTGTGATCGGTGAGGAATCTTCCGGCGTATATGTGAAAGGTGAGACGGGACTAGACACGGGTGACGCATCATCTGCGGGTCGGGGACGTCGACGCGTGACGCGTCGGGTGACCACGGCGGCAAAGAGAAACTAACGTATTTGTTTTTTCCGAGCTGTTAAGGGTAGTCTTTGACAGTCGCTGTTTTAAAGCGATCTACTATGCGCATGTCCTGCATCGAGAGGCTGATATATCACCTCAATCAATGCGGGGCGAGGTATTACGCGTGAGTGGATGCTTTAGAACAGAAATGTAATCACGTAAGTCCAATTCAGATGCTTCATTATGATGCGTCTGAGCCGAGTATCAGATAAGGGGTAGCCCTCGTATGTACGCGATCGTCAAGACCGGCGGCAAGCAGTACAAGGTTGCCGAAGGTGACTTCGTCAAGGTCGAGAAGATCGAGGGTGAGCCGGGTTCGTCCGTGGCTCTCACCCCCGTCCTGCTCGTCGATGGCGCTAATGTGACCACAAAGGCAGCTGACCTCGCTAAGGTGAGCGTCAATGCTGAGATCGTCGAGCACACCAAAGGCCCGAAGATCAAGATCCTGAAGTACAAGAACAAGACCGGCTACAAGAAACGCCAGGGTCACCGTCAGAAGCTGACCGTGGTCAAGGTCACCGGTATTAAGTAAGCCTCGCGGCTCGCATTTTCCTAAAGGAGGGAAAACCACATGGCACACAAGAAGGGCGCGTCTAGCTCCAGCAACGGTCGTGACTCTGAGGCAAAGCGCCTTGGCGTTAAGCGATTTGGTGGCCAGCAGGTCAACGCCGGCGAGATCCTCGTTCGCCAGCGTGGCACCAAGTTCCACCCAGGTGAGAACGTCGGTCGCGGTGGCGACGACACTCTGTTCTCACTGAAGGCTGGCGCTGTGGAGTTCATTACCAAGCGTAACCGTCGTATGGTCAACATCGTTGAAAACGAGACCGTTGACGCTTAAGTCTTAATATTTCTGGCGGCGTTCAGATCCTTTCTAGATACCGCTAGGAAACGGATAAAGCGTACAGCTTTATCTTTGCCCGACTGCACCTGCTCCATGCACTGCGGTCGGGCGTTTTTCTTTTCCACCCCTGCGATGTCCTAAGCACTTGCTAGGATCGGTCTGCATAGGGTCGCTGCTAGCGGCGATGCGTGCAGCGAGCTGGGGGCGTCGAAAAGCTCACAGCATTGTGGCTTAGCGGCGCGCATACACTTTGGACCTAATTTAGGAAGGTATCCACTCATGGCACGATTCGTGGACCGAGTTGTTCTGCACCTTGAAGCCGGCGATGGCGGTAACGGATGTGCCTCAGTGCACCGCGAAAAGTTTAAGCCGCTCGGGGGCCCAGACGGCGGTAACGGCGGGCACGGCGGCGACATCGTGCTCGAAGTGTCCAACCAAGTGCACACCCTCCTTGATCTCCATTACCGTCCCACCCTTAAGGCGAAGCGCGGTGCCAACGGCGCTGGCGATCACCGAAACGGTGCGCGTGGCGATGACCTCGTGCTTGAGGTACCCGCAGGAACTGTGGTTCTTGCTCAGAATGGTGAGACTCTCGCGGATCTCACGTCTCCCGGTATGAAGTTCGTGGCGGCCAAGGGCGGCTTTGGCGGGCTCGGTAACGCAGCTTTGGCCTCGGCGGCTCGCAAGGCACCGGGCTTTGCGCTGAAGGGGGAGCCAGGCGAGGTCCACGATGTGATCCTAGAACTTAAATCCATGGCAGACGTGGGCCTAGTGGGATTCCCCAGCGCGGGTAAGTCTTCATTGATTTCTGTGCTTTCTGCCGCAAAGCCGAAGATCGGTGACTACCCCTTTACCACCTTGCAACCCAACCTTGGCGTGGTGGAGGTAGGCCACGATACCTTTACCATCGCTGATGTCCCCGGGCTGATCCCCGGCGCCTCAGAGGGCAAAGGCCTAGGTTTGGACTTCCTGCGCCATATTGAGCGCACTGCGGTTCTAGCTCACGTGGTGGATGCAGCGACCATGGAACCAGGGCGCGACCCGCTTTCGGACATTGAAGCGCTGGAAGCTGAGCTTGCCGCATATCAGTCTGCGTTGGATGATGACACCGGATTGGGCGATCTGCGCGACCGCCCGCGTATCGTGATCCTGAACAAAGTGGACATACCGGATGCGTTAGAGCTGGCAGAATTCCTCAAAGAGGATATTGAAGAGAAATTCGGCTGGCCGGTGTTCATCATTTCCGCTGTGGCGCGCAAGGGGCTGGATCCACTGCGCTATAAGCTGCTGGAGATTGTGCAAGAGGATCGGCGCAAGCGTCCGAAGCAGAAGTATGAAGAGCGCATCGTGGTGCGTCCTCAGGCCGTGGACTCCCGTAAAAAGAAGAAGGACTTTGAGATTATCGAGGATCCTGACGTGGAGAACGGCTACGTTGTGCTGGGTGAGAAGCCCGAGCGCTGGATCATCCAGACGGACTTTGAAAACGACGAGGCCGTGGGCTACCTGGCAGACCGTCTCGCCCGAATGGGCGTGGAAGACGAGCTGTTCAAAAAGGGCGCACGTCCTGGCTGCACCGTCAGTATCGGCGAGGTGTCCTTTGAATGGGAGCCAACCACTGCCGCTGGCGTAGAGGTGACCATGTCCGGACGCGGAACAGACATGCGTTTGGACAAAAACACCCGTATGTCTGCCTCCGAGCGCAAGCGTGCCTCGCAGGTGCGTCGTGGTCTTATCGATGAGTTCGACTTCGGCGAGGGCCAGGAAGTCACCCGTGAGTCTGCTAACCGCGATAGGTGGCAGGGTTAGCGTTCTGCTGTTCTAACTCCAAGGGGAATCAAATGTGCGATTCCCCACGGGCTACACTAGATCCTCATGGAGAATAGCCACGATCCCCTTGGTACTGCGGAACTCACCGGAATCGGTTTAGCAAGTTCGCCATACACTGGCGCCACCAGCTCCCTGGGCTTCCCGGAGTTGCCAGCCGAGGTTGCCGACTCACCGGCGTACGGCCACGATTCTCCTGTGCGTGATCGCATCCGTGAGGCGCGTCGTATCGTGGTAAAAATCGGAAGTTCCTCGTTGACAGACGAGAATTTTCAAGTCGATCCGGTACGCATCGATAAGCTTGTCGACGCCCTCCAAGCCCGTATGGAGCGCGGTTCCGACGTCATCGTCGTATCCTCAGGCTCCATAGCCGCGGGCATGGGTCCCCTAGGACTTACGCAACGCCCCACCGACTTGGCCACCAAACAGGCGGCAGCCTCCGTGGGGCAGGTATATCTCGCCCATTCGTGGGGAACCTCCTTTGGCCGGTACGGGCGTTCCATCGGCCAAGTCCTGCTTACTGCCTCTGACGCGGGGCGTCGTGATCGCGCCCGCAACGCGCAGCGCACCATCAATAGGCTCCTCCAGCTAGGGACTGTGCCCGTGGTCAACGAGAACGACACCGTGGCAACCACCGGTATGCACTTTGGTGATAATGACCGTCTCTCTGCCCTCGTGGCCCACCTCACCTGCGCGGACGCGCTGATCCTCCTTTCGGACGTCAACGGCCTCTACGACCGCAACCCCATAGACTCCGATGCGCGTTTTATTCACGAGATTCATGACGGCAATGACCTCAAAGATGTGGTTGCTGGCGATGGGGGGCGGGTAGGAACTGGCGGTATGGCGGCGAAGGTCACAGCTGCGCGCCTTGCCTCCCGTGGGGGAATTCCGGTGTTGTTGACCTCCGCGGACAGCATCGGTGCGGCATTAGATTCTGCTCGCGTGGGAACGGTATTTGATCCCAAGGAAGATCGCCTTTCGGCCTGGAAATTCTGGGTGCTCTACACCGCTGACGTGGCAGGAATTTTGCGTATCGACGCAGGCGCCGTGGAGGCCGTCACCGTGGGCGGAAAGTCACTGCTCGCCGTGGGAATTACAGATGTTGAAGGTGATTTCCAAGCAGGGGAGATCGTAGAGATCCATGGGCCTGAGGGCGAAGTCGTTGGCCGGGGAGAGGTCTCCGTGGACTCTGCTACGCTGAGCGCGCTGAAAGGTCTCCCCATGTCCAGCTTCCCCCGTGGGCAGCAACGCGCCGTGGTGCACGCGG
The DNA here is from genome assembly GCF_002162115.2 of Corynebacterium silvaticum. NCBI lineage: Bacteria > Bacillati > Actinomycetota > Actinomycetes > Mycobacteriales > Corynebacteriaceae > Corynebacterium > Corynebacterium silvaticum. The sequence continues at coordinate 1,922,640 of NZ_CP021417.2, read as the reverse complement.
ACTATCTTTCTAACTACGCGACACGCGCGTAAGGGCGGCGGGGGCGTCGATAAGCCTAACCGCAGGGCGCTATAGGCCGGCAAGGACCTGCGTAGTGAGGATTTTGGCGATCATCGCGACCGGGTAGATGAGCGAGTAGCCCAGCGCGACGCGAGGATCAAAACCGGTGCGCGAGTTGGCAAAAGCCAAGACCGCAGGTTGCGTCTGCACGCCAGCGATATAGCCGGCTAGTTTGGTGCCTCCCATGCCGAACATCCAGCGCATCACCACATACACGGAGGCGGCTAGGAGAGAGGTCAGGATGAAACCGAGGGTCAAAATGCTGAGCCACTCACCGGAACTGAAGGCGTGAATGATTTGGCCGCCGGCTACGGTGCCGGCTTGGGCGAGGAAGATGAGCAGCCCAAATTCAGAGAGAACGATGGTGGCTGTGTAAGGCAACGTTGTGATTATTGAGCCGATTCGGCCGATCTTTCCTAGGATGAGCCCCACGATGAGCGTGCCCGCTGCCGCCCCGATATGGAATGTAGAGCCGCCACCGGTGGGGATGGGAATGCCTCCCAACAGCAGACCGGCCACCATGCCCAGGCCTAAGATGACTGGATTGATGTCGCTGAGTCCGCCTGCGGAGTCGCCGAAGAATTTAGTGATCTGCGGCATCTTCTTGGTGGGGGCGACCACGCGGACTCTGTCGCCTTCCTGGAGGACTAGGTCGGCTTGGGCAATCATGTCTACGTCCCCACGGCGAACGCGAGAGATCGTGGCATGGTAGTCGTCGGTGAGGTTCAACGATGAGACAGTGCGCCCGGCGATCTTGGGGTCGGAGATCGTAATGCGACGGAAGTCTAGCTGAGAGCGGTCTTGTATCAGTGAGCGGGTGGAATCGCGGTCTAGAAGCGTTGCGGCACGATTGATGTCTTTGCGCGGACCCACAACGGTAATCAGATCCCCCTTAAGCAGCACACGCTCGGGGGCGGCGTGTTGGACCGGTTGGTCGCCACTTTTTACGCGGGAGAACGCTACTTTGTTGTCTACCAGGGTAAGAATGTCTTGGATAGTTGGCTTATCAGTGCGATCGACCACCACTGTTTGATTATCCAAAGGGGAAGGCGCGTCTCTATCAGTGCGCGAGTATCGCAGAGCAAAGAGCACCGCGATCATCATCCCTACGACGCCATACAGATAAGACACTGAGTATCCCACTGTTGTGAGGGCGGGTTCTCCCGATGCTGCGCTGGCAGCGGCGAGGGAAGGTGTATTTGTTAGCGCGCCGGCGTAGGTACCGGCGACGACGGCGATGTCTAGGTGGAAGAGGTGGACTCCTACGCCGTAGGCCACAGCGGCGACTGCGCCAAAGAGAACCACGGTTGCTAGCAGCGGTAGCGGTACGAGAAAGTTTTTCACACTGTGGAAGAAACTCGGCCCAGCGGTGATGCCGATGCTAAAGGCAAATAAAGCAAGACCGAAATGACCAATGTCGCTGGGTAAGGCCCAGTTGCACCCCCGTAGCGGGGAGCAACAGCGGAGAAGAGGATCGCGCAGAACAACACACCCGCTGCGCCGAGCCCAATAGCGCGTAGTTTGATACGGCCAAGTGCCATACCTAATCCGCAGAGCAAGAAGACAAGAACTACTGGATGGTCAGCCAAATAGTGGAAAAGACTGGACACAGCAGCGTACCCCTTAGCGATTCAAGTGTTGTATCACAAATCATGGTACTGGCTGTGAAGCAAAATTTAAGGGTTTTTGAACAACGATCAATTGACTCGTTGTTTTAGTTCATCTTCCGAGCCGCACGATATGCGTGGAGACAGCCGCACCGATACACATAAAGACAAACCACATCACAGGCTTGTCGACGAGAAACGCTGACACCAATAATCCTGTCCACATCAGCGTGAGCGTGCGTGCCTTGTGCGAGGTGGTCATCTTCCCCTCGTAGTAGTTGCTGAGGTAAGGGCCAAACCATCTGTGATTGAGCAACCAGTGATGGAAACGTTCAGAGCTCCGTGCAAAGAAGAAAGCAGCCGCTAACAGAAAGGGTGTCGTGGGAAGTATCGGTAGGAAGACCCCGAGCATCCCAAGTGCCACGCACAGCATCCCCAATGTAATCAGAACAAATTTCACAAGGTGTGATTGTAGCGGAGAACGTGGAAAAAATTTAGGGGACGCTAAGTTTCGGGTTGGGAATCACTCGCGGGATCACTTGCCGGAGCATCTGTTGGAGACTGCCGTGGGAGACACGGCGGGAAATTCCCCACGGGGAATAAAAGCGTACCTTGTGTGGCAAGACACAAAGTGACAGATCCGCGACAAGAAAGGCAGCAACCGATGAAGTTTGTCATGTACCCGGAGATCTGGGAGAAGGCCACTGGACAGCTGGAAGCAGCCGGACATACCCGAGTGGACGACCTGGATGAGGCGGATTTCCTTGTCTTTAATGGCACGGGTCGGCAGTTTCCGGAATTGCCCGCAGGCTTGAAGTTTGTGCAGGTGGCCTTTGCTGGCGTTGACGGGCTCGCAGAGGCGGGGGTGCTCACCCCGGAAGTACGGTGGGCCAATGCAGCTGGTCTCTATGCGGATTCAGTCGCTGAGTCCACGCTCACCATGTTGTTGTCGGTGCTGCACCATATTCCGGCAGTGGTGCGGGCCCAGACGTGGGGCATAAGAAAACTGCCAGATGAGAAGACTAATTGGCTCTATGACAACAAGACCTTGGTTGTGGTGGGTGCGGGAGGGATTGCTCGCCGTCTGTTTGAACTTGTGTCTGGTTTTGGGCTGCACACGATCGCTGTCAACCGTTCGGGGCGGCCGGTGGAACAAGCCGATGAGACGGTGAGTTATGTGGAGCTGGACCGAGTACTCGGTGTCGCGGATTATGTGGTGCTTCTTGCGCCCTTGACCTGACCTCCGAGACCCGTGGCATGGTGGATGCGCGGACCCTAGGGATGATGAAGCCGGAAGCCGTGCTGGTGAACGTGGGGCGCGGTGGTCTCGTGGTTACGGAAGACCTTGTTCATGCGCTACAGCAGGGCACCATAGCCGGAGCGGCTCTTGACGTTACAGATCCAGAACCGCTGCCCGATGGGCATCCGCTGTGGTCAATGGACAATGTTCTTGTCACCCCACATGTGGCGAACACGAAGGACCGCATGCATGCGCTCAGCGGCGAATTGTTCGTGGCCAATGCTCGGGCGTTTGAGGCGGGGGAGACGATGCCCACGGAAGTGGATGTGGCAGCGGGGTATTAGCAGGCAGCCCGGCGCTGCGCACGACGCTTAGCTGTGACGTTGGGTACGGTAATACGTTATGACCAACGCAGATATCCGCAGCATCGAGCGTGACGACGTCCTAGCCAAGGCGCGCGCAGCGCATGCCATTTCCCCACGGGTGGCACGTTTACGTAGCTCACAGAAAAACGCGATCCTTCTTGCCGCCGCTGAGGCCCTCTGTGCCCACACCCCGACGATTCTTTCGGCGAATGCCCGCGATGTGGAGGAAGGGCGCGCTCACGGGATGAGCGAGTCGCTCATTGACCGTCTGAGCCTGGACGAGGGGCGTATTACTGCTATGGCTGATGGGCTGCGTCAAGTCGCGTCTCTCGCAGACCCCGTGGGCAATGTCGTGGATGGTCGAGTAATGCCTAACGGCATCCAGATGCGTCAAGTACGCATTCCTTTGGGCGTTATGGGCATGGTGTACGAGGCTCGCCCTAACGTGACGGTGGACGCATTTGGTTTGGCGCTGAAGTCGGGAAATGTGGCTCTGCTGCGCGGTTCCAAATCTGCCCGTTACTCCAATGCTGCTTTGGTGAGCGTGCTCCAAGACGTGCTGGTTTCTCATGACGTCCCTGCGGAGGCCGTGCAATTGTTACCGTGTGATACCCACGAGAGCGTGCAAGATCTGATCACTGCACGTGGACTTGTCGACGTCGTCATTCCACGGGGCGGCGCAGGACTCATCGAAGCTGTGGTCACGGGAGCCACGGTTCCCACAATCGAGACTGGAACAGGAAACTGTCATTTCTATATCGATAGAGACGTCGCCGATATCGACCAGGCCATTGAGATGTTGCTCAACGGCAAGACACGGCGTTGTTCGGTGTGCAATGCAACAGAGACTGTCTTGATCGATGGTGCATTGCCGGTGGAAACGCAGCGGAAAGTGATCGACGCCCTGCAGCAGGCTGAGGTGACGGTACATGGGGACGTCGACACGCTAGGACAGCTGGGCGTTAGCAACATCGTGCAGGCGAAAGAGGAGGATTGGGCCGAGGAATATCTTTCCATGGACATTGCCGCGCGCATCGTTGATGGCATCGACGGCGCACTTGACCATATCCGAACCTATTCCACGGGGCACACCGAGGCGATAGTCACCGGAAACATCGTGACTGCACAGCGTTTTGCAGATGAAGTAGACGCTGCAGCGGTCATGATCAATGCTTCCACGGCGTTCACAGACGGTGAGCAGTACGGGATGGGGGGCAGAGATCGGGATCTCTACCAAAAGCTGCACGCCCGTGGCCCGATGGCGCTGCCGGAGCTGACCACCACCAAGTGGATCTTGCAAGGTACCGGCCAGACGCGCCCCTAGTCGGAGACTTATCGGAATCTGATTGGAATAAACAGGAAGGATACGGCCATGACCGTCATCGAGCATCCGCGCCGGGTAGGGATCATGGGCGGCACCTTTGACCCGATTCACCATGGTCACCTGGTGGCGGCCAGCGAGGTAGCCGCCAGATTTGATCTGGACCTGGTGGTATTTGTCCCCACGGGAACATCCTGGCAGAAGGAAGAATGCGATGTGTCGCATGCCGAGGACCGCTATCTGATGACGGTGATTGCCACCGCTTCTAACCCACGGTTTAGCGTGAGTCGGGTAGACATTGATCGTCCAGGGGCAACCTATACCGTTGACACCCTGAAAGATCTGCAAGAGCAATATCCGGATGCGGAACTGTTTTTTATCACCGGTGCGGATGCCTTAGGTAATATCCTTACGTGGAAAAACTGGGAGCGCGTTCTTGAACTTGCCACGTTTGTGGGGGTCACGCGCCCCGGATACGTGCTTAAAGAGGACATGCTGCCGCTGAAGTATCAAGAGCGCGTTGAGCTCATTGAGATTCCGGCCATGGCTATTTCTTCTACGGGGTGCAGGCGCCGTGCGCGTGAAGGCCTGCCCGTGTGGTATCTGGTACCCGACGGAGTTGTGCAATACATAGCAAAACGCCGCCTGTACCATCCCGGTGGTGCGGACACATATCGTGATCCAACTCCGAAACCACGAACCAGTTAGCCAATCATGGCTATTACATGGAACAATTAGGCTCGATTTAGGAAAGGACCCCCTGTGACCGCAACCCAAGACACTATTCGCTTGGCTTCCAGTGCAGCACTTGCCGCAGATGAGAAACAAGCAACCAACATCGCAGTGATTGATGTCTCCGATGTCATGGCGATCAGTGAGGTATTTGTACTGGCCTCCGCAGACAATGAGCGTCAAGTACGCGCCATCGTCGAGGAGATCGAGGACGTTCTCACCGCAGAAGGATACGAGCCAAAGCGCCGTGAAGGAAACCGCGAAAACCGCTGGGTGCTTCTGGACTACGGCATGCTCGTCATTCACGTCCAACGCAACACCGAACGCGACTTCTACGGGCTGGATCGCCTCTACCAAGACTGCCCGCTTATTGAGATCGAAGGCGTAGAGACGATGAACCGTCCCGAAGAATGGGCCGATGACATCGATGTACGCAACGTAGAGTCTCTCGACGAGATCCCCCTCGCCGGTGAGGAACCCGCCGAAGAGGAGTTCTAGTTCCATGACCCGCCGTCTCATCCTGCTCCGCCACGGACAGACTGAATACAACGCGACGCGTCGCATGCAGGGGCACCTCGATACTGTGCTTTCCGATGCCGGTTGGTCGCAGGCTGAAGCGGCGGCGGACTTCCTGGCTACACTTCCCATCGGAAAAATCATCTCCTCAGATCTCGCCCGTGCTCGCGACACGGCTGCCGTGGTCGGCAAGCGCCTCGGCATCGACGTGACCACCGACCCTCGGCTTCGGGAAACCGACTTGGGAGAGTGGCAAGCCAAAACCATAGGCGAGGTGGATGCTGACTATCCCGGTGCGCGCGCTGTGTGGCGTCACGACGCCACCTGGGCACCTCCCCGTGGGGAATCGCGACTCGACGTGGCACACCGGGCACGCCCCGTTGTCGACGAGCTGATGCGGGATTACCACGACTGGGATGACACAAGTGTGCTTATCGTTGCCCACGGTGGGACGATCAGCGCGTTGACCTGTCATCTCCTAGGCCTGGAGGTCGGTCAATACCCGATATTCTCGGGCCTGAATAACACCTGTTGGGCGCAGCTCACAGCACGCCCTGAGTTCAAAGACCCACATAGCGCGAGCCAAGAGGCGGAAGAAAAGGCCTATGCCTCCCAGCTGACAGCCCGTTTCACCCCAGAGACCGCAGCGCATGCGCAATGGTATCTCGACGGCTGGAACATGGGCGTGAGCCTCGGGCGAACCAACGTTACTCCTTCGTCTCAACCACAGTAGGGGGTCAGTCGATGCCAGTCAGAATTATCACTGACTCCTCGTCTGGGCTGCCGCAAGACGTGATAGAGGAGTTGGGGATTACCGTCCTTGACCTCCACATCCTTCGTGGGGAATCAGAGGTATCAACGTCTGGGCTCACTGCCCTGGAACTTGCCGCTGCCTATGCGCGTCAACTGGAACGCGGCGGCGACGACGGCGTGGTTGCTCTGCACCTTTCCAAGGAACTTTCCGCTACCTGGTCGGCTGCTGTTGCTGCTTCCGGCGTTTTCGACGGATTAGTCCGCTTGATCGATACCGGAACCGTTGGTATGGCTGTGGGGGCTGCTGCTATGGCTGCTGCCCGCATTGCGCTCGACGGGGCTTCCTTGGACGACTGCGAGGCGTTAGCGCGGGACACGCTCACGCGCTCTGATACATGGCTTTACCTGCACCGAGTAGATGAGCTGCGCAAGTCGGGGCGTATTTCTGCGGCCACCGCGGTGGTATCCGCTGCACTGGCTACCAAACCCATTATGAAGCTGCACAATGGAAAAATTGAGTTAGCTGTAAAAACGCGTACGCAGTCGAAGGCCTTTGCCAAGCTCTCTTCCGTCATTGTGGAACGCTGCGCAGACCATCCGGCGTTCGTGGCGATTCAGCACGCCGATGCAGAAGAAGCTGCGCACAGCCTGGCAGAACAGCTGAGGTTAGCGCTGCCTAGTGGGTCGAGTTTTATGATTACCACGCTTGATCGCAGCGTGACGGTTCACTGTGGCGCAGGGGCTTTGGGAATTTCCGTTGTCTTCTCTGAGTATTCTTCCCCGGAGGAAGACACAGATGATCCCGAGCCTAATAAAAACTAGTCTCACTGCATAGCGCCCCACGGAGTTATCCACAGCGAGAGGGGGTGGTGAAGCGTTATCCACAGGCAGAGGCGCTTCTCACGCTAGGCAGTGGCAGTCCATAGCGCCCGGAGTTTAGTGTGACCCCATGAAGCGGGTGCAGAAAAAGGCTATGGGGAGGCTGCGCGAGCTCACACGTCCGACGGGGACTGAAGACGTGATGGATGTGGATTTTCCCCACGGGGTTCGATGGGAGATCAGTAAAAAGCACGCAGTGATATGGGCAATCGTTCTGATCGTGGCGGTAGGAGCGATAACGCTAGCTCGCGGTGGGGGACCCACGGCTACCGACAAAGCGCTCAAACCTGCGGATCTTGCTGCAGAGACCCATATCCATCAACAAAGCGTGACTACGACAGCAGAGACGACGGTCGTGGTTGCCGTGGTCGGGGCGGTGGAAAAATCGGGGCTTTATACTCTGCCTGCCGGGGCACGTGTCGCGGATGCCCTCCGGTTGGCCGCACCATATCCTGACTCGGATGTGCGTTCCTTGAATCAGGCACAAAAGCTTGTCGACGGCACCCAAATCAGCGTTCCCGGCGCCGGCGAGCCGCACGCCGCGGTAGCACCTAATGCAGCTGGGGCATCTTCGCAAGAGGGAGGGAAAACATCTCTGAACAGCGCAACAGCGGAACAACTGGCTCAGCTTCCTGGCGTCGGTGGGAAAACCGCCGAGGCGATCATCTCGCACCGCCAACGAATCGGCGGGTTTAAAGATATTGGTCAGTTGAAAGACGTCAAGGGGATAGGTCCCAGGAAATTTGAGGCCTTATCGGGGAATGTGATGTTATGACAGAGCTTCGGCTAGTTCCCACTGCAGTCGTGGTGTGGCTGTGCACGTTAGCTGTGTTGTGGAGCCGAACCCCGTGGTGGGGGTTGATCATCGCAGGTATAGGAGCTGTAGCGGTGGTGCGGTGGGATCGCGGGCAGGCGATTGCTGTGGCCGCTGGAGGGGCGTCGATAAGCATAGGGTGCTGGCTGCGGGTCATCGCGGCAGACACTGCACAGTTTGGTAGGGAAATCACTGCGAAGGTGAGTACTACTGTGCAAGAAGTGCGTTCCGGTTGGTTGTTTCGCGCGCATGTTCCGGGGTTTCCCGAGCCAATACCAGTGTTGCTACGAAAGCCAGTAGCAGGATTAACTCCGGGAACGGACATAACCATGACTGGCACAGTGACAACGAGCCGTTCTGTGGGGTTGGGGCGGAGGTTTTTCTTTGCCGACGACATCACAGTGACAGTGACACATGGCCCAGACGGAATACATGCGATAAGTGCCCTTCTGCGCACTCGCTTTAATGAACGCGTGGCGGCGCTCACTGATTCGCCGTCGCAGGGCCTGGTACCCGCCATGGTAATGGGGGACACGTCGCTGCAAACGTCGGAAGAAAAGCAGGAGTATATTGCGACCGGCCTTGCACACCTTTCCGCTGTGAGCTGGGGAAACGTCACTATTCTCATCACCACCGTTATGTCACTTTTGGCAGCATGCGGTTGTAGCCCGCGCGTGCGTAGATGGGCTGCAGGCAGTGCGCTTGTGGCTTTCGTCTGCGTTGTTGGCCCAGAGCCTTCCGTGTTAAGGGCCTCTGTCATGGGAGGCGGGGGTCTTATCGCGGCGATGAATGCGTCAAGAACCCCACCGATTCACGCTCTGTGTCTCGCTGTGGTCTGCCTCCTCCTCTGGGAACCCGGGCTAGCGGCGCACTATGGTTTCGCTCTTTCTGTAGGAGCGACTGCTGGGATTATCACTCTGCACCCCCTGATCTACCGGCCTCTGGCACGCGCCAGTCTCCAGCGACAACGAACACAATTGGGTATCCCTGACATTATTTTGCGGTCGATAGCGGTTGCGATCGCCGCAGAACTCGTGACCGTCCCACTCGTAGCCATGATGGCAGGTCGTATTTCTTTGGTGTCAGTCCCCGCCAACGTTATCGCCGCACCTGTCGTGCCTCTCATTACCGTGATCGGCCTTGCAACCGTCGCACTCGTGTGGATTCCTCCCTTCGATTGGCCGGCGATTCAGCTTCCTGATCTCCTCGCCAGCTGGATCGGCCTGGTCGCCCACACCTGCGCTTCCTGGCGAGGCTCAACGTTAGGCGTACCCCTGCCAGAATCCACGCTGCTTGGCACCTGCTGGGTGATCGTGGTTGCGCTATGGGCTTTGTTGGCTTTCCACTCTCACAAGGCGTGGCCGCTGGGCATTGCGCTGCTCGTTGCCGGGCCTTTTGTCGTACACACCCCACGCGAAGTCGATTACCGCACCTTAAGCATCGTCGTAGTGGAAACCTCCGCCGACGCTGAGACCGCTCCCACCGGCGTTGACTTGATCGTGGTCAAAGAAAAAAACAAAACCACCCAAACGGCCCGTGATGCGTCTCGACGGCACGCCTGTCCTCTTTCCCCACGGGGACGGAAACGTGGCTGTGCTTATCGACGGCACCCAGAAAGCCTCCGACGGACGCTTCTGAGGAACAGTGCCCGCCTCTATGGCACTATTGTCTGCGTGGGTACAACAGTGGGACCGGTCCATCTTGTTCTTGGCGACGACGAATTTCTAGCCGAACGCGCACGTCTGCGCGTCATCGACAGCATCAAAGCTCAAGCCGGCGACGACATCACCGTGTCTTCTCTCCGGGCCGGTGAAGTCAACCAATCGGAACTCATCGACTTATTGAGCCCCTCCCTGTTCGGCGAAGACCGAATCATCGTGCTGAACAAAGTCGAAGAAGCCGGCAAAGAACCAACCCAGCTCATTCTCTCTGCTGCCGTCGACCCCGGGCCCGGCATATACATGATCATCGTGCACTCCGGTGGCGGCCGGCAAAAAGCGACGATCCCCAAATTCAAAAAAATCGCTGAGGTTCATGAGGCCAACAAACTCAAACCCAGCGAACGCATCCCGTGGGTAAACGCAGAGTTTCGTGCACACGGAATTCGTCCCACGCCTGACGTCGTTCATGCGCTTCTAGAAGGCGTGGGCTCTAATCTACGAGAGCTGGCATCCGCGATTAGCCAGCTGATAGCGGATAACAATGGCGAGATAACTGCCGCGAAGGTCCGTGATTACTACGTAGGAGTTGCCGAAGTCTCCGGGTTCGACGTGGCAGACCTGGCATGCTCAGGGCAAACGCAGCGAGCAGTGGCGAGCGCGCGCCGGGCATTGCAATTGGGGGTTAGCCCTGTGGCGCTGGCGGCGGCATTGAGTTACAAGATCGGCGGAATCGCAAGGCTCTACTCCGCCCGCGGCCGGATTGACTCTGCGGGGCTTGCTCGCCAATTAGGTATGGCGCCTTTTGTGGTTGAAAAGACGGCTAAAGTCGCGCGCGCATGGAATGGCGATGCAATTAGCCAAGCAGTCATTCTCATGGCTGACCTTGATGCGAGCCTCAAAGGACATGGCCCCAACGGGACCCTAGGCGGCGACCCGGATTTCGAAATAGAGAATGCAATCCGGCGCATCTCTGAGCTGGCCCGCTAAAATATTGACCGTGAATGACAAATCTGTACCCGAAGACGTCCAAGAGCTGGCATCCAAGCTTTTCGACATGGCCCGCAACGGCGACACCACCAATCTCGCCGCCTACATCGACAACGGCGTAGACCCCAACCTCACCAACCAAGACGGCAACAGCCTGCTGATGCTCGCTGCATACGCCGGGCATCATGAGACACTCGACGCCCTTATCTCCCGTGGAGCAAACGTCAACCAGCTCAATGGTCGCGGGCAGTCACCTCTTGCGGGTGCCGTGTTCAAACAGGATATGACGGTGGTGGAAAAGCTACTCAACGCCGGCGCATTTCCCCACGAAGGGCATCCGAATGCCATCGACACTGCCCGGATGTTCGGATTAGACGAGCTAGCCGCCACGCTTTCCCAACATGGAGCTTAGCCAGCTCGGGACCTTGGTCGTCATCAGCCTGGTCGGCATGGTGACACCTGGATCCGATATCTTTTTTGTCACCCGTCTGGCCACCAAGTCGCGTCGACACGCGTACGCCGCGGTGTGCGGCATTACGATTGGCGTTACGATCTGGCTTACGTTGACCGTGTTTGGTGCGACTGCGTTATTGACTGCTTATCCAGCTATTTTGAGCACGATTCAGCTGGTAGGTGGCCTGTGGATTTTGTGGATGGGAAGCCGGTTGCTGTTGTCGGCGCGGGCGCAGTTTCGCGATGGTGGGGTTACGGTGGCCGCGAATCTTGATTCCCTCGTGGGGACTCCGGCGAGTTGTCTCCGACAGGGATTTTTCACAAATTTGTCTAACCCCAAGATTATTCTTTACCTTGCGGCGATTATTGCTCCGTTTCTCCCCTCGGAGCCAAGCATCGGCACGGCGCTGTTGGTCATTGTGACGCTGGTGGTGTGTACATTCGGCGGCTTTATGCTTCTGGCTACCGTGATTAGTACTAACGCGATGCGGGTGAAGCTGCTCAAGGCTGGCCCATGGATAGACCTGGGCGCTGGCCTTTTCTTTATTTTTGCGGGTTGCGGTTTGGTCTTTACCGGAGCGACTTCGTTGTTCTGACCAAAGCAGCGTGCACCGTCCTCTGTGTTCCCCACGAGTAAGCGCCCGGTATCGTGAAGCAAAACTCCAGATACCGGGCGCTTACTCGTGCGTAAGACTTAAGCCATCTTGTTCAGCGCGTGAGCCATGTTGGACTTCTTGTTTGCCGCGTTGTTGCGGTGGAAGACGCCCTTGGACACGGACTTGTCCAGTGCGCGGGATGCGACGCGAAGCTGGGTCTCAGCTGCGGTCTTGTCGCCGGCAGCGACAGCCTCACGGAACTTGCGGATCTCGGTGCGAACAGCGGAACGAATGGTCTTGTTACGCAGACGAGCCTTCTCGTTGGTGAGAACGCGCTTTTTCTGGGACTTGATGTTTGCCATGGCAATACCTCTTAATTTTCTGTTGAGCCTTTTGTTGGATTGCGGTGAGCTGACACGCGGAACGCGCTAGCTGAGCTGTTCTCGCTATGAAAGCGGACCCAAGGTCCTGACCGCCTTGCGGGAACATCCACCAAAAGGACATTAATGGACAACGAGCGGAAATTTTACCAGCTCGTGGGGGCGGGAACAAACTATTGTGGTCGTGTTGAGAAGGCTAGGGGTGAGGATGCACTTATAAAAAGCTGCCGTGGTGGAAGTCAGTGGTCAGTTATAGGTTTTCCGTGTTATTCCCAGCCGAATTCCCCACGAAGGCGGTTGGCGATGCGATCAAAGCGCCTAGACGGCATGACCGCCCCTGAGCGTCGAATATCGGCTTCTGGCACGGAGACGACTTTGTCTAGCCGTACCCAGCTTTGTCGCCCGGCTTCATCCCAGGGGCCGGCGCCGATGTCGAGCCAGTGGTCGTCGTTGTTGTGCGTCGGGTTGGGGGAGATGAGCAGACCGAGAACTTTGGGGCCATGGCGCCCTACGACCACGATGGAGCGTTCGCGGAGTTTCTTGGGGGAGTTGTCGCTGGGGGCCCAGAACCATACGACCTCTCCGGGGTCGACTTGTCCGTCCATGTTGGGGGCATAGAAGATGGTGCGCGCGCATTCGCCGGAGGGGCGTACTTTGCAGGAGACGATATCCATCCGGTGGAAGCGTCGGTGTTCGTGGTCGAGTCCGATTCGGTCGTTAAGTCTGTCCAGGCCGCGATCGAGTGGGATAGTGGATTCGCGTGTGAGTATGGCTGCGAGTCTGCTTAGCCAGCGCATCTTCACTAGGTCTTTCATGCCCATGCTCCCATACCCTAGCCCTCGCGTAGTGAGTTTGCATGTGTTGTGTAGTTTTGGGGACTTTTGTGGGGGCTGTCGCGTTACGCTTTTGTGTGTGGGGGTGGGCTGCTGAGATGCTAACGCTGCATTGTTCGAGTGTGGCGTGGGTCGGGTAGTGTTAGGGAGAATTCACAAGGAAAGGTACGAGTAGTAACGCCCATGGCCGATAAATTCGCGGAGACGACGTTTACGGATCCCTCGCAGATTCGAAACTTCTGTATCATCGCTCACATTGACCACGGTAAGTCCACCTTGGCGGACCGAATTTTGCAGCTGTCCAATGTTGTCGACGCCCGGGACATGCGTGACCAGTATCTGGACAACATGGATATCGAACGTGAGCGTGGCATCACCATCAAGGCGCAGAACGTGCGTTTGCCGTGGGTTCCGCGTTCTGGCGCGTTTGCCGATCAGCAGATTGTCATGCAGATGATCGACACCCCCGGCCACGTGGACTTTACCTACGAGGTTTCCCGCGCACTTGAGGCCTGCGAGGGCGCGATTTTGCTTGTCGACGCCGCCCAGGGGATTGAAGCCCAAACGCTTGCGAACCTTTATCTAGCTATGGAAAAAGACCTGGAAATCATTCCAGTCTTGAACAAGATAGACCTACCCGCTGCCGACCCCGAGAAATACTCGTTGGAGATAGCCAACATCATCGGCTGCGAGCCTGAGGACGTCTTGAGGGTTTCCGGTAAGACCGGTGAAGGTGTGGCGGAGCTCCTGGACAAGGTTGCCGAGCTGGTTCCGGCCCCCGCTACTGATTTTGGCTCGGAAGCACCCGCCCGCGCGATGATTTTCGACTCGGTCTATGACATCTACCGGGGCGTCGTCACCTACATTCGTATGATCGACGGCAAGCTGACCCCGCGCCAAAAGATTCAGATGATGTCTACCGGCGCAGTCCACGAGTTGCTGGAAATCGGCATCGTTTCCCCCACGCCTAAGAAATGTAAAGGTCTGGGCCCTGGCGAGGTGGGGTACCTGATCACCGGTGTGAAGGACGTGCGCCAGTCCAAGGTGGGCGACACCGTTACGTGGGCCGTCCACGGGGCAGAAGAGCCGTTGCAGGGGTACGAAGAACCGCGTCCCATGGTCTACTCCGGTCTTTTCCCGATTTCCCAGGCTGATTTCCCGGATCTGCGCGATGCTCTGGAAAAACTACAACTTAACGACGCCTCCCTCACCTACGAGCCGGAAACCTCCGTGGCTCTGGGCTTTGGCTTCCGGTGCGGCTTCCTCGGACTTCTGCACATGGAGATCACCCGTGATCGCCTGCAGCGTGAGTTTGACCTCGACCTGATCTCCACGGCACCGTCGGTAAACTACCGCGTGGTCGCCGAAGACGGTGCAGAAACCCGGGTTCATAACCCTTCAGATTGGCCTGCCGGAAAACTGCGTGAGGTTTATGAACCGATCGTGAAGACCACCATCATTGTTCCCTCAGATTTTGTGGGCACCACCATGGAGCTGTGCCAGACTAAGCGCGGAATCATGGGAGGAATGGATTATCTCTCCGAAGACCGCGTGGAGCTGCGCTACACCATGCCGTTGGGCGAGATCATCTTTGACTTCTTTGATCAGCTCAAGTCTCGTACTAAGGGCTACGCCTCCCTCAACTACGAGGAATCAGGTGAACAGATGGCAGACCTGGTCAAGGTAGACATCCTCCTGCAAGGCGAGCCGGTCGACGCATTCTCCGCCATCGTTCACCGAGATAACGCTCAGTGGTACGGCAACAAGATGACCAAGAAGCTCAAGGAACTCGTCCCTCGCCAGCAATTCGAGGTCCCCGTGCAGGCAGCAATTGGCTCCAAAGTGATCGCCCGCGAAAATATCCGAGCCCTGCGTAAAGACGTCCTCGCCAAATGCTACGGCGGCGATATTTCGCGTAAGCGCAAGCTGCTGGAGAAGCAGAAGGCCGGTAAGAAGCGCATGAAGAACATCGGCTCGGTGTCCGTGCCGCAAGAAGCCTTCGTGGCAGCTTTGTCCACGGACGAGGGATAAACACCGCCTGTAACACACACGAGTTCTCCCGATACCATACCCCCTGTATCGGGAGAACTCGTTTATTATTCCCCACGGGGATAGTTTTTGAATCTATGGACATAGGATCACTAGCGGAATGGGCGGGAGCTTTGAGCGGCCTCGCGGCGCTGTTCGTCGCGGTTCAGGCGAATCGGCAGTCGAGAAAATCTGAAAAGTATGCCTGAGAGACAGAAAGCTTGAGCGTTGAACTCAATAGGCATATTCGTGAGGAACAACGACAAACCGAGCTTGCTATGCACAAGCGCGAGCAAGAGCGGGATCACCGAGATATGGAACGCGATCGTCGTCTGATCGCAGGGGGATTACAGGCCTGGTGGTCCTACCGTGACCAACAAGACACATGCCAGCAGTGGGGCCTTGTTGTATCCAATGAAGGCTCGCAGGTATCGATCTTCTACAACGTACAGATCGACGTAGAGGTTCAGGGAATCACCACCCGACCTTTGTGCATAAAAGTACTTCCACCAGGTCGTTATTTTGCTATCAATAGGTTTGAGCAGGGATGGGAGCTTCCGGAGGAATGTGGGTCTTCGCAGACACACGCGCTGTTATCGAGTACCAGGCATCAAGTAGTGAGGATTAGCTTTCAGGATTCCTTGGGAAAGCGCTGGGTGTGGAATCCTCAGGAAGGCCTGAATCCGGGTTAGGTGCACACCTGTGTCTGTGCTAAGCTAGCCGGCGGCAGAACTATTGAAAAGCGAAATACGTTCAATAGCGTCGGTGCGCCGTTGACGGGTCGCGCCGGGAAATAACCGCCCAGGCCCGTGAGGAGTAGATCGTGGAACGCGACCCCGCTGAGCCGATCGTTAGTGTACGGAGTCTCACCATAGCAACAGCGTCTGGTACGACGCTGCTGAGCGTGGATAAGCTTGATATTTTTTTGGCGACAAAATCGCGATCACTGGTCGCAGCGGCTCAGGAAAAACTATGTTGTTGCGTGCGTTGTGTGGGGCGACGACGCCGGGAATCGTCGTCACAGGTGAGATCACACGCGCACGACGCACGGCGCTGATCATGCAGGATTCTTTGGGCTCGCTTAATCCGTTGGTGCGCTGCGATAAACAGGTGCGGCTCATGGCAACGTCCAACCAGGTGGCAGAGCGAGCTTTGGCTAACTGCGGTATCACCAGTGAGCTGGGACATCGCTATCCATTGGAGTTATCGGGCGGTCAGCGCCAGCGCGTGGCGATCGCGGGAGCTCTTGCGTCGCACCCCGAGCTTTTGCTTGCCGACGAGCCCACCTCAGAACTCGATCCCATAGCCACCCTTGCTGTGATCGACGCATTGGACGCATTCCATGAGGCCACGGGCGGCGCAGTAGTGATCTCCACCCATTCGCGGGGAG
Organism: Corynebacterium silvaticum; assembly: GCF_002162115.2. NCBI lineage: Bacteria > Bacillati > Actinomycetota > Actinomycetes > Mycobacteriales > Corynebacteriaceae > Corynebacterium > Corynebacterium silvaticum. Next base: position 1,906,025 of record NZ_CP021417.2, on the reverse strand, counting down.
TTGCTAGGCGATTAGGCACCCGGCAGTTGCATGTTGCCGACGGAAAGATGACACAGCTATGACCAGACGCGTTCTTGTAAAATTTTGCGAGGCTACCGTGGCTGGGCGCGTCGAAAAGCTATCTTTTGAGGTGAATGCGGGCGCGAAACTCGGAGTCATCGGCCCCTCGGGTGCCGGCAAAACCACGCTGATTTCCCTCATCACAAAAATGATCGCCCCGGATTCCGGCAGCGTGAGCGTCGACGCGGCAGTGGTGGGCTACATTCCTCAAGATCCTGGTTCCTCACTGTGCCCACGGATGACAGTGGCCGAGTGCATCATCGAACCGCAAGTGATTCGGCTTCGTGGGCAGGAGGGGAGCGCGGAAAAACTCAACCACCTCCGTGGGGAAATACCCGGTCTTCTGCAGGCGCTTGGGCTGGACCCGGCGGTAGCACAACGCAAGCCCAGGCAGCTCTCTGGCGGGCAGCGGCAACGCGTGGCGATCGCCCGTGCGCTGCTGGGATCTCCTGAACTCGTGATCGCGGACGAGGCCTTTTCGGCCTTGGACGGCGAGACCGCGCGGCTATTGCAGGCGCTGCTCTTGGAATCCGATGCAACAGTTATCTTTGTCTCCCACAATGTTGCCGCGCTGCGCGCCACGTGCAGCCAGCTTCTTGTGATGGTCGGTGGAACAGCGCGCTATGTCGGGCCAGCCGATCACATAAAAACAACCGACCCTGAAGTACAGGTATTTCTCCGCGCTGCTTTGGAGCTTGACCAGTGAAACTAACCAATCTTCCTATCCATATCTCTACGCTGCTTGTCACTCAGATGCTCTTTAACATCGGGTTTTACTTAGTGGTGCCGTTTATTGCAGTTCAGCTTTCAGAAAACCTTGGGGCTGCGGGAGCCGTGGTTGGCCTGGTTTTGGGGATTCGTACCTTTAGTCAACAAGGGCTGTTCTTCCTAGGCGGCGGGCTGGTAGATAAATGGGGCGCTGGTCCCATTTTGCTGGTGGGCGTTGCCATCCGGGTGCTGGGCTTTATCACCGTGGGCATGGCGACGGGTGTGGGGTCGATGACGCTCGGCGTGGTGCTCATTGGTTTTGCAGCAGCATTGTTCTCCCCGGCAGTGGAATCCATTTTTGCCTCTGAAGGCTTCACGCTGGAAAAACAGGGCGTGATTACGCGCGCACGGTTGTTTGCCCTAGACGCGTCCTATTCCCGGGTGGGCTCGTTAACAGGGCCTTTGCTGGGAGCGTTGCTGATCCCCCTCGGATTTTCCACCGTCTCGTTTGCCGGCGCCGCCATCTTCGCTGGCATCTTTGTGATGCACGCGTTGCTATGGCGCCGGTGGAACAAGAACCCAATTCCCCACGGGGAGAGTGCACCTTTGGGGATGGTCGCAGTATGGGCGAGCGTGATCACCAACAAAAAGTTCGTGGTCTTTGCGATTTTATATTCCACGTATCTGCTCGCATACAACCAACAGTATCTTTCGCTGCCGGTGGAGCTTCGGCGCGCTGCTGGCTCGGATAGCTCATTGGGCTGGTTTTTTACAGGCGCTGCGATTTTTGTGATCGCGCTGCAAACGAGTGTGACCCGCTGGGCTGAAAAGCAGCCTACCAAGGTGGTCTTAGGCGGCGGCTTTGGCCTCATGGCTGCGAGCTTTGCCGTGGTTGGTGCAGCGTCAGGGATAGACATACACGGCTGGGCAGCGTACCTGCCAGCCGTGATCATGATGGTGCTGCTGCATACCGGAATTATGATCGCGGTCCCGATAGCCCGAGATCTTGTTGGCGACCTAGCCAGCAACGAGAACCTGGGCTCTTACTACGGGTTCCTTAACGGCTTCGGCGGCTTGGCAGTTCTGCTGGGTTCTGTGGCCGTGGGGGCGACTCTGGACAAAGCGGAAATCACTCAGCCGGCGGGCCGCAATCCCGTGGCTGACTATGACTGCGCTGCTTGCCGTCTCGGCGGTGGGGCTTGCCAAACTTAAAGAACAAAAGAAAGTAGACGTTCAACAATGAAAATGAAGAAACTCGGATTGGCAGTTGCCACCTTGACCGTTGCCGCGACTCTGTCTGGCTGTTTCACCAACTCAGGTTCTGACTCCGCCGACGGACAGACCTTGCGCGTTGCGCTGCAGTTCAAGCCCGTCGCTGGTTTCTCCCTGTTCTCTGACGATTCCGTGCTTAACCTGCGTATGGGTGTCGCGGAGACCCTGGTCACCCTTGACCAGAACGCCAAGCTCAAGCCAGTACTCGCTGAGAAGTGGGAGATGAAAGACGACCGCACTGCTGTGCTTAGCCTGCGTCAGGGCGTGACCTTCCACGATGGAAGCAAACTCGATGCAAAAGCCGTGAAAAATGCCCTTGAACACGCTCTTTCTGCAGCTACCCGACCAAAAGGCCTGGGCAAAGCAGACCTGAAAGTCGAGGCCACCGGCGAGCATGAGGTGACCGTCACGTCGCCTAAGGCTGACCCCATCTTGGTTCAGCGTTTCTCTGACCCCGGCACCGCCATCCTCGCGGAGGCCGCATATCAGGGGGAGAATCCCGACCCATTTGCCCACGGGACGGGGCCCTTCAAGCTGGTCAAGAAAGAAACCGACGGTTCCGTCACCGCTGAGGCCTTTGGCGACTACTGGAACGGCAAGCCCAAGACCTCCGCTCTAAAAGTCTCCTTCATTGAAGACGGCGCAGCTCGCGCCAATGCTTTCCGTGCTGGTGACCTTGACGTGGTCAAGGGCGTCCCTGTGGTCTCGCTGCCAGAGCTTTCCGACGCTCACATCACCGACGTTCACCTCCCACGCGCCGTGCTGCTGCACCTCAACGCTGAAAAGGGCGTGTTCGCAGACGCTCACCTGCGCGCTGCTGTCGCGGGCGCCATCAAGACAGAACCCATCGTGGAGAAAATCTACGAGGGTAAAGCCAATAAGACGCAAGGCTCTCTCTTCAACCAGGACACCGAGTGGGCTGCAGCTCAGAAGGCTAAGCCGCTTGCATCGGAGGCTCCTAAGGCCGACGCGAATCTCGGGGCAGGCAAGACTGTTCGCCTAGCCACCTGGGACTCTCGCGCCGAGCTCCCCGAAACCGCGAATCTCATCGCCGACCAGCTTCGTGCTTTGGGCTTTAACGTGGAGATCACGGTCGCCGACTATGCCTCCCTGGAAAAGCAGCTTCTCGACGGCTCCTTTGACGCCATCATCGGATCCCGCAACTACATGTCTGGTGCTGGTGACCCCCTCGCATTCCTAGAGACCGATTTCTCCTGCGAGGGTTCTTACAACCTGTCGCGCCTCTGCGACCCGAAGATCGACAAGGACATTGCCGACGCTAAGGGCGAGAAAGATCTCAACACTCGCCTCCAGAGCGCCGCATCCATCGGCGCAGACGTGGTATCCACCGGAGCCGTCGTCCCGCTGGCCCACGAGCAACTACTGGTCGCTTCCAAAAATGTAGAGGGCCTGTCCACCGACCCCATGGAACGTTCCCTCATCACAGAAAAGACGGAACTTTCCGCTAAGAAGTAACCCCACATGAGATCGCCTCGCTTTCGCGCACGCACGCTCACCACGGTGGGCATTGCCGTAACAACATATCTGCTAGCCCTCGTAGCCACCGCCTTATTGCCGTGGTTTACCGGGCGCGAGCCGGCTTTCGCCGTCCTCCGAGCCCGCGAACGCGAACGCGAGGCAACTCCCGAATTACTCCAAGCGATCCGGGAGGAATTCGATCTTCCGCAGACTCCGTGGGAATCGGTGTTGCGGTGGTTTGCCGGCCTCTTCCGTGGGGAATTTGGGGTTTCGTGGACCAACCCTGCGCAGGATGCATGGCAGCAGGCCACCCACGGATTAGGAATTACCGCCACCCTCACTTTTGCCTCCACGATGCTGTGTTTGGTGGTGGCCCTCATGATCGTGGGGCCGCGCCTGGCCGGGGCCGCTCGCGGTAAAAGCGCCGGGGCGGCAGCGCCCCAGGTGTTGGCAGCGCTGGCGGCGCTTCCAGACTTTGTTGTCGCTGTGATCGTGTTGTGGTTTTTTCCTTGACTCTGCACGTGTTACCCGTGGGCGGGTGGTCGTCGCCGGCACATATGGTGTTGCCGTCGTTAGCCCTGGGGGTATGCGCCGGCGGTGTCTATGGGCGAGTGCTGTTGATTTCATCTGATTCCGCGATGCAAGAAACGTGGGTGGAATCCTGGCGGATTAATGGCGTGGCACATTCTCGTATTGTCCGCCAGCTACTGTGGCGTTCATTGGTACCCACGATTCCTCTGCTCACCCTTTTCTTCGCCGGTACTCTTGCGAGCACTGCAGCCGTCGAGGTCACCTTTAACATTCCTGGCTTTGGTCGCACCGTGGTGGAATCCGCATTGAGTTCCGATCTTCCTGTGTTGCAAGCTGCAGTTTGTGGTGCTTGTTGTCGGCGCAGTGAGCGGCATCGTGGCGAATTGGCTGCGTCGCTTCATCTTGCGACGTCTGGAAAGCGACGTGGCTGGGGTGTCGTTAGGCACCGGCGTGAACGCAGGAACCAGCGCGGTGTTCGATCGCATCAGCCTTGCTGTGGCGCTGCTTCCGCTTATCGCAGTGGGCGTTGGCGTTGTGCACAGCGGTGCGATTAACACCGACGACCGTTTTTCCGGGTATTCCCTTAGCCATCCGCTGGGTGCAGATCAGCTTGGCCGCGACATCTGGGCCAGGCTTGCCGACGGCTTTGCCTATTCCATAGGAGTCGCCATCGCAGTGACCGCCGCCTGTGCACTCATCGGGCTGATCGCTGGGCATATGGGGTCGTGGGTGCTGCACATCGGCGATGCTCTCAACGCTTTCCCGCCGTCCTCCTCGGCCTCATTCTGGCTGGTGTTAGGTCCTTCCACCACCACGGCTGCCGTTGCAGTGCTATCCGTTGGATGGATTCCGCTGGCCTCTCACTGCGCAGCGGTGGTGCAAGAGGCCAAAGCCAGCGGGCATTATCGTTTCGCTGCAACGATGGGAGCCACCCGATGGCATCTGCTGCGCCACCATGTTGTGCCGTGGACTGCGCCGGCAGTAATCCGCCACTCCGTGGGGAGAATCGCTCACAATGCGATCTCGCTGGCGGCATTGGGATACTTAGGCGTGGGGGCCAGCGTCGGAAGCCCTGATTGGGGCGTGATCCTGGAAGAATCTACGCGTTATCTAGAACGCGCCCCGTGGATGGCACTCGGGCCGATGGTGTGCCTCGTGTGCTTGGGGGTTGTGGCGGCTGTGGCAACCGATACTTTTGAGCGGAAGCGGTGATCACACGCCTTTATCCGCTGTCTGCCCATGAATGCGCGCAAAAAGCTCGGCAGAAGAGGGCGCGTTGAGGACGGCACTGTTGTGCCCGTTTTCCAGGACGATAACGCGATCGGCGGAAGCCGCAATGTCGAGATCATGGGTGACCATGGCTAAAGATGTGCCTGCCGACGTGACCCCGCGGAGCAGATCCATCACGGTGGAACTTGAAGTTACGTCGAGAGAACCTGTGGGTTCATCGGCGAAGAGCAGGGGTGGACGACGCAGCAGGGATCTCGCGATGGCAACACGCTGGCGCTGCCCGCCAGAAAGCTGGTGAGGGTGCTTTTTGCCGATGCCTGGCATCCCCACTTGCTCCAATACGTTATCGACCTTCTTTTTGCTCACTCTTTTCCCTGCCAGCTGCGAAGGGAGCCGTACGTTATCTGAGACATTGAGCGCACTAATCAGATTGAGATCTTGGAAAATAAAGCTCATCGTGGCGCGCCGAATACTGGCCAGCTGCGCCCGAGACGCGCCAGCGACGTCATGCTCGCCGAGACGTATGCGGTCTTCGTCAGCTTGGTGCAAACCGCAGAGGCAATACAACAGCGTCGATTTTCCGGAGCCGGACTTACCAACGATTGCGACGAACTCGCCAGGGTAGGCGTCTACATCGACGCCGCGTAGGACGTCGATACGCTGCGAGCCTGAGCGCAACGAGAAGGGGCCTATTCACGATTACTTACTCCCTATGACGATAGATACTGAATTCTTGCGTGCGCCCCTGGCCGCGATGACCAGCAGCATAATGAGCAGCAACACAATCCCAAGCACAATCACAGCCACTGGTTGCCACCCCGGGGCAGTGAAGGAAGCGACCGGGACGGGGCCGCTTTTAAGAGCAAAGACCATAGCAACCTCGTTGACCGCAACAATGATGCAGGCGCACACTAGCGCAGTTATACCGTACACAACGGATTCCGTTATCGCTTTGGAATACATCATCGGTGGAGTTGCCCCAGAGACCAACAACAGGGCGTTATCCTCGGAACGCTGGTTATACGTTGCAAAGACAACCGCAGCTGCCGAGACACATGCAACCACAATTGGACCACCCAAAAGAAGCGCCATCTGCTCAGGAGGCGCAGACACCGAATCCTCAGCACCATAACCTTGCGTGAAGACCGCTGTGAGTTTTCCTACCCACATGGTCATCACACCAACCGCAGCGGCAGCCAAACTGACTGGCATGACCAAAGAACGCGTAAGCGGTGGGCGAGCGGAGGCCTCCCGGGTGGCCAAAAACCATGCATTGGACTTCACCGGAATGAACCGAAGCAGTGAGATCACCGGAGGAATGACAGCCCCGCCTAGCATTGCGAAAACAAAGCAAAGCAAAATTCCCATACCTGGGTACTACGTAAGGAAATTTCCTACGGATTGAGCCGAATCTGGTTCCGGCGCGCGAGACAAAGCCACATAGAGGCTTAACACCCCGAGTATCAGGATGACTCCTTCCAACGCAGCGATGATGCGTCGAACACGAGATTTTGTTTCCCCGTGGGGAAACCCGGCTGAAGATGAGAAGGCGTGAACAAGGTTGGACTGGACAACCTTAAGCACACTGCGGATACCTGTGACCACATTTACTGCCGCGGTAAGCGAGACCCCTATGACAAGGGCAATCAAAGGGAGCGGGGCAGTAAGGACATCGCTCTGCGGAAGACCACTATAGAAGCCACGAAAGCGGCGTACGCGGGCCACACGGCGATAGCCACAAGGGCTCCGATCACCGCTGATAGCGCGCTCACTAAGAGGACCTCAAGGAGCAAAATACTAAAAGCGGCCTTTGGCATAACTCCCACGATCTGCCAAAGCGCGACATGCCGTTGTTGCAACCGGATACAAATACCGACCACCAGAACAAAAGAAGCAAAACCGGTAAGAGCAGTAAAACCAAGTGCCACGCCGCCCATAGCGATAAATGCCTGTTGCGCTTTACCATCGGGCTGCCACCCCAGCTGCAACAAGCCCGATATTGAGAGAAAGGACAACAGACAAAGCGATGGAAGAGATAAATAATGCAATCCAGGTGGTCGAAGACCGAACTACAGAACGAACAATGAGTTTCCCGAGCATGTAATTCCATCCTGCTTTGGCGATTGATCAACTTTAAGGGCTGTGGAGGGAGGGGTACATCTGAAAATTTCTAGAAATAGGACTACCAAAATACATTAGAGAAATTTCAGCGTTTCATAAGTTAAGGATATATATCTAAAAAGGATAAAGGAAGATGTGAGGGGTGCTTTGCTGAATAGGGGGTGCAACATTGTCGCTTTTGAGAACGCTAAAAATTGTGTCCTGGGGTTTTGTAGGGTGTGTACGCGCTAGCGTTCTCAAAAACGACAAACAGGTGAGGGAAAGGGGATGGAACTCGGCAAAGGGGAGGAGAACGCTGCACAGTTTCCCCACGGGGTTAAAGCTGAATTTTAAAAAATCGCAGCAAACCCCTATTTATTCAAAATAGACAGAATTGTCTTTAAAATCCTTGTAGTTCTAGACGGATAGGTCTACCGTGTGTGGGGTACGCAACCCAGACCAAAGGAATATCCCCTCATGATTGCAACAGGTCTTCTCCTTGGCGCAGTGCTCGGCGTTGTTTTACAGCGTGGTCGCTTCTGTGTCACCGGAATGCTCAGAGACATTTATCTTTTAAAAACGTGGCGTGGCTTTGTGGCGCTTCTTATTGTGATTTCCGTGCACGCGGTGGGCTTATCAGCGCTACGCACGCTCGGCGTCATCACCACTCCAGTGGATGCGTTCGCGCCTCTTGCTGTTGTTGTAGGTGGCTTTATTTTCGGTATCGGCATCGTGTTGGCCGGTGGCTGTGCTTCTGGGACGTGGTATCGCTCAGGGGAAGGATTGGTCGGATCCTGGTTTGCGCTGCTTTTCTATGGCATATCGGCTGCTGCGATGAAGACCGGAATTCTCCACGGGGGAGCGACCTGGCTCAAGGGATTTACCATTAACGCAACCACCATCCCTGATACGTTTGGGCTCTCCCCGTGGTGGTTCGCGATTGGGCTTTCGCTGCTTACGGCATATTCGGTGTGGTATTACCGCAGTAAAGACGGGGTGAGTGTGGCTACGCTGGGGCGCACCGGATGGAAGCGCCCGCTGAGCCTGAACACGGCTGGTCTCCTCGTGGGGATTCTCGGGGTGCTTGCCTGGCCGCTGTCGGCTGCTACTGGACGTAACGACGGCCTAGGCATCACCACCCCAACAGCGCACTTGACTAGCTGGCTCACCACGGGCGATGCAAAATTCCTGAATTGGGGGACGCTGCTTGTTGTGGGAATCCTTGTAGGGTCGTTTGCTTCGGCAAAGGCCACGGGTGAGTTTCGGGTGCGGGTGCCGGATGCGACGACCTCGATACGCTCGATCGCAGGCGGCACACTCATGGGCATAGATGCGGCGCTTGCCGGCGGATGCACCGTGGCAATGGCATGGTACAGACCAGTCTGTTTAGTTATCAGGGGTGGGTGGCGCTGCTGTTTATCGGCCTAGGAGTTGCTGCTACCGCGAAGGTATGGCTCAAGCCTACGCAGAAAACTCGCGTGAACAGCGCCTTTGAGGTGGCGCCGGCGGGGGTGAAGGTGGGCGTCGATAAGCAAGGATTGCGCGCAGTCGCACCGGGCACATACGTTATAGACACGCTGGGCGCGGTGTGCCCGTTCCCTCTTATCGACGCAAAAACCGCCATCAACCAGCTCAGCGACGGGGAAGCGCTCGTCATTGACTTCGACTGCACCCAAGCCACCGAAACCATTCCACGATGGGCCGCCGACGACGGTCACGCCGTCACCGATTTCCATGAGGTCGGCAGCGCCGGATGGCAGATCACCGTGGTGAAACACGGCGCCCTCCTGCGCACCTAACCCAGATATTCCCCACGGGGGCCAAACAGCGCGCTGCCTACCCGCACGCTCGTTGCGCCCTCCTCGATTGCCCATTCAAAGTCGCCGGACATGCCCATCGACAATTCGGTTGCGGTGGGGAAGTCCGGCTGGAGGGCATCGTGAAGTTCGCGCAGCTGAACAAACGACGACCTCACAATGGCTTCCTCGGGGGAATTCTGAGCCATCGTCATTAGTCCTCGTACGTGGAGGCGGTCATAGTCGGCTAGCTGCCCTAAAAACTTCGCAGCCTCGGCCGGAGCAATGCCACCTTTCTGAACCTCTCCGGAGGTATTGACCTGTACAAATACTTCTAACGTGCGGTCTGCGGTCTCTAGCCTTCGCTGCAACGCCTCCGCCAGGCGTATCGAATCCAACGCATGGAACTCCTGCGCCCACGCCGCCACCTCCTTGGCCTTATTGCGCTGCAGCCGGCCAATCGCGCACCACGTCACCCCCGACACCTCGCTGGCCTTAGCCGAAAGCTCCTGTGGCCTATTTTCTCCCAGCACCGTCATCCCCGCCGCCACTGCATCTCGTACGGTTGCCACCGGGTGAGTCTTGGTCACCGCGATAAGACGGACCTCTGCGGCGTCGCGGCCGGCGCGCTCGGCAGAATTGGCGATTCTTTCCAGGACGGCCTCGTGGGCGAGGCGGAGAGCTTCCACGTTTTCCATGCCCCAATCCTATCGTGGGGAAATAGAGATCTTGGTGCACAGGTGCGGGCCAGGCGCGAGTCCTGCGCGGGTGCGGGGCATGCGGTTCATGTGGTTCATGCGGTTTGGAGGTGCACGGCGAGGAATAAGGGTGCCTGCGAATACGATGGGTGCCATGAAGACCCGTTACCTTGGATGCACAGTTTATGAACACACCCTGGAGGTCCCTTGGGATCCGCAGAACCCGGAACTGGGGACGTTTGAGCTCTTTGCTCGCGAGTTAGTGCCCGCTGGGGAGAACACTATCCGGCCTTTTGTATCTCCAAGGAGGAACCGGTTTTCCGGCCCCGCGCCCGATTTCTATCAGTGGCGTGATCAAGGAAGCTCTGAAGACACATCGCGTGATTCTTTTAGATCAACGTGGAACCGGTCGTTCGCATCGCATCGATTGCGACACCCTCGGCACAGACGCAGACAAACTGCACCTTTTGCGCCAAGAATTTATCGTCCATGATGCAGAGGCATTGCGTAAAGCTTTGGGAATCTCCGCATGGACTCTGTACGGACAAAGCTTCGGCGGATTCTGCATTACTTCTTATCTTTCCCTGTACCCAGAATCGGTTGACAAATCCTATATCACTGGTGTTCTTCCAGCCCTTGAAGCTCACGTGGACGATGTGTATCGTGCCACCTACGCAGCCATCGCACGCCGCAGCGAGGAATTCTATAGCCAATTCCCGTGGGTTGAAGCGCGCATCAGGGAAATCTGCCATCACCTTGATAACTCCGACGAGAAACTCCCCACGGGGGAGCGGCTTAGCTCAAGAAGGTTCCGCACCATCGGCATTACTCTCGGCAGGTCGGCGGGATTCTATTCCTTGGGTATCTCCTTGAGAGTCCGTTTCAGAAAAACGGAGAGAAGAAACTCAGAACTGATGTCCTGGCAGAAATTGGTGCACAGGTCAGTTTTGCGAGTGCCCCGCTCTACGCCGCGATCCACGAGTCAATTTATGGCGGGATTGGCGGGTCGCAGACGGCGTGGTCCGTCCACCGCCTCCGTGGGGAAATAGAGGGGTTTGCGCAAGATGCTGATCCACGGTCTGCGGAGAAGTTTTATCTCACCGGCGAGCACATTTATCCGTGGCAGTTCGAGGAGGATCCGGCCCTGGTTCCGTTTACTCAGGCTGCGCAGGACTTGGCCATGCGTCGGTGGGATGCGTCACCGTATCGCCCGGAAGCGCTGACGCAGAGCCCCGTCGCAGCCGCGTGCGTGTACGTCGACGATGCGTTTGTGCCCTATGAGTATTCGCTGCACACCGCGGATAAGCTTTGCGACGCCCGCCTCCACATCACCAACCAGTATCAGCACGACGGCATCCACTGGGCTGGCGAGGAAATCCTGGCGCTTCTCAAAAACAAGGTTGCGGATCACTAATGTGAGCCCCGTGGTTTACACTCATTCTCATGAATAATCCCGTTGTTCTTTCCGCCCACGAAGTCGAGGCGTTTGATCAGCTGGCCCACGTGGTAGGAGGGCTTAACTATTCTGAGGAACACATTCTTGATCCCAGCGTGTTGCTGTATATAACGTCATCCTAAGTGGGGGATCGCCGCCAAGAGTTGCTTGGTGTATTCGGCCTTGGGATTGGCAAACACCTCGTCCACAGGGCCGGCCTCCACGATACGACCTTCGTGCATCACCACCACAGAGGAGCACACGGAGCGGATCACGTTGAGGTCGTGGGAGACAAACAAGAGGGTGAGATGGCGCTCGTGAACCAGCCGGTCTATGAGGGCGAGGACCTTCTTTCTTACTGAGACGTCGAGGGCTGAGACGGGCTCATCGGCAAGCAGAATATCCGGTGACGCAATCAGCGCGCGAGCTATAGAAATGCGCTGGCGCTGCCCGCCCGAGAACTCGTGGGGAAAACGGTCGAGAATCTCCCCACTGAGGCCTACTTCTTCTAAAACCTCAACGATGCGCTCGTCGCTGGCACGCGGGAGCGGCTCGGCGACGATCTCGCGGATGGTCATGCGGGGATCCAGAGACCGCATGGGGTCTTGAAAGACCATCTTTTTGGTGCCGGAGACGGAGATGCTGCCTGACGTGGGGCGTATGAGTCCCGCGATCATTTTCAACAGCGTTGTCTTCCCCGAGCCCGAGCCGCCCACGATTCCGACTCTTTCCCCACGGGAGACGTGGAGATCAATGCCATCGACCGCTTTGTGGCGTCGATAATGCTTGTCGACGCCCCGCGCCCGCACCATGGACTCATCAGTAATCATGGCGGGGCGGGCGGGAGGGAGCTGGGAGGCGTCGATAAGCGTGCGCGTATAAGAGTGCGCAGGGGAGTGGAGAACCTGCTCTACGGTTCCTTCCTCGATGACTGCGCCGCCTTGTATCACCAGAATGCGTTGGCACGTGGCGGCCACCAGACCCAGATCATGAGTGATAAAGAGCAGGCCAGTTCCGCGCTCGGCGACAAGACGCAAAATCAGGTCGACAATCGCCTTTTGAGAAGTCACGTCTAACGCAGTTGTTGGCTCATCGCACATCAACACGTCGGGGTCGTGGGCCAGGGCCATGGCAATCAATACGCGTTGACGCTGCCCGCCCGAGAGCTCGTGGGGAAAACGCTTGCCGAGTGCAGGGTCGAGTTCCACGCTCGACAGCAGCTCCGCAACCTTCCCCCGTGGGGAAACAGAATGAACTTTGAGCACCTGAGCGATCTGCTTATCCACTCGCATAAGCGGGTCGAGAGCCGTCATGGGTTCCTGGAACACCATGGCAATTTTGCGACCCCGGATACGGCACATCGCTTTCTCCGACAGCGCCGTGAGCTCTTGTCCGTCGAGTCGAATGGAACCTGACGCGTTGATGAGTCGCATGATGGACAGCGCGGTCATCGTTTTGCCGGAGCCGGATTCCCCAATCAGTCCGACGCGCTCGCCGCGGTCGACTGCCAGAGCCACATCCTTCAGGATTCCCGCAGCAGTGAGATTGCGGACTTGGAGAAGCGTCATGATGAAGACTCCTTAGAAAAACCTGCGGAACGGCGCGCGGAACGGGGGTCGGTGAGATCGCGGAGGCCGTCGCCAAGCAAATTAAAGCCCAAAACGGTCAGCGCGATAGCCAGACCTGGCCACACAGCCAACAGCGGTGCGGTAGCCAGCGATGATTGCGCAGATTGCAGCATCCGACCCCAGCTAGGATCGGGCGGCGGAGTGCCAAGGCCTAGGAAGCTCAGGCCGGCTTCGGCAAGAATGGCGAGGGCAAAAGCCACCGACGCTTGCACCACCACCACACTCAAAATATTGGGAATCACGTGGCGCACTGCAATGCTCAATTCCCCACGGGAGGAGTCGCGGGCTGCAGCAACATAATCCTGCGCCATCACCTGCATCGTCGCCGCGCGCGCCACACGAGCAAAAGCCGGAATATTGGCCACTCCAATAGCCATCATTGCGGTCAACGTGGTGGCCGAAAACATCGCGATGGCCACAATCGCCAGAAGCAGGCCCGGAAACGCAAGCAGCAGATCTGCGCCGCGCATGATCACCGAATCTATCCAGCCGCGCCGCATCCCTGCCCACACGCCGAGCGGCACCCCCACGAGCGCTGCCACAGACACTGCGACAATCCCCACGAGGAGAGTGATGCGAGATCCCACCATCACCTGCGACAACACATCTCTGCCATAGCGATCCGTGCCCAAAAGATGGCTTATCGACGGCCCCTCCAACCGCGACCCCGGCATAACCCGGAGCGGATCATAAGGCGTCCACACTAAGGAAACCAACGCAATAACAGCAACGACGATAACGATCCCCAGCCCGATCTTGCCGCCGAGCGAAAAACGACTACTACGCATGAACCTAGGCCTCCCTTCGAGTGCGAGGGTCCACCACAACATAAGCCATATCCACGATCGCATTGACCACGATGGCAAGGACAACGAGGATCATCACAATCGTCTGCACCGTGGGCAAATCGCGGTTTGTTACAGCGGTGAGCAGCAGACTGCCCAGGCCGGGAATAACAAAAACCCGTTCAATAACAACCGCGCCCACCAACAGGGAGGTGAGCTGCAAGCCCGTCACCGTCAGAACTGGCAGGGCCGCGTTGCGCAGTCCATGGCTGCGCAGGGCCTGCCACGAGCTCAGGCCAATGGCTCGTGCGGTGCGCATGAAATCTTCGCGCATCACATCCATGACGGCCGCCCGCACATATCGAGTCATAATCGCAGCCTGAACAATCCCAAGAGACACCACCGGCAGCACAAGGCGCGCCAGGAAACCGCTGAAATCTTCATTCGGCACCGACCAACCGTTGGTGGGCAACCAGCGCAAGCGAACCGCAAAAAAAGAAATGAACAGTATCGCAGCAAGGAAACTCGGGACCGCAATCCCGACCTGGCTGAGTGCGGAGATAAGGATGCCGTCGATATGCTCTGAGCGCCTGGCCGCCCACAAACCCAGCGGGACGGCAAGCATGAGGGCGAACAGCATCGATAAAACAGCGAGAATCAGACTGACCTGAAGCTGATCCGCGACGATGGGCGAAATATCCGTCGAGCTAGTCAACGAAGTCCCAAATTCCCCACGAAGGAGGCCACCGATCCACGACACATACTGCTCCCACAGCGGCTTATCGATCCCCATCGTGGCGCTTAGCTTTGCGACGGCCTCCGGCGTCGCGGTCACACCAAGTGCCACCTCTGCCGGGTTCCCTGGCACAATCCGAAGCGCGACAAAAATGACCACGCTGGCAATAAACAACGTAAGCGCGTACTTAGCTGCGCCTCGTGCAAGTCTCGCCGCAATCACTAGTGCGTTACCTTCCTTGGTTCTTCTTTTGCGATAGCAGCCAACAGGAGGCCGTCGCCCACAGCGTTGATGGGAACACCGCTGACGTTCTTCGCCGTCACCACAATGTTGGGCAGATTGAACAAGTTATCGGCCGCGGCCTGATCCAGGATCCGCGTGACCGCCTTTTTCATCGTGGGGACGTAGTCGGATTCATCCACGGTGTCTGCTTGGGCGATAAGCTCTTGAACTTTTTTGTCGTTGTACCCCAGGTAATACTTTGGGTTAGCAAAAATATTGGGAATATCGCGGGCCTCGGTATGCGCAATCACCGACATGCCATAGTCGTGGCCCTTATAAACTTTGGCCAACCACACGGACGGAAATTCGGTGGACTCGATGCTCACGTCGAAGCGGATGTCTCGAAGCTGCGAGTACAAAATCTCAGAAGCCGTGGCAGCATAGGGCAACGACGGCACCGAAATAGTTATTTTGGTCCCCGTCGCCCCGGCCTCATCCATCAACTGACGCGCACGGTCAGGGTCAAACGGATACTGCTCCGCCTTTTGATACCACGGATCCGTCGGCGGCACCGGCGCGCCCCCGGTGTCAATTCCGTAGCCCTCCCACGTGGTATCAATGATTGCTTGCCTATCGACGCCAAACATCACCGCCTGCCGGACGCGGAGATCATTGAACGGCGCCCGCGCATGATTCATCGTGAGCAGCACCTCACCGTTGGTCGTGCCCACGTTGACATCGAGGTCACCATCGCGCTGTATGGACTCCAAGAGCTCAGGAGACTGCAAACCGATCACAGCGTCAACGTCTCCGGAGCGCACAGCATTAGTCAGCGAAATCGCGTCCGCGAAATAGCGCAACACAGCCCGCTTATTCTTGGGAGATTCTCCCCAATATTCCCCACGGGAGGTGAAGGATAGTGACGTCCCCACCGCCCAGTTATCCACCTCATAAGGTCCCGTGCCCACCGGTTTCGTGGCCAACTCCGACACCCCCCGTGGCGACATCATCGCGCCAATCAATGTGCCCATCGACCACAACCAGGTGTTTGAGCGCTGCGCGAGCGTGACTTCGAGGGTGTGGGTGTCGATAACCCGGGTGTTGGTCACCTTAGACATTTGGGCTTTTAGGCCATTAGTCCAGGCGTCGGAAAGCACCCGATCGATGGAAAACTTTGCAGTGTCCGCCGTGAAAGCGTCGCCGTTGGAGAAGCGAACGCCCTCGCGAAGGTGAAACACATACCGTGTGCCGTCCTCCGACACATCCCATGATGACGCAAGCAACGGCTCCACCTCACCACTTTGATTAACCCGAACCAGTCCCTCATACACATTGCCCATCAGCGCCTGCGGAATGGCAGCGCCAGAGGTAGTAGTGAAATCGAGGGAGCTGGGGGGTGCCGTCAAACCAAGAGTCACACTGTGATCATTGGACTCACGCACCAACGAATTTTGCGACGCCGTCGAACCAGCAGAGCACGCACTCAAACCAAAGATCGCCAAAGTCATCATCGCGACCACGCGCCGGGGGAAAGAGAACATGACAAGCAGACTAACCGGTGAATGCATGAGGACAAACTTGTTTTTAGCGGGGGGTGCCTCCCGTGGGGAAAGTAAAGCACAATCTACGGTATGGAGAGTATTTTCCGTGGATTCTTTGTGATTTTTCTTGTGATCGGCTTAGGCGCGATCCTCGGCAAGAAAAACGTATTAGGCAAAGGCGCTGCCGCTTCGCTAGGGAATTTTGTCTATGTTGTCGCCACCCCGGCGCTACTGTTCGACAAAATCCTGCACTCCGAGCTCTCTGAAATTGTGTCGACCAATTTTATGGTTGTGTGCATCAGCGCCACGGGCATCGCGCTTCTCTCCTTCAGCATCAGCACTGTGCTCCTGCGCCGCCGCGTCGACGACGCCATAATCGGGGCACTGGCAGCAAGTTATGCAAATGGCGGCAATCTTGGAATCCCCATCGCCACCTATGTGCTTGACGACGCCACCCTCGTCATCCCGCTCATGCTCTTCCAAATTGCTTTCTACGCACCACTAGCCATGACCTGGCTAGATTTTCTCCACAACAAAAAAGACGCCAACCTCCTAGGTAATCTCGTGCGGACCCCGCTGCGCAACACAATGTTCCTTGCATCAATAACCGGCCTAACGATTGCAGCAGCCGGACTGCACGTGCCCGCAGCCCTTGCCGAACCGATCCGACTGCTTGGCGAATCATCCGTGCCGCTGGCCTTGATCCTCTTTGGGATGTCCCTGTCCACCACCTTTCCCCGTGGGGAAACAAAGGTGATAGACACCATCGTGGCTTGTGGGCTTAAGAACTTTGCTCATCCCGCTCTAGCGTGGGGAATTGCTTCGGCGATGGGGATGACGGGCCGGGCCTTGCTCGTCGCGACGTTCTTGGGGGCGCTGCCTACCGCACAAAATGTGTATGCGTATGCGTTGAGGCATGGAACGTCGGAAAGCTTGGCCAGAAACAGCGGCATCATCAGTACACTCGTTTCTTTACCGACCCTCATCGCAATCATGTATTTGTTGGGATAAACCTGTGAAGAAACTATGATGTGCTTGATGGCGATAACAGTGAGAACTTCCTACCGCGCTTTGGCCCAATCGAAGGCCACGATCACGTGCGCGCTCTTTGTGATTCTCATGACGAGCCTTCTTGGCGTGCTCCTCGTCGCGCATCACAACGCAACAGGAACCATGCGAATGCTTTACGCCGCCTCCAGTGTTGCACCTACCGTGGGGATTATCAGTGCTCTGGCTTCGCTCGGGGCTTTCTTTGCTCGACGACGCCGCCCCATTCTCAAAATCAGTGACAAAGTGCACATAATACACTCCGGTGCGGCCTTCTCCATCGAGGACCTTGCTCACATTCGGATCTGGAGCGACGCAAAAGCGAGCTTTCTTACGATGCTGCCGACCAATGCCATCCAGCAAAGAAGAAGCGAAAACCTCTACACAGTCGAATTCCCTGCAGGAGCGACGCCGCGGCCCTACGAAATAGCAGATGAGCTGGGGCGGAGGAATGCTGGGGTTGTGGTTGATAAAGTCGGCCTGCTTCCCCCGTGGGGAAATGAAGTTCGAAATCCCCCACGGAATTAGTAACGTGTGACCGGTACCTGTAGGACTACCGGAAACGTTTATTTCATGAATTCCCCGATTTCTTCGGAGCCAATACCGCAAAGAAAGCCCTTTTTAGGGCTTAAGACTGACCCCTTTATTTTTCTCGTATCGCTAGGCTTTGTCACAGTGTTTGTCATCGGGACGATCGCCCTAGGAAGTGCTGCACGAGACACTTTTACACGAGTGGCCTAGGGACTTCTCACAGGGACCGGATGGCTCTACATCGGTGGTGTGAGTTTCATTTTTCTTTTCTTGGTCGGAGTGTTCATCTCACGATTCGGTCGGCTGCGTCTTGGCGACGACAACGATGAACCTGAGCACGGCCTTATCGCCTGGTTTTGCATGCTTTTCGCAGGTGGGGTGGGCGCAGTACTAATGTTCTGGGGCGTGGCTGAGCCACTGAACCATGCAGTGAACGTCCCACGGCAAGATGCAGAGCCGCTACCGGAGAAAGCGATAACTGAAGCTTTTGCTTTCACTTTCTACCATTTCGGTATTCATATGTGGGCTATTTTTGCGTTGCCTGGCCTTGCGCTCGGTTACTTCATTTACAAGCGCAAGCTTCCCCCACGGGTGAGTTCTGTATTCGCGCCGATTCTGGGCTCGCGTATCTATGACATTCCCGGAAAGCTTATCGACGCCCTCTCCATCATCGCAACGACTTTCGGCATCGCAGTCTCTGTTGGTTTGGGCGTACTGCAAATCAACTCTGGACTCCAACGTCTGTGGGGATTACCAGAAGTAAGTTGGGCGCAGCTGCTTATCATTTTGGTCATCACAGCAATCGCATGTGTGTCCGTTGCCTCTGGACTGGAGAAGGGCATCAAAATTCTGTCGAATGTCAACATTAAACTCGCAGTGCTGCTGATGCTTTTTGTCTTGATTTCTGGCCCGACACTGACGCTGTTACGTTTTGCCACTGAATCGTTCGGTATTTACGCTAAAGCGCTTCCCGACATGATGTTCTGGGCTGACTCATACGGAGATAATCCAGGATGGCAGGGAAAATGGACCGTGTTCTATTGGGTATGGACGATCTGTTGGTCTCCCTACGTGGGGATGTTCGTTGCACGCATCTCCCGTGGGCGAACGGTTCGTGAATACATTGGCGGGGTGTTGGCACTACCAGCCATTTTCTCTGTGATCTGGTTCGCGGTTTTTGGGCGTGCAGGAATAGAAATTGAGTTAAATGAGCCAGGTAAGTTGTCTGGCCCTGTCGTTCACGAGGGGAATGTTCCCTTTGCCCTGTTTGGGTTTTTCCAAGAATATCCTTGGACAAGCGCTGTCTCGACGTTGGCTCTTGTAATCGTGGTGATTTTCTTTATTACGTCTATTGACTCAGCCGGCATGGTGAATGACATTTTTCGACAGGGGAAGAAGAAGTATCGCCCGTCGGCTATCGAATCCTGTGGGTGGTAGCTATTGGCGCTGTCGCAGGAGCGTTGTTGATTGTGTCTCCGTCTTCCGGCATTGCGACGCTCCAAGAAGTCGTAATTATTGTTGCATTCCCGTTTTTTATTACGCAGTTCATCATGATGTACTCACTGATGAAAGGGATGATGGACGATTCAGCTGCAGAGCGCAGAATTCAGACTCGTCAGTGGCAGAAGACAGATACTGCGGAGAAGCTAGAAGCACATGGGGCTATGCCTGCTCTGGGATACGATGAAGATGGCAATGAGCTGCCTGTTGTTTCATTGGCACACGATGAAGACGGGAACATTGTTATCCCAGGAAGCGTAGTCATCGAAGGGGATCTTGGGATTACCGGCGATGTTGTCGATGATCAAGAGGATTCTGCAGGAGTTAAAATCGTGGAGCAGTCCCGGCCCCAGCCTAAGGAGAATTGGGAGTAATTTCCCCACGGGAGAAGTGGTGGAGCGCCCACATCCTGGCTGATTTGTTGGCTAAAGGGTGTTCGTTAAATTGCAGAGGTGCCTCGGGATCGGGTGGTTGCCAGCCAACACGCCCGGTCGTGGGGAATTTTGCGTAGTGCCCATTGCGATGCTTGCCGAGGATATGATCGTCGTCGTTTTGGGCGTTATGAGAACCGCATACCATGGCTAAATTTTCCAGGTTTGTGTTTCCTCCGTGTTTCCATGCATCAATGTGGTGACATTGTGCTCAGAAGGCGGCGCGGCTGCAAGAAGGGTAAGTGCAAAGAAGCTGGTCGGCTGTAAGGATGATGCGTTGTTTTGTATTTGCTAAGCGCTGAGTTCGAAAGAGATCGACGGGTTCGGCGTTTTCGTCGTATAGCAGGGCGTAGCCAAAATCAGCGAGAAGATGATTGGCAAGATCAGCGGTTTTGATTGTGGCCCCATCAGTGGTGGCTAGTTCACCGCCGCCATTGTTTTTCCAACCATCCGCTGGCAAGAAGGATCAGGCCTTCGCGAAGTGCGTTGCCATCGGGGGAGCGGGAGTCGTCGTGAAGCAAAGTGCCAGTGATAGCGTCAGCGAGCGCTTGCTGGCTTGACACGGTTTTGTTTTTAAAGCGGCGTGCGTAGTCAACCATGCGGGATTCGATGGCGGTCATGAGTTCTTCAGGGAGAGATAAGAATAAATACCGCATATTGTTGGCATCGGGGGCATGGGAGAAACGTGCGTAGCGCAGCGCCTGGGAGTGCGTGGGGGAAGGATTGTTTTCTTCCTGTAGACGAATGTCGGCATGCTGCTTTAGGACTGTGAATGGGTGTTTGCATGCGAATAATAGGAGCTCAACTCGAAACGCTTCTTGGTTATCAGGGTCGCGTAGGCGTGAGACTTTCGTATTAATCAGTGCGATTGTGTCTAGCCACAGATTTCCTTGTCGAGCAATAGCCAGGGCTTCTTCCCGCATAGCGCTGTCCCTCGTGGGGCCAAACAGAGCTTTTGCAGTTTTGATGTATCGGCCCATAGTCGTTGGATCAATGCCAAATAGCGCAGAAAGCTCCACCTTTGCTCGAGGTTTTTGGGAAACCGAAAAGATATATTCGGCTAATGCAACTCCATTTGCGGCTAAAAACTCGAGGCATTCCTTGACGTTCATGCCTTGGAAACTAAAAGGTGGAGGTGTTAAAAGCTAGGGGCGCGCGATAATGCTGTGGATAACTTGTTTTTGGAGCGAGAAGTAGCCGGAGTTATCCACAGGTGTGGCCTGGGATATTTACCTAACTAAATCCATGTGCTACCGAGCTCTTCTACAGCTTGTAGCTGATTGCCCCACGAAGAAGTACGGAATAAGAGCATCAGTTCGTCGGCATTTGTGCGCGCAACAAATTGCTGCAAATAATCCACCACTGTTTGGGTAGTGCCGACAGCACTGAAACGTAGCATTTCGCGGACGTTATCTCCGGCGTGAGTATTGGCTAATGCGTCCAGTTGAGAATCGCTAAGAGATTCCCCACGGGGTGAGATAGAACGAAGGGTGCTGCGGAAGACTTCATCAAACTCTTCGTGGGCTTTCTGCATGGTTTCTGCCCAAGTGACGTTTACTCCAGCGATCACATACGGTTTATCTAGGTGCGATGACGGGCGAAATTCCCCACGGTAGGTGCGAATTGCCTCATTGAGATACTTAGGTGCGAAATGAGACGCAAAGGCGTATGGAAGCCCTAGTTCTGCCGCAAGACGTGCACCAAATAGTGACGAGCCCAAAATATAAAGCGGTACTTGCGTGCCGGCGCCGGGGATTGCGCGAATACCCGGAATTGGAGATTGATCTGAGAGATACGCCTGGAGCTCGGCCACATCGTGGGGAAACGAGACAGAGGAGTGAGGTGAGCGTCGAAGAGCTTTGCCAACGGTGTTTTGGTCCGTTCCTGGGGCACGTCCGAGGCCTAAATCTATGCGCCCGGAGTGGAGCTCAGCGAGGGTGCCAAATTGTTCAGCCACAATATAAGGCGAATGGTTAGGCAGCATGATGCCGCCAGCGCCTAGCCGGATGTGATGGGTGTGGTTGGCAACGTGGGCGATGAGGATTGCGGGTGACGACGAAGCGATCGTCAGCACGTTGTGGTGTTCGGCGTACCAAATGCGCGAAAACCCCAGTCGCTCTGCGGCACGAGCCAGTTGGATTGATCTGGTGAAACTTTTTCGTGCGGTTTCCCCACGGGGGATGGTGACAAAGTCAAGTATTGAGAGCGGTACTGGGGTTTTCATGTGGGGATTAGCTTCTTCGCGTGTAGTCGATTATTCCGCCGATTGCGAGGAACGTGAAGGCGGGGAGTAGCCAGGCGAGGCTGACGTCGTGAAGCGGTGCCCAGCTGACGAGGCTTTCTGCCGCGGTGATGCCTTGAGCGCCGAGAGTGGTCAGTGCTGACCAGATGGTGACTGCCCAGACGGGGAGTCGGAAACCCCACAGGAGCTTCAGTTTCCCCACGGAGAGTTCCAGGATGGTGATTGCGACCAAAGTAATCGCCACCGGGTAGATAAAGGTGATGAGCGGAGCCGCGATGCTCAGAACTTTAGCGAGCCCCATGCTGCCCACGAGGAAGGAGATCAGGGAGAAGATCACCAGCCATGCTTTATACGAGATGCCTGGGAGCAGACGGTTAAAGAATTCGCTTGTGGCCGCGAGCAGACCCACTGCTGTGGTCATGCAGGCCAGGAGGACGATGAGTCCGAAGACGACTTGGCCGGGAGTTCCCATGGTGAGTCGTGCGGCACCGGAAAGTAGGGATGCGCCATCTTGGTAGCTTTGGCCGTCGGGCATGATGCGCCCCACGTAGCCGAGTCCCAGGTAGATGATCGCGAGCAGAGCAGACGCTATCAGCGATGCAATGATGGCCGGTTTGATGAGTGCCTTGCCTTCGCTACCACTCTTATATTTGAGTGAAGAAATAACGAGGATGCCGAATGCAAGTGCAGCGAGGGAATCCATCGTCATGTAACCCTCGAGCAGTCCGGTGGTCAGCGGCGCGGTGGCGTATTTTTCGGTGGCGGGGGAGACGTCGCTGTGCAGATTGAAGATCGCCAGCACCACCAACACAGCCAGCAAGATAAGGAGCGCTGGGGTGAGGAATTTGCCGAGCTTGTCAACGATCCCCGTGGGGTTAAGCGCGAGAAGTAACGCCACGGCGAAGAATAACGCGTTGAACCCCACGGAAGCCAGTGTGGAATCTTGCTCAAGTACTGGTTGGACGATCATCGAGTAGCTCACAGCGCTTGTACGCGGCATTGCGTAGAAAGCACCGATGGAGAGGTAGACGATGACAGCAAATGCGATATTGAACCAGTTTCCGGCGCGGACGCCAAGATCCCGGATGTCGCTTCCCGACATAGTCATCGCAATGATGGTGACGGCGGGGAGCGCTACGCCTCCGAGAAGGAAGCCGATGATGGCTGGCGTGAAATTTTCGCCAGAGCTCGTGCCGAGGACCGGCGGGAAAATGAGATTTCCAGCGCCGAAGAACATCGAGAAGAGCATGAGCGCAGTCGCGACGATAGCGCCGGTGGTGAGCTTACTTTCCTTCGTGGGGAGCGTCATGATGTGGATCATCCTTCTTATCTAATGGATGACCCATACCCTACAACCTCTTTTCCCACATAGTGGAATTCTGGTACCAAAAAAGGGGCAATATGAGATGTAAGTCACTATTTTGTGGGGCTTTGTCTTCGTAGTGTTACGCCTGGAAACCGAATTTTTTCAGTTTCTCCTTGTTTGCCTCGCTGGCATCCGCTGTCAATGCGAGCAACTCGGCGTAGATGCCGCCGGAATGTGCGAGCTCTGCAGGGGAGCCGATTTCGTCGACGGTGCCGTCGCGAAGCGTGACGATAGTGTCCACATCCGCAATCGTGGAGAGTCTGTGGGCAATGATGATCGTGGTGCGCCCCACCATGAGTTGTTCAAGTCCCGCCTGAACCGCAATTTCTGACTTTGTGTCCAGTGCGGAGGTGGCTTCGTCGAGAACGAGCACGGGAGTGTCTTTGAGCATCGCGCGGGCGACTGCGATTCTTTGTTTTTGGCCGCCGGAGAGGCGAAGGCCGCGTTCACCGATCAGCGTGTCGTACCCGTGGGGAAACGCGCTAATAAAGTCATGCGCATTTGCGCGCTTTGCGACGCCCACCACGTCCTCCAACGTCGCATCAGGATGGGAATACGCAATATTTTCTCTAATAGTTCCGGAGAACAGGCTCGATTCCTGGAAGACTACGCCAACCGATGCGCGCAGCTGCTCTGAAGACAATTTAGATACATCTTCACCGCACACCGATAAATGGCCGGTGCTCGGCTGGTAAAGACCAAGCAGTAAGTTGACGATCGTTGATTTACCACCACCCGATTCCCCCACGAGGGCAATGCGCTGCCCTCGGCCGGCCGCAAAGGACACCTCGTTGAGGACTTGTTCGCCTTCGTTGTAGGAGAAGGACACGTTTGAGAACTTGACCACCGGTTGCTCTCCCCGTGGGGAAAGCGGCGGGATGGTGTTGTCGTGGAGGAGTGGTTCGTCGGAGGCTGTTGTGGCGGCGGCGATGTCTGGGTTAACGGTTGCTTCGAGGTCCTTTTCCATAACCTCGAAGTAGTCTTTGGAGCCGGCGATGGCCCGTTGTGTGGTGTCTACAACCCAACTCATCATCGTCATGGGTATGCGGGCCATGTTGACGAGTTGGATGAGCAACACCATGTCGCCGAGCGAGAAGTGCCCGTGGAGGGTTCTATAGAAGAGGACGAGGTAGATTCCGAAGAAAATAACGTTCATGGCCCCAGTGCGGAGGGCGTCCATGAAGTGCCAGAAGGTTGATTGTTTGCGAGTGAATTCAACGGTTTTGGCGTATTTGTGGCTGAATCCTTTGAGCTCGCGGACCTCGGCGACAAAGCTTTTGACTACTTTGACTTGACTTACGACTTCTGCGAAGCGTCCGCCGGCAAGGTCGACTTGTTCATTCTTTTGTCCCTCGATGACTTGCCATTTTTTACTGGTTAGTGATGTCAAACACATGTAAACGGGGATGATGATGGCAAGCAGGACTGCCAATGGCCAGTAGTAGCTTGCAGAGATGCCCAGTACTGCCACCACGGTGATGATCATGGGGAAGAAGTTGTTGGACATCGCTTGCAGCGCTTGGGTGATTGATGTGATGGAGCGGTCGAGACGCGCGATTATTGTGCCGGTGACTTGGTCGTCAAAATATCGCTGAGGCATGCCTAGGAGTTTGGCAAAGTAGCGCGTGGACAAGATCTGCCGCAGCCGTGCTGCCATCACGTCGCCGATATAGCCTCCGACATTGGTAAAAGCCGTGTTTGCGAGTTGCGTGATAAGCAACGCGACGGCAAGCCACATAACGTGGGGGTTAGCCTTTTCGACGCTCATCTCGCCATTGACTGCGGAAACGATGGTGTCAGTGGCGTCTTTGATAATGAAGGGGGTGGCTAGCGCGAGTATGGCAACAAATACTGCGGAGAAGATAACTCCCAGGTAAAAAGGCCAAAGGGCGGAGGCGCTGCGGAGGATTCTGAGGATAGATCGCACGGGTGGGGTGACTGCTCTCTGAATAAAATGGCTGGTTGGGAGACATGTAATGCTCTCACATCGTCTCCGTTGTTAAAATTATGGGAAGTTGTTCGTTATTCGTCGTAAGCGTGAGGATATTTGATGCGTATTTCCCGATCTCGGCTTGTTGCTGGTGCTATGGTGGGCGTCGCAACGCTAACTTTAAGCGCTTGTGGCGGTGATGACGTATCAACAACCGTCTCTGTTACTCCAACGACCACAACGTCCGTTCAGTTCCAGCCCAAGCAAGTTTCGCCGATCAAGGTCGACCATATCAATGCCCCTGAGACTGATCCGGGGCTCAATGTGAAGTGGGAAATCCTTGGCACCAGCGCCAATAGTCAGGGTTCCGGTTCGGTGATCTATGTGAAGATTACTAACCTGAACGATCTTGCACTACCCAAAGACGCATTCCCTGCGCCCACTTTGCGCGTGAATGGGGCGGATATGTCGCAAGTGGACGCTGGCACGGTGGGGCTGGATTTGCCGCTGGGTGCTGGTGCGTCGACGAACCTACAGTACGCATTCAATACGTCCTATGGCACGCTTTACGACGCCACCTTCCAGATAGGCAACGCAATTTTTGAGGGAAATCTCAATAGCATTTAGCAATATATTATATTTCTCTTGGTCTAAACTCCCCCGTTTGGGTGGAGTGTATTTTTTGTGGGGAACGGAAGAATAGGACTCCTACCTGCGCTATTTAGATGCCCAAAGGCTAATTCTCCAAATGGCGTAACCGATCGAGGTCCTTCTGTAGTCTAAATAATCTGAGTACGGCTGTTGCGGGCTTCCACAAGGAGGCCGGTGGCCGGCGGACCGCACAAGTTACACCGTGGTGACCGCCTCCGGACAGCGCCCTCACTCTGAATTGGAGGCACCAGAGTGACAGCGCGAAGGGGGAGTCCGACATGGGCACAGGGGGTTTTCTCATGCACTGGCTAAACCTTGGGACTGACTCGCAGCAGTCGTACTCTTTCATGCGTCGATGTTCATTACTACTGACGCTCATGATTATCTGCGCACTCATGTTCACCGCATGCGTGCAGAACTCTCCTAAAGAATCTGTGTCTGTGGAAGCACTCCGCGCGAATCCGACAACGGAAAACACACATCCTGATTTTCCTGAGGTTAGGGAACCGAATCCGGCAGACCCCAATTTCTCATTTTTCGACCCGTGCACGGATGTGCCGGCGGAAACTTATGAGCGGGCGGGGATCGTTGCTTCAGGGTCACGTTCTCCACAGTTCAATGGCTATAAAAGATCGTATTGCCATTATAGGTTTAAAGTCACGCCTGATCCTGCTGCCGTGATTCAAATAGGTGCGGATGTCCTTACAGATTCAGACATCAATAACAGTAATGACGTTCTGCTAAATGTTAAGAACATTCAAGGAGTTCCGACTGGGGTTTATTTTACTTCTGCGGAATTAGGGGAAGAAGATTATGAGTGTACTGCAGTAATGCCAACGTCTAGAGGTCGGATTTGGGTTTCCCATTTGTTCTTTGGAACTGGGAATTTTACTCAAGAAGACGCTTGCCCTAAAGCATGGGAAATATTAAAAGAAATAACAAGGGGGATCTAGAAAATGGATATGCAGGTAAACAAGGATTTGTTAGAGCGACTTTGCCAAGAACTAAAGGAAATAACTTTAGTTGCGGGAGAAATCAAGAGTCATCTAGCAAAAGCCAACATTTCCGGCGCGTATTCTCCGCTCATTGGGCTTGATCAAATCGGGGCAAATCACGGGATAGTTCTTAAAGGGGGAGCTGGGTCGGCGTCAACGGTGCTGCAATCGCTGACACAACAGATCAGTTGGCTGCATGATGCGCTTCGTGCAAGCCATGGGGCATTGACCGGCCAAGAAGATCATGGTCGGCGAGGAATGGATATTGCGGATGAAGGCGGTTCGGTGGGGAGAGAAGCAGTCCGTTTCCCCACGAGGCCAGAGACTGCTTATGAAAATTTCTCTTTTTCGCATCCAATAGTCGTACAGCCAGCGACAATGGATGCTCTTGTCCAGGGGCTAGCCGCTACCCAAGAGCAAGAGGTGTTTTTTGGAATGCAGAGCTGGTCAGATATGTCTCGACTGGCTTCAGAGGTTGCGATGCGGCTTCGTAAAGTGGCAACAGATTTGTCTGAGGGAAATAAGGGTGAGGTGATTGATCGGGCTGTCGAACGGATCAATGAGGTAGCTCAGACCAGCGAGGTTTTCTCCGGCAACGCGAAAGTCATGGCGGGGGAGGTCTCTAAGCTCATTGGTATTAAGACAATGCTGTGGTTGGAAGCTGCAACGGCGAACTCAGGGATTAAAGCTATGACGGATCCTGCCGCGAGAATTGCATCGGAAAGGGCCGCTCTTCTGCATTTTCAACAGAAACTTCAACGTATCGTCGATCGTTCGGTGCCGGACATTCGCAACTTGATGGATATGAACACTTCGACTGCAGGCGGCGGAGGCGGCACCGAAATTGGCATGGATGATATTGCAGGTAATGGGCGGGTCTCTACAGCTGGACTTGGTGCGATAGGAGTCAACGCGGGGGACCGCGTCGATACGCAAAGCACGCATTTTTCAGCGCCGTAGTTTGATTCTGTGAATAATGCTCAGCATCAGTTACAGAAAGTGGGAGCAAACAATGTGGGAACTCACATGGCGCAGGCGGCTGGATTTCCCCACGATGTACCTCGATTTGGGGCTGCACACACCGTCCCGCATGCGGTCGGGGGTGCAGCTACTAGCAACGGATTGAACGCGTTAGGCCTGCCACTTGCAGGCATGAACGCACATAAGAGTTCGCCGGGTACATCGCGTTTCACCGTGGGAGGAAAGAACCACATTCCTCATGGCATCCACCACGCTGCAGAGGCTCTGCGTCAGACTGGAGCCAGACAGCAGTGGACTGGGCATCCAATGCACGGCGAACCTCCCGGCAGCGCCACCCGCCAAAACCAAGCGGGAGGACACATGATGCCGATGATGGCGGCACCAGCCGGAGTATCGCAGGGTGATAAACGCGGAAAAGTTAAATCAGTGACGAGCGCAGTCGAAGTCGACAAAAATATTGCCGCTCTCATCGGAGAACGCAGCGCCGTGGTCCCCGGAGTCATCGGCAGCTGGGTGAGGCAATAATATTTTGGCGCGGGAGCGGATAATGTGGGAGGAATGAACGACGTCGAGCTCGTCGTGCTTGTCGACGCACAAGGTAACCCGACCGGCACCGCTCCCAAATCTACAGTCCACACCAACGAAACGCCTCTCCACCTGGCGTTTTCCTGCTATGTCCTGGGGTCCGATGGAAAAATCTTGGTGACCCGGCGAGCATTGAGCAAAAAACATGGCCGGGTGTGTGGACTAACTCAGCCTGTGGACATCTACTTCCCCACGAAACAGCCGCCGAAGCCGCCTTACGACGCGTTCCCCACGAGATCGGCCTCTCCCGTGGGGAATTAAAAAATCTGGTGTGCGTTTTGCCAGATTTCCGGTACCGAGCAACTGATTCCCAGGGAATCGTTGAGTGGGAAATCTGCCCTGTTTTTGTCGCATACATTGACGAGCCTCTTCTCCTGCAACCTAGAGCAGACGAAGTGGATTCACTTGCTTGGATGAAACCCGAAGACCTTTTCAATGCCGTGGACTCTGCGCCTTGTGCCTTTAGCCCATGGATGATCGAACAACTTAGGCATGAAGCATTACGGCGCACACTAATCGGCAAATAGTTCGCCAGCTTCTCACAACGGCTTCTGCCCCACGATGGGCGGTGCCGTTTTTCTTATGCGACTGCACAAGAACCTACCGTTGCGGGGTTGAGGATCCAGAGGATGGGACTTGGCCGAGCAACGTTCGTGGGGAATTTTTACTCAAATTCCCCACGAAGGGGGTCAACGAGCAACTGGGCCCCCACCCCATCAATACAGATCCCCAGCCCGCTGCCGTCTTTACGATAACGGGGCCAATCCGGTGCGCCTCCGCGAGCGAAGCTCAGAAGTATCCCCCGTGGGGAATCGGGCTGGTTGTCTCTGGATTGGAAGAGGAGGCTGAGGTCGCTGCAGTGGGTGGCTTCGCGATTGTCTGAGCTGGTGTAACGGATGTACCAGGTGTCGCCGTATGTGCGCTTGAGTGTTTGCTTTACCCAGCGGTGGATGAGCGAAGTTCCGGTGAGGGCACGGAAAAAGTCGGGTTTAGTGCAGTTTTGGTGAATGTAGTCGGTTGTGGCACCCATGTGTCGGGCGATGCGCGTGCGCGGCGGGTGCAGCCATGATGAGGCGTCGGCTCGTTGAGCGGCGGGCAGTTGGTAGAGCTCGCGGTCGGTGGAGCTGACGATGATGGGTATTGCTGTGAGTTCGTTGGGGTCGTAACCCCAGGGGCCTAGGGCTAAGTCGGTGGGGAAGTAGCGTTTGTAGTGGTTGTAGCCTTTGTTGAGGCGTTTGCGACGTAGTCCTTCGAGGTCAGTTTGGGTGATTGGCGCGGATAGCGCCCACCTGAGTGCTGCTTTGCGGCGTTTCATTTCCCCACGGGGGAAGCTTGGCGACGCCGCCCACACCCGCCGAAATATCCCTCGATAGTGGTCGCGCCGGGCGAGCCAGAGTGCGATTCCTGCTCCTGCGGATTGGCTGAAGAGGGTGACGTTGGTGGGGTCGCCACCAAAGTCTTCGATGTGGGTTTGGATCCATTCGAGGGCGAGTGCGCAGTCGTCGATGCCTCGGTAGTGGTGCGGGGCGTCGTCGTGAAAGCGCGCAAAGCCTTGAATACCGAGGCGATAGTCGATGCTGACCACGATGATTCCCGCTTGGGCTAGCTCGGCGCCGTCGAAGGAGGGTTCGTTGCGGGAGCCGGAGTCGTATCCGCCACCGTGGATCACCGCTAGGACCGGAAGGTCGTTGAACTTTGTGGCGTGAGCTGGGGCCGTGACGGTGAGGTGGAGCTGTGTGCACAGGTTGTTGTGCGCTGCGGGGTCTGCGCTCTCCGTGGGGGAATACACGTGGAGCGCGGGGGCAAATTCGCTGATGAGCTTCCCGTAGACGATGGGGTCATAGGTTGCCACGCTGCCATTGGCGTGTTGGCGGACTGTGCCGGTGAAGGTGCCACCGGGGCAGGTAATGAGCTGCGAAGATGCGCTTTCGGACATATCGGTTACTTTAGCAACTACGATTGTGATCTATGACGTTACCTGTATCGAATCCTTTGCTAAAAGAGTCCTCGCTGCCGTACCAGCTTCCGCCATTCCGATATATTTCAGTGGAGCATTTCCTCCCAGCATTTGAGGCAGCGCTGGCCACGCATGACCAAGAAATCGCACAGATAGCAGACAACCCAGAATCTCCGTCGTGGGAAAACACGGTGGAAGCGCTGGAGCGCAGCGGGCGAGACTTAGAGCGCGTGGCGTCGGTATTTTTTAATCTTCATGCGACGGACTCTTCTGAAGCCATGGACAAGATCGCAGCTCGGGTTGCTCCTTTGCTGGCTGAGCATTCGGATGCGATCTATCTGAATCCTGCGTTGTTTGCGCGTCTAGAAGCGGTCGCGGCTCCGGAGGACGCCGAGTCGAAGCGGTTGCACGCGCATGTGCTGAGGACGTTTCGTCGGCACGGCGCAGATTTAGATGAGTCCGATATGGCGAGGTTACGAGAGATCAATGCGCGCTTGTCCGTGCTTGCCGACGCCTTCGGCCGCAATCTACTCGCCGATACTAAAGCACTTGCCGTCCAGTTTCCCCACGGGGAGGAATTGGAGGGGCTGAGCCCCGGACGCCTCGCCTCGGCGGCAGCGGACGCACAGTCGGCAGGTGTGGACGGGTTTGTCATCCCGCTTGAACTTCCCACTGTGCAAGCTGAGCAGGGCAGTCTTGCTCGGCATGAGGCGCGGGCGCGGTTGTATGAGGCGTCGCAGCGCAGGGGCGCTGAGTCGAATGTGGGCATTGTCGTGGAGACCGTGCAGCTGCGGGCAGAGCGGGCTGCGCTATTGGGCTATGAGACTCATGCCGACTATGTGATTGCGGAGGAGACAGCGGGGTCGGCTGCGGCTGCGCGAGACCTGCTGTTTGATTTGGCTCCGGCAGCGGCGGCGAATGCGCGTGGTGAGTACAAGCTTCTCGACGAAGCCTCCCGTGGGGAATCTGAGGAGTGGGTGCAGGAATCGACGATGGATGGGGCGGATTGGCCTTATTGGGAGTCGAAGGTGCGCGCTCGTGATTTCGCCCTCGATGAGGAAAAACTCTCACAGTATTTTCCGTTGCAACAGGTGCTGCGCGACGGAGTCTTCTACGCCGCTAATCGCTTGTATGGAATTACAGTGGTTCCGCGCTCAGATTTGGAGGGCTACGCGGAGGGCGTCGAGGTGTGGGAGGTCAAAGACGCAAGCGGTGAGGGCATTGGCCTGTTTTTGACGGATTATTTTGGGCGTTCGTCGAAACGCGGTGGCGCGTGGATGAGCAGTTTTATGGATCAGTCGGATTTGCTGGGAACCAAGCCCGTCGTGGTGAATGTGATGGGCATTACCAAGCCCGCAGATGGCTCTGATGCTCTGCTCAGCATCGATTCTCTCCGGACGGTGTTCCACGAATTCGGCCACGCGTTGCACGGGCTGCTGTCTCAGGTGCGGTACCCCACGTTCTCGTGGACTAATGTTCCGCGGGATTATGTGGAGTTCCCTTCCCAGATTAATGAAAACTGGGCGTTTGACCCCGCCATCTTGAAGAATTTTGCGCGCCACGTGGATACAGGTGAGGTCATCCCGGACGAGCTGGTCGCTGCGATTGGGAAGGCTCGTCAGTTTGGGCAGGGATTCGCCACGACGGAATATCTGTCGGCTGCCGTTATCGATCTCGCATGGCACTCGTTGACCAAGGAAGAAGCGGCGCAGCTGTCCCCGGCAGACATTGCGGAATTTGAGCGCAAGGCTTTGGAAGACGCGGGATTAGACGTGGAACACGTTGAGCCCCGATACAAGTCCACCTACTTTAACCATATTTTTGCCGGTGGATATTCGGCGGGGTATTACTCCTACCTGTGGGCCGAGGCGCTGGATGCCGACGGCTTTGACTGGTTCACCGAGCAGGGGGCCGCAGGCGTGGCGGCGTCGGAAAGCGCTGCCAGGGACGCGGGGCAAAAGTTCCGCGATCTTGTGTTGTCGCGCGGCGGTGCGGATGACTTCACTGCGGTATTCGAGTCACTGCGGGGTCGCGCTAAAGATGTCGGGCCGTTGTTGCGTCGTCGTGGTTTAACCGGTGCGGTGCAACAGGGGTGATGGAACAGGTGACGGGCTTTCTCGACTCGGTGAGCCAGTTTTTAACGTCAGCGCCCTTGTGGCTGCAAGCACCACTCGTTTTGATCGTTGTGGTGCCGGTGTGCGGCGTGCTGGCTTTAGCGTGGCTTCGGCTTATCGACGTCCTGGGCGCCCGCATTCTTCGCATCCTCACGGTTGTGCGGGCTAGAGTAGAAGCTCGAATGAGGTCAATTAAGTAACTGAGGGGCTTGCACGCCCCACGTATGTGGAAAGTGTGAATAATGGCTAATCCAGAGGAGCTGCGTAAGCAGGATCAGCAGCTTCCGCGTAGGAAGCGGAAGTATCCACAGTCTCGGGTAACTCAGGCTTTATACTTGCTTATTGCGTTAGTCGTGATCGCCTGGTTAGTCAGCCTGATATAGGTTGCACACAAAGGCCCATTTCCCCACGGGGAAATGAGCCTTTGTTCGTACACCGTTAGCGCTTATTTCTCTTTGACGCTTCCGCTACCGCTTGGAACAAGGGGAGGTCGGCGATGTCTTCGATGGTGAGGGCTTGGGTATTGCCGTCGCACAGGGGGATGCACCAGTTGGGATACATATCGGAGGTTGTGCCGGGCTGGTTTTGAGCTCGGCGGTCGCCAACAAGATCCACGAGGGCGGTGCAAGTGAGTGCGGAGGGAGTGCTGGCTAGGAACTTGTGAATAGCCGGTAGGAGGGTATCTGCGGTTCCTCGCTCTTCCCGCGTAAGACCCTGGAAGGTTTCTGGCACGGTGTCGCCGGAGAATGCACCGGAATTTTTGATTTCGTCGAGAATCTCGCTTTGCCAACGAATATCTTGCTCGTGTTCTTGCTCTGGATCGACGGTGAGAATACCGAGATCTTTACGCAACTCGATATGTTCGCCGGCAAGGAGCCCCGCCGTGGGGGGAAGATCGTGTGTGGTCACGGAGGTGAGTGCGAGTTCGCGGTACTCGTTTTGGTGCCGTGGCCCTCCCGTGGGGGAACTCTCAAACCAGAGCACCGACGTGCCCATGATGCCGCGCTGCGCGAGGAATTCCTGCACCCATGGTTCGTATGTGCCAAGGTCCTCGCCGATGACTACTGCGCCGGCGCGTTCGGCCTCAAGCGCGAGGACACCAACCAAGGCATTGTGGTCGTAGTTGACGTAGGCCCCGGTGGTGGGGGAATGCATGCGGGGAATCCAGAAGAGTCGGAAAAGCCCCAGGATGTGGTCTACTCGAATGCCACCGGCGTGCCGCAAGACAGTGCGCAGCAGATCGCGCCACGGCACGTAGCCGGCCTCGGCGAGGCGGTCGGGGTGCCATGGTGGCTGGGACCAGTCTTGCCCTTGTTGGTTGTAATTATCGGGCGGAGCGCCAACGGATGCGCGTGGCGCTAGGGAATCTGCGAGGCTTTGGGCGTCGGCACCGCCGGGGTGGATCCCCACGGCGAGGTCGGCGATAATTCCGATGCTCATGCCGGCGTCGATAGCCGCAGATTGCGCTGCGCCCAGTTGCTGGTCACAGATCCACTGAAGCCACATGTAGAATTCTGCGGCGTCCTCGGGGGTCGGGATTGCAGCGTGAGAGCTGGACTCCATAAGGTGGGCGATTTCTTGGTGCGCGCACCACAGCGCGAAGTCGTAGAGGCCGTCGCCTTCAGCAGCTACGAAGTCACGGAAGTCCTGTTCACGAGCGGGATCGCGCTCGGCCTCAAAAATCGCATGAAGGACCTGGAGCTTTGCGTCGTAAATCGGGTTGCGTTCAATTTTATCGCTGGAGTGATTGAGAGTTTTGAACTCGGAAGAGATCTCCGCGATTTCCTCTTGCAGTTCGTCGCTGAGGCTGAGGTGCTCGGGTATCTCCTCGACACGAATGTAGATGGGATTAATAAAGCGTCGCGTGGTGGGGAGATAAGGAGAGTCCTCGACCGGGGGGAATGGCTCGGCTGCATGCATCGGGTTGACCAGGATGTAGTCCGCGCCAGCCTTGTCGGCCACGACCTTAGCCAGCTCGCCGAGGTCATGGAAGTCTCCCATTCCCCACGAGTCGTTGCTGCGCACAGAATAGAGCTGAGCCATCACTCCGGTGGCTGGGTTATCCACAAACGTGCGTGCGGTGGAGAGCTGCTGTGGAGTGATGATAAGGAAACAGCTGGCAGTGAGCGTGTCGGAGGTCAGCGTGATGGTGTGCCAACCGAGCGGAAGGTCATTGGGGATCTGGAAGGAGGCCTCACCCCAGGTGATGCCGTCGACAGTGCGCGGTGGCGTCCAGTTTTCAATTTGGGTGACGTCTGCTGCGACTGAGCCGTCTTCCAGCGTGATGGTGATGTCCGCGGGGGAGCCGTCGTGAACATGCACGTTGAAGACGTAAGGGTTTCCCTGCGTTGCGACGACGCAGCGGGGCAGCGGGCGCGTGCCTTCTTCGTCGTGACGCCTGTGAAGAGCGGCACGGATCTGTTCCTCACTCGGCAGAGGTGCGTCGAGCGGCATGTGATCGTTTGGACTGTCCTCGGGTTCATTACCAAAGCGAACGCCCAACGCACGAAGTGTTTTTACCAGCGTATCCTCGCTGACTTCGGTTACTTCGCCGCCGAATCCGGTAAATGACCAAGAAACTGCATGTGCTGCTGCGAGTTCGCGCAGCGAATCTGTATAACCCACGAAACTTTATTCTGCCATTGCGGCTACCCATCTGTCCCGTAGTCCGGAGTTTAATTTGGAACACGTCTACCCCAGTGATGACTCTGGGAGCATAAAGGCTGTACATTCGAAGTCTATCAACGGTGTGAGTAAAACATCAGGTTTTGCGATGCACCGGCCCCGTGGGGAACTACGGCGCATGGTGCACGCTGGCAATGCACAATCAAAACAAATGAGGTGTTGAGAAAGTGGTTCAAGAGTCAACCACCGAGGCCATATACGAGGTAGGCGAAAACGAAACCTGCCTAACTGCGTTGCTGGATACGGCTAAAGCGCGTCCTTTTGGAGTGATGTACACCCGGCCGAAAAACTACGAGTGGGTCAACGTCACGTCTAAAGAGTTCATAGAAGAGGTCTATGAAGTTGCCAAAGGCCTCATCAACGCAGGCGTTCAGCAAGGGGATCGGGTGGCTTTGCTCTCGGAGACCCGCTACGAGTGGTCTCTGCTGGACTTTGCCATTTGGGCTGCCGGTGCTGTGTCAGTTCCGATCTACGGATCATCGTCGATTAGCCAAATCGAGTGGATTATCGAGGACTCGGGGGCAGTTTTTGCCATCACCGAGACTCGCGAGCATACGGAATTGATGAAGAACCTGGTTCTGGGTGCGGATGGAAAACCAACATTGAGTGGTTCGCCGTCGCAGCTGCGCAGAATTCTGGAGATTAATTCGTCGGCAGTGACAACGCTCAAGTTTGAGGGACGCTCCGTTGCGGACTCCGAGGTAAATGAGCGCATCGCCAACACCAAGGGCTCCGATCTTGCATCGCTGGTTTATACGTCTGGAACAACAGGCCGCCCCAAAGGGTGCCAACTCACTCACTCAAACTGGCTCTCGGAGGTGCGCGCGCTTCTGACCCACGACATCGGAGCTATCGCAGTCCCCGGTTCGCGCGTTTTGACCTTCCTGCCACTTGCCCACGTCTTGGCTCGCGCAGTGTCTTTGGCTATGGCTATTGGCGGAGCCACCCAGTCGCACTGGTCTGATTTCTCCACGATCGCAGTGGAATTCCAGCGCGCTCGGCCAAACCTGATCTTGGGCGTGCCGCGCGTCTTTGAAAAAGTCCGCAATGGTGCTGTGGCCAACGCTCAGGCCGACGGCGCGCTCAAGGCTGCAATCTTCCGTCAAGCAGAACTGACTGCTCAAGAGTATTCACGGGCACTCGATACCGCAGAGGGGCCAAACCGAGCCCTTACCCTTAAGCACAAGACCTTTGACAAGTTGGTGTACTCAAAGATCCGCGCAGCTATGGGCAATGCGGTGAAGTACTGCATCTCCGGTGGTTCTGCGATGAGCCCAGATTTGATGCACTTCTTCCGCGGCATCGGCGTGCCAATTTATGAAGGCTATGGCTTGACCGAAACCACTGCTGCCGCCACTGTGGACTTTACTAATCAGAAGATCGGTACGGTTGGCCCGCCCGTTGGCGGCGTGTCGATACGCATTAACGACGACGGCGAAATCCTGGTGAAAGGATCGACCCTTTTCGACGGCTACTGGAAGAACGATGAAGCCACCGAATCCTCGATGGAGAACGGCTGGTTTAACACCGGTGACCTCGGCGAAATCCTCGATTCCGGCCACCTCATCATCACCGGACGTAAGAAAGACCTGATTGTCACCGCAGGCGGCAAGAACGTCTCGCCGGGGCCGCTGGAAGACAAACTGCGTTCGCATCCGCTCATCAGCCAGGCGATGGTGGTGGGTGACGGAAAGCCATTTATTGGTTTGCTCGTGACGCTTGACGACGACGCCCTGAAACGCTGGAAACTTAATCGCAACGTTCCAGAAGGCCGTTCGATCCGAGAACTGGCACAGGACCCGGTCCTCAGAGCCGAAATCCAAGACGCGATCAATGACGCCAACGCTACGGTTTCTCACGCGGAATCCATTAAGAAGTTCTACATCCTGGACCGCGATCTCACCGAGGAAGACAACGAGCTCACACCTACCATGAAGGTGAAGCGTAACGTGGTGGCTCGCCGGTACTCCGACGAAATCGAGGCGCTGTACACCAAGCGCTAGACGCGTTTTTCGCTCCTTTTTCCTTGTGACTTCAGGGAAAAAGGGGCGATTTTTTTATTTTTGCCTCTAATTTTGTCGTTTTTGAGAACGCTAGAAATTTCATCCTGGGGTTTTGCAACGCGCATGCCGGCTAGCGTTCTCAAAAACGACAATGCCTCCCCACCGAAGGGAGAAAGAAGCTTCTTTTCCCCACGGGATTTTGGTTTTGCTCGGCGGGGCGCCACCGCTTTCGTCGGTTCCTG
The DNA here is from genome assembly GCF_002162115.2 of Corynebacterium silvaticum. Taxonomy (NCBI): domain Bacteria; kingdom Bacillati; phylum Actinomycetota; class Actinomycetes; order Mycobacteriales; family Corynebacteriaceae; genus Corynebacterium; species Corynebacterium silvaticum. The sequence goes on along the minus strand of NZ_CP021417.2, from coordinate 1,868,544 downwards.
TTTTAAAGTCATTACTCGTAACGCATCGCTGCGACTGGCTCCCTCAGATACCCAGTAGCAGCGATGGTGAAGGATGCCTAAACATATGCCTGGAAGGGGGTCAGCTGAATGCAAGTTTTTGATGCCACACTGCGTCATCGTGAGCTGACCCAAGAGATTTTTAACATTGGCGATGAGGTTGCAACCTACATCGAGAATCTCGCTGAGGCCATCGCGGATTGGGATGCAGAGCTGGTTGACGATTGCGTTGCCGAGCTGGAAGAGATCTTTGAAGACGCGCGCCAGGATTCCCGTTCTGTGGTTCGGGAACTCGTGGGGCTGCGTCAGGCGCTGACGTCGGGGCTGGCTTCGGGGACTGTGGCGGCGTCTGCTGCTATGGAAGATGCGGTCGAGCGTCCGGTGTTGCTCAACTCGGAGTCGTTGCGGGAGAGGTTCCCGATTCAGAATTCTCCCGTCATTGTTCGTGAGCTTTCGCAAGCGTTGCAGGCTCGAACCGACTTGGTGGGCGAGTACCTTGCTCACATCGTGTCGTGGGAACTGTCGGAGACGGAAAAAGCGGCGCGCGATTTGGATGCGCTTAATTTGCCGATGTTGTATTCGCGTACGGCCGAGATTGTTTTTGCGGCAGCGCAGGCATGGACTGAAGCCGTGGCGACGGAACACCCGGGGTATACGCGGACGATGCGCGGTTCACATCCGCCGGCATTCCTCAATGAGCGCGCGCGTATCGACGCCGTCGTGGCTAGGGTCATCGCTAAGCGTGCGGGCTCCGGCGAGTATGTTGGCTAAAACATGAGCCAGAAAAACACGCCTTTTGGGGTGTACGTCCATGTGCCGTTTTGTTCTTCCCGCTGCGGGTACTGCGACTTTAATACGTACACCCCCGGTGAGCTGGGAAGTTCTGCTTCTCCAGAAAGCTATATGGATGCTCTAGAAATAGAGCTGGACTTAGCTGCGCAGATTCGGGTGCGCTCGGGTGACACCAGGGAAGCCAGTACGGTTTTTGTGGGAGGCGGCACCCCATCGATGCTCGGGGCCGCTGGCCTGGATCGTGTGTTGCGCGCCGTCCGTAACACCACGGGTATAGCGCCTGGTGCGGAAGTGACTACGGAATCAAATCCCGAATCAACGAGTCCTGAGTTTTTTGATGCCTTGCTGAACTCGGGCTTTACGAGGATCTCTTTGGGCATGCAATCGGCTTCTTCGAGCGTGCTAAAAGTGCTGGAACGCAAGCACACTCCTGGGCGTGCATTTGCGGCGGCTAAAGAGGCGCTCGCCGCTGGATTTCAGCATGTCAACCTCGACATGATTTACGGGACTCCCACAGAAACAGATGAGGATGTTCGTGAGACGCTCGCCCGAGTCGTAGACACGGGCGTGGATCATGTGAGTGCGTATTCGCTGATTGTGGAGGATGGCACGGCGATGGCTCGTAAAGTGCGCCGTGGGGAATTACCGCCTCCCGATGAAGACACATATGCGGATCGTTATTGGATGATTGATCAGGCCCTGTGTCAAGAAGGTTTCTCTTGGTACGAGGTCTCTAACTGGGCTCGTGAGGGTGGCGAGTGCCAACATAATATGGGGTACTGGCGTGACGGCGATTGGTGGGGTGCTGGCCCCGGTGCGCATTCGCATATCGCGCAGCGTCGTTTCTACAGCATTAAGCATCCGGCTAGCTACTCCACCGCCCTCGTGGGCGGGGAATTGCCGATCAAGGAAGAAGAGACCTTGAGTGATGTGGAGCGGCATGAGGAGAAAGTAATGCTGGGCTTGCGTCTCAAAGAAGGCGTGAGCGTTTCGGAATTTTCTGCTGGCGAGTTGGCCGTGATCGAGGCGCGGGTTCAGCAAGGGCTGCTGCTTGTGGAAGCGGGGCGGGTGCGGGTGACGTCGAAAAGCAGGCTATTGGCGGACGGGATTATCGCCGACATCTTGGTTGCTGACTGATACCGCCGGGGCAACGGTTAAGCTGGTGTGCGGTAATGGCGAGTCGAGGCATCCACGAGGAGGGACACCACCATGGCGGGATCTACTGAAAAACGCAGACGTGAAGTACTTCGCGCGATAGTGGCAGGCTACATCCAGTCCCAGGAACCTGTGGGGTCAAAGGCTCTTCTAGAGCGGCATAACTTAAACGTCAGCTCGGCGACCATCCGCAACGATATGGCGGTTCTGGAGTCCGAGGGGTTTATCATGCAACAGCATGCAAGCTCCGGGCGGATCCCCACGGAAAAGGCATACCGTGCGTTCGTGGATTCTTTGAGCGACATCAAGCCCATGTCGGCGGCGGAGCGTCGTGCGATTTTGCAATTCCTTGAAGGCGGAGTGGATCTTGAGGATGTTTTGCGCCGCTCTGTGCAATTGCTGAGCCAGTTGACTCGCCAAGCGTCGGTGATTCAGCTGCCTAATCTTAAAGTTTCGCGGGTTAAACACTGTGAAGTTGTGTTGTTGAGCCCGGTGCGACTTTTGCTTGTGCTCATCACTGATAACGGGCGAGTAGAGCAGCGCAATGTGGAACTAGACCAGGTATGCGAGCAGGAGCACGTGCTAAAGCTTCGCGACGTCCTCAACCGGGCCTTAGACGGTAAAACCCTCAGCGATGCCTCTGTTTCTTTAGCAGAACTTGTAGACCCCACGAACACGGACATTTTAGTGTCACCGGAAATCCAACCGATGGTGCTCAGATGCGCGACCGTGCTCATTGAGACCCTGGTGGAACAACCGAATGATCGTCTCATCCTTGCTGGCGCATCCAACCTCACCCGGATCGCCCGCGACCTGCCCGTGGCGTTGCCGTCCATGCTGGAAGCGTTGGAAGAACAAGTAGTGGTGCTGAAGCTGCTCACCAATGTCCAAGACCTAGGCCACGTGAGCGTTTTGATCGGCCGGGAGAACGAAGACGAACAATTACGAGGCACATCGGTCGTGACGACCGGCTACGGTGCACAGGGAGAGACCCTAGGCGGCTTGGGGGTAGTGGGCCCCACGTTCATGGATTATTCCGGAACGATGTCCAAGGTCTACGCGGTGGCTCAATATGTGTCGAGGGTCTTGAGCGGGGAGTAAGGCCCCGTGGGGCGGTTTCCCTTTTCAGTACCGTTCGCCGCTAGCGAATTAGGGGCCCTAGTTTTCCCTCCTTAGCATGAGCATCGTTATCATTGTTGTTTCGGTCCTATCAGTTCATATCATGGTGTTTGTGCTATTGCTGTAGATAGCCAGATATGAATGCCAAGAAAAGATTGAGCTTGGCTGGGTTGGATATTTCTCAAAAGATAGCTGAAGGAAGAATTCTTTTACTGTGGCTCGTGACTATTACGCAATCCTTGGCGTCGAACGTGACGCCACTGATAACGAGATTAAGAAGGCATACCGCAAGCTTGCCCGTAAGTACCACCCGGACGTTAACGGGTCGGACGAGGCCGCGGAGAAATTCAGCGAGCTCTCAATCGCCCAAGAGGTGCTGCTAGACCCCGATAAGCGCCGCATCGTGGATATGGGCGGAGACCCCATGGAACAAGGCGGCGGCGGAGGCTATGGCGCCGGCGGCTTTGGCGGTGGTGGCCTGGGCGACATCTTTGAGGCATTCTTTGGCGGTGGCGGTGCCTCGCGTGGCCCTCGGTCGCGCGTTCAGCCCGGAAACGACGCTCTCCTACGCACCTCGCTGACGCTGGAAGAGGCATTTTCTGGGGTAAAAAAGCCCATCACTATCGATACTGCTGTTCTCTGCGATCTGTGCGAGGGAACGGGTTCAAAGACCAAGGCAAAACCCAACGTGTGTGGGCATTGCGGCGGAACGGGTGAAATTCAGCAGGTCCAGCGTTCCTTCTTGGGCAACGTGATGACGTCCACCCCCTGCCCGGTGTGCCAAGGAACCGGCGAAGTTATCCCTGATCCCTGTGATAAATGTGCAGGCGATGGTCGCGTGAAAGCACAGCGTGATCTGGTCGTCAATGTTCCGGCTGGCATCTCAGACGGCATGCGTATCCGCATGGCGGGCCAAGGCGAGGTAGGCCACGGTGGCGGACCCGCCGGCGATCTCTACGTGGAGATCCACATCCGACCGCATGCGGTATTCCAGCGAGAAGGAAACGACCTGCACTTGAAGGTTCATGTGCCCATGGTCGATGCCGCATTGGGTGTTGAGGTCAACGTGGACTCCCTGGACGGGGAAACCGTTGCGTTCACGATCCCTGCAGGTACTCAGCCCGCCGAGCGTATTGTGGTGGAAGGCAAAGGCATGCCACAGCTACGCAATACCGGCAATGGCAATATGATCGCTCACGTTGACGTGATGGTTCCGACGGCGTTGGATGAGACGTCGAGAAGCCTGCTCACCCAGCTGCGTGAACACCGCGATGAGGCCGCAAAGGTTTCGCAGGCCGAGGACGGCGAGGAATCGCTGTTTGGGCGCATACGTAACAAGTTCCGTAGATAATGTGAGGACTCCATCTGATGTCGTTGCCTACCTTTGTGTACGACCTTGACGCTGTTCTCCACGGCCAGCGCCCTCACCTTCCCGAGGTGGGGGAGACCGCTCGTCTGGATGGGGCTGAGGGGCGCCATGCTGTGAGCGTGAAACGCATCGTGGTCGGGGAACGCAACGCATCAAGCTTATCGACGCCCACGGGGCTCACGTTGAAGCGCTCGTAACGGAAACTTCTGGGAAAGACAGGCTCGCAGCGCGCGTTGAATCTAGCGGAATGCAAGAGTCTGCGACCCCGTCCGTCACTGTTTTCCAGGCGATTCCTAAATCGGAGCGCTCGGAACTGGCTGTTGACCTGCTCACCCAAGGTGGGGTGGATGCGATAGTCCCGTGGGAAGCCCAGCGGTGCGTCGCCAAATGGACGGGAGCTAAACGCGAAAAGAGTGTGCACAAGTGGCGGGCGGCGGCGGTCGCGGCGTTCTGCTATACCGACGATTGACTCTCCTGTGACTACACCGGAGTTGGCGCGGCGGCTGGCAACAGAGGGCTTTGACCTGGTGTTAATGCTGCATGAGGATGCACAGCAGGCTTTTGCGACTCTTCCCCTGCGCGAGGCAACCTCGATTGCCTTGATTATTGGCCCTGAGGGCGGCATCGGACAAGAGGAAGCGGCCGAGTTGCAGGCCGCGGGGGCGCGATTGGCCAAGCTAGGACCTGAAGTTCTGCGAACCGCCTCGGCTGGAATCGTCGCGCTCGCGGCAATCGGCGCACTGACTTCACGCTGGTAGAATCCAGTACAGACAGACAACAACTAGAGATAGGTTGAATCAGCATAGTGGCTAGTGAGCAACAAACCGTGCGTGTCCGCAGAGGTGCTGGCATCATCACCAAAACTGTTGAACTAGATGAGCAGCACTCCCAGACGGTGCTCGGGGTCACCGACGAGAACCTGAAAATACTAGAGAATCAACTCGAATGCTCTATCTTTGTTCGTGGTACTCAAGTCACGCTCACAGGTCCTGATTATGAGGTCGCTCGTGCAGTCAAAGTGCTCAAGGAGCTGCAATCTATCGCTAGGAGGGGGCACGTGATTAGCCCGGCCTCCGTGAAACATGCCATAGGAATTGTGACGGTCGAGGCGCCGCAGTCCGTGTCACAGGTACTTGCAAGCGACATCATCGCGCGCCGCGGAAAAGTGATTCGGGCAAAGACACTAGGCCAGAAGCACTACGTCGACGCTATAGATGAGAACACTATTGTGTTTGGCCTGGGTCCTGCGGGTTCTGGAAAGACCTACCTCGCCATGGCCAAAGCGGTCCAAGCGCTGCAAACCAAACAGGTCAGCCGCATCATCCTCACGCGTCCGGCAGTGGAAGCGGGGGAGAAACTTGGATTCCTTCCCGGAACCCTCAACGAGAAGATCGACCCTTATCTGCGCCCGCTCCATGACGCGCTAAGGGACATGGTTGATCCAGAGATCATTCCCAAGCTCATGGAGGCCGGTATCGTCGAAGTCGCCCCGCTTGCGTACATGCGAGGTCGCACCCTCAACGATGCCTTTGTGATTCTCGACGAGGCGCAGAATACGACTGCGGCTCAGATGAAGATGTTCCTGACTCGTCTGGGTTTTGGGTCAAAGATGGTGGTCACTGGAGACATTACTCAGGTGGACCTGCTGGGAGGCCAAAAATCTGGTCTTAGACTGGTGCGCGATATCCTTCGCGGCGTGGAAGACGTGGATTTCTGCGAGCTTACGTCAGCGGATGTGGTCAGGCATCAGCTCGTGGGGCGCATCGTGGAAGCCTACGACGTCTATGAAGAAAACCTGGAGCGCGCGGCGCGGGCGCGTCGACAAGCAGAAAGCGAGAGCTAAGTTGAGCATCGAAGTCGTTAATGAATCAGGTTTTGACGGGGTGAACGAGGAAGCTCTTATCGACGTAGCCACGTTTGTTCTGGGCGAGATGGATGTGCACCCGGATGCGGAGGCCACCATCTCAGTCGTCGATATTCCCACCATGAGCGATCTTCACGTGCGGTGGATGGACATTGAAGGCCCCACGGACGTGATGAGTTTTCCCATGGACGAGCTCACCCCCGGGATGGGACGCCCCGACGCCGGCGCCCCAGGACCTGCCCTGCTCGGAGACATTATTCTCTGCCCGGATTTTGCGATGAAGCAAGCAGAGAAAGCCGGGCATGACCTCGGGCATGAGCTTGCACTGCTCACCACCCACGGATGCTTGCATCTTCTGGGCTATGACCACATTGAACCGGCGGATGAGCAGACGATGTTTTCGCTGCAAAATGAGTTGCTATCCGACTGGTATGCGTTCTGCGAAAAGCGCGGTGTGGAGTTTCAGCCAAAGCCTTCCAACGCTGGGGCGTTTCCCACGGCCGCAGAACGGGCGGAGCTCGATAAACACGTGCCCGGTGGCGGAATCCCCGATATCGGGGAGCCACGATGACCCCTCTCATATGCGGGATCGCGACGCTAGGCGCGCTTCTTCTCTCTGGTTTTTTGGGGGCAGTGGAAGCCGCCGTCAGCTCGATTTCCGTGGCACGGGTCGAGCAGATCAACAAAGACACGGAGTCACGTGCTTCGCGCACATTACTGCACGTGCTGGAAAACCGTGCCGAACACATCAACCTCTTGGTTTTATTGCGCACGCTTCTCGATGTCACCGCGGCTGCCTTTGCAGCACTGCTAGCGATTGACCTTATTGAATCCAGTGCTTGGGCACTGACCGCAGCGATTGTTGGGGTATCGCTCATCACGTTTACTGTCATCGGGGTGTTCTCCCGGACCGTAGGCCGAAAGAACCCCTATACCGTCTCTTTATCCTCCGCATGGTTGCTCAGAACGCTATCCGCAGTCCTGGGCCCGATCCCACGGTTGCTCATCAAGATCGGCAATATCATTGCGCCCGGCCCGGGGTTTCAAGACGGGCCGTATTCCACCGAGGTGGAGTTGCGCGAAATGGTCGACATAGCTCAGGAACACGGGGTTGTGGAGGTTGAAGAGCGGCGGATGATCCAATCCGTTTTCGACCTTGCTTCTACCACAGCCCGCTCAGTGATGGTTCCGCGCACGGACATGGTGTGGATTGAGTCCGGAAAGACCGCAGGACAAGCGACGAGCCTGTGCGTGAGATCGGGGTTCTCCCGAATCCCAGTGATCGGCGATACCGTCGATGACATCATTGGCGTGGTCTTTCTCAAAGACCTCGTGCAGCGAACGTACTATTCCACCGACGGCGGGCGCAGCGTTACCGTCGACGAGGTCATGCGTCCCGCGACCTTTGTCCCAGACTCTAAAAATCTTGACACGTTGCTACACGAGATGCAGCGCGATCGTAACCACATCGCCATGCTTGTCGACGAATTCGGCGGGATCGCTGGACTCGTATCCATTGAAGACATTCTGGAAGAAATCGTCGGTGAAATTGCGGATGAATACGACGATCGAGAAATCGCCCCCATTGAGCGCCTTGATAACGAGCCCCTTCCTACTTATCGCGTCGTCTCACGTCTTTCCCTCGAAGACCTGACAGAAACCATCGAGGAAGACCTTGACCGGGAGATCGAGTTCTCCGAAGACATCCGGGACCAGGTGGACACAGTAGGTGGTCTCATAGCTTATGAAATGGGTCGTGTGCCCCTTCCTGGGTCTGTGGTCAGTACTAGCGAAATACAGCTGCGAGCCGAGGGCGGTCGGGATCGCCGCGGACGGATTCAAGTAAGGTCCGTGGTCGTCTCAGTCTTGCCGGAAGAACCAGACGCGGAATAACGCGCCACGCGGGGTACAACAAGTTTGTAATCTGTTGCGTAACGCGCATGATTAAACACATGAATATCCTCTCCATCCAGTCGCATGTCTCGTACGGTCACGTGGGAAATTCCGCCGCCGTTTTCCCGCTGCAGCGCATCGGCCACGAAGTCTGGCCTGTCCACACGGTGAACTTTTCCAATCACACCGGTTACGGCGAATGGGGAGGCGAACTGATCCCCGCGTCCCGGGCGAAAAGCGTGATCGACGGTGTTGCCGCCCGTGGGGCGTTTCCCCACATCGATGCAGTGCTCTCTGGGTACCAAGGCGGCTCAGATATCGCAGACGTGATTATTGACACCGTTGCGCAGATCAAAGCCGCAAACCCCAACGCTCTCTACGCGTGTGATCCAGTGATGGGAAACGCTAAATCGGGTTGCTTTGTTTCAGAGCTCATCCCCCCACTCCTACGCGACCGCGTCGTGCCCGTCGCCGACATCATTACCCCCAACCAATTCGAGTTGGAGTACCTGACCAAGGTTCCCGCACATGACCTGGATTCCACGCTGGAGGCCGTGGCCGCCGCTCGCGCTATGGGGCCAAACACCGTCTTGGTCACTTCGGTGCGCAGGCCAGAGACTCCCGCCGACGCCATCGAAATGCTCGCCGTCGACGATAAAGGCGCATGGCTCGTCCAGACCCCATTCCTGGACTTTAAACGCAACGGTTCAGGCGACGTCACCGCCGCCCTGTTCACGGGGCACTACATCCGAGACCATGATGCCGCATCAGCATTAGCCCGCACTGCCTCGTCTGTCTTCGACCTTATTCAGACCACCTATCACTCAGGCTCGCGCGAGCTGCAATTGATTGAGGCTCAAGAGGCTTATGCGAACCCTCGGATGCAGTTCACCGTGGAGCAAGTCGGATAACCCGTGGGGAATTACGCCACGTAGTGTAAGAAGGCGTGCCCCATGGCTTACTATGGGAAGAGATTAACTTTGGATTTCCCCACGTAGAAGGAGACAGGTGAGTTTCACCGAGACCCCCGAAGGATTCCGTTCGGGATTCATCAGCTTTGTTGGCCGACCTAACACAGGCAAGTCGACGTTGACCAACGCTCTGGTCGGCGAGAAAATCGCGATTACGGCTAACCAGCCAGAGACCACCCGCCATCCTATCCGTGGCATTGTGCATCGACCCGACGCACAGATCATCGTGGTGGATACTCCCGGTCTGCACCGCCCCAGGACTCTCCTTGGTGAGCGCCTTAATGAGGTGGTCAAGGACACCTATGCCGATATGGACCTCATTGGCCTGACCATTCCGGCCGATGAGAAGATCGGCCCGGGTGATTGTTGGATCCTTGATGCCGTAAAGAAGGTCGCCCCCAAGACTCCGATTTTGGGCATTGTTACAAAAGCAGACAAAGTGTCTCGTGATCAGGTCGCGGTGCAGCTGATGGCGCTTCACGAGCTGCTGGGAGGGGAGAGCGAGGTCGTCCCAGTCTCGGCCGTCACAGGCGAGCAACGCGATGTGCTTCTCGACGTCATCACCGGGCTGCTCCCTGAGGGTCCAAAGTTCTATCCAGATAATCACGTGACTGATGACGACACGGAGACCCGCATTGCGGAGCTTATCCGCGAAGCGGCTCTTGCAGGCCTCAAAGACGAGCTTCCGCACTCTGTTGCCGTTCAGATAGATGAAATTCTGCCCAATGAGGAACGCGAGGATGTCTTGGATGTCCACGCAGTGATCTATGTGGAAAGGCCAGGGCAAAAATCGATCATCATCGGCAAAGATGGACGACGGCTTGGACGCATTATCCACAACGCTCGACCGGAAGTCATCAAGATTCTGGGCCAGAACGTCTTCCTTGATCTGCGCATCAAGGTCTTGAAGAATTGGCAGCAAGATCCTAAGCAGTTGGGACGACTAGGCTTCTAGTGCGCCGAGACAGCTACCGAGAACGGGCCTTGGTGGTTCGTACTTACGATTTTGGGGAGGCCGACCGCATCGTCGTCCTCCTCACCCGTGGTCGAGGCATTGTCCGCACTGTAGCCAAAGGCGTGCGACGGGCGAAAAGCCGTTTCGGTTCGCGCTTACAACCTTTTGTCGAGCTTGACGTTCAACTCTATGTCGGAAGAACCCTCGACTCGATTACCTCAGCGGATACAGTGGCATATTTTGGCTCGCAGCTTATCGACGACCCCACCCGCTACGCCGCCGCCTGCGTCGTCTTAGAATCCGTGGAAAAGATGTCCATCGGGGCAGAACCCCAACTCTTTGACCTTGCTGTGGAAGCGTTGCGGGGTCTGCAAACCACAGAACAACCCCTGTATGACCTAGATGCCTTCTTGCTGCAGGCCATGAACTTTGCCGGATGGGCACCGAGCCTTTTCGACTGCGCCCAGTGCGGTGCCTCCGGTCCCCATCATGCTTTTCACCCCGTCGCCGGGGGAGCGGTATGCGTGCACTGTAGGCCGCCGGGGGCTGTGGAAGTTGATCCTGAGACGCTGCATATGATGTGGCTGATGGCTGGGGGATTTCGGGAAGCAGCTCTCTCCGTGGGGAATCAGGACAGATTTCTCCAGGCGCATCGGCTTGTGCGTTCGTATCTCTATTTTCACCTTGAGAGAGGGCTGGCAAGTCTCAATGTTTTGGATCAGGTGTGATGATGGCAGAATATAGGCCGTGAATCAGCTACCTGCGCCGCCAAATATTCCTGCGGAATTTCTTCCTCGTCACATTGCCCTTGTCATGGATGGCAATGGGCGCTGGGCCACTGAGCGGGGTTTGAAACGAACTGAGGGGCATAAGCGGGGTGAGGCCGTCTTGCTGGAGATGGTTGAGGCCTGCCTTACCATGGGGGTGCCCTACTTATCGGCGTACGCATTTTCTACAGAGAATTGGCGTCGATCCACAGATGAAGTTCGCTTCCTCATGGGATTTAACCGGGATGTGCTGCAGCGACAAAAAGAACGGTTGCATGAGCTTGGGGTGCGGATCCGATGGGCGGGGCGTCGTCCGCGTCTGTGGCGCAGCGTGATCAAAGAGCTGGAATCGGCAGAAGAGCTGACCAAGAACAACACAAATATGACACTCGTGATGTGCGTTAATTATGGTGGTCGTGCGGAAATCGTGGATGCAGCTAGGGAGATTGCGCGGCTCGCTGCCCACGGGGAGTTGCGTCCGCAAGACATCACGGAAGCGTCGTTTTCGCAGTTTCTCGACGAGCCAGATATGCCCGACGTCGATCTTTTCTTGCGACCCTCCGGAGAAAAACGCACCTCGAATTTCCTGCTTTGGCAGTCGGCTTATGCCGAGATGATTTATCAAAATAAGTTATTCCCGGACTACACGGCGCATGACCTGTATTGTGCTGTGGAGGAATATGCCCGCAGGGACCGTCGGTTTGGAGGAACCAAGTGACAATCGACTCCACGCAGCCTACGGCTAAGCAGCTGAGAAAATGGCGCCAATATTTGGCCAATGAGCGCGCCGAAGCAGCCGTGTATCGGGAACTCGCCAAGCGAAAAGACGGCGAGGAACGAGAGATTCTTCTTTCTATCGCTGAAGCAGAGGCACGCCATGAGCAGCATTGGCGTGATTTGTTGGGCGATGACGTCGGCATGCCGCAGCGTCCAGATCGCTCGACACGGACTTTGGCCTTTCTTGCGGAGCATTTTGGTTCGGTATTCACGCTTGCGTTGATGCAATCTGCAGAGCAGCGGAGCCCCTACGCTGACGACGAGGACGCCACGGCGCAGATGAAAGCCGATGAGGCTATTCACGCTGAGATTGTGCGTGGTTTGGCAGCACGTGGCCGGGAGCAGATGAGCGGAAATTTCCGCGCCGCAATTTTTGGTGCCAACGACGGCCTTGTCTCTAACCTGGCGCTCGTTCTCGGTGTGATGGCTTCAGGGGTGAGCTCACATATCGTGCTGCTTACTGGAATATCTGGTCTCTTGTCTGGTGCTTTGTCGATGGGCGCCGGCGAATACATTTCAGTAAAGAGCCAAAACGAGCTTCTCGACGCCTCCTCGCCGCATCCCAGCACCAAATCCGTTATCCCGCAGCTCGACGTGGACGCCAACGAATTAGCTCTCGTTTATAGAGCGCGTGGCATGAACCATGAAGAAGCGGAAAATAAGGCTGCCGAAGTATTCCGGGTGCTCGAATCCCAAGGGAACGCAGGAAGCGTGCCAGAAAAATATTTTGGTGAGCTGCATGACTCGAAAGACCTCTCCAACAATGGGGCATGGTCTGCAGCGGTATCGAGTTTCCTGTGCTTTGGGGCAGGCGCCTTGGTGCCGATTGTCCCATTTTTCTTTGGATTATCCAGCGCTGCAGCGGGCATAATCGCCTTGGTACTCGTGGGGATTGCCCTGATGGCAACCGGTGGTATCACAGGGATTCTGTCTGGAAAGCCGCCGTTGAAGCGGGCTTTGAGGCAACTAGCTGTTGGCTTTATCGCAGCAGCTGTTACCTATGCATTAGGAAAGCTTTTCGGGGTGGCCTTAGGCTAAAACGCTACAAAAGGGGGCGGCAGGTTATGCCGCCCCTTGTCGTATTATGCGCTGAGCTTGCATTTCTGGCAGAGCCCGTAGATTTCTGCGTCATGTCCGGTGAGCTCAAATCCGTGAGTGGCCGCAACTTCCTTGGCCCATTTCTCCACGGGGCCGCCGTCGATTTCTACGGTTTTGCCGCAATGCGCACACACCAGGTGATGGTGGTGGTCGTTGCTGAGGCAATGGCGGTATAAGGTCTCGCCATTGGACATATGGAGAACGTCGACAGCTTCAATGTCTGAAAGCGATTGGAGCGTGCGGTAGACAGTGGTGAGACCAACTTTGAGGTCTCGCTTTGTCAGTTCTTGGTGGATGGCCTTGGCCGAAGCAAAGTAGTCAAGGTCTTTGAGGACGCTCACAACGGCGGTCCGCTGGCGAGTACTACGTACCCCTAGCTTTGGCACATTTCGGTCGATAGTGCGATTCATGTCTTGTCTTCCTTTCTCGGCAAACGCCGAGAGCGAAAAGCGGAATGCTTTGGGCATGCACCCGCGGGTGGTGTGGCAGTGTGGGAGGACAGCCAGAGGCACATATTAAGGACTGGTCATGCCTGTTGACTGCACTAGCGTTGTCAATAAGCTGTGAATTTTTCCTCCTAATGACAATATAGTCCATATGGAGGATCTTTCCCATTCCGTCCGCTAATGAAAAAGGCCAGTCTAGGGCCCTTAAAGAAGGACCTTAGACTGGTCTTGGGTGTCGGCTCCCTACGCCGACTGCTTATCAATGGCTATTTTTTCAAAGAGCCTAAGCGTTTTTTCCACAATGAGCATGGCTTCTGGCTGAAGCAAGCGATAGATGATCTGACGACCACGGCGCTCGCTAGTAATCAACCCTGATTTCTTCAACACCCGTAAGTGTTGACTGATCAAGGGCTGACTGCACTTAAGTGCATCCACAAGTTCGAATACAAAATGATCGCGCTCCGCCAAGAGTCCAAGAATCTGGAGACGAAGAGGTGAATCAAATGACCCAAACAACGATGCCACTCCCACGTAGTCGAGGGATGGATCGAACGGTTGACCTACGCCAATGGCGCGGTGAGTCTGCGCGTTGATCTGATCCGACGACGAAGCCATGAAAGTGGAAAGGCGCGGGCTACTGTCCATTTCCGCCTAACCTTCCTAATGTTCCAATTCTGATTTTTTCGTTTCATCTTGAGGGGATTGCAATGAACGAAACCTCAGAAAAAACCTATGTAGCAGTTATGCGACCTATGGTTCAACTATGCCACATTGTTTTTCCAACCTAAATTGCTTCACCCTAATTGGGTAGTGCAGTTGATTGACCAAATCGATTTTTTGCTGCATGGGGAGGTGCTAAATTAGAAGGAAACAATATGAATTAAATAGGCTGGACTGGCGGAAACTTAAAAAAGAGACGCAGATTTGCAGCCCGCCGTTTCTCTGCAAACCGTATTGCGGGAGCGGGGGAGGCTACGGTGTTGCATAGAGAGTTTTTTTCGGGGTTTACTAGTGGAGTATCGATACTTTTAAGCGTCGATAAGCCATGCCGGCTAGCCGTACTGGGTACAAAGCCATTGTGCTTAGGATCTATTTAAAGGAGTTGTTCAACCTCGTGGCTCAGAACAATGTCATCGACACCGTCGTCAATCTGTGTAAGCGACGTGGACTCGTCTACCCCTGTGGTGAGATTTACGGTGGAACGCGATCTGCATGGGACTACGGTCCGTTGGGCACAGAGCTCAAGGAGAACATTAAGAAGCAATGGTGGCGCACCTTTGTTCAGGGGCGTGCGGATGTGGTCGGCCTAGACTCATCCATCATTCTTCCGCGTCAGGTATGGAATGCATCTGGACACGTTGCAACCTTTACTGACCCTCTAGTGGAGTCTCTGCACACTCACAAGCGCTACCGCGCAGACCACTTGCTTGAGGCCTATGAGGCAAAGCATGGACATGCGCCGGAGAATGGTCTGGCAGACGTACCGGATCCTGAGACCGGACAGCCAGGCAACTGGACTGAGCCGCAAATGTTCTCTGGTTTGATGAAGACCTTCCTGGGGCCTGTGGACAACGAGCAGGGGTTGCACTACCTGCGCCCTGAGACCGCACAGGGCATCTTTGTTAACTTCAAGAATGTGATGACTACCGCGCGCATGAAGCCGCCATTCGGCATCGCGCAGGTGGGCAAGTCCTTCCGTAACGAGATCACCCCGGGCAACTTCATCTTCCGTACTCGTGAGTTTGAGCAGATGGAGATCGAGTATTTCGTCCCAGAGGATCAAGCAGACGAGAAGTTCCGTGAGTGGGTTGACGCTTGTTGGAATTGGTTTGTGGACCTGGGCATTAACCCGGAGAATATGTGCCAGTTTGACGTGCCGGAAGAAGAGCGTGCGCACTACTCCAAGGGCACCATCGACATGGAGTATAAGTTTGGCTTCCAGGGCAACCCTTGGGGCGAGCTCATGGGTGTGGCAAACCGCACAGATTACGATCTCGGCTGCCACATCAAGGAGTCTGGCGAGGACCTAAGCTACTTCGACCAAGCTACCGGCGAGCGCTATGTTCCATGGGTTATCGAGCCGTCCTTTGGCCTAACCCGTGCTTTGATGGCTTTCTTGGTGGATGCGTATTGCGAGGATGAGGCTCCCAACGCTAAGGGTGGCGTCGATAAGCGCGTAGTGCTCAAGCTGGATCCTCGTCTGTCTCCGGTGAAGGTAGCGGTTCTTCCGCTGTCCAAGAAAGACACGCTAACGCCTGTGGCAGAAGAAGTTGCCGCCAAGCTGCGTAAGTTCTGGAATGTTGATTATGACACGTCCGGGGCGATCGGACGCCGCTACCGCCGTCAGGACGAGATCGGTACCCCGTTCTGCGTTACCGTCGATTTTGACACTCTTGAGGACAATGCGGTGACCGTCCGTGAGCGTGACACGATGTCTCAAGAGCGGGTAGCACTCGATCAGCTTGAGTCCTACCTCGCAGCTCGTCTGCTGGGCTGCTAGCCTCATCTCTTAGATTCCCAGTTCACTACCGCTTAAAGGATTGAGTTCAATGGATTACACAGCTTGGGGAAACCGGGCTAAAGGCACCGTAGAGCTTCTCGACGACGCCAATAACACTCTAGCCACCTTCCCCGCAGACCACTGTGATTCTGAGCATGTGAACGTCCGCGGTGTGGACTGGGTCGTGAGTCGATCCAAGCAGCAGATCACAGCTCAGTTGCCTGACGGGAGCGCCTTTGTGGCGGATGCCTCACCGAAAGGCTTCGGCCGCGCCAAGGCCATCGATATTGATGTTGCTGGTCGTAAAATGCGTGCGATCAATGAGGATAAAAACGACTGGGTTTATGTAGACGCAGATCCAGAGGAGACCAAGCTAGGGCAGTTCTCTGGGGGCAATAACGGTGTCCGGAAGAGCTACACCGAGTTCGAGCCAGACAACGCCCTGAGCAACGATCAGAAAGCCTTTCTCTCCCTCGTCACTCGGACGGTTCTGGAGTCAAAGTTAAGCAGCTTTACCTTGATGCTTATTGCTTTCCTGATCCTGCTGATTCCAGTGGTCATACTCGCGCTTCTCTAATCAGCTAAAAGCGCCTCCCCATGTACACAGCGTTATGGAAGAACGACGTTCTTTTCGACGACACCGGGGAGGCGCTTGCGCATATATGCAAAGATCGCGTGGGTACTTGCGCATTCCCAGATTCGGGTGAGCATAGAGCGAACATTCCCCACGGGGATAGTGGTGCGCGGGGAGTCGTCATCTGGCCAAAGGCACATGCTTACAACCTCAGGACTGAACGTGCATCGGCTAAAAGCACGCTGCGGCGAATCGTTATATCACCTTGAGCGATCGTCAGTGCTGCGGACTCATCGGCAGATAGTCCGCGCGGGCGAGGTGATCGGGACACTCGCTTTTTCGCGTACCGGGACAGGCCAGATTGTCTTGGAACAGCCCATCCCTACTGAAAGCCTTGCCTTTTTAAGTTACGCGTGCAGGCTTATCGACGCCCCACACGAGGTGCGAAGCTAAGGCCCACCCGTGATAAAAATCACGAGTGGGCCTTAGACGTAGCCTGCTTAGAAGGAACCTCCACGGAAGCCTCCGCCGGAGAAACCACCACCTCCGCCACTAAAACCTCCGAAACCGCCGCCGAAGCCGCCTCGGCGTCCGTTGGAAAGAATCTCATTAAGCACCATTCCTGCGACGAGAGCGCCGGTGCCTCCCGAGCTGTTGTTGTTGCGCTGCTGGTAGCGGTCTACGTCGCGTTGAGCTTTGTCTAGAGAGGCCCTCGCAGAGGCGCCAGCCTGTCGGGCATGGGTCGTGGCTGTGCGAAGATCCTGTCCCTGTGCTTGCTGCGCGAGCGCGATGAGCCGTTGGGCGTCGGCAAGCTTTGTGCGGGCTTCTGCGCCGATTACTCGGCCGCGGGTGCTAATGAAGTCTTGCGCGGCCTGAACACTTGCAGAAGCCGCACTGAACTGCTGATTAAACAGCTGTAGTTGCCGTGCATGATCTGTCGTGGTCTTGCGGACAATATCAAGCTGGTCATCAAGATGGGTGTCTGCATCGGTGAGCGCGGACCACGTACCAAGGGGATCAACGGTGCCTTGAGATTGCGCTTGACGCACTGCTTCACGCGCATGTGTCACGGCGTTGTCCAAAGAATCCCAGTCTAATTGGGTGCCCTGCTGCATTCCTTGTTCGCGCAGCTGGGTGGCTTCAGCGATCTCAGCGTCGATTTCTGCGATCAGCGCGGGGATCCCAGTTTGGGCGGTCATGATGGTGGACTCTGCGTGTTCGATTGCGACGATCAACTTCTCAGCATTAGTGAGGGCATTTTCGGCGCCTCGGATTGCATCCGCCATGCCGCTTTGTTCGCCGGCGGGGCGGTTTTGTATCTCACCTGCGGTATCCAGGCATCGTTCTGCCTCGGCGACGCTGACTTTAGCCATCTCGGCGTTGTGCTCGATCGAAGCGATCATCGTGGGGGAATACTTCGCTTTTAGCTCGCTCAGGGTCTGCTCTGCGACGGGGATGCGGGCACTCACATCAACGGTTGATTGCGTGAGCTTAAGGATCTGTTGGGGAGCGTTGACCAAGAGGTTGCGCAGCTCTGCAAAGTTAGCTGCCTCGGCATCAAGAGCGGCATCGGCGGTGCCGCAGCTAGAGATGATCTCGATCAAAAGGGAGCGCCGTTCGAGCTGATCCATGGAAGACGTAGTGTCTAGCTGGTGCTTGAGCTGGAAAGCACGTTGCAGCGTGGTGGTGGACTCATTCATGGCGCGGTTAAAGCTTCTCGTGCGCTCTGCGCTGAATTCAGCCACCGCAATGCTGAGTTCCTCTTTGCCCCTTTGGATCGACTCATCGGTGCTTACCAGCTCTTCTTGCGCAAGCGTCTCAAGAGCCGGGGTGGGAAGCTGAGCCAGGCTAGTGGCATCCCCTGGTTCGATGGCGCGTCCTTGTTCGAGCACCGCTTGGTCGTCAGCCTTGCGTTTACGCCGTGACCACACCCAGAGTCCGCCTCCCACGCCGGCAATGCCCACTGCTCCGGCGCCCAGCCACGCCGCTGATTGCCCATCGGCCTGTGTAGATGCAGAGGATCCACCGGCAGGACTTGCGCTGGATGTATTGTCTGCGTTGGCTACAAGCGCCAGCGCGGAGCCCGCCCAATCTTGTTGCTGAAGCTTGTCGTAGACAGCGTTATACATATTGTCGAGCGAGTCTGGCCACTGCGCTCCAGCATCGATGCCAAACTCGTGGCTATCGAGGGCCAACGCATAGACAGCGACGTTTGCTCCGCCGTTGGACTCCACTGCTTTTTTAGTCCAGGCTTCAGGTGTTAAGCCATCAAAGGTATGGACAAAGACGACCCTAATCTGCCTGCGATGGGCTTTTTGGAATTCGGAGATAGCGGTAGAAATTTCTTCGATCTGCGCCTTTGTCAGCGTTCCCGTGGCATCTGTGACCGGTTTGGTATATTTTTGCGGCGCTTCAGCCTGCACGTGGACGTGTTCCGCGGTTGCTAGCGGCGGAATGAACGCTAGCGGTGCTATTCCCAGTAGTGGCGTTAAAAGTAGAGCGCTGCCGCAGACGGTAGCAGCGGAACGTCGGACTGATGGAACCCATGTGGTTTTCACGCGCGTGTGCATGGGAGCTAGTTTAGTCGTCTTAGCTCACAGCGTGTTCTGAGCAGCGTGGTCTGCGAGTGCGGAAACCCACGAGGTGGGGATACGAGGAGAGACATGGAAAGGCCTAGTGGTAGGCACATATTTTTATTTTTTGGCGTGGATCTGTTGGTCATCCCAAGGTTTTTGGCAGACTAGGTCCTATGAAAACCAGACTTCCGGGAAAGCGTTTCCTGCACCGCATCAATGGTGACAGCAAGACACAGCATCTTCGGTTTCCTCATTCGCGGAAAAATGCGTTGTGTTCGGCGGGATTTCTTCTTGGCGTAGCGGCGTTGCCGTCGGTTGTGATGGTGATCCGTGGTCAGATTCGCCCAAAGAATAAGCGGGGGCGCTTTGGCTCAATCGTGGTTCTCGGGACAGCACAATATGATGGTGTGCCATCACGGCAATTTGCGGCTCGCTTGCAGTGGGCAGCAGAGCAATGGCAGACAGCGCGAGTACAAAAGGTGATTACGGTGGGTGGGAATCTACCCGGCGACCGTTTTACAGAAGCTCACGTCGGGCGAGAGTATCTGTTAAAGGCCCACGTCGATTCAGACCTTGTGGTCGAAATTTCCCACGGTAATGACACCTGGAGTTCCCTCAAAGCCGTTCAGGGAGCTGTCAAAGAACCCGTGATCATCGTGACAGACCCCAACCATGCGTTGCGATCTGAACTTATTGCTCGGTTGCAGGGGATGAAGGCGGTCGCATCGCCGACTCCCTACAGTCCCACCCGCTTTCCTTCTAAACCGTGGTGGCTTACCGTTCTTCATGAAACCGGAGGGCTGTTTGTGGTAACAGTGTCTGCGGTGTGTGGTCGTTCTGCAGCAGTTGAAGTGGAGACTAGATTGCGAGACCTCCAGGCCAAAGCACGGCCGTCGAGACGCGCCAGGATTCGATTTTTAAAAGAAACGCGGAAGCGATAAAGCAACTATCCGCTTTAAGCCCTGAGGAAAAGACATAAAGATGTATGAGTATTCGCTGGAGGACGTTGCTCGTCGGTGCGTAGAGCCTGGCAAGAAAAGCCAGATGCTGCACCACGACGATGAGCGCGGGCCGTTTGCCCGAGACCGCGCACGGGTGCTGCATTCGGCTGCGCTGCGTCGCCTGGCGGATAAAACCCAGGTGGTGGGGCCGCGTGATGGGGATACTCCGCGCACTCGCCTGACCCACTCTTTGGAGGTCGCTCAGATCGCGCGGGGGATAGGGGCTGGTCTGGGGCTTAACCCCGATCTCTGCGAGATGGCGGGGCTTACCCATGACATCGGGCACCCGCCCTATGGGCATAACGGAGAGACAGCGCTTAATGAGATAGCCACGGAGTGCGGTGGGTTTGAGGGAAACGCCCAGACGCTGAGAATTCTGACCAAGCTTGAACCCAAAATTTTGTCTCCCCACGGAGAGTCTTTCGGCTTAAACCTCACTCGTGCGTCTTTGGATGCAGCATGCAAATATCCGCGCACAAAAACCAACCCTGACGGCAGCGTTAATCGGAAATACGGATGCTACGACGAAGACCGTGAGATCCTTCATTGGATCAGGCAGGGACACAGCGACCAGGCCCCTCCCGCGGAGGCACAAGCCATGGATTTTTCCGATGACATAGCTTATTCGGTGCATGACGTGGAAGACGGGATCGTCTCCGGGCGCGTCAACCTCAGCGTGCTGTGGGACTTTGTGGAACTGGCTGAGCTTGCGGAAAAAGGCGCGCGCGCATTTGGCGGTGACCCCGCTGCGCTTATCGACGCCGCCGACCGCCTGCGCGATCTCCCCGTCGTCGCTGCCGCTGCGGATTTCACCGGCACGCTCAAGAGCTTTACCACGCTCAAGTCCATGACCTCGGAGCTGGTGGGACGCTATATCGGAGCAGTCATTGAAGCATCCCGTAGCGGCAATACCGAGCAACAGCCCTTAGGACGCGGCACCGGGAGAATCGTGATACCCGCCGATGTCATGGCGGAGGTGACCCTGCTTAAAACAATCGCTGTTTTATACGTGATGGATACCCCCACGCATGTGAGTCGGCAAGACCGGCAACGCGAGCGCATCTATCGGGTGTTTGAGTATTTAACCGCTGGTGGGTGCGGAGCCTTGGACCCTATGTTCCGGACCTGGTGGGAGGAAGCCAATACCCCAGCCGAGCAACAGCGTGTGATTATTGATCAGATTGCTTCGATGACCGAGTCCAGATTGGAGCGGGTGGCTAAACAATCTGCTGATCTTGCAGGATTTTTTGGCTAGTCCTCCAGGGTGATGGCCAAGGTAACGCGCTCAGAAGTCAAAGCTGCGAGGAGCGAGGCCGCCTCATGGGCCGGTATGTGCCATCCAGCGCAGTGGATTCGGGTGACGTGGAATTCGCGCAGCATATCCACAAACGCGTCGATAGTGCGAGGCGGCTTACGATCAGGCGTGTACAGCTGTGATGCAGCCTGCTCGTAGAGTGCCTTCCGGCAGTGAACGTTATGAACACGAATGGTGTTGTGGTTATTCGGCATCAGGGATCTCACAGAAGCTTTCGTAGTGATCGTCGGTGTAGTACCACGTGTCTGGGTCGCGTTGGGAACCACCGCCGGTGATAACGCGGCGCTCGCCACGGTGACGTAACCCAGGTGTGTCCACTGTGTATTCGCGGTAATAATTACGGGATTGGTGGGGGAGGATGCCCTCATAATTGCCAAACCTCACGCCGTCGTTATCTGGGTGGGGGAAAGGCCCACCCGCAAGAATCGTGTTGATGGTCTTCTCGGCTTCCTTGGGCAGTGAGTCCACAGTACAAGAGCGCAGACCGGAGGTCGGCGCGGCAGTGCTTTGAGCAGAGGCGGTTTTAGCAGGGGCAGCTGTGTGCTTTTGAGTCTGAGAAGCCGCCACAGCAGACGTGGAGGCTGGAGCGTGACTACTGTCAGTTTTCCCCACGGAGGAATCGTGCGAGGACAAATTTAATCCCAGCGCCCCCGCAACAATCGCGATGAGCACCCCTGCGATCGCGGTGGGGAGAGCTTTTTTAGGGGACGGTGAAGAAGCAGGCATGGACTTATTCTGTCATGTTGCTGGGTGGGATTGCGGGAGGCGTCGGCAAGCTTTTATGCGCTTTTGCGTTATCAGCGTAGAGAGCTGGGAAAAATTGTTGTGAACAGTGCAAACGTCGCTACCAGCGACGATGCGGTAGCATGAGGCGCATGTGTGGAATCGTAGGATTTGTTGGCACTCCCAGTGCGTCTGGGCGTGAATATTATGCTCTTGAAGTGGTTCTTGAAGGGATGCGGCGGCTCGAATATCGTGGGTACGATTCTGCGGGAGTAGCGGTCCTTGCAAACGGGGAGATCAATTTCCGCAAGAAAGCGGGCAAGGTCACGGCCCTGGAACAGGAACTGGACAAGAGCCCAATGCCTGATTCTGTGCTCGGTATTGGACACACTCGTTGGGCGACCCACGGCGGTCCAACAGACGCGAACGCGCACCCGCACGTGGTGGACAACGGTCGGTTGGCAATGGTTCACAATGGCATCATCGAGAATTTCGCTGAGTTGAAAAGGGAGCTCGTAGCGCAAGGCCACAACTTTGTTTCCGATACGGACACCGAGGTAGCCGCGGCTCTGCTAGGAAGCATCCTGGCAGGAGAAGCACAGGGCGACCTAACCCGGGCGATGCAGCTGACCTGCACACGCTTGGAAGGCGCGTTCACGCTTTTGGCTATCCACGCTGATAGCCCTGATCGCATTGTGGCTGCGCGTCGTAACTCGCCACTGGTCATCGGACTGGGCGAAGGCGAGAATTTCTTGGGGTCGGATGTCTCCGGTTTCATCGACTACACCAAGAACGCCGTGGAGATGGACAACGATCAGATCGTAACCATCACGCCGAACTCCTACGCGATCACTGACTTCAACGGCACCCCAGCAGAGGGCAAGCCGTTTACCGTGGAGTGGGACGCGGCCGCAGCGGAAAAAGGCGGCTACCAGTTCTTCATGGAGAAAGAGATTCACGAGCAGCCGGCAGCTATCCGCAATACCCTCATGGGGCGTTTCGACGAAAACGGCAAGCTCACCCTCGACGAAGTGCGCATCGAGGAGTCGCTGTTGCGCAGCGTAGACAAGATTATCGTTATCGCTTGTGGCTCCGCCGCATACGCGGGACACGTGGCACGCTACGCAATCGAGCATTGGTGCCGCATTCCTACCGAGGTGGAATTGGCTCATGAATTCCGCTACCGGGACCCGATTGTCAACGAAAAGACACTGGTTGTGGCCCTATCCCAGTCTGGCGAGACAATGGATACGCTCATGGCCGTACGTCACGCGCGGGAACAAGGAGCCAAGGTTATCGCCATCTGTAACACCCACGGCTCATCCATCCCTCGGGAATCGGATGCCTCGCTGTACACCCACGCGGGCCCCGAAATAGCAGTGGCTTCCACAAAGGCCTTCCTCGCTCAGATCACCGCTACCTACCTCCTAGGGCTGTACCTAGCGCAGCTGCGGGGCAACATGTTTGCGGATGAAGTTAACGCAGTGGTGGCTGAGCTGCGTGCAATCCCAGAGAAGGTCGAGGAGGTGCTGAAGAAGGAAGACGACGTTAAAGCCTTGGCACAAGACCTGAAAGACGTGAAGTCGGTGCTCTTCCTTGGCCGTCATGTGGGCTTCCCCGTAGCTTTGGAAGGCGCGCTCAAGCTGAAGGAACTCGCATACCTTCATGCAGAGGGATTCGCTGCCGGCGAGCTCAAACATGGGCCTATCGCGCTTATCGAGGAAGGTCAGCCCGTTTTTGTGGTTGTTCCTTCCCCACGGGGACGCGACTCCCTGCACGCGAAGATCGTGTCTAATATCCAGGAGATTCGCGCACGCGGCGCAATCACAATTGTTATCGCCGAGGAAGGTGATAACGCCGTGGAGGCCTACGCCAACCACATTATCCGCGTCCCTCAGTCGCCGACGTTGATGCAGCCGCTGCTAGCCACGGTGCCGCTGCAGATTTTTGCTTGTGCAGTTGCCGCAGCAAAGGGATTTGACGTGGATCAGCCGCGAAACCTGGCCAAGTCAGTGACCGTGGAATAAGCCGGAGGGATAACCCACCGGAATACTCTGCGTGGGATATTCCGGCTGCACGTCGTCTGCGCGTCGTCAGCCTTATAGCACCTGTGCTCAGCTCTGCCCAGCTACGAAATTCTTTTTCGAGCTGGGCATTGTGCTGCTCAGATGGTTTCCCGTTTGGATAGACCGCTAATGTAGTGCCTATGGCAAAGGGACGGATACCGGACAGTGATATTCAGGCGATCAGGGAGCGCACACCCATCGAGGGGATCGTGGGGGAATACGTACAGCTCAAGCCAGCCGGAGCGGATTCCTTGAAAGGTCTGTCCCCCTTTAAGGAGGAGAAAACTCCGTCGTTCCACGTCCGCCCCAACCATGGGTACTTCCACTGCTTTTCCACCGGCAAGGGAGGCGATGTTTTTAGCTTTCTCATGGAGATGGAGCACCTCACTTTCCCCGAGGCCGTAGAAGCCTGTGCAGAGAAGATCCACTATCAGATCAACTATCAAGGCGGAACCACCGGTGCGCGCCGGGAGGAGCCAGGAACACGCCGTCGTCTCATTGAGGCGAATAAGGCGGCTCATGCCTTTTATCGGGAGCAATTAGAGACCCCTGAAGCCGCTACTGCGCGTCAGTTCCTGCTGGACCGAGGGTTTTCGCAGCAGCATATTTATGCGTTTGAATGCGGATATGCGCCCGATGGCTGGGACATCCTTACAAAACATTTGCTGCGCAAGGGCTTTGATTTTAAGGAGCTTGAAGCCGCGGGGTTATCCACAATGGGGCGGCGTGGGCCAATCGATAGGTTCCATCGTCGTTTGCTATGGCCGATCAAGAGTGTTTCTGGCGACGTCATTGGGTTCGGGGCGCGCAAGCTTTTCGACGACGACAAGCTGGGCAAATACATGAACACCCCCGAAACCTTGCTGTATAAAAAATCCAAGGTTCTTTTCGGCTTGGATAACGCTAAGAAAGACATCGCGCAGAATCACCAAGCCGTGGTGGTGGAAGGCTATACCGATGTTATGGCCATGCACGCGGCTGGCATCACTACGGCTGTCGCCGCATGTGGTACAGCCTTTGGCGAGGAACATCTCCAAATCTTGCGGCGCTACATGCTTGACGACTCCTACTTTGCTGGCTCCCTCATCTACACCTTTGACGGCGATGAAGCCGGGCAGAAGGCCGCTATGAGGGCGTTTGAGGGCGATCAGAAGTTCACGGGTCAGTCCTATGTGGCGGTGGCCCCTGATGGCATGGACCCGTGCGATCTGCGCCTGAGCAAAGGTGATGCTGCCGTCCGTGACCTGGTTGCGCAGCGAGTCCCCATGTTCGAGTTCATTATTCGGACGCTCATCGCCGGATACTCCCTCGACTCCGTTGAAGGGCGGCTCCAAGCCTTAAGGCGCGCAGTGCCTATTGTCGCGGACATTAAAGACCAGGCGCTCAAAACCGAATATGCTCGCTTGCTCTCTGGTTGGGTAGGTTGGCCCGACCCCAACGAGGTTATCCAGCAGGTGCGTGTTGCAGAACGTCGCCCAAGGAATGCCCCGAAGCCAAAGCGTGCCACCCGATTTGATGCGAACAACGATCTGGCTGCGGGTGTAGCCACCACACTCATGGTGCTGCCAGACCGTAAAGACCCGCGGCTATGGCCACAGCGAGAAGCCTTGAAACTGGCACTTCAGTATCCGCAGGTGGCCGGTCAGCACTTTGACGACCTCCCAGATGATGCGTTTAGCAATGAGGCGTATGCGGCGCTCAATTCCGCTATTGCTCAAGCCGGTGGATGTGCGCACACAGATGAGGGGCCAGCGTGGCTTGCTGCGGTATCCGATCGCGTTCATGACCTCGTAGGGAAATCGCTGGTGTCGGAGCTGGCCGTGGAACCGGTTCACATAGAAACCGAAGAAGAAGTGGAAAACGGTTTACTCACGCACATAGACAAGACTCTTTCCAGGCTGCAAGAGCAACGCGTAGGAAACCAGATCGCCTTGCTGAAAGGGAAGCTCCAGCGGATGCGCCCCAGCGACGATGAGGTGGCGTATAACTCGATGTTCGCTGAACTGGTGGCTTTAGAACAGTCGCGTCGCGAGTTGCTCAGACGGGTCTTCCAATAAAAGAAAAACCACGACGTAAGCGCTTAACGACGCCTCTGTCGTGGTTTTTACCAGGAGGATTTAGGAAGCAAACGTGACGGGAACCTCGGCCACGTCGCGGAATCCCTCAGTGTGGTCGCCAAAGACCTTCAACACGCATTTATCTGTCTTGCAATCTACGCCTTGGCCAGTAGAAGCTGCGTGGAGAGTCACGGTGGCTGTTCCGTCTGCATTCAGCGGGGTCGTGCCCATTCCGCCGGATTTAATCCATGCCTGTGCGGTTGTATCGGAGTGCTGTCCGGTGCACAGTGGGGCAGGGGCGCCGTGAGGGGTGGCTGTGCTGCAGATGGCGGCATAATAGCCGGATTGCGGATTAAGTCCACTGACATTGAGGGTGATCTCTTGTCCCTCGACGAGGCTCTGGGTAGCAGAAGCCACGATAGTGGCTTCCTTGTCGGAGCCGGTAGCTTGAGCAGACGTAGATGCTGCAGCGCTTTCCGTGGAGGGATCGTGAGCGTGCGACTTCGGGGCAGCCGCTGACGTTGCCGTGTCGACTTTCTTCGCTGAATCGTTCTCGTTTGGTGGCGAGGCGAGCAGGCGGCAAGAGCAGTGCCAAGCACCAAGACGCCGGCTGCTGCGGTGAGGGAACGTCGGAAGTTGCGAGTCATAGGGCTTTTAACCTTTCGGTTTCGATTATGAGCGGGCTTCAAGTACCGCAGTCTATATCAAGGATAGGCTAAACTTCTATGAGTGAGGTGGTTAGTCGCGATCCGGCTCCAGGACGGTTGATCCGTCTGCTTGCTTTAAGTTCTTTACTTCCTTCATACGAGGTTGCGGGTCTAGCTTATTTGCGATGGCCTTGCGGGTTACCTCCACGGCTTTTTGGGTCACGGGCGAGGAAACTGCCGCTTGGTAACCCTTTTTGATTTGCTCATAACGCCTACGACCGGCTTTTGTGCCAAAGACGTATCCGGCAGCAGCGCCAACCACAAATTGGATCATTGATTTTCTTCCTACTCACTTCGTCTTAGTGCGAACACTGATCACCTGTAATGCTTGGTGTCCACCCTACCTAAGAACTCTGAGAGTAAACGCCAACTATCTCCGTGGGGAACGCTGGGGATGGGAAGATGTCGTTTTTGAGAACGCTAGAAATGACGACCTGGGGTTTTGCTGGGCATGCCGGGCCTAGCGTTCTCAAAAACGACAATGAGGTGAGACTGACGGCAAAAAGCCGGATGGAGTAGCTTCTTAGCTACTCCATCCGGCTTATCTTGCTCCTCCAACTGGACTCGAACCAGTAACCCTTCGATTAACAGTCGAATGCTCTGCCAATTGAGCTATGGAGGATTATCTATCCTCAAGGTCTCCCTTGCGACATGAAAAGACTATATAGGGGTTTAAAGATTGGGACAAATCGCCAGGTAGATGCCCGTTAGGGGAGGTGCTAAAAGTCTTAAATAGACGTCGATGGTGTGCCAGAGTTTTGTGGGTGCTGATTGGGGCGGGGGCCGATTCGACTTTTCTATGCATCATCCGCTTATAATGGTCGCGGCCAAGAAAGACGCGGCCGGTTGGGGCTATAGCTCAGTCGGTTAGAGCTACGGACTCATAATCCGTTGGTCCGGGGTTCGAGCCCCCGTGGCCCCACAAAATTGCAGGTCAGATATTGATTTATTCAATGTCTGACCTGTTTTTGTTATGCCCATGTTTAAGGCCCATGTGTCCAAAGCGCAGATGAGGTGAGCTGGCGCCAAAGCAGTTTTCATTAGTGTTTGCCTGCCTGCTTCGCTTTTCTTACTGATGCTTGCGCTCGTTATGATTGTCCGAGTGAATACGGTTGACCCCCACATCTTGACGATGTACGCCACGTTTGACCTGATCGGTGTCGTGCTCAACGGGATTATCGGCGGCACGATTGCTCGCCAGCGCGACTATGATGCTGTTGGTTTTGTCTTTCTAGCGCTATTTTCTGCCCTCGGCGGCGGCATGCTTCGCGACGTCCTCATGCAGCGGGGAACAGCCGCAGCCATCGCGGACTCGCGTTATCTGCTATTGGCCATCGCAGGGGCGCTGCTGGCTTTAGTGATTAATTTCAAGGGGCAGGCTTGGGAAATTTTCAAGGCTAATGGTGATGCAATCGTCCTAGGGGTGTGGTCGGTTACTGGTGCGGTCAAGGCTCTTAATTTTGATATGCCGCTTAGCAGTGCGGTTTTCATGGGTGTTCTGACGGCTGTGGGTGGCGGAATGATTAGGGACATCTGTACGGGGCAGGTGCCGGGGATTTTCGGTGGTGGCCCGCTGTATGCGGTGCCGGCTTTGGTGGCGTCGATAAGCATGGTGACCTTTAGCAACTTTGGTTTTTATGCGTTGGGGATGGTGGTTTCTCCGATCTTGGGCGCCGGTCTGGCAATCGTGGCGTATTGGCGCGGATGGGTTTTGTTCCGAAATTCTGAGTGGGCACCGGTTAATATGACTGCTGCCCAGGTGGCTGCTCTGGTGCGGCGTAGCGAGCGCCGTGGGTTTATTCGCGGCCGAGGCTCAAAGCAAAAAATCGAGGGCGACTTCGACTTAGGATAGGGCGTATGGAACTAGAACAGCTGGTAGCCACATGGCCGATGGATAACGTTGCGAGTGCGGCGATTTCGGGGGATCGCCTGGTTACAGCAGGGGACTGCGATCGCATGTTTGAGCTGGCCAGCGTGACAAAGCTGCTGGCTGCCTATGGGTTCCTTATCGCTGTGGAAGAGGGGGTCTTTGACCTGGATCAAGAGCTGGGACCCGAGGGGGCGACGGTGCGCCATATGCTGGCGCATGCGTCCGGTGTGGGTTTTAAGGCTGGTGATCCGGTGAAGCCGGTGGGGAGCCGTCGTATCTATTCGTCTTATGGTTTTGAGCTTTTGGCTCAGGCTGTGGAAGAGGAAGCCGGAATGTCGTTCGCGGGCTACCTCGACGAAGTCGTTTTTCAGCCCTTAGGTATGCACTCAACGCAGCTGTGGGGGTCTGCCGGGCACGAGGGGAGGTCGTCGGTATCAGACCTCGTCTCTTTTGCCCGTGAGCTTCTTAATCCCCGATTGCTGGCCCCCGAGACCCTTTCCGAGGCCTTTAGTGTTCAATTCCCGGAGCTCAATGGCATTGTTCCGGGGTATGGCATGTATAAACCGTGTCCGTGGGGGCTGGGGTTTGAGATTAAAGGAACGAAGGACCCGCATTGGACGGGGGGTCAGATGCCGGCGACTACGGTGGGGCACTTTGGTCAGTCGGGGACGTATCTGTGGCTGGTTCCTGGATCCGGTGTGGCGATGATCGCATTAACGGATCGTCCCTTTGGTCCGTGGGCTAAAGAGTCCTGGGCACAGGCTAACGATGCCGTGTGGCGCATGGTTCAACCTTAACTTTATGTTGAACAAATGGGGCTGTGTGCTGGGGGATAAACCAGTTATTGAGAGTTGAGCATGGGGCGTGTGATGCATAAAAATCGCGGTATCGAGCAGCATCACACGGGGTCGTTGGGGAAGGCGAAACCCGTCTTACGCTGATACGCATATCGGCGTTGAGTTGTGAAACGGTGCTCATGCAAGAACAGGTTTTTGCGGTTCTCCGCGTGGAAGGAATGCCAAAAAAATGGCGGCTGACCGTGGAATCTGCGATGGTAGAAAATATTGCGACGGAACCGCTTGATGCGTTACCCGGCGTGGACGAGCTCAACGCGGCTTGGTGCACGACCTGGCGGCGCAACGCGTTGCGTCCGCGTGCGGTCGACTGCAGGGAGGTACTCAACGGCACGGCTGAAGAATTTGAGAAACTTCGTGACACCCTGGTGCAGCTATCCACGGACGAGGGCTTCTATGCCGATGTCGAGATTTTTATGCCAACGGGGCACGAAGCTTTGCGACGCACCCCCGGACACCAGTACGGGCCGGGGAATACGTTTAAATCAGTCCTCTGCGCTAGGGACGTAATATCCGTCGCCGAAGGGGTCAAGGAATGACTCGGTTAGATCTGCAATCGAGTCTATGACCTTGGTGGGGCGGAACGGATACTTAGAGATCTCTGCATCGTCGGAGATGCCTGTGCGGACGAGGACTGTGCGCATGCCTGCCTCAAGTCCACAGCGCACGTCTGTGTCCATCCTGTCGCCGATCATCACTGTGTTCTCGGAGTGAGCACCGATGTTATTCAACGCAGAACGCATCATGACGGGGTTCGGTTTCCCCACGAAGTAAGGCTCCTTGCCCGTTGCAGCCGTAATCAGCTGCGCCACCGCGCCGGTAGCCGGCAAAATTCCTTGAGGTGCGGGGCCCGTGACATCTGGATTAGTGCAGATGAATCGCGCGCCCTCCAAAATCAGATTGATTGCGGTGGTGATGGCCTCAAAAGAATAGGTTCGGGTTTCTCCCAAAACAACAAAATCTGGATGTGAATTGGTCAGTATCCAGCCATTATCGTGCAGCTCAGTGGTCAAACCGGATTCACCCACAACATAGGCAGTTCTTTCCTTGTCATGTCCGCCAGCCTGACTGCTCAGGAACGTGGCAGTTGCCTTGGCAGAAGTCCAGATGCGCTCAGGCGGGATCGTAAGCCCGATATGGCGCAGCCGTGCGGAAAGATCCCGAGGAGTGTGGATCGAATTATTGGTGAGGACCATGAAATTAATATCGTTGTCCATGAGGTTGTTAAGAAAACGATCAGCCCCGGGGATGATCTCGCCTTCCCTGATGAGGACTCCATCCATGTCCGTGAGGTAGGAAATGGTCATTTCTGCTGCTCTCCTTTGCGTTCCGCATAATCGATGAGATCTTGTACCGTTTCAAGCGCAAAAATCGCAGTATCCGTCGTACGGAACCCACAGTGTTCCTCTACCCGAATAGTAAGTTCGATGCGGTCGAGAGATGTTATTCCAAGGGAATCAAGGCGAGCGGAAGGAACTGCGTTTTCTTTTTCTACCCCTAAGAGAGCGAGTACCGCGATGACTTTTTCCCTGGTCGAAGCATCCGCACTCGGTTGAGAAGAATCGGAGGTGCTGTCTTGCAGCTTGAGAAGCTGGTCTTGAAGCGAGGACACAGGTAGAACTCCTTGAGATGAGGGAGGGGCTAAGAACAATTCCGACTTTACGCAGGCGTAGGCTCAAACGCATGCGACTGCCTCGATTGACGCGCAAGGGCCGGCGTCGACAAGCTCTTGCCCGCGCAAAGAAACACAGCACAGCACATGACAGGTTTTATAGCGAGTCCCGCACAACCGGCAGAATCCGTTATTACCTGGACGGGCCTGAGGATGCTGACGTTACCGTCGTCTTTATCCATGGCTTTACGTTGGCGGCTTCAGCGTGGCACCTACAAGTAGCCCACGTTGCGCATGAAGCCCGCTGCGTTCTCATGGATTTACGCGGACACGGGAACACAGGGGAGTATTCCGTAGAAGACTGCACTCTCGACGGCGCTGCCGATGACGTAGCGCGCGTTTTAGAAGCGGTGAAGCCCAATGGCCCCCTCGTCATAGTTGGACACTCCCTCGGCGGAATGGTGGCAATTAATTTCTTACGTCGATACCCCGAATTCCGGGCGCGTACTGCCGGGCTCGTTTTGGTAGCCACCGCAGTGGACTCCTTTGCCAGCCAAGGCGTTCCTCAGGTCCTAGCCCTACCCGTAGCAGAGAAAATCCGTAACGCAGCGGAAGCATCCCCAGCAGAGACCGCCACACTCAGAGAAGCTATAGCTGCTTTGGTAGCTCCCACCCTGGCAGTCACTGTCTTCCAGACTCCCATGCCTCCCAGCGTCATTGATTTCCACGCTCAGCTGATTAATGAAACCCCTCTTTCCACCTATGTGGGATTCCTCGACGATTTGCAAGAACACGAGGAAGCCGAAGACGCGAAACTTCTCAACGGAATAGAGGGCGTAGTGATCGTGGGAGAAAAAGATTCGGTCACCCCGCTCAGCCAGGCGCAAAGGATTGTCAGCCTGTGGCCAGATGCCGGCTTACAAGTCGCGCCTCATGCCGGGCATATGATCATTTTGGAACAGCCTGCGATAGTGAATAAGGCGATTGATCAGATGATCGAGCATGCTCACTCCGTGGGGAAATTGCCCACAGCCTGATCCTAACGCTCTCGTTTGAGAAACACCTTTGAACAACACCGAAGGCCGGTGCCCATGCACATACTGTGCGGGGCACCGGCCTTAGCGCGATGAGGACGTGTGATTACGCCTTAGTCGGGTCGGTGAGGTGGAAACGCTGTGCGGCCTCAGCAGCAACAGAACGATCAACCTTGCCCTCGTGCACGAGCGCGTTGAGGGTAGCCACAACAACAGACTCTGCGTCGATGTTGAAGAAACGACGGGCAGCAGGACGGGTATCGGAGAAACCGAAACCGTCTGCACCCAACGTGGTGTAGTGGCCTGGGACAAAGCGGCGGATCTGCTCCTGGAGGTCCGTAGCAAAGTCGGAGACTGCTACGTAAGGGCCGTTGCCCTTCTTCAGCTGGGTTGTTGCGAAGGCCTCGCCTGGATCCGTTTCTGGGTGGCGCAGAGCCTGGCGGTTCTTCTCCTGGCCTTCTCGTGCCAGCTCAACCCATGAGGTGACGGAGAAGATATTCGCACCAATGTTGAACTCATCGCGCAGAATATCCCGAGCACGGAGCGCCTGCTGCATTCCGATGCCGGAAGCAAGCAAGGAAACCTCGTGCTCGCCACCCTGAGCCTTCTCGTACAGGTAGATGCCCTTGTGGAGGCCCTCTACATCGAGATCCTCAGGCTCGGCAGGCTGAGAGATAGGCTCGTTGTAGATGGTCAGGTAGTACATGATGTTCTCGCCGCGGCCTGGGCCGTACATGCGGTCGATGCCCTCGCGCAGCAGGTGCGCGATCTCGTAAGAGAATGCCGGATCATAGGAGACCACGCTGGGGTTGGTCGACGCGATGATCTGGGAATGACCATCCATGTGCTGGAGGCCCTCACCGGTGAGCGTGGTGCGGCCAGCGGTAGCGCCGAGGATAAATCCGCGGGCCATCTGGTCGCCGGCAGCCCAGAAAGAATCGCCAGTGCGCTGGAAACCGAACATCGAGTAGAAGATGTACAGCGGGATCATGACCTGGCCATGGGTGGCATAAGAGGTCGCCGCTGCGATAAACGCTGCGGTAGAACCGGCCTCGTTGATGCCTTCGTGCAGGATCTGTCCGTCTGCTGCCTCGCGGTAGGAGAGCATGAGATCGTGGTCAACCGGCACGTAGTTCTGATCATGTGGGTTGTAGATCTTCATGGTGGGGAACCACGAGTCCATACCAAAGGTGCGGGCCTCGTCAGGGATAATCGGGACGATGCGTTTTCCTAGCTCAGGATCACGCATGAGCTCCTTGAAGGCACGAACCACAGCCATAGTGGTGGCCACCTGCTGCTTGCCAGAACCCTTACGCAGGCTGCGAAGCTTGTCGAGCGGTGGGACCTCCACGGGGGTGTAGGACTCACGACGCTCAGGGACAAAGCCTCCAAGTTTCTTGCGCTGTTCAAGCATGTACTTGATTTCCGGAGCATCCTCACCGGGGTGGTAGTACGGCGGGAGGTACGGATCCTTTTCCAGCTGCTCGTCGGTGATCGGAACGCCCTGCTTATCGCGGAACTTCTTCAGATCGTCGAGGGTGAGCTTCTTCATCTGGTGGGTCGCGTTGCGGCCCTCGAAGTTGTGTCCAAGACCGTAGCCCTTAATCGTGTGGGCCAGGATGACCGTTGGGCGATCCTTGGTCTCCAGCGCGCGCTTATAAGCAGCGTAAATCTTGCGGTAATCGTGGCCGCCGCGGCGGAGGTTCCAGATTTCCTCATCTGTCCAGTCTTCGACAAGCTTGGCGGTGCGAGGATCGCGGTTGAAGAAGTGCTCGCGGACGTATGCGCCGTCGTTAGCCTTGAAGGTCTGGAAATCGCCGTCGGAGGTGGTGTTCATCAGATCGACGAGAGCACCCTCTTTGTCAGCTTCGAAAAGCTGGTCCCATTCGCGAGCCCAGACAACCTTGATCACTGACCAGCCAGCGCCGCGGAAGAAGGACTCGAGCTCCTGGATGATCTTGGTGTTGCCGCGGACGGGGCCGTCGAGACGCTGCAAGTTGCAGTTGATAACAAACGTGAGGTTATCCAGGTTGTTCAGCGCAGCCATTTGGATGAGGCCACGAGACTCCGGCTCGTCCATCTCGCCGTCGCCGAGGAATGCCCAGACGTGTTGTTCAGAAGTGTCTTTGATGCCGCGGTTATGCAAGTAGCGGTTGAAGCGCGCTTGGTAGATGGCATCCATAGGGCCGAGGCCCATCGACACGGTGGGGAACTCCCAGAAGTCTTCCATCCCGTGTGGGTGGGGGTAGGAAGGTAGTCCCCCCTGTGGGCGGGAAACTTCTTGGCGGAAGCCATCGAGGTCGTCTTCGGTGAGGCGTCCTTCCATGAATGCGCGGGCGTAGATACCCGGTGACGCATGTCCCTGGAAGAAGATGTGGTCGCCTCCGCCGGGGTGATCTTTACCACGGAAGAAGTGGTTCATGCCCACTTCGTAGAGTGGTGCAGCGCCAGCGTAGGTGGAAATGTGTCCACCTACTCCGATCCCTGGGCGCTGTGCGCGGTGCACCATGATCGCAGCGTTCCATCGAATCCAACGACGGTAGCGCTTCTCGATTTCCTCATCACCCGGGAACTCTGACTCCATGGTGGTAGGAATCGTGTTGACGTAATCAGTCGAGGTCATTGGGGGTAATGGCACGCGACGAGCAGATGCTCGCTCAAGCAAACGGAGCATTAGGAAGCGGGCACGCTCAAGGCTGGATCCTTCCAGCATCCCGTCGAGGGACTCGAGCCACTCGCGGGTTTCCTCGGGATCCGAGTCGTTCAGATAAGAAGCCACGCCATCGCGAATCAACGCGAAGTTAGTGTCCTCAGGACGCTTCCCAATGGTTGTGTCAGGCATTCGCCACCTCCAAGTAGAGAGAAATCCGCCGATGCGCGGGTCATGCATCGACACACGGTTTGATCTACAGGATACGTGTTAGGGGGAATTACTGCTTACCGATCAGGTTTTTCCTGAAAAACCAGCATGAAAAGAAGAGAAAACGGGCGTATGGCTGTAGAGTTTATTGTCGATGAACGCTCAAGATTTCAAGGAGAAGAATTCTGAGGCCGTAGGCGTAAACCACGCTCTCCGCCTTGGTGTCACCGCCGACATGACAGTGCAAGAAGTCGGCTGGGACGAAGATTGCGATAGCTCCATAAGTGAAGCACTAGAAGATATTATCGGCGAGGAGCTTCTCGACGAAGACACGGACGAAGCATGCGACGTTGTCTTGTTGTGGTGGCGCGAAGACGACGGAGACTTAGTCGATGGACTAGTCGACGCCGTTCGACCTCTTGCTGAAAACGGCCGCATTTGGTTGCTCAGTCCGGGGGCCGGTAAATCCGGTGCTCTCGATCCGGGTGAGATTTCCGACTCCGCTCAACTCGCGGGGCTCGTACAAACAAAAGCCGAAAGACTTGGTTCCTGGCAAGGTTCTTGCTTGGTACAAAAGGGCAATAAGCAGTGACTTTGCATTACTAGTACCTCTTCGTGTTAGTATTCTTTCCGATGCCTCAGCAGGTCTGATGTATCGGAAGTATGCGCCTTTAGCTCAGCTGGAAGAGCAGCTGGTTTACACCCAGCAGGTCGGCGGTTCGATCCCGTCAGGGCGCACAAAGACAAGCGGCGGCTCCTTAAAACAAGGAGTCGCCGCTTTTTCATGATCATCGTTGGGGAGCCACTTGGTAGCTCCACTCCTTTTCAACGTAAAAAAGGGAGAGTGCAATAACGTGTCCGAGCTAGTCCCACAGTCCAAGCCGTATCCCAAAAAATCATTGGCACTGGGAGTAATCGCCGGAGTGGCCCTCGACAGGATGTTGGGGGACCCCGGTGGCCGGTGGCACCCTGTGGCGCTTTTTGGTCGGTATGCGCACTACGTGGAAAAGCGGGTGTATCGCCCTAGCAAGAAAGCCGGTGCGGTTTTTGTTGCTGTCACCGTCTTGCCTCCGGTTATCCTTAGCGCTGTGGCGGCGCGACGCATTCCCAGGTTTATGCTTGCTGCTTCTCTTTTGGGTGCGTTGGGTGGAACCACCTTGGAAAAAACCGGAACGCGGATGGCCCGTGCATTAGCCCACGGCGATATCGCCACGGCGCGTGCCCTCGTGCCGTGGCTGTGTTCCCGGGACCCGGAGCAGCTCGATGAACAAGGGATTGTGCGCGCGACAGTGGAATCGCTGGCGGAAAATACATCGGATGCCACTATCGCGCCCTTGGTCTGGTCTGTTTTTGGTGCTCCGGCAGTAGTGGGGCATCGGTGTGTGAACACCCTGGACGCGATGGTGGGCTATAAAAATGAGCGTTATAGCGAGTTTGGGTGGGCTGCAGCAAAGCTTGACGACGTCCTCGCATACGTGCCTGCGCGCGTCACCGCTGTAGCTCATGTGGGTGCCGCAGCAGCCATGGGACGCGGGCGCAGTGCATTGCGTGCTTGGCGTGAAGACGCTCCGCAGCACCCCAGCCCGAACGCTGGGCCGGTAGAAGCCACAGCGGCGGCCGCTATGGGCGTGCAACTCGGAGGGGCTACGCATTACCCTCACGGCGTAGAAATGCGACCGGTGTTGGGGCGTGGGCCGGCCCCTACAACAGAGACGATTACAACTGCCGTCTCATTGTCTCGGTGGACTCAGGCGCTGGTGGCCTTGACTGTGGTGGCTTTCCAACAAAGAGTGTCACGAGCACAGCGAGGCCGTCACTGAACGAGAACAGCGGGCCTCTAGAAGTTATCTCGACGGTGATCGCGCTTCCGTGGGGCAGTAGTCCGGGTACTGCCATATCTGCTGCGCATCGTTGCGGCAACGCGATCTGTCTTTGCTTCCGGCTCCTGAATGGCGGCAGCTGCGTTGACCTCTGTGTCGTTTTCGGTAGTGGTATCTGAGTCAGCCTCCTGCATCTGGGCTTCCTCTTCCTTAGCCCGCCGGCGTTCTTTGATCTCAGCCCAGACAAAGTAGATCACTGCTAGTGGGGCCATGACGCCGAAGGCGATCCACTGGAACCCATAGGAGAGGTGGTTTCCACGATCGAGCTTAGGAATCGGCATGGCATGGACTTCACCGGGTTGGTCGCTTGTTAGTTGGAGATAGTCGACCCCCAAGGTGGCGTCGATAAGCGTGCTGATCTGTTCCGTGCTAATTCCGTTTACCTGCGTGTAGCCGTCTGCGGTGAGTGGCGGTGTGGCAGGGATCCCCTCATTATGGCGTGCATGCCCCACGATGGTCACGACACCTGAGGGGGCCTTATCTAAACGAGGAGGTTTTCCGGCTTCGAGCGGGATGAAGCCTCTGTTGACCAGGAGCGTTTGCCCGTTCTCGGATTGGAAGGGAACCAGCGACTGATAAGCGGGCGAGCCGTCAACAGGGCGCATCCGCAGCAAAACTTCTTTATCAGCGAGATAACGCCCCGTGAGCGTTGCTCGCATCCACTCGTTATCACCTTTGATATTGCCCGCGCTATCAAAGAGATCGGTGATGGGGGAGGGATCGGTGTCAAAAGCCTGCTCGATATGGGTGTTACGGGCAACAATGTCATGATCTTTGTTTAGCTGCCAAGGGGAGAGCACCGTGATGGCAAAGTAAGAAAACGCAATCGCTAAAACTGCGGTGATGACCCAACCTGGTTTGAGAAAAATCCGCCACCCTGACGCTCGCCTTGTAGACCTAGACACGGTTGATCACCTTTTCTCCTGGAGCTCGTGTTTAATCCACTCTAGGAGCTGTGGCATCGCGGACTCAATCTGTA
Source organism: Corynebacterium silvaticum (assembly GCF_002162115.2). Lineage (NCBI taxonomy): Bacteria > Bacillati > Actinomycetota > Actinomycetes > Mycobacteriales > Corynebacteriaceae > Corynebacterium > Corynebacterium silvaticum. The sequence goes on along the minus strand of NZ_CP021417.2, from coordinate 1,830,712 downwards.
TGCGGGCAGTCTCAAAATCTTGAGCATCACCGTAGTAGGGATCCTCTACGTCATACGTGTGCGCAGCCGGATCGAATGTGCGTAGTAACCGGACTTTGTCAGGGGAGAATCCATAACGAAGCAGCGCATTGCGGTGCCCGCTGTCGAGCGCAATAAACAAGTCCGCATCCTCGTGTTTTTCGCCGAGTTGTGCCGCCCGGTGGCTGTCGCCATCGTAGCCGGCACGGCGGAGCTCAGCCAGCGCACGTTTGTCTGCCTTTTGCCCGATATGCCATCCGCCCGTGCCGCACGAGCTTACTGTGACGTATGGTGCTAGTCCTTCGTCTTCTATGACACTACGCAAAATCACATCTCCCATCGGCGAGCGGCAGATATTACCGGTGCAGACAAACACAATGTGGAGGGAAGTACGGGGATTGTACTCAGAAGTCGAAGAAGTCACGGACAATTCCTTTCACATCCGCCATATCAGAAGCATAGAAGTGTGCGCTTTCCCACTCGCTGGGGCAACCATGGCCCCAGCCCACGAGAACCGTGGGTATCCCGTATTCTTGGGCGCCCTCAACGTCGTGGAAGCGATCTCCGATCATGAGGATATCTGAGTTCCCAGTCTCCATGTTCATGGACTGCAACACATGGGCGATGACGTCTGATTTTGTTTTTCTTCCCGCTGCCGCATCAGCGCCACCGATGAAGTCAAAATGGTGAGCCACTCCTAGCTCCGTTAAGACCTCGCGGGCTAGACTCTCCGATTTACTTGTTGCCGTGCAGATGCGAAGACCTTGTGCTTTCCATTCGGGTAGTGCGTCGGCCCAACCGGCAAAAAGCTCGCAATCACGCCAGCCGCCGTCGTCGTAGTGGCGTCGAAAAGCAGCGAGAGCCGCAGACGTTGTGTCCGGATCCAGGTTGAGGGAACGCATAGTCTCATCCATGGGAGGTCCGGGGATGCGATGGAGCCAATCCTCATCGGGAACGGGGTGCCCAATGTGATTCATCGCCTCGATAAAACTTGTTCGGATGCCGGGGTAGGACCGAACGATAGTGCCATCAACGTCAATCAGAAGAGTGCTCATACTTTGTAGTTTCCCACTAAACTCGGATCAGTGTTACACCGTTCTCCCCACGCCTTAGCTACGGCTGCCACCAACCAGACGCCAAGCACTCCTACCGTCCCACCATTGTCGCGACTGCACGGCGATATTGATGCCCGAGGAGCGCGACTGGATTTTGCGGTCAACGTTGCAGATCCGACGCCACCGGAGTGGCTTGTGGCAGATCTGGCCGCTGAGCTCTCTCATCTTGCCGGATACCCCCACGCTGAGCAGGATGCGTCTGCGCGACAACAGATCGCTCAATACCACGGAATTTCACCCGATCACGTGCTCATCCTGTGTGGCGCTTCTGAGGGCTTTGCCATGCTTCCTCAGCTTAAACCCACTAAAGCGGCGCTTATTCACCCGAGCTTCAGCGAGCCAGACCTTGTGCTTTTCGACGCCGGCGTGGAACTCCAGCGCATCATTCTCCCCGAGCCTTTCATATTGGACGGCGCCCTTTCCCTGGGGTCAGTGGAAGAAACGGAACCAGACATGGTGGTCATCGGCAACCCCACCAACCCCACGGGAGTGCTCCACAGCGTTGATCAGCTCTGTGGGCTTCGGTCTCCTGGTCGCCACCTTGTTGTGGACGAGGCATTCATGGACATCGTGGGGGAAACCGAATCGATGATAGGGCCAGGAAAAGCGGGAGATCCACACTCCGGGTTTGATGACGTGATAGTCCTGAGGAGCCTGACCAAGACATGGTCGATCGCAGGCTTGCGGGTGGGATACCTGGTGGCGAGCCCCACCGTGATTCGCACGCTCACTCACGGAAGAGCTCACTGGCCGGTGGGAAGCCTGGCGTTTCGGGCTATCCAATCCATCATGACTACGGGCGTTGGTCAGCTGGAGGCCTTGAGAAGCGCTGTAGCCCGGCATCGAGAAGACATGGTGGAACAGCTAGACCACGCTGGTTTTAGCCTGGTAGCCCCGTCAGTGGCTCCTTTTATCCTTGTCCAGCCGCCAGCTGAGATGCGTGGGGATGCCGAACACGTGCGTAGGGAGCTGTTGAGCTTGGGCATCGCTGTGAGGCGCTGCGACACTTTCCCTGGCCTAGACTCAACCTATTGGCGCTTAGCAGTTCGCCCTGGCGAATACGTTGGTGAGCTGTTAGAAAAGCTACAGCAGATTGGAGTAGACCCGAAGTGACTCAGAATACCCGGACCACAGTCGCAGATGTACGTTCCGTCATGGAGGATGCTTATCCGCCGTACCTTGCGGAAAAATGGGATGCAGTGGGTCTCATCTGCGGCGATCCTCAGCAAGAGGTACGCACAATTGTCTTAGCACTTGACTGCACCCAAGAAGTTGCGGAAGCCGCGGTTCAAGCAGGAGCCGACATGCTTATCGTGCATCACCCATTGTTGTTGCGCGGCGTGACCTCTGTGGCTGCGGATACTCCCAAGGGCAAGGTCATACACACCCTGATCCGTGGGGGAGTCGCGCTCTTTGCTGCCCACACCAACGCGGATTCCGCGCGCCCTGGAGTCAACGACAAGCTTGCTGAACTCGTTGGCATCGTGCCAGGGCGCCCCGTGCAACCCAAACCACAAGGAATAGACAAGTGGGGAGTGCAGGTGCCCGCGGAAGCAGTGGAAGCCGTCAAGCGTTCGCTTTTCGACGCCGGCGCGGGGCAGATCGGTAAGTATTCGGAATGCAGTTTCGACATCACGGGAACAGGCCAATTCCTGCCTGACAACGATGCCACTCCACACACAGGAGTTCCTGGGGACCTTCACACAGGCCCCGAGATAAGGGTCGAATTCGTCGCACCGCGCGCTATGCGCAGCGCGATTATGACGGCGCTGCGCGCCACCCATCCTTATGAGGAACCAGCTTTTGACGTGGTGAGCATGGAAGACACACAGGATCTTTCTCGTGCCTACGGACTCGGCCGGATAGGAACGCTGCCAGAACCTATGCGTTTTGCCGATTTTGTCCAACAAGTCGCTAACGCACTCCCAGAAACAAGCTGGGGCGTGCGTGCTGCGGGAGACCCCGAAGCACTAGTACAGACGATTGCCGTGTCATCTGGCTCAGGGGACTCCTTCCTGGACGCCGTGGCACGGCTAGGCGTTGACGTGTACGTGACATCTGATCTGCGCCATCACCCAGCCGACGAGTCGCGCCGGGCACACGGACCATTCCTGGTGGACACAGCGCATTGGGCTAGCGAATATCCGTGGACGGAACAGGCCTCGGAGATTCTGGCACGTGCGTTGCCAGACGTGACGGTGGATATTGTGCCTATCAGAACTGATCCGTGGACGCTGTCGGCGCATCCGCAGTCGGTTGGGGAAAAGTCGTTATAAGGTGGGCGTCGAGAAGCCTAAGGCGATGGTCGTGGCTGTTTCTTCCTTTGCCCTGAAAAGGCTATGATTAGGGGCTTGCTTGCGCTCGTCGCCGACCGGCACGCAGCCTGTGATAACTCGACAAAGACTACAGAAACCTGAAGGTAAGGACTCTCATGAAGCTTGATCGCACACTACAACCGCTGCTGCTGGAGTTGTCCACCATCACCCGCGCGGCATCCACGAGTGTGGCGCCAAAGGTCAGCGAAGAACAAGAAGAACTTGATCGTCTGATGAGTGAGCAGTCTCGTAACCGCGAGGCCGCAGCTGCCGCGCATATGGCCGTCGATGATATGGAACTAGAGATTCGTCGTATCCAGGAAGACGAGCGCAAACTGCGCCGCCGTGAGCAAGACGGTAAACGTCAGCTCACCGCAGAGACGGACATTGAGAGGCGGCGTGACATTAAACACGACATATATTCCGCCAAGTCTCGCATCGCAGACCTTATGAGCGAGCTGCAAGAAGCCCATAACGAGATCCACGCCTTGCGCAACAACCTTGAGGTTAATCAAGCGCGAGTCGTGGACACAGACACCAAAATCGAGGCAGCCCGCAGGGCCCTGGAAGCTCTTCCCGTAGACACCACCGCAGCAACTCAAGAGGAAAGAATCACCCAGTTGCGGGACCTGCTGCCAGAGGACATCATCGTGGAGTTTGATTCGCAGCGCGACATCAACGACGTAGGAGTGGCTGCTTTTAACGGGCGCAGCTGTGGCGGCTGCTTTATTATCCTTCCGCCCGCCGATATTTCTATGATCCGCAATACCCCCATGAATATTCTTCCCCAGTGCCCTGACTGCGGCAGCTATCTTGTGAGGCAGGCAAGCTGATGAAGGTCATCATCGAAGCAGACGGAGGCTCTCGCGGAAATCCAGGCGTTGCCGGATCCGGGATCGTGCTTTTCGACGCCACCCATACCACCATTCTGCGTCGCCTGGCCTACATCGTGGGCACTGCGACAAATAATGTTGCGGAATACCACGCGCTCTTAAACGGGTTGACCGCCGCGCGCGAGCTGGGCGCAACAGAAGTGGACGTCCTGATGGACTCCAAACTTGTGGTGGAACAGATGTCGGGACGCTGGAAAATCAAACACCCTGACATGAAAGAGCTTGCCCGCACATGCAGGGATATTGCCTCCGGATTTGCTTCGATCACGTACACGTGGATTCCGCGTAAACAGAATGCGCGAGCAGACGAATTGGCCAATAAAGCCATGGATGCCTTAGCTCAAGGAGCTCAGCCGGGGTTCCTAGACCTAGGCGGCGATTCCCCCTCTGCGACAAGTCACACCGAGCCGACAGCGAAAAAAGATGATTGCGCTGGAGACCAGCACGCTACTGCACCAAAAACATGGAATGGTGCGACCACAGACGCCACCCGATTCCTTCTGTTGCGTCACGGGCAAACCCCGATGTCTGCGGCACGCCAGTACAGCGGGCTCAGCAACCCGAGTCTTTCCGAGCTGGGGCGCTATCAAGCAGAGCGCGCCGCGCAGTACCTCGCCTCCCGTGGAGGAATTGACGTGATTGTGTCGTCTCCGCTCAAACGTTGCCAAGAAACGGCGACGGCAGCTGCGCGAGCACTCGGGATGAACGATATCCGGACCGTAGATGATCTGAAAGAGATGGACTTTGGGCAATGGGACGGCCTGACGTTTAGCCAAGCCCATGACTCAGACCCCGAGTTACACCAGCAATGGCTTGCAGATCCCAAGATTGCTCCTCCCGGCGGAGAAGCGCTTGTGCAGGCTCATCGGCGGATAAAACGGGTCAGAGAAGAGCTGCAGCGCGAATACGGGGAGGCCACCATCCTCGTGGTGAGCCATGTGACCCCCATCAAATCCATCCTGCGTCAGGCGCTGGAGGCCCCCGCCGGGATGTTCCATCGGATGCATCTTGATCTAGCGTCGTTATCCATTGCCGAGTTTTACTCGGATGGTCCCACGTGCGTTCGACTGGTCAACGACACGTCGTATCTGCGCTAGATCTTTGTGAGAACCGCTAGCGCTATTCCTGCAGAATTAGCAGCTTGGGGCGCATAGTAGTAGAGTCACAACAGCGAATGAGCCGACTGGGCGATCGCGACTACAGGTACCGCCGCTTTCATAGCGTGCGGCCTGAGGTCGAGGAAAGTCCGGACTCCACAGAGCACGGTGATTGTTAACAACAACCCAGGGTGACCTGCGGGCAAGTGCAACAGAAAGTAGACCGCCCAGATTTTTCTGGGTAAGGGTGAAACGGTGCGGTAAGAGCGCACCAGCAGGCTAGGTGACTAGTCTGGCTGGGTAAACCCCACTGGGAGCAAGGCATTAGTGCGTACCTTCGGGTATGTCTGCGCGGATGTTTGAGGGCTGCTCGCCTGAGTCCGCGGGTAGCTGCTTGAGGCGGCCAGCGATGGTGCGTCCAGATGGATGATCGCCGCCCCTTTGCTTAAAAAAAGGGGTACAGAATCCGGCTTATAGGTTGGCTCATTCGCCCTATTTTTCTGCGCACAAAACCCCGTTGAAGAATTGGACAGGCAGAGTTCCCCAGAATATGCCATGATCGGAAAGCATGAAGCTCTACGCTGCCTTCCGTGATTTTGGTGCGATCGCAGATGAATATGGTGTGACCACGCGTTTTCCTCAAGAAGTAGAAAACCAGGCGCATCAGCTTATCGACGCCCTCCCGGACCGCCGAATAGATCGGCGCGATATTGAGCTATTAACGATTGACCCGGCTGGCTCACAAGACCTCGATCAAGCGGTATGCATTGAGAAAACCCCCGAGGGGTTTCGCATCTTTTATGCCATCGCCGATGTTGCCGCTTTTTTGAATTATGGCGGGGGCGACCTTGTATCACAGGAGTCTTTACTCAGAGGACAAACGATCTACCTCCCGGACGAGCCAGCACGGCTGCACCCGGCCGCGCTTTCTGAGGGGGCAGCGAGCCTTTTACCTGCTGTGGAGAGACCAGCTGTGCTGTGGACTATCGATATTGATTCCGTGGGGGAAGTGACCGATTTCAGGCTGGATAGAGCATTGGTGCGCAGCCGAGCTCGGTTTGATTATGAGCGCGTCCAACAGGACTACACAGATGGCTCGCTGCATCCCTCACTTCTTTACTTATTTGAGGTCGGGCGTGTGCGTCGGCACAGCAAGCTGCGGTCAACCGCAATAAATCTGCGTATGCCCAGCCAAAGCGTAGAAAAAGAACCAGATGGGGAGATCCACCTGGTGATCGAACCTCGTTATGAATCTATGGATGCTAACTCAGAGATTTCTCTGCTTGCTGGAATGTGCGCCGGAAACCTTATGGCTCAGCACGGGGTGGGCGTGCTGCGCACTCTTGCACCCGCTAGCAAAAGTGCGTTGGAAGCCTTCACTCAAGAAGCCATAGCGTTGGGCTTTCCAGCAGACGTAGATCTTGACAGCATTTCTCTGGACGAACCACGGTCGATGGTGTTGATGCGAGCAGCGCAGAAGTTACTGAGAGGTGCCGAGTACCGAGTCTTAGGGGAAGAGGAGGCAGAAGTTCACGCAGGCGTGGGCGGTTATTATTCGCATGTCACCGCGCCATTGCGTCGCCTCATAGACCGCTATGCCACAGAAATATGCCTGTCTCTGTATCACGAGCAGCCGATTCCCTCATGGGTTAGCGACACTCTTCCGGGGGCCGTAGCTGCGATGAAGCACAGTAGTGTGACAGCGAGCGCAGTGGATAAGGCATGCCTTGATCTCACAGAGGCCACAGTGCTTGCTCCTTGGGTCGGGCATAATTTTAAAGCTGTGGTCCTGAGCAATAACACAGCTAGCGCGAGCTCTAGGATCTTTGTAGAAGATCCACCGGTTATTGCGGAGTGCTTGGGACTACCCGCCATTGGAGAACAAACCACTGTGACGTTGGTTAGTACAGACGTGGAGAAACGCGAGATACGCTTCGCCTGGCCTGCGGATTAAGACGTGTTAAGACCCTGAGGTGGCCACGTGGCCGTCGAGAAGCTCTACAACGGTAAGGCCGTCTGCCGAGGCATCAGCGGCAAAGTTTTCCACGCGAGAACGCTCCACCAACACAACAACTGCATCTGATAAACCGGCTGCGGCACTGCGGGCGCTGAAAGCGCCTCGGACCATGCACAGCTGGGCTAGCGCAGAGTCTGCTCCCGTGACGCCATAGAGCTTTTCTGTATTCGCCTGCGAATTACACAGCAGGGGAAACATGTCGGCATGCCTCCGTGAACGAACCGCCTGCGTCAGTTCTAAGGCCGCCGAGGTTTCCGTGGTCAAAAATTCTAGCCACTGGGTTGCCTCCTCGATATGGGGGACATCATCCGGCCCCTTAATCTCATGCACAGCGCGCAACCAGTCGATGACCCTGCTTTCCGCATCCGGGAGCATCCTTAAGCTCTCTGCAGCGAAGGCTTTGGTGGCCTCCGCGATGAACTTTTCTCGGCGCAGCACTTCCTGGGCCCGATCTGAATGCGTGGGGGGAGCGATAACCAGTGCGACAGTGCGGGTGGGGTCGCCAATCGGATGCGCAGCCTGCGTGATTGATCCATCGGCATAGTCGATAATGTTGAGCTGTCCCGTGGCTCCCCGTAAGGCAGTAGTAAAACGCGCACGCAATACTGGGTGGTCACCCATGGCTATAGCCGCTTGGAAGCAGACCTCAGCAAACTTTGCTCGCACAGGGGCAGAATCAATCTCCTCATAATCACCGGCGAGAGACAACGCAGCAGCGACCAGCATCGACTCGTTTTCTCCTAAACCGGCATGCGGCGGAATCTGGTTGATGACAGTGACGTCGAATCCGCGTGAATCTCGACTAAGCATTTGGCGATGAACCATGGTGTAGACCAAAACAGCAAGTCGTGAGGCTTCAGTGTTTTCCGGCGCACCCGAAACATCGTGCGCAGGTCCATCTGTGGAACTAAGAGAAGACTGCCAGTGCGTCACAGCATCGAGTGAGACCGTGGTTGGGGGCAACTCCGATAGCTCGCCGGTGTGGGTGAGCTGGTAGGAGGTCACGTTTATTTGATCATCCCCCCGTGGGGAAACTGAAACGGCGGTGCGCAGGTCTGACAAGCTTGTTAAGACCACACCACCCGCATGGTCTGTGTGGTCTCCTATCAACGACCACGTTGCCGGTGCTGATGCCGCAGAAATCAGATCAGATTCGCATCCGACACGACGAGAATGCAGCTGTAGTGCATGATCGACAACGCTGACCTCGGGGTGGGGCCACACTGGCATACGAAGCTCCTCTACATAAAACGATCGACGGCGCGGTGATTCGCGCGACGCTTCATTTACTTTAGTGGTTTTGCAAAGACGAGGAGGCTACTACGGTGACGCTCATAATCGCGTGGCAGATCTTTGCTCCCATGGACATCTTCACTGAGTTGGTGGCATTCTTGCAGTAGGGGCCTTGCTCTAAGAAGTTTGGCTCGAAAGCCTGATACAAGGAGTTTTAGCATGCACCATGAAGATGAAAAGTGGTTCTACAACCAAGCTACTGGGCAAGTGGAGCAGGGGAAAGCCTCAAGTTTTGAAAACAGGATGGGACCCTATGATACGAGGGAAGAAGCAGAACACGCCCTCGACAAAGTAAAAGAGCGCAATGAGGCAGCAGACGCTGCCGATGAAGAGTGGGAGGACTAATCCTGTGCGCTTAGTGGACAAAGAGACGGCCTATAGGGGCCGACTCTTTGTCTCTATAGTCAGCGATTAGGAACGCTTCCGTGCCTTCTCAGCTGCCTTCTTCTGGAACTTTTCTACGTTTTTAGAGAACTTTCGGTATGCCTTGGTCACCTTGTAGAAAGCCTCGGGATAGTCTTCGAGGGCTCTCACACCGTTCTGGTGCTCTTGCTGGTACAAGACTCCGTATCCAAAGGCGGAGTGTCCCTTACGCTCTGCGCGTAGTGCCTTTTCATATAAGCGATCGCGAGACGTGACGGCATCTTGGAAATCGCCCAGCACTGTCTGGAGATGTTTACACGCGGCATACAATTTATCGGTCTTTAAAGACGTGGAATCGCCGATAGCCTCAGCCGAGTAGCGGAGTTTCTTTGCTGCTTTGCGGGCATCGTGAAAATTTGCTTCTCGACGTTCCAGCGGGATCGTTACATCCTGATGTTCTTGGCGTGCTTTCCGGTCCTGCGTGTATAAACGCTGCATAGTTTTTTCTAGGTGGCGGAAAAGTACGGCTTCAGAATGCGCGTCGTGCGGAGCCGGTTGTTCAGAGCCCTTAGTTCCGCTCCCAGTCTCACTGAGAATCGGAGGCTCGGCTAAGAGCGAATCTAGTGAATCTAAAAAGGCAAGATGGCGCTGGTTGTTCAGCGTAGAAACAACTCTGCGGTGTGCCAAGGAATAATCGCGGTGTATATCTTTGAGCAAGAATTCCGATGTTGCAGGATCTAACAGACCATCACTGTTCTGGTTGAGAAGATTCTCAAACCTAGCTGCTAGCACCTCGGCGTCTCTGGCTGTACCAAGGATGTGTGCAAAGACCTTGAGGTCTTTTTCAATCTGTGTGTAGTGTTCTCCGCCGAGAAGCCCATCAAATGTCTGCATATGGCTGCGCAGTTCACGGGTGGCTACTCGCATTTGATGAATCGAATCGGGTGCGTCTTGCCTGGCTAGCGGGTCTAAAGCTACGAGTTTGTCGCGGTTGCGCTTTAACGCAGCTACCAGTGCGTATTCAGGAGACTGCGGGTCGAGTTGTGCTACCTGTGGGGGAAGCGGCACATTATTGGCAGATTCCCCCAAAGCCTGCGCAATCTTAGAAGACGATTGCGCAGAGTGTGCTCCTTGCTCAACCAATACGGCTTCAGCAGACTCGATAATCTCTGCCCCTAGACCTTGATCTTGGGCATAAGCGGTTATCTCTATTTCCCATTCCCGCCACTGCGACTCGGTTCCACCGGGCAGATATGACCAGGCGCGGACATGGTCGTCGCAAAATTCTGCGAGACATTCCCCTTCGGCGTTTGCGAGCAGGGATTAGTGGCGTTTGTTATCGATTCTGGCGATGGGAGCGAGGGGCTGATTCCGGATAATAGAACGGACAAAAGCGAGTAGCTCTTCAGGAACGATTGGCGTCTCAGAGGAATCATTGCCGAGCGGCGCATGAGTTTCTACTCGTCCTTCAGGCGTGGAGATTTTGAGATGCCACCCGGAGTCTTTGCCTCCTGTTCTGCGTCTTAAAGCGATTTTTGCGCGGGACAGTCTGAGGTCTGGAGTATCAAAATACAGTGCGGACAACGAGTGAACTGTTGATTCAGCAACCTTAGACACACGGGTGATATCTACGAGCTGCGGGGCAGGTTGATCGTCTGCGACTGAAAATTTTCTTTCTACCTCAAGCTGTTGCGTTATTCCCATGCTTTGAGTTCTACCAGTTCTTATACAAGCGTGTCAGTATATTTTGAGAGAAAGTGCATCGGTATGAGACCCAGTGCGAAGAGATCACGTGTCTTGTAGACCAGTCGTGCACGTGAGACCGTCGCACCACATGAGGGCGTCGGCAAGGCATACAATTTCTGCTGCCGTATGTCCGTCTGTGGTGCCGGACGAATCACGCGCGATGGTCCTATGCGGGTGAGCTAACACGTAAAAGTCTTCCAAGGCTTTGGGAAAAGTTGGATCATGGCTAAGCCAATTCCATATAGATAGCCGACACCGTAGTTGGTCGAAGGCCAAGGGGAGAGAAATTCTCTGATGGATTCCTAGCGCAAAAGCAGTATGAAAGCTTTTCATATAGGTTTGATTGCTGGTTGAGGGCTCGAAACGGCTCAACAACCGGCGGCTTTTGTCGCAGAGCACGGTGAATGCACGCACCGTGCGGAAAATATTAGACGCTGTTCCAAAGACGGAAACTATTCCTTGCGGGTGTATAAGAGCGCAGCAGCAACCATAACTGAGCGTAAGTACTTGCAACAACGTAAAACTATCGGACACCTGCGGACGAGGAAGCAGAAGTCGATGTATTGCGGGAGCTTCTTCTTGGGTGAGTTCTTGGTGCATGCTAGGTGCGCGGAAAAAAAGATAGGTGGTGCAGTCTCTTTGTTTGGACATTCATAGAGCTGATTGCTGGTGTAGCGCAGTAACGGCAACTCTGCTGTGTAAGGGAGAACCTCTAAAGTGTTGCGGATGCTGCGGAGCGTGCTCGGAAGGCTTTCAGCTGCCGTGAGAACTTGGCGGAGACTGTATTTTAGCCACGCGTTGTAGATAGGGAATGGTGCTGATGCGGCAATGGTGTTCAACCCGGCGGTGCACCGAGAAATAGCGGGGAGCAGTTGTGTGAAATTCGGGCAGATGAGTTCCATATCTTCTGGCGTGTAGCCTTTTGCTGCCGCATCCGTCATGAGTGCAGTGACGTCTTGGTCTAAAACAAAATTTTTCTGTGGCATGGTAAGGCCCATCTTTTTAAATCGAACGTATTGGCGATTTTATTGGATCATGGAGCTGTGACACGCTTACCCCTGGTGCCTCCCCCAAAGGGCTGATGTGGACATGCTTCGGCCTTTCGGGGGAGAGCTTTTCCCCCGATGTTGAAGGCAGAAAGTATCGTGAGAACCATGAACTCACAGCAAGAATTTGTACTACGCACAATCGAAGAGCGAGATATTAAATTTGTGCGTCTTTGGTTTACGGATATCTTGGGATACCTGAAATCAGTTGCGGTGGCACCTGCAGAGCTCGAAGGGGCTTTTGAAGAAGGCATTGGCTTTGATGGCTCTGCTATTGAAGGATTTTCTCGTGTGTCGGAGGCAGATACAATCGCTATGCCGGATCCTTCTACATTCCAGTTATTACCTTTTGACGGCGACGATACAGACTCCTGCACGGCCCGGATGTTCTGCGATATTTTAAATCCTGATGGAAATCCTTCTTATTCGGACCCTCGGCAGGTTCTAAGAAAACAGCTTCAGCGTGCTTCTGATGAAGGCTTCACCTGTATGGTGTCACCCGAGATTGAGTTTTATCTGGTTCAGAGCCTTCGGACGGACGGGCTTCCTCCTATCCCCACAGACAACGGCAGCTATTTTGATCAAGCTAGCCAAAACGATGCACCCCTGTTCAGACGGCAGGCCATGTTGGCTTTGGAATCTATGGGGATACCCGTGGAATTTTCGCATCATGAGACTGGCCCTGGTCAGCAAGAAATAGACCTACGGCATGCTGATGCCCTAACCATGGCAGATTCCATTATGACGTTTAGATATGTGATGAAGCGGGTTGCGATACAAAACAACATCGGTGCGACCTTTATGCCAAAGCCTTTTAGAGACCATGCGGGATCTGCCATGCATACCCATATGTCGCTTTTTGAAGGCGACATCAATGCCTTCCATGACCCGGATGATGAATACGGTTTGTCTCGTACGGCTAAACAATTTATTGCGGGTATTTTGCGCCACGCTAATGAGATTTCCGCCATTACAAATCAATGGACTAACTCGTATAAACGAATTCTCTTTGGCAATGAGGCACCTACTGCCGCAACGTGGGGAGCTTCCAACCGCTCGGCACTGGTGAGGGTTCCCACATATCGCTTAGCTAAGGCGGATTCTCGCAGGGTAGAGGTGCGTTCCCCGGATTCTGCATGCAATCCCTATCTAGCATTAGCGGTCTTGATCGGGGCAGGGCTGAAAGGCATCACGGAAGGCTATGAGATACCGGACGCAGCGGAAGAGGATATCGCGCGTTTGACTCGTCGGGAGCGGTTGGCCATGGGATATGCGGACTTGCCGACGAGTTTGGATCAAGCTTTGAGGGAGATGGAACACTCGGAGCTAGTGGCGGATGTACTAGGCGAGCATGTGTTTGAGTATTTCTTGCGCAATAAGTGGCGCGAATGGCACGACTATCAGCAACAGATTACGGCGTGGGAACTGCGTACCAACCTAGAAAACTAATCACTGTTGAAACTCTCACGTGGCTTTTAATGCATAGTTAGCGTATGGCTAGGATATAGCTGGGCTTAGCCACGGGAGAAAAGCGATTGTGCTGTACACCAAGGAAGAAGAAAAGAGCAATGACTACTCCTGCTGCGCGGAATGTGGTGCCGTCGTTAAGCTCTCTGGGGCTTAATGGTAGAAATGCCAAGGCTGATCTTGAATCCTTAGGCTGGCTGCAGCCTGATTCCGTGGAGTTGCTGTGGTCATTGGCTGGCGCAGCAGACCCTGACTTAGCCCTCAACACATTAATGCGGATAGTGGATTCGATGGGGGAGTATGCCCGGGCCGATTTTTTGCTTGAGTTGCGTCAGAATGTGGTGTTGAGAGTTCGACTTTTCTCCTTGATAGGGGCGTCTTCGACTCTCGGGGACCACCTTGTGGCCTGTGAGGACCAATGGCGTGCGTTGCAGTGGGGGTTTCCTACGCGTCAAGAGATGATGAAGGGGATGCTATCTGCTGTTGCTGCACAGCCAGCGGTGTTTAGCCCGGAATCGCAAGATCCGGGGAATCACAATGATGCTTCTGACCATGAGTTTTCTTTTGACGTAGACCTCTCAGAACCTGATACTGCGGAGGAATCGTTGGAAACCCCCGGTACCTACGTCGCGGGAACCTCTGGAGTGGAGGCAGAAAAAGAGCTGAAGAAAGCTTACCGAACCTTCCTCCTCAGAATCGCTGCGAGCGATGTGGCAGGTAGCTACCCCAAAGACTCTCGGCGACTAGGGCAACCTGAAGTGCCGTTTACAGTTGTCACACAGGCGCTAGCGGATTTGGCGGATGCCGGGCTTACCGCAGCCCTTGCGGTGGCAGCCCGCAACGTTTACGGAGAAGAGCCGGTAGATACTCGCCTCGCGGTTGTAGCAATGGGAAAGTGCGGGGCTCAAGAGCTTAATTACATTTCAGATGTCGACGTTATTTTTGTGGCGGAGCCAGTAACACCGCGGGCGCAGCGACTAGCTGGGGAGTTTATTCGGATCGGGTGTTCTACCTTTTTTGAGGTAGACGCTGCGCTGCGCCCTGAGGGAAAGCACGGGGCGCTGGTTAGGACTCTTGATTCGCACGTCACGTATTACAAACGGTGGGCGCACACCTGGGAGTTTCAGGCATTGCTCAAGCATCGGCCGATGACCGGATATATTCCTTTGGCCACGCGCTATAGCCGCACGCTGTCACCGATGGTGTGGGCTGCTGCTAGTCAGCGGGAATCCTTTGTTACTGACGTGCAAAGTATGCGTCGGCGCGTGCTAGAGAATGTTCCAGAAAAGCTCAAAAATCGAGAGCTAAAGCTCGGTCCAGGTGGCCTGCGCGACGTGGAGTTCGCAGTCCAATTGCTGCAACTTGTGCATGGTAGATCAGACGAGTCCCTGCGAGTTTTATCCACTATCCAAGCTTTAAAAGCTCTTATTGAGGGCGGATATGTTGGGCGAGAGGATGGTGCGGAACTCATCGAGTCCTATGCATTTTTGCGGTTGTTGGAACACCGATTGCAGCTGCAAAAACTCAAAAGAACGCACACTATGCCGGATCCTCATAAGGAGAAGGTTCTGCGCTGGCTAGCGCGTTCCTCAGGGTTTAGAAGCACGCATGATGCGGGCGAGACCCAGATTATGATGCAGCAACTAAAGAAAGTTCGTCTGCAGATTTCTAGCTTGCATCGGAAATTATTTTATCGTCCTCTTCTTAACTCTGTGGCCAATATTTCCGTTGGGGCGCTTAAGCTAACGCCAGAGGCCGCTAAGCTGCAGCTGGCGGCTTTGGGCTATAAGTTCCCCGATAGAGCATTTGACCATTTGAATGCCCTTGCCGCGAAGGCGGGGAGAAAAGCAAAGATTCAAGCGATGCTGCTGCCCACGCATATGGAGTGGCTAGCGCAGACTGCTGATCCTGATGCCGGACTTCTGAACTATCGGAAACTCTCGGACGCCGCCAATGATCGCGCCTGGTTCTTGAGAATGCTGCGCGACGAGGGAATTGTGGGTCAGCGGTTGATGAAGATTCTCGGTAATTCTCCCTATACCGCCGATCTCATCATTTCTGCTCCTGACTTGGTAAAACAGCTCGCTGATGGAGCGAGCGGTCCAAAATTATTGGATACAACCGCCGGCCGATTAGCGCGGTCTTTGGTGGCGGCATCGGTGCGACAGGAAAACCCGGAAAAGGCAATCGCAGTGGCCCGTTCGCTTCGGCGCGCAGAACTTGCACGAATTGCTAGCGCTGACCTGTTGGGGATGCTGGAAGTGAAAGAAGTTTGCCACAGCTTATCGTCGGTGTGGGACGCTGTTTTAGAAGCTGCGCTGCGTGCTGAGATAGCGGCCAGCATGACTGAGCTAGAGAGTACGACGCCACCGGCCAAGATTGCTGTTATCGGTATGGGACGTCTCGGAGGGGCGGAGCTGGGGTATGGCTCAGATGCGGATGTGCTGTTTGTCTGCGACCCAGCCGAGGGCGAAGACGAAAATGAAGCCGTGCGGTGGGCGATCACTGTGTGCGATCGCATGCGCGCGAGACTAGCCAAGCCCAGTGGCGATCCGCCGCTGGAAGTAGACCTAGGTTTGCGCCCTGAGGGACGTTCTGGGGCTGTTGTTCGTACTTTGGATTCCTATGCTCGATATTACGAGCAGTGGGGGGAGGTCTGGGAGATACAGGCTTTGTTGCGTGCCGAGTGGGTCGCAGGCGATGAGGAACTTGGAAAGCGATTCCTGCAGATGATCGAGAGGATTCGGTATCCGCAAATAGGTACTTCGGACAAGGTGATGCGAGAGGTTCGCCGGATGAAAGCGCGGGTGGATGAAGAACGTCTGCCACGGGGGGCGGACCGCAACACGCATACCAAATTGGGTCGTGGTGCGCTCACAGATATTGAATGGACTGTGCAGTTGTTGACGCTTATGCATGCGCATCAGTGCGAGGATCTGCATACCCCTTCAACGCTGCTTGCTTTAGATGCCTTGGAAAGGCATGCGATTATCTCGCCTAAGAAGGTGGAGATATTACGTGCTGCGTGGTTAGCCGCAACACAGGCGCGGAATGCGATTGTGCTTGTGCGCGGTAAGCGTGTTGATCAATTGCCACAGCCTGGTCCTCAATTGGCGGCAATCGCGGGCGCTGCGGGATGGGATCCCAGCGATAACCAGGAGTTTCTAGACCATTATCTCAAGGTAACTCGTCGCGCTCGTGCTGTGGTCGATGAGGTTTTTTGGGGAGAAATAAGCCCTGGGTATAACTAGCGTGTCGGCTTACGCTTCCCCATGGGGCAGCGGCGGTTGGCTACGAGGGTGAGCGGAGAATCAACCAGACGGTTGATGTAAGGCGAGCCTTTCCTAAATAATCTGGTTTTTCTAGTTATCAAAAAGAGTATTAGGGAAAGGTTACTTATAATGACAACCGCAACTAAGGGGCTGGCTGCCGAGCTCAAGGAATCGACCGCTAAGGCGCACGCCGAGGCAGAGCATTCCTCTTTTATGAGTGACTTAATTGAGGGACGCCTGGACGCTGGGGCGTTCATCCGACTGCAAGAGCAGGCATGGCTTTTCTATAGCGCTCTGGAAGAAGCCACCGATGTGGTGCGAGCGCAAGGATTTGCCACCGAGCTACTAGATCCGAAACTTAATCGCTCAGATATCCTGGCCGAGGATATTGATAATTTCCACGGGAACGATCAATGGCGGAATAACATTATTGCGCTGCCTGCTGTTCGTGACTATGTCGCGCGGCTTAATCAGATCCGCGATGAAGCTCATGGCCCCGCCCTTGTTGCACACCACTATGTGCGTTACCTAGGGGATCTTTCTGGTGGACAGGTCATCGCGCGGATGATGAGTCGGCATTATGGAGTAGAGGAGAAATCGCTCAAGTTCTATTCCTTTGAGGGGATCGACAAGCTCAAAGTGTACAAAGATAACTATCGTCAACATCTTGATGACCTACTTCTGTCTGCCGATGAAGTCGATCAGATGCTTGAAGAGGCCAGCGCTGCTTTTAGCTATAACCAACGAGTTTTTGCAGAGCTTGCCTAGAAAAATCGGGGTTTTCCCCGATGCATGGAGCAACGACGGCTCGATATGGTGGAAAAGGCAACTACAAATAACAAGTAATGAAGGAGCGTTGCCATGTCTATTGTTGTGAGCCTTGATCTTGATGGTGCCACGGTTGGCGACCTGCAAACTTTTGTCCGTGCACTTGAATCGACGGGGACGAAAACCCGCACAGCTATCACAGTGGAAGGCACCGTGCTTAAAGTTCATGCGGATACCCAGCCAGGCCCTGTGAACACTACCCGGGAAACGCCGTACGCAGATGCGAAGCAATTTGGGGATCAAGCGTTGAATTCGCTTATCGACGCCCTCGTCTCTCGTCGCGGTAGCCACTAAACGTTTCGTAGATCCCGCACACGCTCGTTGTACCTGCGCGTGCGGGATACGCATAGGCAGAGCATCACCATGCCAAAAGCCCATGTTCCTAGCACCGCTAGCCAAGCGAAACGGAAATCGCTCCAGGTGTAGGTGCCTACGTTGTGGACGTCGAGAAGCAGCCCCAAGAGCTGGGCTGAGATCATCGTGGCAGTAAAACCTCCCATGTTGGCCAGGCCAGTCGCAGTGCTGACCACAGCGAGAGGCGCTTCTTCTCGGACAGTGTCAAAGCCATAATTAGCGGCCGGCATGATGAGTACCATTGCTAATACTAAAAATGCGATGGCTCGAAACCCGCGCGGTTCGGCGGAAGAGAAGAACCATATGTGGATTACCGCAATGATGAGCGCGGTGCCAAGAGCTGCGGCGTCGCGACGCCTACCTAATCCCGCAGAAATCACTCCGTGTAGGGGACCTGCGCTGATGGAACCCACAGTGGCGAGCGTAAGGACAAGCGCCACGTGCGAGCTATCTAGCTCCATGCCTAGCGTCATGAGCGGAACGCCCCAAAGCAAAAGGAACACATTCAGGGGCGCCATATTAACCCAATGAATAAAAACCGCCTGCCATGCGATGGGATTCCTGATCACGGTAGAAAGCAGAAACGAAAGGCTGGGACGCGGGCCATAGTGGAGTGGCGGCGACGCTTCTTCGTGGGGGAATAACCGACCTGGTGCGGATCGTCGGCTATCACCAGTGACGCTGCTAACGCGATGATGATGCCGACCGCACCAAGGGTCACAAAGGCTGTCTCCCAGCCGTGGGCATTGAGCAGCGCTAGGAAGGGGACTGCTGATACAAACTGCCCGACTTGCCCCAGTGCGCCGCTCAACTGCGCAAATAAGGGTGCTCTGCGCAGCGGGAACCACGCAGGTATAAGCCGCATGACGGAGAGAAAACCAGTGGCGTCACCAGCGCCGATAAGAACACGTGCGCCGACAGCGAGGGGGAGTGAGGTGCTTAGCGCCAAAACTACTTGGCCGGTTGCCATCAGCAACGCGCCGGCGAGCAGCGCCTTTCTGGGGCCATAACGGTCTATGAGCAGGCCCATCGGAATCTGTGCCATCCTACCTGCACGGAGGTGAATAAAGCCAATTGACTGGCGTCGATATTGAACCGGTCGATCGCCGCAACGCCGGCCACGCCAAAAGAAGTCCGGCCAGTAATCGCGATGATATAGACCAAGCATGCGCATGACCAGACGAGAACTGCCCGACGGAAGCCAGTCGGCTCGGCGCTACCAAAACGAGAGGATGGGGATGCGTTCACGGAAAAACATTAGGCAAGGTGCCCGGTTGCGATTACGTTGTAGTTGAGGTCAACGGCGCCGTCTACAGAACAGGCGATGAGTACGATACGGCCGGGGATGGAGGCGTCGACAAGCTCGGTGTCATCGATGGCATCGTACTTGTCCACGAGATAAGCATTATCAATCACCCACCGGCGCGAGTTTCCCTCTGCATCCGTCATCGTGACGACGTCGCCGTTGAGCACATCTGTTTGATAGCGCGTGACCATATCGCCGGATTCACCGCGAACAGCGGTGGGGCGGTTGAAGTCCACGTGCTGAGTGACTATCTCGGAGATGGGGTTGAACACGAGTCGCTGCTGGCCCCACGCATGGCCTAAGACATAGGTTGTGCCGTGCTCTGCGGTGGCAGGTGATTGGCCCCAGCCATCGACCCAGCGCACCATCGTTGCTTGAGGGCCGGCAGGATTGAGCGGCAACTCGTAGGGCATCGAATCATAGGTGGCACCGGTGATGCTGGCTGTGCCTGTCATGGTGAAAGAACCTACACGCGTGGGAGGGGGAGGGGGACCAGCGTTAACGTTTGACTCAGGTTCTGGTGAGTGTGATGTGGTGCTTTCATGCGACTCTGGGTTTTCCGTGGACTCCGACTGGCTCGTCGCCGATTTAGAACTAGACGCATTATGTGTGGAATCGGAGTCGCGGAGGCTTGTCGTTAACTTCCAAGCCGCCAGCATTGCCACCAGAGCCACCGCCAAGCACAGCGAGAAGACAATGAGGAAGCGTTTTTTCAAGTCTCTAGGTTCCACGGAAGTCCTATCGGGTGGGTCTGTGTGCAGTAGCAGATTCTATTATCCACCACTGTTTGCGCAATCGATCTGTGCGGGGAGCGCCGGGCTGGCAAGAAAAGAGGGGGAGCATATGTCTAGCGAGCCCTCGAACCATGCAACATAAACATCGATGCAATTGGTGGGGGTAGCGATAGAAAATGTCTATCCGTTTTCTTCAGCGCTGGGGCCGTCGACGCTAGTGTAGTAGCCGTGCACTACATTTCGACAAGAGACACCTCCCAGACCCCCGTAGCGTTTACTGACATCCTCTTGGGCGGTCTTGCCCCAGACGGCGGTTTGTATCTTCCTGAGTATTTTCCGCGTCTCGACGCTGACACCTTAGACACCTGGCGCGGTATTCTCGCCCAGCAAGGTTATGCAGCACTAGCCGCGGAAGTACTTAAGCTCTTTGTCGACGACATCCCGGCAGCGGATCTAGAAGCCATTACTGCGCGCGCTTATACAACGCCCAAATTTTCCGACGAGGAAATCGTCCCAGTGACCAAGCTTGAGGATGGCATTTACATAGGCCACCTATCTGAGGGACCGACCGCTGCGTTCAAGGATATGGCCATGCAGCTTCTGGGCGAGCTTTTTGAATATGAGCTACGCCGGCGGAAAGAAACCTTAAACATCCTGGGTGCTACCTCTGGCGACACCGGTTCTTCTGCCGAATACGCCATGCGTGGCCGTGCAGGAATCCGCGTGTTCATGCTCACCCCTAAAGACCGCATGACGCCGTTCCAGCAGGCCCAGATGTTTGGGCTGGACGATCCCAACATCTTTAATATCGCGTTAGACGGCGTTTTTGATGATTGCCAAGATGTGGTCAAAGCTGTGTCTTCCGACGCGGAATTTAAAGCGAACAACCACATTGGTGCAGTGAATTCAATTAACTGGGCCCGTTTGATGGCGCAAGTGGTGTACTACATCTCCTCGTGGCTCAAAGTAACGGAGAGCAACGATCAAAAAGTTAGTTTCTGCGTTCCCACCGGAAACTTTGGCGATAGCTGTGCGGGACATATTGCTAAACAAATGGGTTTGCCGATCGACAGGCTCATCGTTGCCACCAATGAAAACGATGTCCTTGATGAGTTCTTTAAAACCGGCGAGTACCGCGTGCGTTCTGCAGCTGAGACTCATGAGACCTCCTCGCCCTCAATGGATATTTCTAGAGCATCCAATTTTGAGCGTTTTATTTTTGACCTGCTAGGAAGAGATGCCGAACGCTGCGCAGAACTCTTTGGGGAACAGGTAAAAGCCGGCGGTTTCTCCCTTGCCAACGACGACTCATTTGAGCACGCTGCCACGCATTATGGTTTTGCGTCGGGTAGTTCTACCCATGCAGACCGTATAGCAACCATCGCTGATTGCTATACGCGCCGGGGTCTGATGCTGGATCCACACACCGCTGATGGCGTGAAAGTCGCGCGCGAGTGGGCCAGCCAGATTGAAAGCCCCATTGTGTGCTTGGAGACCGCTTTACCAGTGAAATTCACGGATACCATCGTTGAAGCAGTAGGACGCGGTCCTGAGGTTCCGGAGCGCTTTACTGGAATTTTGGATGCGCAACGCCATGTCACAGATCTACCTAATGATGTTGCTGCAGTGAAGGACTTTATCCTGGAGAGTATTGCTCGGGATTCTGAAGAGGCCTAAGTAGCCCCATGTTGAAAACCACCGGTTGTGCGCCTAAAGCTTGTGCGTAAACCGGTGGTTTTGCGTTGTTGGGCCCGTTGCGTGCACGTTGTATGCAAAGAAGCGGGGTCCTTCTAACTTGCTTGTTACTCAGCTTGGCAAACAAACACAGCTGGGTTGCGCCGAAAAACGTGTCGGACACTAGACTTTTATTAAAAGATTGCTACGTATCCTGAATAGAGAGAGCACTATGGCACAAGAACAATTTGCAGGTCCAGAGTATTTTACCGAGTTTGACCCCAAGGCTTTTGCCGAGAAACTTAAAAAAGAAGCTGCTGAGAAAGCTGCACGTGAGGCAGCACAAAGCTCGGAAGAACCATCTGCGGATTAGCCCGCAGAGGATACAACCGTAGCTTTAGATATAAGGACCTTTAGCATGCCAACACCCAATTTTATCCTTAAGATCAGAGACAAGATCGGCCATGACCCATTGTTTTTACCTGGGGTCACAGCCATCGTGATTAAGGATGTTCCTGAAGGCGCGCCTATTACGGCAGTACCGGAAGTACTGCTGGTTAAAAGGAGCGATAACGGGGAATGGACGCCCGTGACAGGCATCGTGGATCCCGGTGAACAACCGCACGCAGCAGCTGTGCGGGAGGTGAAAGAAGAAACGTGTGTTGACGTGACCGTAGACGCTCTGCTCGGCGTGGGTGCCGTGGGGCCTGTAGAGCATGCGAACGGCGATATTAGCTACTACATGGACACTGCGATGCGTTGTAGCGTCGTGGGGGATTGCACTCCGCGTGTTGGAGATGATGAAAGCACGGAGGTGCGGTGGTTCTCTGTCATGCAGATGCCGCCGATGAAGCCACGTTTCCGTTTGCTAGTTGGCGACGCAGTCGCACAGCTTAAACATCCAGCCGGATTCCGCCCTCGGATGGGTTATGAAAAACGCGATCGCACGAGATAATCCTGTAGTGTCCGAGGGTTTTACTGAGGAGCACCCGCGCAGGGCTTCATAAACTGTGAATATCTTGTGTAAAAGGGAAGGGGAGCCTATAGCTCCTCTTTTTCTTTTTATTGGGGTTATGCGCCCGGGTGATGCACCCAGAGCGCGTTGTGTGTGGACATAGCGCGGGGTTTTCCCACGTGAGAAGGGAGACCGTTGGGAAAGACCTGCCGCAACCCCTTGTAGCATGCATGGGGGTGAATGCTACAGAGAAGCAGGCGGTGCTTGATGTGCGAGGAGGAAGCGAAAAACCGCACCCAGAAGGCCTGTAGTACAAAAGCAAAACCTCGTAGAACAAAGGTTAAATTATGTGCTTGCTGTGGGTGGAGCTTCAAACGGGGGGCATTATAAGGGTTCTGGAATGGCTCATTATTACTAATAATTTAAACTCTGGCGTAATTTATTCCACATGAATGCTGTCTTGATCGCTGTCGTCGTGATGCTCGCGTTGGCCGTCGCGCGAGTCCATGTCGTTTTAGCGCTTTTTATCGGCGCTTTAGTGGGTGGACTTGTGAGCGGCATCGGGCTTGATTCCACGATGGTGGCGTTTCAAGAGGGGCTTGCAGGTGGAGCGAAAATCGCGCTGAGCTACGCGATGCTGGGCGCCTTCGCCATGGCGGTGGCTAGCTCGGGGCTTCCGAAACTGCTAGCAGATGCGATCATGAAGCGTATCGACGCCGGCTCTGAAGGCGCGAGGACCAAAGCCGTCGCTATGACCAAGTGGCTGATGCTGGCCGGTATCTTGGCTATGGCGATTATGAGTCAGAACCTCATACCTGTGCATATCGCGTTCATCCCGCTTATCGTCCCGCCATTGCTCGGGGTGATGAATAAGTTGAACCTCGACCGCCGTTTGGTGGCGTGTGTGATTACTTTCGGCCTGGTGACCACGTATATGTGGATTCCTTTGGGCTTTGGTTCGATCTTCCTCAATGAGATTCTCTTGGGCAACATTGAAGCGGCAGGTATGAATACGTCGGGGATCAACATCATGAAGGTGATGGGGATTCCGGCACTTGGCATGCTCGTGGGTCTGTTCGTCGCTGTGTTTATTAGCTATCGACGCCCTCGTCATTACGCATCTGTCGCTGTTGCGGAACAATCCGGAAGCGGTGCTGCGCAGCCGGAACACCGGGCAGTTTCCCGCTATAAGGTCGCAGTCTCCATCGTGGCTATCGTGGTCACTTTTGTTGTCCAGATCGTCATGCAATCAGTTGCTACTGACGCAGATCCGCTTCTTATCGGCGCGTTGGCAGGATTGGCTATCTTCATGCTGACCGGAGCGGTGAATTGGCGTGAAGCCGACGACGTATTTAGCCAAGGTATGAAGATGATGGCCATGATCGGTTTCATCATGATCACCGCCCAAGGCTTCGCCTCGGTGATGAAGCAAACAGGGGAAGTGGAAGCTCTCGTTCACACATCCGCTGAGCTATTCGGTGATAACAAAGCAATGGGCGCGCTCGTGATGCTGCTTGTCGGACTTGTAGTGACGATGGGAATCGGATCTTCCTTTTCTACGCTGCCCATCATTGCGACCATTTATGTTCCGCTATGTACTGCTATGGGATTTTCGCCTGCCGCCACCGTGGCGATTATTGGGGCAGCTGGCGCACTCGGAGACGCCGGTTCGCCAGCCTCAGATTCGACCCTTGGGCCAACCTCCGGTTTAAACGCGGATGGGCAGCACGATCACATTCGAGATTCGGTCATCCCGACGTTCCTTCACTATAACCTTCCGCTTATTGCTTCGGGCTGGATTGCTGCGATGGTTCTTTAGTTTAAAAGCGGCAAGGCTAGCGATGAAGCTGAGCCTTTCGTGGCCTCTGCGAAAAACGTCTGATGACGGCTGGGAGCCATCTATCAAGAACCGCTATATGGGGCGGTTTACACCGTTTGGGGGTGTTATGCGGATTTATTTTTGCTATTGGAAACGAAATTTTTTCCACGAAATAGGCCGGTTTTAAAGCTTTAAAAAACGCGCATAAACCCTTGTGAGGGTAAACCTTATGGCGTTTTTCTGAGAATTGGCTTTGTTGCAAAACGATCACGGTCGACGCACGCACGGATAACGATTTTTCCAAAAAGTACGCGAGATCCTTCAAACTGTGCCTACAGTGGAGTCACACTGAAGGCAACGAGAAAGGTTGTATGGATGGGTGATATAGAAAACAAACTGGATCAGCTTGGTGGCAAGGCCAAAGAAGCGATCGGTGAGGCTACCGAAAACGATAGTCTTGCTGACGAGGGTCGTGCAGACCAGACCAAAGCTGATGTCAAGGACGCAGTTTCCAATGCTGGTGAAAAGGTAAAGGACGCTGCAAATAAAGTCTTGGGTTCTTTCCAAAAGGAAGAAGACAAGTAAGTAGTTAGCGTAAGCTAAAAAGCAATGTCAGTGTAGCACTGGTTGCGATCTATTTAATATTTACTTTCTTTTTGAAAGTAAACCCCACAGGCCTTGAGGGATTTGGGCCTGTGGGAACCACTAATATGCCGCTGGATACTGGGCGAGGGGATGCTCACTATCGAGCAGCATATTTTTCAAGTCTTTGTGGCTGCGTTTTTTAAAAATGAGCCATGTGAATATAAAAAAGCGTTGCACATTTTGGCAACGTATGCAGGGAGGTAGTGTTTCATCTGTAACGATTCTTTGTAATGTTGAAAAATGCAGAGGCCAAAGAATCTTCATATAGAACGAGAAAACATGTATGGTAGGTGTACGTGCGATTTCTTAATGATCAAATTCCGCCGTACGAGCTAACGTATCACGATGTTTTCATGGTCCCTTCGGTATCGTCCGTAGGATCACGGATGTCTGTGGATCTTGCTACGAGCGATGAAACAGGAACCACTATTCCGCTTGTCATTGCGAACATGACCGCTGTTGCTGGTCGACGCATGGCAGAAACTGTTGCGCGACGTGGTGGCGTTGTGATTTTGCCTCAGGACGTTCCGGCAGAGATTGCTGCGGAGACCATTGCGCGGGTGAAAAACGCGCATCCGGTGTTTGAGTCTCCCATTACGGTGAAGCCTCACCATACCGTTGGATACACGCGCAATTTGCTGCATAAGCGTGCACACGGTGCGGCCATCGTGGTCGAAGGCAACCATCCCGTGGGTGTGGTCACTGAAAAAGACATTGCAAAGGTAGATAACTTTGCCCAGGTCGGCACGCTCATGTCGACCAATTTGATGACCCTCCCGGACACCATTACTCCGCAGGAGTCTTTCCGCATGCTCAATGAGCATGGGCGCAGGTTGGCACCTGTGGTCGCGAGTGATGGAACGCTCGTGGGCATTGTGACCAAGCAGTCTGCTTTGCGCGCTACGTTGTACAAACCGGCCCTCGACGCCAATGGAAAACTCCGCGTGGGTGCTGCAATCGGAATCAACGGCGATGTTGCAGGACGTGCACAAAAGCTTATCGACGCCGGCGCGGACGTCCTGGTCGTCGATACTGCGCATGGGCATCAGACTCACACCATGGAAGCCCTGAAGAAAGTTCGCGCGCTCAACCCGCCAGTTCCGGTTGCTGCAGGCAACGTGGTGACTGCCGATGGCGTTCGCGATCTGGTGGCAGCTGGTGCGAATATCATCAAGGTGGGCGTCGGACCTGGTGCTATGTGCACGACGCGTATGCAGACTGGCGTGGGCCGACCACAGTTCAGCGCTGTTTTGGAATGTGCTGCAGAGGCTAAGAAACTCGGCGCTCACGTGTGGGCCGACGGCGGCGTTCGCGATCCTCGCGACGTTGCGTTGGCACTTGCCGCTGGCGCGTCGAACGTAATGATTGGTTCATGGTTCGCCGGTACCTTCGAGTCTCCCGGCGACCTGCACTATGACGTCGATGGCCGTATGTACAAGGAATCCTTTGGTATGGCCTCACGTCGTGCCGTAGTAAACCGCAACTCGGATACTGAGGCGTTTGAAAAAGCTCGCCGCGAGATGTTTGAAGAGGGAATTTCCTCCGCAAAGATTTACCTTGAAGAGGGTAAAGGCGGGGTGGAAGATCTTATCGACCACATCATTTCCGGCGTTCGTTCCTCCTTTACCTACGCAGGTTCAGACAGCATAGCGACCTTCCAGGACCAGGCCGTGGTCGGAGTTCAGTCGGCTGCTGGCTTTGCTGAGGGCATGGCGCGACCGACTCGTTAGATACATACAAAGTTCAATCCCCGTGGGGAGACGCGTTAAGCGTCTCCCCACGGGGATTTTATGCATAAGAGCCGTTATTCAAAGTTCAGCTTGTAGTTCTCGGACGCAACCAATCCGGCTTTCTCGCATACCCAAAACGAGGCGAATGCCAGAATGATGGGTGCAATAACAAAGATCGCAAGGATGATGAGGACGTTGGCCGCCGACCAACCCCATCCCTCAGCATTGAGTGCAGCCAAGGGGCCTACCAGACCGGATATGCCAAAGCCTGCGGAGATCGGGGTGCCGGAGATTCCCAGGGCTCCTCCGGCAGCTCCCAGGACAGCAGCGCTGAGCCCCAGCGGTAAGAAGTTGAGGGGGCGACCCCAGATATTTGCCATGTGGACTTTTGGTGAACCCAGAATCGGCAGGAGAGAAGTGGCTAGTCCGTTGGCCTTCCAGCCGGCGATTGCCAGGCCGAAACCAGCGGCCACCACCCCTAAGTTGGCAGTTCCTGAAGCGACCCCAGACATATAGATTGCCGTAGCGATGCCAACCGTGGAGATGGGGGAGACAATTCCGAGGGCAAAGGCAACGGCCACGATTGCGCCCATAACGATCGGTTGAAGGCCTGTGACCCCATCGATTACGTCGCCAAGCCACACGCTAAAAGCGTTAACTGCGGGGTAAGTGATCACCCAGCCGATGCCACCTGCGATGACGATCACGATTGTAGAGAGCAAGAGGATTGTGTAATTCCCCAGCTTAGGGCCGATGAGTAGGACTACCCCCACCACAAGGGCCGCGGTGAGTCCAGTGTTAATGACAAGTCCCGTGCCTTGGAGGTGGAAACCACCATTGGGGTCCACCGTGGCAACGCCGGATCCCAGTACCGCTGCAATTCCTACGCTCGCCGTCTGGATCGGAGTCAGCTTGAACTGCATGGCTACCAAAACGCCAATGAGGATGGGGAGCATGGAGGAAGACAGCGCCACGAGCGTGAGCAGTGTCTTAAGCGTGGGCCAGTGGGGGACGAGCGCTTTGAGTAACTCGCCAAGGAGGGCTTGGGGGACCAACACCACCACAACGGCGATGGAGATTCCGTTGAGCACCTTCATGGTGAAAGAGCCGAGCGAATTCCACGTAGGTGTGGGGCTCGCAGCCGTTTCCGGATGCTCTATAGACGTACTGATGGCTTCAGGGGTTTCCGAGAGGGAATCCCGGGTTGCTTCTGTGTTTTTAGACATAGAGGGCCTTCGCGATATCTGATAAATAAAAAGTTCGCGTGCCCACTCAGGCTCGCTTACGACGTTCACAGCCGCCACACCGCTCAACGCAGCATGTTGGGCAATGATATCCACAAAACCAGCAAAGTTAATAATATTCGGTACAGAAGGGTGAATATTCTGCATAGTATTTGGTGTTGGGTGGCGGCTGGGGTAAAAGGCCGGTGCATAGGTGAACCCCCGAGAAACGCGGAGAGTGGTGTTTCTCGGGGGTGACGGGGTAATTCCTAGCAGTCGAAGTACATCTCAAACTCCTGCGGCGTCGGGCGCAGGCGGGTAGGAGTGATCTCTTCGTCGTACTTGAGTTTGATGTAGGTGTCGATGAGATCCTCGGTGAACACATCGCAGTCGGTCAGGAACTCATTGTCCTCTTCAAGGGCCTTGAGCGACTCCACCAGTGAGGTGGGGGCCTGCGGGATGCTTGTGGCCTCCTCTGGTGGCAGCTCGTAGAGGTCCTTGTCCACTGGTGCGTGCGGCTCGATGCGGTTCTTGATGCCATCAAGGCCGGCGAGCATCATGGCTGCAAAGCCAAAGTAGGGGTTGCCTGAAGGATCCGGTGCGCGGAACTCAATGCGCTTGGCCTTGGGGTTGGAGCCCGTGATAGGAATACGGATTGCCGCAGAGCGGTTGCGCTGTGAGTACACCAGGTTGATGGGGGCCTCGAAGCCGGGGACCAGGCGGTGGTAGGAGTTCAGCGTGGGGTTGGTAAACGCCAAGACCGCGCCTGCGTGGTGCAGGATGCCGCCGATGTAGTAGCGGGCCATGTCGGAAAGCCCGGCGTAGCCGGATTCGTTGTGGAAGAGGGGCTTGCCGTCTTTCCAGAGAGACTGGTGTGCGTGCATTCCCGAGCCGTTGTCGCCTGCGATGGGCTTGGGCATGAAGGTGGCGGCACGGCCGTTTTGAGCTGCGGTGTTCTTGATGATGTATTTGAAGGTCTGCAGGTCGTCGGCAGCGTGCAGCAGGGTGTTGAACCGATAGTTGATTTCTTGCTGGCCGCCGGTGCCTACCTCGTGGTGGAAACGCTCGATATGGAAACCGGCGTTGATGAGGTTGCGCGTCATCTCATCGCGAATGTCTACGGTCTGATCGTGGGGCGCGACGGGGAAGTAGCCGCCTTTGACGCGGTTCTTGCCACCAAGGTTGCGGGTGCCGTCGAGGTTGTATTCTTTGCCTCGGTTCCACCAGCCCTCGTCGGAGTCGACTTCATAGAAGCCAGCGTTGATGTCTGTGGAGTATCGGACGGAATCGAAGAGGTAGAACTCTGCTTCGGCGCCGAAATTACAGGTGTCGGCGATGCCGGTGGAGGTCAAATACTCTTCTGCCTTGCGGGCAACGTTGCGCGGATCGCGGGAGAATGCCTCGCGGGTAAAAGGATCGTGGACAAAGAACTTAATGTTCAAGGTCTTTGCTTTGCGGAACGGGTCCAAGGTCGCGGTTGCGAGGTCCGGAAGAAGGTTCATGTCGGACTCGTCGATGGTGGTAAAACCGCGGATGGAAGAGCCATCGAAAGCCAGGCCCTCTTCGATAGCGTCTTCATCCAACATTCCCGCAGGAATGGAGAAGTGCTGTTCGATGCCCGGGACGTCGGTAAAGCGAACATCGACGAATTCAACATTTTCGTCTTTGATGAACTTGATAACGTCTTCGGATGTACTGAAGGCCACGTTGACTCCTTGGGGGAACGTTGTTGTGTTTCGTTGTATGATCAGCCTTAATAGCGGAGCCAATCAAAACAAGTTGTGGGTTATGGCACCATAAAAGTCGGTTCCTCTAGGATAGCAGTAGAGAAGCTAATTACCTATCGTTCGACCGATACTCCTTGTCCATGGGTTTCCCACTCCGGCTGTTCAAGAACTACAGTAGTCCACATGGCAAAACCGAAGCGTAGTTGGCTCGACGGGCCGGAGATTCCCTCGCAAATCGACGGCGACACCCCCGCCCGCTGGCCGGGTGAACACCTTGGACTACCACAAAAAGGCCCGGGAGCTTTGGGTAGTGTCCTGCGGCGCTCGTTCGGAGTCCTCATCGACTGGGGCATCTGCTTGGCCAGTGCAACGGTGATTCACATGTTTACCCCTGCGCTCGGCGGTGTGTCCACCGCGACCCTCATCCTCTTTTTCATCCTCGGCGTAATAAGCGTCTGGCTTTTCGCCCGCACTCCTGGGCAAGCAATCCTAGGGATGGGGGTAGCCCGCGTTGACGTGCGAACTGAAAAAGTGGGTTTTGTACGCGCCCTCGTCCGCACAGCGCTTACGTGCTTTATCTTCCCCGCAGTGCTTGTCGACGCCGACGGCCGCGGTATGCACGATCGCGCCACGGGAACCGCAGTAGTTTTTGGATAAATAAAAACTACTAAGCAAAGAAAAGGCTTGGACACTGTTTTAGTGTCCAAGCCTTATTGCGTAAAAAGATCCTCTTATTTGTTGCGATCTGCAGAACGACGAGCGCGACGATTCATTCCCGAGATCTTGCCGCCCTTAGGGATCGGACCTTTGGGAAGTCCTACGTTTGTCTGGATGTTATCCATGGACTCGATGCGGCTAGCGATTTCATACACATCGTTCTTCTTGTATTGGCGATCGAGCTTGAGCAAACTGGACTGCAGTTTTTTCAGTGGCACCTCGCCCTCGCCACTGCCCACAAACATCTCATGAATCGGAACACCAGGTGCTAGACGCGACAGGCGCTGACGCTGCTGATTGATCAGCGGACGCAGATGGTTCTTATTGCCCTCGCCTACAAGCACAATGCCGCAGACGCCGATAACGCGGTGAAGCACATCCATTTGCTTGGTCACGGCAATGCCGGTCTTGGTGCGCCATACAATGCCCACGCCCGAGCGTAGGTTCTCTAGCGCCCAACCTGCGGCGCCGGCCTGTCCCTCAGCCTTTTCGTAGACGCTATTTTGGAGCCTACGGGTGAAAATAAACATAGCAAGGAGCACGCCCAGCAAAAGACCAGTGGGAAGCGTAAACCACTGACCGTTCCACAACATTCCGATGAGGAAGAAAAGCAGGCCGAGGCCAAGGATCGATCCCACCATGATCGGCACCAGGGCTTTGTCCTGCTTGCGCTGGATGTTGAACGCCTGCCAGAGCTGAGACCAGTTCCGGCGGCGCTGGGCGCGCTTCGCCGCGCGCTGCTCCTTCTTCGCGGCCTTGTCGGCCTGCTTCTTCGCATCTGCCATGCGTACCAGCTTAGCGGGCAGCCCTGCACTATCTGCAATCAGACTCCAAGGCTTCCTCTATTACAGAAATATCTTTGGTGGGAATCTGCGGTGGCATACAAGGATGTCACCGCGTGGACGTGCATACTTTAAGTGAATGTAGAGAAAATGCGGAGAAAATATGTGGGCGATGAAATGGGAGTTTAGGGGCGAGGTCGGCCGATATACCAGTAAGGGCACCAGAAAATAGCGTCTGCTTCCAGTCCCCAGTCTTTGACTGCTAACCGTCGGATGTCTTTGCAAAGATTTCCTTCGCCGGAAACCCATACGTAGTCCGGCTTGTCGTGTGATTCTGACTGGAGATACTTCAGAACAGCATCTGCTTGTTCCGCGATTGGCCGGTAGAAAACCTCCACATGTTCGGCATGAGTGCGCAGCCATTCCACCGCGGAAGCCTCCACGTCGGCTTCGCTTTCCACTGTGATAACAAATCGTATGGACTGTAGCTGACCAGGGTGAAGGTCTGTCATGAACTCAGCAATGGCGAGTGCGGACGGAACAGACAAGGCATCTGCCACCACTAGTTGTCGGTCCCATCGTCGATCCCATAATCCCCGGGCGCTGAATATACCCACGGGGTCCCCAGGCCGGGCACACAACGCCCAGCGCAGGCCCGGCCCAACCTTGGTGTGAGTATGTGCGTCGGCGCTGTTAACGCTCTCACCCAGGGACTCCTGGGTGACTCCATGCGTGGCTATGTCGAAAGCCATGGTGCCTCGCTGCGCATCAAGATGGCGCACGGTGTACCAACGCAGTGCAGGGCGTTGGTCTTCATTAATGGCGTTGAGAGTTGAATGCAGGTTTGCGCGCTCCTGACGTGGGAGATTCTCTAACAGGGGAAAGAACTCGGACGTGGTGTTGAGATGCTCCGGTGGCATGACAAGCCCAAAAAACTCATCGGGTCCGGTCATGGTCATCGTCCAATCGTGAAAATCGGGGGAGGTGAGTTCAATGCGGCGCAGGTGTGGGGCAATCTCCGTCACGTCCACCACGCGTGCTTGGACCAAGTGATGGCCAGGTTCAGCTGGGGAATCCCTGAGCTCGTGATCGGCGAAGGCGGTGAGCGGTCTGGTCGTCATTAACACTCCTCAGTGTGAGTGGGGCCGGTGTTCTTGGCAGTTAGGATTTTGTCGGGGGAGTATGAGTAGGCGATGAGGTGCGAAGCTTTGTAAAGCTTACCTAAAATGTTGTAGGTTTGGCTTGCCTGAAAGGTCCATCGTAGATGGACCGTTTGAATCGACTTAAAGGTGCCCCATGACAACTGCACATCCCACACCACTTGCGTCTCGCAGTGTGCGCAACTACCGCGCTGTTGCGGTGACCGCTGCGATCGTCGTTACGCTTGCTCTCCTACTTACCGCGTGTTCCCGCAGTGACGAAGCCGCAAAGCCCGCCGCTGGCGGAGACACTAAAAACACAAGCGTTGCCGCCCTCGGACTAGGAGACGCAGACACGCTCCTTTCCCTGGGGATCACACCTGTTGCTGTCGCTCCGTGGGGAGCTCAGGGTGATGTGGACAAGAGTGGAGTGGTGTAGGGCCATGGTCCAAGGAACTCCTGGGAGACGCCACACCGGAACCCATTTACAACACGGCTCAGGGGTTCACCTCTCAGATCCTGGAAAAGTCACGGCTACCAATCCCGAGCAGATCATCGCCGTGAATCAGGCTGTGGATGCCCAAGCAAAGAAAGCGCTGGCAGCCATAGCGCCCACCACGACCCACTCAGAGCAGTTCACTGACTGGCAGGTGCCATGGGAGGATCAGGTAACCACGATCGCCCATGCCGTAGGAAAAGAAGCTGAGGGCCAAGAGCAGATCAAGAAGACCAAGAAAGCTTTTGAGGATTTCCAGGCACAGCACCCTGACCTCAAAGGCAAGCGGGCCGCTGTGATCATGCCTTATCAGGGCAAGATCGGCATCTACACCTCTGGCGACGGCCGCGGCCAGTTCTTAAAGAGCCTGGGCTTCCATATTCCCGCTGAGATCGAGGGCGACGGCAAGCAGTTCTACCGGGACCTCGCCCCAGAGAAGTACTCCGAGCTCAACAACGTCGATTACCTCTTTGTCCTGGATTACAAGGGTGCAGTGGACGCTCTGAAAAAGGACACCACATTTAACAACCTGGACGTGGTCAAGAGCGGCCGTGCACACTTCCTCCACGAAGACGTAGGCAACGCGATGAGCATGCCAAATCCGGTAACCATCCCGTGGGCTATACAGAAGTTCGCCGAATCGCTCTAATGCGCACGTCGCATAGAGCTTTGACAGTAGGAACGCTTGCACTCGTGATAGGCGCGGCGTTCCTCTCTGTCGTTGTTGGGTCCCGTTCCGTGCCCGTGGGGGACATTCTTGCGGTGCTGAGCCAAGGACCAGGAAGACTCTCGGATACCTCTGCGCTCCCGCTGTCTGCCCACCTCACCGAGGTATACGACGTGGTATGGAATTTGCGCATACCTCGCACGTTGTTGGCGTTGATTGTCGGGGCATCGCTGGCTATGGCTGGTGCCATCGCCCAGTCATGGACGGGTACCCCGTTGGCAGATCCGGGGATTATCGGAATCAACGCCGGAGCCGGCAGCGCTATTGCCATCGGATTGACATTGGGGGTGGGCGCGACCCTGACAGAACGCGGACTCTTAGGCCTAGTGGGCGCGGTGCTCACAGCAAGTGTGGTCATCCTGCTGTCTCGGCAGTCGCGCGACCCGCTCACCTTGGTTCTCGTCGGGATAGGCATCATGCTGGCGCTACAGGCCCTGACCAATCTCTTGTCCCTGTATTCTTCGCGCACTTTAGACGGCGCCAGGAGCTGGGCGGTGGGATCTACTGCGGGACGCGACATGGGCGACGTGACACTAGCGGGCATGGGGCTTCTCGTTGGCGCAGCATGCGCCGCATGGATCGCCCGCCTTTGGGTTTACTCTCCATGGGAGAGGAAAGTGCGGTGAGCTTAGGCCTATCCGTGAGATTCATCCGAGTGATCGCCGCTGCTTCAATCGTGATTCTTGCAGGAAAGGCCACTGCCGCAGTGGGCATGGTGGTATTTGTGGGGTTCGCGGCACCGCACATTGTCCGCCGTTTTACTGGCCCCACACTGACTCGGATGCTTGTGCCCTCCGCACTGATTGGTGCTCTGGGCGTGTTAAGTGCTGATATTCTGGGGCGATTCCTGCTACAACCAGGTGAGTTAGAGATGGCGATTGTCATTGCCGTGGTGGGGGCGCCTTTGATGGTGTGGTCGGTGAACACAACGAGGAGATCGGCAACGTCATGAGTCGTATCGTTGAACATTCTGCTTCCGTTGATCCCATGGCAGCAGCCGATCGCGCAGCTGCCTCTGCTTATCGACGCACCCATCGCGCGGTGCTGGTTACGGTTATCTTGTCCATCCTTGCAACAATGGCTTACTTCCTCCTACTGAGCTACGGCCCCGTTCAGCTCTCCCCACTGGAGGTGTTCGACGTCCTCACAGGCGGAGGCGATCAACGCGCTGTCGCGGTGGTATGGGAACTGCGCTTGCCGGAGGCTGTTGCCAGTGTGCTCATCGGTGCGGCGTTGGGAATGGCCGGGGCGTGGACGCAAACCATGGCTCGCAATCCATTGGCTTCTCCCGACATCCTGGGCGTGTCGGGAGGCGCAGCGGTGTGCGTGGTAGCAGGAACGGTCCTAACCCAGCCTGCTTTTGCCGCTTATATCCCAGGTTTCTGGTGGCGCGCGTTGCTGGCTCTCGTGGGGGCTGTGATCATCGTTGTGCTCCTCTTCCTCCTAGGCGGAGTAGGCACCGGAAACCGCGTGGTCCTTGTTGGCTTGGCGTTGTCGCTGCTATCCCAGTCTTTGGTGCACTACATGGTGGTGAAATCCGACTTGACCCGGGCTGCCGAAGCCCAAATGTGGCTTGCTGGCTCCACAGGGTTTATCAGGTCTGAAGCCCTGCCGCTCTTGCTGTTGGCTCTGCTTCCTTTTGTCGCGTTGGGGCTGTGTGCCAGCGCGATCTTCGCCTCCTTGCTCACGACGACGCGACGTCGCTAAGCCTCGGCGTCCACGTCACACGAATCCGCATGCTGTTACTGATCGCGGCTACTGGCGTGGTGGCCGTTGTGGTCTCCGTGGCTGGTCCCATCGGGTTTATCGCTCTTGTAGCCCCACAAATCGCCCGACTAGCTGCTCGGGCACCGACCCCGCAAGCCATTCCTTCTGCGGCCGCTGGCGTGGCCATGCTGACCTTATGCAACGTCCTGGCTGGACTTCTTCCGTTTACCGCACCCGTTGGCCTCGTCGCAGCAATACTCGGTGGGCCGATCTTGGTGTGGTTGGTGTGGAAGGAATCCCAAAAATTTCGTCGAGATTGACCGAGAAAGTGATCGCTGATATGTCCGCAACTCCTCCTAATCACAAACGCTGGTACACCTCGATCTCCGGACAGACAGACGGGCTGCGCGTGGAGGCCCGAGGCTTGCAGATCGGGTACGCGTCCGGTGAATTTGTCGTCGACGGACTAGACCTCACCGCAGAACCGGGCACAGTAACAACCCTGTTGGTGCCGAATGGCTGCGGTAAATCTACTGTGTTGAAGTCGCTGAGCCGCGTGCTCACCCCACAGGGGGGAACCGTGACAGTCGGCGGACACAATGTGCATCGCCTGCCTCCACGCGAGGTTGCGCGGATGATCGGGATGCTGCCGCAGTCGCCGCTGTGCCCCCAAGGGCTTACCGTTGGTGAACTCGTGGCGCGCGGCCGGCATCCGCACCAACGTCGCTGGATGCGACAATCGGAGAAGGATCGTCAGGCCATCGGCCAGGCTTTAGAGCACACCAACACTGCTGCGTTAGTGGATTGCGACGTGTCCGAGCTCTCAGGCGGCCAGCGCCAGCGGGTCTGGATGGCTATGGTTGTGGCACAAGAAACCCCGGTGGTGCTTCTGGATGAGCCCACCACATACTTAGACCCAGCTCACGCCATCGACATACTGAAGCTGGCCAAAGACCTGGCTTCTCAAGGTAAAACGGTCATCATGGTTCTGCATGACCTCATGTTGGCTGGAACGTATAGCGACCGGCTGGTGCTGCTCAAGTCGGGTGAGATCGTAGGGCAGGGCAGCGCCACAGAAGTGCTTACCCAAGAAAACTTGCTCAATGCTACGGCCTGCGCGCCGAAGTATGGGAAGACCCACGGGGACAAGCACCCGTTATCGTGCCACGCGGAACGATAAACCTGAACGAATAGCGCACTAGCTTATCGACGCCACAGGCTTGCCCACGCCATGGCTTGCCCATGCCACAGGCCGCGCAGATAGACCGGTTCGCGGTTACACCCGCGCACGGTGCCTCATGACGCAGAAAAAGAACTGCTCCCCACTATCGGACTGAAAAATCAGAATCCAGATAGTGGGGAGCAATTCAATTTTTCGTTACCGGGAAGAAACGACCGGCGTCTCCTGCGAGGGGCCGTATTTGTCTAGAAGCGTGGAAGCCTCTTGAGCTGTGGTTCCCGCAGACGTCTGCGCCAGGTGCGCAAGGTTTTCTGGGAGTGTTTCCCCACGGGCGGCAAGAGCTTCGGAATAGAGCTTGCCGGCTCGGTAGGAGGAGCGAACGAGCGGCCCGGACATGATTGCCCCGAACCCTAGCTCACGCGCAAAATCAGCGTGTTCGATGAATTCCTCTGGCTTTACCCAGCGCTCGATGGGATGGTACATCGGGCCAGGTCGCAGGTATTGGGTAATGGTGATGATGTCACAGCCGGCAGAATGCAGGTCTGTGAGGGCCTCTCGAATTTCTTCGACCGTTTCGCCCATGCCAAGAATCAGGTTGGATTTGGTCACTAGACCAAAGTCGTGCGCTTGACGGATGACGTCCAGGGAACGCTCATACCGGAACGCGGGGCGGATACGCTTGAAGATGCGGGGGACAGTCTCCAAGTTATGCGCAAACACTTCGGGGCGAGCCTCAAAGACTTCTTGTAAAAGATCAGGTTTGCCCGAGAAATCTGGGGTGAGATTCTCCACGCCTGTGTGCGGGTTGAGTTCGTGGATCTTGCGGACCACCTCGGCGTAGAGCCAAGCGCCCTCATCCTCTAGGTCATCGCGGGTCACTCCCGTGATGGTGGAGTAGTTCAGCTTCATTTCACGCACAGATTCAGCCACTCGACGCGGCTCATCGCGGTCGAGGGGTTCCGGCTTTGCGGAGTTAATCTGGCAGAAATCACAGCGACGCGAGCAATTGGCGCCACCGATCAGGAAGGTTGCCTCACGAGACTCCCAACACTCATGGATGTTGGGACAACCGGCCTCCTGGCACACGGTGTGCAGGCTGGCCCCGGACACTTTTTTCTTCATGTCCTGGTATTCGGGGCCAGTTTTTACCGCAGTGCGGATCCAACGTGGTTTGCTCTCGATGGGGGTCTGCGAGTTGCGGGCCTCAACTCGGAGCATTCTGCGTCCTTCGGGTGCTGTAGTCACCCTATGCACACTACTCGTGCTGCAGGTGCACGTCGAAAAGCACTCACACAATGGGGGTTAAACAGGGAAAATGGCGCGGGGGTGAGGCGATACATTTTTAATGTGTGTCGTTGTGCACAGTCCTGGGAAGTCCCTTGGTGGGATCTGGCGCAGAAGCAAACGTGTGGTCTGCGACGATCAGCTTTCCAGAGAATGCATCCAGTAGCGCCTGGATAAGCGGTTGCGTTATGGATTCGACTGTGATGTCTTCCCCCAGTTCCTGGGAAAGGGTGGTCACCCCGGCATCGGAGATACCGCAGGGGATGATGTGCTGATAGTACTCAAGGGTGTTAGAGCAATTAAGCGCTAAACCATGCATCGTCACGCCGCGGGTGATCCGGATGCCCAAAGCGGCTATCTTACGGTGATTGGCATCGCACGCGTCGGGGACCCACACTCCGGAGCGTCCGTCGATACGCCCGGCCTGGCTAATGCCGCGTTGGCGTACAACCTGGATGAGAGCCTCCTCGACGCGACGCACATAATCGACGACGTCGATGGGGTCTGCGAGTTTCAAGATCGGGTATATCACCAGCTGGCCAGGGCCATGCCAGGTAATACGACCGCCTCGATCGACATCAATAACAGGCAGCCCGTTGGTGGGGCGATCCTCCGGCTGAGTCCGCTTTCCTGCGGTGTAAACGCTGGGGTGCTCCAGAACTAAAAGTACGTCGCCAACCTCATCGGCCGCGCGTTGCTTGGCCAGAGCAGCTTGGTAGTCCCATGCCTCTTGATAATCCATCACGCCGAGATGGCGGATCTCTACGGGCTGTGTAGATGCACGGATGGATTGGTCGGCGGGGAAGAATGGGTCACGAGGCGCAGTCATGGTACTGAGGATACGCCTGAGGCGCTGCGGCTAGAAAATGCGTGAACTCTTAGCGCATTTGCGTTGACGTTAGGGCAATCGTTCAGGGTAAAAGCCATGAGTATTACACCAGATCGGGATATTTATCCCATGCCAATGTTTGTCACCCTTGCCGTTCAAGATTTTCAACGGAGTGAAGCCTTTTTCCACGCTGCCGGTTTTATTACTCTGGCCACCGTCCCAGGCCCGCAGGGTAACCCGGTGCTTGTCCATTTACGCAGGCTAAGGAACCAAGATGTGTTGTTGGTCGTGCAAGAAAACACGGAACCTATGACACACGGCGTCGCACCTGCAACCGTTCAGGTTTCCTTTTCCGCTCATGGAGAAGACCTTGATGAGCTGGCCTTGCGCTTAGAAGCTGCTGCCAGCGGGTGCGCTGAGGCGGAAAAGCCCCACGATACCTTGTGGTTTAGCAGGGATCTTGCCGTTACAGACCCAGACGGCCACCGGATTATTTTTACCCAACAAAGAGAAGAAGACGTGGCAGCAGCCACGCGTTGGACAGAAACTTTCTCGTAGAACTCGGACAAGACAAGCAGTGCCGCCATGGTGTGGCGCAATCCATGGCGGCACTGCTGTGAGCGTGGAACTTACAAAGAGGTATTTAGACCCCGTTAGCTTCCGCGTATTCGGCGGCGGTGAGAAGCTTTCCGACGGACTCAACTTCTACCTCAAAGAGCCAGCCGTCACCGAAAGGATCGTTATTGATAATGGAGTAATCGTCGTGGACTGCGTCGTTGACGGCGGTTACTGTCCCCGTGACAGGGGAGTACAGGTCGGAGACGCTCTTGGT
This sequence comes from Corynebacterium silvaticum, assembly GCF_002162115.2. NCBI lineage: Bacteria > Bacillati > Actinomycetota > Actinomycetes > Mycobacteriales > Corynebacteriaceae > Corynebacterium > Corynebacterium silvaticum. Next base: position 1,791,382 of record NZ_CP021417.2, on the reverse strand, counting down.
GGACTCGACCTCGCCACACGTTTCACCGGCCTCTACGGAGTCGCCAACCTGGGGCAGCTCGGCAAAGACGACTTCGCCCAAGCGGTCAGCTGCCACCGAGGTGATGCCCACTTTGACAGTCGTCCCGGCAGCGGAATCAGCAGCTGCATCGATCCATTCGTGGTCTTCGGAATAGGAGAAGTTCTCAGGAAGAGACATAGGTTTGGTTCTACCTTTCTAGAATGCGAAACGACTCGTGTAGATCATTGTGGAGTCTATCGGTTTAGTCTTTCTGGCGGGAGTAAAACGGCAAAGAAACTACCGTGAAGGGATATTTTTTCCCTCTGATATCTGCGGTGAGTTCTGTGCCAACCTCACTGAGGTCTTTTTCCACATACGCCAGCGCGATGGGATGCCCCAGTGTTGGCGAGGGCTGCCCGGAGGTCACGGTTCCTACGACATTTCCGTCGGCGTCGAGAATATCTGCGCCGTGTCGTGCTGCACGACGTTCCGTGGAAGACAGGCCAACGAGCACTTTTGTATGAGTACTAGGAGCACTTAAGGCCTCTTTACCAACAAAGTCGCCTTCTTTTTTCTTACTCACAAGCATGCCTAGCCCCGCATCCATGGGGGTCAGCTCCCGGGAGAGCTCGTTTCCATAAAGCGGCATTCCGGCTTCAAGACGCAGCGAGTCCCTAGACGCAAGTCCGCATGGTACAAGCGAGTAGCGCTCATCCTGACCAGCTTGATAAATCGCATCCCACAATGCAGGCGCCTTATCGTTGGAGATATAGAGCTCGAATCCGTCTTCGCCTGTGTATCCGGTCCGGGCCAGGAGCACAGAAAAGCCAGCTATAACAGCGTTGCCGCATGCGTAGTAGCGCATGGTGGAAATTAGACGTGCGGTATCTGCATCCGCGTCTGCGTCGACAAGCGAAAGAAGCAGCGCCTGAGCATTGGGCCCCTGAACTGCGATGAGGGCTGTTTCTGCCGACTCATCCGTGACGGTGACCTGGAATCCCGCAGCCCGTGCGTGGAGCTCTTCCGCCACTACAGCTGCGTTTCCAGCATTGGGAACAACCAAAAATTCATCGTCAGCCAAGCGATACGTAATGAGGTCATCAATGATGCCGCCATCCTCGGAAACAATCATTGAGTATTTCGCTTTATTAACGGCGATGGCAGAAAGCTGGGAGATCAGTGCGTAATCAAGGAAATCCCCAGATTGTGGGCCACTCACCCGAATCTCTCCCATGTGGGACAGATCAAAGAGCCCACATGCTTTACGCACTGCATGGTGTTCTTCAAGCTCGGAACCATACTTCAGCGGCATATCCCAATCGCCAAAGGGCGTAAAAGCAGCCCCTAAGTCCTGGTGACGGCTATGCAGGGGTGAGGTACGGAGTTCGGAAGCCATATGCGTTAGGTCCTTTCATCGAAAAATATGTGAGCAAGCTACTGGCTTACGTGGCGCGAACACGAAAAGTCGACATCACGCCACGTAAACGTGAAGCGAGTCTAGTCCTCGCGAAATTAAAAGCCTCAGGTAGCGGGCAGGAACATGCGAAGTTCCTATCGCCATAAGCCTCATCGAGACGACGAACGGATGGGAAATACTTGTTGACTCGCAGCGAGGCCACCGGATAGGCAGCCTGAGTACGGCTAAACAAGTAGTCCCAGTTATCTCTAGCGATGGAGTAAGAGGTGAACGGTGCATGATGCAGCACGGATTCTTCATACTCGATAGCGCCGTCAGCAATTTGCTGAATCTCTGCGCGAATAGCAAGCAACGCCTCAATAAAGCGGTCGAGCTCGCCCTTGTCTTCAGACTCAGTGGGTTCCACCATCAACGTTCCCGCGACGGGGAAGGACAACGTGGGCGCGTGGAAGCCATAATCCATCAAGCGCTTAGCCACGTCTGCAGCCGTGACCCCTGTGTGATCAGTAATCGGGCGCAGATCAAGGATGCACTCATGAGCCACCAAGTCATTGTCACCGGTGTAAAGGATAGGGAACGCATCCTGTAACGACCTCGCCAGGTAGTTTGCCCCAAGAATCGCCGAGGCAGTGGCCTCACGCAGCCCTGTGCCGCCCATCATCGCAATATAAGACCACGAAATCGGGAGCACGCCGGCCGATCCATACTGCGCGGAAACCATGGGAACCCCTGTGCGGGTAGGACACGGAATTGCAGCGTCTGACTCCAGCGGATCCGTGGGCAAGAAAGGCACAAGGTGCTCTGCTACGGCCACTGGGCCGACACCCGGGCCGCCGCCCCCGTGGGGAATCGTGAAGGTCTTGTGCAAGTTGAGGTGGCTAACGTCACCTCCGAACTTTCCTGGCTGAGCTACGCCGGCTAGCGCATTGAGATTTGCTCCATCGATGTAGACCTGACCACCTGCTGCGTGAACCTTCTCGCACACGGCAGTCACTGTGTCTTCAAAAACACCATGTGTGGATGGATAAGTGATCATGATGCCGGCCACGTGTCCCTCATGCTTGGCGAGCTTTGCATCGAGATCATCGACATCAATGGACCCATCCGTGGCCGTAGCCACAACAGCTACCCGAAGATTAGCCAGAGTCGCCGACGCCGCGTTTGTCCCATGGGCCGACTGCGGAATCAGAATGATATCGCGTTGATTATCGCCACGAGATTGGTGGTAGCGACGAATCGCCAACAAACCAGCCAGCTCTCCCTGGGATCCGGCATTGGGCTGAACCGACACCCGGGCATAGCCGGTGATATCCGCAAGCCATCCCTCAAGCTCATCAATCAATGCTCGCCAGCCTCGGGTCTGAGAATCTGGGGCAAAGGGGTGAATATTTGCAAACTCCGGCCACGTGATGGGCTCCATGCCCGTGGTCGGGTTGAGCTTCATTGTGCATGAGCCCAGCGGAATCATCGAGCGATCGAGAGCAAGATCCTTGTCCGACAAAGCGCGAAGATAACGCAGCATCTGCGGCTCCGAATGCACAGAACTAAAGATCGGATGAGTAATAGGCTCGTCGCTGCGTACTGCCCATTCTGGGAAGTCGCTATAGGCCTCCTCTGTAACGCTCGCACCAAAAGCAGCGGTGAGCTTGTCGACGTCTTCCGCAGTCGCCGACTCACCAAAAGCAACGCTCACCAGATCGGCTCCGATGGGGCGCACCAAGTAGCCAGATTCCGCCAGCGCATCGGTAATCTCTTGAGCCCGCCCCGGAACACGAACCGTGACAGTATCAAAGAAGTCTTTATGCACGACCTCTAACGCAGGCTCGTTTTCTAACGCCGCAGCAAATGTGGAGGCATGGCCATGGACACGGCGAGCGATGGCCTTGAGCCCCTCAGGGCCATGCCAGACTGCGTACATCGACGCACACACAGCTAGCAGGGCCTGAGCGGTACAAATGTTACTGGTGGCGCGCTCCCGGCGGATATGCTGCTCCCTGGTCTGCAAGGCCAACCTATAAGCCGGATGCCCCTCAGCGTCCACAGAGACACCGACAATTCGACCCGGCAGCTGCCGCTTGAACTTGTCAGATACCGCCATAAAAGCGGCGTGTGGGCCACCAAAGAACAACGGGACACCAAAACGCTGGGAAGAACCCACAGCGATATCTGCATCCATCGCGCCGGGGGACTCCAGGAGAGTGAGAGCGAGGAGATCCGTGGACACAGCGGCCAGTCCACCACGCGCATGAATATCAGCGATGATGGGGCGAATATCAGCGATATCGCCTTCCGTACCCGGATACGCGATGACCACGCCTACCAGACTGTCTCCGACTAGCCCCGACGTGACATCGGCGATTTCAACCTCCACGTCGATGGCACGTGCGCGCTCGGCTGCAACAGAGAGCACCTGGGGATGCAGGCGGGCGTCGAGAAGCACTCTGTGGCCCTTCTTATTGGTGCGCGCCATTAATCCAACGGCCTCGGCAACTGCGGTGGCCTCGTCGAGCAGCGACGCATTGGCTACAGGAAGCCCCGTGAGCTCACTGACCAAAGTTTGGAAGTTAAGCAGTGCCTCCAGACGGCCCTGTGAAATCTCGGGCTGATAAGGGGTATAAGCGGTGTACCACGCGGGGTTTTCTACGACATTTCGCCGGATCACTGATGGCGTGAGGGTGTCATAAAAACCCTGTCCAAAGAATGATTTGAGAACCACATTCTGATCTGCGTACTTGCGCAGCTTGGCCAGGGCTTCTTCCTCCGACAGTGGGTGCGTGGGTTCAGGAAGATCGTGGGACCTAATCCCGGCGGGAACTGCCGCGTCTAACAGCTCCTCGAGGGAGGCGTATCCGACGCGTTTGAGCATCGCCGCCCTCTCAGTTTCGTTGGGGCCGACGTGTCGGCTCACGTAGCTTGCAGAGGGCGAGGATATCGTCATAGTCTTCAACTTCTCCTTGGGTGAAGGATGGCTAGTGATGTTCGCCATTATATGGATGAAACAGTGGCTTTGGATACGCATTGAGAAAGAGAATGCATAAAAACTCTGTGAAATTAATCGGCCGCTAGCCGTGAGGTGGGAGAATCAAAGTCGAAGGCATTAACCATGGATCTCGCTACCAGTCCGCTCTGATTGTCGTTTTTGAGAACGCTAGGCCTTATGCGTCCAGAAAACTGCAGGTTGTCATTTCTAGCGTTCTCAAAAACGAGAATTGTGCTCGCAGGGATCAAAGAAAGGCGGCAGCCCGACTCTCTTCTTCCAGGGGAGTCGGGCTGCCGCCTGAACACCAACGGAACCGCTAGTCGCGGAACCGCAGGTGCTTTAGAACGTTGTCCTAGAGGTTGAGGTCGTCCTGGAACTTAGCCTTTTCCAAACGATCCTTAATCGTTGCGGTGAAGCGACCTGCATCAGCACCGTCTACGATCTGGTGGTCATAAGAGAACGGGATGTAGCACATCTGGCGAATCGCGATGGCGTCCGAACCGTTTTCAGTGATCACTACGGGGCGCTTCTGGATTGCAGCAGTGCCCAAGATACCGACCTGTGGCGGAACCAAGATCGGGGTGTCAGCCAAAGCGCCCTCGGAGCCAATGTTGGTCACGGTGAAGGTTGCACCGGAGAGGTCATTTGGCTTCAGCTTATTGTTGCGGGCACGATCAGCCAGATCAGCAATAGCCTGAGCGATCTCTGGCAGCGTAAGCTCCTGAGCCTTGTGAATCACAGGAGTAAGCAGGCCGCGCTCGGTATCCACTGCGATCGCCACATTGACGTCGGAGTGGTAGGTGATCTCCTTGGTTGCAGCGTTGTAGGACGCATTCACGTTCGGGTGTAGGACCAGAGCCTCAACCACTGCCTTAACAAAGAACGGCAGGTAGGTCAGGTTAGCACCATACTTTTCGATGAACGCCGGCTTACTTTCCTTGCGCAGCGTTGCAACGTTGGTCATATCGACCTCTTGAAGGTGAGTGAGCTGTGCAGAAATCTGCAGTGCCTCAACCATCTTCTTGGCCGTAATCTCGCGGATGCGGTTGACCTTCTTGGTGGTACCAATGAGCTCTGCCTTTGCAGAATCAACGCTCTTGGTAGACCAGTTAGCGCGAGGATCCTTAGCCGCGGCAGCAGGAGCTGCCGCTGGAGCTGGCTCAGATCCTTGGCCGGCTGCGGCGAGGACATCCTGCTTACGGATGCGACCGCCAACACCAGTTCCTTCGATTGCATTGAGGTCAACGCCGTGCTTGTCTGCAAGCTTGCGAACCAACGGAGTCACGTAAGGAACATTCTGGTTATTGACTGGCTTTGCAGCCTCCTTAGCAGGTGCTTCCTCTTGCTTAGGCTCTTCCTTGGCAGGCGCTGCCTCTGCCTTGGGGGCTTCTTCCTTAGGCTCTTCCTTGGCGGGTTCTGCCTTGGTTTCTGGTTCGGAGCCTGGTTCGCCGATGCGGACGATGACCTCGCCGACGTCAACGGTGTCGTCTTCGTTGAAGAGGACTTCTAGGATGGTGCCTGCAACGGGGGAAGGGACCTCGGTGTCTACCTTGTCGGTGGAAACCTCGAGCAACGGCTCGTCAACGTCGACGGTGTCGCCGACAGACTTGAGCCATTGGGTGATTGTTCCTTCGGTGACGGATTCGCCGAGTTCTGGCATGACCACGTCGGTGGAGGAACCGGAGCTCTTGGGTGCTTCCTTGGCTGGTTCTTCTTCCTTTGGCTCTTCCTTCTTCTCATCGGAATTGCCAGCTGCAGGAGCCTCGCCTTCCTCACCGATGATAGCGATAACCTCGCCGACATCAACGGTGTCGTCTTCGTCGAAGCGAGCCTCCAACAGAACGCCCGCAACTGGGGAAGGAACCTCGGTGTCAACCTTGTCAGTGGAAACCTCGAGCAACGGCTCGTCAACGTCGACGGTGTCGCCGACAGACTTGAGCCACTGAGTAATTGTTCCCTCAGTGACGGATTCGCCCAGCTCAGGCATTTCAACGGAGTGCGCCATAGTGTTTAGACTCCTCGAAAGTCGTGTAGATCAAAAAGCTAATACCTAACGAGCGTACCGCCTAACCCAAACAGATGTGATGTTAAGGGGGGATTCTCTGTAGATTTTGCCCCTACAATGAACTTCTGTGTTCAATTTTTTCGGACGAAAGACCCCCAGATCTAACATCAAACCGCCCCGAGGGCCGGGCGACACTGTTCGTGAAAAAGACTTGCTCTACCTCAAACAATGGAGCGAGTCGCGCGCAGTGGTTGAGGGTTTTGTGGAGCCTGAGACCATTGTCAACGAGATGTCGATGGTGCTTGTGGACATTACGGGCGATTTCACGCGACGTAGGATTGGCGGCCCTAAAGGCATCGACGTCGTAGCAAAAGAACTGGGAATTCCCGTGTATGACGTGGAAGAAACTGGGTACCCGCAGCGCATGCGGGAAAAAATTGAGCGTGACAGGATTTTGCGTAAACGCGAAGAACAACGACTCCGGCGTGCGCAGTTTGAAAAAGACAACGACACCAACTCTTAGCCGTTTATAGCGTGTCGACGCCCCTCTTGAACCCAAGAATCGAATATTCAAGGGAAGAAAAAACCGATGACGGCCAGGCGACTGCCTCGACCATCAGCGGAATATGCGAGCTACTTTTCCTCAGAAATTTCTGCAAGAGCCGCTAGGAAGGTGCGCACCGGCACACCTGTTGCACGCTTCGGGGTGTAGCCATACACCCCTGCGCTGTTGTATGCCGGGCCAGCAATGTCTACGTGGGCCCAGTTGATACCTTCTGCAACAAAATGGCTGAGGTACCATCCTGCGGCTAGCATGCCGCCAGAGCGTGACTTGGTGATGTTGCGAATATCCGCAACAGGGGACTTGATTGCTTCGCCGAGCTCTTCCGGAAGCGGCATAGCCCAGGCCTGCTCGCCGACGGAGCGACCGATTTCTGCGATGCGGTCACGGAAAGCGTCAGAGCCCATGACACCAGCCGTGCGGTCGCCAAGGGCCACGAGCTGTGCGCCGGTGAGTGTTGCAGTATCGATCAGGTAGTCGGGCTTATCCTCGCATGCCCGCGCGATGGCGTCGGAAAGCACAAGACGGCCCTCTGCATCGGTGTTGAGGATCTCCGAGGTAATTCCGCCGTAATGGGTGATAACGTCGCCTGGTCGATAAGCATCCCCGCTGGGCATATTTTCTGCGAGTGGGATCGTCGCTGTGATCTTCACCTTGAGGTCCAGGCGGGCTGCGCCGATGACGGTTGCCACGACTGCAGCGGAACCGCCCATGTCGGAGATCATGTCATCCATGCCAGCACCAGGCTTGAGCGAAATTCCACCGGTGTCAAAGGTAATTCCCTTTCCGACCAGCGCAACGCTCTTCTTGGCTTTCTTGGGATCCCAGGTTAGCCGCACAAGGCGTGGCTTGCGTGCAGAACCGTTGCCGACCGCAAGGATGCCGCCGAAGCCCAATTTTTCGAGTTTCTTTTCATCGAGGATCTCCACGTCGATGCCGTGGCCTTCTGCTTCCTTCTTGATGATCTCAGCGTAGGACTCGGGGTAGAGGTGAGAGGACGGTGCGTTGACCAAATCACGGGCGAACATGACGGATTCTGCCGTGATCTGCGCGGCCTGGAATTCCACCTTGGCGGTTTTCTTATCGCCCAGGGACAAGAAGGTGACCTTGCCTACCGGCTTCTTGGCTGCGACAGCTTCCGCGGACTTAGAACGGATGCCCTTGTAGTCATAAGCTCCCAGTGCAAAGCCCTCTACTGCTGCGCGCAGACCAAAAGTGCCGAGGGTGGTTGCTACGGAGTCCACTCCGACCAAGGAACGAGCCGCGGTGCCAGCGGCACGACGCAGAGCCTCGTCGTCGAGCTTGTCGTTGTCGCCTAGGCCTACGCCGACGATGAAGTCCACTTCAATGCCTTCGATAGAAGGAACTCGGTGGATTTCTCCCGCCTTACCGGTTGCACCAACAGCGCTAAAGAGCTCCCAGATTGCCACCTCTAGGTCGTCATCAAAAAGCCCAGTCGCAGCAAACTCCAAACCGTCCTCGCCGGCGAAGAGCGCAACTACAAGGGCAGTGGTGTCGTCGGGAAGCTTCTTTGCGAGCGCAAGTTCTGTCGCAGAGCCACGGGACGCAAGTGAAAACTGAGTGCTCAAAGTTTAGTACCTCCAAAAGTTGGTAACGAGGCCTTTAAGACCGCGTGGAAAACGTTATTTATCAGACTATCCAATTGAGCAGAGCAATGTGGGGTGTACCTTTGGGTCATGACGTCTCTCAACTTCAGCATCCATAAAACCGAATCTCCGACTTCCGCCGAAGAACTTGCGGATATCCTTGCTAACCCAGGTTTTGGTAAGCGCTTCACTGATCACATGGTGACCATTGACTGGGACGCAGAGCAGGGGTGGCATGACGCACAGGTTGTTCCTTATGCGCCACTTACTCTTGATCCTGCCACCAGCGTCTTGCACTACGGTCAGGCGATTTTTGAGGGCATTAAAGCGTACCGTCATGCCGATGGCACGATTAAGACCTTCAGGCCGGAGGCCAATGCTGCTCGATTCCAGCGTTCCGCAGAGCGCATGGCCATGCCGGAACTCCCCACGGAGGTGTTTGTTGAGTCGCTGCGTCAGCTCGTAGACATTGATCGTGACTGGGTGCCAGTAGCTGGGGGCGAGGAAGCTTTGTACCTGCGGCCGTTTATGATCGCTACTGAGGCGACACTCGGAGTGCATCCTTCGAGCTCCTACCGCTACGTGGTGATTGCGTCGCCAGCCGGCGCGTATTTTTCGGGTGGCATCAAACCGGTATCGGTGTGGCTCTCCGAGGACTATGTTCGTGCTTGCCCCGGCGGTACGGGCGCTGCAAAGTTCGCGGGCAACTATGCGGCATCTCTGGTAGCTCAAGCTCAGGCCGCAGATAAGGGCTGCGACCAAGTGGTGTGGCTGGATGCTCACGAGCACCGTTACATCGAAGAAATGGGCGGAATGAACCTCTTCTTTGTCATGGGTGAGGAATCCGCTCCTCACATCGTTACCCCTCAGCTCTCTGGCTCGCTCTTGCCGGGAATCACGCGTGATTCCCTCCTGCAGATCGCTCGCGACCTGGGGTACACCACAGAAGAGCGTCTTATCTCTACGGAAGAATGGCAGGAGACGGCCACAAACGGCTCCATGCGAGAGGCGTTTGCTTGCGGCACTGCTGCGGTGATCACCCCCGTGGGATTTGTTAAGTCAAACCACGGTGACTTTGAAGTCAACCACAATGTCGCTGGCGATATCACTATGAAGCTGCGCGACATACTCACAGGAATCCAGCGTGGCACGGTAGCCGATCCCCATGAATGGATGCACACACTGATATAGGTCCGGGGACGTTTGGGCCATAAGTCGGTGCAGAGAAGAGCTTCGGCTTATGGCTTATGCATTCCCGCTGAAGAAATCCGGGGAAAAGGGGAGCACTTAGATAACGCATACCCCGATAGCTAAGAAAACCGCCGATGCTGCTGTACAAGAATGCATAATAAAGCCGGTGGTGTCTCCGTTCATCCCATCAAAACGCCGGCTGCAATGCCTGATCTCTATCACGGCAACACCGATGCTGAGTAGGAGGGCGATGATGACGACTACAGCTATGACGGGGCTTCCGACGAACAGCGGGATGGACACGGACACTGCAGAAATAATGCTGAACCATATCGCGATTGTGGCCGTAGGGACTGTACCGATCATCATGGCGCCAAATCCAGTCGGTTGCATCGGGTTTAAAGAGGAATGCGCACCAAAGATTGCGCATAGTCTGCCGATCATCGGTGCAAAGAAAATCATCCACCAATAGCCTCGTTCGATGAGGGCGTCAAAGCTCGCGATTTGAAGCGTCAACGAGATAAAAGCAGCGCCCATTCCGATAAGCCCGGTGGTCGGGTCCGCAATAATTTCCCTCGCTCGCTCAGGGGGCGCGTAGCTGCCTAGCGCATCGGCTACGTCTGCGAGTCCATCAAGGTGCATGAATCGTGTGAAAAGTTCCCAGAAACAAACAATCACAACTGCGATTAAAAAGGGCGTGATGTGGAAGTGAACGCCTAGTCCCGCCAACGTAGTGCCAAGAGCCCCGAGCAAAATACCGATAAGGGGGACTGAGGCCAACACCCGTCCACCAGTGATGCGGTCAAAGGCTGTGGCTCCCTGAACCGGCAGAATGGTGAGCCAGCTTAAGGCAGTGAGCGGGCCCTCGATAATCGCAGGACGATGTTCGCCTTCCACAAATCCGACTTTGCCCGACATTGTGAGAAACCAACTTTCTGTGTGAAGGGTGCACACTGAATACTTAGGCTGGCAGGAACCAATTACCACAGGCCTCAAAGGGCTTTGAGCAGTGTATTAACCCATACGGTTGGTGGGAACAGCGTCTGCCCCGAAGACCCCAGCGCTATCAAAATTAGCCATGTCATTCATAATGTCTGCGCTGATGCGAAGCAGCGGGAAAGCCGCAGCAGCTCCGGAACCTTCTCCTAGTCGCAGGCCCAAGGTCAGTAGTGGCTCAAGCCCTAAATAGTTAAGCGCAAAGCGGTGGGCAGGTTCTGCTGAAAGGTGCCCTGCCTGCATCCATTTTCTGGCACCGGGAGCAAGCTGCTCCGCAAGCATGGCTGCGGCGGTGACCACGACGCCGTCGAGAAGCACGGGCGTGCGGCGTACAGCAGCCTGCGCGATGAAGGCACCCATAGCGACCAACTCAGGCGAAGTAACCTTTTGCATCATGAGCAGCGGGGTATAGCGCAAATCGCGGGCACGGAACATTGCATCGCGGACGGCAGAGACTTTTCGCTTCCAGCCCTCATCATCAACGCCTGAGCCGCGGCCCGTGACCACCACCGGTTCTTGATTAGCCAACAATCCGATGATCACGGCAGAGGGTGTGGTATTGCCAATGCCGAGGTCTCCTGCCATGAGGACGTCCGCGCCGGAATCGACTTCCTGATCTGCGATGCGCTTTCCTATCTCAATGGCGCGTACCAGCTGATCCTGCGTCATCGCGTCCTCCCGGTCAATAGACCCGCAAGAACGCGACACCCTTTCATCGTCCCAAACATCGTGGTTTAAAGAAATATCGGCAACGCGTACGCTAATGCCGGAAGAATGTGCCACTGCGTTGATCCCGGCACCACCATTGCGGATATTTTCCGCCATTTGGATTGATACCTCGATGGGATAGGGGGAGACATTATTGGTAGCGATGCCGTGGTCGCCAGCAAAGACCACCATGCGAGGGCGCACGATTTTTTTAGGAGGAACCTGCCCCTGGCAGGCGCTGAGCCATACCCCAAGATCCTCCAAGCGTGACAGCGAACCCGTTGGTTTAGTGAGCGTGAGCTGGAAAGCTCGTGCCTGATCCGCTACCTCGGAACTCGGGGCATCGATCTTGGGAAAGAAATCGGATGGCTGCATGTTGTTGCACTCCCATGTGTTTGGCTATCGCGATGTAGTACGTAACGTCAAAGAACGCTTTTTAACTGTAATGGTTGTCCGGCTATAACAAGGAACACTCGATCGCAGACATCCGCAATCATGTGATTAAGCCTGCCTATCTCATCCCGGAATAACCTGGCTGAATGATGCTCGGGGATAATGCCCATTCCCACCTCAGGAGTGACAAGAACCACGTCGCGGTCGGTGGGGAAGACTCGGAGCAAATCTGCCAGACGCACTGATTCCAAAGTGGTGCTGCCAGCAGGGGAATCCCAGGCATTTTTAGTATCAATGAGATGGGTAAGCCATGTGCCGAGGTCGTCGACAAGCAAAGAATGCTCTGTGTGTTGCCGCAGATATGCGGGGGAGAGAACCTCACAGAGGTCTGCGCGATCCTCTGTGACCCAGTGTGGTGGGCGGCGTTGCACGTGCTGGGAAATCCGGCGTTGGAAATCCGCATCAAAGTTGTCATCACCGTAGGGGCGGGCCGTTGCCACATAACGGCAAGAGCCCGCCCCCACAAGTGCCTCCGCAAAAGCAGACTTGCCGGAACGGGCCCCTCCCAAAACCAAACTACGCACGGAATTACGCTACCGTGTCACCGATGCTGACCTGTGGTTTTGGTGTGCGCCAGCGTCGTGGCTGGGTTACACGGCCGTATGCGTAGGCGCCGATACCAAAGCCTGTTTCAGAGGTATCAGGGAAGCGTTCGCGCACCGCTCGGGCTGTTTTTCTACCGAGCACGATGGCCTCGATGGCAAAGGAAGCGATGAAGATGAGCGCTACAAAGGACATTGCGCTAGCAAATGCCGGTACCCATCGTCCGATAAAGAGAATGACAAGAAGAATCAGGGCAAGGGGCATAACAAAGTTGCCGATGTAGCGCTTGGAGTCTACGAGATCGCGGACATAACGACGCTCTTCGCCGCGGTCGCGCTGTAGGAGGTAGCGCTCATCGCCACGATCCATGGCAGCTTGAGCTTCTCGACGTCGCTGCTTGCCTTCGTCCGCGCGCTCCCGTTTATAAGCCTTCCACTCCTCCTTGGTCATGGAAGCTTTGAGCTCCTTGCGCTTCTTGCGCGATTCTCCGTAGCCTTCGCGAGCACCAAAACGAGCCTCGAAGGTTCCCGGATGTGCCTGAGACTGCTTGCGAGAAGGAGTAGCGTGGCCTTTTTTAGGTGTATAAGCCTTGGAACGATTCGCGGCATCGCCGAGACCTGAATTATGAGAAGTCGAAGAGGCCGAAGAAGCCGCTGTAGCTGCCGATGAGGAGGTACCAGTACTGGCAGAATCTTGAGAGGAGTCTTTGTTCCAAGGTAATTTCACGGTTACTAGGCTACAAGGTATCGCCATAAAAGTGGAACGCGGAAGTAACCATTGTGTGTAGGGTGCCTATAAGAGGTTAAAAACGCCAGGTAGAGCGATATATCACGGGCCTTGTATGATCTGCATATCATGCGTGGGGAGATCCCGGAGATGTCTTGGGAAGTCCTTGGTTCCACGAGTGCTTAAAGCTTTGGAATAAAATATGGCGATGTGTAGTTCTTTTATAGGAGCCAGCAGAGTCGTGGCGGAGATAAACTCCATGTCGGATTTTGCCGGACTCAATCGCTGAAAATAGAGGGTATAGTTGTCGGCTATAGCTTCTTGTAGAAGATGACAGCCGTACTTGTTGTAAGTAAGGGAACCTGTTGTGGGTTCTGTCAGGGTGCGCAGCGTCTACCACATGGGGTGGACTGCCGCATGGTGCGGACACTGCACACATCTACACGAACACGAAAGAATGAAACCGAGTAACCGCAGCGGCGGAGAACTCGAATAAGGAGACATGATGACTGCACCTACAACCTCCAACACAGGCGTTATCCTCAGCGCAGCCGCAGCTGCCAAAGCCAAGGCGCTCCTTGAGCAGGAGGGACGCACCGATTTGTCTCTGCGTATTGCAGTGCAACCCGGTGGCTGTGCAGGCTTGCGCTATCAGCTGTACTTCGACGACCGGGACCTCGATGGCGATAAGGTCGACGTTATCGATGGCGTCCGTCTTGTTGTAGACAAGATGTCGGTTCCCTACCTCGCCGGGGCAACCATTGATTTTGCGGACACGATTGAGTCGCAGGGCTTTACCATTGACAACCCCAACGCAGACGGCTCCTGCGCTTGTGGAGACTCATTCAACTGATTTTTGGCATAATACCCCTTTTAGTGGGAGATAATGCCGGTTATAAAAAATCCTCCTAACGGTGATGCATTCACGATTAGGAGGATTTTTGCTTTTCCTAGCTACGTTTGTCTGAGCCGCAAAAGACCAAGAAAAGGGAGAAAGTCCCAGGTAGAAAGAAAAATGGGCGGTGGGATTAGATGAACTACCGTCTAATCCCACCGCGGCGCGAGGGGCGCCCCACTATTCTACCGTTAGAGGTAGACCGGATAATCCTTTTTCTCGATTCCAGGATCGATTCGGTTCTCTATAAAGATTCCATGCCACACCATGAAGGCAAGCACAGTCCATAGCCTACGAGAATGATCGCTGGCTCCTGCACGATGCTCATTGAGCATGTCCAAGACGGCCTTCTTATCAAAGATATGGTCTGTGAGGGACTCCGTAATGGTGTCTTGGGCCCAGCCGAATAGTTCATCGCCGGCTAGCCAATGGCGCATAGGAACGGGGAAACCGAGCTTCTTACGGTGCAAGACATGTGGCGGAACGATCTGTTCCATTGCCTTACGTAGTGCGTATTTGGTGGTGCCCTGCGTGACTTTCAAACTATGGGGGATAGTTTCAGCTACGGCAAACACTTCTTTATCCAAGAACGGAACGCGGAGCTCAAGGGAATGCGCCATATTGATTTTGTCGGCTTTAACCAAAATATCGCCGCGCATCCAGGTAAATAGATCAAGGTGCTGCATGCGCGCGACCGGATCCATATGCGTGGACTGAGCGTAGATCGGGGCTGTTACTTCACGGTGGTCCCATTCCTTCTTGGCCCAAGGCAGAACGCGTTGCATCTGCTCAAAGTTAAAGGAGCGGGCGTTGCCATAGTAGCGTTCTTCCATCGGCATGGAACCGCGTTCCAGCAAGGATTTGCCACGCATTCCCTCGGGGAAGACCTTTGCGAGTTGCCCTAGTCCTCGACGTAGCGGAATCGGGATTTTTTCAAAGGGAGCGAGAGACAACGGCTCTTTATAAATCGTGTAGCCGCCGAAAAGCTCGTCCGCGCCCTCGCCGGAGAGGACAACCTTGACGTGCTTCCTAGCTTCTTGAGCCACAAAGAAGAGCGGAACAAGGGAAGGATCGGCCACGGGGTCGTCCAAGTACCACATGATCTGAGGGATGGCGTTGGCGTATTCCTCTGGCGACACAACTTTAACGATGTGTTCCACGCCGATCGCAGCCGCAGACTCAGCAGCAACATCAACCTCTGAGTAGCCCTCCCGCTCAAAGCCAGTGGTGAAGGTCAACAAATTAGGGTTATGGCGCTTGGCCAATGTAGCTATCGCAGTGGAATCGATGCCGCCGGAGAGGAAGGACCCGACGGTGACGTCGGCACGCATATGCTTTTCGACGCTGTCCTCTAACGCGCGAGCGATTCGATCAAAAAGATCTTGTTCCTTGCCCTTGGGAACTTCCTGTGCTGGGAATTGGGGGCGGAAATAACGAGTCTGCTTGACCTTGCCGCCGGGGACAAGCTCCCCGTAGCAACCCGATTCGAGCCGGCGGATGTGCGTGTGAAGGCTCTCTGGCTCTGGTACGTACTGCAGGTCAACGTAGTGCTCAATAGCCCGTTGATCAAGGCTGAGATCTAGACCCAGATCCTCGGCGGCCTCCAAAATGCATTTCTTCTCCGAAGAGAACATGGTTCCGGCATCTGTGGTTGCGTAATACAGCGGCTTGATGCCGAATTGATCGCGGGCGAGGAAGAGTTTTTCTTCCTGGGAATCCCAAATGGCAAAGCCAAACATGCCACGCAGGTGCTGGACGACGTCCGCACCCCAGTGGTGATAGCCGACGACAATGGTCTCGCCATCGCCTGAAGTATTAAAGGTGTAGCCGAGTTCCTGTAGCTCTGCCCTGAGCTCCACATAGTTATAAATTTCGCCGTTAAACGTCATCGCATAACGATCGGCCTGGTCTTGTGGTCCCCATTTCAGTGGCTGATGGGAGTGTTCGAGATCGATGATAGAAAGGCGATTGAACCCAAAGACGGCTTGCTCGTCATGCCACGTTCCGGCTTCGTCTGGCCCCCTGTGACGCATACACGGTAGCGATTTTTCGATGGCTGGGACGTACCTTTGGGCATCCCTTGTGCTCGTAAGCATGCCAAGAAGTCCGCACATAGTTCGCCGCTCCTTCTTATATATGAACAAAGTACTTAGCTGTCTAAGGGTACCCCGTTGGGGTTGTAGAAGGTATTGCGACGATCAGCTCTGTGGAATGTGAGCGAAAACGCTCTTAAATCCCGGGGGAGGGGACTTGGAGGCGTTCCTGATTTCTCTTATTTTTCCGTGCTGCGGCTTAAGCGGAAACGGTTTTTTGGGGCACTAACGTGCTGTTTTCTTGGGGAGGGTATACATAAGGTTGATTGCCCGTTTAGTTCCTGTGATTTGGGGCACTATATTCCGGCGTGATCTGTGCTACTGGGGTGGATTTTCCTAGGAAACCCGAAGGTTCTCGGAGAAAATACAGTGAGAAGAAGGGGGAGAGCGTGCCATGACATTCAGGAAAACAAAGAGGGGTGGACTATCCTGCACTAATAGGCGTGGGTTTTGGACTGTCCCCAATCAGAATCTGATGAGTTACGGATGGCCTAAGACTCCAAGGAAATAAGTGCGACAGGAAGGCAAACGCGCGTGGAACAGCAGCAAAAGCGTGGCATTGGGCGCAAAGCATTGCTTGGTGGCGCCATCGGCTTTGGTGGCCTTACCCTTGCGGGATGTGACGTAGATGCACCAGGCGGTGTTTTGGGTAAAGCTCTAGCCTTTGGTTGGCCAGAAGGCGTTACGCCCGAAGCTACTTCGATGTATAACTTCTGGGTCTGGGTCTGGGTAGCTGCCTGGATCATCGGCTTCATCATGTGGGGGCTTTTCATCTACGGCATGTTCGCATGGAGTGCTAAGCGTGCGGAGAAGGCCGGCAAAGATGAGTTCCCTCGTCAGACTCAGTACAACATTCCGTTGGAACTGGTGCTAACGATAATCCCGATCGTTATTGTTATGGGCCTCTTCTTCTTCACCGTCCAGACCCAGGACAAGGTAACCGCGATGGATAAAGATCCTAAGGTCACCGTGGACGTTACTGCCTATCAGTGGAACTGGAAGTTTGGCTACTCGGATATTGCTGCCGAGTTTTCGCCCACCGGTGCTGAATATAAGGGTGTCGACGAAGCTCGCCAGGCTGCAGCCGAGGCAAGCAAGGTAGACCCTAACGGCAAGAACCCAATCAACGGAATGTCTAAGACTGACACGTCTTACCTCCACTTCAACAAGATTGAGACTTTGGGTACTTCTGAAGAGATCCCAGTGTTGGTTCTCCCAAGTGACACCGCAATTCAGTTTGACTTGGCTTCTGCCGATGTCTCCCACGCATTCTGGGTTCCAGAGTTCTTGTTCAAGCGTGACGTGTACAACCACCCGGAGCAGAACAAGCAGCAGCGTCGTTTCCAGATCGCAAAGATCGAAAAGACTGGTGCGTTCGTGGGTCGCTGTGCGGAGATGTGTGGCACCTACCACGCAATGATGAACTTTGAGATTCGCGTAGTCACTCCAGAGAAGTTCAAGCAGTACATCTCTTTCCGTAATAGCAATCCGCAGGCTACAAACTCTGATGCTCTCAAGAGCATTGGAGAGGAGCCCTACGCAACCACCACGCACCCGTTCAACTCTGAGCGTGCTACGCGTGATGGCGACAACTTTGATAAGACCAGCCCCGCTGCGTAGGAACAAGGAGAAGTAGAGAACATGAAAGCTACATCCAAGATCATGTATTCGATGGCAACGTTCCTTGCCGTCATGTCAGTGATCTATGTTTTTGCCACAATGTACGTTAGGGATTCTGGTAGCCACCCTGGTTTTGAATGGGCTGGTGGAGTTTCGCTGATTCTGGCGACGCTACTCACCCTGATGTTGGGCGGGTACCTGCACTTTACTGAAAACCGCATTGACATCCTTCCTGAGGACTGGGAAGAGGCTGAGGTTGCAGATGCTGCTGGAACTCTCGGATTCTTTAGCCCTAGCTCTATCTGGCCTGCGGCTATGAGTGGTGCCATTGCTGTTCTTGGCTTTGGCGTTATCTTCCTTCACTACTGGCTCATTGCAGTTGGTGCGGCATTGCTTATCTACACCACAACCATGCTGAACCTTCAGTACGGTATGCCAAAAGAAAAGCACTAGTTGTATAGTTAGCCTTCCGCTTTTGGTCGTACCCGAGGCGCACTTTCCTTAGAAAAATAAACCCGATCCCCACTGTCGTTATGACGGGTGGGGATCGGGTTTTATCTTTGTATCTCGGCTGTCTGATTAAAGACACTGTCGATGGGTGGGAAAAGTTCCCGCGGGGTTAAAAATAATTTTAAAGGGGCAAAAAGCGTCAGACTATCCGATATTGCGCATAAAAGCGCAGGTAGTTGGGGGTCATACTAAAGTTGCAACCTTGGCAGATGCCTTCTCTTTGGAATGTGAAATATCTCTCAGGCAAATAGAGGGAAAAATAAAACTGAAGAGAACTACGCCTGAGGCCGGGGAAAGGGCTTGTGGGAAAAACTGGGCAACCTTCAGGTTTCTACTGTGGTGACCTGCGGAAACCCTCCGTCGTATGGAAAGGGTGTTTAGTTCCCGTTGTGTCTAAGAAAAACTGTGGGCTGTGGAACAGAAAAAATATTGCTATGTGCAAGAAATGAGGACCTAAAAAAGGCGGGGGCAGAATGTGACTTGATCGGAAGAAACGACCATACTAATTAACGTGACGAGCGCAATAGGAAACAAAGATATGGCAGCACCGCAGCGTGTTGCGGCACTGAACCGGCCAAATATGGTCAGTGTCGGCACGATTGTGTTCCTGTCCCAGGAATTAATGTTCTTCGCCGGTTTGTTCGCGATGTACTTCACCTCGCGTGCAAATGGAATTGGTAATGGCTCTTGGAAAGAAGGAGCTGCGCACCTCAACGTGCCTTACGCATTGGTGATCACCGCTATCTTGGTGTCCTCCTCTGTGACGGCTCAGTTTGGCGTGTTCGCGGCGGAACGCGGAGATGTTTTTGGTCTTCGTCGTTGGTTCTCTCTGACCATTTTGCTGGGAGCAATCTTCTTGCTCGGTCAGAGCTATGAGTACTACCACTTGATCGAGCATGGAATGACGATCCCGAGCAGTGTGTACGGTTCTGCGTTCTACATCACCACGGGCTTCCATGCAGCACACGTGCTTGCGGGTGTTTTGGCATTTGTGGTTGTGTTGCTTCGCATTTCTAAGTCGAAGTTCACACCTGCACAGGCGACTGCTGCGATGGTGGTGTCCTATTACTGGCACTTCGTTGACGTGGTCTGGATCGGCCTGTTCATCACGATCTACTTCATTCAATAGGCGGTCTTGGCTCATATAACCGCTCAATCCGGTTATATGAACTGAGATAGCCCCTCACTTTCCGTATTCGAGAACATTAAGGGAAATGATGGATACCACCCAGAACAAGACTGAAGCGGTAGAAGTACCCTCAGCTTCAGTCTCCAAGGCCAAGAAAGTTCGAGCACGCCGCAAGGTGCGCCGGACTGCTGTTGGTGCTTTAGCGCTAGCTGTTGGCCTTACCGGTACCGGACTTTTAGTTAACGCTGTGACGCCTGACGCTCAGGTAGCTACGGCGCGCCAAGACGAGCAAGCAATGATTCAGGAAGGTAAGGACCTTTATGACGTTGCTTGTATCACCTGCCATGGCGCAAACCTCCAAGGCGTGAAAGACCGGGGTCCTTCGCTGATTGGTGTTGGCTCCGGTGCAACGTACTTCCAGGTTCATTCTGGACGTATGCCAATGCTGCGCAATGAGGCGCAGGCCATGCGCAAGGCTCCACGCTACTCTGAAGCACAGACCCTAGCGTTGGCCGCATACGTTGAGGCTAACGGTGGCGGCCCCGGCATCGTATACAACGAGGACGGCTCTGTCGCACTAGATACTCTTCGTGGCGCTAACTACAACGGAAAGATCGATCCAGCCGATGTCGCTCGCGGCTCGGATCTCTTCCGTTTGAATTGCGCTTCTTGCCACAACTTCACGGGGCGCGGTGGCGCACTTTCTAGTGGTAAATACGCACCTGTTCTAGACCCTGCAAATGAGCAGGAAATCTACCAGGCAATGCTTACTGGTCCTCAGAACATGCCTAAGTTCTCGGATCGTCAGCTCTCCGCTGATGAGAAGAAAGACATTATTGCTTACATCAAGTCTGCTAAAGAGACACCTAGCCCAGGCGGCTGGAACTTGGGCGGCCTAGGCCCAGTCTCTGAAGGCATGTTGATGTGGCTCGTTGGAATCGTGGTCTTGGTGGCCGCTGCTCTGTGGATTGGATCTCGCTCATGAGCAATAGCAATGAAAAGAAATACACAACGCAAGAACTAGAAGCGATGTCTAACGACGAGCTAGCACGTTTGGGTACAGAGCTCGACGGTGTGACTGTTGCTTATCGTAAAGAGCGTTTTCCAGTTGAGGGCGATCCGGCTTCCAAGCGTGCTTCTATAAAAGTTGGCGTTTGGTTCGGCATCGGCATCGTCTCAGCCTTGGCATACTTGGCTATTTACCTGTTCTGGCCATGGCACTATAAAGGCCTCGGCGATGACGGATTGTGGACCTACACGCTGTATACTCCGCTGCTTGGTTTGACCGCAGGTCTTGCCATTTTGGCACTGGGCTTCGGCGTGATCATTTGCATCAAGAACATCATCCCTGCAGAGATCTCTGTACAGC
This sequence comes from Corynebacterium silvaticum, assembly GCF_002162115.2. Lineage (NCBI taxonomy): Bacteria > Bacillati > Actinomycetota > Actinomycetes > Mycobacteriales > Corynebacteriaceae > Corynebacterium > Corynebacterium silvaticum. The sequence goes on along the minus strand of NZ_CP021417.2, from coordinate 1,770,578 downwards.
GTCGCCACGATGGACCTTCGGAAGAAGTGGATCGTCGTACGATCACCGCACTGCTCAATGATTCTTGGGAAACCTCCACCTTGGGGCGTCGTAAAGTGCTCAAGTCGATGCTTGGCGTCGGCGGACTCCTTGCGGGACTAGTTATTGTTGCTCCGCTCGGCGGCATGGTGAAAAACCCATGGAAGAAGGGCGAGCTAGGCATTCAGGGTGACGGAACCCTGTGGACCTCCGGTTGGACGTTGCATGAGAAAGGCGTGAAGCTTTACCTAGGGCGCGACACCGGAACGACCGCTGAGAAGCACAGCACCTCTGTTGGCACGCACTACACGACGCACGGCGTTAGCCGCCTGGTTCGTATGCGTCCGGAAGATCTGTCTGCTGCTGCAATGGAAACCGTTTTCCCGCTCCCAGAAGAGCTGGTTAACGATGGCGATAAGTACAGTGCAAACGCTGACGTGTACACGGAGCAGATGCACTCGATTCACGGCCCTCGAAACGCAGTCATGCTTATTCGTCTTCGTGCTTCTGATGCTCAAAAAGTTGTTGAGCGTGAAGGACAGGAAGAGTTCCACTACGGCGATTACTACGCCTACTCCAAGATCTGCACGCACATTGGTTGCCCGACGTCCCTCTACGAGGCTCAGACGAACCGCATCCTTTGCCCGTGCCACCAGTCGCAGTTCGATGCATTGCATTACGGCAAGCCGGTCTTCGGCCCAGCCGCCCGTGCTTTGCCTCAGCTGCCGATTACCGTTGACGAAGAGGGTTACCTCATTGCCGCAGGAAACTTTGTTGAACCTGTCGGCCCGGCATTCTGGGAGCGTCGTTCATGAGCAACAAACTAGCTGACATTGGCAATAATATTGACTCTCGATACACAGCTGCTGCTGGTATTCGTCGTCAAATTAATAAGGTATTCCCGACGCATTGGTCTTTCATGCTCGGCGAGATCGCTCTCTACAGCTTCGTTATCCTGTTGCTGACCGGCGTATACCTAACACTTTTCTTTGACCCTTCCATCACCAAGGTCATCTATGAAGGCGCTTACTTGCCTTTGAATGGTGTGGAAATGTCTCGTGCATACGAGACCGCGCTGAACCTTTCCTTCGAGGTGCGCGGTGGTCTCTTCATCCGCCAGATGCACCACTGGGCTGCGTTGACCTTTATGGTTTCCATGACGGTTCACATGCTCCGCATCTTCTTTACCGGTGCGTTCCGTCGCCCGCGTGAAGCTAACTGGATCATTGGCTGCGTGCTTTTGTTCTTGGGCATGGCGGAAGGCTTCATGGGTTACTCCCTTCCTGATGACCTGCTTTCCGGCGTCGGTCTGCGCATTATGTCTGCCATCATTTTGGCTCTCCCCATCATCGGTACCTGGTTGCACTGGTTGATCTTCGGTGGAGACTTCCCATCTGATTTGATGCTCGACCGCTTCTACATCGCACACGTGCTCATCATTCCAGGCATCATCCTTGGCCTGATTGCGGCTCACCTTGCTTTGGTGTGGTACCAAAAGCACACTCAGTTCCCGGGTGCTGGTCGCACAGAGAATAACGTCGTCGGCGTTCGTATCCTGCCGGTCTTCATCCTGGAGACCACCTCCTTCGGTTTGGTTACCTTCGGTTTCTTGGCACTCTTGGCTGGTTTGACCTCTATCAACGCTATTTGGAACCTGGGTCCTTATAACCCGTCACAGGTTTCAGCTGGTTCGCAGCCTGATATTTACATGCTGTGGACTGACGGTGCAGCGCGTGTGATGCCGGCTTGGGAACTCTACTTTGGTAACTACACGATCCCTGGTGCTTTCTGGGTTGCCCTTCTTTGTGGTGTCCTTGTCGCACTGCTCGTGGCTTACCCGTTCATCGAGAAGAAGATCACTGGCGACGACGCCCACCACAACCTGTTGCAGCGTCCCCGCGACGTTCCGGTGCGCACGTCCCTTGGCGTGATGGCAATTGTCTTCTACTTCTTGCTCACGCTCTCTGGTGGTAACGACCTATTCGCGTACCACTTCCAGGTTTCCCTGAATGCTATGACATGGGTTGGACGTATCGGTCTGATTGTTCTTCCCCCGTTGGCTTACTTCATCACCTACAGGATCTGCCTTGCTCTGCAGCGCTCTGACCGTGAGGTTCTGGAGCATGGTATTGAAACCGGCGTTATCAAGATCATGCCTAACGGTGCCTTTGTAGAGGTTCACCAGCCGCTCGGCCCAGTCGACGAGCATGGACACCCAATTCCGCTTCCATACGCTGGTGCTGCTGTTCCTAAGCAGCTCAACCAGCTTGGCTTCGGCGGAAGCCCTGGCCGTGGTTCATTCTTCACTCCAGATTCGGAGTCTATCGCGGCGAAATACGATGAAATTGAGCATGAGAATCATCGTGAAGAAGTTGAAATGTATGAGAATCTGCAGAAACAGAATCGCATCAAAGATGGGGTAGAGAAAGACTAGCCCTAAAACGTTCTCGAATACGACAGTGTCCTTCCTGGTTAACGGGAAGGCCACTGTCGTCTTTATAGGATTACTCCTTATATATAAGGAGACAACGCAGAAGACGCGACTGCAGGAGGGGGAGATAAAACAGCCAGGGGCACAAGCGTAATAACGCTGAAGTCTGTGTTGTTGGTTCCTCATTATTACGTGGCTTATCTAGTTATTGATGTGACCTAAGTGCTTCAAGTGTCTCGGAATGCTATGTAGTGGCTGTTACTTTTGATGCTTTAGTTACGTGAGAGGCGTCTTTACGTAGGGGAAATGGATGACATACTGCGCTTTTTCCCGTGGGGAAAACGGTATTGGTGACCTTGGATATGGAGAAAATTACAAAACGTGACCGGGATCATACATATTTATATTTCGGCGATTGTGGCGAAAGTGTGGTGGGGGGTTGGGGTGTTTTTCGCTTCTAAAGGAAGTTCCTATTAGTGCAGTTCGATGGGGGGATTTTGCCACTCAATGCCACTGCCTGCCGTCAGTGGGGGTGAACTTATCTAAATTTAAGGAATGGAGACGTTTGTTAAGTAACGGTTTTATAACGTGTGGATCTTTGTTGATGGGTGGACATGAAGCGTTGCCGTTTCGTAACCTAATCGAGACATTTGAGTTGGTCCCGTGTGATGGGGCTGCACGTACTTGAAGATAGGGTCGCCTGCTTCCTTGAAAAGGGAAAGCAGCCACTATGTGGCAGACCGATAAGGATTTGGAGTTTCTTTCGTGGCTAAGCACCGTCGCAGCAATCAGAACACCGCACGTAATGCAGCAGCTTCTGCTGTCGTGGTGGGTGCCACCGCAACTCTTACCGGACAGGCACATGCCGCTGAGGTTGTAGTTCCTAACACAGGAATCAAGTTTGAGGTTCAGGGAATTGAAAATGTACCTGGCATTGCAAACGTTCCGGGTAGCGATCAGTGGATTCCTTCTCTGCAGGGACAGGGTGGGAACGCTAACTACTCTGCACTGGTAAATGTTCCTACCATCAGCTCTTCTCCGGCAACTTCTTCCGGCCAGGCCGTGGTTGATGCTGCACGTTCCAAGATTGGTTCCCCTTACGTCTGGGGTGCTGCAGGTCCTAGCGCTTTCGACTGCTCTGGTTTGACCTCATGGGCATACGCGCAGATCGGCAAGTCCATCCCTCGTACTTCCTACGCACAGGCTGCAGGTGGAACAAAGGTTGCTCGACAGGATCTTCAGCCTGGCGACATTATCGCTTTCTACTCTGGCGCTTCCCACGTTGGAATCTATACCGGCAATGGCACTGTTATTCATGCCTTGACTGAAGGAACTCCGCTTTCTGAGTCTCCCATCGATTACATGCCTTATTACAACGCAGTTCGGTACTAAATAGACCGATGATTAATAGTGAAGGTTCGGCTGTGCATGCCGGACCTTCACTATTTTCACTTTGCTTACAGTTATGCAGGGCAATGCTTGTTTTTTGCTGTGTGGGCTATATAGTTGTTGTGTTCATCTAGCTAGACATTATGGGGAAAACAGTGAAAAAAACGCGCCGAATGCTTTTCGTTGCACCTTTGCTGGTCATGGTTTCTGTAGGTGGATCTTTGGCGCCGGCTGTTTTTGCAGACGATGTCGAATCACTCATTAGCTCGATGGAAGCTATTTCCCAAGATGCAAACGCCAAGAATGAGGCGGTGAAACAGCTGGAGCTTGATTTAACGGCAGGGGAAGAGTCTTTGCGGAATCTTCAATCTGATGTTGATCGAGCTACCCAGGAAGCGGACGAGGCGAAGGCTAAAGAAGACGTCTATCGCAGTGAGATCAATCGTCTGGCGGCTTCAAAATATCGTGGCGCTGTTATTGATCCATTAACTAATGCTGTTTCTGCAGAAAATCCCCAGAACGCTATTGACCGTGCCGCGTATATGTCGGTTCTCACGAGGAATGCACAGGCAGCTTTAGGCGAGTTGTCTAAAGCAACAGAAAACTCTGCAGTCAAGCGAGGATCTGTTACTCGTGCGATTGCTGAAGCGAAGTTTAAGCAAGCTGAGCTTGAAAGACAGCACGGGGTTTTACTCAAAGAGCAAGAAGCGCTCAAGACCAAGACTGAAGATCTCCGTAAACAGGTAGAAAGTCTCAGTCGCGAAGATAGGGCGCGGTGGGAAGCTAAGAATGGCCCTGTAGCATATTCGCTCGATGGAGTTGTCGGTTCCAACCCCGAGGGGATGGGTGCTCTGCAGGCGGCGATGACTAAACTCGGTTCGCCCTATGGGTGGGGTGCGGTAGGACCGTCGCAATTTGATTGCTCTGGATTGGTGTATTGGTCTTACCAGCAGCAGGGCAAGTCGCTTCCACGAACGTCCCAGGCGCAAATGGCTGGTGGAACTCCTGTTTCTCGTAGTGAGCTACAACCGGGAGACGTCGTCGGATATTATCCTGGTGCCACGCACGTGGGAATCTATGCAGGCAACGGCATGCTCGTGCATGCGTCGGATTATGGCATTCCAGTTCAGGTCGTGCCTGTTGACTCAATGCCTTTCTATGGAGCTCGCCGTTACTAATCTTCGCAGTGCATGCCCGACGATCAATGATCGTCGGGCTCTCACTATTCATGGGAGAATCAAAGCATGACCCGGGTGCTCTTAGTTACTAATGATTTTCCGCCGACGCTTGGCGGAATCCAGTCGTACATTCGTGACTACTTGGATGAGCTGGAGCCACAGGATGTGGTTGTGTTCGCTTCTACGCAGGATGCCGCTGCTGTGGAGGCTTATGATGCGTCTCTGCCTTATGTGGTGTATCGCTGGCCGCACAAGATTATGCTTCCTATCCCTGCTACGGCTCGTCGAATGGCAGAGATTATAGAGAAGGAACAGATAGACACCGTGTGGTTTGGTGCGGCCGCTCCATTAGGGCTTCTTGGCGGAAGAGCTAAGAAAGCCGGCGCGCGTCGGGTTGTTGCGTCGACTCATGGGCATGAGGTGGGCTGGGCAATGTTACCGATAGCACGCCAGCTATTGAGGCGCATCGGTCGATACAGTGACGTAGTCACGTATATCTCTGAATTCACGCTTGGTCGTATCCGAGGGGCCTTTGGTTCTCACGTTGAGTTTGCGCATCTTCCTTCAGGTGTGGATGTGGAGCGCTTTCATCCGGTAGAAAACGGTGTAAGGGCGCGTATCCGTGAGGAACTGAGGTGGGGCGAGGATGAGTTTGTTATCGCATGTATTTCTCGTTTAGTTCCTAGGAAAGGGCAAGACCGGCTCATCGAGGCTCTTCCTGAGATACTTAGCGGAGGCCAGTCGGTTCGGCTGGTGCTCGTGGGCGGGGGGCCGTATGAAACTAAACTAGTGGAACTAGCGGAAAGGCATGGGGTAACAGATTACGTAGCTTTTATGGGCAGAGTCTCTGAGGAATGCATGGTGGAGATTCTTCAGGCCTGTGATCTCTTTGCTATGCCGTGTCGAACGCGGGGGCGCGGGCTTGATGTCGAGGGGCTAGGGATCGTCTTCTTGGAGGCCCAGGCGTGCGGCGTGCCGGTCATTGCTGGGGACTCTGGTGGCGCACCGGAGACGATCGCTCCTGGGGGTGGTGTGGTTGTGGATGGGCATAGTGCGGCGGCGGTGGCTCTTGCCGTGAACTCTCTTGTAGCAATGGGCGGGGAGCGCCGACAAGCTATGGCAGGCAAAGGGCGGCAGCACGTGAAAGAGCAATGGAGTTGGGAGATTATGGGGCGGAGACTACGCGCATTGCTATAAGCGTAAATGTGATATTGGGGTGGCGGCTCGCTATACTCTGTTAGTTATGCTTTGTGCGCTTCCATAGTGCGTGGCCGCATAGAGTGCGCGTTTTCCAAAAAGTCGAGGACAGTTGAGGCGAGATATGTCTGAAAGATCCGACGCAGTCACCGTGGGCTTTGATATTGGTGGCACTAACATGCGGGCGGCGGCGGTGACTTCGGATGGTCAAATCATTAACTCTATGTCGGTTCCTACGCCATCGACTCCTGAACTGCTTGAATCGGGCATTATCGGGCTCGTAGATAACCTGCGGCAGCGGCATGATGTCTCCGCAGTGGGGCTCGCGGTAGCTGGTTTTTTGGACCCTGATTGTGAGGTCGTTCGTTTTGCTCCGCATCTTCCGTGGCGAGATCGGGCTGTCCGCGCAGAGCTTTCGGAAGCTCTAGGCTTACCTGTCCGGCTTGAACACGACGCAAATTCGGCAGCATGGGGAGAATACCGGTTTGGTGCCGCACAGGGGGCATATAACTGGGTCCTCTTTGCAGTAGGAACGGGAATTGGTGCAACCCTTATGCATCAAGGAGAAATTTATCGTGGGGCGTTTGGCACGGCGCCGGAGTTCGGCCACCTCACTGTGGTGCCAGGGGGCCGAGCGTGCTCTTGCGGCAAGCGGGGATGCCTTGAGCGCTATTGCTCAGGAACGGCTTTGGAAACTACTGCTCGTGAAATGATCGCGGCGGGCAAGGCAACCGATTCCGTGCTTATCGACGACCTAGCCAACGGTTCCCTAAGCGGTAAGCGCATTATGGCTGCAGCTGGTGACGGTGATCAGCTGGCGTGTGCTGTAGTGGAAGATTTTGCGCAATGGATGGGGCGCGCCCTCTCAGTGGTGGCGGATGTCCTTGATCCTGGTCTTATCGTGATCGGTGGGGGAGTATCCACTGCAAGCGCACTTTATATTGATACTGCCGTGGAGACGATGGCTGCATCTATGGTGGGGGCAGGATACCGCCCCCTTCCCAAAGTTTCGTGTGCGAAGCTAGGCGGAGATGCGGGTATGATCGGGGTATCTGATTTGGCTCGCCAATTGGTCTGATCGCCCTCGCTCTCTGATATTCAAGGATTCCCTGATGCACAACAAGTGGTACTGGACCTTCAAGCACATCCTGCTAGGTCCTATTCTGCGCCTGTATAATCGGCCCGAGGTTGAAGGAGTAGATAAAATCCCTTCGTCGGGAGCAGCGATTCTAGCCTCGAACCATCAGTCGGTTCTGGATTCTTTCTATTTTCCTTTGGTGTGTAGTCGTCAGATCACTTTTCCGGCAAAGAGCGAGTATTTTACTTCCTCGGGGTGCATCGGCCGGTTGCAAAAGTGGTTTTTTACTTCTGTAGGCCAGGTTCCTATTGATAGAAACTCTCCGACTGCTGCTGTGGAATTGATCAGTACGGCTCGTGAGATCTTGGGGCGGGGAGACGTGTTCGGGATTTATCCTGAAGGTACGCGCTCACCTGATGGGCGGGTTTATAAAGGGCGGACGGGAATGGCCCGGATCGCGTTTACCACCAATGATCCGGTGATTCCCGTCGCCATGATTGGAAGCCGTGAGGCTAATCCGATCGGCTCGTGGATACCACGTCCTTATAAGGTTCGGATGAAGATAGGCGATCCGATCATTCCCTCTGAATTTGCTGCGAAGCGGGGGCTGGACCCAGAATCTCACGAGGCATATCGTGCACTCACTGATTATGTGATGCATGAGCTTTCGTGTTTGAGTGGCCAGCCGTATGTGGACATGTACGCAACGGATGTAAAAAAATCCCTTGAAGAGGACAAAGGATATCCCGCGGGCGCGGAGTAAATTTGGGTGCCCTTAGTTTTAGCTGCTCTGGTGATCAACTAGGCTTATGGTCATTTCGCATGGCTATGTGCCTATGTCCAGAGCTCGAACATTCTGCAACAGTGGAATGGGCTCGTTGACAAGCAAAGCATAGGGCGGTCAATTCAAAGACAGTGCAGCCGGTTTTAGGCCGGCGCTTTGCTTTGTATAGCAAGAAAACGAGTAAGGCGACAGCCTGTAGAGGGAGCATAATGGATCGGCGAGTAGTAAAGCCGCGTGTTTTTCGCTTTCCCTCTAGTGTGAGACTCCCTGGAAAAAAGAAGACGCAAGCAAACAAGAGCAAGAACGCTGCCTGCAGAATGCGGGATTTTCGATGCGAGCGCCCTCTCTACAGGTCTAGCGACGTCGTGTCTTTAGAGGAAAAAGCCCACGAAGCTACTCGAATGCACCTTACAGTGGTCACTGAGCCTCAGAAGTCTTTGGCGATCCCGGCAGCAGCACCGCCAGCAACGGTGCCGGCAACAGCTCAGAAGAAACCGCGCATGGCATGGCCCGATGTGGCCAAAGGGTTGTCGATCATCGGGGTGGTGCTGCTCCACATTTGTTTGTCTGTTCCTGATGGGATGTACACGGCGGCGGCGCAGGTAAATGAACTTATTGCGCCTCTTCGGATGCCGTTATTTTTTCTGGTAAGCGGTTTTTTCTCCATCAAAGTATTCCGGTTTAGCTTTGCGGAGCTATTTGTACATCGCCTGTGGTTCCTTTTGGTTCCCTACGTGCTGTGGACTCCACTGGAGTTATTTGCCAAGCGGATAGAGTTTTTTGTGTTTTGGGATGAGCCTCTCCCGGACCAGGACTTCTACGTGGAAGCCTTGTGGACTTCTGAAAATATGTATTGGTTCCTCCACTCCCTGTTCTTCTTTACTATCGCGCTGTGGAGTACAAAGTTCCTGCATCTGTGGTTGCGTTGGTTTATCCCACTCGCCATTATCGTGTGTGCGCCGATAGCTCCGGAAACTCCCATGACAGAAAAAGTCGTGGCGTATCTTCCGTGCTTCTTGATAGGCGCTTATGCACGACCCTTGATTGAGCGCTATGCGGAGAATGCTCTTAAACCCGTAGAGCTTGCAGTGGCGTGCGGGACGCGGCTCTTGAGCCGCGAAATATCGCATGTGTCGGTGTCAGAAGTCTGGGAGCTTTCCCTGCTTACGCTCACGCATCTGTTGTATTTGCCCGCTGCTATCGTATGTGCGGTTCTGCTCTCTAAGGTCTCATTAGTAGGGGAGGGACTGCAGTGGATTGGTCGGCATACATTGGTTATCTATCTGAGCCATCCCATCGTGTTGACTCTGCTCTTCGGATATTTCTTCCGCTATCGCGAGGAGGGGATCGAGCTGTATAGCGATACTCTCCTAGGGTCTTCTGAGGTGTGGGTTTTGCTGTGCATCGGTTTTACGATCGCCGGAGCTGCAGCGATGGAGCTTTTGTCGCGTCTTCCCCTCATTGGGCGTTCCATCGCGCCACGCGGGTTGGTTCCCCGCCAGGCGGGCGTCGCAAAGCAAACACCCGTAGCGGCTAAGACTTAAGCTAGGGGGCGATGCATGGCCGATGCATGGTGGTTTATTACTGTGGTGATTAATTGACAGATAATGTGCGCTGGGGCTTTCTTTGCCTCTGTGAGACGCATGACAAAAAACCGTTGATTTTATCGCAGTGAGGCAAGGTCGGATGAGGTATTTTTATGACACCGAGTTCATTGAAGACGGCCGCAGTATCGAACTTGTCTCGATCGGCATTGTCGATGAGGACGGGCGAGAGTACTATGCAGTGTCTACCGATGCTGATCACTCCAAGGCGGGGAAATGGGTTCGGGAGAATGTGTTAAACAAACTGCCAAATCCTTCGAGTGAACTATGGAAGACTAACGCGCAGATCCGTGATGATATCGTGGAGTTTCTTTTATCCGCAGACTCACATCCTGAGCTGTGGGCGTGGGTAGGCGCGTACGATCACGTGGTACTTGCCCAGCTTTGGGGTGATATGACGGGGCTACCGCGAAAGATCCCCCGTTTTACGCATGAGCTTAAACAATATTGGGAATTCGCCGGACAGCCTGCGTTGCCTAAAGCGCCTGACGGAAACCATGACGCTCTCGTCGATGCGCGGCATAACCTGCAGAAATTCAAGGTGTGCGCGATGCGTCTGCCGATCGATAAGAAGAATCGAGTATAAGCTGGCCTGTTTTTACCCTGTTTTCCACTCTCGACGAAGCGCGATTTCTGCATAAAATGTCCAAGTATAGAATTTTATGTTCCGCCGACGCGCTGATTTTAACGGTGACGTGCTAAACATAAGAGTGTGAGTTGGACAGTAGACATTCCTAAAGACGTTTTGCCAGATCTTCCGCCGTTGCCGGATGGATTGCAACAGCGATTTGAAGACGTCATCGCTCGTGACGCAAAGCAGCAGCCAATTTGGGACACGAAAACCGCCAAGAACGTTCGCAAGATCCTAGAATCGGTGCCCCCTATCGTGGTTGCGCCGGAGGTCCGCGAGCTCAAGAAGTTGCTTGCCGACGTTGCCAACGGCAAAGCCTTCCTACTCCAGGGTGGGGACTGCGCCGAAACGTTTGAGTCCAACACGGAACCGCATATTCGTGCCAACATTAAGACACTTCTGCAGATGGCAGTTGTGCTTACCTACGGTGCCTCCACGCCGGTTATTAAAATGGCTCGTATTGCGGGACAATACGCTAAACCACGCTCATCCAATCTCGATGAGAACGGTCTGCCCAACTACCGCGGGGACATCGTTAACGGGGTGGAAGCGACCGAAGAAGCCCGTAAGCACGATCCCGCACGTATGATCCGCGCTTACGCTAACTCCTCTGCTGCCATGAACTTGGTTCGCGCATTAACCTCATCGGGCACCGCTGATCTGCATCGTTTGACGGGCTGGAATAGGCAGTTCGTTGCCAGTTCTCCTGCTGGAGCGCGCTATGAGGCGTTGGCTCAGGAGATTGAGCGGGGATTGCGTTTTATGAACGCCTGCGGCGTTACGGATAACACGCTGCATTCCGCAGATATTTTCTGTTCCCATGAGGCTCTCGTCGTGGACTATGAGCGTGCCCTGCTGCGCCTGGCGGAAAACGAAGAGGGAGAAACAGAGCTTTACGATCTCTCTGCACATCAACTATGGATCGGCGAGCGTACGCGTGGCATCGAAGACTTCCATGTTAATTTCGCGGCAATGATCGCCAACCCCATCGGCATCAAGATCGGTCCTACCTGTACGCCTGAAGAGGCCGTGGCTTATGCGGATAAGCTGGATCCGAATTTTGAACCGGGTCGCCTCACCATGGTTGCACGTATGGGGCATGACAAAGTTCGTTCCGTCTTGCCGGGCATCGTCCGGGCTGTTGAGGACTCCGGACACAAAGTGATCTGGCAGTCGGACCCGATGCACGGGAATACCTTTACCTCTTCCAACGGCTATAAGACTCGTCACTTTGACAAGGTGATTGATGAGGTTCAAGGTTTCTTTGAGGTTCATCGTGCGCTCGGTACACACCCAGGCGGAATTCACATTGAACTTACTGGTGAAAACGTCACTGAGTGCCTTGGCGGTGCAGAAGACATCACGGATGTGGATCTGCCCGGACGCTATGAGTCTGCCTGCGATCCACGTCTTAACACCCAGCAATCGCTGGAGCTATCCTTCCTCGTCGCAGAGATGCTGCGGAACTAAGAACTGCTGCGCTGGTCGCGCAGTCACAGCTAATATGATCTAAAAATGCCTCGCTTTCTTAGTTAGTGAACTAGCTCAAGAAATCGAGGCATTTTGTTTCCCTACTAGGAACCTATTGTTCGTAGCTTGATCTCGGCTCCAGGGATTTCTCGACCTCCCGTGGGGGATTGCCAATAGACGCGGGAGGAAGGTTTCTTAGCCCCGGTGCCTTTGACCGTAAAACCAGCTTCTTCAAGAATCTTCTTAGCCTCGGAGTATTTCTTTCCCACGACGGAAGGAACGTTGACCTCGCCGGCAAGAACAAGATCCACGGTGGTACGCGCGGGGTCAATGAGACTGCCGGACGGCGGCATGATGGAGGTAATTTCGTCCGCAGAGTTGCCGGATTCCGACTCCGATCGCGTGACACTACTTACTCTGATTCCGGCAGCAGCGAGCTCGCTGGTGGCTTCTTGCTTGGATTTTCCACGCACGTCAGGAATCTCCACGGCCGTTGAGACCCGAAGAGTGGCAGTAGTGCCACGGGGCAGGGTGGTGCCGGCCTCAGGTAGCGTCCCGATGGCATCTCCACCGCGTATTTCTGAGTTAAATTCCTCGGTGATATTCACTTTGAGGCCAAGCTTTTCCAGTTGCTCGCGTGCTGATTGTTCAGACATTTCTGCGACATTGGGAACATTAACAGGGGCGGGACCTCGGGATAGTGCAACGGCTACTTCTGAGCCCACGCGGACTGTGGTTCCCGGTTCTGGTTTTAAGGAAACAACTTTTCCTTCGGGAACGTCATCAGAATATTCTGGCGGTGCCTCTGAATAGGATAAGGAGCGTTCCTCTAAAAGCGAGCGGACTTCCGCAATATCGTGGCTGCTTGGAATAGAAGGGACGGTGGGCTTTCCTTGGGATACCAAAAGGGTAATCTCGTTGCCTTTTACTGCTCGATGTCCGATCTCTGGTACGGCTCCCGCGACTAAATCAGCTGGAATATCATCGCTATAGACGGGGGACGTGGTTGTGCTAAAGCCCGCATCCTGAGCTAACGCAGTTGCCTCTATCTGGCTCATTCCGAGTACCTGAGGAACTTCTCCGTATCGTCCGGAGCCAAACCACCAACCACCGACTGCCACGGATGCCGTTACTACAAGGACAAGGACAAGCCAAATGATAAAACTTGCCTTTGACCTGTTAGTTATTGGAGGTTCCGCGGGCGGTTCTTCTCCTGGCACTGGGGGAATAGCCTCAGGAACAGCAGGCGCTGCTGCAGCATAGGGATCGGGCGCCATACTGGGGGTGGGGCGCGCAGCTTCGACTATTCCTTCGTGGGGAAAGATCTGAGTCTCTGCGGCAGCTTCTGTCGCCGGGAAGACGGATGTTTCCTGCGTGGTCGGGTACTGCGAGTGCGGGAACAATCCTTGGTCCGGGGCATCGTCGATGAGCTCAGTTGCATCCCTGGGAATATCTGTGGTGAGTAGATCCGTAGCGCTGAGTGCCCCGTTGATATTTTCGGAGGCGCGGTGGGCTGCGGCGTTAGCGGGGACGGGAACTTTGAAAGCTGGAAGCTGGAGTTCAGCAGTAACGTCATCGAGTGCCGTGAGGAACTCGTCGGCATCGGTAAAGCGATCGTGCGGGCTTAGCGTGGTGGCTGAGGCGACGAGGGCGTCGAAAAGCGGGGGAATGCCGTCAATGACGTCGCTTGGCGCGGGGACCGTGCGATCGAGACGTGAATACGCGTGGGCGATTTGCGTGTCGCCGCTAAACGGCGTGGTGCCAGTAAGTAATTCGTAGAGCAAAATACCGGCCGAATATACATCGCTGGCGGGGCCAATATCGTCACCAGAAACTTGTTCAGGGGATAAGTAGGAGACCGTGCCGATAATGCTTGCAGAGGTTGCTTGGCTTGCCGACGCAGCCCGGACAAGTCCAAAGTCTGCAAGTTTTACCTGATGATCGCCATTGATAAGAACGTTGTCGGGTTTGATATCCCGGTGCACCATTCCTGCTTTGTGCGCAACGGACAAACCGGTAAGAACAGAGTGCATAACGGCTGCCGCTGCATGAGCAGGCATGGGGCCGCGTTCTGCAAGCAGCTCACGCAGAGTGCCACCTGTTATGAGCTCCATGATCAAAAAGACTTGATCGCCATCGGAGGAGAAATCGTATACTCCCACTAAGCATGGGTGGGAAAGCTGTGCCATAGAGCGCGCTTCACGCTGGAAGCGCTGGCGAAATACAGGATCGTCGATATACCGGGCATCCATCACTTTTGCAGCGACGTGGCGCTCCAAACGTAGGTCTAAACAGCGATAAACTGTGGACATGCCGCCGCGCGCGATGGGGGCCTCAATGCGGTATCGATTCTCCAGAACATCGCCTACTATCAACTCTGCCATGATAAACAGTATGGACGACGTGTACCTGCCTTTGCTAACTCGCCGCACTATTTATCGCGCAGTTCCAGCAGACAAGCTAGATTAACAAGGGTGAGTAACAACAACGTGTCACGTAGCGCCTTGCCAGACAACGAGCCCCTTCTTACCGTCCCCGATTATGCGGAACGTTTGGGACTACCTGTAACCAGAGTTTTTGATCTTCTCGGTGAGCACAAACTCATCGGTGTTTATGACAACGGTGTGCGCAAGATTCCCGAAGCTTTCCTCTCTGTGAAAGGAACCACTAATAAGTTTGTTCCTGGAGTCATTGCGTTGCTTTCCGACGGCGGCTTTACCGACGAGGAGATCTTCCAGTACCTGTTCACAGAGGATGAAACCTTGCCAGGGCGGCCTGTCGACGCCCTTCACGGACACCTTGCCCGTGAAGTCATGCGTCGCGCACAGGCAGCGGCATTTTAGACGGCCTTAGCACTCAGAGCGTCGTCGTCAACGGCGGCCTCAAAAATTGAGCGGGTCATCCACCAGCCTGCGATTACCGTGGCTACCATCCACACCGGATTGTACAGCTGGTGGTTTCCGCTTCCTGTGAATGCCATTGCTACAACGATAGAACCTCCCACGGTTATTTTCTTTAACCACAGCGGCGGCGTGAACGTACCGATGAGGGAAAGCACGCTTGCGTAGTACCAGGGGAGGGTTACTGCGTTGAAAAAGAATGCGACGGCGTATGCGGAGGCTGTGCCACGGATGGCATCGCGGTGAGTTTTCCGGAAAACCCACCAGCAGATTACAAGCCCCAGGGCCATGAGAATCATGGAGAGTACGCGTAACACACCCACAACAGCGTTGAAGGGGAACGGGTCAATCCACAGGCTTCCCACGCTAGAAATCGCAGTGGCTACGAGGGAGGGAAAGGCGAGCGGGTTAATAACCTTGGTGTTGCCGCTCAGTGCCGCAATCCAACCCCAGGAAGCCCCTGAGGCCCAGGTTACCGCGGCTAAGACGGCGAGAGTCTCTAGTGCACCGACGATTCCAGCTGCGAGGAAAACGCGCGTTTTTGTTTTCCATGAGCCCGGAACATGAGCAACAGCTATCCAGACCACGAAGGGAAGCGCGAGTGCGGCAGTCGCCTTCAAGGACATAGCAATTGCGATGATAGCGATGGCACAGAGATAATTCATTACTGATTTACGCAGTGCCAGCACTAAGCCGATGCTGACCAAGCCCACCATGATTGCCTCATTGTGCATACCCCCGATGAGATGAAAAACCATCACTGGGCTAGCTACTCCCAACCATTGCGTCATTGCAGGATTACTGCCCAGGGCGAGAGCTATTTTAGGAATAGCCCACATGATCCCCATAAAACCGAGGATCGACAGCGCTTTAAAACAAAAAATCCCGTAAGCGATGTGATTGCCGCATAGCCGCACTATGCCTTCACTAATCCATAAATGGAGTGGACCATAAGGAGTGGTGGTGTTTCGCCAATCGTGCGAGACCTCGTAAAGGATAGGGCTGGGGTTGGCGGATGCTCCTTGGGTATAGGCGTCGAAGCCGTCGCGAAGCAGCGTGCCTTGCATCAAATAGGAATAGATGTCCCGAGACATGATGGGGGCGGCAAGTGCAAGGGGAATAATCCACAAAGACAGCGTTCGGGTTACTTCCTGGACTGTCGCATGGCCCGCGACGACGCGTCGTCCGAGTAGGAACCACGCCACGACAAAGAGCGCAGAGCCGATCCACAGCGTGATATTGGAAAAACCAGCGCCGTGGCCATAAGACAAAAATTCCAGGTTGAGGATGTCCAACAGCCCGCCGCGGTTTCGGATGGCGCCGCCGCCAAAAGAACCTAGAGTGATTAAGACCGTGGCTATCAGGCCTGTTCGGACTGGGGAAAGCGAATAGAGCTTTGTTAACACAAGAGTCATTGTTGTCACGCAGAATTACATTGAGCGGGCTGTGGCTTTATGAGCCAAAGATACGAGTATGTTGCGTGCGTCGTCACTGATATCTGCAGTACAAAGGTGAGAAATTCCCCGTTCTGCGAGCTCGTCAATGCGCTTTTCCACGCCAGCTTCTGCGCCAGTTTGCCGAATCGTATCGGCCAAGCGCGCAATATCATGTGGCTCGGTAACCGTTCCTACGCCTTTTCGGATGGCTTCCACGGCATCTGCGTTATCCGTGGCATGCGCAAGCTCTAGAGCCTTGGCCACGAGAACAGTGCGCTTGCCCTCGCGCAGGTCATCGCCTGCTGGTTTCCCCGTGACCTCGGGGTTACCAAATACACCGAGTAGATCGTCGCGAAGCTGGTATGCCACGCCGATGTCTCTTCCGTAATCGCGGAGTGCACGCACAATATTTTCATCGGCACCGGCTATAGCAGCGCCGATGTGTAATGGGCGTTCAATCGTATAGGCCGCAGTTTTAAAGCGATTGACGTTTTCTGCAAGTTCGATGCTTTCGCTTCCCGCAGACTCTAGGAAGACATCCAGGAGCTGTCCGCCAATAACTTCTGTGCGCATACCTCGCCAGGCATTAGAAGTCCTGGCGATAGCTGCATCGCTTAGCCCAGAAGTCCTAAACATATCGTCTGCCCAAGCAAAAGCAAGATCGCCAAGCAAGATTGCAATCGACTCGCCGAAGTGCGCAGAGTCGCCATTCCAAGCGCTATCCCTATGACGAGCCTCCGCGGTTCGGTGAACAGTCGGCCGTCCGCGACGCGAATCGGAGGCATCGATGATGTCGTCGTGGATTAAAGCGCAGGCCTGGATGAGTTCGAGAGAGCTTATCGACGCCAATACGGCTTCCGGATCTTCTGCGCCTTCCAGTCCGTTACCCGCCAAAAAACCGGCCCATGCATAGCTCGGGCGAATCCGCTTGCCGCCGCCTAAGACAAAATCTTCCAGATAAGTCACCACGCGAGATACTGGCTCGCCGATGACGGAGATTTTGTGGGAGCGTCCTTGGAAAAATTCGCGCAGTTTTTGTCCCACAGCCGGTTCGATTTCGGAGAAAGTTAAGGAACGTGCATCGAATTGAGGAGACGGAGTGGAACGAGACACTGTAGCGGGATCCTTTTCTCTTACAGGAGATGCGGCGTGCGCGTCTCGGAAGTGGTGCATATCGCTCAAGCCTATATCTAAGTGGCACATCTGCTGGCGCGCCACTAGGAAAGTCGAGAACAAGGGGATATCCGAATGTACCCCTCACCTTGTACACAAAGAGTGAATAAAACAGGTCGATGTACCCTCGAAACGCGAAGATTTTGTTTCTCACCCTTTAAGATACCGAGTCATGTCTGCTTCGCATATCCCCGCTGCCTATCAGCGTTCCATCACTGAGGTACTTAAGATGCCTAGTCCTGGTCGGGTCCCATTTTCTGTGGAGTTTATGCCACCTCGGGATACATCGGCGGAACAAAGACTGTGGAAAGCAGCTGAGGCATTCCATGATTTAGGAACAGCTTTTGTCTCCGTAACCTACGGGGCCGGTGGGTCGAGCAGGGAACGCACGATGCGCGTAGCCCATAAGCTATCCAAACTTCCGCTTACAACGCTCGTTCACTTAACCCTGGTGGAGCATACAGAAGCCGAATTGGTAGAGATTCTGGATGATTATGCTGCGCATGGCCTGTCCAACCTTCTTGCGCTCAGAGGTGATCCTCCCGGAACTAATCCCATGGCGGAGTGGGTTGCCACTCCCGGAGGCCTGGAATATGCCAGTGAACTCATTGAGCTCACCAAGAAGAACCCGAAAACATCACATTTTCAAGTGGGCATTGCGAGTTTCCCGGAAGGTCATTATCGAGCGCCGTCGTTGGACGCAGATACAGAGTTCACGTTGCAGAAACTGCGCGCCGGGGCTGACTTTTCCATCACCCAGATGTTCTTTGACATCGAGCATTTTCTTCGGCTCCGTGATCGCCTAGCCAAAGCGGACCCTGAGCATGGTTGCAAACCTATTATTCCTGGCCTTATGCCGATAACAAGTATTCGTTCTGTTCGACGGCAGATGGAGCTAGCCGGTGCTTCTTTGCCACGCGAGCTGGAAAAACAGCTTCTCGACGCCGCCAAGAGGGATGAAGAATCCCATAAAGAAGACATACGTAAAGTTGGGATCGAGCTGACAACTCAGATGGCGGAGAAACTTATTGCTGAGGGAGTGCCTGACATTCACTTCATGACGATGAACTATGTGCGGGCTACCCAGGAAGTCCTACATAACTTAGGTATGGCTCCTGCGTGGGGAACCGATCATGGGCATGACGCAGTGCGTTAACCGACGTTGAGCACTTTGTGCTCTTTGCCGAGCTCTGCCCGGAGGATGGCAAAAGCCCTGGAGTCGCCTTGAAAATAAAAGTCGCGTAGTAAGTCGTAGAAACCGTGGCGTCGATAAAGCGAAAAAGCTGCGTTTGACTCGTTGGGTACTTCCGGCGTGGAGAGCAAAACTGTTGTTGACTGCGCGTTACGGAGCAACGACGAGAGTAATTTATGGCCAATGCCCTGGCCCTGAGCTGTGGGGGACACATGGATCTCCGCGAGCTCAAAATAGTGATCGGGCATGGATGCGCTCGTTCCTGAGACGGTTGCCTTGGCGTTTCTAATCCCTCGGCGAACTTGTCGATTCCACCAGTGCTCGCGCCTGCCGAGAAAACCATAGGCGACTCCGGCTATGCCATCGCCATAAGTATAGGAATGGCCCTCATCCGATTCGACTGCGCATACGGCAGTGAACCCGGATTCCATCACGGCTCGTCGCCACACAGAGATTCTGGAGTGGCGGAGAGTCGGGTTATACCCCATCGCATCGATATAAAGATCGACAAAGTCGGGGCAATGGAATGCAAAGGCTGTACTCGAAAGACTCTGAATGGAAATGGACACAATGTTATGGAATCACTTTTTTGCGGTGAGCGTGAGGAGTTTTCGGGAAAAGTTGTCAAATACTCACCCTAGCTTTTAATCGAACACCAGTACTATAATGGGTGGTGAGTGTTGAACATGCTGGATAGTATTCTCTCAGCTTGAACGTAAAGGACTATGGCCTGCGGATACCGATGGGAAAGGGGAAGGAATCATGTCGAATGTCGTATCGGCTACTACGCGTTTTGTGCAGCGTGCCGGGGGAGCGCAGCGGCTGCTTGACGGGGCCCATATTCATCTGGTGCAGGCCGGTGAGCTATCCCACCAAGGTGACATGTGCTCTGCATTGGAATATGCATATCGTGCGGCGTTGAGGGCTGCGGGGGCGCGGGTTGCTATGTCTCCAATAGCGACTCGCAAGCGTAAGCCAACTAGCGCGATTGAGCAATTGCGCTTGGTGGGGGCAGCAGAAAGCATGTGGGCGGACAAGATCGCTGGTTATTCACGGTTGCGCTCGCGAGTCTCTACTGGTTTGGAAACGGAAGTTTCGGCGCAAACCGTTCGGGGGCTTATATCTATTGTTTCAGATTTCCTGGACGATATTGAGTGTGCTCATGGTGGTCCTGTAGTGGCCTGACCTGCTATTTTTCAAGGTCTCCCTGTGTGGTTTTGAATTAGCTGGGAAAAACCTAATCTGGAGGGAACTTTCCTACTAGTGTTGGCGTTAGCATAAGTAGCTAGTTAAAAAGCAAAACGTCCCTTGGGAGGTCGAAGTGTCACTTTCAGAGCAGGAGCAGCGTGCGCTGCGAGAGATTGAACGCTCTTTATTGGCGGAAGACCCCAAGTTTGGCGCTTCTATAAGGGATGCGGGCTTGGTGCCTTCCGGCGGAATGGTTACCCTTCGGGGAATTGCGATCATTGCTATCGGATTGGTAATGCTCATTGGGGGCGTTGCGCTGAGCCAGCAAACACTACTGTTTGTGCTCCTTGCTATCGCTGGTTTTATCGTGATGCTTGGCGGTGCGATATGGATGCTTCGTGCGCCTTCTGGTGGGAAGGTCTCGTCTTTTGGGGCGACTCGCTCCTCGGGAAAGTCGAACCGCTCTTCACGCTCCGACGGAATCGGCAATCGCATGGAGGAAAATTTCCGTCGTCGATTTGAGCAATAGTTTTTTTAAAAAAGACAGTCGGTCACCCTCGGGTGGCCGACTTTTTTTCTGTGTGGGGCTCGTTGTCTGCGGCTTATGTATAGTCTCCCAAGGTTCCCCACTTTCCCCCACCTTTTCAGATGTGTCTGTCATTCCCCGTGGAAATATTGTGAAGAAGTGGGCATGTGGCGTTGCTGGCTACATTTTTTAAACGTGGATAAAAGTCGGCATTTCACCTTGTTGTGGTGATTATTTATCGTTTTTTCTAGCGTGTCACTGTGTCAAGGATGGGGTGTTGTGATTTGTGAAAAGGGGGAGAACTGGTGTGATTATTGGGTGTGTTGTGAAAAATTCTCCACTTTTATATCAGCTGGTAGAAGCCGATATTTTCACGTTTCCCAAGGTAAAAACGCAGTGATGCCTGTTGTCAGTGGGGGAAAGTGGGGTAAGGTGGTTTGCAGTGACGGGATAGTGGTTATTCTGCTACCCCGGAACTGGCAAAGACGTTGAGGCTTGCGTTATCGGGAAGGCAGGTGCCTAGCCAATGTTTCTTGGCACCTATACGCCGAAACTTGACGACAAAGGCCGTCTGACGCTTCCTGCAAAATTTCGAGATGAACTTGCCGGTGGCCTGATGGTTACCAAAGGGCAGGATCATTCGCTATCGGTCTATCCGCGTGAAGAGTTTGCAGCTCGTGCGCGTAAGGCCGCCGCGATCTCTAGGGCAAATCCTGAGGCGCGTGCGTTTATTCGAAATTTAGCTGCGAGTGCTGATGAACAACGTCCGGATGGGCAAGGTCGCATTACCCTCTCAGCCGCACATAGGGACTATGCAGGGCTGACAAAGCAATGCGTAGTGATCGGCTCCGTGGATTTCTTGGAGATCTGGGATGCCGAGGCTTGGGAGGCGTACCAAGCGGAAACTGAAGCCGCATTCTCCTCTGCTGAGGGCGACTTCTTAGGCGGTCTGTTATAGGTCAGATAACTACATATCGTATGGCGTGCGGAGTGTACGTACGAACTCTGCTCGAAGTGAAACTCTGGTGTACTTCCCCGATATCAGAGTGGGTTCTTCGTGCAGGGCTCTGTGTACACCCCGCTTTTAATTAACGTGCCGCTGAAGGGCGACGCATAGTTCTACTGAAAGGGGGACTTCATAGTGACCAGTGGTAGAGATTCTGCGTGGAACTACGATATTCGTGATAATCACGGGCACGTCCCCGTGCTCAGGGAACGCATGGCGGAATTGATCGCTGCTCCAGTGACCGCGATGGGGACATCCGCAGTCATTGTGGACGGGACTCTCGGCGCTGGTGGACATTCCGCCTTCTTCCTGGAAACTTTCCCAGAAGCCTGCGTTATTGGGTTGGACCGTGATCTTCATTCACTGGCTAACGCTCGGGAAAGACTAGCGGTTTATGGCGATCGCTTTCTAGGTATCCATACCCGCTTTGATCATTTCCTTCCTAAGTTGCAACAGAGTGCGGAGGAAGGCAATGAGATTGCGCAGAAAGCAATGCGCCACGGTATCAGCGGAGCACTGTTCGATCTTGGGGTTTCTTCAATGCAACTCGATCAAGCAGAGCGCGGATTTGCGTATCGGGTAGATGCGCCGCTTGATATGCGAATGGATGATTCCAAGGGGATCACTGCGGCGGATGTTCTCAACACATATGCGCATGGTGATTTAGCCAGGATCTTGAAAGTCTACGGCGAGGAGCGTTTCGCCGGAAAGATCGCGAGTGCCGTGGTAAAAGAACGCGAAAAAGCGCCTTTTACGCACTCTGGCCGGCTAGTAGAGCTGCTTTACGCTACTATCCCCGCTGCTACTCGACGAACCGGCGGACACCCAGCCAAAAGAACATTCCAGGCTCTGCGCATCGAAGTCAACAAAGAGCTGGAATCAATAGAGAATGTTCTTCCTGTGATAACAGGCCATTTGGCTAAAGGCGGCCGAGCGGTGTTCATGTCCTATCAGTCTTTGGAAGACAAGATCGTGAAACGCTACTTCGTGGACATTAGTACTTCTAAGTCTCCGCCAGGACTTCCTGTGGATCTCCCCGGGATGGAAGCGGGATTCAAAGTAGTAACACGAGGCGCAGAAAAGGCAAATGAACAAGAAATCGCAGAGAATCCTCGAGCCGCATCGGTGAGAGTCCGAGCGATTGAGGCACTTAAAGAACCAACCACAGCCAATCAGCACCTGGAGCAATAGATGACGATGACGGAAGGCACACGCCGAGAGTCAAGCTACCGGTCCCGTGACTTAAGCTCCGGAACCGCTACTGCGTTGCTAGATTCTCCAAGCAGGACTGCACGCCCCAGCTATCATGCGCTGTCAAAATCCCGGCGCAGGTTCCAACATGTGCCAGGCTCCCAGCAGGTTATTTCCTATCGGGGGCGGCGCATCGAGCGTCCCAAAGTCGATAAGGGGCGGGTGCGTTTTGTTGCTGGTATTTTGTTGCTGATGATCGCAGGAGTTGCCGTGACACTAGTTTTGTCAGGCTTGTCGACCAAACAAACCTTTGCTATCCAGCAGCTACAGAATCAAGAAACCACCCTAAAAAATCAGATTGAGACCCTCAATCGGGATGTAGAAAACGCGTCTTCTTCTGCAGAGATCGCGCGTAAGGCTAGTGCCATGGGGCTTGTAGTCCCTGATGCTGCAGGTGTTCTTGCGCACGATGACCACGGAAACCCAGTGGTTCAGCGGGAGGCTAATGATGCAACGCATCCTCTCGTGGACATCAACGGCGACAAGATTTCTCCTTCTGCATCCAGCGATCCTGCCAAAACGAATGAAGTAGCGGGTAGCCTTAATGCTGTTCCGCAATCCGGTCCCGCAGTGAGTGCTAACACGGGTACAAATACTGGTGCCAATGGGTCTACGGTTGCTCCTTATGCAGCAACCGCAGGTCGGTAGAGGAAGTTTCACCAGGTTAGGTGGCAATAGCGAGTGAATCGATCTAATTCGGATAATGTCCCGAAGAGACAAGAATGGGCTTCTCGGGATACTTCGCGTCGCCGCAACGATAGCTTTAGGTATCGGCGTGAACAAGATCTCGGTCTTAAAAGGACCGTCAACACAAGTGCCGTCGCGGTGGACAAGGATAAGCAGCTACTCTTCCGGCTCCGTGGAGTGATGGCGCTTGCCATTATCATGATTGTTCTCTTAGTTGCGCGCCTAGCGTGGGTTCAACTCGTGTGGGGACCAGAGCTTTCACATCGCGCAGAAGCGCAGCGTTCGCGTACCTATATAGATAGTGCGCGCCGTGGCGAAATTCTAGATCGCGCAGGCAACCGTATTGCCTATACGATGCAGGCTCGTTCTTTGACTGCTTCTCCTAAACTATTGCGAAAAGAATTGCGTTATACGGCGCAGCTTAAACTGCAAAATAGCGGCGAGTATGCCAAGCTCGACAGCAGCGCCAGGGAGAAGCGTATCGACGAAGTGGTGGATGATATTCTGAACGATTATGCCGATCAGATTCTCACCATCATCAGTGACGCGAGCGCTACGACGTTGGAAGTGAAGTCCGAACAGATTCTGAAGAAGCTGAAGGCCGATACTAATTACGAGGTTCTCGTGCGCAACGTGGACCCCGATATTGCTGAGGAGATCTCCCAGAATTTCCATGGCATTGCCGCAGACATGCAGCAGATTAGACAATACCCCAACGGGGCTGTCGCAGAGAACATAGTGGGGAAGATTAGCCAAGATGGCCAAGGCCAGTTTGGTTTTGAGGCAGCTAATGATTCTTTGCTCTCTGGTATTGATGGGCAAAAAACGCTTGATGTTTCTGCTAATGGTCAGATCATTCCCGGCACAACCCGCGATGAGGTTCCTGCCACGGACGGGGCTTCCATCACCTTGACATTGGATCTGAACTTGCAGGCCTATGTTCAGCAACAGCTAGAACAAGCCGTAGCTAACTCAGGCGCGAAATCTGCCTCTGCAGTGGTCTTGGACTCTGAAACCGGCAAGATCATGTCGATGGCTAATTCCGGCACAATAAATCCAAATGGAGATATTGAAAAGCAGCTCAAAAACGGAAAAGTCTTTGATAACACTGCGGTATCTGCTCCCTTTGAACCGGGTTCGGTTGCAAAGATCATTACTGCAGCCGGTGTGATAGAAGACGGAAAGACCACCCCTGACGAGGTGCTTCAAGTTCCCGGAAGTATCAAGATGTCTGGCGTGACGGTTAAAGACGCCTGGGACCACGGAACGGTTGGATATACCACCACAGGCGTGTTTGGAAAATCATCCAACGTGGGCACCTTGATGCTGGCGCAACGTCTTGGTGAAGAACGTTTTAATGATCTCCTCCATAAGTTTGGCGTGGGGCATACGACGGGCGTGGAGTTGCCTTCAGAATCTGCTGGACTTTTGCCAGATATTTTGCAGTGGTCCGGTGGTACCTTTGCCAACCTTCCCATCGGCCAAGGAATGTCCTTGACTCTGCTGCAGATGGCAGGGATCTATCAAGCAATGGCAAACAAGGGCGAGCGCATCGAGCCACGAATCGTGGAAAAAGTCGTTGACTCAACGGGATCCGAAATAGCTCAGCCTGAGCCAAACAAGACGCGAGTGGTATCAGCGGATACTGCGCGAACAGTCGTGGATATGTTTAGGGCCGTTATCCAGAAAGATCCCACAGGCGTCCAATCGGGTACTGGAGTTGGCGCAGGCGTGGAGGGCTATCAAGTATCGGGTAAGACCGGTACCGCGCAGCAAGTTGATCCCAATACTGGTGCATACTCAAACTCCAATTATTGGATTACGTTTGCGGGCATAGCACCGGCTGATAATCCTCGCTATGTGATCGCGCTGATGCTTGATAAGCCACTGCGTGGAGTTCACGGCGAAGGCGGGCAGTCGGCGGCTCCTTTGTTCCACGATATTGCGTCGTGGTTGCTTGATCGCGATAACGTTCCTCTGTCACGACCAATGGAAGGCCAATTGGTTTTACAGGCTCATTAGTTTTGTGAATATTTCGGCTAAAGCAGGGATTCATGAAAGACTTATCGTTTGTCGTTAAATGCGTTAGTGATCTTGGTAGGGAAGGAAGCGTATGAGCGGAAAAGAGCGTGCCTTGGTAACGCTGGGTTCTCTGGCAGCGTTGACATGTGGTGAACTCCACGGTGACAAGGACATTGTCATTGAGGAGATCAGTCTTGACTCCCAGGAACTTCCTCAAGGAGGTCTCTTCGCCGCACTTCCGGGTACCCGCAGCCATGGTGCTGTTTATGCTCAAGGAACACAAGCAGCTGCGATTTTGACGGATGCTGCTGGTGCGGCGATTTTGCAGGAGAGCGGAGATACCCGCCCGCGGCTGTTAGTCGAGAATGTTCGGGACATCCTTGGCGCAGTCAGCGCTGAGATCTATGGACACCCTTCAGAGTCGCTGCAAGTCATTGGAATTACTGGCACCAGTGGCAAAACAACAACGAGCTATATGCTTGAAGCCGGTCTGATTAACGCTGGAAAATCAGTAGGGCTCATCGGCACGACCGGGACTCGAATCAATGGGGCGAAGATCCCCACCAAGCTCACTACTCCTGAAGCGCCGATGCTACAAAAGCTATTTGCTCAGATGCTTGACCAGGGCGTAACCCATGTAGTGATGGAAGTATCCAGCCACGCCTTGTCTCTGGGTCGGGTGTCGGCTACGCATTTCGCTGCAGCTGGATTTACCAATCTTTCCCAAGATCATCTGGACTTCCATCCGACGATGGACGAGTACTTTGAGGCGAAAGCATTGCTGTTTGATCCAGCCTCTGCTGTGCACACAAACAAGGCAGTCGTGTGTATAGACGACCCATGGGGTCTGCAGATGCTAGAACGAAGCGGAGCGGATGCTCTATCGGTGTCTACGACTTCGGAAGCACAAGCAGATTTTGCTGTCTCGGGTCTTACCGTGGATGCCGCTGGTGGCCAGCGTTTTGTGGTGACGCATGGAGAGTGGAACATCGACGTTGATCTGCCTATTCCAGGGGTTTTTAACGTAGCTAATGCAGCGCTTGCAGTAGGTTTGGCCAGCAGCATCGGCATCGACCTTGATCGCTTTGTCGCAGGGCTCACGGCGGTAAGTGTCCCTGGGCGTATGGAGCGGGTTAACCGAGGCCAGGATTTCTTGGCGATCGTAGATTATGCGCACAAACCTGCGGCAGTGGCTGCGGTATTGGACGCGGTTCGTCGTCAAGCAGCCGGGCGCGTGGCGATAGTCGTGGGCGCTGGCGGCGATCGAGATAAAGGTAAGCGCTCAATCATGGGGGAGGAGTCCGCCCGCAGAGCCGATTTAGTGATTGTTACTGACGATAATCCGCGTTCGGAAGATCCTGCACTGATTCGGGAAGCCGTTCTGCGTGGTGCCCGTGAAGCCGCGACGACTGCGGAAATCCGTGAGGTAGGAGATCGTCGAGAAGCTATAAAGCAAGCTGTGGCGTGGGCAAAGCCCACCGATGCCGTCATTATTGCGGGCAAAGGCCATGAGGTAGGACAGCTCATCCAGGGAGTAAATCATCACTTTGATGACCGGGAAGAGCTGGCCGCCGCGCTCGAAGAGATAAGAAATAACAGCTAGCGCGCGAACTCATCCTGCTGATGGTCTAACCTGCGGCAGGCGTTAACCAGAGAGTCGAAGTACATGGGATTGAAGGGAAAACAATGATTGAGTTGTCTTTGGGGACAATCGCCGAGATCGTCGGCGGGAGTCTTACCTCGGGCACCGATCCGACGGCGTTAGTGACAGGATCTGTTGAGTTCGATTCCCGCAAAGTTACTGCCGGTGGGCTGTTTATCGCGCTCAACGGGGCGCGTATCGACGGCCACGACTATGCCGCGAAAGCAGTCACGGATGGCGCCGTGGGCTGCCTTTTGTCCCGTCCGGTTATGGATGGTGGACACCCTGTTCCTGGCGTTATCGTCCCGCCAATCCCGGAAAAAGAACGGAAACGCGATAGCTATGCCACAGAAAACGATGCCGATGGGTCCGTGGCCGCGGTATTACGTGCGTTGAGCCTGATAGCTCGTCACGTTATAGATGCTCTTACCCAGGAAGGCCTCGTGGTAGTCGGGGTGACGGGTTCCGCAGGAAAAACGTCCACCAAGGATATGATGGCTACCATCTTTTCTGCAGCAGGGAGCACCGTTGCTCCTCCGGGGTCGTTTAACAATGAAATCGGTCATCCCTATACTGCCCTGAAGTGCACCACAGAGACCCAATTCCTTATCGCGGAAATGTCCGCGCGGGGGATAGGCCACATCGCACATTTGGCTGCAATCGCACCTCCCAAGATCGGTGTGGAGCTCAACGTAGGAACTGCCCACGTCGGAGAATTTGGTTCCCAAGCTGCTATCGCCCAGGCGAAAGGTGAGCTGGTAGAGGCTCTACCAGACAATGGTGAGGCTGTTCTCAACGCGGATGATCCGCTGGTTTTGGCGATGGCGTCGCGGACTAATGCACGCGTGATCTCCTACTCTGCGATATCCACAGAGGCCACCGTACATGCAACGAACATCAGCTTTGATCACAATGCCCGCGCTAGTTTTATGCTGCACATTCAGGGCGAGAACGCCCATCAGATTACTCTTCTTGTCGCAGGAGAACATCAGGTATCTAATGCCCTTGCGGCAGCTGCGGCAGCATATGCGGCGGGGATCGATTCTGAAACGATTGCACGTTCCTTGAACCGTCATGTGGGTGCTTCAGCACATAGAATGTCGCTCGTTTCTTGTCCTCGCAACATTACGGTGATTGACGACGCCTACAACGCCAACAATGAATCGATGCGTGCCGGGCTATCCGCACTGGTACATACTGCCCGGGCTCGGGGAAGTAGTGGTTGGGCAGTGTTGGGACCGATGGGTGAGCTTGGTCAAGAATCTCACACAGTCCACACGGCACTCGGCGCTGAGCTTAAAAACATGGGTGTGCATGGGCTTATCGCAGTAGGTGAGAATCCTGACAGTCGCGCCTTAGCCGCTGCAGCAGAGAAGACGGGTATAACTACTCTGGTTGCTCGCACTAATTCGGAAGCCGCGCATATGCTTGCTTCTTTGCTGCATGCGGACGATGTGGTGCTGGTCAAAGCATCCAATGCGTTTGCCCTTTGGGAGGTAGCAGATGAGCTGGTAGCCGTGATATCCGACCAAGAGCTAATAAACAAACCCCACGTGAACGATCAACATAAAGAACGAAATACAGCAGGTGAATAGCAAGTGACTCAAATCCTTATCTCCGGAGCCATTGGATTGTTGGTCTCCATATTTGTCACACCCGTGTTGATTCGTCGTTTTAGCGCGGAGGGGCTAGGGCAGGAAATCCGTGAGGACGGCCCAAAGTCTCACTTGCGTAAACGTGGCACCCCGACAATGGGTGGCATTGCTATCTTGGTGGGAATCACAGTCGCGTACCTAGTGACTGCGATTTATGGGGAAATCAGCGGACAAGGCGGTTTCACAGTTTCCGGAGTCCTGGTGCTTGGCTTGACTCTGGCACTTGGCGGGCTTGGGTTCGCAGATGACTTTATCAAGCTGTACGAAGGCCGAAACCTAGGCTTGAATAAGACCGCCAAACTCGTGGGACAGCTGGCCATAGCTCTCATCTTCGGCGGCCTGGTTCTGGGGTTCCCAGATGAAAACGGACTCACACCAGGGTCCACGCACTTGAGCTTCTTGCGAGACCTAGACACGGTGGACTTAGCCGTTGGTCCCACCGTTGTGGGAATCGCGATCTTTTTGATCTTCATTTACATTTTGATTTCTGCCTGGTCGAATGCCGTGAACCTCACCGATGGACTCGACGGCTTAGCCGCTGGCTCGACGGCTATCGTGATGGGAACGTACACCCTGATTACCTTCTGGCAGTTCCGTAATGCATGTACTGCTGGTGCGGAACCTGGCTGCTATGACGTACGCGATCCTTTGGACTTGGCTATTTTGGCAGCCGCAGGGTTGGGCGCATGTTTGGGTTTCCTCTGGTGGAATGCCGCGCCGGCGAAGATCTTTATGGGAGACACCGGTTCCCTGGCCCTCGGCGGTCTTGTCGCCGGTTTGTCAGTAGCTTCTCGCACCGAGCTTCTCATGGTGATCGTTGGTGCTCTGTTTGTTCTTGAGGCCGCATCGGTTGTTATTCAGGTAGTCGGGTTCCGGACTAAGGGAATCAGAATTTTCCGTATGGCTCCGTTCCATCATCACTTTGAAAATGGCGGGTGGGCCGAAACCACTGTCGTGATTCGTTTTTGGCTCATCGCTGCTCTTGCCGCTTTGATTGGCGCATCGGTGTTCTACGGTGAGTGGCTCTCGCTGGCGGGAGTCTAAGCGATGAAGAGACTTCCTCAAGAACTCCAGGGGCGCGTTCTCGTCGCTGGTGCTGGCGTATCGGGACTGGGAACCGCAGCTTTGTTAAAGAGCCTGGACGTAGATGTGGTTGTTGCAGACTCGCGTCCAGACGCCCTGGAAAACATCCACGCGCAGACCGGTGCCGCAGTCTGCGTGGACACAGATGTACAGCTTGAAGGTTTTTCATCTGTTATCACGTCGCCTGGTTGGAAGCCGGACACGCCTTTATTGGTGCGTGCTCAAGACTTAGGGATTGAAGTCTTGGGTGACGTGGAACTGGCATATCGCCTTGACCGCGCAGAAGTATTTGGGAAACCACGCCAGTGGCTTGTAGTAACCGGAACAAACGGGAAAACTACGACCACTGCGATGCTGGAAGCAATCATGAAACGTGCTGGCGTCAAGGCACAAGCGGTGGGCAATATCGGGGTTTCAGTGGCAGAAGCGCTGAACAGCGCTGAGCGTATCGACGTTTTCGTGGCTGAGCTTTCCAGCTTTCAGTTGCATTGGTCGGAGCAGCTTATCCCTGATGTGGGTATCTTGTTGAACCTCGCAGACGATCACATCGACTGGCACGGGAGTTTTGACAGCTACGCTGCTGCCAAAGCGAAGGTTCTGCGCGCCCCTATCGCTATTGCCGGTGTGGACAACGAACACGTAGCACGGATTCTGAGCACCACTCAGACGCAAAAGCTCGTTGAGTTTACCGCTGCCGACCCACGCGCAGGCCAGCTGGGAGTGCGCAATAAGATGATTGTGGATTGCGCTTTTGCCGATTCACTTGAGCTTGTATCCGCTGAAGGCATTGAGCCGCCTGGGCCAGCGGGAGTTTATGATGCCCTTGCTGCTGCGGCAGCGGCCCGAGCTATGGGAGTTTCTGCGGACACGATTGCGGCGGCACTAGCGGACTTCCACGTAGCAGGGCATCGCAGTCAGATCGTGGGTAATGTGCGCGGCATTGTGGCCATTGATAATTCAAAGGCCACAAATCCCCATGCAGCAGGCACCGCACTGGCTGGACACGAGTCGATCGTATGGGTTGCAGGAGGCCAGCTCAAGGGGGCAGAGATTCGAGACCTTGTTCTTGAGCATTCCCCACGATTGAAGGCGGTAGCCTTACTTGGTATCGATGCTCCGATTATCGCAGAAACAGTGCGAGAGCTTGCTCCACATGCCGCTATTATGGTGACGGAGAGTCAGGAACCCCGTGAGGCGATGAATGATGTTGTCGCGTGGTCTGTGGCACACGCGGCACCAGGTGACGCGATCATCCTCGCTCCTGCGGCGGCAAGCCTGGATATGTATACCGGAATGGGACAACGCGGAGACATCTTTGCTGAGGCCATAGCGCGAGAACTTCACGATTAATCGCTAAGGTGAGTTCCATAACCATCACGACAACCAGCGGCTAGGGGCAGTAATGACAAGCACCACAGCACCACAACGAAACACTGGATCTCCGCTTCGGATGATCGGTGATCGGGTGAGCGCGCTGTTCCAGCGGCCGCTTGCCAACTACTACATCATTTTGTCGATAGTCGGGTTGCTCGTCCTTTCCGGAGTCTTGATGGTAGTGGCCAGCTCGATGACGTGGTCTTTGGCAGAAGGCAGCGGCGTCTGGGGTTCTGCTCTCAAGCAGATGGTGATGGTAGTGATTGGCCTGGTCAGCATGTGGTTGATGCTGTGGTTGCCCCCAGGCGTAGTGCGAAGATTTTCCACTTTAGCCATGGCCTTTACGGTTTTCCTCTTGGTTCTGGTTCTTATACCTGGATTTGGTACAGGACGAGAAGAAGTGGGTTCGCAATCGTGGATTGTTCTAGGACCATTGCGGCTGCAGCCCTCAGAGGTCGCTCGTGTCATGATCGCGGTGTGGGGAGCGCACTTTTTTTCTCGCCCGAAATTTAAACCGACGGGTAAATGGAACGACTACATCGTTTACTCACTGTTCTCAGGAGTGGTCGCCGTTCTCATCGCGGCCGAAGGCGATTTGGGAATGACGGTTACCTTTTCTTCTGTGGTGATCGCGATGCTATTTTTCGCGGGCGTTAAAAAGACCTACATGTTGACCGCTGCAGCAGTTATTGTTTTTGGTGCATTGGGGATGGTGGTCGGAACCAGTTTCCGAAATGACCGTTTCACTGTCTACTTTGACGCGCTGCTAGGGCACTTTGAAGACACTGCAGATAAGGCCTACCAGTCGTATCAAGGCTTCCTTTCGCTTTCCGACGGTTCCCTCACCGGCGTAGGAATCGGGCAGTCGCGTGCAAAATGGTTCTACTTGCCAGAGGCACGTAATGACTTTGTTTTTGCCATTGTTGGAGAAGAATGGGGTTTTGTTGGCGGAGCGATTATCATCGTGCTCTTTGCCTGCCTACTTTTCTTTGGGATGCGCACGGCTGCAAAAAATTCCAATCGCTTTCTAGCTCTTGCCGCCGCGACGCTGGCAACAGGCGTATCTGCACAGGCCTTTGTCAACATTGGGTATGTGATTGGCTTGCTCCCTGTGACCGGTATCCAGCTACCGATGATCTCTGCTGGCGGAACTTCAGCGATTATTACTTTGGCCTCCATGGGCCTTTTGGCCAACTGCGCACGGCATGAGCCGGAGGCAATCTCAGCGATGCAATCTTATGGGCGCCCTCCCATCGACCGCCTCCTGGGGCTGAGAGAACCAAATGTGGAAGGACTTTCCCCTAAAGCCCCCATTTTTGGGCGTTCTGCTGCTAAAAACCGTCTCGCAGAGCGACGCATGCCGCCGCCAGCACCCAAGCCACACCAGGCTTCCTCGCCTGCTGCCCGTGGACCCCGGAGAGAATCAACTCATCGTAGCTCCTACGTAGTGGAGGAACAACGCACTACGCGAGGCAATCAAAGTCGTGATTGGCGGGACAATAGAGCAAGAAACACCGATACGCGTTACTCTTCTGGATCCGCATAACGCGGAAATAGGTGGGCGTCGGAAAGCAATAATTACGGCACTGGTAGCGTCGGATACCGTAGGCGGGACGGATGGTCCTCGCAGAACAATAAAGACGATAGGCGTAGGAGACGGTAATGCAATCCCCACACGTAGTAGTAGCAGGTGGCGGAACCGCGGGGCACATCGAGCCGGCGATGGCGGTCGCAGAGGAATTGCGAGGTCGCGGTGCTCATGTGATCGCGTTGGGGACATCTAGAGGGCTGGAGCAGACAATCGTTCCTGCGCGAGGGTTTGATCTTAAACTTATTGATCCCGTTCCTGTGCCTCGCAAGATTAATGCGGATTTGTTCAAGCTCCCATTGAGGCTGCTGCGTACCGTAAAACAGACCCGCGACGTGCTCAAAGCACACGACGCCTCCGTGCTTATCGGATTTGGCGGATATGTTTCTGCTCCCGGATACCTTGCGGCTAAGACATTGGGGATCCCGTACATCGTTCATGAGTCCAATGCGCGCTCGGGAATGGCCAATAAACTGGGCGTGCGGATGGGCGGGCTGGGACTCAACGCAGTAGCCGGCTCTGGCATGCCTGGGCGAGTTGTTGGGATTCCAATCCGTAATACGCTTGAGGTTAACTCTGAGGCTCGGGAACGCGGACTACAACTGTGGGGGCTAGATCCCGCTCGGAAGACCGTTTTGGTTACCGGCGGTTCACAAGGAGCCGTCTCTATTAACCGAGCCGTGGCAGCGGGAATTGATTCTTTACTTTCGCAGGGATACCAAGTTTTGCACTCTTATGGCGCAAAAAATGATGCTCCTAGCGCGCGCGAGCACTATGTTCCGGTTCCCTACATCGAGGACATGGCGGCAGCGTACTCGGTCTCTGATCTCATTGTCTGCCGTGCAGGGGCGATGACCGTCGCAGAAAACACTGCTGCTGGAATTCCAGCGATATACGTCCCCTTGCCCCACGGTAACGGTGAACAGGGGCTGAACGCGGCAGAAATCGTTGCTGCAGGTGGGGCTATTCTCGTTGACGACGAGGTTTTCGACGGTGATGCGTTTGCTACCAGTGTCGGAAAAATTCTGGGTGCCTCTGAGATATACCGCACTATGAAAGACGCAGTGGCTCACTCGCAGGCCGGTAATGCGGCTGCGGTCATTGCCGATATTGTGTATCACATTGTTAAAGACCACGATGCGGAGCATCTGCCCGCGTAGCTTGTTAGTCTGAGCCTGCCTTCTGAGAGAGGCTCCCTGTGGGTGCTGCCATCGCCCGCTTTATGATCATTCTTTTTTGTGTAAAAACGCTGGAAACATCAGCTTTTGTAATTCCCCACGGAGGATAAATGACCACTTCGGATTCAGCCATCGATCTTAGCCGGGTTCACCTCATCGGTATCGGCGGTGCTGGGATGTCCGGCGTTGCACGAATTTTGTTATCGCGAGGCGCAACCGTCTCAGGATCTGACGTGAAAGATTCGCGACCTGTTCTGGCGCTTCGATCCATGGGTGCACACGTGGCGGTTGGACATGCTGCAGAAAATCTCACCATCACGGGGGAAACGCCGACGGTAGTGGTGACATCCTTTGCGGCAATTCCACAGGATAACCCGGAATTAGTCGCAGCTCGTGAGCGCGGTATTCCTGTTATTCGTCGCTCTGATCTCCTAGGGGAGCTCATGGAGGGCAGCACGCAAGTTCTGATTGCTGGCACGCATGGGAAAACATCCACTACATCTATGGCAGTGGTAGCGATGCAAGCAGCGGGTATGGATCCGAGCTTTGCCATCGGTGGACAACTCAATAAAGCTGGGACGAACGCTCACCAAGGTACCGGCGACGCCTTTGTAGCAGAGGCCGATGAATCTGATGCCTCGTTGCTGCGTTATAAGCCGAATGTAGCGGTCATTACCAACATTGAGCCGGATCACCTTGACTTTTTTAAGTCGGAGGAAGCCTATTTTGAGGTGTTTGAGAAGTTCGCTGAGCGTTTGGTACCTGGCGGTTCCTTAGTCGTGTGCTTGGACGACCCCCACACCGCTACGTTGGGACAAAAAGTTCACGAGGAGCACAGCGACATCAACGTCGTGGGGTATGGCACGTCAGCTGCTGCGGCGGATTATCCGGATATCGCAAAGACAGTGGTGAAGTCCTTCGAGGTTACGCATTCCGGCACGGCGGCAACCATCATCGTCCAGGGCAAAGGGGTAGAGGTCCTCCTGCGGACACCCGGCCAGCATATGGTTCTCAACGCAGCGGCTGCATTAACTGCAGGCGTGATCGCAGGTGGGGATCTATCCAAGTTAGCCGCCGGGATCAGCGATTTTAGCGGTGTACGCCGCCGCTTTGAATACCACGGTGCCGTTGCAGAGGGAGACTTTGCAGGCATTGAGCTTTACGACGACTACGCGCATCACCCCACCGAGGTGACTGCTGTCTTAACCGCTGCTCGTGCCAAGCTGCAAGCTCGCGGTCGGGGACGCCTCATCGTCGTCTTCCAGCCTCACCTATACTCCCGAACAATGAATTTTGTGGATGAGTTTGCTGCCGCGTTGTCTTTGGCTGACGAGGCTATTGTCCTGGACATCTATGGGGCGCGGGAGAAACCCGTTGAGGGTGTGGATTCCAGAATCATCACAGATAAAATGACCATCCCCGCGCATTTTGAACCTGATTTTTCGCATGTTCCCGATGCCGTCGCAGATCTTGCAGCACCGGATGATCTTGTGATTACGATGGGGGCAGGAAGCGTGACAATCCTTGCGCCGGAGATTTTAACGCGCTTGCGATCAGAAACAACATAGGAATTTCGTGGAGTTATGAAAAAGAAAACGATCTTGGGAAGCATAGGAGTACTTGTTGCTGTAGCCCTTGTTACGGCTGTCCTTTTTATTGTTCCTGTGATCAAAGTTTCAGGTTTTGACGTAGAAGGAAACATTCACACTCCACAAGAAGAAATTGTGGCTGCGACGGGTATCGCTTTGGGAAGCAACCTGTTACGGATTGATGCGAGAAAAGCAGCTACCGGTGTTTCGCGATTGCCGTGGGTGGCGTCTGCCTCAGTTGATAGGGCCTTTCCGCAATCTGTCAAGGTAAAAGTGACCGAGCATAATGCCGTGCTTTTTGCTGAGCGTTCTGACGGAGATCATCTTTTCGACGAAAAAGGGCGGGCCTTTGTTATCGATGTACACCCTCAAGAGGCGATCCGGGTTACCGGGCAAGACGACGATGCCTCGCCCGCGTATGCGGCGGTAGGGGCCATGGTGGAAGGACTTTCCTTTGAGATTCGTGCTCAGATTGAGTCCGTCGATGCTCCTAGCGCGTATGAACTGAAAATCCAGCTTAAGGACGGGCGCAGTGTCTACTGGGGTTCGCAGGAGAACTCAAAGGATAAAGCAGTTGCGCTGAAAAATGCTCTCACGCGTCCGGAACAGAGCCTGGATGTGAGTGGTGCACCGCTTATTGCCGTGAAATAAAATTCCTTAAAAAATGGAGTGCTCTCTTTTGTTGAATGGCACTCCATTTTATTGTGATGGGGTACAGAGGCCACTGGTACTTTTTCTGTGCTGAGCAGGCAAGCGAAACCCTTGAGGGAGGTGTCTAAACCTCCCTGTTTCTGCACGTCAAACCCTAAAGTTAAGGTTGAGACTAGAGACACGCCGCCGCAAATGTCCGACAAAAATCCCTGAAAGTAGTCGATGATGTATTGCAGTGCAGCGTCGCATTTTGGTCGTTTCCCTTGCGTCGCTGAATGAAGAAGTAAAAATACTCAATGTGAAAGGCGAGTCGCTCATGACTTCCCCAGATAATTACCTCGCCGTAATCAAGGTTGTTGGCGTCGGCGGTGGCGGCGTCAACGCTGTTAACCGCATGATCGAGGAAGGTCTTAAGGGCGTCGAATTTATTGCTGTCAATACCGATTCCCAAGCGCTGATGTTCTCTGATGCGGACGTCAAGCTTGATATTGGGCGTGAAGCTACCCGTGGCCTTGGTGCTGGAGCGAATCCAGAAGTTGGACGCACCTCTGCGGAAGATCATAAAAACGAGATTGAAGAAACCCTCAAGGGTGCAGACATGGTGTTTGTGACTGCGGGAGAGGGCGGCGGAACCGGTACCGGCGCAGCTCCAGTTGTTGCGAGCATCGCCAAAAAGATGGGTGCCCTGACCGTTGGCGTTGTTACCCGTCCCTTTAAGTTTGAGGGCCCGCGTCGTACGCGCCAGGCAGTAGAGGGTATCGATGCGTTGCGGGAAGTCTGCGACACGCTTATCGTGATCCCGAATGATCGCTTGCTGCAGCTAGGTGACACGAGCCTTACCATGATGGAAGCTTTCCGTGCTGCAGACCAGGTGCTGCACAACGGAGTGGAAGGTATTACCAACCTCATCACCATCCCCGGCATGATTAACGTCGACTTCGCCGACGTTCGCTCAGTCATGGCCGATGCTGGATCTGCGCTCATGGGTGTGGGCTCAGCACGTGGGGACAATCGGGTACTCACGGCTGCTGAAGAAGCCATTAATTCGCCATTGCTTGAGTCCACCATGGAAGGCGCCAAGGGCGTTTTGCTCTCTATTGCCGGCGGCTCAGATCTTGGCCTCCAGGAAGTCAATGACGCAGCCTCGATGGTGCAGGAGAAGGCTGATGAAGACGTCAACCTGATCTTTGGAACGATCTTCGATGACAACTTGGGTGACGAGGTCAGGGTCACTGTTATCGCCACGGGCTTTGATGGTGCAAAAAATGCTGTGGAAGCACCCGCTCCTAAGGCAGAAGCAGCTCCTGAGCCTGCCGTAACACCGACCCCTGCCCCTGAGCGTGCTTCCACATCAATCTTTGGTGAGGAATCCGATTCTTCAGCTCGCCACCTGCGGATAGAGGAGCCACCGCACCGTGGCAATGCTGGCGGTGGCGACGGCCTGTTCACCTCAAGCGATGAGCGCCGAGCAGACTACCGTAACGATTATCGGGATCGTCGCGACGAGCGCGGCGGAGATCTCGATGTTCCCGACTTCCTCCGCTAAACATGAGTAATGGAAACGACCGCTCCGTCCGCAAGGTGTTTACCACCAGAGCGGGCGGGGTCTCCCTTCCCCCATATGACTCTTTCAATCTGGGAGATCATGTGGGTGACGCGTTAGCTAACGTGACTTCTAATAGGAAACGTTTGGCGCGTGTTATCGGGTTGGAACCTCACAACATTGTATGGATGGAACAGATTCATTCAGTCAACGTTACGGTGGTTACTCAACCTCAAGAAACACCAGTGGAAGCTACCGACGCACTTGTGAGCACCACGCGTGGCCTTGCTTTGGCTGTTCTGGCAGCTGATTGTGTTCCCGTGTTGTTGTCGGACACGGAAACTGGGGTGGTGGCGGCAGTTCACGCTGGCCGAATGGGAGCTAGGAACGGAATTGTTCGTAAGACAATTGAAACCATGGCTGACTTAGGTGCCACACCTCGCAATATTCATGCACTTTTGGGACCAGCTGCCTCCGGGCGGCACTATGAGGTTCCTTTAGAGATGGCTGCGGACGTGGAGCGTCATCTGCCTGGCGCTCGGGTAAAAACTCGCAAAGGAACGCCAGGATTAGACCTTCGCAGAGGGCTAGCGCGACAATTGCTACAGCTAGGGGTCAAAGCTATAGATATTGACCCACGCTGCACGATAGAAGATAAAGAACTTTTTTCTTATCGTCGCGAAGGTACTACAGGGCGACACGCAGGGCTTGTGTGGCTTCCTTAACGTGGGCAATGAGGCAGGCAATTTTCTCCACAAAATTCATACCGGCTCGGAAAAATGCTGTGTCGCAGCGGCATTGAGCCACCATAAGCAAGTAGCTTTAGGTGCTAGTACCAGCTTTTGGACATCGCAAAAGCGGAGTACTGCATATCACACCGCATACGATGAAAGGGACACTTTATGTCGATAATGAAGAAGACCAAAGATTTCTTCGGGCTTTCTGGGGTAGAAGGCGATCCGTACCTCGCGGATGAGGCTTACTACGAGGAGCCACGTTACGAGGGAAGCGCAGCGTACCAGCCACAGCGCTACCGTGAATCCGCATATCAGGATGCACACGCCTATGACCGCGTTTCTCGTCGTGCTTCGTCGAATATTGTCCCTGTAACCATCAATAGCTACTCGGATGCCGCAACCAAAATTGGTGAGCCTTTCCGCGACGGTGATTCTGTTGTCTTTGACATCAATCGCTTGGGAATGGATGAAGGCAAGCGCATCGTTGATTTTGCGGCAGGCCTGTGCTTTGCTCTCCGTGGCCAGATGAAAAAGATCAGCCACATGGTTTTTGCTATTGTTCCCGAGAACGCAGATGTGACCACTGCAGATTTGGAGCGCGCCGCCCGCGTATAGGACCTTCCGTCAGGGTCTGGGAGAAACTTTTCTTACCCCTTGGCGTTATAAAGATGGATATGTCCCAACCATCCTTATAACGCCAAGGGGTTTTGTGTATCTCCCGAGGATAAAAGAATATGGATATTGATTGGGGGTTGATGTGGCACAATGC
This sequence comes from Corynebacterium silvaticum, assembly GCF_002162115.2. Taxonomy (NCBI): domain Bacteria; kingdom Bacillati; phylum Actinomycetota; class Actinomycetes; order Mycobacteriales; family Corynebacteriaceae; genus Corynebacterium; species Corynebacterium silvaticum. The sequence goes on along the minus strand of NZ_CP021417.2, from coordinate 1,731,608 downwards.
TGCGCTGGCTTCCACGATCATTGTGCTGATCAACTTGTCTTAGGGCACATTATTATGAATAAATACTAGGAAGCTAGATGAAGTTAGATAAATTTTTGCAAGGCGGAAGGGCACATCATTGCACACTCTGTTAAATATTCTGATTTTGATTGTCCAGATTTATACCTGGATCTTAATCGGACGAATCTTGGTGGAAATGATCGTGAGCTTCTCTCGTAATTTTCAGGCCCCACGATTCATGGTTATTGTCTTCGAGGTTTTGTTCAAACTAACGGATCCTCCGGTGCGCCTTTTGCGTCGTTGGATTCCTCCGCTAAAGCTCGGAAATGTTGCGCTGGATGTATCTATTTTGGTACTTTTCTTCGCGCTTTCGTTTGTCAGAATTTTGCTCAGCATCGCTCTTTATTCCGTATAAACTATAAATAACTTATGTCTCGGGTGCCCCTAAAAGAGGGCGGAGATGTCCAGTTTTCTGCTTGCTCGCCCGATTTCTTTCATTTTTGTTGAAAAAACACCAAAAAGTAGGAAAACGAGAGCTGTTTTGGCCTGTACTGGGCTGCATAAGCGCCTACACGCGTTATCATGGGGGAGGTATTGCGTATAAACGTTTGATCATCTTCTTGACGTTTGAGTGTGCAAGTAAGTTAATGTGAATTGTTAACCCCCCGCGCACAAGGAATTAGGTTCTTGGGCGCAGAAGAAATCTCGAAGGGAAGAGCTCCATGCCGCTGACTCCAGCCGATGTGCACAACGTCGCTTTCAGTAAGCCTCCAATCGGCAAGCGAGGCTACAACGAGGACGAGGTCGATCAGTTCTTGGATCTGGTAGAAGACACCCTCGCTGAGATTCAGGAAGAGAACGAGGATCTGCGTCAGCAGATAGAGGAACTAAAGGCGGAAGCTAAACAGGGCGGAATATCCAAGCCTGCTATGGCCTCTGCCTCTTTTGCTAAGCCCTCTGTCGATGAGGCTGCGATTCGTCGTGAGATCGAATCCAAGCTCAAGGCTGAATACGATGCCAAGCTAGCCGACGCGCGGAAGTACTCCGATAAGTCCTCGACCGATATCGCTGCTTTGCGCTCTGAGTTGGAAGCCGCCAAGGCCGAGGCTAAGAAGGCCAACGAAGAGGTGGTCAAGGCTAAGGCTGCTGCAGCAAGCCCCAAGCTGGACGTTTCCAAGGCAGCTTTCGCTGCGGCGGGCGCTGGCGCTGGAATCGCTACTGCAGAAACACACATGCAGGCAGCTAAGGTGCTTGGACTAGCCCAGGAGATGGCAGACCGCCTTACCTCTGAGGCGCAGAACGACTCTAAGTCCATGCTGGATGAGGCTCGTAGTGCTTCTGAGCGTCAGATTCAGGATGCGGATGTGCGTGCTAGGGCAACGCTTGCCGACGCGCGCGCGAAGGCCGACAAGCAGCTTGCAGAGGCTGACTCCCGTTCCCGCGCTTTGGTTGAGGAAGCTCAGAAGAAGTCCGAGCAGACCCTCAGCGAGGCAAACTCTCGTGCTGAGGCACAGGTACGCCAAGCTGAAGACAAAGCAAACGCACTTCAGGCGGACGCAGAGCGCAAGCACACGGAGATCATGGCGACCGTCCAGCAGCAGCAGTCTGCACTGGAGAAGCGCATCTCTGAGCTCCGCACCTTCGAGCGTGAATACCGCACTCGCCTCAAGACTCTGCTGCAGAGCCAGCTAGAAGAGCTTGAGAGCCGTGGCACGACCGCACCCGATGAGAAGCGTTAAGGCCTTTCAGGATAGACGCATATGTTCACGTGGCCCCTAGCTGAATGAGCTGGTGGGCCACGATTTCTTTATCAGTAAGTTCCAAGGAGCCTTGAATATGTTGATCGCTGCCATTGTGCTTTCGATCGCAGGGTTTATCTTTCTCGTTTTATCTCTGAGCAGCACTGGTGAGATTTGGGAATGGCTCTTGTTTGGAACTGTAGTTTTAGGCATGATCTTGTTGTTTGTGGACATGTTTAAAAAGCGACGTACGCGAGGCTCGAGCGGTAAACACTCTGGTGGCAAGCACTCCGCACGATAATGTAGATTGTACCAAAGGCTCGGAGAATCAAACGCGAAAAGGCGCTGTCAAAACGCGACAACGTCGTAAGCCTTATCCCCGATACGATGCGGACAACGTAGGGGTGCAGTGAGTTCGTCGCACATGGTTTATCGGGTATACTAATCGGCTACAAGGCGCTGATCCGGCAATCACCGGGGAGCCTCCGGAAGAAAAGCGATGCGCAGAAACGCACAGGCTGCCAATTGTGGTGGCTTTTCTCGTTGTGTGATCGTGGATGCTGAGTAGAACCGGACGGGTAGGACCGTCATCTCCTTCACAATGAAGCGGGAGCACTGTGTGCTCCAAGCAGGGTGGTACCGCGCTATAGATAGCGTCCCTGCGGCAGCGAATGCGATAGTGAAGGAGATTTTATGACCAACCAGGTAGGTGGCGTGTATCCCAAGGTGGACATGTCTGGTGGTTCCAATCGTTTCCCAGATATGGAACGAGAAGTTCTTAATTTTTGGTCTTCAGATAACACATTCCAGGCTTCTTTAGAGCAGCGTTCTGATTCCCCAGAGTATGTATTTTATGACGGCCCTCCCTTTGCTAACGGACTTCCACACTACGGGCACCTGCTGACCGGATACGTCAAAGACATCGTTCCGCGTTATCAGACTATGAAGGGCAAGCTCGTCGGGCGCGTTTTTGGTTGGGACTGCCACGGACTTCCAGCTGAGCTCGAAGCGGAAAAGCAGCTCGGTATCAAGGACAAAGGCGAAATCGAGTCGATGGGCTTGGAAGCCTTTAACGATTACTGCGCGAAGTCCGTTTTGGAATACACCCAAGAATGGAAAGACTACGTAACTCGGCAGGCACGCTGGGTCGACTTTGATAACGGCTATAAAACCATGGATCTAGATTTCATGGAGTCGGTCATGTGGGCATTCAAGGAGCTTTATGACAAAGGCCTGATCTATCAGGGATTCCGGGTCTTGCCTTACTCGTGGGCTGAACACACGCCGCTGTCCAATCAGGAAACGCGTTTGGATGATTCCTACAAGATGCGGCAAGATCCAACCCTTACGGTGACTTTCCCTATCACTGGGGTCGTCGAGGGAACGTCGGCAGATACCTCGCTCGTTGGTGCTTATGCGCTCGCATGGACTACTACTCCTTGGACGTTGCCTTCCAACTTGGCTCTCGCTGTTAATCCGGGCGTGAACTACGTTGAGGTGAAAGTAGGCGAGGATGGTGCCGAGGCTATCCGTGGCCAGCGCGTTCTTCTGGCGGAGGCTCTTATGGGGGCCTATGGCAAGGAGCTTGGAGAACACCACGAGGTACTGGCGGTTCACACTGGTGCGGACCTCGTTGGCCTAAAGTACCAGCCGATCTTTGACTACTTTGCAGATACGGAGAATGCTTTCCAGATTCTTGCTGCAGAATATGTGACCACTGAAGACGGCACCGGCATCGTTCACCAGGCACCTGCATTCGGTGAAGACGATATGAACACCTGTAAAGCCAACGGTATCCCCACAGTGATCCCGGTGGATATGGACGGAAAGTTTACGTCGCTAGCACCTGAGTATGAAGGTCTTTTGGTCTTTGATGCCAACAAGAACATCATCGCTGATCTCAAGGCTGCGGCTAGAGTTGTACGCCACCAGACGATCGAGCACTCTTACCCGCATTCGTGGCGTTCCGGGGAGCCTCTTATCTACATGGCGTTGCCGTCATGGTTCGTGGAGGTGACTAAGTTCCGCGACCGTATGCTTGAGCTGAACAAGGACATCGAGTGGATGCCCGCGCACATCCGGGATGGCCAGTTTGGCAAGTGGCTTGAAGGTGCTCGCGATTGGAATATCTCGCGTAACCGCTACTGGGGTTCGCCTATCCCAGTGTGGGTGTCCGATGATGAAAACTATCCGCGTATGGATGTTTATGGTTCTTTGGACGAGCTGGAACGCGATTTTGGTGTGCGTCCCACCTCGTTGCACCGTCCGTTTATCGACGAGTTGACGCGCCCTAACCCAGACGATCCAACAGGAAAATCGATGATGCGTCGTGTGCCTGAGGTGTTGGACTGCTGGTTTGAATCAGGCTCCATGCCTTTTGCTCAGAAGCACTATCCGTTTGAAAACAAAGAGTGGTTCGATAGCCATTCCCCGGCGGACTTCATCGTGGAGTACTCGGGCCAGACTCGAGGTTGGTTCTACACGCTGCATGTGTTGGCTACCGCGCTCTTTGATCGTCCTGCCTTTAAGAAGGTTGTGGCGCATGGCATCGTCCTTGGCGATGACGGAACAAAGATGTCCAAGTCTCGTCAGAATTACCCCAACGTGAACGAGGTCTTTGATCGCGATGGTTCTGACGCTATGCGTTGGTTCCTCATGAGCTCGCCGATCCTGCGTGGCGGTAACCTAATCGTCACCGAGCAAGACATCCGCGAGGGTGTACGCCAGGCGCTTTTGCCGATGTGGAACGCCTACTCTTTCTTGCAGTTGTATTCGTCGAAGCCTGCCGAATGGTCTGTCGATTCCACAGATGTCTTGGACAAGTACATCTTGGCAAAGCTTCACGACGTCGTCCGCGGCGTCGGCGAAGCCCTCGATAATACCGATATTGCTCAAGCATGCGATGAGGTCCGCTGGTTCTGCGATGCTTTGACCAACTGGTATGTGCGTCGTTCGCGCGAGCGCTTCTGGGCGGGTGACGATCAGCACCCAGAGGCCTTCAACACCTTGTTTACCGTGCTGGAGACTTTGACCCGTGTCACGGCTCCGCTGCTTCCGATATCCTCTGAGGTGATCTGGCGCGGACTGACCGGCGAGCGCTCAGTGCACCTGGCGGATTTCCCCAAGGCAGAGGATTTCCCGGCAGATGCTGACCTTGTCCGTGCTATGGATGAGATTCGTGGCGTATGTTCTGCTACGAGCTCGGTGCGCAAGGCTCACAAGCTGCGTAACCGCCTCCCGCTGCCTCAGGTGACGGTTGCATTGCCGGATTCGCAGCGCCTTGAGCCGTTTACGTCGATCATCCGTGATGAGGTCAACGTGAAGAACGTCGTGCTCACCTCCGACGTCGATGCCGTTGGGCGCTTTGATGTAGTGGTCAATGCCAAGGTTGCAGGACCTCGCCTAGGTAAGGACGTGCAGCGGGTGATCAAAGCAGTGAAATCTGGCAATTATGAGCGCTCTGGCGACGTCGTTGTTGCGGATGGTATCGAGCTGAATGCTGATGAGTTCACGGAACGTCTAGTCGCTGCGGATCCAGATTCAACGGCTCAGATAGATGGGGTCGACGGCCTGGTAGTGCTAGATATTACTGTGGATGAGGCCCTGGAAGCGGAAGGCTGGGCTGCGGATGTTATCCGTGGTTTGCAGGATGCTCGCAAGGCTTCGAACTTTGAAGTCTCAGACCGCATCACTGTGGAGCTCTTTGTCCCTGAAGAGAAGAAAGAGTGGGCTGATCGCCATTCGGCACTTATCGCCGGTGAGGTGCTAGCGACTGCTTTCACCGTAACCGTTGGTGGGGAAGGCGCGCATAAGGTCATAGAAGCTGTGACCGCAGATGTCGCAAAAGCTCAGTAATAACAGCGCATAAGAAAATATCCCGGACGCATAACACCCCCTTGTGTCCGGGATATTTCCTGTGGTGGTACCTGCAGCGTCTACTTGCGCTTTTATAGATTCGACACACACGTTTTATCGAACTAATGTTTGTATTTATGAGGCGTTGGGTACTGCACATAGATATGGATGCGTTTTTCGCATCCTGTGAGCAGCTGACGCGACCAACGCTGCGTGATAGACCGGTTCTTGTCGGAGGGGTGTCGGGCAGGGGAGTTGTCGCAGGTGCCTCCTATGAGGCTCGGGCGCTGGGCGCTCATTCCGCGATGCCGATGTACCAAGCAAAAAGGCTTGTTGGTTTCCGTGGCGTTATTGTTGCCCCGCGTTTTGAGGTCTACCGGGCGGCTTCGCACCGAGTTTTTGAGATTCTGCGTTCTGTGGGTGGGCTAGTGGAGCAAGTTTCTGTGGACGAGGGGTTTATGGAGCCAGAAGAACTCCAGGGGGCAACGTCTGCAGAAGTCATGGAGTGGGCGCATGAGTTGCGCCGGATAATACGACAGGATGTTGGGCTTCCGGCCTCCGTGGGAGCGGGATGTGGAAAACAATTTGCCAAGATCGGTTCGGATCAGGCTAAACCGGACGGTGTTTTTGTCGTGCCGGCGGAAAAACATGGAGAGCTGATTCTTCCTTTACCTGTGGGCGAGCTGTGGGGCGTGGGCCCGGTAACTCGCACAAAGCTCAAACAGTTGGGCGTGGAAACAATCGGAGACCTAGCCGCAATGACACAGTGGGAGGTGGATATTAGCCTGGGAACAACGGTCGGACGGGCACTGTGGATGATGGCGCGCGGCGTAGATGATCGCCCGGTAGCTCCGCGGGCTGAGGCTAAGCAAATATCAGCAGAACACACGTATCCGAAAGATCTCATGAATGTTCCCCAAGTGGATGATGCGCTGCGGCGTGCCGCGGATGATGCGCACAGGCGGCTGCTTAACGACGGCCGAGGCGCGCGGACGGTAACGGTGAAACTTCGCATGGCGGACTTCCACATAGAATCGCGATCGGCTACCTTGCCCTATGCCACTGATGATCGGGATACGTTTCTAGCAACGGCGATGAAGCTGGTGCGCTACCCGGATGAACTGGGGCCGATACGCCTTGTGGGCGTTAGCCTTTCCGGTCTGGAAATAGCTCGTCAAGATGTGCTATTTCCCGAGATCGACAGGGAGATCGTTCAGCGTGATTCTGACTTTGAAGTGGGAGTATCTGGGGCAGTGTCCAAAGAAAGCGCTGATCAACAGGAAACTGACCTAAAAGATACTCACCACGATGATCTTGTAGAAGAATCCCCACGGTGGCGTGCAACCCAAGATGTTTGGCATCCTGAGCTGGGCCACGGTTGGATCCAAGGACTTGGGCACGGGAAGATGACCGTAAGGTTTGAAACACGTACTACGGGGATCGGCAAGGTGAAGACTTTTGATCTTGATGATTCCGAGTTACAGCCTGCCGATCCTGTGGCAAGCCTTGATTGGGATGTAGCGGATTTTTAGAAAAGAGTTGCCGGATGCACGCCTGTAGCCACAGCAATGGCGAGCAGTACTCGTGCTTGGCCAGCCCGGAAATACGTTGAGCTGATTGCGCTCTTTGCGGCAAGGGTTGCTCCGCCACCGGCCCCGCCGTAAGCGCCGAAGACCTCGCCGCGTGGAACCCGAGTTGTTATAACAACGGGTATCCCGGCGTCGAGGGCAGCTCCGAGGGCCACTCCCATCTCGGTCCCCACATTTCCTGCGCCCATTGCCTCAACCACTAACCCTTGGGTTCCAGCATTTACCGCGGCGTCGACAAGCGTGGCTGGCGCGCCGGGGAAGGCCGGGATGATATCGACGCGGACGTCGGAAAGCTGCGTGGGGCTCACTGGATCCGCGCGCAACGGCTCCTCGGGGCCGTTGGTGGCAAAAGCGAGGGCATCGGAGGTGTGCCATTTCATACAACCGCGAGCCGGCAGCACCGCATGACCAAAGACAACCAGAACTCCGATGTCGCGAGCAGAAGTATCGCAGGCCACCATGATTGCTTCAAAGAGATTGCCTTGTCCGTCGGACTCGGGGTGATCGAAAGGAAGCTGAGCACCAGTGAGCACGATGGGGTTCGGGCTGGTGTGGAAAGTATCCAGTGCTATGGCTGTTTCCTCCATGGAGTCCGTGCCATGGGCGACCACCACGCCAAGAACATTGGGCTCTGCCAGAGCCTTGTGAGACTCAGCGACTATGACATCTATGTCGGTAAAAGTCATAGATGCGGAATCAAGACGATGCAGCTCGCGTACTTCTATGTCCACGCTTCCGCTGAAGCGAGGCGCGACATGCGCGATTAATTCCTCACCAGAAACCGTGGGGATAAGTGCACCATTGGGGTCCATCGTGCAGGAGATGGTTCCTCCTGTGGTGAGAACGACAACTTTTCCAAGTTCTTCATGAGCTGAGGTCATGTGCTCAAGACTGCCATATTGCGGGAGACAGCTGTGTTTACGTGACCATGTTGACGTGAGATTTTTTTCAATGAGCGCTAGCATTCATGAGATACAACCCTTGTTCGCCATGTGGGCAGGGGAGCTAGGAGAGCATTCTTTGCGACGTATGCGGTCTGCGTTAAATGGCCGTGTGCTTTTGCTCATGATGCACTTCTGGTGACCTTGTGCAGGCCTCTGCGCATGGCGGACCGGTGACGGGCAGCAGCTTCTGCCGCTCACAGCCAATTCCGCTATAGTGCAGGGTTCGTGCCCGAGTGGACATGATCGGAAGTTCTGCAACCGCAGAATACAAACCATTGTGGCTTGGTGTGCGTGCCTTAACGGCGAACCAAACCTAGGAGTATTTGTGAAGCTAAAGAAGATCGTGGCAGTTACCCTTGCAGCAAGCGCGGGTCTCGCCCTTTCCGCTTGTTCCAGCGACGACAAGGGCTCGTCGAGTAGCTCGTCTGCGTCTAAGAGCACCTCATCTGCGGCCTCAGAGGCTGCGCCGGCAGAACTTCCTTCTGCTGAGGACCTCAACGCTATTTTGGCCGTGGCAACAGATCCCAATGCGCCAGTAGAAGAAAAAGTAAAGACTGTTCAAGGTGGAGAGACCGCGCCTGAGCTGTTCCAAACCATGACAGCATCCAAGCAGGAATCAGGAGCCGATTTCCACGTGGTTCCTCCGATCCTCCCTGGCTATACTCCTAACTCGGTGCTGGCTACGGTGAACTTCACACTGCCAGGTAAAGAAGCACAACCAGCAGAGAACGTGGAATTCATCTACGACAACGGTATGTGGAAGCTGTCCCAATCGTGGGCTTGTACCTTGATCACCAACACTGTGGCTCCAGAACAGGTTCCTCCTATGTGCCATGATGCTGCGGCACAACCGCCTGCGCCAGAAGCACCCGCTCCTGCGCCGGAAGCCCCTGCACCCGCACCAGCGCAGTAAAGCAGCACGCTAAAGCTTGAGCACACAGCTGCTCAGCGTTCATGACATACAGCACTGCCGTCGCCCTCTCGGTAAGAGAAGCGACGGCAGTGCTGTATTTTCTTGTATTCCCCTGTCCAGTATCAGTGAGTAGGAGAGAATTCTAGAGCGCTTGTGGAATCTTGGATTATGCGAAGATCTGAATTCTCTTGCCCGTAAACTACCCGGGTAGTCAGGGCTAGGGTGCCCATGGGAAGCGGTTTTTTAGATCGACGGTAAGACGTCCTGTGCTGGTTGTATGAGAACTGAGGACTTCTAGGGACGTGCCGTTTTGCTCAAGTGCTCCTAGCACGGGGCGTTGTTGGACGTCTACGTCGAGTACAACGGAATCCCCCTGAGCTTGCGCCAAGGTAAAACGCATCGTTTGTAAAAACGCAGAGTCGCCGTTGACCCGTGAATCAACTGTCCATACGGCGCCCTCGCCGATTTCCTCCGTGGGGAAAATGACGGGTAGGGACGCAAGTTTGAGCAAAAACGGTTCTACAATGGCACGGCCCGGTGTCGGTTGCGTCGACGGGTGCGGCGACGTTGACGGAGGACACCTGGCCAGATTTTTTAGCAAACCAGCCAAGACGAAAGCCTTTAGCGGTGTTTACTTCTTGTGCGACCTCAAGCTCGTCATATGTGGGGTCTGCAAAAGTCACCGAAACTGAACGTGCTCCGTTATCATTTTCCACCGAGGCTTGAACCGGGGATTTTAAGTAGTGGATGTCGCCCCCGGAGGGCGCGGTGGTGTCAAAGGTTCCTTGCTTACGGGCCTCTTGATGGAAACCATCGGAGATTTTTACTGCAATTTTTTGGGAGTTATCGTGTGTGGTCTCCAGATCTTGGTATTCGTAGATCTTTTTGTCTGAATTGCCAGAATTAAGGACAGTAATCTTTGGGGCGTCGACTTCCAGGCCGATTGCTCGTTCAACCGGGGGAGTGTCAGGAGACTTCTGGTTACTGCATGCCACAAGCGTGCTGCCAGCTAAGAGGCAGGACAACATAACAGCTAGTGGGCGCTTGATCATGTGCCGGTTTTGCGGCTGATCGGAGGGGGATAAGCTGACAACGGGGGGAGTCTTTTGGTGATCAAACACAGGTCCACTGTACAGATCGCGTGTGTTCGGTTGGAACTTTTACCGGTGGGTTTGCCAAGATAGAAGGCGTGACTCGAACAGACAGGAGACAGCGGGGCCCGATAGGTACCGACAATCAACGCACATTCATCGTTACGATGGCCGCCATCAGCATCAGTATTGCAGCGGTGGATCAGGCGTCTAAAGCGGCAGTATTGCATTTCCTTGGTAACGGCCAGCCATTAAAGCTCATTGGTGATTGGTTCCGTTTCCGCCTCCTGTTCAACCCAGGCGCCGCGTTCTCCCTAGGCGAAAACGCGACGTGGCTTTTTACCTGCATTCAACTCATTTTTGTTGTCGGCATCGCGTGGTATGCACCAAAAGTGCGCGATGGCTGGACTGCCGTGGCTTTGGCGATGATCGCCGGAGGCGCGTTGGGTAATCTCATCGACAGGCTATTCCGCGAGCCAGCGTTTTTTGTTGGTCACGTTGTGGATTTCATCTCCGTGGGGAACTTCGCAGTTTTCAACGTGGCTGATAGCGCCATAACGTGCGGCGTGGCTGTTTTCTTTGTAGCGATCTTGTTGGAGAGTAAACGAGAAGCGCAGCAGCTCCAACGCAACGAGGATGAGGTGATTGACAATGCGTGAGCATCGTTCGCTCCCTGTTCCTGAGGGGCTAGCAGGCATGCGTATCGACGCAGCACTGTCCAAACTCCTCGGCATCTCGCGCACGGTCGCCGCAGATTTAGCCACAGCTGGCGATGTGCTTGTCGACGCCACCCCCGTGGGGAAATCGGACCGTATCGCCGAGGGACAGTGGCTGGATGTGACACTGCCGGAGACAAAGGATCTCACTCCTCGCGAGGAACTCGTCGAGGGCATGGACATCCTGTATTCCGATGATGATCTGATAGCAGTCAACAAACCGGTGGGAGTGGCAGCGCATCCTACACTTGGGTGGGAGGGGCCTACTGTGATCGGTGGGCTGGCCGCCGCAGGCTTTAGGATTTCTACCTCGGGCCCTCCTGAGCGCAAGGGGATAGTCCAGCGTCTCGACGTCGGCACGTCTGGCGTCATGGTGATTGCTGCCTCTGAACGCGGCTATTCAGTTCTTAAGCGAGCTTTCAAAGAGCGCACGGTGTCTAAGACATATCACGCGCTAGTTCAGGGACACATGGATCCTTTCACAGGCACCATCGATGCCCCGATCGGCAGGCATCCGTCGGCAGGCTGGCGTTTTGCCGTGACCAGTGATGGAAAACATGCGGTGACGCATTATGAGACTCTGGAGGCTTTTGCGGAAGCTTCACTGCTCAAGATCCACTTGGAGACCGGACGTACACACCAAATTCGTGTGCACATGTCTGCGCTGCACCACCCATGTTGTGGCGACCCCATGTATGGGAGCGATCCCAAGCTTTCGGAGAGGCTAGGCCTCATTAGGCAATGGCTTCACGCAGTTTCGCTCGGCTTTCATCATCCTGCTGATGGTCGCTGGATGGAGATAACATCGCCATACTCCGATGACTTGCAGCACGCGCTCGATGTTTTGCGGGAAGACTAGTAGTTGCTTGCTGTAGCGGCGCACGTTACCGTGCCGTAGTGTTCATCTACGCGTTAACATTGTGCAATGGACCACGTGGATAAAGGCCGGATGGTTATCGCGCTTGTGAGTATTGCTGCGCTCATGGCTGCTATCGCGATTCTGGGGCAGTCGGATAAGACCAGCAAACCGATGAACATTAACGGCGACCAATTGGGTATGGAACACTCTGAGAGCCTTGACCACTATGTCTCTCGGTCACGAGAATCATTATCTGACTTTGAAGGAAAGGCATTTGCCTTAGCGACTTTTCGCGGGCATTTCAGCGTAGCGGAAATAGGTTCTGTACTGGAGAAAGCGGGTATTGAGCGAGTCAATGCAGTAATTTCTGGCGGAGCTACGGCCATTGAACTTCCTGAGCCCATCCAGGGCGTCAACCGGGCTTCAGTGCTTACACAGCAGATTGTTATGCGGGGTGCGGACGAGGATGATATCCGTTCGGTCGTTGTGTATGACAACGTGAAGGCATTGCAGAAACTGCAAGAAGACCCGAAGATTCTGACCGTTGAGGCTTTGCCTCCTGATGCTGCTTGGGGGCGTATCGGAATCCGCCCTGTAAACCTTTAAACCTGGGCAGTGGGAGGCGTCGAGAGCTTTTTAACTTTCCTGCGCCATAGCGCGAGATCTGTGAGGTAAATAGCTACAGAAATCCAAATGATCACAAAACCCACCCAGCGGATGGTGTCCAGCTGCTCATTGACTACAAACACTGCCCACAACATTTGGAACGTAGGGGTCATATATTGCAGCATTCCAATGGTAGAAAGCGGAATGAGTTGTGCGGCGATACCAAAAAGGAGCAACGGAACTGCCGTGACTAATCCAGCGCTGATGAGCAACGCCGAGTGCTGCGGTCCATGAGAGAAAAATGTTCCTGTTCCTGTGGCTTCAAGATAACCCACATATGCCAGAGCTACTGGCATGAGGATGAGAGTTTCTGCGGTTAGCGATGCTGCAGGGGATAGGGACAATCCCTTTTTTACTAGCCCGTAGAAGCCAAAGGATGCGGCCAGAAGCAAAGAGATAACGGGAACGTGTCCTCCCACGATGCTGAGTAGAAGCACCGCGATGGTAGCAACTATCACGCTGAGCGTTTGGAGCTTTCTTAGACGTTCCGCTAAGAAGATGACGCCGAGGAGAACGCTTACTAATGGGTTAATAAAATACCCGAGGGCCGCATCCGCCACGTGTTGGGAATTGACAGCGATGACATAAATGAGCCAGTTAGCGGCGATGAGTACTGCTGCAAGCGCAATGCGTGACCATGTGGACACACTTGCGTTGCGCAACTCGCGCCATTTTTTAGTGACTGTGATGACAATGGCCATGACCACTCCGGTCCAGATGATCCGGTGGGCGATGATTTCTACAGGGGCCGCGGGGAGGAGCAGCGGGAAGTATGCGGGGAAGAGACCCCACAAGAGATACGCCAAAAAGCCATAGAGCATGGGGGAATCCTAACCTCTCCCATTGGTCGGACGCACCCGATAGTGCCGGTAGCGGACCCAGTTGGGGGTCGGGCAAGCGAAACGGGAACAGTGATATTGAAATTGAAGTTTAATAACGAACGTGGTGGGGCGTTAAAATATCCCCTGACCTGGCATGAGGCGATTTAAATAACAAGGCGCTACACTGACTGGCTATGGCCAAGAAATCCTCTTTCGTACATCTGCACAATCACACTGAGTATTCGATGCTCGACGGCATGGCGAAAGTGGATATGCTTGCCGACGAAGTCGTGAGGCAGGGGATGCCAGCTGTGGGTATGACAGACCACGGCAACATGTTCGGATCGGATGCTTTCTACCGAACTATGAAGAAAGCCGGAGTAAAACCAATTATTGGTATCGAGGCGTATATGGCTCCGGACTCTCGATTCAACAAAACAAGGGTTCGGTGGGGCGAGCCACATCAGAAGTCCGATGACGTCTCAGCCTCCGGCGCATATCTGCACCAAACTATGCTGGCAGAAAATGCCGAAGGCCTCCGCAATCTTTTCTATCTGTCATCGATGGCATCCTATGAAGGGCAGCTGGGTAAGTGGCCACGAATGGACGCAGATCTGATAGCCGAGCACGCCTCCGGCATTATTGCAACCACCGGATGTCCCTCCGGAGACGTACAGACTCGCTTGCGCCTAGGGCAATTTGATCAGGCGCTCGAAGCCGCCGCCATGTGGCAGGACATTTACGGCAAAGAAAATTATTTCTTGGAGCTCATGGACCATGGCCTGGAGATCGAAAACCGGGTTCGCTCGGAGCTGCTGGAAATCGGGCGAAAGCTTGATCTTCCGCCATTGGTCACCAACGACTGCCACTATGTTTTGGAATCTCAGGCGCAGGCCCACGAGGCCATGTTGTGCGTGCAGACCGGAAAAACGTTGAGCGATCCCGACCGATTCAAGTTTGACGGGTCTGGCTATTACATCAAGACTGCAGAACAGATGCGGGAAATGTGGGACTCTCTTGTGCCTGAGGCCTGCGACAACACTTTGTGGATTGCAGAAAGGGTCCAGGATTACGGTGAGATTTGGGAGGAGCACACCCACGACCGTATGCCCATCGCAGATGTGCCAGAGGGCCATACGCCGACATCCTGGTTGCATCATGAGGTTATGGAGGGACTCCGCGTTCGCTTCAACGGCGGGGAGGTTCCGCAGTCCTATATCGACCGTGCTGAATATGAGATTTCAGTGGTTGATATGAAGGGCTACCCCTCCTACTTCCTCATCGTTGCGGAGCTGATCAAACACGCCCGATCCATCGGTATCCGAGTAGGCCCTGGTCGTGGTTCTGCCGCAGGTGCCTTGGTGGCATACGCGTTGACCATTACCAATATTGATCCGATGGAACATGACCTTCTTTTTGAGAGGTTCTTGAACCCTGAGCGGCCTTCCGCGCCCGATATCGATATCGACTTCGATGATCGTCGTCGCGGTGAAATGATCCGTTATGCTGCTGATCGTTGGGGAGAAGACAAGATCGCCCAAGTGATCACCTTTGGAACGGTGAAGACCAAACAGGCGCTTAAAGACTCAGCTCGCGTGCAGTATGGACAGCCTGGCTACCAGATCGCCGATCGCATTACAAAGGAACTTCCTCCCGCGATTATGGCCAAAGACATTCCGCTATCCGGGATTATGGATCCCGAGCATCCCAGGTACGGGGAAGCCGGGGAAGTTCGAAATCTCATTGAGACAGACCCCGACGTTAAAAAAATCTATGACACTGCTCGCGGACTAGAAGGCGTAGTACGTCAGGCGGGCGTCCACGCTTGTGCCGTCATTATGGCCAGCGTGCCGTTGTTGGAGCATATCCCGATGTGGAAGCGTGCCGCAGATGGGGCGCTTATTACCGGATGGCCGTATCCTGCGTGCGAGGCCATCGGCCTGCTGAAGATGGACTTCCTAGGGCTGCGTAACCTTACGGTTATCGGTGACTGCATCGAGAACATCAAGATCAACCGGAAAGAGACGATTGATCTTGAGGAACTGGCCACAGATGACCCCAAGGTGTATGAACTGCTGTCCAGCGGCGATACGCTCGGTGTTTTCCAGCTCGACTCGGGCGGCATGCAAGAACTGCTCAAACGAATGCAGCCCACGGGCTTCCACGACATCGTGGCGTCTTTGGCTTTGTATCGTCCTGGCCCCATGGGTGTGAATGCGCACTGGGATTATGCGGACCGAAAGAATGGTCGTAAACCCATTGAGCCTATCCACCCTGAGCTTGACGAGCCGCTGCGTGAGATTCTTGATGAAACTTATGGTCTCATCGTTTATCAAGAGCAGATCATGCGTATTTCCCAAAAGGTAGCTAACTACACAGCTGGTGAAGCCGATGGGTTCCGTAAAGCGATGGGTAAGAAGCAGCCTGAAGTCTTGGCTAAACAGTACGACAAGTTCCTCGAGGGAATGCTGTCCAACGGGTACTCCAAGGGCGCTGTGGACGCACTGTGGGGAACTATTGAGCCCTTCGCCTCCTACGCGTTCAACAAATCCCATGCCGCAGGTTATGGCTTGGTTTCTTATTGGACTGCGTATCTGAAAGCCAACTACACAGCTGAGTATATGGCGGCGCTGCTGACGTCTGTTGCGGATAAGAAAGACAAGTCTGCCATCTACCTATCCAACTGTAGGCACCTGGGCATATCGGTGCTCTCACCGGACGTTAACGAGTCTCGTTTGAACTTCCTCCCCGTAGGAAACGATATCCGTTTTGGCTTGGGGGCTGTGCGTAACGTTGGTGAGGACGTGGTCAACTCGATCGTGAAAGCCCGCCAGGAAAAGGGCAGCTTCTCAGACTTCTCGGATTATCTGGACAAAATCGATACCGTTGCGTGCAACAAACGCGTGACAGAATCTTTGATCAAGGCTGGCGCGTTTGATTCCTTGGGACACCCGAGGAAAGGCTTGTTGCTCATCCACGAGGACGCAGTTGATTCCGTCATTAGCACTAAAAAGGCGGAAGACAAGGGACAATTTGACCTCTTCGCCGGATTCGGCGGCGATGATGACTCAATGAGCAATGCTTTTGCCGTGCAGATTCCAGAGGCTCAATGGGATAGAAAGCACCAGCTCGCGCTAGAACGAGAGATGCTTGGACTGTACGTTTCTGGGCACCCGCTCGATGGATACGAGGAAGCGCTAGACGCTCAGACAGATACTCAGCTGACAACGATCCTGGCCGGTGAGTTGCGTAATGGCGCAGAGGTACAAATCGGCGGCATTATTTCGAGCGTTGACCGTCGTTACTCTAAAAAAGATGGCTCCCCTTGGGCAATCGTAACCATTGAGGATCACCATGGTGCCCAGGTGGATCTGCTGGTGTTTAACAAGATCTACGCGATAGTTGGACCCCAGATTGTGGAAGACAATATCATCCTGGCCAAGGCACACGTCTCAATCCGTGATGATCGTATGTCGCTGTTCTGCGATGACCTCAAGGTCCCTGACCTTGGCCCGGGCAATGGAGCAGGGCTTCCCCTCCGATTGACGATGCGCACAGAACAATGCACCATGGCAAACATTGCGCGTCTGAAAGACGTGCTGGCTAATAACAAGGGCGATTCTGACGTGTACCTCAACATCGTTCATGGCGATGAGGCCACCGTGATGATTCTTGGTGAACATTTACGGGTTAACCGCACAGCAAGCCTGATGGGGGACTTGAAGGCCACGATGGGCCCGGGGATCCTCGGCTAGGAGGACGACAATTGGGGTGAACGCGAGGCAACCTTGGCCTGTGCGCACCCCAATTGTTCTCTCAATTAAAAATCACTTGAGATAACCGTCTAAACTGTGTCCTCATGACTACATCGGACAAGAAGCAGATCGCACATAGCGTTAATCATGAGGTTCATGCCGCCGATATTCAGATGGCGCAAGCACGGATTTCTGCTTCTATTGCTCCGACTCCCTTGCAGTATTGCCCACGTCTTTCCCAAGCTACGGGTGCGGAGGTGTACCTTAAGCGCGAGGACCTCCAAGACGTCCGTTCGTACAAAATTCGGGGAGCCGTGAACGCAATCTCGCAGCTTTCCGACGCCCAACGTGCGGCAGGAATCGTGGCGGCGTCGGCAGGCAACCATGCGCAGGGCGTAGCGTTTGCTTGTCGAACGATGGGGATCAAGGGACGCATCTATGTTCCTGCGGCAACTCCTAAGCAAAAGCGCGATCGTATTCTGGTCCATGGCGGAGACTCCGTAGAACTCGTGGTGACTGGGGCTAACTTTGATGAGGCGGCCGCGGCTGCGCGTGCCTATTCCGAGGAAACCGGGGCGACAATGGTGGAGCCCTTTGATAACCGAGACACCGTGATAGGCCAAGGAACCGTTGCGGCGGAAGTCCTCGCGCAGCTGACGAGTCTGGGAAAATCACTTGACTCGATAGTCGTTCCCGTCGGTGGGGGCGGGCTTCTTTCCGGAATACTGAGCTATGTTGCGGATATGGCGCCTCGTACCGCAGTGGTCGGGGTGGAACCGGAACACGCGGCTTCCATGGCTGCGGCGCTAGACAACGAGGGTCCTGTGTCTTTGGATACCGTTGATCCCTTTGTCGATGGCGCTGCGGTGAAGCGCATCGGTGATCTTAATTACCAGATCATTGAGGCAAATCTTGGGCGGCTGCACCCCATGCACGTAAGCGAGGGTGCTGTGTGCACGGAGATGCTAGATCTCTATCAAAACGAGGGAATCATCGCAGAACCAGCCGGAGCCTTATCGGTGACGGCTTTAAGGCACCTCAATCTCCCTAAAGGCCAGGTTGTAGTATGTGTGATTTCTGGAGGCAACAACGATGTCTTGCGTTATAGCGAGATCATGGAACGTTCTCTGGTGCACCGTGGACTGAAACATTATTTCCTCGTGATTTTCCCACAGGAGCCTGGTCAACTGAGGTCTTTCCTCAGCGACATTCTGGGGCCAGACGATGACATCACGCTGTTTGAATATTTGAAACGGAATAACCGCGAGACTGGCACCGCGTTGGTCGGCCTGCAACTGGGACGCGCGAGTGATCTCAAGGGGCTCTTGGAAAGGATGGATTCCTCCCGGATTGAGTGCCGTCGACTCGAACCTGGTACCGCAGAATATGGGTACTTGGTGAGTCTGTAGCGGGCCCCGTGGCTTTGAGGCAGCGTATCGCAATCGATAGTAAGAGTTGAGAGGCAGCGTTTATGTACGTCCGGCCGGTGGACCACCAGGAATTTTCCACTGAGATTGACATTAAGCGGTCTCGATTCATCACTTTTATTCGACGGGTTGCTTCTGAAGAGGAAGCGCGGAATTTTATCTCCGACATAAAAAAGCGATTTCCTGATGCACGCCACCATTGCAGCGCCTATATCTACCATGTCGAGGGATCAAATCCCGTAGAGCGTTCGAGCGACGACGGCGAACCATCGGGTACCGCGGGAACCCCCATGCTCGATGTGCTGCGGGGAAGCGGAATCCTCGATGTTGCAGCGGTAGTTGTGCGATATTTCGGCGGCACAAAGTTAGGCGCCGGAGGCTTGGTTCACGCTTATTCAGGCGCGGTGTCTGATTGCCTGGCTCAGGTGGCAACTGTGCAGCGACATAAAAGAGAGCTCTATTCTGTTGATTTCAACCACGCGGATGCCGGGCGTTTTGAAGCTGAGCTGCGTGCGCGGCACGTGGCAGTCGTGGACACCCAGTATTCTCACCGTGTGACATTAACGTTGGCTGTGGACCCTGGCCAGCGGGAATTCCTTGAAAATCTGCTGGCCTCGTTAACCCAGGATGGCGCGCGGCTATGCGACGCTGGCATCGCATGGATTGAACAGTCGCATTAGTGGGCTATTTTTGCCCAAGCTTTGTAGAATCTTAAAGCATGACTATGCAACCTCGTCCTTATAACTCGATTGAGCAGCGTAAACAAGATGTGCGTAAGTACACCCGGAATGCAGCAGTAAGCGTTGTCGGCGGTGTTGCTGGTGGCCTCGCAGTTTTTGCCCTGACGTCCTCTACGTTTCTGCTCATTGTCGGGTTGATTATCGCGGTAGTTGGCGGCTGGACTAACTGGTCTAAGGTGCAAAAGATCGTGAATCATAAGGACAATTACTAAACAACCGGTCTAGGCGACCTGATGAGGAACAGGACAAGCACGTGAGCGATGGCAAGCCAGTGCGTATCGACGCATGGGTATGGGGCAGTACGTCTGATAAAAACTCGGTCTCTTGCCTCTGAGGCTTGTAAAGCTGGCCACATCAAGCTCAACGGATCTGCAGTAAAACCATCGCAGTCGGTGGTGCCTGGGGATCGCGTTCGAGTATGGGTAGATCATCGTGAATACGATGTTGAGATCACAGAGTTAATCCGTAAACGGGTGGGGGCGGCTATTGCCCGCAACTGCTACGTAGATTATTCTCCGCCACCTCCGCCCAAAGAAATTCTTATGTCGATGCCTCGACGTGACCGGGGTGCAGGGCGTCCTACCAAGAAAGAGCGGCGTGAAATCGACCGTTTACAGGGACGCGCATAATTGTGTACTCGATAAAGTAAAAGGGTGGTGGAAAACGTAGTTTTCCACCACCCTTTTACTTGCTAACTAGAATCCCCAGTTAGGAAGCGGGAAATTGATCCCCAGTGGGCGGAAGAAATCGGCGATCGATAGCGCCCAAACGGAAATAAAATCTGCGAGAAGCGGAAAATGGGTAATGATCGATGTGCCCATGAGGAAAACTCCTAAGGTTCCATTGTTGCGGCTGCCTGTAAAGCAGCATTGTACACAAGCCAGCCTACGTGCCTGCGGACTCATGTCAACTATGGAGATGTAAGCTCAGCCTTGCTATGTGGTTCCGAGTCATCCAGAATACGTGCTGCCCGCATTGCGTGGAGGCGCTTGCGTAAGCGGGGTCCGCGCTGACGTGGATACTTTCCGCTCTTTCCCGTCGCATTGATATGTTCATCGTGGTATCTGCGTAGCAGCAGGTCGTCGATGATTCGCACCTGTCCAGGCTGGAATTGATAGTTCAATGAGCGTCTTACAGCATCTATGTCAGGGTCATTGAGGAGATCTCGTAGCTTTGTCGCAGTAGTAATACCGTGAGCAAAGAGCAATTCTTCCAACCACCGATAGTCTTCGATGCGCGATTGTGGGAAGCGATTTCCTACCAGCATGGCGATAACACCGGGCAGTGTCTTAGCACTGAGCTCAACATCTAGATCAGTACTGTGATGGTGGCCTGGATCCTGGATAGCTGCGATTTGATCAAATTGTTGGTCAGCCAGCTCAATGAGTCCAGCGGCAAGGGTGAAGGCCCTGTCCACCTGAGGATCCAAACCGCCAGACCGCTTGTAGCGGACATCATGCTCGAATTCTGCCCACGCATGTTGCAGCACTGTCCGGATTTGGACTTCAAAAACAAAGCCGTGGTAGCCGGCAAGATCTTCAATTCTATGGTCGACCTCCAAAATTAGGTGGTGGGAACCATAGCCAAAACTGCCAGATACTCTTGTTTGTGCGGCTTTATCCACGGAACGGTGCACGATAAAGACATCTGCGAGGGCCTCAATAATTTGAGGGATTTCCGTTGAATGAAGCGTGGTGATCCGGACACCAATCACATCGTGGATATCGACCCACGGCTCTGGATAGATAAGGTGTCCATCGGAGTTTTTCTTACGCGCTTTAGTCCGTAAGGACTGCCATTCTTTTAGCCGGACGCTTACGCGATCATAGGTGAGGCCGGCGTCGGCAAGCACTTCTTCAAACGCTTCCCGAAAGTCAGCTTCTGCATGGGGATGCTGGTTAGTGAAGTCTCTGTATCGCGCACTGAGTTTTGAGATGAACTTGTTAGGCATGGCGTTACGAGTTCCTTCCTCTGGTCTCGATGAGGCGATGACGAGTGACCCACTATGCGGGGAGCGAAGTGGCCGGCGATCTACCTTATCAGGTAGCCGAATCTTTGGTTTATAACACCATACTCTGTTTCAGAAGTCGTGACTAAGCCGCAAAGTGATCGACATGCTCGGGAAAACCTGAAGAGCAGACCACCCCACCTTGCTCCAGGGGGTGCTCAAAAGTGGTGAGCCATGTCGCAAGCTTTGGGCAGTTTTTACTGCGAGGAACTGCAATCAAGGTTGTGGGAGTAGGGCAAAAGAATACGGGTGCTTCTCTGATTTTCATGTTGATGTGATGGTTGAGGAGGACAAAGGTGCGCGGTTGCGCCAACCAGCTAGTGACTGGCCCGCTACCTGCCGCTATGTGAAGTCCGGTGGTCGGCTGTTTCACGAGTCGGGAAAGATCTCTCGTATGAATCGCTATACCGTGTGGTGTGCGGGCGGTGTCGATGAGATTTGTAGCGGCATCATTCCATAGCTGCCGGATTGTTTTGCCCAGCGAGTGCAACGAGCCCTGTCTGAGCAGTTGGCCATTGTATTTTAAACTCGCAGATAAACCGGAGGACAACGCGATAATCGCTGGAGCTCGATCAAAGTACGGGCTAAACATCTCATACGATAAGGTCTCTGAGTTGTCACGGCTACGAGTGAGATGCACTGTGACAGTGCCGAGACCAGCTTCCGGGTTCCTAGATGGAGGATGTAGCCTCTGCAGCTTAGAAATCATACTCGTTGTCATAAAGTCTCCCCCTGACGCACAATTTATGCCGCGGTCATAAGCCTGACGGTTTTTATAGCGCAGTTGTATATAGCTTTTGTGTGATTCGACGTAATACGCCGGGGGAGAGGTTCCCTGCGTCATGCAGTACCCCCTAGACGGAGGGAACCTACTAGTTAAGCAACGTGTTGTTTAAAACGGCGGTTGCTCGTCTGGCGCATCTAGTCCGAGCTGTGCAAAGAGATCCTCAGCTGTCCAGATCTGAATATTTTGTCCTTTAGCTATTAGTTCTTCAGCGCGTTTTTGTTTGGACGTTATAGATGCCCAAGGACCGCAGACAAGAATAGTTGTCTTTTTGGTCACATTTTTGCCAATTGTTCCGCCTTGCTCGGCGATGCCGTCCCAGAGTTTTCCTTTATCAAAGGGCTCAAAATCGCCAGTGAGCGTGACATTTTGTTGGTAGAGCCTGCCGTGCGGATCAGCGTCTGGGTTGGGTTCGGGGATAACTTCCGGGGTTGCAGCTTTCGCCCATGGCGTCTGTGCCTTTCGCTTCTGAGGCGCAGCGGTTTTTGTCGCAGCGTGCGTTTTCCCTATCGGTGGTTGCGTAGCACTGGTGGCAGCGGACTCTACCAGGGACGCAGAGGGCTTTTTCTTGAGCACCGGATACACGCGTTGAGCAGAAAGCTGGCCTTGAGTGAAACCGAGCGCCGCGCAGACATCGACAAAGCTTCCCTTGACGTCGGCTTTTTGTGCGAGTTTTATGATAATTCCTGCACAAGCAGCTGCGTCTGCAGTGGCATTATGATGATTGGTCAAATCCACATTGAGATGCTTGGCGACGGTAGGAAGCTTGTGGTTGGGCGTCCCTAAATCAGCTGCACGCGACAACGCAAGCGAGCACCCGAAAGAAACAGTGGGCAGAGCCACGTTGTCAGCCTGTGCGGCACGGAAAAATGCCGTCATATCAAACTGTGCGTTATGCGCTGCGAGAGGAAGGTCTCCCGTAAAACTGAGCATCTCAGCGAAGCACTCAGAAAACGGCTGGGCTGTTGCAACATCGTCTGGGCGGATGCCGTGAATGGCGATGTTAGCCGGTGCAAAATGGTTGATTGGGGTAGGCGGTTGGCAGAGCCACTCACGCTTATCCGTGATCACGCCATCCTTTACTGTGACCACTCCGATCTGGCAGATGGACCCCCAATCGTCGTTGGCTGTCTCTACATCCACAGCGGCGAAATCCAGGCCTGGGATTGCTCGGTGCGCTGGGGCTTGGCCATTGAGGGCGGTGGTGGCGGCGGATATAAAGGCCTGTTGTTCGTCGGCCCTGTTGGGGCTGAACTCAAGCCGCACTGTATGAGAATCACAGTTGATAGTGACTATTCCGCAGTCGTATCCATCGGAAAGTTTCAATGTGGATACCGAATCGATGCTGGCCAAAGAGATAATTTTAGGTTCTGTGGCTAATGCGGTGTGCAACAACGACGGTGTGATCGCGACCTGGTCTCTATCGACGAGGACAGTAGCACCGTGCGCATGAATCGCATCTGCCATGGTGATAAAACTCCTTTAATACGAGTGCTTCCAAACCTCAGTTGCACGTATGCCCCTGCAGCTCACTGGCCAAGTGTTCTCCTATGGATGAGAACACTTGGCGGAGATGCCAGCAACATCACCTACGAGTAAGTGAGGGCTTTCCCTAGAAGCTTAGCGGGTGAGGGAAACTTTGGGCCAACATGCTGCAAAAGGACACGGCAGGCACTGCACAAACGCCAAGACTGTGCCGCATCTGGTTGCACGATGGCACGCAGATGAGGCACAGTCGTTGGAAACGATATGGGTTAAGCCCTGTTTTTATGCTCTGGAATAGTCATCGGCACGTGGAGCAGGTGCCTTGTTTTCTCCATGCGAGTCGGCTTGGGCATCATCATGCGCTGGTAGGGCTTCGAGCTGCCGGAAAAGCATGGTGGAACGAGCTGGAACGACCACGGTGTCTCCGACGCAGGCAACTTTCTCCGCGTAAGGGTAACCAGTGTCTTCCGTTGTGTCGACAATGAGCTTCCAGCTGTGCCCAAACTGTTCCGTAGGAATAGTAAATTCTATGTCCTCATGATACGCATTGAACATGAGCAGGAACGAGTCGTCTTCAATCTTTTGCCCACGGTCGTCTGGTTCTTTAATCGCCATGCCGTTGAGGTAAACCATGAGGGATTTTCCAAAAGCAAAATCCCAGTCTTCTTGCCCCATGAGCTGCCCGGTGGGCACAAGCCACGCAATATCACGATCATGAACGTCTGCGCCGAGAGGGCCACCTGCGAGGAATCTACGACGCCGGAACACCGGGTGATTGTTTCTGATACGGATTAACCGCCGCGTGAACTCCAGGAGCTCTTTATGCTCGGTGGCAAAATCCCAGTTCATCCAGGCTAATTCGTTGTCTTGGCAATACACATTGTTATTGCCCTTTTGCGTGCGCCCCATCTCATCGCCGTGCGCGATCATGGGTGTGCCCTGGCTCAGCAACAGAGTGGTGAGGAAATTGCGCCGTTGGCGGGCACGCAGGCTGAGGACTTCAGAATCGTCTGTGTCTCCTTCAATTCCGCAGTTCCACGAACGATTATGGCTTTCTCCGTCGCGTCCGTCTTCGCCGTTAGCGTCGTTATGCTTTTCGTTGTAGCTCACGAGGTCATTGAGGGTGAATCCATCATGCGCGGTGACAAAGTTGATCGATGCAGTGGGACGACGTCCATTGTTGGCATAAAGATCGGAAGAACCAGTCAAACGTGACGCGAACTCGCCAAGCGTAGAGGGTTCGCCCCGCCAGAAATCGCGGACAGTATCGCGATACTTTCCGTTCCACTCAGTCCACAGCGGTGGGAAATTGCCCACTTGGTAGCCGCCTTCGCCAACATCCCATGGCTCAGCGATAAGTTTGACTTGAGACACCACAGGGTCTTGTTGCACAAGATCGAAGAAGGTGGCAAGGCGGTCGACGTCGTGAAGCTCACGGGCGAGCGTTGAAGCAAGGTCGAATCGGAAACCATCAACGTGCATCTCCGTGACCCAATAACGCAGCGAATCCATAATCATCTGCAGCGGATGGGGGTCTCGCACGTTCAGGGAATTTCCGGTGCCCGTGTAGTCCATGTAGTGCGCTTTATCGCCGTCAACGAGCCGGTAATAAGCCTCATTGTCAATACCGCGGAAAGCAATGGTTGGTCCCATGTGGTTGCCCTCAGCGGTGTGGTTATACACCACATCCAGGATGACTTCGATCCCGGCCTCGTGGAAGGCGCGAACCATGCCTTTGAACTCGGAAACTGCGCCGCCTGGCTCCTGCGCCGCAGCATAGTCTTGCTGAGGGGCAAAGAAGCCGAAAGTGTTGTAGCCCCAATAATTGCGTAAGCCGAGGTCGCGGAGCCGATCGTCTTGCAAGAACTGGTGCACAGGCATGAGCTCGATAGCGGTAATACCGAGATCTTTGAGATAACTAATAATCGCAGGATGAGCGAGTCCTGCATAGGTTCCGCGAAGCGCCTCAGGCACGTCGGGATGCTGCATCGTCATGCCTTTGACATGCGCCTCGTAAATCACGGTTTCGTTATAAGGCGTGCGGGGTGCTCGGTCTGCGCCCCAATCAAAGAATGGATTGACGACCACGGACTTCATCGTGTGTTCGAGGCTGTCTTCGGTGTTTCGACCGAGCGGGTCATCGGGGTTGGTTACGTCGTAACTGAACAACGATGGATGTCCATCAAATTCACCAACAAAGGCACATGCATAAGGGTCGACGAGCAATTTGCTGGGATCACATCGCTTGCCGTTGGGTGGATCATAGGGGCCGTGAACGCGGAATCCATAGCGTTGACCAGGCTTAACTCCGGGGAGGTAACAGTGCCAGATGTGAGCGTCGACTTCATCGAGAATGACACGTTCCTCGTGGCCGTCTGCGTCGATAAGACAAAGCTCTATCTTTTCAGCAACATCCGAAAAAATAGCAAAATTTGTGCCTGCGCCATCGTATTTCGAGCCGAGAGGATAGTTCTGGCCCGGCCAGATTTCCCGCTGAGTCGAAGGAAGAGAGTCAGTCATGCCACTGACTTTAGCTGGTGCATTGCTCCAAACCCGCCATAATTAACCGCAATCCTTCAGTGAATTGTGTGGCATAGGCCTGCTGTTGTTGTTCTAGATCGCACTGGGTCTTAGGTGTGTGACAGCCTAAGTTTTGTGGTTCTTCCTGGTCAGCGGAAGGATTGGCCGAAGCTACTTCAGTGCCGTGGTGGAGAGCTGCTCTCTGTACAGCAGCTTGTTCAATAACCGTGGACCCCAAAATAAAGTGCAGTAACGTTGTGGCGCCGAGCGTGGAGTGCGGATGTTCGCCGAACGCTTGCCTGATGCAGTGCTCCACGTCGTTGCGCAGAACATTGTCCGTAAGCGCAGCACTAAGAAGTTCCGCCCCGTCGCGATACTCAAGCATGACCGCACGAACCTTGTGAGCAACGGCGGTAGGCGTTGACTCTGAATCTGAAAGGAAGAGAGGAGCGAGTAAACGCCGTGCGGTGGCGTCGATAAGCGCTTGCTTGTTTTTAAAATGCCAGTAGAGCGCGCCGGGTGCTACCCCGAGCTTTTTAGCTAATCGACGCATCGTCATATCCGCAAGCCCATAGGTATCCAGGATCTCAAGGCTTGCGGTGATGATGAGGTCTTTACTCAATTGCACATCACTAGAGTAGCGGTCCCGGAGGAATAATAGGTACCTGACGCGATATGACAATGGGTAACGAATTTATAATTTTGGTCGATTACCCTTAAAGGAAAGTTCTTGTTCGAGAGAGCCAAGAATTTCAAAAATAGTGATGATTTTGGGTAACGTCATCGGAGTTGAACTGAAGCAAGCGTAGTGCCTGCTTGTCATAGGATATGTGTGACCTGTGTGTTGTAGATGTTCCTATAAAGTTGGTTGCTAGTCTTGCTAAGGTCGTACTAAATTCTTAATGTTCTGAACCTGTGGCAGGCACTCCGTCTGCGATTGCCTTCAAAGAGCGCCGCTGAGTAATCAAGCGGTGGCGTTTATCGCTTTATAGGAGATCTAAAACTGTGCTTAACCGAATTCACGTCAACCGCGCTAAAAAGATTGCGATCGCCGTGGCGGCATCGAGCGCGCTCGTTTTGACGGCGTGCGGTGATGAGGATGACTCCAAGGAGAATAAGACCACCTCAGCTACGACTTCTAGCTCAGTTGCTACTACAGCTTCCGAGACTTCTGCGTCGCCTGCAGCACCTTCTACAGAAGAGCCTACGCCAGCAGCATCTCCTGCCCCTGCCCCACAGGGAAATAACGTACCTCCTGCAGCGATCAATGAGGCAATGCCTGAGCTAACCTACAATGACGTCCCACCGATTGACGGCGGCGCGCCTGCAACCGATGCGGATCGTCAGGCCATTGAGAACCTGGTACGCGGCATCAACGGTGCGAGGACTATCCGTGATTACATCGGCTACGTGCCGGCACACACCTGCCAGCGCGTGATCAACGAGCAGGGTGGCCCTGCTGCTTTTGACCTATCACAGTTCCCAGACGTTCCTCTTGATGATTTTGAGGAATACCGTAAGGCAAAGCCATCCATCGACAACGTTGATTCAGTTCAGGTGAACGGCAACATTGCTTCCGCAAGCGTGACGGCCACCGCAAACGGTGACACGAACACTGCCACCCAGCGCTTTGAACGTGAGAACGGCAAATGGAAGTTCTGCCGCTAGTAACTGGGGCAACTCCGCAGAATGCGCCTTTTGAGCACCTCTGAACACTCTAGTTGGTGCTGTTGGAAGGACATATTGGGCTACCGCTCGTTTGGGCGGTAGCCTTTTGCTATGCCTAAGCAAGATTCTGGATCTTTTATTCCTGCATCAGATGAGCACTCACATGGTGCAGGCGACGCTGTAACCAAGTCAGGGACTGATCTGGAAAGCAAGGATGCTCGAGGGTCTTTGCGTGAAAAACAAACAAAACGTCCATGGAAAGTTTCAGAGAAAACAGGAAATTTCTCAGCGGTAGTGGTGGCTATCGTATGCATTTATGCGGGACTCGGTGCGCTGTGGCCGGTCATACGACCTCGGTACGATGCGACCCTGGCCGAGGGCGGCGGGCTACAACTAATGTCAGGAGAAAACGTTGAGTTTATTTCCTTTGCGCAATTCGTAGGGATTACCACCTTGGTGGCCGTAGTATTAGCGATTTCTCTACTCAAACTCCTTCCGCATAGGCGAGGCGTGGCGCTGTTGTTATGGTTCGGCGTATGGATTTTTATCGGTGGGGGCGTGTTTTTATTTGTGGGAGATCTTGTTTCCGGTCTGATCTCCGCCGTAGGACGAGCAAAAGAGCTCCAGGTAGGAGACAATATCTCCTTTATTCCGCCATTATCTCCAGGTATCGCTGCGCGTCTAGCGCCGGTGTTCGTGGGAATGGCCGTGTATTGGTGCCGCATGTACATCAATGGCGATGATGCTGACGTCGAGGAAGAGAGCACCGAGGAAGAAGACACCAAAGAATCGGCGGAAATAAAAGTTACGTAGCTCGTTGCTTAAAGATGCTCTGGTCCGGGCGGGACGTCGTAAAGCCCGAAACCAGGGCTTTTTAGCGTTCGGACGCACACAAAAATCGCGGAGAAAGCCTGCTCTAGATGCGCTGCGAGTTGTGTATCGTTGAGGCCTCCGCCGACGTCGACAGTCGCCTCCACTCGGATACTTAATGAATCGTGGGCAGTGGTGGAGACAAACGCCTTAGAGTCGATGCTTTCTTCGTTCCATCTATTGCACAGCATGAATACGCGGCTGAATTCGCGTTCGGAACTGAGCCCCGAGTCCCAAAATCCCCAGCAAAGAATTGTGGGGCCGGACTCCAAGGAACAACCAAACTCGATATCGGCGTGCCATTCGCCTGTGGGCAAGAGCGCGCGTTCATTCCACGTGCTCGACACCTCGGACATGATCGGGGTGATTCTTTCCATTGTCACGGCAGAGGGGACATCAAAAAGTTCGGAGGTATCTGAGCTGACCTCAATATCTTCGAACGGCGATTGAGGGAGTGCGGTTGAGGATGCTAGCTCGGGGAATTTTTCCAAAAACCAGTTGACAGCTAATAGCGTGGCATCACAAGCAAGCTCTAAAAACTCTGCGAGTTGTAGATCCGTGGCTCCGATGGCCGCTGAATTGGCTGATCGAAATGCCAATTGCAGATGTGAATCAGGGGAATAGCTAATGCGCGCAATAGGGCTGACTCGCTCGCTGTTCCATAACGTAACGGCTGTGGCCACGTCGTTGAAATAGTGCAAGGGGAGTGCGCCGGAAGCCTTCGCATCCACGATAATGATGGGCTCGGAACCACCGCGTAAAGTCACAAAATCACTATGTTCAGGCCACGGAATTTCCAGAATGTCGCCATTGATAGCGGGGATCGAATGGAGGTTGTATCCCAACTCGTTGAGTACCCGAGAAACCCGAGGCATCGTGACAGGCTGGATGCGGTCCTTGTTAAAGTCTGGACGTTCGGGAGGCTGCGAGCCCTCTGAGGGGCGGTGATTTTTCACGCGAGGGCTCCTTTCCTTCTACTTATACTGCGCTAGCGTGATGCTGTGATCCCCACGGTGAAGGGCGCAGCATCAATAGATACTTGGAAAAGAGTAGCCCGCATGCTTGTCATAAGTAAAAGCTAGGAGAGGTTCGTGCCGGAGCTGTTGGTGCAAGGCTGACATAAAGCTGGCTTGGGAAGGGGTAGCTCCAGCTCCATTTTCGGGGAAGAGTCTATGCGAAGCTACCTACTCATGCTTGAATGACTCTAAGACGGTAATCGGAAGATAATTCCGTTTCCCGCATATAATGTGAAAACGTGTGTTGGTGATGTTTCCACGTGAAATCACGGTGGAAGCGTTGTCTTTTTCAACGCACATGGAAAGAAGACGTTCCCCCACGGAAGTGTGAGCAACAATGCTGAGCTTGATCGATCTACGCGGACATACCCCTACTACGAGTGAACTCCGTCGTACTCTCCCACGTGGAGGTACAGACGTTAACTCCGTTGCGCATATTGTTGAGCCGCTTCTTCATAAGATTCAAGAGCACGGTATTCAGGCAGCCCTTGATTTTGGTGAAAAATTTGATCATGTGCGGCCTAAGAGCGTGCGCGTCCCTCAGGACGTGATGGACGCTGCGTTAGAGTCTTTGTCTCCTGAGGTAAAACAGGCGCTTGATGAGGCTATCGACCGAGTGCGCAAAGTGCACGCGGACCAAAAACCACAGGAACATGCGACACACCTTGCGGCTGGAGCCACTGTCGCAGAAGTGTTCTTGCCGGTTGATCGCGTAGGTCTGTATGTTCCCGGCGGCAACGCTGTGTACCCCTCAAGCGTTGTTATGAACGTGGTACCAGCGCAGGAGGCCGGCGTTAAGTCTTTGGTGGTGGCATCGCCGCCGCAATCTCACTATGGCGGCTGGCCTCACCCGACAATTCTCGCGGCGGCAAAGCTGCTGGGAGTCGATGAAGTATGGGCAGTGGGAGGTGCACAGGCTGTAGGGCTTCTAGCCTATGGTGATGACTCCGAGGGGCTAGAACCTGTGGATATGATCACCGGCCCCGGAAATATCTTTGTTACCGCGGCAAAACGACTGGTCAACGGGGTAGTAGGTATCGACTCGGAAGCTGGGCCAACTGAAATCGCCATCGTGGCTGATGGAAGCGCTAACCCCGTATGGATTGCCTATGACCTTATTAGTCAGGCAGAGCATGATGTCTTAGCCGCCTCAGTGTTGATAACTGACTCGGAAGACCTCGCAGAACGCGTTAATGCTGAGGTGAAAGCGCGGTTTGAGATTACGCGCAACTCAGATCGGGTTGCCCAAGCTCTCCAGGGGGAGCAATCGGGAATCGTGCTTGTCGACGATCTCGCGACCGCCCTGACAGTCGCCGATGCTTATGCTGCGGAGCACTTGGAGATCCACACGGAAAATGCCCAGGAGGACGCCCGCAAGATACGCAACGCAGGCGCTATCTTTGTCGGAGGCTTCTCGCCGGTTCCGCTTGGCGATTATGCCGCAGGCTCTAACCATGTTCTTCCAACATCTGGGAGCGCGCGTTATAGCTCGGGGCTTTCCACCCATACCTTCCTACGCGCGGTGAACCTCATTGAATATGACGAGGCCGCACTAAAAGACATCTCGGATACGATCGTTGCCCTTGCCGACGCAGAGGAACTTCCTGCGCACGGGGAGGCTATTCGTTCCAGGTTTGAAGACCTCACCGCAGAATAAACCTGATGCCTAGCTTAAGGCTTTGATAACCGACGAAGCCCTTATTGCTCCAACACATGAGAGAAGCACCTGAATATATGTCAGAGATTAGTTTGGACGATCTTCCGCTCCGCCCTGAATTACGTGGTCAATCAGCATATGGGGCGCCGCAGTTGGAAGTAGAGGTACGGCTTAACACTAATGAGAATCCGTACCCTCCTTCTGATGCATTGATCGAGGAACTGGCGCATGTGGTGGCGGAACAAGCGAGGTCTCTTAATAGATACCCCGAACGTGATTCCGTGGAGCTCAGGACTGCGCTGGCTCAATACGTGACTGAGCGCACCGGCACAGAGGTTTCCTATAAAAACGTGTGGGCGGCGAATGGTTCTAACGAAGTATTGCAGCAACTTCTGCAGGCTTTCGGAGGTCCAGGACGCACAGCATTAGGCTTCCAGCCGAGCTATTCTATGCACCCCATCCTGGCAGAGGGAACCCATACTGCTTTTGTTTCTTGCCCGCGTGGGGCAGATTTCCGCATCGACGTAGATGCTGCTCTTGAAGCCATCGCAGAGCACTCACCCGAGATCATCTTTGTGACTACGCCCAATAATCCCACGGGTGACGTCACCTCGATCGAGGACATTCGTCGTATCTCGGATGCCGCCCCCGGCATTGTCATTGTGGACGAGGCATATGCAGAGTTCTCGGATGCTCCTAGCGCTACCACTTTGATTGCGGAATACCCGGACACCATTGTGGTTTCTCGGACGATGAGCAAGGCGTTTGATTTTGCGGGGGGAAGGCTCGGCTATTTTGTAGCTTCACCTGCATTCATAGAAGCCGTTATGCTGGTTCGCTTGCCTTATCATTTGTCGTCGCTCTCCCAGACTGCGGCTTTGGTGGCACTAAGGCACAGCAAAGACACTCTTGCAACGGTGGACATATTGGTGCGGGAACGGCAGCGCGTACAGGATGCTTTGATCGCATGTGGTTTTGATGTGGTGCCAAGCCACGCTAGCTTCCTATTTTTCGGGGCTTTTAAAGACCAACATGCTGCGTGGCAGGAATTCTTGGATGGCGATGTGCTTATCCGGGATGTGGGAGTACCTGGTTACTTACGCGTCACTGTAGGGCTTCCCTCGGAAAATGATGCTTTCATCCAAGCTGCGCGTCGAGTCGCCCATACCAATGGGATCATTCCTAAGGCATAGCAAACTACACAACGCTTGGATCATTGTATTCCCAGTACAATCGGCGTGAGACTAAAAATTAGCGGAGATATTTTAGTGCAGATAGGGAGACTTTCCCTGTGACTAAAACGGATAAGGATATTGAGATGGCGGCAGCCCCTAGAGTTGGAACGGTGACTCGCACCACGAGCGAATCAAACATCACAGTCACCATTAACCTTGACGGTACCGGACAGGTCAAGGTGAACACGGGGGTGCCTTTTCTGGACCATATGCTTACGGCATTCGGCGTACATGGCGCTTTTGATTTAACTGTTTCCGCCACAGGCGATACTCACATAGATGCGCACCACACGGTTGAAGACACTGCGATTGTCTTGGGGCAAGCCCTCCTTGCGGCTGTGGGTGATAAGCGCGGGATTCGCCGTTTTGGTTCTTTCCAATTGCCCATGGACGAGACTCTGTGTGAAGCAATAGTAGATTTTTCGGGACGCCCTTATTTTGTTATGAACGGGGAGCCTGATTATATGGCGCACTCCGTTATCGGAGGTCACTATCCTACGGTCATTAACCGACACTTCTTTGAATCCTTAGCGCTTAATGCCGCTATTACTCTGCATGTGAATTGTCGCTATGGTCGTGACCCGCACCATATAACGGAGGCTGAATTCAAGGCTGTGGCCAGGGCAATTCGCCATGCTACTGAGCCGGATTCCCGGGTGCAGGGCATCCCGTCTACTAAAGGGGCGTTATAGCAGTGGAGCACCCGGAGACGTATCTTGCCGCGGGCACAACGGGAGACTATGTGGTGTCCTACATATTGTTCCTGCTCGGCGGACTCTTGGTCGGTGGCGTGTGGTCGGCGTATAAAGCAGAAAACACTCTATTAGCCGTGGCTTTGGGTGCGTGTGCGTTGTGGTATCTATATGCGGCGGAATCGCATGGGCTGTGAGCTTATATTGATGTACTGAAACGTGCAGTTCCTACGGGCGGTGAGAACGGACTTAGCCAACGGGCTCGTTTCTCATCGCTCGTTTGTATGCACTAAAAACAGAGGCAACTAGGTTGTGATTCAACAGGTTGTACTTCAACACAAGAAGTAGTCCACAATGGAAAACACACGTGGCTACGTGATCCGTGCTGTATCTGATTTGTACTGAGCATGATTTTGTAAAACGGGAGGGATTGAGAATAGTCGGAGATAAGAATCAGACGTAAGTACTGGGGAACACGCAGTAGCAGCGGTGAAAGAACCACCGGCACTAGAGCGTGATGCCGATGCCGATCAATCGATCCTGAAAATCACTGGTTTCCTGCCCACGATCGTGGCTGTGGCCGCAGCTTTTGCGGCTTTTTCCCTCATACTCCCGGTGATCCCGCTGGCGGTTATTGCAGGTGGCGGATCGGATACGCTGGCAGGTGTCACCACTGCTGTGTTTATGGCAGTTACCGTGTTGACCCAATTATGCACAAACGCTGCATTATTGCGTTTCGGGTATCGCAAAGTAATGGTGCTTGCTGCGTTGCTTCTTGGAGTTCCCGCTCTGTGGTACGTCGTGGCGATGGACCCCGTCTCCGTACTTGTGATCGCCGGTGTACGTGGCGTGGGGTTCGGGCCTTTGTGTGTTGCTCAATATGCATTGGTGGGGCAACTAGTACCGGCAGGAAAACTCGGGAAAGCTTCCGGAGTACTTGGGCTGTTTGTTGGTGGCTCCCAGATGGTGTGCCTCCCGTTGGGCTTAGTGCTTATCGACGCCGGCGTTGGCTTCAACGCAGTATTCATTGCAGGCAGACTCGCCGCTCTTATCGCTGGTGCGATGGCCTTTGCGATTCCAAATGTAGATCCCGAGCAATCTGCTGCAGCCGAAGTATGGACTGAAGAAGACGATGCCCGAGAGTTGGCTAAAAACCGCCGCAACAAAGTGGTACGCGCGGCCCGTGCGCAGATAGTCAAGGTGGCCAAACACACGGTGCCTGCGCGGACTCGCAGGCAGATCCGCAAGCGGATTCACCGTAGGCCGCGAACCAAGGGGTTAATAGTCACTGTGGTGCTAGCGGTGGCATTGGCCAGTGTCTCTATGGGGCTATGTGCGGTGTCTAGCTTCCTTCCTGCGTCAGTCAGAGAAATGGATCCGGTCAGTGGCGCAACAATTGCGGGGGTCATGCTATCCGTGGTTGGCGGTGCACAGATGATTTTCCGCTATATATCGGGAACTCTCGCCGATAGGCTACAACGGCCCGGCACCACGATGATCCCAGGTTTGGTCTTGTCCTCAATAGGCCTGATCGGCATCGTAGTTGTACTGACGCAGGAGTGGTCTGCGCTATGGCTGATCTTTGCTGCCCTGTTGTTCGGCGCAGGATTCGGATTGGTGCAAAATGAAGCGCTTTTGGAGATGTTTCTCCGGGTGCCTCGCGGAAAATTAGCTCAAGCGTCGACCGTCTGGAATGCCTCGTTTGATACTGGCACGGGTATTGGTTCCATCATCTTGGGCATCGTGGCCACAACACACGGTTATAGTGCGGCGTTTGCAGGTGGTGCTGTCTTGGTGAGCATAGGTTTGGCCACTGAGATAGGGGACCGAATCCTCCGAAAAAGGGGTAAGCGTTGGGCGCTTGCACAAGCGACGGCTTAGCCCCCATTAGTATGGTGAACTATGAAGAAAGTGGCGCTGCTTGATTATGGTTCAGGGAATCTTCGCTCAGCTCAACGGGCTCTTGAGCGCGTGGGCGCGGAAGTAACCGTAACGAGTAATCCGGAGATAGTCCTCAACGCTGATGGACTTTTAGTGCCAGGCGTGGGTGCTTTTGCCGCCTGTATGAAAGGCCTGCGAGAGATCCAGGGAGATCGCATGATTGGGCAGCGCCTAGCTGGCGGGCACCCGGTCATGGGAATTTGCGTGGGAATGCAGATCATGTTTGAGCAAGGCATCGAGCACGGCATAGAAGCGCAAGGTTGTGGGGAGTGGCCGGGGACCGTCGAAAAGCTCCAAGCAAAGGTGTTGCCGCATATGGGTTGGAATACCGTGGAGATGGAAAGCACAAGCGAGCTTTTTGCCGGGCTAGACAGCGCCACGCGTTTTTATTTCGTGCACTCTTATGGCGTGAGAAACTGGGAGTTTGAGGGGGACGGTTTAACGCAGCCACCACTGGTCACGTGGGCGAGCCACGATGAAGATCGATTTGTGGCAGCAGTAGAAAATGGCCCACTTTGGGCCACGCAGTTCCACCCGGAGAAGTCTGGAGATGCTGGTGCTCATTTGTTAGAGAACTGGTTGGGGACTCTCTGACGTCTGTATCCCCTTAGGAAGCATAAGACGCCGGAGGAATCTGCTTTGCCGGGGGTAGGCATGCTTTTGAATCATCGTTGGTGAGAATTGCATTCCTGTGGCTAAACTTGGCGTTTATGACTTTCACACTTCTTCCCGCAGTCGACGTTGTCAACGGACAAGCTGTCCGCTTGGATCAAGGCGAAGCCGGAACAGAGAAGTCATATGGCTCGCCTGTTCAATCAGCTTTGAAATGGCAAGAACAAGGCGCACAATGGCTTCACTTTGTAGACCTTGACGCGGCATTCAACCGGGGAACAAACCATAACCTGATGTCAGAAATAGTGGGAACACTAGACATCAAGGTGGAACTGACTGGTGGGATTCGTGACGACGAGTCATTAAAACGAGCACTCAACACAGGTGCCGCCCGGGTAAATATCGGAACAGCGGCACTGGAAAAACCGGAATGGATTGAAAAAGTCCTTGGGGAATACGGCGATCGCATTGCAGTTGATATTGCAGTACGCAACATCGACGGAGAATGGCGGACACGCGGCAATGGCTGGGTCTCCGATGGCGGAGATCTGTGGGAAGTACTTGAGCGTCTCGACGCCCAAGGTTGCACGCGGTTCATAGTAACGGATGTTTCCAAAGACGGAACCCTCACCGGACCGAACGTTGAGCTATTACGCGACGTTTCCGCCGCCACAGAGGGAAATATTGTTGCTTCTGGCGGAATCTCTACTATCGACGATCTTCTGGAGCTTGCTCGATATGAAGATGAAGGAATCGATTCAGCGATTATCGGAAAAGCCCTCTATGAAGGACGTTTTACTCTCCGTGAGGCACTGGCTGCTTTATGAGCGATGTGCGCGAGCTGTACCACATTGCCGAGGCAATTCTCGATGATGCGGAGAGGATGTTTATCCAGGGCCTAGGCTCGGACCCCGCTTTGATTAAAGGAAAAGGGGACTTTGCCACGGAATATGACATCCTCATTGAGCAGTATCTACGGAAAACCTTGACCCAGATGACTGGAATCCAGGTTCATGGAGAGGAATGCGGCGGGGACCAGGGCACTCCCATGTGGGTTGTTGATCCTATTGACGGCACTGCTAATTACGCTGCCGGAAACCCCATGTGCTCGATCCTTATAAGCCTTGTCGTCGATTTCCAACCCGTGCTTGGCCTCACCAGCGTTCCCGCGACCGGGCAGCGCTTTGGCGCGTTTGAAGGCTCACCGTTGTATATCAATGGGCGGCCGCAACGCCCCCTAGAAGATGCACCACGAGTGGCTGCGCATTTGGGTTTTTCTTCCATTTCCTCGCCTGTGCAATCGAGTTTCCCTACGGAAGTGCGACAGGGTTTGTTAGGCGTACTAGCAGAAACGTATTTGCGCCCACGCATTACCGGTTCTGTAGGAATCGACTTAGCCTATTCCGCCGCAGGCATTTTTGATGCAGCTTTGTCCCTTAGCCCCAACATATGGGATAACGCCGCTGGTGTCATGCTGGTTCGCGCGGCTGGGGGAAAAGTAACGGATCTTAATGGTGAAGAGTGGACACCAGAATCGCAGGGCGTAGTCGCGGGCTCTGCACGTTCGCATGCGTTGTTGCTACACGCAATTGATAAGTTCCGTTAAAAAGATAGCCCAGTAGTCGCTTGGCTTAGATCGCACGCCAGATGGGGGATGCGGGCAGCCAGCTATGGGAAAAGTGTGAGAGAAGTGCGATAGTCTCCATGAAATACACACGTGGACTATGGTCGCAAAGGAGTCATTAATGCCGGTAGCAGTACGAGTTATCCCTTGCCTAGACGTTGATAATGGGCGCGTAGTCAAGGGCGTGAACTTTGCAGGGCTGAAAGACGCAGGAGATCCTGTCGAACTTGCGGCACGTTATGACGCAGAAGGTGCCGACGAACTAACCTTCTTGGATGTTTCCGCATCCAAGGACGGCCGTGGAACGATGCTTGACGTGGTCAAGCAAACCGCGGATCAAGTTTTTATTCCGCTCACCGTGGGCGGCGGAGTGCGAAGCGCTGAGGATGTGGACCAGCTCCTACGCGCAGGTGCAGACAAGGTCAGCATCAACACATCTGCCATTGCTCGCCCCGAACTGATCCGTGAGCTCTCTCAGCGATTTGGTGCTCAATGCATTGTGCTGAGCGTCGACGCGCGCCGTGTTCCAGAGGGAGGAACGCCGCAACCCTCTGGCTTTGAAGTAACAACACATGGCGGCAGCAAATCCGCTGGTATTGATGCCGTACAGTGGGCGCGTCGAGGGCAGGAGCTAGGCGCTGGGGAAATACTTTTAAACTCAATGGACGGCGATGGAACAAAGCAGGGCTTTGATATTGAGCTTTTAACTCTTGTGCGTGATGTGGTGAGCATTCCCGTGATTGCTTCGGGCGGCGCTGGCGCAGCCGAACATTTTCCACCCGCTGTTGCTGCAGGTGCAGACGCAGTGCTGGCGGCGTCCATCTTCCATTTTGGTGAAGTAACAATTCCTGAAGTAAAAGAGGCGATTGCTGAGGCTGGTTTCCAGGTTCGCTAATACCCCATCCCACCCAAATAGTTACACGATTCCTTATTTTGTGGTTGGACGACTTTTCATGACTACAACACAAAGATGAACAATGAGGACCCAACGATGAATACTGCAGACCCAAGTACCTTTGAACTTGAAGACTCCATACTTCAGCGTGTGAATTTCAATGATGCTGGGCTCATACCAGCAGTCGTTCAATCGACCACCGGTGAGGTATTAATGATGGCGTGGATGGATTCCCATGCATTGGCATGCACCCTTGCCACACGCCAGGGGACGTACTTTTCTCGATCCCGTCAAGAGTATTGGATTAAGGGGCTTACCTCGGGGCATACCCAGGAAGTGAAAGAACTTAGGCTTGACTGCGATGGAGACACTGTCCTCATGACAGTGGAACAACAAGGTGGTGCGTGCCACACTGGAGATCGAACCTGTTTTGATGCAGACAAGCTGTTATAGGTTTATGCGCGCTATCACTTGTTAAGACAGCATCCCACGTCAAAGAGAGGTTGAACCAACATGGCGATCAAACCCATGCAATCGAGCGCCCTTATTGGGCTTGGAGCATTAGCTGTCTGGGGCGCGTCACGCATGCCATGGCTGGGCGTGGAAGCGTACGACGATAAGTCGGGAAGCAAATCCCTCGACGTTAGTGGTGCGATGTGGAGCACCGAGACGACTGCAGTAGCTCTTGTGCTTCTCGCTGCCTGCATAGCAAGTTTTGCTTTACGACGCGCCGGGCGTCGGCTAGTCGGCATAGTTGCAGGATTAGCAGCGGCCGGGGGAGCATGGTCCCCGATTCATCTTGTGACAACAGACCCAGATCGGGAACGTGTTTTGAACCTGTTGACCTCGGGATCTGCATCAGGGCATCAAAAAGATGGCGCTGCGCTTACTGGGTGGGCAGAAATTACGAATCTTACAACGCATACTCCCGCCGCGGCCTTAGCAATCATTGGGTGCGCGCTTGCATTATTCGGGGGATTGGTGCTTGTGATGAACCCCGGGCAAGATTCTGTGAAGAAGAATCGGTATGAGCGCAAACAAGAACGCTCACAGAAGATACGTAAAGATCTGGAAGACGCCCCTGATTCGGGAAGAGTCCTGTGGGATGCTATTGACGCTGATATAGATCCCACAGTGGACAAAGGTCGCGGATAGGCTTATTCGGTTCTAGAGGAACTCTAGGGAAATATGCTTAATGGTTCATAGCCCCAAGAAAAAGGGCAATTTTCACAAGTGCAGGTTGTTCCAGTAGCCTAAAAACGATCATTCTAAAGATAATGGGACGGGTTATGGCATCAGTCTTCGAAGAGATTATTGCGGGCGTCATTGAAGACGTAGCTGCGCGAGAATCAGTGGTGTCGTTTAAAGAGATCAAAGCCCGTTCGCGTGCCTGTGAGCCGCCTCGGGATGCAATTGCCGCGCTTCTTAGTAGTGGTTGCGGCGTAATTGCGGAGATTAAACGCGCCGCTCCTGACCGAGGCGTTTTGGCAGAGATCAATTCTCCTGTTGGCCTAGCAAAAGAACTTGTCGCCGGTGGCGCTAGCTTGATCGCATGCCAAACGGAACGGCGGAGGTTCCACGGCTCGTTGTCTGAGATGGCTGAAATCCGTCATGCAGTATCGGTGCCAGTAATGTGCCGAGACTTCATCGTGGATCCCTATCAAATCCATGAGGCACGCTGCTATGGGGCAGATATGGTGCCGTTGCGTGTGGCCGCTTTAGACCAGGCCAGGATGATCGCGCTTATAGACAGGATCGAATCCCTTGGAATGGCCGCTCTGGTAGAGGTCCGGGACACCGAGGAAGCATCCCGCGCGGTAGCAGCGGGTGCGAAAGTCATAGGAGTCAATGCTCGAGACTTCTCGACGATGACGCTTAACCGGCTGGCCTTTGCAGAAATTGCCCCGGGGCTTCCCACCGATGTTATTAGGGTCGCTTTGTCTGGTGTGCGTAACGCTCGCGAACTCTTGGATTATGCAGCGTCTGGAGCGGACGCTGTGGTGGTGGGAGAAAAGATCGTTACTGCCGCCGATCCGTGCGAGGCGACGCGTTCGTTGGTGGCGGCGGGGCAGCATCCCTCGTGCCCATCCCGAGGATAAAAAGGGTCGAAACGGCTAAAAATTAGCCTTACACAGTTGGGTTATAGAGCGGAATACGGCAAACTAAGGAAGTTCCGTTACTAATGACGACTGGAGTTTATTCAAGGTGACTGTGAGTAATATGGCGTATCTGCCATCCCCTCCTCAGGGCGTATGGATGTTAGCCGGGATCCCCATTCGTGCATATGCACTATGCATCATTACGGGGTTTATCATCGCTGTGTGGATAGGCTCCAAGAGATACGTTAAGCGTGGTGGGAATCCAGACGTGGTGATCGATGCCGCTATCGTGGCGATGATCTCCGGCGTGATAGGCGGACGCCTCTACCACGTGATAACAGATCATCAGAAGTATTTTTGCGATGATTGCAACCCGCTGGATGCCCTCAAGATTACTAATGGTGGCCTTGGTATTTGGGGTGCTGTCTTCCTAGGGACAGTGTGCGTCTATTTTTATTTAAGGGCAAAGAATGTTCCTTTTGCTCCTTTCGCCGATGCGATGGCGCCTGGCATTGTGTTAGCGCAGGGAATAGGCCGCCTAGGCAACTGGTTTAACCAAGAGCTATATGGGGCAGAAACGTCTGTGCCATGGGCGCTAGAAATTTATTACCGCGTGGATGCTGAAGGAAAATTTGCTCCGCTCACCGGACATTCGACTGGCGAGGTTATCGCTACTGTCCATCCGACATTCCTTTATGAGCTGCTATGGAATGTTTCGGTCTTCTTGTTCTTACTCTGGGCAGATAAGAAATTTACGCTGGGCCATGGACGGGTGTTCGCCTTGTACGTTGCGGGGTACACCTTAGGGCGATTCTTTATTGAAACTATGCGAGTAGATGAAGCAACTCATCTTTTTGGGTTACGCATCAACGTTATTGTTTCCGCTGTGGTCTTTATCATCTCAGTTGTTGTTTTTTATGTGTTGTCGCAGAAAGCTGCAAAAAGCAGGGGAAGAGACTGCGAAGGCAGGGCCTGATCCGCAGGATACTAGCGAGGCACGCAGCTCTTAATCTACGGATTTTCTAGGGAGTGGTCGGATATTCCGGCTGCTCCCTTCTGAATATCGTGGGTTATTTGTCTTTGTGATGGAAATCGCGAAAACTTTTCAGATTGACCCAAATTGCCCGAATAGGCCCGATAATGTCTGTTTTCTATGGTTTTGATGGCGGTGGGGAGTCAGCGAGATGAAAAAATGTGGGTACGGGGACAGAAGTCGCTAGCAGGATGCACTATTCGGGATTAGGGTTTAAATCATGGAACGTCGCACAAAGATTGTTTGTACTCTTGGCCCGGCAGTGGCCAGTGAAGATGGAATCCTGCGCTTAGTCCAGGATGGCATGAACGTCGCCCGAATGAACATGTCACATGGTGACCACTCGGACCACGAGAAAAACTACAAGTGGGTGCGTGAAGCAACCGATAAAACCGGCAAAGCAGTGGGCATCCTCGCGGACCTGCAGGGGCCAAAGATTCGCCTTGGTCGTTTTGTAGAGGGTGCCACCGTTTGGGCAAACGGAGAAATTGTTCGCATTACGGTTGATGACGTTGAAGGAACACACGACCGTGTTTCTACGACGTATAAGAACCTAGCTAAAGATGCTAAGCCGGGCGATCGTTTGCTTGTCGACGACGGCAAGGTAGCACTGCGCTGCGTCGACGTCGAAGGCAACGATGTTATCTGCGAGGTTATTGAAGGCGGGCCTGTCTCTAATAACAAGGGAGTCTCTCTTCCCGGAATGGATATTTCCGTTCCCGCGCTATCGGAGAAAGACATCGAGGACCTACGCTTTGCAATAAACCTTGGCGTTGACATCATCGCTTTGTCCTTTGTTCGTTCGCCAGCGGACGTTGAGCTCGTCCATGCAATTATGGATGAAGAAGGGCGTCGATGCCCTGTTATCGCCAAGTTGGAAAAGCCTGAGGCAATGGATGCTTTGGAGTCGATCGTTTTGGCTTTCGACGGCATTATGATTGCACGTGGTGACCTGGGCGTGGAGTGCCCGCTTGAGCAAGTTCCGCTCTTCCAGAAGCGCGCAATCCAGATCGCTCGGGAAAACGCAAAGCCGGTCATCGTGGCTACGCAGATGCTTGATTCCATGATCGAAAATATGCGCCCGACTCGCGCTGAGGCTTCAGACGTGGCCAATGCCGTTCTTGACGGCGCAGACGCCGTGATGCTTTCTGGTGAAACCTCTGTGGGTATTGACCCCCATAACGTCGTTCGCACTATGTCTCGCATCGTCTCCTATGCTGAGACCGATGGAAAGGTGCCTGACCTGGCACACATTCCGCGCACTAAGCGTGGCGTGATTTCTTATTCGGCACGAGACATTGCCGAGCGCCTTAACGCTAAGGCACTGGTTGCTTTTACCTCCTCGGGAGACACCGCTAAGCGTGTTGCTCGTTTGCACTCGCATCTTCCGCTATTGGTCTTTACACCAAACCAGGCGGTTCGTTCGCAGTTGGCTCTGACCTGGGGCGTGGAGACTTTCTTGACACCTGAGGTTAAAGACACCGACGACATGATGAAGCAGATCGATGATCAGCTCTTGGGCATGGACGCCTATCATCGTGATGATATGATTGTGCTTGTTGCTGGTACTCCTCCGGGAATCCCTGGCAACACCAACATGATTCATGTGCATTTGTTGGGTGAAGAAACACACGTATAAGCACTAAAACGTGATAAAAGGAAGCGGTCCATGAATGGACCGCTTCCTTTTATTTCAATAGCGGGGTTAACTAGGAGAGCTCAGCCGCGCCGAAGGAGACATTGAAAGCTTCGCACCACAGGGTTACGGACTTCCAATCGGAGAAGTTGATGTTGTCAGGCAGGGTGTACACCTGGTTGCCCTGGTTGCCCTTGATGGGGGCAACGTCAAAGTGCTCGTGGTCCTTGGCTACAAACCAGCCGGCCTGGCCTTCAACAACGGGGCCCTTGCTTAGCCATACGTGAACGTCGGGGCCGTTGGAGGTGGAGAGGTTGCTAAGAACAAGCTTCTTTTTGCCGTCGGCGTCTACGATCAGATCAACCTTGCCGCTTGTCTGGTGCTCGTGAGAAATGAAAGTACCTTGGCGATGCTGGGCGGCGTTTTCTGCCATCATCTTGTCGGTACGCTCCATGGCATCACCGGTTGACGGGGTGCTTTGTGTGGAGGTCTGGGAGGAGAGTGCAGCAGGAAGCTGGTCTTCGACATTCTTGTCAATGAAAAGCAACCACGGTTTGAAGACAAAAAGTGCTACCGCGAGGACTACAACGAGTACTGCGGCGATGATAGAAATCTTTTTCCGGCTCATCTGGAATCGTTTTGCGGTCATGAATCAATCTTTCTCTGCGAGGTCGTGGCTGTCGCTCTTACATGGTTGACAGCGGGTCTACATTTGCTATTACGGAACGTTAAGCCTTCATGGATTGAAACGTGATACAAAGCACAAAGTTTTCCGCTCGCGGACGTCAGTTTCTGAGAAAGATAGCGCGTTTATCTGATAGAAAACTGAATAAGTTACGAGACCTAAAAAGGTATCGCGACTTATCGGAAAAATCAACTAATGGCTACGCGATGGCGGTTGGCTCGATAGCCCACACTTCTTGTGCGTAATCGGAAATGGTGCGATCGGAGGAGAAACGCCCTGATTCGCAGATATTTATCCAACATTTGCGGGCCCACGCCAACTGATCGTTGACATAGTCCGCTGCCATAGCGTCGCGAGTCTCGCGGTACGCAGAGAAATCGCCTAGAACGTAGTAGACGTCGGGAGTCTCCCAGCCGTTTCCGTCGAGAAGCGATCCTCTGAGATCGTGGAACCAGCCGGAATTATCGTCGTCGAGGGTGCCGTCGATAAGGGCGTCGAGTGCTCGTTTTAGCCCCGGGACCATCTCATAGGTGCCCATGGGGTTGTACCGTGCTTTAAGCTCGGGGAGTTCCTCGTTCTTGGCGCCAAAGATGTAGGCGTTGTCGTTGCCTACGGAGTCAAGAATCTCAACATTGGCACCGTCAAGGGTTCCTAGGGTGAGCGCACCATTCATCATGAACTTCATGTTTGATGTGCCCGAAGCCTCTTTACCTGCCGTGGAGATCTGCTCAGAGACATCGGAAGCCGGGATGATGTGCTCGGCGGGGGAGACATTGTAATTCTCCACAAACACGACCTTGATGAGTTTGGAGACCTCTGGGTCGTTGTTTACTAGGTCCGCAATAGCATTGATGAGCTTGATAATGGCTTTAGCTCGGATGTAGCCCGGAGCAGCCTTTGCACCGAAGATGAAGGTGCGTGGAGGAATCTGGGTTTCACCGTCTTCTTTGATGCGGAAGTAAAGGT
Organism: Corynebacterium silvaticum; assembly: GCF_002162115.2. Lineage (NCBI taxonomy): Bacteria > Bacillati > Actinomycetota > Actinomycetes > Mycobacteriales > Corynebacteriaceae > Corynebacterium > Corynebacterium silvaticum. The sequence continues at coordinate 1,687,067 of NZ_CP021417.2, read as the reverse complement.
CGATGATGTAGATAGCGTTGAGGAGCTGACGCTTGTACTCGTGGAGTCGCTTGATCTGGGTGTCAAAGATCGACTCGGGATCAATCTCAAGGCCTTGGCGATCCTTGAGCCAGACAGCGAAATCACGCTTGTTAGTGGCCTTGATCTCCAAGAGCTCCTTCATGATCTCTTCATCATCGACATAAGAGCGGAGCTTTTTCAGCTCAGAAAGATCGGTGACCCATGCGTCTGAACCCGACAGGCGTGTTAGGAGCTCAGAAAGACGCGGGTTGCACATCTTCAACCAGCGACGTGGAGTGACGCCGTTGGTTTTGTTGTTGAATTTTTCTGGCCACAGAGCATGCCATTCTTTGAGTGTGTCCGCCTTGATGATCTCGGTATGCAGGGCAGCGACACCATTGATGGAGAATGCCGCGTAGCAGGTGATCCACGCCATGTGGACATTGCCATCATGGACGGGGGAAAGGTAATTGATCTGTTCCTGATTAAGGCCGCGTTGTTCCATATCCTCGCGGAAGCGACGGTCGATTTCTGCGGTGATTTCCCAGATGCGATAGAACAGCTGCTGGAAAATGGAAACGTTCCACTGCTCGAGAGCCTCCGCGAGAACCGTATGGTTGGTGTACGCAAAGGTACCTTGGACTACCTTCCAAGCGTCGTCCCATGAAAGGCCGTGTTCGTCGAGAAGCAAGCGCATCAGTTCGGGAATAGCCAGCACGGGGTGCGTATCGTTGAGCTGGATGCTGTTGTACTTATGGAATCCGCGGACGTCATCGCCATGGTGTTTGACGTAGTTATCGAGCATTTGCTGCAAGGACGCAGACACAAAGAAGTATTGCTGACGCACACGCAGGACTTTTCCGGCATATGTTGTGTCATTGGGGTAAAGCACTCGGCAGATATCCATGACGCGCTCCCGCTCGACGATGGCGTCGGTAAAGCGCTGGGAATTGAAGGCATCATAGTCGAACTCTTCGAGCGGCTCGGACTTCCACAGACGTAGGGTTCCCACGTTATCTGTGCCATACCCTGTGATGGGCATGTCATAAGGGGTGGCGCGCACAACCATGTCGTCGAAGGTGACGATGCGTTGCTGATCATCGCGACGAATCGTAAATGGATAGCCGTCTTCTCGCCATGCGTCAGGATGCTCAGTTTGGAATCCGTTGTCAAAGGTCTGACGGAAAAGCCCATAGCGATAGAGCAAACCATATCCAGTAACCGGCAGGTTCTGTGTGGCACAGGAATCGAGGAAGCACGCAGCGAGACGCCCGAGGCCACCGTTGCCCAGAGCTGCATCGTTTTCAGCTTCTAGCACGTCGGAGAGCTCGTGCCCTTGCAACCGCACAGCTTCCTTTGCGTCTTCCTCAAGACCCAGGTTGGTGAGGTTATTAAGCAAGGCGCGTCCCATGAGGAACTCCGCGGAAAAGTAATGCTGCTGGCGGGTCGCAGAATACGTTTCCATGGTTTTTGCCCAGTTATCAGCAAGTTGTTCCATGACGGAGTTGGATAGGCCGAACCAGAATTTTCTGTCGGTTGCTGCCTGCGGAGAGGATCCGGAAGCGCTACGGACGTACCCACCGATGTTGTCAGCAAAAGCTGAAATGTCTTCAGTGTGCTCGTGTGAACGGTGTTTGTTCATTAAAGAACTCCTGACCTTTGAAAAAGATTGCTGCACATTTTCTTTGCGCAATTCACCCTCCATATCCTATATGCGGATGGACATCGCCACATGCAATACCAAGGCAGACACATTGCCCGTGGCATAACATATATGGAGATAACGAGGGAAATAGCTATACGACGCCCCTGCGCAGCCTCATAATCACACTGCGTTATGCCCGATGATGTGGGTTTTATGTGAGAAAAAGCGCGCAGTAGAGATGCCTCTTAACGTGATCGGATACATAGCGAGGTATCCCTGCTCACGCTAGAAAAGCAATGCAAAGACCCCACCAAGTAGGGCAAGGACAGTTCGCATAATGGTATTTAGTTCCAAAATATCCGGGTAGGGGAACAACGCATTAGCCCGGGGTTTGTGTAGTGCTGTTTTGGGGATGGCGTGGTGCTTTATTAGCAGGTAGAACTAAAAGCTCTAGAGAGCGCAAGGAAATGAAGGGGTATAAGGGCAGTGAGGCTGGAATTTTATTTTGATCGTGACTGCGGCTTTTGCGAGGTAAGTGCAGGAGTTTTGGCACGACTATGCCCGAGTACACACATAATTCCAGCCGTGCCGGATTCCTCTTATGTGGGGAAAAATATTAGTCATTCGGCGGTATCTCGGGTTAATAATTCTTGGTACCAGGGAGCGAACGCTATAGCGAGCATTCTAGAAAATGGGGGACGCAACGCTGGGCTCAGGTGCGCGGGAAGAGCGTTAAAAAACCCCGTGGTCGCCCCTTTTGCTGGAATCGTCTACAGACTAATAGCAATAAACAGGCACAGGCTCGGCCCTCTTGTTGGCGCAGAGGCCTGTCGGTTGAACTACTGATGCCCCAGATAAGTAAGCGCCGCTGTGACTGTGGCATGAGTTGCGGATGTCACCGTGGGCACATAATCGGGTAGGAAAGAGCCCATGTGATTGACCGGGATATCCGATTCTATGGTTCCGCGCCGCTCCGCGTCTTCCCATTGATCGCGTGGCGTGGCTCCCATGGTCCAGAAGAGATACGGGGAGTTGAATGCCATCCATGGGGCTGTTGGAAAAATCTTCCGACGCTGTCCACTGGCTTGCAGTACGAGAGTCTGTCCCAAACACCTGATCAAAACTAGCTCGCACACGTGCGAACACATGGGGGTCGTTTTCTGTCAGTGGGCCGTGGGCGAAATAGCGGAAAGTAGGAGGGACAATCACTCCAGAAGCCACACATTCCGCCTGCACTACGCGTTCGATGGCGGCATAAAGTTTGTGCCGAACCTCGTTGCTGTACATACGGCAGTTCAGCACAATCCGTGCACTTCCTGGGATCGTATTGTTGGAGTGCCCTGATTCCAAGGTTCCCACAGAGACGATCGCAAAGTCTTGAGGCGCGATCTCGCGGCCCACGATGCCTTGAAGGCGAATAACGATCATGGCTGCGATATACGTGGGATCAATCGAATTATGGGGCATCGAACCATGAGCGCTTTTCCCCTCGATGCGTATTACTATGGAATCGCATGCTGCGAGGACCGCACCTGGTTTGGACATAACAACGCCAGCAGGACCTGGCACGATGTGCTGTGCGAAACACACGTCAGGACGCGGAATCTTTGCCACCAGACCGTCGGCGACCATGGCTTCAGCGCCAGCGCCGTTTTCCTCGGAGGGTTGAAAAAGCGCGATGAATGTGCCCGACCAGCGTGAGCGGTGGGCGTCGATAAGCGCACAGGCTCCCAACAACGCGGTGGTATGCATATCGTGTCCGCAAGCGTGCATAACCGGAACTGGTGATTCCCCGGAAGTATCTATGCGACGTGAAGCAAAACTTACGCCTGTGGTTTCTTCCACTGGAAGCGCGTCAAAATCGGCGCGGGCAAGGACGCACGGGCCTTCGCCGTTATTAAAGATCGCTACAACCCCGTGTCCGCCGATCGATGGGATGATGTCACAGTTGAATTCAGCAAGCTTCTCTTGGATTTTTGCGGAGGTTTCTCGTTCCCAACCAGAGAGCTCGGGGTGAGAATGCATCCACTGGTAGAAGTCCTTTTGCCAACTGAGGTCGGTCGTAGAGGAAGCCAAAAATTCAGCGATATCCATGCACTCCACCATAAAGAAAGCGACCCGAGCATTAGTAAACATCCCCCCGGTTCTTGCATCCCGGCGCGATAAGGCACCGGATACTTCCCAGGGGGTAGAGGATGCGATCGCCTGGTGAGGGCTATTTAATGCAGTGAGGTAGTGTATTTCAAACTATTGCGCTGAAGCGTGCATTCCGTAGCAATTCGAATATTCGGGGAGATGCGGCCTTGGCCACGGAGGCTATAGAGCGCATGGACAATCCGGTCTCGAACGTCCCATGGAGAAAGCGTATTCAGGTAAATTTTTGTTCCGCCCTCAAAGCCCGCGAGTGTGGATACTCGCCACTTGATCATGATGCGCCACGGCATGGGGATGTCTACGTCGGCGGGTTTATGATGCCATTCTTCATTGCAGGGGATTTGTGGGCCTGCACCGGCATGGCATGCGTGTACTAGGTCGCTCATGGCGCGGATTTCTTCTGGCGACTGCAGCCAGGGTTCAGAGACCGCTGATTTGGAGAACACCTCAAGGGTGGGGAAACGGTGACCAAAACCTGCAAAACATATGGCATGGTCGTTTTCTGCAATCACGAGGTTGTGCATGGCGGCGAAATCGACGGCCCATTCGTTATACATATTGGGGTTCTGGCGCAGTTTTTGTACTTCTATGTCGGAATGAACGCCGCGTTCATCAACAGCGACTAATTGCTTGTGTAAGTGATCAAAAGAAGCACCGGCGGGTTTGAGCCAGTTTTGAAAAACCGCAACGTAGGGCGCATAGCGGTTGCGGGCATAGAGGTCGCGCAGCGAATCTATAGTGAAACGTATAAAAGCCTCGTGTTCCTCGTGTGTGAGAGTTCCGGCAGACGCTAGTTGATCGCTGCTCGTAGCACTATCGGTGTAGTGGCGGCGGGCTATGATCACGTCATGTCCGCCACCGAAGAATGCGGGCGCGTCTTGTAAAAGCTCGCTTTCAGTGTGATCCCCACTATCACCAGCGGCTCTGCGCTTGGTTTTGGCAATTTCTAACACATGCTTCTTGCCAGAATCCGATGCTAGGTAATGTTCCATGCGGGTTTGGGTTTCCGCGTCTAAACAATATCCGTAGTTATCGTGCCAGTAATCGTAGGAGACGATCTCAAATAGATTTGGGACTCGGCGGAATTCTGCCGTCGTAGCATGAAGTTCTGCAGCGTTCACGCCGCGCAGAATGTCCCAATCGGACGTTCCCTCGGCAGGACTTAAGACCATTCGCGATTTTTCCGGAGGCGTTTCTATCTGGCGATCTGCGCAAAAAGCACAGGTGGAAACGTGGTCTTGAAAAGTGAGATCGTGGATGTCTGCTGGCAGGTGTGCCAGGGGACGGTTGCCTCTCCCCGGAACCGTCCACACTTGAGTCCCGGAGAAGGGGTTGACCTGTTTGATTGTTCCGTCTGCCATGGTCACGATCGGGGTGGGTCGCGAATACATCTGCGCGTTCATAGCTCTTTAGAATATTAGCTACTCTGGTACTATGCCTACGATTCAGTTTGATTGCCTGATAGATAGTGAAAATGCAGCGTCTATGACTAAGCGCGTGCGCACACTCAACGAGCTTCTTATTCGCGATGGCAAGATTGTATCGGCGGATGTGACTCACGATCCGCACCCTCATGTTGAGCCATTATTGGAAGATCAGCTGCGGCAAATATTGCGGGAACAAAGAGACAATGAACCGGAATATGACGAGGACGACGTAGTGGAAGCATCAGAAGATGATGTGACTGTTCAGCGTTTCTCTATTGACGTAAGCGGGGTAGGTGGTTCACTCAATGAGTTAGCGATGACGTATTCGCGTCTTTTCACCCCGCTTGCCGATCTTCCTCGTGACACACTAGCGCTCAACGATGAGCAGGCCTTTGAACAGGCCACTCCTTACCCGTGGTCGCTTGAAATTTTGAGATAAGACCTCATCACTGCGCTGCCGGCGCGGGTGAGTTGCTCTTGTGTGGAGGCGACTTCGTCGAGAGGCGCGAGCTGGATGGGAAGTGCTCCTTGTGGTGCGTCGTCAGCTAACTTGCCCGCGACGATAACAGGGAGGGTGTTTTCTCCTTTGAAGGAAAGGACTGTTCCTACTACTTTTCCTTTGGTCGACTGGGAGTCGAAGGCTCCTTCGCCGGTGATAAGGATATCCGCGTGTTGTGCCAAATCTTCAAGGCCGAGCGACTGGGCAACGACGTGTGCTCCGGGAAGAATACGCACATGATCAGCGTTTCCGTGGAATATCCCCGATAACCATGTGATACCCACTGCCAGTGCTCCTGCGGCTCCCATGCTCACGGTAGTGGGGTCGACTCCGGAGACTTCACAAAGCCGTGCAATACCTGCATCAAGTAGTGCGATGTCGCTCTCGGAGGCTCCTTTTTGAGGGCCAAATTGAGCGGCTGCGCCGTGAGGGCCGATAGCCGGTGCGGTGACGTCACTTAGCAGCACCCAGTCCATCGCTGCAGCTGGGATGTTGAGTTGAGCTGTGTCGAGGGAATCTATATCGATAAGCGCTGCGCCTCCTTGCTTGAGCGCTAGGCCGTTCTTATCTATGGGAGTGGCTCCTAGAGCCACCAAGATTCCGGTTCCTCCGTCGGTCGTTGCGGTTCCGCCGAGTCCTAGGACGATGCGCGTTGCTCCGCGTGTTTGTGCGTCGGCTATGAGTACGCCGGTTCCGTAGGTGTCCGCAAACGTAGGGTTGAGGCGGTCTGTTACTGCTGCGAGTCCGCTTGCTGCGGCGACATCGATGTATGCGGTGTGTGATGCGGAATCGAATGTGTAGGTGGCTTCGGTGAGTCGTCCGATGGCATCAGTGGTCGGTAGCGTGATCTCTTCACCGCTGAATACAGAGGAGGTGCCTTCTCCGCCGTCTGCCATGGGGGCAAGCGTGATAGTGACTGATTCTGGAGGAATGTTGAGTCGTTGGAGTTCTTGGTTAATCCCATCGCTGATGTAGCGGGCCGCTTCTGTGGAGGTAGCGGTTCCTTTAAAAGAATCGGGAGCGATCACAATATTGAGGGGTTGACGTGGCCCTTGTTGCAGATCTGCAAGGTCATATGGCGGCACATTCTCCACGGTCATGTTCGCGCATCCTTTCTCCGGTGTTCGCAGGCTGTTTGTATGGCAGGCACAGCTCTGTTTGCGCTGGTTTGGTCCGCACGTGGTGTTTGCGGACGGTCGGTTTCTTAGCCTACAGGGCTGCAATGCATGTGCAGGCCGTGATGAGGAAGTCCACAGGCTCTCAGTACCATGAGCTTTTCGACGCCACCCTGTATGGAAAACTTATCTATCAATGGGCAGATACTCGGCAGAAAAGGGCGGGTTTTCTGTGGGGTGATAGATATTTTTGGCGCCTGTGGAAAATTTTTCCCACGGGAATGTGGTTTTATTGTGGCAGGTAGGGGTCTATATTTTAATTTTTTACGACAGGTGAAATTGGTATCGCTGCGCTATTTTCGATAGTCCGATAGGTGAATTTAGATAATTCGGTGTAAAGTCACAATCGCCGGCTTGAGAGCTGGCCCGCATTCAATCTTTTGCTAGGTTGCGTCCGCGCATGTGCAGGCGTTGTGTGGGGTTCCGGAAGTAAGTTCCTAGGAGGTAGGAAAACATGTCAACGATTGACGAGCGTGTGCAGGGCTACTATGACGCACTACTAAAGCGTAATCCTGCAGAGCCTGAGTTTCACCAGGCTGTGGCGGAAGTTCTTGACTCCCTGAAAACCGTCCTGGAGAAGGATCCTCACTACGCTGATTACGGTCTTATTCAACGACTCTGCGAGCCAGAGCGCCAGTTGATGTTCCGTGTGCCATGGGTGGATGACCAAGGTGTGGTACAGATCAACCGTGGTTTCCGCGTGCAGTTCAATTCTGCAATCGGCCCATACAAGGGTGGGCTGCGTTTTCACCCATCGGTCAACCTAGGCATCATCAAGTTCTTGGGTTTTGAGCAGATTTTCAAGAACTCCCTCACAGGGCTTCCTATTGGCGGCGGCAAGGGGGGTTCGGACTTTGATCCTAAGGGCAAATCCGATGCTGAAATCATGCGCTTTTGTCAGTCATTTATGACTGAGCTGCACCGTCATATCGGCGAATATCGCGACGTTCCCGCCGGTGATATTGGAGTTGGTGGGCGTGAAATCGGCTTCCTCTTTGGACAGTATCGTCGTCTTGCTAACCAGCATGAATCGGGTGTGCTTACCGGAAAGGGTCTTACCTGGGGTGGCTCATTGGTTCGTACTGAAGCCACCGGCTACGGCCTGGTTTATTTCACTAGCGAGATGCTGGCGCATCATGGCGACTCTTTCGAAGGTAAAAAAGTCATCGTCTCGGGCTCTGGCAACGTAGCAATCTATGCTATCGCCAAGGTTCAGGAGCTTGGTGGAACCGTTATTGCTTTCTCTGATTCCTCGGGCTGGGTTGAGACTCCCAATGGTGTGGACGTCGCAAAGCTCAAGGACATCAAGGAAGTTCGTCGTGAGCGTGCCACTGCATATGTCGACGAGGTAGAGGGTGCAATTTATCACGAAGATGGATCCATCTGGGACCTTCCCTGTGACGTAGCTTTGCCTTGTGCAACTCAAAACGAACTTGATGGCGACCATGCCAAGAAGCTCGCAGAAAATGGTTGTAAGTATGTTGCAGAAGGCGCCAATATGCCGTCGACTGCAGAGGCTATTGAGGTTTACCGTGAAAAGGGTATCCACTTTGGCCCAGGCAAAGCTGCCAATGCAGGCGGTGTGGCTACATCGGCCCTGGAGATGCAGCAGAATGCCTCCCGTGATTCTTGGAGCTTTGAATATGCGGATGAACGCCTCCGGGAAATCATGCGTGGAATTTTCCAGAATTGTGAGCGCACTGCCCGCGAGTATGGGCATGAAGGCGACTACGTGATCGGTGCTAACATCGCCGGCTTTAAAAAGGTTGCCGATGCGATGCTCGCTCAAGGCGTGATCTAAAACTCGTCATCGATTCTTAACGTGAAATTGCTGTGTATACAGCGGTTTCACGTTTTTCTTTTATTCAAGGAACTGATTGTAGTGGGGATGGAACAAGTTGTTGCACATCAATATCTTTAAAAGTAGTGACGCCAGCCACAAATAATCCTACACTGGGGGCACAATGGTCCTCACATTGGTCCGCACAACGGCCCCAGAGAAAGGAACACATCATGCTTATCGGCTGCCCGACAGAGATTAAAAACAATGAATCTCGCGTTGCACTGACCCCCGCTGGCGTAGTTGAACTGGTAAAACGTGGACATGATGTGATGATTCAAACTGGCGCGGGAATTGCTTCTGGTATTGAAGACTCTGCATATGTAAAAGCTGGTGCCCGGATCGCAGGCGATGCCGCAGAAGCATGGTCGGCAGATGTCGTGATCAAAGTAAAAGAGCCACTTTCTGAGGAGTATGGCTACTTTCAACAGGGACAAATTCTGTTCACCTACCTGCATCTGGCTGCGGCCCCTGAGGCTGCCAAAGCGCTTTTGGAAGCCGGAGTGACCGCCATAGCGTATGAGACAGTCACCGGTGATCAAGGCTTGCCGCTCCTAGCTCCCATGAGCGAGGTCGCAGGGCGTCTTGCTGCGCAGGTAGGGGCGTATCACCTCATGCGCACGCAACGCGGAGCGGGAGTTTTGTTGTCGGGTGTGCCGGGGACCGCGCCGGGCAAAGTGACAATCATTGGCGGCGGGGTTGTGGGGGAGTCGGCCGCTCGAATCGCTGTGGGATTAGGCGCTCAAGTGACGCTTCTCGACGTCAACCTGGATCGACTGCGTGATCTCTCGGCGCAGTACGGGCCTCGTCTTATCACCATGGCAAGTAACGCTTATAACATTGCGCACGCAGTTGCTGACGCTGACCTGGTGATCGGTTCTGTGTTGATTCCCGGGGCCGCTGCGCCAAAACTTGTTACCCATGAACATGTGCTGTCTATGCGGGAGGGGACGGTTCTTGTTGATATAGCTATTGACCAGGGCGGTTGCTTTGCTGATTCTCATCCCACCACACACGACGACCCAACGTTTATTGTCGATGGAAAAGTCTTCTACTGTGTGACAAACATGCCTGGCGCGGTACCGGTGACCTCTACCGCTGCGCTGACTAACGCCACGCTTCCTTTCTTGCTTTCTCTGGCAGATAAAGGTTGGCGCAAGGCAATGGCCGATGATCCACACTTTGCGGCGGGGCTTAATACTGCGGAAGGGGAACTAACCAACGCTGCGGTGGGAGAAGCACTAGGGCTGGAGTCTGTAACCCCAGCTTCTCTCATCTCCTAGCGAGCGTTTGGGGCACAACGTATCCGTCCGGGTCGGAATTGCGGTACTAGTTTGAATCTGGACGTGGGCCGTATAGGTGGCTATAACGTTTCCCTTTGACGTCGTAGAAGCTGAGATCAGTTGTAGACGCGTAAGCGGGAGACCCTCAAAAAGCGTAGGGCCGGTGCCAACGATCACTGGATGCATAATGAGCGTGATCTCATCCATGATGCCGGCTTCCACGCACTGGCGGACTACAGAGAGTGAACCCTGGATTGCAATATCGCGTCCGGGCTGCTCTTTGAGGTTGCTGATGTAGGTGATGAGGTTATCGTCGATAAGCTGCGTATTGGACCACGTAATATCTTGAGGCTGTAAGGATGTGCTGGCCACATGCTTTGGCGTGGAATTAATAAAGTCAGCGAACCCGGCATCAGGGCCGTCAGTAACAGCAGGCCAATAGGATGACTATTCGTTATAGCTGTTGCGTCCAAGGATGGCGTCGTCGATACGTCCGATGCTTTCGGTCATAAGCTGTGCTAGTTCCTGATCAAAAGCATCAAATTGGAATGTGTCGGGGCGGGTGGCGCGCCCATCGACAGAATAGAAAAGTGTTGCTACAAGTTTGCGGGTCATGGGGATCCTTAAGGGATAGGGCCACGTATGCGTGGTTGCGAGAAAGCTGCTCTACGCCAGTTCTTCTAGGAACCGCGGTTGTCTCTGCGGAAGTTGTTTGGCGGCCGGAAAAGTTGTGCTTACTGAGTGGTCACACAGGAAGCTTGTGTCAATAGGGTGCTGAAAGCGCGTGCTAAGTACAAAAGATTGTACACAACAAGAAAAGCGTGGCGTGGCAATTGAGTGCTGCTAGCAGTAAATCGTGCTCGCCGCAAAGACACGTCTATATGTGAATATTGAGACCTTCTGGGGCGTAAAAGTATCTCTGAGACAAATATTTTTGGGGGAGGCGCGGCGCTAAAAGCCCAGTTCTGGCGGTTTGCGCAAAATAATTTGGCGTTAAGAATGGAAAGGCTGTGTACTGGGAAGTACCCTTAAAGCATGTACCGCGTATTCGAATGCCTTGATGAACTTGTCCAGACTGTAGAGCAGGCATATGGCGTTCCAATGACGTCTAACTGCATGGTTCCTCGTAATGAGATGCTGGCGCTTCTCGACGACCTACGCAATGCGCTGCCGGTCGAAGTCGATGATGCTCAGGATGTCCTCGATCAGCGCGATGAAATCATTCGTGGTGCTGAGGAGCGCGCACACGAAACGGTTTCTTCGGCGGACCGTGAGGCCACAAGCATTATGGAGCGTGCCCGTCAGGAATCTGACACGATGCTTACGGATGCAGAAAACCGTGCTCACGCCACGGTTGCTAAAGCACAAGACGACGCTGACCACATGGTCAACAGCGCGCGTCGAGAAGCTGACGACACTATTAATCGTGCACAAAATGAGGCCGAGCGAATCGTCGCGAGTGGCAATGAGCAGTACCAACGTAGCGTGGACGAGGGCCTAGCGGAGCAGCATAGGTTGGTGAGCGAAGCTGAAGTTGTGCGCCGCGCGAACGAAGAGGCTCACCGCGTTGTCGATGCCGCCCATGCCGACTCGAACCGCTTGCGTCAAGAATGCGATGCATTTGTGGAGAACAAGCTGTCCGAGTTTGAGGACTCACTTTCTGCAACACTTCGTACTATCTCTCGTGATCGTGCCGCTCTGCGCAGGGGTGCAGGTGCCTCTGCCGGTGCAACTACCATGCCGTCAACGCGCGGTGGATACGAGAACTAGAGCCTCCTTAAGGTGTACAAGTACTCGTTAGCACTGCTAGCGAGTACACTCAAGGGACGATGATGAACGATTCTTCTCCTTTTATTTTTAACGTGTCCTCGCTGCTGCGGGGTTATGCTATGCCCGAAACCTTTACGCAGACTGGACCTAGTCCTGTTCGCATTGGTCCCGCGATGATCGGGATTCCAGAAGGCGGCTCGGTCCAGGTTGATGTGACCCTTATTCCGCTGGGAGATGCCGTTATAGCAGAAGCGACGATTCGGGCGGAGCTGGAGGGCGAATGTGCACGCTGCTTGAAGCTGCTCACCCCAGACGCAGAATTTCATGTGAGTGAAGTTTTTGCGGCAACCGATGACTTCATCCAAGGGGAGGACAACGAGGGGGAGGACGATGTGTCAAAGATTATTGACGACTCGATAGATCTCCTTCAAGTTGTTATCGATGAAGCTGGTATGAACTTACCGTTTAACCCGGTGTGCGAAGCCGGTTGCGATGATTCGGAATCCGATGTGCCGGCACCTGATGGAGTGTCTGGGGAGAAGCAGGATCGAACTGATCCGCGCTGGGCTGGATTGGAGAAATTCCTGTGAGCAGAAAAAAACAACGAGCAACCGGTTTTAATGCCTTGCAGGAAGCCTTCGACCGTATTAATTACGACTCTTTGATTGACTCTTTGGGCGTTGATATTCCTCAAGATCTGCTGATGTTGGCGTTGACGCACCGGTCCTTTGCCAATGAAAACGGGACTCTTCCAAACAACGAGCGTTTGGAGTTCCTCGGCGATGCCGTTTTGGGGCTGTCCGTTGCCGGTAAATTGTACGAACAATACCCATCGAGGGCGGAAAGTGACATCTCCAAGATGCGCGCGAGCATAGTGAGCCGTTATGGCCTTGCTGATATTGCTCGGGAGATTAAGTTGGGTAGCTTCATTTTGCTGGGCAAAGGGGAGCTGATGACTAATGGTAGAGACAAGGAATCGATTCTTGCTGATACCACTGAAGCTCTCTTGGGGGCAATCTACTTAGCACACGGCTTTGAAGTTGCTCGGGCCACGGTTTTACGACTTTTCCAAAAGAAGATCGATACTGCCAGTGCCGTCGGTATGCACCAAGACTGGAAAACCACGCTTCAGGAGCGCGCTGCTGAGCGTAAACTTCCCGTGCCGGTATACACAGCTTCCTCCACGGGGCCAGAACACAGCCAAACATTTACTGCTGTCGTTACCGTGGGCACTGCGACTTTGGGAGAAGGAATAGGACCCAATAAGAAACTTGCAGAGCAGGCAGCAGCACATAAAGCGGTTGTCTTCCTTCAAGAAAACCCCACGTTTTCTTGAATCCTTAAAATTAAGGATCACGCCGTGCCTGAATTGCCAGAGGTAGAGGTTGTTCGTCGGGGGCTTGAATGTCACGCCGTTGGGAAGACTTTGACTTCGGTGACAGTCTCCCATCCGCGTGCTGTCCGTTATGTAGAAGGCGGCTCGCGGGAACTTGAGGCACGGTTACGGGGACGAGTACTTTCCTCGGTGTATCGGCGTGGAAAGTTTTTGTGGTTTGTTTTGGATGATTCCTGTGCGCTCATGGTTCATCTAGGTATGAGTGGGCAAATGCTCATTAAGCGTACCGACGCCCACTCGCATCCGCATACCCGGATCCGATGTTCCCTTAGCAATGAAGTGGAGCAGGGAGAATTATGGTTTGTAGATCAGCGCACGTTTGGCTATTGGCGACTTGCTGAATTGACCTATGCGCATAACCGATTAGTTCCCGAACCAATGGCTCACATAGCGGCTGATCTCTTGGAGCCCACGCAGGATCTTATGGCAACAGCGCGATTGATAAAGTCCAAACAAGTAGAGATTAAAAAACTGCTTCTTAATCAAGAGATCGTTGCGGGGATCGGCAATATATATGCAGATGAGATACTCTGGTCTGCACAAATACACCCTAGGCAGAAAGCACATCGGCTTTCATTGAATGCAATTCACTCGCTTCTGTGCGAGGGACAAAAAGTGATGAATAAAGCCCTGTTGCAGGGTGGAACGAGTTTTGATTCGCTGTATGTCAATGTGAATGGGCAGTCTGGCTATTTTGATGTTTCCTTGCAAGCCTATGGGCAAGAGGGGAGACCGTGTGGACGCTGCAGTACCGCGGTGATTCGGGAAAAATTCACCAATCGCTCAAGCCACTTGTGTCCACGCTGTCAGCGGCTGCATTAAGTGCCCTATGAAAACAAAATATTTTTGGTTGGTTAGCCGAAAATATGGAGTTTATTTGAAGGGAAACAGGGGATTGTGGGGTACTCAGCTCATTCTTATCGAATGTGGAAATATGTAGTGGATTGACTAGAAAAACTGGTATTTCCCAAGGAAAATGCGATGACTGGCCCTTATTCCTTTATTAACTTCAAGTGGGATGGGGGCTAATGATGCCGTGCCTCACAAGTCAGGATTACGTGAGATTAAGTCACTGCCGGTACGATTCGCCACATGGAAAGTGTGCAGACGTTTGTCACTGACGTCATCAATGACAACTATTGGAAGATCATCCCCTTCCTTCTCATTGCTGCAGGAGTCTACTTCGCTGTTCGTACACTGGTCGTTCAAATTCGAATGATTCCAGATATGTTCCGAGCAGTTGCAGAAAAACAAGACACACCTGAGTCCCACACAGATGAGCAAGGTATTTCTGCGTTCAAAGCTTTCACCATCTCTGCCGCTTCCCGTGTGGGAACTGGAAACGTCGCCGGAGTCGCCGTAGCAATCACGCTAGGCGGCCCCGGCGCCGTTTTTTGGATGTGGATGATCGCGCTCCTAGGCGGTGCAACCGCCTTTGTGGAATCGACTCTGGCACAGCTGTGGAAGACGAAAACTGCGGATGGCACGTATCGCGGTGGCCCGGCGTATTACATGACCAGGGGTATAAATGCGCGATGGCTAGCAGTCATCTTCGGCGTAGCCATCACGATTACTTACGGTTTTGTCTATAACTCGATCCAGGCAAACTCTATCGTCGAGGCGACTGGCGCTTCTTTCGACTCCTCGACGATGACTTTTAAAGTCGTCGTCGGGCTGATCCTAGCGGCTGTGACTGGCGTGATTATCTTTGGTGGCGTTCACAGGATCGCAAACTTTACCCAGATCATCGTTCCAGTTATGGCATTGGCGTATTTGGCTATCGGCATCCTTGTTTTGTTGCTCAACGTGGAAAAGATACCCGGAATGTTTGCCAGCATCCTGGAGCACGCCTTGGGATTTAAAGAGATCGCAGGTGCGACAGTGGGCGCTGCGTTTATGAACGGTATGCGCCGTGGCTTGTTCTCTAACGAGGCTGGTCAAGGTTCTGCACCGAATGCTGCAGGAACAGCCAACGTCTCCCACCCCGTAAAGCAAGGCTTGGTGCAGACTTTGGGCGTGTATTTTGACACGATTTTGGTGTGTTCCATTACCGCTTTCATTATTTTGCTGGGTAATCCGACTTTTGGCGATAACGTTCAAGGTGCCACCTTGACGCAGTCGGCTCTTGCCGGCGAGGTCGGCGCATGGGGCACACACTTTGTCACCGTTATCCTGTTCTTCCTCGCATTTTCCTCGGTGATTGGTAACACCTTCTTGGCGCAGTCCAACATTGAGTACTTCACAAACTCTAAAGCTGTGATGACTACTTTCCGCATCATTGTGATGGCTTGTGTGTTCGGTGGGGCCATCGGCCCGTTGCCGTTGGTTTGGGCTCTGGGGGATACCTTTGCTGCGACAATGGTCGTGATCAACTTGATTGCTATTATTCCGCTGGGCGGAGTTGCTGTGAAGCTGTTGAAGAATTACAACCAGCAAAAGGCACAAGGCCTCGACCCTGTTTTCCATCGCGACATGCTCCCCGAGCTTAAAAATGTAGAGTGCTGGGACGGTTCGGATCCGGTTACTCGCCGCGACCATCAGATCGTGCGTGAAGTGTAATACAAAGAATTACAGAAAAGCCCTGTTTTCTTGCGGGAACTTGCCCAAAGTGCCCTGCGTAAGAAAGCGGGGCTTTGTGCTGTTTAAGATGTCAACAGCATTGAGGGGAGGCGTCGACACGCTTATAAGGGGGCTTGGGTATGGTAGTGGAAACTCATTATGAAAGGTCGATACGTGGACAACGGTGAATCTAGGGGAGCAGCGAGACAACCTGAGCAGGTTCGGCTCACCGCCTGGGTTCATGGACATGTACAAGGGGTGGGATTTAGGTGGTGGATGTACACCCAAGCGATGGAGCGCGGGTTAGCTGGTTCTGCCACGAATCTTGTGGACGGTCGAGTATGCGTTGTCGCAGAAGGCGACGCTGAATCCTGCCAAAGCCTGTTACATATTCTTAAACGACCTGATGTAGATGGCAGGCCTGGAACCGTGTCTACGGTGGTGGAACTCTGGTCTGAGCCCAAAGGCGTGCACGGTTTTATCACCCGCTAAAACATGTTTGTTTGCTGGCTTATCGTGATTCCTCTGCACGATGGTTTGCTAGACTGCCTTGGGTGTATTTGAAGTCGCTTACGCTTAGAGGATTTAAGTCCTTTGCCTCTGCGACGACCCTAAAATTTGAGCCAGGAATCTGCGCTGTGGTGGGCCCGAATGGGTCTGGAAAATCCAATGTTGTGGATGCACTTGCTTGGGTGATGGGGGAACAAGGTGCAAAGAACCTGCGTGGCGGCAAGATGGAAGACGTCATTTTTGCGGGAGCAGGGGAGCGCAAACCACTCGGCCGGGCGGAAGTCACGCTCACCATCGACAATAGCGATGGCGCTTTGCCTATTGAGTATCGTGAAGTTTCTGTTACTCGCCGTATGTTCCGTGATGGTGCTAGCGAATACGAAATCAACGGCAGCCGCGCCCGCCTCATGGACATCCAAGAGCTGCTCTCTGATTCCGGCATTGGTCGGGAAATGCACGTTATTGTTGGGCAGGGCAGCCTTGCACAAATACTTGAATCACGTCCTGAGGATCGCCGGGCGTTCATCGAAGAGGCAGCAGGGGTACTAAAGCACCGGCGACGAAAAGAAAAAGCGCAACGCAAGCTCGTCGGCATGCAAGCAAATCTGGATCGCCTTAATGACCTCACAACGGAGCTGCGTCGACAACTTAAGCCACTGGCGCGCCAAGCCGAAGCTGCGCAACGTGCCGCTACCGTTCAAGCAGACGTAAGGGACTCTAGATTACGGCTTGCCGGGCACCGCGTAGTGGAATTACAAGAACAGCTTAATTCCGCGGAGTCCCAGGCGCGGGTGCTATTGGAAAAGGTCGAGCTCGTCACCGAACAACTCGAAGAAGCAACTGCGCAGCAAACGGAGATAGACGATCTCCTAGCGGAGGCAACCCCGCGCGCAGAAAGTGCACAGCACCTATGGTTTGAACTTTCTGCCTTGGCGGAGCGGGTAGCCGCGACCCAGAGAATCGCTTCCGACCGTGCCTCTTCCATACAAGAAGTTGCCTATTCTGGCCCGGATCCAGAAATTTTAGAGAACAAAGCCGCGCGTGCAGATGACGAATACCGGGAGCTGGCGGAAGCCGCAGAGATCGCGCGGGAGCGTTTAGACGCCATCCACGAAGAGGCAGAGCAGCGTGAAGAGGCCGCTCGTGAGGCGGAACAGGAGCACCTAGCGCAGGTCCGAGCCATTGCAGATAGACGCGAGGGCGTAGTCAGACTTCTCGCTTCAGAAGAATCCCAACGCAAGCAAGTTGAGTCGGCCCAAGCTGAGGTTTCGCGCTTAACAGAAACATCCCAGGCTTCTTCTCAGCGCCAGCGCGAGCTGATAAATGAGAAAACTGCGATAGATGAGACCGTAGCTCAGTTACAGGCGGAGATGTCTCCGCTCAGTGAGCGCCACGCGCAGGCAACGACGGAGGCCGAAACCTCCGAAAAACGGCTTGAGCAGCTCCGCGTACAGCGTGGTTCCATCGACAAATTAGTGTCTCGGTTGGAATCGCGCATTGAGACCTTAACCGCAACCCTGCAGGTGGCAACCTCAGAAAACGTGCTCTCTGGGCTGGAGGAATGCGCTCCTCTTGGGCCAAAGATTCGTCCACGACCGGGTGCAGAGAAGGCAGTTTCTGCCGCTTTGGGGCGCTTTACCGAGGCATTAGTAGCTGCAATCTTTGACGCAGGATCTGTGAACGATCTTGATTCGGTTGCTCGGACCATTGTGGTCACCAGCGCAGGTTCCGAGGGCTGGCGCATGGATGCTGATCTGCCTTCTGGCGCATCATGGCTACTAGACCACGTAGACATGGACAGTGATGTCCGCGGTGCTATCACGCGAGTGCTTGCCGACGCAGTCTGGGTGCCAGACCTAGAAGCGGGACGAACCCTCATAGAACAAGACCCACGGTTGCGTGCTGTCACTTCTGAGGGCACCATGCTGGGGCAAGGATGGATTGAGTTAGGCTCTGGCGGCTATAGCTCAGTGGAAGCTGCGTCTCATATAGAAACAGCTCAAGCTGAACTTGATATAGCTCACGCCCAGTTGGAAGAGTTATCTGGAACTTTGGAGGGCGCCCACCATGCTGCTGCAGAGGCCCGCGTTGCGGCTGCCCGCGCAACAGCGGCTTTAAGGGATCACCAGCATCGAATTTCTGAAGCTGAAAGGGACAGCTCCAGATTGCAGCAGCAGTGCGACGCCCATCAAAAGCAACACCAACAAGCTCTTGAACAATGCACAAAAGCTGAAACACGAATGCACCAGCTCCAGGAAGAATGGGAGGAGATAAAGAGTCGTCTGGATAGAGTGTCAGACAGTGACACCCCAGAAGAACCCTCCAGTGTCGCCCGGGATGAAGCTGCTTCCGCCTTGGCTCAGATCAAAGCGATGGAGATGGAAGCACGCTTGAACTTGAGGACAGCCGAGGAACGCGCGGAAAATGCTCAGGGTAAGGGCGAGGGGTTGCGTCGACAAGCTCATTACGAGCGCCAAGCAAAAATCCGCCATGAGCAAGCGATGGAACGCCGGATAAAACAGTCGCGTCTGGCGGCTGCAGTTGCTGAGGGTGCGAACATGCTTGCCCAGCGAGTATCCACGGCATTGGAGAAAGCAGCCACGGAGAAGAACTCAGCTATCGCAGAACGTACTCGCCTGGCAGCCCAGGCCGCTAGTGCAAAAGATGCGGTCAATGCTCTACAGAATCAGCTCAACCGACTGAGCGATACTGCTCATGCCTCAGAAATCGCCCAAAGCCAGTCTCAAGTGAGGCTAGAGGAAGCCCAAGAAAAATTAGTCGAGCAACTCGGCGTGCCGATAACGGACTTGTTGCGTGACTACGCGCCGGGAGCTGATTTTGACGTAGCTGCGGAACGCGCGCGTCTGAAGCAAGCAGAAAAAGACCTCAGTGCGCTTGGCGAGGTGAATCCTTTGGCTTTGGAGGAATTTAAGGCGCTAGAAGAGCGATATGAGTTTTTGTCCACCCAGCTAGCCGACGTGGAGCAGGCACGACAAGACCTCGGAGGCGTGATCGAGGACGTAGACGCGAAAATCCTGCAACTTTTTACCGACGCATGGCGCGACGTAGAGGCTGAGTTTCCGAAGGTTTTTGCAACTTTGTTCCCAGGCGGGGAGGGGCGTCTTATCCTGACCGAGCCCGACGACATGCTGGCTACGGGAATTGAAGTGGAAGCTCGCCCTCCAGGAAAGAAAGTAAAGCGGTTGTCTTTGCTCTCTGGTGGTGAGAAATCGCTGACTGCGCTGGCAATGTTGGTTGCTATTTTCCGGGCTCGGCCTAGTCCGTTTTACGTGATGGATGAGGTGGAAGCAGCACTTGATGATGTTAACCTTCGTCGTTTGATCGCTTTGTTTGAAGAGCTGCGGAAAGACTCCCAGCTCATCGTTATTACGCACCAGAAAACAACGATGGACGTAGCCAACGTGCTGTACGGCGTAACAATGTGTGGCGACGGCGTAACGCGTGTGATCTCTCAGCATATGAGCCCAGGTGCAGTAGCGGTTGCGCAAGGCGATTCTTCAGGGAACACGCCAGAGGAGAAGGCTTGAGAAAACCCACGCAGAATTAGTGTGGTCTGCCCGTATTCTTTGGCATCGCCAGCCGGATTATAGCGCTGAAATTTATGAGTATTCAGCGCGCTGCGGCGGTTAGGTATTGAGCCTTTGTGCAGGGTATCCTCGAATCTTTGTCACATCTTCGTATCTACTTTGTATCTAAAACTTTTAAGAAAGGGGACACATGAGCGAGTCAGTTCATCCGATCGCAGACATTACGGATTCACTGCTAGGTTGGGCTTCGCAAACAGAATTGGAACTCGCTCAGCGGCTTCAAGCTGAGACGCTTGTGATCAACGTTGATTTGCGTGACGATGAGCTTGAAAGAATCGAACGGCTTTACGGTATTTTCCTTACCCGCCAGCTTGTCGCCGGAGCAGACCTGAAGGCACTGTTAGGAGTTAGCCCAGCGTTGACCATCACCACTTTGGTCGGTCGGGCGCGTCGCGTTGTAGACACTGATAATTTTATTGCGGAGTACCTGGGCGGCCTGGGGCTTTCTCCAGAGTCGCAGGCAGTAGTCGGTGGGGTTGATGTTGCGCAGGTACTTGCCGAGGTAGCACCAGCAGCTTTTACGTCCCTTGATTTGTATACGGCACCCGTCGGAGATTTCGCTGAACTACTGTGCGTTCATGCCGGTATTGTGAACAATGAAGTCCCCGCGCTTCTAGAGCTTTTCGACGCCCACGAGGTAACCACTGCAGCTGAAGTCGCAGAAATAATCGTTGCCGCTGCAGAGCCACGGCTGTTCGCCCACGCACTTGCGGTAGCGCCAGTAGAAGCCACCAGGGTTTTGGCTGGTATTACCGCATTGCGAGACTTTGCTCTCGAACACCCGAATTCTTGGTTTGATCGCTCCTATGCATGCTGTGAACCACAGCTTCCCGCGCCTATCGCTGCAGCTGTGCGCGCAGAACTTCGTGAGCGCCCGGTGGGGACGCTGGATCGTGAGTCTGCAGTGGGCGTGGCAAACCGTGAGCTACGTCCGCGAATTTTGCTTGATGTTTCCCGACGGAAGGTATGCCTGCGTCTTCCTGAGCAGCGTGTACCTACGCTGGAAGACGGGAGCTTTGGGGAGGTCAACTGGCGCGTTAGCATCGACGGAACCACAAAGGTTTATCGCACAGGGTGCGCGTGGGGAGACGTCTCTGGCTTAGCGCAGCAGCTGGATGTCACCATTTCTCACCCCGTCCGTGAGGTGACCGTTCAAGACGTAACCAATGGGATTACGTGGAATGTTCCGGTGGTGGATAACGACGACCCGACTGTGATCTTTACATCGCGTGGCACCAATGTGACGGATAAAGTTTCCCTTCACCACCATAATCTTCTCGTCTTGGCACCAGCCGATGCCACCTTGATGGATGTGGTCAGCGATCATGAGATCTATGAGTCTGATTCCTTTAGCGTAGAAGGCTGGGAGGGCTGGTTGTGCCACGATCTGGATGTCAACACCGTGGCTTCTATTGCTACCGTGGCTCCTGGTACAAACCCCAGCATGGATCGCGTACGTAGCGTCGATCCTCGTCAACGCGTCATTTTCCGCTCTCCCGACTACGCGATTGATTATTTGAGCAGCTCCGGCGGGCTTCCTATTCACGCTGAGTCGCTTGTCGCAGAATTTCCTCCTACGCCATCGGGGCAAACAGAAACCTGGTACCTGACGATTTCCTCGTTTGGTGGCGTCGGCTCTGCAGGTGAAGAGGTTGCACCGCCGGAGCCTTTGGAGGTTCCAGCTGAGGGTGGGGCTTTTGCTGTTTTCGATCCTGAGCTTTACGACGCCCCATGGGTAGGAGAGTACCTCGTGCGTCTGCGCGGTCCTCGCAATGAAAGCTTTAGGCATGAATATGCAATCGTCGAGGGTGCACACGCAAATATCAACGTTATCGGCGCGTGCCGTTCCTTCCGCATTCCTTCTGGCGGCGGTTTGTCGGAAACCGTACTCACCCTGCGCTCAAGTGATAAAGAATTTATTGTTGAGCCATCTGAGGTTGTGGTGCGGGCACTAGAACCAGCCGCTAATGTGATCGTGTCCACTGAGGAGGGGGACCAACTTCCGCTTCGCTTTAGCCCACCAAGCCTTGCTTTTGAGTTCCCACTTCTTACGGAACCTCCGATGTGGCGCGCAAGCCGCTTGACTCTCCGCCCGCGTGATATTGATATGCGCGGCATCCTGCGCATCCGCGGTCGTGGTGAGCTCGGCGATCCCAAGATCACTGTGCGTAACCACCATGGCGCTCCAGTGAAGACCGCGCGCTTGCGCAGCAACGACGGTGGCCTCACCTACGTCACGCCCATGGCAACGATCGCTAGCTCCACCAATGTGTTGCCCTTCGGGCGAGTGGATTTTGAATGGACGGATCCCGTAAGCGATCGACGTGTTTCTGTGGCACTGGCAGATATTCATTCTTCCGATGCAGAAGAATTGACCTTGGTTGATGAGACCATTGTGGTTTCCGGTGGTGGGGAACGTCCTTTGGGTGTCTGGGTATGGCCTGCCACAGCGCCGTGGGCTCCAGCGCGTGCGCTTCCTGTTGTCGAGGGATCCGTGAAGCTTCCGAGTTCACTTGTTAAAGCCGGCAATCTTATTGTTCAGGTGCACACAGTAGATCGTTTTATGACTCTCATCGCTCCCGTGTCGCCGGGGGGAAATGCGGTGATTCTTGAGCAGCCTGGTCACTTTGAGGGAACCGACCCCGCGCTTGGGGCGCTATCGGCGTTTTTGGCTGGGGAAACTGAGGAGGTGCCGGCGTCGGAAAGCATCATGCCAGTGCTCTGGGACATGGTGACCACGGGCGTGGCCTCGGGAGAATCCGCTAAATCTGTCCGCAAGGTGTTCAGCAGCAATCCGAGTGCCGCGCTGACAGGCCTATCGGAATCGCTTGTTCCCGCAGGTAAGCAGCCAGGTCGCGTGGTAGAAAGCGGATTGGTGCGAGCGAGGTTCGAGGCGGGAGTAGGCACTCATCACAGGGCGCCGTGGATCGGCGTGCTAGAGCTGCTGGGGTCCCTGGACTCCATGACAGGCGCAGACGGAAAACCGCTGGCACCGGTTACTCCAGAATCTGCTGAGCCTTCTGCGGCGGATGAAGACTTGGTAGCTGCCGTGCTAGGTGGAGAAACCCTTGTCAAGGCTGATGCGGGTCGAAAGAAGATCAGTGACGGTGTGGCTGCAAAGCGAGAGATTCTTGCCAATATCAAGGACATTGCCGGCGATAACGTTGTGAGCATCCTGAAGACTGGACGTGACACCACGCTGGACACGGCGTGTATTGATAAATCCACAGTAGCGATTGCAGGTATGGCTAAAGCCCAGCAAGCAGCGCTATTGGAGATGTTCTTCTCTCGTTCACAAATCGTTCCTGGATCGCTCATGGACGACGGAACACGTTTGCTTGCGGTCTTTGAGACCTTTAATAAACGCACCGAACTGCGTGAGCTCTTGAGCAATGAAGGCCTGATTAAGTCAGCGGTAACGTTGCTTCGCACCCTGCGCAGTACTAACAAGGTTCTCTACTCAATGGCGCGAATCCGTTTTGACAAGCTCGATGGCGTGGACACCGATGCACATGAAAATTTGTGGGCACTCACGCCGGTAGTCTCCCTGGTGCTGGCGTTGGCCGCTCGAATGCATGCTCATGGGCTGGTGTCGTCTAACAAAACGCTCGATGCCGCGACACCAGGTTGGGCAAAGCTTGCCGACGTCGTGCCGGACCTTGTTACCGGCGACTTGATCGCCGCAGACGCCATTATCTTGGCGCTGGCTAAACCAGGTATCGCTTAAATGACGGGCTAATCGCATGGCCTGCTCACAAGCCCGTAAGACGTGGTTGGAACTTACGTTTTACGGGCTTGTGCGTTGCTGCTTAGGGCGTTGCGAGGGGATAGGAAAAGCTACAGAGGTGTAAAACCCGCAAGAATTTGCAACTATTAGAGGTATGTCAACTCCTGTGTTAATCGGCATCCTTATTGTCGTCCTTGCGCTCATCGTGGTTATTGCTGTTGGCCTTAGCCGAAAACGATCCAAAACTATTAGTTTTGATCGCGGTGATGAGGACGAACCAAAACAGCTTACACAGCAAGAACGTTCCGGAAACTATCAAGCTCAAGGCGGCTTTAATTTCTCCGCTGGGCAGGCCTCTGCTGCTCCCGTAGAAAAACTGCCAGTTGCTTCTCCCTCCTTTGAACCAGTGCAGGAAACACCGGTAGATCCGGTGGCACCGCTAGCGCTTCCGGAAGAACCACTAGCAACACAGGAAACAGAAAAACCTGGTGTGCATCTCAATGAGTCGGAGTTAGTCGACCCGGTCTCTGACTCGGAACTGCCAGTGGCTCATCACGCAGAATCTGAATCAGATGCAGCCTCGGCGGCTGAAGCCGCAGCTGAGGCTCAAGAGCTATTTGAGCAACAGCAAGAAGCAGAAGAACAAGCCAAGCACGTCGAAGAAAACTTTGTGGAGCTTGATGAGTTCCATGAAGAACCTGTCGAGGATGCGGCAAAAGAGTCTCTTATCCATGACGAAGACAAAAAAGAAGAGGCGAAGCTAGAAGAAGACGCATATGAAGCCGCTGTCGCAGCAAGTGTCGCAGCGTCTGGTGCAGAAAAGGCCTTACAGGAGGCTACAGATGAGCCTGTGGACAGTGCTGCTGCGGCAGAAGCTGTGCAAACGGAGTCTCAAGACGATATCGCTCCCGCGACTGGACGCATCGGACGGCTACGAGGCCGTTTGTCACGATCACAGAATGTCTTTGGAAAATCTGTCTTGGGTATGCTTTCTGCAGGTGAGCTTGATGAAGACGCGTGGGAAGATATTGAAGCACAGTTGATCCAAGCCGATCTAGGCGTAACTATCACGATGAAAGTGGTAGAAGACTTACGCGAAATGATTGCCGAGCGGGGAGTCGCTAGTGAGGCCGATGCGCGTGCGATGCTGAAAGAATGCCTGATCCGCGCTTGTAAGCCCGAGCTTGATCGCTCGATTAAAGCGATGCCTTACGAGGGCAAGCCTGCTGTGGTGCTGGTAGTAGGAGTAAACGGCACTGGCAAGACCACAACGACAGGCAAGCTCGCACGTGTGCTGGTAGCTATGGGGCATTCGGTGGTCTTAGGCGCTGCAGATACTTTCCGTGCAGCGGCGGCTGATCAGCTTGAAACGTGGGGACGTCGAGTTGGCGCACGGACAGTGCGTGGAGCTGAAGGTGCCGATCCTGCCTCGGTTGCCTTTGACGCAGTTGCTGAGGGCGTAAAAACTGGTGCCGACGTGGTGCTTGTAGATACCGCAGGCCGCCTCCATAACTCCAGTAACCTGATGGATCAGTTGGGAAAGGTCAAACGCGTTGTGGAAAAGAAAGCCGTGGTTGATGAGGTCCTTCTTGTTCTGGATGCCACCACAGGCCAGAACGGGCTTACGCAGGCGAGAACTTTCCGCGAGGTCGTGAACATTACGGGTGTGGTTTTGACCAAACTAGACGGAACTGCCAAGGGCGGTATTGTGTTCCAGGTTCAGGAGGACCTCGGGGTCCCCGTCAAACTGGTCGGATTAGGAGAAGGCGCCGACGACCTGGCACCTTTTGAAGTAGAAGGCTTTGTTGACGCGTTGCTTGGTTAAAACAGCAAGCTAAAGCCCCTTGTGCGGTGAGTGGTACACCAACCCTCATCATGCAAGGGGCTTTTGCGATAAGGCACCTAAAAATAATAAAACTGTCGATTTATAGAAAACTAAATCTGTTGCCCTATAGTTATTGAGGTGGGCGCGTGTTCACTCAATGAGATTAGGGAGCAGATATATGAATCCGGATCAGATAAATCACGCTTCCGGTAGTGCTGCGTGGATACTTATTTCTGCTTCATTGGTGTTGCTTATGACTCCGGCCTTGGCATTTTTCTACGGTGGTATGTCTCGTCAAAAATCCGTACTTAACATGCTGATGATGTCTTTTGGGGCACTGGGAGTCGTATCCATTGTGTATGTGCTCTGGGGATGGTCTATGTCATATGGATCAAAGTCTATAGGTGGGATATTTGCTAATCCCTGGGAACTATTTGGACTGCGTACAGCAATTCTGGATTCTTCACATCATTACGTTGTGGGCGTGAATGGGTATGCAAATGTTATAGATATTGGATTTCAGCTCACCTTTGCGGTTATCTCTACTGCCATCATTTCCGGTGCGATTGCAGAGCGCGTGAAATTTGGAACGTGGCTTGTCTTTATAGCCCTATGGGTTAGTTTTGTTTATTTTCCGTTGGCTCACATGGTGTGGGGGCCGGGATTCTCTCTCATGCAGCAAGGGGTGTATCTGCCTGGATGTTTGGAACTGCTGGTGGCATGGCAGCGATCCCTCCCATTGACTTCGCAGGTGGCACGGTAGTGCATATTTCCGCAGGAGCTACAGCCTTTGTTCTAGCCGTGGTCGTAGGTCGTCGACATGGCTTTCCTAGCAAACCTCAGCGCCCACATAATCTTCCCATGGTCATGCTGGGAGCGTCGCTGCTTTGGTTTGGTTGGTTTGGTTTTAATGGAGGCTCTGCATTTGCGGCAGATGGGGTGGCGGGGCTTGCATGGCTAAACACTACGGTGTCGGCTGCAGCAGCAATGCTTGGTTGGCTTGCGGTGGAACGGATAAGGGACGGCCATGCTACCTCTTTAGGTGCGGCATCGGGGCTCGTAGCTGGGCTTGTTTCTATAACTCCTGCGGCGGGAGACTTAACACCAATGACGGCCATCGTGCTCGGAAGCATGGGCGGTATTATAGGGTCCTTTGCCGTAGGTCTTAAGTATCGTTGTGGATTCGATGATTCAATTGATGTGGTGGGGGTTCATCTAGTCGCAGGTCTATGGGGAACCGTGGGAGTGGGACTTTTGCCCACGACAAAGGCCTGCTGACCGGTGGCGGAGTAGCGGGACTAAAACTCTTTATAGTTCAGCTTGTCATAGCTGCTGTGGCTGTTGTCTTTGCAGGTTTCATCTCTGTGATACTCGCATACTTGTTGAAGATAACACTGGGATGGCGAGTGGACCCAGAGGTGGAAAACGCTGGAATCGATTATGCGGTGCATGGGGAGACGGCGTATGAAACGGTGAATACGGGGTGGGGATAACAACCTGGACTAACGCGGTGAGTGTTTGTTCTTATGAGCGAAGACATCGGGCTGTAGTAATGGATCGGCCAGGTTAACCAGTGCAAGCAGCATTGAGCGGTTCAGACTGGCTACACTAGAAAATCGAAAGATTAATATCGCTGAGGCTAAGGGCGATGCGGCGTACAACAACGCGGAATCGTCGTTATGCTTTGGTTGCCGGTGTATTGATGAATGAGGAGATCTCTCAATGAAGCTCGTTACTGCCATTGTTAAGCCTTTTACGCTGACAGACATTAAAGATGCTCTGGGGCAGGTGGGTGTGCACGGCATGACGGTTACAGAGACCCAAGGCTTTGGCCAGCAAAAAGGTCATACGGAAGTTTATCGTGGCGCTGAGTACGCGGTGGACTTTGTGCCCAAGGTCAAGATTGAAATCGTTATTGATGATGAACTTCTCGATGACGTTGTACGTGCCGTTGTCGATTCGGCGCACACCGGCAAGATCGGAGACGGCAAGGTGTGGGTCACCCCTGTCGATGATCTTATTCGCGTTCGTACAGGCGAGCGCGGTTCTGACGCAATCTAGATACAGCTGCCACTTCTGCAGCTGATGGGTTTTCTCCCATTAGACCGAAGCCATAGTTCCGTTAAGGATAGATTGTGACGCATTCTGCGATCGACTCATGCGATAAAACCGCGCACGCAACAGTTCTAGCTCAAGCAACTGAGAACGGTGGGTCGCAACGGGCGCTAGAAATTCGAGAGCATGCGTATCGACGTGCGCAGGCACTGGTGGAGAAGCTTACTATCCCCGAAGGCTCCGCGCTTGCCGCGACAGGTTCCTTTGCCCGGGAAGAAATGACTTCCAAATCGGATCTGGATTTAATTCTTCTTCACCCGGCAGGATTAAATCTCGACGGTCTTGCAGATTTGTGGTACCCGATTTGGGACGCAAAAATGCGTCTTGATTACGCAGTGCGTACTCCGCAGGAATGCGCCAGCATGGTCTCAGATGATTCAACCGCCGCGTTGGCATTGCTTGATGTGAGGCACATCAGTGGCGATCCAGAGCTTACTGAGCAAACTAGACGGCTGACCCTAGACACCTGGCGTAGGGAACTGAACAAAAACTTTAATGCGGTTTCCGATACCGCTATTGCCCGTTGGCGCCGCTCTGGCTCGGTTGTGGCAATGACACACCCCGATCTCAAACATGGTCGCGGCGGTCTCAGAGACATCGAGCTGATACGGGCGCTTGCACTAGGTCACCTGTGCGACGTGCCTCCTCTTGATTCTCAACGCAGGTTGCTTCTCGACGTCCGCACCCTCTTGCACCAACACGCTGGGCGCGCCCGAGACGTCTTGGACCCGGAATTCGCTGCAGATATTGCGCTCGATTTGGGGTTTGATGACAGATACGAGCTCTCCCGCGTCTTAGCCCACGCTGCCCGGACTATTAATGACGCCACTAATCATGCGCTCAGTACTGCTCGAAATGCTCTTCCGCGGCGTAACCACGTAAGACGAGCTGTACGCCGGCCTATCGATGTTGATGTGGTTGCCGTTGATGATGAAATTTCCTTGTCTCGAAATCCGAACCTCAAAGATCCTGCCTTAGTTCTTCGAGTCGCAGCTGCAAGTGCACGCACCGGCATGCCTATCAGTGATTCCGTATGGCCCCGTCTGGAGAATCTTCCTGAACTGCCAGCTCCATGGCCTGTGGGAGCAGCGGGTGACTTCTTTGAACTTTTGAGCTCATCGGTCCATAGCCCGCGGGTTATCCAACAGCTTGATGACCACGGCTTCTGGGAGAAAATGATCCCCCAATGGGGTCATATCAGGGGACGGATGCCGCGTGAAGCAGTCCACATTCACACAATTGATCAACATAGCCTCGTAGTCACAGCCAATTGTGCAGCAAGAAGCGTTAGCGTGGCTCGTCCGGATCTCCTGTTCCTTTCCGCGCTCTTTCATGATGTTGGTAAAGGATACGGCAGACCCCATGAAATCGTGGGCGCGGAATTTGTGGTGGAGATGGGGCGCAAGCTTCGGCTGAATGAACAAGATCTGAGTGTGGTCGAGACTCTGGTCGTAGAGCACACAAAGATCGCACAAATTGTCGGCCGTCTTGACCCGACAAGCGATGAAGCCGTAACGATGCTTTTAGACGCTGTCAATTATGATCTTCTCACCCTTAACCTCTTGGAATCCCTGGTGGAGGCGGATGCTGAAGGCACCGCGCCGGGTGTGTGGAGTGCGGTGCTGAAACTTGGAACCCAAGCATTATGCAGCCGTGCGCGTGCTCGACTTACCTCATTGACTCCTGAACCACCAGAGTTTGATATTCCGCTGGATATTGGTTTGGTTCCTAAAACCTCTAATAACTTTGACAATGACCTGAACACCGGATCGACTATGAACCCTGGGAGGGAAAGTGGCAACGCCACCGTGTACTGGAAAGGCCGGTATATGCGGGAAAGCGTCAGAGTCTTGGCGTTGATTGCGGCTAAAGGGTGGAACATTGAGTCGGCACGCTTCAAGATGAGTGGATCTGATGAGGCTAAGCATGTGATTGCGGAGCTTCAAGTGCATAACACTGTGGGTACGGGGTTCGATCCATGTGAATTTGTGCAGGCCTATAAGTCGGGGGTGTACTCATCTCTGCCGAGTATCAGGAAGAGTACTTCCGCGACGTTTTGGGTGGGCAATATTCTAGAGGTAAGGACAGCCGACCGTAGAGGTGGTTTAGGCGCCGTGTTAGGCGTCTTGCCTGATGTTTTATGGCTGACTATGAGCAACCCGGGCGCGACAATGATCATGCAGTGTGAGCTTGCCGAGGGATTTGATCGTGCCAAAGTTGAGCGTGACGTGACCAAGGTGCTCACCAACGGTTAACATAGGAACGTTAATCTTCAAGTCCACGCGAGATTTTCCCAGCAATGTAATTAAAGGTGCGCAGGGAAGATCCATAAAGGGAGTGTGCGTTTCGTGTTTGAATCTCTGTCTGACCGGCTAGGCAATGCCCTGTCAGGCCTACGGTCAAAGGGCAAAGTCACCGAGGCTGACATCAATGCTGTCGCGCGTGAAATCCGGTTGGCGCTGTTGGAAGCCGATGTTTCCTTGCCAGTGGTTCGCGGATTTATAGCACGAATTAAAGATCGTGCGCTAGGGGTTGAAGTATCTAAGGCTCTTAACCCGGCTGAACAAGTTATCAAGATCGTCAATGAGGAATTGACCGGGATTCTTGGTGGAGAAACTCGTCGCCTTAATTTGGCTAAAAATCCTCCTACGGTGATCATGGTGGCGGGCCTTCAGGGTGCTGGTAAGACCACGCTTGCTGGAAAGTTGGCTAAGCACCTTCAATCCCAAGGCCATACTCCAATGTTGGTGGCGTGTGATCTGCAGCGCCCGGGTGCTGTTCAACAGCTGCAAATTGTTGGTGAACGAGCGGGCGTTCCCACCTTTGCCCCAGATCCAGGAACATCCATCGACTCCAACGACCATGAGATGGGCACTTCTCATGGCGACCCAGTAGGCGTGGCTCGCCAGGGCATCGAAGAGGCAAAGCGTAGCCAGCATGACGTGGTCATCGTCGATACGGCGGGTCGTTTGGGTATTGATGAAGCCCTGATGACCCAGGCCCGGAATATCCGTGATGCGATTAACCCTGATGAAGTCCTTTTTGTTATTGACTCCATGATCGGACAGGACGCAGTGAACACGGCTGAGGCCTTCCGCGATGGCGTCGATTTCACAGGTGTCGTGTTGACCAAGTTGGATGGTGACGCCCGCGGTGGTGCGGCGCTTTCTATCCGCGAAGTAACCGGCAAACCCATCATGTTCGCCTCCACCGGTGAAAAACTGGAAGATTTTGATGTCTTCCGCCCCGAGCGTATGTCCAGCAGGATCCTCGGCATGGGTGATGTGCTTACTCTCATCGAGCAAGCAGAGAAGAACCTTGATCAAGAACAAGCCATGGAAACTGCCCAGAAGCTGGGGTCCGGCGAGCTTACGTTGGAGGACTTCCTCAATCAGATGTTGATGGTGCGCCGGATGGGCCCGCTTGGCAACATCTTGAAGATGCTGCCTGGCGGTAAGCAGATGTCGCAGATGGCGGATATGGTTGATGAGAAACAACTAGACCGCATCCAAGCCATTATCCGTGGTATGACTTCGGCAGAGCGTGAAGATCCTAAGATCTTGAATGCTTCTCGACGCAAACGTATCGCTAACGGTTCCGGTGTTGCCGTCTCTGAGGTGAATCAGCTGGTAGACCGCTTCTTTGAGGCGAAAAAGATGATGAGCAAAATGGCCGGGCAATTCGGCATGGGTGGCGGTGGACGTAGCGCAACCAAGAAGAAGCCCAAAGGTCGTAAAGGCAAAAACGGTAAGCGTAAACCTGCGAAAAACCGTAGCGGCGCTATGAACGGCGGTATGCCGGGCATGCCAAGCATGGCTGAGCTGCAAAAAATGCAAGAGCAAATGGGTGGAGCCGGTGGTCTAGGCGGTATGCCGAATCTCCCGGGGATGCCTAAGATGCCCAAGGGCATGGAAAACATAGATCTGAACAACCTGGACTTTGGCGGCAAAAAATAACTAGATACTTTCCCTCGGCCAGTTCACTATAGAAAAATTGGAATGGCCAAGGGGAGTGCTGTATTGTGTCTAGAGTTGTCTCAATTGTGAGGGAACACCACAAGACATTCCTGCGTCATACCGTCACCGTCTACGGTCGGCCGGTCTGAGTCACCGCAGGTAAATCAAGGGATGAACCGGTTCAATGCATATGCAAAGAGCGCCTGTACTTCCCAGTGACCCAAGAAGGAGCCTTTCATGGCTGTTAAAATCAAGCTGCAGCGTATGGGTAAGATCCGTACCCCGCACTACCGCGTTGTTATCGCAGATGCTCGCACTCGTCGTGACGGCAAGGTTATCGAGAACATCGGTACCTACGAGCCAAAGCAGAACCCTTCCGTTATCAAGATTGATTCGGAGCGCGCACAGTACTGGTTGGGCGTTGGCGCACAGCCAACCGAGCCTGTTCTGGCACTGCTTAAGGTGACCGGCGACTGGCAGAAGCACAAGGGCCTTGAGGGCGCTGAGGGAACCCTGCAGGTTGCAGAGCCTAAGCCTTCCAAGCTGGAGCTGTTCAACCAGGCACTGGCAGAGGCTAACGAGGGTCCTACCGCTGAGGCTATCACCGAGAAGAAGCGCAAGGCTAAGGAAGATGCAGCTGCTAAGGCTGCCGCTGAGGTTGAGAAAGCCGAGAAGGCTGAAGAGGCTACCGAAGAAGCTGCTGCAGAGTAATTCTGTTGAGCTTTTCAAGCAACTAAACCGCTTAAGAAGGACGTTGTCTTCTTAAGCGGTTTTGTGTTGTGTGCTTGACTTTAGCTTTTCCCCGTCAGCATGGTTAACAACAAAATTGCTTCGGAGGGAGAGCTAGAAGGGGAACTCACTTTGTGGATCACTCGTTGCGGGAGATAGAGAACCTTTCCTGGAGTGAGCCGTACGTTTTTATCGGGGCATTCCACGTCGAGGAATCCTTGTAAGCATTGGATGGTAACGGGATGCGCCGCCTTGTGGTCATTGAGGACCTGCCCTGGCGCAAAAGTAAAAACGATAATATTGGCGCCTTCAGCTTGGAGCAGCCTGGTTACCGTTGGAACTTTACGCTGAGGATCAGCATCGGGAGCCTCGCTAAGAATGTCGAGGCTCGTTGCATTTTCTGCATCACAATCGCGGTGGGCGTCTCCGAAACTATGAGGGGTATTGGTGGGGACATCCATGGTCTTGCTCCTACCAGGCTAGGGGACAGTTAAAGCAAGAATAGCTCTGCTTTTTGCTCGTACACCAGGGCTGACGCCTGCACTATATAGCTAGGAAGAGATGCGGGTGGGCGTCGATAAGCATGCAAGAGAAGCTATAGCAGATGAAAGCGGAAGGGGCGAGGGGAGCTGTTAAAGTATTGTCCATGGAATTAATGATTGGGCGAGTAGTTAAATCTCACGGAATCAAGGGGGAAGTCGCCGTTGAGGTAACCACCGACGAACCAGATATTCGTTTTGCGGTGGGGGAAGTGCTCAATGGTAGGCAGGGGAAAAAAGAACATCGCTTGACCATCGCCACTGGGCGGGTGCACCAAGGCCGTCTGCTCATTAAATTTGAAGAAATCCCTGATCGCACAGCAGCTGATAGCTTGAGGGGGACTCAGTTCTTCGCGGCACCGCTAGACAACGATGACGATGAGGAAGGCTTCTACGATCACGAGCTTGAGGGGTTAGATCTACTCCAAGACGGCAAAAAGATCGGGGAGATAACGGGTGTGATGCATGGCCCCGCCGGAGAAATCCTGGAAGTTGAACTTACTGGAGGCAAGCAGGTACTTGTTCCCTTTGTTCACGCTATTGTTCCCGAGATAGATCTTGAAGAGGGAACGTGCACGATTACTCCTCCCGATGGACTTTTGGAGCTGTAATGACCGCGCGAAAACTTCGGCTTGATGTCATCACCATCTTCCCCGAATACTTGGATCCGCTTCGCCACGCCTTGCTGGGCAAAGCTATTGAAAAGGACATTCTGAGCGTCGGGATACATGATCTACGGCAATGGGCAACCGATGCACATAAGTCTGTTGATGATTCTCCTTTTGGAGGCGGACCTGGGATGGTCATGAAGCCAACGGTGTGGGGCCCTGCACTTGATGACGTAGCACAGGGAACCGGTCTCGCCTCAGCCGCACAACCTCTGGAATCTGCACTTCCGCATCTGGATAAACCCCGCCATGATGACATCGAGGGCGTGGAACAGACTGGATATCAGCGCGAGGATGAAGACTCCTCATTGCCGTTGCTGATTGTGCCAACACCGGCGGGCACGCCTTTCACCCAAAAAGACGCACAAGAATGGTCAAATGAAGAACACATCGTTTTTGCCTGCGGAAGGTATGAGGGCATCGATCAACGCGTTATCGACGATGCCGCTCACCGCTACCGCGTGCGTGAAGTCTCGATCGGAGACTACGTGCTTATCGGTGGGGAAGTCGCCGTTTTGGTCATAACAGAAGCGATTGTCCGGCTGATTCCGGGAGTCTTAGGAAATAAACGAAGCCATGAGGAAGATTCTTTTTCCGATGGTTTGTTGGAAGGCCCCAGTTACACCAAGCCTCGCGTGTGGCGCGGTCTAGAAGTTCCAGATGTTCTTTTTTCTGGTAATCACGCAAAAGTAGATCGTTGGCGTCGTGAAAAGGCACTGGAACGCACCCAACGGGTTCGGCCAGAACTACTTGAGGTCTGCGACCTGGATAAAAAAGATCGCGAGTTCTTAGCGCAGTTGCCGCAAGAGTGAGAAGAAAGTGGCTGGGAATGATTGCCCCTGCGCGCTGTTAATAAGGATATGAAAAGAAAAATATCCACTGACCTTAACGCGCTGATTATTCCTGGCCAGCGGGATAGCATACGTGCGACGTTGCGTGATGGCCTGGCCAACCACGGCTATGAGGTCACGAGCATCGTGATTGATCCGATCGATCTCACCTGCGAGCCGGATAATATGTTGGTGACCCATTATGCGCAGGTTGAAGGTCACCCGCCGAGCGTTGAGCAGCTTTATCGTATTGTGCTCACTGGATATTCGACGCTTGACCTACGATCAGCCACAAAAGTTGTGGTGGGGCTGCTTCCGCGTGACATCTATTGGTATGGAACCTCGGTAGAAGGACACGTTGAGACCACAACGACTGCAGCGTGTGCATGGCAGGCAGAAGCGGATTAACCGCTCACGTTGAGTGAGATGCCGGAGGTTATCTCGCAAACCACATAATAGGGATATCCTACCGCTGAGGCGTTTTCGCTCTTATGATCGGAAATATGAGTGAAACAGTACATCAGGCTCCATGTGTGCTTGCGATTACCGCATGCCCGACCGGAATCGCTCACACGTACATGGCGGCAGAGCGTCTCACTGAAGCAGCAGATGCCGAGGGTATAGAACTCAAGATAGAAACGCACGGTTCTATTGGAGTTGAAGGCACCTTCAGCGATCAAGATATTGAGCGTGCCGACGCCGTCCTCATCGCAGCCGACACCACAATCGACACAGCGCGTTTTGCGCATAAACCCTTGGTAAACGTGTCGGTTGCGCAAGCCATTCGTGAGCCGAATGCGCTATTGCAGCGGGTGGTGAATGCAGCTAAAACCAGCGATACCACGGGACCAGCTACACCAAAGGAAGCTCAGTCTCTAGAATCCTCCCAACAACCGAGCCCAGAGGCTAGGGGAGCGGTGGGAAGAGTTATGTATGCCGCGTTGATGAACGGTGTGTCTCACATGATTCCCTTCGTGGTGACCGGTGGTCTCCTGCTAGCTGTTGCTTTGTCCATAGGAGGGCAACCGACTGCAGAAGGACTCAAGATTCCCGAAGGCTCATTCTGGGATACTGTGCAGCAGCTTGGTGTATTGGCATTTAGCCTGATGGTTCCTGTTTTATCTGCATACATAGCTCAGGCAATCGCGGATCGCCCAGGTCTCGCACCAGGATTTATCACAGGACTGGTGGCGACCACCGGGTCTTTGTATAACTCAGAAGCAGGGGCTGGATTCATAGGCGGTATTGTTACCGGATTTCTTTCCGGTTATGTGGCGCTGGGAATTCGTAAGATACCCGTGCACAAATACGTGGCGCCTATTTGGCCGATTATTGTGATTCCGATTCTTACCACGGCGATTGTTGGCCTTTTGTTTATTTACGTTTTGGGACACCCGATTGCGGCACTATTTGAAGCCCTCACGGGATACCTTGCCACGATGCAAGGGGAATCTGTTTTGGTCCTTGGGGCAATCCTTGGCGCGATGATAGCCTTTGACATGGGCGGACCTTTTAATAAGACTGCCTTCCTTTTCTCCGGAGGTCTTATCGCGGCAGGTAATGCTCTACCCATGGGTATGATCGCTGCGGCAATCGCAGTCCCGCCATTGGGCGTTGGTGTGGCCACACTCATGCGCCGCAGTCTCTTTACCAAACCTGAACGCGATGCCGGTATTGCGTCTGTGTTCATGGGCTTTTTTGGTATTACAGAGGGAGCTATCCCACTGGCTGCAGCCCGGCCATTGCAGATTATCCCCGCGAACGTGATCGGAGGGGCAGTAGCTGCTGCATTAGCAGGGTCGTTAGGAGTTAAAGACCACGTCATGCACGGCGGTCCTATCGTCGCGGTGCTGGGGGCAGTAGACAATGTGGGCGGCTACTTCTTAGCCTTGGCAGCGGGTGTGGCTGTCACGTGTGCGTTGGCTTTGATCCTTGTCGGATTCAGCAGGAAAAGGACTGCCGCAGCGGACCCGACTCCTGAGTCGTCTCTTCGGTACAGCACGCAGGAAGCAGCAGCGCCTGTTAAACCGGAAGACCCAATCATTATGGATGAATTGGTGTACTCGGGGTCGATAAAGAACCGTGAGGAAGCTATTTGCTGTCTTGTGGATAAAGGCGTTGTTGCTGGACGAATCTCGGATGCGCGCGCTGTTGTAGACGCATCGCTTAACAGAGAGCGGTTGGCGTCGACAAGCGTAGGCTACGGCGTTGCTATACCGCATTCGCGTAGCACCGGAACCCATGCCGCGATGGTAGGGCTTGCTCGTTTGGATGCCCCGATCGAGTGGACTGACGGGGAGGAAACGGATCTAGTATTCCTCATTTGCGTTCCTTCTGATGCCGGAAAACAACACTTGAAGATTCTTTCCCGCCTTGCGCGTGCGATCATGAAAGAGGACTTCAGAACTCAGCTGCGGCAAGCACCCGAGTCTGAACTTGCAGATGTGGTGCGCAAAGTCGCAGAACCTGCAGAATCGACCGCTGCAGGTGCGTCTTAAAACAGAAACCCTGTCTACCCGTTTCTGGGTACCACAAAGGGAACTCGCTACAATCGTGTGAATGATTTCCGCGAAGATCGCTCAGGAGCTAGGAGTTAAGGAAAGCAATGTCGCTTCCGCTCTC
Source organism: Corynebacterium silvaticum (assembly GCF_002162115.2). NCBI lineage: Bacteria > Bacillati > Actinomycetota > Actinomycetes > Mycobacteriales > Corynebacteriaceae > Corynebacterium > Corynebacterium silvaticum. The sequence goes on along the minus strand of NZ_CP021417.2, from coordinate 1,650,190 downwards.
GCACTCCTCGCAGAAGGCAATACAGTTCCCTATTATCGCTCGGTACCGCAAGGAAGCCACAGGCGGGCTCGACGACTCGCAGTTGCGCGCCATTGAAGAACGCGCGACCTATCTTAAGGAGCTGGAGGACCGGAAACAGACGATTCTCGCTGCGATTGAAGAGCAAGGAAAGCTCGATCAAACGCTTAAAACGTTGATCCTGGAATGCGATACAAAAGCTCGCCTGGAAGACTTGTATCTTCCCTACAAAAAACGACGCAAGACTAAAGCGGATATCGCGCGCGAAGCCGGGCTGGAGCAACTGCTGGATGAGCTTATCGACGCACCCCACGCGAACCCGGAGCAGCTTGCCGCGAGCTTTGTCACAGAGGGGTTTGAGGATACCAAGAAGGCCCTTGAAGGCGCACGCGCAATCCTTATCGATCGCTTTGCTTTGAATGCAGACCTGGTAGGAGAAGTTCGCGAGCGGATGTTTACCACGGGTTCTATGTTGGCCAGCCCGGTGGAAGGCAAAGAGGCAGAGAGTGCAAAGTTCAAAGATTATTTTGAGTTTTCAGAACCTTTTACATCACTGCCTAGTCACCGGATCTTGGCGCTCTTTCGTGGGAAAAAGAAGGGGTGCTGCATCTAGAGCTCGATGCCGGAGACGAATCGGTGTATGCGGGCATGATCGCAGAGCATTGTGGCCTCGATGTTTCCTCTCAATGGATTGCGTCTGCTGTGCGTTGGGGCTGGAAAACCAAGTTGGTTATCTCCTCGGGGCTCGATGTTCGTATGCGTTTGAAGGAGCGCGCAGAAGAGGGGGCACTTGATGTCTTTGCTCGAAACCTCAAGGATGTTCTTCTTGCTGCCCCAGCGGGTCAACGTGCGACTCTCGGCCTAGACCCCGGATATCGTAATGGAGTGAAGTGCGCCGTTGTAGACCGCACTGGCAAAGTACTAGACACGCTTATTGTCTATCCACATCAACCACAAAATAAGTGGTCGGAAGCTGTACAAGAATTAGCGTCGGCATGCGCAACCCATGGCGTAGACCTCATGGCTGTGGGTAACGGCACAGCCTCCCGTGAGACAGAAAAACTCGCAGGAGAGGTTGCGGATTTGATCAAAAAAGCTGGTGGAAAGCGTCCCACCCCAGTCGTAGTATCGGAGTCCGGGGCATCGGTGTATTCGGCATCGGAACTGGCGGCGAAAGAATTTCCCACCATGGATGTTTCCTTGCGCGGCGCAGTTTCTATTGCACGCCGATTACAGGACCCGCTCGCAGAACTGGTCAAGATCGACCCCAAAGCGATTGGAGTCGGCCAGTATCAACACGATGTAAACCAGGCTGCCTTGGCCAAAACTCTTGATGCCGTAGTGGAAGATGCAGTGAATGCCGTGGGCGTAGACCTCAACACAGCTTCAGTTCCGCTGCTTTCTAGAGTTGCTGGCATCAGCCCGACCATTGCAGAAAACATTGTGCATTACCGGGATGAACACGGTAGTTTTGCCTCCCGGGCTTCGCTGAAGAAAGTTCCCCGTTTAGGCCCCAAAGCTTTTGAGCAGTGCGCTGGTTTCTTAAGGATTAACGGTGCACGCGATCCCTTGGACTCCTCTGCTGTACACCCTGAGGCTTATCCAGTCGTGCGGCGAATCGCGGAGAAAACAGGGCTCAGCGTTGACGGGCTTATCGGAAACACGGCGGTGCTTAAGACACTGCGGCCCCAGGACTTTGCAGACGATCATTTTGGTGTCCCCACCGTGACCAACATCCTCGCGGAGTTGGACAAACCCGGGCGTGACCCCCGGCCGGAATTTGCCACGGCCACGTTTAAAGAAGGCGTAGAGAAAATCTCCGATTTGATCCCGGGGATGATCCTGGAAGGAACCGTGACTAACGTGGCAGCCTTTGGCGCATTCGTGGATGTGGGGGTCCATCAAGATGGCCTAGTGCACGTTTCTGCTTTGGCGGATACCTTTGTCTCCAATCCCCACGACGTTGTGTGTTCTGGGCAGGTAGTCAAAGTGAAGGTGATGGAGGTTGATCCAGAGCGTAAACGCATTAGCCTCTCCATGAAGTTTTCCGACGAGCCCAGCGCTAACACCGCTAAACCGGCCTCTCGCAACACAAACACCGCGAAAGATAAGCGTTCTTCGCGTGGAAACAGCACGCGTAATGCGTCGCAAAGGCGCAGCTCATCGCAGCCTGCAGCAGGTGGGGCGATGGCAGAAGCTTTGCGACGCGCCGGGCTCAAATAACAGACGTCCATTGACGGCGGCGGGAACCCGCAACGCACTGTGGAAGAAAAGTTGTTCCCAGTGCGTAAACATGGCATAATCTCCACCGTTGTCTGTCTCTTTCGTGGGGACAGCTGCTTTTCATGTCTTGGGCACGAACCAGTCGAGCGCCCCGATCATAGGGAAGAGCCGCTAGGTTCCTCTGTCTTTTAAAAGTAAGGATTGGTTTTATGAACCTTCTTGACAAAGTCGATGCAGCATCATTGCGCAACGACATCCCAGCTTTCTGTCCCGGCGATACCCTTGACGTTCACGTAAAGGTTATCGAGGGCAACAAGACCCGTACCCAGCTGTTCAAGGGTGTTGTTATTCGTCGTCAGGGCTCTGGCGTTCGTGAGACCTTCACTGTCCGCAAGGTTTCCTTCGGTATCGGTGTTGAGCGTACCTTCCCGGTACACACTCCAAACATCGAGAAGATTGAGGTTGTTACTCGCGGCGCTGTTCGTCGTGCGAAGCTTTACTACCTGCGTGACCTGCGCGGCAAAGCAGCTAAGATCAAGGAAAAGCGCTAATATTCAGCGCCTTGTGCCTCTGACCTGCATGAACTCCATGCGGTTGGGGGCTTTTCTTATTATCTAGAAGCGAAGAGGAATAGGGCTTTTCTGTATCGGTGTGTGGTTAACCGAAGTGTGTGAAAGCAAACCTGCAGCCTAGATATGTGATTTAAACGTGAGGTAATAAAACATTTGCCTACGCGAGGTTTACCTTAACGCTGCTAACATCATTCGTTGTGACTGATCAGAGTAATGGATTCAACACGGCGGACCGTGATGTCAAGCCGCAGGCGCGCACTGATGCGACGGATAGAGGCACAAAGGCTGATTCTGCTGAAGGCAAGAAGCCGTTGCCCTGGTTCATAGAAATACCGGTTGTTGTCGTGGTGACTCTGCTAGTTATTACGATGCTGCAAACCTTTGTGGGGCGGGTCTATATGATTCCCAGCCAATCGATGGAGCCAACACTGCACGGGTGCGCTGGCTGTACAGGGGATCGCATTTTTGTGGACAAAGTAAGCTATCACTTCAACGATCCAAAACCTGGGGACGTTATCGTCTTTGAAGGAACGGACTCCTGGAATTCTTCTTTTGTTTCACAAAGGTCCCAGAACTCGCTCGTACGGGGACTGCAGAACGTCGGCGCCTTTGTTGGGCTCGTTGCTCCAGACGAGAATGACCTGGTGAAACGAATCATTGCAACCGGGGGACAGACCGTGCAATGTTTGGAAGGCGATGAGGGCGTTAAAGTAAACGGAAAAGTGATTGATTCTTCATACATCCAGAATCCCCCTGCTTATCCGGTAGATCCTGCGACTGGATCTGATGCATGCGGCGGTTTCTACTTTGGCCCTGTCACTGTTCCTGCAGATAGTTATTTCATGATGGGAGATAACCGGACAAACTCGATGGATTCTCGTTATCACATCGGCGACCAGTTCCAGGGTACCATCCCGCGCGATCATATTAAAGGCAAGGTTCAGTTTAAGATCTTCCCGTTTAATAGGATCGGCAGCGTAGAAGATTACGATATCCAAGGGTAAAGGAATTAGGTTGACTCCTAAGGGACAAGAGGCTTGTCAAAGTCTCCCCTTGCCCACGTCCCAGGGGATTAAAGTCCGTAAGCTCAAACACCTCCGGACATTTGAGGGAACGCTAGAAAAATGGGGTTTGGGTCCAGTCGCCGGGATAGATGAAGCTGGCCGCGGTTCTTGTTGCGGCCCAATCACCATTGCCGCGTGCATCTTGCCTCCCCGGCCGATCGCGGCGCTAGCCACGCTGACCGACTCTAAGAAGCTTTCTCCTCGAATGCGGGAAGAGCTCTATCCTCTTATTAAAAAACATGCTGTAGCCTGGTCGATTCTGCATATTTCGGCTTCGGAAATTGATACATACGGTATCCAACACGCCAACATTTCTGGCATGAGAAGGGTTATCGCTTTGCTCTCGGAGCAGCCGGGTTATGCGCTTATCGACGCCATGCGGGTACCCGGCCTCACTTGTCCATCTCTGCCCGTTATTGGCGGGGATGCGGCTGCACGCTGTATTGCGGCTGCGAGTGTTTTAGCCAAACAGTCTCGTGATGAGCTGATGATTGATTTGGATAAGGAGTATCCGGGATACGGATTAGGGGATCACAAGGGATATGGAACCAAGTCTCACATAGATGCGGTGCGCCGCCACGGGGGAACACCGGAGCATCGTTATAGTTATGCCAATGTGAAGGCCGCGCATGAAGAATGGGCTGCCGAGAATAACGCAGTAATCGGGAGGTAAAGCGATGGGTGCAGAAGAACTCGACAACTATGAGGCTGAGGTAGAGCTGTCACTGTATCGCGAGTACCGAGACGTGGTTAGCCAGTTCTCTTATGTCGTAGAGACAGAACGGCGATTCTACCTTGCCAATGCGGTTGAGTTAATCCCTCATACGCAGGGTTCTGATGTTTATTATGAGGTCAGAATGTCTGATGCCTGGGTATGGGATATGTACCGTTCCGCGAGGTTTGTGCGTTACGTCAGGGTCATTACGTATAAAGATGTGAACATCGAGGAGCTAGACAAACCCGATTTTGTCATGCCCGATTAATCCAGTGTCTTATCTTATGCACATGCACCATGCTTGCGTGCGCGATAACCATGATCGATGGGGCCATGACCATGTCCTACCTGCAGGGCACTGCCGTGGGCGATGGCCTCATGAAGCCACGCGGTTGACCACTCCAATGCGGTGACCAGATCCTCGCCTAGGCCGAGTCGGGTAGCCAATGCTGATGATAAAGAACAACCAGTACCATGCGTATTTGTGGTCCTTATTTGGTTATTGGGTACTCGGTGAAAGGCCCCAGAGGGGAAGACTACCGCGTTGTCAGCATGATCCTGGTGAAGATGACCTCCTTTGACAATGACGGCTACTCCGTGTTCGCAGGCCCAATTTTGCGCGTCGATGATTGCTTTTTCCAGATTAGTGCGAAGCGGAGTGCCTGCCACAGAGTACCGCTAGTTCCGGCAGATTCGGGGTTACTACTGTGGCATGCAGAGCAAGCTCTTGGAGTGCTTTTTCAGCTTGAGGATCAAGTAGACGATGTCCACTGGTGCTAATCATTACAGGATCCAAAACTATAGGCATATCGCGGTTTTTGGGTAGTGAAGCTAGCCATTGAGCAACCGTAGTGATAACACCAGAATCACCTAGCATCCCGATCTTGATAGCGTCGATGGCAACATCATCACTGACCGAGGTGAGTTGTGAGCGGAGAAAATCGGTTGGTGGGGTATGTACATTCCGTACACCTTGAGTATTTTGTGCCACTAAGGATGTGACCACGCACATTCCATAACCGCCAGCAGCAGCCACCGTCTTCAGGTCTGCTTGAATGCCTGCTCCGCCGGTGGGATCTGTTCCAGCGATAGAAAGAACTCTGGGAATAGAAATATCCATATTATGCACTTTCTTTTCTCTTATTGTTTCCGCCTGGCAGGTCGAGCAGCGTAATAGACGCTTGTACGGCAAGGTCGCTGTATTGTGCGATGAATTGTTGGGAACGCTGCCCGGAAGCACATGCAACAACAATTGTGCGTTTGGATTGGGTCTGAACCACATCTAAGAGTGCTGCTAATGCGGCGTCTTGCGAGACGATGCTGCTTAGTGGGACCACATGGGGAGAATAGCGTGGGGGAAATGGATCCAGGAGGACTTCGTGCGGCTCGCGAATATCTAAGAGCGCTGCCTCGCCAGTTAAGACACGCTGCAGGAGTAGGGAATTTTCTTTTGTACTGGATTCCCCTGAAATGCTGCACGACGCAGCTGCCGCATAGTCACTGAGGCTAGTTGTGAGACTCCTTTGAGGATCTGCTACGGCTTGCATATGGCGTATAGTGGCCGGGATAGCATCGTAGCTAAGAATCTTGCCGACCGTTCGATCCAAACCAGACAACCATGCAAGGGCCGTAGTGGACATGAGCCCGCCGACTACGGATGTAGTCACTCCCAAAACGCCGGCTGTTGCACACGTGGGAACGGCATCGGCAGGTAGTTGATAGGGAAACACATCGCGTAGACCCACTCCGCGTTCGCGCGGTCTGGAATACCACAATGCGACATCACCATGGAACCCCAGTACCGTGCCCCATACCAATGGCGTTCCTACTATTTCTGCAGCATCTGCGACGAGATATTTGCTGGCAAAGGTGTCTGAACCATCGAGTACTATATCTGCTCCTGCTACTAATTCGCAGGCGTTGTGTGCTGTGAGAGCTTCGTTCCTGGCTTCTATGACAATGTCGGGCTGCAATGCCTGCGCTCGTCGTGCAGCTACCTCAACCTTAGGCTGGCCGCAATCATCTGCTGAGAAGAGTATTTGTCGATGAATGTTGGTTATATCGACCGTGTCATGGTCGATCAAGGTCATTTTTCCGATTCCAGCTGCGGCTAATTGCTGCACAATAGGGCACCCATGCCCACCGACCCCCCACTACTAGAACATGCGCATTATGGAGTGCCTCTTGCTGAGATAACCCGAATCCAGGAAGCAACATCTGGCGAGAAACCCGGTGTAGCTCTGATCGTGGAAGTGATGTTTCCATTTAGAGCACCTGCTCAGGCCACGACACAAAACCTGCGGATGAGGAAGACGCCTGAGCATGCTCGCGCCGGGGTATCCGACCAGCTTTACGCGCGTATCCACCAGCCTCAACGGCCAGCCGCATCGCATGCGCCATCATGACTGGATCTTGGCAACGATTGACCGCGCTAGCCAGGAGAACCCCGTCGCACCCAAGTTCGCGGGCAAAAGTAGCATCGGATGCGGTGCCCACGCCGGCGTCGATAAGCACTGGCACGTGCGCACGAGAACAGATCAGCTCGATATTATGCGGGTTGAGAATACCCAGACCTGTCCCTATCGGTGATCCCAAAGGCATGATTGCTGCGGCACCAGAATCTTCCAAACGCTGAGCCGCAACCGGATCATCGCTGGTATAAACCAGCACGGTAAAACCCTCAGAGACGAGCTGCTCGCAAGCAGTCAGGGTCTCCATCACGTCGGGCAGCAAAGTATGCTCGTCTGCAATAATCTCGAGCTTGATCCATGATGTTCCCAGTGCCTCCCGAGCCAGACGGGCCGTGATCACCGCATCCCGCGCGGTGCGGCACCCTGCGGTGTTGGGAAGCGGATCAATGCTGAGCCGACTAAGCAATTGAAAGATAGTCTCTCCATTATGCACACTGGTAGATGCGCTATATCGGCGCATAGCCACTGTTGTTAATTCAGTTCCGGAAGCGACTAATGCCTGCTCTAAGATTTCTTGGGAACTCGCCCCTCCCGTACCCATGATGAGATGAGAAGAATATTCTTTGTCAGCAATAGTAAGCACTTAACCTCCTTGAATTGCAGTGAGTATGTCTACGCGTTCGCCTGGATGCAGCGGGCGTAGCCACTGCGAGCGCGGGATTACTGCGCCCTGGACGGCAATGGCAATACCTGCGTCGTGATGACTTCGGGCAACAATTTCTTTCACTAATTCAGATACAGTGCGTGCGGTGACTTCCTGTACTTTTCCGTTTAGTTCTATATGCATAATCATGTTCCTTTAACCATGAACTAAGTGTCGTAATGGACAACACGGGCGGATATCTGTGCTCAATGGTTGCCCTAAAACAAGCTCTCGACTCACTCGAGCCCCCAAAGCTGCTAATGAAATCCCGTGCCGGAAATACCCAGTGGACATAACTACGTGATCGTTTACACGTCCTAAATATGGAAGATCATCAGGAGTTCCTGGACGCGCGCCCGCTGTTGCCTCAATAAAGTCGCAGTCTTCCAAGCATGGCGCTATGCGGATTGCGTCTCTCAAAAGATCGTGGACACCGCCGAGATGGGGCACCGGACGAGAGTCCTCCCTCGTCGTGGCCCCTAGCGCGATCGTTCCATCATCGCGCGGAATGATATAAATCGGGCGGCCTTCTACAAAACCGCGGATCACCTTACGCGTGAAAGGTTGGAGATACGTAGGAACACGCAGCCTTACGATATCGCCATAGACAGGACGCAACTTAAGCGGTGATGACTCTTGGGTTGCAGAAGGATGCCAACCTGAAAGCGTGCTTGCTCCGAGACCATTAGCCACAACTACCTGGTCGGCAGGAAAAATAGAGCTCGTGGTATGAACGTATACGGGAGCGTCGTCTTTGTCGGGATTGCTTATGTGTAGGTGCGTTGCTGCTAAAGGATGGAACGTCACACCAAGATTGATCGCGGCGTCGTAGAGCGCAGCAGAAAAACTCGAGGAGCGATCTGATGATCGCCGGGGATAGAAACGACCTCTGCCATATGCGGATGCAGCGCGGGTTCGATCTGGCGGGCTTTGCTCAGCGGTAGTCGCTCTACGTTCATGCCATAGGCACGTTGGTAGTGCATCATATCGCGTAGATGTTGAGCGTCGGCGCGGTCTGCGGCAACAACAAGCGTGCCGTCATCGCGATAACCTACGGGAAGGGATGTGTGCTCGGTAACGGTCTTTATCAGTTCCGGATACCATCGGGCCGAAGTCTGCATCAGCGGGAAAAGCGAGTCTTGCTGATAAATCATTTCTGCCGTGGGCACGAGCATTCCGCCTGCATGATAGGTGGCGCCACTCATCGGGGCAGGATCTATAACATTAATATCGAGTTTCTGCTCTGATTGGTGCGATGCCAACTCTACTGCGGTAGCCAATCCTAGGATGCCTGCGCCAAGAATCACTATGCGCATGAGCTGGCCCTTACACATTGGCTAGCTCCGCGATCAAATTCCCTCAGAATCGTAGAAGCAAAGTCCGTAGGATCTGAGGCTTCCATAAATCCACGTACTACAGCTAGCCTGGACACCCCTTGGGCAGCAAGAGGCGCTGCATCGTTAAGAGTAATGCCGCCGATGGCTACCAGAGGTACCGCAGAATGGGTGACAAGCTCTGCGTAGGAATCTAGTCCTAGAGGAGCCCGGCCAGAGTCTTTCGTTGGGGTGACCGCACCCGATATAGTCAATGTATTCGGCCTGTTTGTTTGCTTTTTCGACGAGTTCGAGGGTCCCCGTAGTCAGACCGATGATGGCTTCTGCGCCAAGGAGCTTTCGGCAGATGCGTGGGCTGAGATCGTCTTGTCCCACATGAACACCGGCGATCGGGATGTTCTGAGAACGCAAAGCAATAGCCACGTCTAGACGATCGTCGATAAGCACACGCGTGAGTGGATTGATTGTGGCTACTGCACACGCAACTTCGCTGGAAAGCTTGTACAGATCACGAGCGCTGATCGGCTTAGAACGTATCTGAATAATGCCAGCGCCGCCAGCTGCGGCTGCCATGGCGATGCGTACAATACGACGGGGGTCGGCCAGATGTCCTGTGACAAAGTAGCACCGTAGATCCACTGGGGGCGTGTTTTACGCACTAGTCTAGGGCCCTTCCTGCGTCTGGAAAGTTTTGCGAACAACCCTGAGGTATGTCTGTTGAGAGGATTCCTAGATCTGTGGGGAACGCAGACCGTATATCTTGTGATATGCGCATGGAACAAAACTTGGGGCCGCACATTGAACAAAAATGGGCGGTTTTAGCAGGCTCGGCGGGGAGAGTCTCATCGTGGTAGTCCGTTGCCGTGACCGGATCCAAAGACAATGCGAATTGATCATGCCAGCGAAATTCAAAACGAGCCTTGCTCATGGCGTCATCCCAGTCTCTGGCGCCAGGATGCCCCTTGGCCACGTCAGCTGCGTGAGCTGCGAGTTTATACGTGATAACACCAGTTTTTACGTCGTCGAGGTTAGGCAAACCCAGGTGTTCTTTAGGGGTGACATAACACAGCATGGCTGTGCCACCCATTGCTATGGTAGCTGCACCAATTGCGGAAGTAATATGGTCGTAACCAGGAGCAATATCTGTAACAAGCGGGCTAAGCGTATAAAACGGCGCATAGTGGCACCACTCTCGCTCGTGCTCATTATTAACCTGAATCATATTCAAGGGAACATGGCCAGGCCCTTCCACCATGACTTGCACATCATAGTCCCAGGCGCGTTTAGTGAGCTCACCGATAGTTTTAAGCTCTGCGAACTGTGCTGCATCGTTAGCATCGGCCAAACTACCTGGTCTGAGTCCATCGCCCAAGGAAAACGCGACGTCATAACGCGCGAAAATCTCGCATAGATTGTCAAAATTTTCGTAGAGGAAAGACTCTTTGCCATGCGCGAGGCACCAACCCGCCATAATAGATCCGCCACGACTAACAATGCCGGTGACCCGTTGGCTGGTTAGCACAACCGGTCACGATGGATACAAGAGCCCCGTGCGGAGCGGTGCTATCGGATAGCGTCGATACCGGCTATGAACTGGAAATTCTGGCTGGCGCTATCGTTTGGGGATTAGCCTACTGAACCGCTGAATGTCCGGCACGTCGCTACCCCGGCTGGCGTCCAAAGAGGGGTGAACCAGTCGGGATTTCGCGCGCAGTAATGGTTACTCCTGGTCGATGTCGTCCTCTCCATCGTCTTCAGATTGTGTACCCTTCTCAGCCTGGTGTCGGAGTTCCCAGTAAACAAGGTCGGAGATCTCTCTAATGATCTTGCCCTTACGATGAGCACTTTCAAAGAACTTCTCCATGATGCTTTGCTGGGAGTCCTGGTGATCGAGCACCGCGTTCGTGACGGCAGTTTCGTGAGTCGCAGACGATCGAAACTGCTCCTTGGTGTTTGCGTTGACCTGATCCTTAATCTGTTCATTCTGAACGAGAATCGTGACGACGCCCTGTACCCAGGACTCCACTGAACCAGGATCAAAATCCTCGTCCTCAAAAAGGGAATTGATATTGTTCAGGATCTCTTCCCAGGCCACAAGATGCGGGTCGCGCGAATGTCCACCACCAACACCCATCGGTTTGAGCTTCTCGCCGTCACCCCCGAGCGAAATAGCCCCTTCGCTCTTACGCGTCTGCTTGATATGGGTGAGCTCGATGTTGTTAAAGTCAAGCTCTTCTGGAGTCTTGCGACCCGTAAGTCGCGGTCGCAGCAGCCGGAGGAACAGGGCAAGCTTCTCGAGGTCGGTGTCCTGATAGTCGACGACTTGAGAAAGGAAATCGTAGAGGCGCACGAATGAACCAACGTCCTTGTGGAAGAGGTCAAGCTCGTCAATCTCGGCCTTTGCGTTGTCGGCCAAGGCTGCCACGTAGCGGTCATTGAACCGATCAGCGGCTTGCTTCAGCGGTGCAGTGTGCTTACCGTGCTTTTCCTCGATGATGAATGCCTGCGCGAAGGCATCCACGTCATCCTTCGTATAGATCCCGGCAATTTCAAGCTTCCGCGCAAGGTCATGCACGAGATCTGGGTCGGTAGTTTCAATGATCTCGGCAGTGCGGTAGTACGGCAGAAATGCGTCGAGGATCGTGTCCGTGTCGTTGACGAAGTCAAGAATGTACGTGGTGTCTTTACCCTTGGACGGCAGAGTACGGTTCAGGCGGGAAAGCGTCTGGACAGCTTCGATCCCGTCAAGGCGTTTGTCCACGTACATCGCGCACAGCAGTGGCTGATCAAAGCCCGTCTGGTACTTGTTGGCAACAATCAAAACCTGGAACTGATCGCCCGCGAAAGCCTGTGGAATCCCTCGACCACGAAGGTCAGGGTTCATGTTCGTTTCTGTATACGGCTCCTGCACGCCGGGCACGACATCATCAATCTGCGCAGCGGTCAAGCTTCCGGAGAACGCCACCAGGGTTCCCAACGGGTAGTTGTGTTTCTCAACGTAGGCGTCGATTGCCATCTTGTACTTCAGTGCAGCGGCTCGGCTCGAGGTCACTACCATTGCCTTAGCGTGCCCATCGAGGAGCTCAGCAACGTTTTCACGGAAATGCTCGACGATGATCTGAACCTTCTGAGCAATGTTGGTCGGATGCAGACTCACCCACCGCATCAGGCCCTTTTTCGCGGTGCCCTCATCGACGAGATCTTCAGTGCCAACAGCCCCACCGGCTTTCTGAGCGAGCTGGAAAGCCGTCTTATAGGTCGTGTAGTTACGCAGCACATCGAGGATAAAGCCCTCCTCGATGGCCTGCTGCATCGTGTACACATGGAAAGGCTTTGGCAAACCATCCACACCAGGACGGCCAAACATTTCCAGCGTCTTGCCCTTCGGCGTAGCAGTAAACGCATAGAACGAGATGCTCTGGGCTGTCGCCCGTGCTGCCATTTCAGCGGCAAGCACGTCCTCGACGCTTACCTCGCCACTGTCCTCGAGGGCTTCGATCTCTGCTTGTGAAAGAACCTGTCGCAGCTTCTGAGCACTTGTACCGGTCTGGGACGAGTGCGCCTCGTCCGCGATTACCGCAAACTTGCGATCCGCGAGCCCACCCTGCTGCGCAAGCGCCTCGAGCACGAACGGGAACGTCTGCAACGTGACGATGATGATGAGCTTGCCGCTGCTAAGTTCCTTGGTCAACAGATCCGATTTTGAAGTAGCTGACGCTTTACGAACCTCGTCAGCCTTGATCGTTCCGACCACACCCTTCGTGCCCTCAATCGCCTTGATCGCTTTCTGAAGCTGGTCATCGAGCACAGTGCGGTCAGTCACGACGATGACCGAATCAAAGGTCTTCGCGTTATCGCTGTCGTGGAGGTTCGCGAGCCCGTGAGCAAGCCACGCGATCGAGTTCGTTTTTCCTGATCCTGCAGAGTGCTGAATTAGGTACTTACTACCTGGCCCCTCAACGCTCGTGGTCTCGAGCAAGCTAGTGACGGCCTCCCACTGGTGGAAGCGCGGAAAGATGATCTGCCTACTACGCGAGCGAACGCCAGTGATTGGATCGACCTTCTCAGTAATCTGCAGGTTCACAAATCGTTCCAGAATCTGCAACCAGTTATCACGCTGCAGCACCCGATCCCACAGGTACGAGGTTGCAGCGCCATTCGGGTTGACTGGATTACCGGCACCGCCATCATTGCCGAGGTTAAACGGCAAGAACACCGTGTTCGCACCATCTAGCTTCGTGGTCATCTGAATTTCGTTAGTAGAGACCGCAAAATGCACCAGTGCACGGGAGCCGAACTTCAGCAACGGTTCGCCTTGAGGTAAACGATCTCGGCGGTATTGACGCACCGCGTCATCAATCGACTGTGTGTTGTCCGTCTTGAGCTCGGCGGTCGCCACCGGTAGGCCGTTGACGAAGAACACCAGGTCGACCGAATCCTGCGGGCGCTTCGCCGAATGATGTACCTGCCGTACAACCCGGAGCCGGTTTGCCTGGCAGTGCTGCTGAGCCACGGGGTTCATCGAGGTCGCAGGCTTGAAAGCACACATGAAGAACTTTGCTGGAGTCTTCCTGAACCCGCCACGCAACACTGAAAGCAAACCGCCACCATGCTCAAGCGGCTGGTCAAGTTCCTTCGCAAGCCGATCCAACAACAACCGCTTTGCAAGAGCAGTCTCCACCGAAGAGCCGTTATCCGGCATGACCCGCACCCACTGCTCAGGCTGCGTCTCTTGAAGCCAAGCAAACACATCCTCAGGAATCAGCGCATGCTCCTGGTCATAGCCAGTAAAATCCTCTTCGTACAGCCAGCCATGCGCGCCGAGGTACTCGCAGATCTCGGTCTCAAAACTCTTCTCGTGCTGAACACCCATTACGTCCTCCTTAAACCTCGATTTGACCTGTCACCGCAGCCGTAATCAACGCCGAACGACGCTCCTGCAAGAGTCCCAAAGCACGCTCAATTGTTGCCCTAGCGTCAGCAAGCAGCGCTTTCGCGCTCTCATCTAGCTCAGACACAATCCTTTGCTGCACTTTCCCTTGGGGCAGCGAAAGCGGAATCCGACCAAAGGTCTGCCAATTCCTGAAGTCAACAGCACGTTGGCGAACGCTTGGTGCTTGGGTAGCCAAGAATCCGCTATTACCCAGATATCGGAGCAAGTAAGCAATGAAATGAAGATTGTCATCATCATTACGGAGCCGACAGACGTGATAAACGGGTGTCGACTGGCCGTTGCTATCAGAGATACCGACGGCACCCGCGAAGCCGTCCAGGCCGTGGAACACCAGGTCGCCCGCAACTACTCCTTGATATCCAGCTTCCGACTCTGAGAAAGTGAACCCTTCTTCCCGACGGTTTGAGTGCAGTGTTACCTCGCCATCACGAAAAGCAGTGACGACGCCAGCCCCTTCAACCACCGGTCGGTATTGTTTGACAAGTAAACGCTTCAACGGAAGTGTTTTCAAGGGTGTGAACCCCGTGAACGCCTCGTGCAAGCGTGCCTCGTTGCGAAGATCGAGCAGTTTGAGAAGCTCGCGCTGTTTAGCGATGAGGTGGTCAATCTTCGCCGTCTCCACATCGAGGTAACGAACAATCTTGTCTCGAGTGCTTTCCGATGGCATCAAGACCTGAACATGCTTGATATCCGCATATTTTAAGGACTGACGTACGCCACCGCCTAGGGAATAGAGTTGCTTTGAAACGTCCAGCGCGTGAAAAAAGTAGTCAAAGTAGCGATTCCATCCTTCGCCCCATCTTCTGCTTTGGAGGGCGCAGTACGCAGAAGTAATAATGCCTCGTTCTTGAACAAGACCGGATCGCAGGCTTTTTTGATCATTCTGCATGTCGGTGAGCCTGAGCACGATTTGGCCCGGATTCACTATCTGATAGGTCTCAAACGAGGCAGGCAGTAGCCCGCCAACGGTATCAATACTCTTCGGCACGATTCTTCCGTAACTAAGAGACAGAAGATTCGTTTCCGCCATTCCATCGTTCTTGACGGCGGTTTCTTCAAATACGGCAAAGAGCGGAAGTGCACGCTGAGCCGCGCTATTGACTGTCATTCAGTCACCTCGTTAAGCAACTGCAGGATTTCCGTGGTCACTTGGTGGAGCTCGGCGTCGATCTCTTCGAGTGGTCGTGGTGGCTGGTAGCGGTAGAAGAACCGGGTGAAGGGAATCTCGTAGCCGATCTTCGTCTTCTTCTCGTCAACCCATGCGTCTGGCACGTAGGGCTTTACCTCAGCATCGAAGTATGCCTGGATGGTTTCCTGCCGCCCGCCGTCACCCTGGGTATTGCCACCGTAGGTGAAAGGTACCCGTTCGGTGTCACGCAGCGCTGTGTCCGGTTGCTTCTTGCCACGAGCGTTCGTGATCACCTCGCCGTGTTCGTCGCGCCGGGGGCGCTCCACCGTGACGAGCCAGTAGGCGAACTCATCGATGGGGACGATCTTGCCTTGCAGTGTTCAGTGTCAACGTAGTCGTCGTAGAGCTTGACGATCGTGGCGCGGTTGTCCTCGCTAATTTCACGCCCCTTGTCGCCCAGTTTCTTGCGCATCTTCTGGTAGAAGTCGGTACCGCCGATCAGTTGCACCTTGCCCTGACGTTCTTCGGGCTTGTTGTTGTCGACGATCCAGATGTAGGTGGCGATGCCGGTGTTATAGAACATGTCGGTCGGCAATGCCACAATGGCGTCCACCAGATCATGTTCGAGCAGCCATTTGCGGATGTTGGACGGCCCTGACTCCGCAGCGCCATTGAACAGCGGTGAGCCGTTCATGACGATGCCGCCCCGGCCACCGCCCTTGACTTTGGGGCGGAGTTTGCTCACCACGTGTTGGAGGAAAAGCATCTGCCCGTCGCTGACGGCGGGAACATTCTGTTTGGGTTTATCGCCACCAGCGTAGAAGCGAGAAGAGCTACCAAGCTCTTTCAGGTCCTCCATGACGGCCGATTGGCTGGCTTTCCAGTCATCGCCGTACGGTGGGTTCGACATGCAGTAGTCGAAGGTCTGTCCAGCGAACTTGTCGTCGGCGAGCGTGTCGCCGAGCTGGATGTTGCTGGAGTCATAACCTTTGATAAGCAGGTCGGACTTGCACACCGCATAGGAGTGATCGTTCCATTCCTGTCCGTAAAGGCGAAGCTGGGCTTGTGGGTTCAGGCCGGTCCTGTCACTGCTGCCGATCAGGTGTTCTTCTGCGATGGAGAGCATTCCTCCTGTGCCGACCGTGGGATCATAGATCGACCGGATGGCGCCTGGGGTGCTCAGCGCTTCGTCGTCGCCAGCAAAGACGAGATCCACGAGGAGTCGGATGGCGTCGCGCGGGGTGAAGTGCTCACCTGGCGCCTCGTTGGAGGACTCGTTGAACGTGCGGATGAGGTACTGTACTCGTAGAGGTCGCCCATCTCGGCGTTCGTGACTGTCTTGGGGTGTAGATCGATGTTGGAGAAGCGCTCTACCACGATGTAGAGGATGTTCTTCTCGGCCATAGTGGCGATCTCGTCGGCGAGCTTGAAGCGTTCGAAAACGTCCATGTTGTCGGAGAAGCCGTTCACGTAGTGCTTCAGGTTCGCTTCGATTCCCTTGGGATCTCCGAGTAGGGTTTTGAGCGTCCAGGGGCTGGTGTTGTAGAACGGCAGGCGGGTGGCGCGCTGCACCTGTGCGGACAGGAGTTCAGGATTGTTGCCGAAGCGCTCGACCATTGGCTCGATGGTGGCGGTGCTCTTCGAGGACGCAGTCAAGACGGCGCAGAATTGTCATGGGCAAGATGACATTGCCGTACTAGCTTGCCTTGTAGGGGCCTCGCAGAATGTCGGCGGTGCCCCAGATAAAAGATCCCAGTTGGCTCATTCGCTTTGTTCTTTCGATTCATTAGTAGGAATAACTTGGACGATGTCGCCGATCTGGCAGTCCAGGACCTGGCAGATGCGCAGGAGCACGTCGGTGGTGACGTTGTCTCCATTGTTGAGTCGTGCCATCGACGTGGATGAAAGCTTGGCTTCCTCACGCAAGTCTTGCTTGAGCTTGTCCTTGTCCACCAGCAGCTTCCACAAGGGCTTGTAGGAGGCTCTGACCTGGAGGTCGAACTCGATTCGTTTACTCACTGCCGTTAGTCTTCCTCTTCTTCTTTTTGCTCCACGACCGGCCAAAGAGTTCTCTTCCGTGTTCAAGATGGATGAATGCTGACTTAGTCAAGATCTGTTGGGTTTCAGCCGAATAGCGGCTGATCTTGTCGATTGCAAGGAAAACCTGTTTCTTCTGGCGCGCATAAACCTGCGCAATGCCGTCGAATGCTTGGTCTTCGATGGGTTGGACGAGCATCGAATCGTGTGCGACTGCAGGGAGAAGCGTTGTTTCCAGCATTGCTAGATCGAATGAGATGAGGCAACGTTGAGTAGAGCCCGTTCCTGAGTCGTTCTCGATCTCGTAGGAGTATTTGTCGATCGCTGGAATCTGGATGCTTGGTGGGGTTCGTTCCTCACGGGTGATTTCCCCATCTATGCGCTGCATCGCTTCGTTGAGTTTGTGTTCGGTGTCCTTCAGGATCGATGCGGATGCTTCGTCGAGTGCCTCGGAGGCTTGCTTCTTGGCTGCCGTGAGTCGCTGCTCGTTATAGAATGCCTTGTTTGCGTTGCGGAGTGAACGAACCTGGCGATCGAGTTCACTGTAGGCACGGATATCGGCCTGTGTCGCTGTGGGCGCGACGGAGAGTTCCTCGAGCCGGGAGTTGAGTTGTCCAAGACGCTGCTGAATTCGCCCACGTTCTTCTTCCAACTGCTTGGTTTCTGCTTTGAACTCGGCGTCCAGAACCTGGCGGATGCTGCGGTGGAAGTGTTCGATGCTCTCGATGTGTTCGATATTTGCTTCTGGGAAGAACTCGCGCAAGGAATCGAACTTCTTAGTCAGGCTGACGTCGGATGAGATGCCCTTGGCTCGTCGCATGGCGTTGATTTGTCGACCGAGCTGGTTGAAGCGACGCAGCAAGGGCTCGCGTTCTGCCTGCACCTCGTTGATGGCTGCCTGTTGGGCTGAAATGTAGTCCTTGGCCGTCAATCCTGCGCGGATTCCTGCTTGGTCGCGTTCGGTCTGGAGGTCTTCGATTCGTTGGGTGTTGTTCTTGACCTCGGTGATGCTCCTCGCTCGGGGGATGTCGTAGTACCGCCCGGCTGCATTGAACAAATCAAGCTCTCGAACAGCCTCATCCTTGGCAGCCATGAAGCCTTGAAGCTTGGTGTACTCATCAAACAGCATCAGTAGACGCTTGACGCCGTCAGCCTGGGTGTCTCGGGGTGTGCAAGGAGTGGATGGTCGACATCAGAGTTCTTTCGTTGCCAGATGCGGAAGAAGTTGCTAACTGCTTGACGGAGACTGATACCAGTATCTTAAAGTCCATACTGGGTACCGACAAAGCCCTTGAAGTCGTCAAGTGTCATGGTGCGCAGCGGACGGTAGTTCCTATCGCAGAGGGTGATCACTGTCGGCGTGTCGGTAGCTCGCCGGAAACGGTGAATCTCTCCGCCGAGGAGGAACGCGAAGCGAATCTCGTGATGGCCGATGTTCTTGATGACGTCTTTGGCTTTGTCGATGTAGTCAGAACCGCCGAAGCAGAAGTCGATGGCCAATAGCGTGGGGGATTTGCCGATGGAGTTCTCGGTGTTTTCAGTACCGAGCACCGTGTTCAGCCCTTCGCTCAGGCGCAGCGGGCCAGGACGTTGTTCGTCGTGAAAGAACGCGTCACTGTCAAACTCGACCAACATAGTGGAGCACCTCCTCCGGGTAGAGCAGCTCGATCTGGCCGAGTGCGAATAAGCAGTCCAAAGTGTCGGCGAACTCGTCCACGTCCGCGAACTTCGATTTGACCTTCCTGTATAAGGCGGCGGAGCTGAGATCTTGTTCGGACAGATTCTTCAGGATCGGCGGGAACTGGCTCAACGTGGACTGCGAGTAGGGGGGTGACCTTGCTAGGCAATCGCATCGAACACCTCGCAGTTTTGAACGAAAAAGCACGTCACAATGATCGATGCGCTGAGGTTCGTCGAGTCGGAGTTGGTGTGGATCCAATCAGCAACTTGATCGAATATCGCCTGCTGGTCATCAGTGTGCCGGGACGCCTCGGCGTAGAAGTCGGCGACTTGCCCGGCTATCGCGTCGAATCTGCTGCGCCCCCTGCTGCCTTCGAGGGCGCGGAACTCTTGCTCGATGATGCGGTACCACTGCAAGACGTGGATCTTGATCCGCTCGGCGAGCTCAAAGTACTCGGGCCTGACCTTTTCAGCGATTCGTACCGCGTCCATCGTCAGTTTCGGGATGGTTCCGGTGACGATGCGCTCCCCAAGCGTTTCGATGACAGAGGCGATCGCCGGGTGGAGTTGCGAATTGAGAGCGGCGTCTTGAAGGGCTGTTGCGGCGATCCGGCGATTTCGAATGTCTCGGAGCTTGTTTACGACATCAGACAGTTCAAGCAACGTGTCATTGGTGGGGACGAGTTTGGCACACTTGACACACACTGCTTCCCGGTCAGTTTCAGAGCTGCCATCGTCAATGGTGAAAGGGACAATCTCGAAGAATGGTCGCCGTTCGCCTCTGACGGTCTTCACCAGTCGCTCTTTGCGGCAGACAGGACACAAGTCTCCATTGCGGGCGGCAAGCACGACATCCGCTTTGGTCACTGCGCCGTTGTTGTCTCACTTCTTGTTTGGTCTTGAAATGGCAGATAGGAACGTATCGGCATAAAAAGACACGTCATCCTGGTCTGCGGTGTACAGCAGTTCTTCGGCGGCGTCGGCACTGACCTCAGGATCATCTTTGATCAGTTCGATCAGCTCGGCTTTGAAGTCAATCTCGCGCATGGGCGCAATGTCATGGGAGATCTTGCCGAACGCTTCACGTGCAGCCCCACGTAGTCCAGGTTGCTTCAGAACGGGCCCGAAGCCGGTGTGCAGCTCGACGTCCTGCTTGAGTAGCCCACTTACTTACTGTCTTAGGTGTGCGCCACACGTCCCATCCGTCTTTGTCCGTAACAGGGGCGAAGTCCTGAATCCAGCGCAAGAGGACCTCCACGAGGTAGGCGTCAGTTGAAGTCATCTTTGGTCGCGCCGTCGACGGATTCTTGCCTCCCTGCCTAGTCGGAGTGGTGTAACTCGCTGCTGGCTGGATGAGCACCTTTTGCAGGGCGCGCGCGAAAGTCGCGAAGCACAACTGGCTCATCAACAACCTCCCTCGGGAAAAGAGGACCAAAACAGCACCAAAACCGGGACAAGGACTTTTTCTCGCCCGATTTTTAGTCTCGAAGTACTTCCGGAGGCGTCCGCTGAGTACCTAGAGATCATGATCTTGAGTCTACCGCTGATGCCCTTCGAAGGGGTCTAGGACGCTCTGTGAGTGACCTAGACGGCTGCGGGACCTGAGTGGCCACGACGGTTCCGTGACCTACAGGTGCCGCGTGCTGATCACACAAGGCCGTCGACCACCAGGGAGACGCGTAAGAGAAGCAAGTGGCAGGTATCCGACCTACGGGTACCTGCCTTCTCGTTTCTCTGCCCATCCCTTCTGAACCGTCGACATCGAGCTTGCTTACTTAAGCGGGTCTCCCTCCTCAGGAGGGATTCTCTTGACAACACAACCAAATAGAAGGACCAGCGAGCCGTACTCCGTGCGGACCAAGATGATCGGCGGCAAGGTCTACACCCAGATCTACGTGCCTTCGACCACCTCGAAGGACGGCGTTCAGAACTATGCGTGGATCGAGCTCGTCGACCCACCCGTTGGCGACGAAAAACTTGGCCTGAGCGCCGATGAGGTTCTCGCCTTGCTCTACGCCCGACGTACGTGCCGGAGTGGAAAGTCGCGTATCTGTGTACGGCCTACCGCAGTTTTCGTGCCGCTGAGAACGCTCGAAATCGTGGCGACCTCTCCTATAGCGACTGGGAAGTCGAGGTCCATGACGGGCCCCAGTATCTGAACGTCTCGGTTCATGAGGACCAGGTCGACAGCGAGTTGGTTGTCGATTGGCTGCTGGCTCAGGTCAGCGCCAAGCAAGCCGAACACATCCGCCTGCACGTGTTTGAGGGGCTCTCCTTCGTCGAGATCGCGCGTGAGGAGCTGCCCGGTGCCGACGAAGCCGATGCGACCAAGCGAGCGAACAGCATCGGGCGCTCGGTCAAGCGAGCTCTGAAGAAGCTTCAGGAATTCATCGAGCAGGAATGTCTGGATCTGGCACCCGTCGGGGGCGTATGAGTGCCCGGCCCACATGAAGGCCAGCACAAACCGACGCGCACTCTGATTCAAAAGGAGGAAACGATGTCCAAGCATCGTCTCAAGGTCACGTTGACTGACCAGCCCGAACCTGACGCTGCGGTCTCTACCCGCAAGGTCAGCATCCGAAGCAGGATCGCCCGCAAGCTGCTCGGAAACCCCCAGCATCTCACCGTTCTCGTGCCGGGCAACCAGGTCCGCTCAGTGGAAATCATCCGTCCAGACGACGATCTCATGGCGCTGGCTCGCGCGGGTCGGTGTTACCCGGAGTGGTGGTGATGCCGCGTGAACGTCACCGAAGCTAACCGCTACATCCAAGCGCTGAATCGGATCGCGGAGGGGGTCACGATGCTGGCCTCTGCGATCGAAGAGGCCGCGTGGGAGTCGTTCGAGGATCACCCTGGTATGTCGGGTGCTCGCCCGATCGCCGCAGCTCAGCTCGCCCAGCCTGCGCTGGAAGCTGCAGCCGAAGACCACGAAGCCAACCGCCAGCCCCGGCACCGGCCCCGGAGGTTGTGCCGGTGACGTTGGAGCAGGTCCGCACGGTTCTGGCTCGTTTGTCACAGGCAGGCCATACCGCGCAGGTGCGTGAGCTGATCCAGGCCGCTGGAGCGAACAAGCTCTCCGAGGTTGACCCGGTCAAGTACGGGCGGCTCTTGGAGCAGGCGGAGGCGATCGCTGATGCCTGACCAGCACGCACTGCTCAGCGCCTCAGGTGCGCACCGCTGGTTGGCCTGCCCACCGTCAGCAATCCTGGAGGCCGGACTGCCGGAGTCTTCCTCGCAGGCGGCTGAGCAAGGCACCGCTGCCCATGAGCTCGCAGAGTGGAAGCTGCGCCGCGCCCTGCATGACGCCCCGACCACGAAGCCGGTCTCGGATTGGCATGACGCGGAGATGGACACCCTGACTGATGACTCCCTGGCCTTCGTTCAAGAGCGGCTGCGCGGTGTGCGCCAGGCGTGTGCTGATCCGCAAGTGCTCATCGAGCAGTGCTTGGACTTCTCCCACGTGGTGCCGGGTGGGTTCGGCACCGGGGACTGCGTCATCATCGCCGAGCCGGTCCTGCACATCATCGACCTCAAGTACGGCCAGGGTGTCATGGTCGAAGCCGAGCAGAATCCGCAGCTGATGTTGTATGCGCTGGGAGCGGTGAACGCGTTCGGGTCGCTGTACGACATCACCGAAGTGGCGGTGACGATCTTCCAGCCAAGGTGCTCGAACGTCTCAACCTGGGCGATCCCGGTGGCCGAGTTGGAGGCGTGGGCAGAACAGGTGGTGAAACCTCGTGCCGCGTTGGCTGCCAGCGGGGATGGCGAGTTCGCTCCTGGTGAGTGGTGCCGGTTCTGCAAGCTCGTGCCGACTTGTCGGACGCGCGCTGAGGCGAACCTTGCGCTTGCCAAGCATGAGTTCGCACCACCTGCCGAGCTCACCGATGCCGAGATAGCACAGGTGTTGGCCCAGCTGCCGAACCTGAAGGCGTGGGCTGCCGATGTGGAAGCGCACGCGCTGTCGCTGGCGGTGAACCAGGGCAAGACCTGGCCCGGGTTCAAGCTCGTCGAAGGCCGCTCAATCCGAAAATACTCCGACGAGTCCGCTGTCGCCACGGCCGCTGAGGCAGCCGGTGTCGACGTGTGGGATCGCAAGCTCAAGACCATCACCGTGCTGGAGAAACAACTGGGCAAGAAGCGCTTCACCGAGCTCCTCGGGGACCTCGTGGTCAAACCAACCGGTAAGCCCACGCTGGTGCCCGAATCCGACAAGAGGCCCGCACTGGAGATCCAGTCAGCGGCCAACGAATTCACTGCAATCAAGTAACGAACGAGAAAGAAAGTAAGACAAGATGTCTACAATGAATCCGACCCGTGTGGTCACCGGCGAAGTCCGACTCAGCTACGCCAACATTTTTGAGGCAAAGTCCATCCAGGGCGGCAAGCCCAAGTACAGCGTGTCGCTGATCATCCCGAAGGGCGACACCGAGACCCTGGCCAAGATCGAACGCACCATCGACGCGGCGATCGATGCCGGGATTGGCAAGTTCGGTGGCAAGCGACCGAACAAGGCCGCTCTGAAGCTCCCGCTGCGCGACGGCGACATCGAGCGCGACGACGAAGCCTATGCGAACGCGATGTTCGTCAACGCCAACCCGCAGGTCGTGGGTACGGACCTGCAGCCGATCCTGGGCGCCAGCGAGGTCTACTCCGGCTGCTACGCACGCGTGAGCATTTCGTTCTACGCGTTCAACACGAACGGCAATCGGGGTATCGCCTGCGGACTGGGCAACATTCAGAAGCTGCGTGATGGCGAACCGCTCGGCGGCAACCGCATCAGTACCGAAGCCGACTTCGGTGGCTTCGGTACTGCG
Organism: Corynebacterium silvaticum; assembly: GCF_002162115.2. Taxonomy (NCBI): domain Bacteria; kingdom Bacillati; phylum Actinomycetota; class Actinomycetes; order Mycobacteriales; family Corynebacteriaceae; genus Corynebacterium; species Corynebacterium silvaticum. The sequence goes on along the minus strand of NZ_CP021417.2, from coordinate 1,626,536 downwards.
TCGGATGACTTCCTCAACTAGGAGATAAGGACACAGACATGACTGAGTGCTACGAAGCGGCCCTTGCCGCGAACAACACGACGCTGTTCTACGGCTTCATTGGCCTTCTCCTGAGTTTCGTGATCCTCGAACTCACTTCGTTCGTGGTCAGCAGGTGGGCGACCCGCAGGGATCGCAAGCACATCGGCAAGCTCATGGCTGACACCGAGGCCGAACTCGAGAAGTACCGCGCTGACCACGACCGCTAACCCTTCACCCGTGCTGGGAGGAACCACGCCCACTTCTGGGGTGTGGTGTCCTCCCAGCGCCCTTGTTCTTAGGAGCTGTCGCGCATGCGTGAACTCTTCATTGACATCGAGACCTTCTCGCCAGTGAACCTGGCGAAATCCGGGATGTACCCCTACGCCGACCACGACGACTTCGAGCTCCTCCTGTTCGGCTACTCGATCGACGGTAGCCCAGTCGAGGTTGTGGATCTCGCCTCTGGAGAAGAACTACCGGAGGAGGTGCTCCATGGCCTGGCGGATCCGGGTGTGGTGAAGTGGGCGTTCAATGCCGCGTTCGAGCGTGTCTGTCTTTCAAGCTGGCTAGCCCGACTCTACCCAAACCTCATGGCTGGCCGCAGGTTTCTGGATCCTGCCCAGTGGCGCTGCACGATGGTGTGGTCTGCGTACCTGGGCTTGCCGAGGAGCCTGGACCAAGTCGCTACCGTCCTTCATCTGCCGATGCGTAAAGACAGTGCGGGTAAGAAGCTGATCACCCGTTTTTTGCACCCCGGCCACACCCAGTGTCTTCAATCAGGGCGGGATGCGTCACCTGCCTGCATCCGACCCAGACGGGTGGGAACAGTTCATCTCCTATAACCGCCGCGACGTCGAGGTCGAACTGGCGATCCATGACCGGCTGGCCGACTTCCCGCTCCCCGTGTCCGAATGGGACACCTACGCGCTTGACCAGCGCATCAACGACACCGGCATCCGCCTCGACGAGACGCTGGTCGATCGTGCGGTGGAGTGCGATCGGCAGCACCGCGTAGCCACGCTGGCTCGCGCGCAAGAGCTCACGGGGCTCGACAACCCGAACTCGCCGATCAAGCTCAAGGAATGGCTCACCGCTCATGGCACGCCCCTGCAGTCATTGACGAAAGACGAAGTTGCCGCCGCACTCGACTCGGCTACCGGCCAGGTGCGCGAGGTCCTGCAGCTGCGTGGCGAGCTCGCGAAGTCTTCGGTGAAGAAGTACGAGGCGATGCAGCACGTGGCAGGTCGTGATGGTCGTGGGCGGGGTTCCTCCAGTTCTACGGGGCAGGGCGCACTGGCAGGTTCGCAGGCCGCCTGGTTCAAGTCCAGAACCTGCCTCGCAACTACCTGCCCGACCTGGCCGAGGCCAGAGGACTCGTGCGGATCGGAGACTTTGGTGCGGTGGAGTTGCTCTATGACTCCGTGCCCGACACCCTCTCTCAGCTCATCCGCACCGCATTTATCCCCGCTGATGGGCACCGGTTCGTGGTGGCTGACTTCTCTGCGATCGAGGCGCGGGTGATTGTGTGGCTTGCAGGTTGCAGGTGAAACCACCACTCTTCAGGCCTTCCGTGACGGAAAGGATCTGTACTGCGAGACCGCTTCGCGCATGTTTGGTGTCCCCGTTGACAAGGATGGCGTGAACAGTGAACTGCGGCTATCAAGGCGGCGTCGGTGCCTTGATAGCCATGGGGGACGCTGCGGATGGGGCTCGCTGAATCCGAGCTTCAGCCGCTGGTCGATGCGTGGCGGGCAGCTAACCCCAATGTTGTGCAGCTGTGGGCCGACATCAATGCCGCCGCCATCGAGACGATCAGCACCCGCCAGCCGACCAGCGTCGGGGCGCTGACCTTCACCGTGGAGTCCGGAATCATGTTCATCGCCCTCCCCTCCGGACGTCGCCTGGCCTATGTGAAACCCAAGCTAGGTGAGAACAGGTTCGGTGGCACCAGCATCACTCACGAGGGCATCACGACGGGTCGCAAGTGGGGCCAGTTGGAAACCTACGGTGGGAAACTCACTGAGAACATCGTCCAGGCCGTCGCCCGAGACCTGCTCATGTTCGGCATGCACCAAGTCGCTGACGCTGGGCATCGGATCGTCATGCACGTCCATGACGAGATCGTCGTGGAAACCACCACGGCCACCGTGGACGAGATCTGCGACCTCATGGCCAGTACGCCCGACTGAGCTGCAGGGTTGCCACTGGCGGCAGACGGGTACTCGTGCGATTTCTACCGGAAAGACTGATAAATCTGGGCGGAATCGAGGCGACGATGAACATAGGAGAACAAGCTGAAAGCATCGAGAAAGTCATGCTTATCTTCCTCACTACCTAGTCGGGTTTTGTGAGCACGGGGATTGCGATAGTGCCCGTGGATTCCTATCAGCAGGTTCTTAAATCCCTTGTGTTCTGATTTTTCCGACTCCGTGGAAAAGCTATTAATCACTAGCTCGGGGGCAGAATTATTTGTTCCCAAAACTGCGTCGAACAACTCCTGACCATCATCTGTAAAGCCAGTAAGGACGCGGATGCGGTCATGAATCGACTTGGCTGCCTCGGATATCGCGTGGAACAGAGACTCGGCGATCAGTTCTCGGCTGCAATACTCCAGCAGGCGTTCGTGGGTACCGCGCCGCTGAAGCTCCTCCACAGGAGAGCTGGTGAGACGCTCGATATCATATCATTGAATGTGCGTGCCGCCTCAGCGAGTTTGGTCAACCGGCCAGCATCGTCGATCTGCCATCCCTCGGTGACCAGCACCTTGTTGAGCAAACGACGCAAATCATCCCAACGCCGACGATCGGTGGTATACCGTGTCGGACTCATCGCCACCGCGATGAAGTCACGAGTGCGTTGACCTGCTTGCGCTGGGGTAACTCCCTCCGTAAGCGCGCCAAACAGTCCTTCTCGCTTATTCCCGGCAACACGCGGTGGTGCTCCAATGTCGTGGAGAAGTTCGTCGATTTGGCTTCCGGTTAGGCCCGGCAAATCAGTACTAGCCAGGACATCCGCAATATTGCGGATAGTCGAGCGTTGAGAAAAAGAATCGGACTGGATCACCACGCAAGCTTCTCATGTGAGTGGGGGCCTGAATTCTTCAGCAAGACCCGGTGTCCGGATTCTTGCACGCTCAGGGGCGTATGCGTGAGAGCCCGACGCGGCCGCACCCGTGGCTTGCTGGAATTCACGTCAATCCTGGCTCTTAGAAGGAGCCAGACATGGCTACTAGCGATCTTCAGGTATTCACCAACGATGCCTTTGGAACGATCCGAACTGTCGAGCATCAGGACAAGGTTTATTTCTGTGGCCGTGATGTGGTCACGGCGCTTGGATACACCAATACCAGCAAGGTGATTCAGGATCATTGCCGTGGGGTTCCGTTTCGTTACCCCATCGTCGACGCGCTCGGGCACACTCAAGAAGCCCGGTTCATCACCGAAGGTGACCGGTACCGGCTCATCTTCTCCTCCAAGCTCCCCGCAGCCCAGGACTTCGAAGCCTGGGTTGTCGACGAGGTCCTACCCACGATTCGCCGCCATGGCGTGTACGCCATCGACGAGCTCTTGGACGATGACGAGTTCCTCGAGCCCGCCATCATCCAGCTTCGCTCCGAGCGGGCCAAGCGGCTGGCAGCCGAGCAAGCCCTGCTTGAGGCCGCCCCGAAAGTCTCCTACTACGACGTGGTGCTCCAGTCGGATTCGCTGCTGACCATCACGGAGATCGCGAAAGACTATGGGTTGTCGGCAAAGAAGCTGAACTCGCTGCTGCACGACGCCGGGGTTCAGTTCAGGCAGTCCGGCCGCTGGTTCCTCTACGCCCGCTTCGCCGAGCAGGGCTACACGCAGTCCAAGACGCATGAGTACGACGAAGGCAAGACCCGCACGCACATGTACTGGACTCAGAAGGGTCGCTTGTTTATCTATGACTTGTTGAAGAACCAGTTCGGTCTGCTGCCGGTCATCGAGCAGGACGGCGGTGCAGCATGACCTCGACCGCTGTCAACATCGACCTGGGTTTCTCGCCCCACAACACGGAGGGCTACCCGGACCCCACCGCGTTCAAAGCGCTGAAGAATCTTCAACGCGCCGAGTACGGCTACCGGCCCTTGGTGTACATCTGCTCCCCGTACTCCGGAGACGTCGCGAGCAACGTGGAGTTGGCTCGAGCCTCGAGCATTGTGTGCTCACGCGGTGTTACGGCACAAGATTCCGCTCGCGCCACACCTGTTGTTCCCGCAGTTCATGGACGACGCCGACGCGAGCGAGCGTGAGCTGGCGATGTTCTTCAACCGGATTCTTTTGACCAAGTGCGAGGCGATCTGGGTCTACACCGGCCGCGTCTCGGCAGGGATGCGTGCCGAGATCGAATGGGCCCACCACCTCGAGATGCCGATCACCTATTTCGACGCTGACTTTGAGGAGGTCACCCTATGAAGGCGATGACGATGTTCACCGCGCAGGTGGCAGGCCAAGAAAACAACGCCCACTACCCAAATTCGCACACTGTGACCACGGCAGCCGACCTCGAAGCGGTCGCCAGGTTGGATCATGTGGTTGCCGAGTACGTGGGTGGCAGGCGCTCGGTTGGCAGTTTCGTGACCTCGAACTGCCTGGTCATGGACGTCGACAACTCCCACACCGACGAGCAGGCCGAATGGGTCACCCCAGCATCGCTGGCTAAGCGGCTGGCGAGTGTGGCGTTGATGACCGCCACCAGCAGGAACCACCAGAGAGCGAAAGGTGCCCAGTCGGCAAGACCCCGCTTCCACGTCTACTTTCCAATTGACCCCGTGGCTGATGCTGAGGCCTATGCAGGGCTCAAGAAGCAGCTTGCTTCCAGGTTTGAGTTCTTCGACCCCAACGCGATCGACGCTGGACGCTTCATCTACGGCCACAATGCTCCGCAGATCACCGTGGTCGAGGGCGAACGCACCATCGACGCCTGGCTTGCCGACGCGGTGGATGAGGACTTGTTCGCCCAGTGGGATGACGCCACCCAGGCCATCGAGGAAGGTTCGCGTAATGCGACCCTGTCGAGGTTTGCTGGCAGGCTGCTGATTCGCCTCGGCACGACCGATGAGGCACGCGCCTTGTTTGACCGCAAGGCCGCCCGCTGTAACCCGCCGCTGCCCGAAGCGGAGGTGGAGTCGATCTGGCGGTCGGCCACCCGGTTCGCCAAGACGGTCGAGAACCAGCCCGGGTATGTGCCACCAGAGGATTTTGAGGCGAGCCTGGATTCGGTACGCCCCGCCGATTACAGCGACGTCGGGCAAGCCCAAGCCTTAACCAAGGCTTACCCGGACTCGCTGCGCTACTCGGAGGCCACCGACTGGCTCGTCTACTTTCGTGGTGTCTGGTACGAATCGGCCCCTGCAGCCCAGGCTGTCGCCCAGGAGCTCACCGAGCGCCAACTGGCCGAAGCCCACGAGCTGCTCGAAGAAGCCAAAGACCAGCTCGCCGCCACGGGGGCTGCCATGTTGTTGGCGTCGATGTCGAAGGCGAAAGCCCAGGCCATGTTCAACGCCGCCCAACAGGAGGCGTTCGCCGCCTTCGAGGACGCGAAAACCTATGCGGCCTACGCGCTCAAGCGCCGGGAATCGCGCGGGATCACCAACTGCCTGAAAGAGGCCCGCCCCATGCTGCTGACCACCCCCGAGCAGTTGGATGCAGACCCGTATCTGCTCAACACCCCATCAGGTACCTACGATCTGCGCCACGGGGCTCGCTCGCGCCGTGACCATGACCCGGCGGATCTGGTGACCAAGCAGACCAGCCTCGACCCAGGCACCGACGGCGCGCACCTGTGGCAAGAAGCCCTCGAGGTGTTCTTCCAAGGCGACGCTGAGCTCATCGCCTACGTGCAACGCATCGTCGGCCTGGCTGCGATCGGGCAAGTCATGGTCGAAGCCCTCGTCATCGCCTACGGGGATGGCCGCAACGGCAAATCCACTTTCTGGAACACCATCGCCCGCGTGCTCGGTACCTACGCAGGCAACATGAGCGCCGATGTGCTCACCATCGGTGGGATGCGCAACGTCAAACCTGAGCTGGCAGAGGCCAAGGGCAAGCGCCTCATCATCTCCGCCGAATCCGAAGAAGGCGTGCACATGTCCCCACCTCCGTGGTCAAACAACTCGCCTCCACCGACCAGATCTACGCAGAGAAGAAATACAAGGCCCCCTTCGCCTTCACCCCCTCCCACACCTTGATCCTTTACACCAACCACCTGCCCAGGGTGGGGGCGATGGATGCAGGGATTTGGCGCAGGCTCATCGTCATCCCCTTCGAAGCCAAGATCGAAGGCAACAGCGACATCAAGAACTACGCCGACCATCTCTACAAGCAGGCAGGTGGCGCAATCCTGACCTGGATCATAGAGGGCGCCCGCCTCATCCACGCCGAGGATTACCACCTCATCGCCCCGGCACGAGTTGTGGAGGCATCAGCGGCGTATCGGGAAGAGAACAACTGGTTCGCCCAGTTCCTCGACGCCCACTGCGACGTCGACCCTGGGCTGTCGGAACGGGCCGGGGACTTGTACCAGACCTATCGGGCGTGGGCGATGTCGACCTCCGGGTGGGGGCGCGCCCCATGGTCGATTTCAACGCCACCGTCGAACACCACGGCTTCACACGTAAAAAGACGATGCACGGCATGTTCGTCCGCGGTTTGGCCTTGAAGAACGAGTTCGACAACTAAGCCAGACGGGCCTTATGACGACCTATGACGACCCATATGTGAGTTTGCTATAGGGCATAAAACATAGCCCTTAGGAAAAGTTCATATCGCATCGTCATAGGTCGTCATGGGCCTCTCACAAGAGAGGACACAACCATGAACGAGCAAGCAATCGAACAACACTTGAAGCAAGCCGTTGAGGCGATTGGTGGCCTGTGCTGGAAATTCACCTCACCGAGCACCGCAGGGGTTCCAGACCGCATCTGCATCCATCGCGGACGCGTCATCTTCGTCGAGCTCAAAGCACCCGGACGCCTCCCTCGCCCCATCCAACGCCGCCGCATCCAGCAACTCAAGGATCACGGCGTTGATGCGGTCGTCGTCGACAGCATCGACGCAATCCAGGAGGTGGCTGATGCACTACAAGCCGCATGACTACCAACGACATGCCACCAGGTTTGTCGAAGACCACCCGCAGGCCGCGATCCTTCTCGGGATGGGTCTGGGCAAGACGGTGATCACCTTGACGGCCATCTGGAATCTGCTACTGGACTCCTTCCATGCCCGGCGGGTCCTTATCGTGGCACCCCTGCGGGTCGCCCGCGACACCTGGCCTGCCGAGGTCACCAAGTGGGACCACCTGGCAGGGCTCACCGTCGCAGTCGCCGTCGGGTCCAAGGCCCAGCGGGTGGAAGCGCTTGCCGCCGAGGCCATGGTGACCGTCATCAACCGTGAGAACGTGCCCTGGCTGGTGCGCCACCTCGGCAAAGCCTGGCCGTTCGACATGGTCGTCATCGACGAGCTGAGCTCGTTTAAGAACCATCGGGCGCAGCGGTTCAAAGCTCTGGCGGCCGTGCGGCCACTGGTCACCCGGATCGTGGGTCTGACCGGCACGCCCGGATCCAACGGACTGATGGATCTGTGGGCGCAGTTCCGTCTGCTGGATGAAGGCCAGCGCCTCGGACGGTTCATCACCCACTACCGCAACCGCTGGTTCGTGCCTGACAAGCGAAACGGCCAGCAGATCTTCACCTACAAGCCCGCACCCGGTGGGTGCTGAGGACGAGATCTACGAGGCGATCAGTGACATCACGCTGTCGATGCGCACCACCGATTACCTGCGTCTGCCTGAGCTGACTGTCACCACGAAGCTCGTCGATCTCGAACCCAAGGAGCGCAAAGCCTACGAGCGGTTGCGAGATGAGATGGTGCTCGACCTCAACGGGCAGGTCATCGACGCCGCGAACGTCGCAGCCCTCTCAGGCAAGCTGCTGCAGCTGGCCTCCGGTGCGATCTACGACGAGGACGGCCAGCCGCTGGTGGTGCACGACCGCAAACTCGACGCGCTCGAAGACCTCGTGGAGGCGGCCAACGGCCAGCCGCTGCTCGTGGCGTACTGGTTCAAACACGACCGTGAGCGGATCACCGAACGGTTCCCGCAGGCCCGCGAGCTGAAAACCAGCGCCGACATCACTCAGTGGAACCAGGGAGGGATTCCGTTGGCGCTGATCCACCCAGCCTCAGCCGGGCACGGGCTCAACCTCCAGCAAAGCGGCAACCTCCTGGTCTGGTTCTCCCTGACCTGGAGCCTGGAGCTCTACCAGCAGACCAACGCGAGGCTCTACCGGCAGGGACAGCACCAGCCGGTGACGATCACCCACCTCGCCGCAGACCACACCCTCGATGAGGCGGTACTGGTCGCGCTGGACAACAAAGACACGACACAGGCTGCGTGGATTAATGCGGTCGCCGACACTCTGGGAAAGCAGGCACACTCATGAACGACCACCCCATCTGGGACTACTTCGACTACCGCAAAGCCGCCATCGGCGTCCTCCAGGACTACGCAACCCAAGCTGTCATTCTCCAGCAAGGCGACGGGTACGCCGACGAGCTCAAAGCCTCACTGACCTCAGTCGGAACACCCCGATTCGACGGGCTCCCACGGGGCAACAACCCGCAGGCCGGTGAAGCGAGAGTCTGTTCGATCCTCGACAACCTCGACGCGATCAAAGCCCGCAACCTCAAAGCGCAGGCCTACATGGATTGGTTCAACCCGGCCTGGGAAAGCCTCAGCGACGATGACCGGCTGGTCCTCGAGGTCTTCTTTCTCGACTACCTCTCCGCTGAGGACGCCGCCGTCAAAGTTGCCGAGCACTTCTACGTCGAACGCAAGACGGCCTTCGCCAAGAAGCAGCGCGCCCTTGCCCGCTTTGCGCGTCTCTTGTTCGGCAGAGACTGAGCATTGGCGCGCATGAGTGTCGCAAACAGGGGATGACTTTCAGGGTGTGACTGTCGCATGCTGTAAGTGGTTGAAAAGTAGGTCCCGACCCCCAGACGCATCCCCGCGGTCCGTCTGGGGGTCGTTGCCATTAGCGACGAGGGCGGTGAGACGGATACCGAGGAAACCCAAGCGCCCGTGCTCCCAGCCCGGCTGCCCGCAGTTGACCGACACGAGGTTCTGCCCCGAGCACGCTCGCGCCGAGGACACCCGCTACCGCAAGTACCAGCGCGAGCCGAAGATCAACCGTCGCTACGACCACCGGTGGCGAAAGATCCGCGCGGCCTACGTCGAAGCCCACCCGCTGTGCGAGGACTGCCTGGCCCGTGGCCGGTACACGCCGGTCGCTGAGGTCCACCACGTGATCCCACTCGAACATGGCGGCACCCACGACGAGTCGAACCTGCGCTCGTTGTGCAAGCCGTGCCACTCGCACCAGTCCGCGCTCGATGGTGACCGGTGGCGGCAAGCCCCTCGGGTCTACAGCTACTAAAAGGCGCTGTGTGCCCGCCTGTCGCGGCCTACCTGCCGACCCTCACCTGTGCCGACCTCGACCCCGTTCGCCCACCACGTGGCGACGTGGTGCGTTTGCCGAGGGGGGCGAGCGGATCTCCACAGCTGGCGCGCTCCTCAGCGGGCGGGGCCAACCGTGCGCAAAGTTTCCGAATCAAACAGGGTATTGCCGATGCTGTTATTTTCTCCACGGGGCTGCCGGGTCAGTAAAGGTAGAAAGAACCAGGTCGCACCACAGTACCGCGGCGTGAATCGCCAGACGTGCATGACGTGGCCCGAGTCCGCGCCTCGCGGTTGGCTGCCCGTGCCCGGTTCCGTAGCCAGCATTGCGGAATTCTGCGAGTCCTAGGGCGACTGATTTGGCGCCTCCAAGTATCCGCTTGAGGGATGTCGCAGAGTCCACGTCGGCGTTGCTGCTGGGATCGAGACCGAGTTTGGTGTGCACGGTGTTGATGAGTGTCTTTGAATCGAAATTAACTCCCAGCTCCTGGAGTAGGACTTTGGCTGTTGATTCCATCAGCTCTTTGGCTGCCCCGATAGAGGCTGCAGGATCATCGGTGAGCGTCTGCAGCCTTGTGATTCCTTCTTCAATCCCGCTGATGTCGCTGATAGTTGTCATGGACTCGACTAGCGCCGCAGCTGAAGGCAGCAAGGCAGAGATGGAGCCTGTCTCATCGACAATCCACCCATCTTCTCGCATGTATTTCACGAAAGGGGCCCAGTCGCTCGGCTGGGTGCCGGGCGTATGACAGGGCGCGATGGGCTCTAGGACGACTTCCATCGCTCGAATCAATCTTGGATACACCAACGGATCATCAAAAACGATGGCAGATAGGTACTGTTCGGTCCGCACCCGCCGTTCACTTGAGTCCTCGTAGCCATTTAGTGGATCAGCGGTAAAACCTTCATCTTCGAAAGCCGTCTCTATCGAACGAATCGGTATCTGAGTAGTCAGCTGTCGAAACGCGCTGAGCGTGCGGCGAGAAAACTTTTGGCTACTCATGACCACTACTCTACGAAAACCTGAACGAAGAGGTTTGTATGGCCAAAGACGGCACCAACCGTGGCGGACGCAGGGTGCGCGCCGGGGCAAAACCCGAGGCGCTGAACGACAAGCTCGCAGCCGGTCGGCCAGCCACACGACTGACAACCCCAACAGAACTAACTGGATGTGTTCGACCTGGATGGCACCGATATTGGTGACGGTGCGCTGCTCGCTGGTGAGCCGATGCCCGAACCCGGCGAATACCTGTCCGCCGAGCAGCGTGATGGCAAACCGCTCGGCGCTGACCTGGTCTACCGAGAGACCTGGAACTGGCTGGATGCGCGGGGCTGTACCGAGTTCGTCTCCAAACGCCTCATCGAGCAGTACGCGCAGGCATTCGCCCGCTACATCCAGTGCGGGCAGGCGATTTCCAAGTTCGGTCTGCTCGGCAAACACCCCACCACGGGAGCTGCGATCACCAGCCCGTTCGTGGCCATGTCGCAGTCGTTCGGCAAGCAGGCCAACGTGTACTGGTACGAGATCTTCGACATCGTGCGCGCGACCTGCACCTCCGACTACTCCGGCACCACGCCGGGCGATGAGGTCATGGAGCAGCTGCTCAAAGCCTCCTCCTAACGCCTCTGGCCCTACGTACTTCGTTTCCTGCCTGCCCGATACCGGGCGTGCTTTGTTGTTGTTCGCTTTTGTGAAAGGAGCCCTCGCGTGTCTGTAGTGCGAAGTGCTGAATCTGTGTGTATCGGCCACCCCGACAAACTGTGCGATCTGATTGCAGACCACATCCTCGATGACATCCTTACCTGCGACCCGGCGGCACGCGTGGCCGTTGAGGTCATGGCGAGTGGCAGGCGCATCATCGTCACCGGCGAGATCACCACTTCCGTCCGGCCGCAGCTGCGTGCCTGCGCGCGGGAGGCGCTGCGTCGGGCGGGGTACAACCCGAACAGGTTCTTGATACTTTTGTGTGTCTCCCCGCTGTTCAATCCACTCTTCACGCAGAGCTGGAAGCCCCTTCACCGGGTCGCATTCTGGACCGCGTGTGCGGTAGACGGGGAAAGGTTCATTGGGGCCGCTGGGGGAATCGTCTAATGCGATTTCAGTTTCAGGAACAGCTAGGCCATTGCGGAGAATGGGGGAGTAAGAGTGCTTGAAATGGTTTTCTTCAGGGGTAACCGACATTGGCTATATCTCGCTTCCTACGCTGGTGCTAACCAGACAGGTTCGAACGGTGCGAACACGGTGACAGTGTTCTTCTCAGCCCGATTCCATCGGGCACCCGTGGGGATAGATGTATGAGTCAGCATAACTATGTTCGGCTTATGCGCGGAACAAATATGGAAAACTTCACTATTCAGGGGGTGCGTAATAGTACGCATCAGGTTAAGTACTGGTTGCTGTGGCGTAGATTTTGGCGTTATGTCATGAAGTTCGCTGGGGGGCTAAGCATAAAAATGGAAAGACCACAAGAGCGCGTGACTGTTGTGATGAACATGTGGATAGCGTGCGTAAGTAACTAGAACTTATCCACATACCAAGAGCTTTTATCCGGTAGCTACTGAAAAACACGGATTTTATCGCATGATCAACTGCACAACCGAGGCAGCTTAAAGCCTTGATCGACAGTGCAGCCTAAGAAAATAGGGAATAAAGATGAAAGCCACTTCTAGTCATGCGCCTACCCACGGACAGCATCCACAGCATCTTGTACTGGGGAAGGAAGGCGAAAAGATTGCCGCTCAGTGGTACCAAGCCAAGGGCTACGCGGTAGTGGAACGTAATGCACTATTTCCAATAGGAGAACTTGATTTGGTGCTTGAGGCTCCGGACGGATGCCTTGTGTTTGTTGAGGTAAAAACTCGTTCCACACCGCTTTATGGGGTAGGGGAGGCTATTACAGCTAAGAAACTCAGAAAAATGCGCAAGGCGGCGTATCTATGGCTACAGGATAAAAGATGGTTAGACATTCGATTCGATGCGATTGTTGTCTGTATAGCCAGAGACTCTTCTGTGCAGATTACCTGTTATGAAGGGATCGATCGTGGCGCTTGCTAGAACTCTTTCCGCAGCGATCGCGGGAGTAACAGGTTACGTTGTGACCGTAGAAGTAAACATAGGCCCAGGGCTTCCCGGCACATATGTGGTAGGGCTTGCGGATGCTGCGATTGCTGAAGCACGAGATCGTATGAAGACAGCCGTGCAGAATTCAGGGTTGGCATGGCCTAAAAAAGTGATCGTTAGTTTGTCTCCGGCTTCGTTGCGAAAGTCTGGTTCACAGGTCGATTTAGCTATGTGCATGGGGATCCTGTGCGCTGCAGATACGCGGTTGCCAGCGTTGCGACGACTTGAGTCCACGATGCTCCTTGGAGAAGTAGCATTAGATGGCGGTATCAGGGCTGTCCCCGGTGTAGTCCCAGCGCTGATCGCTGCGCGTGACCAGGGGATTAAAACAGCTGTTATACCAGTTGGAAACGCTGAAGAAGCGAAAGTGATAACGAGCATCTCAGATATCAAAGTCTTGGTTGCTCCTACTATTTCCGCAGTTCTTGAATGGCTAAGAGGCGCGGATAATCTGCAGTGTCAGTAGGGGAGAATAGCGCTCATGGGGAAAAGAACGGGTACTCGATTGGAAACGGAAAAGATTTAGCAGATGTGGTTGGGCAACCTGAGGCTAAGCGTGCTGCGGAGATAGCTGCAGCGGGTGGACATAATTTGTTTATGATCGGCCCACCTGGGAGTGGAAAATCGATGATAGCGGAGCGAATTCCCACGATTCTCCCTCCACTCAATTCTGAAGAATTGTTAGAAGCGATGGCTGTGCATTCAGTCGTTGGAAAAACATTTCGGAGTCTTGCCACACATGCTCCTTTTGTTGCTCCGCACCACTCTGTGAGCCGGGCTGCTCTTTTAGGCGGTGGTGCAGGGAATGCGCGACCTGGGGCTGTGAGTCTTGCTCACACAGGCGTTCTTTTTCTTGATGAGGTAAGCGAAATTCCCGCCCGCATATTGGATTGTCTCCGTACCCCTATGGAGGAAGGATGTGTGCGACTTTGTGCGAGCGCAACAAGAAATACGCTTTCCAGCGAGATTTCAGCTTGTTGTGGCGGCGAATCCGTGCCGCTGTGCAGTTGAAGATCCTGTTCAATGCAGGTGCCCCTCTACAGTACGGAGAAACTACCTGAGCAACGTATCAGGTCCGTTGCGCGACCGGATCGATATTATTGTCCGAACTCAATCAAAGGGACCGTTGTTGTCTGCTGGATATGAGGAATCAAGTTCCACGATTGCACAGCGGGTGTCGGAGGCTAGAGAACGCGCGAGGTTTCGTTGGCAAAAAGCAGGGTACGGTGTTCAAACAAATGCGGCGATGAATCCGCACGTGTTGCGTCGAGAATTTCCGGCAGATTCTGCGGGAATGGCGCTCCTTACGGCTTACCTTGGCGACGGAAGTATAAGCCATCGAGGTGCGGATAGAGCTTTAAAAATGGCGTGGACGCTCAGTGATTTAGATGGTGCAGCTATTCCTGACCTGGGGCACGTAGCACAAGCACTGGAGCTACGCGATGATCAATCATTGGGGGGCATTGGTATGAACGACCGTTTGAAAGCATGGGCGTATTTATCGCGAGTATTTGAAGGGCAGAACCGAGAACTTCAGCGGTTGTTACGGAAAGGGATTGACCCAGAGCGAATAGCCCACGCAGTAAAAAACCGTGAAACTTGGCTTGGCGCGGCACTCTTGAGATCAACACAGGCTCGCTGCCACTGCGATAACGCGCAAGAGGATCTGAATCGGATTTCAGATCTTGGTGGTCGGCTTATCACTGCAGAGGATGATGAATGGCCCCGCCATCTTTTTGATAGTGCATTTAGCTTTGCCGAATCTGGAAAGAGTGACCACAACCGTTCATATCAAGAGGATGCGGTGATGCCGCATGCGTTGTGGGTTTTAGGAAGAAACGTATCGGAATGCACGCAGCAGTCAGTTTCGGTGGTGGGAACGCGCGCAGTGAGTACATACGGAAGGGAAGCAACGAAGCTCCTGGTGGCTGGTTTGGTAGATCATCAGTATTCGATTGTCTCCGGTGGTGCCTTGGGCATAGATACGCAAGCGCATACAGAAGCGCTTAATAGATCTGGAACTACAATCGTGGTAGCGGCTAGAGGGCTGGACAAAGCATACCCATCGAGCAACGCCGGCTTGTTCCGTGCCGTTATGCAAAAAGGATGCATGGTGAGCGAATATGCGCCAGGTCTGTCTCCGCACCGCCATCGCTTTCTTACTCGTAATAGATTGGTAGCTGCTTTATCTCTGGGGACAGTTGCAGTAGAAGCTGCGTGGCGATCAGGTGCATTAAATACGCTGAGCTGGGCAAGCGCTCTAGGGCGCGTGGCTATGGCTGTGCCGGGTCCAATTACTACCGTTGGCTCTCTTGGGTGCCATGAACGGATACGAAACCATGAGGCGGAACTAGTCTGCAGTGCAGATGAGATCCGGGCCTTGATTTCTAAAATTGGCGAGGTCGACGTTAATGAGCAATACGAGATATCGTTCGCCCCTAATGCTGTGCAGAAGTTGACCCGGAACGAACTCCGAATTTATGACTCTCTAGGTTTAGAAGCTGAGGTAACAGAGATTATTGCTAGGCGTGCCGGTGTTTCTATCGGCTTAGCCGTCCACTTATTACTTGAGCTATCAAGCAAAGGGATGGTGCAAAGAGAAGGCGCCGGTTGGCAACGCAACGCGCAGTTTTCTTAATGGTAGATAGACCATCGCCGTGAATAATTATCAATCTTTTTATTGCGAAGGGGTTGCATATTTTGTACCCACAGCTTAAAGTTAGTCAGGCAAGCCTAATTTAATCTCTGATCGGGTTCGGGCTGGTTCTTGATCGGAGATGCCGAGGCTGAAGGCTTTTTAGTGATCGTGATGCGGTCTTTTAACGCCAGACGTCTTCGCGCTATGGTTATGCACTATGGGTGAGTCAGATTCAAGAGCGGAGCTACCGGAAACGGTGGTCTCCGCTCTTGTCTATGTGGGGAGAGGCTAGGGCGCAATGGTCCAGATGGTAGCTCTGATAGACGACTTTATTGAGCACTTGGAACTTGTATCGGGTAGGTCTCCCGCCACTCTTAAAGGCTATCGCAGTGACCTTAATACTTTTGCTGGCCAGAAACCTGAGCTGAAAGATTTTACCCTGGACAACTTGCGGGGCTGGCTGGGGGAGGCGGTGGCAGAAGGAAAATCGCGTGCCACCCTTGCGCGCCGGGTGGCGGCTGCTAGATCGATGAGCTCGTGGTTGCTTAAGCAGGGATATATTGAGACTGATGTGGCTGCTCGGCTGGTCGCGCCAAAGGTGGGGCGGCATCTACCTAAAGTGTTAGCCGCGGGGCAAGCGGAGTCGGTGGTTGAACATCCGGCGTCGAAAAGCGAAGCGGAATTTGCGCGAGATCGAGCTGTCCTTGAGCTGTTGTATGCAACCGGGATTCGGGTATCGGAGTTATGCGGTATCAACCTTGAAGATATTGACTGGCATCGAAAAACGATAAAAGTCCTGGGTAAGGGAGATAAGCAACGAGTCGTTCCCTTTGGGCAGGCCGCGCACGACGCACTGGCTCATTGGCTGGAAATCGGGCGGCCGATAATGTGCAAGGATACGGTTGAAGCAGCGCTGTTCCTGGGGGTTCGAGGTGGGCGGTTGGATCCGCGCCAGGTTCGGAGGCTTGTCGACGCGGCGGGTAAGGAGGCCGGAATCGCAGGCCTGGGGCCTCACTCGGTGCGTCATACTGCCGCCACTCACATGCTTGACGGTGGTGCCGACCTGCGAATCGTTCAAGAACTGCTTGGTCATTCGTCGTTGAACACTACGCAAATTTATACCCATGTGAGCTCCCAGCGTCTCAAAGAAGCATTTAAACAATCACATCCGCGGGCATGAGATTGGGTTAGCCCGAGAGAGGTTTGAGCCCCGGATGGTGGGGGCGTCGAGAAGCGATAGGGGGTTCACGTAGTCGTAGTGGCCGGTGAAAGCGCCCCAGTGGAGTCCGGGATCGCCATTAGTGCTGGGGGCCAGTTGCCCAATCACGTCTCCTACCTGGACTGAGTCGCCTTTTCTTAGGACGGTGAATACCGGCTGATACGTGGTTCGTATTCCGTCGGGATGATCGATAGATAGTGTGGGGGTTCCGGCTACGGCTCCGGAGAATGCGACTATTCCGGTTTCGGCGGCAAGTACGTTTGCGCCTACAGCTAAGTCGAGGTCTACGCCGCGATGGCCGGGCAGCCAGTTATATTCGGGTTTTTTAAAGCCCTTGAGGACTTTTTGCGCAGATCTGTTTCCGGAAGCAGGGTCTATGTAGCCGTATGCGGCGGGAGAGGTGGAGAAGACTGCAGTAAAGATGAAGGCAAGAATGACTAGTTTTGGTGGAAAGAGTTTTATCTTTTCTGGCAAGGGGGTTCTCAAATGAAAAAGCGTCATGGATCTGATATTTTTCGGTGCTGCTTTGAAAAGGGAATAGGAAAAGTATGAGCTGTGGAATCTGGGACGAAAAGAACTTTTTGTTACTTATGGGGTCGTGGGGGTTATTGCATGTGTGGATAGGTGGAATATCTATTTTGTTTCCGGGAAAGAGTCGGTCTAGACTAGCTCGCTAGCAGTGTGTCCTGAGTTTGGCATGCTGACTACGCGCAGTTCTGGCGTCACTTTGCGGTGGCAGCGAAACAACGTGGTCCCGTACTTCTTGCCTTAAAGAAGCTATGGGTGTTGATTTTCGTTTCAGTTCTGCTAGGACACGGGGAGAACCCGTGAAAATATGACAACCACAATTTTTAGAGAAAGGAAGCGCTCATGGCAGTTGTAACCATGCGAGAGCTTCTCGATGCTGGTGTTCACTTCGGTCACCAGACCCGTCGTTGGAACCCGAAGATGCGTCGTTTCATCTTCACCGACCGTAACGGCATCTACATCATTGACTTGCAGCAGACCCTGACCTTCATCAACGAGGCTTACGAGTTTGTTAAAGAGACCGTTGCTCACGGTGGCACCATCCTTTACGTTGGCACCAAGAAGCAGGCTCAGGAGTCTGTGAAGAACGAAGCTGAGCGCGTTGGTATGCCTTACGTGAACCACCGTTGGCTCGGCGGTATGCTGACCAACTTCCAGACCGTCTCCAAGCGTCTGCACCGCATGAAGGAACTGCAGGCTATGGACGCTGCAGAGAACGGTTATGATGGCCGTACCAAGAAGGAAATTCTCATGCTTACCCGCGAGCGCACCAAGCTTGAGCGCGTTCTTGGTGGTATTGCAGACATGAACAAGACTCCTTCTGCAATGTGGGTTATTGACACCAACAAGGAGCACATCGCTGTTTCTGAGGCTCACAAGCTGAACATCCCTGTTGTCGCAATCCTTGACACCAACTGCGATCCAGATGTTGTTAACTTCCCGGTCCCAGGTAACGATGACGCTATCCGCTCCATCGACGTCCTTACCCGTGTTATCTCCAGCGCTGTTATTGAAGGCAAGAAGGCTCGTGAAGAGCGCGCTCTTGCTGCAGCAAAGGAAGCTGCCGGTGACGCAAACAAGACTGAGGTTGCCGCAAAAGTAGAAGCAACTGAAGAAGTTGCAGCAAAGGTTGAGGCACCTGCAGAGGTCGCAGCTGAGGCTGAGGCTAAGTAAAACTTCTTTTGCTCCCGCTGCTTTGGCAGTGGGTAGCATAAGCTAGGAGCCCCCAGCTCCAGAGCGAGGAAGCCAAAATAATTGAAGTTGGCTTTTGATGCTCGGGGTGGGGGCTCCTTGTGGTTTTATCTTTCCTTAATCTGCGAAGCATTTTTGGGAAAGAGCCACTGAGACTTGAGACCTTAGGGTCATTGTGATGAATAGTGTGACATCTTTCTGCACAAAGCGCGAGAGTCAGATACGCTAAACATCGAAAATCTTCAGAATTTTTCCTACATGAGGAGGATCGCCCCGATAATGGCGAACTACACTGCTGCAGACGTAAAGAAGCTCCGCGAGATCACCGGTTCCGGCATGCTTGACTGCAAGAAGGCTTTGGAAGAGAACAACGGCGATTTTGATAAGGCTGTTGAGGTTCTTCGTATTAAGGGAGCTAAGGACGTCGGAAAGCGTGCTGAGCGCAACGCTACCGAGGGCCTGATTGCTGTTTCCGGCAACACCATGGTCGAGATCAACTCTGAGACCGACTTTGTTGCTAAGAACGCTGAGTTCAAGGAGTTCGCTCAGAAGGTTGCAGATGCTGCTGCCGCTGTGAAGGCTAACTCTGCTGAAGATCTTGCTGCTGCTGACGTTGATGGAAAGCCTGCTGCTGACGCTATTCAGGAGCTCTCCGCAAAGATCGGTGAGAAGCTGGAACTTCGTCGCGCAGCGACCTTGGAAGCTGAGAACCTCTCTGTTTACTTGCACCAGCGTTCTGCTGACCTTCCCCCAGCTGTGGGCGTTATGGTTGCGTACACCGGTGAAGGAGATGCTGCTAAGCAGGCTGCACATGCTGCAGCTATGCAGGTTGCTGCTCTCAAGGCTGCATACCTGACCCGTGAGGACGTTCCTGCTGAGGTCGTGGAGAAGGAGCGCTCCATTACTGAGCAGATCACTCGTGAAGAAGGAAAGCCTGAGCAGGCTATCCCGAAGATCGTCGAGGGTCGTCTCAACGGCTTCTACAAGGATGTCTGTCTCGTAGAGCAGGCTTCCGTTGCAGATAGCAAGAAGACTGTTAAGCAGGTCATGGATGAGGCTGGCGTTACCCTGACCGGTTTCGTTCGTTACGAGGTTGGCCAGCACTAATTGGCCACTAGGCTTTGCCTAGTTTGTGGGAAGGTTCCCCCTAGGCGAACTATTTTGGAGTCAGACTGAGCGATCAGATCTGGACTTAGGAATAGCTCGCAAGGGGAGCCTTTTTGCTTTTTAATGAGAACCTACGCAGCTGTGCTACAGATACAAGTCCTATTCGGAGTGGGATGCGCTGTCGAAAGATATATGCGAGTAGAATCCTTTTCGATTCGTATTCTGTTGCCTTGCGCCCTGGATAATGGGGTTGGAGCAGAGCGGGCTTTATATAGTGCTGGGCGGTTTATTGCGCCCTAATAACCTATGTAAACGTCTTGAAATGCGAACTATCGTGCCAAAAAGAGAGCAAAATATGGCTCGGGCTACGTCAAGTGCCTGAGAGTCGGAGAGGTTTACTGCAATGGCTGAAGGTGCCACCAACTCGCGGACCGGATACAAACGAGTGATGCTGAAGCTTGGCGGTGAAATGTTCGGCGGTGGTTCCGTTGGCATTGATCCCGACGTTGTACAAAATGTTGCTCGTCAGATCGCTAGTGTTGCTCGGAATGGTGCAGAAATAGCTGTTGTTATTGGTGGCGGAAACTTCTTCCGTGGTGCACAGCTTCAGCAGCGTGGGCTAGATCGTAACCGTTCCGACTACATGGGAATGCTCGGAACTGTCATGAACTGCCTGGCTTTGCAAGATTTCCTTGAGCAAGAGGGCATCGACTGCCGTGTGCAGACTGCCATCAACATGGCTCAGGTAGCTGAGCCGTACCTGCCTCTTCGCGCTAAGCGCCATCTGGAAAAAGGCCGTGTGGTTATTTTCGGGGCAGGAATGGGTATGCCGTACTTCTCTACAGACACGACGGCAGCGCAACGCGCCCTGGAGATCGATTGTGAAGTGCTTCTCATGGCAAAGGCTGTGGATGGCGTGTACAGCGATGATCCTCGCACTAATCCAGAAGCAGAGCTATTCAGCGACATCACTCCTCGTGAAGTAATTGAAAAAGGTCTGAAGGTCGCAGATGCGACAGCCTTCAGCCTGTGCATGGACAATGATATGCCGATTTTGGTGTTTAATCTTCTTACAGAAGGCAATATCGCGCGTGCGGTGGCGGGGGACCAAATCGGAACCTTGGTCAAGTCCTGATAGATTAAGTACCTATTGAACTACCGAGTTTTTCCGAAATAGAAATACTCGTGGAAATGGGCGTCTGCGTTGACGTTTTATAACGCATGTGACGCTCCATGACACGTGGTCTTTTAAAAAGAGGGATTTTTTATGATCGACGATATTTTGCTCGAATCTGAAGAGCACATGGGCACAACAGTCGAAAGGACGAGGGACGACCTCGTTAACATTCGTACTGGACGCGCAAATCCAGCAATGTTCAACGGAGTCATCGCCGATTACTACGGCGTTCCTACGCCCATCACGCAAATGGCAACAATTTCTGTGCCTGAAGCTCGTATGCTTTTGATCAAGCCTTATGAGATGTCGATGATGGGCGAAATCGAAAACGCTATTCGGAATTCAGATCTCGGTGTAAACCCTACAAATAACGGACAGGTTTTGCACGTCACCGTTCCTCAGCTCACCGAGGAACGTCGTAAAGAGATGGTGAAAGTTGCCAAGTCTAAGGGTGAAGACGGAAAGATTGCGATCCGTAACGTCCGCCGCAAAGGCATGGATCAGCTAAAAAAGATCCAGAAGGATGGCGACGCCGGTGAAGACGAAGTTCAGGCAGCAGAAAAAGAACTAGACAAGATCACCGCCAAGTACGTGGCTCAGGTTGATGAGGTTGTTTCTAAAAAAGAAGCAGAGTTAATGGAGGTCTAGGACTCCACTAGGACTCCTCAGCCCACGGCGTGATGCGGATATTAATGTTACGCCGAGGAAAATCCTTATGCAGAGGGCATTCGCTATATGCGTGTGCCCTCCGTGTCTTGTTGACTTTAAGGATTGAAACCTTACATTGAGCGATAAGCATATGATGCTTATGCTTTACCAATTCACTCCCTCGGAGGACCTGCCACATGAATGATGCCGTTAAAGGATTTGAGCATCTTCCAAAGCCTAAAAATTCTGCTGGGCGAGATCTCAAAGCTGCCATTAGCATTGGCGTGGGTCTGGGGGGATTGGTTTTATTAACCATCTTTGTCATCCCAGATGCGTGGTATCCATTAGTTGCAGTTGCTATAGCTCTTGCTACTGCTGAGGTACACGCAAGGCTGAGCGAAGCAGGTTACTTAGTACAGCGGTGGGTGCTCATTATCGGTGGCCAGGTCATGCTGTGGCTCAGCTGGCCCTTTGGCACGCGAGGTCTTGTAGCTGGTTTTGTGGCCGCTGTTTTGGTCACCATGTTTAGCAGACTTTTCCACCATGGTGCGCACATGCCGCCGAAAAACTATTTGCGAGATACCGCGATGGCGATTTTTGTGCTGACGTGGGTTCCGCTTTTTGGCAGTTTTGCGGCTATGCTATCGCAGTTTCAAAATGACGTAGCCCCTGGAGCATATTTCATCGTAACCTTCATGCTGTGTGTGGTTGCGTCTGATGTCGGTGGTTATGTGGCTGGAGTGATGTTCGGATCCCACCCGATGGCTCCCGCAGTGAGTCCAAAGAAATCATGGGAAGGTTTCGCAGGCTCAGTTATCTTTGGGATGACCGTTGGCGTGCTGAGCGTCCATTTCCTGCTGGATTACACCTGGTGGTGGGGCCTGATTCTGGGGTTTGGACTGGTTATTTGTGCAACCTTGGGCGATCTGGTGGAGTCGCAGTTCAAACGAGAACTTGGCATCAAGGACATGTCCTCTATGCTTCCAGGCCATGGCGGCCTTATGGACAGGCTTGACGGAATGTTACCTTCTGCGATGGGCACATGGCTGGTTTTGAGTTTTATTTCTTCCGTTTAGGTTGATGTGCTTTAAAAAGAAAGATGGGGCGCTGCTGAGCAGCGCCCCATCTTTTTGAGACTATTGATGCTTGGTGATCTGGCGTCGCAGCTGGAACATACGTACTCCGCCGACGAGAGCCATGATCAACGCTCCCGTAATGGAGGCTAGGAGAAAACCAACTCCTACTGGCACGGAAAACTCCCACACAAACATGTGAAGAACCACTTTTTCCTGATTCTGCAAAATAAAGATAAGCAGAAGGATCAGCAATAAAGCGCCGATGATGAGGGCAATCCAGGTGCCTCCAGCAAACGTCTTTTTTACTGTTTGTTTGTTGGCAGGCGCGGAAGAATTCCCGATGGGATCTTGCGTCGTGACGCTTAGTTCTGTGGAGGGGAGTGCTTCATTGGATTCGTTGTGAGAACCTGAGGGAACAGAGGGGAGTGGCAGATCAGAGCCGGGCTCAGGTGAAGAAGAATCACGGAAGGCATCTTTGTTACGCATGCTTCCTATTCAACGTGATGGGCGTCCTAATATCCAATGAGAGGCGGTAACAATGCGGATACAATTTTCTTGGTAGCAGGCTGCAGAGGTATCGCAGAAGTCTCAAGGAGGCACCATTAGCATTGTTTGTTGCGATGCCGTTCCATATTTTAAGGCGTGACGTGACATGATAGTACTGATGACTACGCCCACTGACCCCACTCAGCCTGTTGAAAGTCCTGTAGCTGTACCTGAAGCACCTGCACCAAACGCCTCGGGTAACCGACGTGCCTCGACGCCGGTAAAGTTGAATTTTTCCCAGCCGTGCCGGAGCATGCCGCCGAAGCATTTCGCGGACTATTCGGTGGAAGAACGAATCAGCGCGTTGAGCGAATTGGGGCTTCCTAAGTTCCGAGCAAACCAGATTGCTCGGCATTATTATGGTCGCCTTGAAGCAGATCCTCGCACGATGACTGATTTGCCTGCTGCTGTACGCGAAAAAGTACAAGAGAAGTTGTTCCCAGCCCTTATGACACCAATTCGTGCCATTGAAACGGATGCTGGTGAGACTCAGAAGACGTTGTGGAAACTGCACGACGGTACTTTGCTTGAATCGGTCTTGATGCGTTACCCGAACCGTGCGACGTTGTGTATTTCTTCTCAAGCAGGGTGCGGCATGGCATGTCCGTTCTGCGCTACCGGACAAGGTGGATTGGATCGTAACCTATCCACGGCAGAGATCGTGGACCAAGTGCGTGCGGCATCGGCGATGATGAACGCGGAAGGTGGCCGGTTATCCAATATCGTTTTTATGGGCATGGGCGAGCCGTTGGCTAACTATAAGCGCGTAGTATCTGCAGTCCGCCAGATTACCTCTCCTATTCCGGAGGGCTTTGGTATCTCGCAGCGTAACGTGACTGTTTCTACAGTGGGGTTGGCTCCAGCGATAAGAAAACTTACCGAGGAAGATCTATCAGTTACCCTCGCTGTTTCCCTGCACACCCCAGACGATGAACTACGGGATACTTTGGTTCCTACCAACAATCGTTGGGAAGTTGCAGAGGTACTGGATGCCGCACGGTATTATGCCGATCGCTCGGGTCGGCGCGTATCTATCGAATACGCTCTTATTCGTGATGTCAACGACCAACCATGGCGTGCAGACATGCTTGGAAAGAAGTTGCACAAAGCTCTAG
Organism: Corynebacterium silvaticum; assembly: GCF_002162115.2. Lineage (NCBI taxonomy): Bacteria > Bacillati > Actinomycetota > Actinomycetes > Mycobacteriales > Corynebacteriaceae > Corynebacterium > Corynebacterium silvaticum. The sequence goes on along the minus strand of NZ_CP021417.2, from coordinate 1,602,675 downwards.
GCTCGCTTGTCCACGTAAATCTCATCCCGTTGAACCCCACGCCTGGTTCTGAGTGGGATGCGTCGCCGAAGGATCGGCAAGATGAGTTTGTTCGACGCGTCATCGCTCAGGGAGTACCGTGCACTGTTCGAGACACCCGCGGACAAGAGATCGCTGCGGCATGTGGCCAATTAGCAGCAGAAGAACGTTGATGCGCTAAAAACCAGCGGCCAAGGGAGGGGCCGTCGATAAGCGTTCTTCCCTGGACATAAAACAAAGCGATCCTACCTTGTATATCTAAGGCAGGATCGCTTTGTTAGTGATCTTTTAAGCTTCTGGGATGGAGCGCAGGTGGCGAACACGCTCAGGCTCAATGTTGAGGGCGCGCAGCTGGGAGTCGCTGAGCTTTGCGTACTCGCCGGTGCAGGTTGCCTGCTCGTAGGTCCAGTCCTTTTCCTTATAGCCGAGGGGCTGGTTGTGCGCGGTAAGGGTGCGCACCTGTGTGCCTTGAGGCTTAACCAGCAAGTAGATCAGGCCGGCCGCAATCAAAACTGCGAATGTAAACAAGAAGATGGTTTCTACGTGGCTCTGGTGATTACCAAAGTTGTAGCCGAGGAGGAAGATTACTGAAATCCAACCCGAAATCTGGATTGCTCGCATTCCGATGCTGTGCCAACCCCAAGCAGCAGAAGGCTCGTCCAAAGTGGACACGCCATGATGAATCTCAGGGGCGATTTCGTGGGAACCAGCCACGTTGTTCTCCTTGTCTCAAAGCACTGCGTCATCTCGACAAGCTCTGTTGAGCTTAAGTGGGTGTTGCAGAGTGGGTACGCGTAAAGATTTACCGCTTATTTTTGCATATTCCACTGGCTAAAGCGATTTTTGCCGGAGGGTTGTGAAGACGAAGAAGCGGCAGAGAAACGGCGTACAAAGCCTGTAGTAAGACATGACCGGGGCACTAGGCATCGTGCGATGATTATTTTAGATAATTCTTCGTCCAAAAGTTGGCTCCCATTAGGGGGTGGTGTGATGAAAATATTGATGCTCACAATCCCGCGTTTTTTGGTGTCTGTACCACTGATTTTGGTGGCAAAGACCGGAATGGGGCGATGGTTTTGTGTCGTTTACAGCCCGCGGAGAAGATGAAACGGATTACAGGTCGGAACTTTAATGTCTCTGGGGGGGCTCGGCGACAGACTTAGAGACAAGCTCCCAACAAGTCCCTCGCGTAGGAGGGATGGGGCTGTGTAGGAGCGATGATGCAGAAAAGACTGTAAATGAACAGGGGATAAACGCGGATCGCAAAATGCTGCGATAATAGCGGAGTGAGCAAGCGAATTTTAATCCTAGGCAGCACTGGTTCTATCGGCACTCAAGCCCTCGAAGTTATTCAGGCGAATCCGGAGAGGTTTCACGTCGTTGGAATTGCGGCAGGGGGGCGTGATCCGCATGCAGTGATAGAGCAGGCATGGATGTTACACCTTCCGGCTCATGCTGTTGCTGTTGCTGATCCGCAGGCGGCGCACGCTATCTCCGTTGCGCTTGGCGGCCAGGTGCTGAGCGGGGACGATGCAGCCACCCGGCTTGTTCAAAGCATTGAAGCCGATACCGTTTTGAATGGCTTGGTGGGGTCGTTAGGACTTTCAGCCACGTTAGCTACCATCGAGAGCGGGGAAATCCTTGCGTTAGCTAATAAAGAGTCGTTGGTGGCTGGCGGAAGATTCGTTACTAATAAGGCGCGTGCAGGACAAATTATCCCTGTGGATTCCGAGCACTCAGCGATGGCGCAGTGTTTGCGTTCTGGTACGCGCTCCGAGGTTGCACGGTTTGTCCTGACGGCTTCAGGTGGACCGTTTCGGGGTTGGACTAGGCAGCAGATGTGGGACGTGACTCCGCAACAAGCTGCAGCACACCCCACATGGTCGATGGGGCAAATGAATACGCTGAACTCGGCGACCTTGATAAATAAAGGGTTGGAATTAATAGAGGCAACATTGCTTTTCGACGTCCCCGCGGATCGCATTGACGTCACGGTGCATCCACAGTCAATCGTGCATTCCATGATTACTTTTTCAGATGGTGCGACTATCGCCCAAGCATCCCCGCCCTCCATGAAGCTACCAATTTCTCATGCCCTGGATTGGCCTGCGCGCGTTCCCGGCGCGCAGCCGAGCCTTGATTTTTCTTCTGCAAGTTCTTGGGATTTCATGCCGGTGGACGATCACGCTTTTCCTGCTATTCGCCTCGCGCGTGAAGTCGCACTGGCTGGGGGAACCTATCCGGCGGTGTATAACGCTGCTAATGAAGAAGCCGCTGCGGCTTTCCTTGCAGGAAGGATTCGTTTCCCTCATATTGTGGATACCGTTGAAGAAATCGTTCAGCATGCATCCGATTTCGCAGGTGAACCACATTCTGTAGATGAGATTTTGGAGCATGAAAAAGAAGCCCGACGCCGCGCAAACCTATTTGTGGATAAACTAGCTCAGAAATAGTTGAGATTACTCGTTGCTATACTCAGCTTTTCTTCAAATAAGGAGTTTTAGTTAGTGCTGTCTTATTTTATTGGTGTTGCCGCGTTTGCTGTTGGTATTGCCGTCACCATCGCGTTGCATGAGTGGGGGCATTACACTGCGGCACGAGCGTGTGGGATGCGGGTTCGCCGTTACTTTATTGGCTTTGGTCCCACGGTTTTCTCCTTCAAGCGGGGTCACACGGAGTACGGTTTTAAAGCTGTGCCCTTGGGTGGATTCTGTGATATCGCAGGGATGACCAACCAAGATCAGGTAACACCAGAAGAAGCACCGCACTCAATGATGCATAAGCCATGGTGGCAACGCATAATAGTGTTGCTCGGCGGCATTTTGATGAATATTTTGGTGGCTTTGATTGTCCTCTACGGGGTGGCGATTACTGCGGGGTTGCCCAATAATCATGTGGACACCACTGCCACGGTGGGAGAGACCTCGTGTGTAGCCCCTAAGCAGATTGATGCTGCAACTTTGGCTCCTTGCAGCGGCGCAGGACCGGCGGCAGAAGCTGGTTTGAAACAAGGCGACAGGATCGTCGCCATTGATGGACAAGCTATGCGCTCATTTGTCACGGTCAGAGAGTATGTCCGCGATAAAGCGGGAAAGACCATAGCCGTTACCGTGGATCGCGATGGATCGCAGCTCACGCTTAACGTTCCGGTGGCAAGCGCTTTGCGGTTAAACGCCAAGGGCGAAGAAGTCTCAGTCGGCGCGATCGGCGTATCTAGTGCGCCATTGAAAGACGTTATTCTTCATTACAACGCAGTCTCGGCCGTGGGCGGAACATTGAGTTATGCCGGTGACATGCTCGGGGCCACGTTCAAGGGACTTGCGTCATTCCCCGCGAAGATACCCGGTGTGGCGGCTTCAATCCTTGGGGGACAGCGCGACCAAGAGAGCCCAGTCAGCGTTGTGGGTGCCTCGCGCATTGGCGGTGAATTAGCGCAAAAGTCCCTGTGGAGCATGTTCTTTTTGCTGCTGGCCAGCCTGAATCTTTTCCTCGCTCTGTTCAACCTGATCCCGCTTCCGCCGCTTGATGGTGGACACATTGCGGTTGTGATCTATGAGAAGCTTCGCGACGCCCTCCGCAAGGCACGCGGCCTAGAACCCGCAGGACCCGCCGATTACACCAAGCTCATGCCGCTGACTGTTGGTGTTGCGGCACTCCTTATGGGAGTGGGAGCGCTGGTTATCATCGCCGATGTGGTCAACCCGATCAAACTATTCGGGTAATAACAGCCAGGCCGGCTTCGGCTGAAAACGATCTGCGTGGAGCCGGTCTGGTAGCGCTTATACACCGCGATGAGCGCGTGCGGTGCTAGAATTTGGATTCGTCTGATTTATCCCATTGTGATGGGTGTAGCCCATTTCTGTACAAGGAGCATGCTTAGTGTCAACCACCACTGGACAACCGATTGGTCTTGGCCTTCCGGATGCGCCGCCACCGGTATTGGCTCCACGTCGTAAGACACGCCAGATCATGGTTGGAAACGTAGGGGTCGGTTCTGACTACCCGGTGTCTGTTCAATCGATGACAACGACTAAAACGCATGACATTAATGCGACGCTTCAACAAATCGCGCAGCTGACAGCCAGCGGCTGCGACATTATCCGCGTGGCGTGTCCTAAGACTGTCGATGCTGAGGCGCTGCCGATCATTGCTAAAAAGTCTCCCATTCCTGTGATCGCGGATATTCATTTCCAGCCGAAGTACATCTTTGCTGCTATCGACGCTGGATGCGCTGCAGTGCGTGTGAATCCAGGAAACATCAAAGAATTTGATGGACGGGTAAAAGAAGTAGCTAAGGCCGCCGGCGATGCGGGAATCCCCCTCCGCATCGGTGTTAACGCTGGTTCCTTGGACAAACGTCTCTTGGAAAAGTATGGCAAAGCTACCCCGGAAGCACTCGTAGAATCCGCGCTGTGGGAAGCCGGGTTGTTTGAGGACTGCGGATTCGGTGACATCGCCATTTCCGTAAAGCACAATGATCCTGTGGTGATGGTTGAGGCTTATCGTCAGCTGGCTGCTCAGAGCGATTACCCGCTGCATCTTGGTGTCACAGAGGCTGGCCCTGCTTTCCAAGGCACAATTAAGTCTTCTGTGGCTTTTGGTGCACTCCTCTCGGAGGGCATTGGCGACACTATCCGGGTTTCTTTGTCTGCAGATCCGGTGGAAGAAATTAAGGTGGGCGATCAGATTTTGCAGTCGCTCAACCTGCGCGAGCGTGGCCTGGAAATCGTTTCATGCCCCTCCTGCGGACGCGCACAAGTTGACGTGTACACCTTGGCAGAGGAAGTCACAGCAGCATTGGACGGAATGGACATTCCGCTACGCGTTGCCGTAATGGGATGCGTGGTAAACGGCCCAGGAGAGGCTCGCGATGCGGACTTGGGGGTTGCCTCCGGCAATGGCAAGGGCCAGATCTTTGTTCGCGGCGAGGTCATCAAGACTGTCCCCGAATCACAGATCGTGGAGACTTTGATTGAAGAAGCAATGCGTTTGGCAGAAGCTGAAGGGCTAGAAATCAAAGAAGGTGCTGGCCCGCAGGTGAAAGTAACCCGCTAAAAACGACAAAACTCCCCGTAGTTCTATGCCTGACACGTGAGGTATAAGACTGTGGGGAGTTTTCTTATGTGGTTTTAGGGGACACCGTAGTTTTCCCACCACAAACATAGTGGTGTCGCGGATAAAGTTTGTTCACTAAATGTTAGCCTTACGCCCATGAGCATGCCCACTAATTCAACTCTGAAAACTATGGTCTCGCTGGTGATCTCAGTGTGTTTGTTTTCTGGAACATTGGTGGCATGCACGCCCAAACCTGCGTTAGCAGACCCCACTGCCAAGGCATTCCTTGCAGACCTTACAGACTCCAACTTCAGTGCCGCGGGCGCTCACACTGATAGCGCTGACAAAGTAAGTTCAGTGCTGGAGTCCTCGTGGAAAGGCCTCCAAGCGGAAAGATTGCGTACAGAGATCACCTCGGTGGATACAAAAGACACAATTGCGACGGCTAAATACACCATGACATGGGATTTACCGCGTGATAGAACTTTTAGCTATGAAACATCCATGACGCTTAATCGAATAAACGGAGAATGGAAAATCCGTTGGCAGCCATCTGCTTTGCATCCTCGTCTGGGTGCGAATCAACATCTAGAATTGCGGGCGATTAATGCGGAGCGCGCGAGCGTAGTTTCTTCCGATGGTGCGGAGATTTTGGTGCCGGGGATTAAATACCGATTGCTTATCGACGCCGCCAGCGTGGCAGATAAAGATACGGTTGCACGCACGGTTGCGGCCCATTTACATTCGGCTCGAAGCCATGATGAAACCATCCCCGATATCAAAGCCAATGAACTCGCAGACAATCTTAAAGCAGCAAAAGGGCGCTACTCTGTTGCACTACTGAGTCAGCAAACGGGAGAGGCCTTGCAGGGACAGCTTATTGGTATCACCGGGGTGACACTGAACAAAGAAGCGGCGTTGGTCAATAAAGACCCGCGTTTTGCCCCAGACATCATCAAGCGAGTCTCAAATATCGTTGATAGCCAGCTGGAAGGCGACAATGGTTGGACGGTGTCCTCGGTTACGGCTGATGGCGCGGCCTTGGAAAATATTGAATATCACGCCCCAAAGGTAGCTCCTGCCGTCAAAATCAGCATTGATCAAAAAGTGCAGCAGGCCGCGGAATCTGCCGTGAATTTGCGAAAAGACATGAAGACGATGATCGTTGCGATTCGGCCTTCTAGCGGGGAGATCCTAGCCGTTGCACAGACACCCAAGGCAGATGAGGAGGGTGATCTTGCGCTGAACGGTCAATTCCCTCCGGGATCGACGTTTAAGGTGGTCACGGCTTCTGCTGGTATACAAGACCAAGGGCTAAATTCTGGAAGCATTGTTCCGTGCCCGGGCACGATGAATATCTACGGGCGAACGGTGACCAACTATAATGCTTTTTCGCTGGGAAACGTCCCCTTGCAAAAGGCCTTTGCACGATCGTGCAACACTACTTTTGCTAACATCTCTGAAAAATTAGCGCAGGGACACCTAAAACAAATCGGAAGCCAATTTGGAATTGGCGTGGATTATGACATCCCTGGTTTGAACACGCTCACTGGCTCGATTCCAGAAGGGGAGACCCCGCTTGATCGCACGGAGGCTGGGTATGGGCAGGGGAAGGTTTTGGTCTCCCCATTTGGCATGGCTTTGATGTCCGCTACTGCTGCGGCAGGAAAAACACCGACTCCGACGTTAATCTCCGGGCGCGAAACAAAAATGGATAAGCATCCTGAAGCATTGCGGCCAGAAACTATCGATCAACTTCGTTCCTTAATGGGCGCAGTGACCAAACCCGGTGGAACCGCCGCCGGTATGAGGGCTGGTGGGGAGATCTTTGGAAAGACGGGTGAAGCCGAAATTAATGGAGGCTCTCATGCCTGGTTTACGGGGTATCGAGGAGACCTAGCCTTTGCCACCCTCGTTGTCTTGGGCGGCGGCTCTGAGGACTCCGTGGCAATAACCGATAATTTTTTGAGGAATCTCGATGAGCTTAATGCCCATTGATCAGGCTGGAAGCCTCAAGGTTGTGGGGTAACGGGAGGCGTCGGCAAGCTTAATTGCTTAAAGGGATAGCATGGGAAACATGTCTTATAATCGTAAACCCCTTGTTCCCGGAAAACAGAGTCCTACGCGTGAGGTCCCAGCACATATCGATCGCCCTGAATATGTATGGAAAGATACTGTTCAAGAAGCTATCGGAGAACCTTTTGTTCAGACTCCTGAAACAATTGAAGCCATGCGCGAGGCCTCCAAGATTGCTGCCAATGCTTTGCACGTGGCGGGGGCTGCTGTAGCGCCAGGGGTGACTACCGATGAGCTCGATCGCATTGCGCATGAGTATATGTGCGATCATGGCGCCTACCCATCCTGCTTGGGGTATCGCCATTTTCCTAAATCGGTGTGTGTGAGCCTTAATGAGATCGTCTGCCATGGAATCCCGGATTCCACGGTCATTCAAGATGGCGACATCGTTAACATTGACGTCACCGCATACAAAAATGGGGTACATGGCGACACCAACGCAACGTTCCTTGCCGGCAACGTGTCAGAAGAGCATCGACTGCTTGTCGAACGCACCAAAGAAGCAACGCTTCGCGGGATTCGCGCTGCAAAGCCCGGCCGTGAGATCAACGTGATCGGTAGGGTAATCGAATCGTATGCTAAGCGGTTTGGTTATAACGTGGTCACTGATTTTACCGGGCATGGGATCGGAACCACTTTCCATAATGGACTTGTAGTTTTGCACTATGATTCTGATGTTTATCAGGACGTATTAGAACCAGGTATGACGTTAACGGTAGAACCCATGCTTAATCTGGGAGGCCTCGATTATCGTATTTGGGAGGACGACTGGACTGTGCAAAACACCGATTACAAGTTCAGCGCGCAGTTCGAGCACACTTTGGTTATTACCGAAGACGGTAATGAGATTCTTACTATCCCGGATGCTGATCTCGAAGTTAAATAGTTCCCCTATCAGTCACTATTCTGGGTAATCTGACTGTTGTCTGCACATCAGTGCGGTGTTTCGCTAGATATCGGTTGTCGCCTTTTGGGGTTTATATGAAGTCATTTCTCGTTGCCGGATGTACCTCGGATGCTGGAAAATCTGTAGTGGTGGCTGGCCTGTGCCGTGCTTTCGCCCGACGCGGCATAAGAGTCGCCCCGTTTAAAGCCCAAAACATGTCCAATAACTCGGCGGTGACACCCGACGGCGGCGAGATAGGACGGGCACAGGCACTACAAGCGTTTGCGTGTGGGCTCGTCCCTAGCACGGCTTTTAATCCCATTCTGCTAAAACCAGGTTCGGATCGGACCTCACAGCTCGTGGTGAATGGCAAAGTCACCGGTAATGTGAGCGCTCGCAGCTATATTGAGCATCGCACCAATCTCAAAGCCGTAGCGGCAGAAGCCCTTAATGCGTTGCGGTCCGAGTATGAGGTAGTGATTTGTGAGGGAGCGGGATCACCTGCAGAGACGAATCTCAGGGATACTGACGTTGCAAATTTTGGGCTAGCTGAAGCCTGTGATCTTCCGGTGTATCTGGTGGGGGATATAGATCGTGGGGGCGTCTTAGCTCATTTTTTTGGCACTCATCAGATCGTGTCCGAGCAGGATCGTGCGAGGATCGCAGGGTTTGTTGTTAATAAATTCCGGGGAGATCAAACGATCCTCGAACCAGGGCTTGCCGACCTAGAGAAGCGACTCGGGGTGCCTACCGTTGCCGTTTTACCCTTCATCGAAGGACTGTGGATAGATGCGGAAGACTCACTCCAATCGCAGATAGGCGCTGCAGTTGGTCCGGCTGTTCCTGCTCTTGGCACGCAGCGTTTGCGAGTAGCAGCGGTGCGGCTTCCCCGGGTATCCAATGCCACCGACGTAGAAGCTTTGGCATGCGAACCTGGGGTGACTGTTACGTGGACTGTAGATCCTGACCAAGTGCATGAGGCAGACCTGGTAGTACTTCCTGGTTCCAAAGCGACGGTGAGCGATCTGGATTGGTTAAGGCGCACCGGTATCGCAGAAGCCATGAGAGAACGCGCCAATCGAGGGGCTCCAATTGTGGGAATCTGTGGTGGTTTCCAAATGATGTGCGCGAGCATCGATGACCCAGTGGAGTCGGGAGCCCAACAGCCAGTAGCAGGATTAGGGATCTTTGATATTGATATAGCTTTCCACCCGGAGAAGACCTTGATACGGCACGAGCATGGGGGCTATGAAGTCCATCATGGCCGAGTCGTACGCTCCACCGAGGATCCGTGGATAGGGGAGGAAGGGGCGGTTAAGGGCGCAAGCTTTGGTACGCATCGGCACGGATACCTCGAATCGGATACGGCGCGTAGAGAATTCCTGCAAAGAGTCATTGAGATGACCGGGCGAACGGGCTTTATCCTTGACCCTCGGACGTCTTTTCAGGGCGAGCGCGACAGACAACTTGATCTGCTAGCAGACAGCATCGAGGCGCATTGGAACCTTGATGCTTTCATCCGTGATCTTTCTAGCGACGTTGTCTCATGAGTCGCTAGTCATACATCAAAAGCTACCGTGACATTGTTATGCGGCCTGGATTTCTTGGCGGGAGTCCTCGATCTCGGATGGAGTAACTCCGCGTGATACTGAGGTCTCCAACCCTGGACGATATGCGGCAGCTTTGCTTTCTGCTCGAACATGATGGCCAGGTAACAACATGGCCGACATGATGCTAAGAAGGCAGCAACCGGCATAACTTAGCGTGAGAACATTCGCGTTGAGTGCTATTCCCGTGATGATGTGCACGCAGAAAAAAAGTTGCACTACGCCTAAAACGGCTGCTGCAGTGACCAACAAGAGAACGGAAACATTATTACGTAAAGACGTACGCAAGAGCCACGCTATCGACGCAATAAGGGCTGCCAGGGTAAGCAGCACCAGTGTCAAAGACAAGACCGCTGGGTACCCGGAGGCAGTAGAAAATTTCCCAGAAATAGAAAGCCATGCGTTGATCAGTGGTAAAAGCACCACAACTGTTGAAACCCAGCGTAATCGGGGCGGAAAGAACAACAGGCTGCCGATAAAAATTGCTAGGCCAGCGGAAGGCATTGCGATAGTGACCAAAATGATGTTGAGGTGCGCATACAAGGCGCTAGGAAAAACGCGGGAAAATACGATCAACATGCCCGTCGCCAAAATGACAAAGCTAGGCACAGCGATGAGAAAAGAGGAGAGAAAGCACTGTGATTTTCTGGAAAACGAATTTCTTATTGTGCGAGGAGCGCCTGGACTATTGACGAGGGCGACAAGCGCAGCAGCTGCCCCCGCTGCCATACTCATAGCCAACACGATTGCTGTGACGCGACTGTCGCGCATCGTCGCAGAAGCGAGCGTAGCTAGAGCAATACAAATGGCAGTGGACATGCTTACGACGGCACACCGAAGCCTACGAACCTGAGCAGTAGACCAGTGCGATGGAGTCTGATTGTGCAGAATAGCGGTCTTACGGTCGTATAAGCTCATATACCCTCGTGATCCATTGGTCTTTCGGCATGACATTTCCTCATGAAAGATGGCGCTAAGACCATGCTTCCATCGAGCCACAGAATGATGAAAGACTGCATCGGAAGATGAAGACGTCGACAAGCTTTCTGTGGAGTGTGTCTCATAGATTACGCTTCTGGGCTGAAATGTGGGCGAGCGCACGCCGAGGTGGAGCGCAAAATATGGGAGAAAGCAATAAAAGTCGCACATGACCAAAGTGGTAACACCTGCGACTTTTAGGTTAAGCCTCTGCTAAAGGCCTAAGAGAAATCAAGACCTAGGAGAGCATTTTCCGTTAATTCCGGAAGCGCTGGATGGATCCAGTATTGCTTGGTGGCTACGTCACGGACGTCAAGCTTAAAGGCCATAACAGTAATGAGCTGCTGCGCTAGCGTAGAAGCCTGTGGGCCGATAAAGTGCGCACCCAGCAACATCCCGGTATCTTTGTCCGCGATGAGCTTTGCAAAGTGCTCGGTGTCTTCCATCGCCCAACCATAGGCAACATCGCCATAGTTCTGGATCTTGACCGTGATGTTGTATCCGGCGGCGCGAGCTTCATCTTCCGTCAAACCAACCGTGCCGATTTGTGGATGGGTAAAGACCGCAGCAGGAACATTCTCATGGGGCATGGGCTGGAGATCTTCTGGGTGCACAAGATTGTGTTTTACTGCCCGCATTTCAGCATTGGCCACGTGCTTAAGCAAGTATGGGGAAGACACATCGCCCAAAGCCCAAACATCGGGAGCCGTTGTGCGTCCGTACTGATCAACCTTGATTCGGCGACCGTCCATTTCTACGCCAGCTTTGTCCAGATCCATGAGGTCGCCATTGGGGATTCGGCCGGTGGCTACCAGGAAGACTTCGCCTTCTGCGGTGGATCCATCATCCAGAGTGAGAGTAACCACGCCATCGTTTTCCGTGATGGAGTCGATGGTGCGTCCCAGCCTGCAATCCAGTTTTTCCTTGGTGATCTCAGTGAATCGATCAGAAATATCGGAATCAAGCTGACGCAGGAGTTTCTCGGATCGGTTTACCACAGTAACTTTTACTCCGAGAGCATCAAAGACATGGGCAAACTCCATGGCGATGTAGCCGCCGCCCATAACCACCATGGACGCAGGCAAGGACTCCAAACGCATGATGTTCTCGTTGGTGTAATAGCGCACGCCTGAATCAATGACTTTTTGATCGATAAACGGGCGAGAACCGGTAGCGATGACAATACGGTCACCAGAAATGATTGCTTCCTCGGAGCCCTGACCGGTGCGTATGGTTTTCGGTGCTATGAAAGACGCATGCTGGTCGTAGACATCGATGTTGGGAGTCTTGGGGCCGCGTCGATACTCTTCACCCGAGGCGGATATAGGGTCGATGCGGTCACGGAAAACTCGGTTGACAATAGACGGCCAATCCACAGCGGACACCTCAGCTGAAATGCCGTAGCGTTCAGACTCGCGTACCGCTAAAGCGATCTCAGAAGCGTACACAAACATTTTGGTTGGTATGCAGCCAACATTGAGGCAGGTTCCGCCAAAGGCGCCTTTTTCTACTATCGCAATGGACTTATCATGAAACTCAGGTCCAGGAATGGAATTCCCGGATCCCGTTCCGATAATGATCAAGTCGTAGTGTTTGTGGGCCTGCTCGCTCAAGGATTACTCGCTTTCTTAAAAAGTGACGCATGAGGTGATGTGTTAAGGACTGGCTATCTCTATGAGAAATAGCGTAAAATTGGCAAACGCAAAAGGTAAAAGGGCTACTCTTTTTGCCTTGTCGGATGCGTGCGTCTTAAAGTTCAACGCACCATAGCGTCAGCACATTCCCTCAGACATAAGAAATATTAATGAAAAACCTTTAATATTCCATATACTGCATCCGGGGCGGCGGTGCGTGGAAGGGAGCATGTTTTGATGTATCGGTACTTTAGTGGCCTAAGAATTCTCGGGATTTAACCATCGGTCACATGCCTGGAATACATGGGTAAGCGCGGCATGGCTCGATAGGAAGACATCATGTTTTGCTCCTGGAATGGCTTGAACCGTGACCTGTTGAGAAAGGTGGGGTCCCCACTGGTTGATGTGCTCTACGTTGATCACTGCATCGGCGTGGGCGGCCAGTGGCAGTGCCGATGCCGAGGAATCCGAGCTCAAGCACAGCAATGGAATGCCACAATCTATACGGCCTTGGTGGATAAGCCGTTGCGCCTTGTCGACGGCCGAGACCCAACCGACAAATTTTTTGTGGCCTCCAAAAGGTTTCCACTGAAGGTTGTAATCCCATTCGCCTTCGCCATGAACATGCAAACTTTTTCCGTAAACAGAGAATGATTTTGTCTTCAGTGCGACGCGCGGGCGGATTTTAGCGGTCATGGTAATGATAGGGCGAGCGATCCTGACGATGGGAGCAGGGGCCATCATGCTCAGCCAGGGGCTATTTAAAATCGCGCTGGGAAATCGGGCATGAGCGAGAGGGTTGGACACCCTCAGATAATTAAGCCAATGGCATGCGATCAATCCACCTGTGGAGTGTGCGATGGGGACGATCGTGGGATGCGTTTGCAACAGGGCTTGAGCTGCAATATCGAGTTCTTGAAAATAAATATTGAGGTGGGATGCGTAGTGCCATGTCTGGCCTTCGCGGTGTGACCTGCCACATTTCCTCAGGTCCAATGCGTAGACCGCAAAGCCTTGGGCGTAAAAGTGCTCTGCGACATGGCGGTGAAAAAAGTAGTCCGTCATGCCGTGTACAAAGAGCAAAGCGGGGCGTTGGTTGTACTGGTCTAGGGTGTTTTGGTCAGGGAGATGGCGCACGAGGCTGCCAAAAATCTCGCCCTCGTTGCCCTCTGAGGTTGGGTCGTCACCGAGACTGAACGTGGCGCATTGATAGTCGCGTCCGAGTATGTCGGTGTCCCAGTGAAGCTTCATGCTTATGACTTTAGATCGGATAATGCAGTGGGTGGGAGATGAAAGCGTGCAATATTACACAGTGGAGTGCAGTATGGAGAGTGTTACATCACTAGGAGCTTAACTTCTTTCGTTTTCTGGAATTGAGATATTGGCGCACGGTCACATTGAGGTCTGCGAGCGGATGTGAGGGACTGGGTAGGGTTTATTAAGGGGTGTTTGACGGGTTTTTCTAGTGAGAAAAAGCGCACAGGATTTGCATGAGGGGTATTCGCGATTTTGCTAAAGGAAAGCTGTTTGGGAGTGGGCCTGCCCATTTGCGTTTTGTGGATATGACAGCAATCCCGTTTATCGTGGACGGGTGTGCAAACTAGGGGTATTCGGGGGTGGGGAAATACTGTTTTGCGGGTGTATTTCATTGATGTATGCTCTCTTTTTCTTACCCCCAGTGGATCAGGCGTAAGCTGTTTTCTAGTGAACTGAAGAAATTCGGCCGGACTGATTTTTTGAGCTGGCTACTTAAGCTGTTGGACAGTGGATTTTATCGTTACCGTCTTCGGCTTTTGTTGACTGTCAGGGATAATGTTCTGATGGTTACGCGATGCGGATGTTGCTCTTCTGCGTCGCATCGAGAGCTCAGTTTCTCATGGTGTTAAGGCGCCGTGGTTATGAGTCATGCTGTTTTTCTAGTTCATGAACAATCCGGGAAATGCGGAAACGTAAAACTCAAGGAAGATTGAATATGGCAGATTCCACCAACGCGCAACGCGTCACGGACGAAGTAGACGTTGCCCTGATCGGTGGCGGCATCATGAGTGCCACCCTTGGTGCTATGCTCCGCACACTTGAACCTAGCTGGTCTCAGGTCCTCTTTGAGCGTCTCGACGCACCTGCTCAAGAGTCATCCTCGCCGTGGAACAACGCAGGAACAGGGCACTCGGCTCTGTGTGAGCTGAACTACACGCCGGAAGTGAACGGGCGTATTGAAATCAATAAAGCTCTGGGCGTAAATGAAAAGTTCCAAGTTTCTCGCCAGTTCTGGTCTTATCAAATTAACCAAGGGGTTCTTCCGAATCCTCGCGAGTGGATTAACCCTGTACCTCACGTTTCCTTTGCTCGCGGTGAATCGCAGGTTAACTATTTGAAGAAGCGTTACGACGCTCTAGCTAACCACCCGTTGTTCCCCAACATGCAGTACACGGACGACCGCAGCGTGTTCAATGACATGCTGCCGCTGATGGCTGATGGCCGCAGTGAATTTGAGAAGGTCGCAATTTCCTGGACTGATGCTGGCACAGATATTAACTACGGATCTCAAACTCGCCAGTTCCTCAAAGCAGCCGAGGCGAATGGCACCAATATCCGTTATGGTCACGAGGTCAAAGACATTACTCGTGATGGCGGTAAGTGGAAGATCAAAGTCAAAAACGTTCATACCGGTGATATTCAGGTCATTCGTGCGAACTTTGTCTTCGTCGGCGCTGGTGGGATGGCACTCCCTCTGCTCCAAAAGTCTGGTATCACGGAAATACGCGGTTGGGGCGGTTTCCCTGTGTCGGGTCAGTGGCTGCGCTGTACCAACCAAGAAATCATAGAGCAGCATTCGGCGAAAGTTTATGGCAAAGCATCCATCGGTGCGCCTCCGATGTCGGTACCGCACTTGGATACCCGAGTCATTGATGGGGAAAAAGGCTTGCTGTTTGGCCCTTATGCAGGCTGGACCCCAAAGTTCTTAAAGAAGGGCTCGTACTTCGACCTTGTTAAGTCGATCCGTCCGACAAACTTGATGTCTTATCTAGGCGTTGGTGCTCAAGAATTTGGCCTGACCAAGTACCTCATTACTGAGGTACTCAAGGATCAATCTGCTCGGATGGAGTCTCTGCGCGAGTACATGCCTAATGCTCGTGATGAAGACTGGGAGCTGATTACAGCAGGTCAGCGTGTGCAGGCTATCGAGCCTGTTGTGGGACCGCGATTCTCTTCTTTGGCTTTTGGTACTTCCCTCATTAACTCCGCTGATGGCTCTATCGCTGGCATCCTTGGCGCGTCGCCAGGCGCCTCTATCGCGCCAGCCGCAATGTTGGAGCTGCTTGAGCGCTGCTTTGGTCAGCGCATGGTCGAGTGGGGCGACAAGATTAAAGAAATGATTCCTTCCTACGGGATTAAGCTTGCTACAGATAAGCGACTATTTGAAGAGATTTGGGATTATACCCAGACAACGTTGCAGCTTGATCACGATTAAGCGGTCAGTTTTCAGCGTTGGGTAGGCCTTGATCTTGAAACGATTCCTAGTGGTGCTTTAATGAAAAGGCACTGCTAGGTTTTGTTATTTTCTAGGAGAAATTGAAGCACTATGGGCACTGGTGGACGTACGTTGTATCCGTTTTCGGCAGTTGTAGGGCAGGATCGATTAAGACTTGCACTCATTTTGTGTGCGATTTCTCCGCGTATTGGTGGTGTGATCATCCGTGGGGAAAAGGGAACAGCGAAGACGACCACGGTGCGAGCTTTTGCCAGTTTGTTGGGAGACGCTCCGTTAGTGGACCTTCCCATCGGGGCCACGGAGGATCGAGTTGTGGGCTCCCTTGATATGGAAACGATCTTGACCACGGGAAAAGCTCACTACAATCCCGGTTTGCTTAGCCAAGCAGACGGCGGAGTGCTGTATGTCGATGAGGTAAACCTGCTTGCAGATCACCTGGTTGATTCTCTCTTAGATGCGGCAGCGACAGGGCAGGTTACAGTCGAACGAGACGGTATTTCGCATTCTTCTCCTGCCAATTTTGTGCTTGTGGGGACCATGAATCCGGAGGAGGGGGAACTGCGTCCGCAGCTTCTTGATCGTTTTGGTTTGGCCGTCGATGTCGTGGCTTCCAAAGAGGTTGAGGTGCGCGCAGAGATCATGCGGCGTCGGCTTGCATTTGAATCGAGTCCACAATCTTTTGTTGAATCATGGGCACAGGAGGACGCATCAACGGCGCAGCTGATACACGAGGCGAAGCAACGAGTGCAGCAGCTGCAGCTTTCCGACGTTAACCTGAGCCGGATTGCGCATCTTTGTGCGGCATTTGATGTTGATGGGATGAGGGCCGATCTGGTTATTGCTCGAACTGCGCTAGCCCACGCTGCCTGGCGTGGGGCCTCGACGGTGGAAGATGAGGATATTCGCATAGCTGCAGAGTTGGCTTTGCCACATCGTCGTCGCAGAGACCCATTCGATGAACCTGGCTTAGCTCAGGACCAGCTGGATCAGGAAATGGACAATGCTCAGGAACAGCATCCAGATGTGGAAGACAATGCGGAAAGTAACTCGGAAGAGCCCCAGGGCGAGACAAACCAGAATGAGATAGAAGAAAAATCTTCGGAGGCGCAGTCGGAACAGCCCACCAGTGATGGTCAGGAGGAACGCGCTACTACTGGCGCTCCCTTTCGTCCCACGGGTGTTTAAGCGCAAAGGCATAGGTGAACAGGGAGTTCCAGGACGGCGCTCGAAAGCATATTCCTCGCATGGCGCAGATGTGCGCCCAGTGCGTTTTGGACATGGCTTGAATCTTGTGGGGACCGTTTTCGCGGCGGCTGATCGCGGGGCGCGATTGGAAGGAAAGATGATCGACTTCCGGCCAGAGGATTTGAGAGGGTCCTTAAGACGGGGGACGGAATCAAACCTGATTATTTTTGTCGTTGATGCTTCCGGCTCTATGGCCGCTCGGGATCGCTTGGCTTCAGTTACAGGTGCAGTCCTATCGATGCTTCGGGATGCGTATCAGCGTCGGGACAAAGTAGCCGTGGTGTCCGTGCGCGGCAGTGCCCCTGAGCTGGTGTTGCCTCCTACTGGCTCAATTGATGTTGCAGTGCGTCGTTTGCACAATGTAGTGACGGGTGGCCGGACTCCGTTGGGCGAGGGGCTTTTGATTGCCCATGATGTGATTCGTCGTGAGCATGTGAAAGAACCTGGTCGCCGCGCTCTTCTCGTCGTATTGTCAGATGGCCGTGCCACTGGAGCTTCTGGTTTGGCGGGATCGAGATCCGCAGCTCGCCTCATCGCCCGTCATGGTTTAGCTGGCTCAGTGGTGATCGATTGCGAGAAACCTGGGCGCGTGCGCCTGGGGTTGGCTCAGGAGTTGGCGTCTCACCTGGAAGGCATATGTATTCAGCTCAAGGAGGTGAATGCAGATTCCGTAGCTGGAGTCATCGACGCGGTGTGAGCGAGATACTTGGGAAAAGTGCGTGAGATGTCAGTCCGGACAAGTAGAATCGATGTGTCTTCCGATATCGATTCAAGCAAGGAAGGAGATCTTCTTATGCCTCAGGGGAAAGTAGATCCCGCGTCCATACCCGATGATGGTTTAACCACGCGTCAGCGCCGCATGCTGCCTGTTACTGCCGTTCATACTGGGCAAGGTAAAGGAAAATCGACGGCTGCCTTCGGGATGGCTATGCGCGCTTGGAACCAGGGGATGAATGTAGGCGTTTTTCAGTTCGTCAAGTCTGCTAAGTGGAAAGTTGGCGAAGAAGCCATCTTTAGGCAACTGGGTAAGCTGCATGAAGATTCTGGCATAGGCGGAGTCGTAGAATGGCACAAAATGGGGGAGGGCTGGTCGTGGACAAAGAAGCAGGGTTCTGATGATGACCATGCCCGCGATGCCCATGATGGTTGGGTTGATATCAAACGTCGGATAGCTGCGCAAGAGCATGATTTTTATGTTCTTGATGAGTTCACATATCCCATCAAATGGGGATGGATCGATGTAGATGACGTTGTAGAGACTCTGAAGAACCGTCCTGGCACTCAGCATATTGTGATAACCGGGCGTGATGCGGATCCGAAGCTTGTCGAGGTAGCCGATCTTGTTACTGAGATGACAAAAATAAAGCATCCGATGGATGTAGGACGTAAAGGTCAAAAAGGCATCGAATGGTAACTGCAGTACCAGGGGTTGTGATAGCTGCAACCTCGTCCGGGTCGGGTAAAACAACTATTGCGACGGGTTTGATGGCTGCGTTGGCTCAGCGCATGGTAGTTGCCCCGTTTAAAGTCGGACCCGATTATATTGATACGGGTTACCACGGGATGGCCGCAGGCCGGGTGGGTCGAAACCTAGATTCTGTCATGTGCGGCCGAGCTGCTTTGGGACCTCTCTACGCACATGGTGCGCAAGGAGCAGACATTGCGGTGGTGGAGGGGGTTATGGGGCTTTTCGACGGCCGCATAACCGAAGGCTCAAATACCGCGGATGCTCGCGCTCAGGGGTCTACCGCAGAAATTGCTGCTGAACTGGGTCTTCCCGTCATTTTGGTCGTTGATGTTCGTGGAATGAGCCAGTCTGTGGGGGCTGTGGTCCATGGATTTGCCACTGCCGATGATGCCGTGCGGGTAGCCGGTGTGATTTTGAATAAAGTTGGTACTGATCGGCACGCTGCGGTGTGTCGGGAATCGGTAGAAGCTGTGGGGATCCCAGTTTTGGGGGCGATCCCTCGGGTCGATGATGCAGAGGTTCCCTCGCGCCACCTGGGTCTGGTCACGTCTACGGAGCTTGTTCAGGCTCGTTCCGTTGTTGCCGAGATGGCTGCAATGGTAGAACAATATGTTGATCTTGATTCTTTGATTTCCCTTGCGCGCTGCACTTTTACGGGAGCTGCGTGGGATCCCGTGGTTGCAGTGGGGGATCGCGTCAGTGCTTCATATAGTCCACGAATCGCGTTGGCCGGTGGACCTGCATTTTCCTTTACGTATGCGGAGCACGTAGAGCTTTTGGAAGCCGCAGGGGCGGAGGTTCTTGCCTTTGATCCGCTGATTGATGATCTGCCGGATTGCGATGGTCTCATCATTCCGGGAGGTTTCCCGGAGGAATATTGTGAAGTACTGGCAAAGAGGGAAGACCTGCAGCACAGTATCGTAAGTCGCATTGAACAAGGCATGTCAGTTCATGCTGAGTGTGCGGGACTTTTGTGGCTGCTAGATACTCTCGACGGGCACCGGATGCTCGGAGTTATTTCTGCACAGGCGGCGATGAGGCGTCGCCTTACGCTGGGATATCGAGATGCCGTGGCACTGAGTGATTCGGTGATGTACCGTGCTGGCGAGCGCGTCACTGGACACGAATTCCATCATACGGCGCTGGTCAAAGCAGATGCTTCTGGTTGGGAGTCTGCATGGGGATGGCATACCTGGGACGGTGTGGCGGCACGTGAGGGGTTTGTCCACGGTAATGTCCATGCTAGTTATCTCCACGTTCACCCAGCGTCCGTACCGCGGGCAGTGAGAAGGTTTGTTGATGCCTGCCAGTGAAAAGCCACAGGCGTTGACCCTAACAACGCCTGATGGGCCCTTGAGCATCATAGGACATGATGGTTTTGTGCTGGCTAGTGGCTGGACTGAAGATATTGCGGCGCTGGCCTCTTTGGTGCACAAGGAGTTCGCACTGGGGCCCGTAGGGCAGGGAATTGATCATGTGGAGCTTGATGCTGCGCATGCCGTGTTGTGTGATGCGAGCGTGGCAGTCTCTGCTTATTACTCAGGGGAGGTAGACGCGGTGAAGCAAATTCCTGTCAAGCAACACTCGGGGCCGTTCCGCATGCGAGCATGGGATGTTTTACGGGAGGTCCGGCCTGGGGAAACTCTTACGTATACCGAGTATGCGATTCGATGCGGCAATGAAAAGGCTGCGCGAGCTGCTGCTAGTGCGTGTGCTATGAATGCTGCTGCGTTGTTTGTGCCTTGCCATCGTATTGTGCGTAGTGACGGAACCCTCGGCGGTTTCCGCTATGGCATCACGATAAAAGAGAGTCTCTTGAACCGGGAGTCCCCACATTTCATCGAATGAGGACCTGGCGGGGTAGTGGCTTGCGGAAGCTAGATGAAAAAGGTATTCATTAGTGAATGTCTTTCTCATCTACTCCAGTCACAGTGCTATCCGGATTTCTCGGCTCGGGGAAAACCACCCTTCTCAATGACCTGCTAGGAAATCGCGAGGGTCGCAAAATTGCGGTGATCGTTAACGATTTCTCTGAAATAAACATCGACGCAGCCCTCATTGCAGGAGAGGGACACCTGGAACGTGGCGAGGACCGATTTATTGAACTCACCAACGGTTGCATTTGTTGTACCCTGCGCGATGATCTTGTGGAATCAGTGGGGTCACTAGCTAGGTCGGGGCAGTACGACCACATCGTGATCGAATCAACGGGTATATCGGAACCCATGCCCGTTGCGGCTACGTTTGAATGGGAATGGGAAGACGGAACCCGCTTGGCGGATGTTGCTCCGATTGACACGATGGCAACGCTTGTCGACGCCACCCAGTTCCTGGACTACATGTCCAAAAAGACCTACCTGGTAGATCGCGACTTGGGAGCTACCCCGGAAGACGATCGTACAATCGCCGACCTACTGGTAGACCAGGTAGAATTCGCGGACCGGATCTATGTGACTAAAGCCGATCTGGTGCCCACAGAACACTACGAGGCGACTGTGGCTTTGGTGCGCAGAATGAACCCGCGCGCGAGCGTCGAAAAGCTTATCGACGGCCGCGTCATTCCAGAAAAAGGCGAGCCGCGATCAGCAATTTCTGATGTGTTGGGAGCCATGGCCTATGACGAAGCCACAGCTCGGACGTATCAGGGGTACATGGATGAGCTGACTAATCCGCACACTCCTGAGACAGAAGAATATGGGATTAGCTCTGTGGTTTTCCGTGGCGATAGGCCTTTTGATCGCGAGCGATTGATCCAGGCGCTGCATTCAATTTCCGGACTCGTGCGCTCCAAGGGGCACTGTTGGGTCTCGGATCGGATTGATATGGTTCAAGTGTGGCACCAAGCAGGGCCGGACCTGCGCATCGTCCCCGCGGGCTATTGGCAGCAGGCAGGCCTCGAACCGAGCAATGAGATCGTCCTTATCGGAGTGCATTTTGACCGCGAGGATGCGGTGCGCAAACTCAGCCAGGCAATGCTTAATGATACGGAAACAATGCTGCTCCTAGCTCAGCGGACTTAGCTTGGAGAACCCGGTACCCTCGGCGCGCTACGTGCCACAGTAGGTGATATAAGGGGCAGCGTCTTGAGGAGCAGGCTGTTCAAGATCTTCACTACCGTCGAGGCGGTCAAAAGGTGCGGTCGTGGCTGCAAAGAGCCGATGGAAATGCGAGAGATCCCCGCGTTCAGCATGCAACAACGCTTCCTCTACGAGGTGATTTCTGGGAATGTACACCGGATTGTGCGGGGGTACGGCTCCGCACATGTCACGGGTAGTACACCAGTCGCGCGCCCAGGGGAATTTTTGCTGTGTCGTACCATCGCTCAAACTTCGTAGGAAAGTCGTGAGATCCGCTGTATGGCGAGTCAGCAACTCCGGCAAAGCATCGAGAAGCTTTTCTGCACCAGCGTTATCGGGATCTACTCCTACCGCCTGACCCATTTCCGCCAACCACGCAGCGCGGTAGTGGGAAGCGAAACTATCGATTTCTTCCCTCGCTGACTCCATTCCGATGAACGGAAGGAGTGTCTCGGCCATCCGAGCAAGATTCCATCCAGCTATGGCAGGCTGCTGACCATAGGCGTAGCGTCCGCCCTGATCAATGCTGGAAAATACCGTTTGAGGATCGAAAGTATCCATAAAGGCGCAAGGGCCAAAATCGATACTATACCCACTCAACGTGGTGTTATCTGTATTCATCACACCATGGACAAACCCGAATCGCATCCACTGCGCGACTAAGCGAGCCTGTGACAGGACCGCCTGATGCAAAAGCTCTCGCGCGTTTTCCAGCTCATTGTCGCTAGGTTGAGCTAGGATCCGATGGCTCGCATAGCGCACGGTATCGCGAAGAATCTCGGGACCGCTGATCGCCGCAAACTGTAGCGTTCCCACCCGCAAATGATGAGGAGTGACTCGAACGAGGACGGCTCCCGGCTGGGGACGTCCCCTCATCACGGTTTCACCGGTTGTGAACACAGCTAACGATCTACTACTAGGCACACCGAGCGCGTGGAGAGATTCAGAAATGAGATATTCGCGCAGCATAGGCCCGAGGACGGCCCGGCCATCGCCCCCTCTAGAAAAATCTGTTGGGCCCGAACCCTTAAGGTGAACGTCGTAAAGCAAAGGCGCACCAGATGCCTCCCCGCAGAGGTGGCGATCTGCGCGTAGCTCTCCGACTAGCAACGTCCGACCGTCACCGAGCAGTGGGACAAAATTACCAAACTGGTGCCCAGAGTACGCTTGCGCATGCCCATCGGCATGGAATAGATCACATATATTTTCTCGCGTGATACCCAGCGCTGCTCCCACCTCATCATTAAAAACAACCAGCTGAGGATCAGGCCACTCACCAGAACGGTGAGCGACCGCAAGGCCGGGGAGTTGTTCTGCAAAGGTATGAAGAAACGTGGGATACGACATAGCTACTACCGTAGCGCGGATTCCCACCTATGATCTTTCCCTTATAGGGAACCCAAATAGGACTAAGCGCACTCACTGTTTAAACTTGTTCTTCATGACTTCCCAGCAGAATCAATGGCAGGCCCCAGTCTCACTTATCGGCGGTGGCCCAGGAGCATGGGACCTGATTACTGTCAGAGGGATGCGTCGGCTGCAAACAGTGGACGTAATTTTGGCGGATCATTTAGGCCCGGCGTCGGAGCTGGATAAGCTTTGCGACGTTGCCACGAAAGAAATCATCGACGTATCCAAGCTCCCATACGGTAGGCAAGTAGCCCAGTCGAAAATCAACGAGCTACTCATCCATCACGCACAGTTAGGAAAAAGAGTCGCTCGACTTAAAGGCGGCGACCCATACATCTTTGGCCGAGGCTTTGAAGAACTACAGGTTTGTGCAGCACAGGGGATTGCCTGCGAAGTCATCCCCGGAGTAACAAGCGCCGTTTCCGTACCAGCGCTGGCCGGTGTTCCCATCACCCAACGAGGCCTTGTACACAGCTTTACCGTGGTCTCTGGGCACGTGCCACCGCATCACCCGGAGTCTCTCAACAACTGGGATGCGCTAGCACAAACACAAGGAACCCTGAGTGTGATCATGGGAGTGAAAAACGCACCAGCCATTGCCGACGCGCTTATCTACGGCGGCCGGCCAGCCTCCACTCCCGTGGCGATAATCCAAGAAGGCGCGACGGAACAACAGCGCTCCTATAAATGCACGCTGGGAACCCTGGCCAGTACCATGCGTACACAGGAGATTAAGCCACCCGCCGTATACGTCATCGGAGAAGTCGCTGGACTAGACGCACAACCAGCACATACGTAAAAACACGCAGATATGAAAAGACGAGAGGGCGCTTCAAATTGAGGTGCCCCCTCGTGTAAGTGCCAGATCAGTTCCGAACCTCAAAAGTCAATTCTGTTGCTCCGGTCTGCTCTATTGCTAAACCAGCTTTTTGGGCGACCTTTTCTACCTCCTCAGTAGAGGAAGGGTGCGCATCACTGAGCACCAACACTCGCGCTAACTCACCTTTGTAATGCTTATTAAAATGGCTGATGACTTTTCGCACCCCATTAGGTTGCACCGACTCCACGCGCACCGTAGTCGCGCCGGGAACTTTCCCCAACTGCTGATAGGTGCCAGAGCGCAGATCCACGATAAAGTCGTCAGTATCACTTAACGCTGTGGTAATTGCTGAACCCCAGCGTTTTTTCATTGTTGGGATTGTTCCATCTGCGCTGGGGACTTTACTAGATCCAGATAGCCGGTATCGCGGGATAGGGTCTGAAGCCCCTATGACGCCAAACAACGCTGACCCGATAGCAAGGCGTGACCATGCAGAAGGCGGAAGAGTAGGCGCGTCGAGGGCGTCGTAAAGCACACCGGTATAGCGCAGTAGCGCTGGCATCGTAGGCGCACGAAGCAGCTCTGTATTAGCTACAACTTCTTCCCGAAGCTTCTCGCTTAATTTCAATAGTGTTAGGGCTTGATCGGGGGATAGTGAGCTCAGATCCTTAGAGATGGATTCCCTTATCGGGTTCAACGAGGGGAAGGATAAAGCATCCATATTGAGTGGAGCATCATCACCGCCGATGGCTTTAGTCTCTGAAGGAGGTAACACAATGAGCATGTCCATAACCCTAGCGGGTATATTTCTTACTCATGATCACACGTCTTTCCACGCTCTTCCTGCGCACCCTGCGCGAAGATCCCGCAGATGCTGAAGTTCCTAGCCACAAGCTGCTAGTTCGTGCCGGATACATTCGCAGAGCTGCACCAGGTGTTTACACGTGGCTGCCCTTAGGGCTGCGCACACTCAAAAAGATCGAAAATATTGTGCGCGAGGAGATGGATGGAATTGGAGCTCAAGAGCTACTTTTCCCAGCGTTGTTGCCCCGCGAGCCCTACCAGACAACTAACCGGTGGACTGAATACGGCGACTCACTTTTCCGACTCAAAGATCGCAAGGGTGCAGACTACCTTTTGGGCCCCACCCATGAGGAGATGTTTGCCGGAGCAGTGAAAGACATGTACTCGTCGTACAAGGATTTCCCCGTCATCCTCTACCAAATCCAAACCAAGTACCGGGATGAAGAGCGCCCACGCGCTGGTATTCTTCGTGGCCGCGAATTTGTGATGAAGGATTCCTACTCCTTCGATATGACAGATGACGGACTTGAGTCCTCATATCAGCGCCACCGGGGCGCATATCAGCGCATCCTTGATCGCCTAGGTGTTGAGTATGCGATCTGCTCTGCGACGTCTGGTGCGATGGGTGGGTCTGCTTCCGAAGAATTCCTTGCAATCAGCGAAAACGGTGAGGACACCTTTGTGCGCGCTACGCAGGGTGACTACGCCGCTAACGTGGAAGCCGTGATCACGCAGCCTGGCGTCGAACGCTCCCTTGAAGGGCTGCCTGAAGCTATGGAGTACGACACCCCTGCCTCTGAAACCATTGAGTCCTTAGTGGCATGGGCACAGACCGCTGGTATCACGGTTGAAGGCCGTGAGGTTGCGGCCTCGGATACTCTGAAATGCATCGTCGTGAAAATTACAGAACCCGGTGCTGAGGACCATGAGCTTGCCGGCATTCTGCTTCCAGGAGACCGTGAAGTAGACATGAAGCGCCTGGAAGCTTCGCTAGAGCCTGCAGCGGTAGAACTTGCTACTGAGGCAGATTTCAAGGCGAACCCCTTCCTCGTGAAAGGCTACGTTGGCCCTCGCGCATTGATCGCACATGGTGTTAAGCTTTTTGCTGATCCTCGTGTGGTCACCGGAACCTCATGGATTACTGGTGCAGACGCTGATCAACGCCATGTAGTTAACCTCACCGTTGGTCGTGACTTTGAGGTGGAAAACTACATCGAGGCTGCCGAAGTTCGTGAGGGCGATCCAGCGCCAGAAGGTCAGGGCACGCTCACCCCGGCTCGCGGTATAGAGGTCGGGCATATTTTCCAGCTTGGACGTAAATATACCGAGGCCTTTGACATGCAGATCCTTGATGAAAACGGCAAGCGGGCGATCCCCACAATGGGATCCTATGGCATCGGTGTCTCGCGACTCATGGCGGTGCTTGCCGAGCAGCGTCATGATGAGAAGGGACTTAATTGGCCCATTGAGGTTGCGCCTTTTGCTGTTCACGTGGTCGTGGCAAACAAAGATGCGGCAGCCATCGAGGCCGGGGATACGTTGGTTTCTGAGCTCGACGCAGCGGGCATCGAAGTGCTTTTCGACGACCGCCCTAAGGTAAGCCCTGGCGTGAAATTCAAGGATGCGGAGCTGCTAGGAATGCCGTATGTGGTAGTCCTGGGTAGGTCTTTTAAAGAAGGAAAAGTTGAGCTGCGCGTCCGCGGTAAAGAAGCTGTGGAAATTCCAGCTGCTGAAGCTACTGCACAGATTATCGATATGATCGGTGCTTAAGAGCGCTCTTAGGGGCCGGAAACCTTTGTGGTCTAACCACCCCTAAAAACGACTGCGTGCCCCCGTCGTGAGTGTCACTGGCGGGGGCACGCAGTCGTTTTTAGCGTGCTGGTCGGGGCTGTGGGAGCGCCAACCGCGGTCTGGGCTGCAAAGGCTAAAGCTAGTTCTTTCCAAGAAGTGGTTTTAGCTGCAGCGGCCGTAGCAATCCAATAATCTGTGGTGTCTTTGCGCAGGGCCTCAATGTAGTCGGCAGTACTTTGGGCATCAAAAGGCTGTTGGTACTTTTTCAACTCATAAGCAGACTCAGGTTTGGGGAACTCCCCAGTGGGCGCGAGGCTGCTTTGTAGGATGCTGATGCGATTTTGATGGGTGTCAATGGAATCGTTGACGGCTTGCTTGAGTAGGCCACTAGCAGATGCGGTGGCAATGCCCAGGCCATAGACGATGGAATATTCCCAGGCGAGGGCGTCTCGTGCCGCATCTGCGTCGATTTTAATGTCGGAAGACTTAAGTTTTTTATTCACCGAGGGGTCGAACAGTGCTCCTCCCGTAGTCGGTGCTGCTGCCCCTACCGATACGAGATCAACAAGTTGGTTGGCAGCGAGCAGCATAGATCCCTCTGGCAGATCGCCAGCGCTAGACACGAGCTCTTGAGCTGCTGCTGTAGCTGCATCTACGGGACTGCTGTTGCTATCGAAATCAAGGTGCGCTTTTTCTATAGCGGAATCTAGAGCCGAGTCGTCACAAGAAGAGGGGAGCGTACCGTCATTTTTGTGTCCGCACACGCGTTGGATCTCTGTGCGTAGTTCGGCAAGGCCGGCGCGTCGAAGCGCGGCATAGGGAGCGTCACTGCTATCAAATACTTTTGCCTCCGTGGAGGCTCGCGCTGCTAGGCGCGTCAGTGTGGTGTCTGGCGCGGGATGCGGAGTAAGGCTGCATGCACTAAGCATGCCGCCGGAAACCACTACGGCCAATAGGAATCGAGATGCTGCAGAACGAGTCACAAAAGGAAAGTGTACTTCCATACTCGGATGCCTTTGTGCGTCGGCTACGATAACGGGCATGGCATTTCCCTCTACCGAAGTCTTAACCGAGCTCATAACGCCGATCGCAGTGGCGCATAACATGGATCTTGAACACATCCGAGTCAACCGCGCAGGCAAGAAAACGCTTGTCGCAGTGTCCTTGGATTCTGAAAACCGGCCGGATTTGGATCAGCTGGAAGTAGTATCCACAGCTATCTCTGAGCTTTTCGACGCCCAAGAAGCTTCTGGTGCCTTAAGCTTTGGCCCGGGATACACGCTGGAGGTCGGTACTCCTGGAGTGGACGTGCCCCTTACCAAAGCACGTCAGTGGCGGAGAAATCGTCACCGCTTGGTCGCCCTTGACATTGAAGGAAAGAAATCGATCGAGCGGATTGGGGCAGTAAGTGATGATGAAACTCGAGTGATCGTGGTTAAGCGACAGGGGAAAAAGATCTCGGTTCGTTCGATTGAATTGGGAGAAAATACTCAAGCAGTGGTAGAAATTGAGTTCGCGAAGCCCGCAGAAGCGGAGCTTGAGTTCACGCAACTAGATTTTGATGCCGCCTTGGCTTTGGAAGAGGAAAACAAGTGAATATTGATATCCACGCACTTAAGCTCATTGAGTCCGAGCGGAAAGTTCCTGTAGAGGAATTGATTGAGACGATCGCTCGTGCGCTTCTTTTCTCCTACCGCGAGTTTAAAGACACCAACGTTGAAGAAAACACTCGTGCTCGCGTGGACATTAGTGCCACCACAGGGCTTGTCTCTGTCATTGTTTCTGAGCTCGATGAAGAGGGCAACGTTGTTTCTGAATATGACGACACACCCGCTAACTTTGGTCGTGTCGGCGCGCAGGCGGTTCGCGATGCAATCAAAAAGCGTTTGCGTGAGGCAGAAACCTGGAAAGCCTATGATGCATATAGCGAGTACGAAGGACGCGTAGTTTCTGGCATTGTTCAGGCAGACGCATATGCAAACGAGCGAGGAATTATCGTTGTTCACCTGGGAACTGAGGCTGAGGGGCAGGACGGCATCCTCATACCTGCTGAGCAAATTCCTGGTGAAAAACTAGTTCACGGCAACCGCGTAAAGTGCTACGTCGTAAGAGTGAACCGTACTCCGTGTAACCTTCAGATTAATTTGTCTCGTACCCACCCTGAGCTGGTGCGCAGACTCTTTGAGCTGGAGATTCCTGAAGTTGCTGACGGATCGGTAGAGATTATCAGCATTGCGCGCGAGGCTGGGCACCGTTCCAAGGTGGCTGTCCGTGCGAATGTTAAAGGCCTGAATGCCAAAGGTGCGTGCATCGGGCCTCGTGGCCAGCGAGTGAACAACATCATGAACGAGCTGAGCGGAGAAAAGATTGACATCATTGATTTTGATGAAGATCCGGCAAAGTACGTGGGTAACGCCCTTGCGCCGTCCAAGGTTGTGCACGTAGAGATCACTGATCTTGAGGCTCAAGCTGCTAAGGTCACGGTGCCTGATTACCAGCTTTCCTTGGCCATTGGTAAAGAAGGGCAAAATGCTCGTTTGGCTGCACGCCTAACAGGTTGGAAGATCGATATCCGTTCTGACGCTAGCTAGTCCTTTATATCGCTCCTTGAACTGCGATAGATGATGAATCTATACGGCAGTAAGAGGGGCGTTTTTATTCCTGCAGCCTGAAAATATGCCGGGTTCACTTCCCGATAAAGACGGCAAAGCGGAATTATTTGGTGTTTGACGTTTCCAACTTCATCTTTGTGGAGAATATGGCGTACACTACTTAACGGCCCATCTGCAGCTTGTGTGATGGACACTAGAACGGTGTTGAGCACAAGCAAAAGACAATATGAGATGTGAAGCGAAAAGGAGACGAATGCCAGCGGCTTTGTATGGTGACTCCCCCGGAGGAGATCTTTCTAAGCCTACGCGGACGCGTATCCGTACCTGCATCGCTACCAAAGAATCGCAACCCGCTGAGCAACTTCTTCGCGTTGTTTTGCGCAAGCAAGATGATGTAGCAGGGGAATCGCATCATTCTGTTTATTCGGTGATTGCTGACCCACGTAAGCGTCTGACAGGACGCGGAGCATGGATCGCGCCTACCATCGATGCACTGGAGCTAGCTGAAAAGCGCCGAGCATTCGCTCGCGCGTTAAGGGTGTCTGCGGAAGTAGACACAGGTCATGTACGAGAGTACCTAGCAGCGCTTGGCGCTGGACCCGACATTACAAGGAAGACCGAACATTGATGAGCATACGATGAAGCATCAGCGATGAACGTCAAAGTAACTTAGGTAGGAAGTCGACGTAAGCCCTCCGGGGTTAAGGCTTCCTTCCGTAACTCAAGGAGAGAAGTGCCCGGAAAGCTACGTGTACATGAGCTAGCTAAACAGCTCGGTGTAACAAGCAAGGAACTACTTGCCACGCTGAAAGAACAAGGCGAGTTTGTAAAGACTGCATCTTCGACCATCGAACCTCCGGTGATCAAGAAGATGAAGCAGCATTATGCTGCGAACGATGTGAGCGCTGATCAGGGATCTGCGAAGGTTGCCCCTGAGGCTGCAAAAGCTCCGTCAACGTCGGCTAAGCCTGCAGCGCCTAAGCCGGCTTCTGCGAAGCCAGCCGCTCCAAAACCCGCTGCCGCAAAACCTGCAGCACCCAAGCCGGCTTCTGCGAAGCCAGCCGCTCCAAAACCCGCCGTTAAGCCCGTACCTAAGCCAGGTTTCAGCGCTTCCCAGGCTGATGCGCCTAAGACTCCGGGTTCTGCTCCTAAGCCAGGTGCAGGAGCATCTCCTTCTGCTATGCCTCGTCCGCAGGCGCGCCCAGGCGGAAATGCGCCAAAGCCGGGTGGACGTGCTCCTCGCGTAGCCAACAACCCGTTCTCCAGCGGTGAGCGGTTCTCCAGCGGTGAGCGCCCAGCGCCTCGTCCTGGTGGCGGCAACCGCCCTGGAAATGGCCCACGCCCAGGTGGCGCTCCGCGTCCGGGTGCAGGTCGTGGTGCTCAAGGCGGCAACAACGCTGAGCGTCAGCCTCGCCCAGGTGGTCGCGGCGGTCAGCAGCGTCAACAAGGCGGCAACCGTCCGCAGCAAGGTGCTGGTCAGGAGCGTCAGGGCGGCGGACGTCGTCCAAGTCCTGCAATGATGCCTTTACACCCGAATCCAGGGCAGATGCCTTCTCGGAGCGCCGGCGGCCGCAATGGTGGCCGCGGCGGTGCGGGTGCCCAAGGCGGAAACCGTGGACCCGGAGGCGCAGGCTTTGGCGGCGGTCGCCCAGGTGGCGGTGGAGCTGCCGGTGGTCGCGGCGGACGTCGTGGCGGTACCGCTGGTGCATTCGGACGCCCAGGTGGCGCTCCACGCAAGGGACGTAAGTCGAAACGTCAGAAGCGTAATGAATACGAGGCAATGCAGGCACCAAACGTCATTGGTGGCGTTCGCCTGCCCGACGGTGGAGGCGCGACGATTCGTCTTGTCCGGGGTGCTTCGCTTTCCGACTTCGCTGAGAAGATTAATGCAGATGCTGCGGCACTCGTCCAGGCACTCTTTAACCTTGGCGAGATGGTAACGGCAACTGCATCTGTGAGCGAGGAGACATTGCAGCTCCTCGGCGAAGAGATGAACTACAAAGTTGATGTTGTCTCGCCTGAAGATGAAGACCGCGAGCTTCTCGAGTCCTTCGACCTGCAGTTTGGTGAGGACGAGGGAACTGAAGAAGATCTGGAGAAGCGTCCTCCTGTGGTGACCGTTATGGGTCACGTTGACCACGGTAAGACCCGCCTGTTGGACTCCATCCGTAAGTCCAACGTTGGTTCCGGTGAAGCAGGCGGCATTACGCAGGGCATTGGTGCTTACCAGGTCGCTGTTAACGTCGACGGCACCGATCGTAAGATCACCTTCCTTGATACCCCGGGTCACGAGGCCTTCACCGCTATGCGTGCTCGTGGTGCTAAGTCCACGGATATTGCTGTGCTTGTTGTCGCTGCTGATGACGGAGTTATGCCTCAGACCGTTGAGGCCATCAACCACGCTAAGGCAGCAGATGTACCGATCGTGGTCGCAGTGAACAAGATCGATAAGCCAGGTGCATCCCCGGATAAGATCCGTGGACAGCTCACTGAGTACGGCCTCGTTCCTGAGGACTACGGCGGAGACACCATGTTCGTTGATATTTCTGCAAAGCAGAACATCAATATCGATGGACTACTGGAGGCTGTTCTTCTTACCGCAGATGCTTCACTGGATCTGCGTGCTAACCCTGACATGGACGCGCAAGGCGTGGCCATTGAGGCTCACCTGGATCGTGGCCGAGGCCCAGTGGCTACAGTCATCGTCCAGCGCGGTACGCTGCGCGTGGGAGACTCTGTTGTCGCAGGTGATGCTTATGGTCGCGTGCGTCGCATGGTCGATGAGTACGGACATGATGTTGAAGAAGCAGGACCTTCCCGTCCTGTTCAGATGCAGGGCCTTAACGGTGTCCCCGGCGCTGGCGATAACCTCCTTGTGGTTGAAGACGATCGTGTTGCTCGTCAGATTGCTAACCAGCGCAATGCGCGCAAGCGTAACGCTCTGGCTGCAAAGACCCGCAAGCGCGTCTCTCTTGAGGATCTGGATGCAGTTCTTAAGGAACACAGCACCCTCAACCTCATCCTCAAAGGCGACAATGCTGGTTCCGTGGAAGCCTTGGAAGAAGCATTGCTCAAGATTGAGGTCGACGACGAAGTTCAGCTGAACATCATCGACCGTGGCGTCGGTGCTGTTACACAGACAAACGTCTCCTTGGCTGCTGCTTCTGATGCCGTGATCATTGCCTTCAACGTTCGTGCTGAGGGTAAGGCAACGGAAGAAGCCAACGCTGAAGGCGTGGATGTTCGTTACTACACCGTCATCTACCGTGCGATCGAGGAAGTTGAGCAAGCGCTGAAGGGCATGCTCAAGCCAATCTACGAAGAGCGAGAAGTTGGACGTGCAGAGATTCGTGCAATCTTCAAGGCTTCTGCAGTTGGCCTGATCGCAGGTTGCATGGTGGAGAGTGGAAAGGTGCGTCGTAACGCTACGATTCGTTTGCTTCGCGACGGCGCCGTAGTGGCAGACAAGGCGACTATTGAATCGCTACGTCGTGAGAAAGACGACGCCACCGAGGTCTCCGCAGGTTACGAGTGCGGTATGGTCTTGTCCTACCCGGATATCCAGGTTGGCGATATCATCGAGGTATTTGAACAGGTAGAGGTTCCACGTTCTTAATAGTGGCTGCTTAACCCGATAACTACTCAAAGCGGCGCTGACTCTCATGACTAATGTTGAGAGTCAGCGCCGCTTTTATCCTGTGTTTATCATGCAGATCGGACAAAGAAGTCCGTTTTGGATAAGACAGAGTACGTTTCCGCTTTGATAAAGCAGATAAGATAATTGCGTTAGTCGACAAAAGGCTGCAATAAATAGATGAAAAAGAGGTTGAAAAATGGTTGATCACGCACGTGCCGCCAGGCTGGCTAAGCGTATCCAGACGATTGTGGCTACGGCTATTGAACGAGAAATTAAGGACTACCGGCTGGAGTACGTCACTGTTACAGACACCCGGGTTACAGGCGACTTGCATGATGCAACCGTGTATTACACAGTGCGGGGCCGTTCCATTGAAGACACTCCAGATGTAGAGGGTGCAGCTGAGGCTCTCCACCGTGCGCGAGGCCAGCTACGAAAGATCGTGGGAGACCAGCTGAGCGTGCGTTTTACCCCAACGTTATCTTTCGAGCTAGATACAGTTCCAGAGTCTTCGGCGCATATGGAAGATCTGCTGGCGCGCGCTAAAGCACGTGATGCAGAGCTTGCTGAGCTGAAAAAGAATGCAAAACCAGCAGGGGAAGAAAATCCCTATAAAATGGACGTCGATGAGTAAAACCTGCGTTCAAACATCGTCGGACAAACCGTTGGATTGGTCAGCTACTGAAAGAATCATCAGCAAAGCTGAAAGAGTGTGCGTTGTAGGCCATATCAATCCTGACCCGGATGCTATCGGAAGCGTTTGTGCGACGACGCTTGCCCTGGAGCAGCTGTCTAAGGAAGCCATAGGAGTCATCGGCCAACGCACGCCCTTAGAACGCTCTTTGCTGGATATCCCCAGAGCCACGGATATTCTCACTGTGGATAGGCTTCCTGAGTGCGATGCAATTATTGCCGTGGACTGCGGCGCCGTGGGGCGGCTGGGAGCACTTCAGCCACAGGTTATGCGCGACATTAGCCGGGTCATTCTGATAGATCATCACAGTACAAATCGCGGTTTTGCAGGAGTCAACCTGATTGACTATCAGGCGGAATCAACAACGAGTATTTTGCGGGATTGGTTCCAGCACCTGAAAATTACGCTGACTAAAGATATCGCGTATGGACTTTATGCTGGGCTGGTGTCGGATACGGGTGGTTTTAGGTGGGGCCGGCCGGAAATGCATGCCCTGGCTCAAGAACTTGTTGATACGGGCCTTAAAATCCGGAGCATCGGGCAGCAGCTTTTTAGCAGTGATTCCGTCCCAGATCTTGCGATGATCGGTACGATCCTTTCTCGTCTTCGGGTGATGCATGTCAACAACGTATCGGTCGTTGTGGCCATCGCACAGTACGACGATGTCCAGGGGCATTCGACTCATGCTGTAGAAAAAATCGCGGATCTGATCCGCGGTTCAGACGGCACGGATATAGCCGTGGTCTTCAAAGAATATAAAAGAGGAGAATGGGCGGTTTCGCTGCGTTCGGAAGATCTCGATATTTCCATTTTGGCCCGTACCTTGGGCGGCGGTGGGCATATCAGGTCATCAGGCTACGTCACGTTTGGAACGGTAGATCACGTAGTCGCAGAACTTAAAGCGGCGGTTCAGCGGGTCTACTAAACGAAACTGTGGGGAACAATATAAGGCATACTGCTGTTGCAGTAAAGGCCTGTACGAGGCATGTTCTTCTAGGAGAAGACGCGGAGAGAAAGAGTATGTCCGGTGGGAAGAGCACAAGAAGAAATAGCAGAGATTAGTCCAGCAACGATTCTTCGCTTGGCGCTTCCTGCACTGGGAGTGCTGGCGGCTACGCCGCTTTATCTGCTTTTTGACACCGCAGTAGTGGGCAAACTGGGGGCGGCCTCCTTAGCAGCACTTGGAGCAGGGACCACGATATATGCCCAGGTGACTACTCAATTAACGTTTTTATCCTATGGAACAACGGCGCGTTCAGCTCGCCTTTTTGGTGCGGGTAAAAAGAAGGAAGCCGTGGCTGAGGGCATGCAGGCTACATGGCTTGCGCTTTTCGTCGGGACCATCTTGGCGCTTGTTGTTTTTATGGGGGCTCCGACGTTCACATTCTGGCTTAGCGGTTCCTATGAGGTGTCCAACGCAGCAACGAGTTGGCTCAGAGTAACAGCTATAGGTATCCCGCTGGTCCTTGTCGTGATGGCAGGAAATGGGTGGCTAAGAGGGATACAAAACACCCGGTTACCGTTGATTTTTACCTTGTCGGGTGTTGTGCCGGGGCTGGTGTTAGTACCAATCTTGGTTAACCAGCATGGGCTGGTGGGCTCGGCATGGGCGAATATCGTTGGGATTACTATTACGTCTTTGCTGTTTATTCTGTGCCTCTTTCGGGAGCATGAAGGCACTATTCGTCCGAATTGGACCATCATGCGTTCGCAGTTGTCCCTTGGTAGGGATCTGATCGTGCGATCGCTATCATTTCAGATTTCTTTTATCTCAGCAGCAGCGGTAGCTGGCCGCTTTGGTGCAGAGTCTTTGGCAGCACACCAAGTGCTGCTCCAGCTGTGGAGTTTTCTCACGCTTATTCTCGATTCGCTGGCTATTGCGGGCCAGACGTTGACAGGGGCTGCACTTGGTGCAAAAAATGTTGCTCGAGCGCGTCGTGTAGGACAAATATCTGTGTTGTATTCCACCATATTTGGCGTGGTGCTTGCCGTAATATTCGCTGGTGGTTTTCACCTGATACCAGGAATTTTTACGTCAGATGCAGGGGTTCTTCAAGAAATAAGTGGGCCGTGGTGGCAGCTGGTTCTCATGATCGTTGTGGGTGGCGTCGTGTTTGCCTTTGACGGAGTATTCTTAGGTGCCGCTGACGCCGCGTATCTGCGAACCGTATCTTTGTTGTCAGTGCTCGGAGGATTTTTACCTGGCGTATGGTTGGCTTTGCTCTTCGACGCTGGCCTGATAGGCGTGTGGTGGGGGCTAGTTTCCTTTATCTCTCTTCGAATGATCGCGGGAATATGGCGCTTTTATTCGATGAAGTGGGCTTATAGCAAAGATGTGGGAGACGGGAATATTCCAGCCCCGGAGAGTCGATGAGCGAATCCCCGCTGACAATTGCAATAATTGGTCTTACGTTTGAAACAACCTAGGTACGCAAGGAGGTCACATGGCACAGACCCTATGGGCTGTTGCGGACCTTCATGCAGCAGTTCGAGCTAATGGAGAACACATTGATTCTCTTAAGCCCAAGGACCCCTCTGATTGGCTGATTGTCGCCGGAGACGTTGCAGAACGCACCAGCGTAGTCGTGGAGGTTCTTCATAAATTACGTAAGCGTTTTGCCTGCGTTATTTGGGTCCCGGGAAATCATGAGCTGTTCTGCAGAAGAACGGATACGCATCAAGGGCGAGCAAAATACGACGAGCTCGTGCGTGCGTGTCGGAAGATCGATGTTCTGACACCAGAAGATCCTTTCCCAGTTTTCGGCGGTGTGACCATCGTGCCGTTGTTTACGCTTTATGATTACTCTTTCCGCCCGCGCGGAATGAGCATAGAACAGGCTGTTGAGGCTGCCCATGAAAAGCAAATTGTGCTTACAGACCAGTTTGCTATCGCCCCATTCGTGGATATCCGTGCGTGGTGCTGGGACCGTTTGGCGTATTCGGTTAATCGGTTAAGCAGAGTAAACGGACCTACGATCCTGATCAATCATTGGCCGCTTTCCCAAGAACCTGTGGATAGGATGCAGATCCCAGAGATTGGGCTATGGTGCGGAACTCGGCACACTATGTCATGGGGAAGCCGATACAGTGCGAAAGCAGTGATCTATGGGCACCTGCATCTTCCTGGAATAATGCGCATTGATGGTGTGCCGCACGTGGAGGTATCCCTGGGATATCCCCGGCAATGGCAGCAAAACATAGAGTCACGTCCCTGGCCTTTTCCTATCATGCATATCGATGATGCCGGAAAAGCAACCATGGGCCCGGGACTTGAGCCGGATGAATCGATGACACAGAGTGCGAACAAGGGGGAGTCGTGAACAACGAGATCCAGCTTGATCAGTCGCTCTTTCCAGAAGCTGCACGCTATGTGTCTCTTACCACCGATCCCGGAATCATAGACTTGGGCAAGTTTAATGAGCTGCATCCGCTGGAACGGGCTCTTGTCGCACACGCGGTTCCGCTCCGTAAAGCGGAATTTGGAGATGCGCGGTGGTGCGCCCACCAAGCCCTCGCTAAGCTGCAACGAGACACAGGTGAACCAATTCTGCGTGGTGAGCGAGGCATGCCGTTATGGCCAGCTTCTGTTAGTGGATCTTTGACCCACACTGATGGTTTTAGGGCCGCAGTTGTTGCTCCTCGGCTGCTTATCAGATCGATGGGAATCGATGCAGAAGTCGCCGAGCCGCTTCCAGAGGGCGTTATCGGTTCGATCGCTCGAGAAGGTGAACTCGAACAGCTTGAACGTTTGCGCAGCAATGGTATCTCGTGCGCAGATCGAGTTTTGTTCTGCGCGAAAGAAGCTACCTACAAAGTGTGGTTTCCGTTGACGCACCGCTGGTTAGGCTTTGAACAAGCAGAAATAGACATTAGAGACGATGGATCTTTTGTGTCTTATCTGCTTGTTCGTCCCACTCCCGTTCCTTTTATAGAAGGGCGCTGGATGGTGAAAAACGGCTACGTAATAGCTGCAACTTCTGTTGTATAAAAGGCCGTCAATATTTCGACTCGGCTAGGAGAGCGTGTTGGGACGCGCCACGAAAATGGAAGAAAGCCGCTTGCCTTTTTCCTTGATAAGCGCGATGGCCTGGCCATTGGGTGCTACCGCCGCGTGAACCTCTGCTAAGCCTCGTGGTTGGAGCCATTTCCCCATGGAGAGGTCTGTGGCCTCAGACTCTGTTACCTCTAATGTGGGGTAGCACCGAGTTAAGGATTCATCCAAAGAAAGACTGAGCTTGGGGGCAGCGGCGAGATCGTCGAGAGTGATGGCATCGGAAAGAGCGAAGGGGCCCACGGATAGGCGTCGTAAAGCTGTGAGGTGGCCACCCACGTGGAGGGCTTCTCCTAGATCGCGAGCGAGGGAGCGGATGTACGTTCCCGATGAACACGTGACCTCTACATCGATGTCAATAAATTCCGGTGACAAGGTGCGCGAAATATCGAGGACATCGAAACGGTAAATAGTGACCGGACGTGCAGGGATCTCCACTTCTTGTCCCTCGCGCACCATCTGATGGGCTCGTTTCCCATTGATTTTGATTGCGCTGACTGATGCTGGGCGTTGCATGATATCTCCAGTGAGATTAGCTATCCCAGCAGCAATTTCATCGTCAGTGATCGCGGATACCGTGGACGCATCGGCAGAAAAAACTGACTCGCCTTCTTTATCGTCGGTGGTGGTGGCCAGTCCGAGCCTGATAGTTGCTCGGTAGGACTTGGTCGATGCAACCATATGGGCAAGAAACTTTGTCCCTCTTTCGATTCCCACAACAAGAACACCGGTAGCCATGGGGTCGAGGGTGCCCGCGTGGCCAACCCGTTTGGTGCCAAAGATGCGGCGCAGGCGCCCAACTACGTCGTGCGAGGTTATGCCAGCGGGTTTATCTACGACTACGAGTCCAGAAG
Organism: Corynebacterium silvaticum; assembly: GCF_002162115.2. NCBI lineage: Bacteria > Bacillati > Actinomycetota > Actinomycetes > Mycobacteriales > Corynebacteriaceae > Corynebacterium > Corynebacterium silvaticum. The sequence goes on along the minus strand of NZ_CP021417.2, from coordinate 1,564,465 downwards.
TGGAGAGGGGATCAATCATAGTTAGCAGTCTATGGCTAAACTGTCCAGAGTGGATATCTGGCATCATATTGAAGACATTCCGGCGGATCTAGACGCCTCGGTCATCACCATTGGCGTTTTCGACGGTGTCCATCGTGGGCACCGGACCCTGATCAGCGCTGTAACGCAACGAGCGCGGGCACTCGGTGTTCCGAGCATCCTGGTTACGTTTAACCCTCATCCTTTGGCGGTGCTGCGGCCGGAAAAGATGCCTCCACTTTTGGGGACGGTTACCCAACGTGCGAATCTCGTAGAAAATCTTGGCGTTGACCATATGTTTGCCATGAATTTTACGGCCAACCTTTCGCACCTGTCTCCGGAAGAATTCTTTGTCTCTATTATTAAAGACAAGCTCAAGGCCAAGGTTGTAGTGGTGGGGGAGAACTTTACCTTTGGCTATAAAGCGTCCGGTAACACGGAAACTTTGAAGACTTTGGGGGAAAAATACGGCATCGACATTCGTGTGCTGGAATTGCTGGCAGAAGACCAGACCGTGGTTTCTTCTTCTGTAATACGTAAAGCTCTCGCAGAGGGAGACGTGCGCCGAGCTAATTGGGGATTAGGGCGGGACTTTTCAGTCAGCGGAGACGTGGTGCGAGGCGCTGGTCGGGGCGGAAAAGAACTTGGCTATCCGACCGCCAATCTGTACTTCCCGGATTCTATTGCGCTGCCAGAAGACGGCGTGTACGCAGGCTGGCTACAGATCACCTCTGCAGCACCCATCGAAGGTGACATGGTTGCAGGAGTGCGGTACCCGGCGGCGATTTCTGTAGGTCATAACCCTACGTTCGGAGACCAGCGTCGTAGCGTTGAATCTTTTGTTCTTAATCGTCATGCTGATTTGTACGGGCATTCCGTTACCGTTGAATTCGTGGACCGTATTCGCGGGATGGTGAAGTTTAGCGGTATAGAAGAACTGCTGGAAGCAATAGCACAAGACGTGGAGACTACTCGCGAAATTTTAAGAGTTGACGAACCTCGTAAACCCTAAATAAGGAAGACAGAGAATGGCAAAGAAGGTAATCCTCGACCTGGACACTGGCATCGATGATGCGTTGGCACTGGCCTATGCTCTAGGTTCTCCAGAGCTGGAACTCATTGGTGTCACTGCGACATATGGCAACGTACTTGTCGACGATGGTGCGCGCAACGATCTAGCACTCCTCGAACTATTTGGGCGCCCCGATATTCCAGTTTTTGTTGGTGAACCTCATGCGCGGGCCAAAGATGGGTTTTCCGTTTTAGAAATTTCTGAGTTTATCCACGGAAAAAACGGCATTGGTGAGGCAAAGATGCAGCAGCCTCAAACCAGTGTGAGTGATAAAACCGCAGTTGATTTCCTGATTGAATCGGTGGCTTCCTATGGCGATGACTTGGTCATTATCCCAACAGGCGCCATGACTAACATCGCCGCGGCAATGGATAAAGACCCAGATTTTGCAGCTAATGCTCATATCGTTTTCATGGGAGGCGCGCTTACGGTTCCCGGGAATGTGAACACGTGGGCTGAGGCAAACATCAACCAAGACCCAGAATCCGCAGACATGATGGTTCGAGACTGCGCCGATGTGACGATGATCGGCCTTGACGTAACACTCCAAACGCTGTTGACGTATGAGGAGACTGCCACGTGGAGGACGTTGAACACCGAGGCCGCAACAGTGCTTGCCGACGCCACCGATTACTACATTCGCGCCTACGACACGATAGCGCCCCACCTTGACGGCTGCGGGCTGCACGACCCTCTGGCCGTTGCAGTAGCCGTGGATCCAAGTCTGGTCACTACTCTTCCTCTGAATCTTAAAGTGGACACCGAGGGGCCGACGCGGGGACGAACAATCGGTAATGAGGTCAAACTGGGAGATCCGCACAAGAATGCCCAGGTGGCAGTGGCAGTTGACGTAGAGCGCTTCCTCAAAGAATTCATGGAACGCATTACGCGAGTGCTGGTAGGAAACGCGGTCGGTAGATAAAACAGACCGGGAGAATCTACGTCTAGGCGAGGAAACTCGAAAATCCCTTTGTTTCTGTCCTTTCTATGGTAGTGTTCCTTCCGTTCTCTTCACTGCGGTCCACAGCAGTGATAGGAATGGTTTGATAATGAGAAACCCCCGGTTTCCTTTTATCAAGTCATATTTATGTGGACTGAAATAACTAGGAGTTTTCTCATGGCTTTGAGCAATGAGCAGAAGAAGTCCATCTTGGCTGAGTACGGTCTGCACGAGACCGACACCGGTTCCCCTGAGGCACAGGTTGCGTTGCTTTCCGCACGCATCAACCAGCTGACCGAGCACCTGAAGTTCCACAAGCACGATCACCACTCTCGTCGTGGTCTGCTGCTTCTCGTTGGTCGTCGCAAGGGCCTCTTGAAGTACCTCGCAGACAACAATGTTGATCGCTACCGTGATCTGATTGCTCGTCTGGGCTTGCGTCGATAAGCTTTTCGACGTTAAAGCGGCGCCCCGTGGTTTTAGGTAAAACTAAAAGCCACGGGGCTTCGCTATGCTTAAGATGCGAAAACGTGTTAAAATCCTGCCGTTGCATTAGACGCAAAACCTTTTTTGGAAACACGCGGCACCGATGACCGTTGTGAGAAGGAATATCCACGAGGAGACCTGCACTTTGAGCAAGGCAAAAAACATCGAATTCAACGTAGATGAAGAATTCGGTATTACCGAAGCGATCGCCACCATTGACAACGGCGACTTCGGAACCCGTACCATTCGCTTTGAAACTGGCCAGCTGGCCAAGCAAGCCGACGGTTCTGTCACCACGTACCTGGATGATGAGACGATGCTGTTGGCCACCACGACGGCCTCTAACCAGCCGCGTGAAGGATTCGACTTCTTCCCACTAACGGTGGACGTCGAGGAGCGCATGTACGCAGCGGGCCGCATTCCAGGTTCGTTTTTCCGTCGCGAGGGACGTCCCTCCACTGAGGCAATCTTGGCTTGCCGCCTGATCGACCGCCCGCTACGTCCGACTTTTGTTAAGGGACTGCGCAATGAGGTCCAGGTTGTTATCACCGTCTTGTCCATCAACCCAGAAGACTACTATGACGTTGTTGCAATCAACGGCGCATCAGCTGCTACCCAGCTTTCCGGTCTTCCGGTGTCGGGTGCGGTAGGCGGAGTTCGCATGGCTCTTATCGCGGATGAAGCACATCCCAAGGGTCAGTGGATTGCATTCCCGACCCATGAGCAGCACGAAAAGGCTCTTTTTGAGCTCGTTGTTGCCGGACGTCTTGTCGCTAAGAAGCAGGGTCGTAAGACTGTCGAAGACGTTGCCATCATGATGGTGGAAGCAGGTGCTACTGAGAACGTTGTAGAAAAGATCAAGGGTGGCGCTCCTGCGCCGACAGAAGAGATCGTTGCACAAGGCCTAGAGGCAGCTAAGCCTTTCATCGAGGTTTTGTGCCGAGCACAGGCTGGCCTGGCAGAACGCACAGCTAAGGAAACTCAAGAATTCCCACTTTTCCCACCGTATTCGGACGTTATTTACGATGCTGTGGAAAAGAAGGTTTCTAAGAAACTGCGTCAGCTGTTGACCATTAAGTCAAAGCAAGAGCGTGACGACGCCACCAACGAGTACATGGAATCGATCGAGGGCGAGTTGCTCGCAAAATTCGGTTCTGAGGATGAAGCTGCTGCATCGAAGGCTATTCGCGCTGCTTATAACGCAGTGATGAAGAAGCTTGTGCGTCACATGATTCTCACCGAGCACTTCCGCATTGATGGCCGTGGTGTGACTGACATTCGCGATCTTGGAGTAGAGGTAGAGCTGGTTCCACGTGCGCACGGTTCCGCTCTATTCGAGCGCGGTGAGACACAGATCTTGGGTGTGACCACGCTAGACATGCTCAAGATGGAGCAGCAGATTGATTCGTTGTCGCCTACATCGTCTAAGCGCTACATCCATCACTACAACTTCCCGCCGTACTCCACCGGAGAAACTGGCCGTGTGGGTTCCCCGAAGCGTCGCGAGATCGGCCATGGAGCGCTTGCCGAGCGCGCCCTTATGCCGGTGATCCCTTCCCGCGAGGAGTTCCCTTACACCATCCGTCAGGTTTCGGAAGCCCTCGGATCTAACGGTTCTACCTCTATGGGTTCGGTGTGTGCCTCAACGCTCTCGCTATACAACGCGGGTGTTCCTCTGAAGGCCTCAGTGGCTGGTATCGCTATGGGCCTGGTGTCTGATGAAGTTGACGGAGAAACCCGTTATGTTGCTTTGACAGATATCCTTGGCGCTGAGGATGCCTTTGGTGACATGGACTTCAAGGTTGCTGGAACTCGTGACTTTGTGACGGCCCTACAGCTGGATACCAAGCTTGATGGCATTCCTTCCAAGGTTCTCGCGTCTGCGCTTGCACAGGCTTATGAAGCCCGCGAAGCAATTCTGGACACCATGGCTGAGGTCATTGAGAGCCCAGATGAGATGAGCGACTATGCTCCGCGCATCACGACTGTCACTGTTCCACTCAGCAAGATCGGTGAGGTTATCGGGCCTAAGGGCAAGATGATCAACTCGATCACCGAGGAGACCGGAGCAAACATCTCCATTGAGGAAGACGGAACTGTCTATGTTTCCGCGACCTCCGGAGCTGCCGCTGAAGCAGCGATCGAAAAGATCAATGCTATTGCTAATCCGCAGTTGCCCAAGGCTGGTGAGCGATTCCTCGGAACCATCGTTAAGACCACCGCTTTTGGTGCATTTGTTTCTCTCGTACCTGGTCGTGACGGCCTCATCCACATCTCTAAGCTCGGCAACGGTAAGCGCATAGAGAAGGTAGAAGACGTAATCAACGTTGGTGACAAAGTCGAGGTGGAGATCCTCGATATAGACAACCGCGGCAAGATTTCCTTGGCACCGGTGAAGGAAGACTAGTCTGCACACACAAGGCTAAGGTGGGATCGCTTTAGGCGCTTTCTGCCTTATCCTTACTTCTGCTCCCCAGTGATGGGCATCGCTACTGTTGTATATGAGTGACGGGATCTTTATGGCCGCGTCGAGAAGCTTGTACGCCGTAGGGATACCCGCAGTGGGGAGCATTGGTGTATCCTCCACGAGCCTATTTTGTAGTCTACAAAAGCGGAATTGCTTAATGTTTTGACCCAACCACAAACGAAAAGGAACAGTGACATGGCCATTAAAGTAGGAGTCCTCGGGGCTCGTGGGCGCGTTGGTCAAGCCGTAGTAGCGGGTGTAAACGAATCCAAAGATCTTGAACTTGTTGCCGAGATCGACCGCGATGATGACCTGAGTGTTCTCGTTGACAATGGGGCAGAGGTAATCGTTGATTTCACCACTCCTGATTCTGTCATGGGCAACTTGGATTTCTGCATCAACCACGGTATTTCTTGCGTCGTGGGGACTACAGGTTTTACAGCAGAGCGACTCGCTCAAGTGGAAGAATGGGCGGAGAAAAATCCTTCGGTGGGCGTGCTGATCGCCCCTAACTTTGCTATCTCGGCTGTATTAACTATGGTCTTTGCCCGCCAGGCAGCTAAGTTCTTCGATTCTGCTGAAGTTGTTGAATACCATCACCCCAATAAGTTGGACGCCCCCTCAGGAACCGCTATCCACACAGCACAAGGCATAGCCGAGGCTCGTAAGGAAGCAGGGCTCGGCGAGCAGCCCGATGCAACAAAAGATTCGCTTGCAGGTTCCCGCGGAGCCGATGTCGACGGAGTTCCGGTGCACGCTGTGCGCATGACCGGCATGGTTGCGCATGAGGAAGTTATTTTTGGGGCCCAGGGTCAATCCTTGACTATTCGCCAGGATTCCTACGACCGTACGTCTTTTGTCCCCGGAGTTTTGGTAGGGGTACGGAAGATCCATGAGCATCCTGGTCTTAGCGTTGGCCTAGATAAGTACCTCGATATCTCATAATGGCTGTAGAAACTCATCTCGACGTGCAATTGGTGGCCTGCACGACGTTTATTACTCCTCCTACTGGTATCACGTGGGCTTGCGATCCTGCCGCTAAAGATTCTGAAGCGTTAGTGGAGTTTGCCGGCCGCGCATGCTACGAGACTTTTGATAAACCAAATGTGAGGACTGCCCAGAACGATGCCTACCTCCGACACATTATGGAGGTAGGGCATATGGCGCTTTTAGAACATGCTACGGCTTCTTTATATATCCGAGGTTTGTCTCGATCAGCGGCGCATGAGTTGATGCGGCATCGACATTTTTCTTGTTCGCAGCTCTCACAGAGGTTTGTCCATCACGAGGATTCTCACGTAATCATCCCGCCGTTGATTGCGGAAGACCCTGAATTGCGACGTCTTTTTCTCCACGCAGTAGATGAATCGCGCTTTGCTTTTATCGAGGTTTTGTCTGCGCTAGAAGAAAAATTAGCTAAAGAACCGAATGCGCTTCTTCGAAAGAAGCAAGCTCGCCAAGCAGCACGCGCGATACTTCCCAATGCCACAGAATCGCGAATACTCGTCACCGGGAATTTCAGAACATGGCGTCACTTCATTGGGATGAGAGCTACAGAGCATGCTGATGTAGAAATTCGAGCGCTGGCAATCCGATGCTTGCATCTGCTGAAGGAACAATCGCCGGTATTGTTCGGTGATTTTGAGGAGTCCACGCTTGCCGACGGCTCCTGCATGGCGACTAGCCCGTACGTCACAGATTTTTAATGAAATTTTTGCTGTGGAGAATATGAAAGCCGGAAGAGAAAGTAACTCTCAACGAGGGTGACTTGACCCGACACGCGGGAGAATCCTTGCCCCGATGTCAACTTCCGGCTCATTTGCGGGTAACCTTAGGGCACATGAGCACAGGTTTGACAGCGAATACGGGTAGCGACTACTTCGGTACCGTCACCGTAGCGATGGTGACACCGTTTGATGCCACAGGGAAACTCGATGTTTCTGCAGGGCGGAAGCTTTCCGCACACTTGGCTGACAACGGAATCGACACGCTGGTGCTCGCCGGAACCACCGGTGAGTCTCCAACTACAACGCTGCAAGAAAAAATTGACCTGCTCAAGGCCGTTAAGTCGGAGGTCGGTGACCGCGTTAAAATTATCGCGGGCGCTGGAACAAACAATACTTCGGCTTCGGTTGATATGGCTCGTGCGTCTGCTGAAGCTGGCGCCGATGCCCTTCTGGTAGTAACCCCTTACTATTCAAAACCTAGTCAAGAGGGGATCTACCAGCATTTTCGGACAGTTGCGCAAGCCACTGACTTGCCAATCTGCGCTTATGATATTCCGCCACGTTCGGTTGTTCCTATTCAACCGGATACTCTGCGTCGTCTTGCTGAGATCCCTACGATCAAGGGAGTGAAAGACGCAAAAGGCGATATTGCCGCTGCTACACCACTCATCGAGGAAACAGGACTTGCCTGGTACTCAGGTGATGACCCACTTAACCTCCCATGGCTGTCCGTGGGCGCGGTGGGCTTTATTTCCGTGATTGGTCACTTGGCACCAAAAGAATTGCGCGAACTGCATACAAGTTTTAATAACGGCGATCTTGCGCGTGCGCGTGAGATTAACGCAAAACTTTCATCATTAGTCGCCGCTCAAGGACGTTTGGGTGGCGTAAGCCTCACAAAAGCCGGATTGCGGCTACAAGGTATTGAGGTCGGAGACCCGCGACTGCCTATTGTCGCACCAAGCGAAGAAGAGCTTGAGCGTCTCCGACACGACATGAATAAATCTGGAGTTCTATAAATATGACTGAACCACGTAACCGTTCTCGAAAGGTTACTCGTAAAGCTGGCCCGCCGGAGACTACTGAAACACCAGTATTCCAAGCCCCTGACGCATCTGTAGAGGCACCAGCGAAGGCTGAGACGGAGAAGAAAGCTTCAGACGAAGGCTCTTCCAACCAAGATGCCAGCTCTAAAGGCAACCGCGGCCGCTCCAACTCGGGACGAGCCGGAAACGGGACGCGCAATGCTCGCTCACGCCGTGGTGACAATCCTCAGAATAATAAGAGCAACCGAGGCCGTCGTAACGTGGTCAAATCCATGCAAGGTGCGGATCTGACCGAGCGTCTTCCGGAGCCCCCCAAGGCGCCTAAGAATGGCCTGCGCATCTACGCCCTTGGCGGTATCTCTGAAATTGGTCGCAATATGACCGTTTTTGAGTACAACAACAAAATGCTGTTGGTCGACTGCGGTGTCCTTTTCCCCTCGTCTGGTGAGCCAGGCGTGGATTTGATCTTGCCTGATTTTGGCCCGATCGAAGACAAACTGGACAAGGTCGAAGCGCTCGTTGTTACTCACGGACATGAGGATCACATTGGGGCTATTCCGTGGCTACTGAAACTGCGCCCAGACCTGCCCATCTACGCTTCCAAATTTACGTTGGCTCTTATCGCTGCAAAGTGTCGTGAGCACCGTCAGCGTCCTAAGCTGATCGAGGTAAATGAGAAGTCTGATATTAACCGTGGGCCTTTTAACATCCGTTTCTGGGCCGTTAACCACTCGATCCCGGATTGCTTAGGTCTTGCCATTAAGACTGGTGCAGGTTTGGTGATCCATACCGGTGACATCAAGCTCGATCAGACCCCAACAGACGGGCGTCCTACCGATCTTCCCGCACTGTCTCGCTTTGGTGATGAGGGCGTTGACCTCATGCTCTGTGACTCCACCAACGCAACTACGCCGGGCGTTTCGGGCTCCGAAGCCGATATTGCGCCGACTCTGAAGCGCCTTGTCGGTGACGCAAAACAGCGCGTTATCCTAGCGTCGTTTGCCTCCAATGTTTACCGCGTTCAGGCTGCGGTAGATGCCGCAGTGGCCTCGGGTCGTAAGGTTGCATTCAACGGGCGTTCCATGATTCGAAACATGGAAATCGCAGAAAAGATGGGTTACCTGAAGGCTCCTCGCGGAACTATCGTCAGCATGGATGATGCAGCAAAGATGGCGCCGCACAAGGTTATGCTCATCACCACGGGTACGCAGGGTGAGCCCATGGCTGCCTTGTCGCGCATGGCGCGTCGTGAGCATCGCCAGATCACGGTTCGCGATGGCGATCTGATTATCCTTTCTTCTTCCTTGGTGCCTGGTAACGAGGAAGCCGTGTTCGGCGTTATTAATATGCTGGCGCAGATTGGTGCGACCGTCGTGACGAGCCGCGATGCTAAGGTGCATACCTCCGGTCACGGTTACTCCGGTGAGCTTTTGTTCCTCTACAACGCAGCTCGTCCGGTGAACGCTATGCCGGTGCACGGAGAGTGGCGCCATCTGCGGGCCAACAAAGAACTGGCAATCTCCACTGGTGTGGAGCGCGATCGCGTGGTTCTTGCACAAAATGGCGTTGTCGTGGATCTCGTTGACGGACGAGCTCGGGTGGTCGGACAAATTCAGATCGGTAACCTCTACGTGGACGGTGTCACCATGGGTGATATTGACGCTGGGGTTCTGGAGGAGCGGACTTCCCTGGGTGAAGGCGGCCTGATCGCAATCACAGCAGTGATTGATAACCGAACCGGAAGGCTGCTAGAGCGTCCTACTGTGCAGGCTAAGGGCTTCTCCGAAGATGCCGTTGCCATGATGCCTGAAGTCACCGAACTGGTGGAAAACATCATGACTGACTTGGCTGGTGAAGGTGAGAATGATCCTTACCGCATGGTTCAGCAGCTGCGTCGTCGCGTCTCTCGTTTTGTGGAGCAGAAGTGGCGTCGTAAGCCAATGATTATGCCTACCGTTATCCCAACGACTCAGACTCAGGTGGAAGCGGACGAAGAGGAGATTCGCGCAACGCGCGAAAGCCTGTAAAAAGCAGCAGTAAAAGCGGGCGGCACCGGAAAGATGTGATGGTGCTGCCCGCTTTGTGCTTCCCAGGATATGCTGGGACTTATGTTATTTGTAGAGCAGGAACGCTTAGCATTAGCAGAGCTATTGCTAGAAAAAGGGGCAGAGGCGCCAACGCTGTGCGAAGGATGGAACACTGAGGACTTAGCGGTGCATCTCTACGTCAGGCAGCGCTATCCGCTGGCTACTGCCGGAATGTTTGTGCCAGCGTTATCCCCACTGCTCAAGCGCCGCACGCAAGAAACTGCGTCTATGCCTTTTACTGAAATTGTGGAGGCGTGGACGGAAGAAAAACGGGGATTCTCACGCAGTAAAACTCTGGACTTTTTCCTCAACACGGCGGAACATTTTGTTCATCACGAGGATCTGCGTCGGGGAGCGTCACTAGGAGAGGATTCTCTTGGGCATGGGGTACAACCGCGTAGCTTGAGTGACACAGCAGAGAAAGATTTGTTGCGGTTGCTACGTCTTTTTGCACCTAAATTGCTGCGGAAGTCATCGGTGCCTGTGGTGCTGGAACCTGATCGCTATCCACGGATCGTTGTGGCGGATTCGTGGGGAGTGGTCTCTTCTGGCAGCGCCGTAACCCATATCAGAGGCGGGGTTGGAGAACTAGTGTTGTGGGCTTTCGGCCGTGACGCCGTGGATATTGACGTGTGTCGAGATATTGGCAAAGTTGTTAGGTCAGGCCTGTAGGCTGGACTTAAATAAAAGGTAGTTTGCAGTGTTGCGAATGTGATGAATGTGACGTGAGCGTCTAAGCTTGGCTACATGACTGTCAGAAGCAATTCCCGATCTGCCGGATCCTCGGCGCACCAGAAACGCTCGCGAGGATCTTCTAATAGATCCGCACCACGAGCTACAGGTGGGTCAACTGGGCCGAACAGTCGTAATAAGAGGAGTGCTTCTTCTGTGAATCATCCTGCACAGTCTGCGCGTCGTGCCGCAGATACTTCTGAGGAGCGGACCGGCAGTGCTTTCCGCGCTGTCGGTGGTGGCCTGGCGTCTCTCTTCGGCGCTACGGCGCGAGGGGTCGGATCTCTTACTCGAGTCATCGGAGGACTCGGCAAAAACCGAGACGATGATGAGGTCGAGGAGTTCTTTGACGATGACACAGATAATAAGGCTCGTCGCAAGCGTTCTGCTGTCCGCAGCTCTGAGGATGATGCTGTTGAGGAGGACAATGATTACGGTGATGGCCGACTAGCTGAGCAACGCGCTGATTCTATTGGGCTTATCCTTATCGCTTTGGCCGTCGTTTTGGGTGCCTCTGTGTGGTTTAACATCGCTGGACCTATTGGTGAGGGAATTTCTGCAGGGGTGCATTTCCTCATCGGATCAGGGGCGCTGATTCTGCCAATTCTCCTGGTTGCTGGTGCTATTGCCCTGATGCTAGGGCATTTCCCGTCCACGGATTCGCGAGGACGCATTGTTGGCGGAACGATTCTGATTGCGGTGTCCGTGCTTGGCCTGGTGCATCTTTTCGGTGGTAATCCTTCCGACTGGCCGGGTCGCGCTGCCGCTGGTGGAGCCGTGGGGGCGTATACCGGTGGGATTTTGGCCAAAGGCTTTTCTTCCTATTTAGCTATCCCGCTTTTGGTCATCATCATTATTTATGGGGCCCAGAGGATCACAGACATCACAACACGGGAGCTTGTCGACGCCCTCCGCGAGTTTATAAACCAACATCGCGGGGCCGATGCAGATGAGGAATATTCGGATGTCGATGAAGAACTAGAGGCACGTGCGGAAGGGGAATCGTCTCGCAGGGGAGCGTTGGCAAGCAGAAAGGCTGCGCCTCGTACGAGCACCTGGGCTGAGAACACAGCGCCTTCTCGCGGTAGATCTGAAATTGATTCACGAATCAGCAAAAAGCCATCAACGCCTTTGGATGCTTATCCATTGGAAGAAAACGATGAAGAAACTGGGCTATTTGAGGTTCCGACAAACCCGGATCAGAGGCGTCGTCCCGCTGCGCCGAAGCGAAGCGATGATACGCGCTTGCCTAGAGATATTTCTGATACCGATGAGCTTCCGATCGTCACGGATAAGACTGAAGTGGTGGAAAGACGTCCTTCGGCCGCTAGAAACGCTGCCCAGCAAGTAGCGGGGATCGTCTCGGGGGACGTCGGCGGTGCAGTCTCAGGGGCGGTGGCCGGCAATGTTTCTGCTGCCGGCCAAGCTGTGACGGCTGCTGCGGCAGCTGCTGATGTGGTTGCGGCGGGGCGTAAGGCGGTACAGGAAGCGGTGTCGGCGCGTGCGCAGCAACCGGTGGCGTCGACAATCCACCAGGGAGTTGAAGATGCAAGGACTGTTGATCGCGTAGCAGATGATTACGAGGTTCCTAGTACTGAGCTTCTTATCCCTGGACAACAGCCCAAAACCCGTTCAGCTGCCAACGATCGGATGATTGAGGCGATCACCGATGTTTTCGCGGAGTTTAAAGTCGACGCGCACGTGACGGGATTCTCCCGTGGTCCAACGGTAACCCGTTATGAGGTTGAGTTGGGGCCGGGCGTGAAGGTATCCAAGATTACAAACCTCCAATCAAACTTGGCGTACGCGGTTGCGACGGACAACGTGCGCCTTCTGACACCGATTCCGGGTAAATCGGCCGTGGGCATTGAGGTCCCTAATACCGACCGCGAGATGGTTCGGCTAGGAGACGTGTTGAATGCTCCTGAGGTTCTGGCGGACACCGATCCGATGCTCATTGGCCTGGGTAAAGACATTGAGGGAGACTTTGTCGCGCACTCGGTGCAAAAGATGCCTCACTTGTTGGTGGCGGGTTCTACTGGATCCGGTAAATCGGCATTTGTAAATTCGCTTCTGGTATCCATGCTTACCCGAGCAACCCCTGAAGACATACGACTGATTCTGGTTGATCCAAAGATGGTGGAGCTTACGCCTTATGAGGGTATTCCGCACCTGATCACTCCTATTATTACTCAGCCTAAAAAGGCAGCGGCTGCGCTTCAATGGCTGGTGGAGGAGATGGAGCAGCGGTACATGGATATGAAGTCTGCGCGTGTGCGACACATTAAGGACTTCAACCGCAAGATTAATGCCGGCGAGATCCAATCTCCGATGGGGTCGCAGCGTGAATATCATGCGTATCCCTATATCGTGTGCGTTGTCGACGAGCTAGCAGACCTGATGATGACTGCGCCTAAGGAAATCGAGGATTCGATCGTTCGAATTACGCAAAAGGCGCGAGCAGCGGGAATCCACTTGGTCCTGGCTACGCAGCGCCCCTCCGTTGACGTTGTGACCGGTCTGATTAAGACAAACGTGCCGTCCCGGTTAGCCTTTGCTACTTCATCCTTGACCGACTCGCGAGTGATTTTGGATCAGGGTGGGGCAGAAAAACTTATCGGCATGGGCGATGGGTTGTTTATTCCGCAAGGAGGAAGGCCTCAGCGTATTCAAGGTGCCTTTGTTACTGATGAGGAAATCCAGTCCGTTGTAGACGCCGCGAAAGCACAGGGCCAGCCTAATTACACCGAGGGCGTGACCACTGATAAGGCAGCTGAGGCGAAGAAAGATATTGACTCCGATATCGGAAATGACTTGGAGGATCTGCTCCAAGCTGCTGAATTAGTTATTACTTCTCAGTTGGGTTCGACCTCAATGCTGCAGCGTAAACTGCGCATTGGCTTTGCCAAAGCTGGCCGCTTAATGGATTTGATGGAATCTCGAGAGATCGTGGGACCATCGGAAGGCTCGAAAGCGCGAGAAGTTTTGGTGAGGCCGGAAGAGCTAGAAACAACGCTGTGGATGCTTAAGGGCGCAAAGCCTGAAGACGCCCCTAAAGAGTTTGATACGGATGGCGGCGCCGATGCATCGTCTACAACAACGCAATCAACATATAACCCCACTGGCAATGCTTTTTAATTTTATCCATGGACAGCGCTTGGCTCTGCAAGGGGCTTAGCGTTGAAATGAGAAGCTTAGTCGGTCTGGGTGGGCAAAATGCTTGTGATCGACTACACTCGGGCACCGTGCATGGAGGGGAGTACCCCACCCACAGCATTGATCGTCAACACGGCAATCTTCATAGGTTCCCGGTCGTGCTGGCTCCTATAGGAGCTTCTGGCAAAAACAGCTAAAAGTTCTAGGAGTGGGGGAGACCTCCGGTTCATCCGCTGACCGAATGAGACCGGAGGTGTCTTTTTCCTTGGAAGTAAACATGATGGTATGGATCATCACTTTTGTGGTGATCTCAGGGTTTTTTGTTTTTGATTTTTATTCCCACGTAAAAACCCCACATGAGCCCACGCTCAAAGAATCTGCAGGATGGTCTTTGTTCTATGTGGTCCTGGCGTGCGCTTTTGGCGTCTTTCTTTGGTTTGTTTGGGGCGAGCCTGGTAACCCGCATCAACACGGGATTGAGTTCTTCACGGGATATGTGACGGAAAAAGCACTTAGCGTTGACAACCTGTTTGTCTTTGCGTTGATCATGGGGACTTTTAAGATTCCTCGTAAATATCAACAAAAAGTGCTGCTTATTGGCATAGCGCTGGCGCTGATCTTTAGGTTGATCTTTATTTTGCTTGGCGCCGCTGTGATTCACGCCTGGTCAGATGTGTTCTATATCTTCGGTATTTTCTTGTTGTACACCGCTATCAAACTCATCTATGACGAGGCAACCGATCAACCTGAGACCGACCCCAACGATATGCGGATAATCAAATGGTTGCGCAAAGTAGTTCACGTCACGCCCACCTATGAGAAGGATCATCTCTACATTCACCAAAAGGGTAAATTTGCGCTAACGCCGCTGTTTATCGCCCTGGTGGCAATCGGCATGATTGACCTCATGTTTGCGTTTGACTCGATTCCTGCAATCTATGGCATCACTAAAGAACCGTATATCGTCTTCACCACTAATGCGTTTGCGTTGCTGGGTCTGCGCCAGATGTACTTCTTGCTCGATGGCCTGCTTGAGCGTTTGGTCTACCTGCCTTATGGATTGGGCATCATCCTCGGCTTTATTGGAGTGAAGCTAGTCCTGCACGCCCTGCATGAAAATAATCTTCCGTTTATCAATGGCGGTAACAACGTTTCAGTGCCAGAAATTGGCACGGTGTGGTCACTTGTTGCCATCGTGGGGATACTGACGGTGACTGTGCTTGCCTCTGTAATTAAATCCAAACGCGATGACCCCCAAGGCGTAGTGCGCACTAAAGCGGTGTATGACACTGATGAATAAAGGCTAGCTACGCGCCAAGCAAGCATAGAAGGCAACGCAGAAAAGACTCTGCCGCATACATAAGGAAGCAATACCCTTAGTGCGGCAGAGTCTTTTGCATGCAACGGCAAATTTTCCAGCCGTTTTAATATTCAAAAATATTGATCACGGGGTTCCATGTGTGGGTGGTGCGTCCGGTGAGGGCACCCTCTGCGTAAAAGGGATCGCGGTCCATGATCGCTGTAGCGTCGGC
Source organism: Corynebacterium silvaticum (assembly GCF_002162115.2). Taxonomy (NCBI): domain Bacteria; kingdom Bacillati; phylum Actinomycetota; class Actinomycetes; order Mycobacteriales; family Corynebacteriaceae; genus Corynebacterium; species Corynebacterium silvaticum. The sequence continues at coordinate 1,549,202 of NZ_CP021417.2, read as the reverse complement.
AAGCGTGCTGGGCTCGGGCAGTCGTACAACGAGTAGTGCGCCCCCGTCGCCGTCGACAAAAGGACCAGTACCGATGACTGTTCCTTCTTCTTTGAGTTTGCTGCAAAATTCGCGATGACGTGGGCGAATCTCTGCGATTGCGGGGTTATTGGGGTCATAACTATAGAGGAAAGCAAAGGTGTTCATGTTTTAGATTGTATCGTTAGAAACCCAAGCACCACTGCGGGTTGATCGAGAATTCTCAGTTGACTAATCGTGTGGTGCAGCAAATGATTAGCGCGGAGGCGGGTATGGTGAGTGATTGTGAATGAGGAACGCACTGTCAACACACCGGAACATAAGCCTTCTAATTTTAATGTTCCTAACGTCCTGACTAGTCTGCGCATCATTGTCATCCCATTATTTGCGTGGCTCGTTATTTCAGGTGATGGTCAGCATGTCTCGTGGATGTGGTGGAGCCTAGGCGTCTTTGTTGCGCTCATGATTACGGACAAGTTGGATGGCGATATAGCACGAGCTAAGAACCTGGTTACTGACTTTGGCAAGATTGCGGATCCGATCGCAGATAAAGCGTTGATGATCACGGCGCTTGTGTGCCTGAATATTGTGGGACTCGTGGGGTGGTGGGTCACGGCTATTATTGTGGTTCGCGAACTCGGCATCACGTTCTGGCGCATGGGTGAACTGCGTAAAGGAAACGTGGTTCCAGCCAGCAAGGGCGGGAAGATTAAGACAACCCTCCAATCTTTGGCGGTAGCGCTGTATCTGATACCTCTGTCTGGAGTTTTTTCGGTTGTTCAGTTCCTCGTGATGCTAGCCGCCGTGGCGATCACTGTTATTACTGGTGTGCAATATCTTATCGACGCGCGTCGATTGAATCGTGAACGATAACGTGGAGGGCGCGCAGCGGGTTATCACCGCCTTGAAACGGCGAGGCGAGACCCTCGCGGCATGCGAATCGCTTACAGCTGGTTTGTACATGGCATCGCTTGGCGACGTTCCAGGCGCCAGCGCAGTGCTCACAGGTGGCTTTGTTACCTATGCTACGAGCTTAAAACACGATTTAGCCGGGGTGGATCAATCAATACTTGATGAGTTCGGCCCCGTTTCTTCCGAATGTGCTGTGGCTATGGCACAGGGGGCGCGCATCCGATGCGGTGCCTCTTGGGGGGTTTCTTTAACCGGTGTTGCCGGACCGGACCAGCAGGCAGGGCATCCGGTGGGTGAAGTGTGGATTGGGATTGCTTCCCCCGCGGGACAGGCCAATGCGTATCGTGCAGGAGACCTTAGTGACTTAGGTGCGAAGGACGGGCTTCTTGTGAGCACGCGACCTCATATCCGGTCTGCGGCTGTGCGATGTGCCCATGAACTCATGATGCGACTTTTAACAGTGTAAGGTTTGTGTAACGCTGTGATCTACTACTGCTCTATATTGAGTAGAGTTGACGCAAGTTTGGGAATTTCTATGGGAAGTGGGAACAAAAGGGCGGCTTAAGCCGTTTGAACTAACGATGATGAAATATACCGCTGTCTTAGATAATCCAGTTTCGGCTTCTGCCACTGGGCGGTCTGCTCGTGCACCAGAGCCGCTTTTGCGCCAAGCATTGGGAGCTGCGCTGCGTGCTTTCCGCGCAGACAAAGGTATTACGCTGCGCGAACTCGCGGAAGCGTCGAGAGTGTCTCCGGGATATTTATCGGAGTTAGAACGGGGCCGGAAAGAAGTATCCTCGGAGCTTCTGGCTTCTGTCTGTCATGCGCTGGGAGCTACTGTGGCTGACGTCCTTATTGAGGCCGCAGGCTCTATGGCCGTGCGGTCGGCTGAAGCCGATCTAGCTCGCGTATAAGCAAGACTAATTTTCTTGATTTTGTCCCCGACCTGTGGTGAACATGGTCTGATAGCTCGAACCTGAGCTAGGATTATTAAGCGCGTGCATAACGCGAACAAAACTATTGAAATGAAAGGCCTAACGCACGATGGCTAACCCATTTTCCAAGGGATGGAAATACCTGATGGCTCTCTTTGATTCTAAGATCGAAGAGAACGCTGACCCGAAGGTTCAGATTCAGCAGGCTATCGAGGATGCTCAACGCCAGCATCAGGAGCTATCGCAGCAGGCAGCAGCAGTTATTGGTAATCAGCGCCAGCTGGAGATGCAGCTCAACCGTCGTTTGGCTGAGATTGAGAAGCTTCAATCCAACACTCGCCAGGCTATTCAGCTTGCAGATAAAGCACGCGCTGAGGGCAACACGCAGAAGGCCACAGAGTATGAAAACGCTGCAGAGGCCTTCGCTGCGCAGTTGGTTACTGCGGAGCAGGGCGTAGAGGACACCAAGCAACTGCACGATCAGTCGCTTCAGCAAGCTGAGGCAGCTAAGAAAGCAGTTGAGCGTAACTCCATGGCGTTGCAGCAGAAGGTGGCAGAGCGCACCAAGCTTCTTAGCCAGCTCGAGCAGGCGAAGATGCAGGAGAAGGTCGCAGAGTCGATTCAGTCGATGAACTCTATCTCTAACCGCAATACTCCTAATCTTGACCAGGTTCGTGAGAAGATTGAGCGTCGATACGCTAATGCTTTGGGCACTGCGGAACTCGCTCAGAACTCCGTGCAGGGGCGTATGGCTGAGATCGAGCAGGCGGGCGTGCAGCTTGCAGGCCACTCACGCTTGGAGCAGATTCGTGCAGAAATGGCAGGCGGCCAGCTCGCGTCCGGCAATAGCGCCCAGCAGCGCTCGATTGAGGCGTCGCAGGCAGCACCGAGCGCTACCGATGATGCTGTGGCGCAAAAGATGCGAGAGCTTCGCGGAGAAGCATAAAGCTGCGAATCAATTGTTATACGAATAAGGCACAAGTCCCCGATTGGTGGTAGGACTTGTGCCTTTTTGTTGTGCTAATAAAGAGCGCCTAATCGCCGGCGCCACGTGCCATAAGCGCATCCGCTATGCCCCGCGCGCGACGGATGGAGCGGATCATCACAGGCGTTCCTAGGGCCATAAGAGAAAAAGTGGCACCGCGGGCTTTCCTAGCGTCTAGTACCTCATAGACGGTTGCGAGCATGAGGGGGATGAGTCGAAGTGTTAAAGAAAACGCCAACGTGATGGTTTCTACAGGAACTCCAAACCGTTCCGTGGGGGCTAATAGTCGTTGCACCGCCTCCATCATTGAATCCAGAGTGGTGGTCACCGTGAGAAGCATTGCGAGCATGAGCGAAGAAAAAATAGCTAAAACAAGGGTGGATGCGTACGGCAATCCTTTTTGCCACCACTGAAATGCGCCGAGGAATAGCAATATAAGTACTGGGGGCCACAGTTGCCCCCACGCAATACGCGGGGGAATTTTTGCCAAGATGTACAGAGATACAGAAAAGAGGACGCAGAATAGTGCGACAACCGGCTGTTTTACTAAAGCCGTTGTAGCTATGACAAAGACTATAAGGAAGCAAAACTTTGCACTTGGAGGGATTCTATGGATAACGGTTTCGCCTGGAACATAGACTCCTAAAGGGACATTGCGCATCATAATGGGTTGTTTTCCATAAGGGAGACATACTGTGGGATCACAGACTCGGGTGAACCATCGAGCAAGATTTTTCGCTCATGAACGCACAGAACTCGATCGAAATTGCTTAAAAGATCAAGGTCGTGACTGACCACAATAACCTGCTGCTCTAGCCCTTCGATGATGGTCTTGATATGAGCGCGGTTGCGCATATCTAAAAGTGTGGTTGGTTCATCCATGATCACGATTTCAGGCTCTATGACCAAGACAGATGCCAACGCAAGTAGTTGTTTTTGCCCTCCGGAGAGCAGATGAGGCGAGTGCTCCGCGTGTGATTCAAGGCCAAAACGGGCTAGCACGGTTGCGATGCGCTTGCGTCGTGTCTCTTTATCCAGTTTGAGGCGGCGCAAAGAGAAGGCAATGTCGTCTTTAACCGTTGGCATAATGATTTGGTTCTCTGCATCAGAGAACACAAAACCTACTTTACGGCGAACCATCTTGCCTTGCGTTGCGACGTCAAGGCCGTCCACGACTACGGTTCCTGAAGACGGATCGCTTAGCCCGTTAATAAGCCGCACCAAGGTAGACTTTCCGCCGCCGTTAGCACCGATAATACCCACGCGGTGTTCCTTGAGCGACAGACTTACGGAGTCGAGAACGGGCAGGTCTTCGTAAGCCACGGAGACGTTGTCAAAGATGATGCTTGGCATGGTCCTAGCCTGCGGACGGGGTGGTACGGCGAGTACCGCGGATATCCGGGAAGGCCGCGTGCACGCCTAATGCAATGACAACAGCGATGACGAGTTTTACAGCATCAGGGCCAACGAAGGGAATATTAACAGCTGCCGCCTTGGCAAAATCGAGGCCGGCTCGAATCATAAGTCCAAAGGTTCCGCATGCGTATTGGACTAAGAGTGCGGAAAAAGCTGCGAGGGCAAAGAAGACCGTGGCTAAAGGCTTGGATTTCTTTGGTGCGAGATACGCAATGGTTCCTGCTACCAAAGGCGATAGCAGGTAACCAACGAGGTAACCTACCGAAGGGCCTGATAATGCAGCCAGGGTAGTACGCCCACCTGCCAGTACAGGGAGACCGATTAGTCCGAGCGCGAGGAATAGAGCCGTCGCAAGGAAGCCTCTGCGTCCGCCTAGGATAAGGCCGGCCAAAATGATGACTGCGTTTTGCATAACGATAGGGACGCCGGCAGCGCCTACCGGAATGGAAACGAAAGCAAAAACAATGATAAGAGCCGCAAAGACTGCGATATAGGCGAGGTCAAGTAGTCGATTGCGCTGAGAAGAAGTGTTCACGTTCATAAACAGTAGTAGTTAACGCTGTTCAATTCACTATCGGGGCTGCGCTGTGCATGGGATTATCGCCTACGATGACCACTATGCGATTAACAGAGTTTCACCAGTTGGTAGTTGATGAATTCGGCAGCACTCGCGGACCGTGGTTGCTCCATTCTCATGTCCTGGCAGCATTGGGGGATACTCCGAATCGCTTAATTGAGAATGGGGTAGAGCCGCGAGCAGTGTGGTGGGCATTGTGCGAAGACTTTTCGATTCCCGAAAGCAGGCAGCTGGGGCTAGATAATCCGAATTAAAAGGTGCTCAGGACTATGCACAATTCTACGGAGACTGGTTTGCTTGTCGAACATCTGTTTGTGTATTCTCGTGGGAGATTAATGCGATGTTGGCAGTGGTCGTTAGGATTCATGCTTAGTTGAGTCGAGCTCACCAATCGGGGGTGGAATTCCCCGGCTATACACTGATGAGGGATCCGAAGTGCCCTGATCATTCGTTAAAAAGATGAGCCAGATTAATTTGAGTGTTCCTCAATGAGAAAAGAAGGATAAAAATGGCAGCTAAGAAAAGTTCGAAGTCTCAGCCGGCAACAGGGGATAATCGGCAAAAAGCGCTCGACGCGGCCTTGGCTATGATCGAGAAAGACTTTGGTAAAGGCGCAGTAATGCGCCTTGGTGACGAAAATAGGCCTCCGATTAGCGCCATTTCTTCTGGAAACACTGCAATCGACGTTGCCCTCGGCATCGGTGGTTTCCCTAAGGGGCGCATCGTCGAGGTGTATGGACCTGAGTCCTCGGGTAAAACGACTGTGGCGCTGCACGCCATAGCGCAAGCGCAGCGTGCTGGGGGGATCGCCGCGTTTATCGACGCCGAACACGCCTTGGACCCAGACTATGCACGCAAGCTCGGCGTAGATACAGACGCGCTGTTGGTATCTCAGCCAGATACCGGTGAACAAGCTCTGGAAATTGCAGACATGCTTGTTCGCTCAGGTGCCATAGACATCATTGTTATTGACTCCGTGGCTGCTCTTACCCCTAAAGCGGAAATCGAGGGGGAAATGGGAGATAGCCATGTTGGTTTGCAGGCGCGTTTGATGAGCCAGGCTTTGCGCAAGATCACAGGCGCTCTCTATAACTCGGGAACGACCGCTATCTTTATTAACCAGCTGCGTGAAAAAATTGGCGTGATGTTTGGTTCACCTGAGACAACTACGGGTGGTAAAGCACTGAAGTTCTATGCCTCAGTTCGGTGCGATGTTCGTCGCATCCAAACGCTTAAGGATGGGCAGGATGCCATTGGTAACCGGACCCGGCTAAAAGTGGTGAAGAATAAGGTCTCGCCCCCATTCAAAATTGCAGAATTTGACATCATGTATGGCGAAGGAATCTCGAGAGAATCCTCCATCATTGATTTGGGTGTAGACAACGGAATCATCAAAAAATCGGGCTCGTGGTTTACCTATGATGGCGACCAACTCGGGCAGGGTAAGGAAAAAGTCCGTCTGTACTTAAAGCAGACCCCTGAACTGGCAGACGAAATCGAAGAGAAGATCTTCCGGGCACTGCAGATTGGAAAGTACGCTAATCAAAACGATGCGCTTACTGATGATCCAGTAGATATGGTCCCTAATATCGACTTTGATGATGAGGACAATGGCTAAGATTGATCCAAGTCTAAGCAAAGAAGACAAGCTCAAGCGCCTTTCGCGGGCGCTTGAGCGCTATCACGAGGAAGGCAGCGAGCTTTTTGATAAAAAGTTCGAAGAAGCCAAAGCTCCGGTGAAACACCGCGCGCTTCTGTTGCTCAATCAACGTCAGCGCTCACGCCACGAGCTTAAGCAACGGTTGCTCTCTTTGGATTTTGAAGAAGACGTTGTTGATTCGGTACTGGAAGACTTTGAGCATGCAAAGCTACTCGACGACCAAACGTTTGCCAATGAATGGGTGCGGCAACGGCATGTAGCACGTGGAAAATCTCGCGCTGCGCTTAACCATGAGCTCAAAGAAAAAGGAGTGGCCAGGCAACAGTGTGAGGAAGCACTGCGCCAGGTTTCTGAAGATGATGAAGAAAGCGTGGCGAGCACCTTAGCCTGGAAAAAGGCTCGGTCGATTAAAAAAGTGCCCGAAACGCGAAACGACTATGACAAGGCACTCAGAAGAATCGTAGGTGTGCTTGTGCGTAGAGGCTTTGGGCAATTCCAGTCGCTGCAGATCGCACGTTCTGCACTAGAACAGCGGTTGGATGAACTTAAAGAATGAAAGCCAAGGAACAGCATCCTAAAAATGCAGGTGATCCGGTTATGGCTTTTATCCCTTGACCACTACAATGGCGTGACGTGTCATTGTCAACAAAAGATGTGCAGATGAAGAACGAGAAGTCCGAGAAAACAACTGTGGGCGTGGGTAAGACGTATGAGGTGCGAACCTTCGGTTGCCAAATGAACGTCCACGACTCTGAAAGACTTTCTGGGCTTCTTGAAGACGCCGGATACTCACCCGTAGCAGCTGGTGATGAACCAGATCTGGTGGTCTTTAATACCTGTGCTGTCCGAGAAAACGCTGATATGCGCCTTTACGGCACCCTGGGGCAATTACGCGCAACCAAAGTGGAACGCCCTGGGATGCAGATCGCCGTGGGCGGTTGTCTAGCGCAAAAAGACAAGGACACCGTTGTTAAGAAAGCGCCTTGGGTAGACGTGGTTTTTGGCACGCATAACATTGGTTCGTTGCCAGCGTTGCTTGATCGTGCGGAGCATAACAACCGTGCTCAGGTAGAGATCGTAGATTCCTTGGAGCAATTCCCCTCCGTCCTTCCCACAAAGCGAGAGTCTGCATATGCGGGATGGGTGTCGGTGTCCGTCGGATGCAACAATACGTGCACGTTCTGTATCGTGCCCTCACTGCGCGGTAAAGAAGCCGATCGCCGTCCCGGCGACATCCTGGCAGAGGTTCAAGCACTCGTGGAACAGGGTGTGTCTGAGGTAACGCTGCTTGGGCAAAACGTTAACGCCTATGGTGTTAACTTCGCGGATGCTTCGATTGAGCGTGATCGTTCCGCTTTTTCTAAGCTTCTGAGGGCTTGCGGTGATATCGAAGGGCTCGAACGACTGCGTTTTACCAGTCCACACCCGGCCGAATTTACTAGCGACGTCATTGACGCCATGGCGGAGACTCCTAATATTTGTCCGCAGCTGCACATGCCGCTTCAATCTGGTTCGGACAAGGTCTTGAAAGAGATGCGTCGCTCGTATCGATCAAAGAAATTCCTTGCGATTTTGGATGAGGTAAGGGCGAAGATACCTTATGCCTCGATAACCACAGACATCATTGTTGGTTTCCCAGGTGAGACTGAAGAAGATTTCCAGGCGACACTGGACGTGGTAGAAAAAGCCCGTTTTACGAGTGCTTATACCTTCCAATACAGCCCTCGTCCGGGAACACCTGCAGCAGAATATGAAAATCAGATACCAAAAAAAGTGGTGCAGGAACGCTACGAGCGTCTCCTAGAGCTGCAAGAGCGAGTGTCTCTCGAAGAAAACCAGAAGCTGATTGGCACAGAGGTTGAGCTTTTGGTGCAGGCTGAAGGCGGACGGAAGAACAATAAGACAAACCGGCTCACCGGACGTGCCCGTGACGGCAGACTGGTACATTTTTCCCCAGAAGGTGTCACGGATGGGGAGATCCGCTCAGGCGACATTGTTGTCACTACGGTCACTAGCGCGGCGCCGCACTTCTTAATTGCAGATTCTGGCGTTATCTCGCATCGTCGTACAAAAGCCGGTGATATGAGCGCCGCTGGAAAAGTACCTACGACTGCGCCTGTCGGCATTGGGCTAGGATTACCTTCAATAGGTGCACCAAGTGCACAGAAGTCCGCGTCGCAGGATGCTTGTGGCTGCTAAGTCAGGGAAGCACATTACATCTGTTTGCGCACTGTGCGCAGCATTATTGAGTCGTTAATAGGAGAAGGCAGTAGTGTCTGAAGCAAAACAAGAGCCAGTTTCTGCTAGCCAGTTAGCACGTGAAGAGAAGACCGTTTCTCGTCGTGTATCAACGGATGGCGCGCGTGCCGGCATGCTTGTGGCTCTTATCCTTTTTCTTGTTGGCCTTGCGCTACCTCATACAGGTGGAATTCGCGGGGTACAGCTACTCATCCCCGGCGACTATGGCTCAGTCAAGGTGGCGGAGCACATCTTTGTGTATGTGGGGACATTGTCCGTCGTTGTCCTTAATGGCTTGACGTTATTATTCCGACGTACTTTAGCTGCCAATGTATGCTATCTACTTGGTGGAATCTCCCTGCTGGTTTCCTTGTTCTGCTTATGGATGAGGCTGCCAAGTAAAGAGTTTCAAGGACAGACCGGTATCGGAATCGGCTTGTTATTGGAAGTGGCAGCCACGATTATTCTGGTCTTCTTTTTAAGCTTGATTATCTTTGCTCGAAGCGATGAACAAGCAAAGGTTGCTCAGGCGCGGGCAGAACATGAAAACCTCGATGAGGTCGGCTATGCACAGCGCTCTCTGCGCATAGCCGACCAGGCGAATATGCCGAAAGACAACCCATTATTTGTTGATGATCGGCGTCGGTTAGCTGCAGCGAAGCACAAGAAGAACCAGGAACGTGGAACCGACAAAGACAACCGATAAAGCCAGTCCCCGGTTAAACTAGTTTTTCCTCCCATGCGCGTACTGCAGCTACGTGTGTAAACCCAAGTTGGTTATTAACCGTTTGCATGGCCACGTTGTACGTGGCCATCTCGGTATATATACGCTTGATATGAGGCCATCGACGAAGCGCTTCCGCTATACAGAGCGTTTTGATCAGCGTGCCCAGATGCTTTCCCCTATATTCGCGTAGAACAAGGGTAAAGCTTTGTTCGGCGACAGAAGGAGATGCGTCGGCGCGTCGAGAAGCCTCGCTGAAAGCGATGGCCCTTCCTTGGTGCACGAGCACGGTAGAAACTACTTGGTTTCCGCGATGGCGAGTTGTTTCAGCTGCTTGTTCTAGCCTTTCCCTAGTCCAGGGGCGTGGCTTCCTAGTTAATGTGCCTACCGGTATGTCGTGGGCTGCTTGATCGAATAGCGACAGGAGGCTGTCGACGATATCATGTGGCGGCGCATGATCGTAGTAGGTGAGGGATTCACAATCTTCAGGAATCTCTGTGGGATAATCCTGAGCGGGTACATATCCTTGAATCTCATCCAGACCTTGGACAAAGCCTTGTTCATGGATGACTGACTCGAGGAAACTGCTCTATAAGGAGTCGGCTCCGCGGGCATGAGCTTCCACAATTGGATGATGGTACGACCTAGCTTTTCCGCAAGCGAGGGGAGAGATTCCAACAATAAGCGGACGCCTTCGCGTGCCTCGTCGCTTGGCTGTTCTGCGGGCAGGGGCTGAAGCTCCGCATCCAGGATGATGTCGCACGCGATTGAAGAAAGATTTGACTGCAGCGGCACGTCAATTTCTAGGTATCCGACTGGATAACCAACAGTGCTTTCCTCTGAATCCGGTAAAGAATGATCAGTGCAAGGAAGCATCTCTAAACCTAGCTCACCGATTGGATATGTCGGCGCCTGAGGCTCTGTCTGGACAGCAACAACAATAATTGTTCGTTGAGCAGGAGAACCATGAATTTGTTGGATAACAGAGGCAACGGTGGAAGACGTGGAGTTATCCCCGCTGATGTCTTGTGTCGCTAGATTAGAGGAAAAGTGAATGACCGAAGCAGATCACTCGGCTCGATGTGAGACGAGTTGGTGTGCTCCGGCCGTTCGATTTGGTAAAGCTTCAGCATCTAGCCAATTCTAGCGGTTTTCTACCGCATTGAGTGCCGCATTAGCCCATTCTTGCCATTGCTGCGCCTGCTCGCGCAATTGTGCAGCCTTCTTGGAGTTGCCTTTAGCCTCAGCCTCTGCGGCTTGCGCATTAAACTCTTCGACTTTGGCGGTGAACTGGGAGGCGCGGGCCTGTGCCTCTGGGTCGGTACGGCGCCACTGGGCATCAGCGGCATCTTCTACCCTGCGCTCAAGCTTGGAGATTTTATCCTCAAACTCGCGTACCCGGTCACGTGGCACATAACCGATTTCTTCCCATTTCTCTTGCAACTCGCGTAGCTTCTTACGGGCTGCGTCGAGATCCTTGGAAGGATCGATGAGCTGAGAGTATTCCGCAAGGAGAGCATCCTTTGCGTCGGCGTTAGCGCTGAACTCTCGATCTCGTTCCTCATTAACCGCATGACGCGCGTTAAAGAAGTAATCCTGAGCTTCTTTGAAAGCATTCCACAGTTTGTCGTCTACCTCACGGGGAGCCCGTCCGGCGGTCTTCCAAGAGGTCATAAGATCCCTGAACGTCTTAGCCGTGTCATTCCAGTCAGTGGAATTCTTAATCTCGTTGGCTTTGACTACGAGTTCTTCCTTCACCTTGCGTGCTGCTGCTCGGCCACGATCCAACTCAGCAAAGTGAGAACCACGACGACGATTAAAAGCGTCACGCGCACGTGAATAGCGCTTCCACAGTTCATCGTCTGTTTTGCGATCAATCCCCTTGATGCTCTTCCACTCATCGAGGATCTCGCGGATACGGTCGCCGGCAGTCTTCCAATCCGTCGAGTTCTCGGCTAGGTCTTCTGCTTCAGCTGCGAGTTCTTCCTTGCGAGCGATTGCTTTGATGCGGTGCTGCTGTTTTTCCTCGCGTGCTTTTTCTCCTGCGTCGTCTGCGCCATTGATGATGGTGCCCAAACGTCGCTCAAGCGATTCGATGTCGCCAATAAACGCTGCGGTAGGCAGGGTCTCCAGGATTTCTGCAGCCTTGCGCTTGATGTGATCCGCGTCGCCAGGATGCGTCTTAAGCCGTGCTTCTAACAAGGCAACTTCCGTAGCGGCATCGTCGAAGCGAGCCCCGTAGTGGGCGAGGCCTTCAGCCGGGGTGCCCGCTTGCCAGGACCCGATCTCTCGGTCGGTGCCTTTGTAGGTGACAAAGACAGTGCCGTCTTCTTCCACGCGACCCCATTTGCTGGGGTCGTTCTGCGGTGCAACAGGGACTGCAGGCGCTGAATGCGCTGCATGTGCACCAGGGCGTGGCCCCGGAACAGCTCCTGGTCGAGGACCGGGACGAGGACCTGGGGTGGGGCCTGGCTTGGGGGAAGTGTTAGAGCTCATAACGCTAGTCCGTCTTTCTATTCATCGTGCCGCGCGTCGCGGCTGCCGAAGCTTTAACAGAAGCACAAGGAGAGGAATCTCCTATTCCGAGTATGCCTTATGTTTCACTTCAATAAACTTACAGGTTTCGCAATGACACTGCCGCAAAATCAAGCGTGACATTCTCAGCAACTGAGCGCATGCAGGTTGGTTCTCTCAAGACCCACGTTTAGGCTTAGCTCTGAAAGCGTTGCGTACGTGCAATGTGGAAGGTAGTGGGAAGGCAGTTGTGGTGAGTATTGATACGGATACCGCGGTGGAAAGTCGTGGAAAATGTGAAACGAAACCGTGGGCCGTGTTGATTATTCCGAGCAGCCCAGCGCTTGTCTCAGAGTTATCTCCTGATGCGGCCTCAAGTGCGTTGCGCGAATGTGCGCGTCACATGATTGCAGACTTGTCTCCTGCGTCGATAGACATTGTTGGTGCATGTGATACCAACTTCCGTACAAACGTAAAAGGCAGTTTCAAAGCATGGGGCGCCCCCCACGTGAATGTGGGGAAGGGGTTTTATCTTTCTGAACTTATCGCTCGTTATATTGCGGAGCCTTTTCTAGCGGATAACCCTACGGTGGACGTGGCAGAGATCAGACCGCGTCTGGGTCAACCGCGCGGTGGAGCACTCACGATTGTGGTGGTTGATGGTTCCGCTGGGTTAACTGAACGGGCACCACTTGCTTTGCTTGATGCGGGGGAAGAAACCCACCAGCTCATGGAGAAACTGTTGGCAGGGGGACCTCATGCTCTCCACGATGACGCGGAAAAAGAGAAATTCAATGCGCTGGTTACCCAAGAAAACGGTGGGGTAGTGCATCCAGACTTGTGGCATGAACTCAGTGGGCTGGAAGTAGAAGAAGCGTTTTTAGCTTTGTCTGATTCGTCTTTGGGCGTAGGAAGATTTGTTGCAGTATGGAAAGGCACAGCAGCGGGTAGGAGAAGCAGGTGTCAATAGCGGTTACACAGCACAGAGAAAGTAGCATGCACAAGGAAAAACCGGGTCACCAGGATGCAGCCGGAATACGTCCCATCGCCGTCGTTGGTCCTACAGCGTCGGGGAAGTCAGCTCTTGGTATTGCTTTAGCGCACGAGCTAGACGGAGAGATAGTCAATGTTGACTCGATGCAGCTTTATCGAGGCATGGATATTGGCACAGCTAAACTTTCTATTCCTGAGCGCGAAGGGATCCCTCACCACCAGCTTGATGTTTGGGAGGTCACAGAGACTGCATCGGTAGCAAGGTTCCAACAAGACGCCGTGCGCGATGTGGAAGACATCATGGCGCGTGGGAAAACCCCCATTCTCGTGGGGGGATCGATGCTGTATGTGCAAGCGCTTGTCGACGCCTGGCAATTTCCCCCCACCGATAAGAAAGTACGGTCTCGATGGGAAGCAAAACTGGCTGAAATCGGTATTGACGCGTTGCATCGCGAGCTGGCGCTACTCGATCCCGCTGCGGCGGAGATCATCGAAGACAAAGATCCTCGCAGGACAGTCCGGGCGTTGGAAGTCATTGAGCTTACTGGTCAGCCATTTCAAGCCAGACAGCCGCCCAAAAATGGTGCTCCTCGTTGGGGGACGCGAATTCTAGGCCTATGTACGCACAGTGATTGGCTTAATCCTCGTATTGAGGTGCGCACTCGTCTCATGTTCGAGCATGGTTTTGTCGCAGAGGTTGAATCGTTGTTAGACAAAGGATTGGTAGCTGATTCGACGGCGGGACGGGCGATCGGATACGCGCAGGTTTTACAGGGAATGGCAGGTGATTTGACCTGGGATGAGGTAGTAGATCGGACGATCACGGGGACTCGCAGATATGTGCGCAGGCAAAGAAGCTGGTTTAATCGTGATCCTCGTATCTCCTGGATTGATGCTGCTGAAGACACGTCGTCGCAAGCGTTATCATTGCTAACGTGACTGTGACACATGAACTACCTCAGCAGATCTCGTTTGCTAAAGGCCATGGGACTGAAAATGACTTTGTAATTATCGAGGATCTTGACGCGAAGCTACCGTTGACGCCTCAGATCATAAGCGCCATGTGCGATCGTCGAGCGGGCGTGGGCGCAGACGGTGTTTTACGCGTTGCTCGTGTTGGGGCATTGCTGGATTCCGGTGTGCTTGCCCAAGCCCCGGAAGGGCTAGACCCATCTGACTATTTTATGGACTATTACAACGCGGATGGCTCCGCTGCAGAGATGTGCGGTAATGGAATACGCGTGTTTGCCCATTGGCTGAGGTCGCGAGCTTTAGTCGATGCAGATGACTTTAGTATTGGCACTCGTGAAGGAGTTCGTACCGTTTCGGTCCACTCCTTTAGTGCAACGGATGCTGACGTTAGCGTTGATATGGGACCAGCCGAGGTCACCGGTATCTCAACATGTCGTATCGGTACGGCCTCATACGCAGGTATGGGCGTGGATATGGGCAATCCACATCTTGCCTGTGTGGTTCCGGGTTTGACTCCGGAAGGCTTATCAGAGGTTGATCTGGTGCAGCCTGTTATTGACGGCGAGTTTTTCCCAGAGGGAGTCAACGTAGAGCTGCTTACGGAACTCGATCAACAATCGCAGATCCATATGCGTGTGTATGAACGTGGCGTGGGAGAGACCCGCAGTTGCGGCACCGGTACCGTCGCTGCGGCGCGCTCGGCGCTAGCTGATGCTGGGCTTGTCGACGGCCACGTGGTGGTATATATTCCTGGTGGCAGTGTCAGCGTGACAATCCAAGGAGACACCTCCGTTTTGCGGGGTCCCTCGAAAATCGTTGCGTGGGGCCAGCTGGATACCCGCGGTTTAAGCGCATAAACCCGTTAGATGAATAAACGCCCGGACCGAGACATATCGGTGCGGGCGTTTGCTGGTAAAAGGTGAGGCTAATTCTCACTCAGCCGTTTTGCGGCGCGTCGTGCGGCAATCCACGATTCCTCAAAATCAGAGGCACGACGGTCTGTAACCTCAAGGATTTTCTCTAGTTGCCCGATGGCCAACGCCTTAGTGAGGTGTCCATCGGCGCGGGTCAGGAATCGGCGCGAGGTCTTCCGAAGATAATGGAAAGCCTCAATATCCGGGTCGCTGCTTTCTGGGTCCAGAAGCGCAGGACGATAGAGGGTGCGATCTGCGATCGACTCCATGTCCGTACCCGTCTCAAACCTGTCATACTGCGTGAGGATATCTTGTATATCCTCAAGTGTGAGCCGGATGGAAGCACGGAGAGAATCTATCTCCCGTGTATTGGGACGGTGCTGAGTCATGAAGGTTGTTGCGCCGATAATGATGATAGAGAGCATCGCTCCGGGAAACTTGAGCCATATAACGAGGCAGACACAAGCAAAAGAGATCGCGATGTAAGGCCAGAGCGGCCTACGTCCTGCGTCGCTAATTCCAGCGAATTCCGGCATTATTTATCGTTCCTTTGGCATCAAGTTGCTGCGCGATTATGAGATGATATGGCCTAAAACTAAGTAAGGGGTGGGCAAAGAAATAATCGGGAGATCAGTGTCCACTACAGCCGCAGCCACCAGAACCGCATCCGCCGCCGGAACCACATCCACCTGATTCTGGAACGGACACGGATCCCACCAACACGGCTTTGCCTGAGATGACGGAGTCACGTTCTGGCAGAGAAGCTGCGTCGGGCAAACAGACGTCAAAGGGGAAAGGCCCGTCGACGGTTGCATGGATAAACCGTGAACCTGTGAGGGTATTCGTTCTGTACTCGGCTGACAAGACACGGACGTTAAAAGTTGCAAAAGCATCAGGGGCGGCAGTGCCATTGCCAGACATCACTGTAAGAGCGCCCTCGCTGACTACCGTTCCCAGGATCTCGGGGGAGGCCTGTTCAAAGTCTGTGATAGTCGGATACGTGATCACGTCGAAAGCGAGAGCAGATAAGCCTAGTTGTTGCCAACGCTGCTCGGGCTCGTCGACAAGCAAAGGCCCTTGCGCAAGATTGCAGGCCACTGTTGTGACTTCTTGCCCGTTGTAATCAACAATTTCGCACAATGCGAGGACGTCATTCACCATGGAGATATGCGCGAATGATTGAGTAACGGAGTCGAAGCCAGCAAAAGTTGCAAACGGCTCGACCGCCAGGATATTAATTTGTGCGCCGGAGTCGTCTGCATACTGAATAAGCTGTCCACCACGGACTTCGCCGGTCACGGCAAGTTTATCGGTGGCGATGGCTGCTTCAACGGCATCCTGCCACTTGTCAAAGGTCATACCAATGCTCAAGAGATCAGTGCTCATAGCGTCTGATTGTATCCCTTTGTGACCCTATTGATGGCATTGGAACTATTTCTCAGGAGTTCTTCTTACTCACGGAGGCTGACACTGCGTTACGACGAGACATAGACGAGCACGGTTGTATGTCACAGAAAAACATGTGAGGTTGGCTCTTGTGCTACGTTTTTGCTGCGTTCGCTAACAAAGATCATCGGTGCAAAGTACTAGTGTCGGGCTATTCAACATGCGACAATAGTCGGTAACGATGACTAAAAATAATGAAACCCCAATTCACGACCAGATCCTCAACTCCGATCATTCATCAGAGCAGCTAGGAACCGCGCATGATGACCTCCTTGACCAAGCCTTCAGGGACCATCGGCCTGTAGCACCGTATGAAGATTCTGGAGTAGATCAATCTGGGCTTCTTAGTTCTCGGCATGCAGATGGAGCAGCGTCCTCGTCTGGTGTGTCGGAGACCAAGCGGCCTACTGTTGGTGAGCTTGATCTAGAAGCTCGATCCAGCCTGCGCAGCCTCACCCGAGGCTCAAGTATCCATGCGACAGACCAAGATGACGGCTATGACGTTGAGTACCGAAAATTACGCCTAGAACGTGTGATTCTTGTCGGTGTGTGGACGCAAGGAACTACTGCAGAAGTAGAAGCCACTATGCAGGAACTTGCAGCTCTGGCTGAGACAGCAGGGTCGGAAGTTGTGGACATGCTCTATCAAAAGCGTGATAAGCCTGACCCAGGAACCTATATCGGTTCCGGTAAAGTAGTAGAGCTTAAAGACATCGTGATGTCTACCGGTGTGGATACCGTGGTGTGCGATGGTGAACTCTCGCCGGGACAGATGATTGCGCTGGAAAAAGCCCTAGATGTTAAGGTCATCGACCGAACGATGCTGATCCTTGATATCTTTGCCCAGCACGCTAAGAGCAAAGAGGGTAAAGCTCAGGTGTCATTGGCACAGATGGAATACCTCATTACCCGAGTTCGCGGTTGGGGTGGGGCATTGTCTCGGCAAGCGGGTGGCCGAGCAGGCTCCAATGGTGGCGTAGGCCTGCGTGGACCCGGTGAAACAAAGATCGAGGCAGATCGTCGTCGCCTTCGTTCAGACATGGCTAAATTGCGTAAAGAAATCGCTGGTATGAAAACAGCGAGGGAAGTGAAACGCTCGCAACGTCGCGAGTCTACGATTCCTCAGATCGCGATCGCCGGCTATACCAACGCTGGAAAATCATCCCTTATCAATGCTCTTACTGGTGCGGGCGTGCTTGTGGAGGACGCACTGTTTGCGACCCTGGATCCGACCACCAGGCGCGCTGAGCTTGCCGACGGCCGATCCGTGGTCTTTACCGATACCGTGGGTTTTGTCTGTCACTTGCCCACCCAGCTAGTGGAAGCATTCCGGTCTACCCTTGAAGAGGTCGTGGGGGCAGACCTTGTCCTCCACGTTGTTGACGGTTCCGATCCTTTCCCGCTGGAACAGATCAAAGCTGTTAACGGAGTGATCTCTGGCATTGTGCGGGAGCTGAAAGTAGAAGCGCCACCAGAGATCATCGTGGTCAATAAGATTGATCAGGCAGATCCATTGATCCTTGCAGAGCTGCGCCACGCGTTGGATGACGTGGTGTTTGTATCGGCGCAAGAAGGCGACGGCATTCCTGAGCTGGAAGCTCGTATCGAGCTTTTCCTGAATACGCTAGACGCACATGTTCATCTGCTGATCCCCTTTACCCGGGGAGATATCGTGTCGCGGCTCCACAAATTTGGAACGGTTTTGTCTGAGGAATATCACGCGGAAGGCACGCTTATCGACGTCCGCCTACCGCATTCTTTGGCATCAGAACTAGGGGAGTACCAGGTTACTTCTGCCTAATAATCCGAGGTGGGGGCGAAAACCGTACATGGTGCCCCCACTTTCTTGGAGAAAAGCCCCTTTGGGGGTGATAATAAAGGCTCGTGAGCAAAACTTCCTGGGGATGGACCCTTCACGGCGACGGTAAGACGATTGCCCCTGGTGCCGTAGTAGCACCAGAAGAACGATTGAGTTGGGGTCGGACCGTAGGTATCGGCATGCAGCACGTAATTGCAATGTTCGGCGCAACGTTGCTGGTGCCCACCCTGACCGGGTTCCCTGTGAATACCACCTTGCTCTTCTCCGGAATCAGCACCATGCTGTTCCTCCTGATCACTCGAAACCGGCTTCCCTCTTATTTGGGTAGCTCGTTTGGCTTTATTGCGCCGCTGATTGCCTCTCAAAGTGAAGGTATCGCTGTCCAGCTGGGTGGCGTAGTGGTCACGGGTCTTGTGCTCATCGCGGTGGGTTTTATAGTCAAAGCTGCCGGTAAACGAGTTATCGATCTTGTTATGCCACCTGCTGTCACGGGTGCCATTGTCGCGCTCATCGGGCTTAACCTTGCTCCGGCGGCTACCTCTAATTTCCAAGCGCAGCCACTGGTAGCAACGGTAACTTTGGCTGCGATCCTCTTTTTCACGGTTGCTGGGCGCGGAATGGTCGCCAGGCTGGGGATCCTCATTGGCGTCATCATAGGCTGGGTTTTTGCTGCTCTGACCGGAAATCTTTCCGAAGGTGCAACTACCGCTATTCACGATGCTGCATGGATCGGGTTACCGCAGTTCCACACACCGCAATTTACGGTGCACACCATCCTGGTGACTTTGCCGGTAGTGATCGTTCTTATCGCGGAGAACGTAGGACACGTCAAAGCCGTGAGCGAGATGACCGGGCGTGATCTAGACGATTTGGCTGGCGACGCACTCATCGCGGATGGTCTAGGAACTACTTTCGCCGGAGGCTTTGGCGGATCAGGTACCACCACATATGCAGAAAACATCGGTGTTATGGCAGCAATGCGAGTTTACTCAACAGCTGCTTATTGGATTGCGGCTTTGACTGCAGCCGTCTTGGCTTTTATCCCGAAGTTCGGGGCGCTCATTTTCACTATTCCTACGGGCGTTCTCGGTGGTGCGGCCATCGTCTTGTACGGCCTTATCGGAATGCTTGGCGTGCGGATTTGGCAAGACAACAAGGTCAACTTTAATAACCCGGTGAATCTTACCGCTGCAGCCGTGGCACTTATTGCGGGAATCGGAAATCTGACTCTCACAGTCTTCGGCGTTGAGCTTCAAGGTATCGCTTGGGGTTCCATGGGCATCATCGTCTTCTACCCAATCCTGCGATGGTTGTACACCCGCGTTGGCGAGGGACAAACAGCACGATTTTAACAACAGGCCAGTATCCTGATCGCTGATTCTTGATCAGGATACTGGCCTGCGCTATTTTCTATGAGAACATAGCCGGCGTACGTGTACCGTGTATCCATAGAGGTCATGAATAGGAGGGGACCCTCATGGAACATATACAACAGTCAGTGATTGAGAACCGGCTCCTTGTTGGAATCCACTATAAGGTCCCGCTCTTGGAGATTCCTACGGTGTTTGAGCCAGCATATACAGCTCTCGGGGATCTGTTTAAAAAGCACGGAATGGCGCCTGCTGCCCAAGTGGCTTATTACTATGAGATCTCAGATGGAGTAATACACATGGCTCCAGCATTTGTGGTGTCCCCGAAAGACTGGCCCTTGCTGGAGGCTGCGTGCGAGACTTCTGACGATGCTCATCACGAGTATCTTCCTGGCCAGGTAGGGGCGATGGCTACATGGAAAACACCAAGCACTGCCGCAGCATTTATGGAACATAGGGGGTCGTATTCTGATCTTCCCATGCTGTGGAGTGAACTGGAGAAACGAGTATCAGAATGCGGGGAACCAGGGCTGCTTCGCTGGGAAGAGTACACGGTGATGTCGGAGCAAGAGGAAGAACGTGTGACTCGCTTGTATTGGTCGTATTCCTAAGCTTGTTTGCCTCTTTGCCCCGGCTACTTGGATTTAAGAACCAGTGTGTCCCCGGAGTAGCTCACTAAACGGAGTCAAATTTTCCTGAGGGTCGATCCTACTGTGTCGTCTCGTTTCTTTGCTGAGAACAAAATCTCCGAGACCATCTACTTGCGAGGAGACATTGACCATATGCTCTGCTAACTCGTTGGCAGCTCGTTGAATTCTTATGTGAATCGCCTCTGACTCGACGCCACCAAAATCTTCTGTAGCAACGAAAATCCCTGTAGGCACAAACAACTATTGCGCGCATATAGGTAAACAAGGGACGCAAAGCGAAGTCGAGAACCAAGGAATGCCGTGCAGTGCCTGCAGTAGCGCCGATAAGTACCGGCATATCGACGAGCGCTTCTGCATCAAGAACATCAAAAAAAGTTTTGAATAATCCGGAGTAGCTTGCCTTAAAGACGGGGGTCACCGCCACCAGGGCATCTGCAGACGATAATTTTTGCTTGACTTCTTCTAGTCGTGGTGTCCCGATGCCCGTCGACAATGCGGTGCTGAGATCCGGGATCAATTCAGATAGCTCGACTAGATGAATCTCTAAAGACTCACCACGCGCAGTGACAGCCGCAGATACAGCACGAGCGATGGTATCGCTGACATTTGAGGTGGATGAGGGCGTGGATAAACCTGCTGATATGACAACAAGAGAGCGCATAACTTAAGACTCCTTAGACGTTGGATCAACGAGGAAGTGTGGAGAATCCCGGTGCTCAGCGAGCCAGCGGTGGCTAGGAGGATTGCTGGGAACGTGGTCTGGACGGCGAGCTTCCATGCGCTTACGCAATTCAGGAACCACGTCTTTTCCTAAAATCTCAATCTGTTTCAAAACAACTTCTTGCGGAAGTCCCGCATGATCGATTAGGAACATTTGGCGCTGATAATCGCCGACCCAGTCTGCAAAGTGCATCGTTCTCTCAATGACTTGTTCAACTGTGCCTACGGTTAGGGGCGTTAATGAGGAGAATTCTTCTAGTGACGGGCCGTGACCATAGACAGGAGCATTATCAAAGTAAGGCCGGAAAATGCGTTTGGCTTCGGATTCTGTTTCAGCGATAAATACCTGTCCGCCAAGACCAACAATTGCTTGGTCGGCTTGGCCATGGCCATATGACTCATAGCGTTTGCGATAGAGCTTGACCATTTTGGCTGTGTGTTCTTTGTTCCAAAAAATATTGTTGTGAAAGAAGCCGTCACCGTAATAGGCCGCTTGTTCGGCGATTTGTGGGGAGCGGATGGAACCATGCCACACAAAAGGCGGTACATCTTCGAGCGGGGCCGGGGTAGAGGTATAACCCTGTAGCGGTGTACGGAATTTACCGTGCCAATTAACAACTGGCTCGCGCCATAGCCTGCGGAGAAGATGATAGTTTTCTACTGCTAGCGGTAAGCCGTCGCGGATGTCTTTGCCAAACCACGGATAAACAGGGCCGGTGTTTCCACGTCCTAGCATGAGATCGACCCGGCCTTGCGCAAGATGCTGGAGGAATGCGTAGTCTTCGGCGATCTTTACTGGGTCATTTGTTGTGATAAGCGTAGTTGAGGTCGAAAGCTGGATGTTGGAGGTTTTGGCGGCGATATATCCCAGATGCGTCGTGGGTGAGGAAGGCACAAAAGGTGGATTGTGGTGTTCACCGGTAGCAAAGACATCGAGTCCTACTTCTTCCGCTTTGAGGGCTATCTCGGTGATTCGGTTAATGCGTTCGTGCTCTGTGGGGGTCTTGCCAGTAATAGGGTTGGGGGTGAGATCGCCGATCGTGAAAATTCCGAATTGCATGGTGGTTCCTTCTTATTATCGAAAGTGTTTGGAAAACATTTTATATGACATGTCAACAAAAATATTTCGCAAGTATTCCACACTGATAATGCAGGGGGAGTGTTCATGTTAGGAATCGGAATATTCAACGCGACTTTAGTCGCTTAACCAGCGCATAAGTAAAGCGCTGAGGGGGTAGCGTACCTAGCCTCAGCGCTTTACTAGAAAAGGACTATTCAGCGTCAAGATCTTTTTCGATCAAGGCTGCAATCTTCTCAACTGCTTCTGCGTTCTCAGAAGTTACGGTGACTTTATCGCCTTTTTCTGCGCCGAGGGCCATGATCATCAAGGATGAAGCTGCATCGGTTTCATCATCGTCTTCTCCCTCAAGGGCAAGGAAGATTTCCTCATCGAACTCGCCGGCTGCCTCTGCGATGATGGAAGCTGGGCGTGCGTGGAGGCCAACTGCGGAGCCGACTGCAACAGTCTTAGAAGCCATGGAATATTCCTTTCATAGTGCTGGATCCAGCTCTAGGATGCTGAATCCTAACGCTTTTCTTTGTCCTTAGAGGGCCTTAAATCTTAGTTTTTCATGCGTATGAGAGCCTCGCATAAGAGCCGCACAGTGCACAAAAACCATGATTAGAGTTTTCCTCGGTAGGTTCTATGCCCGATTCTATTCCGATTCTGTCGGTTTTTCCATTAAACGGGCATAGAATTGTCATAATGCTTTGCGTTTGAGTGTTTGACGCTCCACGGGAGAGCATTACGAGATAGTTCTATGCTTGGGCTTTGGCAGCTGCCTGCTCTGCCACTTTGTTGGGCCACAAGCTTTTTAGCGCGATGACAGAAAACGCGGAAACAATCACACCAGCTACGATCCCGAGGACGAAGCCCCAGATGGGCTCGATGGCAAAGGAAACAAAAATTCCGCCGTGGGGAGCCCGAGAGATGGTGTGCGTTGCCATGGTTATCGCTCCGGTGACTGCGCCGCCAGCCATCATTGATGGGATGACTCGTAGTGGGTCGGCTGCAGCGAAAGGAATGGCTCCCTCAGAAACAAAGGAAAGACCGAGCAACCAAGCAGATTTGCCGTTCTCTTGCTCTGCTGGGGTGAAAAGGTTTTTCCTTATAAGCGTGGCAAGGGATAGAGCAATCGGGGGGACCATTCCGGCGGCCATGACTGCTGCCATGATCTGTAGAGAAGCCTGGTCGCCTGTGGACAAGCCTGCTGTGGCAAAGAGGTAGGCAGCCTTATTGACTGGTCCGCCTAGATCAAAGCACATCATTAAGCCAAGGATGATGCCTAAAAGAACAGCGGAAGAGCCGGACATCGTTCCTAACCAGTTTTGCAGCCCCATCATGGCTGCAGACAAGGGGCGTCCTAAGAGGAGGAACATGATGAGGCCTATGAGCAGCGAGGTGAGAAGCGGAATGATGACCACTGGCATAAGTGATTGGACAATCCTATGTACTTTCCAGGAGCTAATCCACAACGCAATGACGCCAGCCAATAAACCAGTAACGAGGCCACCAATAAAGCCCGCACCCAAGGTCACGGAGATGGCGCCACCGACAAAACCGGGGGCGATACCGGGGCGTCCTGCCAGAGCATAAGCAATATAGCCAGACAGCGCTGCCACAATAAAACTCATTGCTGCTTGACCGGTCGCAAAGAGGACAGCGCCAAGATAAAGCAGTAGCCCTGAGCGGTCAAAGGTTATGTCGGAGCCGTCGATAGCTACAGTATTGCCAGGCAGATTGGTAATCGAATACTCACTAACAATTGTCTTCCAACCATTGGCTATGTCATACCCACCAAAGAGAAATCCCAATGCAAGGAGGAGTCCGCCTGCGGCAACAAAAGGAACCATGTAGGAGACACCAGTCATGATCGACTGCTGCACCTTCTTGCCTAGGCTCAGGCCTCCACTTCCTGCTGAAGCATCGGCTGTTTGCCTGGAAGATGAAACGCCTGAGACTTTGCGAGCTTGTGGATTCTGTGCAGCGAGAACGGCTTCCTCCAACATTGCTACTGGCTCGTTGATAGCCCGTTTAACCCCAGATGCGACTAGCGGTTTACCTGCAAAGCGCTCCCTGTCTTTTACACCAACATCGGTGGCAAAAATCACGGCGTCCGCAGCATCAATCGTTTCTTGGGGGACAGGCGTAACTGCTGAAGATCCTTGGGTTTCTACCACCAACTCAACATCGTCGCGTTTGGCGGCTTCTTGACTGAGGGAATCTGCGGCCATGTACGTATGGGCTATGCCGGTGGGGCATGCTGTTACCGCAACGATACGAGTGACATGCTTTGTATTAATCGTTGCAGCTTCTGAATCATGGGAAACTTCCGGGGTATTCGTGACTGGAGCTGGGTGAATGACCGCATTTACCAACTCAACCACGTGTTCTTCCGAAGTAGCGCTGTGTAATGCGTCGACAAAATCTTTTCGGACGAGGGCCCTGGCGAGTTTGGAAAGGATCTTTAAGTGCTCTTTTCCTCCTCCAGCAGGTGCTGTAATTAAGAAGATAAGGGAAGCTGCACCGTCAGGAGCGCCAAAATCCACGCCTTCTGTGAGTCGTGCAAAAGCAAGGGTTGGTGTGTGGATAGATTCGGAGCGGCAATGTGGGATAGCAATCCCACCAGGGACACCGGTGCTAGATTTTTCTTCTCGCGCGAGGGCATCAGCGAGGAGTGTTTCTGCGTGATCGGTACGGCCAGCGTCTGCGACGATGGTGGCGAGGGAAGAAATAACATCGGTTGGAGTTGGACCGAACTCAGCGTCCAACCGCACCAGCGAGGCAGTGATTACAGGTTGAGCCATGGTTTTCCTTGAGACTATGCTTCCGTTCGCGTCAAGGACGATGAGAAAGAGCTGTCCTTCAACGTGGTGGTGGAAGGTAAACTGTGTGATAGAGGGGAGGAGTGGCTAGAGCAGCGCCAGACCTTACTCGGAGGTGCTCTGAGTAAGGTTAATAAAAGCGAAGACTCGAGTCCCAGCTACGTCTATGAGATCAGGAGTTGGGATAGTAGTGCCAGGTAAGGCCGCGGCTGCGCTGCCATAGGCGACGCCTAGCGCCAGGGACTCGGCCTGGGATAAACCTGTGCTTTGTCCCATGATAAAGCCAGCGAGGGTGCAATCGCCAGCCCCGACAGTGGAGACGACGGTGGTTGCTGGCGGTTGAGCAATCCATGCTCCGGTAGCGGAGACAAGTACCGCTCCGGAAGCGCCCAGCGTTACTAGTACGGCTTCTAGCCCCTGTTTTATTAACTCTTCTGCTGCGGAGACTACTGGCTCGTAGTTTCCTTTTTCAGCTTCGGCTTCAAAATCTATGTTCTCAGCGCCAACTAGCTGACCTAGTTCCATGCCATTCGGTTTGATTATCGTGGGTGCGACCTTATTAAAGTCAGTGGCTAGCGCAACCAGCGGCTTATCAGAGGTATCAACTGCGATATTGATTCCCGGGATCTCTTGTTGCAGCTTTTCCACCAGTTGGGAGTACCAATTTATTGGTGCTCCGGGGGGCAATGAACCAGAGAGAACGACCCAAGATGCGCGTCGAGAAAAGGCAAGGAGCTCGGATTCTAAAGCTTCAATGTTCGTGGAATCTAGTTGTGCTCCTTGATCATTGAACTTTGTTGTCGTTCCGTCAGGCTCTGTCACAGCAGTGTTGACTCGAACATGCCCGCAGACCGGTACTGCATGCCCTGGAATGTCGGCTTGTTTGACCAACTCTATAAAAGGGTCGTTGGCTGCGGAGGGGAATAGCGCAATGGTTTCCTGTCCCGCTTTTGCTAGTGCTTGAGATACATTTACCCCCTTTCCGCCAGCTACGCTTTTGTTGGAGACCGGGCGCTGCACAGAGCCGCGCTGTAAAGCGGTATCAAGGGTAAGCGTTGTGTCAATGCTTGGATTGGGCGTGAATGTAAGTATCACGGGATCACCACCTGGGTGTTGAATGTGTTGAAGCTGTCTTGTAGCTGTCGCGGGGCATGCCGATCGGTTACTAGGAAGTCGATGTCGTCAATGCTGGCGAACGTGATGTCAGAAGTTCGATGAAGTTTCCCGGAGTCACATAGCGCGACTATGCAACGAGATTGCGCGATCATGGTCGCTTTGATGGAAGCTTCTCGCGGATCGGACGTGGTCAGCCCTGTTTTGATACTGAGACCGGTTGTCCCCATGAATGCGATGTCTGCTTTAAGAGTGCGTAAGGACGCTTCCGCTCTTTCACCAACAATCGCTTGAGTTCTACCTTTAAGCGTCCCACCGAGGATCATCACATCGGGAACGCCAGCTCCGCTAAGGGTTTTAGCCACGTTCGGCGAATTGGTAACAATTAACCAGTTCTGTCCCACGTAGTTGCGAGCTAAAACACCTGCGAAGCTCTCCGTGGTTGATCCTGCATCAATAAAGATAGCCGCGTTTGGGCTGGGGATCAGGGGTAGCGCTGCATGAGCGATAGCTTGTTTACGCCGTTGTGTTTGATGGATGGGAAGGTCGTCGTCATCATCTACCGCAAGTATTTCTACGTGAGGCATGGGGAAACCAGACACGGCACCGCCGTGGACTCGCGTTAGTAAACCTTGGTGCTCAAGGCTTTTTAAATCGCGTCTGATTGTCTCGGGCGTGACACAAAATTGTCGAGAAAGCTGTGTCACGCTACAACGACCTAAATCATTGGTAAGAGTGACAATTGCGGACTGTCTAAGCTGAACCTCTTCGACGGTGGCCATAGTCACCTCCTAACAAAATTGGCGTTTTGTGAAGAGTTGAAGCATGTTGATTTCCGCCGTTTTTACCGTTTCTGCTGGAAAAATGTTGAAATCAATGCCCAATTTATGCCCACTTGTGTCTGTTTGTCAATAGTTCCCTGTTTGTTTGGTTGCGGAAATGTTGAGTTTGTGGTGATGTGTAAAAAGAATGAACTTCAACTGTGAAGATGGGTGGAAACCTTGAATAACGTTGCAACTGACACAGTTTTTAAGGGCACTGGAGTGGTATCTGGTGTTCGCTACGCAAAAGCTGTGTGGATTAGCCCGCGTCCCGAGTTACCGCAGGCTGGTGAAGTGATCGAGGAGTCCCTGCGCGAGGCTGAGTTTGAACGTTTTACAACCGCTGCGGACGTCGTCGCTAAGCGTTTGCTTGATCGCTCACAACGCGCAGAGGGCACTGCTTCGGAGGTCCTGAAAGCCACTGCAGGCATGGTCAATGATCGTGGCTGGAGAAAGGCTGTGAAAAAAGGCACACAAGGTGGCCATCCGGCTGAATATGCCGTTGTTGCGGCTACCACTAAATTTGTTTCGTTGTTTGAGGCTGCCGGCGGAATTATGGCCGAGCGCACCACAGACCTCCGTGATATCCGTGATCGTGTTATCGCGCAGCTTCGCGACGAGCCAGAACCAGGCCTCCCGGACGTTGAAGAGCAGGTTGTGCTTTTCGCAGATGATCTTTCTCCTGCGGATACCGCCGCGCTGGACACCGATTTTTTTGTGGGGCTAGTCACTGAGCTAGGCGGACCGACCAGCCATACCGCTATCATCGCTCGGCAGCTAAACGTACCTTGTATCGTTGCAGCTGGCGAGAAGATTCATAAGGTACAGCTCGGCGAGCCTGTGCTTGTCGACGGCGCCCTGGGGACCGTGACTCTTAAAGCGGACCCGGAAACCGCCCGTGCAGCGGAGCAAGAATCCAAGCTACTCGCAGAGCGTATTGCGCAATGGCGAGGGCCAGCAACCACCAAAGACGGGCACCGCGTGCAGCTACTGGCCAATGTGCAAGATGGCAAAGCCGCTCGCATTGCAGCCACTGATAGCCAGGCTGAAGGCATCGGTCTGTTCCGTACTGAGATGTGCTTCCTCACCGCAACGGAGGAGCCAAGCGTTGAGGAGCAAGCAGAGGTCTATAAGAAGGTCTTGGAGCAGTTCCCAGATTCTAAGGTTGTCGTCCGATCGCTAGATGCCGGTTCTGATAAACCTGTTGCTTTCGCTTCAATGGCAGATGAAATGAACCCAGCTCTTGGAGTGAGGGGGCTTCGGGTAGCGCGTGCCAATGAGGCTCTTCTGACGCGACAGCTTGATGCTATTGCCAAGGCAGCCGCGGATCTTGGTCGTGATGAGCATTCACCGACGTGGGTTATGGCGCCGATGGTGGCAACTGCTCGTGAATCGAAATGGTTTGCGGGGCTATGCGCAGACCGTGGTTTGGTCGCCGGTGCCATGATTGAAGTCCCAGCGGCTTCTTTGATGGCTGACAAGCTTATGCCACATCTTGATTTTGTCTCGATTGGTACAAATGACCTCACCCAGTACACCATGGCGGCGGATCGTATGTCTCCGCAGCTGGCATACCTGACCGACCCGTGGCAACCAGCGGTATTGCGCCTTATCGCGCACACGTGTAAAGAGGGCGCTCGCTTTGATACTGCTGTGGGTGTTTGTGGCGAGGCCGCTGCTGACCCGCTGTTGGCTTGTGTACTTACCGGATTGGGTGTTAACTCGCTATCCGCTGCTTCGACGGCTATCGCTGGCGTTGGTGCTCAGCTTGCTGCTGTTGATATGGAAACCTGCAAGAAAGCAGCAGAGGCGGCATTAGATGCCGAGGGCGCTAAAGAAGCGCGTGCTGCTGTGAGGGCTATCATCCAGCCTTAAGTCTGGGCCTAGGAGCTCAAAGGGCGGGAGTCACCTTGTTACAGGTGACTCCCGCCCTTTATTTCTACGTTTGTTTACCTACGCGGTTATAACCTCAACATCATGTTCGCGGAGTGCTTTGATGAATGATTCGGGAGCATTTGAATCTGTGATGACCACGTCTATGTCGTTAATCGAACCAAAACTGACTAGATAATCGGTTCCCATTTTTGTTGAGTCGCACAAGACGACCACTTTATGGGCGTTAGTGATCATGGCTGATTTAATCGCTGCTTCTTGGGAATCTGCAGTGGAAAGGCCATGATCAATCGTTAGCGCATTTGTGCCGATAAAAGCGACATCTGCACGCATGAGAGCTAATGTTCGTAGCGCAGTGTCACCCACAACTGCTTGGGTGATCGCGCGTACGCTTCCGCCAAGAAGCTGGATCTCGTCGAGGCCCGAGTTGGCCAGTGTTAGTGCGATAGAGAGGCTATTAGTAACGATTGACCAGTGCTTTGCGGCTGGTTGTACTGATAGGAGCTCTGCTAGCGCAGCTGTGGTGGTGCCTGCATCAAGGAACATCCCGCCATGGGATTCTGGTAGATACGACAAGGCAGCATGGGCAATGGAGTTTTTAGCTCCGGATGCCGAACGCGCACGAGTGTCCAAACTAAATTCGGTGGTTTGGAATGTTTGGTTTGCTACTGCGCCACCATGGACTCGATGAACGACTCCCTCGCGGTCGAGCACTGCCAAGTCTCGTCGAATGGTCTCAGCAGTGACATCAAACCGGGCGGCCAGCTCAGTGACATTGACGCGCCCCTCTACCGCCGTAAGAGAAGCTATTTGGCGCCGTCGTTCTTCTGAGTACATGTCCAATCCCTTCGAGTGAAATCAAATATCGGAAAAGTCCGATGCCCGAACCGTTGTTTTCTGCAAAACTTACCTTTTGTTATTTTGTCACGAGTAAATGGAGAAAACAGTCAAACGGACAAATGAATCACGAATGTTCGGACATGAATCAAAATCTTTTTTGGGAAAAGTAGACGTTAGCCAAGGTGGTAGTGTCCGTTTTCTTTGAATGTGATGTTTATCTTGCTTTGTACACCCGCCCCGAAGCGGGGGTAATGGCGCTGTGCGGTATCAAAGGGTAAGGGTGGGCCTAGAGCTTCCGAATGACGGAGACTACCTTGCCCATAATGTCCGCTTGATCACCGGGAATTGGCGAGAAAGCATCGTTGTGGGGGAGTAGCCATACACCTGAAGCATCTTTATGGAACTCCTTCACCGTAGCCTCGCCATCAATTAGTGCGGCAACAAATTCGCCCTGTTCTGCAACTGGCTGGGACCGCACTACCACCCAGTCCCCGTTGAGGATTCCGGCATCGCGCATGGACTCACCTACGACTTCGAGCATGTACAGCTCCCCATCTCCCACAATCTCTTGGGGGAGTGGATAGTAGGCATTGACGTTTTCTTCAGCCAGGATTGGGCTGCCTGCCGCAATGGATCCCACGATAGGAATGAAGCTGGTGGGCGATGTCTCGGAAGGGTCGGGTGACTTTGTGGTCTTGACGCTTTGTTTCCTGCCTGGTTTGGGTGTGCTGGATTCGGGCAGTGTCCTGACATCGACTGCGCGTGGCTTGTTAGGGTCCCGGCGTAAATAACCTTTCTTCTCCAGTTCCTTAAGCTGATAAGCCACGGAAGAGGTGGACTGTAGTCCTGCTGCATCTCCAATTTCGCGAATGCTTGGCGGGTAGCCGCGCAAAACGACGGCATCCCTGATTACTTCAAGGATGCGGCGTTGGCGTTCGGAAAGCTTCTTTTGATCGGGTTCGGTGCTGTTTTGCCTAGTGGATTGCTTTGGCATTGATGTCGTGTCCCTTCGGAGTTTGCTGGGGGAAGTTTGTTTGATGCTCCGCGAACGTGTTCGTTCTCTACTGCTGTTTACCTTAGCTTATCTTTGTGCTCTTAGGGTGATATGTTCGAAAAAATGGCGGAAAGACTTGACCATAAGTTCGAACAGGTGTAAAAATCGAACATGTGGTTGAATTCTCGAACATATGATCGTGTTTTTGCGTGATGTGTTTGAAGCGGTTTTTATAGTGGCTTTATTGCTTAATCAGTAGAGATGATTTCTTTGCTGCGAAAAGTTAGGAAATGTAATGACGCTGGCTTATCGCCCTCAAATGATGATTGATTCTCGCATGGATCGAGCTCAGATCGTTCCTCCGTCTGACGTATGGGACATTGGCGTGAATCGCAGTAATAATGTTGAAACGAATGTTCGTACGCTTTCTTTGGTAGAAGAGACTGGATACATCGAACGGAATCAAAAGGTGCATCGGAGTTCGTTGAGCATGGTGACTCCTTGTTGGAAGGAACACATCAGCAATGCCCTTGCCGGCGCTGTTTTTGGTCTCTTCCTTCTTCTCGGCATTATCGTTGCCGGTGAGATTGAGGGAAACACAAATGAAATCCCGGTACAGAATGTTCCCGGTTCTGCGATGCTTCAAGCCGGAGTTCCAGCACAGCGGTAGTAACAAGGCATCACGCACAAGGATCGTGTGCTCTTGGTGGCTGTTATTTAGCAGTTATTGTTTAGGTCGGTGCGGTAGCCTTTAAACTACGCTAGTTAAACGACTATCGAGTGTAGGGATTATTTAAAGTGTACTGCCCGTTCTGCCATCATGAGCATTCCAAAGTTATCGATACCAGAATGATTGATGCTGGTTCGGCAATTAGGCGGCGGCGTGAATGTGCGAAGTGCAGAGGTCGCTTTACCACTGTAGAAAAAGCACAGTTATTAGTAGTAAAGCGTAACGGCCTAACAGAGCCTTTTAGTCGCGATAAAGTTATCGTCGGAGTGCGTAGAGCCTGCCAAGGCCGCGATGTGAGTGAAGACGCACTAAAACGATTAGCTCAACAAGTAGAAGAACGTATTAGGAAACACGGAAGTTCTCAGATTCATGCAAATGATATAGGCCTGGCAATTCTGGAACCTTTGAGGAAGTTGGACGAGGTTGCCTATTTGCGTTTCGCTTCTGTGTATAAATCATTTGAGAGTGCTGATGATTTTGAATCTGAGATCCGTTTGATGCGTCGTCGCGATCGTAGCTTTTAGAGTTGTTCGATTGCCTTGGCGATCTTTCTCTCAGAGACCGATTGCGTAGTTCCTAATCGTTGGGCAAAAAGGCTGACACGCAATTCTTGAATCATCCACTGAATCTCGCGTACATGACGAGCAGATTTTCCATGTCCGTATTTTTGGACTTTCTGAGCTAAGTCTCGTTCTAGTTGATTAAGCAGCGCTTGCCTATCCGCATCTCGGTCAGGCATCCGTTCCATGTCTTCAAGCCGGAGCATGATTGCTTGTACATATCTCGAAAGATGCTTGAGATGCTGTACCCCGTGGTGGGATACAGCATGCGGCGGAAGTAGAAAATTGAGCTGATTATTGATGTCGTCGATAGCCGGGCCTGTCCAATTGCTGATCTCTGGTGTGATGCGGAGATACGAGTTAATGCCGGGGGCTAACTCGACAACTATTGAACGCACCTTGCTAGGAACTAACGGTTTAATAATCGCTTGCAGCTTGGAGAATTCTTCTGGTGATCTCACCGCGCCACCGTTAGCAATGATCAAATCTCGAACGACTGCAACTCGCGCGTCGTTGACAAAGCCCGTGGCGCCACCATGCGGATAATTTTCTATCGCAACTCGTTGCTGAAGCGGCAGTCCATTGAGTATTTTTTGAGTATTCACGGACACCGCTTTAAGAAGCAGGGTGAGGGTCGCGGTAAACATGGAGGCGTCAGCTTCACGTTTAGTGGCCATAGCCTTGACGGAAACACCTTCCGGCGTGACCACGAGCGCTGGGTACGTGGTGACCATCTGACCATCGACTTTTGTGGTGACTTCTTGCGAGATAGTTCCTAGAGACTGCGGAGTCCATTCTTTAGCAGAGGATTGCTCAACGGCATGGGATACACGAGAAACTGATGCCCGGATTTGTTCAGAACGCCGGGATTTGAGTGATTCGAGCGATTTATCCCGATCGATGATACGTCCGCGTTTATCCACAGCAGCGAATGTGATTTTGAGATGTTTGGGAAGCGCTTGCGGGTTAAAATCATCCGCAGATATTCCAGGGCGACCCAATTCCGATAAGCATTCGGCGATACGCTGATAAAGAGAACCGTCGCGATAGCTCAGCATGGTCGTGATTTTATGTGCAAAATCTGGTGCGGGAACAACGGTTTTACGCAGGTGTTTGGGTAAGGAACGGATCAGGTCGGTAACTAGATCTTCTAACAAACCTGGAACTAGCCACTCAAAGCCATCGGCATCGAGGCCTCCTAGCAACGGTACGGGTACGAGGACGGTGACGCCGTCGTCTTCGGCGCTGGGATCAAAGTGATAGGTTAAGCCGAATTCCAAAGATCCTCGGCGCCATACATCGGGGAAGTCTTGCTCATCAACGTTTGCTGCCCCCTCTCGGCAGAGTTCCTCTAGGTCAAAGTCCAGAAGGTGTGGCGTTTTCTGCGCAGCGGTTTTCCACCAGCGGTCAAAGGAACGCCCGGTGGCGATGTGCTCAGGGAGCCTGGAATCGTAGAAACTAAAGAGGGTATCTTCATCGACTACCACGTCGCGGCGTCGGATTTTTTCTTCAATTTGCGCAGCAGAGAGTAGCTTTTCTGCGTTACGACGATAAAACGCATGGTGCGTACTCCAATTGCCGTTGACCAGCGCCTCCCGAATGAACATATCGCGGGCAGCACGAAGATCAATAGAGGCATACCCGACTGATCTATCAGCAATAACTGGGACACCATATAACGTAGATCTCTGGTGCACCATGGCTGCCACACGTTTTGTGGACCAATATGGTTCAGAATAATGGTGTTTGAGCAGATTTTTACCTATATGTTCGACCCAAGCAGGGTCGATTTCCGCTACATTCCGTGCCCACAACCGGGAAGTTTCTACCAGTTCCGCTGCCATAAGAAACTGCGGTGGGCGTTTGGCCAGGGAGGAACCCGGGAACACCAAAAATCTGGAGTTTCTGCTGCCTATGAACTCTTTGGAGTCTCCATCTCTCAAACCGATGTGGGATAGCGATCCAGAGAGGAGAGCTTTGTGTAGGTTGTCTGGATCGAGGTGACCTCCAATGTCATCTGGGTTGGTCCATCCAATTTGTTCGCCGATGCTGCGCAACTGACGAATGAGATCTGACCATTCTCTGATGCGCATATAGTGTAAAAATTCGGATTGCATGGTACGTCGAAAAGCATTACCAGACAGTTCTGCGCGCTTTTCTGAGACATATTCCCAGAGCTTAAGGTAGCTAAGAAAATCGCTACGCGTGTCCTTAAAACGGGCGTGAAGTTGGTCAGCCTGGCTTTGTTTTTCTAACGGACGCTCACGGATATCTTGAATGCTTAGAGCGGCTACCACTATGTAGGCCTCTCTGAGGCAACCAAATTCTTCCGCTGCAATCAGCATTCGAGCTAAGCGAGGATCCAAAGGAATCTTGGCTAGGCTTCGTCCAACCGTGGTGAGTTTGGGGGAGTCTCCTTGGTCGGAATCGGTCAGTGCTCCTAGTTCTCTAAGCAATAAGAAGCCATCGCGGATGGCTCGGGTATCGGGAGCTTGAATAAAAGGAAAGTTTTCAATGTCCCCTAATGCTAGAGAAGCCATCCGGAGAATGACGCTAGCCAAATTTGTTCGCAAGATCTCTGGATCAGTAAATTCTGGTCGAGATTCAAAGTCTTGCTGGGAGTACAACCGGATTGCTATGCCGTCGGTGACGCGACCACAGCGACCCGTCCTCTGGTTAGCGCTCGCCTGCGAAATTGGTTCGATAGGAAGACGCTGGACTTTTGTCCGGGTGGAATACCTTGAAATGCGTGCGGTTCCAGTGTCCACTACAAAATGAATGCCGGGAACAGTAAGTGAGGTTTCCGCTATGTTTGTTGTCAAAACAATTCGGCGTCCTGAATGGGGAGAGAAAACCCGATGTTGTTCTTGGTTGGAGAGGCGCCCAAAGAGGGGAGTAACCTCAACGTTTTTCCATCGTTTGGCTTCGATAGCATCCATTGCTTCACGGATATCCGCCTCTCCGGCAAAGAAACAGAGAATGTCTCTGGGGCCGTACCCCATAAGCTCCTGAATAGCCTGGGTGAGCCCATCGATGGGGTCGACGTCTATAAGTTTTTCCCCGTCGGAGACTTCAAGAGGACGATAAAGAATCTCAACGGGGTATGTGCACCCGGAGACCTCAATGATTGGCGCAGGAACGCCATGGGCGTTAGCGAAGTGCTGGGCAAACCGCTCTGGATCAATCGTCGCAGAGGTAATGATGACTTTAAGATCAGGACGCCGCGGAAGAAGCTGTTTGAGATAGCCGAGAATAAAGTCGATATTGAGACTGCGCTCGTGGGCTTCGTCGATAATTATTGTGTCGTAAGCGTTGAGGAAACGATCTCGCTGCATCTCTGCAAGCAGAATGCCGTCGGTCATCAATTTGATGGACGTGGATGCGGAAACGCGATCATCAAAGCGGATGGCGTACCCCACCGAATCGCCGATTTTTTGGCCGAGTTCTTCTGCGATGCGTTCTGCAACCGTGCGCGCAGCAAGTCGCCGCGGTTGCGTATGCCCGATCAAACCGCGTACTCCGCGGCCTAGCTCTAAACAGATTTTAGGGATCTGTGTGGTTTTTCCAGACCCAGTTTCTCCCGCGATAATCACAACCTGATTGTTGGTAATAGCTTCTGCGATGGCATCGCGCTGGCTAGAAACCGGAAGGTTTTCGGGGAAGGTAACAGCAGGGACGCCTGCTGCCCGTTGCAATAATGTCGCCTGGGCTTGATCAATATCATCGGCGATAGCCTTGATTGCGCCCATGGAGGAAGCCTTGTGAATACGACGAAGAAAGCCTCGTTCTTCAGTAATGCTGACCTGGCTAAGTTGTGCGCGAAGCGCTTGCTTTGCTGAGCGTAATTCGGCATGTGGCCGAGGAGATGCTACTGAGCTCCGTTGCTTCCTGTGCGAAGTTGAGCTCGCGTTGGTATCAATGTTCTTGTTATTGCTGGTCTGATGTTTCGCAGTATTCATTTCCTGACCATGGTACTTGGCGCTGTTGAGTAAGCGAATCTCAACTGTTGAGTACATACCTTGTGCTTGTGAGGAGCATACTGCACCTACAGCCCCTAATGTGGGTATTATTTCCTATTTTGTATGTATAAGAGGCGGGTGGGGAGTCGGAGCTTACCCCCATTCTGTTTAAACAGATAATCTATACAATGAAAATCGTTTTTTACTATATAAGAAAATAAATGGAGGCATGATGTCTGACCCGCACGATAAAGATGGCAATGCGATAGGGGACCATAATAAGGGTGGGACAGATGATTTTCGTCCTTATCCAGAAGTCAATCACCCAGAAGACAAGCCGGATTTTCCTTATCTAGCTTCCGACGCTCGGCAGAATCAGACGGGAAGCTATGACGGCTATTCCGCACATGCGATGGGGCAATCAACCGCTGGGGTAGATAACGGCGCTTATGGAAACCCCACGGCGCAGGAGATGCACCCGGATGTGGATCGATTTATGGTTACTGGTGATCCACAGCTTCAGATTAAGACTGCAATTAAATATGGATTTGGAATCACTTTTGCTCGTCCAGCACTGTGGATTTTTGGCTCTTTTATCTTCTGTCTGATCCTGGTCGGCGGGAGCATTGGCCTGGCGGTATCCAAGGTGGTCTCTCAAGCCGGTTCCAATTCCATCCCAACCCCTGAAGACTCGGGCACCCCAGTCTTTGACATTGTTACGTCGTTGATTATTGTGTTTTTTACTGCGTTCCTGTACCAATTATTACTGCGGCAAATAGACGGGAAAAGTATTTCTTTTTCTGCTGTTTTCCAAAAAGTGAATTATTGGCCCACGACTCTTACCTTAATCGTTATTATGGCGATCGAGTTTCTTGTGGTGGCTGTGATCGGGGTTGTTTTAGGTGTCAATCTGGTGAATATCACTACTACCCTGAATGACCCACAATTTGTTGCTTTGGTGGTAGGAGGAGTAGTAGCTTATGTGCTTATCTCCTTATTAATCCAGCCGTTTGTAAGTTTTTCTGCGTACTATGCGGCAGATCGCCGGGGCGGAGTGAAAGATGCTCTGCTATGGGGATGTGCTGTGGGGAAGAAACATTACCTTCGGATCCTTGGCTTCTTGATCCTCACTGGACTTCTTTCTCTTGCTCTTATGATCTTTACTCTTGGACTAGGAATGATTATCGCCCTTCCGGTCGTTTATAACGCTACGGTTCATGCTTATAGGCAACTCGCAGGTGGCCCGTACCCGAAATATTAGGGATTGGCTCTAAAACAAAACTCTAAAAGCGCTGTTCGGTGAAACTAAACCTCGCCGAACAGCGCTTTTGCTTTATTTTTACGCCTGGGAGGCTAAGATATTGTGATAGGCCTGGCCGACAATTGAACCGAGCTTTTGATATTCCTCTGTACGGGTGGAGGAGGCGCGGAAGATCAATCCAACCTGGCGCGAGGCAGTTACTTCACGGGCGAAGCTTGCTGTCGCGATATTGGGTCGACTGCATTCAATAGGTATCGAACTCTCGGGAACCAGTGTACTTCCAAGACCCGCTCCTACGAGTTGCATAACGGTGGTAAGGCTAGCTGCACGCATGTCCGCGTTCTTGGAACGCGCGGGGTTAACATCTACTTGTTTGCAAAGGTCTACGATTTGGTCGTGCAAACAGTGGCCGTCGTCAAGCAAAATAAGGTCAAGGTCTCGCAGGCTGCTCAATGTGAGATTGTCGCAGCCTGCAAATGGGTGATCCTTATGGAGCACCATTCGGAAGTTTTCGGTGTAAAGAGGCATCTCGATAATTCCTGGCTGCTCTGTGGGAAGCGCCAGTACTGCACAATCGAGTTGGCCGTCGCGCAGCTGTTGAAGCAGATGCTTGGTTTGTTCTTCAATAATGCGTAACTCGAGATCAGGAAATTCCTCATGTACTAAATCAAGTAGTTGCGGAAGGATATAAGGCGCAATCGTCGGGATAATGCCTAAAGACAGGGGTCCTGAAAGCGTCCCGGATGCTCCCTGTGCATAAGATGTAAAGGCATCGGCGGCATCTAATGTGGCTTTTGCAAAGGGGAGGAGGGCCTCACCTGCGGGGGTTACGATAACCCGACGGGTGGAGCGCTCGATAAGTTGCACGCCTAGGCCATTTTCTAGGGCAACCAGGGCCTGCGATAGGGACGGTTGGGAAATGGATAGCTTGGCTGCAGCGCTTCCGAAGTGCTTATTTTCCGCGATTGTGACAAAAGTTCGTAGTTGCGCGAGAGTTGGTCGGTATTCTTTATTGCTCATACCTATTTATTATAGCTCGTTAAATCGTAAAGTCATATTGACACTGTGGTGGGGAATAGGTATAAACGATTGTAGGTGCATGACACTACGGTGAAACCTATTAAGCGTGCCTGCTATAAGAAGGATTATGTGGGGCTAGTGTGTGGTTTGAGAACCGCTTAAGCCCTAACAAAACCCGCGGTTGCAGGTATCTTTTGGCATGCATTTGAGCATGATCTGCCGTGGTTAACCGAGAAACCTGTGGATTTTCGGCTGGCTACGGAAATAAAAGTAACGTCATTTGTTTTATTGGAGGAAAACATGGCAATCCTGACAGTTGGAGAGAAGTTCCCTGAGTTCGAGCTCGTGGCCCTCAAAGGTGGTGACCTGCACGATGTTAACGCCTCCCAGCCTGAGGATTACTTTGAGACCGTCTCTTTGGACAAGTACGAAGGCAAATGGAAGGTAGTCTTCTTCTATCCGAAGGACTTTACCTTTGTGTGCCCCACCGAAATTGCCGCTTTTGGCAAGCTCGATGAGGAATTCCAAGATCGCGATACTCAGATCCTTGGTGGTTCCATTGACAACGAGTTCTCTCACTTTAACTGGCGTGCTACTCACCCTGAGCTCAAGACCGTCCCATTCCCAATGTTCTCCGACATCAAGCACGAACTTATCCGTGAGCTTGGCGTTGAGAATGCTGCAGGTGTTGCAGACCGTGCGACCTTTATCATCGACCCCGACGGAATCATTCAGTTTGTGTCCGTTACCCCAGATGCAGTTGGTCGCAACGTAGATGAGGTTCTTCGCGTACTGGATGCCCTCCAGTCTGAAGAGGTCTGTGCTTGTAACTGGCAGAAGAACGACCCAACCAAGAACATCGACAAATTTGAGGTCGTTCAGGAATCGCTGAAGTAACCAGTTGACATAATCAACTGTGATAACGCCCGCAGCTAAAAGAGTTAAAAGGGCGTGATTGGCCCGACTCATCCTTTGTATAGAGATTTTATATAGAGAGACTGATATCGGGCCACTTTTAGATAAGAACGTTTCAATGAAAGGGAAAACATGTCCATCGAGAATCTTAAGAATGCTCTTCCGGAGTACGCAAAGGACCAGAAGCTAAACATCGGTACCCTGGTTAGGTCTACTGAACTGAGTGAGCAGCAGCTGTGGGGAACTTTAGTAGCCACTGCGGCAGCCACCCGCAACGATACGGTTATCTCAGAAATCCTTGATGAGGCTCAGGATCATCTTTCTGCAGAGGCAATTGAAGCTGCTTTTGCCGCCGCGACTGTTATGGCTATGAATAACGTGGCGTACCGCGCAAAGAGCTGGTTTGGTGATGACTTTGCGCAGGTGAAATTTGGCCTGCGAATGAACATCATCAACAAGACCGGCGTAGATAAAGCTGACTTTGAACTATGGGCTGTCGCTGTTTCCGCTATTAATGGTTGCGAGCACTGCGCAGTAGCACACGTTAAAACAGTGCAAGAAGAGGGACTGACCAAGGAACAGGTCTGGGAGAGCATCAAGATCGCTGGCGTAATGCAAGCCATCGCACAGGCAGTACAAATTGAGGCTGCTCGTTAAACGCAACTCCTTACATACAACTGGTTAAACACGGCTCGCTGGAAACTATAGGTTCTGCATTCCTTTACAGTTCCTATGAGATGATTACGTACGCAGCGCCTAGGAGTTGAAAATCCTAGGCGCTGCGTACGTGCATAACCACGCGGGAGGCTAGTTCGCGTAATCGAGTGTTAATTGCGAGAACCGTACCTCGCCTGCGGCATCAGAAGCATCGAGATCAACGGTTCCAACAAAAGCAAAGGCATTATCGCCTGCGGGGTCTTTGATTATCTGACGGACTTGCCAGGCTCTACCAGAATCTTGAAGAAAGAAATACTCCCGACCGCGGGCCTCGGGTCCCGTGTCGAGGTCCGCGTACTCGTCAAAGTAATCATCCAAAGCAGCTCCAAAATCGGGAACTTCGCCGAGATAAGCGAGCATTTCTTTGAGCTGGTTTTCCTTCTCATCTGCAAAAAGCTGGACTAGTCGGAACATCGTATTGCGCACCATAATGGTAAAGGCACGCCTATTAGCTGTAAGTGCGGTGGGGTCTTCGACTCCGAAAGCTAGCTCGCGTTCAAGAGTCTCTTGAGAAATCGGTGCATCGGGGTCTGCCATCTGAGCCCATTCGTCGACAAGCGAGGAGTCAACTTGGCGTACGACCTCTCCGAGCCACATGATGACGTCGTCAAGCTCTTCGGTGCGATACTCGGCGGGGACGCTGTGCTGCAGTGTCCTCCACGCATCGGTGAGATAGCGCAGCACCACGCCCTCAGAGCGCGCAAGGCCATATGTGGCTATCAGATCGCTGAAAGTCATGCCATGCTCGATCATGTCCCGGACTACTGATTTGGGGCTTAACTCAAATTCTTTAGCCCATGGATGACCCTGTGCATATATCTCGAAAGCGTTCTCTAATTCATCCTCTAATGGCTTTGGCCATGTGATGTCCTCGATCAATTTCATGCGTTCGGTGTAGTCAACGCCCTCTACTTTGAGGGCGGCTCTCTCGGTTGCGCGCGCTTCTTTTTGCTGCGCGATCAAAACTTGCCGAGGATCATCCAAAATAGCCTCGAATGTACTAATCACGTCAAGGACAAAAGTGTCCGCTTGGCGATCAAGCAATTCAAGGGAAGCCAGCGCGAAAGGTGCCAAGGGCTGGTTGAGTGCAAAGTCGCGCTGTAGCTCCTGGGTAATCGCATAGTAGCGGCCGGTTTCATCCGGGGTTTCTAGCTTCTCGACGATCCCAGCGTTGAGAAGCCCCCTGAATAATTCAAGGCAGGTCAGGATATCTTTGTTTTGTTTTTCACGCGAATCATGGTTGTTACGAAGCAACTGTTTGAGATGCATGTAGCCATTACCGGGGCGGCTAATGATATTAAGGAGCATTGAATTAGATACCCGAAATTGGCTTTGCAAATGTTCCGGTTCAGCGGTGCTGAGGCGTTCGTAGGTGCGTTCTCCCCAGACAACATCGCCGTCACGTGCCGATTTTTTGCGTAGCTTTTTTAGCTTTTTGGGGTCGCTGCCTGCTCGTTGCCGGAGTCGCCAATTTTCAATTTCAAATTCAGGAGCCTCAATGACCACGGATCCGACTGTGTCAAAGCCAGCCCGTCCCGCACGGCCTGCAATCTGATGGAATTCTCGAGACGCAAGGATGCGCTGTTTCGTGCCATCAAATTTAGCTAGACCAGTAAACAACACGGTGCGAATAGGCACATTAATGCCCACACCTAAAGTATCTGTGCCGCAAATTACTCGCAGAAGACCCGTCTGAGAGAGCTTCTCCACTAGACGGCGGTATTTGGGGAGCATCCCGGCATGGTGTACCCCAATACCGCGACGCAGTAGCTTGGAAAGAACATGCCCAAAGGTTGTGGTGAACTTAAAGTCACCGATCTCTTGCACGATTTTTTCTTTGGCCGCATTGTCTATGATCGTCATGCTCGTTAGCGATTGGGCGCGTTCAATGACCTCCCGCTGGGTGAAATGCACAACGTAAATAGGGGCCTTACCCGTTGAAAGAAGGTCTTCAATAGTCTCGTGGATGGGGGTATAGACGTAAGAAAATTCCAGCGGGACTGGCCTTGTGGACCCGGAGACCAGTTGGGTATCGCGCCCGGTGCGCTGTTCCAAATCTTTTTCCAAGAAAGAAGTATCGCCTAGCGTTGCTGACATAAGCAGGAACTGCGCCCGGGGTAGCTCCAAGAGCGGAACTTGCCAAGCCCAGCCGCGACCAGGTTCGGAGTAATAATGGAACTCATCCATGATCACTTGGTCGATATCAGCGCGAGCGCCGTCCCGAAGCGCAATATTGGCAACGATCTCGGCGGTGGCGCAAATGATGGGGGCATTGCCGTTAACAGTGGCATCACCCGTCATCATTCCTACTGACTCAGGGCCGAAAATATCGCATAGTGCGAAGAACTTTTCGCTGACAAGAGCCTTGATGGGGGCCGTATAAAAAGAGTGTTGTCCCCGCGCCATCGCAATAAAATGAGCTGCGGTAGCAACCATGGATTTTCCGGATCCCGTAGGGGTTGCCAAGATCACATTGTCTCCGGCAAGGATTCCCAGAGCGGCTTCTTCTTGAGCCGGATAGAGAGAAATTCCCTTAGCCTTTGTCCACCCCAAGAAAGAATCAAAAATAGCATCGTCTAAAAGCGACGAGGGGACTTCTTCTAGGTCGGGGAGCATCTGAGTAAGGTTCACAGTGATTAACCCTAGCCGGGTTTGCTGCTGTGTGCTGAAACGAGTATCACATGCGCTAAGAACGGAAAAGGCATCATGGAAAAACAGCTATACGACGTTGCACCGCGAGGAGGGATTACGCTTACTAGTCCTCCTCGCGGCGGCTGGTTTTGTTGCTAGAGATCGGTTTCCTCATCCGATGTATCGGTGGTGTCTACAGGAGCAGACTGCTCTTGGTCGTTCTCGCTTTTCCCGCCGTTTAAAGAACGATTATCGATGTCTGCAAGGAATTTCTCGAATTCTTCTCCCAGTAGCTCGGCGTTAGGCACAACGCCTTCTCCTGGCATGACGGCCTCAGGATTCGCCTCGCGGTACCGTTCAAGTTCTTCATCGTATTGTTGTTCCAAAAGGCGAACAAAATTTTCGATTTCTGCAGAACTCGCAACTTGTTCTTCAATCTGAAGAGCAACCTTGCGAGAATCCTCTTCCAACGTACGAAGCGGAAACTTTAACCCGGTGGAAGAAGAGACAGCCTCAAGCAAGCTCAACGTTGCTTGTGGATACGGTGATGCAGAAAGGTAATGCGGCACATGTGCGGTGTATCCGGCTACGTTTCGTCCTTGTTTGTTGAGCAGGCGTTCAAGCTGAAGCGAGGCAGACCCCGGGACTGTGATCCTGGTATCTAAGCTGAAATGATGATCGATTAAGTCCGCAGAGTTTCCGTGAGCGGAAACCACCATGGGCCTGGTATGAGGTGCAGCCATAGGAGCTGCATACAGACATATGGTGCGAGACACACCAAAGCGCTCCACGAGATCCGCGACGGCTTTAGTAAAAGCATCCCACCGAAGATCAGGCTCGGGTCCAGAGAGAAGTAGGAAAGGCGTTCCCGAATTATCTCGGAGAACCTCAATACCTAACGCGAGTTCCTCTGCGTTAACAATATTATTGTGTTCGATGGTTACCGAAGGTCGTCGGGATCGGTAGTCGATGAGCTCGTCATTATTAAATGAAGCCACTGGCCTGTGATCGAGAGCCGCAAGCAAATGCTCCGCACTAGCGTCGATTGCATGTCCAGCGTCCGCATAACCCTGGAGTGCAACGATGAGAGTCGGGCCTTCGCTGTCTTTTAAAGACACTTCAGGCGCAGGGAACTCTAATTCGTACATGCGAGCGTTTTTCTCTTGCATGTTACTGTTACTCCTCCTAAACATCTTCCCACATCTTAATAGCGTTCATAGTGCAGGACTAAAGACATAACGAGGCCACTATTTACGCTAAGCCCTCCATTTTAGTCTGTTTTACGATAATGCGGGCAAGCGGTAGCGCAGTCTTCTCCATAGAACACAATAGTGGCGTTGAACAGCCATTTCTCTGTGTACTTTCAACAACAGGGCGTGTGAGGTTTTTGTTCCACGCTGAGTATTTTTCGCGGTTACCAGCGCTTTTGTAGAAGCATCCGCTAAGGATAAGCGAAAAGTAGTTGTACACAGGCAGCAAAGGAAACCTAGAGTTATCCACCGATAAGAGCGGTTCAAGCATCAGACGCTATCTAAACCGAGACAGTCTCAGTAGAAATGTGAGGCATGAACATTGTCTTTACTCCGAGAGAAATACTTGCCAATATCCCCGGTTTGCTTGGCTATTACCCACATGAATCCTTGGTATTTGTTACCTGCGTCAAAAATTCTGAGAACCGTATAGCCCTGGGTCCTGTACTACGTATGGATATTAGCGATGCTAGGCATCTGCCGGATGTGGATCAGGCATTAAGCGTTGTGGAACCGGAATTTGTGATGGGTTTTGTGGTTGCGTCACGATTAAGCGCAGAACAGATCGAAGACTTGCGAGACTATCTTTCCCAATTATCTCAGTGCGGGATTCTTCACCTGGATGGATGCTGGATTACCACGGATATTGCTACGTCACAGCGATACCGGGCGTTGTTCCTAAGCGATGATGTACAAATATGGGCAGATAAGGATCGAGGCTGGCGGGAAGGTAAGATCTCGCAGGTCTCAGCATCCTTTACCAGCCAGGCTTTGCTCGAATGCGGAGAGCTGCCCGCTATCAGTCGT
This sequence comes from Corynebacterium silvaticum, assembly GCF_002162115.2. NCBI lineage: Bacteria > Bacillati > Actinomycetota > Actinomycetes > Mycobacteriales > Corynebacteriaceae > Corynebacterium > Corynebacterium silvaticum. The sequence continues at coordinate 1,504,943 of NZ_CP021417.2, read as the reverse complement.
GGGGAGGCCTTTCATTATTTTGAGGCAACAGGGGAGCAGCTGGAGGATTTGGATGTTGCGTCTTTACATCAAAGTGCATTGATACGGGCGCAAGCAATAAAAAATGATAAGCAGCAGGGACATGACTTAATTAATCAACTTCGTGTGATCCTCATGTCGGCTTGTGAGTCTCCCGCGGACACGCATTATCTTAAGGACGCGCAACTGAACGTAGTCAGAGAGATATTCTCGGATTCCTTCCTCAGGGATTTATGCCTCTCCGAGTTTCTTGAACAGCCGGAGGCCGCACGGCGTGTAACTCGTGAAGTCGCACAGCTCTCATCAGGCAATATCCGTGCCAATGCGTTATGCGTTTATGCCATTAGCTGTTGTAGTACGCCTTTGTCTCCACGGATTCCCATTGCCTTGGCTAGCGCTTTAGACGACAGTCCTGACCACCGCCTTAGCCGCTTACTGCTAGCTGGGTATCAAACTGGGGAGCTATCCCGTGTGTACGAGGCCGTGCAGGAAGGCGTACAACAAACATGGAATTCTCTCGGCTTGTGCAATGACAAGAAAACGAATGCAGCAGCATAAACATAGAAATTTATGCTGCTGCAGGATGATGGAAATCGGTTATCTAGGTGCGCTATGGGCACGTTCATCCCAGATGAGAGGTAAAAGCCCACGCATCTTCAACAATGGTGGAGAGATCGGTGCGCGTAGGACGCCAACCCAGTTCCGACTGGGCTTTGGCCGAAGACGCAATCAAAACAGCAGGATCACCAGCTCTGCGTGGTGCAACCTCTGCTGGAATGGGATGTCCCGTCACGGTACGGCATGCTTCTATGACCTGTTTGACCGAGAAACCTTCCCCGGAGCCAAGATTGAAAATTCTATGGACACCCGGTTGATTGGATTCCATAGCTAGAACGTGAGCATCGGCGAGATCGCGGATATGGATGTAATCGCGGACCGCAGTGCCGTCCTCGGTCGGCCAATCGTCACCGAACATAAGAATCTTGTCGCGGTGTCCCAAAGCAACCTGGAGTATCAGAGGAATAAGGTGGGTTTCCACTTCGCGATTTTCACCGATGTTTCCGTAAGCTCCGGCAACGTTGAAATAACGCAGGCTTGTAGCGCTCATGCCATAAGCTTGTGCATAAGACGTGATGGCGTGGTCGATAGCAAGCTTAGTGGCACCGTAGGGGTTGGTTGGTTGGGTGGGGAAGTCCTCTGTGATGGGGACTGAAGCTGGTTCGCCGTAGGTTGCTGCAGTCGAAGAAAAAACCAGATTTGCTACGTTGTTGGCGCGCATCGCATCCAGGAGCGCCAATGTGGTAACAAAGTTGTGCTGCCAGTACTCGGAGGGTTTTTCCACCGATTCGCCGACCAAGGAGCGTGCTGCAAAGTGTAGGACGGCATCGTATGAATTAGATGCAAGTATCTCGTTGGCTTTGTCGCGGATATCTCCCTCGACGAGAATGGCTCCAGCAGGTACGGCCTCCCTGTTGCCAGTAGAAAAGTTATCCACGATTGTAACTTCGTGGCCCTGCTCTAGAAGGACTGCAGCGCAGACGCTTCCTACATATCCAGCTCCGCCAGTGACAAGGAGTTTCATGCCTGTACCCTTTAAATTAAATTTCTTCGATTCGTACTGCGTGAGCTAGGTCGTCGATAAGCTCTACTGTTTTTTCGCCATGCGTAATGGTGACTCGGCCATCTACTTCGCTGAGCGTGACAGTTGTTCCGATTCGGATGTCTGCGTCAATGAGAGCCTGGAACTGGTCAGAATCTACCTGAAGTATCTCGTTGATCTGAACGATCCGCACGTCTCTAGGGGTGGAACGGGCTACATCGACGGCACGCTTACCTGGTTCTTCCTTCTTCTTGAGGGAAACGCCAAGCTCATCTAGGCCTGGGATTGGGTTGCCAAAGGGGGAGCGCGTGACATCATCGAGGACCTCGACGAGGCGTCGTTCCACTTCGTCGCTCATGACGTGTTCCCAGCGGCATGCTTCATCGTGAACTTTGTGGATATCTAGGCCAATAATGTCTGTAAGGAGACGCTCTGCGAGGCGGTGCTTTCGCATCACGGCGGTGGCTAGAGCTCGTCCAGTAGGTGTCATTTGAAGGCTGCGGTCGGATGCGACTACGACAAGGCCGTCACGTTCCATACGTGCAACGGTTTGGCTGACAGTAGGACCTGACTGATCGAGGCGTTCGGCGATGCGTGCACGAAGGGGAGTGACTCCCTCTTCTTCCAGCTCATAGATGGTCCGCAGATACATTTCTGTGGTATCGACCAAATCTTTCATTATTTAACCTCTTTCCTTTATCCACCGTGGGGCAGGCTAATCAAAGTTCGTGGCGAGTTCTCCTACATAAATCTATATGGATTCTGTCGAACTTGCAGGTTTGGACTAAGTAGCATGCATGCGGGGTGTAAACCACGCACGCTAGCAATAGCGTATCAGAATGGGTTGTTGAAAATAAATTGAACAATCCAATTAATCGGTAGTGAAAAGTTAAACTCCCTTGAAGCGAAATCCTTCCTGCTTCAAGGGAGTCTCTAGAGTGTATGGGTGAGCTAGATTGCGTAGGCGCGAAGCTTGTCGGCGCGAGCACCGTCGCGAAGCTTAGTCATAACCTCGCGTTCGATTTGGCGGACGCGTTCACGGGATAAACCGAATTGACGGCCGATCTGATCAAGGGTGCGGGGGACACCATCGTCTAAGCCATAGCGCATGCGGATGACATCTTGTTCACGCTGCTCAAGAGTGTCAAGGACCGAACGAATATCGGAGTGACGCAATGAAGCAACGACCGCGGACTCGGCATCGGTTGCCTCAGAGTCTTCAATAAAGTCACCCAGAGGGGCTTCTTCATCAGCGCCGACGGGCATATCTAGACTGACTGGATCGCGAGACTGGCGTAGCAGAAGCTCAATCTTGGACTCATCGATTCCGGATTCTTCTGCAAGCTCCTCATTGGTGGCTTCCCGGCCAAGGTGTTGGTACATTTCACGCTTGATCCGTGAGAGCTTGTTCACCTGTTCCACTAGGTGAACAGGGAGACGAATGGTTCGGGATTGATCCGCCATGCCTCGCGTGATTGCCTGCCTGATCCACCACGTTGCGTATGTGGAGAATTTAAAGCCCTTGGAATAATCAAATTTTTCCATGGCTCGGATAAGCCCGAGGTTGCCTTCCTGGATGAGGTCGAGAAGCGGCATGCCACGGCCTGTATAACGCTTAGCTAGGGAAACAACAAGGCGAAGGTTTGCCTCTAGGAGGTGCGCGCGTGCTTTGCGTCCGTCTTTGACCAAAACCTTAAGGTCGCGCTTCATTGCGCGCGTTAGCGGTTCTTTAGAGTCCTCTAGAAGATGCGCGGCATAAAGCCCAACCTCAATAGTTTGGGCCAGCTCCACTTCATCTTCTGCGGATAATAGGGCAGTTTTACCGATGCCATTGAGATAAACGCGGACGAGGTCTGCAGAGGGATTATCGTTAGTTTGTCCACGGCGACTTCCGCGGTCAATCAACTCCTGAGCTAGTTCTTGGCTGGATGATTCTGTCATCATGACCTCCTCAAGTCGGCGCTTCTATGGGACTCAACGGAAAACCCCCTAAGAAAGTTCCCGATTGCCTTCGATGGATTAACTCGGGGTTATCTCTTAGCCCCGAAAGAGTGCAATTGGATAATCTTTTCGGCTTAATCAACACTCCACTATCACGGTGAAAGGTCCTTGATTAACGGAAGCGACCTCCATCATCGCACCAAAGTGGCCCTCTTCCACGTGAATCTCACGTTGCCTTAATGCTGTGGCAATCTTTTCCATGATGGGCTCTGCTTGTTCTCTCGGAGCAGCCTCTGACCATGAAGGTCGTCGGCCTTTGGCCGTGGCACCCATAAGCGTGAACTGGCTGACTAAAAGAACAGGGGCCTGTGCCTCGGAAACACTTTTTTCTCCTTCAAGAATGCGAAGCTCCGCGATTTTCCGAGCCATTGTCTTCCATGCATCGGAGTCGTCGTCTCTTCCTACTCCTACCAGTGCGAGAATCCCTCCCGTAACCGGGGCGTCAATGCTGCCGACGATATGACCATCGACGGATACAGATGCCGAACTTACTCGTGTGAGGACTGCGCGCATTGTCATCACCAACCCGTTGTGATGTCTGCGGGAAGAATAATCCCATGTTGAATGAGAGCGACGATGGGTTGAATGAGGGCTGCGTGGAGGGAGCTATCCTCAAGTCCGTTGCTAAAAGCATAAAGGTCTGCGACTTCGCGCAGGGGCAGCCCAGCTGGGTGTAAGCCAGCAATAATGGCGGCAATGTGGTGATCTACGTCGTGAATAAAGCGGAAACCATCGGTGCGCGTCAGCCTTAACGCAGCTGGTGCAAATCCCATGCCCGTCTCCAGATCTGTTGTAGAGACATCTTCTTTGGCCACACCAGGGCGCAGATAATACTGGGCATCCAAAATTGCCTCCGCGTCTTTATCCCGCAACCATTCCATTCGCACAAAGTGTTCTTGGATCTCATCGCCCACATAGGCGTCGATGGGGTGGGAGACGTTCTCAAAGACCACCTCGGAGGGGAGATGATCGTCGATACGCTTTATCGCGATGAATCCGAATCCCACTGCGGTGACGTTCGCGCGGTCAAAATGCTGCAACCAGTGTTGTGTGCGTTGTGCTCCCTCGCTGCTGCGGGGATCTATGGATTCGTCCCTCAACCAGGTGTTGACGTAGTCGATGCTATCGACGGTGTCTCGCTGGATGAACCATGCTGATACTCCCAGCTCTGGAATCCATGACGCAACTCGTGCCGGAACAGATTCTTCTTCCCGATACACCCAGGACCCCAATGCGTGAAGGCAGCCCTGTTCTTTGAGATGCTCGACTCCACCTCGGACAACACACTCGGTGGCTCCATCTAGATCGAGGCCGGAGTCGCGATAGACATGTCCAATTTCTGGGGGACCGACAACAAAGGGCGGGTTGGCTACGATCCGATCAAATTTTTCGCCGGCCACGGGCTCAAACCAAGAGCCAGAGCGTATGTCGAGCGATACGTTATTTGCTGCACCGTTGGCTTCAGCAAAGTCAAGAGCGCGATCGTGGACATCAGTAGCGACGATCGTGCGCGCGTGCGGAGCTTGGCCCAGTGCTTGGATGCCGGATCCTGCGCCGAGGTCGAGCAACGTGTGGACAGGCGTGCGTGGGGTCGTCGAGAGTAGCGATAAGCTGGCGGCGCCGATACCAAGCACATGGTCTTTCCCCGGGACGTGGTGTGCGACCATAGAGGCATCCATGTCAGAAAAAACCCAGACTAGTCGACCATCGATCAGGGTGCTGCGAATATCAATCCCGATAGTAACTAGGGAGTCCTTCTCCTGCGCCATCCCGAGCGTTAAAAGAGTGTCGACGATCTGCGCGCCGAGAACGCTGTCAAGGTGCTGTCGAGGTACCTCAGCATGGACCAGGAAAGCTCGTATCAGGATGGCTAGTGGTTCTTCTTCTCGCGTACGCAGTGCATAGAGGATCGATGCAGGTTCACCTCGGGCTATAGACGAGAAAGCTGCAGGTCCTAGATATTCTTGGAGCGCGGCAGGAGTGAAGCCTGCCTCTTCAAGCGTCTGGACGAGCTGGGGTGAGATCTCAGTGAGAGTACTGCGCATGTATGTAGCACGTCTTTCTGTGAAACGGCGTGGGGAGAACCGTGGGTGAAACACTGTAGAAACCGTAACAGGTTAAGCGACGGAAGCTAAAGGAAGGAGCGTTGAGAAGGTTGTAGCGTGTCGACGCCTGCCGGTGCCGCTCACAGTTTCGTATTGCGCTACAGCGGTTACGTAGGATTTTGTGAGGCGTCATTGTCTGCGTCATCAGCGTCAATAACCACAGGCTGATTTGTTGTCGTGGAGGGACCAGAAATCCGCTTTTGATTGCTGTAGACGTCATTCAAATACCGTTCTTGTTCCCGTGCCGCAGCAGGTTTGTACACGGTTGGTGCGCGAGGATCTCTTTTCTCTCCTACGCCATTGGCAATGACGACGGCGATCCAGGGGAGAGGTACGCAGATGACAAACAGGATGACTGATAGAACCATGTTGTGCATCCAGATATATGCGGCCATGGCTGCGAGCAGGAAAGGGATCCTTAATCCTTGAATCCAGGAGTAGACAACTTCGCGGTGATGGCGATCTTCTGAGGGGCTCTTCTTGGCATCGGTGACTAATTCCACACGATGGCCCACGAGGCGGCGTAAAACACGAGCCTTTCGGGCTTAGCTTGAGCTCGGCTACCTCAGTATCCGCAAGATTATGCTCACTGTGATCTCCTTGATGCTGCTGCATAACCTCCTAGGGTAGACCCACGTAGTCGAGACCACACATCGTGGTGCAATATAGGTGGAGTGAGTACGAGCACGCAGACCATCGAACGTCCAGACATCAGAGAAGACAATCTCACTGGTGATGACACCCCGAAGTTCTTCCATTACGTGAAAAAGGATCAGATTGTTGATTCTGCGATTTCAGGGAAAATGGTTGTCGCTCTCTGTGGGGAGACCTTCCCTGTGACCAAACAAGCTAAGCCTGGGTCACCTGTGTGCCCGGATTGTGAACGTATCTATAGGGGCCTACGTAAAAAGTGAAAAGCGACCTACGCGCCTGGCAGCGCAAGGCGCTTACCAAGTATTTGATGAAGGGCCCGCGGGACTTTCTTGCAGTGGCCACGCCTGGAGCCGGTAAGACCACCTTTGCGCTCAGAGTGGCCACGGAGTTAAAAGAAAACCGTACGGTTGACAGGGTCATCGTGGTGGTTCCTACGGAGCACCTAAAAGTGCAGTGGGCGCAGTCAGCGGCACGAGTGGGGCTAGCTCTAGACCCTTACTTTAAAAACTCCGATGCAGTTAATCCCCAATACGATGGTATCGTGGTGACCTATGCGCAGGTTGCTATGCACCCGTTTAAGCATCATGCGGTGTCTACCGCAAAGCGTTCCTTAGTCATCATGGATGAGATTCACCACGGCGGCGATGCCAAAAGCTGGGGCGATGGAATCCGCGATGCGTACGGTGACGTGGAACGTCGATTAGCTTTGACCGGAACTCCTTTCCGCTCGGATGATTCCACGATTCCGTTTGTTCGCTATGAAGAAGATGGTGAAGGGCACCTCGTTTCCCAATCGGATCACACGTACGGTTACTCGGATGCGTTGGCGGATGGCGTAGTGCGTCCCGTGGTGTTCTTGGCCTATTCTGGCGAAGCCCGCTGGCGCACAAACGCGGGGGAGGAGTTCGCCGCGCGTTTAGGGGAACCTTTGAACCCGGAGCAAACGGCGCGCGCATGGAAGACTGCTCTCGATCCCAGAGGCGATTGGATACCTGCGGTGCTGCAAGCCGCACATACGCGGCTACTACAGCTACGCAAACACATCCCTGACGCAGGCGGTCTTGTGATCGCAACGGATAAAACGACGGCGCGCGCCTACGCCAAGATTTTGGAGCGTTTATCTTCCTCGCCTGTCACCGTGGTGTTGTCTGACGAGGCCGGGGCTTCGCAACGCATTGAAGACTTCAACGGCTCTACCGATGAATGGATGGTAGCAGTGCGTATGGTGTCTGAAGGTGTGGACGTTCCTCGCCTTGCCGTTGGCGTGTATGCAACATCCGCATCCACCCCGCTATTCTTTGCACAGGCAATCGGGCGATTCGTGCGATCCCGCCGAAAAGGCGAGACCGCATCGGTATTTCTTCCTTCTGTTCCCGTGCTGCTTGATCTGGCGGCGAAGCTGGAGAACTCTCGTGATCACGTTTTGGGTAAGCCAGATAGGCCCAGCGAAGGCTGGGATGACGAGCTATTAGCCCAAGCGAACAAGGAAGAGATTGAGAAGGATGACCTGCCTAGCTACGAGTCGCTGGGAGCGGACGCAGAGCTAGATTCGCTGATCTATGATGGTTCATCCTATGGGACGGGTACCTTCGCAGGATCGGATGAAGAGGCTGATTACTTGGGGCTTCCGGGGCTTCTCGACGCCGACCAGATGCGAGCGTTGCTCCGAAAGCACCAAACTGAGCAACTTGATGCGCGAGACGCGGAAGCGAAAGAGCGCGAAAAGAATGAGGAAAGCATTAGGACAGCGCAGCAGCAGGAACCTGCAGACAGGGTTGCAAGCGTTGAGATTCCTCGACTTCGCAAAGAACTCAATGCTTTGGTGTCGGTGACAGCTTCACGCACTGGTAGGCCCCACGGCGCTATTCACACTGAGGTGAGAAAAAAATGCGGTGGCCCTCCTACCGCCATGTGCTCGGCTGAACAGCTCCAAGCACGTATCGATTATTTACGACGTTGGTAAAAGATCGGGTGGGACTCGTGATCTGCTGAATACGTGATCTGCTGAATAGATTGCGCATGTCTGATTTAATTGAAAAAGAAACACTATTATTGCGAAACTAATTACCTTGATAGGCATAATGGAGCCTACAAGTATTGACACTTTTACTCGGAAGGACATTATGACCACCCCGAAGAACCCCTATGGCAATAATGAGAATGATTTTGGTGACGGCCTGTCACAATCGAATTCAATGCCTGCTTATCCTGGAACCGGGAACCCTGAAGGGGCTTATGGCCAAGATTCCTTCAACGGCATGAACTACGGCAATCAAGGGTATGGTGCAGTACCTCCGGCGAACAACACTATTGCTTATTGGGCGCTGGGCTTTGCTATCGTCTCTATTCTCGCCATCTTCAGTATCGTAGGCCTGGTTTTTGCCTTTATTCCAGCGCTCATTGCCATCATTCTGGCAATTATTGCGCTGATGAAAGCACGCAAGATGCCTTTAGGGTCTAAAACCCGTAAAGGTATGTCTATTGTCTCGCTGGTTCTTAGCGTGCTGGCTATCGTTGCTTCACTGGCAATCATTGCAATTGTGGGCCCCCTTGTCGTAGAAACGGTTAATAGCTGCGGTGACCTTCCTCAAGAAGCGCAGCAGCAGTGTATCGAGGATCAACTAACTAAATAAGGTGAACAACTAAAAGCATAAGCGTATGGCGGCCCTCCCGATCTGGGAGAGCCGCCATACGCTTAGCCGTAGCTATGACCAACTAATCAAGATAGTCACGGAGAACCTGAGAACGTGACGGGTGTCGTAGCTTAGACATAGTCTTAGACTCGATCTGGCGGATACGCTCACGAGTAACCCCGTAAACCTGTCCGATCTCATCGAGGGTTCTAGGCATGCCGTCAGTGAGACCAAAACGGAGTTTAACCACGCCAGCTTCACGCTCTGAGAGCGTGTGGAGGACATCCTGCAATTGATCCTGCAGCAGAGTAAAAGAAACTGCGTCGACAGCGATAACTGCTTCCGAGTCCTCGATAAAGTCGCCGAGCTGACTGTCACCTTCGTCGCCGATAGTCTGATCAAGGGAGATAGGCTCGCGCGCATATTGCTGGATTTCGAGGACCTTTTCCTCGGTAATATCCATTTCCTTAGCCAACTCCTGCGGGGTGGGCTCGCGTCCCAAATCCTGCAGCAGCTCACGCTGGATTCTACCCAGCTTGTTAATGACTTCCACCATGTGGACAGGGATACGGATGGTTCGCGCTTGATCCGCCATTGCACGGGTAATGGCCTGTCGGATCCACCACGTAGCATACGTAGAGAACTTGTAGCCCTTGGTGTAATCGAACTTCTCTACTGCGCGGATAAGACCAAGGTTGCCTTCTTGGATCAAGTCTAGGAAGGCCATACCGCGACCGGTGTAGCGCTTAGCCAGCGAAACCACGAGACGCAGGTTGGCTTCTAGCAAGTGATTCTTAGCCTTGCGGCCATCGCGAGCGATAGCACGAAGATCGCGTTTAACGGCGGGGGTTAATTTTGCTTCCCGATCTCCGTTGTTAAAAGCCTCTTCCATCTGCTCCATGCGGTAAGTGGCGTAGAGGCCAGCCTCAATGCGCTTAGCCAGAGAGACTTCTTGCTCAGCATTGAGCAGAGCGACTTTACCGATCTGCTTCAGATAAGCGCGTACCGAGTCTGCGGAGGCTGTGAGTTCCGCATCTTTACGCGCTTGACGTAGTGCAGCGGATTCGTCTTCGTCCCAGACTGAAGAACCCTCGTCCTCTTCCTCATCCTCAGACTCTTCAGAGGCTTCTTCCTCATCGTCATCACCGAGAACCGATACGAGATTGTCTTCTTCATCATGAAGATCATCGTCTGCGTCATCGAGAGGATCGTAGTCATCGCTATTGTCGGTCTCGAGCTCGTCTTCATCGGTAGCTTCCAGTTCGGGCGAAACCTCTACTGGCTCTTCGACTTTGGCTGCACGCTTAGGGGCTTTTTTAGCTGCTTTTTGGGCTGCTTTCTTAGCCGTCTTTTTAGCGGTTTTTTTAGCCGCCTTCTTCACAGGAGTGGAATCCTTCAACTCGACAGAATCCGATTCGATGGATGACGCGGTGGAGGATTCAGCTTCAATACCGCCGACGGGACCCACTGTTGCGGATACCGGCTCAGCTTTGCGCGGAGCAGCCTTTCGAGCGACCTTGCGTGCCGTCTTCTTCGCTGCGACTTTCTTTGCCGTCTTCTTTGCGGCAGGGGCGGCTGCTTCACCGGCAGGAGTGCCAGAAAGACCGGTGCCGCTAGCGCGTGCCGTTGCGGAAGATTCTGAATTATCAGTGGCTGCCACGTACGCCCTTTCGATTGGATGAGTGAGTTTCCTCGTAAAAAGTTTGATGCCGGATAAGACATGAAGAACAGAGCTGTTTCTTACCAGCCTAAGGGCGTTAACCCGATGGAAGCTTTAACGCCACAGGCCTCATTATTGTTCCCTGCTTAACATGTGCGCTTTAATAAAGCTCAACAAATGGGAGGACGCAGGGGGAACTAGAGGCTGGACGAGGAAGTTCCCAGGCATTTTACTCATTACGACTTGGACAAAGCGCCATTATAAAACATTTAAGGAGATCGCGGGGTTTGAGGGGTCGTTACTCGTAAAATACGACCGGTTTTAGTCGTAACGACCCCATGAGATGTGGGTGAGTTTTACGTTGTCCTAAGGCCGGATGTTTTGGTCTGCTGCCATTGCCGCTCCTACGATACCTGCGGTATTACGTAGTTTTGCAGGCACAACGGGTGTATCAATGGTGAGCTTGGGTATCCATTTATCGGCTTTGCGTGAGATTCCACCGCCTACGATAAAAACATCTGGCCAAAAGAGGCGTTCATATTCGCTGAGAACTTTAGAAACTCGCTTGGCCCATTTGGTGTAGCTTAGCTCTTCGCGCTCTTTTACTGCGGAGGAAGCTAGATGCTCAGCTTCTTTTCCTTCTACGATCATGTGCCCGAGCTCTGTATTGGGGAACAGGACTCCGTTGATAAAGAAAGCGGAACCGATGCCGGTGCCTAAGGTGAGTAAAATAGCGGAACCGCGGCGCGCTTGGTCTTCTCCAAAAGTTACTTCGGCGATGCCTGCCGCGTCGGCGTCGTTAAGCACTGCGACGCTGCGTCCACCTAGAGTCTTTGTAAATAATTTTTGAACATCAACATTGATCCATGATTTGTCGATGTTGGCGGCGGAAAGAGCTACCTGATTCCGGATTACAGAGGGGAGCGTTATCCCTACTGGTCCTTCCCACTCGGCCTCTGTAACAATGCGGGAAATCGTTTGAGCGACCGCTTCGGGGGTGGCGGGTTTGGGCGTTAAAATCTTGATCCGATCTCCGACAAATTCACCGGTATCGAGATCAACACGGGCGCCTTTAACCCCAGATCCACCAACATCAATGCCAAAGCCAATTCGTGTCATGAATTTGAGCTTACTGAATGGCAAGCGTCTGCGAACGCAATTGCCGCACATTGGCGTCTCTACGCGACATAAATAACTCACAGAGCGTGATGATGGATCTGGAAGGAGCTGTATGAGGACCTTTTGTGTCCGTTGTGCTGCATAATCTAGGGAAAGAAGCGAGAATGGGTTGCGAGTACGCAGTTTTGTAAAAGATGTCACTTTCGTGATCGAAGGACGGTGGAGCAGCATGTCAGACAACAATATTCACAGTGCCGATTCATATGTGACGCAAGAGGGCTATACGTGCATTCGGGACGAACAAGCGATAGCCCTTTTGACTACAGAGCACGATACCGAGATAAGCAATGCGGTCCAGCTTGCAGGCGATGCCATTGCGATTGCTGACTGCGCTGCGGCAGCTATTAGAAGACAGGTTGCGCAGCTGGGGGACATATCCGATTTTGTGCAGACGAAGTCTTCTCCGGTGGATCCTGTGACTGTAGTGGATACGGAAGCGGAGAGAATTATCACTGAAGAGATTGCTCGCAGACGTCCGAGCGACGGCATTATTGGCGAGGAAGGCAGCGATCTGGTGTCCGTCAGCGGGGTGACCTGGATCGTTGATCCGATTGACGGTACCGTCAATTTTCTCTATGGGATTCCTCACTATGCGGTATCGATTGCAGCTGCGATAGATGGCAAGGTCGTTGCCGGGGCGGTGGTAAATGTGGTCACCGGGCGGATATATGCAGCCGCAATAGGCGCGGGCGCGATCGCTGCTGATGAAGGCGGAGACTGGTCAGTCATTGGGGTTCGGTACGTTCGTGACCTAGCCACAGCACTTGTGGCCACTGGGTTTTCTTATGCAGCTAAGCGGCGGAAAGAACAAGCGGAATTGCTTGTCCATGTGTTGCCTCACGTGCGTGATATTCGCAGAATGGGGAGCGCCGCTTTAGATCTATGCTCGGTGGCTGAAGGAAAAATTGACGCTTATTTTGAACACGGGCTTAACTCATGGGACTACGCTGCAGGTGCCTTGATCGCAGCCGAAGCTGGCGCTGTTGTCCGAATTCCTGCTCTTTCTACGCCGGGAACGTCGGGGGAGATCTTGTGGGTATCCTCACCTAGCATTTCGATGGAGCTGGAAAAGCTTATTACCTCCCATAACGTGCGTAATTAAAAAGCCTGAATTAGTGGTTTCGATCCTTTGAAGTTACCCCCGCTGGGGAGGTTGGTGGAACTGAAGTGACAATCTGAGATTTGTGCCTTAATATGCGCGTCGATAGATGCCACACAGTAGTTCGGGCAGGGGCAGGCACACAACGCCGCTGGCGCGATGACTGTTCTGCAATTTACTTCAGGAAGCGAGACACATGGCGACTGACTACGACGCACCCCGACGTCGAGAAGAAGACGAGATCGAGACTGACTCCCTAGAGGGACTCAAAGCCGCAGAGTCAACGAAGAGTGATATTGATGATGACGGTGAGATCGTCGAACCTTTTGAGCTTCCTACGGTAGATCTTTCGGGAGAAGAGCTGAGCGTTACGGTGATCCCTCGCCGTTCCGACGAGTTCACCTGCTCCATTTGCTATCTGGTTCAGCGCAATAATCGTATTGATCACGTCGAAGATGACGGCAGTATTATCTGCAAAGATTGCGCGTAACGAGGCCGTAATAAGGCATAGGTGCACTATGATGCACTCATCGCGGGTAACCCGCGCAGTGAAGAGGCGTTAGCGCACAAGATTATAAGGTCAGGGGCTTGCTAGAAAGTAGCAGCACCTGACCTTACTTATGGTTTCAGCGAGATAGTGTCACACGTTGGTGGCGTGATGAGGCACAAAACTCTGGAGTAATTGCTCGGGATTCTTGGAGGAAATCAGCCAATACGGAGTGGGATCGTCCTCGTCGTCTAGCACGAGCATCACCATCTCGGGTACCCAGCCATGAGAGACCATAAAAGCGGCAGGATCAAACTGGCGGCCCATCGCGTTGCGCTTGGCGGAAGAAAGCACGGCCAAGGATCGTGAAACTACTGTGGCCGGTAGGTTAGCTTCACCGACAACAAGCCAACGAGTTCCGTCCGAGTCTTCTTCGACAGTAATTTTTGTGCCAGACCAAGAGACTAGGACCCACGTCGATAGTGCTGCTAGAAGGATAGCGGTGCCATAGAACCAGATATCAGATCGGTTGATCCCAGCCTGTGTCGCAATGAGGGCGACGAAGGCTGCGGCAAAAAGCCACCAGTACCACGGAACCCATTGTCGTTCGCTGTACAAGACTTTTACTTGATTACGTTCCCCATCAGTCACGCAGCACAGTCTACTGCAGTGCAAGTCGACCACAACTGCTGAGCACTGGGATGTCTTCAAGGTGCCTTCAAGCTTTGCGACGCCTATTGTGGTGGGATCATAATCTTATTCCAGATAGACGCCTCATAAATGTGAGAGTTTGTGCTTTAGTGTGGCATTCTTATGCGGTATTTGTGCCGCACCGGCGCAGAAGACTTAGGTCAGATGAACAACAGAGCAAGGAGCTGCATCGTGGGTACTTACAGTGACCACCAAATAGGACCTGTGTCGGTTAAGCGACTCGACAAGGATCTTCCACTACCTCAGCGTGCGCATCGCGGAGATGCAGGGGTGGACCTATATGCCACTGAAAGTGTCCAGATTCAGCCAGGGCACCGAGCACTCGTGGGTACTGGTGTGGCGTTAGCTTTGCCGCTGGGAACTGTGGGGCTCATACACCCACGATCCGGACGCGCTCTGAAAGAAGGACTCAGTATTGTTAATGCCCCAGGTACAATCGACGCAGATTACCGTGGAGAAATCAAGGTGTGCCTGATTAATCTTGATCCTCAGACCCCCATCTCTATTGAACGCGGTCAACGTATCGCTCAGCTCGTGATTCAAAAAGTTGAGCTGGTTGATTTCGTGGAGGTTGAGGAGCTGCTAGATAACACAGTGCGAGGAGCTGGCGGCTACGGCTCTACAGGGGTTAACTAGCTATAAGCAACATAATCTGTGGTTGAAACTAGTTGCGTTGCCTTGTGCTAGCAGCGGTTGATTAACCACAATGAATTGCAAGCATTGCAAGCGTGAAGGAAAAATATGTCTATCTGGCCCTTTGGTAAAAATAAAAATGAGTCCGCTGATAACCAGGATACGGACCGACAAGAAGACCCCGGATACGTGGTAGAAAACGATCCATCCCTGGTACAGGCAGACCCAGAGGCCGATTGTTTAGACAACAGCTCGGTAGCGGGCGAATCTGAAGAGGCAGATCCTATCCATGATGCGATCAATGGGCACAGGGGGCCCTTTGATGCCGGACACGTAGACATTGAAGAGTTTGATTTCTCTGATTTCTCCGATGGAACGCTTAATCTAGGCTCCTTGCTTGTCCCGCTCCCACGCCCTTCTGAGGTGCAAGTGGAAATGGGGCCAGAAGGGCCAAAGATGCTTCATGTCCTCACGGAGCATGGTCGTATTACTCCGGTTGCTTTTGCGACTCCTTCTTCCGCAGGACAATGGCGTGAATCGACCAAAGAAATTGCGGCGGGAATGCGTGAAGACGGACTCCTCGTGCATATAGAACAGGGGCCTTGGGGTCGTGAAATCGTTGGATCCGCAGATGGAGGAAACGGCATAATCCGCATCATTGGCGTAGACGGACCTCGTTGGATGTTGCGGATGACTCTTGCTGCTCCGGCTGAATCTGCTGACCAGATGGCTGAGCTGGGGCGTGAAGTTATCGCCCGTACTTTTGTGAATCGCGGAGATGCTCCTATTTTGGCCGGAAGCTCATTACCGGTGGCTCTTCCGCAACCGCTTGCAGAGCAAGTGCAGGAAGAGATGGCGCTACGAGCCGCGATGGAGAACGATCCGAATAATTCTCAACCTCCAGCGGCACCTTCTGAATAACCCACTGATAGTAAAAGGAATTAAGTGGACTCTTCTGTTACAGAACCTGAAGGAAAAACCAAAGATACTGGTACGTTTTTAGACCAGATGGGTGGTCTTGGAGGCTTAGTCTCCTCGACTTTACCTATTCTGGTTTTCGTTCCAATCAACAATAAATGGGGCCTTAATAGAGGTCTCTCGGCTGCGATTGCGATTGCGATAGCAGTCACCGTGTGGCGCCTGATGCGGAAAGAAAATCTTCAGCCTGCGATCTCAGGGTTTATCGGAGTAGGCATTTGTGCGGCAATCGCATGGTGGACTGGAGACGCCAAAGGCTATTTCCTCTATGGCATCTGGATGTCAGGCTTGATGGCTCTTGTGTTTATAGTCTCGTTGATTGTGCGCTGGCCGATGGTCGGGATCATCTGGAAGGGGATCAACGGCGAAGGCATGGCGTGGAGAACAAACGTAACGGCACGTCGTGCTTATGCTGTAGCTACTTTCGGATGGGCCTTAGTATTTGCAACGCGCTTTGTAGTTCAGCGTAATCTTTATGACGCAGACGCAACTAATGCGCTGGCGCTTGCCCGGATTCTTATGGGATGGCCGCTGACCGGATTAGTCACGCTCCTTACCGTGTGGATGGTTAAGAAAGCCGCGCGTGCGATGACCACAGAGCACAACATGCCTGTGGAAGAAACTACGGATCGGGAAGCTAACCCTGACGATCCTCAAGAAGGACATAAATAAATGACTGAGACGGCGTCGGATATGCCCGAGGGATCGAATACAACCATGCATAAGGGAACAAAAGTCGAGTTGACCATCGAGCGGTCAGCGCATGGGGGCGAGGGTATAGCCTTGTCCGAGGGGCGGGTGGTTTTTGTTCCTAATACCTATCCCGGGGACGTAGTCGAGGCCACGATTACGCAGGTGAAGAAAAAATTTGCTCGTGCGGAACTGGAAGCGGTGACACGAGCATCCGATCTGAGAACAGTTAATAGATGTCTGGCAGCGTCGCATGGCGCTGGATGCTGTGATCTAGGCGGCATTAAGCCTCAAGAAGAAGCTCAGTTCAAAGTACATATTTTGAAAGACCAGCTTCAGCGTTTAGGCAAAATCGCCACTATTCCTGCTATTGATGTGCAGACTATCGGGGAACCAGTGGGTTGGCGCACCCGGATGCGCCTTGGTGTCGATGCTCTGGGAAATGCCGGTTTTCGCCGTCGTAATTCCCACGACATAGTGGCGCATCATCCTTGTTCACAAGCTGTTCCAGGGTTGTTGGACGGGATTGTCGAATCTGAAGGAGAAGCAGTGAACTTTACGTTCACGCCAGGTTCTCAGATTGTGGTTGTCCTGGATGATGAGGGTAAACGCTCAGTTGTGGAGACACGAAAGCCATCGCGAGGGCAGCGTGCTGAGTCGATTCAAAAAGTACTGGAAGGCGACGGTAACGTCACTCAGGTTATCGGCAACGCGCAGTTTACTATTTCAGCAACAGCTTTTTGGCAAGCGCATAAGGCTTCGGCCCAGCATTATGCTTCCACTATTCAGCGCTGGATTAAAACCACGTTGCAGGAACTCAACCAAGAGGACCTTGCGCACCGCAGCCATATTGGATGGGACCTCTACGGTGGGGCAGGCGCTTTTGTTCCGGCGATGCTGGATGGGCTGGGAGATAGCGGCGTTGTCCACTCTGTGGAGCTATCGCCGGAAGCTGCAAAAGCCGGAAAACACGCGCTAAGAAGTGCTCACGACGCACAACGGGTGGTCTTCCATTCTTCGCTGGTGGAGCGCGCTGTTCCGAGGCTGCCCAAGCCTGTCGCAGTGGTGCTCGATCCGCCGCGGGTGGGGGCTGGGCGAGCAGTCATTGATGATATTGCGCTAGCCTCCCCCGAGGTCGTCGTTCATATTGGTTGTGATCCTGCCACCTTTGCTCGCGACATGTCGTATTGGCAGGAGAACGGATACGCGTTGATTCGTCTCCAGCTTGTGGATGCTTTTCCGGGTACTCATCATTTTGAGACCCTTGGTTTATTGGTGCGCGATAAGAGTCGCGAACTTTAATTATTGCGCTTGTGGCGACATGCGGAAGCAGTGGGCTTTGTTAGTCAGCGTGAATGACGGAGTAGAATGCGTTTAAGAATTTTGTCACTTCAGGCTTGTAGCTGCATGCGCCCCCAATCGCATGTTTCCTCAGATTGTCGTTTCCCCTCCAGTATCCTCAACTGAGAGCACTAACAGCTAGGCCCGTCGTCCGCGATCAATGAAAGGGTGCGCCTTTCCTCCATGGGTATTCTTCACACCGTCTCGTCTCCGGCCGACGTGAAAAGGCTCTCGTTTGATGAGCTTGATGCGCTTGCCGCAGAGATTAGAGAATTTCTTGTTGAAAAAGTATCTGCTACCGGAGGGCACCTGGGGCCAAATCTTGGAGTAGTTGAACTGACGATTGCTTTGCATCGTGTCTTTTCTTCTCCTTCGGACCCCATTATTTTTGATACGTCGCATCAGTCCTACGTTCATAAGATCCTGACGGGTCGTGTGGGGTTATTTGACTCGCTGAGGCAAAAGGGCGGCTTGTCCGGTTACACGGACCGCTCAGAGAGCCCTCACGACTGGACCGAATCTTCACACGCTTCAGCGGCATTGTCGTACGCAGATGGTCTATCAAAGGCGTTTGAGATTCAAGGGGAAACCCATCGCAACGTGGTTGCGATCGTTGGCGACGGCGCTTTGACCGGTGGAATGTGTTGGGAGGCCCTCAACAACATCGCAATGAGCAAAGACCGCAACGTTGTGATCGTGGTCAACGACAATGGTCGTAGCTATTCTCCTACGATCGGCGGTTTTGCCGATAACCTCGCGGGCCTCCGGATGCAGCCGTTCTACGACAAGATGATGGAGCAGGGGAAGAGCACACTGAAGGCCCTTGGTTGGGTAGGTGAGCGAACTTTTGAAGCGCTTCATGCCTTCAAAGAAGGCGTTAAATCTAGCGTTATTCCTACAGAAATGTTCCCTGAACTGGGAATGAAGTACATCGGCCCGGTTAATGGACATAACATCAAGGCTGTAGAAACTGCACTCCGTTATGGACGAGACCATAAAGGTCCGCTGATCGTTCATGTGGTCACCGAAAAGGGCAAGGGCTATGCCCCCGCAGAAAATGATGTTGCGGAACTCATGCATTCCACGGGTGTTATTAACCCCAAGACGGGTGAGCCCGTAGGGACGAAAAGCCCTGGCTGGACATCTGTGTTTAGTAAGGAACTCGTAGAGGTAGGCAAGGAACGTCAGGATATCGTGGCCATTACCGCTGCGATGGCAGGCCCGACTGGTTTGTCGGCCTTCGGCGACGCGTATCCGGAGAGATTTTTTGACGTAGGGATCGCTGAACAACATGCGATGACCTCTGCAGCGGGCCTAGCCTTGGGCGGCCTGCACCCTGTTGTCGCGGTGTATTCTACGTTCCTCAACCGGGCGTTTGACCAGATGGTCATGGATGTCAGTCTCCTTGAACTGCCGGTTACCATCGTGTTGGACAGGGCAGGCGTAACTGGTTCTGATGGTGCAAGCCACAATGGTGTATGGGATTTTGCTATAACCTCAGTGATTCCGGGGATGCGTGTTGCGGCTCCGCGAGATGGCTCGCAGCTTAAAGAACTCTTCCGTGAAGCCGTGTCTATTGACGGCCCCACAGTGGTCAGGTTCCCTAAAGGAAATCTTCCTGAGGAGATCCCGGCGTTAATGGGGCTTGACGACGGCGCGGAGGTGCTGGCTTATGCGGACACTGAAGGTGCTGATAGCGATTCGCCCAGTATCTTGATCGTTGCGGTAGGCATTATGGCGAAGACCGCGATGGAAGCATGTTCGACCTTGATCGAAGAAGGCTTAAACGTAACAGTGGTGGATCCGCGATGGGTTTCACCTGTTGCACCGTCGCTAATCGCTATGGCGGCAGATCATGATCTTGTGGTCACCATTGAAGACGGCATTATCCATGGCGGTATTGGCTCGATGATTAATGAGTCTCTTAACGCTGCAGAAATTGATGTGCCGGTTCGAAACCTAGCCTTCCCGGAGATGTTCCCCGAACATGCGTCGAGAAGCGAACTGCTTAAGATCGTTGGACTCGACTCTCACAGTGTGACCACCGCTATTTGTGGTTGGGCGGAAGATCTCTTTGGCCCTAGTGAGGCAGAGGCCGAATAGAGGAGAGGCTGCGTCGACAAGCTTTTATAGGAGCTTGCGACGCAGCGTGTCGAGGACAATCTGAATCTGCCACTCACGCGCCTGGTGATCTCTTAAGGCTTGCACGAGATCATCGTGAGAGGTAATTGAGTGCGTGGTGCAGCATAACCAGACGATTTCTCGGAGCGCTGAGGGCTGGAGAATATTCTCGACCGGAATCTCCAGGCGGAGAGACAGCGAACTCAAGGAGCTTTGTACGTCCTCCCACGCTGCGAAGACCTCCGGGTAGTCGCGTCCCCATAAAGATTTGGGTGGATAAGGACGCGGTGGGCGAGGAATTCTTTGTGGCCATTGATGTGACGGAATCTCACGAGCAGCTGTGACAACGCCTAACCACTTACGAGACGACTTTCGTAACCGAGAAGGGTAACCGGGGGAGCGATCTACTGCACGTATGCTCTGAGGCATAGAAAGCGCTAAACCGATTATTGCTTTATCTGGCAGTATGCGAGACACCGCCTTATCTACTTCACAAGCTTCTTTTTCTCGTGCAGTCCAGACTTCTCTGGCAATAACAAGTTGTTCTGGATTCTTAATAGAACCGAGCCCCTTGAGATCTATCCACTGCTTCGGTGGACGTGGATTCTCATATTCCGTGTAGACAAGGTGGGCAAACTCCTGCTCGGCCCATTCAAGTTTGCCTTGAGAATCGAGGAGTTCCGCCATCGCGTCAGCGAGATCCAAGAGGTTTTCCACATCGAGGGCAGCGTAATTGAGCCAGTCCGTAGGAAGAGGACGCGTGGACCAATCTTCTGCACCATGCCCTTTACGCAACGTGAAGCCGACGATTTCTTCAGTCATCGCAGCAAGATTGACGCGCGGCATGCCGATGAGCCGGCCGGCAAGCTCAGTATCAAAAATATTGGAAGGGCGTAGTCCCAACTCGCGTAGACACGGTAGGTCACTAGGAGCCGCATGGATTACCCAGGTGTGGAAGTTGAGCACTCTCCCGAGATGTTGGGTAACCGCCTCTGGGTGAATTGAGGGGTCAATAAGTACCGTGCCAGCTTGTCTCCTACGGATCTGCAGAAGAAATGCGCGATCATCATAACGGAAACCAGAAGCACGTTCTGTATCTACGGCAAAGGGGCCAACGCCAGATTCGAGAAGACGCGCTGCATCAGCTATTTCTTCTACCGTAGTGCACAGCGGAGGAAGGCCCTCCCGGGGTTCGTCGAGAAGCTCAGGCATAATCTACGTATTAGAGGCCTATTGCGGAGATGCCCTCAGGAGGCAGGCCTGCGACGTTAGCAAGGACCTTGGAAAAAGCGAGAACGTGTGGTGCAAGATCACAGGATTTTGCAGTCCACGATGCTCGCATCTCAACCTGATACGCCCGTGGCGGCCCCCCGATGTCTCCAAAGCGAACCGAGGACGTGGAGGTCACTGTTCCGCCTAAGTTGCTAAAACCTGCATCTGCTAGCCCCTCAGTAAGCCATTCCCAGGAGACCTCGGGAAGAAGGGGGTCGTTGGCTACAGAATCATCCATATCGGCCTGGATATAAGCAACGAGGCGCATGGTCCCTTCCCACGTATCCTCAGAGTGAGGATCATGAAGAAGGATGAGTCGACCAAAAGCATCGCCTTCGCTGCGGTCAGGGATGCACGACCCCTGACTCGGCTCCGATACCTCTAGGCCGATTGCATGGCTAAATGGAGCGAGACGCTGCGGGGGACGAATTGTCCCCAAAGTGATCTCAGGACGCAGTATGGCCTGATGCATGGATTCGACAGCCTGGGAAAACTCAGGTGGGGTCGAGTCCGTGGCATCCGAGAGGGTGGGCGTCGAAGGTGCTTGAGAATCAGTCACAAGGGAGAACGTAACTTTTGCTGTGCAAGTTTGGTGGGAGGCGCGCCGGAAGTGCGTAATGCTTGAACTGCGTATAGGAAATAAGCCAACGTGAGACGGGGTAAGAAAGAGCCGTGGCTTGTACAAGAGGCGAGGGGAACAGCGCTCTTTGACCATCGGTCGGAATAAAACTTAAGATTGATAGCCAGGCGGGAGTTTGGTGGATGAATCGAATTCGGAGGAGTCGCCTTCTCCATGAAGCCCTGTCTCATTAATCCGAACATGCAAGACGACGAGCACCACGCTGTAGCGGTACGTTATAGACGGCAACTTCGCGCAGATAGAAAGGGCTATACAGTGGCAAAGAAGATTGACTTCGATGAGTTGAACAGCTTGCAAAGGTATTCGCAGTTTGCGACGTTCAAAGCGATACCAGGAGCTTTGGGCACAGAAAGAAGCGATATCATCGCTCAGGCACAGGACTTTTTCGCCGAGCTGGAACGCGAAGGAGTGGTTTCAGTCCGCGGAATTTATGACTTGTCGGGGTGCCGAGCTGAAGCTGACTTTATGACCTGGTGGATTGCAGAGGAATTTGAACAGATTCAGGATGCATACTGTAGGTTCCGCCGAGACACCGTGCTGGGGCAGACCACAGAGGTCTTCTGGCTAGGTAACTCACTCCACCGTCCTGCAGAGTTTAACCGTTCACACCTTCCCTCATTCATTATGGGAGAAGAGCCCGGTCAGTGGATTACTGTGTATCCTTTCGTGCGTTCTTATGACTGGTACCTTATGGATCCACAAGAGCGTCGTGCCATCTTGGTTGAGCATGGCCAAGCAGCCCGCGAATACCCAGATGTTCGCGCTAACACCGTCCCTGCTTTCGCCTTGGGTGACTATGAGTGGATGTTGGCCTTTGAAGCGCCGAGCTTGGACCGTATCGTTGATCTGATGCATCAAATGCGTTACACCAAGGCGCGGCTTCATGTACGCGAAGAGGTGCCGTTCTTTACCGGTAAGCGAGTAACGACTATCGGCGATGTGATTTCTGTACTGCCATAACTTTTCTGGTTTAAGAAAAACTCCCCTCGTTTTGGCCCTTGTGTGGGCTCATAGACGAGGGGAGTAGTGGTTTTATTTAGTCGATGGGCTTCTCTTCTAGCTCAAGGCAGATTGAGTTAATGCAATAACGTAGGTCTGTGGGGGTGGAATAGCCTTCCCCTGCGAAAACGTGACCTAGGTGCGAGTTGCAGGTGGCACACAGGACCTCGGTGCGCACCATTCCTAGCGAGGTATCGGAGCGCTCGATAATCTTGTCTCCTGCCAGCGGGGAGAAAAACGAGGGCCAGCCACAATGGGAATCAAATTTCTCTGTGGATCTGAATAGCTCCGTTCCGCATGCTCGGCAGGAATAAACGCCTTCGGTCTTTGTATTTGTGTATTTACCAACGTGGGGAGCTTCAGTTCCGGCCTGTCGCAGAACCCGGTATTCTTCAGCGCTGAGTCGTTGCCGCCACTGATCGTCGGAAATCAGCTTGAAGTTGGTCATGGTAAGCACTCCTTGTTAGTCGACGGGCTTGGAAACCAAGCGCTAATGGATCTTATGTATCTATCAACACATGAGGTTTCCTGATATTTCCCTTTATGAGCCGATTCAGGAATTTAATAGCAATACAGCAGGATTATGGTAGCTTCCGACGCGAAAACGCAGGATAAGCGCTGAATAAAAAAGAAAGATAGGGCAGAGTGCTTTTTAAGACTTCTTCCTGGGAGCTTTAAGCGGTCGACGGCTTCAGCGCAGCATCGTTGTTGAGGTCTGCCTGCCGCCACGCCATGGCGCTGACGCTGATAGCGATGATGAGTAGTCCCCAGCCAAAAGTGGCCTGGAACGTAGTGATCCAAGGTCCTACTACCGGCCAATACGAGGAAGTCCAATCAAAAGGTGCAAGGACAAGTAATGCACCAATCCATGCTGTCCATGTATGCATAGGGGAGCGAGAAAGAAGAACGGTAAACAGCAGGGGGAAAAGCGTCATGGAATAGTACATTTGCCCCAGCGCGGATAAGAAAAAGCCGGCGAGGAGGAGAAGCGATGCTGTGGAAATAATCCACAGCAAAGGTTCCTTTGACCGCCATTGAAGCAGGAAGAGAAGACCCGCAATAACGAGCCCAGCAAAGAGCACGAAAAAGAAAGCGCTCACCCATGTCGGCGCACCGAAGTACACTGCCATGCCACGCAAGGAGCTATTGGCGTAGTCTCGAACTTCTTTAAGATAAGGCGCCGTACGGCTAAGGTACTCGGAAGCGCCTGGGACTAGGATCCAACCGACAATATTGGCAACTATCGGAATACCCAATGCAGCGCACAGAGTCCGCCAGTGCAGCAAAACTAGAGGGATAAAAAGGACTGGCAGGAAAACAGGTTTGACCACAATAGCCAGACCAATAATAATTCCGGCCCACCACCGCCGATTATCAAGAGTCAATCGGAGAAAAGCGACAAAAGCTAAAAGCAAAATTCCGTTGATATTGGAAAAGATGAGGGTGTTTCTTACGGCTTCTGTGAGGAAAGCTAGCGCGACGACGAGCGGAAAGACTGCGCTTTTGATCGAGTACCCAAAAAGCCGAGTGAGAAGCGCCAGCGCCGCGATGATGGCAGCGGCATTTGCAATGATGAACACCAGGCGCTGAAACGCAAAATGAGTGCCTAGGGCTATCGGCGACAGGAGAACAGTGGCTCCGGGGTTATAGAGATAATGTGGGTCAACGAAATAGTACGTCTCGTTATAGACGGGAACTCCGTCGAGGAAACGTCGTAAAGCATTATAAACGGTAGAGAAATCATCGGTGATGCTGCCGTTAACACCTAAAACCGCAACACTGTATATGACCAAGCCAATGGCTAGCGGATATAACGCCTTTTTTCCCGCGCTATCCCATGGTGTTCGAGCTGGCGCCGGTTGGGAGTAGGAGAACGAGCGGGATATCTCCGCCTGCCGACGCAACCATTGAGGGAAAGAAAAACGGGTGCTACGGGTAATTTGATTCTCGGTCACTTTGATTACCGTAGTGGAAAAACCCGTGGGGTGGGGGATTGAAACTGGTTAGTACCTCGAAAAATCTGTTGTTAAAGTTTGTTGCCTGAAGTGGCTTTGAGCCTGAGAAAAACTGACCCATCGGTGGCAGTGAGAGTTTCTTCTACGGCAAAGTGATACAAAGCGGTGTCGGTCGATGAGTCGGTGCCAAAACTGGGCGTTTCTACGGGTAACGCAATAACAGGTGCAATGGTCAGGTGAATGATGTCAATGAGCTGGGTCTGAAGAAGCTTCCGATACAAGGACGGTCCGCCTTCGCAACTGATGCGGGAAAAACCGTTTTTGTGCAGAGTTGTCAGCGCTGAGTGGAGGCCTGCGGGAGTTGATAAATCGGAAACCATAAGAACGACGATCCCCGCGTCAGTGAGTCGACGGTACCGATGCGCCCGCTGAGCATCCTGCTTATCGACGTTCTCAGTAATCACAAGTAAAGAACCTCGCGCGCTTGGCTCAAAGACAACCGAATCGCTGGGAAAATCGAGAGAACGACTGACTATGCCAAGGGCGGGAAGGGGAGTCTGTCCTCGGGTTTTTCGCTCTATCTGGGCTTCTGATGAGAGTAAAACAGGGACATAAGATTCGGCCTTGATAGTCGCGGAGGTAACCAGCACGAGGTCTGACCCTGCTCGCACAGCCGTGATCATCTCTGCGTCCAGAGGTGCGGAGGAAAACCCGGATACACCGTTGATGGTAGCGGATCCATTAAGAGTGGCTAAGGTGATAGCTCTTAGCTCCGGGTGCTGGACTGGCTGAACCTCTCCTAGTAACTGTTGTGCCTGCTGCTGCGGAGTTTGCGTTAGGGGAGACTGCTGCTGAGTAGTGGACATAAAACGATTAGACCATAAAAGGCGGCACCTCCTAAGAGGTGCCGCCTTATGCTGAGCGGATGACGAGACTCGAACTCGTGACCCTCACCTTGGCAAGGTGATGCGCTACCAACTGCGCTACATCCGCATGTTTCTACTGTTTGAAAAGCCTGAAACAAGGCTTTGGTGCGCGATACTGGGATTGAACCAGTGACCTCTTCCGTGTCAGGGAAGCGCTCTCCCGCTGAGCTAAACGCGCTTAATGCGAGGTGGAAACGGGAATCGAACCCGTGTGCACGGTTTTGCAGACCGTTGCCTCACCACTCGGCCATTCCACCGTGGCGTTACCGCCGTAGATACTAATGTACCTGAGCGGATGACGAGACTCGAACTCGCGACCCTCACCTTGGCAAGGTGATGCGCTACCAACTGCGCTACATCCGCATGTTTCTACTGTTTGAAAAGCCTGAAACAAGGCTTTGGTGCGCGATACTGGGATTGAACCAGTGACCTCTTCCGTGTCAGGGAAGCGCTCTCCCGCTGAGCTAAACGCGCGGGCGTTCAAATAAATTTGAACGTGGAGCGGATGACGAGACTCGAACTCGCGACCCTCACCTTGGCAAGGTGATGCGCTACCAACTGCGCTACATCCGCATTACAACTGTTGTTGCGAGATGAAACTTTAGCCTGAATTGTCGGTTTAGTACAAATCCCCAGTGAAACTAAGGGAACCACCGAATTTTATGCCTGCTGCGGTGATAGCGAGGGGATCTTTGTTGGGACATCTTCTTGACGGTGGCACTAGTTTGAGTGCGTCCTTGAGTGTGTTCAAAGAATCGATAGGGTTCGGTGATTATCCGGTTAGGGAATGTCTGGGAATGTCATAGGGGCATAGCATGAATCTCTGAACGGATATAAGACAGAAGGAGTCAAAATATGCTTCTGCATTGGGTTTTGAATAGAAATGTAGATGGTGCTAGATTCTAGATCTGTTGCACATTGTGTACGGCTTAATTTTAAGGTCCTATGGCTCAGTGGAAGAGCGTTCCGTTCACACCGGAAAGGTCGCTGGTTCGATCCCAGCTAGGACCACCACACGGAGATACCTCACGCCCTTGAGGGTGTGGGGTATCTCCGTTCATGTGTCTTGCCCTATTTGCTGGGGCAGGAGGTGCATAAACCTCACGATTCGGGGAAATCGAAAGCTAAGGCAGCCAAAGAGTCTTCATTGTTGCCTGGGGTATCCCTGTTGCTTGGCATTACTTTTTCTTATCGCAAGCAATACCGTCGTTATCCCCGTCAAGCCCTGATCTATAGCCAGGTTCTCCGCGGCGCATATGGGAATATCCTGCGGCTCGTGCTTCTCTGCAGCTGTTGAAATACACGTCTTGGTCTGGTGCCGGAGCTGGCGGAGGGGCTACGAACTGTTGCGGAGCTCGAGCGGGGGCCGGTGCTGGGTCAGGTGTCTGAGCTGGAGGGGGCGGAGGTGCCATGAACTGCTGTGGCGCTGGCTCTGCGGAAGGTGGCAGCTCGGGTGTCGCTGATGGCTTTTCAGACGTGCTTCCTTACTGTGCTGGGCTGTTTGCTTGCAGACGTGGGGGAAGATTTTGATGCGGTACTCGATGTTAGGGAAGAGGTGGGAGGCACTCTGGAAGACGTGGAGATTGTACTGGTTGTTGGTGCAGTCTTTTTAGAAGAGGCTTCTGTTGTAGGCATAAGTGCAGATCCGAGTATAAAAGCAGCAAGGGAGGCAAGTGTTACCTTTCCCCAATGGCGTTTGAGTGGTTCCGCACCTTTCTTTTCTCGCCTTTGGTGAAGCAACATCCATACGCCCGGCAAGAGCGGCATTAAACCGATCAATAGGAATGCGAAAAAGAAGCGGAAGTTGCTTTCAATAAACGCGCCAAATATGCCCAAGACCATGATGAATACGCCCAGGGTGATGGCTATGAGTGAGGCTACGACTTTCATGATTATTACCCTTTGAGTGTTTTCCTGAGTGGTTTGAGGGAAGGAGTAGGAAAGAAGAAAGGGTGGCATTGAGCGTTTGGTAAGAAGATGAGGGGTCTTCTATCTCTAAGAACACGGTATTATGCTTTCCCTATTGTTCTGAGAGTCTGCTAAACGCAACCCTTGCTTATCTCTGTAAAAATCGAGGGTTACTCCTAGTTTCTAGGCTATTGTACAGGGGAAGTGGTTATGCAGTTTTTATGAATTTGATATTCAATGGGGGTAATAAACCACTGCGGTAGGCATTGTTAGCCTTGTGTCCTAACTGCGGGATCGTGGTTGAGCTGTCGCGCTATTGGGCGTGTCGTCGGGCAGTTCCGGGTTCACATTGGATGTTGTGGCTTTCGTGCGCTGGGGAGACGATGGCGGGATTGGTGGAGCTGATATGGGAGGTTTTCTAAGACTTTCAAAGGGTCGGAAATGTAATGTCATCAGGTGACTTGCTATAGAGAGTTCACTGTGTCGAACTTTTCCGGGGGTATGTTTAAAGAAAATTAACCCTCCAGAGGAACTTCTATATCCAAAGAACCGACTCTTAATTGTGCTCGCGTCCTTATGTATTGAATGTCACTATAGATAGCTATAGACAGCTCATATCTTGTTACATAAGGGCATAGGGCAATTCAATATGGAAGAGTGGGAGATGTAAACAGCTTCGACGAATGGGAGAATCTAAGTGAGTGGTGCTGGGGACAGCGTGTGTAGTCGCGATACTCCCATCCTGGGTAGGGTAGCCGCTTGTGTTGTCGCGTTGACTGCAACCTGTGCGCTTTCTATAAGTGCAGGGTCTACTGCGTATGCCCACGATGTGGTTATCGATTCCAACCCTGGCAACGGCGCGACTATTGATTCTTTTCCGAGATCGCTTTCACTGGTCTTTTCTGGTGAGCCGAAGCCTGGGTTCAATACGGTTGCAGTGAGTGACGCGTCTAACTCCAAGGTGCTTTTTACTGCGGACCCTCATATTGAGGGGCGAAACGTGAGCGTTGATGTTCCCTCGGACATAACGCCGGGACCGGGCGATTATATTTTGGGCTTTCAGATTACGTCGTCGGACGGGCACGCCACCCGCGGCAAGACCACCTTTACTGTGGCCGGCGAACGCACCGAGGGGGCGTCGACAAGCTCGGATTCGAGTGGCGTGATGCCATCTGCGGGGTCACAGGGTTTTCCCGGATGGCTATGGCCTGTTATTGGATTGCTCGCGGTTGCGGGCATAGGCAGTGGGACTATTGTGGCACTTAGGTCTCGTAAACAGAAAGGTATTTAATATATGTCTATCGTTAGTTCTCGTATCAAGGTCGGAATGTGTGCTCTCGCTGTTACATCGCTTGCGCTGACTGCGTGCTCTAGCTCCGAAAAAGATTCCGCTAAGAAGGTAGATACCGCTACTTCTGCGGCGGCCTCTGCAGGCGCTAAAGCTTCCGACGCAATGTCCTCCAAGGACGTTGAGCTTGTCGACCTCTACGTGCGCGCCATGAGCGAAGGCAAGGACATGACCGCCATTTTCGGTCAGATTAAGAACCACACTGATAAAGAGATCACGGTTACCGGCTTCACCTCTTCTATGAACGCTAAGATGAACCAGCTTCATGAGGTTGTTGACGGCGTAATGAAAGAAAAAGACGGCGGCTTTGTGATTCCTGCAGGCCAGACCCTCACCATGGAGCCCGGTAAAGATCACATGATGCTCATGGGACTGGAGAAGCCTGTTGCAGCGGGAGATTCTGTAGACGTGACTCTGCAGCTTTCCGACGGATCAACCGTAGCCGTTAAGGAAGTTCCTGTTCGCACCGTTGCCGCTGGAGACGAGAACTATGCTGAAGATGGCTCTTTGCATAAGGAGACCGGTTCCACAGGAATGATGCATAAGCACTAAAGATAGCCGCCGCGTAATGTATTACGCGGCTTTTAAAAACTATGGTCTTACTTTAAGTCGAGTAAGGCCATCAGCCTTGTCGATACCCCATTAACTGACCCCGGAGCACACGATGACAGCCGCTCAATCCCATTTTGATTCCCAACTACAGTCAGAAAAATCGCCGCCGGTAAAAGGAATATCTCGTCGTAGCTTTCTTTTAGGGTCGGCTACCGGGGCGACGGTTGTCGGTGGGGCCGCATTGGCTGGATGCTCCAACGCAGAAAAACATGCGACAGCAAAGGATGCGTCGGTCAGTACCGCCTCCATAGCAGCAGCACGCGAGCCTTTTGATGGGACGCATCAGTCCGGAATTGCTACCTCTGCGCAAGCACACCTTACTGTCATCGCTTTGAACTTACGCGCAGGCGTGAACAAAGTTGGCGTACAGCGTTTGCTCAAGTTGTGGACGGAGGATGCTCGTCGTTTGACCCAAGGGGAGAACCCCCTGGGTAGCCTTGAACCGGAAATGGTGACCAAACCTGCGCGTTTGACCATCACATGCGGGGTAGGAAAGCGATTTTTTAGCATCATTGGGAAAGAAGATCAGCGTCCCGCGTGGCTTCAACCCCTCCCTGCGTTTTCCAAAGACAATTTGGATCCACGCTGGGGCGAGTCTGACATCGTGATCCAGATTGCGTGCGATGATCCGGTGACCATGGCTTTTGCCACTCGTCACATGATTCGCTCTGGCACGGACTACACGGAAACTCTGTGGGTACAAAAAGGATTCCTGAACGCCAACGGTGCTAATGAAAAAGGTGAGACGCCTCGTAACCTGTTTGGTCAGAAAGACGGAACTGTTAACCCACACAATGATCAAGAATTTGATGCTCAGGTGTGGATTGACAAATCAGATGATTCCCCAGCTTGGCTTCATGAGGGATCGTGCATGATTGTTCGTCGTATTGCCATGAACCTTGATACCTGGGAGATTCTTGATCGCGAATCCCGTGAGATAGTCATTGGTCGAGATCTAAAAGACGGGGCACCGTTAAGCGGTGGTTCTGAGTTTGATGCGCCGGATTTTCATGCTGTTGATGAGTACGGACTGCCTAAGATCGATGCTCGGTCGCATATGGCGTTAGCAACGCCGCCTTCTGACAGCCCGGATCAGAAGATTCAGCGCCGAGCTTATTCCTATGATGAGGCACCTATTCCAGGTTCGGGGCAGCTGTCGAACGTGGGATTGGTATTTTGTTGTTTCCAAAAAGACCCTAGGAAACAATTTATCCCTATTCAGCAGCGCCTCAATGATTCGGACCGACTGAACGAATGGATCACCCATATTGGATCAGCCGTGTACGCAATTTTGCCGGGAACCTCTGAGGATAGTGGAAGCAAAAAACACTACTGGGGAGCTGCGCTCTTTGAATCCTAACAACTAGTTGTAGGATGGGAGCTGAGCGTCGGTAAGCATTGGTGTGATACATCTACAGTCATGCTCGCATGAGTTTTGTGCTTGAGAAATAGTTCTTTTTAAGTACAACCTTGTGCGGGCATTTTCTTAACTAGCACAACTTTCATATCCAGCTTTGGCCTTCGCCGCTATCTACAGCCCACGCGTCCAGGTATGACGCTGAGCATGAGCGCAAGTAAGGAGCGCATTTTATAATGGCACATCTCATCGAGGCGACGCCTAATCTGCATCAGCCGTTCATCGTTCCCGCAGGAGTAGCAGCGGGTGCTGCTATGCGAGAGCTTGAGCTGCCCAATAAGGGGCCAGAAGCAATCGTCTGCGTCAAAGATTCCGAAGGTACTTTGAGAGACCTTTCCTTTGTCCCCGAGACAGATACGCAGGTAACCCCGGTACCAGCAAACACGGAGGAGGGCCGTGAGGTCATCCGCCACTCGTGCACCCACGTGCTGGCACAGGCTGTACAAGCTGAGTTTCCCGGGACCAAGCTAGGCATCGGCCCGGCAATCGAGAATGGCTTCTATTACGACTTTGATGTTGCAGAGCCTTTTACTCCTGAGGATCTGAAGTGCATTGAAAAGCGGATGAAGAAGATCATCAAGCAGGGGCAAAAATTTGAGCGCCGCACGTTTGCGTCCGTAGAGGAAGCAACAGAAGCACTGAAAAATGAGCCTTATAAGCTTGAGCTGATCCGGGATAAAGGCAGTGTCGATCCTGACTCTGATGAAGCCACTGAGGTTGGCGCTGGTGATCTGACGGGGTACTACAACCTCAATCCACGCACGGGAGAGGTCGATTGGTATGACCTTTGCCGTGGTCCGCATGTGCCTACCACCAAGTACATTCCTGCTTTTTCCCTTACTCGATCCTCCGCCGCATACTGGCGTGGAGATCAGTCTTTGGCTGATTTGCAGCGAATTTACGGTACCGCATGGGAATCTAAAGAGGCCCTTGAGGAATACCAGACGATGATGGCAGAGGCTGAGAAGCGGGATCACCGCCGTCTAGGAGCTGAGCTTGATTTGTTCAGCTTCCCTGATGAGATCGGCTCAGGCTTCCCGGTGTTCCACCCCAATGGTGGAGTTGTGCGCTTGGAGATGGAAGAGCACTCCCGCAAACGGCATATTGCAGCGGGGTACTCGTTTGTTAATACCCCGCACATTACCAAGGGAGATCTGTTTAAAAAGTCTGGTCACCTGGACTTTTATGCGGACGGAATGTTCCCTCCCATGCAGCTCGACGGTGAAGTCGATGAGGACGGCAACGTTACCAAGCAGGCGCAGGATTACTACGCTAAACCGATGAACTGCCCGATGCACAATCTCATTTTTGCGTCGCGGGGACGGTCGTATCGTGAATTGCCTCTCCGACTTTTTGAGTTTGGAACGGTTTATCGTTATGAGAAGTCGGGAGTTATTCATGGCTTAACCCGTGCCCGTGGGTTCACGCAGGATGACGCCCACATCTACTGCACGGAAGATCAACTGGAAGCAGAGCTCACTTCGGTTCTCGACTTCATTATCTCGTTGCTCAAGGACTATGGTCTTGATGATTTCTACCTTGAATTGTCTACCAAAGATCCAAACAAGTTTGTCGGATCGGATGAGATTTGGGAGCGTTCCACCTCGATCTTGGAGCGTGTAGCAACGAAGTCGGGTCTTGAGTTGGTTCCTGACCCCGCAGGTGCGGCGTTCTACGGTCCAAAGATCTCGGTCCAGGCTCGTGACGCGATTGGCCGTACGTGGCAGATGTCTACGGTGCAATTGGACTTCAACCTGCCGGATCGCTTCAACTTGGAGTACACGGCTCCTGATGGCAGCAAGCGTCAGCCGATTATGATTCACCGAGCCCTGTTTGGTTCCATTGAGCGCTTCTTTGGTGTGCTCTTAGAGCATTATGCGGGCGCCTTCCCCGCATGGTTGGCTCCGCACCAAGTTATTGGTATTCCTGTGGCTGATGCCTTTGTAGGACATTTGGAAGAAATGATGGCGCAGCTGCGTCAACGAGGCATTCGTGCAGACGTGGATACTTCTGATGACCGTATGCAGAAGAAGATCCGTAACCACACCACAGGCAAGGTTCCTTTTATGGTTCTTGCGGGTGCTCGTGATGTTGAGGCCGGTTCTGTGAGCTTCCGATTCCTTGACGGCACTCAGGTTAATGGGGTTCCAGTAGAAAAAGCTGTAGAGATTATCGACCAGTGGATTCGTTCGCGGAACAATGACCAGCCAACAGAGGAATCTGTAAGCGCCCTGATTCTTGATTAAAGAATCAAGCCACTGATATTGGATGGTTTTATCAGAAACACTGTAGCTGCCGAGCCCATTCTGTAGGGTAAGCGACTACGGTGTTTCTGTAGGTCGTAAAGCTGTTGTTATATGCAGCTGTTATATACAGCAGTGTATGGCAGCTGGTTTACGTAGTTTGTGAATGCTGAAGGAGTTCGCGGATATGCCCTCGTATGGGGAAAACGAGACGTACACAGATCAAGGTGTTGGTATATCCGACGGCTTAGAACGACTGTGGGCACCGTACCGGATGTCCTACATCCGTAACGATGGGTCTCGTGATCAACGCGATACCAACGAGCGGCCGGCTAATCCGTTTGTCCGAATCCCTGAACTTAGCGACGAAGACGGCTTAATCGTTGCGCGCGGTGAGCTTGTTTATTGCGTGCTTAATTTGTTCCCATACAACGCTGGCCACATGATGGTTGTGCCTTATAGGCAAGAGCGGAACCTGGAAGACCTTACCGCGGAAGAATCCGCAGAGCTTTTTTCTTTTGCTCAGGCTGCAATTAAAGTACTCAAGAATGTTTCCGCTCCGGATGCCATCAATCTCGGTTTCAACCTGGGGAAGGCGTCGGGAGGCTCAGTAGGAGAGCACCTGCACATGCACATTGTTCCGCGGTGGACAGGTGATGCAAACTTTATGACGATCATTGACGGAACAAAGGTACTGCCTCAGCTTTTGCGGGACACTCGCTCGCTTCTCGCACAAGCATGGGATGAGATGGACGGAATTCCAGGAGTCGCACATGCTTAGTGTTCATGGTAGAAAACCCGCAGCGGTTATCGTTGAGCCAGTTGCACAGTGTTTCAGCAAAATGGGTTTGTCTCCCAACAGCGTCACGGTGTTGGGAACAGTTATTACCGTAGCCATCGCAGTCTTTCTGATCCCCACTGGTCATTTAGTGGCCGCCACACTATTGACAGGCCTTTTCGCTGCCTTTGACATGGTCGACGGGACTATGGCACGCATGCGGGGTGGCGGAACAAAATTTGGCGCGACTCTTGATGCTTCGTGCGACCGCATCACCGATGGCGCGCTTTTTGGCGCCATTACGTGGTGGCTGGTGTATAGCTACGATGCGCATAAATCACTGGTGGCGGCGTCTCTTGTTGTACTCGTTTGCTCACAGGTGATTTCTTATGTCAAGGCTAGGGGAGAAGCCAGCGGATTCTCGATGGTTGGTGGGCTCGTGGAGCGCCCCGAACGCCTTATTATTGGCCTGATTGGAATCGGGCTGACAGGCTTTGGTGTTCCCTTTGCCATAGACGTTGCATTATGGATCCTTGCTGTAGGAAGCATTTTTACGGTGGGACAAAGGCTGTTTATTGCGTCCCGCTCAGAGTTCGCTCAAGATAAGATTGCCCCTCCCGCTGGGGTGAAAGAGCATCCTCATGGACAGGCTGTTGATGCCGGAGTCGCGCAGGAAGACAGACGTATGAGCAGTAACGCATCTTGGCGTGCGAGAGCATGGGAACAGGTGACATCATGGGGGTATCGCACTGGCTGGGCTGTCGTTCGGATGCTGCCCAGTCGGGTGGCTGACTCCATTTTTGCTTTTGGGGCCGACGTGGTTTCTCGGCGTGGCGCGGGAATGGAACAGCTGAGAAAAAACTTGGCTAGGGTCGTGGGCACTGAGAATGTGACTAAAGACTTAGTCCGGGCGTCGATGCGTTCTTACGCGCGATATTGGAAAGAAGCTTTTTGTCTTCCCAGTATGGCGGGAGACCCTCGTGTGATGCGTCGGTTGGACAATTGCATGCGCGGTAAAGAACATTTAGAAGCTTCTGTGCGTTCGGGTCGAGGGGCGATTGTGGTACTGCCTCATTCCGGTAACTGGGATATGGCCGGAATGTACGTTGCTCATGCTTTTGGCCCTTTTACTACTGTGGCCGAGCGCCTAAAACCTGAAAGTCTTTATCGAGCATTCGTGGCTTTTCGGGAGACCTTGGGTTTTGAGGTTTTGCCGCTAACTGGTGGTTCGGCTCCTTTCCCCGAGCTGAAAAGCCGATTGAATGATGGCGGTATCGTGTGTTTATTGGGTGAGCGCGATCTGCGAAAAACAGGGATTGACGTAGAGTTTTTTGGTGAGCCTACGCGGATGCCAGCAGGCCCCGTAAAGCTAGCTATGGAGACCACTGCTGCCCTTCACGTTGGGCATGTGTGGTTTGAAGGAGACGGCTGGGGGATAAGTATTTCTCCAGAAGTACAGGTCACTGATGCGAGTTCGACAGTGCAACGTGTTGCTGACATAATGCAGGAGAATATTGTGGCTCATCCCGAAGACTGGCATGTGCTGCAGCCGCTGTGGATTGCGGATCTGGACCAGGATCGTTTTCAGGCTGGGCTGTCCTAGTCGATCAGTGAGTAGGGGCCGTCGTTTGCCCCGAGGTTCTGTCTCAGATGACCACCTGAGCTGACCAATACCTAGTGGATGCCTAGTGAAACAAAGGAAGATACATGCGTATAGGAATCGTGTGCCCTTATTCCTTTGACGAACCCGGTGGAGTTCAAGCTCATATCCTTGATCTTGCTCGTAAGCTTATGGATATGGGGCACTATGTTGGTGTCATCGGGCCCTGCGCAGAATCAACGGATGTGCCTGATTTTGTTACCAAAGGCGGGCGTTCATGGCCGATTCCTTATAACGGATCAGTAGCGCGGCTGGCTTTTAGCCCAAAGACTTTTAGACAGGTCCGTGAGTTTATCCAGCAGGGGAACTTTGACGTACTCCACATCCATGAGCCGAACTCTCCGAGTTTTTCTTTAGCCGCCTTAAAAGTAGCGCGGGGGCCGATCGTGGCCACCTATCATGCATCGAGTAGCAAGTCGACTCTTTTGACGCTTGCGTTGCCGTTTTTGCGTGGTTCGCTGGAGAAGATTCGTGGTGGGATTGCGGTTTCTGAAATGGCGCGTCGGTGGCAAGTTCAGATGCTGGGAGGCGACCCTGTGTCTATCCCCAACGGCGTGGACACGTCGCTTTTTGCGCAGGCTCGTCAAAGTGCTTCTTTGAAGAACCCGAACGACCCAGTAGACATCGTGTTTTTAGGGCGTATCGACGAACCACGAAAAGGCTTGGACATCCTTTTGCAGGCTGTAGAGCAGCTTGATTGTGGTGTGCATGTCACAGTTATCGGTGGCGGAGCGGCGCGCCATAATACTGAGTCTGTGGAGTTCGTGGGAAGGGTCTCGGAGGAACGCAAAGCTGAGATTTTGGGTGCGGCTGACATTTATGTGGCGCCAAACACCGGAGGCGAGAGCTTTGGCATTGTGTTGGTCGAGGCAATGGCCGCTGGTTGCGCGGTGGTAGCAAGTGACCTGGAGGCTTTTCACGCGGTGTGCGATGCGGATTCCCCGACACCGGCTGGATTATTGTTCCGTAACGGGGATGCGTCTGCGTTGGCGGATGCGTTGCGCCTGCTTATCGACGCCCCAGCTCGCCGTGAACAGCTAGCTAAAGCCGGTGAAACGAGGGCGCGGCAGTATGACTGGGAGCGGGTTGCCTCTGAGGTAGTCCGAGTCTATGAGACTGTCGCTGATGGCACGAAAGTGGAGGCCTGGTCGTTATGACTACCGTGCTGATGACGGTTATTGCAGTCCTGCTCACATTTATCGTGGTCTGGGCATGGATGATGGCTCAGCGATTAAATCGCTTGCATATTCGCACAGATTCGGCGCTGCAGGCGCTGCAGGCGGCGCTTGATCGCCGGGCAGCGCTGGTGGCTGCATTGCACCCTGAGGCTATTGGGGATGCCCAGGCGGCACAGAAGATTCAGCTGGGCTATGAGACGTTTGCTGATCGAGCGGAGAAGGAGCGGGCAATCTCTGCGCGGATTGCTGCGATTGGCGAGTCCGCAGAACCGATGATTGTTGATGCGGAAGTGCGGCTTTCTTTAGCGCATCGCTTTTATAATGACGCTGTTGCAGACACTCGCGCGTTAAGAACACGAACACTCGTGCGCTGGCTGCGCTTGGGTGGTACAGCGAAGTTGCCCGAATTTTTCGAATTCGCCGATTATTTATAATGCGGGGTCCACTCATCGAGGGGCTTGAGGGAGCAGCCGCTGGATGGCCTCAGCAAGCCGTCTGAGCTGCTGAGTAGTGTGGGCTGCGGTGAGCGTGATTCTCAAGAGTGCTGATTGATGCGCCACGGTGGGATATCTAATAGCGGGGACAAAGAATCCTTCATCGGCAAGTGATTGAGAGACACGTACAGCGCGCGCGGAATCACCCACATGAATAGGGATAATCGGGGTATGCGGCATGGGTATACCAAGGAGCCGGCTGAAATATACGATGTTGTTCTGCAAAGCCTCTAAACGCTCAGGTTCATCTTCGATGACTGAAAGAGCAGCAGCTACGCTGACCACGGTTGCGGGTGTTGGAGACGTAGAAAAAACATAGCTTCGCGCCCTATTGCGTAGCAGCGTTGCGACCTCATGATTGCACAGGACAAAACCACCTTCGGAGCCTAGGGCTTTGCTTGCTGTGCCGATGAGGATTTCACGAGTGGGGTCAATGCCAGTTTGTTCAGTACTGCCTTTTCCTGTGGGACCTAGCGCGCCGACCCCGTGGGCGTCGTCAAGCAAGAGCGAAGCTTGATGTTTTTTGCAGAGGGCGCGTAGGGCGCTAATATGCGCGACTTCGCCGGTCATGGAGAAAACGGCGTCGCTGATAACCAAGGCATGGGGTGTTGTGCATTCTTTGAGCAGGTGTTCGAGCGTTTCCATGTCGTTGTGGGGATACACGCATACCTGAGCCTTGGACATGCGGCATCCGTCGATAATGGATGCATGATTGAGCTCATCTGAATATATGGTGGTTGAGGCCGTGGCAATCGTGGCGATCGTCGAGAGATTGGCTTGGTAACCGGTGGCAAAGAAGACGGCATCATCAACTCCAAAGAACGCTGCAAGTTGTTGCTCTAGAGCGGAGTGCAGATTGGTGCCCGTGGTCAGTCTGCTGCCCCCAGATCCTGTTCCAAAGTCGTGGATGGCCTGGATCGCAGCTTCTTGCACTGCGGGGTGGACTGACAAACCAAGATAATCTGAGGATGCAAACAAACACATCTCAGTGCCTTCAATAAGGGTCATCGGTGTTTGTGGGCCATCGAATCGCGCGGGAGTCCGTAGCAGTCCTTGTTCGGCCCAACAGCGGTTTTTCTCTGCTGCAAAGTCTCCGAGAAGAGAGGAGGCTAGTGCAGGGCGCAGGCAGGAAGACGCTGCGGGAGATGGAGAATCTGGGAGAGTCATAAAATTAAAACCGGGGTGTTTTCTATGTAATCGATTGCTGCGGCAACGCTTGCTTTCTTCGAGTCTAGGATGAATACCCTTCCACCCAGGGGAGAACCCAAACGCTTCATAGTGTGTACCCGAGTATAAACGCCGTTGAGGGAAACATACCCAGTGGTGTAATCGGGATCGTCTGAGATGCAGATCTCGGCGATAATTCCTGGCGCGCTCATAACTTTGGAGGATAAGGTGAGAGCCTCGTGGTAGTGGTTTTTCGTTGTTTCCGATTCTGGGCTGTGCGGCTCTGCTGGCGTTGATGGTGGTGCGGCACCGAAGTTGGAGGCGCGGACGCCTCTGTTGGGATCGGGTTCGCATCGGTGTGCAGAGTGAGCATCTAGGAGCACGGCCCCGCGCATGTTGCGGATGGTGAGAAGAAGCTCTAGGGCTTTGTGTGTAACTTCAGGGGAGCACACTGTTGCAAGCTGTTGTTGCACAAAGCCGTGGGCATCGGGGCAGTCCACCGCTTGATATTCTCGCGTGAGAAGCCGGGGTACACGTTGAATATCGGCGTCTGCAATACGCGTTACTTTTGTGGTGATTGAGTCAGGAGTACCTTTTGCATGGTTCATCGCGCGTTGGATGAACTGCGCGGTGATGTGGGGGACATCTGTGGGACAAGAAACAAGGGTTTCGGCCCCGGAGATATGTTGGCCTTGGAGGCTCGCCCGCATCCTAACGCTGTAAAAGGTCATAGTTGTGTAAGTATAAGCCACCGATTTGAACGATGTTCAATTATTCTCCGGTGGCCTGATGCTATGTCTGTTGTGTTGTAGAGGGGAAGCGAACGGACCGGCCGGGATACGATGACTGATTGGATACGATGCGCGGTGCCTGCGCGGCCCAATCCGTCGCTTGCTGTACAGCATGCGATTGCGTGTCTTCGGGGAGGTGCTCCCGGGTAGGAAGTTTTTCTGTTGCCGGAAGTGGTGCGATTTCTGCGACGGGACTTTCTTCTGCGTGCTCTGGCAATGGTGGCAGGACTTCGGCAGTCTTTGTCTGGAGTGGAGTGGGGTCACGATCCACAGCGGAAGCCCATATCGCCCACACGAGAGCGATGACAGTGGCCACGAGGTACAAGACATTGCGAATCACCAGCGCATTAACGCCGTTGGTGTGGTCAAAGGGGACCTGCATAATGCTGGGGTAATTCTGCGGATACACCTGCCAACTGAAATAGGCCAGCGCTATCATGAGCAGAGCCTCGATAGCCGCAAAGACAGACTTAGGTTTAACCAATAATACAATAGCGACGAGCGGACCTACCCAGATGATGTACTGGGGTGACAACACCTTATTGGTCACAATCAACAGCAAGACGACGGCAATCGACCAACATAACGTGGGATATGCCCGCCACGTGCCCAAAAGAAAATGCTTGAGCGCCCATAATAAAGCAAAAATAACGGTAGCTCCCATGAGCCAGGTGCTTATCGACGCCGCGGTGTCCACCCCAGGGCCTACAATTTCAAAGCTTTTCGACGTCGCGTAGAAGACCTCATACTGTTCAGGCGAGGTTATTGCCCGATACATAAAGAGGGTGGCTGGCAAAGACTCAATCTGCAATCCTCGATCGCTCTGATACGTCAGCGGTGAAAGAAGGCGCTCCCATCCATCTTGGATATAAACGATGGAGCCGAAGGCTACGAGGGCAATCGCAAA
Organism: Corynebacterium silvaticum; assembly: GCF_002162115.2. NCBI lineage: Bacteria > Bacillati > Actinomycetota > Actinomycetes > Mycobacteriales > Corynebacteriaceae > Corynebacterium > Corynebacterium silvaticum. Next base: position 1,464,738 of record NZ_CP021417.2, on the reverse strand, counting down.
GGACAAGAGACGTAACCAACTTTTGCCCGAGGAGAATTTTCCTACCAGTCCAGCAGCAAGGACCCCCGGCCACAGCTTCATACTTGTGGCAAAAGCCAGCACCCAGGAGGCCACATACGGATGCGAGAACAGTGATAACGCGGCCAGGCCTACAAGTACGCCAGGGACGATATCCAGTCTGAGCACGAACACCTGCATAGTCGCTAGGCCAAAGAGGCACCAGTACAGGGCCGCTATGATGCGACCCCGCCATCGCGAGCTGACCAGGAAGGCGTAGAAGAGGGCGTCGACAAGCAAACACATGACTACAAAGCCAATGATGAAATGCTCTAGGTTGCCGCCGGTAATCCAACCGAGCAGGTTAATAGGCCATGTGCCTACCTCGGGATACTCTTTTAACGCGCCGGGTACGAGGCGGAACACGCCGACAAAATAGTATTTTACGTCCCCTACAGGGCTGGTCTCTTGCAAAACGAGCCGCACCAGCGTTACTCGCGAAGCTACCCACAACACCCACAACACAAGGCTCACCAAGGCGGTGCTTGGTATCAGTTTTTTCACTACGTGCACCCTACGAATAACGGACAGCATACGTAAGAAAACATACCGCACCCCCAATAGTATTAGGTGATCGGACACAGTGCGGAGGAGTAAAAGATCAGTCAGGGGTACCCAGTTCAGGCATATAGATCAGCTCCCTGAAAAGGCCTGGAAGTGCGGGTAAATTTGACGAGGATAGTGAGAAAATGAAGAAAGCGCAGATAACGGCGAGGAATTTTCTATGAGCAAGATATATGAAGTATTAAATCTTGAAAATATTGATAGAGATATTTTCCGTGGTCCGGCGGTGGCATCTTCCCTTACACGAACCTTTGGCGGTCAGGTGGCCGCACAAGCACTGGTTGCCGCCACCCGGACGGTGCCCACTGAAGACTTTATTGTGCATTCCCTTCACGCTTACTTTGTTAGTGCTGGTGATTCTTCTCAGCCCACGATTTTTCAGGTTGATCGGGTAAAAGACGGCAGGAGTTTTATTGCCCGTCACGTGACTGCAATCCAAGATGGACGCCCTATATTCAGCATGCAGTCGAGCTTTCATCGGCGAGACGACGTAGGCCCGGAGCACTCTGACCTCATGCGCCGGGTTCCTCATCCAGAAGACGTTCACGTAGACAGAGATGCCCTCCCCGCGAGCTCTCGGGCTCTTCTGAACGAATGGGGAGACTGGGACATCCGAAAAGTGTCCGACACTGACTTTGATCACAACCCCTATACCGCAAGCCAGCAGGTGATCTGGTTTAAATCAAAAGAAGTGCTACCCGACGACGAAACCTTTCATATCTGCACCCTTGCATATATGTCTGACATGACGCTATTGCATTCTTCGCTCGTTCCACATCCAAACGAACGCGTCAAATTAGCATCACTGGATCATGCGATGTGGTTTCTTCGTCCCTTTAGAGCGGATGAATGGCTTCTCTATGATCAGGTTTCTCCATCGGCACATGCAGGTCGAGCACTGACCCAAGGACGGATTTTTAATAGCTCTGGTGATCTTGTTGCCATGACCACTCAAGAAGGATTAACCAGAACCATCTCGGCTACCGAAGAGCCGCTTCCCTTCAATACTTCCGAGGCGTAGAGAGGATAACGAAAACAGTAGGGAAAGGCTGTGTAGAGGAAAACGAGGCCCAAAACCTAGGCCGAACACTAAAAAATTGCGGATTCTGCCGTATAATGGCGCCGTTGCGTTACATGACGACGTCGTACGTTCAGTTTTTATGACATTGCTGTTATGGGGTTGCGTTTGATAAAAATGCGCCCCTGTTTAGACAACGCTAGTAATGACATCGGAACCAAAATATCAGTGCTCACCTTGTAAGAAGTGGGGATTGTACGGCGCACCACTATGAAAGGGAGTCAATGTCAGGCCACTCCAAATGGGCTACCACCAAGCACAAGAAAGCTGCTAACGATGCTAAGCGTGGTAAAGAATTTGCCAAGCTGATCAAAAACATCGAGGTTGCTGCACGTACCGGTGGCGGAGACCCCTCTGCGAATCCAACCTTGGATGACATGATTAAGAAGGCCAAGAAGGCCTCCGTTCCTAACGACAATATCGAGCGTGCCCGTAAGCGCGGATCCGGTGAAGAAGCCGGTGGCGCTGACTGGCAGAACATCATGTATGAGGGCTATGGTCCCAACGGAGTCGCAGTACTTATCGAGTGCCTTACCGATAATCGCAATCGGGCAGCTTCTGAAGTTCGTACCGCTATGACTAAAAACGGCGGAAACATGGCGGAATCCGGTGCAGTGTCCTACATGTTTAAACGTCGCGGCGTAGTCATAGTAAACAAGGGTGAACTTACCGAGGATGACGTGCTCATGGCCGTGCTGGATGCCGGAGCGGAGGAAGTCAACGAGATTGGCGATAAGTTTGAGGTGCTATCCGCGCCGGGCGATACTCCTGCTATCCGAGATGCACTCACGGAAAACGCTATTGAGGTAGAGGATGCAGACTCTGATTTCCGTGCAGACGTCCTGGTTCCGCTTGATGCAAACGATGCTCGGAAGATTTTCCGCTTGATCGATGCGCTTGAAGATTCTGACGATGTTCAAAATGTGTTTACCAACATGGATCTCAGCGATGAAGTTCTCGCAGAGCTTGATGTTTAGTAGATAACTTGCCAGTTATTAGCCCACCGCAGCCAGTGCAATGAGTATTGCGCGGTGGGCTTTTCTATTGTTTTTGCGTCATGGAGTTGTCGGGGAGCTTAAGGAGACTGAGGAAAATGATTGGTGGCTAGGGGCAGACTCGCTTTGACTCTAGAAATTACATGGCGAAAGGTTTCGCAATTATGTGCTAAATTTGAAGAGCGTATGGAATCCTTGGCTTGCCGAGAAAATGGGAAGCGCCGAAAAGCAATCGCGCTTTAAGCGGACTGTTGTTTTTTGGGTAACCACGGACCGCCATTCGGGAAGGCATCGTCTTTCCGCTGTGGTAACGCAGCTGCGGTGATGCATACGAATATTTGGCAACAATGGCCTTAGGAGTGAGTCCCTAAGCGCACTGATAGGGGAACATGGGAATGAGCACCGAGGGTTTACGCGTGATGGGAATAGATCCTGGTCTGACTCGGTGCGGCCTATCCGTGGTGCAAGCTGGGCGGGGTCGGCAAGTTATGCCCATTGCTGTGGGCGTTGTGCGAACACCGCCTCAAGCTGACCTCACTGCGCGCCTGCTTGAGCTCAGCGATGCTGTGAACGAATGGATGGATGAATATCAGCCTGACGTAGTGGCTATTGAGCGGATTTTTGAGAGAGGCAACATTTCCACTGTCATGCACACCGCACATGGTGTTGGTGTGTTGGTGTTGGCGGCAGCTCAGCGCGGAATCGACGTGCACATGTACACACCCAGTGAAGCTAAAAAAGCTATCTCAGGAAATGGGCGAGCAGATAAGAAACAAATGACCGCAATGATTACGCGGATTTTGGGGTTGAATGAACCTCCCAAACCTGCTGATGCTGCAGATGCGTTGGCCCTTGCAGTCTGTCACTGCTGGCGTGCGCCGATGTTGGAAATACAACGTAGGACTGAAAAACAAAGTGCGGAACAGAAAAAGCGATTGGCGTTGCTAGCTAAAACCGCTGCATCGGATAACTCATAGAACCGGAGTCGGTTCCGTGCAATCCATAGACTGATAATTTTGGCGATACGATTGGTAGAAGAAAGCTAACTCGCTGCGGACCGTCTTTTGATGAGTCAAACAATGTTCCCGCAATATTCCCACGTGCGTGGAAAAGAAGATTTTCAATGAAAGGTATTAACCATGATCGTTTCCCTCCGCGGGACTGTAGCCTCCATCGGTCTTGGTAGCGCAGTTATTGAGTGCAACGGGGTCGGCTATGAGGTACTCGCTAGTCCTAGCACCTTGGCGCACATGAGCAGAGGGGAAGAATTCTTTGTTTTGACCACCATGGTGGTTCGAGAAGACTCCCAAACCCTTTACGGGTTTGCCAATGACGAGTCTCGTCAGATGTTTACGCTGCTGCAAACGGTCTCTGGTCTGGGGCCAAAACTAGCTCTGGCAGCACAATCGGTGTTGTCAGCCACAGATTTAGCACACGCGATTGCCAATCAGGATGCAAAGACTCTTCAACGCATACCAGGAGTGGGAAAGCGAGTTGCAGAGCGCATTATCGTTGACCTCAAAGACAAGGTTTCAGCGTTTATTACCGCTGGAGGTACTGCTGCTCCCGCGCCGGGAGGTACTTCTTTAGCCACGAGCGATGTTTCTGCGCAAGTACTCGAAGCTCTTCTCGGCCTCGGTTTTACAGAAAAAGTCGCAGAACCTGTGGTCGTTTCCGTGTTGGCAGAGTCTCCGAATGCGACTACGTCCCAGGTGCTGCGCCTAGCCCTGAGCGCGCTGGGCACAAAGAAATAGGACGAGGGACGGCTATAACTCATGGCAAATGTAGAAAAGACTGAATTCACCATTGTTCCGTCTGGGGGTGGGGCTGCTCAGACCGGCAGGCCTCAAGACGCCCCAGTGGACGCTCGGCAGCAGGCGGGGGAAAACGACACAGAAACAACACTGCGGCCAAGAAGCATTGATGAGTTTATTGGCCAGCCCAAAGTTCGGGACCAACTTAATCTTGTGCTGACAGGCGCAAAAAATCGAGGGGTGACCCCAGACCACGTGTTGCTGTCCGGCCCGCCCGGTTTGGGAAAAACAACGATGGCAATGATCATCTCCTATGAACTAGGAACGAGTCTGCGAATGACCTCGGGCCCAGCGTTGGAACGCGCCGGTGACCTGGCAGCGATGCTGTCTAACCTGATGGAAGGCGATGTGCTTTTTATTGATGAGATTCATCGGATGGCGCGCCCTGCAGAAGAAATGTTGTACATGGCGATGGAAGATTTCCGGATTGACGTGATCGTGGGCAAGGGTCCAGGAGCGACGTCGATTCCGCTCGAACTTGCGCCGTTTACCCTCGTGGGTGCTACGACTCGCTCTGGAATGCTCACCGGCCCATTGCGAGACCGATTCGGTTTCACCGCTCAGATGGAGTTCTATGAAAACTCTGATCTGACTAAGGTAGTGCTGCGCGCCGCTAAGATTTTGGGTGTCACTATCGACGATGATGCTGCGGTCGAAATAGCTTCACGCTCTAGGGGAACACCTCGTATTGCTAACCGACTTTTGCGTCGGGTGCGGGATTTTGCGGAAGTCCATTCTGATGGACATATCGACGTAGAGGCCGCGCGCGCAGCTTTAGTGGTGTTTGATGTGGACGAAAAAGGCCTTGACCGTCTCGATCGCGCCGTTTTGGAAGCGCTTATTAAAGGCCACGGGGGAGGCCCAGTGGGTGTTAGTACGCTTGCTATTGCCGTGGGTGAAGAACCCTCAACTGTGGAAGAGGTCTGTGAGCCGTATCTGGTACGTGCAGGGATGGTGACCAGGACGGGTCGTGGACGCGTTGCTACTGCTGCAGCGTGGCGCCACTTAGGATTAGTGCCTCCGGAAGGCCTCGCGCACTTTAGCGACGAGCGCAGCTAGGAGGCGGCTACCGCTAGTGCCGCCCTTTCTGGCAGACTGAGGTCCTATGTCTACTAATTTCATCCTGCTTATTGTCCTCCTCTTGGTTCTCCTTCTTCCGTCGTTTCTGTTTCAGCAGAAGCAGAAACGACGTATACAAGAGCTCAAGGAGCTACAAAATAACGTGATGATCGGAGACGTTGTTGTCACCACCGCTGGATTGCACGCCACGATCCGAGGCATCGACGCAGAAACTGTTGAACTTGAGACAAGCCCTGGAGTTGTCAGCACATATGAGAAGTTTGCTGTGGTGAAGAACCTGACCGCAGAAACCAATAAAGCTGCTGCGGAGGCTAAGTTGGAAAGTCATGAGGATGACAATCCGCTAGAACCACAGAACTAGCGCGGGTTGCTCAGCGACCTAGGGGGGCTGTGACGTGCCCAGCATCCCAAGCATGCGAACGTAAAAGATTTTTAATTATTAGGGTCACCTTAACCGGGTGGGGTGCGTGACAACCTACCGGAGTTATGCCGTACCATTAGCCGAGGATATTTCTGTTAGCGTTTTCTCAGGCGTGGAACGGAACGGTTGTGGCTGCGGTTTTAGCGTGAGTCCCGGCCGCTATCACACATAGATTTGATTTTGCTGACGACGAGCCACCGTGCACGTCTGCTGAATCATCGTCGCTCTCTCCTCTACATAAATAAGGGGAGGGCAGAATTGTTAAGAGGAGAACTTCAATTGCCTTCGCAATCACAGAAGGCGGCTAAAGGATCCAGAGCGTGGCCCAAGCAGGCGCTTGCTCTTTTTGTCCTGATTATCGCCGTGATCTATGCATTGATCTTTGCCACAGGTGACCATAAGACCACACCAAAGCTTGGTATTGACCTGCAGGGCGGTACCCGCGTTACTTTGGTACCGCAAGGCGCAAACCCGACCGATGAACAGTTGCGGCAGGCGCGGATGATCCTCGAAAACCGTGTGAACGGCATGGGAGTCTCCGGCGCAAGTGTTGTCACCGATGGCAACACCCTTGTTATTACTGTTCCCGGTGAAGACACTTCCCAGGCGCGCGCACTTGGACAAACGTCTCAATTGTTGTTCCGTCCTGTCGCAACTCCAGCGCAGCCAGATACTGCAAAGTTGCTAGAGTCTTTGGAGGCTATGGCAAACCGTTGGGTCTCTATCGGGGTTCTCAACGCCGATGAAGCAAACACTGCGCTTGAAAACACCTCCAAAGCTTTAGCTAAAGCTCAAGGCAAAGAGGAAAAGGACGCAAAGGCTCCCAAAGTCACCGCTGCTGTTCCGGAAACTCCAGCTAACTCCATCGAGGCCGAGGCTTTCCGTAAAAAAGTCATTGATGCGCTGAAGAAGGATCGCCAGTCTACTGATGCCACAACGCAGCTGGCTGCGAGCTCTTTGCTCAAGTGCACTGATCAGCCAGACCCGCTCCAGGGAACTGACGACGCAGCTCTGCCACTTGTCACGTGTGACCCCAGTAGCGGCCGCGTTTATGTACTCGACCCAGCTCCTACTCTGATTGGGGAGAATCCGGAGGCCAAGGACGCGAAGCGGCTTACCGGCAATGAGATTGATACTAACCGTCCGATCACCGGTGGTCTTAATAGTCAAACCGGCCAGATGGAGATTGGTTTCTCCTTCAAGTCAGAAAACGGCGATCAAGGTAGTACCACTTGGGCTGATCTGACTCAGAAGTATCTGCGGAAGCAGGTTGCTATCACCCTCGACTCACAGATTATTTCTGCTCCTGTGATCCAGTCTCCGACACCAGTTGGCTCGGCAACGTCGATCACCGGCGACTTTAGCCAGCAGGAAGCTCAAGATTTGGCTAACAACCTGAAATACGGAGCACTCCCACTGAGCTTCGCAGGCGAAAACGGTGAGTCTGGTGGAACCACCACCACCGTTCCTGCATCGTTGGGAACTGCGTCGTTGAAGGCCGGCTTGATCGCAGGACTCGTGGGCCTGGCATTGGTAGCGGCATTCTCCTTCTACTTCTACCGATTCTTCGGAATCATCTCGATCTTCTCCCTGTTCACCTCTTTCACTCTGGTGTATGGCTCCTTGGTCTTGCTTGGCCGCTGGATAGGCTATTCATTGGATCTAGCGGGCATCGCAGGTTTGATTATCGGTATTGGTACTACAGCTGACTCCTTTGTGGTTCTTTATGAACGCATCAAGGATGAGGTGCGGGATGGGCGCACTTTCCGTTCAGCCGTTCCGCGTGGTTGGGAGCGAGCTAAGCAGACGATCATCACGGGCAACGCTGTCACGCTTATTGGTGCGGTCATCATTTACATCCTCGCTGTAGGCGACGTTAAGGGCTTCGCGTTTACACTGGGTCTTACCACGCTCTTTGACATTGTGGTGACCTTCTTGGTCACTGCGCCGTTGGTGATTATGGCTTCACGGAAGCCTTGGACCTCTAAACCAAGCGCGAATGGAATGGGCAAGATCTTTAAAATCGCTCAACAGCGTGAACAGGAACGGAAGCTGCATCAATCCACGGTGGCTGACTCCGAACATGGGCTCGTCGGGGTATCCGCCGATTCCAAAGAAGCTGATAAGCATGAGGGAGACAACAAGTGAGTTCCAAAGGAGTTCTAAATAAGCTGTATACGGGCGACGGTGGCCTCGACTTTGTAGGCAAGCGTCGGACCTGGTACTGGGCAACTGCGGCGATCTTGCTCGTGTGCCTTGTCAGCATCGCTCTTCGCGGGTTCAGCCTGGGGATTGACTTTGTTGGTGGCACAAAAATCAACATGCCGGCAGGGAACTTGGAAACTACCTCAGTGTCCAAGACCTTTGAGGAAGCCACGGGCGTTGAACCAAAATTGGTTCAGATCGTAGGTTCTGGTGATACCCGAATCCTGGAGATTAATTCCAAGCGGCTGTCGGAGGAACAGATCGGTAGCGCCCGCCAGGCACTTTTTGAGGCCTATAAGCCTGCTGATACATCCGGGAAACAAACTCCAGACGCTATCGGCGATTCCACGGTGTCAGAATCGTGGGGCTCCACGATCACTAAGCGAATGTTGATCTCCATGTTCGTCTTTTTGGTCGCCGTGTTTATTTACATTGCGGTACGTCTGGAACGCGAAATGGCCGTGGCGGCTATTGCGGCACTTCTTGTGGACTTTGTCGCCATTGCGGGTATTTATGCCCTCCTGGGCTTTGAGGTTTCTCCCGCAACGATCATTGGTCTGCTTACGATCCTCGCATTCTCGTTGTATGACACCGTCATCGTCTTTGATAAGGTTCGCGAAAACACAGCCGGTTATTTAGGGAACCGATCTCGTACGTACGCAGAACACGCAAACCTAGCAGTCAACCAAACTGTGATGCGTTCCATTTCCACCACGGTTATCTCGGCGCTCCCGATTCTTGCTCTGATCGTGATTGCGGTGTGGCTGTTGGGTGTGGGAACGCTCAAGGACTTGGCACTTGTGCAGCTCATTGGTGTTATTGAAGGAACTTTCTCCTCTGTCTTCCTTGCAACTCCCATCCTTGTGAGCCTGAAAAACCGCTCGAAGGAGACGAAGGCTCACAATGCAAAGGTTGCTGAACATCGAAACCCTCAGAACGGTGCTCAAGATTCCGCGGAGAGTGCTGATGATGCGCATAGTACTGAGCTTTCCGACGCTCACAAGCGCACCGTAAGTTCCCCCACGTCTACGGGTGCGAGCTGGCGTCCACAGCGTCGTTAGTGCACAACACTCAATAACTGCCCCCTTGTCCTCTGCAGCAGGACAAGGGGGCAGTTGTCTGGAAACCACTCACCAGCACCGGGTGTAGGGGAAGAATATAATAAGGATTGATGTGGTCAGGGGGTTGCGTTCTATACTTTTTGATATGGAAGCGTAAGCTTCTCACTCTTTAGCTAAATGAAGGGCCCGTCTAATTGAGAGCACCGAAAGACCACGGACGTAGCCATATGCGTCGGCCATTGTCGGTAAAACATGGTTGGAACATAGGTTTTGCTTTGAAAGCGCTTGCGGCAGTAGTCGTGTCCTCAGTTCTTTTGACGGAGTGCGGCAGTGACAACGCGGGGGATGGTGCGGCTGGTAATAGCAAGCACTTTGGGTATGCGGTAGACGATTACCTGGTGACTACAAACGCCGGCACCAATGTTGGAGTTTCTACCAATGCCCAGCTGATGGCCGGAAGGCTCTACCCGTCGGCGTATGTGTCAGGTCCTAAAGGCCAATTGATTCCCAATAGAACTCTGGTGGAGACTCAGGTTCTTCCAGGTCCTAGCCAACGGGTTATTTATAAGATTGCTGATAGTGCCGTCTATTCGGATGGGAAGCCCGTAACATGTGATGCTTTCCTCCTGGCCTTTACGGCAGGCAGCATGGGGTCTTTGTTTGAGTCTCACATGCCTCTAGCCCAGCAGGTTGATCACGTCGAATGCGCAGCCGGGTCAAAGCAAGCAACGGTGGTGTATAAAGAAAACTTTGGTGCTCGGTGGCGCCAGCTTTTTGGAGCCGGTGTGCTCATGCCTGCACATGCTGTAGCGGCTAAAGCGGGCATAAGCCTTGACGAGCTCAATAGGCTTCTCAAATCCAGAGATTATGTAGCTTTGTCTAAGATCGCAGAGATCTGGAACAACGGGTTTAATTTGAATCATTTTGATCCAGAACTCCAGGTTGCCTCGGGCCCATTCAAAATAGAGTCGGTGGGGGACAAAGGCGAAGTGGTTTTTGTCCGTAATGATTTGTACAACGGGGAAAAAGCTGCGCTAGACCGCCTGGTTGTGTGGCCGCGTGGTGTTGACCTTAACGAGCTGCGCACTAAAGGCAGCCTGCAAATTGCAGATGTGACTAATACGGATTTGATTAGTTGGCTCGACCGCAATGATTCGCACAACCCCTACACAGTGGAAGCAGAGACTGGCTTGCTCACGGATTCGTTGATTTTGGGTGACGCCGGAATATTCTCGGATGTGGAAGCACGCCGGGCTTTGGCTGCATGCGTGGATCAAGCGAGCGTAGCCAAAGCCTCCAGTACTGCGTCGGGGGTGGATGTCCAGCCGGTTTATGCAAGAACCGTGCGCGCAACTGATGCCGTTAACGCACAGCTAAGGGACATTATCGAGCCGCACACCCACGTGAATATCGATGCAGCTAAGCGGCTAGAGGGCAAGACGATCAGGGTGGGATACGACGGCCCAGATACTCGGAAGAAAGCTATGGTCGAGGAAATCCGTAAGTCGTGTGCTGCCGCTGGAATCACGATTGAGGATGCTGCTAAAGAGGCTGCTTCTTTAGCTGATCTGAGCCATACTCACGTCACAGATTCGGGTGTCGGCCTTACCGAGGAAGGCACTATCGACGCCATCTTGATGGCAGTAGATCCAGCATCGGAGTATGCGGACGTGGCTAGCTTGAGCAATAACGTCCAAGCGACGCGGGCAGCGGAGCGACGTTCTTGGGAAGAAGTACCCACTATTCCTTTGGCTTCCCAGCCCCGAGTGTTTGTAGTGGATAAGGCAGTGGGTAACGTGGTTACTAATACAGACTTATCTGGGATTGGTTGGAATATGGATCGTTGGAACGTAGTGGGGGCTCGATAGTTTAGTTCGCTTTTTATGACTCGCTGAAGATGATGCTGCAGGTGGCGCTTGAGGGGGCGTCGACAAGCATTTTCTTGCCGCGTTTCCCGCTGACATCATGGCCGGAATACACAATTCCTGCCCCCATCATTTGAACACGTTGCTCCAAGGACAAAGCATGAGCCACCACACTTATATGAACGCACGAGATGCGCTTGCCTCGAAAACGAGGTTTGTTCCAGATTTTCCCGCCCCTGGCATTCTTTTTGAGGACCTGACCCCCGTACTGGCGGACCCCGAGGCATTTCGGCTTGTGGTAGATGAGTTGTCGGCTGCGGCGAAAACAATGGGGGCGGACCTCATCGGTGGGTTGGATGCACGTGGTTTTCTTCTCGGCTCGGCGGTGGCTTATAACACGGGTAAAGGAATCCTTGCCATTAGGAAGAAAGGCAAGCTTCCGCCTCCTGTGCATACTCAAGAATATGAACTTGAATATGGTACGGCTGCCTTAGAGTTGCCAGGTGAGGGGATCGATCTTCACGGTAAAAAGGTAGTCCTCATTGATGATGTTTTGGCCACAGGCGGTACACTCGTAGCAGCGAAGTCGCTGATTGAGAATTGTGGTGGAACAGTTGCAGGTTATGCAGTTGTCCTAGAAGTAAAAAACCTCAAAGGGCGAGAGCGTCTCAGCGATGCACCTCTTGTAGTAGTGAATGAACCGGAGACCATAAATTAAGCTCCGGTTAGCGGATGGATACAAGGGGCTGCCTTATCGGCCCTGCGTATACGGAAAGGGCACATGGGTGCGGTGATGGCGCAAGAAAAACGACCGCAGAAGCAGCAGAGCTCGATGCGGAGCATGTCGGCGCGTTTGGCGCGAAGCCTAACGGGTAACCGAGTCCGCGTTAATCCGGTGTTGGAACCATTATTGGCCATTCACCGGGAGTTTCATCCAAAGGCCGACCCTGTGCTTTTAGATCGGGCTTATACCACTGCGGAGCATCTTCACGAGGGAGTGTTCCGAAAATCGGGTGATCCCTATATCACCCATCCGCTCGCTGTTGCGACGATCGCCGCGGAAATCGGCATGGACACCACAACGCTGGTAGCGGCGCTGCTCCATGACACCGTAGAAGACACAGAGTATTCCTTAGCAGACCTCACGCGCGACTTCGGAGAAGAAGTAGCACGGCTTGTCGACGGCGTGACAAAGCTGGACAAAGTCGCCCTAGGTGCGGCTGCGGAAGCAGAGACAATCCGAAAAATGATCGTGGCTATGAGCCAGGATCCCCGCGTGCTGGTGATTAAAGTCGCCGATCGTCTTCATAACATGCGCACCATGCGATTCCTCCCCCCGGAGAAGCAAGCGAAGAAAGCGCGTCAGACTCTTGAAGTAATTGCGCCCCTGGCACACAGGCTGGGAATGGCCAGCGTGAAGTGGGAGCTTGAAGACCTCTCCTTTGCCATCCTCTATCCCAAAAAGTACGAGGAAGTCGTGCGTTTGGTTGCGGACCGCGCGCCCTCGCGAGACCGCTATCTCAAGGAAATCACGTCTCAGCTGCAACAATCTTTGAGAGAAAACCATATTGAAGCTGAGGTCATGGGGCGGCCAAAGCACTACTGGTCTATCTACCAGAAGATGATTGTTCGAGGTAAAGACTTTGAGGATATCTTTGACCTCGTCGGTATCCGCATACTCGTAGACAGCATCAATAACTGTTACGCAGCGATTGGCGTTGTCCATGCGCTCTACGCTGCGATGCCGGGGCGATTTAAAGACTATATTTCTTCCCCCAAATTTGGCGTGTACCAGTCCCTCCACACCACGGTGATGGGGGACGAGGGCAAACCGCTGGAGGTGCAGGTGCGCACCCATGAGATGCACTTTAATGCCGAATACGGCATTGCTGCGCACTGGCGCTACAAAGAGACCAAGGGTAAAAACAGCGGCGAGCAGGCTGAGATCGACCAGATGTCGTGGATGCGGCAGCTACTGGATTGGCAAAAGGAAGCGGCTGATCCTAACGAATTCCTCGACAGCTTACGCTATGACCTCACGAGCAAGCAGATCTTCGCTTTTACCCCCAAAGGCGATGTGGTCAACTTGCCAGTGGACTCCACTCCTGTGGATTTTGCCTACGCAGTGCACACCGAGGTGGGTCACCGATGCATTGGCGCCAAGATCAATGGCAAACTCGTAGCGCTTGAAACCACACTCAAGTCTGGCGACCGAGTCGAGGTCTTTACCTCTAAAGACCAAAACGCAGGCCCTTCCCGGGACTGGCAAGACTTTGTTGTCTCCCCGCGCGCTAAAGCAAAGATCCGGCAGTGGTTTGCCAAGGAACGTCGCGAGGAATACCTTGAGGCTGGTCGCGATGCCCTTGCCGCAGAAGTGCAGCGGGGCGGGCTTCCTATGCATCGCCTGTTTACCGCGCATTCGATGAAACAGGTGTCAACGGAGCTGCATTACCCGGACGTGGATGCTCTCTATACGGCTATCGGCTCGGGCTCAGTGTCGGCAGCACATGTGGTTAACCGACTCATGGCCACATTTGGCAGCACGGATGATGCTGAAGACACTCTGGTGGCGCGCACGCCGTTTAGCGAGCTCGTTAACTCTAAAACTCAGGTCACGGACAAAAACGGCATCTTGGTCGAGGGCAGCCCGGACGTTATGGCAAAGCTGGCCAAATGCTGTATGCCGGTTCCAGGTGACGACATCTTTGGGTTTGTCACACGCGGTGGCGGTGTATCGGTGCACCGGACGGATTGCACCAACGCGGATAGCCTGAAAAACGAGCCTCAGCGCCTCATCTCCGTCTCGTGGGCATCTGAAGGCGGCTCGGTCTTTGCCGCCACGCTTCAGCTGGAGGCACTGGATCGCGACGGCCTGCTTATGGACTTGACACGGGTGATCAATGAGCAACGAGTCCAGGTTATTGCCATGAACTCTAATGCTTCTGATGACCACGTGGCCACCGTACGCTTTACATTCTCTGTATCGGATACTAAACAGCTGGGATCATTGATGACACAGCTGCGAAACACCGAGGGCGTTTTCGACGTCTACCGGGTGACTTCTGGCGGATAGAACCACGCCTGTATGAGAGGACTGTCTTGGCACAAGGCGGTCCTTTTGTTATGACACTCGTGCCTGAGCTAGAGACATATACACGGAGTGTTGTGTGAAGAAGAAATAAAAAATCCTCCCCGTCAACGTTGCGGGGAGGAGAGCGGTCAAGGCCGCGTTAATCAAGATTTACTTGAAGAACTTGTCCAGGCGACCAGCGAAAGTCAGGATGGTGGTGATGATACCGATGATTGCGGAAACAACGCCGATCCATTCCTTGATGTCTTTTGGGCTGATGTTGCTGTCAGAGCTGCCGGAGCTTCCTTTGTCCTTAACTTCGTTAGTTCCAGAAGTAGAGGTAGAGTCCTCAGCGAAAGCCGGGGTGGAAAGGGAACCTGCTGCAATGGCAGTGGCGGTGGCAACCGAGATGAGAGCCTTGCGGGAGAGGAGCTTCATAGCTATTGGTCCTTTAGGTTAAGGGAATCTAGACTGACGGTGATGGTAGTCTAGTGCACACCTTTGCGCAACTTTTCTTTTTCACACGCTGTCAGGGGAAATAAGTATTGCCTTACTTTCCTGTGAAAGGTGGGGAGCTTGCAAAGATTGCATTTCCGATTCGGGAGAGTGGTGGAATAATTTTCAGGATAATTATATATTCTTGCAAGTGTTTGATCAACTTTTGTTAAGTTTTGAAGCGCTTGTTCTTGAATCATGATGACATAGCCACACAGGGCAAGAACGTAAATGGGACAATATAAAAACCCCATTGCCGCCCTGCTGTATACCAGGATCGCAATGAGGCTTTGAGGGTTATCGCCTGGGGAGCTCGTGCAGAGGCTTCCGCTAACAGGCAATGGTCGTGAACTTATGACTTCACGGTTGCCTTTTCAATCTTGACTTCTTCAGCAGGAGCTCCATCGGTGGCGCCGCCCTTGACACCTGCTTCCGCGATGGCGTCGAGAGTCTTCAGTCCGCTGTCTGAGATCTTGCCAAAGTAGGTGTAGTTCGGTGGGAGTGGGGAGTCCTTGTAGTTGAGGAAGAACTGGGAGCCGTTGGTGTCATTGCCAGCGTTGGCCATGGCAATGGTTCCACGTCCGTAGACAACCGGGGTGGTCGCGCCTTTCATCTCATCCGTTGGGTACTCATTGGCAAATTGGAAGCCTGGTCCTCCGGAGCCGGCACCGCTTGGGTCACCGCACTGGAGTACAAAGATGCCGTTGGTGGTAAGGCGGTGGCAAACGGTGTTGTCGTAGTAACCTTCGGACGCTAGGTGCTCAATGGCGTTCACCGTGCACGGTGAAACCGAGCGGTCCAACTCCAGCCCCACGTCGCCCTTGTTGGTTTTGAGATCAACTGTGACCGTGCCTTTGGTGGTCACATCAGAGGTTTTAGGCTTGGATACTTCTTTGGAAGCCTTGCCCGCATCCTTGTATTCGCAGGAGACGGAGTCTGGGAGGGCTTTTTCTCGTGTGAGCGATAAAGGTTTGAAATCCGGCTTTTCAGGCGTGGTTGTGGCAGCGGAGGAGGATTCTGTGGAAACCTGCTCATCGTTGGATCCGGAAGAGTTTGCCCAATAGATTCCACCGACGATAGCCAAGACAGCTACCGCAGCCGTGGCTACTACTCCGAGCGGTTTGGTCTTCTCGGAGCGATCCCGCGACTTAATTTCTTTTTCTAGCGCGCGCATCGATTCTTCGCGACGCTGCTTATTGTTGCTCACAGGTAGTTTCCTTACGTTTTATTGATCTTTGCGCGGATGAAGTCGCGGATTATTCTAACCTGAGCCTAGTGGGAGGCAACACTTGATAAAAACTGATGCCGTTATCTAGGTCAGTGTGAAAGCCGGGGTTATGGGAAATTTCAGGTTTTCTGACCTCAACTATGGCGAAGTTTGCCATTGGCACCTATTGTGGCTGGCATGGCAACGACACATTTTCATGGAACTAGCGTAACCACCAGCGGAAATCTTCCGAATGTGGGAGAACCGATTAAACGATTCACACTCACCGGAGCCGACCTTGCGGACCTTAGCGAGGCTACTTTTGCAGGAAAGCGCATTGTTTTTAACATCTTCCCGTCAGTAGATACTGATGTGTGTGCGGCATCGGTCCGTCGCTTTAATGAACTCGCAAGCGGGATGGATAACACGGTTGTTCTGTGTGTTTCTATGGACCTGCCTTTTGCGCTTAACCGATTCTGTGCTGCGGAAGGCCTGGATAACGTGATCCCCGCATCAGCTTTCCGCTCTGCTTTTGGTAAAGACTTTGGAGTTGTTCTGGAGGACTCGCCGTTGAAGGGCCTCTTTGGTCGGGCCGTGGTGGTTACTGATGAGCGGGGTGTTGTTCAGCACCGAGAGTTGGTTTCGGAGATCACTGAAGAGCCGCACTACGACTCTGCTCTAGCTGCACTGCAGTAGAGCAATCTGGAAAGTAATTCTTCGCGTTCAGTACGCTAGGGGCCTAAAATAGGGCGTTATGGAGATTCTTGGCTTTGCTACGGGCCCCTATCAAACAAACTGTTACGTCTTGGTTCATAGCGACCAAGCTAGCGTCATCGACCCGGGGATGCATGCCCAGTCTCACATTGAGGCCTTTCTTGCTGAACAGAAAGTATCCCTTGTTCAGGTAGTGCTCACGCATGGGCATATCGATCACATCCGTGATGCGGCGGCATTGGCCAACAAATGGGGTGTGCCAGTTTATATCCACGATGCGGATGCAGCTTTCCTGGATAAAGGTAAAGGAATGTCCAAGGAGTCCCTGTTGCTTTTTGCGGCCGAGGACATGGCGTTGCCCAATGACAGACAAAGCCTAGAACACGGGCAGCGCATCGAGCTTGGGGGAGAAGAGTTCGAAGTTCGACACGGGCCAGGGCATTCGCCCGGTTCTGTACTTTTGGTGGGCTCTGAGTTCTGTTTCTCTGGCGACATTCTTTTCAAAGGATCTATTGGACGGACTGATCTTATGCACTCCGACCCTCAAGCAACGCAAGAGACCCTAAAAAATCAAGTTCTTTGCCTTGATAATTCTCTTCAGATTTTGCCGGGTCACGGACCGATGACGACAATGCGCGCTGAGCGAATGAACAATCCGTACTTGCGCCCCTTGCTTTAAAAAACACACGAGAGTCCAAGCATGTGCGTGGTTGTGTGAACCCACTGCGCGTTCTTGGCTACTCATGACTAAAGTAGTTCGGTGTGAGTACAAAGAAGCTTCAGACAATCTCGGCACCGAAAGGCGTGCCTGACTATATTCCGCCGGTATCGCCGGAATTCCTTGGTGTTCGAGACACCTTCGCACATCAGGCCCATCTTGCTGGTTACGAGCACATCGAGCTTCCTGTGTTTGAAGAGACAGCACTGTTCGCTCGGGGTGTCGGTGAGTCGACGGATGTTGTCTCCAAGGAGATGTACACGTTTGCTGATCGCGGAGAACGCTCCGTGACGTTGCGTCCTGAGGGTACCGCCGGCGTTATGCGGGCAGTGATCGAACACAACCTTGATCGCGGTCAGCTTCCGGTAAAGCTCAATTACTATGGTCCGTTTTTCCGCTATGAGCGCCCACAAGCTGGCCGGTATAGGCAGCTGCAGCAAGTAGGCGTCGAGGCGATTGGCATTGATGACCCAGCGTTGGACGCAGAAGTAATCGCTCTCGCTGACAGATCTCTTAAAGCCATCGGTCTACGGGGATACAGGCTGGAGATCACGTCGCTTGGCGACGATTCCTGCCGCCCGGCGTACCGTCAAAAGCTTCAGGACTTTCTCTTTGCGTTGCCTCTCGACGAGGAGACTCGCCGCAGGGCTGAGATTAATCCGCTGCGTGTGCTCGATGACAAGCGCCTTGAAGTGCGTGAAATGACAGCCGATGCGCCGCTCATGCTGGATAATCTTTCTTCCGCATGCCGCGAGCACTTTGAAACAGTGACTGGTCTTCTTGATGACCTCGGGGTGGCGTACACAGTCAACCCTCGAATGGTGCGTGGCTTGGACTACTACACCAAAACCACGTTCGAGTTTGTCCATGATGGCCTTGGTGCACAGTCGGGTATTGGTGGTGGAGGTCGCTATGACGGCTTGATGGCACAGCTCGGAGGACAGGAACTTTCTGGAATCGGTTATGCCTTAGGCGTTGATCGTTGCCTACTGGCGCTTCAGGTAGAAGAAAAAACTGTCACTGACGGATCCCGCGTTGCTGTTTTCGGTGTTCCGATGGGGGCAACGGCTAAGCGGAGTATGGTTGGCATCGTCGATAAGCTGCGTGCACAGGGCATCTCTGCAGATATGTCCTATGGCGACCGTGGTTTGAAAGGTGCCATGAAAGGTGCCGACCGTGCGGGGGCTCGCTTTACGCTGGTTGTAGGAGACCGTGAACTGGAACAAGGTGTTGTTGCAGTTAAGGATATGGTCTCAAAGGAACAACACGATATTGCTATAGACGATCTGGTAGCTGAGCTAAAAGCACGTCTTTAACCGTGTGATGGGCGAAGGCCTTGACCCCAGAGCAGATATTTCTGGGGTCAAGGCCTTCAACTGTCTTTAGCACTCGGTGAGGTTCACTGGAAGTCCGAGGTTGGCTGCCAGGCCTCCCATGGAGGTCTCTTTGTACTTTGTGAGCATGTCTTTGCCGGTATCTGCCATTGTTTTCACGACTTCATCGAGCTTGACGCGGTGAGGCCCGGTCTCAATAAGCGACAAGCGTGCTGCGTTGATAGATTTCACGCCGCCGATTGCGTTGCGCTCGATGCACGGAATCTGGACTAGGCCAGCCACGGGGTCGCAGGTGAGTCCGAGGTTGTGCTCAAGCGCTATTTCCCCTGCATGCTCTACCTGCTCAGGGGTTCCGCCCATGACTTGGCATAGTCCGGCTGCCGCCATAGCTGACGCTGAGCCGACTTCTCCTTGGCATCCGACCTCTGCGCCTGAAATAGAAGCATTGAGCTTGATGATCACTCCTACCGCCGCTGCGGAGAGGAGGAAATCGCGGTGCCAATCAGCGGACAAGTCTTTGCGGAAGTCTCGGGCGTAGTGCATGACTGCCGGGATAATGCCGGCAGCTCCATTAGTAGGAGCGGTGACAATACGGCCGCCGGCAGCGTTTTCCTCATTGACTGCAAGAGCATAGAGGTTGACCCATTCCATTGCACGCAGGGTATCCTCGTGAGCGTTGTCTATGTCGCGGTGAAGATACTCGTGAAGCCCGGGTGCCCGGCGCTGGACGTTAAGACCACCTGGCAAAATACCCGGTGTCTTAATTCCCTGGACTACGCATTCCTGCATAGCTTCCCAAACCGCATCAATGTGCTTGATGACGGGTGCAGCATCCCTATGGATTGCCACCTCGTTGGACATCATGATCTCTGCTACGGAAAGTCCGGATTGCTTGCATACAGATAGCAACTCATCGCCCGTGCGGAATCGATATGGCAGGGGATCGTCGGAAGTAACCCGAGACGTTGTGGATGCGCCAGAACCAAGGGGTTCTTGCTGTGCATGGAATTCCTGCTTAGTCAGGATGAATCCACCGCCGACGGAGAAGTACACCTCGGGTTCTGCCAGCTGGTTTCCCGTGGAATCATAGGCGATAAACGTCATCGCGTTGGGGTGCTCTGGAAGGGGCGTGGGATCAAAAATAAGTTGGTAAGAGACGATGCCGTCGGGGCCAGTAACCGTGCCTTCAGTGGCTACTGGTTCGCCGAATGCTGGAGCGATGTCGGGGGTGGTAGTGGTTGGCTCATAACCTACAAGACCGAGTATGGTTGCGCGGTCAGTTCCGTGACCGACTCCGGTTGCAGCAAGAGATCCGTGCAACGTGACGGAAATTTTTGCGCCTAAGAGTTCTGGATGGGCGCTGGAAAAATGGTTCGCGGCGCGCATCGGTCCTACTGTGTGTGAGGACGAGGGGCCGATGCCGATACTGAACAAGTCGATGATGCTGATGGTCATCTGTGCTCCTTTAAAAACGGGTGAGTGAGATCCATAGTAGAGATAGAGCACAACAAGTTCAGCCCCCGAATGGTGGCGATATGGCGTCTAGCGATCTAGTGGTCTGTGATTATGGCGTTTAATAAGTCTGTTTTCTGGGGTAATGCAGGGTGTGATGATTCTACATTCGTGGTGAGAATTTTCTGTTATTGCCGTTATCACGGGGACTAAAACATCGTATTTTTTTAAAACCCTAGGGCGTTAAAAGAAGCGCAAGCTCGTGTGCCGCGCGGTGGATTCGTTGGCAGAAGGCATCGGAATTTTCCGGCAGTCTATCGTGTGGCGTGGCCAGAATTGCGGTGGGAACAGTCGCCGCTTTGAGATACGTAAACAATGGGCGTACGGCGTATTCAAGGACGAGCGCATGCCGCTGGGAACCTGCATTAGCGGCGATGATCACAGGCATTTCATGAATATCTTGTGGTTGTAATACATCAAAGAACATCTTGAAAAGGCCGGAATAGCTGGCCTTAAACACCGGGGTTACCGCGATGAGGGCGTCGGCGGAACGTACAGAATCAATAGCCTGCTGCAATTCCAAGGAGGTAGCGTTTTCTGTCACCGAGTGCGCGAGATCGACCGCAAGATTGCGTAACTCTATAACCTGCACTGTGAGCGTTTGCCCTGAGGCTGCAACTTCCTTGCGAACCTCAGCGGCGATTTCTTGTGCAAGAGATAAAGAGCTTGATGGCGTGGAGAGTCCTGCGGACACAATGGTCACTGTTCGCACGATGAAGAGGCCTCCTTAATAGATATTCCGGCGCGGCATCCCGCTAAGTAGATAGCGATGAGATGTTTTGTTGATGGGGCGGGGAGCGTTCCCATATCAAAGTGTGGGGGTGCGCATAGCGCGATAATCCCAGTGTAGAAGTCAATGCCGGAGATACTGGAATGGATAAGGCCTGTGGTGCGGAGATTCGTGTCGATTCTGCGGATCTGGGTGAAAAGTGCCTCGCGGGGTCTCACAAAATCGGGAGGAAGTTGTTTTTCCTCGGGTTGGACTAGCGCCGGGATAAGTATGTTGAGTCCGACAGCCGTGATGAGGTTAACCAGCTCATTGAGCTGGTCTAGTGCGGCTTCTTGATCGCAAGGTGGGGCGTCGGCTATGCGCTTGAGCTCAGCGACTCCACGGTCAGCGATAGCGATAATGCAGCTATGGACGAGGTCGTTACGCGTGGGGAAATTGCGATACAGGGTGGCAATGCCTACTCCGGCTTCCTCGGCCACTGATTCGAGCGTCATGTCCTTTCCATCCCTGATGAGCAGGGACATCCCGGCTTCAATGAGACTATTACGTCTGCGCATGGCGTCGGATCGCATTATGGGGTTCCTTGTGCTGGGAGGGGTATAAGCTTTGCTGAAGTATCTGTGCGCAGGCCTGTTTGACATTGCAGCACGGGGAGAGAAATATGTTGTTGACTCCAATGTGGAGGGTAACATCTCACTTTGGTTCTCGTAAACCAGTGAAGCAGAGGAATACATGGACCCGTCTGAAGCACACACGTCATCGCAGGCTCCCGACGAGCCGGTGGTGCTGACCGCTCGAGACCTCGTACTCACCAGCAGCACTGAATTGCCGTATCTTGATGTTGAACCGGGGTTGACATTGCTGCATTGCGGTCGCGAAAACTCGGCGACCACGCTGTCATTGACCCTGGCTGGGCGTATGAAGCCTAAGTCTGGGACAGTGATGCTTAACTCTGCATCAGGAGAAATGACTACTCCACGACAGCTCCATAAGCATGTGGCTTTGGCAGGAATCCCTGAATTTGATTCGCTGGAACGGCTTGTGCCGGTCAAAGCCGTGGTGCGCGAGCAGGCAGCGTGGACGAGTAGCTGGTGGCGTCGGGTGCCTTCTTCGATTGAGAAGATCGATAGCTTTGTTCAAGCGGCAGAGTTACTTGGTATCCAGGCCACTGCGAGTTTTGGCAAAAAGAAGGTCGGTGAGCTAGATCCGCTGGAACGCTTTGCGTTGAGGATTGCTTTGGCCTTGACGTCGCGACCCGATGCGGATCTTCTTATCGTGGACGATATTGACCAGATTAGGAGTCTCCGTCTGCGAGCGGATCTCTTACGCCAGCTGAAAGTAGTATCCGAGGTGCTTCCGGTAGTCACGGTGTCTGCTAACTCGGATGTGGACGGAATTTGCGATGCCGATGTACCGGTGGCCGGTGCGCTAAAACGGGCGCAGGATCGGGAGAAAAATGTACTCGATAACCTGTTGCAGCTGGGGGATAGCAATGAGTGATATGAAGCAACAACGCCAACGGATAGGAAAGGGGATAGGCGAGTGAACCTATTCCATATTGGGACCGAGTTTCGTCGGTTCGGGCATGGCAAGCTCCCCCCGCTGGCTATCGTCGTGATCGTTTTGATGCCGCTGCTTTTCGGTGGCCTTTTTGTCTGGTCTTATTGGGATCCAATCGGACGCCTTAACAAGCTTCCTGTGGCCGTAGTCAATTCTGACCAAGGCGCGACAAAGGACGGCAAAGATATTAAAGCCGGTGACCAGATTGTGGAAAAACTGGTTAACAATCCGGCGGCTAAATTCATTGAAGTCGATCCTGAGACAGCAAAAGAGGGCATAGCTAACGGCACCTATTATTTTGCCATCGAGTTCCCCTCTGACTTCTCTGAAGCAGCAATCAGTGCGAGCACGGATAAGCCACACCAAGCCAAGCTCAATGCCGTGTACAACAATGCCAATGGTTTTCTGGCCACCACGGTGGGAAATCAGGTAGTGGCACGCGTGCTAGCCAGCGTTAATGAGCGTCTTGGAACGCGAGTAGCAAACCAGCTGTTGGTGGGGTTTAACGCAATCGGCAGCGGGCTGCATGCAGCAGGCGACGGGGCGCACAAGCTTGCCGACGGCACCGGCACGGCAAAGGACGGCGCGCAAAAACTTGAGGGCGGTACGAAGCAGCTTCACGACGGCATCGAGGCTGCCGACCAAGGCGCGCACAAGCTTGCCGACGGCACAAAGCAACTCCACCAAGGAATCGGCACGGCAAAGGACGGCGCAGACACTCTAGCCTCTGGGTTGCAACGGCTTAATACCGCCACAGATACCCTAGGTGATGGGGCAGGGCAGGTATCGGCGGGCGTCGATAAGCTTGTAGGTGTTGCGCGTCAGGCAAGTAACGCCCAGGATCAGCTGACTATTCCGCTGGTCAATTTGAGTGCACAGCTGCGGGCAACGGGTATTCCGCAAGCAATCGACCTAGCCAATAGCGCAGATGCAATCATCGCGTCTATTACTGCACAAGGTATCGGCGGAAACTCTGAAATCATCGGGCAGCTCAATAAGCTTTCTCATGGAGCTGCGGAAATCCATCGCCAGCTTTCGGATCCCGCAGCGCCCTACCGTTCCGGCGTCAACCAGGCAACGGATGGTGCGCAGAAGCTCTCCACTGGGTTGCACAAGCTTGCCGACGGCTCCGAACAACTCGTCGTGGGAACGCAAACCCTTGCGGACGGAACGAGCCGGCTTTCTGAAGGCTCCCAGCAACTCACCGTTGGCGCTGCGCAGCTAAGCTCTGGCCTGGTCAAACTCTCCGAAGGATCTGGCGAATTAGCGCTCAAACTCAACCAGAGTGCAGACAAGGTTCCTTCTTTTGACGAAAAAACGATAGACGATGCCGCCCGGAATGTGTCGACCCCAGTCAAACAAGAAGTAACCAAAGACACTATGTCCCTCTTTGGAGTGGGACTTTCACCAATGTTTATTGCGCTCGGGCTATTCATGGGCGGAACCGTCACCTTTATGCTGATGCGTCCCCTGCAACGTCGAGCCATCGAAACCGGCGTAGCCCCCTTCAGAGCAGTGCTCGCATCGTACCTTCCTGCCGTCATCGTGGGTTGTTCGCAGGCGACAGTAATGTTCTTTGTCCAGCGCTACGCGATCGGTCTAGATGCATACAACGAGATCGGCCTTTGGGCGGCCATGTGTGTATCTTCCATGGCGTTTATGGCTATCACCCAAGGTTTCAACGCAGTCTTTGGCTCCACCGTTGGCCGAGTGCTCTGCATCGCCTTTATGTCCTTGCAGATTGTCTCCTCAGGCGGACTATATCCACCGGAAACACAACCTGCACCGCTGCGTTGGTTCCATACATACGATCCGATGACCTACTCGGTAAATCTCCTGCGCCAGATGATCTACCACACTGATATGACGCTGGATCATAGAGCGCTTCAGTCCCTAGTAGTGCTCTTCTTCATCGCTGCACTATTCCTTAGCTTCTCCACCTTTGCAGCACTGCGAGAACGGCAAATGAAGATGAAGGACCTACACCCAGAAGTTTCTGTCTAACGCTGAAGTCAAGCAGTGACCTAGACTTCTAATACATGGATCGTAGTCACCTCACCGCTATTCGAGGCCGCGCGCAACAGCTCATCTCCCTCAAAGATAGAGCCGTTGCCGTGGCCTCATATGTTTCTGGAGACCTCCCCACAGCTCGTGCCGTACACATGGGGATTGAGGCCGGATCGGTGCGATTGATTGACACATCCACTATCACCTGGCCACACGGGCTTTACCTGCACGCAGAGTTCGCCGAGGAAAAAGAAACGATAGCGGCCACAGTGCAGAGCTATTCTGCACTCATTAACCCACTGATCCCGTTGCTAGATCAGTCTGCGAACGCCGCAAACGGCCGGCTTTTCAGCTTCTTTAGCTCTACTAACGTCGCTGCCGCTCAACAAGCAACAGCCGAGCTAGAACGCCTCCTATCAAACCCCGCCATTGATAGCGCCACGCTGAGCATCATGCATATTCTTTCGCGTGCCGACGACGCCAATCGCGCCCAACACCTAGGCGTACACCTCACCCCAGGCATCCACGGCACACCAGAACGCTACCTTGCCGCTGCCCGCGGCTCCCTGGCACAGGCCCTTGGGATAGGCGTGGGAATAGGCACCGCGACTTTCGATTCCCTCGACCGTAGCTATGTGATCCCCGCCAGGAGACTAGTAACCCAGATAGAAAACGACCCCAATTCTGTCTCTAACCTGCGAGGGCAAGCAGAACACATTGCACGAGCAATCACATCGCGTCAAGCCTCCGAACTCGTACGCGGCCTACCGCTAGACGCACTCAAAGAAGTCACCAATGAGCGCCTAAGATTCACCGGGCTGGAAAACGTGGGAGTTTTTAGCGTGCTTGACGTGCTCTCAACCCCAGAGACTACGCTCACCCAGGTATCCGGGATCGGGGCCGCCACCGCCAAAAGAATCAAAGGCGCTGCCCAGACACTTTACTCTGAGGCCATGGCAGCACCACTGACCAACCTTGGAGACACCCGCACACCCGAACTAGTACAGCTGCTACAAATACTGGCCCGCTTTGAACAAGCCGACAACCTGTCGGAAGAGCAACGCAATAGAAGAGACCGACTCATCGGATACTTCCGCGGCACCCCACGAGACATCGCGCTTATCGGCGCCCCCTTCCTTGTCGCCCGCACGGCAAACCCCACAGGGCTTATCGACCCCTCCTCAACACAGCGCAGCACCGACGCAGATTATGAGCAGTTCATCGAAGACATCTCGTGGGCTAACGCAGCACCCCAAACATTTGCCACGCCTCCCGTTGCAGACCCTGGTGAAGCCGTGTGGGAGGACTACCAAACGCGCCCGGCGCACTACCAAACCCTCTGGTCTGCATTAAGACAAGTAGAAAGCAATGAATCAGGGCAATCTGCCCTGCCAGAAGAGACAATCGCCAAAATACGAGCTCTTCGCCTCGATCAATCACTGCTCACAGAGCTTTACCTTCGCGGATACCAAAGCTTTGGTGCCAAATTCGCTCTAGTACAAAAGAAAGTCATCCTCGGCGATGAAATGAGCCTAGGAAAAACAGTCCAAGCTATCGCTGCCGCAGCGCATATCGTCGCACAAGCAGACACCGCAGAAGACGCACGAATACTCGTGGTAGTGCCTGCGTCCCTCATCGTTAACTGGCGCCGAGAGTTCGGCAAATTCTCAACAATCCCTGTCCATGTGGCCCACGGAGAACTCAAAGAAGCAGCCCTGTCCACCTGGACCACCAAAGGCGGAGTGCTGATCGTCACCTATGAAGGCGCACGATCCTTACCAATCCCCGCGCCAGCCATATCCATCATTGATGAGGCACACTTCATCAAAAACCCCGCCGCCCAACGATCCCAAGCCGTCAAAGCTCTCATCGAACAGTCCGAATACGCACTGCTTATGACAGGCACCCCGCTAGAAAATCGACTGAGCGAATTCCGTCAACTAGTCGCTTACATACAACCAGACCTACTTACTAGATCACAAAGAAAACCTCCGCCCACAACAATTTAAAACCGCAATCGCGCCAGCTTATCTCCGCAGAAATCAAACAGACGTCCTTGACGAGCTCCCCACGAAAATCGAGACAGATGAGTGGATCGACCTCACAGAACAGGATCTCGCAGAATATAAACACGCCGTGGCAGAAGGCAATTGGATGTCCGCGCGCCGGGCTGCGATGGTCGCGCAACGCCCGCTGTGTGCAAAAGTTGAACGAATCATCGAACTCGCTGATGAGGCCGCCACCGAAGGCCGGAACATCCTTATCTTTAGCTACTTTAGAAATGTCCTTGATCGGCTACATCTTGAGTTTGGCCAGAGAAGCGTCGGAATCATCAACGGCGATGTTGCTCCGATTAAAAGACAAGAGCTCGTGGACAGGCTTGGGTCCAATGGACAAGACGTTTTGTTGGCTCAGATAAGTGCCGGGGGCGTGGGGCTTAATATCCAAAAGGCGAGCGTGGTGATGCTCACCGAAGTACAGGTAAAGCCTGCGTTAGAAGATCAAGCCATTGCCAGGGCGCACCGCATGGGACAAACAAAGCCGGTAAGCGTTTATAGGTTGCTCGGAGATGAGACCATCGATGAACGATTACTGGAGATCAATGCTCAGAAACGTAAGCTTTTCGACGAATACGCGCGCGAAGCAGCATCGGCAGACGTGCACGATGCGGTCGATGTGTCTGAAGCTCAACTAGCTAAGGATATTTTAGCTGCCGAGCGTGTGCGTCTTGGACTAGATTCTGCTGAGCCTTTTGAGACCGCGGATGCTGCAGAAAACGTTGCGGATTCGCAGTAGCATCCTGGTCTAGCGTGGCAGGTAAGCGCCTGCCTTGTGGAGGCGCTTACTTGTAGACGTTGCGTTGGAGGAAATCGCAGGAGCTCATCTTCCCCGAGCGATACCCGGCAAGGAACGCCTCTTGGCGCTGCTGAGAAGAACCGTGTGTAAAGGATTCTTTGTTGACTCGTCCGGTAGCGCGCTCCTGAATATTATCGTCTCCCACTGCGCGTGCGGCGTTGATAGCGTCGTTAACCTGCGCCTCGGTGATTGGCTCTAAGAAAGCGTTCTCGCCTTTATCCGCGTAATGTCCCCAGACTCCCGCGTAGCAGTCTGCCTGGAGCTCGATCTTCACTGCATTAGAATTAGGGCCGGGGTCATTGTAATTGGATAGGCCTAGAGTGCCCTCAATGTTTTGGATGTGGTGACCGATCTCGTGGGCAACGATGTATTCCTGTGCAAACGGGGTGTTTTTACCGCCGTATTTGGACAGTTGATCGAAGAAACTCACGTCAAAATAAGCGGTCTGATCGCTGGGGCAGTAAAAAGGTCCCGTAGCGGCGGATGCAGCGCCGCACCCCGTGTTGGTGGCGTTGTTAAACACAACTAGTTGAGGTTTTTTAAAAGCTAGACCGGCTTGGGCGGGGAGCTGTTCCGCCCACATTTGGTTGACGGAAATGCCAGTGAACTCTACGCGGCAATCTGTGCGCTGATTCGCGTCATCAGTCGTTTTACAGTGCTCCAATGTGCCAGAGCTTTGAGAGGTTTGTGGCTGGTTAGTGTCTCCCAAAAACTGGCCTAGGTCAGAAGGACTTCCACCCATGAGCAAAAAGATGCCCACGAGAAGGAGGGTTCCGATACCGCCGCCGGCCGCGATTTTTCCACCACCGCCACCAGTGCGCGCAAGGTTTTCAGGCTTTTCTATACCGCCACGGAAAGTCATGGAATTATCATGCCACACGACTTGACCCTTTCATCGGCGCTCAAGAGGAAAAGAAGGAAAGATTCAGCAATACTTCACCTAAAAGCCGAGAAAAGAATGAGAAATCCGTCAAAAGAATGCCCTCTGTCACGTGCTTAGGCTAGTCCAGGTCTTTGCATGGCCTTATGGGCAAAGGTTTTCCTGTGTCTTTCTACCTTGTCAATCACGGAATAATAATTGTGGCGCCCGCTGTCGCGCGGGGCGTACCTCAAGGGGTAGAATCGAGCAGTTGATAAGCAAAGGGCGGATTGAATCCGCACAAGCGAAAGGATTTGGTGCACGTGTTGCGCACTCATCTCGCGGGTGATCTCCGTAAGGATATCGCTGGGCAGACTGTTACCCTCACTGGTTGGGTTTCTCGCCGTCGTGATCACGGTGGCGTTATCTTCATCGACCTAAGGGAATCTTCTGGTCTTGTTCAGGTGGTCTTCCGTGAGAACGACGTGGCCGAGAAAGCTCACCATTTACGCAGTGAGTTCTGCGTCAAGGTTACTGGTGTCGTGGAAGCTCGCCCTGAAGGATCTGAGAACCCTAACCTAGCGTCGGGTGAGATCGAGGTGAACGTTAGTGATCTTGAGATCTTGAACGAAGCCGCAGCACTGCCGTTCCAAATCGACGATGCATCCCAAAGCGGCGGAGAAGTGGGAGAGGAAGCGCGACTGAAGTACCGCTACCTCGACCTCCGCCGTCCTACACAGGGTGGGGCACTGCGTCTGCGTTCAAAAGCTAACCAGGCAGCACGTCGAGTGCTCGATACCCATGACTTTGTGGAGATCGAGACTCCTACGCTGACTCGCTCTACCCCTGAAGGCGCACGAGACTTCCTAGTACCTGCTCGTTTGAAGCCTGGCTCATGGTACGCGCTTCCTCAATCACCACAGCTTTTCAAGCAGCTGCTGATGGTTGCAGGCATGGAGCGCTATTACCAGATTGCGCGCTGTTACCGAGACGAGGACTTCCGTGCTGACCGCCAGCCGGAGTTCACTCAGCTTGACATCGAGATGAGCTTCGTCGACCAAGATGACGTCATTGCTCTTGCAGAAGAAATTGTTACCGAGATCTGGAAACTCATCGGTTACAACATTCCTACCCCGATCCCACGTATGACGTATGCCGATGCTATGCGTCTTTACGGCTCTGATAAACCAGACCTGCGCTTTGACATCAAGATCGTAGAGTGCGCTGATTACTTCAAGGACACCACTTTCCGTGTTTTCCAAAACGAATACGTGGGCGCTGTGGTCATGGAAGGCGGAGCATCGCAGCCACGTCGTCAGCTCGATGCATGGCAAGAGTGGGCTAAGCAGCGTGGCGCAAAGGGACTTGCATACATTTTGGTGGGAGAAGACGGAGAACTGTCTGGCCCAGTAGCCAAGAACATCACTGAGGCAGAGCGCGCTGGAATTGCTGCGCACGTTGGGGCAAAACCAGGCGACTGCATCTTCTTTGCCGCCGGTGACACAAAGAGCTCTCGTGCCCTCCTTGGCGCAGCCCGTGGCGAGATTGCTCGCAAGCTGGACCTTATCAAGGATGGCGATTGGGCCTTTACCTGGGTCGTCGACGCGCCTTTGTTTGAATCTGCCGCGGACGCTACCGCTTCTGGTGACGTAGCTCTAGGACATTCCAAGTGGACGGCTGTGCACCACGCGTTTACTTCTCCAAAGCCAGAATGGATGGAATCCTTCGACGAAAACCCAGGTGAGGCTACAGCCTACGCTTACGATATCGTCTGCAACGGCAACGAGATCGGCGGAGGTTCGATTCGTATCCACCGCCGTGATGTGCAAGAACGCGTGTTCAAGGTCATGGGCATCACGGAAGAAGAAGCTCGTGAGAAGTTTGGCTTCTTGCTTGACGCCTTCGCTTTCGGTGCGCCGCCACACGGTGGAATCGCCTTTGGTTGGGACCGCATTGTCTCCCTGCTGGGCGGCTTTGATTCTATTCGTGACGTCATTGCCTTCCCCAAGTCCGGCGGCGGAGTTGATCCGCTAACTGACGCTCCTGCGCCGATCCCACTGGAACAGCGTCGTGAGACAGGGGTAGATTTCAAACCTAAGAAGAAGTCTGCGGAATAGTCTGGTATTAAGCGATCCCGCATTTGTGAGAGTTACCGAGGCTTGCCTCGATTATCATCCGAGTCGTTGTGTTTGGTTGTACACCTGCAGTTCGACTCGGATGTGGCACGACATGCTCGAGGAGGGCAGTGCACATGGGCCGAATGAGCAAGAACAGCAAACTTGGTGTCCAAGTGGTCGTTGACCATGCTGAAAACAAAACATCCGTCGAATCTATAGTGGAAGCGGCGCAAGAGCTCCTTTCAAAGCGATATGGCGGACGGCAAGAACTACTAGAAGTAGAAAAACTAAACGGCTCGGGTACTGCGATTGTGCTAAGAGCTAGGGTTGCTCCATCGCCGTTTTTACAGCAACGTTCGGTGGTCCTTAAATATATTCCCCCGACGGGACGGCTTATCGACGAATCCACGTTAATGCGGGAAGTGGTTTCTTATCAGTTCACGACTTCCTTGAACGAAGAAGTCCGACCTGGCCCTGTGCTGTTGGCGTATGACGTTGACGAGCACATCCTGGTCATTTCAGATTCTGGTGATGGCGATACTTTTGCTGACCTGCTTGATAGCTCAAACGCCGATTTGCGTATTGAAATTCTCCGCAATCTGGGAGAAGCGATAGGCAAGCTGCACGTGGGAACGGCATCCAAAGAGCAGGATTTTGACATCCTTTTGCACCGAATGCTGACCAAGCATCCTGAGATCACGGAGATGCACGACTTCCGTGAGCGCTTACTCCGAATGTATATCGAGGTAGGCATCAAGCTCATTGAACAGCAGGGGATCATTGTCCCCGAGGTGGTAAAGGAATTTGCTGATAATGCCCGACGTCGTTTGACCTCGGGGCAGCATCGAGCGTTTACGCCTTTTGACTTGTCTCCAGACAACATTATCGTTTCCGATAAGACGCATTTCTTAGACTATGAGTGGGCTGGGTTCAGGGATGCTGCTTTCGACGTCGCATGCGTGGTGGCTGGTTTCCCGCAGTTCCTCTTTGCTCGTCCAGTCATGGACGATGAAGCGGACATCTTTATTGACTCTTGGGCACAGCAGGTTGCAGGCATGTGGCCCAACGTTCGGAATCTCTCGCGACTCCATGCCCGTATCCTTACCGCATTGGTTGGTTGGGCGTTTTCCTCCGTGGCCATGATGCATATGGGATATGACAATGAAGCGTTTGAGGATCTCTATCAGGGGATGGTTTCCGATGGCGCGGAGTCCATGAATGTTGACGCAATAGTCGCGCGGCTTACGACTTCTGGTAACACTTTGTTGCACGACATCTTCCGTATTGCTGAGGAAGAAGACGATGAAAATGCCGTTTTTGATGAGGACAAAGAAGCTCTGCTCCTCATCAGAAGAGACCTGTATGAAACATTTGAAGCCTTGTACAGGTTTGCGCGGCGTGAGTCAGACTCCCGCTTCCCTGTAGTAGCGGATTTTGCAGGTAAGTTCGTAGAAAAGCTCGATTAACAGCGTTAAACCAAACGCTGGGCACAGAAAACGGCTGATTATTCAGGCCTCATTGTGTAGAGGTGCTAGGGATATACTGGCACCTCTATGTTTTTCACATGGGCTCACGTTCTCATGTTAAGGCTCACTCAACAATCAGGACTTAACGTGCAGCTGTAGCTTGACCGGATTGTGTTGAACTCAAAGAGGAGGGGCGAACACATCATGGAGGATCTCTTTAGCACCGGGGAAAAAGGAAACACTGTTAAACCTGAAGTCTTTGCAGCCGGTGCACATTCTCCTCTAGCTGCGAGAATGCGTCCGCGTTCGCTTGACGAGGTCGTGGGACAGCAGCACTTACTGGGGCCGGGGCGGCCACTACGGCGCCTCATCGAGGGATCAGGTGAGGCATCCGTGATTCTGTACGGGCCACCGGGCACCGGCAAGACTACGATCGCGTCGCTTATCAGCTCGGCCACCGGCCATCATTTTGTTGGCTTATCGGCGCTGAACTCCGGAGTAAAAGAAGTGCGTGCTGTGATCGACGAGGCCCGGCGCAGCCTTATCCACGGCAAGCGGACCGTTTTGTTTATCGACGAGGTGCACCGATTTTCTAAAACACAGCAGGACGCTCTCCTTGCTGCTGTGGAAAACAGAACTGTGCTCCTTGTTGCTGCCACTACAGAGAACCCTTCTTTTTCCGTCGTTTCTCCGCTTCTGTCCCGATCTTTGGTATTGCAGCTGCAACCATTAGATCCGGATGCTATTAAGGAAGTACTTCAACGAGCGATCGTCGATCCCCGTGGATTAGGGGAGCGAATCCAGGTCACAGATGAAGCTCTTGAGCAGCTGGTGTTGCTAGCAGGCGGAGACGCGCGCAGAGCGCTTACATATCTTGAGGCCGCAGCAGAAGCTATTCCTGATAATGAGCAGCTCACGGTCGACGCTATTCGCGAGAACGTAGACCGTGCCATCGTGCGTTATGATCGCGACGGCGATCAGCATTATGACGTGACCAGTGCCTTTATTAAATCAATCAGGGGCTCAGACGTGGATGCTGCGTTGCATTATTTGGCGCGAATGATCGATGCAGGGGAGGATCCACGATTTATCGCTAGGAGATTGATCATTCATGCTAGCGAAGACATTGGTATGGCCGATCCTTCTGCTCTGCAAACAGCTGTAGCGGCAGGGCAAGCAGTTCAGATGATCGGAATGCCTGAGGCTCGGATAACGTTGGCCCAAGCAACGATTCATTTAGCTACTGCGCCGAAGTCCAATTCCGTGATTTGTGCAGTAGATGGAGCTCTTGCGGATATCAGAAAAGGGAAATATGGCCCAGTGCCGGCACATTTACGTGATGGGCATTATGCGGGAGCAAAACAGCTGGGAAATGCTGTGGGCTATAAATATCCGCACGATGATCCACGTGGCGTGGTACAACAACGCTATGTGCCGCCTGAGCTAGATAATGCAGTGTATTACCACCCCACGAAACACGGTGCAGAAAAACGGATTTCTGATTACATTGGCCGGCTTCGTCGGATGATTCGGCCTTCGTAGCGTTGCCCTTCTGCGTTATTTTCGAGGGGACTCGGTGGTATTTGAGGGAGTCAAGCATGGAATCAGGACTGCGAGCGGGTAGAGTAGTAGCCCGACTGCCTAGATTCTTCCGCGTAGGGTGATGAAGGGCCTCATGAGGCGTGATGGTGTGTGATGCTGGATGCGTCGAAAAGCTGTTGCTGGCCTCGTGAGTATTACTAGATTCTTAAGACAACAAGCGAGGAACACTGCCGTGCAGACCCATGAAATTCGGGAACGCTTCACCAATCACTTTGTTAAAGCTGGCCACCAGGCTGTGCCAAGTGCGTCGCTGATCTTGGATGACCCGAACCTGCTTTTTGTTAACGCCGGCATGGTTCCGTTTAAGCCATACTTCCTCGGACAACAGAACCCGCCATTCCCTAACGGCACTGCTACGTCGATCCAAAAGTGCGTGCGTACTCTGGATATTGAAGAAGTCGGAATTACCACCCGTCACAACACGTTTTTCCAGATGGCTGGCAACTTTTCTTTCGGCCAGTACTTTAAAGAAGGCGCGATTACCCACGCATGGTCGCTGCTCACGGAGCCCGTAGCCGAAGGCGGATTTGGGCTTGATCCAGAACGCCTCTGGGTCACCGTTTATCTTGACGACGACGAGGCCGCCGATATCTGGAACAAAAAGATCGGCATCCCCGCAGAACGTATTCAGCGGCTAGGGATGGCAGATAACTACTGGTCAATGGGTGTCCCAGGTCCTTGTGGCCCGTGCTCTGAGATTTACTATGACCGCGGTGCCGCATACGGCAAAGAAGGCGGCCCAATCGCCGACGATAACCGCTACATGGAGATCTGGAACCTGGTCTTCATGCAGAACGAGCGCGGTGAGGGAATCGGAAAAGACAACTTTGAGATTCTGGGCCCGCTGCCTAAAAAAAACATTGATACCGGCCTGGGCGTCGAGCGCGTCGCGTGCATTCTCCAAGGCGTAGACAACGTCTATGAGACAGACCTGTTGCGTCCAGTTATTGATGTAGCAGAGAAGCTTACGGGTGCTTCCTATGGCGAGGGCGCACCGCAACAGGACCTTATCCGATTCCGCGTGATTGCGGATCATTCGCGCACTGGCATGATGCTGATCCTTGATGGCGTTACCCCAGGTAACGAGGGTCGTGGGTACATCTTGCGCCGTCTCCTGCGTCGTATCATTCGTTCCGCGCACCTTCTTGGCGCCAAGGGCAATACCCTGGAACAATTCATGAACACCATCATGGATACGATGACTCCGTCTTATCCTGAGATCGCGGACAACCGTGAGCGTATTCTCAAGGTTGCGCTTACAGAAGAGAAGGCCTTCCTTAAGACGCTTGCCTCCGGAACGCAGCTTTTTGAGGAAAAAGCAGACGAGGTGAAAACCGAGGGCAAGAAGCTTCTCGACGGCGCATCTGCCTTCAAACTGCACGACACTTACGGTTTCCCCATTGACTTGACTCTGGAAATGGCTGCTGAGGCTGGACTGGAAGTAGACACTGCTGGTTTTGATTCACTCATGGCTGAGCAACGTGCGCGCGCCAAGGCCGATAACCGGGCTAAGAAGCACGGACACGTGGATCTCAGTATCTACCGCGAGTGGGTAGACGAGCACCCGACCGAGTTCACGGGATATAGCGAGCTCAGCACGGAATCGAAGGTGCTCGGCATGATCGCCGGAGGAGCTAAGGTCCATGAGGTCGCCGCTGGTGATGAAGTCGAAATTATCTTGGAAGCCTCTCCGCTGTACGCCGAAGCCGGCGGTCAGATAGGAGACCGTGGCACAATCGTCATGGGCGATACCATAGTAAACGTCAACGATGTGCAGAAGATCGGCAAGAAACTATGGGTGCACAAGGCAACTGTGGCTCAAGGTGGATTAAGCATCGGGGATACGGTTTCTGCGAACGTCGATAAGCAATGGCGCCATAGCGCGCGCCAAGCGCACTCGGCTACGCACTTGATTCACGCGGCACTGCGTGACGTGCTCGGTCCTACTGCAGTTCAGGCTGGTTCCCTGAACCGGCCAGGGTATCTTCGCTTTGATTTCAACTACACCGAAGCACTGACGGCTGAGCAGCTCGCACAAATCCAGTTGATCACTAATCAAGCTGTAGACGTTGACTGGGCTGTGAACACCATTGAAACCTCGCTTGATGAGGCGAAAGCTATGGGTGCTATGGCGCTGTTCGGTGAGAACTACGGTTCTACTGTGCGTGTTGTAGAAATCGGTGGCCCATTCTCAATGGAACTCTGCGGTGGAACTCACGTTGAGCATTCCTCGCAGATTGGTCCGGTAGCTATCCTAGGTGAGGCCTCCGTGGGCTCCGGTGTGCGCCGTATCGAGGCATATTCCGGCCTTGACTCGTTCCAGTATTTGGCAAAAGAACGGGCATTGGTTGAAGGAATCGCTGCCTCGATGAAGGCCAAGACGGATGATGTTCCTGAGCGGATCGCATCTCTTACCCAGAAGCTCAAGGAGGCTGAAAAAGCCGTGGCCGATCTTCGCGCAGCGCAACTGCGTAACCAGGCCGCTACACTTCTGACGGACGCCGATGAGGTTAACGGAGTGACCGTTGTGGCCCATCGCTTGGCAGAACACGTTTCCAGCAATGATGTGCGTGCTTTGGCTATCGACCTGAAGTCACGCCTAGGAGATAAACCAGCCGTGATCGCTTTGATTGCGGAAGACGGCAGCGGCAAGACTCCATTTGTGGTTGCTGCAACGAAGGCTGGAGTCGCACAAGGCGTGAAAGCTAATGAGCTGGCCAAGGTGCTTGGTGGTTACATCCAAGGTAATGGTGGCGGTAAACCAGATATGGCTCAGGGGTCTGCGCGAGACATCGCGGGCTTTGATTCGGGTGTCGCGGCTGTTAAGGATGAAATCCGCAGCTAGTAACGGTATAACGTCTGTGACGTAGATCGTATAATGCTGCATACAAGGCACTGGTCCCCAAGGAGATAAGGTCTCTCGGAAGGGTCGGTGCCTTGTGCATATGGCGGCGTGAGACTCTGGACCGGGGTCACGGAAAGCGCCATTTTATGGAACTACCTATGTGTGAAAACTTGAGATTGAATTAATGATCGTTGGACGTTCCCGGTCACAAAAAGGTAACGTTGTTATGTCCCGTTCCATTCTTTGGAGCGCAGTCTTTGAGTGATTCGCCTTTTGTGCAGGTATACGCATTCTTTTTCTGAAGATGTTGTGGCGTGCATAGGTGGTTAGTCCAGGTTTTAGCTATAAGAGTTTAAAGGATACCTATGCCAATTACCCCCGATACCCCTGGTATTGACGATCCTGGAAATGGACGACGACTGGGTATTGACGTAGGCACTGTACGAATCGGCGTGGCCGCATCCGATCGGGGTGCTCGATTGGCGATGCCAGTGGAAACTGTTCCTCGTAAAACAGGCCTGAGAGATCGAGACCAGGGCGACATAGATCGGCTACTAGAGATTATTCGTGAGTACGCCGTGGTGGAAGTCGTAGTGGGACTTCCTAGAGACCTCAAGGGAAATGGCTCTAAGAGTGTCAAGCACGCCAAGGACATAGCTTTTAGGATTTCTCGACGCCTCCAGGCTTCCGAATCTTCGATTCCCGTACGGTTAGCTGATGAACGGCTCACCACGGTCGTCGCCACGCAAGCGCTTCGTGCTTCCGGCATTTCCGAGAAAATAGGGCGAAAAGTAATTGACCAAGCCGCTGCGGTAGAAATTCTACAATCGTGGTTGGATGGGCGACACGCGTATAAAGAGCGGAATGATATGGCAGGCTCGACAGAAGACGGCTACACAGATGCTTCGGTCATTCCAGAGGCAGCTTTGAATCCAGAATCCCCGAACGAAAGGCGTTGATCGATGCGAATGGAAAGTAAGTATGTCAAGCGCCGTCAGCGTGGCCTAGCCGTTTTGGTAGCAGCGCTTGTTTTAATCATCGGTGCTGTTACTTATATTGGTGTGCATCTTTTTAACGGTGGATCAGATTACAAGGGCGCTGGTAACGGAAATTATGAGTTAGTGGAGATTCCTGAGGGCTCTTCTCTCTCTGAACTAGGTCCTGAGCTAGAAAAGCGCAAGGTCGTAGCAACAAATAACGCTTTCCAATCCGCAGCGTTTTCCCACCCCAACGCTAGCCGTATTGAGCCAGGATTTTATCGGCTGCAGCAGCATATGAGTGCGGCTGAGGCAGTGAAGGCTCTTCTCGACCCCGCTAACAAGGTCGAGGCCCTGGGGATCCCTGGTGGTGCCACATTGCTCGATGTCACAGTTGTGAAGGGGAATACCCGCAAGGGCATCTATTCGATGATCTCCGACGTAACGTGTACTCAGGGATCTACAAACTGCATTTCCCCAGAGGAACTCCAAAAAGTGGCTGGTACCGCAGATCCCTCGGAGTTGGGAGTCCCTGCGTGGGCGGTTGAAGCGGTGAAGGCTCGGGGTAATGACCCTAAGCGCCTGGAAGGACTTATTGTCCCAGGAACCTACATCGTGAACCCCACTAGCGATGCCAAGGGCATCTTGAACGATTTGATTACCCGTGGTGCTAAGTCGTTTGAAAGCACGGACTTAGAAGGCCGTGCTAATGCCATGGGTATTAAGCCATATGACCTGCTTACTGCAGCATCACTCGTAGAGCGAGAAGCACCTGCGGGAGACTTTGATAAGGTCGCCCGAGTGATCTTGAATCGTCTGGCTAAGCCGATGCGGCTGGAATTCGACTCCACCGTTAACTACGGGCTAAGCGAGCAAGAAGTTGCTACCACGGATGAAGACCGCGGAAAAAAGACTGCGTGGAACACATACGCTATGGAGGGTCTACCAGCGACTCCGATTGCTAGCCCCTCTAAAGAAGCCATCGATGCAATGGAAAACCCAGCAACTGGCGATTGGCTCTACTTTGTTACCACCCATCGCGATGGAACAACAGTATTTAGCAATAATTTCGACGATCACCAGCGAGCAACGCGTGATTCGATCCAAAATGGCGTTCTAGATAGTAACCGTTAAAAAACCGGGCGACAGCTTCTGGGATAGCACACAAGAAAACCTCCGACCATGTTTCAGGCGGCACTTTTATAGTGACCATGAGACAAGGGGCGGAGGCTCTTTCTATACTTAGCTACCATGACCACACTGTCTGCATCGTCTGCTCCTTCAGTAACAATCACACACCGCGCTGCGGTGCTGGGCAGCCCCATTGAGCATTCTTTATCTCCCACGCTGCATAACGCTGGTTACCAGGCGATGGGGTTAACTCATTGGGAGTACGGCCGAATCTTGTGCACAGAGGCGCAATTGCCCGAAATAGTGGGCAACGCAGACGCCACGTACCAAGGTTTTTCTGTGACTATGCCGGCAAAGTTTGCAGCGTTGGACTATGCCACAGAAGTCACCCCTAGGGCCGCCCGGATTGGTGCAGCGAACACTTTAGTTCGCAGCGATACTGGATGGCTTGCGGATAACACAGATGTAGATGGGGTGACAGGCGCCCTTAGCGAATTATTCGACGGCGACCTCGCCGCGCTTCAGGGGGCGCATGCGCTCGTCATTGGTGCAGGAGGAACGGCTAGGCCTGCTGTGTGGGCATTGATTCAATCTGGGATCAAACACATCACGATAGCTAACCGCAGTGAGCGTAGCGTGGAATTTTATCCCCTTATAGAAGAGACGGATGAATCCTTGTCCTTCGCCCGTCTTGATGGGGACATAAGCGAGATCGCTGCAAAGTCTGCGGTAACAATTTCTACGATCCCGGCTCAGGGGAGCAGCCAGCTAGCGTATCAGGCTGTTCACGCCCCGCTTCTCGACGTCATCTATTCCCCGTGGCCCACCCCATTAACCCAAGCGGCAAGCGCGCATGGCACCCCTGCAGTAGGTGGGCATGTCATGCTGGCACATCAGGCCTTTGGACAATTCAGACTCTTTACCGGACACGATGCTCCACGCGAGGCAATGAGATCTGCCTTATATCGGGCGCTGCACATAGCTCCTGAGGAATAAAACGGCGAGGGGGAACGTACAGACGTCGAAAAGCTAAGAACGCTAGTGTTAGCAGCATGGGGGAGCAACATAACGTAGTAATGCTGGAAGAATATGCTGATGCAGCGGTAGTGCTCGTTGTTGTGGCATGGGCAGGTGGTCTGTGTCTCTACGATTTACGGTATCGCACGCTACCGGACGTACTCACTATTCCCGTGGCTATAGGTGTGGTCGTTGGGGCCGTAGAGATTGGTCGCCCGAGCTGCTTATTGGGCGGAATGGTGTGGGCAGGGATGTATTTTTTATTAGGACTAAGCCTGCAAGGTTCCATAGGCGGCGGTGACATTAAATTAGCGCTTATCACCGGTACCGTTGCTGCCATGCATTCGCCGTTAGCCGTAGTATGCGCGATGGCAGTGGCTCAGCTGGTTAGCCTATGCGCAGGGGCCATTATGGTCTTTTATCAAAAGTCTCACAGCGTGCAGGCGTGGGGTAGGAACGTAAAGAGCCATGGTGTCAGAGATTCTGTTCAACAGCGCACCGTACGTATCCCGCATGGGCCGGCAATGCTCCTGGCCACGGCTTTCTCCTATGTGATTACCCCCTAAAGGTGTCTCATGGGATGGGATAGGCGTCATTTTTGGCGCCGAAAGAGGGCTAATGTCATACCTTCATGTCATAATGCGAACCATGCTTCGTTGGACTACTTCAGGAGAATCTCACGGCCAGGCACTCGTTGCCATGCTTGAGAATATGCCCGCTGGTGTCTCTCTCTCTAGAGAAGACATTTCTGCTCAACTCGCGCGGCGCCGGCTCGGACACGGGCGAGGCGCTCGGATGAAATTTGAAGCCGACGAGGTCACGATTCTTGGTGGGGTTCGGCATGGCAAGACCTTGGGGAGTCCGATCGCTATCATGATCGGCAACACCGAATGGCCTAAATGGACTGCCATTATGTCTGCCGACCCATTGGATCCTCATGACCAAGAAGCCGCTGATGCGATGAACTCTGGTCGTGGCGCTCGGCTAACGCGTCCTCGCCCAGGCCACGCTGATTTTTCTGGCATGATCAAGTATGGATTTGATGAGGCACGGCCAGTGCTTGAGCGATCATCTGCGCGAGAGACTGCTGCACGGGTAGCGGCAGGAACCGTAGCCCGAGCGTTTTTGCGTGAAGTATTCAATGTAGATGTGTTGTCTTATGTCGTGTCCATTGGGCGCTCGGAACCTTATGAGGGACCGCTGCCTTCTGTGGAAGACCTCGATAGAATCGATGCGTCGCCAGTGCGTGCAGCTGATGAATCATCAGAAGCCTCAATGGTGAGCGAGATCGAGCAAGCAAAGAAACAGGGGGATACGCTCGGCGGAATCGTGGAAGTAGTAGTTTCCGGTCTCCCCATCGGATTGGGCTCGCATATTTCTGGTGACAATCGTCTTGATGCACAACTGGCAGCTGCATTGATGAGTATCCAAGCCATTAAAGGGGTTGAAGTCGGCGATGGCTTTGAAGAGGCGCGCCGTAGAGGCTCGGAAGCCCACGATGAGATTGTGCGTACGGCCGACGGTATCCAGCGTCTGAGTAACCGAGCAGGCGGACTAGAAGGGGGTATGACCAACGGAGAAACCCTGCGTTTGCGTGCGGCGATGAAGCCGATATCAACAGTTCCCCGTGCCCTGAAAACTATAGACATGACGGATGGAAAACCTGCGACAGGAATACATCAACGCTCGGATGTCTGTGCTGTACCCGCAGCTGGCGTAGTCACAGAGTCGATGGTGGCGTTGGTCTTGGCTCGTGCTGCCTTGGAGAAGTTCGGCGGAGATTCAGTTGCAGAAACTAAACGGAATGTGAATTCTTATTTAGAGTATGTACAGAACCGACTGTGCTTTGATGTGGAAAGCTAAGAGGGGCAATGCCTGACCAGACTGAGATTCCTGATGGCCCTGCGATGAAAGACCTTGAGGAAGGCGCTGCGGAGCAATCTGTTCCCAGGACACGTCCCCTAGTGGTGCTCGTAGGGCCACCAGGTGCGGGAAAAACCACAGTGGGGAAGCGACTCGCCAATGCGCTACACACTACTTTTGTGGATACTGACGCATTGATAGAGCAGTCCACTGGGCAATCATGCGGTGTGATTTTTAGCCAGATGGGCGAGCCCGAATTTAGAAAACTCGAAGAGGAGAAAGTACGAGAAGCCCTCGGCACCTCCGGCGTAGTTAGTTTGGGTGGGGGTGCAGTCTTAAGCCCTCTCACGCGGAGTTTATTGCTTGGGCATACCGTGATATGGATAGACGTGAACCCGGAGGAAGGCGCTAAGCGAACAGGTGCAGATAACTCCAGGCCGATTCTTCAATCGCAGGATCCTATTGCGCATTATCGCGAGCTTGTTGAGTCTCGTCGTCCGCTGTACCGGGAAGTATCACGGCATCGCTCTAACACCACGGGGCGAGGCCCGCAACGAGTAGTCGCAGACATACTGGGTTATTTAGAGTCCATCAAAGAGCACTGATACAGAAGTATTCACGCTTTCCTTTTCACGCAGTACAAGACGGGAAAATATGCAAACGATTGAAGTCAATGGAGCAGCGCCGTACAAGGTAATGATAGGACACAGTCTTTTTGAAGACGTGGCCAAGCGCGTGAAAGAGGTGGGCGCGGCGCAGGCTGCCATTATCATCCAACCAGTGATGAACGATGCGGCTAAGGAGCTTGCGAAGGTCATTGAAACGCAGGGTCAACAAGTAACAATCATTACTGTTCCCGATGCTGAAGATGGAAAAACCCTAAACGTGGCTGGCGACTGCTGGGATACGTTGGGGAAGAAGACCTTTGGGCGTAAAGACGTCATCATTGGTCTTGGTGGTGGGGCCGTGACTGATCTTGCAGGTTTTGTCGCGGCATGCTGGATGCGTGGGATCGCAGTGATACACGTGCCGACCACACTCTTATCAATGGTGGACGCTGCTGTGGGTGGAAAAACCGGGATCAATACGGAGGCCGGAAAGAACCTTGTAGGTGCATTTCATGAGCCTTCTGGTGTTTTTATTGATCTAGACATGATCGCCACGCTGCCAGATCAGGAAAAAATCTCGGGATCAGCAGAGATCATTAAAACAGGTTTTATTGAGGACACTAAGATCCTTTCGCTCTATGAGGAGAACCCGGAAGCCTGTTTCAGCGTAGAAGGGGATCTGCCTGAGCTTATTGCTAGGTCCGTGGCCGTAAAAGCTCGCGTGGTTGCTTCAGATTTGAAGGAAGCTGGTTTGCGGGAGACCCTCAATTATGGGCACACCTTTGGTCATGCAGTAGAGCTCAAAGAAAATTTTGAATGGCGACACGGCAACGCTGTAGCTGTGGGCATGATGTTTGTGGCAGCGCTGGCTCGTAATCGAGGCCTGATCACAGATGAGCTATACCTGCGCCATAAAAATATCCTTAGCTCCGTGGGATTGCCTACCGCTTATCCAGAAGGGCATTTTGATGAGCTCTACCAAGCCATGCTGCGAGATAAGAAGAATCGAGATGGGCGTATCCGGTTTGTTGCCTTGACCGGTGCAGGGGAGACTACTCGCATAGAAGATGCAGAAAAAGCCGAACTGATTGCTGCATATGAGACTCTGAACGCA
Source organism: Corynebacterium silvaticum (assembly GCF_002162115.2). NCBI lineage: Bacteria > Bacillati > Actinomycetota > Actinomycetes > Mycobacteriales > Corynebacteriaceae > Corynebacterium > Corynebacterium silvaticum. Next base: position 1,421,796 of record NZ_CP021417.2, on the reverse strand, counting down.
AGGGGTGCGTAGCCATGAATATTCTGGTTCTTAACGGCCCCAATCTTGACCGCTTGGGTAAACGGCAGCCGGAAGTGTATGGCCGGACCACGTTAGCCGACGTGGAAAAAACACTTGTGGAGCGGGCAGCCGCGTTGGGTGTGACAGTTACCGTTAGACAATCCAATCATGAGGGAGAACTCATAGAGTGGGTGCACGAGGCCGCTGATGCCGGCTGGCCCGTGATTATTAATCCTGGTGGGTTGACCCATACCTCAGTGGCGCTGCGTGATGCTCTCGCAGAAGTTCATGAGGGTGTAGGGTTTGTAGAGGTGCATATCTCCAACATCCATGCACGCGAGGAATTCCGCCATCACAGTTTCCTTTCTCCTATTGCGCGAGGAGTCATAGCTGGTTTAGGTGTGATGGGATATGAGCTAGCCCTTGAGTATTTGGTGTCGAATAGTCATTCTTGAACTACGCAAAACTGAGGCGTTACGGAGCATTTAAAAGCACGAATTTTCTAGAGATCAATTTCAGATGGAGAACAGAAATGGCTTTGCACGACACACGATTTGAGACGCGTCGTAGAGCACTGGCTGCTGAGCTGGCCAGTCAGCGTATCGATTCCATGTTGATTACTCATCTCACTCATGTGAGGTATTTGTCCGGATTCTCGGGTTCTAATGCCGCCCTCTTTATCAATAAGGATTTGTCTGCGCGTATATGCACAGATGGTCGTTATACCACGCAGGTAGGGAAGGAAGTCCCTGATATTGAGGCTCTGATCAAACGTAATTCGGCTCAAGAGTTGCTCGCTCAGGTTGATGGGCCACGCCGGATTGGCTTTGAGGCTGATTATGTTTCCTTTGCTCACAAAGAGACGCTGCAAAAGAATTGTGGCGACGACATCACGTTAGTTCCTGTTTCCGGTGTGATTGAAAATATACGATTGCGCAAGGATCCACACGAGCTTGATCGGCTTCGCGAAGTCGCAGATATTGCTAACTCGTCGTTTCAAGAGCTTATCGACGCCGGTGAGATCGCAGCGGGCCGTACAGAGATGGAGGTCGCAGCAGACCTTGAATATCGGATGAGGTGTAAGGGCTCAGAACGTCCCAGCTTTGACACAATCGTGGCTTCCGGTCCTAACTCCGCTAAGCCGCATCATGGAGCTGGCTCTCGGGTTATCCAGGCAGGGGACATCGTCACGATTGACTTTGGAGCGCATGCTTATGGCTATAACTCTGACACCACTCGCACCGTTATGGTGGGGCACGCGACGGATTTTGCGCAAGAGATTTACGGCATCGTGCTCGAAGCTCAATTGGCTGGTTGCGCTGCTGCTGTACCCGGCGTGGAGCTAGTAGACGTGGACCGCGCTTGCCGATCTGTGATTGAAAAAGCTGGCTATGGTGATTTTTTTGTTCATTCCACGGGCCATGGACTTGGCTTAGATGTGCACGAAGCGCCCTCCGCCGCACAGACCGGTACCGGCGTACTTGAAGAGAACATGACATTGACTATTGAGCCCGGCATTTATGTCCCAGGTCAAGGCGGAGTACGGATTGAAGATTCCCTCATTATTAAGCATGGTGGTGCTGAAAATCTGACCAAGCTTTCTAAAGATCTGTTGATTCTCCCGTAAAACGAAAATACGCAGTCGCGTGCTGGCCTACCTAAGGCGTCGGTGTCCCACTCATGGATATTAAGAGCACCCTTGTTATGATTACATCAGGTTTCATGGTGTACCCTTGGTAGGCTATTGACAGCACTAGGCTTTCCAACCACAGAAAGAAGTTCTAAGCGTGGCAACCACCGCTGATTTCAAGAACGGTCTTGTACTTAAGATCGATAATAAACTGCAGCAGATTATCGAATTCCAGCACGTCAAGCCAGGCAAAGGTCCTGCGTTTGTTCGTACCAAGCTGAAGGACGTTGTTTCAGGCAAGGTTACGGATAAAACCTTCAATGCCGGCGTGAAGGTAGAGACCGCTACGGTTGACCGCCGTGACATGACCTACCTTTACAATGACGGCAGCAACTACGTGGTTATGGATGAAAAGAACTACGAGCAGGTAGAACTCGCTCCTCATATCATGGGTGAGGCTGCACGCTTCCTCTTGGAGAATACTTCGGTTCAGGTCTCCTTCCATGAGGGTGAGCCACTGTTCGCAGAACTTCCTGTGTCCGTCGATCTTCGTGTTGAGCACACTGACCCAGGCCTGCAGGGAGACCGTTCTACCGGTGGAACCAAGCCTGCTACCTTGGAAACTGGTGCGGAGATTCAGGTGCCGTTGTTCATTGAGACCGGAAACGTAGTCAAAGTTGATACGCGTGATGGCTCTTACCTGTCTCGTGTTAATAACTAGTTGTGGGCATGAGCGAATCTGAAACGAAAAGTTCCGAGGCTGGGAAAGCTTCGGAGTCGTCACGAGTACGTGGGCGCAAGCGCCATGGTTCCCGGTATAAGGCTCGGCGTCGTGCAGCGGAGGTTCTTTATGAAGCCGAGGTACGAGACGTAGATCCAGTAGCGATCGTCGAGGATCGAATTTCTCTGTCCTATCACCAGGATCTTGGGGTCGCTCCGGTTGCTGCTTATACAAAGGAAATCGTAGCGGGTGCTGCCCAGGAACTTGATCGTATCGACGGACTTATCGCTGCGAACCTAGCTGAGAACTGGGAACTTGAGCGTATCTCTGCTGTTGATCGAGCTATCTTGCGTGTTGCGGTATGGGAGCTCATCTTTAATGAAGACGTCCCTGTTGCTACCGCAGTTGTTGAGGGAGTGGAACTAGTAAGCCAATACTCAACTGACGTGGCACCTGCTTATGTCAACGCTTTGCTCGATAGTATCGCGCAGAATATTGAAAAGCATCGTGCTGAGCCCACTGAAGCACCCGCGGAAGAACCGTTGGAGCAAGAAGATTCAGCGGACGACACCACGGAAGTTGCGGTAGAGGATTCCTCGGTAAAAACAACTGACGAGGAGCGTATCGTTTCTGAATCAATTCCGGAGTAGCGTACATAAAGCACACCGGAAAGTGCCGTCAAAGACCAGGGCCGTTCCCATCGTGGAGAGGGAAAACGGCCCTGGTCTTATTTTTTTTAAGGCGCTGTTTCTGTGAGTGAGTTCGTGGCCGAGTCAAAGGCGTCGAAAAGCTTAAAAATTGTATTGATCGACGTCTCTAGGGCTGCGCCTAACTGCTTATCTGTCAATCCGGCTGCGCATGGGTTCTCTACCTCCGCCCGAAGAAGTGGCGGAGTTGTTCTGTCCACAATGGTTACCGAGCCCAATACTGTTGAATTATTAATGCTATTGGCAGCGATGCATAAGCCGGAGATTTCACCGGATGGACAACCCCGGTCGGAGCGTATGACGAGGGTCGAGAGCAGCGCCATGAAAACAAATTCTGCGCCGTTAAGATTTGCCATTGCGATTCCTCGTTGTGGATCAATAACGCGCAACGTGATCCCAAACGTGGACATCGCAGCAGTCACTCGATCCAGATTTATAGCTAGCGGCTTAGGCATCAGGATTCTCCCAACTGACGAGGTGTGGGAAAGCAACATCAAAGTGATTCCATAAACCCACGAAAGCATCGATGGTGGACACCAAGAAAGCGCCTACCTGGTTGAAACTAGCGCCCTCAGAAACTCGCAACACTCGGTGGGAAATGACCTGTAGGTTGCGCTCGGGTGTCTCATGAAATTTTACTGTGGGCAGCAGTGTAGTGAGATTCCACTCATTAACGTGTGCCAATAGTTGGGGAGCTTGATCAGCCGGGACAAACGCACGCCATTGGCTCCGTGCCAGAAGATAACCATCGGACATAGCGAGGCTGATGGAATTATTGATAAAACCAGTGTGCAGCATGTCCTCATCCCGCACATAGTGGAGGTCTTCTTGAGTAAGGATGGTCTCTAGTACGTCAAGGCTGAGTGAGCCGACGTCGAGTCGGTCGTGCTCTGTTGTCGAGGTGTCATAAGAAGTATTCATGCTGTTACTTTGCGGTGGTATCGGGGTCATTGGCCAGAGGTTCCCCACCTAATTCATGTGCTAGGCAGGCATCAACGTGCAGGTAGCGGAATGTGTGATCGAGCTGGAGCATCCGGAAAGGGGAGACTCGCTGATTAGCAAAAGCCACTTCTTCCGCTCCCTGGGCGCCCAGAATTAGTTTGGGACCGATCGATGGAATAGGAAACTTGGACGGCCGTTTGAGCTGAGTCCCCAGGGCCTTGGCAAAATCCTGGTTACGGATAGGGTTAGGTGCAACAGCGTTGATAGGGCCAGACATGGAGGGGTCGACTAGCGCTCTCACATAAAGATCACACAGGTCATCTATGGAGATCCATGAAACCCATGGGGCACCACCTTCAAATGAACCCCCTAAGCCCACAGAGAAAAGAGTTTTCAGCACGGGAAGTACTCCGCCGCGTCCGCTTAGCGTTGCGCCTGTGCGTAGATAGACTGCTCGTTTACCAGCTGCTGCAACTGCTGCGCTGGCAAGCTCCCAATCCTGCACAACGTCCGCAAGGAAACCAGATCCTGCTGATGAACTCTCATCCAGTACTTCATCCTCGCGTTGGACTCCATAAAAACCTATGGAGGACGCTTGTATAAGTGTGTGGCAGGTAGGACTCTCAGCGACTAATGCGGCAAGATGCTGAGATGGCTCGATGCGGGAATCCCGAATCGCTTTTTTGCGGGAATCCGTGAATCGTCCGGCTATTGACTCACCTGCGAGGTGTATCAGTGCATCCACGCCCTCAAGGAGATTGCTGTTGGGACTCAGCGGATCCCATAGACGTTCGCCGTCAGATGGGTGCGAGCGAACAAGCGGAATTACTGTGTGCCCCAAGGACGTTAGCTGAGCACGGAGTGCTTTACCTACCAAGCCGCGAGAACCGGTCATGGCTACGGTTAAAGAAGTCGTGGCACCTGAATTGCGCTGTTGTATTTCCGCAAATCTTTGACCAGCTACAATATCATGAATCAGCTGTTGTTGGCGGTACGCGAAGGAAGGTGCGAGCGTAGATTTAGGTGCGCGGGTATAAACCGTATCCGTAATCGCTGTGCCATGTGCGTGGTCAGAAAACTCGTGTACGTGCCGCCAGTTAGCTAAAGCCTTAATCGGGGATGTTACGCATACATCAGTGAATCGGTACCCTTTGACATACCCGGACAAATCATGACGGGCCTCCCATCGAAGTCCTGCAGGAAGCGAAAAAACGGTTGTTCCTGCCGCTAAGTCGGGGGTCTCCTGCGTGGGCGTCATGGGGAAAAAGGGAGGAGTAAGCCGCACAATAGCGCCTGGTCGGGTGTGCCACATCCAGACGTCATTGCGGGAAGCTGGTACCACGTGGGTGGTGCTAAAGCTCATGTGACTCCTTAAAACATGGCATGGGGGGCTACAGCTCTATTGTTAGGTCAGCATCGTGGGGCATATCTGACTGAGTGTATCCGCTAAACGGTCACTGTGGGGATCGGCTGGCGCGGCGTTTGGAAAACGTGTTTATGCGTTGGATGACGGTGCATCCAGATGTTCACAACTTTCCCAGACTCCGCATCCTAGAGTAGCGCTTAATATTATTTTGTTGGGAAACCTATTGTGCGTGTGATTCCGGACGTGGATAGAAAACAGGTGAGAAGCCGGTGAGAAGTCTATGCCAAGAAAAATCTGTGAACTCGACTTTTCTGAACGTTGTTTAACCTAAGGGGGTATCCCCAACATCGGGATATAGTCAAATGTGCGCCCTTTGTGTCGAATTGGGAAACTAAGTGCTACTATCACTTGCAGTCACGGTTTTTACGCTGTGTTTTCACCGTTCATAATAGGTTGTTCATTGGTTTCCTCAGGAACTTGATGGGCGAGTCATAATGGCTTGTGAGCTTACATATATATGTTCGACATCCTTTAACAGACCGCACAGAGAGGCGGGAAAGGAGGTCACGATGAGCGAAAACTCGCAAGGGATTATCGAGCTGCTTGGCAGCGACGATGTCTCTCGAACCGTCGCACGCATCGCGCACCAGATCATTGAAAAAACGGCCCTTGATTCTGAGGGCTCTTTACCGGTAATACTGCTGGGCATTCCGTCCGGAGGTGTTCCTTTAGCGCACCACTTGGCTGCGAAAATTTCTGAATTCGCCGGTGTAGCTGTTCCCGTGGGATCTTTGGACATTACGTTGTACCGAGATGACCTGCGGACAAAACCCCATCGTGCGTTACAACCAACTCTGATTCCTCAAGGTGGAATCGACGGTACGCACATCATTATCGTTGATGATGTTCTCTATTCCGGCCGCACCATCCGTGCCGCGTTAGATGCTCTCCGCGACATCGGGCGCCCCGAGACCATCCAATTAGCTGTTCTTGTTGATCGTGGACACCGTCAGCTGCCTATCCGTGCTGATTATGTAGGTAAAAACCTTCCGACTTCTCGTGAAGAAGACGTGAAAGTCCTAGTCGAAGCAATTGATGGCCGAGACGCTGTCATCCTGACTCGTGAAGCATCGGAGGCCTAGCCATGAAGCACCTTCTGTCTATCTCAGATCTCAGCAAGGACGAGATTCTCGGAATCATGGATGAGGCTGATCGTTTCCGCGAGGCACTTACTGGCCGAGAGATTAAAAAGCTTCCTACCCTCCGCGGTCGGACTATCTTCACGTTGTTCTATGAGAACTCCACGAGAACTCGTTCTTCTTTTGAAACCGCTGGAAAATGGATGAGCGCTGATGTGATTAACATTTCCGCTAGTTCTTCTTCCGTGAAAAAAGGGGAGTCGCTCAAAGACACCGGCCTGACCTTGTCAGCTATCGGCGCCGATGCCATCATCATCCGGCACCCTTCGTCTGGCGCGGCTCAGCAATTAGCGCAGTGGGTTGCGCCGGAGGGACAAGGCCCCAGCGTTATTAATGCTGGCGACGGTTCCCACCAGCACCCCACGCAGGCGCTTCTCGACGCCATCACGATCCGGCAGCGACTCGGAAACATCGAAGGTCGCAAAATCGTCATTGTGGGAGACTGCCTTCACTCTCGCGTTGTTCGTTCTAACGTAGACCTGCTCACCTGCTTGGGTGCAGAAGTGGTGCTTGTCGCGCCTCCGACGTTGCTGCCCTTGGGCATCGAGCAATGGCCCGTTCGTTGCTCATACACTATGGACACCGAGATTAAAGACGCAGATGTGGTGATGATGCTCCGCGTGCAGCAGGAGCGTATGCATGGCGGATTTTTCCCATCGCACCGCGAATACGCAGCGTTGTATGGCATGTCTAAGGAACGCGAGTCACGGCTGCAGGATCACGCAATTGTTATGCACCCTGGGCCAATGTTGCGAGGCATGGAAATTAACTACGCCGTGGCTGACGCGCCCCGCACAGCGGTGCTTCAGCAAGTAAATAACGGTGTACACACTCGCATGGCAGTTCTGTTTACCCTCATCGCCGGCACAAATACCCCCGGTTTCTAAAAAGGAGTTTGGCTCGAAGTGACTACCCCTAACGACTACCCAGAGACTGGACAACTTGCTCCCGCCCCAGAGCGGACTCTTCTGCTCACCAACGTTCGACCTTATGGTGAGGACGAACCGACCAGCGTATTCATCTCTCAAGGCACGATCACAGCCATGGGATATGACGCAGATAAGTACTCTGCAGACGACGTCGTAGATGGAGAAGGCAACATTCTCCTTCCAGGTCTCGTGGATATGCATGTTCATCTACGTGAGCCAGGGCGCGAAGATACGGAAACAATTGCAACTGGTTCCGCAGCAGCAGCTAAAGGCGGTTTTACAGCAGTTTTTACTATGGCCAATACTCTTCCAGTGTTGGACCAGCCGATTATCGCCGAATCCGTATGGGCTAAGTCGCAGCAGATCGGCCTATGCGACGTCCATCCTGTTGGCTCAATCACCAAAGGACTCCAAGGCAAAGAGCTCACTGAGTTTGGCATGATGGCCAATTCAGACGCCAAGGTTCGCATGTTCTCGGATGACGGAAAATGCGTTGATAACCCGCTTATCATGCGTAGGGCCGTGGAATACGCCAAGGGAATGGATGTTCTCCTAGCGCAACACTGCGAGGATCCTCGTCTGACCGATGGCGCTGTGGCTCATGAAGGAAAGATCGCCGCTGAGCTTGGACTCGGTGGCTGGCCGCGCGTTGCAGAGGAATCTATTGTTGCCCGCGACGCTATCTTGGCCCGTGATTACGGCGGCAGAACGCATATCTGCCATGCCTCTACTGAAGGCACCGTGGAGCTGCTTAAATGGGCAAAAGCGCAGGATATCCCGCTGACTGCAGAAGTAACCCCGCACCATCTTTTGCTTACCGACGAGCGCCTGCACACCTATGACGGCGTTAACCGAGTCAATCCGCCGCTGCGGGAAGCCCGGGACACACTGGCGCTGCGAGATGCGCTTTTGAATGGTTTTATCGACTGTGTTGCCACAGATCATGCACCGCACGGATCTGAGGATAAATGTTGCGAATTTGAGCATGCGAAGCCAGGAATGTTAGGGCTTGAAACATCGCTGCCGATCATTGCGCAGATTTTTGTGGATAGCAGCCTGGCTGACTGGAGATTCGTCGCAAAGGTCATGAGTGAGCGTCCTGCGGAGATCCTGCGTCTTCCTGGACATGGGCGCCCCATCGCAGTGGGAGAACCAGCAAACTTGACTGTGGTTAACCCCCATAGCCCTTGGACTGCGCATGGTTGCGATATGGCCTCCAAAGCAGAAAACACCCCCTTTGAAGGGATGGAGTTTACAGCCAAGGTAACCACCACGATCCTGCGCGGTCGGCTGACCTGCATTGATGGTCAACCGGCGAGCCCGCGATCCGCCTAGATACTTTAGTGTTCTCTGATTTGTTACCTCAGGTGCTGCAAAACACGTAAACCTGAGGTAAGCGGGTCCACAGCATGCTCCCCAAAATTTTTCAAGGGAAAACATGACCACAACTTATTCACCCCAGCGCGATTATCGCGGTGCGGATATAAATACAGCTAAGAAAGGCGACACAGTGACGTCGACGTTCCAGAATCGATCCGAAGCCGTCCTTGTTCTTGCAGACGGACGCATCTTCCGAGGTCAATCCTTTGGTGCTTTAGGAACCACGCTTGGCGAAGCCGTATTTACTACTGCGATGACTGGTTATCAAGAGACTATGACAGACCCTTCCTATCATCGCCAGATCGTTGTATCCGCGGCACCTCATATTGGTAACACCGGATGGAATGATGAAGACAGCGAGTCTTATGGGGAAAAGATATGGATCGCTGGTCTAGTAATCCGCGATCTTTCTCACCGCGTTTCCAACTGGAGGGCTTCTCGTAGTCTTGAAGAAGAAATGCAGGCTCAAAATATTGTCGGAATCTCTAGCCTAGACACCAGGACTATCGTCCGCCATCTCCGCAATTTTGGCTCGATCTCGGCAGGAATTTTCTCAGGGGAGGACGCTGCTCGGAGTCCTGAAGAACTCGTAGACATTGTTAAAGGGCAGCCGAGCATGGCTGGTGCCGATCTTGCCGGTGAAGTATCAACCGATGCGCCGTATGTGGTCGAGGCAGAGGGGGAGACCACGTTTACGGTGCTCGCCTATGACATGGGCATTAAAACAAATACTCCTCGAAACTTTGCGGCGCGGGGCATACGGACAATCGTGGTTCCAGCCAACACCCCATATCAGGAGATTGTGGGATATAACCCTGACGGTGTGTTTATTTCCAACGGCCCTGGTGATCCTGCCACCGCAGACGTTATGGTCGGGATCGTCCAAGAAGTTCTTGAACACAAAATCCCGCTATTCGGCATTTGTTTTGGCAATCAGATCCTTGGGCGTGCCTTAGGCATGAAGACTTACAAGATGAAATTCGGGCACCGAGGGATTAACGTTCCCGTCCTCAACCACCTCACGGGGAAAATCGACATCACAGCGCAAAACCATGGTTTCGCGCTAGAGGGCAAAGCCGGAGAAACATTTGAAACTCCGTTTGGGGACGCACACGTAACGCATACGTGCCTTAATGACGACACGGTAGAAGGCGTTGCCTTGGTCAACGGACTTGCTTATTCCGTTCAGTATCACCCCGAAGCAGCAGCTGGTCCTCACGATGCAAACCCGCTGTTCGATCAGTTTGTTGAACTGATGTCCACTCACAACTCCGCTGTTACTGCGAACTAAAACCAGGAAGGTTTTTAAAATATGCCTAAGCGTACTGACATTAAACACGTCCTGGTTATCGGATCCGGCCCTATCGTTATCGGTCAAGCCTGCGAATTCGACTATTCGGGTACTCAAGCATGCCGGGTGCTTAAAGAAGAGGGCCTTCGTGTGACCTTGATCAACTCCAATCCGGCAACCATCATGACGGATCCGGAGTTTGCAGACCACACATATGTTGAGCCTATTCAGCCGGAATACATTGAAAAGATCTTTGAAAAAGAGATAGCTGAAGGTCACCCGGTCGACGCAGTGCTTGCTACCCTAGGCGGTCAAACAGCGCTGAATGCAGCCATCCAGCTTGATCGCCGTGGATCCCTGAAAAAGTATGATGTGGAGCTCATCGGCGCTGATATTGATGCAATCGAACGCGGCGAAGACCGACAGAAATTCAAAGATATCGTTACCAAGGTCGGCGGAGAATCCGCTCGTTCCCGCGTGTGCCACAATATGGATGAAGTCTATGAGACCGTCGAGGAGCTCGGTCTTCCAGTGGTGGTACGACCTTCCTTTACTATGGGCGGACTTGGCTCTGGCCTGGCGTTTAACCAAGAAGACTTGGATCGCATCGCTGGTGGTGGCTTAGCGGCCTCACCGGAGGCGAATGTCTTGATCGAGGAATCGATTCTGGGATGGAAAGAATACGAACTTGAATTGATGCGCGATGGCGCGGACAACGTGGTTATTGTCTGCTCCATTGAAAACGTCGATGCATTGGGCGTTCACACAGGAGACTCCGTAACGGTCGCGCCTGCGCTTACTCTTACAGACCGCGAGTATCAGAAGATGCGTGATCAAGGTATCGCGATCATTCGGGAAGTCGGCGTAGATACAGGCGGCTGCAACATCCAATTCGCAGTGAACCCGGCAGACGGTCGATTGATCACTATTGAGATGAATCCACGTGTGTCTCGCTCCTCGGCTTTGGCTTCAAAGGCCACGGGTTTTCCGATCGCAAAGATCGCAGCGAAACTCGCTATTGGCTACACGTTGGATGAAATCACTAACGACATCACGGGAGTCACTCCTGCAGCTTTTGAACCGATGCTGGACTACGTAGTAGTGAAGGCACCCCGTTTTTCCTTTGAAAAGTTTGTGGGGTCTGATGACACCCTGACTACCACGATGAAATCAGTCGGCGAGGCCATGGCGCTGGGACGCAACTACATTGCGTCGTTAGGCAAAGTCATGCGTTCTTTGGAGAACAAGCAAGCAGGTTTCTGGACCACCAGCGATGAGGCTTTCGCGGGGGAGCGAGCACAAGACGTTGCTGCAGTGCTGGAAGATCTGAAGCGTCCTACGCAAGGACGAATTTATGACGCAGAACTTGCGCTTCGCCTGGGCGCTAGCATCGAGCAAATGCATGAAGCCTCAGGGCTTGACCCATGGTTCCTCGCAGAGCTGCAAGCGCTTGTGGATTTCCGTGAGGAGCTAGTTGCTGCACCAGTTCTCGATGAGCCTTTGCTACGTCGTGCGAAGTTCCTAGGACTGTCCGATAAACAAATTGCTGCTTTGCGTCCGGAGTTTGCGGGGGAGGACGGCGTGCGTCGTCTGCGCTGGTCTCTAGGCGTACGTCCTGTTTTCAAAACAGTAGATACGTGTGCTGCGGAGTTTGAAGCCACCACCCCGTACCATTACTCTTCCTATGAACTAGATCCGAATGCTGAGTCTGAGGTTCGCCCGCAGGTAGAAAAAGAGAAAATGATTATCCTGGGTTCGGGTCCGAACCGGATTGGTCAGGGCATTGAGTTTGACTACTCCTGTGTTCATGCCGCACTTGAACTTTCGCGCGTGGGCTATGAAACAGTGATGATTAACTGCAACCCTGAGACTGTCTCTACTGACTATGACACCGCTGATCGTCTTTACTTTGAGCCGTTGACCTTTGAAGATGTCATGGAGGTTTATCACGCAGAGTCACAATCCGGCACGGTGGCAGGAGTTATCGTCCAGCTAGGCGGGCAAACTCCACTGGGGCTTGCAGAGAAACTGAGAGATGCCGGACTTCCTGTTATCGGCACCAGCCCAGAGGCAATTGACCTGGCTGAGGATCGTGGCGAGTTTGGAAATGTCCTTAAAGCCGCACAGCTGCCAGCGCCGGAATTTGGCACGGCTACCTCGTTTGAGGACGCCAAGGAGGTCGCCTCCCGGATCGGTTACCCAGTGCTTGTGCGTCCTTCCTATGTCCTAGGCGGCAGAGGAATGGAAATCGTATATGACGAAAAAGCGCTGCATAGTTATATTGATCGCGCTACGGAGATCACGAGCGACCATCCGGTTCTTGTGGATAGATTCCTGGATAACGCCATTGAGATCGATGTTGACGCGCTGTGCGACGGCGAACATGTCTACCTCGCTGGCGTGATGGAGCACATCGAGGAAGCCGGAATCCACTCGGGTGATTCGGCTTGCGCGCTTCCCCCTATGACCCTGGGGGCAGAAGACATTGAGACCGTAAGGCGCTCTACTGAGGCGCTTGCGCATGGTATTGGCGTGCGAGGACTAATGAACGTCCAATACGCACTCAAGGACGACATTCTGTATGTCATTGAGGCCAACCCTCGGGCATCGCGTACGGTCCCGTTTGTTTCAAAAGCCACAGGAGTGCCACTCGCTAAGGCGGCTGCTCGCATTATGGCTGGTGCGACAGTTCCTGAGCTGCAAAAAGAAGGCATGATTCCCACGGACTTCGACGGAGGCTCTTTGCCGGAGCATTCTCCTATCGCGGTCAAGGAGGCTGTCCTGCCGTTTAACCGTTTCCGCCGGACAGACGGAAGCATGCTTGACACCCTGCTGAGCCCAGAGATGAAATCCACTGGCGAGGTCATGGGTCTCGCAGATAACTTTGGTGCGGCCTACGCTAAGGCAGAACAAGCTGCATTTGGGGCGCTACCTACCTCTGGCACCGTCTTTGTCTCGGTAGCTAACAGGGATAAAAGGACGCTCATCTTCCCGATTCAGCGTTTGGCGTCGTTAGGCTTTAAAGTGCTGGCCACATCCGGTACTGCGGGGATGCTACGACGTAATGGCATTGAGTGCGAGGTTGTCCTCAAACAGACGCAGGCGAGGGAAGCCGCAGAGCAGGGTGATCTAGGTGGGCGTCGTTCGATCGTCGACATCATCAATGCGGGTGAAGTTGATCTCATCTTAAACACGCCTGCCGGCTCGTCTGGTGCACGCCATGATGGCTACCAAATCCGTGCCGCGGCGGTCTCTGTGGGCGTTCCGCTGGTAACCACAGTTCAAGGTGTTACGGCTGCTGTGCAGGGCATCGAGGCGTTGCAGCAAGGCGAGCTCAGCGTGCGTCCGCTGCAAGAACTAGACCATTCATTGAGCGGAAAGTAAGACACAGTGGAACAACCACAGATAACTTTCGGTGAGCGGCTTCGGCACGCTGGAGCCGCTCACGGCAGGCTTTGTGTGGGCATTGACCCACATGCAGCTTTGATGGAGCAATGGGGACTTACTCCGGATGTCCGGGGCTTAGCAGCTTTCACGGAGATCTGCGTGGAGGCTTTTGCCGGAAATACTGCGCTGGTAAAACCACAGGTTGCCTTCTATGAATCCTATGGTTCCTCGGGATTCGCCATTCTGGAAGACGCGATCGCACACTTGCGTGACGCTGGCACGTTAGTGCTTGCCGACGCCAAGCGTGGAGACATTGGATCCACAATGGCGGGTTATGCCACCGCATGGTTAGACGATGCGTCACCGCTGTGCTGCGATGCGGTGACGGTGTCTCCCCATCTGGGCTATGGTTCGCTGAAACCTGTATTGGACATCGCAGAGCAGAAGAACCGAGGGGTCTTTGTCCTAGCTGCGACGTCTAATCCAGAGGCACGTGCATTACAAGACCAGCAGGATGGCCAGGGGAGAACGATATCCCAGCAGATCGTGGATTCAGTAGCTCAGACTAACTCTAGGCATGCTGAATCCGGTAACGCCGGAAATATCGGAGTAGTCGTGGGCGCAACCCTGGCGGAGCCTCCGCAGCTGTCTCAGCTTGCAGGGCCTGTTCTGCTCCCTGGAGTGGGCGCACAGGGTGCGACAGCGGAGGATATATCGCGGATTACTGAGGGAATAAGGGATCTTGCTTTCCCAAATATCTCTCGTGCGATTCTTGCGCAGGGCCCGTCGGTGGAGGCTCTTAAAGAAGCGGTAGCTCTCGCCGTATTAGATTTTAGAGATTAATGTTTTCCCAGCTAGTGGGAGTTTGATAGATCGCAGTTTGCCGTTTGGTGAACTGCGGTTTTTCAACTTTTTAGGTTGATTACCTAGACTTTTGCGATCTGATGCTAGACTAAACCGGAAATCAACGCGGTGCCGCGGGTTTTAGTATGTTTCATCGCAGCGCGGTGGATGGCTAAAGCTCATTGGATGCGGCGCTAGGATTGAAGTTTTCAGTGTGGTGCTTTCAAAGAAACTGAGCAAAATTTTTTGAGAGTGTTTGTGCAGTGGAGACTTCAAGAAATGTGTATCGTTGATTGCCGGCGCATATAGCGTCACAAATCCCCAATAATAAATTTCGAATCGGAGGAACCCCGTGGCCCTTCCCAAGTTGACCGACGAGCAGCGTAAGGAAGCCCTCGCTAAGGCTGCTGAGGCCCGCAAGGCACGTGCAGAGCTGAAAGAACAGCTCAAGCGCGGTGACATCACGCTCAAAGAGGTACTGAACAAGGCATCTTCTGACGAGATTATCGGCAAGACCAAGGTTTCCGCTCTCCTCGAGTCTCTTCCTAAGGTAGGCAAAGTTAAGGCCAAGGAAATCATGGAGGAGCTGGAGATTGCTCAGACACGCCGTCTGCGCGGTCTTGGCGATCGTCAGCGTCGCGCTCTGCTTGAGCGCTTTGGCTTCTCCGAGGATTAATCAATGACAGGCGATAACCCAAAAGGTCGGCTAGTCGTTTTAGCTGGACCATCTGCTGTGGGGAAGTCCACGGTGGTTCATCGCCTTCGCGAGGAAGTACCGAACCTTTACTTCAGTGTTTCGATGACCACGAGGGCACCGCGTCCAGGTGAAGTTGATGGTGTGGATTACTTCTTCGTGACTCCCGAGGAGTTTCAGTATCGTATCGACGGTGGGGACATGCTCGAATGGGCAGAGATCCATGGTGGGTTGCAGAGGTCTGGAACTCCCGCGGGGCCTGTGGAAGACGCGTTATCAGCCGGCCGTCCTGTGCTGGTTGAGGTCGATCTTGTTGGTGCTCGTAACGTCGCGGCGTTGAAGCCCGACGCAGAGACCGTTTTCCTAGCTCCGCCATCGTGGGAAGTCCTTGTAGATCGTCTTACTGGGCGGGGAACGGAGCCCGAAGACGTGATCAAGAGGCGGCTGGAGACTGCTCGTCAGGAGCTGGCATCCCAGGATGAGTTTAAGCACGTTGTAACCAACGATAAGGTTAATGAGACGGTCGCTGAGATTCGGGATATCCTGCTCGGGTGTTGCTAATCTCCCGTTTTGGGTGTGCAGCAGGAACCGTGGCAACGCCGCAGAATGAAACCTTGAGGGTTTATGCGGCCTAGTACAGCACAACTACTAAGCTTTTTAAGAAAAGGTGTCAGTGAGCAACGTGACCAACGTTACTGAGAACAACGATGGCGTTTATGATGCGCCAACCGGCATTACCGCTCCGCCGATCGACGATCTACTGAAGCGAGTATCGTCGAAGTACGCATTGGTGATTTTCGCGGCAAAGCGGGCTCGCCAGATCAATAGCTACTACCAGCAGGCGGACGAAGGCGTCTTTGAATTCGTTGGTCCTCTGGTCACGCCTGAGGCTCAGGAAAAGCCGCTGTCTATCGCACTCCGAGAGATCGAGCAGGGACTGCTTGATCACGAGGAAGGCTAATAACCACCGCGGTGTAACCGCTCTGGTTTGCTCTTACTTGGACCCCTTTATCTCCGGTTTCGGTGTAAAGGGGTCTTCTTCAATGAGAAAGGTCGGGTGCTTTCCGTGTCTAAACCTCGGAAGGTTGTAGTAGGTATCGCTGGGGGAGTCGCGGCGTATAAGGCTTGTCATGTGGTGCGAGCTTTCAAAGAGCTTGGCGATGATGTGCGAGTGGTCCCCACCGCAAATGCATTAAAATTCATCGGCGCTGCGACTCTGGAAGCGTTGTCCGGCAACCCTGTTACCGCCAGCGTTTATGATCGCGTGGATGAAGTGCAGCATGTGAACGTCGGCAATCAGGCGGATCTTATCGTCATAGCGCCTGCTACTGCGGATCTTCTCGCGCGGATGGTGGCAGGCCGTGCCGACGATCTCCTCACGGCCACGCTGTTGGTTGCTACATGCCCTGTGGTTGTAGCACCAGCTATGCACACGGAAATGTGGCTGCATCCGGCGACTCAAGAAAATGTTCGCACCCTTCGACGCCGTGGAGTTAAGGTTCTTGATCCGGCTCATGGTCGCCTTACCGGGGCCGACTCGGGCCCTGGTCGGTTGCCCGATCCCCAGCAGATTGTCGATTTAGCATTAGCTGTGTATGAAGGTGCTGATCTGCCTCGGGACTTAGAAAACCGCAAAGTGGTGATCTCGGCCGGTGGAACGCAAGAACGGATAGATCCGGTGCGCTGTATTACCAATAGCTCTTCGGGTCGCCAGGGATTTGCATGCGCGGAAATTGCTGCACAGCGAGGGGCTGATGTTGTCGTAGTTGCAGGCTGTACGGATGAATTGCCTGTTCCGTTGGGGTCGCGCGTGATTCGCGTGGCTTCTGCGCGGGAGATGCATGAGGCGTGCATGGCTGAAGCTACGGATGCGGATATCGTGGTGATGTCTGCGGCTGTTGCGGATTATAGGCCAGCGTCTGCGGCGCCTTTGAAATTAAAGAAGGGCTCAGCGGATGCTGCATTGTCTCGCATAGAACTGGTGGAGAATCCCGATATTCTTAAATCTCTCGTGGAAGCACGACATGATAGTCGGATCAAGGAATCGGCGGTTATTGTGGGGTTTGCCGCAGAAACCGGGGATTCCTCACATAGTGCACTCGATTTCGCCCGAGAAAAAATCCTGCGTAAAGGCTGCGACCTTTTGATGTGCAATGAAGTCGGGGAGGGTTTGGTCTTTGGGGAGACACGTAACCGAGGCTTTTTGTTGCATCCTTCTGGTAAACATCAGGAAATTCCCGATGGTTCTAAACTGCGCGTGGCCTCTAGCATCTTGGATGCCGCAGTGAAAAACCTTGATCAACAACGTGCAGTGGACTAGACCGGCCAGGTAGCGAAAGTAAGGTTCGTCTCATTCTTCGAGCTTGTCTTATTAGACAGCTTGGTCTATATTATGTGTTGTATATAGGAGACTAGGAATCGTCTTGCGAGCGCACACCAGTTGTTATGGCGTAATGCCTTCAGCACTCTTAGGTAAGGACAAAACTTAGTGACTCAGCACTCTCAGGCGAAGCTTCGCCTGTTTACCAGCGAATCGGTGACCGAAGGCCACCCAGACAAAATCTGTGATGCTGTCTCAGACACGATTTTGGATGCGTTGCTAACCGTCGATCCTCACGCACGTGTTGCGGTCGAGACTGTGACTACAACCGGTTTGGTCCATGTGGTTGGCGAGGTTCGGACATTGGGATATGTGGAGATTCCCAAGCTAGTCCGTGACAAACTGATCGAGATTGGATTCAATTCTTCCGAGGTCGGTTTCGACGGCCGCACCTGCGGAGTTAGCGTTTCTATCGGCGAACAGTCCCAAGAAATTGGTGCAGGCGTAGACCAGTCGCATGAGGTGCGTTCCGGTTCTCAAACGGATGAGGACGATCAGGCGGGTGCTGGCGATCAGGGGCTGATGTTTGGTTATGCAACCAATGAAACCACCACGCTGATGCCGCTGCCTATTGATCTGGCACATCGGTTGTCGCGTCGTTTAACGCAGGTTCGTAAAGAAGGCATTGTGCCAAACCTTCGTCCTGACGGAAAAACACAGGTTACCTTTGCTTATGATGAGGTCGGGAAACCGGTGCACCTGGACACCGTTGTGGTATCTACGCAGCACGATCCACAGGTCACCCAAGAATGGTTGCATGAGCAGATTCGCGAAAACGTTGTGGATTGGGTTCTCCGTGACGCCGGGATTGCTGGGAACCTAGCTGATAATGAGTACACGCTGCTGGTTAACCCTTCAGGTTCCTTTATTGTTGGTGGACCCATGGGCGATGCTGGTTTGACTGGCCGCAAAATCATCGTGGACACGTATGGTGGAATGGCTCGGCATGGTGGCGGAGCTTTCTCCGGAAAAGATCCGAGTAAAGTTGACCGTTCTGGCGCTTATGCCATGCGATGGGTCGCTAAAAACATAGTGGCGGCCGGGCTTGCCGATCGCGCAGAAGTCCAAGTTGCTTATGCGATTGGTCGAGCTAAGCCAGTGGGACTCTATGTGGAGACCTTTGGCACCGCGCACGCTGAGCTTACCGACGAAAAAATCCAGCAGGCCGTGCTAGAGGTTTTCGACCTGAGACCAGCTGCAATTATCCGTGATTTAGACCTACTACGCCCGATCTATGCTGATACCGCAGCATATGGGCACTTTGGTCGGGATGACCTTGATCTGCCGTGGGAAAAGACTGACCGGGTGGACGCTTTGCGCTCAGCTGTGGGCTTCTAGACCTCTCATGGTTGCGTAGAGAACCTCCGAGTGGTTTACCCACTCCACCACAATCGTGGAGTCAGAATGTATGATTTCCACATGCCTAAGACCCGTGAACCTGCTCCGCATTTGCCAGTGGCACGGGTCTTACCCCTTTTGGGTATCGCTCACCTAGACCGCCCTTTTGAGTACCTCATTGATTCGGCGCAAGATGCACTAGCACAGCCAGGAGTGCGGGTGCGAGTCCGCTTTGGGGGGCGCTTAGTCGATGCCTTGCTGCTTGAGCGGACTTCGGACCAAGAACACCAGGGACAACTCAAATGGCTGGAACGAGTAATCTCTCCGGAAAAGGTCTTCACCCCAGAGATGCGGGAGCTTGTCGACGCCCTAGCTGTCCGTTATGCAGCGGTTACTTCGGATCTTATCCGCGCTGCTCTTCCCTCACGTCATGCAAAGGCCGAAGAATCAGATACGGCTCAGCCGTGGGAAGACTTTGGTGAGGTAGAAGAGCCAGACTTATCTGCATGGGCTACATACGTGCACGGTCAGTCTTTTGTGGATGCGATAATTTCTGGCAAAACTGCCCGTGCAGCGTGGCAAATTACTCCAGGGGATGATTGGTCAGCCGCCATGGCAGCATTAGCAGCTAAAGTGGCCAAGGATGGCGGTGGGGTGCTCATCGTGGTCCCTGACCAACGTGACATAGATAAGATGGAGCAGGCGCTACGCAACCACGTTTCCGCGAAACACATCACTGTGCTCACATCTGCACTCGGCCCACAGGCTCGGTATCGCAGGTTTTTGAGCATCCTCCATGGTCAAGGCCGGTTGGTAGTAGGAACTCGTAGCGCGGCTTTCGCGCCGGTGGCCAACCTTGCACTGGCGATCATAAAAGATGACGGGGACGAGAATCTTTCTGATCCTAGAGCTCCGTACGTTCATGCTCGCGAAGTTTTGACCACGCGGGTAAGCCAACAACAGTGTTCACTGCTGATAGCAGGTCACTCGCGCACCGCAGAAACCCAGTTGTTGGTCGAGTCTGGATGGGCGCATGATCTTGTGGCTTCTCGTGACAGAATTCGCGCCCAGATGCCAAGGGTTCGTGCTGTTGCTGATTCCAATAGCGCATTGGAACGTGACTCTTTGGCGTTTTCCGCACGTATGTCCTCTGCCGCGTTTAAAGCATTACGAGCAGGGCTTCAGCGCGAAGAACCAGTGCTAATTCAAGTACCTCGCAAAGGATACGTTCCCACGCTTTCCTGTGGAACGTGCCGTTCTCCTGCCAGGTGCAGGCATTGCAATGGGCCGTTGGAGCTGCCTTCCGGGTCAGAGATGAATGGGATGACCTCTTTACCCACGTGTCGTTGGTGTGGACGTCCTGATTCGCACTATCACTGCCCACAATGTGGTTCAAACAAATTGCGTGCCGTCGTGCTGGGCGCTGAGCGAACTGCTGAAGAAATAGGTAGGGCCTTTCCCGGAGTAAAAGTGATTACCTCTGGTGGTCAAAGGGTCATCGACCGGGTACCTAGTGAACCCGCTTTGGTTGTGTCCACCCCCGGTGCTGAGCCAGAAGTTATAGCGGGGCGCTACGGTGCTGCTGTGTTTTTGGATGCCTGGGCTTTGATCGGCCGACAGGATCTTCGGGCAGGAGAAGATACGCTCGCTAAGTGGGCGGCTGCAGCAACGTTGGTAGCCCCGCATGATGCGGGCGGGGAAGTCATCATTGCGGCGGATGCTAGTTTGCCGCAGGTTCAAGCACTTATCCGGTGGGATATGGTCGGTGCTGCCCATCGAGAACTGTTGGAGCGACGAGAAGTACACTTCCCACCTGCGGCGCATATGGCGGCTATCGACGGAGCACGCACTGCGTTGGACGCTTTTCTTTCGTTTACTGATTTGCCGCCTCACGCTGAGATTTTAGGGCCCGTTGATTTGCCCCCGGGAAGTAAACTTCCTGGTGAATATGATGAACGTGAGTATGGGCCGCCCCAACGAATCTTGATTAGGACCCCACTGGCTGGGCGTAACCAATTAGGCCAAGTCTTACGCGCTGGGCTGATTGAACGTGGGGCGCGTAAGGAAGAACTGCCGCTTCGCATTAAGGTAGATCCCATTAAGGTGGGATAAAGCTTACGCAGCCCTGCTACCTTAAATAAAAGGATGCTGGCGAGCGTCGACAAGCTTCATCGCGACGTGGCGCAGCTAGCAGGCAAAATTTTATGTGAACCTATGAACTTAAAAAGGAACTGTATTCTCTTGACCATTCGTGACATCAGATTTTTTGGCGATCCGGTCCTTACTACACGCGCAGATGAAGTAACCGTCTTTGACAAGAGTTTAGAAAACTTGGTCAACGATATGCTTGAAACAATGGACGCGGCGGGTGGCGTAGGGCTTGCCGCCAACCAAGTGGGAGTGACCAAGAGAGTATTTGTTTACGATTGCTCGCATATAGAAGACGGGCTGCGTGGGCACATCATCAATCCGGTATGGGAGCCTATTGGGGAGGACACTCAATTAGGGCCGGAAGGATGTTTGTCGATCCCTGATATTCAGGAAGACACAGTTCGTTTTGAGACAGTGAAAGTCACAGGTCAAGACGTGTCCGGAAAAACCTTTTCCATGGTGGCCTCCGGTTTGATGTCACGCTGCATTCAGCATGAGACGGACCATCTCGACGGGATTTTGTTCCTTAAGCGGCTTGATAAAGAGCACCGTAAAGATGCAATGGCGACCATCAGACAGTCTGAGTGGTTCAACGCTTAGCCGGGACAATCAGTCGGATCAGCATACCCAAGAAGGATAAAATGCGTCTTATATTTGCGGGCACTCCAGAACCCGCAGTCGTTGCTCTGGAAAAATTACTCGCCAGTGATCACGAGGTGATCGCGGTTCTCACTCGCCCTGACGCGCCCAAAGGACGGGGGAGAACTCTCCAGCCTTCCCCCGTTTCTGCGCTCGCGCAACAACACGGTATAGAAATACTCACCCCAACCAGCATCAAGCCTGGCACCCCTGACGGGGAAGCCTTCCGTACTCGGTTGGAAGAGCTCTCCCCGGATTGTATCCCCGTGGTTGCCTATGGCAATTTGATCACGCAAGATCTGCTCGACGCAGTACCTCATGGGTGGGTTAACCTTCATTTTTCCCTACTTCCTGCGTGGCGTGGAGCAGCGCCAGTGCAATCAGCCATTCGCAATGGAGACACCATCACCGGTGCTACAACATTCCGCATAGACCAAGGGCTAGACACCGGTGACATCCTGGATACGTTGGAAGAACCCATCAACCCCACAGACACCGCAGATGATCTGCTCACCCGTCTGGCCTATGTCGGCGCTGACTTGTTGGTAAAAACGATGGACGACCTGGCAGCGGGGAAGGCAGAACCACGATCACAGGTCGGAGAACCCTCATACGCCCACAAAATTCTTACCGACGATGCACAAGTACAGTGGGACGCCCCCGGTGCAGATATCGACCGGCTCATCCGATCAGTCACTCCTGGCCCCGGTGCTTGGACAACACTAGATGGACAACGCTTTAAACTTGGCCCCGTGACGTACGTACCCGCAGAGGAATGCTCGATGGTGGCAGGGGAACTCATGATCGAGAAAAATCGAGTTCTGGTAGGCACAAATCATGGCTGCGTGAAGCTAGACATGATCCAGCCTCAGGGTAAGAAACGAATGCAGGCATCGGATTGGGCTCGTGGTCTACACAACAAGGAAGGACTGAGGTTCGAATGAGCCAAGGAGGATTCAGATCTCGATCGCGATCTGCAGGAAAAACTAATCCTGCTAGGACTGCAGGCAGGGATCCAGAAACGCAACGCACATACGGGCAAAAAAAGCGATCGCAGGGCAACCGCAGATCCGTCGATCGTGCCCGGGAAAACCGTGAACCACAAGGCGGATTCCGGAAACTATCCGGAGTGGACACCGCGCGAAGCGTCGCTTTTCATGTTCTCCACTGCGTAAGCTCAGAGAACGCCTTTGCCAACCTCACCCTGCCCAAACTTCTGAACAAAGCCAACGTGCACGGCAGAGACGCCGCCTTTGCCACTGAACTAACTTACGGAACATTACGCACACTAGGCGTGCTCGATGCGCTAATCGCGGAGTGCTCATCACGGGGACTCGATACGATTCATCCCGAACTATTGGATGCGTTGCGCCTTGGCGCTTATCAGCTGATGTACATGCGAGTGGAACCCCACGCAGCCGTAGACACAACAGTCCGTATCGTGGAAGCCCTAGGCCACGATAAAGCCAAAGGATTCGCTAACGGAATCTTGCGCACCATTTCTCGGAGCACACCCGCAGAATGGATGGATCGACTCGCTCCACAGGGAGAAGTCGCAAACATCGCGTTCCGTACCGCGCATCCCGAATGGATAGCACACAGCTTCTCGCGCGTCGTGGGACTCTCCAACCTGGAAGAAACACTTCGTGCAGACTCAGATCGCCCGATCGTGCACCTGGTGGCCCGCCCCGGCGAGATCAGTGCATTGGAACTATCCCTCATCACCGGTGGGGAACAAGGCAAATACTCGCCTTATGCCGTCTACCTTGAAAGCGGCGATCCCGGCGAACTAGAACCCGTTCAACAACAACTAGCAGCCGTACAAGATGAAGGAAGCCAACTCATCGCACGAGCCCTAGTAGAAGCACCCGTTGATGGCACTGACACTGGTCGATGGCTAGACCTATGCGCAGGACCAGGAGGCAAAGCAGCACTGCTCGGCGCACTCGCGCGTATCGACGTCGCCCACGTAGACGCCATAGAGGTCTCCGAGCACCGCGCACGCCTGATAGAAAAGACCGTTGCCGGCCTACCCGTTCGAGTAAAAGTCGCCGACGGACGCAACCCAGGACTCAGCAGTGAGTACGACCGCGTCCTCGTCGACGCTCCCTGCTCAGGACTTGGGGCCCTGCGCCGTCGCCCCGATGCCCGCTGGCGTAAACAAGAATCAGACATTACT
This sequence comes from Corynebacterium silvaticum, assembly GCF_002162115.2. Classification (NCBI taxonomy): domain Bacteria; kingdom Bacillati; phylum Actinomycetota; class Actinomycetes; order Mycobacteriales; family Corynebacteriaceae; genus Corynebacterium; species Corynebacterium silvaticum. The sequence goes on along the minus strand of NZ_CP021417.2, from coordinate 1,398,020 downwards.
GAGCTTGTCCCGCTCCAAAAGGAACTCCTGACCTCTGCATGCACACTCGTCCGCCCTGGCGGCGTCGTAGTGTACTCAACTTGTTCACCAGATCTACGCGAGACCCGCGACATCGTTGATCACGCACTATCTCATCTAGGAATGGTGGAAGAAGACGCAGCAGCATTGATACCCGAGATGTCCCACACTGGAGAATATAAATCCTTTCAAATGTGGCCGCATCAGCATGGAACCGATGCCATGTTCTTTGCCGTACTGAAAAAACCAAGCGCATAAATCCATCGCTCACATCTGGACTGGCCGCCCCCAATAACGCTTCTCGTTTCTTGCTGTTTAGGTCGCGGCTAAGATACTGAGTTATGACTACAGAAGCGCGCCAACCCATTATCGCTCCGTCGATCCTTTCCGCTGACTTTTCCAAGTTAGGGGAAGAGATCGCAGAGGTGTCACACGCCGATTGGATCCATGTGGACATTATGGACGGCCATTTTGTCCCCAATCTCTCTTTTGGTGCTGACATCACCAAGGCCGCCCATAAATCGACGGAACAACCCCTTGACGTTCACCTTATGATCGAGGAACCCGAGAAATGGGTCGATGACTACATCGAGGCCGGCGCTAGCTGCGTGATCTTCCATGTAGAAGCCACCTCGAACCCCAGCGCACTGGCACAGCACATCAGAGAACGAGGCGTTCGCGCCGGGTTTTCTTTGCGCCCTGGCACGGCTATTGAGCCGTACCTTCCGCACCTGGAGGAGTTTGATCAGGTTCTGGTGATGAGCGTGGAACCTGGGTTCGGTGGGCAAAAATTTATGCCTGATCAGCTTGAGAAAGTTCGGACGTTGCGTCAAGAGATCGATACACGAAAGCTAGACGTCATTATCGAGATCGACGGAGGAATTTCCGCAGAGACCATAGCGCATGCCGCTGAAGCCGGCTGCGATGCCTTTGTCGCTGGTTCGGCGGTGTATAAGCACAGCGATCGCAATGCGGCGATTGATGAGCTTAGAGAATTGGCGCAGCGTGCACGATAACAAGAAAATTGGCTTGCCCTTTGGACTTAACGGTCAAGGAGTGGGCCTTTTTAGTGAGCATAGAGATTTAACCACCTATGGTCTTTCTGCGTCAGTCCTGGCTGGTTTATATGCAGCTGTTGAACAAGGAGAATTCGCCCAAGGATCGACGAGCCCTAACCCACCGGTAGGTGCGGCCGTGGTGTCTCCGCAGGGAGACATCGCTGGGGTCGGATATACCCAACCAGTAGGTGGACCACATGCTGAGGTCATGGCGCTTCGAGCTGCAGGCACTGCTGCTCGCGGTGCCACGATTGTGGTGACGCTGGAACCTTGTCATCACCAGGGAAGGACTGGACCTTGTACCCAAGCGCTTCTTGATGCAGGAATCGCTGAGGTTGTCTACTGCCTTAAAGATCCAGGCGGAAAAGAAGGCGGTGGACACGAGTTTTTGCAGAAAAATGGAGTCCGCGTTAGCTTTTTGGATTTGCCTATTCGAGCCCTACGCCCCTGGCTTCAGTCTCAGCGCTTACAACGTCCCTATGTAGTGGGAAAATCAGCTCATACAATAGACGGGTTTATTGCGGCAGCTGATGGCACCTCGCAATGGATTACTGGTGAAGCAGCACGCAGTTATGCAACTCACCAGCGGCAATTTTTTGACGCAATTGTCGTAGGAACTGGAACTGCCTTGGCAGATAACCCGAGGCTTACCGCGAGAGATCCCAAAGGGGAGGAGCACTTGTGCCAACCTCTTCGCGTTGTGGTCGGCTCGCGGAGCCTACCGGAGAATGCACACCTCAATGATCCGACTGTCTTGAAGTTTTTGGATCTGGATGAGGCTCTGCACAATCTGTGGGACAGAGGATGTCGATATGTGCTTTTAGAAGGAGGCGCAGGGCTTATTACCTCAGCGTTTGAGAGAGGCGTTATTAATGAATTCCATGATTATTCCGCACCTCTATTCCTAGGGGCGGGTAGGAACGCTCTTGCTCGCAGCATTTCTCCCACTCTGAGTACTGCCACGCACATGCATACGCAACGAGTGGAGCTGCTGGACGAGGACGTCCTGCGGGTCTTAGTAAGGCAGCACTAGCGTTAGATCCCCAGGGAACAGGTGCCTTCGCAGAGCCGTGTGGTTGGCGGCTTTTCTTGCGGGGGCGCTAGTTCAGAATGCGTGGGACGTCGATAAGCATTTTCGTAGTACAACAATCGTGGGCAAGAGAATCGATAAGGAAAATATGTTTAGCGGAATAGTAGAAGAAGTCGGTACCGTGGCAGCCTTGGAAGAGCTATCGGATTCTGTTGTTCTTTCCATTGCAGCGCATAAGGTGCTTGAGGGCACGTCGTTGGGGGACTCCATCGCTGTGAACGGGGTGTGTTTGACCGTTACTGATATCCAAAAAGGGTTTTTTAGCGCGGATGTCATGCAGGAATCACTCGTACGTTCGTCTTTAGGGGAGCTCAAGGTAGGTGCACCGGTTAATCTAGAACGCGCATTACGTGCAGATGGGCGTCTCGACGGTCATATTGTCCAAGGTCATGTGGACGGCACTGCAGAGCTGATAGCACGAGAGCAATCAGAACATTGGACTGTTCTGCGGTTTACCTTGCCTGAAAAGTTGTCTCGCTATGTAGTGGAAAAAGGTTCGATTTCTGTGGACGGAACCTCTCTCACCGTCTCTGGTCTGGGAGAAACCGAGGGCAATCATTGGTTTGAGGTATCCCTTATCCCTACTACTTTACAAGCAACAACACATGGGCAGCGTCAGTTGGGTGACCGTGTGAACCTCGAAGTAGACGTATTAGCCAAATACGTGGAACGGATGCTGAGAGCGCAAGCGGTTCCCCCGACGAGCATCGTGAATCTGGACGCGCGCTAGAGTTATCATCGTGACTATCCATATCGACATACCTGGTCAGTCAGCTCACGATGACACTGGACACCCTGATCGCGTCCGCCTCGACTCCGTGGACACTGCGATTGCGGATATTGCTGCGGGGAAAGCCGTTATCGTTGTTGATAACGAGGATCGTGAAAACGAAGGCGACATTATTTTCGCCGCGGAAAAAGCAACGCCTGAGCTTGTGGCGTTCATGGTCCGATATTCTTCGGGGTATATCTGTGCGTCTTTGACAGGTGAAGATTGTGACAGGCTAGCGCTTCCTCCGATGGTTGCCCATAACCAAGATGCCCGAGGAACTGCATATACGGTAACAGTGGATGCCAACACGGGTTCCACTGGAATTTCCGCTACCAGCAGGGCGCATACCATCCAAACATTGGCGGATCCCGTTTCAACCCCGGGCGATTTTACTCGTCCAGGGCATGTGGTTCCTCTACGGGCCTTGCCCGGTGGTGTCCTCGAAAGGCCTGGACATACAGAAGCAGCTGTTGACTTAGCTCGGTTAGCTGGATTACGGCCGGCGGGCGTGTTGTGTGAAGTGGTAAGCGAGGACGATCCCACCGACATGGCCCGGGGGCCTGAACTGCGTCGATTTGCAAATAAACACGGCCTAGCCCTGATCTCCATTGATCAAATGATCGAGTGGCGCACAAAGCATGACCCAGTGAAACCCTATGAGGGGCCGGCGGCCGTGGACACGCAGGTTGCTACGCCAATAGCTGAACGGGTGGCATCCACCCGACTGCCCACAGACTTCGGATTTTTCACGGCTGTGGGATACCGGGCACTGTCTGATGGAGTGGAGCACGTGGCGCTCGTGGTCGGTGATATTGCTGATAATGACGGAACAGATGTCCTTGTTCGTGTCCACTCGGAGTGCTTGACTGGAGATGTATTTGGATCCAGGCGTTGTGACTGCGGGCAACAGCTCCATGCATCGATGGCAATGGTTCAGGAAGAAGGACGCGGCGTGGTGCTGTATCTGCGGGGCCAAGAGGGCCGCGGGATCGGCTTGGCTGAGAAACTACGGGCATATCATCTCCAAGATGGTGGGGTAGATACCGTAGACGCGAACCTTGCATTGGGTTTGCCCGCAGACGCCCGTGATTATGGCATAGCTGCTTTTATCCTGCGTGACTTGGGTGTGCAGTCAGCTAACTTGTTGAGCAATAATCCCAGCAAGCATGAGGGCTTGACTCGCTATGGCTTGGAGGTATCTGGTCGGACGCCAGTGGAAGTTTCAGTGAATGAAGATAACCTTCGCTATTTGACCACAAAGCGGGATCGGATGCGCCATGATCTGCCATGGATCGAAACATACGTGAGCGAGCACGAGTAACAGGAGGCTTTATGAGTAAAGATGGACTACCAGATATCACGCATGTCGACGCTACAGGCTTGACTATCGGCATCGTGACATCGACGTGGAATGAAGAAATCTGCCAGAGATTGCACTCAGAAGCGATCGCCGCGGCACAGCGGTGCCATGCGCAGGTGATTGAGCGCCGGGTGATAGGGGCATTAGAACTTCCGATAGTGGCGCAACGTTTGGCTAAGCTTTGCGACGCCGTCGTAGCATCAGGATGCGTCATCCGCGGTGGAACGCCCCATTTTGACTATGTCTGTGATTCCGTAACCCAAGGGCTTACCCGGATTGCTCTTGATGAACAGACTCCCATCGGCAATGGTGTGCTGACTACAGAGACTGAAGCTCAAGCTAGAGATAGAGCCGGATTTGAAGGCTCTGTAGAAAACAAGGGCGCAGAGGCTACAGTGGCGGCTCTCCATACAGCGGTGGTGCTTCGTTCTTTAGACGGTGCCTAGAACTGCCACGGGAGTATGGTAGAGCGATAAGGTAAAATTTTTCTAAATATGGTGAAAAGAAACAGCTGAGCAGCCAACGAGTGTGTAGCTGGCTACGCAACCGAGTAGGATGTTCAGCGATTCGTGTAAAGCAGGTAAAGGTGCCGTATTACCTGCCTCGCTGATCAGTGAAGACAACGTTGAGAAGGTCGTGGAGAACGTACAGTGGACGCACAGTCGGAAGAAAATGTGAAACTGGGTAGCCCGAGCTCCGAGGCACGGTCTGGGCGTCTCACTGAGGCGGAGATTCACCAGTACGTCGCGCAAGATGCGCCGCTGACTACGACTAAACCTTGGGAACAGGTTGTCACTTCCCGCAAGCTAAAAATATGGGCTTGGGTAAGTGCCGCTGTTGTTCTTGGCCTCCACATTTTTTTGGCAATCGTCGTTGCAATCGGGGATACCGGTACGACTGTCACGCTGATTGACCAGTGGGGCTATCTCCTCGTCGGAGTCGTTTTTGCTGGGCTATTTTTCCTCGCTTTATCTCGCCCCCGGGTTCGGGTCAATGAAGATGGCGTCGATGTGCGTAACTTCATCGGGTCCCGGTTTTATCCGTGGGTTTTGGTGTACGGTCTTAACTTTCCAGAGGGAAGTCGCATGGCGCGACTTGAGCTTCCTGATTTTGAATACGTTCCATTGTGGGCTTTCCAATCCGCAGACGGTCTTGCCGGGCTGCAAGCCGTAGAACGCTTCCGGGCACTTGAAGCAAACTATATGCCGGAGGATTAAGGCGAATCGTGGCTGATCCTTCAACGTATCGTCCTGCCCCTGGTTCCATCCCTACGGACCCAGGGGTCTATAAATTTCGGGATTCCCATGGCAGGGTAGTGTACGTGGGAAAAGCGAAGAATCTTCGCTCACGCTTATCCAATTATTTTCAGGATTTATCTGTACTACATCCGCGTACCCGCCAGATGGTGACCACCGCATCGTCCGTGGAATGGACTGTGGTGGGCAGCGAAGTGGAAGCGCTGCAACTGGAATATACATGGATTAAGAAATTCGATCCTCGCTTCAACGTGAAGTATCGCGATGATAAAACCTATCCGGTGCTTGCCGTTTCTGTGGAGGAAAGATTCCCTCGCGCATTCTTCTACCGTGGTCCACAACGCAAAGGTATCCGCTATTTTGGCCCGTACTCCCATGCCTGGGCGGTGCGAGAAACCTTGGACCTATTAACGCGAGTATTCCCTGTCCGGACGTGTTCAAAAGGAGTCTTTAACCGGCACGAGTCTCTGGGACGTCCCTGTCTCTTGGGCTATATCGATAAGTGCTCCGCCCCTTGCATCGGCAGAGTGACTGAACAAGAGCATCGCGATATTGTCAACGGATTTTGTTCATTCATGGCGGGGAAAACGGATGCAGTGGTGGCTTCTCTTAACTCACAGATGCTTACAGCTGCCGAGGAGTTGGATTTTGAGCGCGCCGCTCGGCTGCGGGACGATCTTCAAGCTGTACAGAAAATCACGGAACAGCAGGCTGTGGTGTTGGGTGATGGGACCGACGCTGACGTTATAGCGATGAGTGCAGATGACCTGGAAGCTTCCATTCAGCTTTTCCACGTTCGTGCGGGTCGAGTCAAAGGGCAGCGCGGGTGGATCGTAGAGCGCACAGATAATTCGGAAGAGGAGCTTCAAGAACTTTTACAGGCTTTTCTTATTCGTTTCTATTCAGATGCGGTGCAGCTGGAGGAAGAAACCAGTAAAGAAGAGGCGAATGTTGTACGGCGTGGGGTGGATCAGTTCTCATACGTCGATGAGCATTTAAGCTCCTATCAGTTACGAGGAAGCATGGTACCCAAGGAGGTACTTGTAGAAATTGCGCCCTTGGACATGGAGCACACCAAAGCAGCTCTTTCGCACTTGCGTGGGAGTGCAGTAGACCTACGGGTACCGGCCCGTGGCGATAAACGGGCGCTCACGGAGACCGTCCATGCGAATGCGATGGAAGCCTTGCGCCAGCATAAGCTCAAACGCGTTGGTGACCTTACTGCACGTTCGGCGGCACTGCAGGAACTGCAGGAAGCGTTATTTTTGGAGGAAGCACCGCTACGGATTGAGTGCATTGATATTTCCCATATTCAGGGAACAGACGTCGTCGCCTCTCTTGTTGTTTTTGAAGACGGTTTGCCCAAGAAATCCGATTACCGAAGGTACAAAATCAAGGATGCCGCGGGAGATGGGCATTCAAATGATGTGGCCTCCATTGCAGAAGTTGTGCGCCGGCGGTTTATTCGGCATCACAAGGATAAGCTCGTTGTTCCGGAGGCTGAAGAATTTGATGGCTATACGTTCTCAGATGAAACGGTGGAGCACAGTAAACGCTTTGCTTATCCGCCGCAATTATTCATCGTTGATGGTGGCGCGCCGCAGGTAGCGGCCGCTGATGAGGTCTTTGAAGAACTAGGCGTGAACGACGTTGCATTGGTAGGCATTGCGAAACGCTTGGAAGAGCTGTGGGTGGCTCAGGACGATGAGCCAGTCATTCTTCCGCGTAATTCGCAGGCGATGTATCTCATCCAACAAATACGAGACGAGGCGCACAGGTTTGCCATTACGTTCCATCGCCAGCAACGCTCTAAGAGGATGCGTGCCTCTGCGTTGGACGAGATCAAAGGCCTCGGTCAGACACGACGAAGCGAACTGGTCAAACATTTTGGATCGGTGAAAAAGCTGAAGGCTGCATCCGTGGAAGAGATAGCTGCGGTCAAGGGATTTGGCCCGCGATTAGCACAGAACGTGTTTGATGCTCTGCACACTGAATGACTTTTGGTTCAACCAGAATCGGCGCAATTCTTTCGGCTGCTGATCAAACTGGGACAACGTAGAAGGTATCTCGCTACACTGGCCTTTGTGAATGTAAATGTTAAAACTGATAAAGAACCACAGATGAAGATTCCTCCCGTTGTTATTACGGGGCTTTCCGGCGCGGGACTGAGCTCCGCTGCCCGCGTGCTAGAGGACATGGGCTGGTATGTTGCCCAGAATGTTCCGTCACAGCTGGTCGTTGAGTTTGTACAGCTATGTGCTGACCCGCATTCGCCAGTAGACAAAGTCGCTTTTGTTTCAGATGTTCGTTCGCGTGAGTTCAGCGGCAGCCTTGAACAAGTGATTACGGATCTCTCCGAGCTCGGCTTAAACCCGCTTGTGCTTTTCATGGATGCGCGTGACGACGTGCTCATTAAGCGCTTTGACAATTTGCGTCGTACGCATCCTCTGCAAGGAAGTGGCACGCTGTCCATTGGCATTGAGCGCGAGCGCGAAATCATGAATGAGATTAAAGAATCTGCTGATTTAGTCATTGATACTTCGGATTTATCTGTGCATGACCTGCGGCGTTCCATTGAGCTGAATTTTGCAGGCATTGCTACAAAGATTCAACACGTCACGGTGCAATCTTTTGGATTCAAACATGGATCGCCGCGCGACACGGATGTGCTTGTCGACGTCCGCTTCCTCCCGAATCCCTTCTGGATTCCCGAACTCCGCCCATTCCGTGGTGTGGATAAGCCGGTATCCGACTACGTCCTTGCTGATGAGGGCGCAAAAAAATTCTTGGACAACTTCATCACCATGCTTTTGGACATGCAGCCAGGTTTTAAGCACGAGGGAAAGAACTTTATTACTGTTTCCATCGGCTGCACAGGCGGACACCATCGTTCGGTTGCCATCGCGGAAGAAATTGGTCGTAGGCTACGGGAAGTACCGGAGCTAGACGTGAGCGTGTCACATCGAGACATTCAGCGAGGATAGGCGAGGCGAGTATGGCATCTCAGAAAGTATCTGACTCTCTCTCCGCAACAGATGGCAAGGGGCTCAAAGTAGCAAGCCTTGGTGGCGGACACGGGTTGTTTCAGACATTAAGGGCTGTGAGGCTGCTTGAGCCCTCTGCCATCGATGCAATCGTGACCGTTGCAGACGACGGAGGTTCCTCTGGCCGCATTCGTCGAGAACTAGGTCAAGTTCCTCCGGGCGATCTAAGAATGGCGCTTGCCGCTCTGGCTCCTTTCGACGAAGAAGGGCATGTGTGGGAACAAACACTCCAACACCGGTTTGGCGGACACGGTGCCTTAGCTGGGCATGCGGTGGGAAACTTACTGATCGCGGGGCTTTTTGCCACGCTGGGATGTGAGATCAAGGCATTAGATGTCGTCGCAAAGCTTATTCGTGCTGAGGGGCGCGTCCTACCGGTGTGCGCGGAAGCCCTTGATATCGCGGCAGAGGTTTCCGGGCTCGACGAGGACCCTCGCATAATGCGTGAGGTCCGGGGACAGGTAGCTGTGGCATCTACCCCGGGGGCGGTTCGTCGTGTGCGCCTCATTCCCGAGCGCCCACGTGCCACAGAAGAAGCGATAGTAGCAATTAAGCAGGCAGATGTGGTCACTCTAGGGCCCGGATCATGGTTCTCTAGCGTAATACCGCATCTTCTTACTGACGGTGTTCCTGAAGCGCTAGAGGAAACGCAGGCCGTGCGAGTGATAGTCCTCAATCTCACCGCAGAGCCAGGGGAGACCGCAGGGTTTAGTGCTGAGCGCCATCTGCATATCCTTGCTCAACATGCGCAAAGTTTGCGAGCGGATGTTGTGGTGGTGGACTCTCAGATGCTTCCTAATAGTGCAGATCGCAAGCACTTGGAACGCGCTGCCCAAGCACTCGGTGCACGCGTTGCTTTTCATGATCTCAGTGAGATCGATGAACGCGGACGGGTTATCCACCGGCATGATCCAGAAAAATTGGCACGTGCATTGCGCTTGGAAGTAAGCAGAGAAAGAGTGATGGGTAGGCCGTCGTAGGCTTAGTGCACCTGTGCTCTACTGCTCGATAGAAACAGGCTAAGCTAGCATTTTGTTTCCTTAACTGCTTTTTAACTGCTTTGCGGACAAGATTTGACTCACTAAAAAGGATGGAGAATCCGTGCCCAACCTTTCAGACCAGGCTAAAGAAGAACTCATCAAAGTATCGGTGCCTCGGCAATCAGCTCGTATCGCTGAGCTGGCAGCCGTGATCCGCTTTGCAGGGGCTATCGACGCTGTGGCTGGGCGAGTTGTCGTGGATATTGAGTTAGGCGAGGAGGCGCCGGCCCAAAGAATTGCTGCTGAGATTAAAGACCTATTTGGTGTGGAATCGCAGGTGCTTGATTTGGGTCCTCTGAATAGCAGCAGGAAGGCGCCGCGGCAGGTTGTTCGAGTAGCAGACAATGCCGATAACCTCATTCGTAGAGTGGGGTTGGTTACGCGAAGTGGGCATCAGGTTCGAGGCCTTCCTCCACATATCATTGCCGGATCTATTGCGGACTCAGAAGCCGCATGGCGAGGAGCCTTCCTAGCGGCTGGAAGCCTATCCGATCCCGGTAGAACGTCCGGTTTGGAAGTGGCCTGCCCCTGTCAGGAGGCCTCTTTGGCATTGGTGGGATGTGCGCGTCGTCTCGGTTTATCGGCAAAAACCAAAGAGACCCGTGGCGTGGAAAAAGTGGTGATTCGCGACGGAGACGCCGTGGGGGCTTTGTTATCGCGCATGGGAGCGCATGCTACGAGACTGCTATGGGATCAAAAGCGGCAACGCAGGGAGTCTCGCCCCGTAGGAAATCGGCTGGCAAATTTTGACGATGCAAATCTCCGACGTTCCGCGCGGGCTGCTGTTGCTGCTGCCGCTCGTGTAGAACGTGCCATGGCGATTCTTGGAGATGATGTTCCTGATCACCTTGCACAGGCCGGGCAACTTAGAGTGCAGCATCGCCAAGCTTCTCTAGAGGAGCTTGGTCGGCTGGCTGACCCTCAGATGACCAAGGATGCGGTCGCTGGACGCATACGCCGACTGCTCTCTATGGCCGATAAACGCGCGGAAGAACTTGGTATGCCGGACACTTCGGTGGCAGTTACAGACGATCTCCTTGATGAGGTTTAGCGCATCTAGACACTAAAACTTCCCATTATGATACTAATCACAATGGGAAGTTTTTCCCTTTTCTGTCTCAACAAACTGCGGTAAATGTTTGTGGACTATACCCCTCCGGTTAGGGGGTATTCTCCCAGCTCTGTATGGATACAAACGGGCAAGATCGCAACAGAAACAACATTTCGCCCTGTGTTGCCCCCTGTAAAGGTGGGGCAGGGTTGCTAAAAATAGCGATCGAGGTGAGTGAAAACATCTGCGAGTTTCCGATTGTGTCGGTACACTATGAAATTGAGGTTGTAACGGGCATCAAAGTGGAAATTTTCGGACACATTCGGAAAAGAACACACAGCTCTTCTTCCAAACACGATCACTCTATTGTGAGGAGATAAAACAGTGACGATTCGCGTAGGAATCAACGGCTTTGGCCGCATCGGACATAACTTCTACCGTGCTCTGACCGAGCGTGGTGCTGACGTTGAGGTCGTAGCTATCAATGACCTTACGGACAACCACACGCTTTCCCACCTTCTTAAATACGACTCTATCTTGGGTCGCTTGGGCAAGGATGTTACCTACGACGATGAGTCCATCACGGTTGATGGCCACCGCATCATCGTCACTGCAGAGCGCGATCCTAAGGATCTGAAGTGGGGCGAGTGGGGCGTAGACATCGTTATTGAGTCCACAGGTTTCTTCACCGATGCTCACGCCGCTCAGGCACACATCGAGGCTGGAGCAAAGAAAGTTATCATTTCCGCTCCTGCAAAGAACGAAGACGCCACCTTCGTTGTCGGTGTTAACCACACTGACTACGACCCGGCCAATCACCACATCATTTCTAACGCTTCTTGCACCACCAACTGCTTGGCACCTATGGCCAAGGTCTTGGATGAGAAGTTCGGTATCGAGAACGGCCTGATGACCACCGTTCACGCTTACACCGGCGATCAGCGTCTCCACGATGCTCCACACCGTGATCTGCGTCGTGCGCGTGCTGCTGCACAGAACATTGTTCCGACGTCCACGGGCGCTGCAAAGGCTGTTGCACTGGTTCTTCCTCAGCTGAAGGGCAAGCTCGATGGTTACGCACTTCGAGTTCCTGTGATCACCGGGTCCGCAACCGACTTGACCTTCTACGCTTCCAAGGAAGTTTCCGTTGAGGCAGTCAACGCTGCGATCAAGGAAGCTGCTGAGGGTGAGCTCAAGGGTGTTCTTGCTTACACCGAGGACCCAATCGTCTCCACCGACATCGTGACCGATCCTCACGCATCGATCTTCGACTCTGGCCTGACCAAGGTTATTGGCAACCAGGTCAAGGTTGTTTCGTGGTACGACAACGAGTGGGGTTACTCTAACCAGCTCGTTACCCTGACCGAGTATGTCGGCGAGTGTCTCTAAGCTTTCGATATAGAGCCAACTATGGCTCGTCTAACCCTGTAGCCCGGGGTGTGCCTCCCCGTGGTGCACCCCGGGCTATTTTGGGAGCATTATGCTTTGGTAGCGTGCCTATACGAGGGCTGCTTTATCCAAATGCAGCACTGCAGCACAAACGACGAAACGGAAGAATCAATGACTGTAAAGACCTTGAAAGACCTGATGGCTGAAGGCGTGGAAGGACGGCACGTTCTCGTACGCTCGGATTTCAACGTTCCGCTTAACGACGCACGCGAGATCACAGATGCCGGGCGTATCACCGCATCACTGCCTACCATTAAGACGCTGGTCGATGGCGGCGCTCGCGTGATCTTGATGGCGCACCTCGGACGTCCTAAAGGTGAAGTGAATGAGAAGTTCTCCCTCGCTCCAGTAGCAGAAGCCCTATCAGAAGCTTTGGGACAATATGTAGCTCTGGCTGCTGACGTTGTTGGTGAAGACGCTCATGAGCGTGCTAATGGCCTTAACGACGGCGACGTGCTCCTGTTGGAAAACGTTCGTTTTGATCCTCGGGAAACCTCCAAAGACGAGGCCGAGCGCGGAGAGTTCGCAGATCGGCTTGTTGCACTAGCAGCAGAAAACGGCGCATTTGTCTCGGATGGATTCGGCGTGGTTCACCGAGCACAGGCATCAGTCTACGATGTTGCCAAGCGTCTTCCTCATTACGCAGGCACGTTGGTGGAGAAAGAAATCACTGTGCTGCAGAAAGCAGTGGAGTCCCCAGGACGTCCTTACGTTGTGGTACTTGGTGGCGCCAAGGTCTCCGACAAGCTTGGTGTTATTGAAGCCCTTGCTGCTAAGGCAGACAAGCTCATCATCGGTGGCGGAATGTGCTACACGTTCCTCGCTGCGCAGGGTATCAACGTGCAGAAGTCGCTTTTGCAGGAAGACCAGATCGAGAACTGCCAGCGTTTGTTGGAAGAACACGGAGAGAAGCTCGTTCTTCCAGTGGACCTCATCGCAGCAGACACGTTTGCAGCAGATGCAGAGAAAACTGTGGTGGCTCTCGACGGAATCCCAGAGGGCTGGCAGTCACTTGACGTAGGACCTGAGACTGTAAAGCGCTATGCAGAGGTGCTGTCTACTGCTAAGACCATCTTCTGGAATGGCCCGACGGGTGTCTTTGAGTTCCCTGCATTCGCCGCAGGAACTCAAGGCGTTGCGGAATCCATCATTGAGGCGACCGCTCACGGCGCATTCTCCGTTGTAGGCGGCGGCGACTCTGCTGCTGCAGTGCGCCTACTGGGACTTGATGAGGACGGCTTTAGCCATATCTCTACTGGTGGTGGAGCGTCTCTAGAATTCCTGGAAGGCAAAGAATTACCTGGCGTTGCAGTCTTGGAAAGCTAGTTCTACGTCTTTTTAACGCTTGATGTGGTGCAGTGCAGCTCAACTAAAAGCCCGTAGCCTGCACCACTAGTTTTCTAGCGGGTCAACACTGATTTTGTAATAGAAAGGGAACCTTTCCAATGGAACGTACGCCGCTCATCGCTGGTAACTGGAAGATGAATTTAGACCACATGAAAGCTGTGGCAACAGTTCAGAAGCTAGCATTCGCGCTTCCTAAGGAGTATTACGAGAAAGTCGACGTCGCAGTCACCGTGCCTTTTACAGATCTGCGTTCTGTCCAGACTGTGGTTGATGGCGATAAGCTTCGGATCACCTATGGTGCTCAAGACGTATCAGAGCACGAATCCGGTGCTTATACCGGCGAGATCTCTGCCGATATGCTTGCCAAGCTCGGTTGCACATGGGTTGTGGTTGGTCACTCGGAACGTCGTGAATACCATGGCGAGTCATCGAAGCTTGTTGCTGCGAAGGCTAAGGCAGCGCTGGGCAAAGGCATAAGCCCGATCGTTTGTGTCGGTGAGCCTCTGGAGATCCGGGAAGCCGGCACTCACGTAGATTTTGTTGTGGAACAAACCCGTGAATCGCTTGCAGGCCTGACTGAAGAGGAGCTTGCTAAGACCGTTATCGCGTATGAGCCAGTGTGGGCAATCGGTACTGGCAAGGTCGCTTCTGCCGCTGATGCTCAAGAGGTGTGTAAAGCAATCCGTGGTTTGGTTCAAGAACTTGCCAATGAGGAAATCGCCGCAGGAATTCGTATCCTTTACGGCGGTTCTGTAAAAGAGGAAACGGTCGCAGAGATAGTCGGACAGCCCGACGTAGATGGCGGCCTTGTCGGCGGTGCTTCCCTTGATGGCGAGGCATTTGCCAAACTTGCTGCCAACGCAGCGACCGGTCTTTAAAAAGCGGCCTTGAAAAATAAGTAGTGAGCCTTTAGCGGCCCACCTTATGAAAGAAAGCACCGTCATCATGTAGTGGCGGTGCTTTTGCACTGTATAACGTGAGGAGCTTGAGCTTCATGCCTGTAAAAGCTACATCTGCAGGTCCACTATCCGAACAGCTTGTTGAGGATATACGCTTTCTAGGCGCTCTTTTGGGGGAGGTGATCAAGGAACAAGAGGGGACAGCCGCCTTTGATCGAGTTGAGGCAGCGCGACAGCTGGCTTTTAAAATCTCGCGCAAAGACGCACAAGTTGAAGACTTAGTGTCATTGCTCAAAGACATTTCAGCAGCAGACGCTATTCCGATCATTAGGGCGTTTAGCCATTTTGCGCTGCTAGCAAACATGGTGGAGGACCTGCACGATGAACTGGGTAGACTCCGGCGACAAGAAGCTGGTGAACAGGATCCAGATTCCACTTTGGGCGCGACTTGGAAAAAGCTTGCTCAGGCTGGAGTAACAAGCGAAGAAGTATCCGGTTTGCTGAAGAACTTTCAAGTTGCTCCGGTTCTTACTGCTCACCCTACGGAAACCCGTAGACGTACGATTTTTGATGCGCAAGAACATATGACGGCTTTGCTCAAAGAACGTCATGCGATCCTTAGCACAGATCCAAATGCGCTGACAGCTGCACGGCTGGAAGAGAATACTCGTCGGATTCGCCGGTGGCTGACTCTCATCTGGCAGACCGCGCTTATCAGAGTTGCCCGCCCTAGGATCGAGGACGAGGTAGAGGTTGGGCTGCGATACTATAAGCTCTCCTTGCTTACTGCGATTCCTGAGATCAATAAGCAAGTGGCGGATCATATTCAGCGAGAATATGGCGTTAGCTCCGACGACGCTCTGCGCTCCCTATTAATTAAACCGGGAAGCTGGATCGGCGGCGATCATGACGGTAACCCGTATGTCACTGCGGAAACTCTGCACTATGCAACGACGCGCGCTGCCGAGACCGTATTAAAGTTTTATGTACGCGAACTGCATCAGCTTGAACATGAGTTATCACTGTCGGATAGGTTGACTGATGTGAGCCCGGCTCTGCGCGAGCTTGCTGATTTAGGGCATAACGACGTGCCATCGCGGGTTGATGAGCCTTATCGTCGCGCTGTCCACGGTGTGCGTGGCAGGGTACTTGCGACGCTAGCCTCTCGGATTGGCACAGAAGCGGTAGAAGGCTCGTGGTATACCCGCCATGCTGCTTATTCTGACCCAGATGAGCTTGCGGCAGATTTGAATGTCATTGATGCTTCCCTGCGGAGAACGCACGATGAACTCATCGCAGATGATCGCTTACTGCGTATCAGAACAGCCGTATCAAGTTTTGGTTTCCATCTCTACTCGATGGATTTACGCCAAAATTCTGAAAGCTATGAGGACGTGCTTACCGAGCTCTTTGAACGAGCCCACGTAACCAAGCACTATCGCGAATTGGATGAGAGCGAAAAGATCCGCGTTTTGACCGCTGAGCTATCATCACCACGACCCCTCATACCGCGCGATGGCGGGCCATATAGCGAGGTAACCCAGCGGGAGCTCGACATTATTGCTGAGGCAAAGCGTGCAGTGGATGCCTTTGGCACAATGATGCTCCCGCATTCCATTATTTCGATGGCGGAATCTGCGAGCGATATTCTCGAGCCGATGGTCCTACTGAAAGAATTCGGATTAATCCGCATTCAGGAAGGGCAACTCACCGGACACATTGATGTCATACCTCTTTTTGAAACAATCGATGATTTGCAAAATGGTGCAAAGATTCTTCAAGATCTCTGGCAGATACCGTTGTATCGCAGTTATTTGGAGCAACGGGACAACCTCCAGGAGGTCATGCTCGGCTATTCCGATTCCAATAAGGATGGTGGCTACCTCGCCGCAAACTGGGCGCTATATGCTGCAGAAACTGACCTAGTAAGTATGTGTAAACAGCACGGCGTAGCGTTGAGGCTTTTCCACGGCCGCGGTGGAACTGTGGGCCGCGGTGGTGGGCCCTCTTATGACGCAATCCTTGCTCAGCCGCACGGTGCGGTGCAGGGCAGCGTGCGCGTTACGGAGCAAGGCGAGATCATTTCGGCAAAATATGGTTCGGTGGGCGCAGCTCGTCGTAACCTGGAAGCCTTGGCCTCAGCCACGCTGGAAGCATCGCTGCTCACAATCGATCAGGTAGAAGAGCAATATCCCGGGGCGTATGAGATTATGGGCGAAATCTCGCGCTTGAGCCAGCAAAAGTATTCGAGGCTTGCTCATGAAGACCCTGGATTTATTGAGTACTTCACATCCTCGACTCCTTTGGAAGAGATAGGCGACCTCAACATCGGCTCGCGTCCTTCATCGCGAAAACAGACCAAAAGCATCGACGATTTACGTGCAATCCCATGGGTGCTTAGCTGGTCACAGTCCCGTGTCATGCTTCCTGGCTGGTACGGAGTAGGCAGTGCTTTGCATGAGTGGGTAGAAAAAGGCTGCGTGCGCACAGCGGAACTCTCAGTAGATGAGCGCCTTGCTATCTTGCAGGAACTTAATGCTTCCTGGCCGTTCTTCTCTTCTGTGTTATCCAATATGGCGCAGGTGATGAGCAAAGCTGAGATGCAACTCGCCAAGCTCTATTCGGGATTAGTAGCGGATCAGGAAGCTGCAAACAGGATATTTGCTGACATCTCTGCAGAATTCGATCTCACTAAGACGATGTTCCTCAAGATCACCGGTTTCTCCGGGCTTCTCGACGACAACCCGATGCTTGCACGATCAGTTCGCTCGCGCTATCCGTATCTGTTGCCACTTAATACACTGCAACTTGAAATGCTGCGTAGGTATCGCGAGGGCGATACTGACCCAAAGGTGGTGCATGGTATTCGTTTGGCCATGAACGGCTTGGCTACCGCGCTGAGAAATTCTGGTTAGCTCTTAGCGATTGAAAGTGAGTTCCTGAACTTAGGTGGTGTATAGTTGCCTCGAGAAAAGGAACTCTAGTTCTGATAAAAGTACTTTTGTTAACAATTAAGGAAATCCATGGCACTTGCACTTCAGATCATTTTGGTCATCTCTTGCGTGCTGATGACCGTGTTCGTGCTGCTACATAAGGGCAAGGGCGGCGGACTTTCGAGCCTCTTCGGCGGTGGCGTTCAGTCCAACCTATCTGGTTCCACTGTGGTGGAAAAGAACCTTGACCGGGTCACTATTTTCATGGGCATCATCTGGATTGCCTGCATCGTAGGACTAAACCTGATTCAGGCTTACGCTCGCTAATAGTGAGATAGCACGAAGAAAAGCGTCGGTAAGTGATTACCGACGCTTTTTGTCTGCTCAAGGAGGCTTAAGGAGCCGCATCCTGAGCGACAATGAGCAGGGTTTCTTGGGCACCACGTGCGCCTGCAGCCGGCCAATCAAGAGGATTCGATCCAACGGCTACATGATGGGCGGCCTCTGCCTTTTCAGCCCCCGCAACAAGTAACCACACACGCTGAGCGCGGGCGATCGCTGGAAACGTAAGGGTTGCCCTTTCCGCTGGAGGCTTAGGAGAGTCCGTTACCGGAATGACCAAGCGAGTTTCTTCAGCAGCAGCCTCAGCGTAAGGAAATATCGAGTTGATATGACCTTCGCCTCCCATCCCGAGCAGGTGGAGATCAAACCCCTGAGGGGCATAGCTGTGGAGTACCTGTGCGTATTCTTCTGCGGCATCGGAGAGTGAAAGTTCTCCTAAACGATACCCATGGATGTTGTCTTCGGGAATATCTATACGATCTAGTAGCGCTTGCCGCGCTTGGCCCTCGTTGGACTCAGGGTCCGTGACCGGAACATTGCGCTCATCCCCAAAAAAGACATGAACTCGTGACCAGGTGATGGGGGCGTCGACAAGCTTTTCTAGCGTCCGGATACCTGCGCCGCCGCCAGTAAGGACTATGCGTACCGTGCCGTCGCCGGTTACGCCGCCAGTTTCGGCAGCAGATTGACATAAGTCAATGATCTTTTCAGCGGCTGTTTCGGCGATTGCGTCAAGATCAGATACTGGGCAAACAGTAACCATGAGGTCCCCTTTTTTTGAGGTTAGATGGTAGGGTAGCTGATTCTGCTGAGACCACGAAGCGCTCGTGCGTATGCTGCGTCGGGGTCGAGGTGCCTTAGCTCTTCTGCCAGGCAATCTGCTTGGCTGCGACGATTGATAGCAACAAGGGCTGCCTCACGTCCTGGGACTGTGACGGACAGCGTTTGCTCGTCTTCAAGAGCCTCCACGATCACAGTGCCAGATGGGCGTTCAAGTTCGATCCTACGAATCGGAATCTCTGAGAAGCCATCAGCATCAAAGGGAACAGATTCTCCCTCTGTATTGAACCGCTGAACCGAGACACCAAGGCGCTCAGAAAGCCAACCTGCGGCGAGATCGACGCTAGGACAATCAGATTCTCCATACAGTCGGACACTCTGGATCGGCTCATGAGGCGGCTGTTCCAGCGTTGATGCCAGGACTCCGCGCCACGGGGTCAAACGGGCCCAGGACACATCCGAGTCTCCTGGAGCATAGTGGTTGCGTCGGTTGTAGAGGGCGTCAACCGGCGGGTCATAATGAGCATCGGTGATCCGGCGTTGCGCAATCTTTCCGATCGGATCCTCGCTGGGGTTTATCGGGGCTGAGGTAGGCCACCATGCGACGATTGGAGTATCCGGAAGCAACAGGGGAGTAACCACGTGCACAAGGTGTTTGGCCACACGCCCACGAAGTCGGATCAAGATTATCTCCGAGGCTCCAGCATCGCCGCCAATGCGGACCTCTGCGTCGACCTGCGAGTCGCCTTCTACTGAGCCGGTGATTAATACGATGACACGAGAAGGGTGCTCTCGGGAGGAATCGTGGGTGGCATTTGTGATTGCCGTAATGTCATCCGACTCTTTGGCCACCACAATAAGGGTCAGTACTCTGCTAGTTGTGACTTGCCCACCTTTATCGCGGAGGCGGACGAGAGCCTTGGAGATCTCGCGCGTATCGGTATCGGGAAGTTCAAAGATCACTTCAGCGTCTCTTTTCTAAAAGGAAATGCGTACACAGGGGGAAAACGGAATACAACTGACACTGGTTAAGGTCGACGCCATGCGCGATCTACCCGCTCTAGCATGCGGTCTGCTGAAGCCGGGCCCCACGTTCCTGCCGCATATTCCTCTGGCTGTCCGCGCTCTGCCCAAAAATTAAGGATGGGGTCCAAGATATTCCAGCTGAGCTCAACCTCTTCATTTGTGGGGAAAAGGCTGGCCTCATCAAGGAGCGCATCTAATATCAGACGCTCGTAGGCCTCGGGAGACTCCTCGGTAAACGCTTCTGAATAGGAGAAATCCATATTCACGTCGCGTACTTCCATCGTCGAGCCTGGAACTTTAGAACCAAATCGCATCAGCATGCCTTCATCAGGTTGAACGCGAATGACCACAACGTTTTGTCCTTGGGAGTGGCGCGTGCCCTCGCTGAAAGGCTGGTGGGGAGCATCTTTGAAGACCAAAGCGATCTCAGTGACGCGTCGGCCTAAGCGCTTACCTGTGCGCAGATAGAACGGAACCCCAGCCCAGCGGCGAGAATTGATTTCCAAAGTGCACGCTGCGTAAGTCTCTGTGGTCGATTGTGGATCAAAATCGTCTTCTTCGCGCAGTCCCTTGACTAGCTCCGAGCCCTGCCATCCGCTGGCATATTGGCCGCGAGCGGTTGTCTTGGCAAAAGGACCGACAGGACGGGTTGCTCGTAACACCTTGATTTTTTCTGCCTGCAGCTGCTGTGGCGTGAAATCAATGGGTTCTTCCATCGCCACGAGGGCGAGAAGCTGGATCAGGTGATTCTGAATAACATCGCGAGCTGCTCCGATGCCGTCGTAATAGCCAGCACGGCCACCCAATCCGATATCTTCTGCCATCGTAATCTGCACATGGTCTACATAATGAGAGTTCCACAATGGGTCAAAGAGTTGGTTTGCAAAGCGGAGCGCCAGAATATTCTGGACGGTCTCTTTTCCTAGATAGTGATCGATACGAAAGACCGATTTTTCCGGGAAAACTGAGTTAATCAGGGTGTTGAGCTTACGTGCGGACTCTTGATCGTGGCCGAATGGTTTCTCTACGATCACTCGGCGCCATGAATTACCCTCAGCTTGAGCCATGCCGGAGCGCTGCAGCTGGTGACAGACATCGGAGAAATAATCTGGTGGTACAGAGAGATAGTATGCCCAGTTTCCTGCGGTTCCTTGTTCCTTATCCAAACGGCTCAAGAGTGCGGCAAGATCATCAAAGGATTGATCGTCGTCAAAGTTTCCGCGAGCAAAATGGATTCCCTCGGCCAACCTGGACCAGACGTTTTCACGAAACTCCGTACGCGCACCGGCCTTGACTGCCTCGTGTACGTAGTCCTCAAAATCTTGTTTGGACCACTCTCGGCGACCATAGCCCACTAGTGCAAAACCTGCAGGTAGCAGGCCACGGTTGGCAAGATCATAAATCGCGGGAAGGAGTTTTTTCCGCGCCAAGTCTCCGGTTACTCCGAAAATAACCATGCCGCTTGGTCCGGCAATCCGTGGAAGACGTTTGTCCTCAGAATCACGAAGCGGGTTAACCCAAGGATTCACCGATATAGGGGCCTCGGTTTGGTCTTGGTGTTCGGATATACCGAAGCCAGTAGTGTCTTCTGAAGTCACAGGTTCAATCACGTCCCTAGATTCTACCTACAAAGTAATCATTGCCCTATAGTCCGTGGCGTAGGCAGCCACAACAAAGCTTTAGTGGTGTGGAATTTATAACGTGGGATACGGAAAATTATTCCTCTGTGTCCTTGGACAACCCGTATCCCACGCTTTTAATAATGATGGCGCTTAGCTCAAGCGAGCTTTCATAGAATCGAGCAATTCATCCCACGCTGCCACGAACTTGTCGACGCCTTCTTGCTCAAGAACTGCAAAAACATCCTCGAAATCGACGCCGGCTTGAGAAATAGCAGAGAACGTCTCTTCAGCTTCCGCAGCGGTATCAGTCAACGTGTCACCTGCACCATCGTTGGCCTCTAGTACCGCGTCGATGGTTGCTTCTGGCATAGTGTTGACGGTATCCGGCCCCGCGAGTTCTGTGACATACAGCGTAGGGGAGTAGTCGGGGTTCTTAACACCAGTGGATGCCCAGAGTGGACGCTGAATATTCGCATTGTCAGGGAGCTGCGCAGCGGAAAAAAGCTCTTTGAAAACTGCGTAGGCACGACGTGCGTTGGCTACGCCAGCTTTGCCGCGCAAAGCTAGAGCCTCATCCGTTCCGATGGCTTCTAGTCGTTTGTCTACTTCCGAGTCCAACCGCGACACAAAGAAAGAGGCCACAGAGTGGATGGTGGACACGTCCAGGCCATTGTCTGCTGCGCGGTTGATGCCTTCAACGTATGCGGCGATAACCTCGCGGTAGCGGGCCACGGAGAAAATAAGGGTGACGTTAACGCTGATGCCTTCTGCGAGTGCGCCGGCTATCGCGGGTAGGGAACCGGCAGTTGCTGGAATTTTGATCATGACGTTGGGGCGGCCTACCTGCTTCCACAGCTCACGTGCTTGAGCGAGGGTGGCTTCGCGATCTTCGGAGATACGGGGGTCTACTTCGATGCTTACCCTTCCGTCAGCGCCGTGGGAAGACTCGTAGATATCAGCAAAAATATCGCATGCTTGCTGTACATCTTGGATGCTCATCGCGTAGACAGCCTCGTCGACGCCAACAGCGCGAGCCTTGAGATCCGCAATCTGTGCGTCATAAGCGGTGCCTTTACTCATCGCCGCAGCGAAGATCGCTGGATTGGTTGTTACTCCAACGATGGACTTAGTGGTGATGAGTTCGGAGAGATTTCCAGAGGTAATACGTTCACGTGAGAGATCATCTAGCCAGGTAGAAGTTCCTGCTTGTGCAAGTACGTCGATTGCATTCATGTGGGGTACCAGTTTCTTTGTGAAAGTGGGGAGCTGAAACGAGTGCGTAAGCCGCATACATCTATGAGGTTGTATGCGGCTTACATGGGATCTAGTTAGGTTGTGATGACTTTAACTTTAGGCGTTCAGAGAATCGTGTGCTGCTGCGACGACGGCATCAGTGGTGATACCAAATTCCTCAAAGAGCTTTTCATAAGGTGCGGATGCGCCGAAGTGCTCAAGAGAAACTGCGCGTCCGCGAGTGCCGAGGTGCCTGTACCAGGGCAATGCGAGACCAGCCTCGACAGAGACACGAGCAGTAACCTCAGACGGCAAAATGGATTCTTGATAGTCGCGGTCTTGTTCCTCGAACCAGTCAAGGCAAGGAACGGAGACTACACGAGTGGCAATTCCTTCTGCTTCTAGGCGTTGAGCAGCTTCAACTGCTAGCTGAACCTCAGAGCCGCTGGCCATCACGATGACGTCAGGAGTAGCCTTGGATGCCTCCACGAGGACATAAGCGCCTCGCTGTACTCCCTCGCGTGCCTTCTGCTTGGTGCCTTCCAAAACCGGAACATTTTGGCGGGTTAGTGCGAGGCCTTTGGGGCCTTCCTTATACATCAGAGCCGCGCGCCATGCCGCTGCTGTCTCATTAGCATCGGCGGGACGCAGCATGGATACGCCAGGAATTGCTCGGAGCGCAGCCATCTGCTCGATAGGCTGATGCGTAGGTCCGTCTTCTCCCAAACCGATGGAATCGTGGGTCCATACGTAGTAAGCGTCAGTGCCCATGAGAGCCGCGAGGCGAACTGCCGGACGCATGTAATCGGAGAAGATTAAGAAGGTTCCGGCATAGGGGCGTGTGGGCCCATGGAGCGAGATTCCGTTGACGATCGCACCCATGGCGTGTTCCCGAATTCCGAAGTGCAGGTTACGGCCATAAGGATCGGTCGACCACGTATCAGTAGTGATAGAAGTAGGGCCGAAAGATGGCTCGCCTTTGATCACCGTGTTATTGGAGCCTGCGAGATCCGCGGAGCCACCCCATAGTTCGGGCATGGTCTTGCCTAGAGCCTGAAGCGTAGCCTCGGAAGCCTTACGGGTGGCTACGCCCTTGTTGTCTGGTTCCCAAGTGGGCAGTTCGGCGTCGAAACCCTCAGGGAGTTCCCGACGAGAAAGACGGTCAAACAAGGCCTTGTTTTCTGGGTTCGCAGCGGCCCACGCGTCGAATTTCTCCTGCCAAGCTGCGCGAATATCTGCGCTGCGAGCAGAAAGTTTACGCGTGTGCTCTATGACGCTCTCGGCTACGTCGAAAGATTTCTCAGGGTCGAAGCCCAAAACTTCCTTTGTTGCGGCAACTTCTTCCTCTCCTAAAGCCGCACCGTGAACAGCTCCACTGTTCATCTTTGTCGGAGCAGGATAACCGATCACAGTGCGAAGCCGGATGAACGTGGGGCGCGTGGTGTCGGCTTTGGCTTCCGCTACAGCTTTTTCGATGGACGCGATATCCTCGCCGCCCTCGATTTCAATGACCTGCCAGTTGTATGCACGGTAGCGTTCCACAACGTTTTCGTTGAAAGCGATTTCCGTGTCTTCCTCAATGGAGATGTGGTTGTCATCCCAGAAAACAATGAGGTTGCCCAGTTGCTGAGTTCCGGCTAGTGAGCTGGCTTCTGCAGTCACGCCTTCCTGCAGGTCGCCGTCAGAAGCAATAACGTATACATAATGATCGAAAGGCGAGGTTCTGGCCTCTGCTTGCGGATCAAAAAGCCCACGCTCGCGTCGAGAAGCCATGGCCATGCCAACAGCAGACGCCAAGCCCTGTCCTAGCGGACCCGTGGTAATTTCTACGCCCTTTGTATGGCGGTATTCCGGGTGTCCAGGAGTAAGTGCACCCCACGTGCGTAGGGCTTTCAGATCATCTAGCTCTAGGCCAAAACCACCTAAGTATAGCTGAATGTACTGAGTAAGCGAGCTGTGTCCGCAGGACAAAACAAAGCGATCTCGGCCAGTCCATTCGGTATCAGCGGGATCATGGTGCATGATGCGCTGGTAGAGGGTGTAGGCCAGAGGAGCCAAGCTCATAGCGGTTCCGGGATGGCCCGATCCACACTTTTGGACGGCGTCTGCCGCGAGCACACGTGCGGTATCGACTGCCAAAGTATCTACCTCAGACCAGCCGTCAGGGTAGTGGGGGGTTGTCAAAGCCTTGAGCTCTGGAGACAAAGTCACGTAGTCCGTCCTTAAAATCGCGTAGGTCTTTGTTGCTGAAGCATAAGCAAGTGCAAGGGGCCAAAGCGCCCTTAACTTTTGTTACCTCTTCCTACCTTAATAGCGATAATTATCCAGGAGGGCAATGAGTGTGAGTTATTTGGCAGAAGCAGCGAAATAGATGTCATCAGAGGATAGCTTTTCGACGTCCCCTCCAACCCCCACAATTCACATAGCTACGGGGCCACCATCTCCACCTATGGGGTGTCGATGTGGGGAAAAAACGAATGGACGTTAGACTTGTGGGGCTACACGCTTGCTGTATGAGAACCAGCCGGTGATGGGCACATCCTGTTTTACGCATATTTCTGTTGGAGGACTCCCTTGGAGAAGATCAAGGCCTATATCGCGCTGACAAAGCCAAGGGTCATTGAGCTCCTATTGGTTGCAACCATTCCAGCCATGCTCCAAGCGGACCGTGGACACAGCAACATTGGGCTGATTCTGCTTACTCTTTTAGGCGGTTGGATGGGAGCCGCGGCGGCTAACACCTTTAATATGGTCGCCGACTCGGACATCGATCAGAAAATGGGTCGCACACGTGCACGGCCGTTGGTTAAACACACTGTGAGTAATCGACATGCCAGCATCTTTGCGTGGATTCTCACGGTGACGAGCTTCCTGTGGCTCTGGTTGCTGTGCGATTCTTTGCTTGCAGGTTTGTTTGTCATGTTGACAATCTTCTTTTACATTTTTGTCTACACCAAGCATCTCAAGCGTAAAACCCACCTGAATATTGTGTGGGGCGGGGCGGCTGGATGTATGCCCGTTGTTGTCGGTTGGGCCGTGATTACAGATAATGCGCCGGTGGGAACCCCAGCGCAATGGTGGCAAGCGATTGTCTTGTTCTTGATTATCTTCTTCTGGACACCTCCGCATACATGGGCACTGGCCATGAAATACAAGGATGACTATGCGCGAGCCGGAGTCCCGATGCTTCCCGTGGTCAGAGAACCTGTAGAAGTGACGCGCCAAATCGTGTGGTACACGTGGGCCACTGTGATCACAACGTTCCTCATCATTCCTGCAGCAGGTTGGATTTACGGGAGCATAGCTGTGATCTCCGGAATCTGGTTCCTCATTATGGCGATCCGATTGCACCAAGGCATTAAAGCCGGCGGCGAGGTCAAACCGCTCAAGCTGTTTATTCTTTCCAACAACTATCTGTCGATACTCTTTGTAGGCTTGTCACTCGATGCGGTTTTAGGACTAGAAACTGTTGGACAGATGCTGGGTTGGGTAACAACCTTCTTCTAAGAAAGACCTCTTGCATCCTCTACCGCGGAAATAATGCGATAACGCGGTGAGACTACCTGATGTTGAAAGCTCATACACAAGGCGGGGTGTTGCAGACCACTACAGTGGTTTTGCAACACCCCGCCTTTCTTATGCACAGAAGGCTTGCTACATCTTATTAAGCAGAGTCCGTTTCTGGTCTCCGGTCGGCGAACCTGTGACGTAGTCTCCACCGTTGACGCGTTGGATACCCGATGCCCAAAGCAAAGAGCTATAAGCAACTACTACAGAGCACATGCCAATGTGAACCGGAACCGACCAACGAGGCACACCGAGTCGGTATTGGATTACCCCTATGGCAGCTTGGATAAGAATCATCAGAATGAGCATCCAGCTGAGCTTTTGAGAACGCTGTGGTGCTAGCTGAAGAACAAGTCCCGCAGCGAGTAACACCGTAGCTGCTAGGTAAACATACATAGTCCAGGCGTGGACGTGTGCAATCCAGTCGATATCCACGTTAAGTCGGCCTTCCATGCCCACATTGCTATCGCCAGAATGCACGCCTGCGCCTGTGGTCATCGTTCCTGTTACAAGAACAAGGGTCAGCAGCGCTGCGCCCAAGGCCGCAAGCCCACGAAGCGAACTTGAGTAAGTGCGCTCAGGGGTGCCGTCGTCAGGCTCGGAGATGCGGACATACAAAATAGCCGCGAGCCATACCAGAAGGACCGACGGCAGGAAGTGGATCGCAACTGCCCACCATTTAAGATCCAGGTGGACGGAGATGCCGCCAATGACGGCCTGCACGATAATTCCGATGCCCTGAGCTAAACCATGGTTAATGATCTCTTTTCGTCGCTGCGCAGAAACTATCGAGACAAAAAGGGAAACGGCAATGGCAACAAGAACAAATGTCAGAAGCCTGTTGCCGAATTCGATTGCCTGATGCAACCACGGGGCAGCGCCTTTAACCGGGACAAGCGAGCCGGGGTGGCAATTAGGCCACGTATTGCAACCTAATCCTGAGCCGGTAACTCGGACAATCGAACCTGTTACTGTGATCGATCCTTGAGCTACAAGGAGCGCCATAGCTAGCGCACGCTGCGTAGAAATCTTTGGGGCGAGAGTACGGAACCATCCCGCATTGGCTGGTTTGTCAACGGTAGTCACGGCGTCAAAGTCTACCGAGTACGCAGAGATTAGGCGATTTTATCGGGATAACTTCAGCGTGTGATGCGCCACCTCAGTAGTTTTATGGAGAAATAATTAGCCAGCAAATTTAAACCAGCGGTTGGCCATCACAGAACCGAGCGATAACCAACCCAGCAAAATGATCACATCGGCGGTGGGGAAGGAACCACGAAAACCCGAATAGAGGCCGTCAGACAAGGCTACAGACGGGATTAGCTTTAGCCACATCGTTGGTTCCGCAGAGCCTCGAAACAAGATATAAGAGGCCACTCCGACGAGCACAACCCAAATTAAGTTAGCCAGGCCCAGAACCAGCTCGGAAGACAGGGTGCCACCCATCAGCAAACCGAGGGAGGTAAAGGCTGCTACTCCTATAAAAAAGACCAGGAGGCCTGTGGCCGCACCCGCTGCCGTGGTCGTCCACCCTAAAGCAAGTGCTACTGCCCCGAGAACCATTATCTGAATAAAACTGACCGAGAGAACACCCAGGACTTTGCCTGAAACGATCGTCCATGCAGGAACGCCGCTTGCACCAGTTCGCTGGAGAGCGCCGTAACGACGATCAAATGCCAGGGAGATGGCTTGACCGGTAAAACCTGAGCTCATGGAGGCGAGCGCAAGCATCATGGGAAAGCCCTTGGTCAGGGGGTTGGGATCGTCGAGAAGCGGTAGATAGGCCAGTGCCAGGAGCATTCCGAGGGGAATAATAAAGCTGAGAAGCTGTTGTTCTCCGTGCCTTAGGAATAATTTGGCCTCAACAAAACCCTGCGACCATACCATGCGTGCAATGCTGGCCCGTTGTGGATTGGGAGTGAATGTTCCAGGAGGGAAAAAATCAGCCGAAAGTGTGCTTTCTTGATGGGGATGTGGTGTCACGTTAACTCCTCAGCTCACGGCCGGTTAAGTCTAAAAATATGTCCTCAAGGCTTTTCGTCCTGGTTTCCCAAGACGTGATAAGAACGCTTTCTTTTGCTGCGGCTGCAGAGATCCTAGCGAGGGTATCGGGGGATAGTTCGCCAGTGATGCCGTAATGAAGCGGCTTAATTTCCTGTACCGCAAGGTCTTTGAGGGAGTTGCTGCTCAGAGGAAGCGGAGTCGAAGTGGAAAAGACTGCGGAGGTTCCGCTCTTCTCGTTTGCGCGGAGTTCCTCTGTGGTTCCTTCTGCGACCAGTTGCCCTTGATTTATAATCGCGACTCGATCCGCCAGGGCTTGGGCCTCATCCATGAGGTGCGTGGTGAGGATGACTGTGACACCGTCCGTTTTTAGGGAGCGGATGAGTTTCCATACGACAAGGCGGGATTGGGCATCCATGCCTGCGGTTGGTTCGTCCAGAAAAACGAGCTGTGGCCTGCCGACTAAGGCAAGTGCTAGGGATAACCGCTGCTTTTGCCCGCCAGAGAGGCGTCGATACGTTGTAGTGCGGTGTGAGTCCAGGCCTAGTACATGAAGCAGCCAGTCTGTGTCGAGCGGGTCTTTGCTGTAGGACGCAGTGAGGTTAAGCATCTCCTGCACGCGGATACCCGAATAGGAGCCCCCTCCTTGCAGCATTATTCCGACTTTCTGACGCACCGCATCGGGGTGTTGTGCTGGATCGATGCCAAGCACGCAGATGCTACCTGAAGTTGGTTTTTGAAACCCCTCGCACATCTCAATGGTGGTTGTTTTACCCGCACCATTGGGGCCTAGGAAAGCTAGCACCTGGCCTGGGTAAGCCCGAAGGCTTAAACCTGCAACGGCTTCCTTCGTGCCAAAACGCTTGACCACTTGAGTTAACTCAAGAACAGGAGAAGAAGACGCAGTTGGCTCGGAAGAAGTCGAGTTGAACGTAGTCACACTAGAAAGTGTAAAACATCAACGCCGAGCGCGTTTAAACGACCACCATAGGAGGAATAAAAGAACGGTCAAACCAAGGGCTGACGCAAAGTAAATCGAAAGTACGGTAGAAGGGGGCAGGGAAAGCCCTCGGGGCAGGACAAAGAAGGAAAGCAGTGCTGAATATAACGTGACTCCCATGCGGAAGAAAGCTCTGTTTGCCCATGCTGATAGCGGAAGAATCGCCCATAGCATGTACCAAGGGTGAACCACAGGAAAGAAGACAACCAAAACAAAAGTTGCAACCCCAAGACCGCCGATCGCGGGTATGCGACCCCAATATGTTGCAAGCAGCATTCTGAGCATGAAGATGCCCGCTAGTAAAACTCCGCAGCCGCGAGTTATCTGCAGCATGGCTTCCGTTTGATCACCAAGCCCAAGCAGCATGCCAAACCAGCCAGCAGCAACGCCGACGGCGGTAGACAAAGACATCCAACTACGAATTACTACCGCGCCGCCCTGTGCGTGGATCCAGCCAAGCCCTATGCCTGAAATAAGAGTCACAGCCGCTATAGAAACCACTAATGCGGCAATTTGAATGCCCACGGCGCATAACAGGGAAAAAGTATGGCTGCGTTCACGGAACCGGAAAGAGCGTGCGATAGCCATGCCTGTGAAACCAAGACCAATAAAACCGGTTACCTTCACCATGCCGGCGCATGAAATCAGCAAACCGGAAGCTCCAAGATAGAGCGCTGCATGTCCGAATATTCCCATCCGTAGGTAGTTGCAGCCGCGCAGTCCAAGCTCAAAACCGGCAAGAAGAAGCCCTAAGAGGATGGCTTCATTATGAATGCCGCCGACCAGATGCAAGATAGTCAAAGGGTTCAGTATTCCCAGCCATAAAGCCGCTTGGGGTGCCAATTTGCAGCGGATTGCTAGTCGAGAGATAGCCCAACCGGCAAGGGCGATGCCGGCGATAGAAAGAGTTCGGTGCAGAAATACTCCCCAGGCGATGCTGTCTCCGGTGATGTGGCTGATGAGGGATGCTAAGCCTAGGGCCACAGGGCCATAGGGGGAAGGAGAGTGAGCCCAGATAAAGGGGACGCTGCGCGCCAAGGGATGATCGGTGCCTAAAAGGTCTATCGGTCCTGCGGAATAGGGATCAAGGCCCATCCGGACTATCGAGCCATTGGCCAAATAAGAATAAATGTCTTGGGTGAACATAGGGGCGCTCAGCAGTATCGGAAGGCTCCATGCTGCAAAGGTTCGCCAGAGCAAAGACATGCTCACTATCCGAAGCCCATCGTTTTTGCCCGACTTGCGTGATCTTGAGGGGAGGGCGCCTGTAAACGGAGCTATGAGCAGCCAAGAGATGACTAGAAGTGCCACTCCGATGAAGCACACGATCATTGAGCTTTGGAGCATCCGGGCCATGATTGACCCGCCGATAAAGCTGGTATACGGGTTGTTGACCACTGGAAGTGCGCCAGCTCCGAGCGCTCCGAAACCGAGTAAGAGGGCCCCTAATGTTCCCATCCACCTGAACATTGCGAAGCGACGTAACTCTGCAAAAGTTAAATCCGAAGCAGCGCGTTCTCGCGGAAAAGCTGCGGGAGCACTTTCTGGCTTGTGCTTTGGTGGTGCTGCGGGGTCCAGAAGGTCGGCACCGGTAACCGCATTGATAAGCGGGGAGCCGCCTTGATAAGGATGATGCTCACCCAAAGTGGGGACTTGTGACCCATCTTTTACATCTGCACTATATGGCGATGCATCGTGCGTAGATACGTGAAGTTCGGCAGAACGCGAACCGGGTAAGCCTAAAGACGGCAACTCATCGCGCAGGGACTGCCAAAGCTTATGGGGATTGAACTTCACAGCGTAAATACTAGCGGTAGACCCTCGGTGAGGGGTCGACGATCAAGGGCGAGTTCGAGGAATCTACTCAACGATATGGCATGAAGCGCTGTGGCAGGGTTTGCCTTTAGGACATGGCTATTCTTCTGGCCTCGCAGAAAGTTTTAACCGATAAATCTAAAGATGATGGTGAGAGGCGCCAAAGGTTGGTTAGGGTGCGCTAACCAGCACTTTTTATGGTGTGTCCGTGTTGCCGGAATGAATACCGACATATTAATGTTGCTAAATGGTGTCCGCGGATAACGTCTCGAGGAGACGATCTATCCAACGAAACTTTTGGAATGGAAGAAGGTGACACACAGACTATGAGAACCACACCAACCACGCGGGGTTTGTCGGCTTCTCGTGGCAAGGCATCACGAAAATCGAGTCGTCCTGTTGCGGAAACGCGAAGTACTGACGGCGAGACTCGTCGGCAGATCATGCTGGTTATGCTCAAGTCTGGTCCCGTCACCGCGACTCAACTAGGGGAAACCCTCGGGCTTTCTGCAACGGGCATTCGGCGTCACGTCGACATCTTGGTTGAGGAAGGCCTTGCCGAAGTATCTCGGCCTAGAAAAATGGCTGGTGATAAAGCTCGTGGCCGACCCGCGAAAAGCTTCAGGCTCACAGCAGCCGGACGCGGACAATTTGGGCATGATTATGATTCTTTGGCCGCCCAGGCATTAGCCACACTGAAAGAAACAGGTGGCGAAACTGCGGTGAAAGAGTTTGCACGTAGGCGCGTTGCGGCAATCGTTGAAGGAATTGAAATCCCTACGGTGGAAGACGCTAACTCTTTGGAAAAGGCGGCATCTGCTTTGGTGGAAGCGTTTTCTGAGAGCGGATATGCCGCAACATTGACCAACGCGGCGAATGGCGTCCAAATATGCCAGCATCATTGTCCCATCGCCGGTGTCGCCGCAGAGTTCCCGGAGCTCTGCGAGGCCGAGCATGAGGCCATCGCGATGTTGCTTGGGCATCACGTGCAGCCGTTGGCTTCGATTGCTGAAGGTCATGAAATATGTACGACCAACATTCCGATAACTCCAATTCTAACCTCCACAACTAAGACTCCCAATGAAAGGAGTGGTTCATGACTCAGGCGACGCCGAAGGCACCGAACCTTGGTGTAACTGCACCTTCGACTGACGACGAGATCATCGAGTCCATGGGCCCGTACAACTACGGCTGGCATGACTCTGACGAAGCAGGTCAGAATGCTCGACGTGGTTTGGATGAGGATGTTGTTCGCTATATTTCTGCTCAAAAGAACGAGCCGGAATGGATGCTAGAGCAACGCTTAAAGGCGCTCAATACCTTTGAGAAAAAGCCCATGCCAACATGGGGACCAGACCTTTCCTTTATTAATTTCGACGACTTTAAGTACTATGTGCGGTCGACGGAAAAACAGGCGACAACCTGGGATGACCTTCCAGAAGATATCAAAAATACCTACGACAAGCTTGGTATCCCAGAGGCAGAGAAGCAGCGCCTTATTGCCGGCGTGGCAGCTCAGTACGAGTCTGAGGTTGTCTATCACCAGATCCGGGAGGATCTGGAAGAGCAAGGCGTTATCTTCCTTGACACGGATACTGCTTTGCGCGAGCATCCGGAACTGTTCCGCGAGTATTTTGGGACTGTGGTTCCTGCCGGCGACAATAAATTCTCGGCGCTTAACTCCGCAGTATGGTCTGGCGGCTCTTTTGTTTACGTCCCCAAGGGTGTCCACGTAGAAATCCCACTTCAGGCGTACTTCCGTATTAACACGGAAAACATGGGACAGTTTGAACGCACTTTGATCATCGTTGATGAGGGTGCGTATGTGCACTACGTCGAGGGATGTACCGCACCGATCTACCAATCTGATTCTTTGCATTCAGCGGTCGTGGAGATCATCGTTAAAAAGAATGCTCGTTGCCGCTATACCACCATCCAGAACTGGTCCAACAACGTTTTGAATTTGGTTACTCAGCGTTCCAAAGTCGAAGAAGGCGCGACTATGGAATGGGTTGACGGAAACATTGGTTCCAAGATCACCATGAAGTACCCAGCTGTATGGATGGTTGGCCCTCACGCTAAGGGCGAGGTTCTTTCAGCTGCTTTTGCTGGTGAGGGGCAGATTCAGGACACCGGAGCGAAGATGCAGCACATGGCTCCTTATACCTCCTCTAACATTGTCTCCAAGTCTGTTGCTCGTTCTGGCGGACGGGCCGCTTACCGAGGCCTGGTGCGCGTGTCCGCAAACGCACACCATTCCGTGTCCAACGTCGAGTGCGATGCGTTGTTGGTGGATAACATCTCTAGGTCTGATACGTATCCGTACAACGACATACGTAATGACCACGTTTCTCTCGGCCACGAGGCTACCGTGTCTCAGGTGTCGGAGGAACAGCTGTTTTATCTACAGTCGCGTGGCATCGCAGAGGACGAGGCCATGGCGATGATTGTCCGTGGATTTGTTGAGCCAATCGCTAAGGAGCTCCCTATGGAATACGCGCTGGAGCTTAACCGACTGATCGAATTGCAGATGGAAGGATCGGTGGGTTAACTCCGATGTCTCAGGTACAACAACAGTCTCGCGGTACTGTCCACAACAATAAGGGTGATTTATTCTCGTCCTTTGACGTTAATGATTTTGACGTTCCACGCGGCAAAGATGAGGTATGGCGTTTTATTTCGCTCCGTCGCCTCCGTGGGCTTCACGACGGCACCTTTGCCCCAGCAACCACTCCCAACGTAAGCATCACTATCCCTGCGGGAGCACAGGGAGTTACCCACGAGTCGGTGGAAAAGACGGACTCTAGGGTTGGACGCACGGGGGCTCCCATTGATCGTGTTGGAGCCCAAGCTTTCACATCGGCAGACAAAGCTAATCTCTTGACTATTACCGCAAATGCTGTGATAAACGAGCCGATTCGCGTTGAGGTAGAAGGCAAAGGCGACGGAAGCACGTCCTTTGGGCATCTGGTGGTAGAAGTCGGAACGAATGCTGAGGCTCTTATCGACCTGCGCTATACCGGATCCGGTACGCATGCGGACAACGTTGAATTCCTTGTGGGCGACGGTGCTCGATTGACAGTTATTGTTGATGCTTCCTGGAACGATGATGCTGTTCACCTTTCAGGACATCAAGCTGTGCTTGGACGCGACTCCGTTTTCCGTCATAACGCTGCCGTTTTCGGTGGAGAAGTTGTGCGACTCGTTCCTCGTGTCCGTTTTACGGAACCAGGTGCGGATGCTGAGATGCTCGGCGTGTACTTTGCCGATGACGGGCAGTACTTTGAGCAGCGCTTGCTTGTAGATCATGCCGTTCCCAACTGCCGTTCTAACGTTTTATACAAGGGAGCGATCCAAGGCGACAAGAACTCCAAGCTTCCTGACGCTCATGCCACATGGGTAGGAGACGTTCTTATTCGCGCTGGTGCGCAGGGTACAGATACCTATGAAGCTAACCGAAATCTCGTTTTGACTGACGGTGCTCGTGCAGACGCTATCCCTAACCTGGAGATTGAAACAGGGGAAATTGCGGGAGCCGGCCATGCCGCAACCGTTGGCCGGTTTGATGACGAACAAGAATTTTATTTGCGTTCCCGAGGAATCCCAGAAGATGAAGCTCGCCGGCTTATTGTCCGCGGATTCTTCTCCGAAGTCATTGGAAGAATTCCTGTGGAGTCGGTCCGAAATGATCTAGAAGAACGCATCACCGCCGAACTCAATACCCTTCAGCAGCGTTAACGCTCAATGTGACCCCCAGGGCGCAGGATAAACGTCGATAAGCCTAGCCCGGATCTTCCCACAGCACGCTAAAAAATTGCGCCCACAACACGAAGCGAAAAGAGAACAAACCCAATGAGCACCTTGGAAATTAAGAACTTTCATGCCCAAGTACTACCTACTGATGAGACTGCACAGCCCAAAGAAATCCTCAAGGGGGTAAACCTCACCATCAAATCCGGCGAGACCCATGCCATTATGGGCCCCAACGGCTCCGGTAAATCTACCCTTGCTTACACCCTTGCCGGACACCCACGCTACGAGATCACGGAAGGCGAAGTGCTTCTCGACGGCGAGAACATCCTGGACCTAGACGTTGATGAGCGCGCTCGCGCAGGGCTTTTCCTTGCTATGCAGTACCCCACGGAAATTCCTGGAGTTTCTATGGCTAACTTCCTGCGCTCCGCGGCTACCGCCGTGCGTGGGGAAGCTCCGAAGCTGCGTGAGTGGGTTAAAGAGGTAAAGCAGGCACAAGCAGATCTGAAAATCGACAAGGCTTTTAGTGAGCGCTCTGTGAATGAGGGATTCTCCGGTGGCGAGAAGAAGCGACACGAGGTCCTTCAACTAGACCTGTTGCGCCCAAAGTTTGCAGTCATGGATGAGACGGACTCCGGACTTGACGTAGATGCGCTTCGGATCGTTTCTGAAGGGATTAACCGGTATCAGGAGAAAACCAATGGAGGCATCCTGATGATTACGCACTATAAGCGAATCCTTAACTATGTGCAGCCTGACTTTGTGCATGTCTTTGCAAACGGCCAGATTATTACCTCGGGTGGCCCAGAATTGGCCGATGAGCTTGAGGCTAACGGATACGATCGTTTTCTCTCATGAGCAGTGCATATCTGACTGAGTCAGGAGAGCTCGATACGCAGCGGCTGCGTCAAGAGTTTCCTATATTGTCGCGGTCTGTGCGCGACGGTAAAAGCTTGGTCTATTTGGACTCCGGTGCAACGTCGCAACGCCCAGAACGGGTGTGGCGTGCAGAAGAGCGTTTTGTTTTGCACACTAATGCTCCCGTGCACCGGGGTGCTTACCAACTTGCCGAGGAAGCCACGGACGCCTACGAAGATGCTCGTGCCGCGATCGCAGGGTTTGTTGGGGCGGAGTGGGACGAAATAGCGTTTACTAAAAACGCCACGGAAGCTCTTAACCTAGTCGCATACGTGTTGGGAGATCCCCGAGCCGGTGACCTTCAGGTCACTGAAGGCGACACCGTAGTAGTGACGGAGTTGGAACATCACGCCAACTTGGTGCCTTGGCAAGAATTGTGTGCGCGCACGGGTGCCACGCTGAAGTGGTACTCGGTGACCGAAGACGGGCGTATCGATCTTGACTCTCTAGAACTTGATCAGACGGTAAAAGTGGTTGCTTTTACGCATCAGTCGAATGTTACCGGGGCAGTAGCACCGGTCGCAGAGTTGGTGCGTCGTGCCCGCGAGGTAGGTGCGCTTGTCGTCCTCGACGCATGCCAATCGGTCCCGCATATGCCGGTGAATTTCCACGATCTGGATGTTGATTTTGCAGCATTTTCGGGTCACAAAATGTGCGGCCCGAGTGGCGTTGGTGCGGTCTACGGAAAGCGAAAACTGCTAGAGCAACTTCCTCCTTTCCTTACCGGTGGCTCGATGATTTCCGTGGTAACCATGGAAAAAACGACGTTTGCAGAC
The DNA here is from genome assembly GCF_002162115.2 of Corynebacterium silvaticum. Classification (NCBI taxonomy): domain Bacteria; kingdom Bacillati; phylum Actinomycetota; class Actinomycetes; order Mycobacteriales; family Corynebacteriaceae; genus Corynebacterium; species Corynebacterium silvaticum. The sequence continues at coordinate 1,361,870 of NZ_CP021417.2, read as the reverse complement.
ATCCCCCAACGATTTGAAGCCGGTACGCATATGACCAGCCAAGTGGTGGGATTGGGAGAAGCCGTAAAATTTCTGCAAGAGATAGGGATGAGCGCTATCGCTCGCCATGAGCACAAGCTCACGGACTACGCTCTCAACCGTCTGAGCAGTATTGATGGTCTCAGCATCTACGGTCCAACAACCAACGTAGGTCGTGGATCTGCTGTGAGCTTTAAGGTCGAGGGGATACACCCGCATGACCTTGGCCAAGTTCTTGATGATCACGGCGTGTGCATTCGGGTTGGACATCACTGCGCGTGGCCGGTGCACCGCGCGCTTAATGCGCAATCGACTGCGCGAGCGTCTTTCTACTTCTACAACACGGTAGAAGAGATTGACCGACTCGTTGAGGCGATTGAAGCGGCTAAAAAATTCTTTGGAGTCACTGACTCGGAAGGAGGAGCACTATGAACCTTGAATCCATGTATCAAGAAGTGATCCTTGATCACTATAAAAATCCGATGCATGCCGGTCTGCGTGAGCCTTATGAGTCTGAAGTTCATCATGTGAACCCCTCCTGTGGTGATGAGATCACACTCCGAGTGCATCTTTCAGAGGATGGCTTAACCGTTGCAGACGTTTCTTATGACGCGGAAGGTTGTTCCATCAGCCAGGCTTCCACGTCCGCCATGGCTGAAGAAATCGTTGGCAAAAGCGTTGCAGAAGCCATGGATAAACTCGAAGAATTTGAGCGGATGATTACGTCTCGCGGAACGATAGAAGGAGATGAAGACCTTATCGGTGATGGCATTGCCTTTGCCGGAGTGTCCAAATATCCTGCGCGGGTGAAATGCGCGCTTCTGGGGTGGAAAGCATTCCAGGCTGCGACGGCTGATGCTTTAGAGGAGAAGAAGTGAACGAAGAACACGTAGAAAATAAAGCTACGCAAGACCCGACAGACGCCCAAGCGGACACCCCGGTAGAGTCCCAATCGGAAGACCTATCTGAAGGCACTGCCACTGAGGCAACTTCCGAGGAGCAGTCGGATCTCGCAGCGGGTGCTTTGCGTCCGGAGCAATCAGAGAACGACATCGCTAAAGCTAGCGATGTGGAAGAGTATCTTCGCGATGTCATTGACCCCGAACTAGGCATCAACGTTGTCGATCTCGGTTTGGTATATGACGTATGGATGGTAGACGGCGTTCACGCACACGTGAACATGACTCTTACCTCACCCGCGTGTCCGCTTACCGACGTCCTAGAGGATCAGGCGCAATCTGCAGTTGTAGGAAACAAGATCGCAGACTCCCTGAGCATTCATTGGGTATGGATGCCTCCATGGGGCCCGCATATGATTACGGAAGATGGCCGTGACCAATTGCGTGCGCTCGGTTTCTCGGTTTAGGTTCTTAACCTAACGCGATAGCTCATCTATGTTCCCCTGCGCTCCATGATGCGCGGGGGAGCAGCCTGTTACAGGATAGGGATGGTTACTTGATATAATCCGCCGTTGTGATTGTGACCAATGATTTTGAAGTCCGCGTAGGGGCAAGAACCCTCCTAAATGCTCCTGGCCAGCATCTTCGTGTACAGCCGGGAGATCGAATTGGACTTGTTGGCCGCAACGGTGCCGGCAAAACTACTACGATGCGAATTTTGGCGGGGGAGACTGAACCCTATGCCGGCGTAGTGACTCGTAGTGGCGACATTGGTTATCTTCCGCAAGACTCGCGAGAAGGCAATATCGATCAATCCGCGCGTGATCGTGTTCTTTCTGCACGTGGACTAGACCAGATCAAGACCTCCATGGAACGCCAGCAGGAAATCATGGAGACCACAACGGATGGTAAAAAGCGCGATGCCGCTATTCGCAAGTATTCGCGGCTTGAGGAACGCTATCATGCGCTTGGCGGCTATGAGGCAGCTGCTGAAGCAGCACGTATCTGCGATAACTTGGGTCTTCCCGCACGGATTCTTGACCAACCACTCAAGACGCTTTCTGGCGGACAACGCCGTAGGGTAGAGCTGGCGCAAATCCTTTTCGCGGCGTCGGCAGGCTCTGGAAAATCAAGCATCACGTTGCTTCTCGACGAGCCAACGAACCACCTTGATGCCGATTCCATTACGTGGCTGCGCGATTTTTTGAGCAAGCACGAAGGCGGGCTCATCATGATCTCGCACGATGTAGAGCTGCTTGATGCAGTCTGTAATAAAGTGTGGTTCCTCGATGCCGTGCGTGGCGAAGCCGACATCTACAACATGAGCTTTTCTAAGTACAAAGATGCGCGAGCCACTGACGAGGCTCGACGTCGTCGCGAGCGGGCCAACGCGGAGAAGAAAGCCGCCGCACTGAAGGACCAAGCAGCTCGACTCTGCGCTAAAGCCACCAAAGCTGCCGCAGCTAAACAGATGCTGGCGCGCGCTGAAAAAATGATGGGCAACCTTGATGCGATCCGCATCGCAGACCGCGTAGCCAACATCTCTTTTCCTGAGCCAGCGCCTTGCGGAAAAACCCCTTTGAACGCGACCGGGTTGACCAAGATGTACGGTTCATTGGAAGTATTCGCTGGCGTGGATCTCGCCATTGATAAAGGATCCCGAGTAGTGGTCCTCGGATTCAACGGTGCAGGTAAGACGACACTTCTGAAACTTCTTGCAGGCGTTGAAAGAACAGACGGCGAAGGCGGAATTGTTTCAGGGCATGGCTTGAAAATCGGCTATTTTGCCCAGGAAAATGACACCATCGATCCACAAAAATCTGTCTGGCAGAACACCATCGACGCTTGCCCAGAAGCCGGCGAACAAGACCTCCGCGGTCTCCTCGGCGCTTTCATGTTTACCGGTGAGCAGCTCGATCAACCTGCTGGGACGCTATCAGGCGGTGAGAAGACGCGATTGGCGCTGGCCGCCTTGGTTTCGTCGCGCGCAAACGTCTTGCTTCTCGACGAGCCCACGAACAACCTTGATCCGGTTTCCCGAGAACAGGTACTTGACGCACTCCGAACCTATAAAGGGGCTGTGGTGCTTGTGACTCACGACCCTGGAGCAGTGCGTGCACTAGAACCCGAACGCGTCATAGTGCTTCCGGATGGAGACGAAGACCTGTGGAGCGAGGCCTACATGGAGATCGTCGAACTGGCTTAGCCCGACTGTAATAGTTTTGCGAATAACCTCATCGGATACCACATACGTATTAATCGTTGCGACCGGTGAGGGTAGTTAGAAGCCTTTGACCACTTAGTCATTGTTTATTTTTAACGATAAAAATGCTCGGCCCTTAGTCATCAAGCTAAGGGCCGAGCATTTTAGTGGATTCAGTGCCTAGAAGTTATTTCTTCTTTTTAGCGTTTGTAGTGTGCATCATTACGCCGCCCAGGCTGACTAAGAGGATAGCTAACAAGGCGATCCAAAGCACAGAAGCACCTGTTTTGGCTAGCACACCTTTACCGCGTTCTGGCTGCGGAGCTGTAGATGTTGGATGTGCTTGAGGGGTAGTTGTCGGAGCTGGGGTATTGGGTGAAGCAGTAGGTGCTGGCGGCAATACCGTAGGGACCGGGATAGGGATAGGAATTGGGATAATCGGCGGGACAGCGTGTGTCGTCGTCTTCGATGTCGTAGACGAGGACGACGTTGGTTCCGTGGTCTGCGTAGTGGTAGACGAAGAGGACGTTGGCTCTACAGGAGGTACCACGGGGGTGTACTTATTCACTGCAGTTACAACCAATGGAGTCTCGGAGCTGCTATCGCGAGGGGATACCGTGAACGGATTTTCAGAACCGCTCTTTTCGTCATTGGTTAGCCAGCTCAAAGAATGCGTATAGCTTACTAGCTCCACAGGGGCTTCAGTGATCTTACAAGTCGAATTGAGAGGAAGACCCTCAATCTTTACTTCTGAGTCATGGGAAAGCATGCTTTCACCGCTAACCTTTGTAGTCTCATTAGCGGTGCATTCCCATTTGAAAGTGAACTTCTCCGAGGTTTTTACACCCTCTACCTTTTTCTTAAGGGTGAAACTACCGGTTTGCTTTTGCTCAAATTTGTTGGTTGCAATGAGATGAACGGCCTCTTCGCTTGGATCCTCAATCGTGATATTCACGGTAGAGGTGGAATTGGAGCTAGTGACTTTGCCATCTTTGTCGATTACAACCCAAGATGTCGTAAGTTTCCTGCCTTCTTCTACCTGCAAGTCTTGCTCTTTGACTGTGCACTTTAGACCTTTATCCAAGTCTTTAATATGGGCAAAATCGCCGGACTTTACAGCGACCGTACCCTTTTTCTCACTACCACCATTATCAGATGTGCACTGATACTCAAATGTGTATTCTTTGGCTTTATCTTCTTCTGTGCCTACAACGTTTTTCTCAATGGTGAAACCACCTTTGCTGCCTCGCCCTAGGCCACCGGCGTTGGGGAAACGAACGTGTCCTTCAACATCAACGTTGTCGATTTTAGCTTTGTTCGTCACGATGCTACCTGGAGCAGGCTTGTTCTTTGTTACCGCTGTAAGCGTTACGATAGGGGCGGATTGATCAGACAAACCACGAGGGAATTCAACGAAGACTTCGTCTGGTGTGCAGTTCAGTTTGTAACTAGATCCACTTTGAGGAGCCTCGTTTTTTATATTGCTAAAACCTGTTAGCGTTCCCCCACTGGGGTAACCGGTGACATCGTAGATGGCATGACGGACTACTTCTGCTTGGCCATAACCGTTCTTAATGATGGAAGAAACGTATGCTGGGTAATAACCATTGGCGTCATTACCGTCGCAGGTAAACTTCCATCCGTCAGGGGCTTTATCTGTAACAAGAACCTGATGATTATCGTTTTGGTGTTTTTTAGGATCGATTCCTACTGACCACTGGATCTTGTAGTTGCCAGTCTTCTCATCGTAGCCGGTGTATTCACCGATTTTTGAGTCATCGTGGAAAAGCCCACCCTCGCGCTGCTCAAATTTTCCTGACAAGCTCCCAGTACTGCAGCCGGTGAAGTTTAGGGCTCCGTCAAAATTCTGGTTAGTGTCCCATGAGACAGAGACGAACGCGGTGCCTTCCACATTGAAGTTACGACTTTGAAAATCGGTCAGTTTGATAACGAAAGTTTTACCGGACCACGTACCAGTAGCAACAACCTCACCAGTTTTATCCCGAAGAGCAACTGTTCCAGTGTTCACAGCTTTTAATTCTTTTGGAAGGGTGAAAGTGATAATATCGCCGGCTTTGGCCTCTTTGTTGGCTTTCCAATCAAATTGGACTTCTGAAAATCCGCTCGGACCTACGTATTTGCCGTCTTTGATGTTCGGGCTATCGTCTTTCCATTTGATATTCGACCAGCTACCGCCTGTGCATGTTTCTTGTGCGGTGGCTGAAGGCGATTGCACTAGGAGAGGGGTGAAACTTGCAATGAGTAGCAAGGCGAGCAACACACTAAGCCAAGGGTTTTTTGTTAAACGATTGGCTGAAGCGTGCTTTGTATTAGTAAGCATCATAGAATTTCCATATCGCCATCATTAAATGATGGGTACTAAAATATTGAGATTTTCTTCAGGGTGAAGTGAGGGGAGTGCGGGGGAGATGGCACAAAAATAAGCGTTTTTGTTGATGTCTCATATGTAGCCTACTTTTATAGGGTCATGATAACAACCCAACATCGAAACGCTAAAAAATCTTTTATTTCACTAACAAACAGATGATATTAAGGGTCCCCCGTGCCCCTATTCGATGGTTTTGGGAACATCGAGTACATGTATTGTGGACTGATTTCCTATGATGGCTAACTGAATCGCAAGCGCTAGTGCCTGTAGCTACTCGCGCACTGCTGGTGTCACCTTATGGCGTGGAAGCCAGTTATAGATATTGCTCGGCATTGAGTCTCAAGTGCTCGCGCAGATAGGGGAGTGCAAAGTCTGCACGCCCGCGCCCCGTGGCAACGATAACGCCACGGTCAAGGAGTCGCCTGCGGTATGTGGAAGGCTGACTTCCGGGGATACCTAATTCGGCTCCCAGTTCATTAAAATTGGCAGGACCTTCGGCTTCTGCAAGCTTGATAAGGAATTGCATCTCGCGATAAGGGATTCCCTTCATTGCTGGCATATGTACTTGCTGGCCCATGCGTTCGATAACTAAGGGGAGGGATCTGTCGACGTGTTCTTCAGATATGTCATGAGAGCCTGCCATGGTCCATGCGATCGACCCGCATAGTTGAATGAGGTAGGCATACCCATGGCATGCGTGGGTAAGAGTGCTGAGCGCCTGATCGTCGATATCTTTTCCGCCATGTTTGACCGTTTGGGCAATGGCGGTGCGAACATCGTCATTATTCAAAGCTTCTATGGGGATGTGCATTGCGCGACGAAGAAACGTGGTGCCCTCATGGGCAAGGAGTTTTGATATCTCAAGTGGGAGGCCCGCCACAGCCAACGCGATATTGTATTCATTGCGCACGCAGTCTTGGATGGCATCCATGAGGAAATGAAGTGATTCGGGCAAAGCTGATTGCACCTCATCCATCGTGATCAAAAGGCCGGATCCGCTTGCCGTGAGGTCTCTCGCAACATCATTCATTATCGACCATAGAGATACCTGTGGTGGCAACTGAGAAGGCTTATCAAAGGTGATCCCTCCAATATTAGCAATGGATACGCCTGATACCCCTACATGTGGTCCACGAGGTTGTCTTTGTCTAAGCAGTTGTGGCAATGAGACATGGATGAGCTCGTGGTGTTCATGGTCGGACGCGCGGGCTCGAACGCATGTCCAATCTAATTCCTTGGCCCCTGCCTCTAGTTGATTTAGGAGGACGGTTTTACCGGTTCCGCGGGTTCCGCTAATAAGTATGAAACGATAGGGGGCGCCAATACCTTCTCTGAGTGCAAAGCCGAAATTATCCACGATCGAAGTTCTTCCGGCAACAACAAGAGGGTTGACTCCAAAACTGGGACGGAAAGGATTGCGCATATCCCCAACATACCTGATGTAGGTTTTGTAGGTAATGAAGTCGCTTGTAGGTTTTGTAGGTAAATCTCTGTTGATACACCAAGAAACCCCGTAGTATCAGATACAACAGGATTGTTTCTTCATCAGCAATAGCCATATGGAATGGAAAGAAAATATGAAAAAGTGGTTCACGCTAAACCCTACTGAACGAAAGATCGTTATTTCTGTTTTGGTTGCGGACGTGATAGGTAAGACTGCTGCATGGCATTTTCTCTATCACCTTCCGGCTCAAAAAATAATTGGGTCAAAGTGGTTGTGGTTACCAGTTACGTTTATAGGGGGACTGGGTGCACCAGCCTTTTTGGCTTTCGGAATAAAAAAGTAGTGTGCTGAGCAGTTATCAGTAGATAACACAGGTCAGCACACTATAAAACCGGAAGAAAAGATTAGTTCCTAAAACCATGCACCGGCGCGGGGATAAAACCACCGCGCTGGATAAAGGTCGAATTATCAACGGTGGATACAGGGATAACGGGGGCATATCCCAGGAGGCCACCAAAGTTGACCTCATCGCCGGGGTGAGTGCCAGGAACCGGGATCACGCGGACGGCTGTGGTCTTATGGTTCATCACGCCGATTGCAGCTTCGTCGGCAATCATGCCAGAAATCAGCTCTGCCGAGGTATCTCCGGGAATAGCAATCATGTCTAGGCCGACTGAACAAATCGCTGTCATTGCTTCGAGTTTACCCACGGAAATATTCCCAGCACGTACTGCGTCGATCATTCCCTTGTCTTCTGAAACAGGGATGAAAGAGCCGGAGAGCCCTCCTACGCGGGAACATGCCATCATGCCGCCCTTTTTAACTGCGTCGTTAAGTAGCGCAAGGGCTGCGGTTGTTCCATGAGTTCCCACTTGGTCAAGACCCATGTGTTCCATAATGTGCGCAACAGAATCGCCTAGTTCCGCGGTTGGCGCCAGTGAGAGATCTACGATGCCAAAAGGCACGCCCAAACGTTCGGACGCCATATTTCCGACCAGTTGGCCTGCACGGGTGATTTTAAAAGCAGCCTTTTTAATGGCTTCTGCAACCTGGTCCAAGCTAGCTCCATCAAGAGAACCAAGCGCCCTATCCACAACACCAGGGCCGGACACGCCGACGCTTACCACGCAGTCGGGCTCTTCCACGCCATGGAAAGCTCCGGCCATAAATGGGTTATCACCCACGGCATTGGCAAAAACGACCAATTTAGCGCAAGCAATTGCGCTGTTATCTTTAGTCAGTTCTGCCGCTTCTTTAATTACTCTGCCCATTTCCCTTACTGCATCCATGTTGATGCCGGCACGGGAGGAACCAATATTAACGGAAGAGCAAACAACGTCCGTGACAGTCAGAGCCTCAGGGATGGAGTCGATAAGCTTCTTATCTCCTGAAGTCATGCCCTTTTCGACTAATGCGGAATAGCCGCCAATAAAGTTGACTCCCACTGCCTTTGCGGCTCGATCGAGAGCCTTCGCAATTTCTACAGGGCTGCCATCGACAGCTGCAGCAATGAGTGCCACAGGTGTCACGGAAATACGTTTGTTAACGATGGGGATTCCGAGTTCACGCTCGATGCCTTCGCACTCGGATACTAGATCTTTAGCTACGGTTGTGATCTTGTTATAAATCGCATCGCACGTATCCTCCATTGTTCCCCGGACACAATCCAGAAGGCTGATGCCCATAGTCACGGTGCGAATATCAAGACGATATTTTTCAATCATCTCGATTGTTTCCAAGATATTGCTGCTTGAATGAAGCGTAGTCATGTGTCTGAAGTTCCTCAGGAGCTAGATTGTGTTCATAGCATCGAAAATGGCTTGGGACTGAATCCGGATGACCAGATTTTGATCCTTTTCCACTTCTGCCATGTGCTCTTGAATCGTTGCGATGTCTGTCGCAGAATCATCAAAGGAGACATGGAGAATCATGGTGAAATAGCCGTCCATGATTGTCTGCGACACATTATTAATATTGATTTCAAGCTCTGCGCACTTGGTAGCGACTGCGGCAATGATTCCGGTGTGATCTGCACCGGTGACGGAAATAATGGCGAACATGACGCTATCTTAGCGGGAGGCCGAATATATGGATCTTTCGGGGGAGAGTTACCTAGCGGTTATTTCGGCAGACCTCAATAAAATTCTGTAGCACTCTGTTGGAATACGTCGTGTCAATATGAGGGAGAATTGCAACGATAGAATCGTAGTCTTCCGGGGTGAAGTACCCATAGTCGAAATAGAAATCCATACGCGTTTTCATCGCGGCGGCATCCATTTCTGCATGGAACTGGCACGCCCATGTGGAGCTGTTGATTCGAACCATCTGGATCGGGCAGGTGGGTCCCGTAGCTAACAGCGTAACGCCTTCGCCGAGTTTTTCACCGCTTTCTGTGTGTCCGGTGAGCGAGCTAAACTCTGCGGGAAGATCGCGGGTGATTCTGTCTTGTTTCCCCTCAGCAGTGAGCTGAACGATCGTAGGACCAGATGCTTCAGGATAGGAGCGCCCGACTGTTCCGCCTGTCAGGGATATGGCAAGCGCCGTACCGTAACAAATAAAAAATACCGGGAGGGGAGCGTCGATAAGCTTCTGTATCTCTGAATGGACTTGAAGCTGCCATTGGTCATAGGAATCGTTGGTAACGTTGAGCGGACTCCCGCCAACGATTACTCCGTCAAATCCTTCCAGAGACCCCACAGTTGCTTCGGCGGTATCTAACATTCGTTGCGTGAGCTGTTCGGAAGAAAGTCCAGTAGCGCGAAGGACATCGTTGTATTCAGCGTGTGCAACTGATTCACCAGACCGCGGAGAAACTAAGAGAACGGAGACCATAGAAGCAACTCTAGACTACTTGGTCTAGAGTTGCAGAATGCGGTGTCATGATCATGCGGTTTGTCTGGTGCGGAGCCCTATGGCGTAGGTTTTGGGTGGGAGCGCACAGTTTCTTCTACAAGGTCGAGAACTTGATCAAGATCCTCTGTAGCGGTGCCGGAGGCTAGTCGGGAAATGAAGCCATCCATTACTGTTTCTAGGTAGGTGTGAAGAACCTGTATGGGAACGTCGTCACGCATTCTTCCTAAATGCGCATTTCGCTCAAGACGAGTTACCACCGCTTCATCTAACACTCGCTGATGCTCTTGCCACCGAGCTCTGAAAGCTGGATCTGTGCGGAGCATTTTGGCGATCTCTAGCCGTGTGGCTAGCCAATCGTGGCGCTCTGGATGGTCAAGCATATCTCGCATGACTTCAACCAAGCCGTTTTCTGCAACAACTTCCGCCATTCGTGCAGCATCTTCTCGCGCTAAAGCCAGAAAAAGATTTTCTTTGTCGTTGAAATGGTGAAAAATCGCGCCGCGAGACTTTCCTATGGTCTCTTCCAGACGACGTACGGTCGCTCCCTCGTAGCCGTGCTCAGCGAAACACCTGCGAGCCCCTTCTAGGATCTCTTGGCGACGCAGCGTCAGTTCGGTGCTACTTACAACGGGCACGAAGGACCCCTTCCTTCTGGTCTAAAGAATCGAGGACTCCGCTCAACGAGAATGGAGTCCTCGAAGTTCATGATCCTAAACGACTAAGGCTGCACACTAGCCCTTAATCATCTGACGGAGCACGAATTGCAGGATACCGCCGTTACGATAGTAATCAGCCTCACCTGGTGTATCGATACGAACAACTGCATCGAATTCAACCTTGTCGCCGGAATCCTTTGTAGCCGTCACATGAACGGTCTTTGGAGTAACTCCGTTGTTCAGCTCTTCGATGCCTTCGATGTCAAAGACCTCAGTGCCGTCCAAACCGAGGCTTGCATGCGACTCGCCCTCAGGGAACTGAAGCGGAATCACACCCATACCGATGAGGTTAGAGCGGTGAATGCGCTCGAAAGACTCGGTGATGACAGCCTTGACACCCAGGAGGTTAGTACCCTTTGCAGCCCAGTCACGCGATGAACCAGTACCGTACTCTTTTCCGCCTAGAACGACCAGCGGAATGCCAGCAGCCTTGTAGTTTTCGCATGCATCGAAGATAAAGGCCTGAGGCGCATCATTCTGTGTAAAGTTGCGCGTATAGCCGCCTGCCACATCTACCAGCTGGTTCTGCAAGCGGATGTTGGCAAACGTGCCTCGCATCATGACCTCGTGGTTACCACGGCGAGATCCCAAAGAGTTGTAGTCATTGCGGGATACACCGTTGGCATCGAGGTACTGCGCAGCAGGAGTGCCTGGCTTGATGGACGACGCAGGAGAGATGTGGTCGGTGGTTACAGAGTCACCTAGCTTTGCCAAAACACGAGCGCCCTTGATATCCGTGACCGGGGAAGTCTCCAGAGTCATGCCATCAAAGTAAGGCGCCTTGCGGATGTAGGTAGAGGACTCGTCCCACTCGAAAGTCTTGCCTTCTGGTGTGGGGAGGTTTTGCCACTGCTCGTCACCTTTGAACACATCGGCGTAGTCAGCTTCGTAGAGCTCACGAGAGATAGCAGACTCGATGGTGGATTCGATCGCCTCGGTAGAAGGCCAGATATCCTTCAGGAAGACGTCATTTCCGTCCTGGTCTTTGCCAAGTGCTTGAGTCTCAAAGTCAAAGTCCATTGTTCCCGCGATGGCATAAGCGATAACCATGATCGGGGATGCCAAGTAATTCATCTTGACATCTGGGGAGATGCGACCTTCAAAGTTGCGGTTACCAGACAGCACAGCGGTTGCGGTCAAGTCGTGCTCATTGATCGCGGTGGAAATCTCTTCTGGAAGCGGGCCGGAGTTACCGATACACGTGGTGCAACCAAAACCAGAGAGGTAGAAGCCCAGTGCCTCAAGGTCTTTCCAGAGGTCAGCGCGGCGGTAGTATCCGTCGACAACCTGGGAGCCAGGCGCACAAATGGTCTTGACCCATGGCTTAGCTTTAAGTCCCTTTTCGGCAGCCTTACGGGCGATCAGGCCAGCGCCAATCATGACGGATGGGTTAGATGTGTTGGTGCAAGAGGTAATGGAAGCGATAGCGACCATGCCGTGATCGAGCGTGTACTCACCACCGTTTGGAGAGGTTACTACTACAGGGTTGGACTGGCGTCCGGCAGCACCTGCGGCAGCGGACTCGCCATGGCCGGCGCGGGAAGCGTTGTAGTTAACGTTGGAGTCTCCCTCTTCCTGGGCAGCACCCTCGGCGTCCATGCGCTTTGCCGGAAGCGACTTATCAGCAGGTTCCGCAGAGCAGTAATCGGGGAGATCTTTACGGAATTGCTCTTTTGCCTCGGTGAGTAGGATGCGGTCCTGCGGGCGCTTGGGGCCAGCGATCGAGGGGACAACCGTGCCAAGATCTAGCTCTAGGTACTCGGAGTACTGAGCTTCTGGCGCGTCCTGGTCAAGCCACATGCCTTGAGCCTTAGCGTATGCCTCTACGAGAGCGGTCTGCTCTTCAGGACGTCCGGTAAGGCGAAGATACTTGACGGTTTCTTCGTCGATCGGGAAGATCGCACAGGTAGAGCCGAATTCTGGCGACATGTTGCCGATGGTTGCGCGGTTAGCAAGAGGAACGGACTTAACACCGTTGCCGTAGAATTCAACGAACTTTTGGACCACGCCGTGCTCGCGGAGCATCTCGGTAATGGTAAGCACAACGTCGGTTGCAGTCACACCCACTGGGATTTCGCCCGTGAGCTTAAAGCCGACAACGCGGGGGATCAGCATTGAGACCGGCTGGCCAAGCATGGCTGCTTCAGCTTCGATACCACCGACACCCCAGCCAAGAACGCCGAGGCCGTTTTCCATCGTGGTGTGTGAATCGGTGCCGATACAGGTATCGGGATATGCCAAGCCTTCATTGTCAAAAACAACGCGTGCGAGGTTTTCGATATTTACCTGGTGAACAATACCTGTTCCTGGAGGAACCACACGGAAATTGGAGAAGGACTTGGAGCCCCAACGTAGGAACTGGTAGCGCTCTGCGTTGCGCTCGTATTCAATTTCTACGTTCTTGGCTAGTGCGTCGTGGGAGCCGAAAGCCTCAACGATAACTGAGTGGTCGATAACCATCTCGGCAGGGTTAAGGGGGTTCACATCATCAGGGTCGCCACCTAGGGTTTTAACCGCTTCTCGCATGGTTGCTAGGTCAACAACGCAGGGAACACCGGTGAAGTCCTGCATCAAAACGCGTGCGGGGGTGAACTGAATCTCGATGCTTGGTTCAGCGCTGGGATCCCAGTGAGCAATGGCGTTGATGTGATCGGCGGTGATGTTTGCGCCGTCTTCTGTACGAAGAAGATTCTCCCCGAGAACCTTCAGGGAGTAGGGCAGATTCTCCATTCCTTCAACTGCATTGAGCGCGAAGTAATCATAAGACTTGTTGCCAACCTCAAGCGTTTGCTTGGCGTTGAAGGAGTTCTTGCTTTCAGTCACGGTGAGCTCCACTTCCAAATAGTGATCAGTTTCTTCTGTTCACAGCTGCTGCGTAGTGCTTTGGGCCGGTATCAGCAGCGGATCATGTTGTCGTCGTCACCCATCCCGTGTACCTCGAAACGGTGTATGGATAAGACGTCGCCTAACGCACATTCTAACAGTACGGGCGTTCTGTTGGCTAATGTTTCGCGCTGTGCGTTGTGATTTTCACCCCCTCGTGGCGGTCATTGGGTTCATAAATTCCGGAATAAATTCACAAGCAGGGGGTGTGTGGGTCGGGATTGCGGAGTTCAATTTTCCATACAGGGACGGATCTTCATATCTCGTTACCGGATAGATGCCTTTTGCTCCCGGACTATGCCGTAAATCTTGTTATATTTGACGCCTAAGGCTCTAGCTAATAATTACGGAAATACTGGAGGGGCGATGCTGCCGCAGGGGATCGATGTCAATGCTTATGAAGCTGAACTAAAAGCAAGCGGCGTAGTTTTGCAGACCCCTAACTCTGAAGTGCACGAGAAGCTTGTCGACGCCACCCAGGGGCGAGGACTTGCCATCGCCGTGGTTGATCAGACCCCCGAGCATCCGGCCGATTTGAGGGATCTGGCACAGGAGCTTCTCAATCGACTTTCCGCGGACGGTGAAGTCTCAACGGTGGCGGTGCGTTCTCCCCATACTGGAGCCATAGTAAGTAAGGGGCATAGTAGGGCAGAACTGGAAGCGCTGCAGCATCAGTTTTTTTCTGAGCCAAATTATGTGGCGGGAGTTACTCAGCTGGCGGCACATTTGGAGCATGAAACCATTCCGCTAGCCCCCATTGGTTTTTTGGCTATGCTGGTTGCTTTTCTTGCGATCGCTGGAACATTCATCTCACAGCGTCGTCGCGGTTAGTTCCGTGGTACAAGCCCTCAAATCCCCTTTAAATCAAGGAAGAGCACTTGATTTAAAGGGGATTTGTTTATATTTTGAGGGATCTTTTCGACGTTTTCTCTTTTGTGTGGCTGGCCTGGGCGGTTCTACTTTCTGTCAGGGCTAAAAGCTTGACCGTGGAGCACTTGCGAGATGCTTGAATGCATTCAAAGGCCTGCCTTTTTTGCCCGACACGCGACAATAGGTCAATTTGTGACATAAATAACAAAATGGGCATGTGTTTGTAGAGTTTGCAGGTCAAGTGCACGACTGTGACTGAAGTGGTTTTAGAGCATGGGTTGGACTAAAAGAAAAGATGAAGACAAAGTGGGAAAAGTGCTTTATGGTTCAATTGTCGACTCGCGAGTCGATTCGAGACCCTTGACCTAGCCAAAATCACGCATGTGAGGAAGCACGCGGAGGAAGAGGTTAGTCACGATCTCAACGTCGGTTCGCGAGTTGTTTAAATAGAAAGCTGTTTCCTCCTGGTTTTGCGCTGGGGTATAGATGTGTGCGGTTTTTCCGTCGCGTTTTGGAGACTGACAGGAGAACTCGTGACCAATTTCGCTTCACGCCGCGGCTATACGGCCGGAGTTAGTGCGTTAGGGAAAGCTCGCATTATCGTTGCATCAGGTGTTATCGTCGCATGCATCGGAAGTACCACGCCTGCGTATGCTGAGCCGGTAAACCCTTCTGACTCCGAGATTGCCGACGCTAATGGGGCTGTCGGGCAAGCAGAAGGTAAAGTCTCTGGCCTTGCAGCTTCCTTGTCCACCTCTGATAGTCAGATTGCTAGCCTGGAAATGGAAATGGGCGGTCTGCGAGAGGCTGTAAATAAAGCGCTTGTGGACTATCACGACGCCCAGAGCTCTGCGCAGCAGGCGCGTGATGGTGTTTCGGCCGCGCGCTCGCGCCTTGACGACACCCAGTCTGAGATTGTTAATGCTCAAAAAGTATTAGATGAGATCTCGCGGAGTGCTTATCGTCAGGGCGCAGCCCCCAGCGGAGTTGCGGGCGTTGCTGGAAAAACTGCGTCTGAGGACGCACTAGACCGGCAAACATACCTGCGTACCAATGCGGAGAAGCAGCGGGAAGCCGTCGATAAGCTTGATCGCCTCCGCACTGAACAGGCGAACGAGGAATCTCGGTTGCGCGAGGCTCGGAACCTTGCAGAACAGCGCGAAAAGGCTGCCGAAAGTGCTAAGGCGACGGCTCAGCAGGCTATCGACGATTCCAGCGCCAAGCTTGAAGACAACCTGCGCAAGCGTGCCGAGCTCGTTGCGCACCGAGACGAGGCTCAACGCGAGCTTGATGCTGCGCGAGGCAATGTCTCTCACTTGAACAACCAGCGCAACGAGTATAAAGAGTACAAGGAAGCTGAAGCCGCCCGTAAGAAGGCGGAAGAAGAGGCTGCTGCGGCCGAAAAGGCGCGTCAAGAGGCTGAGGCTCTAGCTGTACGGGCTGCCGAGGAAGCCGCAGCCGCAAGAAGGGAAGCAGAGCAACGGGCTGCCGCTCAGGAGCGTGCGCAACAAACCCGTCGAGATGCGAATACAGCATCTGCCACCGCGGCTGAAGCTCTTATCCAAGCCGCTATGCCGGACCATGCTTCGCTCAATAATTCTCAGACCGGCAACGGACTCAACACGGTGCAGTCTCCGCAAGCAGTGGATGCCGTTAACGGGGATTCCGTACTGCGGGACCTGGACGTTGTACAGCCAGAGACCTTAGACACGCTCACCAAAAAAGCGACGGCAGCGGCTGGAAATGCTAGCCGTTCTGCAAAAATTGAGACCGTTATCTCCCGCGCCCAAACTTATATTGGAACTCAGTATGCCTGGGGTGGAGGCAATGCAAGCGGCCCAACATTGGGTATTCGCGATGGCGGAGTAGCCGACTCCTATGGCGACTACAATAAAGTCGGTTTCGACTGCTCAGGCCTCACGCTTTATGCTTTCGCGGGTGTAGGTATCGCACTTCCTCACTATTCTGGTTACCAGTATCAGAAGGGGACAAAGATCAGTCCTTCTGAGATGGAACGAGGCGACTTGATCTTCTACGGTCCTAACGCAGAAAACCACGTTGCGATTTACCTGGGTGATGGAACAATGCTGGAAGCCCCACAGTCGGGTTCTACGGTGCGGATCTCGCCTGTGCGTTGGTCTGGAATGAGCCCATACGCAGTGCGCCTGATCTAATAGGTTGTAGTAGTTTTCAACGCCCCAGAGGTGGAATTGAGAAATCGATCTTCACTTCTGGGGCGGGTTTATGTCCCAGCATGCAGCAGTTCCTTTTACTTAATTTCTCCTGTGATCTAGAACAATGTTAGGCTTTTGCGCATGGCCGACTTTGATAGTGTGTACCGATCAAAAACTCTTCATTCATTACCTGCATGGAATTTAGTGGATGTTGATGCTGTACTGGTCTTATCTTTTGGGGGACCAGAAGGGCCTGAACAGGTTCTACCTTTTTTGGAAAATGTCACACGCGGCCGCGGTATACCACGTGAGAGGTTGGAAGAAGTTGCTGTTCATTACCATCACTTTGATGGAGTAAGCCCGCTCAACCAACTTAACCGTGAGATCGTTGCCAATATTGAGGCCGAGCTGCAAAGCCAGAATCTCTCTATACCGGTCTACTTTGGTAATAGAAATTGGCATCCTTACGCCAACGACGTTGCTGAAGAGATGTCGCGGGTAGGACACCGCAAAGTTATAGTGTTTGCAACTTCTGCGTGGGGTGGTTATTCAGGGTGCCGCCAGTATGGAGAAGACCTGATCAAATTGAATCAGCATCTCGACGCCGTGGGGCTTCCACAGCTGGAGTTTGTAAAAGTTCGGCAGTTTTTTGACCATCCCAGTTTTATTACTGAAGAAGCCGAGGTTGTACAGCAGGCATTCGAGCACTTTGGGGTGAGCGCTGAAGAAGGAGAAAAGCAGGGGATAAGGCTTGTTTTTACAGCTCATTCAATTCCGCTGATAGCTGATGAGACCTCGGGCATCGATACTGATGGAAATCTTTATTCACGTCAGATCGCAGAAGCATCGAGGCTTGTCGCAGATCGCCTCGGGGTCCAAAAATATGACGTGGTGTGGCAGTCGGCTTCAGGAAACGGAAAAATCCCTTGGCTCGATCCAGACATCGTAGATCACATTATCGACCTTCATTCTCAAGGCGTGAACAAAGTAGTTGTCTCCGCCATCGGCTTCATCTCAGATCATATGGAAGTGGTCTGGGACTTGGATAATGAGCTCCAGGTCGAGGCGGAGAAACGTGGTATCGAAGTGGTCAGGGCAAAAACCGTCGGGCACACTAGTACGTTTGCGTCGATGGTTGTCCAGCTTTTTCATGAGACTCTCAATCCAATGTCCGCTCAACACCTTGGGAGGGTTCCGTCGAGAGGCTGTTCCTTTAACGGAGCAGCCTGCGAACCGCAGTGTTGTCAGCCCGCTAAACGCCCCCATTCATGAACCGCATAGTTGACAGCCGTCATTCGAGCTTCCCGTATGTGTTTGCCAGGCTTAGGAGCTGCTGGTCAAAGGGATGATCGCCTAAAACATCTGTGACGGTCTCCATAATCGCTGTCACTCTATCTGCGCGCGCGATGAGTTTTGCTGCCCTAGGAGCGATAGCATCGGGAAGTCCAGGCGTTTCATAAAAATCGTTGAGCATGCCGACCGTAAGCCGCGGGTCAGCTAACTCGGAGTTGCGCATACCGCTGGACTGAATCAGCTCAGCAGCGGTTCTGGTTGCCTCGGTCAGCAGTCGATCGGCATCCCCCGGAGTTAGATAAGAAGAGGAAGGAAGGGGATCGGAAACCGCAAAGGTTTCCCACGTAGTAAAACCGTTGATCTCTTTCCAGCGTGGAACCAAAATGTGAGTGTGAGTCGACAATCCTCCTGTAATCACGATCGCACCTCCAGCTTGCTGCGCGCATGCCGTTGCTTCATGGTGCGCAGGTAGACCCACGGGTGTACCAGGCCCGTCAAGGACGATTCTGAGTAAGGGTTCTCCAGAGAAAGTGTCCACTAATGGTTTTGTGATTTTCTCAGCGTTTGAGCTAATTCAAAGAATCCAATGTCTCCATCCCCTAGGCGGTGTGGCCCTTCAAGGTTATTAAGCGCCTGTTCGGTGTGGTCATAGGACTCATGACCATAGAGCCATGCGGCGATCCATAACGCCGTATTTTGTAGCGGTGAATAGACATGTGTGCGGATGTTCATAACTGAAGTGAGTTTAGCGAATACTCTAGGTCTATGAGCTTTACTGACCCTTATTCCGGGAATATTCTTAACGGGCATTCTCGCCAGCAGCGACCATCTTTCCCCCAGATTCCGGCAGAGCCGGGTCTCGTCGTAGAAGTGTTGGCTGACGGTTTCGTAGGCGCCGTAGTCAATTTTGAGCGCACATATGATGGCGACTTTATCCGGCTTGAAGACCGACACGGGCGAGAACGAATCTTTAAAATGCGCGAAGGCACGTTCATGATAGATGGACAAAGAGTTTCCTTAACTCGTTACGTGCCTAAAACGGCCGAGCAGCGGTCTAATTCGGGCTCGCGGAGAGTGAAAAACGTGGAAGCCAAAGTAGCTGCGCCTTCAAGGATCTGGGTAGAAGGCATTCATGATGCAGCAATTGTAGAGAAAATTTGGGGACACGATCTCCGCGTTGAAGGGGTGGTGGTTGAGTATCTGGAAGGCCTAGACAACCTGCCTGAGCGGTTGGAAGAATTTCAACCGCAGCACGGACGCCGAGTTGGCGTTTTAGCAGATCACTTGGTCACAGGCTCTAAAGAAATGCGATTGACCTCTTCTGTTGGCCCGCATGTGCTGGTTACAGGGCATCCGTTTATAGACATTTGGGCTGCGGTGAAACCTGAGCGACTTGGACTCCGTGCTTGGCCAGAAGTTCCCTACGGTGAAGACTGGAAAACAGGAATTTGCCGCCGCGTGGGGTGGAGTGATCCTAAAGAGGGCTGGAATCGCGTTTATAACGCAGTGAGTTCTTTCCGCGACGTTGATTCTTCACTCATTGGTGCGGTTGAAAGGCTGGTTGACTTTGTGACCACTCCAGAGCTGAGTAAAGAGGATCTTGCTTAATCCTTAAAGTTTTCAACCGATTGAGCACTGTTTTTCAGTATGATGGTGGTGTGGCAGCTTTGATTTGGTTAATCGCAGGTATCTCACTCATCGGTTTGGAATTGCTTGCTGGTGAGTTGACCTTTCTTATGCTCGGTCTTGGGGCTTTAGCTGCGGCTGGAGTCAGTTTTGCAGACGTGCCCCTTTGGGTGGAAGCGACAACCTTTGCCGCCACATCTATCGCTTTTCTTTTTGTCCTTAAACCAGCTCTTAAAAAGAGGCTTTATAAGCCTGCTGCGTTGGATACGTCCGCTCGCGCTCTCATCGGATCTGCGACTGAGGTTATTGAGCCTATAACGGGAAATGGCGGGCAGGTTCGATTCGACGGATCCATATGGTCTGCGCGGAGCCTTGACCCGGGACATCATTTTGAACCGGGGCAATCGGTCACAGTAATAGAAATTGACGGTGCAACAGCAGTCGTCTGGAAGGACGCTTAGGTGTCTCTTATTTTTTTGGCGGTGGTGGTGGTCTTTGTTGCCCTGCTCATCGCAAAATCAATCGTCATTATTCCCCCCAAGGTGAGGCAGTCGTCATCGAGCGTCTTGGGCGTTATACAAAGACGGTTTCTGGCGGAGTAAGCCTCCTTGTTCCCTTCATCGATCGCGTTCGGGCAAAGGTGGATACAAGGGAACGCGTTGTGTCTTTCCCGCCTCAGGCAGTGATTACGCAAGATAACCTGACGGTTGCTATCGATACGGTGGTGACCTTCCAAATTAACGACGCTGCTCGCGCCATCTACGGGGTAGATAATTACATCGTCGGCGTTGAACAGATATCGGTAGCCACGCTTCGCGACGTAGTAGGTGGCATGACCCTAGAAGAGACCTTGACATCGCGTGAAGTTATTAACCGGAGGCTGCGCGGCGAGCTGGACGCTGCTACCACCAAATGGGGTCTGCGCATCAGCCGAGTTGAGCTCAAGGCCATTGATCCGCCACCATCGATCCAGCAGTCGATGGAAATGCAGATGAAAGCTGACCGGGAAAACGCGCCATGATTTTGACTGCAGAGGGTCGTCGGGAATCAGATATCCGTACTGCAGAGGGTGAGAAACAGGCTAAAATTCTTGCTGCAGAAGGCGAAAAGCATGCGGCCATTTTGGCAGCTGAAGCTGAGCGTGAGGCTACCATTTTGCGGGCGGAAGGCGACAGAGCAGCGAGGTATTTGGAAGCTCAAGGTGAAGCTCGGGCAATCCAGAAAGTTAACGCAGCAATTAAGTCGGCTCAGGTAACCCCCGAGGTCTTGGCTTAGCAGTACCTGGAAAGCTGCCTAAGCTTGCTGAGGGCAAAGCATCGACTATGTGGATGATCCCGAGCCAGTTTGGCGATTCTCTTGAACAATTCGCTAAAGCACTGGCTAAGAAAGACGATGATGGAGTTTTCCGGTACGAGAGCAGCGAGGTAGATCAACGCAGTCTCGACGTGGCGGAGGAAGATCACCATGAGGATTGGTTTAAAGCCTCATCGAATCCGGAAATCGAGGCAGCAGTAGCTGCAGCGAAGGCAGTGGCGAATAAGCCCGTGGACGAGCCCACGAGTGTTATGAGTTCTTCTGCAAAAGAAAAAGCAAGTGGCCAACCTGCAATTGAGCAGAAAATTCCTAGTCAGTCTGATGATTTGCTGTTAGATAATCCAGAAACTTTAGCGTAGCCACAAAGAAAATAAGCCGTTGCCTCCTCTTACTGAAGGCAGCGGCTTTTCGCATTAGTCCGAGATGCCCCTAAGTATCTTCTCGGTTTGCTCGCTTAAGAATCTGTATGGCCAGTCGGTATCCAGAGAGTTCTGCTTGCCAGCCAGCTGCTTGTAGTCGCTGGCTCATTGCTTGTTTTGATATCCCTAATTCTGCTGCGGCTTCGTTTTGATTGAAACCCGAACGCATGAGGCTTGTTGCTTCTCGTCCCTCGGGCGTCCGACGTGAGAGAACATAGTTGATCAAGGAAAAAGCTGATTGGATGGAATCTGCCCAATTTTTATCATGTTTGACTTTTGCTTTGATCGTGCCACCGCGTGCGCGATTGCCTAATGCCGTGGCTGCTAAGCCGAGAGCATCGTCTCGTGTGGCAGTGGGGGAATCGAGCACGCCTATCCCTATCGCCCAGTCGCCTCCAGCGATGAGCGCCATGACTGTGTCACAGGCGGCTTCGGCTGTTGTGATAACAGACGCCATGTCTTCTGCTCCAACAACCGTAAACTCATCCACTCCTTTTAGCGTGCTTAACGCTCGTGCGGACTGTTGAACGAACTGAGCGCGTCGGCGCTCTCGTCCACGGTATCGCGCATGGATAGCGAACAAGATACTTCCTTATAAACTATAAAAATAAATGAAGGTTAAGGGGAAGATGACCTTCCCCTACAAAACTATATGGATATGAGCATAGCCTATCTACCGGCGCGTTTTAACCGGCATGCGGGCGTCGATAAGCAATCCTAGAATGCCTAAGAATGCAAGCGAAGCTGAGAAGAGAAGAATTTTCGCATCTGCGCCGCGCAAGATGGAGTCTCCCAGAATAACAACCACGATGGTGCCGGGAGCAGAACCGACGAGCGTAGCTAGAGCGAAACCAAGAGGCGGAACTGCTGTCAGGGCAGCGACATAGTTCATGATGGAAAAGGGGACTCCGGCGATCATGCGCAATGACGCGACAGCCAGCCATCCCCGGTGGCGTAGGCGCTGGTTGATTCCAGAGACCGCTGGGTGAGTCAGTCTGGGTGCCATCCATTCGCCTAAGAGTTTGCGGATGATGAGCAAAGAGATGACTGCGGAGGCTGTTGTACACGTGAGTGCAACGATAATCCCTTTGATGGGACCGAAAAGAATTCCTGCGGACAAGGTGAGAAGAGTGCGTGGTATCGGAAACTGGGTGATCCCGATGTATAGAAAAGCGAACAAAATCACAAAGGCGCTACCGGCATCATCTGCCCACGACCTGAGCGTTTCTACGCTGGGGACATCTACGAGGATTGTAATGAGAATAAAAGCTATCCCTAGTGCGAAAACGCTAATATTCTTAGCTGCACTCCATGACTTAATAGTGTTTAATCCATCACGAAAAATGCCCCAAGCAAAGTTAAAAAAACTGTTCACGAGGCTTTACCTTAATGCCCGATTCCACCCATTCGGGAAAAAGGCCACAGAAAAGAATTGATGCGGACTACACTTAGAGCTTGTTGTGAGGCATTAGGTGCTTTAGGTGATCTGGTGCCCAGCGCCACGACATATCAACTCAAGACACAAACGGAGCTTGGAGCTTGCCCCTTTTCCAGGAGCAAACCTCAAGCCCACAAATGTGAGGGGAGTGGGTCCCACTCGTGACTGACACACGATTCGCCCAAACCGAAGAATTTGAAGCCCAGCAGCAGGCTTGGTACAAGGCTGTTGCCAAGGTTTTTGCCCGAGTACGTAAACAAGACGTCGCCGATATACCGCTTGATATCTGGCGCAAGCTGATTCGTACAACCTATGACGGAATCAACGTTAACCCGCTGTATAACCGTGTTGATGAACTCGCTGAAGTCACTCTTCCTGGAGTCTTCCCGTTCACTCGCGGTGCACGCGGCGCAGGAGCTGAAGAAGGCGTTGGTTGGGGAGTGACCGAGTCTTTCGGTCCTTCCGCTTCGAATGAACAGCTTTTATCTGCGTTAGATAACGGTACGACTGACATCGTTATCTACGGCACTGAGGGCGTCGAAAAGCTGCTGAAGGGAGTACTTTTCCAGTACGCTCCAGTGCGGCTTAACTCGGGTGAGGCCACTGCCAGCGTGGCAGAGGAACTTTATAAGCTTGTCGACGCCCAGGATGCTGACCCCAAGCTGATCGAGCTGGGAGCTTCTCCGCTTTCTTCTTGGATCGATGGATCTGCCTCTGTTGACCTGCCCACTGCAGTGTCTTTGGCCGTTGGTGCAGCAGAACGCAAGAATACTCGTGCCATCCTGATTGATGCTGTTTCTTTCTCTAATCAGAGTGCTACGGATGCACAAGAAATCGGTTTGGCCCTTGCCGCTGGAGCTCAGTATCTCAGGGAACTCACCGCAGCAGGCCTGAGTGTCGCTGACGCACTCGATCAGCTGTCCTTCCGCTATGCGGTCACCGATGACCAGTTTGCCCAGATCTCTAAGCTACGCGCCGCACGTACCCTGTGGGCACGAGTTGCGGAAATCGTCGGTGCAGCAGATCACGGTAGCGCCCCGCTGCACGCTTTGACTGCTCCAGTCATGTTCTCTCAGCGTGATCCATGGGTCAACATGCTGCGTTCGACGGTTGCTGCTTTTGCCGGTGGCGTTGGCGGTGCTCATGATGTTGAGGTGCTGTGCTTTGACTGGGCAATTCCAGGTGGCCTTCCTAAGATTTCTCGCCCATTTGCGCATCGTATCGCGCGTAACACCAACCTACTTCTTCTGGAAGAGTCCCACCTAGGCCATGTTATCGATCCGGCTGGCGGTAGCTACTACGTGGAGAAACTCACCTCGGAAATCGCCGAGAAAGCGTGGAAGGTTTTCACTGAGATTGAAGCTCAAGGTGGTTTCACCGCAGCCTTCGAATCCGGTGCGCTTACGTCCATGTTGGATGAGGCCCACGAGGCAATCCGAAACGACATCGCTCATCGCACTAAGAAGATCACTGCGATTAACGAGTTCCCCAACCTTGCAGAGGCTCCGCTTCCCGCAGAGCTGCGCGTGGAACCAACCCACGTTCGTCGCTGGGGCGCGCAGTTTGAGGCATTGCGCAACCGCTCAGATGCGTTCATGGAAGTTCATGGGAAACGCCCAGCAGCGGCGCTTATTCCACTAGGCCCACTAGCCAAGCACAACATCCGTACAGGGTTTATCACCAACCTATTGGGTACCGGCGGTATTGAGGCCCTCAACCCCGGTCAGGTCACGCCGGGAACCCCCGAGTTCGAGCAGGCAGCACATTCGGCTTCTATTGCCGTGATCTGTGGAACAGACGCGGAATACGATGCCTCTGGTGCAGAAGCTTTTGCTGCATTGCGCGAAGCAGGCGTTGAGACCATTTTGCTGGCTGGCTCACCAGGGCATGATTTCGAGCCGGATGATTACTTGAACCTCAAGATCGACGCAGGCGCTACGTTGACTAACCTGCTCGACAAGTTGGGAGCATAAGCACAATGAACACCATCCCAAATTTCGCTGAGTACTCTGCAGCCGCTGAGACAAAAGCTGCGGACAACGCTGATTCTTTGCGCGAACAAGTATGGACCACCCCAGAGGGCATTGACGTCCCGCGTGTATTTAACCGCGACGATCGTGATGATTCAGTCCCGGCTGAACAGCTGGATTCTTTCCCCGGCATGGTTCCTTTTATGCGTGGCCCCTATCCCACCATGTACACCAACCAGCCATGGACAATCCGCCAGTACGCGGGCTTTTCCACGGCCGCCGAGTCCAATGCCTTTTATCGCCGTAACCTTGCCGCTGGCCAGAAAGGCCTGTCGGTCGCTTTTGACCTAGCTACTCACCGTGGCTACGACTCAGATAATGAGCGCGTTGTCGGCGACGTCGGTATGGCAGGCGTGGCCATTGACTCGATTCTGGATATGCGAGAACTATTCGCCGGTATTGATCTCGGCAGGGTTTCGGTGTCCATGACCATGAACGGCGCAGTTCTTCCAGTCCTGGCTTTTTATATCGTGACTGCAGAGGAACAAGGAGTTGCTCCTGAGCAACTGGCCGGAACTATTCAGAACGATATTCTGAAAGAGTTCATGGTTCGTAACACCTACATTTATCCGCCGAAGCCGTCCATGCGCATCATCTCAAATATTTTCGAGTACACCTCGATGAAGATGCCGCGGTTTAACTCGATTTCGATTTCTGGCTACCACATTCAAGAGGCTGGAGCTACGGCAGATCTTGAGCTTGCCTACACGCTTGCAGACGGAATCGAATATATTCGTGCCGGTAAAGACGTCGGACTGGACGTGGACAAGTTTGCCCCCCGTCTCTCCTTCTTCTGGGGTATCTCCATGAACACGTTTATGGAGATCGCAAAGCTGCGCGCGGGACGCCTTTTGTGGAGCGAACTGGTTGCCAAGTTCGACCCGAAGAACCCTAAGTCGCAGTCTCTGCGTACCCACTCGCAGACCTCAGGTTGGTCCCTGACTGCGCAGGATGTGTACAACAATGTGGCTCGTACGGCGGTTGAAGCCATGGGTGCCACACAAGGACACACTCAGTCGCTGCACACCAACGCTCTCGACGAGGCCCTTGCGCTACCGACCGACTTCTCTGCACGTATCGCGCGTAATACCCAGCTTCTTTTGCAGCAGGAATCTGGAACCACAGCTCCAGTCGACCCATGGGCTGGTTCCTATTACATCGAATGGCTGACAGAACAACTCGCTGAGCGAGCACGTGCTCACATCGAGGAAGTCGAGGCCGCAGGTGGCATGGCCCAGGCAACCATCGAGGGAATTCCGAAGCTTCGCATTGAGGAATCTGCTGCTCGTACCCAGGCACGAATTGATTCCGGGCGTCAAGCGCTCATCGGCGTGAACAAGTACGTTGTTGAGGAAGACGAGCAGATTGAAGTCCTCAAGGTTGACAACACGAAGGTGCGCGCTGAGCAGATCGAGAAGTTAGCTAAGTTGCGTGCAGAGCGTGACGAGGCTGAAGTGAAACGCACCCTTGACGCTTTGACAGAAGCTGCCCGCATGGAGACCAAGAAGCCAGGCGATCTGGATCATAACCTCCTTAAGCTCGCGGTCGACTGTGCTCGCGCAAAATGCTCAATCGGTGAAATCTCGGACGCACTCGAAGATGTTTTCGGCCGTCACGAGGCAGAAATCCGTACGCTATCTGGCGTATACAAGGAAGAAGTCGGAAAGGAAGGTGCTGTGGGGAACGTCGATAAGGCTATCGCTATGGCAGACGCCTTTGAAGCGGAAGAAGGCCGCCGCCCGCGTATCTTCATAGCCAAGATGGGTCAGGATGGACACGACCGTGGTCAGAAAGTCGTTGCTTCCGCTTATGCCGACCTTGGCATGGACGTTGACGTCGGACCGCTCTTCCAGACTCCTGCAGAGGCGGCACGGGCTGCAGTAGACGCCGATGTCCATGTCGTTGGCGTGTCGTCTCTAGCTGCAGGTCACCTCACCTTGGTACCTGCGTTGAAGGAAGAATTGGCAAAGCTCGGTCGTGAGGACATCATGATTGTTGTCGGTGGTGTGATCCCACCGGGTGACTTCCAAGAGCTTTACGACGACGGTGCTGTGGCAATTTACCCACCAGGTACCGTCATCGCAGAAGCAGCGATCGACATGCTGACTAAGCTGTCAGCAAATCTTGGCATCGAGCTTCAGGTCGATGAAGCTTAGTTAAACCATGCCAACCTCGTCACCGGTCGCTCTTGTGCGCGGCCGGTGACGTCGTTTTCGACGGGAAGGATGAGCCATGACTATGGACAATGAATACCTCGAGCATCACTTAGGTTCCCTCATGACCACTTCGGGAACAGACCTAGGGGAAGCAACATCGGTTCCTCCAGAGATTGTTAAACGCGCCCGCCGTCGTATAGACGTGGATGAGCTCTTTGAAGGCGTTCGTCGGTGTGACCGCACCCTTATGTCACGCGCAATTACGCTGCTGGAGTCGACAGCCGCAGCACACCGCGTACTGGCGCAGGAACTACTGGTTAGGTTGCTGCCCTTTAGCGGAAAAGCACTGCGAGTGGGAATCACTGGTGTTCCGGGAGTCGGCAAATCGACTTTCATTGAGGCTCTCGGGATGAAGTTGATCACTGAGGGCCATAAAGTCGCGGTGTTAGCTATTGATCCTTCCTCGACCAAAACCCGAGGCTCTATCCTTGGCGATAAGACTCGAATGGCCAAGTTAGCGCGGGAAGAGAACGCGTTTATCCGCCCATCACCGTCAGCAGGAACGCTAGGTGGCGTGGCCAAAGCTACCCGGGAATCCATGGTGGTCTTTGAAGCCGCTGGTTATGACGTCATCCTCGTGGAGACCGTGGGCGTGGGGCAGTCAGAGGTAGCGGTTTCTCAGATGGTGGATTGCTTTACCTTTTTGGCACTTGCTGGCGCTGGGGATCAGCTCCAGGGAATTAAAAAAGGTGTCCTGGAAATGGCTGATCTCGTCGCAATCAATAAAGCCGATGGCCCCAACCTGAAAAACGCCAAGCGTGCTGCTAGGGAACTGGGTGCTGCGATGCGGATGGTTCGCCAAGAAAGCGACTTGTGGCACCCTCCAACCATGACGATGTCTGCGGTGGAACATGAAGGGGTGGAAGAGTTCTGGGATCATGTCCAGGAGCACCACAAAGTAATGCTGGACTCAGGCACTTTCGAGCACACCCGCAGAGAGCAACAAGTCCAATGGATGTGGTCGATGGTGCACGAGACGCTGTTGCAGCGATTGAACGCAGATCCTGAGGTTAGTTCTGTCCGCAAACTCGTGGAGACGCAATTACGACAAGCTCAGATAACACCAACCCTTGGTGCA
Organism: Corynebacterium silvaticum; assembly: GCF_002162115.2. NCBI lineage: Bacteria > Bacillati > Actinomycetota > Actinomycetes > Mycobacteriales > Corynebacteriaceae > Corynebacterium > Corynebacterium silvaticum. The sequence continues at coordinate 1,334,007 of NZ_CP021417.2, read as the reverse complement.
GAAAAGATTCTTCGGGCTTTCGATCGCAGAGACGAGCATTGATACAGCTGCCTACCAGGGATGTGGCCTATAGTCTTTGAGGAAGCAGCCATAAAGATCGACCCCATTTTCGCCTTGGACTATGGGGTCGTAGACCCTGGCAGCACCGTCGACTAGATCAAGCGGTGCTCGGAAGCCTTCGTCAGCGAGACGTGTCTTTGTTGTGTGCGGGCGCTCGTCGGTAATCCATCCCGTATCTACGGCGGTGACCAGGACACCATGCTCGAACATTTCGGTGGCCGTGGTTCGCGTCAACATATTGAGCGCCGCTTTAGCCATGTTTGTGTGAGGATGGCCTGGTCCTTTGTATCCTCGGCCAAAAACTCCCTCCATGGCAGAGACATTGACCACGTATTTTCGACGCGCAGACGATGCCTCTAAAGCTGGGCGGAGCCTGTTAAAGAGGATGAAAGGCGCGGTGGCATTGCATAGCTGAACTTCCAGCATTTCTACAGGATCTATATCTCCGACTTTCGCTACCCAAGAGTTATGGTTGACCAAGTCGGGGATAAGACCGCCTGCGTCCACGCCGTGGGAGTCATTCCCTGCACGCATCGCCAGTGCCGCTATGCGCTGAGCATCGTTAGTGTCCAGGACTCCGGGGCTGTCCATGAGGCTTTGGTGGTTTTTCTTGTGCTCCAAAGACTCCGGATGAAGATTCGTTGCGACACCCAGTTCAAGAAGCTACATCATTCTGCAGCCCGCTAAGCGGCTGTGCTTCCGCGGACACCAACCCTGAATATGCTCCAGGCGATCTCCGAACGGTTTGGGCAGCATTATTGATAAGGATGTCTAGCGGGGATTCTCCTACCATGGCGGCAAGCTCCTCGACGCGTGCCGGGGGTTGCGCAAATCAATCCCTACGATGCGCAAGCGCTCAAGCCACTCGGAGGAGTCTGGTATTGCGGTAAACCTACGGACAGCGTCCTTAGGAAAGCGGGTAGTGATGGTCAGATGGGCGCCGTCGCGAAGCAATTTAAGCGCTATATACATGCCGATCTTTGCGCGTCCACCAGTCAAGAGTGCTCGCCTGCCTGTCAGGTCCACGCGCTGTTCACGGCGCTGCCGATTATCACTGGCGCAGTCCGGGCAGAGTTGATGATGGAAGGAATCGACCAAGGTATATGGTTGCTTGCAAATATAACAGTTATGCGATTTGTTGAGTCTTCCGGCAAACCCATGGGGTGTGGCTACCGCGCCGACTTCAAGCGGGATGGGCTTTTGGCCTTGCGGGGCAATGAGAAGGTCCGCTGTTTCATCGTCAATCCGGCGAGGGTTGGCCGTTGCAGTCGCGGCAAGCACTTGAGCGTCGGCAAGCCTTCTTTGCTGCTTTGCGACGCTCCTGCGGTTCTTTTTTACCGTCTTAAAAAGCTTGCTCACAGCGTGATGCAACGTGACAGCCTGAGGATGATCTTGGGGCAAGTCGCCGGCTTCTTTTAAGACTCGTAGCGCAATATCCAACTCGTCTGGATTGATGTCGGTCATTTGCTCTACTTTATCGTCGCTAGGAAGATCGGCCTATAATCACGCCTCCTGAAACCATAAAAGGCCAGGAAATGCCGTTTTTGGTCAGTACAGATAACGGATCGCACTGTGGGGAGAATAATACGTCGCGCTGGGTATAGGACATCAGGTACTCGTCAAAGGGCGGGAGCTGGATTTGGAGTTGCAGAGCGGCAGTGATCTCGCTGTCTGAGACATTGTTTTGCCAGCTCCCCATAAATACGTCGGGGGAGACTTCTAATAGAGCGCCGGAGTCGACCGCTTTTCTAGCTTCACGACGCACAACGGTCTTAGGCAACGTAGACCACCATGCGCAATCGGCTATGTGATCTGGGCCGCGGGTGGAAAAATAGTTGGTTACTAACGTTTCAATGCTTGCATCCCGATTCACGTCACAACCGGCAGTATCGGCGCGGATAAAAGTATCATGGTTACCTGTCTTAGCACCTTGGATGAGGTCGCCGGTACGGCCTAAACGGCGCATGACGTTGGACAACAGGGCAGAATCAATCCCGAGGTGGTCTCGTAGTTGCTGGCGGCTATGTGGAGTGACGCAAAGCTGTATGGTGCGTTCGAGGATCTCTGAATATTCTTGTTCTGTTATCCCAAAGCGCTGAGCGGAAGACTCAATAGTTCCCAAACCGCGCTTGCCTATAGCGGCTACAATCCACGCGTTATCTTTGTGGAGGAAATGAAGTGTGCCGCGTTGTGACCATGTACGGATAACCTCATAATTTTTCAGGCAATCGTCCAAATGGCTTTGTATGGTGCCGGTATACAGCTCGTGCACTCCAGTACGCACCGCCAGGCCCTGCAAACCACCGGCATAATTTTGTCCTTGAGTAGCCATCATCTGAAAAGCTGCATCCGATAGTGCCTTGGGCTGGGGATGCGCGTCGCTTGGGCTGAGATAATGGGCAATCATTCGCCGTGCGCGGATTTCCTCATCGTGCATAACTAGAAAGCTTACCTACTAGAATTCAGGACCGATATTGTGCCCAGCTATGCGGATGAGCCTAGGCAAAGCCTTTTCCCACGCCATTTGTCAATGAGCCATTGGTCGTGGCTAACTATCACTAAAGTTCCGGCCCATTCAGAGATTGCATCTTCAAAGGCTTCGATCGTGTCGAGATCGAGGTAGTTAGTCGGCTCGTCGATGAGGAGTATAGCCGGCTGCTCAGCAACGGCAACAGCTATCTGAGCGCGCCGTTGATTGCCCGCAGACAGTGCTGGCACCGGGGTATTCCACATGGAGGGATGAATAATTCCTGTGCCCATCTGGCCGATACCTTCATTCCATACGGTTTCTGTGAAGCCGGGATCGCCTTGCTGGGGGAGACGTTGCGGGATCAGCACTAGCCGATCATCTCGTGTAATCGTTCCGCTTGCATCACTATGAGCCGTAGTTGGTGGAGTTCCAGCAGCAATCCAATTCACCAACGTGGATTTTCCTGCTCCATTGGGTCCTGTGATCAGCAGATGTTCCCCGTGCATGAGATCAAAGGTTACTTCTTGCAGACGGTGAGGCAGTGTCGCATTCCGTGCAGATACAGCCACTCCCGTCTGTGCTGGTGCGTCGGCAAAGTCTAGGCGCAAGTCATAAGTGCGTAGTTTGCGAACCTCCCGGTTACTTAAATCATCGAGGCGTCGGTCATCATTACGTATCCGGCGCACTGCGGTGGAAGCCGCACGATCCGAGTAGAACTTGCGGGCCATGCCTGTCGCAGTTTTCATATGAGAACCGCCCTGAGCGATGTTTTGGCTGGTGGCTCGGTGCGCTTGAATTGAGCGTTTTTCTACCTGCTGGCTACTGTGTAGCTGCTTATGTGCTTCACGTGCCTGGGTTTTAGCAACAAGATAATCAGAGTAATTGCCCTGACATCTGTATGCACCAGGAATTGCGTCTAGCCCTGAGGCCGTCGCCAGTGCTTGCCAGGAAGCTATATCTAAGTCGTAGATGACCGTGGCTACTTTATTGATAAAGGCACGGTCATGGCTCGCTAAGATCACTGGGCCGGACCAGTCCATAAGCATCCGCACTAAAAAGTTACTGCCATCCTTATCAAGGTGATTTGTTGGCTCATCGAGCACCAAAACGTCTGGTCGCGACACCAACAACGCAGTTAGCTCAAGACGCACGCGCTGGCCTGGCGACAATGAGCTAAGGTGCCGTGATCGTCCAGCACTGGCTAGCTGTGGAAGCCCCAAGCCAGCAAGAGTTTCATCGATACGTGCATCGATTGACCACACATCTGGAGAGCTCATCTGGGTGAGCAAAGAGTCATATTCGCTTGCTAGCGTTGGGGTCATTGGGGGAGCTGGCTAGACCAGTGGTCACCTCGTCAAACCGCGATGAAAGAGCATAAAGGCCAGATAGCGCATGGTTGAAGAAGTCTTCGACGGTGGTGTGTTGCGTAGCGACCTTGAAGTTAAACGCATGTGACCGGCTGGCATCATGTGCCGGGTGCATAATGATGTTCCCGTTATCTGGAGTGATGTCTCCAGTGATGAGTCTGAGGAGGGTCGTTTTCCCGCAGCCGTTAGGCCCTACGAGGCAGGCGCGCTCGCCAGCGCCGATATGCAAAGAAATATGGTTAAGAAGTGGACGTGAGTTATACGCAAAAGTGACGTCGGTGAGTTCGACAGAAGTCATAGTTGATCTCCAAGAGCAGGGCAACGGTGTAAACGTCTCAGCTCAGCTGAGTAGAGATCAAATCAACATCGGAACGATAACCTCACACATTCGTTTTTATTCGACTTAAAGTGGATGAACCTAGCTTAGCCGCAATATACCTACATACCTACGGCGCTGCCATGCGGGATCTTGCTCGGGGAGATGAGCAACAGGGAAAATAGTAAAGAAAAACGGAGGTAACAATCTCTTTCGATTTTGTTACCTCCGTTAATACACATTAACTATTTGTGCCCGAGGGGGGACTTGAACCCCCACGTCCGTTAGTAGGACACTAGCACCTCAAGCTAGCGCGTCTGCCATTCCGCCACCCGGGCCGGGTAGTGCTTCCAGCCGCTTGGCTGTTGACTCGCTTAACTATATGAGCGACTCAATAGATAGGCAAATCGGCAGGTCACAATGGGTAAAAACATTTAAATGCATATACGTTGGCTTCTTCTACGTCACCGATCCGGTTATGCGGCGCGTCATCTTGAGCACCGTCGTTGCCATTGCTCTGCACGGTTATTGTGAATGATTGCACGGAAGGAAAATATTGTGCGTAAACAAAGCCATCTATGCCGAACCCAAGCTATCCGCGATCTAGATCACAACACAATGGGGTCAAAAATCCGTACAGTCGAACCCATAAAACCATTGCACCGGCAATATATACAGCAACATGAACAAACGGTGCTGTCGCTTACGTGAGGGTCTGTGAGCGATGCGATCAGCTTTCTATCTGCGAAAGGTTGAGTCTATGAAAAAGCTTGCTAATGATCCGCGAAAGGTTGTTCAAGAAGCCATCGATGGATTTGCTGCCGCCCACAAAGACATAGTTTCGGCACACAGTGATCCTCTATACATCACGCGTGCTCAGCTAAAACAAGAAGGAAAAGTAGCTCTTATATCTGGTGGCGGTTCTGGCCACGAGCCCCTGCATTCCGGTTTTGTCGGAGAAGGAATGCTCGATGCCGCGATACCGGGACCAGTTTTTACTTCTCCAACGCCAGATCCCATCGTGGAGGCCACAAAGGCAGTCAATCGAGGGGCAGGTGTGGTGTACATCGTCAAGAACTACACAGGCGACGTTTTGAACTTTGATACGGCCGCAGAACTAGCAGAGCTTGAAGGCATAGAGGTGGTCCAAGTAATCGTGGACGACGACGTAGCTGTTGAGGATTCTCTCTACACAGCGGGTCGTCGTGGGGTAGCCGGAACCATGTTGGTGGAAAAGCTTGCTGGAGCAACAGCTGAACGCGGGGATTCATTGGAAGAAGTCGCCGCTGTGGCTAAAAAAGCAGTAGAAAATGTTGCTTCAATGGGGGTTGCACTGTCGGCCTGCACGGTCCCTCACGTAGGAAAACCGTCGTTTGATCTTGAAGAAAACGAGATTGAGATCGGAATCGGCATTCATGGGGAGCCCGGTCGACGAAAAGTTCCGATGAGCGATGCCGACTCAATCACCGACCAACTTATAGACCCCATTGTCCACGATCTTCAGCTCCTCCGCGGAGAACGCGTTATCGCCTTGGTCAATGGCATGGGAGGGACTCCTTCGTCGGAGCTTTATGTTGTCTACAGGCGGGTTCAAGAACGTCTGGATGAAGCTGGAATCGTTGTAGAACGCGCGCTCGTGGGCAACTATGTGACGAGTCTTGATATGCAAGGCGCATCGGTCACCTTGATGAGGGTTGATGAGGAAGCATTAAAGCTTTTCGACGCCCCCGTTAATACCGTTGCTTATCGTAAAGGAATATAACCATGGATTTCCTCACTGTTGATTGGGCCAGCGATTGGATTAACCGATGCGCCATCGCAGCAAAGGAACACCGCGACGAGTTGATAGAGCTTGATCGCGCTATCGGTGATGCGGACCATGGGGAAAATGTCGATCGTGGTTTTAGTGCTGTCCTGGAGAAGCTAGACGGTCAGGAGGTGACAACGCCTTCTGAGGTTCTCAAAATCACCGCAGCGACACTCATTTCTACCGTCGGGGGAGCTTCAGGGCCGCTGCTTGGAACCGCTTTTCTGAGAGCGTCGAAAGCGATTAAAGGAAAAGAGAAACTAGATGCTGAAGCCATAGCTGGCCTTATCGACGGTGCTTTGGAAGGCGTCACAGCTCGCGGCAAGGCCACCACAGGGGAGAAGACCATGGTCGATGCATGGAGTCCCGCCGCCAGCGCCGCAAGAGACGCAGTGAATAACGGCGCTACAGCTGCTGAGGTGCTTGTTCGTGCAGCTGAATCTGCCGAGCAAGGAGCCGAATCGACTATCCCCATGATCGCTACCAAAGGTCGGGCCTCCTACCTAGGCGAACGCTCTGCAGGGCACAAAGATCCCGGCGCGACGTCTTCCGCATTATTCCTCAGAGCCGCAGCGGATGCTGCAAAGGAGTCAGCAGCTTCATGAGCAAACAAAAAGTGGGGCTTGTCCTTGTCTCCCATTCGTCCTCGTTAGCGGCGGGACTTTGCGAACTTGCCCAGCAAATGGCTACTGACGTGGCTATTGTTCCGGCAGGCGGGCGCGACAATGGCGGAATAGGTACTTCCTATGACCTAGTGGAAAGCTCAGTCGATGGACTTTTAGATAAGGGGCTTGAGGTTCTTATCCTCACTGACTTGGGTTCGGCAACGATGACGGTAGAGACCCTATTAGACTTTTACGATGATCAGCCCGTGGCTTTTGCCAACGTCCCCTTTGTAGAAGGCACAGTTGCCGCTGCGACTGCAGCACAACAGGGTGATTCTTTGTATGCGGTCATCAAGGCTGCCGCCTCTGCGGTTTCCTTGTTTGCACCGGAGCCTGTTACGTCTGTTGAAGAGCCAATACCATCTGGAGAATACGGGCGTCGGGTTACTGTGGTTGATGCAGCAGGCTTGCATGCACGCCCCGCTTCTATCATTTCTGAGATCGCATCGGAGGCCGAGGGAAGCATACACGTGAACGGGGCAGACGCTGCGTCCTCTTTGCTGCTTATGTCCCTTGGTATCCGTCAAGGTGAAACTGTCACGGTTTCAGGTTCTCCTACGGATCGCGCGTTTATCGATGCTATTGCAGAAGCCATAGAACGAGGACTGGACTAAAAAATTCAGGCTTGTCGACGCCACCGGGGTACGCAGGGGCTATCTCAACTATAAAAGAGACAGTTTTCATAGCCGTGGGACATATGTTCAGGTAAAAATGACCACATGAGTACCTACGCAGATCCACGTTTCCCCGGTCCTGACCCCTACGCTCCTTTAAAAGATCTTCCATCTTTTCCTCTGAGCTCCACGTCCTTTGGCGAGGGGGAAAAGATCCCGGAGATTCATGTGGCAGAAGCAGGACTATCGCCGCAGTTCTCATGGTCAGATGTCCCTGAAGGTACAAAATCACTGGCTATCACGTGTTTTGACCCTGATGCCCCCACGGCTTCAGGGTTTTGGCACTGGGCTGTTTTTAATATTCCGGTTACTGTTAGCAAGCTTGCTCAGGGTGCGGGAGATGAGACCCTTGGGGGCATCGAAAGCGTGATAACGCTCAAAGGCGATTCTGGTATCCGCGGCTACTATGGCCCTAATCCTCCCGCGGGTCACGGCCCACATCGTTATCTTTTTGCCGTGCACGCGGTAGATGTAGAAACCCTCGATATTCCAGCCGACGCGACACCGACTGTTCTCGGCTTTAACCTGTATTTCCACTCACTTGCTCGCTCGGTGTACTGGGGTTGGTACGAGAATGTCTAAGGCATCAGCAGCTCAGCCCTCACATTCTACAATTCCGGTGGGGATAAGAGTCGGTGGCGCCTTTGTTGCCATTGCATTCGTCTTATTTATCTTTACGTTCGTTCAAGTAGCGACCGTTGGATGGATGCAACCTGTTGCGGTGACTGCCCGATTTCTTTTCATCGTTATCGCAGCAGGAGTCTTTGGTGGATTTGCCACGATTCGGAAAGACCAGGCTGCATCGCGTCTCCAGGTAGGGGCGCTCATCGTGGCGTTGGCACTTGTAGTCGCTGGCCGATTTTTAAGCCCTGAACCGATAGTTGTGTGGCAGCAGTACTGGCTGCCTATTTACGGGACCTTAGCGCTTGTGTTTGGGCTTGTTGCTAGGCAAGCTGCCATAAAGTAAAAGGCTCTCGCCTCTTTCTCCGTTTTTATTCGTACAGTCCATCAATCTGGGGGAGGGAAAACGAAAGATTAGTTTCTTTTTCTATTCCTCCATGGAAAAACACTGCGTCAGTATTAATACTTAGTTATCATTCCACTAATAGGCAGAATAACGTCGTGTTTTACTGCTATGTGCCATTTGCCACGGACAACGCGAAGGGTCAGACTGATGCGAGGGCGAACAATCGCAGGAATCCTCTGCGAAATTGTGAGTGGGATTATGCTTGTTGGTGCGTGGTGGTTCAAGAAAGCTACTGCTCACGACTTCACCGAAAATAACGGCCCTATGGTGTTGTGTATAGGGGCGTTATTTTTTGCGATATCTGGTGCCGTCTTTTTGGCGACGGGGCGTTTTAAAAAACGCCGCCGCCGAGGAGTGATTACTACTGTCGACTATGAATAGCCCAACGGTTGGAAAGTGCTCCGTGTTTTAGTCAAGAGTCCACGGAAGTTCTGAACCAACGGCTTCCGCAATATTGTTTAACCCATGCGCGCGCAATTGGGCGGCTATTCCAAGGTGGATATCCCTGATCCAATCGGGGCCACCGTAGATAAGTCCGGTATAGCCTTGCAGCAAGGTTGCCCCTGCAGCAATTCTTTCCCAAGCTTGTTGGGGCGTTGCTATACCGCCAACGCCGATTAATACTAGGTCTTTTCCGACTCGGGTGTAGAGCTGACGGAGCACTTCCAGTGAGCGCTCTGCCAGAGGTGCACCAGAAATGCCACCTGCACCCATATCTTCAACAGCGCGTGCTGGAGTGACAAGGCCTTCTCTAGTGAGCGTAGTATTTGTTGCTACGATTCCGTCAAGGCCTAGCTCAACAGCAAGATCTGCGACGGCATCAATATCGTCGGCATCGAGGTCCGGTGCGATCTTCACTAGCACAGGGGTCGAGGTCGTTTCCTGCACGGCCTTTAAGATGGGACGAAGTGAATCGACGGCCTGCAAATCCCTTAACCCTGGTGTATTAGGAGAGGACACGTTGACCACAAGATAATCTGCGAGATCACCGAGCAAGGCTGCAGACCTGCGGTAATCGTCGACCGCTTTGTCCGCCGGCACCACTTTAGTTTTGCCAATATTAATGCCGATAACATCGTCAGAAGTACGACGGCGTAGATTGCCGGCTACCTGAGCAGCACCAGCGTTGTTAAAACCCATGCGGTTGAGGATGGCTTTGTCTGCGGGAAGCCGGAAAAGTCGTGGCGTAGGGTTTCCTGGCTGCGGGGATGCCGTTACAGTTCCCAACTCTGCATATCCAAATCCTACAGCTGCCCATGCATCGGGAGCATCTCCGTCTTTGTCAAAGCCCGCAGCAAGGCCTAAGGGACGAGGGAACACGGTACCAAAGACTTCCTGCGACAGTATGGGATCGTCAACGGCTACAATTTTGCCCAGAGCGGTGTTGATAGGACCGGCTACCTGTAGAACATTCATTCCCTTGCTGATGATGCCATGGATGCGCTCCGGGGACATCGTGAACATTCCTTTGAGCGCGAGGTTGTACATTTTCGTACGGAGGGGATGCTGGGGGATCGACATGGATCAAATGAGCTTTCTTTTGGTCAAGAGGGGATGAAAACTTAGGGTGCAATAATTTGGAGACCGTCGCCGGTGGCCGAACCCGCAATCACGGTGGCGTCGTCAAGCACCACCATCGAGTGTACGTCCGCAACGGAAGAATAATGGCGCTTAGGATCTGCAGTTCCGCTTGAAATGCTGTACGCAGTTAGCTTGTTATCGGAGGTCGTGCTCACCCACGCCTGCTGATTCTTTTTATCCCAAGCTACCGCCCATGGACTTACGCCCACAGGAGAGGATTGATGAAGCCTAATCACGTCTTCTGCGCCATATACCATCAGCTGACCACTAATGGTGTCGGATGCTAGGAGAATTGATTGTTCGGCGGGAGCAATCTGACCGACTCCGCGCCCAACGCGCAACAAAGCACCACCTTTGTCTTCTGACCAGTGAATGTCTTGGATGACAGTATGTTCGTTGTTAACGCGAGCCACAGCATCGGGCTGACCATCTACAGGTATGGCAACAATCTGATTAGTAATGAATTCTGTCTTGATGCTCTGTGTGGCTTTATTGCTGCGATGTACTTTCAAACTCGCCGTATCTGAGTCTCCCGCGATAATCTCGCCGCTTGTCGTTTTGATAGCGACTGTTGCTGGTTCTTGGGTCACCACATCATGAGTAGCGGGTGTTCTCGCATCTACAACGTGTACGCCATCGGGGCAGGGGAGAATAAACTCCTGGTCAGTTGCAGTAAGTGCACCGCAGGCTTCGTGTACATCAATCTTTTTTTGGGTTCCATTATAAAAATCTTTGATGGCCCCCACGTGAAACACAGTTTTTTCTCTCACCGCAAGGATATTTCCAGCTTTTTGCATCCCTAGGATGGACGCAAACGGCAGGACCTTACCTGATGGTGAGGAGGAAGCCGGCGATTTTTGTGCCGTTGCGTTTCCTTGCACTCCGGACTCCTGTGGATTAGGCCCGTTTTCTTTAGTACAAGCAGCAAGGCTTAAAGACAATGCGAGCAGCCCCGCGATCGCAGTTTTTTGGACTCCCGACTTACTCTGTGCGTTTCTCACACAGAATGACCCTACCAGTATGTCGCTCCTGATAACTCCATATGACCCCACATCTTTATCCCCGTTTTCCGGTTGCCTGAGAAAAGCGCATCTACAACCCGGTGTGGTGACGCGATTAGAGGGTTACGTCATCAAAAGCCTTGGAGATTGTGCGGGGGATGGTCACGTCCGCGCTCGTAATGAGTTCTTGGCAGTGATGCGTCGTGCGAGGAGTCGCAATCATAGCGCTAATGCCCGGTTGGCTAAGGACCCAGGAGGCCGCTGTGATAGCTGTGGAGATGCCTAGTCCCTCAGCTGCAGTTTTTAATGCTTCAACTACTGCATGACTTTCAGGGATTAAGCCATGCACGTCCGCATAGGCCTCGGGAGAAGCTGCCCGTGAGGTCCCTGGAATACTCCTGCGATACTGACCACTGAGTACTCCCTGAGCTAAAGGCGCACCAGCTATAACTCCGACACCCAAATATTGCGCAGCAGGCAGGAGATCGGTCTCGATGGAACGCTGCAATAAGTTATAAGGAGCCTGCGCAGAAATGATGTCCCGGTGGCGCGTTACCGCAAGCTGCCAGCCGCTATAGCCGCGCACACCCGCATAGCGCACTTTACCCACTTGGATCATATGGGCAAGAGTGTCGGCGACTTCATCTGGTGGCGTGTGAGGGTCCCAATAACCCACGTTCCATAGGTCTATGTAGTCAGTGTTTAAGCGCTGCAAAGTGGTGTCCAATTGATGCAGTAGATTGCGCCTCGAACAATCTACTCGTTGCCCAAAAGGTGCTGCGGGATTTACTCCGCTGCTTACAGACACAACAAACTCATGACGATCGGGAACGAGCTGACGCGCAATGATGTCAACAGCATTGGGGGAGACGTCGATAAGCGTTCCGCCTGCATCGCGGAAAACCCTAAGTATCTCTGAGGCCTCAGATTCAGGAGTGCTGCGTCCCCATGTTGTTGTACCGAGCCCTAAAGTAGACACTCTTAATCCGCTTGAACCGACTGTTGCTTCTCTCACCATGTCCACAGTAGAGTACGGTGATTCTTTGTGACTAAATCGATCATCCTTGCCGACAGCGTGTCGACTGTTTCTGCGGCCTCCGCAGACCAAATATCTTGGGCGCAAACCATTGTTTTATCGATTGTGCAGGGACTTACCGAGTTCTTGCCGATCAGCTCTTCTGGCCATCTGAGAATTATCTCCCAACTTTTTTGGAGGGAGGACGCTGGGGCAAGCTTTACTGCGGTAGTCCAACTCGGAACAGAACTTGCAGTGCTGGTGTACTTTGCCAAAGACATTGCAAAGATTGTCACTGGCTGGTTCCGAGGCTTGTTTAATAAGGATGCACGCGGTTTTGACTATCGCATGGGGTGGATGGTGGTCGTGGGAACTCTTCCCGTGGTCATCGTTGGTGTCTTGGCTAAAGATCTCATCCGTGATGCATTCCGTAATCTGTGGATCACAGCAACCGTGCTCATTCTCTTTTCTTTCGTCTTCATTGCTGCTGAGAAATTCGGATCGAAGAAACGCAATTTTGAAGAATTAACAATGAAAGACGCCATAATCATGGGCCTTGCGCAGTGTCTTGCCCTGATCCCGGGAGTCTCACGCTCCGGCGGAACGGTCTCTGCTGGTCTCTTTGTAGGACTTGACCGCGAAGTTGCTACGCGCTTTAGCTTCTTGCTGGCAATTCCTGCAGTATTGGGTTCCGGGCTGTTTTCGCTTCCCGACGCCTTTGCCCCGGATGCCGGCCAAGCCGCATCGGGAATGCAACTACTGGTGGGAACGGGCATTGCTTTTGTGCTCGGGTATGCGTCCATCGCGTGGCTGCTTAAGTTCGTGGGCAACCACTCATTTAGCTGGTTCGCGGTGTACCGCATCCCCGTTGGATTGCTGGTCATGGGACTGCTTGCGACTGGAGTCCTTGCTGCTTAAACAGCATTGAAAGATCACGTGCCTGCTAACAACAGGCACGTTTTCTGCTTTAAGGAACGTCCTGGACTGCATTGAGTTCGGTCAAGAGCAGTGATAGCGGTTATTCTGGTTGCCATGAAATCATGGCCCACACCAAAAATCCCAGCTGTACCGGGAGAAAAAGTAGCGCTTTCCCTATACGACACAGCTGACCGAGTGATTAAGCCGGTGGACTGCAGTAATGGGGAAGTTAGTGTGTATGTGTGTGGCATTACCCCTTATGACTCCACGCACCTAGGACATGCAGCGACATACCTCGCTTTTGATCTCATTAATCGGCAGCTTATCGACGCCGGCCACACCGTCCATTTTGTGCAAAACATTACGGATGTGGACGATCCGCTTTTCGAGCGTGCGGAACGCGACGGTGTGAGCTGGCAAGAACTGGGTACTGACCAGATAAACCTTTTCCGCTCCGACATGGAAGCCCTATCCGTGGTTCCTCCCCGCGACTACGTGGGAGCGATGGAATCCATCGATGAAGTCATCGAGATGGTTCAGACTCTTTTGAACAACGGTTCCGCTTACATCGTTGAAGTCGACCAATACCGTGATATCTATGCCTCGATCTCTGCAACGAACCATTTTGGGTATGAATCTAATTATTCGCGCGCCCTCATGGAGGAATTCTTTGCAGAAAGGGGCGGTGATCCTGAGCGCCCGGGGAAGAAAGATCCCCTTGATGCATTAATCTGGCGATCTGCACGTGACGGTGAGCCTTCCTGGGAGGCTCCTTTTGGAGCAGGGCGTCCTGGTTGGCATATAGAGTGTTCCGCGATCGCTACCAATAGGCTTGGACATCATTTTGCGATCCAGGGCGGAGGCTCCGACCTGATCTTTCCGCATCATGAATTTTCTGCCGCACATGCGGAAGCAACCCATCACGTGCACAGGATGGCCAATCACTACGTGCATACCGGAATGATCGCCTTGGACGGCACGAAGATGAGCAAGTCTTTAGGCAATCTAGTCTTTGTCTCTCAGCTCACAGCCGATGGGCATCATCCTTCTGCCATCCGACTCGGCCTGTACTCCGGCCACTATCGGGCTCCGCGCGAATGGTCGGAGAAGATTCTTTCTGACGCAGAAAAGCGCCGAGAACTATGGATTAATGCCGCACATGCAGCAACAGATCTGGAAGCAGCTCAGGATCTTGTGCATAACATGAGGATCCGCCTATCCCAAGACCTTGATACTCCGAAGGTGCTTGAGGCCGTAGATGCATGGGCACACTCAGTAAGCGCAGTAGAGAAGAGCGAATCTTCTCATGAGCGAACCGCAGCCGGCGATCTAGTGGCATGCGCCTTAGACGCTCTTTTAGGTGTAAAGATCTAGCTCTCGCACTGACGTTTTAACACGCGAGAATGAATACGTACTGGCTCAAGATGATGAGGAAGAATGACATCTCGATTTCAATGCGAGGATACTATTGCTGAATTTATTTCAGATCTCCGCGCTTTTGCCACCGGCAGCTACCTTCAAAAAGACGAATTGGAGTGGTGGGAGCCACCTTTTGAGGTAAGCGCGGTAGCGAAGATTGATGCGCTTCTTCAAGATTTTGCCCAATCACTTATTCCGATGGCTCAGCGTAGTAGCGACCGTTCTGAGGATCAGACTAGCTCTCTCGCACACTTAGACTTTGTAGCGAGAGTCGGTGTGTTGTTTAGCGCTATTGACGCAATCAATCACTCGTACGGATATGCAGTCATAGAAGCAGAAGAATATGCTGACCTTCAGCGGATCATTGAAAAAGCCGCAGAAGAAATAGGGTTAAGCTCCGAAGAAATAGCAGATTTACCCGCCTATGAAGAAGCTATCGCATTAGAAGATGAAAATTAGCTGATTGGGCAGGAGCTTCTGGAGTCTCTTTGTGAATATAAAGTATCGTCTCGCTGTAAAATGTTGACTCAGTTCACACAATACGTACTAAGCTGTCTACTCAATGACTACAGCAACTATAACCTTCCGAACAGAATTTCTTGACGCAATGAAAGACCGCGTCCTCATTGGCGATGGAGCCATGGGAACGCAGCTACAAGCATTTGACCTCGATGTGGATAAAGACTTCCTTGGATTGGAAGGCTGCAACGAGATTCTTAACGTTACGCGTCCAGACGTCGTAGCTCAGATCCATCGTTCATATTTTGAAGCTGGTGCTGACCTCGTTGAGACGAATACCTTTGGCTGCAACCTTCCCAATCTTGCCGATTACGGGATTGCGGAGAGGTGTCGTGAGCTTGCGTATGAGGGCGTTCGAATAGCTCGCAGTGTTGCTGACGAACTCGGCCCCGGCCGCGATGCTCTTCGTCGTTTTGTCCTTGGCTCTATGGGGCCCGGCACCAAACTTCCTTCCCTTGGGCATGTGCCTTTTGAAGAACTGCGCGAGTACTATGCCGAAGCCGCTACAGGGATGATTGAAGGTGGCGCCGACGCCATTCTCGTTGAAACTGCTCAGGATCTACTTCAGGTTAAAGCTGCTATTCATGGCTGTCAGCAGGCATTTGAGAAAATGGGGATCAAGATCCCTATTGTGTGCCATGTAACAGTAGAGACCACAGGGACCATGCTCTTAGGTTCCGAGATCGGGGCAGCGCTCACTGCTCTTGAACCACTGGGGATAGACATGATCGGACTCAACTGCGCAACTGGACCCGACGAGATGAGTGAGCATCTTCGCTTCCTTTCGCACAATGCAGGCATCCCGGTCTCCGTGATGCCTAACGCAGGTCTGCCCGTGCTCGGAAAAAACGGTGCCGAATATCCACTTTCTGCCCACGAGTTAGCAACCGCACTCAAAGGTTTTGTCAACGATTACGGGCTCAGCATGGTTGGAGGGTGTTGCGGTACTACTCCGTCCCATATCTCAGCGGTTCGGGACGCTATCGTTGGAACGGCTGATACCCCTGCCGCTCAGCAAGCACAGCGAAATCCAGCAGTGGGGGATGCCGTATCTTCTCTATATACCAGCGTGAATCTTACTCAAGATACTGGCATCACGATGATCGGCGAACGCACCAACGCGAATGGTTCTAAAGCATTCCGTGAAGCGATGCTGGCAGCGGATTGGGAGACCTGCGTTGATATTGCCAAGCAGCAGACGCGCGATGGTGCGCACATGCTCGACCTATGCGTGGACTATGTAGGCCGCGATGGGCGCCAAGACATGGCCCAGCTAGCGTCGTTGCTCTCCACGAGTTCGACACTGCCGATCATGATTGATTCAACAGAGCCTGGTGTCATTCAAGTCGGTCTTGAGCACTTGGGCGGTCGCTGTGCTGTGAACTCGGTTAACTTTGAAGACGGTGATGGTCCCGACTCTAGGTACCAGCGGATTATGCGCTTGGTTAAGCAACACGGGGCTGCGGTAGTAGCGCTGACTATCGACGAGGACGGGCAGGCGCGTACAGCTGCTCAAAAGGTTGCTATCGCGGAGCGTCTTATTACGGACATTACTCAAACATGGGGTCTTGAAGAAGACGACATCATCGTCGATTGCCTGACGTTTCCCATCTCTACGGGACAAGAAGAAATGCGTCGGGATGGTATTGAAACTATCGAGGCGATTCGAGAGCTAAAGAAGCGCTATCCACGTATTCACACGACAGTGGGGCTCTCTAATATCTCGTTTGGTTTGAACCCTGCGGCTCGCCAAGTCCTTAATTCAGTCTTCCTCAACGAATGCATCGGCGCTGGTCTCGATTCGGCTATTGCGCACAGCTCCAAGATTCTGCCGATGAACAAGATAGATGAGGAGCAGCGTCGTGTAGCTTTGGACATGGTGTATGACAGGCGCACCGCGGATTACGATCCTCTGCAGACTTTTATGCAGCTCTTCGAGGGCGTATCCGCCAGCAGCGCAAAAGACGCTCGCGCTGAGGCCTTAGCCGCAATGCCTCTCTTTGAACGTATCGCACAAAGAGTCATCGATGGCGAGAAAACAGGTATTGAGACCGACCTCGATCAGGCAATGGCAGAAAAAGAGCCGCTGCAGATCATCAATGAAGACCTGCTTGAGGGAATGAAAACTGTGGGAGAGCTTTTCGGTTCTGGGCAGATGCAGCTTCCCTTTGTGCTTCAATCCGCAGAGACGATGAAGCACGCCGTTGCGTATCTTGAGCAGTTTATGGAGGCCGAAGACGACACGGGTGGGAATGGAACGATTGTCATCGCCACGGTGAAAGGAGATGTTCATGACATAGGCAAAAACCTCGTCGACATCATTCTTTCCAACAATGGCTTTAACGTGGTCAATATTGGCATTAAGCAGCCTATTTCTAATATTCTTGACGCTGCCAAGGAGCATAATGCCGACGCTATTGGTATGTCGGGTTTGCTGGTCAAATCTACCGTGATCATGAAAGAAAATCTGCAGGAAATGAACGCTGCAGAGGCTTCCCATTTTCCCGTTATCTTGGGTGGTGCTGCGCTGACCCGTGCATACGTGGAAGATGATCTCACTGAGGTATACGACGGCAACGTTTATTACGCCAAAGATGCGTTTGAATCGCTTCGCCTTATGCAGGAATTTATGGCACGCATCAGGGGAGAAGGACTCGATCCCAATTCGCCTGACGCGATCAAGGCTGCGCAGAAGAAAGCTGAGCGTAAGGCACGTAAAGAACGTTCCAAGAAAATAGCTGCTGAGCGCAAGGCTAAGGCCGAACCGGTAGTGGTTCCTGCCAGGTCCCAGGTATCGGAAACTTCGCCTCTTGCCACTCCGCCTTTCTGGGGAATACGCATTGTCAAAGGCCTGAACTTGTCAGAGTACCTGCCGCTACTCGATGAACGCGCCCTGTTCATGGGACGATGGGGGCTTAAAGCTACTCGTGGTGCAGCAGGGCCGTCCTATGAAGAACTGGTGGAGACTGAGGGGCGACCACGGTTGCGCTACTGGATTGACCGGCTTAAGGCTGAAAAAATCTTGGATCATGCAGCTGTGATCTACGGTTATTTTCCTGCAGTTTCTGAGGGAGATGACGTCATATTGTTGGAGTCACCCGACCCCAGCGCTGCCGAAATCGCTCGTTTTACGTTCCCACGACAACAGCGCAGTAAATTCCTGTGTATCGCCGACTTCATCCAGTCACGGGCGCGCTCCCTTGAGCAAGGAACCGTCGATGTTTTCCCACTTCAGCTCGTGACTATGGGACAGCCCATCGCAGACTTTGCCAATGAGCTTTTCGCGGCAGATAACTATCGCGACTATTTAGAAGTGCATGGAGTCGGTGTGCAGCTCACCGAAGCCATGGCAGAGTATTGGCATGCTCGCGTGCGGAGCGAGTTAACGTTGAGCGACGGCTCCTCCGCAGGAGACAAAGATGCACAAAATCTTCAGCGCTTTTTTGACCTAGATTATCTGGGGGCTCGGTATTCCTTTGGCTACGGCTCTTGTCCGAACCTGGAAGATCGAAAAACCTTGGTTGAGCTGCTTGATGCGCAACGCATTGGCGTTGAACTCTCCGAGGAACTCCAGCTCCATCCAGAGCAATCAACAGATGCATTTGTGCTTTATCACCCGGAGGCGAAGTACTTTAACGTTTAGCTGATAAAGCGTCTACGGGGAGGGCGCGCGTACTAAGAGCACATAGCTTATCGACGCAACCAGCGCCCTGCCAGCTAGACTAGTGCGCATGCTCGAAGCAATTTTGTGGGATATGGACGGAACCTTAGTCAATTCCGAAGGCATCTGGGCGGAAGCCACGTTTGCTATGAGCGAAGAGATGGGTAAGCGACTCACCACCGATCAACAGTGGCAGACCGTAGGCGCAAGTTTTGATTTCACGCTACAGCTGTGTGCGCACAATGCCGGTCTCACCCTTGATCCAAGCAGTAGGAAATTCTGGGAGAATCGGCTCTTCTCCCAGGTGTCAGCTTTATTTGCAACTGAATTAACGTCAAACCCGGGCTCTCACATCTGCTCAGCTCTGCAGGTCACGCTGGGCTTCCTATGGCTATTGCTACCAATACCGTGCGTCGAGTTGCGCAACACTCTATTCGTTCCATCGGCGAATCTTATTTTGACGCCACAGTATGCGGGGATGAAGTAGCTAATCCCAAACCAGCACCTGACATCTATTGTGAGGCGGCGCGACGATTAAAAGCTCAACCACACAACTGTATTGCTTTTGAGGATTCCTACAACGGTATGCTCTCCGCGCTTGCAACAGGATGCGTAGTCATCGGTGTGCCAGAACAAGACGATATGCGCATCCCTCAAGGGGTGACACTTATGACCGACATCCACGGTTCTACCGATTTTACTGACGTCACGCTAAACACTATTGAGGGATGGTTTAACAAGCTTTCCGCGTAATTAACGGAAAGTATGTCACAATTGCTGCGTGAAAAACTTCGATTCTTTGTATGCAGAGCTCCTTGATCGTGCCCGCACCCGCCCAGAAAACTCTGGGACTGTTCACGCCCTCGATTCGGGAGTGCATACCCTTGGCAAAAAAGTCATTGAGGAAGCCGGAGAAGTATGGCTCGCCGCAGAATATCAGTCCGATGACGAGCTGGCAGAAGAGATTTCGCAGCTGCTGTACTGGGCCCAAGTGATCATGATTAAACGGGGTTTGACTCCCGAAGACGTTTATAAGTTTCTGTGAGATTGGGAGCCAAACATGCTTAAAATAGCTATTCCCAACAAGGGATCGCTTTCTGAAGCCGCCGTAGAGATACTTAAAGAGGCTGGCTACGCGGGGCGAGGGGAGTCAAAAACTCTCAATGTGTATGACAAAAATAATGACGTTGAATTCTTTTTCCTCCGTCCAAAAGACATTGCAATCTACGTAGCCGGAGGGCAACTCGATTTAGGAATTACTGGCCGTGACCTTGCGTTAGATTCTCGCGCAGAGGTATCAGAAGTCATGCAGCTTGGCTTTGGTTATTCCACGTTTAGGTACGCGGCTCCTGCTGGAGAAGCATGGGAACCAAGCGACTTAGCAGGGAAGAGGATCGCAACGTCCTATCCCAATCTCGTTCGTGATGATCTTGCGCACCGAGGCATCGATGCTTCAGTCATACGACTCGACGGAGCCGTTGAGATCTCCATCAAACTGGGCGTAGCCGATGTGATCGCTGATGTGGTTTCTACAGGTCGTACGCTGCGTAAGCAGGGTCTTGCGACTTTTGGCCAGCCGTTGTGTGAATCCGAGGCTGTGGTTGTGGGCCGAAAAGGCAACGCAATGGATGAAGAGCAGCGGATATTCCTGCGAAGGATAGAAGGAATTCTCCACGCGCAAAACTATCTCATGCTCGATTACAATATCGATCGCGACCGGCTGGAAGAAGCGAAGAAAACTACGCCGGGAATTTCAGGGCCCACCGTTTCGCCTCTTGCTCGTGATAATTGGGTGGCAGTGCGTGCGATGGTGCCTCGTATTCAGGCTAACCAGATCATGGATCAACTAGCCTCGCTGGGTGCCCAGGCTATCCTGGCATCAGAAATTCGGATCGCGCGTATTTAATACGTAACGGTTTCAGGGGCTTTCTTATCTGAAGATTGAGAAGAAAGCCCCTATCTTTTTCTTTCCAAAGTCTGACCCCAAAAGAGTGCCCTGCCCTAAGAAAAGCGGCCTGCTCCATATTCATAAACATCCCCACATCAAACAAATATCTGCATAAAATCCAGACGTCTGACATTGTGATCAATCTTTCATGCGCAGAAAATATTTCTTACTGGATTAAGTTTGACCTTGGCTTTAAGTCGGAGAGGTTTCCCTCTACTTATATTGTTTATGCATGTGGAAGGCGGTTATCTAACAACCTACAGGTTGCTCCTCACTGAGGGGGTAGGGCACGATGATAAAGTGATTGTAAATGATGGCGTCAGATGACAGTGATCGCGATCATTGACAACCCGTTTTTTGTTCTACGGTTTAAACCGCCCGCATCTGCTTACAGCAGACGTCCTTATTAAAGGCCAGGAGTAAAAGTGGTTTTTGTCCACATCATCATTGTTCTCGCCGCGATCGTTCTCGGCGCGCGCCTCGGTTCTATTGCGATTGGATTCGCAGGTGGCCTTGGCGTTCTTCTCCTAGGAGCAACAGGTGTACCTGTTACTCGTGAAGACATCCCCTTCGACGTCATCGGCATCATCATGGCCGTCATTGCAGCCATTTCCGCAATGCAACGCGCCGGCGGCATGGATTACCTCGTGCATCTTGCAGAGAGAATGCTTCGGAAAAACCCCAAGCATATCACATACGTGGCTCCAGTAGTCACCTACTTTATGACCCTCTTTGCTGGTACTGGTCATACCGCCTTTTCGACGCTCCCTGTTATCGTCGAGGTCTCCAAAGAATCTGGTGTACGTCCCTCACGTCCACTATCGATAGCCGTGCCGGCCTCCCAGATGGCCATTACTGCCTCCCCAATTTCCGCCGCCGTAGTCTTCTTGGCCACTGCGCTTGAGCCGCTTGGCGTGGGGTATCTCTCCCTGCTCGCTGTGGTTATTCCTTCAACATTCTTGGCGATCTTCCCAACCGCTTGGCTCTGTAATCGACTGGGGAAGAACCTAGAAGATGACCCGGTGTATCAGCAGCGTCTGGCCGAAGGTCTTGTCGCCGCACCAGGGCAGAAAGAAAAATACATTCCGACTAAGGCTGCCAAACTTTCTGTATGGATCTTCCTTGTCGCCATTGTCGCTGTGATGGTGTACGCGACCCTCATTTCCGATCAGGTCGGATTGATCACCGATCCTTCGCTTCCTCGCAATGAGGCAATCATGGCCATGATGCTCACTGCAGCAACCATCACCGTCATCCTTTGCAAGATTCCAGCAGGAGACATCCTCAACACGCAGGTATTCCGTTCCGGCATGTCCGCATGTGTATGCGTGCTTGGTGTGGCGTGGCTGGGTACCACTCTTATCAACCATTACATCGATGACATCAAGGGATTCTCCGGCGATATCCTTGAAAGCTCTCCATGGATGCTCGCGGTAGTCCTCTTTGCGGCGGCAGCTCTCCTCTATTCCCAGGCAGCTACGGCAAAGGCCCTCATCCCAGCAGCGCTGGCTATCGGAGTATCACCGCTGACGGCTGTGGCATCCTTTGCGGCCGTCTCTGCACTGTTTGTTCTTCCCACGTACCCCACGCTTCTCGCAGCCGTGGAAATGGACGACACCGGATCAACGCGAATCGGCAAGGCCGTATTCAACCATCCATTCTTGATTCCAGGAACCGTGGGCATCGCTATTGCAGTAGCCTTGGGCTTCCTCTTTGGCAGCGTCATCCTCTAGTCCCCGTCATTTCTGCTTAGTCGCTTAATGGCGGGCGTCGGAAAGCTATAAAGAAAATCCCTTAAGGCCAGTGTTTAACAGAGCACTGACCTTAAGGGATTTTTATAATCTGATCGCCCTATAGAGGGGCACAGCTCCTTAAATGGGGGTACATAATAGGGGGTAGTTTTAGGGGGTTGATAAGCGATGAGCAATGCCACATTGATTTCCATTAGGTTGTCTGTTTGAACAATACCGTTCTGACATGGATAAACACCTTTAATATCTACCTAATAGCAGGTAGGGGGTATATTTTAGCCTGTTTCAAGCAGAAAAATAACGGATTGGTGACGTACTCTTGGGGAGTCAGAAATAAGCCCTGAACCTAAGAGAGGTATCAATGGCAGAGAGCAAGAACAGCCGCATCGAGGTTGACCTACTCGGTGAAATGGAGGTCCCCAATGACCTCTATTACGGCGTGCACACGCTACGCGCGATCGACAATTATCAGATCTCCGGAAAAACTATCAATGAGATTCCTGAGTTCATCCGAGGAATGGTCCAGGTGAAGAAAGCCACCGCGTTGGCTAATCACCGCGTGCGCGCACTTCAAGGCGTGAAGAAGGATGCCATTGTATGGGCCTGCGATCAGATTCTTGATGAAGGCCGCTGCATGGACCAGTTCCCAATCGACGTCTTCCAAGGCGGCGCTGGTACGTCAGTAAACATGAACACCAACGAGGTTGTGGCTAACCTTGCGCTAGAACACTTGGGGCATGAAAAGGGCGAGTACAGCGTCATCAACCCTAACGATGACGTCAACATGTCACAGTCCACAAACGATGCTTATCCGACGGGCTTCCGTCTCGGCGTTTACTACTGCATGCAAACGCTCATCCATAAGCTGGACGAGCTCCGCGCAGCTTTTGACGCCAAAGGCGAGGAATTCTCCGGCATCCTCAAGATTGGGCGTACGCAGCTGCAGGACGCCGTTCCAATGACCTTGGGCGCTGAGTTCCATGCCTTTGCTAATAACCTCGCAGAAGAGCAAGCAGCACTCAAGACCGCATCTGAATCCATGCTTGGCGTTAACCTAGGTGCTACCGCTATCGGTACCGCACTCAATACCCCTGAGGGATTCACCGAGGCTGCAGCTAAGGCGCTAGCAGAAGTAACTGGTCTGGAAATTGTCTCTGCACTCGACCTCATCGAGGCAACGAGCGACACCGGCGATTACGTCCTGGTTCACTCCGCAGTCAAGCGTGCTGCTATGAAGATTTCTAAGATCTGTAACGATCTTCGCCTGCTATCTTCGGGCCCGCGCGCAGGTATCCATGAGATTAACCTTCCTGAGCGCGCTGCCGGCTCATCCATCATGCCGGCCAAGGTCAACCCAGTTATCCCCGAGGTTGTCAACCAGGTTTGCTTCAAGGTATTTGGCAACGACGTCACAGTCCTCATGGGCGCAGAAGCCGGCCAGCTGCAGCTTAACGTCATGGAGCCAGTCATTGCTTCGGCCATGTTCGAGTCGATCCAGCTCCTAGGAAATGCAGCAGACACCCTTCGCGAGAAGTGCATCGATGGAATTACTGCTAACCCCGAGGTTTGCCAGGGCTACGTAGATAACTCTATTGGCATCATTACGTACCTGAACACGATCATTGGGCACCATAATGGCGACATTATCGGTAAAGAAGCCGCAACCTCTGGCCGCTCAGTTCGCGAGCTCGTTCTTGAGCACAATTTGATGAGCGCGGAGGAACTGGACAAAGTTCTTTCCCCAGAAAACCTGATGAATCCAAAGTTTACTGGTAAGCTTTACGACGACTAGTAGCCCCCGACTAAGCGTTTAACAATCGCTTAGCCCAGACCCCGCCCCGCGTACCGTGGAGCGGGGCCTTTCGGTTACTCTTGAGCTACGTCACCGACCCCCGAAACAGGAGCGTTTACGACCATGCCCTCAGACGTCCAGATCGCCCAGGCTCACACTCTGGAGCCTATCGTCGATATTGCAACGCGTGCTGGAATCAGCAAAGAAGCTCTCATTCCTTATGGCAAAACAAAAGCCAAAGTTGATATCACTGCAGAAGGACTCCAACCAGACGGCAAGCTCGTTCTAGTGACTGGTATGTCCCCAACCCCTGCAGGAGAAGGCAAATCCACCGTCTTGATCGGCCTCTCCGATGCCATGCGGTTGCGCGGGCACAATGCCATTGTTGCCATCCGGGAGCCTTCCCTCGGCCCGGTTATGGGGATCAAAGGTGGCGCTGCTGGTGGTGGATATTCTCAGATCGTGCCCATGGAGGATATTAACCTTCATTTTACGGGTGATTTTCATGCTATTACGTCCGCAAATAATACCCTTGCAGCGATGATCGATAATCATATTCAGCAGGGTAATGAGCTAGGCATCGACGCACGACGCATTACATGGCAGCGCTGCCTAGACGTGAATGATCGCTCGCTGCGCAACGTTGTCACCGGTCTTGGTGGGAAGCCTCATGGCACTCCTGCCCAGACCGGTTTTACGATTACGGCCGCAAGCGAAATCATGGCGATTCTATGCTTGTCCACCGATCTATCGGACTTGGAAAACCGGATCTCTCGTATCGTTGTTGGGCAGAGCTTTGATGGTAAACCGATCACGCTAAAGGACCTGAATGCACAAGGTGCAATGACGGCTTTGCTGCGCGATGCGATTAACCCCAACCTTGTTCAGACTCTTGGTGGTACCCCTGCTTTTTGCCACGGCGGTCCTTTTGCCAACATTGCTCACGGCTGTAACTCTCTTATCGCAACCAAGACTGCTTTGCATTACGGCGATGTAGTTCTTACGGAGGCCGGTTTTGGATCCGATCTCGGCGCCGAAAAGTTCTTTGATATCAAGATGCGGGCAGGGGAGCTCTCTGCTTCAGCAGTAGTCATCGTTGCTACCATCCGATCTTTAAAATATAACGGTGGCGTTGCCAAAGACCAGCTCACCTCAGAGAATCTTGACGCTCTCAAGCAGGGAATAGTCAACCTTGAGCGGCACGTAGAAAACATTAGAAACTTTGGCGTGGAACCTGTCGTAGCACTCAACATGTTTACCTCTGATACCGCCGCAGAACAGAAGTATATGGAAGATTGGGCGGCTGGATTCGGGGTGCGATTGGTTCCAGTTCAGGTCTGGGCTAAGGGAGGGGAGGGCGCTCTTGAGCTAGCTGATGCAGTCGCCGACATGCTGGGTCAATCTTCTGCGCCACTTTACGACCCAAGCCAAGGCCTGGAGGCTTCTCTAGAGACTATCGCCACCAAAGTCTATGGAGCTAAAGAGGTCATGTTGAGCAAAGAGGCACAGCGAGACCTTGACTACCTCAAGGACAACGGCTGGGATACGCTTCCTGTGTGCGTATCAAAAACCCAGTATTCCTTTAGCGATGATCCAGCGGAGCTAGGTCGTCCGGAAGGCCATATACTGCATGTGAGAAGCTTGTTGCCTCGGATTGGTGCGGGGTTCATCCTGGCGCTCACTGGCGACGTTATGACGATGCCAGGCCTGCCCAAGCGTCCAGCAGCCGAGAAAATCACCGTAGAAAACGGAAACATCCACGGCCTGTTCTAACCGCGATGCGAAGCCACGGCCTTGTATGCTTCACCGAAAGCAACCAAACGCCGTGGCTAATCGGAGTCGTTTTCAGCCGTTTGGGCTAAGTCCCAGTCTTCTTGCCTACGCACCCACAGCTCCGGTGATTCATGGAAAAGGTGGCCAAGGCCAAAGGCAATCACATCGTTTACTGGAATGTGTCCAGCAATAAAACGATTCGCCATAGTCTCTGTAATGTGCAGTGACTTTGCTAGGTCATAGTGCGAGAGCTTCCGGGGCCTAAGGTAATCCGCATCAAGGATCTCACCTGGGTGCCGAGGCGTTGTATCTCGTTTGCTCAACACTATTAGCTGACCTTTCACGACTATGTCTGGTAAATAAAGGCTGCTTTTTCTTTTTCCTGAGCTTCTCAATCATGCAGAAGATGGATACAGTCCACTCACTATTGATCAAAGAACTTAAGGCCCAAAGAAGATGCGGAAACAGCAGTCTTATTTAGCTTAGGTCGAACTTTGGCATGTCCACTAGCTTGGTTAGGCTGACATATCAACCTTTTGGCTGACATGCACGGACTTACGCTTAAGGGGAAGGGCATCCTGGGTATTCAGGCGGTGTACCACCAAAAGCTGGACAGAGTGACTGATGGGAACACCAGCCGCACAGCTTTGACGTCTTGGGGCGGAAAACTCCTGTGGCTGCGTCGCCAAGTATTTTTTGCCATAGGTCGCCAAGCTCCCGCTCAAAGTACTCCAGCTCTTCTTTTGAAGGCGTAAGAAACATTGAATCGGTGACTTTGAGGTACATCAAACGGAGCTGGTCGGGGATTTTTCCGTAAAGCCGCCAATACACCAAAGCGTAGAACCGCATTTGAAAGACAGCCTGTTGGCTAAAACGCGGTATCGGTTTTTACCGGTCTTATAATCGACCACCCGGACTTCGCCAGTAGGGGCGATGTCCACGCGGTCTATAAAACCACGTACGGGAACACCGTTAGGCAATTCAGCAGATATATACATCTCACATTCGTGGGCGTCAAAGCCCTGCGGGTTCTCCATCTCAAAGTAGCCGCGAAGAAGCGTACGACATTCTAAAAGGAAGTCATGAGTCTTCTGCTCTGAAACAAGCTCTTTAAGTTCGTCGTCTTCATCGCACATTTTTGCCCACTGTGGCTTTAAGCGTTTTACGGCAGCAGGGTAGAGCCGCTGTTCGCGCGGCCATGCATGCATCTCTTCCAACACCGCGTGGACCAGAGTCCCTTTAACCTGCGCAACAGTCTTTGGCTCGAGCAACTTATCAATAGCTCGAAAACGGTAGAGCAACGGACATTGACATTGTTGATAGTCGTTGGCGCGCGACGGGGATAACGCTAGGCCTTGTGGGCGTTGAGGCTGTGCCTCACTGACACTCGTATCGTTTGCTTCCGGCGCGGTGCCTAGAAAGGGTGTCTCAGAAACTGCGTTGTTAGGATTAGTCACAGAACCAGCAATTTTTTGAACGTGAAAAGTACTACTTGCTCCACCACGATAAGCGGAAAACCACATCGAACCAAAAGTAGCGAGGCTTCACCTGCCACGCTGCAAGACAATCAGTATCGCTAAGGTAAAAGCCATGACCAATCAGGAGATAAAGATGGATTCCGGCAGTAACAGCAGCACCACTGACCACCAGGCAGTTGAGACTTTCGCCTGGGATTTTGTCAGTTACATCGCCAATTCTCCGAGTTCTTTCCATGCTGCACAACAAGGCGCTTTAATCCTTAAGGAAGCAGGCTTTGAGCCCATAGAAGAAACTCAAGAGTGGGACGCCTCACCTGGCGGGCACTATCTTATTCGTGGTGGAGCACTCATGGCATGGTTCGTTCCGGAAGGGGCTTCTGAAAAATCCGGTTTCCGGATTATCGGTGCACATACCGACTCGCCTGGTTTTAAGCTCAAATTATCTCCTAACCTTCACTCAGCGGGTTGGCAACAGGCAGCTGTGGAAGTCTATGGCGGGCCGATTCTATCTTCATGGCTTGACCGTGAGCTGGTCCTTGCAGGAAAGCTAGGGCTTATCGACGGCACCACAAAGCTCGTAAGCACCCCACCAGTTTTAAGAATCCCCAGCCTGGCGATTCACCTAGACCGAGACGCTAATAAAGCTCTCACACTTGATAAACAGCGCCATATGCAACCAGTCTTTTCGTGCGGGCACCCGGACCTCAGCATTCTGGACGTACTGGCTCACGCCGCCGACGTAAAAGCAGAGGACATTATTTCCCACGACCTCATCACCGCAGATGCCCAGCCAGGCGAAATCTTTGGAGCGACGAATGATTTTTTGGCTAGCGGAAGGCTCGACAATCTTTCCAGTCTTTACCCTGGACTTTGCGCTTTGGTTGAGGCCTCGCAAGATGTAGTGGTTGGCAAAAAGGGAAGCCCAGACATCCTCGTACTTGCGGCCTTTGATCATGAAGAAGTCGGCAGTGCGACTGTCACTGGAGCCGCAGGTCCGATACTGGAAGACGTGATTTATCGCACCGCAACGGCTCTGGGGGCAAATAATGAGGGCATCCGCCGAATGATTGCTGCATCAACGTGTGTGTCTGCCGATGCTGCGCACTCTATACATCCCAATTATCCGGAGCGTCACGACCCTACTAATTTCCCCGTCCTGGGTTCGGGACCGGCCTTAAAAATTAATGCAAACCAGAGGTATGCCTCTAATACGGAAACGGAAGCCTTATGGATTCAGGCTTGCCAGCGCTCGGGTGTTCCGTCGCAAGTGTTTGTAGGCAATAACGCTGTTCCCTGTGGCTCCACCATAGGACCGATTACGGCGACTCGTCTCGGTATCCCAACCGTAGACGTGGGAGTTCCGCTACTTTCCATGCATTCTGCTCGTGAGCTAGCTAGTATCTCCGATATCCATATGCTAACGCAGGCATTACATAGCTATCTGGTAGGTTAATCGCTCTCATGGCAAACTCCGGACCCTTCCAACCTGGTGATCGCGTCCAGCTCACCGACCCCAAGCGCAGGCATGCAACAATCGTTCTTAATGCAGGCGACAAGTACTTCACGCATAAAGGCGCTATCAACCACGATGACATCATCGGGGCGCAAGAGGGAAGTATCGTCAAGTCGGAGCAAGGATACGAGTATCTTTGCTTCCGGCATCTCATGGTGGATCACGTGCTGTCTATGCCCCGTGGTGCTGCCGTCATCTATCCCAAAGACTCAGCGCAAATCCTGGTCGAAGGCGATATTTTCCCGGGCGCGAGAGTGCTGGAAGCAGGTGCGGGATCCGGAGCGTTATCTATGGCGCTTCTCCGCGCGGTAGGGGAAAAGGGCACGGTTTTCTCCTATGAGATCCGTGAAGATCACCTGGAGTATGCAGAAAACAACGTCGATGAGTTCTTTGGAAGCCGCCCTGCAACATGGCAACCTCGGCTAGGAGATTTTAGCGACATCACTGCAGATGAGCTCGGCGGCCCCGTCGACCGAATTATTCTGGATATGCTTGCACCCTGGGAGTGCCTAGAAACAGCCTCAAAACTTCTTATCCCTGGTGGGGTGTTCATGACCTATGTGGCAACGGTGCCACAACTAATGAAGGTCATGGAAGGTATCCGGGAGCAAAAGTGTTTTACAGAGCCTCGCGCCTGGGAATCTCTTGTTCGTGACTGGCGCGTTGAGGGACTAGCCACCCGCCCTGAACACCGCATGAACGCGCACACTGCTTTCCTCGTGTGGACACGCAGGCTTGCCGACGGCGTGACCCCGCCGCGTCCCCAGCGACGTGCCCGAAAATAATTTTTGGGCCAGGCTAAGCTAATCGCTTGATACGGGCTGCACCTCGTGGGCTAATCATCATGAGTGATGTGTTCAGGGAGGTGCAGCTTTTATGCGTGATCGTTTCAGCTGGTAGGAGCACACCGCGTGCTTTGTAGCAACCACTAAAATCAACCCCGCCTCCTCCTAAGGCTTGTTGGTTAGTAAGGTAAGCATCATGCATTCAGCTCAAGGGAACGCTCGCGCAGAGGAATTAAACGATCAGCTGCACAACACTGAGGAACTCAAGGCAGCGCTCCGTCGACAGAAAAAGACAGCGGATGATTTAAGCGCTCGGAATGCCAAATTAGCCGAGTTACTCAAAGCCTCTCGTAATAAGCTCATGGTGTTGAATGAGCAGATTGAGGACTTGGCTACGCCGCCATCCACGTATGGCACGTTCTTGGAGTTTTCTTCAGACAAGAAGACAGCAGAGGTTTTTACAGCGTCGCGTAAGATGCGCCTGCAGATTTCTCCGCTTGTTAATAAGTCCTTGCTGGTGCCAGGCGTGCAAGTTCGCCTGGGGGAGGCCAGCCACGTTGTAGAGGTTTGTGACTTCGATTCCACCGGTTCCCTGGCGACCCTTGTGGAGATGATAGGGACAAACCGCGCGCTGGTCGCGGACTACAACGGCGAAGAGCACATCGTGCGGCTAGCAGCCCCTTTACTAGAAACCTTTTGCAGGCAACCACGTGCAGGGGACACGCTTCTGGCCGACCCCCGGGCTGGTTATGCCTATGAGGTGATCCCCAAGACGGAGGTCAGCAAACTAGCACTCGAAGAAGTCCCAGACGTCACGTACGCCGATATCGGCGGCCTCGATGATCAAATCGAGCAAATTCACGATGCCGTAGAGTTGCCTTTTGCACACCCAGAGCTCTACCGGGCCTACGATCTTCATCCGCCCAAAGGCGTGTTGCTTTATGGTCCTCCCGGCTGCGGAAAAACGTTAATTGCCAAGGCCGTCGTGCACTCATTAGCGCAGCGCATAGGGGAGGGAAATCAAAGCTATTTTATTAACGTCAAAGGCCCAGAGCTCTTAAACAAATACGTGGGTGAAACCGAACGCCGGATTCGGCTCATCTTCGAACGTGCTCGCGAGTTGGCAGAAGAAGGACGCCCCGTCATCATTTTCTTTGATGAGATAGAATCTATCTTTAGGACTCGTGGCTCAGGGGTGAGCTCAGACATGGAGACAACCGTTGTTCCTCAGCTGCTCACAGAGCTCGACGGTGTGGAAAGCTTAAGCAATGTCATCGTTATTGGTGCCACTAACCGTGAAGAACTCATTGACCCCGCCATCTTGCGCCCTGGTCGATTAGACGTGAAGATCCGAGTTCAAAGACCCGGCAAAAAAGCAGCTCAGGATATATTCTTTAGGCATCTCACAAAAGATATTCCGGTTACAGAACCAGTCGCTGACCTCATCCACACCACAGTGAACTATCTTTTTGCAGATAAACCTTATGTGGAACTAACGCTTATCGACGGCACCACGGAAATCCTGCATTACCGTGATTTCGTCTCTGGGGCCATGATCGCCAATATCGTCGACCGTGCGAAAAAATACGCGATCAAAGAGCATATCGCCGGGCACGGACGAGGAATCGCTGCCGCGCATCTACTTGCTGCAGTAGATGCAGAGAACCGAGAAAGCGAAGATCTACCCAACACCGCCAATCCAGATGAGTGGAGTCGGATCACCGGTAGGCAGGGCATCCGGGTATCCCACGCTAGAGTTTTAGGAGGACACCGGTGAGCTTCATCGGAACTGAAACCGAATATGGCATCGCAACCCCCTCGGATACCACGTTAAG
This sequence comes from Corynebacterium silvaticum, assembly GCF_002162115.2. NCBI lineage: Bacteria > Bacillati > Actinomycetota > Actinomycetes > Mycobacteriales > Corynebacteriaceae > Corynebacterium > Corynebacterium silvaticum. The sequence goes on along the minus strand of NZ_CP021417.2, from coordinate 1,302,632 downwards.
TCCCATAGTGACGTCCACGCATGCGGTTGTCTCTTTCAGCATGAAAGAGCGCTGTGCTAGCGGCGCACGCTGGAATTTTGCAGCCGAGCATCCGCTAAGAGACTCCCGCGGTTTTGACCTGAAAAGGTACCATAGCGTCCCGATTATAGATCCCAACGCTATCGGCGTAGCCAATGCCGTGCTAACCAACGGTGGACGATTCTATGTGGACCATGCGCACCCCGAGTACTCATCTCCCGAGACTACAAACGCATACGATGCCATGCTTTACGACATCGCCGGCGACGTGATACTCAACCGCGCAGCCGAACTCGTTGCAGAACAAACCGCGGTGGGGGAATCCATACTGGATCATCATGATCCTTGCCCACCCCTTAAAATTTATAAAAATAACGTCGATGGAAAAGGCGCAAGCTACGGCAGCCATGAAAACTACTTGTACCATCGCGACACTAATTTTGATCTACTAGCGCAATCGCTTATTCCGTTTTTCGTAGCACGGCAAGTCGTTGTCGGGGCAGGGCGCGTGGGACTTGGGCAGCTGGGAGAAAAAGCTGGCTTCCAGATCTCGCAACGTGCAGATTATATCGAGCAAGAGATTTCCCTTGAGACAACACTCAACCGAGGAATCATCAATACTCGCGATGAACCCCACGCCGCTGCACAAAGCTACGGTAGGCTCCACGTGATCATCGGGGACGCCAATATGTCCCACACCTCGATTTTCCTCAAGCTAGGGATGACAGCGCTGGTCATTGATGCGATAGAAAAAGGGGTTGACTTCAGTGACCTGAAGCTCAGTAACGCTGTGGCTGAGGTAAGCGCAATGTCGCGCGACCTAGAGCTATCGCATCGCCTGACGCTGTCAGATGGCCGAAAACTCACTGCCCTTGAGCTACTCGAACAGTATCGCGAAAGGCTCAGCGCCACTACTGACGTCGAAAAGCACGTCATCAGTGCGTGGGACGAGGCCGTAGAGGCACTGAGCAAAGGACCAGAGCATGCTGCGCATCTACTCGATTGGTGCGCCAAACTTGCGCTAATACGGTCCTACGAAGCCCGTGGAGTTTCCATCGCAGACGCCAAGATAAAGCTCATCGACCTGCAATATTCTGATATCGACCCTGCCAAGAGTCTCTTTCATGCCCTGGTACGCAAAGGACGAATGCGTACCCTCGTCACCTCGGAAGAGATCGCTCATGCAGCTTGGAAGAGTCCTTTAGACTCTCGTGCCTTTTTCCGGGGCCAAGTGATTGAATCGTTGCCAGGAAAAATAGTGGCCGCTAACTGGGAAAGCATCATCATCGCCGATGAAACCTCCCACGTGAAAATCGCTCTCCCGCAGCTTGATACTCTCTGTTTTTCTTCTTCCCAAGACGCTTTCGCGGAGTTCAACGGCAATGTTGACAGCTTCATCCAACGGATCAGTCGCCTTGCTCCAGTAGAAAGATTGCTGCCGCAATCAGAATAAACCGCATCTCTCTTATACACGCGTAAGATCACGTTACGTTAGCCTAAGTTGTAATAAACGCAGTCCATCAATACCAGGATCAAGGAGATTTCTTTAACTCATGAGCTCCCAACAAAAAAACATTAATGCTGGCGGTTCCAACTCTAACGACGACTTCCCGGACCCCACGCTTGGCGCAGCCCAGACGCAGCTCTCAGCGACCGGCGTTGATGACCTCTTAGATGAAATAGACGGCCTTTTAGAAAATAACGCCGAGGAGTTTGTTCGTTCTTACGTGCAGAAAGGCGGGCAGTAATACCGTGTTGTCGCCGCATTCCCACGCAGTAGCACCACACGCGGCTTTTACCAGGCGAATCACTGGCGTTGAAACTGAGTACGGGATAACGTGCGTGTCCGAGGGAGGCAGTCGTCGCTTAAACGCCGACGAGATTGCTCGGTATATGTTCCGGCCAGTAGTAGAGCGCTGGTCTAGCTCGAACGTCTTTGTTCCTAATGGTTCTCGCCTTTACCTCGATGTAGGCTCGCACCCGGAATACGCTTCCGCAGAATGCGACTCTTTAGCGCAACTCGTTGCCTATGATCGCGCCGGAGACGTCATTGTTAATGAACTTGCCGTTACTGCGGAAAAGCGCTTGGAGGCTGAGGGCATCGGCGGCAGCGTTTATCTTTTTAAAAACAACCTTGATTCTTTTGGTAACTCTTATGGTTGCCATGAAAACTACCTGGTAGGCAGAGATGTCGTCCTGAAAACCTTCGGCAAACAACTCTTGCCTTTTTTGATTACCCGCCAGCTCATCTGTGGCTCTGGATCTATTCAAAATGGAGAGTTCCAGATTTCTCAACGCGCCGATCACGTGTGGGAAGGCGTGTCGAGCGCGACGACGCGCTCTAGGCCGATCATCAATACTCGCGATGAGCCACACGCAGATTCCCACCGATTCCGGCGACTACACGTTATCGTTGGGGATTCCTCTATGTCTGAGGTAACCTGCGCCCTTAAAATCGGCTCCACCCAGTTAGTTTTAGAGATGATCGAGGCGGGCTTCGACCTGGCAGATCTAGAACTTGATAATGAGATTGCTGCTATTAGAGATGTCTCTCGGGATACAACGGGAAAGGCTCTTATCCAGCTCAAGAATGGTTCGCAACAACAAGCCATATCCATCCAGCGCAGTTACGCAGAAGCAGCACAACGGTGGCTCGACATCAGGGAAGAAACCGGCGGAACTAGCAACGCTGCTATGGCAGACATAGTAAATCTCTGGCTCAAGGTGACAGCAGCAATCGAATCGGGTGATGTGAGCGCACTAGAGCGCGATATCGATTGGGTAATAAAGCTCAGTATGCTGCAGAAGTACCAAGCTCGACTGGGATTGGCCGCACATGACTTCCAGCATCCCAAGCTCGCTCAAGTAGATCTGGCCTATCACGATATTCGTCCAGGTCGTGGACTTTTTCGTGTCTTAGAGGCTAAAGGGTTGGTTAATCGGTGGATCACTGACCAGGACATCCATCATGCAGTAGATAACGCCCCTGACACCACGCGCGCGGCACTACGCGGTAGGTTCCTACACGCAGCACCGCGTCTAGGAGCCCCTATTTCCACGGATTGGCTAAGACTCAAAGTTAATCGTCCGGAACCTCAGATCGTGGAACTGGCAGATCCTTTTTCTGCGGTTGACGAACGCGTGGAGGGGCTCATCTCTTACATGGAACAGCACGCAGATTCTTATGCCCAGGAAGGTGTCCACGAGTGAAAAAAGACACTGTCATGGAGAGGATCGTCAACGTTACTTTTGCTTTCCTTAATGCAGAAAGCCGCGGACATCACTATCTCACCGCAAAATGGATTATCGAACATGTTGAGGGGTATAAGAAAAACCCAGAGACAGGGGAGACCCGTTCTTATGAGGCAGCACATCAATTGTTCAAACGGGACCGCACAGCGCTACTACGCGCTGGTATTCCCATTGAGACAGTAGCCACTCATGCACATACTGCTTACCGACTCCAGACGGAAGAATACCCACTGAAAAAAGTGAATTTCACCGCCGAAGAGGCAACGGTTCTTGCACTTGCTGGACAGATGGGTCTGGGAGATGAACTAGCAACGTTTTCTCGTTCCGGGTGGACTAAGATCGCGGCCTCAGGCATTGATCGCGAGTTAACCGCCACACCTCGTTTCCATCCCGTAAACGACTGGAACTCTCTTTCGGCGTCTCACTTTGACTCAATATTAGAAGCCTGCCGGAGTAACAAGCGGCTTCGTTTTGAATACCTCCGTAATAAAGCATCTGAGCCGCAATGGCGAATCATGGATCCCTGGGGGATTGTTTCCCACCGAGATCGCTTGTACTTAGTCGGTTTTGACATCGAGCGACAAGAAAAACGAGTTTTCCGCATTACTCGCATCGTTTCTGTAGCAAAGCCAGAGTCCATCCCGTCCGAGGACACGTTTCATTCCCCGCAACCAGGGATAAACCTGCAAGAACTTGTAGAAGAGCAGCTAAGACAAGGCCAGGTGCTCGTCGACGCCACCGTAAGGGTTAAAGAAGGCCACGGGTTTGAGTTCAGCTCACGCGGTACCCGTAATCACGACGGGAGTTATTCGCTTATCGACGTTGACCTGGATTGGCTAATACGAACCGCCGTGGCCCTCGCTCCCTCGGCAGTAGTTGTTGAACCTCAGGACGTCATTTCAGACATAGTTTCTTTACTTTCTTCTGCAGCGAAGGAGACTTGATGGCTACGTCGAAAAGCAAAAATAGGCGTTTGACAGATCTTGTCCGCCTGCTTAACCTCCTGCCATATTTTGAAGCTCACCCAGGTCGCTCAATGATGGAGGCGGCTACAGATCTTGGACTTTCTCCTAGTCAAGTTCAAGAAGACCTCAGTCGACTATTCTGCTGTGGTCCAGGGACTTTTCCAGACGAGCTTATTGATCTCGATGCAGAACTGCGTTCGGTGACCGTGATCAATAATCAGGGGATGGCTGCACCTCTGCGGCTCACCCACACCGAGGCGGGTGCCCTTTTGCTTGCACTGGAAACGCTAGAGCAGGTACCAGGACTGGTAAAGCGCTCAGCTGTGCTATCAGCGGCCGAGAAATTACGGCAAACCATGGGGGAGGAGACCCATGGAATCTTTGACTCAACAGCTCTGGGGAATGACCTTGCGCCCGAGCCGGATCTAGAAACGATCCGGGAGTCGATGAGCATGCGCACTCAAATTGAGTTCGATTATTACAACCGTAATCGCGACGAGTTATCCCACCGTGTGGTGAGTGCGAGTCGCATCTTTACCAACGGAGGAGAGACATACCTCACAGCTTGGGAAGACTCCAGCGAATCCCACCGGACATTTCGGGTCTCAGCCATGAGTTCTCTTGCGCTCACCCAGCTCCGAGCTACCCCGCGACTGGAACGGGCCACCTTTGATGACTCAGACCCCTTTAACTTTTCTGCAACCTCGGAATTTGCCAAACTTGAGCTCTCGGCAGAAGCGCTCTGGCTTGCAGATACCGTCCCGTTAGACGTCGAGCAGATCAACGAGAAGGGATGGTATGAGGTGGTCCTTCCGCTGGCTTCCAGGGAATGGGTTATACAATTTGTGTTAAGCAACCTTGATCGGGTGCGCGTGTTAGCTCCACCTGATCTTGCTCAAACAGTACAAGATCGCGCCAAGCTCGCATCGAGCGTGTATGATCCAAAACGAGTAACAAGCAGCAAATAAACGCTGTTTTGGTCCTATGTCACAGTGAGGGGTACGCCATGAACCTTGGTCCTACCGAAATCATCATCATTTTATTCATTGTTATTCTGCTTTTTGGCGCCAAGAAGCTTCCAGACGCCGCCCGTTCGCTTGGCCGTTCTATGCGTATTTTCAAGTCTGAAGTCAAAGAAATGAGCAATGATGACCAGCGTGCCGAGCAGCAGCAGGCACAGCTGATGCAGCAGCCTTATGTCCAGCCACAAAATGGCATTGTTCCTCCGCAAACTCAGGATCCGGTTGAGTACCCAACCCAGCAGCAGCAACAGCAGAATCCCCAGCACGGATAAGCGTTTTATTTAGCTACCGTGTTCTGAATAAAAGCCTTGTGGTTCCTAGCGATCTGTGGAAACCACAAGGTCACTATTTTACGTTAAGGCAGTAGGCAGGAATCTTAATGAGCTCGGTTGAAGCTTCCCCGCAAGGTGGCGTTGTCCCACGCCGTGGGTTTAAGAAAGTGTTTACGAGGGCAAAGAAACAAAACCATAGTGAAATGTCCCTGGTCGAGCACCTTCAAGAGCTACGACGCAGGGTGATAATCTCTGTTTTTGCCGTGATAGTCACAACGATCATCGGTTTTATCTGGTATCAGCATGCCGTTAACCTCTACTGGTTTTCTATCCCTTCCCTGGGGGATATTCTCCGTGGTCCCTATTGCGATCTTCCTCCGCAAAAGCGCGCAGATCTTACCCATGATGGCACCTGCAGGCTGATAGCAACCGCACCGTTTGAGATGTTCATGCTGCGTCTTAAAGTGGGAGCATTGGCTGGCCTGGTCTTTGCATCGCCGATCTGGCTGTATCAACTCTGGGCTTTTATCACCCCTGGGCTCATGAAGAACGAACGGCGCTGGACGTTTTCGTTTGTCAGCATTGCTGTCTTGCTGTTTATCTTTGGTGCGGTTCTTGCCTACTTTGTTCTTGACTATGGTCTTGAATTCCTCCTAGGCATCGGTGACGATGTCCAAACCGCTGCACTATCTGGTGACCGTTATTTCAGCTTCATACTGGCGCTTCTTGCCATGTTTGGAGTGAGCTTTGAGGTTCCACTCATTATCGCAATGCTCAATATTGTGGGGGTTCTCCCATACGAAGTGATCAAAGATAAACGACGAATCATTACCGTTGTTTTGTTCATTTTTGCGGCTTTTATGACTCCCGGCCAAGACCCCTTCTCCATGCTTGCCCTCGGAGTGTCGCTCACCTTGCTCGTTGAATTCGCCATGCAATTTGCACGGATAAACGACAAACGCAGAAATGTCTCGCGGCCCAGCTGGATGGATCTTGATGACGAATCAGCGTCACCGCTTGATCTTCATGCAGGAGGAGTCGATTCGCCTAACCCTGTTACGGCTTCAGAACCTGTGTCTGCAGCTTCTACTGTCGAATCAAGCGGTGGCATTAATGCTCAACCTATTACTCGGCCTGCTCCGCTTAAGCAAACAAAACCCTTAGATTCTGGTACCAACTTCGACGACGTTCTCTAGGCACAGTAGCCTTAAGGCATGACGATTACGCCAGCCTCTGACTCTCATCTCCGCGAGTTCATCTCTCGGCAAAAGTTTCCCCTCGATGATTTCCAGCTTCAGGGATGCCAAGCCATTGAAGATGACCGCGGAGTTTTAGTATGCGCGCCGACAGGGGCAGGCAAAACTATAGTCGGAGAATTCGCAGTCTCGTTGGCGCTTTCTCGTGGCACCAAGTGCTTTTACACCACGCCGATCAAGGCGCTCAGTAACCAAAAATTCCATGACCTGGTTGAAGTCCATGGTGAAGAAGCTATTGGCTTGCTCACCGGGGATGTATCCATCAACCATGATGCCGACGTCCTAGTGATGACCACTGAAGTACTCCGAAATATGATCTACGCGCGGTCAGAGGCTTTAACCCGACTTACCCACGTGGTCATGGATGAGATCCATTTTCTGTCCGATAAGTCTCGCGGCGCGGTATGGGAGGAGGCGATCCTCGGTCTTGACGAATCTGTCAGCGTGGTTGGCTTATCCGCCACCGTCAGCAACTCGGAGGAATTTGGCCGTTGGCTGGAAACAGTCCGGGGAGACACCGAAGTTATTGTTTCTGAGCATAGGCCGGTTCCCCTTAATCAGTGGATGATGGTGGGACGCCGTATTCATCCGCTATTTGAGCCAGATTCAGGCGGTGAGGTCAACGCTTGGCTTGAAGATCACATCGATCGGTTAGAAGGTAACGAAGCGATCGACCGAGGGCGTGCTCAGTTCAAAGCTGGAGGCTTCCGTGCGCGTTCATCCGGAGAGTCTCATAGTTCACGTTCAGGCCGTCCGCGACAAGACCGGTATCGCCCTCTTGGGCGTCCGGAGGTTCTTGATGTTCTACAAAGCCAAGACATGCTTCCAGCAATCACCTTCATCTTTTCCCGTGCTGGATGTGAAGGCGCGTTATATCAATGCATGCGTTCCAGCATCGTACTCACGGATCAACAAGAGGCAGAAGAAATCGCCCGGATCGTCGATGCCGGAGTAGCCGGTATCCCGGAGGAGGACCTGAAAGTTCTTGATTTCCGCAAGTGGCGATCTGCGCTGATGCGTGGTTTCGCTGCACACCATGCTGGAATGTTGCCCGCTTTTAGGCATATCGTCGAAGAGCTTTTTACTAAAGGCCTCGTCCGCGCTGTTTTTGCCACGGAAACTCTCGCACTCGGCATTAATATGCCAGCCCGGACAGTCGTCCTAGAGAAACTCGTCAAATACAATGGTGAAGCTCACGTAGATCTCACTCCTGGTCAATACACACAGCTCACTGGCCGCGCAGGACGTCGTGGCATCGATATCAGCGGAAACGCTGTGGTCCAGTGGGCACCAGCAATGGATCCGCGTTCTGTGGCAGGGCTTGCATCAACACGAACCTACCCGCTCATATCGACCTTCTCGCCCGGCTACAACATGTCGGTTAACCTGCTTAAAACCATCGGTTTTACTCCAGCGCACCGGCTCTTAGAAAAGTCATTCGCTCAGTTCCAAGCAGATGGCAGCGTGGTGGACGTTGTGAGGAATATAGAGCGCTCGGAAGCACGGGTTAAAAAACTTGAAACGCAGCTCAGCTCTCATATACCCGAAGAAGATATTGAGAAGTTTTTAGAATACATTGATCTCAGACGCGAACTTACTGATGAGGAACGCAGGGCAAAACGGCACTCATTCGAACAACGTGAGATAGAGGTAGCTCGGATACTAGCCAGTCTTAATCTCGGAGACGTGATTGCTATGCCGGGCAAAAAGCGCCCGCTATTAGCCGTGGTTGTGCAGCCTTCCAATAACTCTTCCGATCCTAAGCCTTGGGTGACCATGGAATCTGGTTGGTCGGGGAGAGTAGATACCGCTGCTTTCCCGATGCCTCCTGTGGTGGTAGGCCATATGAAGCTCTCTCGTGCCACGATTGCTCAGCCTCGGAAAAACTCCAAGTACGTGGTCAGACAGTTTGAAAAACTCTCCTACTCTCGACCTAAGCGTCTTAAAGCGCAGCAGCGTAATCGTCCGACGGAAAAGATCACTGAGCTTCGCGCGCGCATACGTTCCCACCCAGCTCATCAGTGGGATAACAGGGAGGACCTTGCAAGGATCGGAGAAAAACTCGCGCGTGCGCAGAAAGAGACATCTCGACTACGTACCACGGTAGAAACCGCCACCGACACCCTTGGGAAGACGTTTGACCGGATCCTGGGACTACTCGGAGAACTCAACTACGTGGAGTTTATCGATGGCGTTCCAAAGGTAACGGAAGAAGGGGAGAATCTCGCCAAAATTCACAATGAATCGGATTTGCTGGTAGCTCAATGCCTCAAACGCGGAATCTGGGATGGACTCGATCCCGCAGAACTTGCCGGCGTTGTCAGCATGTGCACATTTGAGAATCGTAAGGAAACGCGTGGTGAGCCGGAAGCTGCGACAGAACCCATGGCCGCGGCAATGAACAACACACTCCGACTCTGGGATGAGCTCAGCGTTAATGAACGACGCTACCAGTTACCTGTAACCAAGTATCCCGAGGCTGGTTTTTCTTTAGCTGTTCATCAATGGACTGCTGGCGCGCCACTCGGTTATTGCCTCGCAGCTGCCGCAGAATCAGGGGCGGAGCTCACCGCAGGTGATTTTGTGCGGCAGTGCCGTCAGGTTATCGATCTACTTGAACAGATTAGATCAACTGCCTACAGCAATGAGACGAAAAAATCTGCTCGGTCTGCTATCGAAGCAATACGGCGCGGTGTGGTCGCTATAGGCAACTAGGTGGCGTCGATAAGCTTTAAGTTCTCTAGAATAAGCACTATGTCTATCAATGAATATCAAGGCTTTGCCCCTGAGGTCTATGCGCATAGGATCGCACGCGCGGCTGTTCTTGCCCGCGAATCGGGTCTAAGTGGACTCATTATCGGGGCAGGCGCGCAACTTGCCTATCTCACCGGTTCCTGGATCTCAACCCACGAGAGGCTTACGGCCCTGGTGATTCCGGCTTCCGGGGCTCAACCCACCCTTGTTGTGCCGGACGTAGATCGAGGCGACCTACGGAAATCTGCTGTTCCGCTTCTTGGTATCAACGTTCTCGGTTGGGTAGACGGACAAGACCCCTACGCTGCAGTGGTAGCTGCGCTGGGGGAGCCTTCTCACGCTACCGTTGGCATAGGAGAAGACCTCACGGCTAACCACTTGATATCGCTCCAAAATATCCTAGGGGAACAATCAGCTACGGTATTGGCAACCGCCGTTCTAGCCGAGTTGTTCGTGGCCAAGGACCCCGAAGAAATCGAGCAGCTACGAGCAGCCGGCCAGGCCATCGACAGGGTCCATGCGCAAGTGCCTTTCCTCTTGCAACCAGGGCGAACAGAAGCCGAAGTGGCCGAGGACTTGGCTGTGCTCATCAAGAAAGACCATTCCAAAGTCGACTTTGTGATCGTAGGAAGCCAGATCAATGGCGCTAATCCTCACCATGATTATTCGGATCGCGAGCTCGTACTCGGAGACATGGTTGTAGTTGATATCGGCGGTACCTATGGTGTGGGCTACCACTCGGATTGCACCCGAACCTATGTTGTTGGGGGCGACGCTGACCTCTTAGAAACAGAAGCACGGCAAATGTACGACGTGCTTTTCCGTGCGCAGGAAGAAGCGGTTAAAGCTATTCAAGCGGGAGTCACCGCAGCAAGCATTGATAAAGTAGCCCGCGATATTATCTCGGAGGCAGGTTACGGTCACGCGTTCATCCACCGCACCGGCCATGGCATTGGCTTATCGACGCACGAAGAGCCCTTTATCATGGAAGGAAACGATCTTGTCCTCCAACCAGGCATGGCGTTTTCCGTCGAACCCGGCATTTATCTCGAAGGCCGTTTCGGCGCCCGTATTGAGGACATCGTCGTGGTAACAGAAAACGGCTGCGAATGCCTCAACAACCAGCCACGGACGCTCCAGTGACTTCTACCGTTCGTACCCTGCTTGTTCTTGGTGCCACCAGCGAAATCGGCGGGCAGATAGCACGGCTCCTGGCACCCGGCCGTCGTGTAGTTCTCGCCGCGCGTCGCACTGAAGATCTCAAAGACCTTAGCGCGGAGCTCATGGCGTTGGGAGCCGTGTCAGTGCAGACTGAATTTTTCGATGCTTCTGATCTGCACTCCCATCGGAAGGTAATAGAGAATTCCGGCGATATTGAACATGCCATAGTGTGTTTCGGCATTCTCGGAGATCAAGAGATCGCCGAAGTTGATGAGCACCATGCTGCGGACATCGCCACGATAGACTACATGGCACAGATTGTTGCACTTACTGTCCTCTCTGATCGCATGAAGCATAACTCTCAGCCCAGTACCATCACGGCTTTCTCGTCTATCGCTGGTTGGCGAGCTCGACGAGCTAACTACGTCTACGGGTCAACCAAAGCTGGATTAGACGCCTTTTGCCGAGGCCTCAGCATGGCTGTGCATGCAACGAATCTCCGCATGATCACTGCCCGACCTGGTTTTGTGATCGGAAGAATGACTGCTGGAATGTCTCCTGCTCCTATGTCTGTGACACCGGATGTTGTGGCCCGAGCGGTCGTACAGGAGATCAACAATGGAAAGGGGTCCACCACACTGTGGATACCTCGGCGCCTCATGGCGCTAGCCTTCCTCATGCGTGTGGTTCCTAGCTCAATTTGGCGGCACATGCCACGCTGATCACAGCGAATAGCTTTTGTATCGCTAAAATTTTTTCTATGAGTACGGAAGCGACCTCGTTACGGCGTATTGCGGTAGGGGATTCAGTAGCCAAAACGGGTTCTATCACTGTGGTGGGGATTAGCGCCGGTGGGGTAGACGAGCTGGGATCTCAAGCGCGCGAGGCAATCTATAACGCGGACGTGATCATTGGCTCGTGGCGTCAGCTAGGGCTCGTCCCTGACAATATCCCAGCGGAACGCCGCCCATGGCCGTCTCCGATGCTTCCCAAGATCCCGGAGATTTTTGCAGAGCTGACAGATCATAATGTGGTGGTCTTAGGCTCAGGCGACCCGATGTTCCATGGCATCGGGTCAACACTCATGCGTATGCTTCCACAGCATTCGATTACAGTGATCCCGCATAGCTCTTCAGCATCCTTGGCGTGCGCGCGTCTAGGGTGGCCCCTTGACAAGACTCCCGTTTATAGCTTGGTCACCAACACCGTAGATCATCTCGTGCTTCCGGTACAGCGGGGTGGAGATTTCCTGGTGCTCGGGCAAGATGAAAAAACTCCTGCCCGTATCTGCGACCTTTTAATTGAACTCAACCAATCAGACGCAAAAATAATCATACTTAGCGATTTGGGTAGCTCCGATGAGGCAGTTGCTGCAGGAACTGCAGAAAATCCTCCTACTGCTACGAGCGCCCTCAACGTTATTGCTGTCTCTCTACAACGTGCGGGTGAGAGCATGCTCCCTGGGCTTTCCGACACCCACTATGCCTCCGATGGCCAGCTCACTAAACGTCACATCCGAGCTCTTACGCTCTCGGCTTTGGCACCCCGTCAAGGCGAGACATTGTGGGATATTGGTGGGGGTTCTGGTTCCATCGCTATCGAGTGGCTTAGATCCACACCCGGAACAACTGCCGTTTGCTTTGAAGTAGTTGAGGAACGCCGCAACCGCATCGCAGAAAACGCACGGACACTAGGCGTTATCGACCGCTTAGCCATCCATAATGGAGCACCGCAATCTTTCGACGAGGTTCCTGCATCTCCGGACGTCATATTCATCGGAGGTGGCCTCACAGCACCTGGGGTCTTTGATGCCGCATGGGCTAGGCTTCCGATAGGCGGCCGTCTTGTAGCTAACGCAGTGACAATTGAAAGCGAATCGATGCTCTGGGAGCTAAGACAAGCATTGGGCGGAACCATGGCGCGTTTCGATATTTCACAGGACCATAACGTGGGATCTTTTACCACGATGAAGCCAGCGCTGCCGGTAGTCCAGTGGGTTATTACCAAACTCAACGCCACTGCTCATTAGTAAAACTGTAGAAAATTAAAGGTAAAAATGACTGTTTATTTTATTGGTGCTGGTCCAGGTGCCGCTGACTTGTTAACGCTACGCGCACAAAAACTCATCAGCACCTGCCAAGTGTGTATGTACGCCGGTTCCATTGTTCCGCCTGAGGTCTTGGACTCCGTCCCGGAAAATGCTGAAGTCACCAATACCGCTCGTATGCCGTTAGATGAAATCACCCGGCGCATTCTCGACGCACACGCCGATGGAAAAGATATCGCACGGCTGCATTCCGGCGATCCTGCTATCTATTCTGCAGTGGCCGAACAAGCCCGGCGTCTCACCGCGCATGGCGTGGATTATCAGATAGTGCCTGGGGTACCTTCCTTTGCAGCTGTTGCTGCGGCATTAGGCCACGAGCTCACCGTGCCTACGGTAGGTCAAACTGTCATCTTAACGCGTGTATCCGGACGAGCTTCGGCAATGCCGGAGGGGGAGGATCTGACCACGCTGGGGCAAAGCGGAGCCACGTTATGCATACATTTAGCAGCCTACGATATCGACCGCGTGGTAGCAGAGCTCATCCCTAATTATGGCGAGGACTGCCCGGTCGCCGTTGTCGCTTTTGCCTCCCGCCCAGAGGAGAAAATCGTTCGGGGAACTCTCGCAGATGTTGCAGCAAAAGTAAAAGAATCAGGCATTACTCGCACAGCGATCATCGTTGTCGGTCGGGTTTTAGCTGCCGAAGGCTTCCCGGATTCTTTCCTTTATTCCGATGGACGTCCTCGCGATGCAGAAGGAAGGACTATTCCATGCGCGCACTGATTCTTGGTGGCACTGGCGAGGCCAGGGACGTCGCCCAGTTGCTTTACGACGCTGGCTGGCATGTCACTAGCTCGCTCGCTGGAAGAGTTGCAAACCCTAAACTACCTGTAGGAGAAGTGCGCATTGGTGGTTTTGGCGGGCCTATGGGTCTTACCCAATGGTTGATCAAGGAAGGCGTAGAAGTAGTCATCGACGCCACGCATCCTTTTGCTGAGCGCATTAGCATTTCTGCTGCGGAAGCCACGAGAGCAACGGGAATTCCGCTTATTGCCCTCCATCGTCCAGCGTGGGTAGCTGGCCCCAGAGATCGTTGGCGGCCTGTCTCTTCAATGGTCGAGGCAGCCCGCCTAGCTGCTAGAGACTACCACCATATTTTTCTCACTATCGGCCGCCAGCAACTTGCGCCTTTTGCCGAGGATCCCCATAACTTGTATGTGGTACGCACCGTGGAACCTCCGCAAGTGCCGCTTCCACCACGGCACCGACTGATTATGTCTCGTGGTCCTTTTACCGTAGCTGAGGAAAAGAAGCTCATGGTGGATAACCAGATTGATTGCGTTGTAACCAAAAATTCTGGAGGTCCTTTAACAAGCGCTAAATTGGACGCAGCGCGCGAGCTTGGCGTTGACGTCATCATGGTCCAACGCCCTGTTTTGCCTCACGCTGCATACACAGCAACGTCTGCGGCAGAAGTCATGGACGCCATACAGAAGCTCTAAGGCTAACGCGCGTTATCCACACGGTGCTTGACGCGCGTAAAATACATCAGGGTCATCACTGCTAAAAAGCCGATTCCTACGGCAAGAGCTAGATGGTATTCAGGAAGCCACACCATGATTCCAAAAGTAAAAGCGATAAAGCCGATGGCAAAGTATTGCCCCCACGGCCACAGAGGAACTTTATAGCCCAGGGCGGATACTTCTGTAGCACTCATTTTCCTCCGTGAGAAGAGATGCGCCAGAAGAATCATCAGCCAGACATATACGGTGGCAAACGTGGCTAATGCTGCAACGACCTCAAAAACACGGTCAGGCAGTACCACGTTGAGGGCCGCTCCGATGATTAGCACGATGACCAAAATAACCGTGGTCATGACAGGGACATTACGGTAGGTATGCGCCATCGCTTTCGGCGCAAGGTTTTGCTTTGCTAGTCCAGTAAGGACTCGTCCCGCGCCAAATAAGTCCGCATTAATCGCCGACAATGCCGCCGCAATCACCACTACGTTCAGCAGGTCCGCCGCCCACGTTACTCCGAGGGAATCAAATATTTGCACGAAAGGAGACTCGTCTCCAGTAATAGTCCGCCACGGGTTGATCAACAAGATCACTAAAACCGCGAGAACATAAAAAGCAAAATACGCAGAGGAACAGTATTAATCGCTTGTGGAATCGACTTTTCTGGATTTTCTGCTTCTGAGCCTGCCACACCGATAATTTCAGTGCCGCCGAAGGCAAAGAGCACCAACATGAAGGACGCAATCATCCCCTTTATGCCGTTAGGGAAGAAACCACCGTCTGCAACGAGATTTGCAGGCCCAGTCTCTGCGTTACTCAGACCAAAAACAAGTACTGCCGCGCCACCAACGATCATCGCAATAACAGCGCCGACTTTGATGAGAGTGAAAAAGAATTCCAGTTCCCCGAATGCTTTTACAGTAGCTATGTTCGCCGCGCCCACTATCAGCAGAGTCACCACGACCCATACCCACTGGGAGACATGTGGAAGCCAAAACTTCATATAGATACCGATTGCAGTGAGGTCGGCCAAACAGACTATGACCATTTCAAAAGCAAACATCCACCCGGTGATGTAGCCAGCCCAGCCGCCCATATGTTCACGTGCATATTCCGCAAAGGATCCGGAAATAGGGTTGCGAACAGCCATTTCGCCCAATGCCCGAAGCATGAAATAAACTACCGCGCCACCAAGCACATAGACAAGCAAGACTGAAGGACCTGCTGCTTGTATCGCCCCAGCTGAACCATAAAAAAGACCGGAGCCGATGGCGGATCCTAAGGCAATGAAATGAAGGTGCCGATGTTTTAAGCCACCGTTGCGTCTAATCCGAGAAGTCCGAACCTGCCGCTGCTTTGTATTAATCGGTAACTCTGCCACGGATTGAGCAGGGGAGCCACTATCATTGGCGCTCATCGCAATGAGTCCTTTCTAAAAAGACCTCTCCGCCTACGGAATGAGGCCGCAGCTAAGATCTCACCAATGCAATAACGCGTATTCATCCGAACACGAAGTTTCTTGCCCCACGGTTTTCGTGCCGGCTTCAGCTACCCGGAATAGTCTAGACCGCTTTGTATTCAGTGCATATAACAGCCGTTCACAGCTCTTATTCGAGTCGCATCCTTAACCTATAGGCTACCGCGGTTTTTACACAGCGATAGCCTTCTGGGTTACTCGTAGCGTCGTGAAGTAAAAACGCGGATACCATCCGCACCCATGTACTGGTGCGTTGTCGACGCCCCCACGATCACCATTGTACGCATATCAACGATGTCTGGATCAAAGTCTCGCAGAGCCGTGACCACAACTTTTTCCTGGTCGGACCCCACAGCACGAGCCACAATGACGGGGGTATCTTCCGGCTGGTATTCCAAAACAATGTCCCTGAGTTTTGCTACCTGCCAGCGTCGCTCTTTTGAAGCGGGGTTATAGCAGGCAAAAGCCATGTCAGCACCTGCGAGCGCACGGATACGCTTTTCCACGATCTCAAAGGGCTTGAGCCGGTTAGACAAAGAGATCATCCCAAAATCATGGCCTAGCGGTGCACCTACTTGAGATGCCACGGCTTGCGCCGCGGTCATACCGGGGATAATACGAACCGGCACCTCGCGCCATTGTTCATCATCGGCTGTCTCTAGAACTGCCGCAGCCATGGCAAACACGCCGGGATCTCCAGAAGAAACCACCGCAACTTTTCTTCCCTGTTTTGCCATGTCTAAGGCCATGGCTGCGCGCTCAGCTTCCACCTTGTTGTCGGAGAGGTGTCGGCGTTGCCCGGCGCGCAGGGGCACGCGGTTGACATAGGTGGAGTATCCAACAATATCGGTGGCGTTTTTTAATTCTGCGGTGGCCTCGGGTGTTATCCACCGTGAGGAACCAGGCCCGAGGCCTACGACTACGACTTCACCTAGAGTACCATCCTGGCAGCACTCTTCGTGCGATACACCATGTTCTTGGTGCACCAACGAGGGGACAACAGCTACTGCGAAATAAGGAATAGAATCCGGATCGGCTTCAAGTACAGGGATTGTGCTTTGCCCCTCCATACCTACGCGCTTTACCACGTACGCCCGATCAGCAACTCCTGCATCGATGAGGCACTGTCGAACTTTTTTAAACGTACGGCCCAGTTTCATCACAACCGCTGTGTCACAATCGAGAAGTCGCTGCGTTAATTCAGCACTAGGAAGCGTTCCTGGGATGATCGAGAGAACTTCATCATCCTCAGATAGTGGCATGCCCAAGACATCAGCTGCAGCAGTAATAGAGGGGATTCCTGGGATGATCTCTGCCGGAAATTCTTCTGCAAGATATTTGTGTAAGTGCTGGTACGAGCTATAAAGCATAGGGTCACCCAGCGCCAACACGGCGACGGTTTTGCCTTGCTGTAGATACGTGCGGAGTCGCTGGATAGCATCAAGGTAGAAGTCGGCCATGGCCCCGGCGTATCCACCAGGATGATCAGTGATTCCCGTAGTCACTGGGTATTCCAGAAGCACGTGCTCTTGCGAGTCCGTTAAATAAGCTTCGGCGATCTTCCGCGCAGCCGAGGTCCCGTTAGATCGAGCATGATAAGCAACCACGTCTGCGGCTTGGATAGCTTTGATCGCTTTGACCGTTAACAGTTCGGGATCGCCAGGACCTACACCTACACCAATGAGTCTTGCCTTGCTCACGGGAGTATCTCCTTTTCTGTGGCAAGAGCATTAATGGCGGCGCATGTGATTGCAGACCCGCCACGACGCCCATGGACGGTAACAAACTCAGTACCAAGATCTGCAGCCACATTGGATAAAGCTGCCTTGGATTCGGCAGCGCCGATGAATCCTACGGGGATACCGATAATTGCGGCGGGGTGCGGCCGGGTGGAATCTTCGGCAAGCCAGTTCATCAAGTGGAAGAGCGCTGTAGGGGCGTTGCCGATAGCCACGATGGCGCCGTCGAGACGCTCAGCCCATAGTTCTACTGCCGCGGCAGATCGGGTTGTGCCGAGTCGGGCTGCAAGTTCTGGGATGCGTTCGTCTTGAAGCAAACACACCACATCGTTATTGGCGGGGAGTCGTTTACGAGTTACTCCGCTTTTCACCATGTTCACGTCAGTAAAAATGGGGGCTCCCGCTTTGAGCGCGTTTCGAGCTGCGGGAACAAGGTTCGCCGAGAACGCAATGTCCTCGGCGAGGTCTACCTCACCGGCGGCATGAATCATACGGACAGCAACTTGTGCTTGGTCTGGATCAAAGTTACTGAGATCGGATTCCTCACGAATCATCGCAAAGGATTGACGGTAAATCTCATTGCCGTCGGTGATGTAGTCAAAACTCACCTTGCTGATACCTCGTACTCTCCGTCGCCGGTGGCAACGTATTCCGTGTGATGGGATAGGGGATGACCGCAACGACGGTCGCACCCTGAAAAGTGTACAAGGCCCTCTGGTGCTTTACCTGAAAGGACCAACTGCGTTGCATCATTTTGGGTGTTGGATAAAGATTTCTGGCACCCCGGCAGGCCGGTGCACGCAGTTACTCGTAGCCATGGTGATTCCTGGTCAAAAAGCAGCCCGAGCGGTGCGAGTACTTTAACCACGGCATCCGCATCATGGTGCGGAAGATCATGAATCACGATTGATGCCCAGGGAGTAATCGTTGTCTCTGCATCTATAGCGCTCAAGATATCGGCAACCTGCGCGGTGAGGAAGCCAAAGCGGAGACCTGCTCCCAAAGAAACGCGTTCATCGCCAAGGTCAATCCAACCAACCGGACGCGCAGATCCCTCAATGACGGGAGGAGTTACCAGCTGTGTGTCCACAGCAAAGTGCGTCTGAACTTGGTCAAGGATGTGCGCGCGTATGGACGGGCTTTCATGGAGACGCCACGAGTCTTCACGATTTTCTTGCCACATGCGCGCAGCGAAAGTGAGTACCTCGGGGATGATCTCTAGGCTATTCAGATGAATCTCGGTAACCTGCCCGCCCAGGATCATATGGTGCGCATCATCAATTGCGATAACACCAAAGTCTGGCCTTTGGCTCAGGATGTCGCCTTCGCCCGCGTCAAAACCAAAGAGGGTACGCCCAGACAAGCCAGAGACTACATCATCACTTAAAAGCGCAGCGTCTAAGCTTTCCACCAGCGGCCATAGCTCAGGGTGCAGGGGAGAGGCCAGGATATTCCTGATCTTGTCGTGGCTCCGCGAAGGCAAGAACCCAGACTCTTCCACCACAGTGGCAAACTGTGCTTCATCTTTCACGCCGCGGAACTGCATATTGCCACGGGTTGTGATGTGGATTGTTCCGTCGCCAAGCTCGCGAGCGATCTGGGCAATCGTTTTCCATTGTTCTGTGCGTACTCGCCCGCCGGGGAAGCGGACGCGTCCGATAGATCCGTCCGTAGCGTGATGCAGCTTAAGTGCACCAGGACACATGTCAGAACGGCTACGGTCTGGGTGAGCAATCAGTACTGCTGATTGCGAGAGTTTAGGGTGGGTCATGCGCAACATGATAGTAAAAACAAACACACTTAAACCAACATTGTGACCTGTAAAACTTTGTTGAAATAAACACTTTTCTTAAGTTTTCTGACACTTTGCGCTCTGCACATGCCTGATAAGAATGGCGGATCCACAGAACGATCACACCGTTAGCGAGCGCTTTTACCCCCATACATGCCCAACTCGTAAAGCAGATTGGCTAAGGTAGTACACGCCCTTGGGCATGCTGTTAAAAAACAACGTAATAATGAAAACAGAGAACCGCATTGTGGTTCCCATGGTGTTGTGTACACGCTGAATAAGCCCAGCCTAGAGCGCCGAATTATTGTCGGAAAAGCTTATCTTCATGTGTCGATGAATCCGGTGAAATTCCGGACGGTCGCACCACTGTTATAGCCAGACCATCGACTTCATGAAAACCACGTGCCGCAACCGCCTTCTTAAACAACGCCGTCGATGGGCGCGTCACCCACGAAAGGACACCTTGCCTCGCATGATCACGCTTTTGTCTACATCGGATACAGATCTCCTTTCGGCCAAAGTAGCGGGAGAAACTGATAACGTCAGCTTCCATTGTGCTAACCCAAACTATGTCTCCGAGGAAAAACTCGACGAGCTTATCGCACAGACTGACGTCTTTGTCGTCCGTCTTTTGGGAGGAAAACGCGCATGGGAATCCGGCTTAGAGCAGATCCTCGCCTCTTCGGTTCCGTTGGTAGCCGTTTCCGGCGAACTCGCAGTGGACGCTGAGCTCACCGAGCTATCCACCGCACCGGCAGGAGTTGTCACCACAGCCCATACGTACTTAGCCGAGAGCGGCCAATCTAATTTTATAAACCTGCATAATTTCCTCTCCGATACGCTGCTTTTCACCGGCTTAGGCTTTGAAGAACCACAGCATATGCCGGTGTGGGGACACCTGGACAGAACCTCCACGGTTACGGTCCCACCGCAGGCTCCCCGGATCGGCATTATTTATTACCGCGCACAGCATTTAGCAGGTAACACCGCCTACATTGAAGCCCTCTCCCGCGCCATCGAAGAAAAAGGCGGACTACCCGTACCAATTTTTGCTGCATCCCTGCGCCAAGCATCAGAAGAATTACTCCAAGAACTGCGCACATGCGATGCCTTAATCACCACCGTGCTCGCGGCTGGCGGCACAAAACCGGCTACCGTAGGAGCTGGCGGAGACGATGAAACGTGGGACGTCGCAAAGCTTGCAGCTCTCGACGTGCCCATCATCCAAGGTCTTGCGCTCACCAATGCGCGCTCCGAATGGGAAGACAACGACGAGGGACTCAGCCCTCTCGATGTAGCCACCCAAATCGCAGTACCAGAATTCGACGGGCGACTCATCTCCGTACCGTTCTCCTTCAAAGAATACGACTCCGACGGCCTCATCTCCTATGTACCCGATGCCGAACGATGCTCCCGCCTTGCCGGAATAGCCATCCGCCACGCGGCACTACGGACTATCGAGAATAAAGACAAAAAACTCGTCCTCATGCTCTCTGCATACCCCACCAAGCACGCCCGCATCGGCAACGCCGTGGGGCTCGACACTCCGCTTTCTACGCTTCGCGTCCTTCAAGCCCTCAATAACGCAGGCTACGATCTCGGTAACACCAGCGAAATACCGGGGTACTCAGAAGACAGCGCTCATGATGGAGACGCGTTAATGCACGCCATCATCGCGGCAGGTGGACACGACCCAGAATGGCTCACCGACGAGGTAATCAAGAATAATCCCCTCAAACTTTCCCAAACGGATTATCTCAACTTCTTTGCATCCTTATCGCAAGCAATGCAAGACAAGATGACCCAACACTGGGGACAAGCCCCCGGCACTCATTACGTCAACCAGGAAACCGGCGAACTCTACATAGCTGGACTGCAGTTTGGCAACATCGTCGTAATGGTGCAACCACCCCGCGGCTTCGGCGAAAACCCTGTCGGCATCTATCACGATCCCGATCTCCCCGCCAACCATCACTACCTAGGGGTCTACTATTGGCTCCGGGAAATCTTTGGAGCCAATGCCATCGTACACATGGGCAAGCACGGGAACATGGAATGGCTACCCGGGAAAAACGCAGGTCTTTCCGCTGAATGCTACCCGGACCAAGCAATCAGCGAGCTACCACTCATTTATCCCTTCCTTGTCAACGACCCAGGGGAAGGAACACAAGCCAAAAGACGAGCCCATGCAACACTTGTCGACCACATGATTCCGCCCATGGCGCGCGCCGAAAGCTACGGAGACATCACCCGACTCGAACAGCTTCTCGACGAGCACGCAAACATTGCGTCCATGGATCCCGCCAAACTCCCCGCTATCCGCCAAGAAATCTGGACTCTGCTTCAAGCAGCAAAAATGGACAAAGACCTTGGTTGGGAAGAACGCCCTGACGAAGACGCCTTTGATGATCAAATCATGGAGATCGACGGATGGCTCTGCGAGATCAAAGACGCAGCCATACGCGGCGGACTCCATATCCTAGGAGAAGCAGTCACCGGGGAAGTCCGCATCGAGCTCGTTCTCGCAATGCTGCGCGCCCGCCAACTCTGGGGAGGCGACAAAGCAGTACCAGGTCTACGCGAATCCCTAGGATTATCCGAAGCCGGCGATGAAACCCTCGGCAGGGTAGATGCAGTAGAAAAAATCGCCCATGCTCTTCTCATAGAGCTCGACGCCGCAGACTGGAACCCCAACAGTGTGGACTCCATCCTGGACGCAACCGAACTACCTGGAAACGCAAACAAAGAAGAACTAGCCAAGCTCCTCAGCTTTGCATGCAAGGAAATCATCCCCCGACTAGCCCAATCAGAGCGGGAAATCGACCAGATCCTCCGCGCACTCGATGGAGGTTTTATTGAAGCAGGTCCCTCCGGCTCCCCCATGCGAGGCCTAGTCAACGTCCTACCCACGGGGCGCAACTTCTACTCAGTCGATCCCAAATCACTCCCATCCCGCCTAGCATGGGAAACCGGCCAACTCCTCGCAGATTCCCTCATCGAGCGATACCGGGCAGAACACGAAGGAGACTACCCAACATCCGTCGGGCTTTCCGTCTGGGGAACCTCCGCCATGCGCACCTCCGGAGACGACATCGCCGAAGTATTCGCGCTCCTTGGAGTGCGCCCCGTATGGGATGAAGCATCGCGCCGGGTGGTTGACCTAGAAGTAATATCGCTCGAAGAACTCGGACGACCACGCATCGACACAACAGTCCGCATTTCTGGTTTCTTCCGCGACGCGTTCCCTCACGTGCTTGCGCTTATCGACGATGCCGTCCAGCTAGTGGCCCATCTCGACGAGCCGCTAAACATGAACTACATCAAGGCCCATGCGCTTGACGAAGCCCAGCACGACCACGTACGACGCATTTTCGGCTCAAAACCAGGCACATATGGAGCCGGGCTGCTTGAGCTCATCGAGTCCGGCACCTGGCGCGATGATAAGGACCTTGCGGATGTCTATACCGCGTGGGGCGGCTACGCCTACGGCCGCGGTATGAGCGGGGTAGAAGCCGCTGACGATATGCGCACTGCTTATCGACGAATCCAGGCCGCCGCAAAGAACGTGGACTCCAAGGAACACGATATCGCCGACTCCGATGATTACTTCCAATTCCACGGCGGCATGATTGCTACAGTGCGTGCACTCACCGGCAAAGACCCTGAAGCCTATATCGGCGACTCGACGCGTCAGGAAACCGTCAAAACCCGCACTTTGCATGAGGAATCGCGCCGGGTTTTCCGTGCCCGCGTGGTCAACCCACGGTGGATTGCGGCTATGCGCAAGCATGGATATAAGGGCGCCTTTGAGATGTCCGCTACCGTTGATTATCTCTTTGGATACGATGCGACCACCGGGCTCATGGACGATTGGATGTATGAGACGCTGACGGATACATACGTGAAGGATCCAGAGAACAAAGAATTCTTCGAGGCATCTAACCCTTGGGCACTCCGCGATATTTCCGAACGCCTGCTTGAGGCTGCAGATCGTGGCCTATGGGAAAACCCCACAGCAGAAGCCTTGGATACCCTGCGTGGAACCTTCCTAGAGATGGAAGGCGCCTTGGAAGAAGATTCTCTCAATAAAAGTGAGAGTCTGACGGCCCCAGAAGCTGCTGAAACTGCTAGAGCATCATCGATAAGACAAAAACAGTAAAGTAAGGGCTATGCCGCTTTTTATTGGTCTTCCGTACATTTTGATTGAAGCTCTTGCCTTCTGGGGTGTTGCTCAGTGGCTAGGGACCGCCACTGCGCTCATCGCACTCATCGCTTTTCTTTTTGGCGGCTTATTTCTTGCGGCCTTTGAAATGCGAAGCATTTCACGGCGTCTAGCGGCCGGCAGCTCATCTCCCGGTCGCGCTGCTGGCGACCTAGGGTTATTAGCCGCCGGGGCAGTAGGAGTTGCGCTGCCTGGCTTTGTCACGAGCATATTCGGGCTTTTGCTTATTCTCCCGCCCACTAGAGCGTTCATTCGGTCGTTTTTGGCCAAAGGGCTTCGAAAAAAGATTGAAGACATGGGTGTTCGTAGTTTCGAGGCAACCAATAGCTATAGGCAACACGCCAGTTATGGAAGCTTTGGCGCCCAGTCAGTCATCGAACATGATCAGCTTAACGAGGAAGAGATTCAACAATGGTCCCGCGATATAAAGCCTGAGGATTTCGGGGGACCACACGGGCCGAACCCGCAACAAAAATAAGACGTTCTAGCTGCTAAGGCTTTTCATACAGAAACTTCTTTTGTAGCCTCACTCAATAGCGCTTATGTCTTTCTCAGGGAATGGTGGCACGTGGGCCAGCCATTTTCCACCCAAGTCTGGGCGTGTGTTCTTTCCCGTCTCTTGATCAGTGAGCAATGTTTATGTCTTTGTCCTCGCACGCCATGCGATCACTCCTTATCCGATCTGCGATCGCAGCTATCGCTGGACTGTCTGTTTATGCTTCCTACGCCCCCCTGGGGTGGTTTTTCGCGGCGCCCATCGGGATTGCACTCTTATGCGGTGCTTTAGCTCCATGGAAGGGAAACCACCCGTCAGGTAAAACTGGTGCGCTCCTGGGTTTTACTTATTCCGTGACGCTTTTTCTGCTTCTTTTGCCCTGGATAGGTGAGTTTGTTGGAGCAATGCCCTACATTGCGCTTTCCACGTTTCTGTCCTTGTATTCCATTCCGCTGGGAATAGTAGGCGTCCGACTTTTACAACATCGTTTGGGATGGGTCTGGTTCCCCTTTCTCATCGTGGCGGTGGAATGGGCACGGTCTAATTTTCCGTTCGGTGGTTTCGCCTGGGTTCGTACTGCGTGGGGCCAGATCGATGGCCCACTCGCAGAAGTAGCCTCTTGGGGAGGACCAGCCCTGGTATCACTTCTCACTGCGGTTATGGGAGCAGCACTCTGGCAATTCGTGATCAATGCCGCTTATCGACGCCAAACAGCGTCCATTATGGTCGCGGTTCTCCTAGTGGCGGGCGTCGCAACGCTCACGAACGGGCGAGCGCATGAACAGGGAACCGTGAAAGTAGCGGCTATACAAGGCAACGTTCCACGCTTAGGGCTCGATTTCAATGCTCAACGCCGGGCCGTGCTAGCCAATCATGTGAGGGAAACGGAAAAACTATCTGAGCAACCGGACCTAGTAATCTGGCCGGAAAACTCATCCGATGTTAGCCCGTTGAGCGATCAACAGGCCGGACAACTTGTTTCTCAGGCCGTGGCGCATGCACAAGCCCCTATCCTTGTAGGCACCATCACCAAAGATGCTGTGGGACATCGAAATTCCATGGTGGTTTTCGATCCGCAGACAGGCATAGGGGAGACCCACAACAAGAAATACCTTCAGCCCTTTGGCGAGTACATGCCGTGGAGAGATTTCTTTAGGAAACTCTCGCCATTGGTAGATCTGGCTGGAGATTTTAAACCGGGAGATGGCAACGGCGTTGTTCACATGACTGCCGCCACCACAGGACAAAACATAGCCGTAGGCATTGCCACTTGTTATGAGGTTGCATTTGATAAAGCCGGCCGCGACGCAGTTGCTGCTGGTGCTCAGATACTTACAGCCCCCACTAACAACGCTACTTTCGGGTTCACAGACATGACCTATCAACAATTGGCAATGAGCCGCATGCGGGCAATTGAATTCGATAGGGCAGTGGTCGTAGCAGCAACGTCTGGGGTCTCCGCGCTGGTCAAGCCCGATGGTTCCGTTATTTCTCAAACTAAAATATTCCAGTCTGCTACCTTGGAAGACGCGCTTCCTCTTCGCGACACGCTGACCTTTTCAGCTAGGTATGGCACCTATATTGAATACGCCTTGGTTATCATAGGAACCATGTGCGCTTTGTGGTCGTTGTTCTTTCAGAGCACAAGCACCGGTAGAGGAACCAGCCGCAAGCTGAAGCCTCGAACCGCTAAGCGCTAGTTTTAACCGCCTACCAAGGAGTCACTTAAAGCAATGACCAAGCCCAGCGATAAGACCCTGGTGATCATTCCCACCTACAATGAGCTGGAGAATCTTCCCCTCATCACCGGTCGTGTCCGTGAGGACGCTCCTGACGTGGACATTCTGATTGTCGATGACAACAGCCCCGATGGAACCGGCAAAGCAGCCGATGCTTTGGCAGAAAAGGATAGCCACATCAAGGTTTTCCATCGAGAGGGCAAAGGCGGCCTATGCGGTGCCTACGTGGCAGGCTTCCGTTGGGGCCTTGAGCGTGATTACACAGTGTTGTGTGAGATGGACGCAGATGGTTCTCACGCACCTGAGCAACTGCACTTGCTCCTTGACCAGGTAGACGCAGGGGCCGATCTTGTTATCGGTTCCCGGTACGTCCCAGGTGGCAAAGTAGTGAACTGGCCTAAAAACCGTTGGGTCTTGTCCAAGGGCGGCAACATCTACATTTCCGTTGCCCTTGGCGCCGGGCTATCGGATATGACGGCAGGGTACCGAGCCTTCAAGCGTGAAGTTTTGGAGGCTATCGATCTCGACGAGCTATCCAACACAGGTTATATTTTCCAGGTCGATATGGCGTGGCGTGTGGTACGCGCAGGGTTCGATGTTCGTGAAGTACCAATTACGTTCACAGAGCGCGAAATCGGGGAGTCCAAGCTAGATGGAAGCTTTGTTAAAGATTCTCTCCTCGAAGTCACCAAGTGGGGACTCAACCACCGAAAAGAGCAGATCACTAACATCTACCGCGAAGGTTCTAAGCTGGCGAAGCACGAGATCGCTGCTTTCCGAAAATGCACATGATCTAATCTCAAACATACAAAAGTGATCACCCCACGCGATGCTCCTACGAGCTGCGTGGGGTGATCACTTTGAAAGATCAGTAAAATTACTGACTATTTGCTTGCGCTGCAGCTTCTTCCTGCTGCTGCTTCAACAATCGCGCAGCGTTACGACGACGCTTACGCAGGAGTTCAATGCGCTCTTCTAGAAGCAGATCCAACTCTTCGATAGAACGACGCTCACGAAGCATATCCCAGTGCGTACGCGGTGGCTTTGCCGGCTTGGATTCAACGCCTTCACCCTCCATGAGCGTTCCGACCTGGCCGTTTTTGCATAGCCACGTACCTGGAATTTCCGCGTCATGTGCAAAGGGTACGTCAAAGATCTCGCCGGTTTCTGTCTTATATCGAACCATCTGACGAGGAGCCAGGTCATGGTCCCTGTCGGTTTCGTAGCTGACAGCACCCATGCGGCTGCCGCGCAAAACACGATCTGACATAGGGGATCAGTCCTTTCCATCTCAAAGGGGCACGGCGAAGTCTCCATTACGGAGAAAACGCTCAAGGTCTTCCACTATAACGTACGAACCAGTAGTTTTTGTTCCTCAGGTTCCTTAAATAGGGGATCACTGCCTTACACGTAACTAATCCAGGTGGGTCTTGGTGGTTTACACTGAAGTGGATGTCTACTTCAAGGCTTAATACGTGTGCATGGTGCGGTAAAGAATTTGCTAGTCCTGGACGCGGACGTCCAAAGAAATTTTGTTCACATTCCTGCAGGCAGCGGGCATATGAACAAAGAACCGCGAGTATAGGACCAGCGGTACCAGAAAACGCAGTAGTATTACGACCTGAGCGAGTTAGTGAGCTACGCGACTCTTTATTTGAGCTTCGCTGCGCCGCAGAAGACATCGCCACCGCTAGTTCAGAGGGCGCCGATCCAACAGAGATGCAGCAACTTTGTTCTGAACTGGTCGCATTAGCTAAACAGATAGAGAAACTCAGGTAGAAGGATAACTAGCGCACCCATGGAAAAAAAGCATAAACTCATTGCACTTGGCACGGCAGTTATCGTTGTTCTTTTGTCTGTTTTTGCCGTTGCCATGGCAATTATCCCACTCGTCAACGGACCCGGTGTAAAAACCGAAGCTCTTGATGCATCCGACGCGAAGGCCGCCACAACCGACATCAACGGAACGTGGAAAGTTATCTATGGCAAGGCCCCAAATATCAGTTCTGCGGGGTTCACTTTCTACGAGGTGCTGCCGGCAGAAAAACGCGTTACCTCTGGATCAACCCAAAGTGTAACCGGCACGGTCGAAGTGAAAGATCAGAAGATCGTTTCAGGAAAAGTAGCCATTAACATGGCAGACATCCGCACTGATAACGATAAACGCGATAACAACGTGCGCGCCAAGATCTTTGAAGTGGAAAAATATCCGGAAGCAACCTTTGAGACCACCGGATCCACGGATGTTTCATCCATCCCTGAAGATGGAACAACAACGGAGATTACGATCCCAGGCAAACTTACTATTCACGGTAAGACGAATGCGATCTCTCCCAACTTCACGATCGTTCGCGACGGAGACACCGTCAAGCTTTCTTCAACTATCCCGATTAATCGTCTCGATTATGATGTGAACACCCCAGAATTCGCGGCCGCTAAAATTGATACGAATGGCGAAATCAACGTCTTACTTACCCTTAAGAAGAACTAGAGAGTCACTTATTCATGGCATCAAGGATGATCCCCGGACTATGGCTACGCTTCATCGTCCTTCTAGGTTTTGCTGCTTTCATGATCTATGAAAAGCTACCGTGGTTGGCAGTTTTTGCAGCTGTTTTTTCCGTTATCACGCTCATTCAGCTTTATTATGCATATCGAGAGCGGAGGAATACAGGAGACAACGTTCAAGGAGACCACCAATAGCTAGAAGACCTAGTACAAAAAAATACATGCCCTTTATTACGTCACTGTGACGTAATAAAGGGCATGTATAGTCTCGTCGTCGCTCCAGGAAAGACCGTAGGGTAGAAAACATCTCAAAGCCTGTCGTCGGATCAAACGTGAGCCAACAGTCAGCAGATTAAAGACCTCACAAAACAGAGGTCGCAAAGCTACAAAGGGATTTCTCATCGCTTTACGTTCTACATCAAGCCCGATGCGTCAATGATTCACACACAAAGGCGTACACGACGTACACACGGAGATCTAACAAAAATAAAGAACAGCACAGCATCGCATTCAGGTCTTGACGAGAGAGCTATAACATTTCCACAAAGGCGCGAAGCAGCTATACACATATTCATTGACCGTCAGATCTGTCAGGCATAACCCCACAGTACTAATTGTCCGATAATGTACATTATGTCATTTTAGATCTGTCCTGCTGGAACCCCTACCGCGATATATCCCATACCGGCAGCTGCAAGCAGTCGATACACAGACAACATCTAGACTGCTCGATGACGATTTCGCATGATGGCCGCAAAAATAGCGCCAGACACATTCGCGTACATTGCTGCGATCGCACCCGGCAATGCCGCCTCAGGAGAATAAAACTGAGCAGACATTGCGGCAGCAAGACCCGAATTCTGCGTAGCCACCTCAATAGACGTTGTCCGACATGCAGCCTCATCCTCTTTAAGAAGCTTCGCACTCACATATCCAAAGACAAAGCCAATGAAGTTCTGAAGCGCCACACCTACGACCACAATAAGGCCAACCACTGCCAACTTATCTCGCGCTCCAGACACCACAATCACCATGACAAACCCAATGACGGCAATGGAAAACCATGGAAGAACTGGCAGGATTCGATCAATAATCTTCCCCGCCAGCCACCTCAGCGCAAGTCCTGCAAGGACTGGCACTAGAACAACCTTGAGCAAGCTAACGGTCATCCCCACAGCATTAAGTTCCGCGCTGCGTCCAGTCAGCAGCACCATCAATGCGGGCGTGGCTAAAGGTGAAACCAGTGTGGATACCGACGTCATTGCAACAGAAAGTGCAACGTCCCCCTTCGCCAAATATGCGATCACATTAGAAGCCGTGCCGCCCGGCACGGATCCCAACAAAATAAGCCCAAAGGTGATGGCCTCGTTAAAGCCTAATGCGCGGGAAATCAACAACGCCGATAACGGCATCACAATAAATTGACATGCCACGCCCGCGATAATCGGCAACGGCCTACGTGCCACCTCGCCCAGATCCGGCAACGTGATTGTTAATCCCATGGAAAACATGATCAGCATGAGCATGGGATTAACCAGAGGTTTAAAACCTACAAACGTTTCTGGGGAAAGGTACGCAATGACCGCCCCTACGAGGATCACCAGCGGAAAACATACCACCGCCACCTTCGCCGAGCGCTCTTCTGCCGTAGCTCCCCCACGTTCGTTTTCCACATGTTCGTGACTATCGAGCATTGACATATCAACGACCTCACTTCATTTCGCTTTCGAGAAAGCCTAGCAATGTGTTCCATACAGTGGGATATAAATCCCAAAACCACACCCATGAGGGTGAAATTTCCCGTTTGTACACATTTTTGAGGCCATAAGTGCCATCTGCACGCTTACCCTGAGACTATGAAGAAGCTATTCATCCCAGATCCAGCCAATATTGGACAGCCCGCCAGGTCCACCTCTCAAGCCGATGCGGCAGGTCCTGAACTATTACACGGCACGCCCCCATGGCTCGTCGATAAGCTTTCCGCAATAGTAGGACGCAAGAATGTTTTAGGCTCGTTATCAGATCTCATCCGTTTTGCCTCCGACGGTTCTCCCTACCGGCGTATTCCTCAAGTAGTGGTTCGTCCGCGAAACGAGGATGATCTTTCCCAATTGATGGTTTTTGCCAAAAGTGAACAGCGGCACCTCACGTTCCGGGCCGCCGGAACCTCGCTTAATGGACAAGCCTCCAGTGATGACATCTTGATCGACCTCAAAACCCACTTTCAAGGCCTAGAGGTACTCGATGACGGCAAAAAGCTCTGGTCCCGCCCAGGCACAATCTTAGGTGATGCCCAAGCCGTCCTTGGCAGGTCGGGAGTCATGCTCGGCCCCGACCCCGGATCCACCTCCGTGTGTACGATTGGTGGCGTTATCGCAGATAATGCGGGAGGAATGCGCTGCTCAATAGAGCGGGACACCTACCATTGTATAGAACATGCCCGCATTGTTTTACCCAGTGTCTCGGTAATCGACACCGCACAAGGAGACGAGGCTTTCAAGCTTCAGGAACCTGAACTCCATCAGGGTTTACTCGAATTACGCGATCGCATTCGCTCAGATTCGCAACTTGTTCAACGCTTGCGTACCAAGTTTTCCATCCGAAACACTAACGGATTGCGTCTCGACGCTTTTCTCGACGAAGACCAACCCGTACGCATTTTACTCAAGCTCATGGTGAGTTCGGAAGGCACCCTCGGCGCCATAACAGAATCCGTTATCCGCACAGTTCCACTACCAAATAAAAGGGCTGTGGCCTGGGTGATGCTTAATGACATTAGAGACGCAGCAAACTATGTCAGTCCACTCATGCAGACCGGAGCGGAAGCATGCGAATTGCTCGTTGCGCCTGTTCTTAAGCGGTCCGTCGGCAATTTCCCCGAAGCCCCTAGTTCTTGGGCCTCCATTCCAAACAACAGCGCTGCCCTACTTTTAGAAGTAGGTGGTGTTGATGAAAATGCGCTCGATAAGGCTATCGAACGTGCCACGGAGGTTTTATCCGAGGCACGACTCATCGCTCCGCTTCAGTTTGATAAGACCCCAGAGGGACAACGCGGAGCGTGGCACATCCGCAACGGACTTTTTGGCGTTATTGGGTCAGATCGCCCTCAGGGAACGGCCCTCATTACTGAAGACGTCTGCTTCCCGCCCGAAAGAATTGGTGAAGCTGCCGCCGATTTGCTCGATCTACTTGCCACGTACGGGTATCCCGAAATGGTCATGGGCCATGCAGCTTTTGGGAACTTGCACTTCTTCATCCTCCCGCACTTTGGCATGCAAGAAGAACGTGAAAATATGCCAGATTCCTTGATGATCTGGCGAGCCTCGTTCTTGATGGTTATGACGGTTCGCTCAAGGCAGAACACGGAACCGGCCTCAACATGGCCCCCTTCTTGGAACGCGAATGGGGAACGCAGGCCTGGAACCTCATGTGGGAAGTAAAACATCTTCTGGACCCAGTTGGGATACTCTCCCCTGACGTCAAGCTCACAAAGTCACAGGATATTCACCTCAAGAATTTTAAGACCTTCCCGCAGCTAGAAGAAGAGATTAATCCTTGCGTTGAATGCGGCTTTTGCGAACCTGTGTGCCCTTCTCGGCATGTCACGGTAACACCCAGGCAGAGAATCGTATTACGTCGAGAAATGGCGCGACAAAAGCAGGACTCCCCTGTACTGAAAAACTGCAGGAAGAATACCAATACGCCGCAATCAATATGTGCGCTGCAGACGGAGTGTGCTCCATCTCCATCGCCTGCCCGATCAGTATTGATACCGGAAAAGTGATGAAAGGCTTCCGATCTGCACAAACGACGCGTACTGCGCAAAAAGTCGCCTTATCAGGCGCACAAAAATGGGACGTCGTGGAAAAACTAGTCCGCGGTGGGGTTATAAGCGCCCATGCTCTTGGCACCAACACAATAAAAGTCCTCTCTGACACAGCTCGCGGGGTCATCAATCCCGATATCCTTCCCACTATCCCCGGCGAACTCCCCAAAGCAGCCCAACGATTGCCTAGCACCTAACGCGAGGGAGCTCGTGCGGTGTATTTTCCAGCGTGCATCAACAGAATGTTCGGACCTTCGCAGCATTCTGCCCCTGGCTCTCTTGATCTACCCCACTCCATCGTGGAGCTGGGGCGCCGAACCGGAGCACCCGTATGGATCCCAGAAAACGTCGCGGGGCTTTGCTGCGGCACGCCTTGGTCTTCAAAAGGATACGACGAGGCTTTCGCTTTTACAGTTGGATCACTGGTCAATGCCATGTGGAACTGGTCTTCCCAAGGCGAACTTCCCATCATTATCGATGCGTCAAGCTGCGTTCATGGACTACTAGACCATGCTCCCGACGCCCTTGACGGAGAAGACCTGCAACGATTCCACGCGTTAAGAATCTTGGACGTGGTGGAATGGCTCGACGCTGAAGTTATCGATCACCTTGCAATTACGGAAAATATAGGAACTATCGGGCTGCACCCTACGTGTTCCATCCAGCACATGGGGTTGGTCGACACGCTTACTCACGTAGCAGCCGTCGCAGGGACAGTGACGATTCCCTCCGGCGCACATTGCTGTGGGTCTGCCGGAGATTGAGTCATGCTGCATCCGGAACTCACGGAATCCGCCACTCGCGAGGAACGCGTCGCGCTCGACACAGGGAATTTTGATTGCTTTGTAGCCTCCAATCGCACGTGTGAGATGGGGCTTGAGATGATGTCTGGAAAGCCCTTCGAGCATGTGGCAACTCTCCTGGAACGAGTCTCCCGACCAGTAATATCCCCTTAAATAGGTAAAGGTTTTATCTCCACACCTTTCCAGCCACATCGTAGTGACCTGCACCATTTGGGCAGGTCACTACGCATTTCACCTGTTTCATACGATCTTTCCCTTCCTATGCACCTTCCCACACTCCACAAAATCCCACAAAATCCCACAAAATGATATTTGCATCCCACACTGCGGGAAGCTATGTTAGGGGTTCCACCCTCTCGGATGGATATCGATGCATAAGGAGTGTGATGATGAGCTCATCGACCGCCCCCGCCACGGCGGAACGCAATACCCATGGGACAGCACGTCCAAAAGTAGATAAAGCCATGAGACGTAAAATCATCACCGCTTCCCTGGTGGGAACTACCATTGAGTTCTACGATTTTTACGCTTATGCCACAGCCGCGGTTGCGGTGTTTCCCCACCTGTTCTTCCCCAAAAATGAAGATCCAACCGTTGGCTTGCTCGCGTCTTTTGCCACTTTCGGCTTGGCCTTTGTAGCCCGCCCATTGGGCTCTATCATTTTCGGGCACTTTGGGGATCGTATTGGACGAAAAGCCACTCTCGTAGGTTCCTTGCTTACGATGGGCATAGCCACTTTTCTTATTGCATTCCTGCCCACGTACGCCCAAGTAGGTATAGCCGCACCCGCGCTTTTGGCTCTCATGAGGTTTTGCCAAGGTCTAGGGCTAGGAGGCGAATGGTCAGGAGCTGCTCTTTTGGCAACTGAAACAGCCGAAAAAGGCAAACGCGCATGGGCCGCAATGTGGCCACAATTAGGAGCTCCTTTTGGTTTCCTCCTGGCCAACGGTTTCTTCCTGTTTTTGGTCACTACCCTGGGACACACAAACGGCGATCTTGAAGGCGCTTTCATGACATGGGGTTGGCGGGTCCCCTTCGCGATGTCTGCAGTAATGGTGATTATCGGTTTATGGGTTCGCTTTACCCTTGAAGAAACCCCTGTCTTTAAAGCAGCAGTAAAGTCCGGCAAGAAGGTAAAAACTCCGCTGACCGAGGCTTTCAAGACAGCTTGGCGCCCCATGATCTTGGGGACCTTCATCATGCTGAGCTGCTACACACTGTTTTACCTAGTCACCACATGGGTACTCTCCTATGGCATCGGCAAAAAAGATCTTGGCCTGGGCCTTGGAATCCCCTATATCGACTTCCTCAAACTCCAGCTTATTTCTATCGTCGCTTTCATCATTGGTATCCCTCTGGCAGGACAAATGGCAGATCGTCGCGGCCGAAAGTCCTCGCTCATTGGTATCTCGATAGTCATGATTGTTTTCGGGTTGTCGTTTAAGCTCTTCCTCAATCCCGCAACGGCTACCGAGGGCAGCGTCTTGGCTTTCCTCACGATCGGAATGTTTATCATGGGCCTCATCTTCGGCCCGATGTCTGCAGTCCTCCCAGAGCTGTTCCCCACCAATGTTCGGTACACGGGATCGGGAATTAGTTACAACGTTTCATCCATCCTGGGTGCTGCGGTGGCTCCCTTCATTGCTACTGCCCTTGTTCATTCTTATGGGGTCGGAGTGGTCGGAATCTACCTCATTGTCGTATCACTCATCACGCTAGTCGCGGTTTTCTGCATGAAAGAAACACGGCATTTTGACATGTCCGAGATCTAGCCCCTAGCAAATAAACACAATGCACCCCTGTGCGTGATCAAGATATCAAGGTCATGGCGCATGGGTGCATTGTGTCGTTTTATTGCTTATCGACGTCGCCTGCGGTTCCTTGTTGTCGCCGTGATCTGCACAGCGTCCAGCGCTCCAACGCGGAACAACGCTTCCCGAATAGCCAATTGGAATACCCATAGCCGCCGGTATACCGGGTCAAAACCATCTGCAGCGGCCTCCCGCAGGAGGCCTTCAAATGTGGCTCGCTGCAGGCGCAGCCCTTCCTGATAATGGCCCCCGACATGTGTTTCCGCGGTGATTCTCAAATCTGAGGAGACGTCGAAAAGCTTATGTACGTTCTCCATCGTCATAAGGTCTAAGGCTGGCCAAATATATGCTTTGCACACATTTAACGCACTTGTGGCAACATCCGGCATGAGTCCAGTCAGCACCACGGATTGCGCCGCAAGATAACCACCCGCGGTAAGCAGGCGATCAAGTGTTTGCACATAGCGTTTGCGCATCCGAGGACCCATAAACTCAAGCTTTTCTACGCTGGTAATCACGTCATAGCTCATGGGCCATGCAGCAGCTTCTGGCATCGAGGTATCAAGCAACTCCACATGGATGCTACCCTCGACTTTCGCGAGATCTAGCACGTACTTCATGTCTTGAGAATGTTCACGATCAGCCGTCAAGACGTCAACGGTTGCACGCCGATGTGCCGCATTGATGGCTAAGACAGGCCCAGAACTGGGGAAATCAAGGAGATGTGTCCCTGCATGCACGTGTGCTGCGTCGAGAAGCATCGTTGTTGCTCGTAGCTGTCCGTCCCCGAGGTCGGCTTTCTCCACTATTGTGGGGTCACTCACCGTAGTGACGTCTACAAAGTGACTCGCTGGTTCGTTAGCTTTTCCCGCGCCTCTGACAAAACTTCTTACGGAAGTTCTCTCTGTGGTGGGAACACCCGAGGAAAAGACGGTCCCATGAACGCTCATTCCGTCCCCAGAAAACAGCCTGACAAGTTGTGGCGGAATCTCTTTCCCCTGGTATTCGCCCCCTAACGAGGCATGGGAGCCCTTCGGGTTATACCCCACAGCAAAAAGCTTTACTAGTACGTCAACCAGCCGCTCAGACGTCCATTCTTCCGCCATGTAGCCTTCGGCAAGCCCAAGCCAGCCAGCCGCAGCTATTCGACGAAACAAGGTTTCCTCTACTACAACGAGATCCGGGTCCTCACCGTCAAGACGCAAGCCGGCTTTGAAACAAGCAGCAGCAAACTCTGATTCCGCTTTACGCGCCTTCATTGTAATCCGAAAGCCCTCAGGCACAGTGGCTATGCTTGGCCACATTTCGGCGTCGATACGCACAAGATGATCACGCGAGCCTGAATGTCCTTTCACAAGGGACAAGCTTAGTGTGAGCGAATCGTTTATGAGCGCAGACGCGCGAAGCAGGGAGCGGATGATGAATTACCAGCCAAGTAGGACTACCATAAAGAAGTCGCTCAAAAGCGGGCGAAAATCACACTAGCGAATGACTTTTTTCACTTTTTAGTCGAGGAGACAGTTTTCAATGTCTGACAACCCATTTCGCCCTGAAGGCGGCCGCCATCACGTCGTCGTGATTGGCTCCGGCTTCGGTGGTCTATTCGCGGTCCAGAACCTCAAGGATGCTGACGTCGATATTACTTTGATCGACCGGACAAACCACCACCTTTTCCAGCCGTTGCTCTATCAAGTAGCAACCGGCATCCTTTCCTCGGGTGAAATTGCCCCCCAGACACGCCAAGTCCTGCTCAAACAGGACAACGTCAACGTTGTCAAAGCCGAAGTCACCGACATTAATACCTCGGCTAAGACAGTGTCTGCGTCACTTGGCGAGTACTCCAAGACCATCGAGTATGACTCCCTGATCGTGGCCGCCGGTGCAGGGCAGTCCTACTTTGGAAATGATCACTTCGCACAGTATGCCCCAGGTATGAAGACGATCGACGATGCCCTTGAACTACGTGCGCGCATCCTCGGAGCCTTCGAGCGCGCAGAGATCTGCGATGATCCTGCCGAGCGAGACCGTCTTCTCACCTTCGTGATCGTTGGCGCAGGTCCTACAGGTGTTGAACTGGCGGGTCAGCTCGC
Source organism: Corynebacterium silvaticum (assembly GCF_002162115.2). Lineage (NCBI taxonomy): Bacteria > Bacillati > Actinomycetota > Actinomycetes > Mycobacteriales > Corynebacteriaceae > Corynebacterium > Corynebacterium silvaticum. Next base: position 1,265,862 of record NZ_CP021417.2, on the reverse strand, counting down.
AGAGATGGCGCACCGGACGTTGGCAGGCGAATACACTCGCTTCAACCCCGCCAATGCAAAGATCATCCTCCTTGATGGTGCCCCCCAGGTTTTGCCGCCTTTTGGCAAGCGTCTGGGATGTAACGCTCAGCGTGAGCTCGAAAAGATTGGTGTGACAGTTAAACTCAACGCCATCGTCACCGACGTTGATGAAAACTCAGTCACCTACAAATCTACGACGGATAACTCCACCCACACCATCAACTCTTTCTGCAAGATTTGGTCTGCTGGCGTCGCCGCTTCCCCTTTGGGTAAGGTTCTCGCCGATCAGCTCGGAGTGGACGTTGATCGCGCTGGACGCGTCCCCGTTAACCCGGATCTCTCTGTAGGCAGCGAGAAAAATGTCTTTGTCATTGGTGACATGATGTCGCTAAACAACCTTCCCGGTGTCGCGCAAACCGCTATCCAGGGTGGCGCGTATGTTGCAGAACAGATCGCAGCCGAGGTTGAAGGACGCAGTGCCGACGAGCGCGAGCCTTTTGAATATTACGATAAAGGCTCCATGGCTACCGTCTCTAGGTTCAATGCCGTGGTCAAACTTGGAAAAGTTGAGGTCACAGGCTTCATCGGGTGGGTCATGTGGCTCTGCGTCCACCTCATGTTCCTCGTCGGTTTCCGCAACCGCGCGACTGCAGCTTTCTCATGGGGAATCAACGCGCTGTCACGTAAGCGCTGGAACTTAGCGACCACTCGCCAACAGCTGCATGCACGTGGCGCGCTTGCAGAGCAGGATAAAAATTTGGAAGCCAAAAACTAGTAATCGACTTCCTGCGTGAGGTAAGGCCCCTTGCTACATGAAAATTTTCATGTAGCAAGGGGCCTTACCTCATTGGGACTTAAACTCTTTGGTTTCCGTCTTCTCGTTGTTGGAACCTACCGAGAAGGAAGAAACTTACTATCAAAGCAACAAAGCTGACCACCAGAGTTATATGCAACGGCGGCTCATCTATTACAAAAAGAAGATGTCTCCATGGCGTGTTTTCTAAGCTTTGCCACACTATGGTTTGAACAAGGAATTGCGCAATGAGTAGCAGCATAAGCGTATCTGTGCGTACAAATCCGCCGACTCCTATGCACAATCCCAGAGTGACAGTAGCTGTAGCTATATACGCAAATCGTGCACCATCATCTGCACCTAATGCAGCCATCCAGAGCAACCCCCACAGCACTATGAAAATAACGCCGTTAACCCATTTCCATGAATGCGATGAACCCTGCTCTAACCGCGATATCTCATTGCGAAATATCAAAACAACGTTAAAAGCGTAGGCTGTTCCAACAACGCCATTGAGAGTTACAGCATGCAAGCCACTGAGCCACGGTATATTAACGACCGTACTTCCAGCACCGTAGACTGCAAACATCACAATACCAGTTAATAGACAGGCCTCCCACAGTTTATGACCTCGGCAATAAAGAATCGTCCGTGATCGCATCATATTATCCTTGTACCGGACATAAAGCTTGACTTAGACGCTGCTCAACTTTGCTTATTTCAATCTGTTCTGCTGGATTCCACGGAAGAGTACTTCGCACAATGCCTATTTCCTGTGCACTTACTCCGCACAATTGACTGCCGGACCGAGCTAGCTCTAATGAACCAATGTAGTCAACGTAATCCCCCAGCACGCCTTCGAGAGACCGCTGTCCGCTGAATTCTAGATTTTGCTTCGAGACATCACCCCACGTCGCAGGACCATCTGCATAATGTTTCCATTCCAGAGGTGCGATGTGCCTAAAAATTTCGCGAGCTTGTGCATTGAGGTCCACGCTGTTCTTCGATACCTCTGGCCATGCACAGACATCATCAGTGCAGACCATATCTGAACGATCACGATCAATCACACCAAATGCATTCACGTTGCTGTTGATTAAGCCGCTTCCGATAAGGAATGCCAAACCTGTTATAAAGATCGGCATTGCATTAATCGGTCTAACTTTGAAACCAATAGCCAATCCGATCACCATGAGAGCAACGCTTACTACTGTTCCCGCTGCTACAAAGATAGCGCGGCTGTCTAAAACAGAATTTAGTGAACAGCAAGCAATCAGGTCGCCGACCATTCGGCGCACTGCCCCAGGTGGAGCCGCTGAAGGAAGCAATGCATACCATGTGTAGGCAGCAGCTGCAGAAAGGCTGACAGCGATTAACGGCCTAAGTATCAAACCAAATGTGCATCCTATAGCTACCCAACTTATACCCACGGCATACGAATAGGAGACCATTTCTAGAAATGTTATTGAATACAAGAAACGTAAGTTGTTTCCTAAAAATAACACTGCTAATAAATAACCTATTGTCGGGAAAAAAGAAAACAGCAAAATTCTACTTACAATAATTTTGCGGATGGCACTACTACCAAGATTGATAACAGCTTGAAATCTAGACATTTCCCATGCAACGGCAGCGGCAGTAGCTGGGGCCATGATATAAAAAGTAAGCGTTGACTGACCCAAGACAGTTTGGCTATAACCTGATGCCTCTATGCTTGATAGAGGCATCAAACACAGCACAGAAGAAATAGCGCATAGCCACAAAGAAGGACGCTTTATCCAATGCGCTCGTTCGTATATAGCAGTGATTTTTTGTTTGCTCAACGGATCTAGTGCTGCACTAGGTTCATCCAAAAGCAACGTATCCGAGCCTGAATTAAGAGCTGTGGAAATTGCTAAGCGAGCACGCTCGCCACCACTTAAGCTTTCACATCGTTGGCGTTCAGCATGGGAAAGGTCTACAAAATCAAGCCAGCTTGCGCAATCTCTGCGTGCATTTTTCCAAGACTGCCCCCGTAACCAAGCAACATAAGAACAATATTCAGCACAGGTAAAACCAACAATTGGACGGAAAGTTTGTTCTACACTAGCCACCACCCCAGAATTGCTCACTGTCCCTACATCTGGTTTTATTTTCCTTCCCAGAATTGAGAGAAGCGTTGATTTACCTGCCCCATTAACCCCCAATAGCAGCGTAGGCCGTTGGTCTATTACGAGTTGAGAAATATCAAGAATACTTCTCTTCGAACGGGTGACTTTAATTCCTTCAATATTAATAAACAATCTTGAGCCAATCGACGGTTGATCTATTCCAGTCAAAAATTCCAACGTGGGTTGAGTAGCCACCATTAGGGATCGATATCCCTGTTTACTAAACCCAAGATTTTGATTTGGATTTCAAGATAGTCTTCTCTACAGGGAAAGCGCTAGATACTGTTACCCAATATAAGAAAATCAACACATGCCTGGGGAGTCAGAACCTGTATCTTCCTATCTTTCACTTTCAGGTACCCGCGTAACGTTATCCTAGTCATGAAGTTACACGTGGAAATTTTATAAGCAAAATATTCCCAAGAAGGCAAATAAAGACGAACAAGCTGCCATACAATATTCCACATAAAAAGAACTCCTTGAGGTCTTGCTGCAGATATCCAATCCCAAGAAGTTCAATATTTTTATAAATTAATCAACGCAAAACATCGTTTTACATTTTTAGATGTTAAAGTCTTTTGCTCACAATCGAAACCAAAAATGTTGATTCTTCCGAAAACGGCTGTAGATCCCATGATTCAAAGTTAGCGTCGATGCTAAAACCAGCAGCACGAAGATCTTCAAAAAAGTGAGGGAAAATATATCCGCGGCCCGCACCAAAGCCAAAAATGCATCTACCGCCCACGGCCGTTGCGTCATAGATGTTCTTCAGTGCATCTGCACGATTTTCCGGAGCTATAAACGTCACTACGTTTCCGGCGCATACCACAAGGTCAAACCCGCTATCAGGAATAGCGTCACAGCCTAGGTCGGTGACATGCCAGGTAGCGTGAGGATAATTCAAACGTGCTTGGCTGATAAGGTAGTCGTCGATATCTACACCAACTACTGTGTGCCCACGTTCGGAAAGATAGCCGCCGACTCTTCCCTGCCCACAGCCGGCATCCAAAATACGAGCTCCTCGCTGCGCCATGGCGTCGATAAGCCGAGCTTCGCCTACGATGTCGTTTCCTGCAGCAGCTAAGTTATCCCACCTAGCTGCATAGTTGCGAGAGTGCTCAGGGTTACGTGTAGTCATGTCTTTCCAAGTTGGCATGTAAACAAGTATAGAGACCGCAAGTTTTGAGGAGGCCCATAGATGCCCGCAATGAGGCCACGCAAAGTCCACCAGTTTCCGCCACACCGGTCCGCGATGCCAGTAGAAGAAATCACTGACCACTGCCGAGTGTATGTTGATGGAAGCCTACAAACAGCTGCGCTAACGCATAATGAGGCACTCCGTAAGGTAAAAGACCTCAATAAAAACGGACACCACGCCTTTGTGTGGCTTTCTGTTGAGGAACCCACGCAGGCCCACATGATCCAGCTAGCTGAGGACTTTGATATCCATGAGCTGATCGTTGAGGATGCCGTTGCAGCCCATCAACGTCCAAAAGTCGAACGCTACGATGATCAACTTTTCATTGTGGTCCGCTCCGTTGTTTATCGTGACCACGAAACTGTCGATGATGCCTCCGATATCATCAACACAGGCGAGGTCCAGATGCTTGTCAGCGACGACTTCATCATCACCATCCGACATAAAACAAAGTTGCCGCTTCTCGACGCTCGACTCGATGCACCTGACGAGGTTAACGCTTATGAGCCAATGGGTATCGCGTGGGCCTGGTCCGATCACTTAGTAGATAATTACATCCGCATTGTCGGTGAGCTTAGCCAAGACGTCGATGAGCTAGAAGAAGAAGTCTTTACTCCCGGCAGTACCTTTAATATCGAACAGATTTATATGCTCAAGAGGGAAATCCTCGAAATGCGCCACTCTGTCGATCCTTTAGACCCGGCATTCCGTTTGATGATCGGCGCCAATAAAGACATGATCAACAAGCAGCTTCGCTCCTATTTGCGCGATGTCTTGGACCACATCATGGTGGTCAAAGATCAGGTCATCAGCGTCGATGAGCGCCTCTCTGCGCTTATCGACGCAGGCGTGGCCAAGATTACCCTCCAGCAGAACTCTGACATGCGAGCTATCTCTGCTTACGTGGGCATGGCAGCTGTTCCCACCCTGATAGCCGGCGTTTATGGAATGAACTTTGAGCACATGCCTGAATTAGGTTCTCAGTACGGCTATTATACATAGTCATCGCCGTCATGATAGGTATCGTGACATGGCTGTGGTGGTACTTCAAGAAGATGCGTTGGCTAGAAAAGTAAGTGACCGGCTCCCCCACCATCGCCTTCTCTAGCCTGTCGCTTTATACTCACCGACGCATCGGGAAATATCAGTCTGCGCTGATATTAAACTTGTCTTTCTTAGGGGCTTCAGGTTGTGGCGTGATAACGATCGTGCGAAGAGTCGCCCGCGCCACCAGCTTGTGCCGGTGATACAGGTCAATCCCTATCAATTGGCTGGTGCGTCCTGGGTGGATGACATGTGCATCCACATAAATGACCCCTGCGCTTACTGTTCCCAGAAAATCAGTCGTGCAATTAGCCCCGACAACGAGTTTTCCATTAGCCGCAATAACTCCGGCGACAGACCCAACGGTTTCCGCTAGCGACGAATACACTCCCCCGTTGACCATCCCAGAAACCTGCAAGTGAGCATCACTGACCGGGAGCTCTGCTTTCACCGACTGCGACGTTATTTCTGTAAAACGTAGACCGAGTGTTTTGCTGAAGCCTTCACTGAGAGAATTAAACTCATCAAGCTGCTCAATGCTCAAACCACATTGATTGAGCCCCTCAAGCATTTCCAACATTTTTGTTCCGTTGCCCATACGCCCTAATCTAACCGATTCATGGATTATCCGTAGTCCCTACTGCCCGATCAGACAGAAAATACGGATAGAGATCCATCACAAAGCAACACAAACAGGCAAAACATAGGCACGGGCTGTACATCGCTTCTTCCCGAATCCAACCACAGATCGGCACATCTCCTGTTTCTCCAGTTTTACAAGATGGAAATCCCTCTACATGGCGCTATTGTGCCCTTTCCTTACCCGCGGGGTATCCTCTGATGTTATGACTGATCAATCCAACTTGGCACAAATCGGCGTTGTCGGACTTGCGGTGATGGGATCAAATCTCGCCCGTAACTTTGCCCATAAAGGACACACCGTAGCTGTCTATAACCGCAGCTCCGCAAAGACCCACACGTTGATGCAGGAACACGGTTCTGAAGGAAACTTCATCCCCTCAGAAACAATTGAGGACTTCGTTGCTTCGTTGGAGAAACCGCGCCGGGCGATCATCATGGTCCAGGCAGGTCCCGCTACTGACGCTGTGATCAACCAACTCGCAGACGCCATGGAACCAGGTGACATCATCATCGACGGCGGTAACGCCTTGTACACGGACACAATCCGCCGCGAAAAAGACATCGCCGAGCGCGGACTCAACTTTGTTGGCGCAGGCATTTCAGGTGGCGAGGAAGGCGCTCTCAACGGCCCTTCCATCATGCCTGGTGGCCCCGTCGAGTCATGGGATGCCTTAGGCCCTCTCCTGGAATCCATCTCCGCCGTCGTCGATGGCACGCCCTGCGTAACTCATATCGGCCCGGATGGTGCGGGACACTTTGTCAAGATGGTTCATAATGGAATCGAATATGCCGACATGCAGGTTATCGGCGAGGCTTATCAGCTGCTGCGTTATGCGGCCGGCATGGAGCCTGCGGAAATCGCTGAGGTTTTCAAGACCTGGAACAAGGGTGATCTTGACTCATACCTCATTGAAATCACCGCTGAGGTGCTATCCCAGGTTGACGCAGAAACCGGACAGCCGCTTATCGACGTCATCGTCGATGCTGCCGGACAAAAAGGAACGGGCCGCTGGACGGTAAAGGCAGCTCTCGATTTGGGCATTCCAGTGACCGGCATCGGAGAAGCTGTTTTCGCTCGCGCCCTCTCTAGTGCAGCTAAGCAGCGCGCTGCGACCATCGGCAGCCTCCCCTCCGGAGCGCTTCTTACGCTCGATGAGCTCGACACAGACAAAGAAACATTCGTCGAAAACGTCCGCCGTGCACTCTACGCGTCTAAGCTTGTTGCTTACGCCCAGGGATTTGATGAGATCCAGGCTGGTTCCGAGGAGCACAAATGGTCTGTAGACCCTCGCGACCTAGCCACAATCTGGCGCGGCGGATGCATTATCCGGGCGAAATTCCTCAACCGTATCCGTGAGGCTTACGACGCAGACCCCGCTCTTCCTTCTCTTCTTCTGGACCCCTATTTCAAGGCTGAACTTGGCGGTCTTCTGGATTCATGGCGTCGAGTTGTTATCACGGCCACGCAGCTAGGACTTCCCGTTCCGGTTTTCGCTTCTTCGCTTTCTTACTACGATTCGCTTCGCGCAGAGCGCCTGCCTGCTGCTCTTATTCAGGGACAGCGTGACTTCTTCGGCGCACACACATACAAGCGCGTTGATAAAGAAGGCACCTTCCACACGCAATGGTCCGGCGACCGTAGCGAGATCGAAACGTCTTAAAGCTATCTCACGTATTTTTACGTGGACAACGCACCTGTTCCACTGTCGCACTAGGCGACAAGCGGCAGGTGCGTTTGCTACAAAATCAGTTAAATCCTCGCCGCAGTCTACACTCAATACAATGACTTCATTCTCCGACCTCGGATTGCCGGTGTCCATCGTCCATGTGCTCAATCGCCAAGGGATAACCACACCGTTTCCTATCCAAGAGGCTGCAATCCCAGATGCCCTTAAAGGGCGAGATGTTCTTGGGCGTGGCCCTACTGGCTCGGGGAAAACCTTCACCTTCGGTCTTCCCATGATCGCGGCCCTAGCCAAAACGGGGACCTCGGTTCCTGGGCATCCCCGTGGTCTGATTCTCGTTCCTACGAGAGAACTGGCAGCCCAGGTACGTGAGCGTCTCGACGAACCCGCTGCAGCCTTGGGGCTCAGGATTCTTGATGTTGTTGGCGGTGTCAACATTAACCGCCATATCACTGCGCTCGCGGCTCCTGTTGATATTCTGGTGGCAACACCGGGACGCGCACAAGACCTCGTGAACAATAAGAAGCTCTTCCTCGATAAAGTCCTGATCACCACTCTCGACGAAGCTGATCAGATGGCAGACATGGGTTTTCTTCCGCAAGTCCTTAAGCTCCTCGATCTCACCCCCCGCGATGCTCAGCGCTTGCTCTTTTCTGCAACCTTAGACGGCGACGTCAATAAGCTTGTCGAGCGCTTCATGCATGATCCCGTAACACATTCCACTGTGGAAGTAGCTGCCGCCGTGGACACGATGACGCATTATCGTTTGCACGTGGGTGACCGGGATGCCCGTAATGACGTCGTTCTGCGCATCGCAGGACGTAAGGGAAAAACAATCATGTTTATGCGGACCAAACACGGTGTGGACCGTCAAGTGAAAAAGCTGCGACGCATCGGCATTAACGCTGTCGGTATTCACGGTGATAAAGGTCAAAACACCCGCACAAATGCCATAGCAGGCTTTTCCGATGGCTCTGTACCGGTTTTGGTGGCTACAGACATAGCAGCTCGAGGCATAGACATTGGAGACGTTGACCTTGTTGTTCACGTCGATCCTCCTGCAGAACACAAAGCATATCTACACCGCGCAGGGCGCACGGCCAGAGCAGGTTCTTCTGGAACAGTGGTCACCCTTGTTATGGAAGAACAGATACAGGAAGTAGATACGCTCCTACAGAAAGCTGGCGTGGATGCAGAATCTCTGGAAGTCTCAGCTCATTCCCCAGAGCTAGTGCGTATCACTGGAGCTCAAAAAATTACGGGAGCGCCTTTGCCCCCGTTCGGTGCGGCACAGCCACAACAGCGGCAAAAAGGGTCACAATCAACGAGAAACACCGCGGCACGCCATAGGCATCCCCAACAACGTACTGCTTCCAAGTCGCGTGGTGGTACGACGGGCTTTAGAGGAAAGAATAAGAAAGATGGACAACGCGGTGGGCGTAGCTAATCCCCGCATCTAACAATGGACATATTGATAAGTATCCTTTCACTTTTTGGCTTTGTGCTTCTAACAGCAAGCACTGGCTTATTCGTTGCTGTTGAGTTTGCGCTCACGGGCCTCGAACGCTCAACAATCGAGAACGACGTACGTGAGCGCGGGGATAAGAAGTCACTAGCGGTTCAGCGTGACTATCAAAACCTCTCTTTCGTTCTCTCTGGCGCGCAGCTTGGCATCACGATCACGACACTCGCTACGGGCTACTTGGCCGAGCCTGTCCTGGCCAAGTTTCTTACGCCTCTTTTGGCGTTATTCGGGCTCCCCCATACTGCGAGCACTGCAGTCGCTCTAGTCTTGGCACTTATCATTGCAACTCTACTGTCCATGGTTTTCGGTGAACTAGTCCCCAAAAATATTGCGATCACCAATCCGCTCGGTACAGCACGACATGTTGTTGGCCCCGTCAATGCGTTCAATACCGTATTTAAAGGCTTCATCAACACGTTAAACAAGTCAGCGAACTGGACCGTGCGCAAGCTTGGCATTGAGCCAGCCGACGAACTGGCCACAGCCAGATCAACCCAAGAATTGACTGCATTGGTCCGTAGCTCCGCGGAAACAGGCGATATAGATGAAAATACTGCTCTGGTCCTAGATCGATCTTTGAAGTTTGGCGAGACCACCGCTGAAGAACTCATGACCCCGCGGTCGACGGTCGAGACACTTAGCGAAGACTCTACTGTTATCGACTTGATCAATCTTGCTATAGAAACGGGGCATTCTCGTTTCCCTGTTATCCGTGGTGATCTCGATGACACGATTGGCGTTGTTCACTTTAAAGATGCATTTTCCGTTCCCAAAGACCAGCGTCACTCCGTTCTTTTAAGTTCACTGGCTCGACCTGTTCCCATAATTCCAGCGAGCCTTGACGGGGACTCCGTGCTTAATGCCGTCAGATCAGCCGGTTCTCAGATCATTTTGGTTGCCGATGAATACGGAGGCACCGCAGGGCTGATCACGATCGAAGACGTAGTGGAAGAAATTCTGGGAGAAGTCTACGACGAACACGACGACGCAGAATCTGAACGAGATTTCCAGCGCTTTGGTTCTAGTTGGGAAGTATCTGGTCTGGTTAGGCTTGATGAGCTAGCTGAAAAGGTCGGCTATTTTGCTCCCGAAGGTCCCTATGAAACTCTGGGAGGCTTAGTCATGTGCGTTCTGGGACGCATACCAAAAGTTAATGACGAGATCCTTGCCCCCGAAAGCGATAATCCGTTTCTTGCCGAGTTTGAGTCTGGCTATAAGGGGCGCTGGATAGCCAAAGTAACTGTTATGGAAGATAGACGAGTAGATAGAGTGATTCTCTCCCCTATTACAGACGAGGAAGCCGCTCGTTTTACTAACGCAAACGAGGAGGATAACTGATGAATCTCCTCACTGCTATCGCATTAATAGCTGTTTTATTGTTGGCCAACGCTTACTTTGTCGCAGCTGAATTCGCTCTGATTTCTTCAAGAAAAGACCGCATCGAAAATCTCATTTCACAAGGAAGACCTGGGGCAAAACGGGTACTGTATGCCACCGAACACCTCTCTATCATGCTGGCTGCATGCCAGTTTGGTATCACGATTTGTTCCTTGATCCTCGGTAAAGTAGCCGAACCCGCCATTGCTCGTTTTATCGAAGAACCTTTTGCTTCCTTAGGCCTACCTGCGCATCTTTTACATCCCACCTCGTTTGTCATTGCCTTGGGTATCATCACCTTCCTGCATATCTTGTTCGGCGAGATGGTCCCCAAAAACATCTCGTTAGCGGGCCCAGAAACACTTGCGTTGTGGCTCATTCCCACGCTTATTGTCTTTTGCAAAATCACTCGACCATTTTTAGCCTTGATGAACTGGTCTGCGCGGATCACGTTGAAGGCTTTCGGCATTGAGCAAAAAGATGAGCTTGATTCCACCGTTGATCCAAATCAACTAGCCACGATGATCTCTGAATCACGCTCAGAAGGCTTCCTGGATGCTGAAGAGCATGCTCGACTCAACAAAGCGCTCAGAGTGGAAGACCGTTCTATAAAAGAGGCTCTTATCCCATTATCACGCGTAAGAACCCTTGATTTTGGTACCCGTGGCCCCAAGCTAAGCGACCTTGAGCAAGCCGTCGCAGAGACCGGTTTTTCTCGTTTTCCTGTGATGGGTAAAGATGGTTCCTATATCGGTTATGTGCATGTCAAGGATATTTTGGACCGTTTTGATACTGACACACCCGATCACATCATCCACCGCTCAGAAATCAGGCCACTAACTATCGTCGCCGCTACCGGAACGATGGATGAAGCTCTTCAGCTCATGCATAAAAAATCAGCCCATATGGCACAGGTCCGCGACCGAGGATCACTGCTGGGTGTGATTACGCTAGAAGACCTTATCGAGGAATACGTAGGTACTTTCTCCGATTGGACGCATGAACAGGGATGATGATGGCACAGCCTCACATACAGCTAACCCCCGAAGAATGGCAAGCGCGGAGCATCGCGCATCGTGAACGTGCGCGTAGCTATACTGCCGAGCACCTCACGCGGAGGAAAAGTGGCGCTAAACATCCTGTATTTGATTTTCTTTTTGAATACTATCCCGTGCGCATAGCTCACTTGGAGCGCTGGCACCCAGGTTTTGGTGTGCATCTTATTCATGAAAATGACTGTGAACCCCCGCATACGCAATGGAAAAACTATGTGACAACACACCACTCGACATCGGTAGATGTTCATTCTTTTTGGGCTCATCGTGGTCGAGCAATGTCATACATAGAGGATTTATTGGTCTCAACCAACGATAATCCAGTGCATTTCGACTGTTTCGGGCTACACGAATGGGCGATGGTCTACCAAGCTGATCGACCTCGCCACGATCTACCACTACGCCTGGGAGCTAGCGAAACCAATAAGGTGGTGGAAAACAGCGCTATCAAATGCACTCATTTCGATGCTTTTCGCTTTTTCACCCCCTCAGCGAGACCGCTTAACTTCACCATTTTGTCCCGTGAGGATCAGCCGAGTTTCGATCAACGCGCTTGTGTTCATGCAGCCATGGACTTATATAAGTGGGCCACAAAACTGGGGCCACTCGTATCCGGCGAACTGTGGCTCGATACATTCGAACTTGCCTGGGATGCTCGAATTTTAGACATGGAAGCCTCGCCATATGACTGTAGAGATTACGGCTTGGGGGTGGTTCCCATCGAAACTCCTGAAGGAAAAGCCGAATATGTAGCGCGGCAACGTGCATTATCACAACGGGCAGTTCCGTTAAGGAACCGGCTTGTCGCCGTCATTAGAGAGGCTCGGAACGCTACACTAACTGGATAGCGCGCTGTGATAGCAACCTCGAAAGGTGGAGGAACCCGTGGCAAAGCACTCCAATGGCAAAAACAATTACTCGGTGTCCAAGGGCCTTATTGGGCTTGTCGTTGCGATCATCGTCCTTGTCTCTGGTGTTCTGTGGTGGCTTAACACCAAGAATTCTTCTACTTCTGCAGCAAAAGACTGTATTCAAGGCGAACTAGTCCTTCCGGTTGCTTCCAGCGACAAAGGTGCTGCGCAAAAAGTTATCGACGCCTACAACGAAGCCGGCCGTACTGTCCGTGATCACTGTGTCGTCGCAAAGCTTAGCGACGACATCGCGACGGCCGGTGTCTATCTCAGCAGCGAATCGGACAACACAATAAATCAAGAGTTGAAAAAAGCCTCACGCTCCCCGGCCACTCTTGAATGGCCTACAGTTGCCACGGACAAGGTGGGAGTAGCGAGTAAAACTGGGCTAGCTTCATTTGATTCAGCGACCAACGTTGCTTATCCGATGAGCTCGGATGCAGTGGCGAGCGCGCTTGTTGCAGCAAAACTCCATGCAAATAACGTTGAAGCCACAAAAAACGCGCTGGGTGGTTCCCTACATCTGACCATAGAAGAAGCCACACAACAGCAATCAGAGACGATCGCCATCGCGGAATCTCATCTTCCTTCTGATTATTCCTTTGTCCCCGCAGATGGTCTGACCAAACCGCTACGCTCTGTCGCATTGAATGCTACGGATAAAGTACAGGAAGACACTATCCGGGCAGGCGCAGATTTTGGTGCTGCAATAGCCGATAATGCTGCAGGTGCAAAACCAACAGACAAGGCTTCCCCGGAATCTGTAACTGCAGCAGAGGTACTCGCTACGCTACAGACCCAGGCGCCAGAAGGCGGCGATAAATCAGAATCCGCACCTCCTGCACAGCCAACCGACACCTTATTTTTATTGGACACCTCGGTGAACATGGCTAAACCAGCTTCGGATGGCGATTCTTGGCAGTCCCATTCTGCGCAGGCAATTATTCAGGCTTCAATGAAGCTAGAAAACCTAGGGAAAAGCCTGGCACTGTGGAATTACTCCTCACCTCTTAGCCACGGCGCAACCCATGGTTGGCGTGACAATATCGGCTTTGGCACTGCTCAACCGGCAGAAACCATTTCCCGAGTTATTCAGGAGTTTGGCTTAGGCGGGCACCCGCTTACTCATGAGGCAACCGTGGCTGCATTGTCCGTCGCCGATGCACGTATCCGAGAAGGTCATGCTGTCAACCTTGTCATTGTCACCAGTGGTACGGACGATCCTGCTGTTTCACTTGCTACTATCCCTAAGAACGATCAGCTGCGCATCAATGTGGTGCATGTCGGAACCGCTCCAGTAGATCAGGAGCTCGCACAAGCTGCGCAAGCAAGCGATGGATCTGCACAAACTGTAGAGGACCCGCTACAGCTCAAAGCAGCGATCGATAAAGCAGCGCAGCTCTAAAAGCTTCTGTCACCGGGCCACCTTCATTCGTGTGATCCGGTTAATATCACAGGGTTAATTATCACAAGATGTTGCCCAAGCTCCATATAAAAAAGGTGTTCCCCCAACGGATCTGGCCCGTTGGGGGAACACCTTTTACATCATTGTGTTTTAGGAGGTCTTCCTCCTGCGACGGGCAGCAAGCTCATCAACGCCTACGACGTTGTCATCCATAAGGTCACTGATTTTCTCCGAAGGGAAAGCCGAAATCGTTCCGGTTAGCTCGCGAACGATTCCGGGAACGGCGATACCAAAGACACCCTGTCCTCCGCCCAGAAGGTCAATGACTTCTTCATTGGAGCGACACTCGTACACTGTAGTGCCATCAGAAACCAAAGTAATCTCTGCTAGGTCATCGACACCACGGTTACGAAGCTTATCTACAGCAAGACGGATATTCTGCAGGGAAATACCGGTATCGAGCAGTCGCTTCACAATTTTTAGAACCAAAATGTCTTTAAACGAATAAAGACGCTGCGAGCCAGAGCCACGTGCTGTACGGATGGTAGGTTCTACGAGCTTGGTGCGTGCCCAATAATCGAGCTGACGGTATGTGATACCAGAAACCTGACAAGCGATAGGAACCCGGTAGCCGACTTCCTCGTCTGGCCCCATATCAAAAAGGGCTTCCTGTACCGGGGTACTATTTCTTGCGGTCTCTTCAGTCACGGTCATTCTCCCTGCGATTTCTGGCTTTCGCGTTGAGCCTTGCTTTCTATTCTTAGCCAAGGGTAGAACAACGTCAAGAAGAAAACTCGCGACACGCCCAAAAGTTAAACCTCAAGTTGAAGTTTAGACTTATTTCCCCTTGTCGCTATCCGGGGAACCAGGGGAATCATCAGTATAGCCTTCCAAGGTATCGGGTGGCGATTCGATAAAGAGCTCATCCTCTGCCATTCCAAGATCGGCCATGAGTCGCAAGAAGTCAGCGTCTGCTTCAGAGTTTCCTGACGCAGAAAGCGAGGGAACTTCCCCATCACTTTCTACCGTGATGCCTAGATATGCTTCAAGATCTGTCTCATTAAGAAAGACGCTTACCTGATTAAGCATGGCTTCTTCCGCCATCACAGGAACCCCCAGCATACGGGCAACTGTGATCCCGTCAGAAGGGCGACAATCAATCTCTTCCCCGTCAGATAATACGAGAGAGCAAAGAAATACACCTTCGTGGCAACTCGCAATCCTTAGCTCTACAACTGGACTACCAATCCGGGACAGTGCATGAATGAGCACGTCGTGAGTCAGTGGACGGCGAGAACCGAACTGTTCATCTTCATCCCTTGCAGCAATGGCAAAGGCTTCAGTTTCTTCGATCCATATAGGAAGGATCCGGTTACGCTCAGGCCAGCGCAGGATAATGCACGGGTCGTTATCCGGGGATAAAACATGAACGGAGTGATACTCCATCTCGCAAAAAGACATTGTGTTAAAAACCGTCGCTACTGACCAAGCTCGTTGCGGACCATCGTTTTTACCAGCGTCGCATTGAGGGAAACGACAAGCGCACTCATCTGCTGCGACATCTCCTCTGCACGCTGCTTAGCACCATCACTCTTAGAACGAGCGGTGGGAGTAGCTGCACGAGTAATAAAGTCTGCTTGACGGCTCGCAGTATTTTTCAAAGACTTTAGGTGTCGCACATCAAACCCAAACTCTTTTAGTTGGGAGGCAATAGCCACTATCTGCACATCATCTGCAGTAAAAAAGCCGGAGTTATCAGGGCGAATAATCCCCGCCGAGCTTAGTTCTTGTAACAAAGATAATTCTGCACCACTGCGCTCAACAACATCGTGATCGCTCAGGCGAGTTGCCACCGGAGCCCGAAAATTCTCCGGGCTGACGATCGGCTTTGCATCTCCGCCACGGCTTATCGGAGTCACGGCACCGGAATCCATAGCTTCCAGCTGCTCGCGAATTACTTTCAGTGGAAGATAATTGTCACGCTGGGTGACCAAGATATACCGAAGACGCTCTACATCATCATGGGTAAAGCGTCGGTATCCCGAGGCCGTCCTTTTTGGTGCGATAAGCCCCTCTGCTTCCAAAAACCGGATTTTGGAAACAGTCACATCGGGAAATTCTGCTGTCAGTTTATCCAGGACCACTCCAATAGACATGGTCTTGTTACCAGTTCGGGGGCGATGTTGCCCTGGAACGACGGGTTGGGAACCAGAGCTCTGAGGAAGTGCACTCATCTATGCTTCGTTTCTCGGTGTGGTGGGTGTACTAACGGAAAGCAACAATTTTTAAACAGATTACTTTAGGAGCATAAACGCTCACAAGCAGTGGTAAGAACGGTTGCGGAGTTTTTAGCTCTTGGAGCCCTCGATGAAGACGAGACGGAACTTGCCGATCTGAACTTCATCTCCGGAAGACAAAACTTCTGAATTCCTAGGC
Source organism: Corynebacterium silvaticum (assembly GCF_002162115.2). Taxonomy (NCBI): domain Bacteria; kingdom Bacillati; phylum Actinomycetota; class Actinomycetes; order Mycobacteriales; family Corynebacteriaceae; genus Corynebacterium; species Corynebacterium silvaticum. The sequence continues at coordinate 1,249,620 of NZ_CP021417.2, read as the reverse complement.
TCGCGGTTGACGTAAGTTCCGTTAAGGCTTCCCACGTCAACAACCTCAAAGGAACCATCCTGCAAACGGAATTCAGCGTGTCGGCGCGACACGGTGACATCATCAAGGAAAATATCGCTCTCCGGGTGGCGTCCTGCCGTTATAGTTTCGCGATCCAAAAGGAACCGAGCGCCAGCATTTGGGCCGCGCTTAACAACAAGCATCCCTGAACCGGAAGGCGGGGTGACATCGCTACCAGTGGCCGGCGTCGCGTTCGCACCGGACTCCATTTCCTTGAGCAGATCTGCACGGAAAACCGACGTGGTCTCTACTTGCACGTCAGAAGCAGCGCTGTTGTCACTCATTATTCAACCTCCGAGTCAAACGAGCTTCGAATAAAATTCGAACTTTCAGTCAATGGTTTACATCATAGCCCTAGAGAACTACTGATGAAGAAGTACTACTGGTAACAAAGAGATAACACCAGTGACTTCTTAGGCATTCTTAAGTCGTGGAGCAATTCCACCAAACGCTACTAATCTACCGGAAAATACTACCGATTCCCCGCAGTACAGAATTTCCGTTACCGGACAAGGGGTTATCGCTGACCATATAGGTCCACGTAGCTGAGGGACGAGCCAGGCCATGTGCTTCCAAATGCACACCGTCTGCATCAATAGTGACGCTTGCAAATGTTTTCACGGCTTCATCAACCGCCCTCTGAGCTAATTGCTTGAATTCCCGCACAGCGATCCTGTGATATTCGTCGATAGGAGTTTCCCTCGCAATTGCCCGCAGGTGAATCGATTCCCGTACGTCATCCATGATTGCCAGATGGTCGCTCCAGCACCGATCAAGGTGGTAGAGCATGATGTCTCTGGCGGCTTGATGCAGTACATCAGAACTAATTTTTTCTTGCACTAATGATTCAGCTCGCTCAGGGTTTGCCTGGGCAAGCTCTTCCCATGCTTTATTTGTGTCCAACAGGTCGTTTCGCCGCTCGTCAATGATCACGCGTTGATCCGCAAGCAGCTTGTTGTACTTCCACGTCTGAGAGTGAATCTCTAATAGTTGACTTTCAGTCACTCTCTGACAATGTGCAATAAAATCGTTGATGCGTTTGGAATCGATCCGCCCATCGGCCTCAGGGCGAGCTTTCACCTCTTCCCCAGCACCGCCGACTGCGACGACGTCATCTTCCAGCGAGACAAAGAATAAGGACAGCCCCGGATCGCCTTGTCGGCCCGCACGCCCCCGCAGTTGGTCATCAAGGCGCGAGGTCCTGTGACGTCCCGTTCCGATCACAGCTAAACCACCCGTATTGGCAACTTCAGCGCGATCCGACTCCTGCGCCCCACCGAGTTTGATGTCAGTGCCTCGCCCGGCCATTTGTGTTGAGACTGTGACCCGCCCAAAGTCGCCGGCTTCTGCGATAATACGGGCCTCTTCAGCATCGTTTTTAGCGTTGAGAACGCTTACCTCAATGTCAAGGTCTCGCAGCGCTCTTGCCAGTCTCTCAGATTCTGAGACATCTTGAGTTCCTACCAGCACCGGTTGCCCCGTCGCATGAATCGCAGAGATTTCCCGAACAAGGGCATCAAATTTTTCTTCAATCGTGGCGTACACACGATCAGCCTCGTCAAAACGCTGCGACGGAACATTCGACTCTATTACAGACACTCTGAGGTCATAGAATTGCCGCAGCTGATCTGTTGCAGCAACCGCCGTACCCGTCATGCCGCAAACCAACGGATACCGCCCCATCAGCGCCTGCAAGGTCATTGTGTCCAGGATCCGCCCCCCTTCAGTGACCGCCAATCCTTCTTTTGCCTCTACCGCCGCCTGCACGCCGTCGGGCCAACGCTGCAATTCCGCTATACGCCCCTTGGAAGCGTCGATCAAAGCAACTTTTCCGTCCCTGACAATGTAGTGAACGTCTCTAATCAGCAGTGCTTTAGCGTGCAGCGCAAGATTAACTTGTACCAGTGTTGTGCCCACGTGTTGATCGTCGTAAAGGCTATTAATTCCCAGTGCTTGTTCGACAAGAGCCGCGCCGTCTTCAGTGAGGAAAGCGTTGCGACGATCGTCGTCAAGCGTGTAGTGCTCACCTTCTTTAAGACGACGTACGACCTCGGTCACCCTCCCCCCAGGCGCAGCTCCGGGCTCATTTCCGGCCAAAACGAGCGGAACGAGGGCCTCGTCGACCAAAACAGAATCGGCCTCATCGACAATTGCCACGTCCGCCCCATGCTGAACCGCATCTTTACGGTGTGTAATGAGCTGGTCCCGTAAAACGTCAAAACCGATCTCATTAACGGGGCCATAAACGATATCGCAGCTATAAGCTTGACGACGCTCCTCCGCAGTCTTCGATTCCGTAATCGAGGACACGGTCACACCAAAAAAGCTAACCAGCGGGGCCATCCACTGCGCGTCTCTCTCTGCAAGATAATCATTAACAGTGATCACATGAACTGACTTGCCCATGAGCGCATACCCGGTAGCAGCCATCGCGCCGACCAGGGTTTTTCCTTCACCGGTAGCCATCTGGATCACGTCTCCGTCTAATAGCCGGAGAACAGCCTGCAGTTGAACCGGGAAAGGTGTGAGGCCCAGTGTCCGAGAAGACGCCAGGCTCAGCACTGCCAAAAACTCGGCCTGATTCTTTATCTGACCAGATTCGGCTAGCTGTACAGCCGTCTCTCGCAACTGCGCGTCATCCAAAGACTCAAAAGCAGTTATCCGCGACTGCGCTTGCTCGACGATACCCAGGCTTTTAGCTTGGCTTCGGCTAGCTTTTCCACCCATTGCTTTCCAAAACCAGTCAAAGCCCGCCACGGTAGATGTCCCTTCTCCTTGCACACGCAATGCTTTTCACAGTGCCTTTACAGCAGTATTTTCCTTGTTTAGTTCTACCCCATCGCAGCACAGTCAGAGCATAAAAGGACCGTCAAACATCCTCATCAATCATCAATGTCATGATCTAGCCGGTACAGAAGTAAAACAAAATCAATCGGAAATTTAATAAAACTTAGTATACAGTCATACTAATTAAAGAAACCTAGACCCTCCCCTTGCCCCTTCCCACGCTTTGGGTGAGCATTAACCAAAAATTAGTCTCACGTGACGCACGCAGCACAAGGTACCCCATTTTGAATTAGGAGACAGATACACAAACCGTCGCCATCTTTCAGAACTTTTCCAGATATGCTGATGAACATCGTCCCTTACCCTCAGGGATGCTTTCTCATGCCTTCATAGGATATGTGGCCTTGTACATCCCAACTTCAAGGCCAGAGAGCCCCAAAGGGATACCACTATAAAGTCATATCCGGCGAGGAGTATGGAATGCATTCTGTAAGCGTGAAGGTACCTTCCAGCAGGGGATACCAGATGACTGGGACCATCGATTTCCAGACGCACCACCTACGGCCTTCGCGCTTTTTGCACACTGCTTTACCGGTTCCCGATTCACTCCAGCAGCCGCACGAGTATCTAAAACTTTGGCGGATCTTGGTATCGCTTGCCTTCGTTTCGATTTCCCCGGACTTGGTCAATCGGAAGGAAACTTTGCAGACACCTGTTTCAGTGAAAATGTGGAAGACATCCGCGCTGCAGCACAGTGGCTAACGGACAATTACACCGCCCCACAACTGCTCATAGGGCACTCACTCGGAGGAGCCGCCTCCCTAAAAGCAGCAACCGACATGCCAAGCATCAAAGCGGTTGCGACAATCGGCGCACCTTTTGACCCTGCCCACGCAGTCCTGCACTTTGCCGACAGGATTAGCGAAGTCGACGAGACCGGGGCCGTCACACTGTTGCTCGGCGGACGTGACATCACCATCTCACGAGACTTCCTCGAAGATCTTGCAGAAACCAACCCCGAGGCCTACCTCCCTCGACTGCGCAAGCCTTTGCTGATCCTGCACTCCCCTACTGACACAACAGTCGGAGTGGACAATGCACAGCTCATTTTCCGCACAACCCGCTATCCAAAGTCTCTTGTTGCACTCCATAAAGTAGATCACCTGGTCACAAAACAAGGGGCCGCACAGCACGCTGCACGCATTATCCATACATGGGCTGAACAGCACCTCACCGTTGAAAGCAGCTCCGAGAATTCCGACACAGTCTCCGAAACTACAGCTATTGCCCGCTCCATTCCTGCTGGTAGATTCACAGATCGTGTGCAAACCGGCATCCATAGCTTCACCACTGACAGGGAAAAGGCACAAGGCGGAAAGAATCTCGGCTACTCACCAACAGGGCTCATTGTCTCTGCTCTAGCATCGGCATCCTCGCAAGCGATAAGGGTTGCCGCTAAAGAAAAGCGCATCTCTTCCTTGAAAAACGTCAACGTTACCGTGGAAAAAACACCTACCACTGACGGCAGCGTTCAGCTGCGCCGGGAGATCGATCTCGTGGGAGAACTGTCACAGGAAGAGCGGAACATATTGCTCGCCGCAGTTAAAAATAACGAAATTGAAGCATTGCTCAGCGAAAATATCGCTATCGACGATCTCACCCGCTAGTACAGGCAATCCCCATGTCTCACCAGACCATAACTTGCCCATGCATGACGTCGTTGCCTTTGAACGAATGCTGCCAGCCTTTCCTTAGCTTCTCCAAGACTGCTCCCACCGCGACCGCCCTTATGAGGTCGCGGTTTACCGCTTTTGCGCTAGAGAACCCACAGTATCTCGTCGCAACGTCGCACCCCTCAACTCGACCTGCGGGCCTAGAACTTGATCCCGACCCCATATGGACACGACTCATCATTCACGACTCCATACGGGGCGGTTTACTGGACACTGAAGGAATCGTAGAATTTACCGCATTTTATGAATTTGAAGGATCACGAGGAAAACACCACGAGCACTCCCGGTTAACCCGTGTCGACGGCCTCTGGACCTACGTCGACGGAATAGTCACCTAATTTCCTACCTTTACCTGCGAATTCGCATTCTACAATCACAATGATGTAACCTATAGCAGTTGTCAAAAACAACATCGGACTGTGGCGCAGCTTGGTAGCGCACTTGACTGGGGGTCAAGGGGTCGCAGGTTCAAATCCTGTCAGTCCGACAAAGTATAAGTTCAGAGCATTTATAACAGCTTTGGACTGGTTTTATTTTCATAGCACCTGCTCAGAACATGTATCCTTTATGGCACGCCCGAAACAGTGGTTGAGGGTCTAAACCTCGAAATTACAATCCTTGGTAGCGGTCTGATTGGGATTGCACCTTGCACGGGTTGCACTGCCCGTTGATTCCGGTAGCTCCTCTGACAGAGGTGGTGAAGTTGTCCAGGGCCAAGACCTCGAAACAGGTTAGGCATCATCTCAGCCCTCGGCGAATAATCGCTGTCGCTCTTGCCGGAAGGCTGAAAAGCACGAGTTCACATTTTTGGGCAGTACAGAGCGCCTCTGGTGGTCCTCTGCAGCCGTGACCTACCCCGAGCCCCTCTCGGACCATCCGAAACTTCGCGGGAAAAACGATGCCTCAGTAGCCGTTTTAAGCTCTTTAGTTCCTCGGATGCTGAAAACCAACCTTCAAGGCCTTACCAAAAGCTCTGAAAATCAATTTAAGCGAAATGACCTTTCTAAACCCGCTGTTCAGATGCTAGCAAAATCGACTTAAAACAGGTAGTGCAGCTCGGAATCCGCTCTAGGCGTACTCACTCATCATCCTTGCGTAGTTAGCGAGCAGAATCTCTTGACGCTGCTTCTCCGTGGTGAGCTTCTTCGGTGTTCCCATAGCCTTATCAACCACTCGGTCCAGGACATCGTGTGCCTTGAGAAGAGCAGGGTCCATAGCCAACGGATTATAGTGGTTGGCTAGCGATCTCTTCCCCTCCGGGTGAGGTTCACAGGCTTCTAGGGCCTTCTTACCGGCCTCGATAATTTTCGTACGGGTGTCATCGTCCAGCTCGGGGACTGGAAAGGTATTCCACACCAGAGTGTTTGAGCATCGGAGACCCGACTTCAAACGGCCTCCTGCAGTCTTTTGCCACGCGATGAACATCAAGGAAGAAGCCAGCGCAAACATAAGGCTGTCTTCGTCTTCAACATGAAACAGCAGTTCAGAATAGATTAGTTCGGGCCCATAGCGCTGCACGGTGAAATACCGGCGCGTCTCGCTCACAACCTTCGGCAGCGCTAGATACTCTGTTTCAGGTTGCCTACGCTCTCCGAACAGGCGAGGTATTTCAACCAACTTTCGAGTTGCCTCCCTACTGCTCTCCAATCTGTGGTTCCGAGTATTCTTCAGTCGAGACTTCAGCACCGAAGAAGTTGCAAGGTCGCCTGGATTGAGATCTTCTAACCATAGACACCAGCACTTTAGCTTGTGAAGCATCTCACTAGATCCTCGGAACGACCGGAGGTACTTAGCCGCTGTTGCATCGGACTTAACAGCGTCATATTCATCTTGTTCCACGACTAGATTCCGCCATCGTTGGCCATGCTGCCGAAGACAGCGGGGCCAGTTCGTTAGAGAGCGGCTCGGGACGAGATACAACGAGAACCTTCGAACCATCGACTAGATAGGCATTAATTCCAGCTGTTACCTGTTGCTCTACTGGCCCACCTTTAGCATCTGGATAGTCCCAGAGTCGCTGCTTCACGAAGGTATCTCTGGTGAATCTGACAATCACACAATGGACAGCAGCTTTACCAGGTGCTTCGGAATCTCAACTAAAAGTGCGGTGGACGAACTTGATTCGCCAGTGCTCACGGAACAACAACGGGTCAAACAACGCAGGAACAGACTGCCCCTGAGTAATCGAGTTTGTGGTTACGAAAGCAAATTCTCCGTGGCGGTTGGCTAATACATCCTTTTGCCTTAGCATGCCAGGCCGTAACGTAATCGAGCCGGTTAGCACCCTTAGCGTTACCCCAGGCATCTCCCAATTCAGCCTTTTGCCACTTGGACATGATTCGAGCACCGATAAAGGGAGGGTTACCGAAAATGTATGTCTGTCCAGTGGTCTCGGGAAGTTCCTCTGACCAGTCTAGCTCTAGGGCGTTGGCGTACTTGATGTGAGCGGTTATCTCGATAGACAACCTGTCCAGGGCAGCTCCGATAGCCTGGGCTAACTGCTTATTCGCTTGGTGGTCAACCAAAAACATAGCCGTCTCAGCAATCTTTGCAGGCCACCAGTTCAACTCGAATCCGTAAAACTAACCGATACTGAGTTTCTGCTCCTACGACGCATCAAGCGCTATACCGGTGTTGCCTTCACGAGGTCGAATCTCAACGATTGTGTCCGTCTCAATCTGACGAAGCTCACGGTAAGCGACAACAAGGAAGTTGCCACAACCACCTGTTAAATCGTATAGTAAAATTAATACTTACAGATGCTGAATTTTTGTTAATTCAGGTGGGCTGCTAGTTCTACAAACCGGAATTTATAGTTAATATCTATTTCAACTTTCACCAAAAGCTTCTTTAAAGCATTTTCTATAAAAATTATAATTACAATAAAACTCATCATTTGAACAAATACACTAGCGAGTCACATCCACCACTATCGCACCAATTGACTTGCCGATAAATATCTACATGATCGCAATAGCTATAATCAATGCAGGAAAACATACACAGAGATATTTTCGCACAATATTTCTGCGAGAAATTCCATGTATCTTGGTTTTTCATAGAGCGTGATGTTCTATAGCCGCTTACATCATGGCTTGTTTTAAATTCCGGGCATAGATACCACGTTAATAATGATGCTGCCAATATCAGTAATGTTACTATGGAAATAAAAACCCAGAATCCCATAATTCACCTCCAGAAATTCTGACATATAATTCCCAATGAATACTATTTAGATTTTCTGAACAAAACTCACTTCATCACAATTTAGCCCTTTTTTAAATCTTTAAAATACAGTTTCTGCTGTTTTCTCAAATATAAACCTATAAACGGCTTTAATATAAGTTTTTTAGAAACTATATTTTCAGTAAAATCTAAAGTTGTTTTATCCCCATGCGAATAGAATTTCCCAATCCAAGTTCCCTTAATGTTTTCGTTTTCTACCTCAAATGACCAACATTGATTTTTAACACATTCCGTAACTTTAAAATATGTCTCAATTCCACTTTTAGTAATCTCCGCAAATTTCCCCTCATCTATAATTCTTATATTCTTTAAATCACTTCTCCAGGCATAATAATTTAATCTAGTTACCCTATTCCAAACTTTTCTATTGGACATAAAAGAGTAACTTTTGCATTAGCAATTGCCACAGCCGCCCCTCTCTCTATAAATTTATTTTTTCCTATACACTTTTGAGCAAATAATTAATTTATTGATCTAATATCATTTCATCTCATGTTTTATTTTTCTTGTAGAGGATCTTAAACCTAGTATTCATCGACACTATCTGCCGTTGTCATAATTATGACACGAGATCCACAAGCCGGGTCATAGAACACTATCTCTGATAGTGAGTCCCGGAAGTCCTTAAGCCTACGAAGGTTGGCTGGTGTATCAGCAAGAGCGAAAAGACGCTTAGATTCTGCCCGAAGTTCGTCCAGGAACAGCGGTTCAATCGTCTTTAAAATGTTGGTCTCGCTGGTGTAGTGTTCGCCATCGGCACGACATGCTTCTTTGGACTTAACCAATTGGAACATCGAGCCGAAGACAGCCGGTGAAATACGGGACCAGTTGAAACGACAAGCCGCTAGGAGTGCTTCTCGCATCTCGTTATCGAAATACTCCGTAGGCAAAGAATCGGCAAAGATGGAGCCGTTAACGTACGGAAACTTAGCCAGCATCTCCGGCACCCTACGACGCTTGGACTCCGGGGGTATTGAGAACCTCGAACAGCGCGTTGAGCTGAGAACCTAAATTCTCGTCGTTGGTGTGATTGAGAACGAAACGGTAAAATAAGTCCTCCTCCCACAATCCGGCATCGTCACCGAACAGCAGGAACAACAACCGGGTGAGATAGACCGAAAGACTTAGCTTCTCCCAGCACCACACCGGACCAAAACAGGTCAATGTATCCGTCGTTGCCGGATGATGCTCGCTTAGCGTCCCGTTCGTACAGATCGATTCGCTCCGGGATAACGCCGAAGCACCGGAGCCGATCAGACCAGAACGACTGTGCAAATCTCTTCTCGGTGTGCTTTGTGTCGTCTGCACGCCACTGGTCTACCCGTTTGCGCCAGTGGTGAGCAGAATCCTCGAGGTTGCTCTTTGCAACTGCTCGGGAAACGAGAATGCTTCCATGACTCATTTCCAACCATCCTGTTTAGCACTTGCGTTCAGGAAAATTCCGATTGCTGCTTGCACGTATGGAACTATGATTCCAAAATTAGCAACGTAATGACCACTACTGTCAGCATTTGAAGCGCCAACTAACTGAGTCCAACCATAAGCGTGAGATGCGGCACTCCCGGTGTTCCAAAGCCACGTTGTAGCGTCGTCCAAATTTGGGTTTACCAAACCTGCTTCTTGCTCTGTGAGGGCGTTCATTTCGTTGGCGAACTCTCGAAGCATCGTGGTTTCTGAGATTTTATTAGCGAGTCCCTGCATCCTGCGGTAATCTTCAGTAATTAAATCGACAAATTCCACAGGCGCTTTGGCTAATTCCATTTCTCTAAACTTTGTAGAATTGTCCGCAGCCATTTTTGCGTTTCTCAGCTCAGTTAGCAGTAGCTGCCTAGCCCTGGATAATCGCAAATCATGCTTGTCTGCAATTAAAATCCAAGTTGGTCTCGCATCCCCGAGCATTGCAGTCCTCAGCAGCGACTCCAATGCTGGAACGTACTTTATATCCTCTTTAATTAACAAAGTTCGGATGCTCACCAAGTCTCCCATAGCCTGATGTAATGAGAATTGCATACATCTATACAATGAAATAGTTTCACAAGTAGTCAGTGATTCTAGTTCATGTAAGATGCTTCCCTCAGCTGGCGAGGGAAGGAATTCACTTACATCTTTTTGAATCTCGTCAATTGCTGCCAAGTTGTGCTGTAAAACCTCCATGTCCTCTTGTGAGAGTCAACCCCAGACCTCTACCCACTAAATTCCTCCCTTGATTGCTTGTTCAATCAAATATACCTAACGAGCCAGTAAGCAGGGCTAACACTAAGTACCTCAGCAACCTTCATCGTCAGATGTCCAGCATCGGGATCAGTAACAGCCTCAACCTCTTCAGTCAAAGCCCGGTAGTACACCCTGTAATCCTTCGGAGGAAACATCTCGAGAACTACAGTCGGAATCCGCTGTGCAATGTCTTCAACAGTCAGTCCCCGATTACTACTACCGAATCTCCCATCGTGCGTTAGCAGCGATCTTACCCGCCCGAGAACGTCGCTTAGCACATTGAGTCGTCTCCTCCGTGGACTCGATAGGTCCAGGGCCTTAAGCTGATTAAGCGCCGTTGCCTGAGAGCGAATCTCCGAGATAAGCGGATTGATAGCCTCCTGCCCCATCGAGTCTTTCACGGTTAATGGGGCTTCTTTCTTAACCTTTTCCAGTAGTTGAATCTGGCCACTGGTCTTAGCGGCTCGTCCGAGAAGACGAACGTCCTCGTAATAGACCCCACAACTCAAGACCGGCCTTCCAGTCCCTTCGGTGCTTGTACTTCGTTTTTCCATCATCTTTAGTGACCCAAGAACGGAAATAGTACAGAGCCCTATGACACGCCGTCCTATAGACTGGAAACTACAGCGAACACACGAGGAAATAAATCTCCCCTGACAGCAGTTATAATCTTCTAATTATACTTTCAAGGGGTCGCAGGTTCAAATCCTGTCAGTCCGACCAAAGCCCTGTTCAGAAGGTGTTTTCACACTTTCAGAGCAGGGTATTTTCTTTCTATTCCCTTTTCAGGGCACCTACCTGGGCAAAAACAACTATACAGAACAACCGTAATCCGACAACATAGCCCGGTTGTCGTCGACCTGTGGTTTTAGCCTAGATTGGCATAGTAAGGAAACTTACCTAGCGGACGGTTTCAGGCGCGTTTGAACTTTGGACACGGCAGGCTTGTTAAAGCTCCGTCAACGTTCATCGCAGAACATGAGGCGTGGACATGGGTTAACCATCAGCTGAGCAGATAGAACAACCAACGCTGTTCTCCACTAACGGTCAGCACATTTAAGGAGCACGCACGATGCCAGAATGGATTGAGTTTTCCGTCACGCCCGGATTTTGGGATGACCGGCATCGAATGAGGCAAACTATCGATACTCCCGATGGACGATCATCGCTACTGTGCTCGCTACGGAAACACTAATCACGACGATGGACCCGTACTATCCAATTGAGTCCGCCTGTTTCCAGCTCTCATCGGACACACAGCTCCTCCTCGTCAATGACGGTGATTGGCGGCATCCGCAACCTATCTGCAACGCGACACCGCGCTGCTGCAAATCCGGCGCAATACCAAAGGCATCGTGGACACTGCTCGCCAGCAGATCCAGCTTCGTCATAACAAGCGTGTCTCCTGCACGGCATGCCGCAATCGCCTGCCCAAGACCGGGGCACTGGGTGTTGCGGCCAGAGCCTCCATGATCAAAATAGATTCGCCCCGCCTCCACGCCATAGGTAGCAAGCTGTTCTCGTTGAACCTGTAGATCTTGCTTCTCCGTGGACGCATGCGCATATCCGATAAGCATGACATTCACCCTTACTTCTTCGCGGTGCGACTAACTAAACGGACGCAAGTTTTTGGTTAACCAATGCGTTCAGCGAAATTCCCTCTGCCTTGGCAGCAATAGCCAACCGCCGATGCAGCGACGGAGACGTGCGCACATTGAACTTCCCCGAGTAACGACGACTACCCAATGGCATAGGAACCACCTCACCGGAGGCTTCCATATCTTCGACAACCTCAGCGACAAGATCAAGCAAACCGCGCTCGGCCTGTTGCCGGTCTGCATCCAACCACGACAATGATGGGAACTCAGCCACGGTTGCCACGTACTCTTGGTCTTCTTCCGACCAGGAGACTTGATAGGTGTACTTGTTAATGTCCATGCCGGCTACTCCGTTTCCTTCTTGTGTGCGCCTAGTTTTTCAATCGCTTCGAGAACTTGATTGACCTGATACGGCTTGGCGTTGCCATTCGCGTTTTTGAATATTGTCACGAGGATCGCCCAGCCACGGGGTCTTGTAGGTACGATGCGACGTCTTCTTTGACTTGCGGCTTTCAAAGTAGTGATCGCAGACTCTTTCCAAATCGGCAAACCTCACGTTCTTCGGTGCCCACTTCATTGACCGCACGATGTCGCCAATACTTTTCCCACATCAAAGTAGTACCATATGCAGTACTACTGAAAATTTTGACCACACCAGCTTGATAACGCCCGGCAAAGGTGGCCGGTTAAGGGTCCCATAGTGGCCATGTTTTACGCCGAGACAAACGCCGGCTTAGCTAATAATGGGAGTTCGGGGCTTTTCTCACGATGATACAAACCGATGTTTAACGGTCGCCAATTGTCCCCGTCTAGATGCATGGGTTATTAATGGTGGACACCACCGTGCCCCCGAAGGCAACCCCATATAAAACACTCCTTTACAAAAAACGGGAGCAGCATGGCGGTATATATACCAGTTACTTTAAATCTTAGTTTTTTAACGTAACTCCAATTACATAACCCCTACTACAGCGGACGCACGGTATGAACCGTTCAGACAAAACCTGGAACGATTTTGTCTGAATATGCGGTACGGTAGATCCGACTCTTCATGTGGTAGTTCCCGTAGGAATGATGGAGGCAGCAAGTGCCACTCGAGTATTTTGCGGTAGTTCTCCTTGTGCCAGATCAAGAAACTTCTCTTGCTTATTGACGTTTACCGGAAAACAGCAACCAGAATATTAGCACCTCCAAAGGAATACAGAACACAGAAAGCGTCTCTGGAATTTCTCAGTACCTCGCCAACAAAATCTGCCGTGAATACGGCGCCCGACCTCGTGTGGGGAATCAAAAAAGCCAAGAAAGACCAGGAGGAGCTGCCTCTGACGGCCTAAAAACAGCAAAAAATAGGCTCCTACACCAATAGGAACCTAATTTTCTCTCCTCAAAAAGAATCGCGCATTGCACGCCACTAAGAAGGTGGACCAGAGAAGAAGAATCCGAATGCGATAGTGATAATAATCGCCGGCGCTAGCACCGATAGCAATGCGGCGATATACAAGTCATACTTCTTTGTTTTATATGCAAGATAGCAGTTAAACACAAATAGAAGCTAGAGTTATACAGGTAATAACCACTGTGGGCCACCACAACTGCTTGCCAATAATCCAAAATAGATAACTAACAATAAAGGCAGCAACCATTGCACCCCACCCTAATAAACGGGGGGATTTCATTTGTGCCAAATCGCGATTCACCGACTTATTTAGCCCCATTTTCATGTCCTTCGTCAGAGACGACACTGTTAAAAACCAGAATATCGGCTTTCATTACACATTACGACCATGCCATCTAGGCACAACTACGATAGCTGCTTCAAGGTACGTTCGAGGCCATCCAGAATACTGACCTCTAATCTGACGCGACTTGTTGACAAACTCACGGTCGCAATCACACACCGGACGCTTAATATTCAAGCAATGATCGTGTCCCATACATGCTCGATCCAGTGGATTAATTGGGTCACCAGGACCAAGAGTTGTTCTTACCACAATTCGCTGCAGCCCGTTCTGTATCGAATCGTTGCGAACCATCAGGGCTGGTTACTAGATACTCGTCGAGAGTAGATAACTATTAAAGCTAATAGAACAACTATCACAGCAACCATTGGGTGTGGCAAGACATATCGACCTCCCCCTAGCCCACTCTCCTACTCCTCATCATTAATCCAAGGGCTGGCAGAACAAATAAAATATTGCCAGCAACCATGCAACTTATCATCACGGTTGCGCTTGCATGATCTGCGATGATTCCCAAGAAAAATGCCCCGCACGGGATGAGTGCACGATCTGTTTGGGAAATCCCGCTAAAAAGTCCCCTATGCACGTCTGGTGCTAGTACCAACGTGGCAACTCGGTTTGTTGTTCGATACAGCTGGCCAATAAGCCCAATACTCCCAATGAGCAAAAGGTTAAGCCAAGCGATGTTTCCGGTAGAAAGCGACGTCGCAAGTCCAGCAAGCGGGATGGACAGGAGAACAGCGCTATAAAAAGCCACTATCGCCGCAGGTTTTTTGATCCATCTCTTTATAACTAGCGCACCCAAAACGGCTCCGATGCCAGCAGCTCCCGCCATAAGTGCAACGCCATATTCTGCGTCGTCTGTGAAGGCTGAATGCGCTATAACGGGAAGCATCGCGGTATAAGGGAAAACAAAAAGCATCGGACCTGCGGCTAGGATAAGTTGTGCGCCAAGAGCTGGCTGTTTACGGATTTCTGCCCGAATAATCGCTAGGGTCTTCGTGTTTTTCTGTGGGGAAGCCTGTTTTCCAGATTCTTCGTCCACAGCGATGTCTTTCACTGCGACGTCGGAACTGTGCTTTCGGTTTGTTCCCCAAGCAGACATCTTTATGGCGATGACAGCAGCGATGCCGTACAACACCGCGCTTAGAGCAATGGCGAGAGCGACTCCACCAATCGCCATAAAAAGGCCCGACACTGCTGGTCCGATTGCAAGCGAGAGAGTTAAGACCAGCGACAGCGATGACATATTCGACATAAACGTTGTGTCCTCGCTCAGCTTGGTTAAGACCACATTTCTAATAGCTGGCTCAGCAGACGTTATTAATGCGCGAATAGCCACAACACCGCACACAAGCCACACTATGTGCCCGGTGCTTAAAACCGAGGTGCGCGCCGCTACTAAAATTAGCCCAGCTATGAGTAACGTGGCTGCGCTGCCGATAAAAAGCACAAACGCAAGCAATTGGGTGGGATCTTTCTTATCAGACATGGCTCCTAACTTGGGAGCAGCCAAAATCAGAGGAAATAACCTGGCAAAAGTGATAAGACCGACCAGCGTGGATGACCCTGTGGCATGAAAAACCCACCAGTTGAGTGCTACGAGCTCAGCGGAGCTTGCTACTCGAGAAAGCAATGCTTGGCCTATGAGCAGTCGAACACCATTCGGTTTATCATCTCCACGCATCAATAGTTTACGCATTGTCACGCAGTGGGTTTGTCACATCAATGTATATATCCGTTCCTGTTTTATTCATCCCCATGGATAAAAACCCTTTGCGTCGCATAGCTTCTCGACGCAACCATTGGGCATCGTTCTCCGGAAGCGGGCATGGTAGAGCATCGATAAAGCAGTCTATTTCCGCACGCACTATTTCCCATACGTCATCACTATCAACCTCGTGTAGGTGAGCAATCTCGGTGACAAAGCCATCCAGATTCCCAAAAACAGAGGCATAGAACCCCTTGTTGATGAATTCTTCATAATCATCTGTCAGGGTTATTGCATTGGGTTCAAATGGGTTTTGTTCGCACCATTGATTAAGCCTTGGTAGGTACGCGCGCAATCCAGAGAAATCTCTTAACAAGAGACCTCGATAAACAGGGGCTCCATCCACAAAAGCGATACGAACCATCGTGTTTTGCAAATGCTGTTCTAGGGCAATCCCCCGGAAACACATAAGGCCCAATACTGTGCTCATAAGGTCAAAGGTGTATCTGCGCAGAAAGTCCAAGCCGAGTTCCTGCAGCGGGCTTACCAGTATTCCCTCGTGCCCACGTAAGACACATGCGCTTATCGCGATTTCGCCGTCTTCTAGGTAGTTGGCGGCGTCGTCGCGTAGCAAAATAGATAAGCCACGCCTGGCAGCTTCATCTGTACTTCCAATGCTCCTGGCCAATGTAACTCCTGCTAGCTCAGGGATAACCTTGACGCGTCGAGAAGCACCCATGTTTTCCTGCACATAGGCAACCGCATTTTTCACGAGTTCGGCAACTCGTGGTGTCCCTAGCGCGCTATTTTGTGAAATAGAACGTCGCGTTGATGTGAGTACAACGTCGACCGCACACTTAATAAAAGGCCGTTGCCCTAGTACTGACGGCGCATGCGGGATAGCCGTGCGCAAAGAGATGGTGGGACGCACAGCCAGCGTCACATGGGGAATGATTACTATTAATCCAGCATGAATCTCCTGCTTATACGCCTCTGAGATCACGTGTTCCCATTGCCAAGGATGAACAGGAATGATCTCAAATTCATGCGGATTATGCCCCATCCTGCACAGTTCTTGCACTGCGGCATCAACATGGTTGGCAAAATGACGGGTGAAAAAAGCATGAAACCCCTCTGCTGCAGAAGTCTCCACTAGATCACGACGCACTGCTAATAGCCGTAAATCTACTGTGGAATAGGACTCGGGGCCATAGGCTACGGACTCTTCCGTGGAGAATCCTCGCCGAAGTTTTGCCAACGGATGCACATTGTGTCCGCTAATTCCTAGCGAGTCGGCAGCAACCATTGCCTCGTGTGACGGCAGTTCCTGGAGCATAGTCCATAGACTCCGGCTGTGCCTTCCTATGTGGTGCTCCACGTGAGTCCGAACGAGTGAGAGGTTCTCCGCCGCGTTCCTTATATCTTCTGCTAACGCCGTGAGGTCTTCCGGTGAAAGGCCTTCATCTTTAGCAGCAGCTTTCACGCGGTTGAGTACACGCGTTTCAGCCCATTTCCTGTTCCGCTCAATTTTTCTGCGTAGATATTGCTGCTCCAAAAAGTCTTTGTGTTCCAAGGGGTTGTGAGCAAACACATATTCCTGTTCTGTCACGGCACCGGAAAGACGCATTCCTAGTACTCGCTTAACCGGTAATTCACTGCCTAAAAAGCGCCCATAAACAAGTGACAGGTGCTGGTTCATGGGGGTTTCCATGGATGACTCTGATCCAAACTTAGCCGCACGGCTGCGCCAGTATTCACATGCAAGCAAGTATGCAAGCTTAGTAGAGATGCTTTTTACCTGCTGTTTTTCTAAAGAAAGACAGTCCAGGAGGTTCCGGTACAGATTAGCGACCAGCGGATAGAACACTTTATCCACAAGCCGCAACGCATCCTTTTCACTCAGCGCAGTACCGGCAACCTCATCAATAATGCCGCGTCCCATACTATGCTCGGCTAACGGCCCCTGAGACCACAGTCGGCAGCCTCCCAGATCTCGCACAAATACCTTGTGTGGCATGCCATCTCGCAATACCACAACAACATTTTGTGGGTGTGGCTCAAGCGCGATTCCCCAGCGCCCCAGCAAAGCAGAAGCCGGCACAAACAGCAATCGGCCTAGCGCAGTAAACCATTCCTCAATAAATTCTGTCGTTTCTCCGTAAGAACCGTGGGATAGTTCTTCAACTAACTCTTTGAATACATAGTTGCCGGTCAGTGGGTTTCGCGACATCAGCGTTGCGACGGGCAAAGCCACATCGCCAGAGCGCACATTCCGTGCAGGATCTTCTCGGAGTATCGCCCCCAAGCAATGCGATCGAATTCCGGTGTTTGCGTCCCATCGAACCGCGGCTTTATCTCGCACAAGGTTGAATCCGGGTTCATCTTCTAGAGTGCGAGGAACAAAGCCTGAATCCAGCGCCATAATTGAATCAACCACAGAAGAAATCAGCGGCGCTTTTACCGCACCTTCAGAAATACCTCGGACAGCCCCTGTAAGCTGCACTTCCAATGCGAGTTTGATATGGGCCGACCCTACCCCATCGCTTACGCGCACAGTCCGAACAGACATAAGAGGTTCAGCTGAAATAGTTGTATGGAGTAGACGCACTACACCGTCTGAAATTTCTTGAGAAAATTCTTTCTTAATCACCGATTGCCACTGAAATGGATGAACAGGGATGACTTCTTGGTCTTCTCTCCCCTCCTTTAGAAGCTCAGCTTCTAACATGCGAGAGAACTGTGGAAGTAGGTTAGCTAGTTCCTCGCGCATGCCCACCCCTGTGGCTACAACATATTCTTGAGGAACAGCCACAAACCGTAATTCATACGATTCGATCTGCTCAGGAAGGACGTCCTGCCAGGCTTCTCCTACGCCCAAGGAAGTCTTTGCAGCGGGGTGAGTTGGGTGCCCATCACACACTAATTGTTCACATCTAGCCAATAATGCAGATGAATCAGCCACCGGACATCGCTGTAGCATCGCCGCAACGAGTGTAGAAAAGGGGGTCTGCTCCAGACTGCTACGTGCTTCCGAGGAAAGCTCTTCGTGTTTTTCCTTCCAACGAGAAGAAATCCCAGCTCGAGCCCGTGCAAGCCCCGTTATTCCGTCTTCAATTTCTGCGCATGCCCGATCAAGGTTGGTTGCGTCTACGGCGAGTGCCTCTGATTCTGCCAGGTGGCGTAGCAGTTGTGCAGGAGAATCGCTCTGCAGAGATTGTGTCCTCGAGTCCTCTAGAACGGTCTCGTCACAAAGCAATTTTTCCTGTTGAAGCGCAGTAATCAGTCTCTGACGAATATCCTCCTCGGAGGCCTGGATAAACACAGAGAAATCTTTAAAGTGGCTAATTTTTTCAAATTTACTATTCGACATAGTAGCCAAGGCTACCTTTAGTCACTTGTTAATTCCATAGGCAATGGGAAGCTTTCTTCCAGTTTCTGGATCTGTCACCATAAGCGTCGAGATGTTAAAAGCCTTCTTAATCAGGGATGAATTCAAAGTGGACTCCGTCGGTCCTTGCTCAAGAATTTTTCCTTCCTTCATCACCACAACATGGTCAGAAAACTTAGCCGCATGTGCCATATCGTGGACCACCATCACGACAGTCCGCCCCTGTTTATTCAAAGACGTGACCAGATCCAAGATAGCCAACTGATGTGCAGGATCTAGAAACGTGGTGGGCTCATCAAGCAGCATGATAGAGGTTTCCTGCGCCAGAGTCATCGCAATCCACATGCGTTGTTTTTGTCCCCCAGACAATTCCATTGCAGAATGCCCCAGGAAATCATCAACGCTGGTAAGCCTGGCAGCCTCATCGATAGCTCGCTGATCTGATTCGCTTAAAGAAGCAAAGGCACCTGTATACGGATAACGCCCAAAAGCAATAAGCTCACGCACCGTCATGCCTTCAGGAACGACCGGTTGCTGAGGCAAAAAAGAGACTTGACGTGCAAAATCGCGGGCAGAGAAGGTGTCAAGGCCACGGTCCCCTAATGTGACTTGCCCCTGTTCGCTTTTTAATTGGTTTCCTAGCAGTTTGAGCAGAGTCGATTTACCACAGCCATTAGGGCCAATCAACGCAGTAATTTTCCCAGCGGGAATCGTCACCGAAACGTCTTTTATTATATGTTCTCCGCCATATCCCGCTGATACTCCTCTGCAAGCAAGCTGGGGCTCGTTAATGACGCATGCGTTATCGTTTTTCCGGTCAAACATTATTTCCCCTGAACTCTTGTCACGTTGAGAACCAGATAGATGAAATATGGTGCCCCAGCGATTGCGATGAGCGCTCCCACCGGGATCTCCGTCGGCGCGAAGGCCCATCGCCCCACCGCATCGGCTCCCACAACAATGGCTGCTCCTGCTAAGGCAGCAACTGGCACTTGTCTAGCCAAAGACTGCCCTACAAGTAATTTTGCGGCATGTGGGACGATGAGCCCCACAAAGCCAAGGACCCCTGCAGCCGCTACCGACGCAGCGCCACAGAGCACCGCAATCCCCATAGCTCCCAGGCGTAAAACCCGTACATGTGCTCCGATACTTTTCATTGTGGAATCATCCAGTGCCAAAGCATTGAAATGACGAGCCAGCACCATGACCACGATAAAGCTAGCAATAATAACTGGGGCAACCGTCATGGCATCACTCATCGTGCGCGCATACAAAGATCCTTTTAACCAGGTCATTGCTGCCCCTGCTTCAGGAGCCGCCCTGACTAGAAGCAGCTGCGTTACGGCAGCAAGGCCCACAGAAACCGCAACTCCAGTCAAAGCTAAGCGAGCTGGATCGATACTGGCTTTACCTGCCGCAGCAAAGACAAGGATGGCACCAAACAAAGAACCAAGAAAAGCAATCGGAGTGAGAAAAGCAGCTGGAAGCGTACTAAACCCCAGAAGAGCTAAAACAGCAAGTAATCCCCCACCGGCAGTAATGCCTAAAGTATCGGGTGCTGCAAGAGGATTGCGTAAGCCTGTTTGCAGCAAACACCCTGAGATAGCCATACCAATCCCAGCCAGCATTCCTACAACAACCCGTGGCATCCGGTATTTCCAATAGAGGTCTTCACCGGCAAGAACACCCGTTACAACATCAATAAGTGGTTTTTGCACAGCCCCGATCGCCATTCCGATAATGCACGCAAAAACCAGTAAGGCACTGCACGTAAACACAACAGTGGCAAACTTTTTGTGCGAATACCGTGGATTTTTATGGGAATTTTTCAAGACTAATTCTTTATTTCTTTTCATGGGGTTACCTTGACTTTCCTGTAGATCCCATACGCCGAATACCCCATAGCAGCAGCGGTACACCAGCAATCCCCGTCAGAATACCCACCGGAGTCTCTGCTGGAGCCCATAATTGTTGCCCTATCGTATCCGCCACCAGCAGCACCGTCGCTCCCACGCATGCCGCGGAGATGAGTACAAATCGATGTGTTCTCCCACATACTCGTTGCGCAATCACCGCTGCTAAAAGACCCAAAAAGCCAATTGGTCCAGCTGCGGCCACGCATGTCGCAGTAAGAATCACGGCGGAAACAACAACCCATTTTCTTACCAAAGCTGGGTTTGCCCCGATCGCTCTACTAACAGAATCGCCGGTGCTCAACGCATCCAATGCTCTTCCCGCTGCAAATAGGATTGGTAATAGAACAGCGACCGCTATGATCACGGGGATAAGGTCGGGCAACCGGATGCCACCAAGGCGCCCGTTAAGCCATGCCAGAACCGTGGTCAATTGAGCTTCATCCAAAACTAAGAAGATTGAAGTCATTGCGCTAAACACTGCGGAAACGGCAATTCCTAATAAAACCATTTTTTGGATTGCATTTGTTCCAGACAAATCCGGATTTCTTCCACGCAGGCTAAGCACCAGCGTGATACTAGAGGCCACTGCTGCTCCGGCAAGAGCACCGGGCAGCACATATACGCCGGTAGATGAGCCGGTGATAAAGCTTGATGCCACTGCGCCGAAGGCAGCACCTGCGTTAACTCCCGTGATATGTGGATCAGCAAGAGGGTTCGATGTCGCAGTTCGTAGTAGTACCCCAGCTGTTCCTAGCGCAGCGCCGATAAATAGTGCACTCAATAAGCGATCACGCGTTCCCAACCAGATCTCTTGATACAACCATGGCGCATCTTTTGGGGCCTCGACCTGCAGTAATTTCCACGAAGATAAGGCTCCGATGATAAGAATGCAGGCAAACACGCATATAGCCAAGGAGGCTCCCTTTTTTAGCGAGCCTCCTGTCTGTTTCTTCTGATACGCAAGCACGGCTAGGAATTAATAATCTGATCCAGCATTGCTTCTGCAGCCAATGGGCCGCGCGACCGTGACCACGTATCCTGTTCAACATCCACGATATTATGAACAACCCCAGCATAAGGGCTGGCGCGGAAGCCCTCGATATCGTTATACAAATACATCACGTCAAGCTTCATTTCAGGCAATTTGTCACCAGTCAGTTCTGCTACGTCAGTCTTGGACTCAATCGCAGATTTTTGCCCATCAAAACCATAGTCGTATCCAGCAGCAGTTAAGAGAGATCCGGGGAAGGATTCTTTTACCCATGTATAAAGCGTATTTTTGGACCATCCGATAAGAGCAGTGCGGGTACCGGGTTCCACTTTATTTTTAGCCGCTCCGATTTTAGATTCGATTCGGCTCCGAACTTCTGCGGCTTTGTCCTCTTTTCCTAGCTTTTTCGCAATGCTGTCCATGGAGTCAAGCACATCGATATAGCTCGTGTCCTGGTAAGCCTCAGTGGGAGCAATATTTTTTAGCTGCTCCATAATCCCTGCTTGGCGCGTGGGACTCGCGAGGATAAGGTCAGGTTCGAGGGATTGGATAACTTCTAAATTTGGCTGCTTAGCTTGTCCTACCGATGTGGCGTCTCCCAATTTTCCTTTAAGGGTTTGGGGTTCTTTTGACTTACCTATTTCCACTATTCCCACTGGTTGCACTCCAAGAGCGTAGAGGATTTCCTCATATCGCCAGTCCAGCGCAACGACCCGTTTTTGCGACGTCTTTTGTGCGTCTTGAGAACCTTCTGCGTTGGAATTCGTGCTGTTGGTCGTAGAACATCCTGCCAAGATCAATGCGGCAATAGTCATCATCGCTGCAGCTGCAATAAGTAGGGTATTCCGCCGAGACATACTCAAGAAATTAGGTTTGCTTTGCATATCCTAATACTGCAATGTCTGTGTCCTTTAAGCAAAATTATTTTTCACACTGCCACGAAGAAGCTTTCCTGCCATCCTGAGTGTTCCTGGTGAGAGCCCTTCGTCTCCACCAGGAACACTAAAAACCTCTTATGGCATTCGCTGTGCGCGCATCCACGTAGTAAGCGCGGCACGGGCGTCTTTAGCACTTAGCTGAGGGAGATAACATTGGGAAACAGCCAGGCCGATCGTTGGCAAAGCCAGCTCGTCGTCGTAACACAGATACCAGGCTTGATGCTCCGGATGGAACTTATATTTCGATGCTGCCAAGGACCTAAACCCGTACAACGGCTCAATAGCTTCGCCGGCTTTGTTCAACGTCGCGTCGAGAAGCGTGGGCATTGTTTGACCCGATGGCGGAGCAAGAGGAGCTCCGGAAAGGGAAATCCACGAACAGCCGAGTTCTTTCGCTTTGATCAGCGCTTCGGCCAACAAAAACTCAATGACAGGCCGGAATCCGTTGGCGTCGCGACGCATGAAATCCAAGGTGTAGCCGGCAAGAACGCCATTCTCGCGAACAGGAAGCCAGCTTGTTACTCCGTGCACATGGCCGTTTTCATCGACGGCAACAAGCAACTTGGTCTCAGAATCTTTGAGCTCTTCCAGGGTTCCAAGGGTGAATCCCATCTCAGGCAGGGCTTTTTCCGACACCCATTCCTCAGAAAGCACCACAATCCTGTTTTGCAGCTCGGGTGAGGCCTCCGACCAGGAGGTCCAGACCGTGCTAATCCCCTCTTTGCCAGCTCGATTGCGTGCGGTACGGATATTTTGGAACTTTTTACCTTTAAACTCGGTGTTGGTGGTTTGCAAGACAGATTCCTCTGCAACGTGCAGCTTTCTAAAGCCATCAACCCGGATTTCCTCGGCGAATTCTTCACGAGTGGAATACCAGGCGACCCGCCATCCACGCCCAGACGCGTACGCCTTGAATTCTCGTGCCACAGCCAAGCGGTCTTTCTGTTCCAAGACCACCGGCTCACCCAGCGTCACAGCAACACCTTTTACCAGTCTAAAAGCAACAAAACCGCGTGGAAGCTGTTCAGTGGCTGAGGCATCCTCGGCCACAGCCACATCATCTTGTGTCTGAGGTTCAGCAAACCAGAAGCTATTACCGTCCCACATACTCATCCAAGACAGATGATCGCCAGAGCCCTTGCGTAAGATCTTGCGCGCTGTGCTGATATCCGATGCACCATGGCCGGTCGCGGGGATACTCATAATGAGCCTGTAGAGAGCAAACAGGGCCACCATCCAGAACACCGCGCCCACCCATTGATAGAGAATCCACGCAAGTTGGCTTTCTGGATACAACACGTGCTCCAGTACCAAAGCTAGAGCCGGAGGCAGGTACCTACTGGGTAGTTCATAGAAGGCATAGAGCAGCGAATCCAAAGAACTAAAGCTGTCTGCCAAATAGTAAACGCCAATTACCCATATCAGGGCTGTGATCACGAATGTGGCCAAGATCAACGAAACATTTCGCACGACGTCTTTGCGTTCCACGCTGACAAAGAACAACCGACGGCTAACGCCAAGGGCCAACAACGTAATCAGCCAAGGCAGCATGACCTCAAAGAAGTTGACTGTGAAAATTATTGAATTGCCACGCTCATCGGTAATTGCCATGAGCTGAACTGCAATCGCAAGAATCGACAAGCACTGCAGCACAAGGGAAAGGCCCCACGCTACTCGACGTCCACGAATCAGCCCAATGCAGAAGATCAGCTGTGCGATAACTGGGACCAAATTAGCAAAAATAGCCGCAAAACCTGTTTGACGAACCAACGTCAGTGCGTCTATGCATTCCGGTGATGAGTAGTCAGGTGAACAAATCTCCGCGGCGTCCGCTGAGGAAATTTGCGGCTGCCACATCAAACTAGTCACTGCAGAAAACGGACCATTGGCATGGGGGTTAAACGCAACGACAACAGGACCCAACGCCACGCTCATACAGAGCACTGCTACCAGGATGCGGGATTCCCTCAGTGAGGGGCGTCGAAAAGCTACTTTTATCTTGTGGTACTTTCTTCCCCCGAGCTGAACGGCCCCGACAATAGTGCCGACGACGGTAGCAACCGTTGCTACTGAATCAGTCAAAGTTCCGGAGAACAGCACCAAGGTAAAGGACAAAGAAAACAGCATCAACCGAAGTCGCCGTCGCCACAGCGTAGACATCGAGGAAGACGCGACAGCAGCAGTGCCAAAAATCCACCCCGTGGGGCTCAGTAATGTCTCATTGAGCAGATCATTGCCCCATTGATTAAGCCCTAAAGTCTCAATAAATCGAGCGCTGAGCACGCCTAAAGGAATAGAAATCCCATTCATTACCCCAGCAGCTACCAGGAATCGAATCGACCCAAGAACAATCTCAGCGGGAACAGCTAAAAAGAGAACCCCGAGAGTCGCCAACACTGCGGACTGGTGTGACCCCACGGTAAGACCAGCGGTAAGAAGATGCCAAGATGGCAGTTTCTCCGAGGAGTTCAACCCAAGTACGTCCCGCGGGTGATCAATGCTTGCGTAGAGAATCCATAAAAGAGCAAGCAGCAAAAATGAGATCGGAACTCGCGTGATAATGCTTTTTCCAGAGGAAACTATAGGGAAAAGTATCCGTCGAATCGACGTGATAGGAAGCCACGCAACCCGCGTTGTAGTCAGATAATTACGCACTATCCTCGTGGATAGTTTCGCAGAAGTCGTGCTGAGTTCAGCATTAACCTCACCAGCTTCTTTTGTGTCTTCGTTGGTACGTTCTGTGGTTATACCCGTGATTGATGGCACTAGCTAAGGCCTCCTCGTTGAGCAATCCAATCAAAATGTTGCGCAATGGCATTTCGCCATGTCTTAAAGTCATGGCCGCCTTCCACTGTAAAATACTCCGTCTTCATCCCGGCTTTCATAGCAAGATCGTTAAGATGCATCAGCTCTTTTTGCGCTAGTAGATCTCCTTGACCAGCCACAAAGCACCCGGGGATTCCGTCGTAGCGCTTGGTGGTCAACAGCTGCGCGGGATTCACCGCTTGGAAAGCAGCCTCATTGCCTCCAAAGAATTGTTTAACGGTATCCCCATGGTTACCAACGGTCGGCTCCGCTTGCCCAGACATATTAAGAAATGCACCATAAGAATCCGGGTGATTGGTCATGATCTGCAGGCTGCACGTTCCGCCATAGCTTAATCCGCCAACAGTCCACGTCCGTTGGTCTTCATTGACCCTAAATTTTTGTTTAATCAGTGCTGGCACATCTTTGCTCATATACGTCATCACTTTATGCTGCGGACCATCCACGCAAATAGGATTTCCGGTGAATGTAGCGGTGCCATCGACGCTGATCACAATAGGAGATACGCCCCCATGGGTCTTTTGATAATGATCTGCAACTCTTCCGACTTGCCCCGATTCAAACCAATCTGAAGGCTGACCTGGATTCCCCGCCATCAGAACCAAAACCGGAAGACGTGTCTCTGGCTGAGACCAATACGCCGGAGGAACATAAGCTATGGCGTCTCGCGCCGGGAAACCTGAGCTAGTCCCGGCCAGAGGAACAGTCACGATCGCTCCTGTTTCCCCTGAGCTATCCGACGGCGCCCGCCGCGTGGCGTTGAACTCATCAAAGCTCATTTCTTTTGCCACAGGTTTTGGATTGAGTGAAGCCACATCTGGGTATGTTTGATAATGAATATTTGTCACTCCTACAGCGCACACTGCCGCGATCAGAACAGCTAGAGCTGTAGCGATTCGCGTACCGGAATGCGTAAGGGTGCAGAGAAACACGAAAATAACGAGACCCCAGGCTATGTATACGTTCGTGAGAACAGCGTCTGGGAAAGGCTTCCATACAACTTCAATAAAGTATTTGCTCACGATCACAACGAGAACTGAGGTCACAGCCCATATCATCGAAACGACCAGAATTCGTTTCGATTTAAGGCCTCTCAGGACCACCCAAAGCGCAATAACGCCACACCCATAAATCAACCAGCTCACGGGCGGATCTGTGAGGCTTATGTCTTTAAGAAATTGCATACAGAGATCTCAATCATCCTCAGGCTTAAAGCAAGCCTTATCTAGGCTTTCAGAACGAACTAACACTACACCGCTTTTATTAAATATATGCACCGGAAAACACATGTTCCCACTACATATCCCACGTAATCGAGTGCGCTTATTCACAAATATCAAACTGTGGTGTGAGCGAAAGAGCTTCAACGGACCATTATTTTATAGGCAACACCCCAGTCACCCACTACGATAAGTAAGCGATGTGCGAAAACCAATCTAGCTTCCGAAGCTCACATACCGTGTCTCAGGCCTTTGTCCCGCCGCCCAACGCACCTCCCGTTTCCCAACGAGATACTCCCAAATTTCATAGCAACGAGCACCGTAATCTTTCCGCTCGTGCATTTAAATCAGGGGCATACGATTACCACAAAGCTCGCCCCTCCTACCCTGCCCAAGTTCTTGACCTGTTAGAGGTTTCTGCCAACGCAAAGCTTCTCGACGTAGGCTGCGGTACAGGTAAGCTCACCGAACAGCTTAAAGAGCGCGGTCACCACGTCTTTGCCCTTGATCCCAGCGGAGACATGGTACGAACTCTGCGCAGTCATCTTGAGGTCCCTGCTTGGATTGCTACCGCGGAGCAGACCTCCGCAGCAAGTGGCGCTTTTGATGCAATCACGTGCGCTCAGACGTGGCATTGGCTCGATGCAGCCCTCGCTTCCAAAGAATTCGATAGGGTTACGAGCACATCGGGCCAGGTATTACTTGTTTGGAATACCTTAGATGTCTCTATCCCCTGGGTTCACCGGTTATCCCGCATTATGCACTCTGGAGACACTCTGAAAGAGGGATTCATCCCTACTTTTTACGATCCCTGGTTTATCTCAAAAGAAGTGCGGCTCAGATGGTCTCATCCCATGACCACTACGTCTATTCATCTGCTTACGCATACTCGCTCTTATTGGCTCAGATCTTCAGAAAAAACCCGAGAGAAAGTAACCGCCAATCTTTCCTGGTACCTCAACGAGCATCTTGGGTTTTCAGATACAGATCTCATAGAACTCCCATACCGGTGCGATGCCTTTGTGTTGTCCAAAAAACGTAGGTGACACAAGCGCAGTTTTCCCTATAAATAAAGAAAGTCCAGCACCACGTAGTTCAAGCGTGGTGCTGGACTTTTGCACTAAGCAATGCGTTTTTACGCTGTTTAGAGCAAAATCTGGGCCAAGATCGTACCGACTACGCAGGACGTAATCACGCAGATAAAACCTGGAATGATAAACGAGTGGTTGATCACGAACTTACCGATACGCGTGGTGCCTGTCTTATCAAATCCGATACAAGCGAGATCCGACGGATAGGTGGGCAAGATAAAGTAGCCGTAAGCAGCACCGATAAAACCAATGACAGTTTCCGGGCTCACACCTAGCTTCAAGCCAAGCGGAACAATAGCTACGATTGCCGCGCCTTGAGAGTTGACCAGTTTAGAGACAATCAGCAGAACAACCGCATACGCCCAGGCATGATTTTGTACAACGCCGCTGAGTCCATCAACAAGTTTGTCTAGGTGTGCTTGGAAGAACGTATCGGCCATCCACGCCACGCCAAATACCGAGAAGACTGCAGTCATACCGGCTTTAAATACAGTCGTCGAAGCAACCTTTCCAGCGTCTGCCTTGCAGAACAACATGATGCAGGCGCCCGCAACAAGCATGATCATCTGGATGACCAGGTTCATCGACAGTGCTTTCAAATCACCGTTCTTATCCGGGAAGCTCGGGCGTAGCCACTCAGCAGCTCCCAAAATCACCACAAGAACGATCGCGGCTAGGAAGATGTATGTGGCCCGATAAGCACTTGGCTCAAATTTCTGCCCGATAAGCGAATGTGAATCGCCATACACTGCTTCTTTGAAAGCGGGATCTTTGAGGCGTTCCTGGAACTCCTCGTCCTTGTCCAAGTCCTTGCCACGACGCAAAGACCACAGTGCAGCGACAAGAACACCGCTTAACGACGCAGGTAGCGCAACGGCAAGAATCTGAGGGATGGAAAACGCGGCGCCTGTCACTCCCGCATTTTCAGCGAGAATTGACGCAAGAGACACCATAGCTACAGACACTGGCGATGCAGTGATGCCCATCTGCGCTGCGGTAGAAGAAACCGCCATTGGGCGCTCTGGGCGGATGTTCGTCTTCACTGCGATGTCTTCAATAATCGGGAACATCGTGTACACAACATGTCCCGTTCCGCATAAAACGGTCAGGGTCCACGTGGTGATTGGCGCCAAAATCGTAATGCGCTCAGGATGTTTACGCAAGATTCGCTCAGCAAACTGCATCATTACATCCAGGCCCTTTGCCTGCTGCAACGTCGCTGCACATCCAATCACAGCGATGATCGTCAGCATCACAGATACCGGCGGATCTCCAGGCTTAAGACCAAAGACGAACGTCAGAATAAGAAGACCGATACCTGAAATTAGGCCTAGCCCCATACCACCATACCGTGTTCCCAGCACGAGGCAGGCGAGAATGAGGATTACTTGGATACTAGTGGCAAACCCCGACATCGGATCGAGGATTGTTGCGAGCATGGATGCTCCTTTCAGCGAAGAACAGGCTAGTTTTGTCCCCCAAGGAGACTCTCACTCGTTGTCGATCACAGCTTAAAACGCGTCAGAATACGTCATAAAACCGATAGATAGAGACATATTTCACTCTATTGCGATTTTGCAATACCGCGTCCAAGCACCCGATGCCAGTCATAAAAAAACGCCGCAAGTACCTGCAAAAATATCTACAAAAAGCCATATTTCCAAAAGAAAAAACAGCACGGCATGCTATTTTGACCAATCAAAATTATGCAAATTATTCATCTGGCACATTATCAATACCCCCGCTTTGAGGTATGCAATATTGTGATAGAATAAAAATATGAGGCTATATCTCGCAAGGAGAATATAGCCTCATATTTGAGCTACAGCAGTGTTATTTTTGAGATCGCCTCTCGCGCACCCTAACTGCAATCTTTACCGGAGTTCCCTCAAAACCAAATGACTCTCGGAATTTACGTTCCAGATAACGGCGATAACCGGCATCCAAGAATCCGGTTGTAAACAGCACAATCGTCGGAGGTTGAGTAGTGGCCTGGGTAGCAAACAAGACGCGAGGGACTCGACCACCCTTCATTGGCGGAGGATTCTGCGCAATAGTCGCACGCAACCAGGTGTTGAGCTGGCCGGTACTTACTCGTTTATCCCAGTTTTCAAGAGCCTCAAGCATATAAGGCTCTAGTCTTTGCAAAGCACGACCGGTTTTCGCAGAAATATTAACGCGCTTTACCCATGGGATATGAGCCAGTTGTTGATCGATTTCTCGATCCAACTCCCACCGACGATCCTCGTCCATCAAATCCCATTTATTAAAGACCAGCACTAAAGCTTTGCCAGATTCAAGGATCATTGCCAAAACCCGCTGATCTTGCTCTGATACCGGCTCGGAGGAGTCAATCATGAATACGCAGACCTCTGCAGCATCAATGACGCCACGGGTACGCAACGACGCATAGTACTCATGTCCCTGAGCATTCTTAACTTTTTTGCGGAGACCAGCAGTATCAATAAACTTCCATAGCTTCTGGTCTAACTGCACCAGCGAATCAACGGGGTCCACGGTGGTTCCGGAAACATTGTCTACCACCGAGCGGTCTTCACCAGAGATCTTGTTAAGCAAGGAGGACTTACCAACATTCGGTTTGCCTACCAACGCGACACGACGTGGCCCTTCCACAATCGAAGCCGACCTAGGTTCTTCTGGGAACGCAGCCAGCACTTGTTCTAGGACATCAGCGCCACCACGACCATGCTGCGCGGACACCGGCCATGGGTCTCCTAGGCCCAAAGCATAGAACTCTGCCATATCCGCATACTGGCTATCAGAATCGAATTTATTGGCTACGAGAAGAACCGGAACCTCAGCACGTTGCAGTTTACGAGCCATCACAGAGTCAGTCTCTGTGATGCCAACCTTGGTGTCTACCACCATAATGATGACGTCAGCCGTAGCCATGGCGACTTCGGCCTGTCGAGCGATCGCTCCGTGGATACCTTTTACGTTGGGATCCCACCCGCCGGTGTCCTGAACCCAGAATCGCTGACCTCCCCAGTCCGCCAGGTAGGAGACTCGGTCTCGGGTAACCCCCGGAAAATCCTCGACGACTGCTTCTCGACGTCCCAGGAAGCGGTTGACCAGGGAAGATTTTCCTACGTTCGGGCGTCCGACGATGGCAACAGTACAGAGACAGAGGTTCTCGCGAGTAATACCTTCAGCATCAATGCCAAAGCTCCGCTCGAGTTCTTCCCAGTCTTCCTCATCGTAATCTTCTCCGAAATCAGGCTCGGCAAACTCAGATTCGTCAAAAACGAAGTTTCCTGATTCATCCGTTGAGAATTCAAAGCTGTAGTCGTTTTGATCAAAATCGGAAGCTGCGTAGCCACCACCCGGGACCACTACGTCTTCTTCAGCGAAAACCTCAGCCGCATCCATCTCTCCATGTGGAGTGTGATAGACAAACGTTGTCTCATTATTTTCTTCTTGAGAAATGCGTTTATCGCTCATTGGAATTCCTTTCAGAAGAGCGTTCGATGAGCGTGACTAATGTTTCGATCACTTGCTCAAGGGAAAGTTCAGAAGAGTCTACAATCACTGCGTCGGTAGCCGGTCGAAGAGGATCGACGGCACGGGTTGAATCGATATAATCCCGTTTTTTTACGTCTTCTAAGACATCTTCAAAATTGACTTCGCAGCCGGCGGCTCGATCCTGTTCAAAGCGCCGAGTAGCCCGCACTTCTGGAGAAGCGGTAAGAAAAATCTTTGCGGGTGCATCTACTAAAACATTCGTGCCGATATCGCGCCCATCAAGGATGCAGCGTCGTGCAGCGGAAGCTAAACGACGTTGCAACGCAACCAAATTAGTACGCACGGCAGGATTGGCCGAAACCGCAGAAACATTCCGGGTAACTTCAACGCCACGGATCTCCGAAGCAACGTCCTCCCCATCGAGCATGACGCTGCGCGAGGCAGGGTCATCATTGATCGTCAAAGGAAGTTTTTCAGTCACTTTCGCCACTGCCTCATGATCATTCGGGTCAATCTTCTGACGCAAAACATGCAGCGTGGCCACACGATACATGGCGCCAGTGTCTAAATACTGAGCCCCGAGTCTAGCCGCAATCGCACGGCATACCGTTGATTTTCCGGCGCCGGATGGGCCGTCGATAGCAACGATCAGCCCGTTCTCCGGCATATTAGAAAGCTGTTTATCCATCAAGTTTTACATCCCTACAGCTTTATAAAGGCTCGCAAGCTCGTTACTGTTAAGTGCACGCACTACGCCTGGCGTTTGTTCACCCAATTGAATGGTATGGATCTTGGTTCGCACGAGCCTCTCTACCGGGAAACCAGCTGTTTTTAGCATCCGGCGAACAATATGCTTCCGACCTTCATGTAGCTCGATACGGATAAGGGACTTGCCCTGATGAGTGTCCACGATCTGCACAAAATCAGCCTTTGCGGGGCCGTCGTCTAGCTCAATGCCATCACGCAGTTGCTTTAACAGGCGCTTGTCGGCCTCACCTAGCACGGTAGCCAAATAGGTTTTGGCCACTTCATACTTGGGATGCATCAGGCGGTTAGCCAGTTCTCCGTCATTGGTAAGAAGCAGAAGTCCTTCTGTCGCGGCGTCGAGACGACCCACATGGAACAGGCGCTGACCAGCAGCGATCCTTTCACCCACGATGTCACCAACGCATGGTCGTCCCATGTCGTCGCTCATAGTAGATTGCAAACCGCGTGGCTTATTGAGCACAAAGTACTGCATGTCCTCATTAACGTTGATGCGAACGCCATCAACCCTAATGATGTCCGCATTAGGGTTCACACGAACACCTTGGGTCAACACGATCTTTCCGTTGACCTCAACGCGACCAGAGTCGATGAGGATTTCTGCATGACGGCGCGAAGCTACGCCAGCTTGTGCAAGAACCTTCTGCAGACGAACGCCTTCTCCGGTTGCGCTTCCGGAATCACGTTGCTCAACATTTTGCCGTTTAGCCGGGCGAGCATTGGACAGAAGCATTTCTGAGGGGCGCTCTTTCTTTTGCTTCTGTGGGCGCGCCTTTTTCGTGGTTTCTACCGGTTTATTATTCCGGCGAAAACCATAAGAGTCGTGAGTGTTCTCCCCGGTACGAAAAGTTTCAGAGCCTCGAGTGCGTCCCCCTTGGGCAGCGCGATTGCCGTTTGTTCGGCTGCTTGTTTCTGTGCGCTTGGGGCCTTCGCCACGCCTGCCGCGGTTGTCTTCGCGGCCCCGACGGGCTCTATCCGGTGTGCCATCTCGGCGAGCGGTTCGTGTCACGATACGTCCTATCGTTAGAAATTGTATGCGGTTATAAAGCACTGGCCACCTTAGCCGAATAACTCAAGACTAGCTAATTTTGGCTTTGGCCTGAAGCGCTAAAGAAGCTCATCAATACTGTCTATATCGGGAAGAAGAGGCGCTAATTCTGGTAAGCGGTCCAGGGAATCAATACCTAGAAGCTCTAGGAAGAGCTCCGTTGTCTCATAATGGTGAGCATTACCGGCTTCAGCAGTCTCACCCATATCAACTTCCCTAATAAGCCCGCGTAATTGCAGAGTCCGCATTACGCCGTCCACGTTAACGCCTCGTACTGCCGCTACCTGAGCACGGGTCGCAGGTTGTCGATAAGCTACGACCGCCAGCGTTTCCAGCGCAGCTCGTGACAACCGCGACTGAGTTCCATCCAAGAGAAACTTCTCTACGACTTCCGCGTTTTCCCGAACAGAATATAATCGCCATCCTTCTTCAGACTCACGCAATTCCATTCCGCTGCCCCTATGACGAAATTCTGTAGATATCTCTTGAAGACTCTTCTGCACCATCTCAGAATCAACAGTGAGCGCCCGCGACAGAGCTTCCACGCTCACTGGGGAATCAACGACTAAAAGGATTGATTCGATGCGAGAACGCAGCTGAGGGATTAGCCCAAGTCCTCGGTGCGCTAAAGAAGCAGACGAAGCATCGTCTGTTCCAGTATTTTCCGAATATTCGGTGCTCATATCTGCCTCTTTTAATGGTTCAGTGGATGTCTTTATCAAGCAGGTGTCGCACCTGATCTTTTCTCTCCGCCGAATTAATCTGCCGCTGAATAATCCGACGGGAAAATCATACAAGCACGTGCAACCACCTAAACGTTCTGTTGTGAAAGCTTCGAGCGCAAGTCCGGCAGCCCAAGCGAGGAGACAACCTGGGCAAACTCTTCGGGAGACATTCTTCCTGCACCTTCCGGAAGACATGCCCACAAAGGCACGCCTGTCACGGCGCTCATCTCATCGAGGTTAAGTCGGATAGCTAAATCCGGTTGTGCAGGCAAGCTTCCGCCGATAAGCCCAGCAACATGCAATCCGCGACGTCGCGCTGCTTCAACAGTAAGTTCCGCCATGTTGAGAGATCCCAGACTAAGACTAGTAACTACAATGAGGGGTGCTCCTAATGCCACAGCCACATCGGCCAACGTGAGCTCATCAGCAAGTCGGACCAATAATCCGCCAGCGCCTTCTACGAGGACAAGCCGATGTGGCGCGTCGAGGTCTCTGATCTTGTCCACCAACACATCAAGGCCCAGTTGTTGCATCCCTGCTCGCTTAGCCGCAAGATTGGGCGCCAAAGGCTCTGGATAACGCACGAATTCAATTCCAGCAACACCGGCTAGTTTTTCCACGGTCGTTATGTCTCCGCTTCCCAGAGGTTCGCCGGTCTGAACTGGCTTGACGGGAACCACCTCGAAGCCCAAAGACGCTGCATGCAGGGCAAGAGCCGCAGTCGCGATGGTTTTTCCTACATCGGTATTTGTTCCTGTGATAGCTACGATAGGCATAATGCTCCAATTCTGCGAAAACTAAACGGGCACTTCTAAGCACACAAACGGCACTGTTCAGCACTGACCACGGCTGCAATGGCCTCGCAGATGCTACCGATGTGTTCATCTGTAGATATAAACGGAGGCATCGTATAGACCAGACGCCCGAATGGTCTCAGCCACACTCCTGCAGCGATTGCGGCTTCCGTGGCCAAACGCATATCCACTGGTTCTTTCATCTCCACCACTCCAATTGCGCCTAGTACGCGGACATCGGCAACGGCGGGAGATTCTTTCAGCGGCGAGAGCCCCTTAAGAAGTCCTTGCTCGATCTCTGGGACTCGTTTCCGCCATGTCCCCTCAATCACCAGTTCAAGTGCGGCAGAAGCAACTGAACAAGCCAAAGGATTAGCCATAAAAGTTGGCCCATGCATCAACGCACCCCCGCCACCTGGCGTGTTAATCGCTGCGGCAATCCGCTCTGTTGTGATCGTTGCTGCCAAGGACATAAAGCCCCCGGTAAGCGCCTTGCCAACGCACAAAATATCCGGGGTAGCGCCCGCACCCGTAGTGGCAAATATTTCCCCAGTCCGACCAAAGCCAGTGGCTATTTCATCGGCGATAAAAACCAGGTCATGCCTATCACAGATATCGCGAATACCTCGGATCAGAGATTCATCGTGGAAGCGCATTCCCCCAGCACCCTGCACTATAGGTTCAATAATAATCCCAGCTGTTGAGCTATTGACATGAGCTTCTAGGGTATCCAGATACTGCTCAACGCTGCTTCTCGACGCCCCACGCGTAGGAGGAGCTGGCGCAAAATCATTGGAAGCGACCCTATCTGCCCACATTGAGTGCATTCCTCCAGTGGGATCACACACGCTCATGGTTGCAAAAGTATCGCCATGGTAACCACCTCGCCAGGTGAGCAAACGATGACGTTCTGGGTGCCCGATACCTCGCTGGTATTGGTACGCCATCTTCATCGCCACTTCTACAGCGACAGACCCTGAGTCTGAAAAGAAGACTTTTTCTAACCCCTTATCTGTAACGCTCACCAGCTTCTGAGCGAGAGCGATTGCAGGCGAATGCGTGAGCCCGCCAAACATCACATGACTCATTGTCTCAATCTGTTGATGTGCCGCTTCCTTGAGCTTTGGGTGTCCATGCCCAAAAGCTGCTGCCCACCAGGAGCTCATGGCGTCGATAAGCGTAGAACCATCGCTTAGCGTGAGATAAACACCTTCTGTGGACGCAACAAGCTGCGGCGCTATAGGGGCTGGCATCGCACTATACGGATGCCAGATACGGTCTTGGTCAAAGTGAACTTGCTGCTCGAATGGATTCACAGTCCCACGTTTCTCGTCTGAATTTAGAGTTTTGAGAACAAAAATTAATTTTTTTGCGTTTAACACCATTTTCTGGGCGTTACACGTCATAATGCATATTATGACTCATCTTGAACAACGTTCAACTGTGCATAAAAGTGACTTTTGGCATCACCCCATCGCGGTCCGCTCGATTATCAGCATCGAAGCCTGGGAACGTTTCAGCTTTTATGGCATGCAGGCCATCCTTGGCTACTACCTGTATTACACGGCCAGTAACGGCGGATTAGGCTTAGCAAAACCCGAGGCTACTGCACTTATCGGACCCTACGGGGCGCTTGTTTATCTGTGCACCTTTGCAGGAGGATGGGTGGGCGACAGAGTCCTAGGTGCAGAAAAAACCCTTTTCTTAGGAGCCTCGCTCCTCGTCATCGGGCACCTAATACTATCCCTCATCCACCCCATCCCGGGGCTAGCAACTGGTTTAACACTCATAGCGCTAGGGTCAGGATTTTTAAAAACAGCGGCAATTACCGTTCTTGGGACTGTCTACAGGGAAGACTCCCACAGCGACGCACATCGTGAGACCGGATTTCAATTCTTCTACCTAGGAATTCAAGTAGCGGCGGTAGCAGGACCACTGCTTACAGGGTGGCTAGCGCTCACCTACTCCTTCCACGTAGGTTTCCTAGCTGCAGCTCTCCTGATGATTATCGGCATGGGAGTATATGTGGCTCTACGAAGCCGTGCTCTAGAAGAAATGAGTGAACAGTCCCGACAATGCGTCCAATCTCCAGCGCATCCAGTAAGCAGACGGACAGCACTCACGATCACGTCCGTGGGGATATTGTCCCTCATAGTGGTGGTACTTGCTGTAACCCTGGGGATCTTCACAGCAGCTTCCCTTGCCCATTTCCTCCTCGGCATTACTATCACCGCAGCTGTTTTCCTTATGGTTACTATGTTCCGCTCCCCGCATACCACCCGGCAGGAACGCCACAGCATTCTTAATTACATCCCCATCTTCTGTGCTTCAGTGGCTTTCTGGGCCATTATGAATCAGACATATGGTGTTCTAGCCGTGTACTCCGATGTTCGGCTCAATCGCACAATTGCCGGCTTTGAATTCCCCGCTGCATGGACTCAGTCGCTGAATCCTATCTTCGTTCTTACGCTTTCCATTCCCCTTGCTTACCTGTGGGCAAAGCTTGGATCCCGCGGCCCCACGGCAGCTACCAAAATCTCCATCGGCGTTATCGTCGGAGGTTCCGGTTTCCTCGTGCTCATCCCCTTTGCAGGCAGCGGCCCCAATTCCACGCCGCTTCTCGTGCTTGCTTTAAGCATCCTCATCACCGCAATAGGCGAGTTATTCGCAGGTCCCATCGGAATGGCAGCCACCGCAAAGCACGCACCAGCGGCCTACCGCACCCAGTTTTCTGCGTTGTACTTCCTTACGATGTCCATAGGAACCGCGCTTGCCGGAAGTATCTCCTCCTACTACGACTCGGAATCCGCCTCCGCTGAGAGAATCTATTTCTTTGCGTGCGGGTCCTTGGCAATATGCATCGGGTTATGCACATGGGTAGCAGCACACAAGCTTGCACGAGCTACAGCCCAATAAGATTTTTGTTCGATGTCTTGCGCAACTTTTGAGGAGGTCTGCGCTTACCAATCTTTGGGAAGAAAAATCGTTGAAAGCGCCTGAGCAAACTGCTCCGACCCCAACGAACCAACGCCATCATTGAGGCTTCCCAAAAATGGCACGCCTATTGCACGGGATACTTCCACGAGGGTCAAACGCGTCCGCAGATCAGCCCCCGAAGGCAGTTTCCCGCCCAGCAGGCCCGCGACACGAGCGCCACAAGCACGCGCAAAAGCCACTGCTTGCACGGCAAGCCCCACTGCTCCCGAAGCCATGCCCGAAACCACAATCATGGGGGCATTTAATTCTGCGGCAATATCTGCGATTGTCTTACCGTTGAGCAAAGGGACGCTAAGGCCACCAGAGCCTTCAAGGACCACGGTAACTCCCGTGTCCGAAAGTTCTCGAACCTTTGCCAACGGATCTTCTTCAGAAGAAAAATCTTCGCCGCGGATACCTGTGAGTTTTTCGATTGTGCCGATGTCCGCTCCCGCAACCGACGTTCCTAAGCGAGCGACTTTAACGGGAACAACGTCCTTCCCCTTTTCCCGAAGAATCTGAACGATCGCTGCTGTCGCGGTAGTTTTGCCTACGCCTGTAGCCAATCCAGATACCACAACTACGCTCACGAGTTTTATCCCTCTCGCCGACACTAATAAGCAAACACTCGTTCCCCGATAGTAATCGTTTGTCAGGAACTAGCCATTACTACCCCCGTTGCAGTAGCGCACATGCTTTAAACGTGCGCTAAAAAACCTTAGTTTGTTTCTGAACAACTATTCCCAGTTACTTGATGCAACTACCGCCGGATCCACTTCAAGTCCAGTCCATGCTACTGACAATTCAGCCAAAGATTCATCTTGTGCAACGCTTATTGCTTGAGCTTTGTAGAGCTCTAAAAGAGCTAAAAATCTTCCCACTATGTGCATCGAAGCTGTACAATCCTGCGTCAAAGTAAGAAAAGAAACCCATTCGTCTTTACCAGCCAAACGCAACGTATCCAGGATTTTCCCCGCTTGTTCAGGCACAGAGACTGCTACTTGATGAATGTGCCCCGTGGCAACCGTCTCTGGGGGTTTAGGCCTAAAAACACTCGCAGCAAGCTGGCCAAAAGTGTCAGGGGTATGCCCCAGAACTACCGGTGGCAGCAAACTAGCAAACTGCTCCTCCATAGCAACTGTTCGCGGAAATCTACGACGTGCATCCCGCTGCCACGACGCAAAGATATCGGCGACTTGTTTATACGCCTGGTATTGCAATAATCGTGCAAAAAGAAGATCACGGGATTCCAAGAGCGCTAGGTCTTCTTCACTCTCCATCTCGCCCCTAGGAAGAAGACGAGCGGTCTTCAGATCTAACAGCGTCGCTGCAACCACCAAAAATTCAGTCACCACATCAAGCTCAGAATATTCTCCGAGTTGGCGAGTGTATGCAACAAACTCATCCGTCACCTTAGACAGGGCGACGTCAGTCACATCCATTTTCTTGGCGCTGATCAGTTGCAGAAGAAGATCAAAGGGGCCTTCAAAATTGTTGAGGACAATCCTAAAGCCAGTAATTTCTGGTTGATTATCCGGAATACGTGATGTCGCCACGTTCTAAGTTCTAGCTTGTGCGCTCGATGACTTCACGAGCAAGCTGACGGTACTGTTGGGCTCCCTGCGAGCTCGGGGCCCAGGTGATGATGGGCTCACCGGCCACAGAGGTCTCCGGAAACCGGACCGTCCGGGTAATGACGGTGTCAAAGACACGATCCTCGAAGACTTCCACGACTCGTGACATTACCTCGCGAGCATGCGTGGTGCGTCGGTCAAACATCGTGACCAAGATTCCCACGATGTCAAGGTTAAAGTTAAGACGATCGCGTACTTTTTCCACGGTATCAGTAAGCAAAGCAAGTCCACGCAACGAGAAATACTCACACTCCATGGGAATAATCACGCCATGGGAACAGGTCAAAGCATTAACCGTTAAAAGCCCCAAAGAGGGCTGGCAATCCAAAATGATGTAGTCATAATCCTTCATCACAGGGCGCAAAGCACGAGCTAGTGTCTGTTCCCGACCAACCTCATTGACAAGTTGAATCTCTGCCGCGGACAGATCGATATTCGCCGGAACCAGGTCAAGACCGGGAATAGACGTGTGATGAATCGCTTGATAGATCGAGGTATGCCTATCCACGAGGAGGTTGTAAACCGTAATGTCTAGTTCCTCATACGGGATACTCAATCCTGCAGATAAAGCCCCCTGCGGGTCAAGGTCTACGAGTAGAACCTTTCGCCCTAGTTCAGCCAAGCAAGCACCCAGGTTGATCGTGGAAGTGGTTTTACCCACTCCGCCTTTTTGGTTACACATGGAAATAATCTTGGCGGGTCCATGCTTTTCCAAAGGCGTGGGATCGGGGAACTTTTGGAGCGGACGCCCAGTGAGCCCCATTTTCGAGTCTGGTGTATCGAACAGTCCCGAATCACTCATGTCTATTCCACTTCCTTGACAGTCGACGA
Source organism: Corynebacterium silvaticum (assembly GCF_002162115.2). Lineage (NCBI taxonomy): Bacteria > Bacillati > Actinomycetota > Actinomycetes > Mycobacteriales > Corynebacteriaceae > Corynebacterium > Corynebacterium silvaticum. Next base: position 1,209,906 of record NZ_CP021417.2, on the reverse strand, counting down.
CTCTTACTTCCCGTTCACCCCACCATGTACCCAACACCAGTCGGGTCCTATCATCTTCGGCGAGACTACAACCTAAATTACACTGTTGATATTAACCGCCTGAAGAAAATTCTTGCGTAGCGCCCGCAAGACGCGCCGATCAACCTGGAGAAATTCCAATAATTCAAGCCGAAAACCTTGACCAAAGAAGGGGTGGTTTAAGCCCTAGGATGCGACTGCACCCATACACTACGCAAATTATCCGCCGTCACATGCGTATAAATCTGCGTGGTGGTCACGGATGAGTGCCCCAAAAGTTCTTGTACAACGCGAACATCCGCACCGCCCTCAAGAAGATGCGACGCATAGCTATGGCGCAAAGTATGAGGCGAAATATCTTTTTGTATCCCAGCTCTCTGCGCAGAGTTCTTCAGTATTTGCCACGCGCTTTGCCGTGATAACGCCCCGCCGCGTTTATTCAAAAAGAGCGCGTGGCTCTTTCCTTTTGCCAGCTGTGGCCGCGACCGGACGAGGTAGCGTCGTAACGCTTTCTGCGCCATCGAGCCAACAGGAACAATACGATGTTTATCCCCTTTTCCCACGATCCGCAACATGCCCTCTGTCTCTTCCAGCACCGTCACCTCATCCACTGTGAGATTCATGATTTCCGATATACGAGCACCGGTGCCATAGAGCAGCTCGATCAGGGCTGCATCGCGTAAATCCTCAGGTGTAGCTATATCGTCCGTAGGAATCGCTCCGATAAGCTCATCGACTTCTGCGATTGACAGAGTATCCGGCAGATGCCGACCAGTCGATGGAGGAGAAACCTCGCCAGCTACGTCAATGGGTATCAGCCCCTCCATCAGTGCAAATTTATGAAGCCCCCGCGCAACCACAAGTGCACGGCCTGCCGACGAAGCAGCCAAAGGCGGCTTACCTGTATCCGGATCGCCCCGCCGTAGATCAAGAACATAGGACTCGATATCTCGAGAGGTCATAGCGGCTAGATCGTCGATGCCACGATGCGAGATCCAATCAAGATACCGCTGCACGTCGCGTCGATAGTTGCTCAGGGTGTTAGCGCTAACCCCACGCTCGATGGCTAAATGCGTTAACCAGCGATCGGCGGCTGCCTTAGGGGGCGTCATGAAGAAGTTTTCAGGTCGCGATTTTTAGCAACGTCTTTTCTGCGTTCAGCTAACCGGGTAGGGCGAAGATCAAAAGGTTGATCTGAGCCTCTAAGAGTCCGAGTGCCCAGGTTATGCGCCTGCAGCGCTAAAATCCCGGATACCGCGATCGAATTAACAATGTCCCCGGCAAAGACCCTATCGACTGCCTCCGCGAGCGGCACCCATTCCAAAGCCATGTCAGCTTCTTCATCCTTGGCTTCAGGGCGCTCCACATGCGATAGGCCGTGGGCAAGGTACACGCGAACTGCTTCATCGCAAAAGCCGGGGCTCGTGACCAGATCGACTAAGATTTCCCAGTCAGTTGCAGCAAGTCCAGCCTCTTCCATCAGCTCGCACTGTGCTGCGTCAAGGGGTGATTCATCTGCGACATCGAGTAGACCAGCAGGAAGTTCCCATAACCGTTGCCCAACGCTGTGTCGGTATTGCTTCACCATCGCGATGCTCTGACCTTGAACCGCAACAACTGCGACTGCCCCAAAATGCTCGACAATCTCACGATGTGCACTGGAATTACTAGGCATAGTGACGGTATCTCGGCGAACCGCCAAAATCGGGGCGTCGATAAGCAACTCAGAGCTGGTAACAGTAAAACGGTGAGTCATAATGCTCAACTTTAATAGCATTCGCGCGTATCGACGTGCAGGCCACTACGCACGAATGCTTATTGTTTGTCCTCACTCGGTGCGGGTGCCGTAGCATCAGCGTTTCCTGCAGCACCATAGGCCCCAGCACCACCGGAAAGCTGCTCTTTAAGAGCCAGGACGGTAGCAATCTTACCCCAGGAACGATCAATAGAATCCACTGAAGAAACCTGAGAAGCCGCCTTTTTATTAGCACGCAATTTCCCTAATGCCCCGCTGTCTGCCGCCATATGAATCCGACCCGCAAACACAACACCGGAACCACGAGAATCAAGCGCTTCTACAAAGGACACTTGGTTTTTCACCGTGAAATCAGCTCCGGCACCGTCGCTATCTCCACCGAGAACAACAACAGCTTGAGCAGGCAAAATCGTGCCTTCTTCATAGGAAAGATACCCGCCCTCCCTCAGCGCGTTGAGAACCAAGCTTCGTTCATCACGAGTTGCTTGTTCTTTAGCGTCTTGCGGGTTAAGCGTCAAAGCGCTTCCCAACACCTCGCCAGCATGGGTACCAGGGTCAAGCTTGTCTGTGGATAATTGAGCGCCAGCTGGCAAAACGGTAGAAACGATGTTCTTTAGACCGTCCGCACCATCCTGCGCAAAAAACTTTTCAGTCAACGAGATTGTTCCAGAGTTAATCGCACCAGCTCTCTTGAGATCCTCACCCAGGGCCTTCGCATCTTCATCCGAGGAATCAGCAGTCCGAATCATAAGAATAGGACGTTCCTTAAGCGTGTCAGGCAAGACTGATGCCGCTAGCTTATCCACAAAGTGATCTGCGCTGCTTGCTTGTGCCGCTTGAATATCCGCGCGCTCGCGAGCCTCATTGCGTTCTTTTTCCAGGGTGAGTCGCTGATGACTACTTCCACCCGACAAGTTCGGGGACAAAACATAGGTACCCAAACCCAGCCCTATGGCTAAGCCGAAGGCAAGACCTGCGGTAACCGCCGCCGAATGACCAGATTTTCGTGCCATATTCTGCTTTCCTCCTAAGAGCTATTTGAACAACCCTTGGAAAGCCAAGGCAATGTTATTCCACGTATCAATGAGGTTTTGTGTAAAACTCCCATCACCGGCTGTGCCTGCGATAACAACAGCTACAGCAATAGCCACTAAAATCCCGAGTATCGCCCACAGCCACGCAATACTTCCACCAGAGCGAACTGTGTAAAGCTTCTCAATGGCCTCGGAGTCTACTAGTCGCTCACCAATCTTTACCCGTGTAAGAAGCGCAGCTGGCGTAGCATACTCGCGCTCAGAGAAGATCGATTCCAGGTCAAAATGTGCCCCACAGCTAACAATCAAGTCCGCACCGTGGAAGTCTGCAAGTAAGAGTGCCAGATCCATAGCAGTATCCACTGATGTTGGGAAAGTCATCGCGCCGATGCCTAAATCTTGGATACGCTCCAGCCCACAGGCATGACCATCCGGTTCCGCCGGCAGTATGACGCGCGCACCGCTTCTTAATGCTTCTGCGCCCACACCTGAAGGATCACCGACTATATAGTCCGGCTTATATCCAAGCTCTACAAGCGTGTCTGCAGCAGAATCGACACCGATCAACACCGGCTCATACTCACGGATGAAGTTACGCAGATTTTTAACCTGCCCACGGTGCTGCGGTCCGGGGCTTACTACAAGGACTTTCTTTCCACGTAGATTTGCCCCGGTGTCTGGCACACCTAGGCCATCTATAAGTAGCGGAGCCTCAGCATGAATAAATTGGATGGTGTTGCCAAAATATGCTTCCATCCGTTCCACGAGCGACTGCTGTGCATCAACAAATTGTGCCTCTGCACGTACCGCATCAAGGACAGAACCCGAAGCGATAAGCTTTTCGCCATAAAAAAGCTGGCCTTCTTGCGTTAGCCGGGCTTTCTTTCCGTCTTTAAGAGTTGTCCAGATATCTACGCCGACACCTTCGACGAGAAGAATCCCGGCATCAAGCAGCATCTGCGGCCCAAAGTTCGGAATAACTCCAGTAGAAAACTGCCCGGTGTTCACAACAGCTGCAGGTTTCGCTTCTATCAGCTCTTGGGCCAAAGGACGAGAAATATCAGGGGCATCAATGACTGCAATGTCCCCTTTACTCAGACGTCCAAAGCCTTTTCCTCGCGACGAGCAGTCGCGTGTCACTGCATGAAGGCCCGGAAGGTCAGCGGATCGAGAGAACAGACTCATGGGTTGCATTGTCCAATGAAAACTGCTCAACCCGGTGAGGCGCGCGGAAGATTATCAAAGAATAAGGGAAGAAATACGATCTTTTCTTACACCTATTTTCTTTTAGTCCCGCCACTCCTTGATCTCTGACCTAGCCTTATCCAATAATTCTGCAGCATGAGCCCGACCGCTTTCGGTGTCTTCCAGTCCCGCGAGCATCCGAGAGAGCTCCTCCACTCGCCGCTCATCGCTAAGGTCCTCAACCCCAGAGGCTACAGAAGTATCGCCTACATTTTTAGCTACGTGTAAGTGTGTATCCGCATAGGCAGCTACCTGGGCTAGGTGAGTAACCACGATAACCTGATTCCATTGAGCAAGCCTTGCTAATCGACGTCCAATCTCTACGGCTGCACGACCTCCCACGCCGGCATCGACCTCATCAAAAACAAGAGTCGTTCCCCGCGAACCTGCAGAAAGAATCACTTCCAATGCCAACATCACGCGGGACAATTCTCCGCCGGATGCTGAAGATGCAAGCGGCCGTGGCTCAGTTTGAGAATTCGGAGCCAACCGAAATTCAATTGAGTCAATACCATGCGCACTAGGCTCAGAACGCTGAATATCCACCGAGAAAACGGCCTTGGGCATGGCTAAACCTTGTATCTCTTCTGTGACTTTAAGACTCAGGTTTTTAGCCGCTTTAGCTCTAGCTTGAGAAAGCTTTTTATTAACTGCATCGAGTTTCTTGGCCGCACGAGACACTGAGCGTTTAAGTTCCTCTAGCGCCTCCGGAGAGACGTCAATGGACTCCAACTTTTCTTCAGCTTTCATCCGCCATCGCAACACTCCTTCAATATCAGGAGCGTATTTACGGGTAAGGGATTTCAGGGCTTGCTGACGCTGGAGAGACTGCTCCAGTTGGTCTGCATCCATGGGCAATTCGCCCAAGTATTTTCCTAGTTCTCCTGATAGCTCCGCAAGAATTGTGGTGACTTGATCGAGCTGCTCAGCGATTCCCCTTAGCACTGGATCTGAGCTATTGTGCACGGCGGAGAAAGCTTGCCCTACAAGGTCAGAGGCAGCACCACCATCGCTATCGGCAAAATCTCCGAACTCACTAAGCGCCTCTGCGCCGTCGATAGCACCCAACGCGGTAGTGGCCTGTTCTCTCAGCTCGTCTACATCTTGTAGTCGGCGGATGAGAGATTGGATTTCAGCGTCTTCCCCAGGCTGCGGATCAATATCGGAAATTTCTTTGATGGCAAACTCCAGACGATCTACTTCCTGAGCGAGTTCCATCCGCGATTTGAGGCGCTCCCGATAATCTTTATCAAGCTTCCGCCAGTTTTTAAAAGCATGAGAGCATTCCTCCAGCAAAGGAGATATAGCCGGGTCAAAGCGGTCCAAAGCCTCCCGCTGCCGATCCGAATTAAGAAGCCTTAACTGGTCATTTTGTCCATGAATCGTGAGGAGTTCTGCAGAAAAATCCGAAAGGCTAGCAGCTGGCACAGCCCGGCCACCCAGATATGCTTTTGAACGCCCCTGAGCGCTCACGGTACGCGATGCAATGATCTCCCCATTTTCGTCCAAAACCCCACCCACGGAGGCAACAACCTCACGTCCGTGTTCTGCGATAGTTCCGCTGACGCTATCCAGGGTAAAGCGCCCTTCTACCGCGGCACGCGCTGCCCCTGAACGTACGCGCTGTGCATCAGCCCGGCCACCCGTCAGCAGCCTTAAGCCGGTAACAACCATTGTTTTACCCGCGCCGGTTTCACCTGTCAGGACGGTCAGCCCCCCACTCAATTCAAGCGAAGCGTGAGGTATAGCGCCAAGGTTTTCAATGGCAATGTCTGCAAGCATGCCCACATACTACATCAAACAGCCCAGATTATGCGAACATCCGTTCTACTTTTTGGGGTGAGGTTTTAAGAATCAGAGCAATTCTTTTCCGACAACCGAGCATTTGATGGACCACGCCATCCCTCAACAGGAAGTCGCAGCTTAGATACCAAACGGTCTGCAAAAGGCAAGTTATCTAATCGCACCCATTTAACAGAGCGTTGTCCTTTGCGCGCTTCCGTTCGTGCGCCCGGTGGCATTGCGATTGACCGGAAACCATCCATGACAGCCATTGCGGGAAAAGAATGTGGCTTGGATTCCACTGCGACCAAGGAGTGCGGACTAACAACCAACGGCTTAGTAAAGAGTGCATGCGCATTGTTGGGCACCACCACGATTGCATCAAGTTCGGGCCACAGAACAGGGCCGCCAGCAGAGAAAGCATAGGCAGTAGACCCCGTTGGCGTCGAGACAATCACACCATCGCAGCCAAAAGAGCTCACGGGACGCTCATCTACTTCCAGCGTTGCATCAAGCACACCACGTCTATTGGTGTTTTCAATGCTGACTTCATTCAGCGCCCATCCCCGTTTTAAAAGATTTCCCTCTTGATCTCGCACTTCAACATCCAGCGTCATCCGTTCTTCGACGCGATAGTCACCTTTCATAACACGGTGCACTGCCTCATCAAGCGAGTCTTTTTCCCATTCAGCGAGGAAACCAACATGTCCAAGGTTGATCCCCAGGACAGGCAAATCAGCTGCGTGGGCTAGATCAGCCGCTCGCAAGAATGTTCCATCGCCTCCTAGAACCAAAATAAGCTCTACGCCACTTGTTGCGTCTAAGGAATGCGTCACTCTTTCAAATTGGCTAAGCACTGGGTGGCTGGATACCGTGGTGTCTGATTCAGGGACCAGAATACGAACTGCAATCCCGGCGTCGTCGAGAAGCTCAGCAGCAAGAGCTGCCGTGGCCACATTAGAGTCACGACCCGTATGTGGCACGAGCAAAATAAGCCGATTCTCAGAGCTATGAAGCTGATTCATTGTGGTCCTTCCATAACAGCCTTATGAACCATTGCACGGAGGACATCTGGATCGGCGGCCGCCTTACCGCCATCTTTTTTTAGCCATAAGAAGAATTCAACGTTTCCCGAAGGACCGGGCAACGGCGATGCCACCGCGCCCACTAAGCTCAGTCCCAAGCTTTGTGCAAACTCGGCGACTTCCACCGTCACCTCTTCTCGCAGCTGTGGATCACGCACTACGCCGCCGCTGCCCAGGCGTTGCTTTCCTACTTCAAATTGGGGCTTGACCATGGGGATGAGGTCAGCACCATCAGCAAGACACTCCACGATTGCAGGTAGCGTGAGTTTGAGAGAGATGAAAGAGAGATCTCCGACCATCAAATCGCAGGGTCCTTGCGTGGCTTCTACGTCGAGGTTTCGTATATTCGTACGATCCAAGACAAGAACACGATCATCGTTTTGCAAACGCCATATGAGCTGACCATATCCAACATCAACCGCTACAACTTGAGAGGCTTTACGACGCAAAAGCACATCGGTGAAGCCTCCTGTTGACGCCCCTGCGTCCAAAGCTTTCTTACCCTCAATGCTTAACCCTTGGGGTTGAAAAGCCTCAAGAGCACCAAGCAGCTTATGCGCGCCACGCGACGCCCAATCGTTGATAGCGGATTCTTCAACCCGTATTGACACTTCTGGTTCTACTTGCGTCGCTGGCTTAGTGGCTAGTATTCCCTGGACGTACACTTGCCCACCACGAATCATATCCACAGCATGCTCACGTGAGCGCGCAATCTTGCGGCGCACCAACTCCGCATCAAGGCGTTTTCGAGAAGCCACTTACAGTCAAACCTTCCTACGGTAAAAATTACTGAAGCGCGCTGTGAAGGACTTCATGCGCACGAGCTAAAAGTTCAGATTCCGCTGCGAGATCACTCGGGGTCTCAGATAATATTTCCGCTAATTCGCTCTTCACCTCGTCTGGAGTTACTCCCTGCAGACGAGGATCATGGGGTTTCGGCGCCTCCACGATTTATCACTCCCAGTCTAAGAGCACGCGCTCAGCATGCTCCCCACGGGTAAGCAGCTTTCCGGTCCAGGCCTCGCGTTCCCAAGCAATACCGGCTACCGTACGCAACGCTTCCATGGACGTTGCGGCCGACGTCCCTCCGCTTAGCTCAATATCATTGCCACACCACTCGGCATGGAATTCACCTTGGCTACCAGGCAGAAGCTTACTAGGCAGTGCAAACAAATCGGATAAATTTAATCCTAGATATGTTGGGCGTTCAGAAGGAATAGCCCGTAGGAGATCCCAATGTCGGGATACACCAGTCATTACATGAAGCGTCGCCATATCTGCAGCTACGCCTCCCGCAATATCCGTATTGAGACGATCACCAATAGCCAACGGCTTAGAAACTCCCAGACGTTGAGCTGCTACGTTAAACATCGCAGCCTCTGGTTTTCCAGCAGACACAGGATGCACACCCGTTGCGTTCACAATAGCTGCAACCATTGAGCCATTTCCCACGCACAATCCGCGCTCGGTTGGCAGCGTCGAATCTAAATTCGACGCGAAGTAGCGAGCACCGTTCCGGATAGACATTGCGGCCTCAGAAAGCTCTGCCCATCCGGTTTCAGGATTATGTCCGTGGAACACCGCACGCGGCTTTTCATCAGCAGATACTGCCACTGTGTAACCAGCGTTTCGTGCTAGGGCTTTAAAGGAGTCAGTTCCAAGCACATACACTGTATCGCCAGGCTGCAGGTATTCCGAGGCAAGATCAATTGCTGCCTGTGCGGAGGTCAATACGTCCTCATCGCAAGCAGCAATGCCAATTTTTTGAAGCATCTCGGCCACAGCACTAGGTCCACGAGACGCATTGTTAGTGATAAACGCTACGGGCAGCGTATTCTTCTCAAACGCCTCCACCGCCATTGGCAATGCCCTGCCTCCTTCCCAGACGGTTCCGTCAAGGTCAAAGAACAGAGCATCATGATGCTGGAGTAAAGACATACTCTTCAGCTTAGTTCACGTTAGTAGAAGCAGATAATTAGGGATTAAGAGAACTCCTGCAAACGTTCACTTGCATCGGTGTAGCCATCCACATCCTGTTTTTCTGCGATGGCAAACCACTCTCGGGCATCGTCTTTTCGACCGGCAGCCAGCAACGCATCTGCATACGCGTAGGACAAGCGCACCGCGCCCAATCCGGTTGCAGCAGCATCAGGGTTCTCACGCTGCAAGATGACCACCGCAGAATCAGGCTGGCCTAAGTCTAGACGGGCTCCTGCTACTACGATTGCAAGCTCAATCCGGGTCTCCGGATCTAAGGATGCTGGATCTTCATCGCGAGCGAGTTCGATAGCTTTCTCTGGACGACCCAATCCCCTCTCACAGTCAGCCATAACAGCGATGAGGCCAGGGCCTCCGCTCATACGGCGCGCAGCACGAAGCTCAGCAAGAGCTTCTTTCCACTCTCCCGCATGATAAGCAGCAATGCCGCATGTCTCACGAACAACCGCTATGCGGCCGGCACGATCTTTAGCTGCACGTGCATGCTTCAAAGCGAGCTGCGCGTCATCTGCCATCCATGTAGCAGCCATAATCATGTGCTTAGCCACTGCGTTCGCATTGTCTTTGGCTAAAACCTTAAGATCCTGCAATACCATAGGATCCAGATCACGCACGTCGATGTCATCCGGCAAATCCGGTTCATTCACGCGATTATTGATGCGTTCTTCGCGGTAGCCTGGACGAATTGGCCCGCGCTGCTGTTTATCGCGGTCAGCTCCACCGCGTTGTGAGTGGCGGCGTTCCCCATCACGGCCACGATCATTACGTGGTCGATCAGAGCGTTCACCATCTCCACGGCGATATTCTGGGCGCCCGCCTCGACGGTGCTCACTATTACGCTCACCGTTCCAGTCTTTACGACGGTCATCCCGACGAGGCCCCCGCCTATCGTCATCCCAACGGGAACTCTGACGACGATCGTCGCGGCGTTCGTCCCCTCGCTTACCGCGATCATCAAAACGCTCCCTGCGATCTCTATCAAAGGGGCGTCCGGACTTACGGTCGTTCTCATCCCGGCGTCGTCCGTAGCCTTCTCGACGTCCGCCACTTGAGCTTCCAGCGCGTCGGTCATTTCCCTCATGGCGGTCATTACGTCCCCATGAGGTCTCACCACGGCGTCCCCGTTCACCACCTTGACGGCGGTCGTCACGAGACTTAAAGCCGCGCTGCGAGCGGCCTTCACGGGAATGAGAATCAGCCATAAAATTCCTTTATTAAAATGCGGAAATAGGGTGTGTAGTATAGAAGAAATTTTATCCTCCTACACAACACACACCCTATATAACCACTCTTCTATCAAATTTTTTGGTTGGCGGCGACCTACTCTCCCACACCCACCCCCAAGGGGGTAACACAACACACCTATACACTCTTCCTACATATCAATTTTTTGGTTGGCGGCGACCTACTCTCCCACACCCTCCCAGGTGCAGTACCATCAGCGCAATCGGGCTTAGCTTCCGGGTTCGGAAAGGGACCGGGCGTACCCCCGACACTATAACCACCAACACATCCATAACAACACAACACACAACAGGTGTCATGTCAGACACTGCACAGTGAACACAAGCAACAAAACTCTACTATTCTTTTTAAACGCTCCAGGCACAACAATACTCGCACCACAATGGGTGGTTGTTTATCGGTAAATTAGTACCAGTCACCTCCAAGTGTTACCACTCTTCCAGATCTGGCCTATCAACCCCCTAATCTCGAGGGAACCTCAAAAGAAACCTCATCTTAAAACAGGCTTCCCGCTTAGATGCTTTCAGCGGTTATCCCTTCCGTACGTAGCCAACCAGCCCTGCCACGGGCGTGACAACTGGCACACTAGAGGTACGTCCGTCCCGGTCCTCTCGTACTAGGGACAGCCTTCTTCAAGTTTCACGCGCACGGCGGATAGAGACCGAACTGTCTCACGACGTTCTAAACCCAGCTCGCGTGCCGCTTTAATGGGCGAACAGCCCAACCCTTGGGACCTACTCCAGCCCCAGGATGCGACGAGCCGACATCGAGGTGCCAAACCATCCCGTCGATATGGACTCTTGGGGAAGATCAGCCTGTTATCCCCGGGGTACCTTTTATCCGTTGAGCGACACCACTTCCACAAGTAGGTGCCGGATCACTAGTCCCGACTTTCGTCCCTGCTCGACCTGTCAGTCTCACAGTCAAGCTCCCTTGTGCACTTACACTCACCACCTGATTGCCAACCAGGCTGAGGGAACCTTTGGGCGCCTCCGTTACATTTTAGGAGGCAACCGCCCCAGTTAAACTACCCACCAGGCACTGTCCCCAACCCAGATCATGGGCCAAGGTTAAGGTGCTCAATCCGATCAGAGTGGTATTTCAACTTGCGACTCCACCACACCTAGCGGCGCAGTATCACAGTCTCCCACCTATCCTACACAAACCGAACCAAACACCAATACCAAGCTATAGTGAAGGTCCCGGGGTCTTTTCGTCCTGCCGCGCGTAACGAGCATCTTTACTCGTACTGCAATTTCACCGGGCCTGTGGTTGAGACAGCAGGGAAGTCGTTACGCCATTCGTGCAGGTCGGAACTTACCCGACAAGGAATTTCGCTACCTTAGGATGGTTATAGTTACCACCGCCGTTTACTGGGGCTTAAATTCTCCGCTTCGACCCCCAAAAGAGATCTAACAGGTCCTCTTAACCTTCCAGCACCGGGCAGGCGTCAGTCCGTATACATCAACTTCCACGTTTTCGCACGGACCTGTGTTTTTAATAAACAGTCGCTTCCCTCTATTCTCTGCGACCACCGTCAGCTCCATCAGTCTGTCACCAACAATGGTCCCCCTTCTCCCGAAGTTACGGGGGCATTTTGCCGAGTTCCTTAACCACAGTTCACCCGATCGCCTTAGTATTCTCTACCTGACTACCTGTGTCGGTTGAGGGTACGGGCCATAATGACACTCGCTAGAGGCTTTTCTCGACAGTACAGGATCACCAACATCAACCAAAAAGGTCTACGCATCACGCCTCACCCATAATGCAGCACGGATTTACCTATGCCACGGGCCACACGCTTACACCACAATCCAATAAGTGGCTCGGCTACCTCACTGCGTCACCCCATCACTTGGCTACTACCAACGAAGGTCCCACGCACAACCACACACACCCACACAATGTATGAACACATGCAATTAATGGGCGGTTAGTACCACTGATTCACCACTTGTCGCATCACCACGGGTACCAGAATATCAACTGGTTATCCATCGACTACGCCTGTCGGCCTCGCCTTAGGTCCCGACTCACCCTGGGAAGATTAGCTTAACCCAGGAACCCTTAGTCATCCGGCGGAAAAGTTTTCCACTTTTCATTCGTTACTCATGCCTGCATTCTCACTCGCACACACTCCACACCCGGTCACCCAAATGCTTCACCACATGCACGACGCTCCCCTACCCAACCAACAAAAATGTTGACTGCCGCGGCTTCGGCGGTGTACTTGAGCCCCACTACATTGTCGGCGCAGAACCACTCGACCAGTGAGCTATTACGCACTCTTTCAAGGATGGCTGCTTCTAAGCCAACCTCCTGGCTGTCTTCGCGATCCCACATCCTTTTCCACTTAGTACACGCTTAGGGGCCTTAACCGGCGATCTGGGCTGTTTCCCTCTCGACCAACGGAGCTTATCCCCCGCAGTCTCACTGCCACGCTATAACATTACCGGCATTCGGAGTTTGGCTGACATTGCTAAGATTGTAGTCCCGCTCAACCAACCAGTAGCTCTACCTCCAGCAAGAAACACGCAACGCTGCACCTAAATGCATTTCGGGGAGAACCAGCTATCACGGAGTTTGATTGGCCTTTCACCCCTACCCACAGCTCATCCCCTCAGTTTTCAACCTAAGTGGGTTCGCGCCTCCACAAAGTCTTACCTCTGCTTCACACTGGCCATGGGTAGATCACCCCGCTTCGGGTCCAGGACATGCCACTAACAACACCCTCGTTAGGATTCGCTTTCGCTACGGCTACCCACCAAAAGGTTAACCTCGCGACATGCCGCTGACTCGCAGGCTCATTCTTCAAAAGGCACGCCATCACCCCACAAAAGAGGCTCTGACAGATTGTAAGCACACGGTTTCAGGTACTATTTCACTCCCCTCCCGGGGTACTTTTCACCATTCCCTCACGGTACTAATCCGCTATCGGTCATTACAAGTATTTAGGCTTACCGGGTGGTCCCGGCAGATTCACAGCAGATTCCACGAGCCCGCTGCTACTCGGGGACATGCACAACCAGCGCACACATGCTTTCACGTACAGGACTCTCACCTTCTACGGCAGGCGTTCCCACACCACTTCCGCTAACACATGCACAAACCAGCAAAAAGATGGCAGCCTTTTCACGCACACACCCCACAACACCACACACGCAACCCCTGCCAGGTATCACACGCACATGGTTTAGCCTCATCCACGTTCGTTCGCCACTACTAACGGAATCACAATTGTTTTCTTCTCCTACGGGTACTGAGATGTTTCACTTCCCCGCGTAAACCCCCACAACAGCTATGAATTCACTGAAGGGTAACCACACATAACTATGGCCAGGTTTCCCCATTCGGACACCCTCGGATCAACGCTCTATTGGCAACTCCCCGAGGCCTATCGCGGCCTTACACGTCCTTCATCGGCTCATAATGCCAAGGCATCCACCGTGTGCCCTTAAAAAACAACACACACAAAATATGCAAACAAAAATACCAAGAACTAAAAGAATAAAGATTTATTACTCGCGTCCACTATACAGTTCTCACACAACACAACCACCACACACACCACCAACCCCACACAAGGATCACCAGCACACACAGCAGCCATCAAGAATCAACACCAACACCACAGTGCATCATCCCAGACACCCAACAGCATACCAACCACTCATAAACACAACACTTTATTAATCAACCACACACACCATCACACAACCATGCACAGCCACCATTCTGTTGGCAGCACACAACCACACACAACTTTGCTCCACCCGGATTCAAAATAAACAACAACAAACACCAACCAGTGAATGCTGGAAAAAATAAAACTCCTTAGAAAGGAGGTGATCCAGCCGCACCTTCCGGTACGGCTACCTTGTTACGACTTCGTCCCAATCGCCGATCCCACCTTCGACCACTCCCCCCAGAAAACTGGTTGGGCCATGGGCTTCGGGTGTTACCAACTTTCATGACGTGACGGGCGGTGTGTACAAGGCCCGGGAACGTATTCACCGCAGCGTTGCTGATCTGCGATTACTAGCGACTCCGACTTCATGGGGTCGAGTTGCAGACCCCAATCCGAACTGAGGCCGGCTTTCAGCGATTCGCTTACCCTTACAGGCTCGCAACGCGTTGTACCGACCATTGTAGCATGTGTGAAGCCCTGGACATAAGGGGCATGATGATTTGACGTCATCCCCACCTTCCTCCGAGTTAACCCCGGCAGTCTCTCATGAGTCCCCACCATAACGTGCTGGCAACATAAGACAAGGGTTGCGCTCGTTGCGGGACTTAACCCAACATCTCACGACACGAGCTGACGACAACCATGCACCACCTGTATACAAACCACAAGGGATAACGTATCTCTACGCCGATCTTGTATATGTCAAGCCCAGGTAAGGTTCTTCGCGTTGCATCGAATTAATCCACATGCTCCGCCGCTTGTGCGGGCCCCCGTCAATTCCTTTGAGTTTTAGCCTTGCGGCCGTACTCCCCAGGCGGGGCGCTTAATGCGTTAGCTACGGCACGAAAGTCGTGGAAGACCCTCACACCTAGCGCCCACCGTTTACGGCATGGACTACCAGGGTATCTAATCCTGTTCGCTCCCCATGCTTTCGCTCCTCAGCGTCAGTTACTGCCCAGAGACCTGCCTTCGCCATCGGTGTTCCTCCTGATATCTGCGCATTCCACCGCTACACCAGGAATTCCAGTCTCCCCTACAGCACTCAAGTTATGCCCGTATCGCCTGCACGCCCGGAGTTAAGCCCCGGAATTTCACAGACGACGCGACAAACCACCTACGAGCTCTTTACGCCCAGTAATTCCGGACAACGCTCGCACCCTACGTATTACCGCGGCTGCTGGCACGTAGTTAGCCGGTGCTTCTTATACAGGTACCGTCACAAAAAGCTTCGTCCCTGTCGAAAGAGGTTTACAACCCGAAGGCCGTCATCCCTCACGCGGCGTCGCTGCATCAGGCTTGCGCCCATTGTGCAATATTCCCCACTGCTGCCTCCCGTAGGAGTCTGGGCCGTATCTCAGTCCCAATGTGGCCGTCCACCCTCTCAGGCCGGCTACCCGTCGACGCCTTGGTAGGCCATTACCCCACCAACAAGCTGATAGGCCGCGGGCTCATCTCGTACCGAAAAAACTTTCCACCACACACACTAAAATGTGGTCCTATCCAGTATTAGACCCAGTTTCCCAGGCTTATCCCAGAGTACGAGGCAGATCACCCACGTGTTACTCACCCGTTCGCCACTCGAGTACCCCCGAAGGGGCCTTTCCGTTCGACTTGCATGTGTTAAGCACGCCGCCAGCGTTCGTCCTGAGCCAGGATCAAACTCTCCACAAAAAATCAGTCAAAAAAGACCAACCAGGCTTCGTGAAAAGCCCAACCAAAACTGGCAAAAAACAAACAACCAACAAAAAATAATCCATTGATCATTCATCAAAAAAATAATGAAAAAAGTAAAGCAAAAAACACTAGTGACCATCGATGCCTTGACGAGACAACACAACAATCACCACACACAACAACACCCCCATATAAAAGAATGCCCTTATGTGCTCATCCACACAGCAACCACACACAACCACAGGGATTCCCATGATCATTATGGTGGATAACCTGTTTCACAGGTGCTTTCACAACATTTTCTTGGCTACCAAAATCTTTTAACAAGCAAGCCATACTTGCCGGCCAAAGCGTGTTCACCGTGATCATCACATAACCATCATGTAACAATAAATGTGTGTCAGCGACAACAACCACACGTGGTTATCATCTACCATGTTGACTAATAAAAAATATATCTATAAGTACATTGGTACACTATTGAGTTCTCAAACAACACACCCACACCCACACACACCAACCATGTTGGTCTGTGATGACTGTAAGAATAATTTTTGTTTATCGCCTGCTTGTTTTCCTCTCGCCTTACACTCACTGATTCACAATCACCTTCGTGGTGTTTGCCTCTGTGAGGGGCGCTGTCGGTCGCGGCGACTTACATAAAGTTACACACCACTTACAGAACACACAAATCCCCAGCTCACAGGCGTATTTAAAGCAGATCAATCGCAGAGAGTTTTCAGATCTCCCCCTCAACGCTATTTTCAGCGCACCCAACAGCCCTAGATGGTGGATTCCCGATTACCAGGAACCGGATACGCAAAAGGACCTTGAGAAGAACTTCTTTCTTCTCAAGGTCCTTTTAATAGCTAAGCGTTAAACCGAACACCCGCAAAGTTCTTTTTCCCTTTACGTAGAACAACCCACGTTCCATGAAGCAGATCCTGGCTGCTCGGTTCCCAGGTTTCGTCGTTAATGCGAACGTTATTTACGTATGCACCGCCCTCTTTTACTGCGCGTCGAGCGGCACCCTTGGATTCCGCGAGGCCTGAAGCAACGAGTAGGTCAATGATGGTTCGAGCCTCACCGGCCGCAATCTCTGCGACTGGGGTTTCAAAAACCGCTCCAATCAGAGTCTGCTCATCAAGGTCTTCAAGCAAGGCTTTGCCAAAAAGGGCTTGAGCAGCTAATTCCACGGCAGTAGTAGCGGCTTCGCCATGGACAAGAGTTGTCATCTCTCGGGCAAGTCTCCGCTGTGCTTCGCGCTTATGAGGAGCCTCTGCTACCTGGACTTCCAGTTCCGCAATCTCGGACTCCGTTAGGAACGTAAACCACTTGAGGTAATCGATAACGACTGTGTCTCCAGCATTGAGGAAATACTGGTACCAGGAGTAGGGACTGGTCTGCTCAGGGTCGAGCCATAGCTTTCCGCCGCCAGTAGACTTACCAAACTTTTGCCCCTGAGCATCAGTTACCAGCGGAACCGTCAAAGCATGGACTTTTGTGCCATCAACTCGTCGGTTCAGGTCAACACCCGAGATGATGTTGCCCCATTGATCCCCGCCACCAATCTGAAGGATGCAATCGTATTTTTTGCGCAGATGGACAAAATCGTTTGACTGCAGAAGCATATAAGAGAATTCGGTGTAAGAGATGCCGTCTCTAGCAAGACGACGCTTCACTGTCTCTCGATCCAGCATCGTATTCAGCGAAAAGTTCTTTCCTACATCGCGCAAGAATTCGATCACTGACATCCCGGCAGTCCAGTCAGCATTGTTGACCATGATCGCATCGTTGTTCTGACCGGATTCAAAAGAGACAAAACGCCGAAGTTGCTTTTTAATAGCCTCAAGATTCTGCGCAACTTTATCCTCTGTGAGCATGACGCGTTCCCCCACCTCACGCGGATCGCCGATCATGCCTGTGGCTCCGCCGGCTAGAGTCAGTGGCCTATGCCCAAACTGCTGGAAACGGCGCAGCATAACCATAGGAACTAGATGGCCCGCGTGCAGGGAATCGCCGGTGGGATCAAAGCCGCAATAAAGAGTAATCGGCTGTTCGCATGCTTCTCTCAGTGCATCAATGTCTGTGGAATCGTTAATGAGACCGCGCCACAGGAGTTCATCAACGATATTGCCATGCTGGGACATGTAGATAGGTTCCTTGATTGTGTGAGTATTGTGAAATAAATGGAAAACTACTGGGTTTTCCCTTGGGGCCACGTAATCGCTTCATCTTCAAGCATTACCGGAATATTGTCTTCAATTCGATAGGCAATACCAAGGCGATCGTTGACCAAGACATTATCCTGCTCTAGATAACGCAACGGTCCTTTGTCTTGGGGACATGCGAGAACTTCTAGCAGCTGGGGATCGATACTCATGGTTTTCTAGCGTACAACATTGGCGCATCGCCCGACTGATGGACCGGTGATAGTCACAGAGCCCCGATACCCTATCTAGATAAAGAAATAGGGATCGAGGCTTTTCGACGTAGCAGGTTTACTAGCGAACAGGAGTTTCAGCCCAACGGCGTAACTCCGCAGACGCTAGTTCAACGCGTTCCCGTTGTTTGGCTACCTGTACCCCAGCGGTACCTCCGCGCGTCGCTCGTGAAGCGACTGCACCTTCCACCGTGAGCACGTCTCGAACTGCAGGGGTCAAACGTGAGTCGACACTTGCGAATTCCTCATCCGTGAGCTCATCGAGTCCCACTCCACGTTGCTCTGCAATCCGCACACATGCTCCAGAAGCTTCATGCGCTTCCCTAAAAGGCACGCCCTCACGAACCATCCACTCAGCCAGATCCGTAGCCAACGTATATCCAGCTGGAGCAAGCTCAGCCATACGTTCTTCGTGAAATTCAAGGGTAGACACTAGACCCGTCATCGCAGGCAGAAGCAAGTTCAACTGCGCAGCCGAATCGACAATGGGTTCTTTATCCTCTTGAAGATCGCGGTTGTAAGCCAAAGGCTGAGCCTTAAGGGTTGCCATGAGTCCAGCAAGATTGCCGATCAAGCGACCCGTCTTTCCCCTAGTGAGCTCCGCCACATCAGGGTTTTTCTTCTGAGGCATGATTGAGCTTCCGGTCGACCATGCATCAGACAACGTGACATAACCGTATTCCGGCGTGCACCAGTAAATGATTTCTTCTGCAAGGCGCGACATATCAACTGCAATCTGGGCCAAAACGAAAGCTGTCTCAGATGCAAAGTCCCGAGAGGACGTAGCGTCGATGGAGTTGTCCGCTGCAGAATCAAATCCCAGCTCTTCCGCGATCGCCTCAGGGTTAAGATTCAAGGACGAACCCGCGAGTGCTCCTGAACCGTATGGGGACACCGCTAAGCGCTTATCCAGATCCTGAATTCGGTCTACGTCACGCAGCAACGGCTGTGCGTGGGCTAGCAGCTGGTGAGCCAGCAAAACCGGCTGCGCAGCCTGGGAATGGGTCTTGCCTGGCATGATCGCTGCTGGATGCGCGCTCGCCTGTTGCACGAGGGCGTCGATAAGCTCGGTAACGCCGACAGCGATACCTCGTATCGCGTCCCTAACCCACATGCGGAAGAGCGTCGCAACTTGATCGTTCCTTGAGCGGCCTGCGCGCAAACGTCCGCCGACTTCAGGGCCTACGCGCTCGATGAGTCCGCGTTCCATTGCTCCATGGACGTCTTCATCGCTGGGCAAAGGAGTAAAAGACCCATCTGCTACGTCCTTGCCCAGCTGCTCAAGGCCAGCCAGCATGATCTCTAGATCTGAGCTGCTCAGCAACCCCGCCGCATGCAGTACCTTGGCATGAGCTTTGGAGGCTAGAACATCATAGGGAGCAAGAACCCAGTCAAAATGAGTGGACACGCTCAGCGCAAACATCGCTTCGCTGGGGCCGCCGGAAAACCTTCCTCCCCACAGCGCACCTTCATTTGTTCCGTGTTTATTCACGTTAGCGAGCCTCGCGGTCACGGCGGTTCGAGATCTTGGAAGACAAACCATGCAGCTCAACAAAGCCCTTGGCCAAGGTCTGATCGAACGTATCACCGGTGTCATAGGTCGCTAGATCAAAATCATACAGTGAGTGTGCGGAGCGGCGTCCGTTGACAATGCTCTTTCCAGCGTGAAGCACCATGCGGATATCACCAGAGACGTGCTCCTGGGTGGAGTCCACAAAAGCATCGAGCGAGCGCTTCAGCGGCGCGTACCACAGGCCGTCGTATACCTCCTCGGACCAACGTGCGTCGATACCGCGCTTATAGCGGGCGACCTCACGCTCAAGGGTGACGTCTTCCATAGCCTGGTGAGCAGTAATCAACGCAATCGCACCCGGTGCCTCGTAGACCTCGCGAGACTTAATGCCAACAAGGCGATCCTCGACCATATCCAGACGCCCGATGCCCTGTGCACCTGCACGACGATTCAGTTCTTCAATTGCCTGCAGAACAGTAACTTTGCGGCCATCAATGGCGACAGGAGCACCGGCCTCAAAAGTAATAATCAGTGCATCGGGAGCATTGCCCAACGCAGGATCTTCGGTGTAAGAGTACAAATCCTTTGTTGGAGGATTCCAAAGGTCTTCCAAGAAACCGGTTTCAACAGCACGGCCCCACACGTTCTGATCAATAGAGAAGGGCGACTTCTTTGACTGCTCAATAGGAAGATTAATCTCTTCCGCAAATGCAATAGCTTTATCGCGCGTCCACGCGTAATCACGCGCAGGAGCAATGATCTCCAACTCTGGCGCTAGGTTGCGGAAACCAACCTCAAATCGGACCTGATCGTTTCCTTTGCCCGTGCAACCATGTGAGACATGTGTACCGCCGTGCTCCTTAGCGGCCTCTACTAGGTGCTTTACGATCAGCGGACGTGAGATAGCAGAGACCAAAGGGTACTGCTTCATGTACATGCCGTTTGCTTTGATCGTAGGCAGACAATAGTCGTTGGCAAACTCATCTTTAGCGTCAATCACGATGGACTCAACCGCACCGCAGTCGAGTGCACGCTGCCGCACGGACTCCATATCCTCGCCGCCTTGGCCCAGATCAAGCGAAACCGCAACGACCTCGCCTCCGGTCATTTTTGCCAGATAAGGAATAGCTACAGAAGTATCAAGCCCGCCGGAGTACGCCAGAACGACACGATTGGTCATGTTTGCTCCTTAAAAATTCTCAACTGAATTGAATATGAGATGAAATTTTGATCATTATGCAGATTTTATGGAAAAGACGCAGGTTTATCGCTACTAAACTATCCATAAGTTTGGATGTTCTACATATATGAATTCTTCTTTAGGTAGTTTATGCACTCATCCCCATAAATTGCGAAGCGGGATTTTCCGTTCCTTGGAAAGAGGCCAGAAAACTCATGACTCAGGAAGCCATGACACTGCTTTTATTGCCACTAAGTCGAGTGAAAAACATCCAGATCAGTATCCTGAGCGTCTTTGGCTAAGGAATTCCCCAAGGTCCTGACCAGTCATTGGATCGCGTGCAAGAACAAAAACGGTGTCATCGCCAGCGATAGTTCCAACCACTTCTTCCATTCCCACACGGTCGATGAACGAGGCCAAGAATGGAGCACCCCCAGGTGGGGTACGCAAGACAGCAATGTTGCCGGAGTGGTCAACGGAAACGAGCAAGTCGTCAAGCATCTTGCGAAGCTTCTCCCGAGTGCCTACCGTCGACGGCACTGCTGCCTCATCTGCAGCTCCCACCGCATAAAACGCACGCCCGCCCTCAGGGCGAACCTTTTTTGCCCCGAGTTCATCCAGGTCACGCGATAGCGTTCCTTGGGTGATTTCAACGCCCTTCGCTTTAAGCAGATCGGACAATTGCATTTGGCTCGACACTTGGTTTTGTTCGAGCAAATCAAGAATCAAGGCTTGCCGAACCGTTCGCGTAATCGGACTAGTGCTCATGGATTCTTCCTCACAACTTTCTCTTCGCTCCCCTAAAGTTATGCGGGGCACCGAATTCTTTTATATCGCTTTTACGCATCTATCCTAGGCTGTCGGTTGGTGATCCAGCAGCCAAGACATGAGTGCTTTCTGCGCATGTAGGCGATTTTCCGCCTCATCAAAGACCACAGACTGCGGACCATCAATAACAGAAGCAGCAACTTCATTCCCCCGATATGCGGGGAGGCAATGAAGAAATATAGCGCCCTCATCAGCACGATCCATAATGGCATCGTTAACTTGATAAGGAATAAAAGGAGTTCGACGATCAATACCGTCTTTCTCCATCCCCATAGACACCCATGTATCTGTAATCACAATATGCGCCCCTGACACTTCATCAAGATCATCAGTCACAGTGACTACCGCCCCGGTTTGCTCAGCACGTTTTTTAGCACGTGCTACAAACTCTTCCTTAGGTTGAAAATCAGCTGGAGCAATAATGCTTATGTTTACGCCTGCCGTGGCAAAACCAATGAGATACGAGTTCGCCATGTTATTGCTGCCGTCTCCGAGATAGACAGCCTTTTTCCCACGCAAGCCGCTGGGACCTTCTTCTACACAAAGATGCTCAACACAGGTCTGCAGATCCGCCAAGATTTGGCACGGATGAAGATCATCAGACAACGCATTAATAATGGGCACCGTGGCAGTCTGAGCCATCTCCACAAGGTTACTGTGTGCAAATGTGCGCCACACGATGGCCGAGGTAAACCGGGAAAGAACTGCGCCGGTATCTTGATAGGTCTCTCCTTTGCCCATCTGGGAAGCGTTGGTATCTACAACGATCGCGTTTCCTCCCAGCTGCGCAATCCCCGCGTCAAAAGAAAACCTTGTCCGCGTTGATGTCTTATCAAACAAAACCGCGACTGATTGAGGCCCCTCCAGTGGGCGCAAAGAGTACGGATACTTCTTGAGCTGCGCGGCCAGTTCTAACACCTCACGCTGCTCCGAAGGCGTGAGATCATCATCAGCTAAAAAATGTCGCGCTAAGGCTTTTCCAGCCTTTGGAGCATCAAAGGTGCCAAAGGCGTCATGAGAAGTCATCGTTGTGTCCGTGTTCATTAGTGTGCAAGGTCCTTTCACTCAGTAGGGGCAGTCAGGGAATCAAGCAGACGCTCTATGCGCCCGACTGCTTCCACTATGTGTTCAGTGTCGATAATTAATGGCGGGGTGATTCTTAAGACGAATTCCGATGGAGCGTTGAGGACCACACCAAAATCTGCTGCCCGTTGCGCCGCAATTTTTGCGACAGGCTGCTTCAGCACTACCCCCAACATGAGACCTCGACCGCGCACATGATCGACGGATTTCAAGTCTGATAGCTTGTCTTTAAAGAGTTTCCCTTTTGCACGGACGTCGGTGATCAAACCCTCATTTATCACGTCCAGTACTGCGCCCGCCGCTGCGCAGGCCACAGGGTTCCCGCCAAAGGTGGTTCCATGCAATCCAGGAGTAAATAAATCCTTTGCCTTTCCATGCGCCACACATGCTCCGATAGGTAACCCCCCGCCTAAGCCTTTTGCCATGGTAACGACGTCCGGCAACACCCCATCGTGTTGGAATGCAAAGAAGTCTCCGGTACGCCCGACACCGGTTTGAACTTCATCGACCACCATCAGGATGCCGTTGTCAGTACATAAGCTCCGGACTCCTTGCAGGAATCCTTCAGGCGCTGGAATTACGCCGGTTTCTCCCTGAATTGGCTCGAGAAAAATGGCAGCTACGTCGTGAGGATTTATAGCGACAAGCTTGCGCAGATAGTCAAGGTCTCCATAAGGATAAAACTCGACGCCGGCAGGCAGAGGAGCAAAAGGAGCTTGTTTTTCTGGTTGTCCGGTTAGTGCCAATGCCCCCATTGTTCTTCCGTGAAAACCATAGTGTGCTGCAAAAATTCGGCTTCGCCCGCTCAATCGAGCAATCTTAAAAGCAGCCTCGTTTGCCTCGGTTCCTGAGTTACAAAAGAATACTCGCGTATCAGAAATTATCGCGTCCGAATCCGGTTGTCCGTGGCCAAACCATTGAATGATTTTTTCTGCGGCATTCACCACAGGTGCAGAAGCAAAAAGGTTAGACACATGGGAGAAGCTCTGGATCTGTGTTGTTACCGCCTCTGCAATAGCGGGATGCCCATGTCCCAAAGAGTTCACGGCAATTCCAGCAAGAAGATCAATATGTTCTCTGCCCAGGGAATCAGTGACTAGTGCCCCGTGTCCATCAACGAGTTCCAACGCTGGGGTCCCATAGGTGTTCATCAAAACGTCAGACCACTTTTCTTGCGCAGACTGGCGCTCAGCATGGTTTTTAGTCTGACATATATTTTCTTCCTTCATCATTTCCCTCCTTGTGTGTGTCTAAAAATTGTTGCTTCTGGGATCGCCGCATCCTGAGTCACCATCGTGCCAATACCGCCGGAGGTCAGAAGTTCCAGGAGAACTGCGTGCGGAGTGCGCCCATCAATCACATGCGCTGCAGGTACGCCCTTTATAACGGCGTTAAGGCAACTTTCCATTTTCGGAATCATGCCTGCATGCAAGGTAGGAATAATCGCGCGAAGCTCCGCTACGCTGATTTTGGAAACAAGAGAGCCTTGATCTGGCCACGCCGTATAGAGGCCCTCCACGTTGGTGAGAATAAGCAGCCGTTCCGCGCCGATGGCTGAGGCAAGTGCACCTGCCGCTGTGTCCGCATTAACGTTGTATATTTCTCCGTCATCACCGGGAGCAATCGTAGATACTACGGGTATTCTTCCGGCCTCGATGATATCCATGAGGCTCGCGGGGTTGACAGCTGTAATGTCGCCCACCAAACCAATATCGGTAGCTTGTCCGCCCACCGCTACAAGTCGTTTTTCTGCTTGAAACAACCCCGCGTCTTCACCTGATGTGCCAACCGCGTACGGGCCGTGGGAATTGATCAAACCTACAAGGTCCCGTCCCACTTGCCCAAAGAGCACCATCCGTACCACTTCCATAATTTCAGGAGTGGTTACCCGAAAGCCTCCTTTAAATTCGCCTTCTAAACCTAATTTATTCAGCATGGAGGAAATCTGCGGCCCTCCGCCATGCACTACCACGGGTTTTGCTCCGACGGTACGTAAAAAGACCATGTCGGCAGCGAATGCGGCTTTGAGAGATTCATCTACCATCGCGTTGCCGCCATATTTCACGACCACAATCTTGTCACGAAAATGCTGTAGCCACGGCAAAGCCTCAGCTAGCACCGTAGCCCTATCTTGTGCGCTGAGATGATCAAGCATATCTGTCATAGACAATGCCTTTCTCCGTTTCGGGAATGAGCGTAGGTCGTGATGCTCATTTTGTCCCTCTACTTGTTAGGAGGAATAAGCTGAGTTGATTTCCAGGTATGCATGGGACAAGTCCGTTGTCCGGATAAAGGCAGTTCCTGTGTGAGTAGTGCCCAAGTCAACGCGAACATCGATGTCGGTTCCGCTTAAGTCAACCTCTCGGGCATGAGGTGTTCCAGTCGATGCTAGGCATACTGGCTGGTCATTAAAATAAACTGAAATATTATCGGGGTCCATGTCGGCTTCTGCCATACCGATAGCCGCAAGGACTCTTCCCCAGTTTGGATCTGACCCAAACATCGCGCATTTAAACAGATTGTCCCGACCCAGAGTACGCGCGGCCTGAAGCGCTTGGTCATCGTTGGTAGCACCGGTCACTGTAATGCGAACCCGTTTTGTTACCCCTTCTGCATCCGATTGCAGCTGATCGGCTATATCAGCGCACACTGCACATATCGCAGCCTCAAAGGCTTCTGTGCTGGGAGTTATGCCCGATGCGCCGTTTGCCATCAGTATCACGGTGTCGTTGGTGGAGGTAGAACCATCAATATCGAGGGTATTAAAAGTCTTCGCTGCAGCTTTTTCCAACGCAGATTGTGCAACTTCTGAAGACACCGAGGCATCCGTAGTAATGCACACCAACATCGTGGCCAACGAAGGCGCCATCATTCCTACGCCTTTGCCCATTGCACCTACCGACCAATCGGCCTCTTTGAGCACTGCTTGTTTACTGACGGTGTCTGTAGTCATGATTGCTTCGGCTGCTTGTTCGCCGTGGTCGCCTAGGCCGTCGACAAGCACAGAAGTCGCCGCTAGTAGCTTTTCGACGGGCAAAGGTTCTCCGATCAACCCCGTAGAGCATGCCGCGATGTCGTTGCTTTTGAGCGAAAGTGACCGCGCCACTGCATCCACGATGGCTTGAGCATCCTGCTCGCCTTGTACCCCATTGCAGGCATTGGCATTCCCGGAGTTAAAGACAACGGCCTTCAAGGTTCCATCGCTTACCGACTTCTTGCTCAGTTTCACAGGCGCTGCCACAATTTTGTTTCTAGTAAAAACTGCGGCGGCTACAAACTCTGGGCCTTGGTTAACAACCACCGCCATGTCTTTATTACCGGAAGGCTTAATTCCTGCGGTTGTTGCGGCGGCAGAGAAGCCTTTAACAGCGGTGATGCCACTAGTGCTCATGGATAATGCGTCCTTTTCTTTTATCCTTTTGAACCGATACACAAGATCCGCCCTAGGGCGCAGTCCCAGTACGCGGAAGCCCTGACGTTTCTTCCCAGCCCAAAATAATATTCATGCATTGCACTGCGGCTCCGCCTGTTCCTTTTGTCAGATTGTCGATCGCAGACGTAACGATGAGCTTTTCTGCCGTGGAATCCACAGCTACCTGGATATGGCACATGTTCGAACCAACAACCGATTGAGTCTGAGGCTGCATTCCGGGAGGAAGCACCTGGACAAAAGGCTCCGACTCATAGGAACTAACGTATGCGTTATAGGCGTCGCTGTGAGAGACTCCCGGAGCAATCGGAGCTATCGCGGTGGTAAGAATTCCCCGAGGTAACGGAGCCAGAATTGGAGTAAAGCTCACTGAAACCGGCGAGCTTGAATATTCTGACAAATTTTGGACTATTTCCGGCGTATGCCTGTGGCTACCCGCGACGTTATATGCGCTTAATGATCCCATTGTTTCCGCACCTAGTAGCCCCACAGCCGGTTTTTTCCCTCCGCCGGAGACTCCCGTGACAGAAACAATAGATACGTCTGGCCTTACAAGGCCCATTTTTATAGCCGGCCATAGTGCCAACGTGGCCCCCGTAGGAAAGCACCCAGGTACCGCTACTTTGCGCGCACTCCTGATTTGTTCACGATGCCCCGGCATCTCTGGGATTCCATATGGCCACGAACCTGAGTAACTTCCCCCGTAATAGTGGTCCCAATCGCTTTGATTGTGAAGACGGAAGTCTGCAGCACAATCGATGACCACGCACGAGTCCTGACATTCCTTAGCTATTTTCACAGAATGTCCGTGTGGCAAGGCCAAGAAAACTACATCATGACCAGCAAGATGCTCTGGGGTCGTCGGTTGCACTACTCGATCCGCAAGCTCCGGTAAATGAGGCATGAGTTTGCCCAAAGGCTCTCCGGCAGTGGACGAACCGGTTAGTGTGCCAATTTCTAATTCCCCGCTCACATAACGCGGATGGTTAAGCAAAAGGCGGAGAATCTCTCCGCCTGCGTATCCGCTTGCACCCGCGACTGCTACCGTGATCGTCATGACCCCACTATATACATAGTATTCCGTAACATGTAAGTATTCCGAGAATATTTACCCCGATGCCCCCTGTTTGAAAAACACAAAAGCGCCACACACCCGACTTTTGGGATATATGTGACGCGTTAGCTACGTGTTTATATTAAGCACGCATGGCTGCACCAAACTTTTTTGTGGCTGCCTCAGCCGCTGCAAGTCGGCCTTCGGAGCATTCTTCATCGGTAAGAGTGCGATCTTGCGCCCGGAAAACCAAGGAAAAGGCCAGCGACTTTTTGTTTTCCCCGAGGTTATCGGAGCGGTAGACGTCGAAAAGCTCTACCTTTTCCAAAAGCTCGCCTGCGGCTTCCGCAATCACCTTTCGCACTGACTCTGCCGGTACGTCTTCATCCACGACCAGGGCCAAGTCTTGGTGCAGGGTTGGGAAGGCGGACAACACCGGAGCCGGGAAAGCATTATCAAATGGCATCGCAGTGATATCGAGTTCCATCGCACAGGTGCGCGGTGGCAAGCCCAGACGATCCAGAATCTGCGTATGCAGCTCGCCTGCATAACCTACAACTACCTCACCCACGCGTAATTCAGCACAGCGGCCTGGGTGCCACGGAAGATACTCCGCATTGGAGACTTCAAGCTCTACACCAGCTGCCCGCGCTACGACCCGTGCCGATTCCACGGCATCGGCATACGTATAGTCGCGTCCTTGTCCCCACGGGCCTTCATTTTCAATCTGTCCAGTGGCAACCGTAGCCACGTGAAGTGGCTGATACGGAAGCGATTCCAAAAGCCCCTGCACATCCTCCGCGCTTGGTCGACTGCGAACATCAAGCATTGGGGAAACGCCCTCGCCACGGTTAAAAGCAACCTGCTGTAGACCGAAAAGGCTTACGGAGTGCTGCCCACGGGATACGTTGCGAGCAACTGCTTCCAGCATGGACGGTAATAGCGTGGTGGCAAGGATTGCATAATCAGAGTCGAGTGGGTTCTGCACCTTCACCGTGCGTCTACGAGCGTCATCCGAGGGAAGCTCCCACAGGTCAAAGCTGTCGCTCTTGATAAAAGGCGTGGGCAGAATTTCCGCGTACCCGTTATATGCCAGAGAATGCCCTATTGCCCGACGACGTTTCTGCGCGCGGCTTAGCCCAGTGCCCACTGGAGCGGGAGGAACGATGGAAGGAATCTGCTCTAGCCCCTCCAAACGCAAGACTTCTTCCACCAGATCAGCTGCCATCGTAATATCGTGGCGCCATGTTGGCGGTGTCACAATAAGCTCATCGCCCTCGCGTTCCACCACGCAGCCGATCTCTTCTAAGCGAGAAATGACGGTTTCAGGAGAATAATCAACGCCCGCGATCGCCGCTGGGCGAAGCGCAAGCATGCGCACCTTCGTCATAGCAGGAACTTCCCCGATCAGGGTACGCTCCGATTCGGTGGTTCCGCCTGCGATCGATACCAACAGCGCGCACGCAGCATCGAGCGCTGTCTCCACTAACGTGGGGTCGACTCCACGCTCAAAGCGTCGAGAAGCTTCGGAGCTGAGCTTATGCCTGCGCGAGGTCCGAGCAATTGTAAGCGGATCCCAGTTAGCCGCCTCGAAGTAGACGTTTGTAGTCTCCGCAGAGATCTCTGAAATATTTCCGCCCATGACGCCTGCCAGTGATTGGATTCCAGCAGCATCTGCGATGACCACGTCTTCTTCCGAGAGTGTCCGGGTGATGTGGTCGAGGGTCTCCAGCTGCTCGCCAGCGTGAGCGCAGCGCACAACAAGGTCGCCGGTGATCACGTCTGCATCAAAAGCATGCATTGGCTGGCCCAAGAGCAGCATGATGTAGTTGGTCACGTCAGTGGCAGGATTAACTGGCCGTTGCCCAGACAGCATCAACTCGCGCTGTAGCCAGAAAGGAGACTCAGCAGCCGGGTCAATTCCAGTTACTTTACGCAGGCCAAAACGCACTGCCTTTGTTTCAGGCTTAAGCTCAACCGAAAGCGATGTGTTAGCTGCTCCAGGAACTGCAGAAACATCAATCCCCGCAACCCGAAGGTCTGCCGCAGGGTCAGCGTAGTCGAGGTTAAACGCAGAGGCTAGTTCCCGGGTCAAGCCTCGCGCAGAAAGCGCATATCCACGATCTGGAGTGACGTTAACATCAAAAATAGTGTCTTCTAAGCCCGCGATGGCGCGAGCATCATCGCCGGGTGTTCCCACGCCTTCCGGCAAGGTAATAATTCCTGAATTCTGCTTGTCCGCGAGCCCTAATTCAGCTGCCGAACAAATCATTCCAGCGGACATACGCCCATACGTCTCTCGGGCAGAAATTGCAAAATTACCAGGTAAAACAGCACCTGGCAGGGAAACCACCACGAGGTCGCCTTCGCGGAAATTACGTGCGCCACACACGATGGACTGCAGATCACCGGTCCCGTTAGCATCGCCTACGTTTACGTGGCAATGGCGGATGGGCTTTTTAAAGCCTGTAAGTTCCTCGATCGTTTCCACGCGTCCGAGCACCAACGGCCCGGTTGTCTCCGCGATTCCCTCATAGCCTTCGGTCTCAAACCCGACACGAACATAACCTGCGTCTAGTTCTTCCGGGGTCAAGTACCATCCCTTGTTGGAATGTCCTAGCAGTCTCGTTACCCAGTTTTGCGAGATAAGCATGTACAACTAACTCCTGTTTTGTCTTGAAAGATTCTCGGTGTGCGGGTTCTATGCTTGGACACCAAAAGGAAGAGTGAAGCGCACATCGCCTTCCACCATGTCGCGCATGTCGCTCAATCCATTCCTAAACTGAAGCGTTCTTTCAAGTCCCATGCCAAATGCAAAACCGTTGTAGATTTCCGGGTCAATTCCCGCAGCCTTGAGGACGTTCGGGTTGACCATGCCGCAGCCTCCCCATTCGATCCATCCAGCGCCACCCTTTTTATTAGGGAACCACACATCGATCTCTGCGGAAGGCTCAGTGAACGGGAAGTAATTAGTCCGCATGCGTGTTTTCGTCTCTGGACCAAAGAGGGTTTTAGCCAAATGATCCAAGGTGCCTTTGAGATGAGCCATCGTCAGGCCTTTATCTACCGCTAGTCCTTCGATCTGATGGAACACCGGCGTATGGGTAGCATCGAGTTCATCAGTACGGAACACCCTGCCTGGGCAGACAACATACACCGGAACATCGCGGGAAAGCATCGTTCGCATCTGCACTGGCGAGGTGTGCGTGCGCAGTACTTGGCTGGAGCCCGGCTCACCTACGTGGAAAGTATCCTGCAGCGTACGAGCCGGATGGTCGGGGATGAAGTTCAGGGAGTCAAAGTTAAAGTACTCTGCTTCTACTTCTGGACCTTCTGCAACTTCATAGCCCATTCCCACAAAAATGTCAGCGATGGTTTCACTGAGTTCTGTGATCGGATGCAAAGCACCGAGCTGTCGACGAGTGGTAGGCACTGTGACGTCGACACGCTCAGCTTTCAGTACTTCTGCATTACGTTTTTCTTCCAGAACGACCTTGGCCTCAGCAAAATGCTTTTCGACGCGCCCCCGGGCCATATTAACGAGACGGCCCGCTTCTTTTCGTTTTTCTTTTGCAATCGACCCCAAAGCGCGACGTGCTTGTGGAATCGGCGCGGAATCACCCAGGTGTGCTCGACGCGCCTCAGCCAAGTCTTCCAAGGTCTGAGCAGTGGTAAAAGCCTCAATAGCTGCCTCCACAGCGGCATTCAAGCTTTCTTCGGTTAAGTCCACCGACGAATTATCCGGTTGATCAGACACTCAGTGCTCCTCTGTTGGATCCATAGTCATTCGAGTAACCCTCACATCATACCCACACTGAGGTAGACAAAATGAGTCAGGGCAAATGAGGCGCAAGCATCATTCCGTTATCGTGCCCTTTACCCGATGCTTCCAACAGCTATATACAGCTTGCCTACAGCAGATTCTCTAGTCCGCTAAAAGCGCTTTTGAGGATTCATAAAGGCAAATTGACGCAGCAGTGGCAAGATTCAGGGATTCAGCCCTACCACGGATCGGGATGCTCACGCGGTAGTCTGCTTTCTCCATCAGCTCTGAGTCCAGGCCGTGCGCCTCATTGCCCATAAGCCAAGCAGTCGGGCCGGAAAGGACCTCCCCCGGATTATCCAGGTTTACTTCCCCTTGTGCGGTGGTCGCAAGAATCGTCAAACCACGCGCTTTGAGAGAATCCCAAACTCTCTGAATATTGGGTTCGCGCACTACCGGTATATGAAAAAGAGAACCCGCACTCGATCGCACCGCTTTCGGCCCCTGCGGATCCACAGTCTCTCCAGCAAAGATAATGCAGTCAGCGCCCATCGCATCTGCGACACGGATCAGAGTTCCGGCGTTACCTGGCTCTGCTGTTCCTACGGGGACGCATACTAAACGAGGCTGGCCTTTCAACGCAGACTTAATATCCCACAAGACAGGTCGGCATACCGCAAAAATTCCAGTGTTGTTTACCGTATCCGACAAGCTTTTTGCTGCACGGTCAGTGATCGGATGAACATACACGCCCATGTGTTTGGCAGCAGTTATCACATCGGCAAATCTTTGTGCCGCAGTTTCCGTAACAAACACGTCAGTGGCCGCACCGGTGCTTACCGCCGCTTCGACGCTATTTTCACCTTCAGCCAGGAACCGATCCGCCTTCTTTCTTCCTGCGGTGCGTAGAAGCTTTGCGGCGTTGACTACGCGGGGGGTTCTCTCGCTAAAAGGCTGATCAAAATCCAGTTCCATGGGGAAAACCATATCAGCAATGCTCGTTGCTTCCCGGTGTCCCCCTCCTTCCGTTAAAATCCGCAAAAAGTGAGTTGTGTATCACATCAAACAAAATCCAATACACAAGAATTTCAATGTTAATTTTAAGGTTGCAAAATATGTGGTGCGTCACCAATTTCAGTCATCCACCACAGCAACTTTAGGAAGGTTTCTCTCAAACACCATGAGTAACAAAGTTATCTACGGCGCACTAAGCCGCGTTTTTTCTATCGTTCTCATTGTCGTCGGCGCTGCTGTTATCTTTGGCGGCACATACGCACATGGTTTTGTGCGCGAGCAACTAGTCCAAGAAAAAATCACGATGCCAACGCAAGAAGGCATCGACAAACTCAAGGACCAAGA
This sequence comes from Corynebacterium silvaticum, assembly GCF_002162115.2. Taxonomy (NCBI): domain Bacteria; kingdom Bacillati; phylum Actinomycetota; class Actinomycetes; order Mycobacteriales; family Corynebacteriaceae; genus Corynebacterium; species Corynebacterium silvaticum. Next base: position 1,177,728 of record NZ_CP021417.2, on the reverse strand, counting down.
ATCTAAAGAAATTCTGACAAAGTGGATCGGTCAAGACCTCACCACCGGCCCACAGGCTAAGGCTTACGCAGATAATTACATCTGGCAGCATATGCTGGCTTCCGCCGATGGAAAAACATTCCAGGAGATGGGAACTGTAATCAACGAGGCTAAGAAGAAGGGCGCATCCGAAGAGGAAATAGCTAAGCTGCAAAAAATACGCGACTCCCTTTTCCAAGGCGACACCCTCCGCGGCATCCTCCTGAGCGCTTATGGATGGTGGCTTGTTGGATCGATCGCCATGTGGGCAGGCATTGGAATGGCAATTCTTGGCGTTATCCTCGCCATTCTAGGATTCGGAGTTATGCGCACCAAGCGCGCTTAACCCATTTGTTTTCTAAAGCTCCTCTTCCGCCTTAGCGTGAACGGAAGAGGAGCTTTTTCATAAGCATGAAGCTTAACGACGCCTGCCCGATGCCCGCATCTCCATAAACAAGACATCCGCCTCGTACAAGAGTGACGAGGCGGATGTCTTGTTTAATTTTCAAGCTAAATTAGGCAGCCTTAGGAGCGTTAACGCCCTCAGGAAGAGCAGCCTTAGCAGCTTCGCAGATTGCGGAGAATGCAGCGAAATCATTTACAGCAAGGTCAGCGAGACCCTTGCGGTCAACCTCGATCTCAGCAAGGCGGAGACCCTGGATGAGACGGTTGTAGGTGATGTCGTTCATACGAGCCGCAGCGTTGATACGGGTGATCCACAGCTTACGGAACTCAGACTTACGCGCGCGACGATCGCGGTAAGCGTAGGTCATAGAGTGGAGCCACTGCTCCTTTGCCTTACGGTACAGGCGGGAACGCTGGCCGCGGTAGCCCTTGGCGGCCTTGAGAATCTCGCGACGCTTCTTCTTAGCATTCAGTGAGCGCTTGACACGTGCCACAGTGAAAACTTCCTTAATCGTTTTAGGTTCTTAAAGAGAAATGAGGATGATTGGAAGGCGCTATTACGCCATACCCAAGAGGCGCTTGACGCGCTTGGTGTCAGCCTTGGAGACGTCCTCAGTACCCTTCAAGCGACGAGTGCGAGTGGAGGGCTTGCCCTCGAGAAGGTGGCGACGGTTGGCGCGCTCACGACGCAGCTTGCCGGAGCCGGTGACCTTGACGCGCTTAGCGGTGCCCTTGTGGGTCTTCTGCTTCATGGAATTTACGTCCTTTTAGTGTCTTTAAAGTATTACTTCTTGCCCTTGCGGACCGGCCCGAAAACCATCGTCATATTACGACCATCTTGCTTAGGCTTTGTCTCCACAATGCCGAAATCTGCGACATCATCCGCAAGACGCTCCAGCAAACGGAAACCCAGTTCCGGACGAGACTGCTCGCGACCACGGAACATAATGGTGACCTTCACCTTGGAACCCTTTTCAAGGAACCGGATCACATTGTTCTTTTTTGTCTCATAATCGTGATCGTCGATCTTGGGACGGAACTTCTGCTCCTTGACCACAGTCTGCTGCTGGTTCTTCCGAGCTTCACGCGCCTTTTGTGCCTGCTCGTATTTGAACTTTCCATAGTCCATAATCTTGCAAACGGGCGGTTTAGCGTTAGGAGCAACCTCGACAAGATCAAGGTCTGCTTCGTAAGCGAGCTTGCGGGCGTCGTCGATACGCACGATGCCCACCTGTTCTCCGTTAGGACCGACAAGACGGACCTCGGAAACTCGGATGCGCTCATTGATGCGAGCTTCAGCGCTGATGGGGACTCCTCAAGTAGCAATTAATGTGATGTACCGCGCCCATCGCCCGTAGATTTCACCTAAATACATAAAGACATAGAAAAATCCCGTCCATCTTTAACAATGAACGGGAGATCCATACATGTGTGACTTTGAAGTCACACATGTACCCTTTTACCTTTGTCCTGCAAACGTACATTTGCGGCTTCAGGTGGGATGATCTCCACTTGCGACCTGAATAAACAAAACTACTCAACTTGAAAACAAGCAAGACGTTTATCCACCCAGGCGGTAGTAGAGCCAACCATATCAGCACTAGTAATATCTGCACAAATCGACGGCTTTACTAGGCCGGTTGCTTTCCTAAAACTTCCTTTAAAAAAGCTCCAGTGTAGGAACCAGGGACAGTCGCAACGGTTTCCGGTGTACCTTCTGCCACTACAGTCCCTCCGCCGGATCCACCTTCTGGTCCCATGTCAATAATCCAGTCAGCTGCCTTTATTACATCCAAGTTATGCTCGATCACAATGACCGAATTTCCCTTATCCACCAATCCCTGAATCACCAACATAAGCTTCCTGATGTCTTCAAAATGAAGCCCTGTTGTCGGTTCATCCAAGATATAAATGGTTCTTCCGTTAGAGCGCTTTTGCAGCTCAGAGGCAAGCTTTACACGCTGTACTTCACCACCAGAAAGGGTTGTCGCCGATTGCCCTAACCTAACGTAACCCAGTCCCACTTCCGTTAAAGTTTTAAGGTATCGATGAATTGAGGTGATCGGCTCAAAGAACTCAGCAGCCTCACTAATCGGCATGTCAAGAACCTCGGCAATGTTTTTGCCTTTGTACTTAACTTCCAAAGTCTCGCGATTGTAGCGAGCTCCTTGACAGACCTCACACGGGACATAGACATCAGGTAAGAAGTTCATTTCGATCTTCAGCGTCCCATCTCCCTGGCACGCTTCACACCGGCCTCCTTTGACGTTAAAGGAGAAGCGGCCAGCTTTATAGCCCCGCACCTTCGCCTCTGAGGTCTCGGCAAATAACGTTCTGATCTTGTCAAAGACTCCTGTATACGTCGCAGGATTAGAACGAGGCGTGCGCCCAATAGGCGATTGATCAACCTGAACTAATTTGTCTAAGTTTTCAATTCCTTCAACGCGCTTCGCACGTCCAGGAACATTCCGAGCCCTATTCAGCTCATTGCCCAGTACTTTCGCAAGAATCTGATTAATAAGAGTCGATTTGCCCGAGCCTGATACACCAGTAATGCAGGCCAACACTCCCAACGGTATTTCGACATCAATATCCTTGAGGTTGTTTTCTCGTGCCCCCACAACTTTGAGCTTGCGGCCCGGGTCAATATCTCGGCGATCATCTGGTACCCCAAGAACTTTTCGACCAGAAAGATAAGCACCAGTGATAGATTCCTCGCACTTGATGATTCCCTGGGGCTTTCCTTGATAAACAATTTGGCCGCCGTACTCGCCAGCCTTTGGGCCTACGTCGATAAGCCAATCTGCTGCACGAATAGTGTCCTCATCATGTTCTACAACGATGAGTGTATTTCCGATATCTCGAAGGCGCTCAAGCGTGGCGATCAAGCGCTGGTTATCCCGTTGATGCAACCCAATTGAGGGCTCGTCAAGGACATAGAGGACTCCGGCCAAACCAGAACCGATCTGGGTGGCCAAACGAATACGCTGGGCCTCACCTCCAGATAATGTGCCTGCACTCCGATTCAAAGTGAGGTAATTCAGACCAACGTCTAGCAGGAACTTTAACCTAGCGTTGATCTCCTTCAGCACAGCACCAGCGATGATCTCCTCACGCTTGCCCAGTACCAAGGACTCTAAAAATTCTGCAGCATCATTAACAGAGAGCTCGCTCAATCCTGCGATAGAAAGCTCGCCATGAGACGTAGAGCTGATGCGCACAGCCAAAATCTCCGGACGCAAGCGAGCACCACCACATGTTTTACATGCATCCTCACGGGTGTATTGGAGCAACCGATCCTTCTGCGATTCTGAGCCAGTTTGCTCTAATTTTCTGTCGATATAGCCCAGAACGCCTTCAAAAGGCGCTGTCCATTTGCGCACCCGACCATAACGGTTTTTATAGCGCACGGTCACTTCATCGGAACTACCGTTAATGAGTGCATTTTGTTGGGCTTTAGTTAACTCGCTAAACGGAGTTTCGGGATCAAATCCCAGGGCTGTTGCCAGTCCTTCAATAAGCTTTTGAAAATACTTATGATTTGGGCTTGAATTCCAAGGTTGAACGCATTGCATCACCGGAGCGTCTTTGTCTGGAATCAGAAGATCGATGTCTACAACCCTGCGGGTTCCCAAACCATCACAATCAGGGCACGCCCCATAAGGGGAATTGAAAGAGAAAGAACGCGGTTCAAGTTCATCGACGCTCAACACGTGACCATTGGGACACGCCATTTTCTCCGAAAAACGCCGAACTCGATTCGGGTCGGAGGCGTCGAGGGATACAAAGTCCAAAGCGACAACCCCGTCGGCTAGCCCCAGTGCCGTCTCTACCGAGTCTGTTAAACGCTGGCGCTGCGATGGCTTCACCTGAAGCCTATCTACTACCACGTCAATATCATGCTTGATCTTCTTCTTCAGCGTGGGAGGTTCCGTTAAGGAATACACTTCCCCATCGACCTGCACTCGTGAGAATCCCTGGGAAGCTAAATCTGCGAAAAGATCGACAAATTCCCCTTTACGGGTACGCACAACGGGAGCCAGCACTTGGAATTTCAGGCCCTCTTCCATGGCTAATACTTGGTCAACGATCTGCTGCGGAGTCTGACGCTCGATCACAGCATCGCAGACCGGACAATGTGCGGTGCCCGCTCGCGCAAACAGGAGTCGGAGATAATCGTAGATCTCTGTGATCGTGCCAACCGTGGACCGCGGGTTGCGGTTAGTGGACTTCTGATCAATGGATACTGCGGGAGAAAGTCCATCAATGAAATCAACATCCGGCTTGTCCATCTGACCCAAGAACATCCGAGCGTATGAAGACAGAGACTCAACATAGCGTCGCTGTCCTTCGGCAAAAATCGTGTCAAAAGCTAAGGATGACTTTCCCGATCCCGATAGGCCCGTGAACACCACCATAGAGTCACGCGGAATATCAATATCCACGCCTTTTAGGTTGTGCTCCCGTGCGCCACGCACTACAAGACGATCTGCCACTCTATTCCATTCCTCACCATTGCCGAGCCATTAATACCCGTTGTAATACAACGCTATATCCGCAGGCCCATGATTTTTATCAATCTCCTACTTATACGCAGGTAACCGCTAACTCCACAAGAGACGCATGGTACTTTCAACCTCTTTTACACAACTGGCCCATACAAAGTTGTATTCCCAATCTCGCACACGAGCTTAGGTATCCACAGACCATAGGCTTTCCATCAGACTACACCACATTCGAACATATGGACGCTTTTTAGGTTCTTCGCTATCGTAGATTGTATGAACAACCGAGACATAACACTTGCGCAGATTTCCGTGTCAGAAATGGATAACAACTGTTATCTCCTTTGTGTGGGGAAAGAGGCATTGCTTATCGACGCCGCCGATAACCCACAAGCCCTATTAGATCTAGCTGCTGAAAACGATGTCTCCATCACCGCAGTTCTGAGCACACACAGTCACTGGGACCATCTGCGGGCGCTCCCCCACATTCTTGAGCACACAGGTGCCAAGCACTTTGCGCCTCAACCCGATGCCGCGAATATTAATGCCCCCATAGATGTCCTGCTCACAGACTCAGATGTCCTTTCTTTTGCCGGCCACGATTTTCCGGTTCATATCCTGCATGGACATACTGCAGGTGGTGCTGCGATTGCAGTCCTTATCGGAGAAACCACGCATCTCTTTGTTGGCGATTCACTTTTCCCAGGAGGGGTAGGAAAAACAGAGAACAGCCAGGATTTTATAAAGCTTTTAGATGATGTATCGACCAAACTTTTCCAAAAGTACCCGGATACTACAGTTGTCCATCCTGGCCACGGAAAGCCCACCACATTAGGTGCAGAGCGCCCTCACCTCGACGAATGGCGGGCCCGCGGCTGGTAGGTCAGCAGCGCTCATCACCACAACAAGACCCCACGCACGTACTTCATGCATTAACAATAAGGGAGGAAAATTCCACCAACACAACGTATTGATATGTACCATGGCTTAAGTAGGCGTTGGATAACGCGCACGCTGTTGCTACTGCATGCGCAAACTCGGCTCGCTACCTTTTCTGGTGATTGCTTCATTGCTTTATCGCCAAGATCCCCCAACGGCTGCGCGTCGAATAAATTACGAAGGAGACTTTGCCCATGATCCGCAAGATCGCCCGACCGATGCTCGCTTCCGTTTATATTGCCGACGGCGCGGACACCGTTCTCAATAGCCAAGCACATGTGGAAGGGACTCAGACCGTTCTCGGTCACCTCCGTACAGTTCTTCCGCGGAAATACTACCGTCAGATACCGGATGATCCTAAGCTCATCACGCAGGCAGTAGGCGGTGCGAAGATTGGTGCAGGCACCCTGCTTGCGCTTGGCAAGTCCCCACGTCTTGCCGCAACGACGCTTGCCGCGCTGAGCGTTCCTACGATCCTTGCCCGTCACGCTTTCTGGGAAACTCAGGATCGTGAGGAGAAGACAGCCCGTAAACAAGGTTTCCTTACCAGCGTCGCGCTGCTCGGCGGACTGACTATCACCAGTGTCGATACAGCAGGAAAGCCAAGTTTAAAGTGGCGTGCCGATAAAGCAGCGCAAAAAGCCAGCACCCAAATTCAGCAGGCTCTTCCAACGAAATCTGAAACAGATAAACTCGCTGAGCAGGCACAAGAAACAGCATCAGCCTTTGCCTCCACTGCTAAAGACTGGATCGGCGATGCCACCGATAAGGTAACCGAGTATGCACAAGCTGCTCAGGGCTACGTAGAAGACAACAAGGATGACTGGCTCACAACGGCTCAAAGCAACGCAAAAATCGCTAAGAAAAAGGCAGTAAAAGTTGCCGCTAAGGCTCAGGAACGAGCTGCGGAGGCCTACGCTCAAGCTGAGAAGTCAACTGGACGTTCCGCTAAAAAGGCCAGTAAAAAAGCCTCTCGTTTGCAAAACCAGGCAGAAAAGGCTTTGAATAAAGCCATGAAACGTTTCGACGGAGCCTTCTAACTACCTCTGCTTTGTTTTGAGATAATGCCGGATCGGGTGTCCCGACCCGGCATTTTATTTACCCGAGGACTCACTGCACGCTCTTTTTGTTTTAACGCTATGCTGGATAACTCTTCAGACTCTCAACGGATCATGTTCTGTTTGTAGAGCACATCAGATGAAAACATATTGTCGAGTTTTATGCACGTAATGGGAAAGGCTGTGTATTGAAGTCTCAACAGGGGGCAGAGAATAGTCAACCTGATGCGGTCATCGCCGAGCAGAGGTACGTCGATAAGCTTTTTGGCAAACTTGACGCCGAGGTCTTACGCGCAAATGAACGACTCCGCGAGGTCATGCTCCACGTCGATCCTTCTAACCCGGATGCGGAAGCCTTGGTGCGCCGGGAAACCGAGTATCACTCCCTTAACCAAAAAATTGACCGCCTTAACATCGCCCAACTGGGTTTGGTCTTTGGCCGTATCGATGTCTATTCCGAGTCAACTGATGTCATCGATAATCCGGTGCCTGGGCAGCCCCATGTCGATCGCCGCTATATCGGCAGGATGGGATTAGACGACAGGGACGATGATTATCGGACGCTGTTGCTTGACTGGCGTGCCCCGTTGGCGAGGCCTTTTTATCTAGCGACAACCGCCAACCCTGAGAATGTCTGTGCAAGAAGACACATCCGAACTCGTGGACGCACGGTTACAGGTGTCGATGACGAGCTTCTCTCTGGCAATCAAGTTGCAGAAGCGACCGCAGCCAGCAACGTTGTCAGCGAGTCTGCACTCTATCGAGCTATGCATGAGGCCCGTACTGGACACATGACCTCCATCGTGGAGACGATTCAACGTGAGCAGGACCAGATCATCCGCGACGAGACACGCGGAGTGATGGTCGTGGAAGGTGGTCCCGGCACTGGAAAGACTGCCGTAGCGCTTCACCGGATTGCCTACCTCCTGTACACCTGGCGAGACCACCTGGCTAAATCTGGCGTACTTATCATCGGGCCCAATCGTACTTTTTTGGACTATATTTCTCGCGTGCTCCCTGAGTTGGGAGAAACTGGAGTCGTGCTTTCTACTGTTGGGGATCTCTACCCAACAGTTTCTGGTCATGCCTCTGAGCCGATCTTGACTCGGGAAATCAAGGGTAGCGAAGAAATGGTCACCATTTTGAGCAGGACTGTGAAAAATTATCAGACAGTTCCTCAGGATCCCCAAGAGATCATCATAGATGGCAACATTGCGCTTACTGTCTCCCCTAGCATTATCAAGGCAGCACGCACTCGTGCCAGAAGAACACGCCGACCCCACAATGAGGCACAACCGCTGTTCAAAGAAGCGCTCGTAGAACAACTCACCGCAGTTCTTGCGCAGAAAATAGGCGCGGATCCCCTCGGCGGCGTGAACCTTCTCTCCGCAGCAGATCGCGCGCAGCTTCACGACGATCTCCTCGATGACCCGAGCGTCGAAAAGCTCGTGCGTACCTATTGGCCTGCGCTTGAACCAGAGCAGGTACTCACCGCGCTACTCGAAGATCCCACGGTTATTGCTCAGTCGGCTTTCGACTACGACGAGGAAACGCAAGCAGCGCTTCTGCGTCCTGCAGGTAGCCCCTGGGCTTCTTCAGACGCCGCGCTTCTCGACGAACTCGCCGTTCTCCTAGGCATCCCCGATCCAGAAACTCAGCGCGCGGAAGAAGCCGCCCAATGGCGCGCGCAGATTGAAGAGGCTCAGGATGCTTTGGAAATTTTGACGGGCTCATCAAACACCGACTTGGACGACGAATCCGATGCCGAAATCCTTTCTGCCCACGACATCATCGACGCAGAGACTCTTGCAAAGCGACAGGAAGTCCGCGATGTGCGTACCACAGCACAGCGAGCTCAAGAAGATCATCTGTGGACTTATGGTCATGTGATCATAGACGAGGCCCAAGAGCTCACCCCCATGGAATGGCGCATGGTTATGAGACGAAGTCCATCGAGATGGATGACACTCGTGGGAGATACCTCGCAAACGGGTTCTCCTGCCGGCGTTGATTCTTGGGCAGACACCCTGAACCCTTTTGTGAAACATCGTTTTCGCACGCATCATCTCACCGTTAACTATCGCACTCCCCGAGAAATCATGGACGTGGCTAACCGAGTTCTCGCCTGTTATTCCCCTGAATCTGAGCCGAGCACTGCGCTTAGGGAATCAGGAAACCCCGTTCAATTTCTTCCCCTAGGAAGCGATTCGATCGCCATTGCGCGCTCCTTGCGAGAGCCCGATCCAGACCGACTCACCGCAATCATTGCAGCAGATGACGCTACCCGCGAGGGAGTGCTGGGAGTAAGCGACATTAAAGGCCTCGAATTTGACCATGTGATTGTCGAGGATCCGCACCACATTATTGAAGCATCTCCACAAGGATGGCAAGACTTGTTTGTTGCGCTTACCCGCGCAACGCAGTCCTTGACCGTTATCGGGGAACTTCCTATTTAAAACGGCGAAAGCCCAGTGCTGTTGTCACAAGGCGCTGGGCTTTTATTGTGTTTCAATGAAGATGCGGTTTGCTTAGTTCACTGTGTGAACGATCATCACGTCGCAATCTGATTGCCGGGCTACGTCGGCAGGCACAGATCCCAAAAGGCGACCTGTCAATGAGTTAATACCACGGTTGCCCACAACCAATAGTTCAGCATTGCTCTCTCGAACGATATCCATAAGAGCTTCTACGGGGGTGCCGGGGCGAACTTTCGTCTCCACTTTCACAACACCAAAGCTCCTCGCGTGCTCAGCTGCAGCATCAAGGTTCTTCTGAGCAGGATCGGTGCCAAGGACGGCCACGGAGTCTTGGCGAAGCGTCTTGGAGGCTTCTTCCTTACTCTCGTAATATGCACGACCAATAACGAGGGTGCTGTCTAGCGCCGCAGCAATCTTGGCGGCGCGCTCGACAGCAAGCATCGAAGACTTGGATCCATCAGTACCGACGACGATAGTTGAGTAATCGCTCATGAGAACCTTCCAATAGTTCATCTCGAAAATTACGGCGCAGGGCACACCCGGGACGACCATGCTATGTGGGGAGTCAGCCAGGCGAGCCAACGGAAACCGAGTTTAACAACAGGTACTAGTCAGCTAAGCGGCATGGCGGTGTGCTTTTACAGCCAGAAGCCAAAAACAATGACCGGGGTCACGAGTAGCGGAAATATGTACCATGCCCCACTACCGATTTGGGGGCAAAAATACCTTTTAAGATTTCCTCATAAAGCCAGTTCAGCGAAGTCACTCACCGACACCTTTCACCCTCAGCCTTAAGGTGAAACACGGCATAAAACACAGTCTACAGGCAGAAACAAAGAAGAAAATAGACTAAGAAAAACTAAAGGCCCAATTCTCTCATGCCCCGAAGTTCTTTCTTCAAGTCAACGATCTCATCTCTCAACCTACCCGCAAGCTCGAACTTCAGGCCCCTAGCAGCCTCCCCCATTTGTGCGGTAAGTTCAGATATGAGCGCCTCCACTTTGTCTGCGGGCATAGTAGAAAGATCCCGCTTCTCCGCAAGAGCTGCGTCAGCAGCAGCCTCCTGGGGAGCTGCTTCCCCTCGCGCCTCTTGAACCTGGTCCAAAATATCCGCGATTTTCTTTCGCAACGGCTGCGGATCAATGCTGTGTTCTGTGTTGTAAGCGATCTGCTTCTCGCGGCGCCGCTCGGTCTCATCAATCGCATACTGCATCGAGTCAGTGATTTTATCTGCATACATAATGACTGATCCGGACACATTTCTGGCAGCACGTCCGATTGTCTGGATGAGAGACTTGGTAGACCTTAAGAAGCCTTCTTTGTCCGCATCGAGGATCGCCACAAGCGAAACCTCCGGCAAATCAAGCCCCTCCCTGAGGAGGTTAATACCCACCAAAACGTCATATTCACCCAGCCTGAGCTGCCGCAAAAGCTCTACCCGCTGCAAGGTATCGATATCGGAATGGAGATACCTCACCCGAACATTGTTTTCCAACAGGTAATCAGTGAGGTCTTCCGCCATTTTCTTGGTCAGCGTGGTAACCAAGACGCGTTCCTCTTTCTGCGTTCTTTGCCTGATTTCATGAATCAGATCATCGATCTGCCCCTTCGTGGGGCGAACGTCCACCTGTGGGTCAAGCAAGCCGGTGGGACGAATGACCTGTTCAACGTATTCTCCCCCAGCAGCAGCAAGCTCGTAGTCCCCTGGGGTGGCGGACATATACACGGTTTGCCCGACTCGCTGTTCAAATTCTTCCCAGCGCAAAGGCCGGTTATCCAAAGCAGAGGGAAGCCGGAAGCCAAACTCAACGAGGTTACGCTTCCTCGACATATCGCCTTCAAACATGCCGCCGATCTGAGGAACAGTTACGTGCGACTCATCAATGATGGTGAGAAAGTCTTCTGGGAAGTAATCAAGCAATGTTGCAGGCGCAGAGCCGGTTTCTCGATCATCAAGATGTCTCGAATAATTCTCAATGCCCGAGCAGAAACCAACCTGCTCAATCATCTCAAGGTCATACTCGGTACGCATCCGGAGTCGCTGTGCTTCCAGGAGCTTCCCCCGGTTTTCCAAGTCCGTAAGACGATCCGCCAGTTCTTCTTTAATCCCCTCGATAGCTTTGGCCATGCGCTCCGGGCCTGCGACATAGTGCGTTGCGGGAAAGATGCGAACTTCTTCCACTCGTCTAATCACTTCACCAGTCAGCGGATGAATGTAGTACAAAGCATCAATCTCATCCCCAAAAAACTCCACGCGAACCGCGACTTCTTCATAAGCAGGGATGATGTCTACGGTGTCCCCCTTAACCCGGAATGCCCCTCGGGTAAACCCAATATCGTTTCGGTCATACTGGATGTCAACAAGGAGCCGCAGGAATCGATCGCGTTCGACTTCCTCCCCCACCTTAAGCATGACCGATCTATCGAGGTATGACTGCGGAGTTCCCAGGCCGTAAATGCAGGAAACCGAGGAGACCACAACAACATCTCTGCGGGACAAAAGCGAACTCGTTGCGCGGTGGCGCAGCCGCTCCACGTCATCGTTAATCGATGAATCCTTTTCAATGTACGTATCGGTCTGCGCAATATATGCCTCTGGCTGGTAATAATCATAGTAAGATACAAAATATTCCACTGCATTATTGGGGAGAAGCTGCCGCAGCTCATTGGCCAACTGCGCTGCCAAGGTCTTATTAGGTGCCATAACCAGCGTTGGCCGTTGTTGCTGCTCAATCAACCATGCCGCAGTCGCAGATTTACCCGTACCCGTTGCACCCAGCAATACGACGTCGCGCTCACCGCGAGTAAGCCGCGCATCGAGTTCTTTAATTGCGGCAGGCTGATCGCCCGCCGGCTTATAGTCCGATACAACATTAAACGTCCCACGTGCACGCTCAATGTCCCCAACCGGACGAAAATCTGATACGGATAATTCAGGATGTTCTGCAGCAAAAGCCATAGCGACGAGTCTACGCGGTAGCACTGCACCAACGCCGCTATATTCTAAAATTCCACAGATGTGTGTCCGGCTTCCGTCCACGCTTGCGGCATATAGGCACACGTGGGATCGGACGCTCTCAGGTCTCCGGTGAGTGCATATGCTGTTGATCGTGAGCCACCACAAAGATCGTGATACTCACACACCGAACATTTTCCGTGCCAATGATTGGGATCACGAAGCGCCTTAAAGGCCGGCGAATGCGCATAAATATCCTTGATTGAGGTTTCCTTCACATTGCCGCAGTGCAACGGCAGGAAACCGCTCGGATATACATCCCCCACGTGATCAATAAAAACAAATCCGGAACCCGAGTTCACCGCCATGGGAGGCCTAGGAGTCCTAGGATGTTCAGGAATTGCACCCAGAAGCCTTGTAGTCTCTGCTGTGAGATAGTCGTAAAGTTCTCCCCCTTTATACGGCGGCAGCTCGCCAGACATGCGCAGTTTATGCTGAATGACCACGCGACGATATTGCGGGGCTTCGGTGGTTTTGATGGCGATCCTATTGGCGACGTCGGCAAGCCAATAAAGAGCGTCTTCTCGTTCCTGCGGACTCAGAGCATTCAACGCTGCTCCGCGCCCCGTTGGCACCAGAAAGAAGACGTACCACATCTTCGCCCCCATCTCCATCACGGTTTTCAGGAGCAAAGGTGCCTCTCGAATATTATTTTTGGTCAGGGTCGAATTGATTTGCAGCCGGAAACCCGCATCAAGAATTGTCTGCGCCATCGAGACGGTTGCGTCAAAAGTTCCACTAAAGCCACGGAAGGCGTCATGCGTCTGAGCTGTGGCCCCATCCAATGACATCGACATTGCTTTGCCGCCGAGATCATGAAGACGGTGAATGCGTTCTGCAGTCAAACGGGGAGTAACCGATGGCGACAACGACATTGAAAGGCCCTGTTGTGTCCCGTATTCCACGAGTTCTTCTAGGTCTTCCCGTTCAAAGGGATCGCCGCCCGTAAGAACCACTAACGGGCGTGGTCTGTCATAGGAAGCCAAGTCCCGAAGCAGTGCAAAACCTTGCTCCGTGGTGAGTTGTCCGGGGTGAGGGTTATGCTGAGCATCCGCGCGACAATGCTTGCACACAAGGCCACAGGCTCGCGTAACCTCCCAAATCGCGATGAAAGGTTTATGGCTTATATCGCCACGCACGCGTCGTACTACTTTAAAAGCATCAGGGTTCCCCGGCAACGGCGAAGAATGTGAGGTGGACAGCGATTTCATTGGAGACGCGGCCATAGATGGATCCCTTCAGCAACACAACAACAAGTCATCCTTTTGGATGACTTCATCTACAAACTATCCTCCTACTTTTTCTGTTACTATTCCAGGAATAGGGCACCCGAAGAACACGAGTAAAACATAGTGAGAATGGACACGCTGGTATCACATGTTTTCCCGCGAGCGCGCCACCTGCAATAAATGCTCCCATAGTTCCTCTATGTGGGGTTCGAGCTCTGAAAGGGTCCGGGAATTATCAATGACGATGTCAGCTTTTTCCAGCCGAACAGCGTCATTTATCTGACGCGCGATTCGATTCCGCGCGTCTTGCTCTTGGAGACCCCGGAAAGCAACCAGCCGCTGAACCCGAATCTCAGCCGGGACATCAACGACTACAACCAAATCCACCTCCGCGGCAAGGCCCTGCTCAAGCAAAAGCGGATGATCGAGCACCGCAACACGATTCCCCTCTTCCCGGGCCTGAACAAGGCGCTCCCCAATCCGGCGGCGGATTTCAGGATGCGTAATCCCATTCAGCAGCTGCGTGTGTTCCTTGTCAACAAATGCTCGACTGGCAAGCAAGGAACGGTCAAGAACGCCATCCACTACCACGTCATCCCCGAAGGCTTGCGCCAAGTCCAAGAGGACCGAAGATCCCGGTTCCACAGCCTCGCGGGCAATCTGATCGGCGTCGATAATGCATGCGCCCTTGCATGCCAGTGCCTTGGACACCGTAGACTTACCGCTCCCGATTCCTCCAGTTAATCCAACAATGATCATGGATTAAGCCTAGCGCCGCCGCCTTGTACTACATAAGAAAACCGCCCCTTCACGTTGTGTAAAGGGGCGGCGAGACTTCCTTGCTCACAAGGAACCGTCTAATTAAGCCTTTGTGGTAATGACCGTGGTGTCAAAGTCAACGTGTGATGCTGGAGCACTGTTAACCTCATCAAACTTAACGGTGTTTGTTACCAGGACCGGGGTGATCATGTTGTAGCCCTTGGACGTGATGAAGTCCTTATCAAAGCTGATAAGCTTCTGCCCCTTGGACACATGCTGCTTCTTTTCCACGTGCACGGTGAAGCCTTCTCCACCCAGCTGAACGGTATCAATACCAACGTGGATCAAGAGCTCTACACCGTTGTCTAGGCGCAGTCCGACAGCATGTCCGGACTTTTGAACAGTCAGGACCGTCGCATCTTCAGGCGCAACAACATCCGCACCAGAAGGAACGATAGCAATACCTTTACCCAGCTTTTCTGCAGAGAAAATTGGGTCCGGAACCTCAAACAATGCAACAGCTTCACCTTCAAGTGGGCTGCTCAGCAAAGTAACAGCGCCGGCTTCCAGAGCCGTCTTGGTTGCCACTGCCGTCGCAACGGCTGCGCCACCAGCAACAGGAGCTGCAGCAGGCACAGGCGCAGGTGTGACCTCGTTGTTCTCAGCGGCACGATTAGCAGCAAGGTTTGCAAGAATTTCAGCCTTTTCTTCCTTACCGCGGTAATCGAAGAAGATAACCAGGAAGAACGAGGTGAAGAAGGCTGCAGCGATGGCGATAGCGTAGCCACCAATGGGATCCATCGCAGGGATCGTGAGCAGCGAGGTGAAGACAAAGGCAGAAGCCTTGATGTCAAAGATGCCGGCAACAACGCCACCGACAAAACAACCGGCGAGCAAGCGCGGGTAGCACTTCTTAAAGCGCAGAACCACACCGTAAAGCGAAGGCTCAGTGATACCCCCCAAGAGACCGGCCATCACGCCACCCAGCGAGACCTGGCGCATCTGTACGTTGCGTTCCTTGATGGAGAGAACCAGAACGCCAGCAACAAGACCGAAGCAAGCAAAGTTCCATGTACCCATGGGACCTTGGATGAAGTCATAGCCCAGAGTTGCAAGGTTGGAGACCATGATTGCGTTAAGCGGCCAGTGCAGACCCAGCGGAACCAGGAATGGGTACAGCAGCGGAATGATGATTGCTAGCACGAATGGCGAGAAGTCATTAACCGCGTAGAGGAAGTTGGAGATGAGGTTACCGATTCCGATACCGAAAGGACCGAGCAGGAACGCGGTAGCAGAGATCATAATCAACAGGGAGAAGAACGGCACGAACACCATCTGAACAGCGCTCGGGATGAGCTTCTTCAAGCCCTTTTCCACAAAGAACAGACCGATAGCAGCGAGCAACGGTGGGAAGACCTGACCGGAGTAATCGTTCAACACCAGCGGCATGCCAAAGATTTCAACGGTGTCGCCAGCCTTGCCCATCGCCAAGAACTCGGGAGTAAGCATAGCCGCGGGAATAGCGGCACCAACCCACTCGTTAGCTCCAAGCTTCTTTGCCGCAGTTGCGCCAATCATCACAGGCAGGAAGTAGAAGACAGAGCGCCACATTGCATGGAGCAGCTGATAACCAGCGGGTTGCTCATCAATGGGAGCACGGAAATCTTGCCACCCGAAGGTATCGGCAAGCACCAGCATGGTGATAATCAGTGAAGCACCCAGCAGAGCCCACAAAATGGGACGGAAAGTATCCGAGAGGAACTCAAAGGAATAGTCCACCCATGAGTACTTGCCGCGCACTCCACCGTATTGCTTCTTGGTAGAAGCATTTCCACCATCAGAATCACCGGCAGCCTTAGAGGCCATACCTGGCAAACGAACGATGTCTTGGTAGTAGTTAGCAACACCGCCGCCCATTACTACCTGAAGTCCAGTGGATCCCTGAGGGACAACACCAAGAACATCACTATTAGAGTCCAGAGCCGTTTGGTCTGCCTTGGACTGATCATGAAGCTGGAAGCGAAGACGCGTAGCGCAGTGCGTGAGCGATGCCACGTTATCCACGCCACCAACCTTGTCCAAAATGAACTCAGATGTCTGCTTTGTAGACGCCATGAGCCTACCTTTCAAACGTTGTGTTTGTTCTGTTCCCAACGTCGACACCTGTTCAAATGGTCACAGTCGGAACAAAAATCGGAAAACAATCACAATCCTAGTAATAAAACGGGCCGGATACAACACAGAAACAACAAGTTCAGAAACTCCCATCTCCCTTCATTCCCCCCGCTCAGCCCCCTCTTTAACTTTCTGCAGTCCGAAAGGCGTTACGCATGGCAAGTCTCGGAACACACACTCGCAAACGTGTTATAAATCACTCTCTTATCTTAATTATTTTTAACCTCATATTTTATTGACGGAAGAATTTTCTATCCGGGATTGACTAGCCATTCTCCTGCAAAGTCAGCAGGTCAGCTCTGCAACATCATTGCGATGGCAAAGAATGAAGACATGTGACTGCCCCCCTTTCCACACCCCCTTATTGCACAGCTTTTAAAGAAAGGGCGTGGAATTGCCACCTCGTGAATAAGCGCACTGTCAACGTATATTCCTTGATAATCCGCATTAAAGCTATGCCGAGAATATGTTTTCCCATCCGGATTGGAGCACTTATCGACGTTTGCGTTCTCGGCGGTTCAGGGACCACGTTAGGGTTCCTGCCCCCCTATCTCGCGGGCGTCCCACGGATCATAGAATCACAGAGGATGAATCTCGCAGCAAAGTCCTCAAACACTTCATAGAAGATTGCGCCCTACGACGAGGATTCACACCCTCTAAAAGTGATTCCACATTGCGCCAAAGACCTAAGGGCATAAAGAGAGCGCCTAAGGAATATTCCTTAGGCGCTCTCTTATTGAAGTACCAATTCAAGATTAGTTACCAGCGAGCTTCTCGCGAAGAGCAGCAAGCTGCTCGTCAGAAGCCAGGGAGCCACCCTCAGCCTCAGAAGCTGCTTCGGCCGGAGCTGCCTCAGCGGTCTCAGAGGAGTAGTTAGCTTCCTCGCCAGCTGCTGCTTCCTCTGCAGCTGCAGCTACGCGGTTCTTCTCAATCTGAACAGTGTGCAGCTGGAAGCGACGCTCGGACTCTGCGTAGCGAGCCTCCCATGCCTGACGCTGCTCGTCGAAGCCTTCCATCCACTCGTTGGTCTCCGGATCGAAGCCCTCGGGGAAGATGTAGTTGCCCTGCTCGTCGTAAGAGTCAGCCATACCGTACTTGGATGGGTCGAACTCTTCGGTGTAATCCTCGTCAGCCTGCTTGAGGGAGAGGGAGATACGACGACGCTCGAGATCGATGTCGATGACCTTGACCATAGCCTCGTCGCCGACGTTGACAACCTGGTCCGGAACCTCGACGTGGCGCTGTGCCAACTCGGAGATGTGGACCAAGCCCTCGATGCCCTCTTCGACGCGAACGAACGCACCGAATGGAACAAGCTTGGTGACCTTGCCCGGAACGATCTGGCCCACAGCGTGAGTGCGAGCGAAGACGCGCCATGGGTCTTCCTGAGTAGCCTTCAGGGACAGGGAGACGCGCTCGCGATCGAGATCAACGTCGAGAACCTCAACGGTAACCTCATCGCCGACAGCAACGACCTCAGATGGGTGATCGATGTGCTTCCAGGAGAGCTCGGAAACGTGAACGAGTCCGTCCACGCCGCCGAGGTCGACGAATGCACCGAAGTTGACGATCGAGGAGACAACGCCCTTGCGGACCTGACCCTTCTGCAGCTGGTGAAGGAACTCAGAGCGGACCTCAGACTGGGTCTGCTCGAGCCATGCACGACGAGACAGAACAACGTTGTTGCGCTGCTTGTCCAGCTCGATGATCTTAGCTTCGATCTGCTGTCCGATGTATGGATCCAGATCGCGAACACGGCGCATCTCGACGAGAGATGCAGGCAGGAAGCCACGGAGTCCGATGTCCAGGATGAGACCACCCTTGACAACCTCGATGACGGTACCGGTAACCGGCTCGTCCTTCCCCTTGAGCTCCTCGATGGCGCCCCATGCACGCTCGTACTGTGCGCGCTTCTTGGACAGGATCAGACGGCCTTCTTTGTCTTCCTTGGTAAGAACAAGAGCGTCGATCTGGTCGCCGACCTCGACGACCTCGTCCGGGTCGACATCGTGCTTGATGGAAAGCTCGCGTGAAGGGATAACACCTTCAGTCTTGTATCCGATGTCGAGCAAAACCTCGTCGTGGTCAACCTTAACCACGGTGCCCTCGACGATGTCACCATCGTTGAAGTACTTGATGGTTGCGTCGACAGCTGCGAGGAAATCCTCAGCGGAGCCAATATCGTTGATGGCTACCTGAGGGACGTTGTTGGTGGGCATATGTTAAGTGCTCCGAATTAGGTAGGAATAGTTGATGGACAGGAACGTATCTCTCAAAAAATCACTACTTGAGCTGCGATTTTGATCCCGCTAGAGCCGTACGCCATCCTCCTACTTGGGACTAACATATAGCTTAAGCACAGACACGCTCGCTCAAGGATAGTGCATTTTCCCTGCTAGATCAAGATTGACACTCCGTGTTTCTTCCCCCATCCTCGGCACGGGTTAGTCTTCAAGACTATGAGCAGTTTAGACCCCTGCACCCCAGATGCGATCACCGTTTCCACCCACGAGGCCGCCCACGCAAGCCAAACGTGGTGGGACAGCGATGCGCAGCGGTATCACGACGAACACCAGGAATACCTATCCGGCTTTTATTGGTGTCCTGAAATGCTCGCTGAGGAAGACGCTCACCTGCTGGGAGACGTCCGCAATAAGCGGGTATTAGAAATCGGCTGCGGTTCTGCTCCCTGCTCACAGTGGCTCGCTCGCAACGGCGTTGGCTTTATCACCGGCTTTGACCTCTCACTTGCAATGCTGCGGCACGCAAATCACGATGCTCCCCCACTCCCACTGGTCAACGCCGATGCACAATCGCTCCCATTCAAAGACACGTCCTTTGACATAGCGTTTTCGGCGTTTGGTGCTTTTCCTTTTATCCCAGACATCACCGCAACGCTTTTCGATGTCTCCCGCATCCTCACCGACGACGGTCGTCTAGTATTTTCCGTCAACCACCCCATGCGCTGGGTTTTCCCCGACGACCCAGGACAACCCGGCTTGATAGCTTCCATCCCGTATTTTCAGCGCAGTTACGTCGAAGAAGACGAGGAAGGTCGGCCTACGTACGTAGAGTTCCAGAGAACAATCGGCGATTGGGTACGTGCACTCACCCAGGCGGGCTTTATTCTCCAGGACATCATCGAACCGGAATGGCCCCACGATCTCACCCGTTCCTGGGGCCAATGGTCACCGCTTCGAGGAAAAATCTTCCCCGGCACTGCCATATTCGTGGCCCATAAAGCCTAGGACTTGGCCCCTTCTTTGTCGTTTTTGAGAACGCTAAAAATTCCGTCCTGGAGTTTTACAGGCACCACACCCGCTAGCGTTCTCAAAAACGACATTGTGGCTTCCTAGCGCAAAGGTGACAGGTCACATCAAATGAGACTGGAAACGTCCGCATCCCCTTAACTCTCAAAACACAACATCATAAAAAGCGCCATCTACCAGCATGAAGCTAGCAGATGGCGCTTATAAATGGTGCCCCTGGTGAGACTCGAACTCACACTGCACGGGTTTTGAATCCGTTTCCTCTGCCAATTGGGATACAGGGGCGCTGCAAAAAAATATTAGCGGACATGGGCGTAAAAAGGCTAATCCGCTCGTAGATAGGGAAAAGTTCGGATTTTCTCGCAAAGCTTGGCCCCAGTGGAAGCGGGGAGGTGAGTGAGACAAAAAATAACTAGACTAACCACGTGACTTCAACTAGCAACCGTTTAATGCTTATCGACGGCCACTCGATGGCGTTCCGCGCGTTTTATGCGCTGCCGGCCGAAAACTTTTCCACATCAGGTGGGCAAGCGACCAACGCTGTCTATGGATTCCTATCGATGCTCTCTTCTCTTTTGAACGAGGAGAAGCCGTCTCACGTGGCGGTGGCTTTTGATATTGGCCGGAAGACTTTCCGCACAGACATGTTCCCTGAGTATAAGGCTCAGCGTGAAGCCACGCCGCCAGAGTTCAAAGGCCAGGTCGAGCTCATTAAAGAGGTTCTTGAAGCTTTGGGGATCACCACCCTGGGAAAAGAGAACTACGAGGCAGACGACGTCATCGCTACGCTGGCAACCGCCGCGCAGCCACTGGGATTTGAGACTCTCATCGTCACAGGCGACCGTGATTCCTTCCAGCTTGTCAACGAGACCACAACCGTTCTTTACCCGATGCGCGGGGTCTCAGTGCTCCATCGCTTTACCCCTGAAGCGGTGGAAGAAAAATATGGCCTCACACCTGCGCAATATCCAGACTTTGCTGCATTGCGAGGAGACCCTTCGGATAACCTGCCCAACATTCCCGGCGTGGGTCCCAAAACAGCTACCAAATGGATCGTGGAGTACGGCAGCCTTGATCAGCTACTGGAGCACGCTGATGACATCAAAGGTAAAGCTGGCACGAGCTTCCGTGAGCGTTTAGAGCAGGTTCGGATGAACCGGACGCTGACGGAGATGGTAAAAGATCTTGAGTTGCCATATTCCCCCGACGAACTGGGTCTCAAACCGGCGCAGGTAGCAGGCGTGGCTGAAAAATTTGATGAGCTCGAATTTGGCACCAACCTGCGCGAACGCGTGATGGGAGCAGTGGGGGCCGATGCAAGCACAGCAATCACGGAAGAGCGTGCTGAAGTCACCGTGGAGCAGACAGCTCTTAGCGAGTGGCTAGCGCAACGTGAGGGCGAAGGTCTTGCTATATATGTGCGTGGACGAGGCACCCCGGCGACCGGAGATGCTGAAGCTTTAGCGATCGCAGATAAGCAACGGCGCGTAATCGCCATCGATCTTTCAGATATTGACCCGAAAGATGAAAAGGCTCTGGCGCAGTGGCTGAGTAGTGAAAGCCCCAAGTATTTGCACGAAGCAAAAGCGGCTTTCCATATGCTCTCCGGCCGTGGGTTTGATCTCAACGGAATTGCCCACGATACAGCCATTGCCGCATATCTTCTTAGGCCGGGTCAACGCACTTATGATTTGAAAGACGTTTATCAGCGCCATCTGCAGCGTCAGCTCTCTGGAGAGGAATCTCAGGGGCAGCTTTCGCTTCTCGATGCTCCCGGCTCGGAAGAGCTCATCGATTCTGTCATTGCAATTCTTGAGCTTTCCGAGGAGCTGACCAAGCAGTTAGAAGCTATTGATTCCTTCGAGCTATACCGCGATCTTGAATTGCCGCTCACGTTGATCCTGGCGCGGATGGAAGCCGCTGGCATCGCAGTTGATGTGGAAACTCTAGAAGATCAGCTAAAAGTTTTTATCGAGCGAGTTCAAGAGCATGAAGAGGCCGCTCGGAATATCGCGGGTGATCCATCCTTAAATCTTTCGAGCCCCAAACAGCTCCAAGTCGTTCTTTTTGAGACTCTGGGCTTGCCTAAAACCAAAAAGACAAAGACGGGATACTCCACAGCTGCTAAAGAGATTGAGGCGTTAGCTGTTAAACATCCGGACCCCTTCCTCGATCATCTTCTTGCACACCGTGAGAATCAGAAACTGAAAACAACGCTAGAAGGTCTCATTAAAGCAGTCGGGTCGGATGGCCGTATCCACACGACCTTTAATCAGACCGTTGCTTCTACAGGGCGTTTAAGCTCAACAGAACCCAATCTGCAAAACATCCCGGTTCGTACGCAAGACGGTAGGAAAATTCGATCGGCATTTGTCGTGGGCGAAGGGTATGAAACGCTCCTCACCGCGGATTATTCCCAGATTGAAATGCGTGTGATGTCCCATCTTTCTGAGGATCCTGGTCTTATTGAGGCCTATCGTAAAGGCGAAGATCTCCATAACTACGTAGGCTCTAGAGTTTTCGAGGTCCCGGTGGATCAGGTGACGCCAGAATTGCGTCGTCGAGTAAAAGCGATGAGCTATGGCTTGGTCTATGGGCTATCGGCCTTTGGTCTCGGGCAGCAGCTAAATATTCCTGCTGGCGAAGCCAAGCAGATTATGACGAGCTATTTTGAGCGTTTTGGTGGAGTAAAACAGTATCTGGATAACGTGGTGGAGCAGGCTCGAAAAGATGGATTTACCTCCACGTTGTTCGGTAGGCGTCGGTACCTTCCTGAGCTTGGTTCAGATAACCGAGTGGCTCGCGAAAACGCAGAACGCGCTGCACTTAATGCCCCTATCCAGGGAACAGCCGCAGACATTATCAAGGTCGCAATGATCCGTGTTGACCATGAGCTGAAAAAGGCTGGGGTTGCCTCTCGTGTGCTGCTGCAGGTTCACGACGAACTCGTGGTGGAAATTGCACCAAACGAGTTGGAACAGGTGCGTGAAATAGTGGAAAAGGAAATGAACGCGGCCATTTCTTTGCGTGTACCTCTTGAGGTCTCAGCAGGTAGCGGCCCTAACTGGGAAGTAGCAGCCCACTAGTCGGTGGATGTAACAGCTGAAAGTCCGTTTGTTGGCAAGGCAGCCTTCAAGCGCACTTTTGTTTTCACGTGTCGTGACCTGCTGCCTCGACGTTAGGAGCAAAATGTCGTTTTTGAGAACGCTAGAAATCTTGTCCTGGGATTTTACTAACGGCATACTCGCTAGCGTTCTCAAAAACGACATTCCTACCAATTTTCCTCCAATTCCTCCCCGCTTTTCTTCTTCACAATGCCGCGTAGGTTTGTGAGCCATCAGGACTTTCTTTAAAAAACCGTCTAAGGTGTCAAGCTGTACATTTTTAACAACTACAGTGGCCGCTTTCTTGCAACGGCCACCTAGAAGAAAGCGGTTCATGGCAGCCACACCCCAAGCGACTACCAGGTCCTCATCCTTCTCCGGTTCCATTTTGCACGTCATCGCAGGCGGACTTATTGGTCTTGCTGAGATGGTTCCCGGCGTTTCCGGCGGCACTGTTGCACTCGTCGTAGGTATTTATGAACGAGCTATCCACAATGGTCATGCCCTACTCCATTTAGTTCGCACCATGTTTACTAACCCATCCGGGTTAAAGGAAGCAGCACGACGCGTGGAATGGCTCTTCCTCGCATGCGTAGGATTTGGCATGGTGACCACGGTTCTTTTGCTTTCTTCTGTGATGCATAATTTCGTGGAAAATCATGGGCAATCCGCTCGCGCTCTCTTCCTAGGCATGGTGGCTGTTTCTATTACGGTGCCATTGCTCATGATTTCCCGAAAAGACTACTCGCAAAAACGCGTGGCTATCATTGCGGCTTTCGTTATCGCGGCGATCCTTACGTTTATCGGCACAGGTTTTACTTCTGAGGAAAAAACTGATCCGTCGTTAGTCGTGATCTTCTTCGCGGCTGCGATAGCAGTATGCGCCCTGGTTTTGCCCGGCATTTCTGGCTCTTTCATCCTCTTGTCTTTGGGCCTCTACGCTCCAGTCATCGGAGCGGTCAGCGACCGTAACCTCACGGTCATGGCCATATTTGCGCTTGGCGCATTGACCGGAATTGCGTGCTTTATCAAGGTTCTGGATTACCTGATTACTGTTCACCGAACAATCACACTGGCTACCATGGCGGGGTTAATGCTTGGTTCGCTACGTGTATTGTGGCCTTGGCAGGATCTTTCCGGCTCCCCTGCGGCACCTTTCGGAAACATCGGCATGACCATTCTTTTGATCCTTGTTGGAGGCGGAATTGTGGCAGCGATCATGCTGGTAGAACGTCGTTTTAACACCAAGCCCAACACCGAATCAGAAACCGCTTAGCTTAAGGTTTTCTCCTTAAACTCCACCGAGTTCGGCTGAGCAAAGCCATGGATGTGATAGCTCCCCTCGTGCAAGATATTGCGGGGTTGCATCGTTTTCCATGGCTTTTAGCCTGTCGATTAACATAATATGTAGGAAGCGGTATTATTTGCTCCATGAAATCCCTCACCCGTGTCTTGGCTTTGTGTACTGCAATTACACTTGCCGTCTCACTCAGCGCGTGTGTGACCAATGAAGAACAAGGTCACCCCGACGGCTGGGAAGAGGTCTCACCTCCCGCAGTACCCGACATTACTGCTCTAGTCCCCCAACCTCTTGCAGAAAAGGGCACACTGGTAGCAAGCGCTAACCCGCCATTCGCGCCTTTTGAGTTCAAGGATTCGCGGCATGAGATCATCGGGATGGAAATGGATCTTATGAGGGCTGCCTCATCGGTCATGGGCCTTAAGTACCAGCCGATCGAGCAGGATTTTTCCCTCATCCTCCCCTCCCTCAGCGCCGGAACCATCGATGTGGGCGCCTCTGGTTTTACGGATAATGAGGAGCGGCGGAAAAATTATGACTTTGTTGATTTCCTCTATGCGGGAGTTCAGTGGGGACAACAAGTTGGTTCACCTGTAGACCCAAATAACGCTTGTGGCTTATCCATCGCAGTGCAACGCACAACGGTCGCCGACACAGATATTGTGAGGCCAATGAGCGACGATTGCGTAGCCCAGGGCAAAAAGCCTATCGAGGTCCTGGCGTACGAGACCAGTGATCAGGCCGCGACCGCGCTTGTTCTTGGCCGTGCAGATGCTTTTGTCGCAGATTCGCCGGTGCTGGCATGGGCTATTTCCAGGTCCGAAGGAAAGCTAGAAGCAGTGGGTTCCATCAGCGATGCCGCGCCCCATGGCTTTGCAGTCCCTAAGGGATCTCAACTTGGTACGGCACTGGCCGCTGCGCTGCAGCACCTCATTAAAACTGGTGACTACCAACGAATCCTCAAAATGTGGGGAATTGATGCGGGTCTTGTTTCCTCAGCGATGATCAACGAAGTACCCATCGCTCAATAAGCATCCCTCTATTAACCGCTATCCCTAAAAACATAAGGAAACTACATGACTTCCCCACAACCGAAACCCATCCAAGCGAAGCCGCTGCGTCACCCCGGCCGCTGGGTTGCCGCCATCCTTATTCTTCTAGTGTTCCTCTGGTTTATCATCAGCGCGGCCACCAATGAAGCGTATGGTTGGGACACGTATGTTCAGTATCTCTTTGATACTCGTATCGCTTTAGCCGCAGGACATACTCTCGCCATCACTGTCTTGTCCATGATCTTGGGCGTTGTCTTAGGCTGTGCCGTGGCCGTCATGCGCATGTCGCCTAATCCAGTCCTGCGCACTGTCTCGTGGTTCTATCTGTGGATTTTCCGTGGAACTCCGGTTTACGTCCAGCTCGTCTTCTGGGGGCTCCTCGGTTCGCTGTATCAAACAGTCAACCTTGGCTTTACAGAAATATCCTTGGAAAATGCCCTTTCCAACATGTTCCTACTCGCGGTTTTAGGACTCGGTCTCAACGAGGCCGCATATATGGCAGAAATCGTCCGTTCTGGATTGCAGGCGGTTCCCGAGGGACAGACTGAAGCTTCCAAAGCCTTGGGTATGAGCTGGTGGATGACCATTCGTCGTACGGTCCTGCCCCAAGCGATGCGTATTATTGTCCCTCCTACGGGCAACGAGTTTATTTCTTTGCTCAAGACCACGTCCTTGGTCGTAGCAATCCCTTACACCGCTGAGCTTTACGGCCGCGCCACAGACATCGCTGCAGCACTGTTCGATCCGGTACCCCTGCTTCTGGTGGCCGCAACGTGGTATCTGGCTATTACCTCGCTGTTGATGGTCGCGCAAAGTTACTTGGAAAAGTACTTCGACCGAGGCGCAACGCGTGAGCTGACTGCTCGCCAGCTTGCAGCGCTTGCCGACGCAGAAGGCACCCTCCCCAAAAACGTCAATATCGTCGCCGAGCCTCCTATGCGGCAGCACCGACACCCACGTAACCCGCAGAAAGGCGCTTGATAATGACTGACAATCTCATGATTAGTGCGCAGCAGTTGTGCAAGAACTTCGGACAGATTGAGGTCCTCAAGGGCATCGATCTTGAAGTTCCTCAGGGATCTGTGACCTGTCTCATTGGCCCCTCGGGGTCGGGTAAATCCACGCTTTTGCGATGCGTTAACCACCTGGAAAAGATCAACGCTGGTCGTTTGTATGTGGATGGTGAGCTGATCGGTTATAAAGAGCGCGACGGAATCCTCTACGAGATTTCCGAGAAAGAAGCCGCACGTCAACGCGCCGACATCGGCATGGTGTTCCAAGGCTTCAATTTGTTCCCGCACAGAACCGCAATCGAAAACATCATAGAGGCTCCTATTCACGTCAAAGGTGTGCCGGAGCCCGAGGCTCGCGCCAAAGCCATGGAGCTACTCGCGCAAGTCGGTTTGCAGCATAAGGCAGACGCTTACCCAGCTCAGCTTTCTGGCGGCCAGCAGCAGCGCGTAGCCATCGCGCGTGCGGTAGCCATGGAACCCAAACTTATGCTTTTCGACGAGCCCACCTCCGCCCTCGACCCAGAGTTGGTAGGAGAAGTTCTGAGAGTGATGCGCGATCTTGCAGAAGGTGGCATGACCATGTTGGTGGTCACGCATGAGATGGGCTTTGCCCGTGAAGTCGCAGATACCGTCGCCTTCATGGATGGTGGTGTGATCGTTGAAATCGATGATGCTCGTCAGGTTATTGATAATCCTCAGCACGAACGCACCAAGACGTTCCTCTCCAGCTTGCTCTAAAACTCTTTAACTTTATGCCCGAGGCTCTGAGAACACAGCGCCTCGGGCATTGTTGTAGCTACATGTTCACGGTTCCGCTGATAGCAAGCGCGCATTGTCCTCCTACCCTCCTACCCACAGGGCGTCGGCACGCTGCGAGACAAAGATTTTCCGACCCGCCCTAGTACGGCCCCCTGACGCGCTGAGTAGGAGGAAGGGACTATCTCCTCACCGATAAGCCATTGAGCTAACCCCGCATTCAGGCTCCCTGTAACCGGGTCCTCCCCTATGTTTGGGTTGAAGGCGCGTACTTCCATGGCATCACCGTCGCTGGGGTCCAGGAGGCTGACCACTCCAAGCTTGAGCCCGCCCATCAGCGCATAGTGTGGATTAATACCTCGTATGTCGACTCCGGGACTAAGCAGAACGCCGATCCATCCTGTTCCATTGTCAATTCGCTGAATTTTTACGATGTCATCAAGGACTACACCCAAGGCCTGCGGAATGCGTTGGATCTGTTCCGGAGAAAGCGGCGACGTATCCAACAGGGCAGGCGCTTGAAAAGACAACACGTCTTTATTGATCTGTATCGGGACTAAGCCCACGGAGCATTCCTGGACAATGTGTGCTCCCTGCATCACTCCGCCTGCGGCAAGCCACGCGGCCGCAGAACCCAAGGTGGGGTGTCCGGCAAAGGGAAATTCCTTGGTGGGGCTAAAAATTCTGACTCTATAGTCTGCGTTGGGAGTTGTTAGCTCAAGGAGAAAAGTAGTTTCCGATAAATTTGTCCATGCCGCAAAGCGCTGCATCTGGCGTTGCGACAATTGGTCGGCATCGTGGACTACAGCCACAGGGTTACCGCTTAAAGGTCCGGTGGAGAAAACATCAACGTAGGAAACACGCATGAGTCAAATATATGTGTCTTAAGGTCAGAAGAGCCCTACCAAGACTCGGAGCAGAACCATAACGCCTCCTAGCGTTGCCACGCTCAGAGAAATCTTTCTTGCCGTAGAACGAGGAATCTTTTGGGAGGCTCTCGCACCAATAAAAATTCCAGCGATCATGCCGAGTATCCCAAAGATCCATACCCAGGGAGTCACCGATGCCACCGTTCCCGCCCCTGACGCTACTTTTACTGTCAACGAAACCAGGCCTGAGACTATGAAGATTGGTTGCAGCGTCGCCGCAAAAGGTACTTGCGGCCACCTAGCCACCTGCGCGTAAACAGTAATAGCCGGCCCTGCGATGCCAGCAAGGGTATTCATAAAACCAGCGATGATACCTGCGATAACAGCGGGCGCTCTTCCTTGAGCGTGGGGAATACGCTGAACCCCAAAGGTCACTATGGCAAGTGCACTGAGGAGCAGAGTTCCCACCACAACCTGCAACGTTGGCCCCGATACAACCGTAATGAGCCATGCGCCAGGAATCGCACCAAGCACGAGTACCGGAGCAATGAGCCAAAACTTTTTCCAATCGACGCTCTTGCGCACGATCACAGTGGTCATAGTTGCGTTGATAGCGGCTAGGAGGTTAACCACCAGTATTCCTTCTATCGGCCCCATCACGATGTTCAGAATCGAACCAGCAACTAGCCCCAGCCCCATGCCTGATACTCGCTGTAATAACGATCCGATAGCTACGATCGCAAAAACCAACAGCGCGAGACCCATACCGCTCCTAGCATCCAAAAGATTTGAGTGTGACTCAAATTACCAGAACCACACACAAATGTTGACGCGTCCCCCACTTTTAGGAGGCCGTTTACACCGCTAGCCGAGTTTTTGTTTCATTGCCGCAGAAACTGCAGCCGGGAGCATGTCATCAACATTTCCGCCGTATTTAACAACCTCTTTACACAAAGTCGAGGAGATATAACCATAAGCCGGATCAGTCATCAGGAATGCCGTATCAATCCCGGACAGCTTCCTATTCATCTGTGCCATCGGAAGCTCATACTCATAGTCAAGGGCCGTGCGTAGTCCTTTCACCAGAACGCTCACATTATGGGTGTTTGTGTAATCGACTAAAAGTCCGCCCCAATGATCCACAGAGACATTGTCCAGTCCCCCGACCTCTAGTACTGCCGCCCGAATCAGATCTTTGCGTTCTTCAACGTTGAACATGCCGGAGGGCTTATTCGGATTCGCGGTAACTAAGACAGTCACGTGGTCATACATTTCGGCAGCACGGCCAATAATGTCAATATGACCTTTTGTTACTGGGTCAAAAGAACCGGGGCAAACAGCGTGTATGGCCATCAAGCATCCTTATTAGTAAACGTAGCGTGCACAGTGCTGTAGTAAGTCAGTCTGAAACAAGTTCTTGGTGAAATACGGCCATGTCCATGCGCGCGATTCCAAAAGTCCGCTTTTTTAGCTTCTGCGTGGTGGGAACAAAGCATGCAGGCCATGCTGTCTCCGGCGACTCACGATGGCGCTCTACGACGACCGCTGCGCCGTCGACAAGCGTAGGAATCAGGGCCACAAGCATCTCCTCAATGTCTGAATCAGGTAGATCATAAGGAGGGTCGGCGAGCACCATGTCAAAGTATTCTTTGGGGGCGCTCGCCACATACGTGGAGGCCTTCATTTCCGCAACCGTAACGTTAGGATGTCCAACAACCTGTATATTGTGGCGAATAATCTGCACGGCCTTGGAGTTGTTTTCTACCAGTACTACTTCATCCGCACCCCGGCTTGCAGCCTCAAGACCTAGCGCCCCGGATCCGGCAAAAAGATCCAGCACCTTCGCGCCGACAAAGCCAAAGCGCACCTGAAGAGAAGAAAAAAGTCCTTCGCGAGCGCGATCCGATGTAGGCCGTGTTCCTTGCTCAGGCACCTTAATTGTGCGGCCTCGGGCTTCGCCAGAAATAATTCGAGTCATCTATGCTTCCTCCACGGTCAGTAGCACGTCCCCGCCCATGACATCGTCAAAGTTGTCTTTAGCCAAAGTTGCTACGATCCCTGGCCCCGGCGCGATGATGGGGGCCTCAAGCTTGATAGCTTCAACTGATGCGAGCTCTTGACCGGTATCGACGGTATCGCCGAGTCCTACTTTGTAGTGGACTATGCCGGCGAATGGGGCACAGATTTTCATGCTTTTAACCATAGCGTACGGTTTGTGAGCCTTTTGAGCTTAGGTGGGTGGGACGGCTCTGGTAGTGCGGTGATCTGTTTATGTTTTATCCAGATAGTCTTGCGAGCGGTCGTCGATGTCGCTCACCATGGATCGGGCTGCTTCTGGGTTGTGTTGGACTATGGCGGCGGCGTCGTGGTTGGCGCGTTGGATCAGTTCTTTGTCTTTGATAAAGCTGATGCGTTTGTGGGAGGCTCCTGATTGTTGTGCGCCTAGGATGTCTCCTTCTTGCCGGTATTCGAGGTCTATTTCTGCGAGGGTAAAGCCGTCTGTGGTGGCGGAAACTTTGTGGATGCGTTCGCGTGCAGGGGTATCGGGTTCTGCGGTGGTGTGGAGGAAGCAGATTGATTCTTTGCCGCCTCGTCCGACGCGTCCGCGTAATTGGTGGAGTTGGGAGACTCCGAAGTTTTCGGCTTCTCGGATAAGCATGACGGTGGCGTTGGGTACGTCTATGCCGACTTCTATGACGGTCGTGGCTACGAGGATGTCAATCGTTCCTGCGGCAAAGGCTGCCATTATGGTTTCTTTGTCTTCGGGGTGCATGCTTCCGTGGAGCATTTCTACTCGTAGGTCGTTGAAGATTCCGTGTTGTAGGGCTGTGGTGGTTTCTTCTACTCCGCCATGGTTTTTCACCCGAGGGCATACCACGTAGATTTGTTGGCCTCGTTCTACTTCTTCTCTAATGCGTTTCCACATGCGCTCGCCCCAGGTGGGGTTGTCGGAGCTGACGACAAAGGTCTTGATTGGTCTGCGTCCGCCGGGGAGTTGGCGGAGTGTGGAGACGCTGAGGTCGCCAAATGCGGTCATGGCGATTGTCCTTGGGATGGGCGTGGCCGTCATGACGAGGAGGTGTGGTGTGAGTTCTGTGTTTCCTTTGGCTCTTAAGTAGTCGCGCTGTTCCACTCCAAATCTGTGTTGTTCGTCGACGACGCAAAGACCGAGGTCGTAGAAGTTGACAGTGTCTTGGATAAGGGCGTGGGTTCCGATGATGATGTCGGCATCGCCGGACATGATGTCTAGGAGTGCTTTTTTGCGTTCAGCTGTGGGTAGTGATCCAGTGAGTAGTACGACGGTGAGTTGGATGTCTGCGGCGGCGAGCGTGGCTCGGATGCTGTGTGCGTGTTGGGTTGCAAGGACTTCGGTCGGGGCGAGAAGGGCGCATTGTTTGTGGGCATCGACGGCCTGGAGCATCGCGATGAGCGAGACGATGGTCTTTCCGGATCCGACTTCCCCTTGCAGCAGGCGCGACATGGGCGTGTTCTTCCCTAGGTCTTCTGCGATTTCTTGCGCTACCTGTTGTTGGCCTTCTGTGAGTGTAAAAGGCATGGCTTTGAGTAGCTTGGCGCGAAGGCCGGTGTGGGAGGCGGGCATGGGGAAGGCTTGACGACGTTTCATGTCCGCGCGTCGCAGCGCCATCACTAAAGCGATGCTGAGTGCTTCGTCGTATTTCAGTCTGTTGAGGTAGGGTTCGGCTCCCTCGCAGTCTGTCTCATGCACACCCCGTAGTGCTTGGTCGAGCGTAGGCATGTCATCTGGCGTGAAGTCTCCTAGCGGGTCCACGATAGGAGGAGTTTTACCTAATACCTCGTGTATTGCTCCTAGTATCCGCCACGTGGGCATTGCTTTTTTGGCTGGATATACCGGTATGTATGTGAGCGAGTTGATGATGTGGGTGACGTCGTCAAACTCTCCTGTAGTGGATAGTGCTTGTAGGCCGCCTGAACCGCGGGTTTTTGCGCCGGGATCGGGGAAGAGAAAAAAGTCTGGGTGCTGTAGCTGTGCTTTATCGCGGAAAAATTTGAGTTTACCAGTGAACATGCCGCGTGCGCCTGTGGTGAGGACTTTGGAGATCCAGTTAGCGCGGAAAAACGTTGCGCTGATGGTGGCTGTGCCGTCGGAGATTCCGATGGTGTAGATGAGGTTTCCGTTGCGGTCTCTTCGCTCGGTGGCCGAGACGATTTCCCCTATACACGTGATGATGTCGCCTTCTTGGGCATGGCCTGCGCTTAGTCCTGACCCGTGGGCGGCATAGGCTCTGGGTAGGTGCATGAGGAGGTCTTCAGCGCAGCGATATCCAAAGTGTTTGGCAAAGGCCTTGGCTTCTTTTTCAGGCAAGAGTTGCGTGAGTGGTCGCGTGTCGTGCCAGCCCAGCATGGGTTACTCCACTCCGATTTCCACGAGGCTGTCTACGTGGTCAGCTAGGTAGATGGTGAGGTCAAGTTCCGAGTTGGGAGGCATCATTGCGGCTACCTCGGATTGGTTAAGCCCAAGTGATTCTAACGCTATGATCGTGACGCGTTCTCCGCCGCCGTCTAGCATTTTGCGCACGGCTTGTTGGGTGCACGCGTAGATGTCTTCGTCTACTGCAATCGTCTCAGAACCGATTGTGGCAACGTAGTCACCTTTGGCGCAGGCGCCGGCAGCGGTGAGGGCAGCTTTTGAGGTGGGGCGGATCTTGGCCGTACGCATGCCAGTGATGGCTTCAGTCATGGCATAGGTATCTACAGCGAGTGCTTGGCTGGAATCGTGCATTGATAGTGCTGCTAGCCCACGGACGAGGCTACCTGTGGGCAGGATGGTGATTGATTGTTTAAACGACCGCGTCGAGCGTTCCACCGACGCCATCTCTCCCCTGGTGAGCATGCCGTTGGGGAGCAAAATCACTTCGGTCGCTCCGCTTTCATGCGAACGAGAAATGAGCTCGTTGACTATCGCCACCCCGTCTGTCAGCGGGGTGGGTTCCTGGCCAAGGTCGGTCGAGCCGACGATGGCAAACTGTTTGCCTTTTCGGACTACCACAAGTGCACCAGCTGCGTTGTAGAGCTCGGCCAGTGTTCCTTCCGGGGCAAGTGCTAGCACTATTCGGGTTGGGTGGTCGGTGCCGCCGAGGGACGGTAGTACCTCAATCCGAAGGTCGCTGACCTTTCCCATGGCATATGCCTGTTCGATGACTCGTCCTGCATCAAATGTGTGGATATGAATTGTTCCAGCTTTTTCGCCAATGCCCGCGATCACGAGGCTGTCTCCTAATGCGAGGAGCTCGCCTCGTAGTGCATCTAGGTCAACGTCCTCGATGTAGAACATTACTTCTAGGAAAGCCTCATGCCCGTGCTGGGAGAAGCTGTGGGAGTGTGGTCTATGCGAAAGTTCCGCTGAGTGATGAGAACCGTGGCCTGCGGTTTCTCCTTGAGAGCGTTGCCCTTGATGAGCCGCATTCATTGGATCTGTAAGCACGGCATCGACAAGAGCATCCAGGAGGATTACGAGTCCTTGGCCTCCGGCGTCGACAACACCTGCTTCTCTTAACACTGCGAGCTGTGAGGGGGTGTTGTGCAAGGCTACTCGCGCTGCGTCCGCAGCCACTGTGACGACCTCATAGAGATTGTCGGTGTCGCAGGTTCGAGCAGAAAATGCGGCAGCGCGCAGCACAGTGATCACGGTGCCTTCAACGGGGTCAGTAATCGCTGCAGCCACAAAATCGAGTGCGTTGAGAAGTGATTTTTGGATACAGGAAGCATCAATGACACCCGAGTTTGCTGCCTGCGCGATGCCGCGTAGTACTTGGCTTAAGACAACACCCGAGTTTCCCCGTGCCCCACGTACAGCACCGGAGGCCAACGCTGTGGCAACGTCGGAAGCGCTCAGTTCTCGGGGCTCATCGTGCGGGGTTTCTCCCCCGGTGCTGGCGATCAACTGGTGGACCGCCTCTACTGCAGCGTGCATGGTATGCGCCATATTTGAGCCGGTATCTGCGTCTGGTACCGGAAACACATTCAGGCTGTTGATCTCCGCCCGGCGCGCGACGAGCTCATCTGTTGCGCATTCCGCCCAGTGTAGGAGGCTGCGTCCGCTAAGAAACGTGATGTCGGGCATGGTAGAAAAGTTTACAATCGCCAATCGATGCCGGAGACTCCGAGGTCTTGAAGCAAGCTGTTTGTCCTGCTAAAGGGGCGAGAACCAAAGAATCCTCTCGATGCGGATAGCGGTGATGGGTGTGGGGACATAATGCAAGGTGTGTTCCCTAGGAATGCTTTGGTTGCTTGTGCGTCTCGTCCCCATAGGATAGCGACTAAGGGGGTGTTGCGTGCAGCGAGGGCTCTGATGGCTACCTCAGTGACTTCTTCCCAGCCGCGTCCGCGGTGGGAGCCGGCTTTACCTGGTTGGACGCTAAGTACCCGGTTAAAGAGTGCGACTCCTTGACGCGACCAAGGGGTCAGATCGCCGTCGTGGGGTGCGGGGATACCTAGGTCTTGCGATAGTTCTTTGAAGATATTGCTAAGGCTCCTAGGCAGTGGGCGCACGCCTGGTTGGGTGGAAAAGGACAATCCCATCGCATGACCTGGGGTGGGATAGGGGTCTTGTCCGACGATGAGAACTTTGACCTCATCAAAGGGATAGCTAAACGCGCGCAGTACGTCTGCGCCTGCGGGTAAGTATCCCCTACCTGCTTTTATTTCTTCCCGGAGAAAGTCTCCCATCGTGTGGATCTGTTCTTCTACAGGGGTCAACGGCTCTAGCCACGATGGGTGGACTGGTAGGGGTTGGTGCTGTTTTTGGGATGCAGAATTGTGCGGGGCACCATTGTTCGATGCAGTATCGGTCATTCGTGTTCCTCGTATCTATGTGCTGTGCTCTACTGCGGTTGTTCAGTGATAGTTAAAAGCTGACCCAGCCGTCGTCATAAGCGGGTGATTTCCCGCCGACGAGTACTTGTCCATGGTCGTGGCCTACGTGGAAGAGTCGTTTTCCTACGGTTCCGATGGCCCGGAATCCTGTGGGAGGTGCGCCGGCAGTGGTACCCATGAGTGTGTGGTCTTCGCCCCCTCCAAGGACCCATTGCCAGGGGTCGGCGTCGAGAAGCTCTGCGGCTTCCAGCATCAATGGTGTTGGAGCGATGGCTTCTGGGTCTAGATCCATGGATACGCCGGATTTTTTGGCCATGGTTCTTAAGTCGACGATGAGGCCATCCGAGTTATCGGTTAGGGAGCTTACTCCTGCTGAGCGTGCTACAAAGCCGCGGCCTTCTGGAACGATGGTCGCGCAGTGTGCGGTTACCAGTGGTAGAAATTTTTCTGGGATGTCCGTGCGTCCAAAGCGTTGAAGGAGCGCGTATCCAGCAGCGGATTCGCCGATTCCTCCCGAGGCGATGATTGTGTGTCCTGGTCGTGCGCGGTCGAGGGAAAGCTCTGGGAGTGAACCGCCTAGTTGCCCCACGGCGGTTACTGCGATCACGATAGCTTCGCCGTCTGTGATGTCTCCGCCGACGAGTTCTGCGGAATAGTCTTTTACTCGGGAGGAAATGCCCCTGGCGAGCTCAGAAACAAAATTAAGTCTGGTGTAGGCCGGCGCTGAGATCGCTAGGAGGGCTGCCACGGGGCGCGCTCCCATTGCCTCGATATCAGCAAAGTTTTGGGTGATTGCTTTGCAGCCTATCTCTGCGGGGGTGGACCAGTCGAGGCGGAAGTGTCGGTCTTGGACCAGCATGTCTGTGGTGACCACTGCACGGGAATTCGCGGAAGCATGTCCGAGTACTGCGGCATCGTCGCCGTTTCGGGAGCTGGGTGCATGCGCGATGATCACCTTGATCGCGGCGCGCTCTCCTACCTCGGCAAGCGTCGGATTCAGATGTTCTTTCACTAGTGTTCTCCTCCGTCGCGTATTTTATGACCTTATTTTTACAGTGTGCAGCAGTACACGATGCAATCGGCGGTGCGACCCGATCTTGTTCATCGCAGAAACTATGATTATTCTTTATGCAGAATGAAGCTTCTTTCAAACGAGGGCCCATCGCACTCGCGTTGGCATTAGCCATTGTATTGGTCGTGGGGGTGCTTGGAGGAGCGAAGCTGGTTTACGATCGGGTAGCCCACCGTCCGGTAGCAATGACTTCTGCAAATTCCCCTGAGGCTGAAAGTCCCGAGTGCACATCTCTTATTGGTGCGCTTCCGCATAAGGTTCTCGGGCACAAGCGTGCTGAGCTTGCCGATCCTGCACCTGCTGGTGCGGCAGCTTGGCAGTCAGACTCCACGCATCGAGTGACTTTGCGATGCGGAGTTAATCTTCCGTTGCAGTACACGCAGCTTTCGGAACTTTCGCTTATCGACGAAACATCGTGGCTAGAAGTCAGGGATACCACGCCTGGATCGACGTTTCGCACGTGGTATGCGGTAGACCGTTTTCCGGTAGTAGCCCTGACGGCTGATGATGCGGGGCTTGGAAAAGCGGCATCGCCCATCCCAGAGCTGTCCACGGCAGTTGCTTCTTTACGCAAGGAAACGGCACAGCCCAACCCGCTTCCTCTTCAATCGTTGCAGCAAGATGCGGATCCTCGCACAAACGCTCACTCGGGTCGTTGTACCGAGTTGATGTCAGATCTGCCGGAACATTTTGGGGATTCCCCGCAGTATTCTCGTCGTGATGTGCAAGGACTTCCAGCTGGCTCAGCAGCGTGGAGTGCATCAGGATACGAGCCTGTTATGGTGCGCTGTGGTGTTGCTTTCCCATCGGCCTATGAGGCTGGGGCGCGCATCCAACAGATAGATTCCGTTGCATGGTTTGAGGATACGACCTTAGGTAATGGAACCACAGCGTCAACCTGGTATGCACTCGGTCGTGACGTGATTGTGGCAGTTAGCGTGCCGCAGAACTCTGGCAATGCAGCACTCGTGAAGTTGACCAAAGCCATAGAAAAACACACGGCGGAGCCCTCTGTCACACGCTAGGCAGTCCCAAAGCAAAGAGGTAGGCACCAAATCCTGTGGTGCCTACCTCTTTGCTTAAGGGTTAGTGCTTTGGTTTTTATTGAGCCAGCGCCTGATCGATCAGGTGAGAGAGCAGCTCTGCGTACCCTATCCCGGTGGCTTCAAACACCTGCGGATACATGGAAATCGGGGTAAAGCCCGGCATCGTGTTCACCTCATTGAGGACTGGCCCCTGGGCGGTGATAAAAAAGTCCACGCGAGAAAGGCCTCGGCAGTTAAGTGCTTGGAAGGCTTCTAGCGACAGCGATTGGATGAGCTTGGTTGTTGCCTCATCAAAGGGCACTGGGATGGTGGCTGTGACTACGTTGTCTAGGTATTTGGTATCAAAACCATAGAAGCCTTCTTCGCCTTCATCAACGTCTTCTAGCTGTGCGGGCACTGAAGCGATCAGGGAGCCGTCGGCACGCTCAAGCACGCCGCACTCTACTTCTACGCCTTTAATCTCCGCTTCCACGATCACTTTGGTGTCATGCTCTCGGGCTAGTGCGAGGGCAGCATCGAAGTCGTCCCACTCGGCTACGCGGGAAATCCCGATGGATGATCCGCCTCGTGCGGGCTTCACAAAAACAGGGAGACCGAGCATGTGTTTATCGGCATCTGTGAGGGTTTCGTCCCCACGAAGGATCACTTCTTTGCCCACGGGCAGACCTTCCGCAGCAAGAAGTTTCTTGGTGTACTCCTTGTCCATGCCGCAGGCAGAACTCAATACTCCGGTGCCCACATAAGGAATACCAGAAAGCTCGAACATTCCTTGAATGGTTCCATCCTCACCGAATCGCCCATGCAGAGCCGGGAAAATCACATCGGCATGTGCGTACAGCGTTCCGTCCTCATACCGGAACTCACCGGCAGAACGAGGGTTCACGGAAAGCTTTACTTCACGAACAAACTCCACCTCTGGCATAACGCGGTCCACAGTCCGCAGCTTTGTGGCGTCGGTCTCCCCCACGGTCCACACGCCATCACGGGTGATTCCTACGGGAAAGACCTCGTATTTTTCTGGATCGAGGTGAGACATAATCGCCCCGGCAGAAACGCAGGAAACGGAATGTTCTGAGCTTTGGCCGCCATAAACTACGGCAACCCTGACACGGGGATTTTCGGAAGGATTCTGAGTCACAACCACAAACTTTACCTTGTGTACTACTCGGATTTCTTTGTACGCCCCATCAACGCCGCAACCATGTCATGAACACTTGCGCCCATATGGCACACACCGTAGACAGCCCGAGTAATAGGCATATCTACTTCATGGATTTCTGCTAGACGGGAGATAGACATTGAAGAGATAACGCCTTCTGCCACCTGCCCGTTGGTGGCGGCTTTTGCGTCCTCTAACGTCTTTCCTTCTCCTAGTCGCGCACCAAAAGTACGGTTACGCGACAGAGGTGAGGAACACGTAGCCACCAGGTCACCTAATCCGGCAAGTCCGGCGAACGTACGCGGATCAGCGCCCATTGCGGTACCCAATCGGGTAATCTCCGCCAAGCCGCGAGTGATCACGGTGGCCACTGTGTTTTCGCCGAGTCCTCTGCCAGCGGCCATGCCGCACGCTAATGCAATAACGTTTTTGCAGGCTCCACCGATTTCACAACCAATAACGTCTGTATTGGTATACGGGCGGAAGTACGAGGCGGAGAGCGCAGCTTGAACTTTTTGTGCGTTCGCCTCGTCGGTACACGCGATTACTGTTGCGGCTGGTTGTTCCTCAGCGATCTCGCGGGCTAGGTTTGGCCCGGAGAGAACGGCAATCTGAGTATCCGGAGTCCCAGCGACTTCAGCGATTACTTGGCTCATCCGCTCGAAAGTATCTTTTTCTATGCCTTTAGCCAGGCTCACAAGGATCGCGGTCTGTGGAATCGCAGCGGCCCACTCGGACAAATTATCTCTTAAGGTTTGGCTAGGCACTCCCAGCACCACAATGTCAGAATCTTCAAGCGCCTGCGCAGGGTTATCCGTGGCACGCAAGGCTTCCGGAAGGACTATGTCAGAAAGGTATCGGTTGTTGGTGTGCTGCTGGTTGATCTCAGCTGCGACCTCAGAGCGTCGTGCCCATAGGCGAACATCACACCCGGCATCTGCAAAGACCTTAGCCAGGGTTGTTCCCCACGATCCGGCTCCCATTACCGCAACTTTCACCGCATACTCCTCTGGTTGCACTATTGGACACTTCAGAGCTTCCGCCACGATGCGTGCGCTCTGTTTTACTTCACTCACGTCAATGTACATGGATATAGCAACTTTGTTGGCGTTAGGCTCTCTGTTGCGCCTCGTCCCTGCCACATGCGCCGAGCAATAACAGGACTCATGAGCAACAGTTATTCCCTATGTCTGCGTAGCCGCGGTGTAGTGTTTGTGCTCATGAGCAGCCCACGCTAACACCATCCGACGAGCTATGCACACCCACCCGAAGATGTTGGTCAAGTAACTAGGCTAGATATTATCCCCACTCCCGCCACCACCGTCATCATTCGCCACAGACCGCCACAGACTAAAGAAAGCTACAGCGATGCATAAAACCAGTCACACCGAAGCGACTAAGGACCTGCAATCTTCACTTGCTATCACGGGAAGATTCCAAAGCATCGTGGCTGAACCTGCGCAGGAATATAAACGCTCTACGCTTGCGGCAGGAGCGGTCTTGTGGCGTGGCGACCATACAGATCCTGATTCCATCCAATACGCAGTGATTCACCGACCGCATTATGATGACTGGTCGCTGGCCAAGGGCAAAGTCGATCCAGGTGAATCTTTGCCTGTTACGGCCGCTCGCGAGATTGTCGAAGAAACTGGATTCCGCGTGAGGCTAGGAAAGCTTCTAGGCAAGGTCACGTACCCCGTCGGCGACCGCACCAAAGTGGTCTACTACTGGACTGCCGAAGTTCTAGACGGAACCTTTACCCCTAATAACGAGGTGGACGAGATCCGCTGGCTCGATTTTCACCAGGCCCGCGAGCTTCTCAGCTACGACGTGGACAAAAACATCATGGATAAAGCCCGCAAGCGCTTTGAGGTTCCAGCGACTACCCGCATCCTGTATGTCCGGCATGCACGAGCTTTTCGACGCAGCAACTGGGCAGGCAACGATAATCTGCGCCCCTTGGACAAAAAGGGACGCAGACAGGCGCAATTGCTCGCCCCTTTGTTGGAGGCGTTTCGCCCCACCGCCATTTATTCTGCCCTACCAGACAGGTGCCAGCAGACCGCTGTCCCGTTAGCTAAGACCCTAGACCTTGAGGTTTCCGTAGACGCAAAGCTTGGCGACGAAGGCTGGCTATCCGCCATGACCGATTCCCAAGCAGCGTTTTCTCGGATTATCGATCAAGGCGGTGTGTCCGTGGTCGTCGCACAAGGCATGGTCATCCCTGACATGATCGCCTGGCTATCGGCCTCTGGCAGACTCCCCTTGGAAGAAATACCGGCAAAGAAAGCCAGTGTCTGGGTTCTATCCTTTACCAACAGCGAGCTAACGGGAGCCGATTATTTTGCCAGCCCGCTTCCGGCAAAATAGCGCAGCTCCTACTGGGTGACGGGCTTAAACGATGGTCGGGACTGCTCGTAGCGAGCGATCTCTGACTCCTGCCTAAGCGTAAGCCCAATGTCATCGAGGCCTTCGAGCAAACGCCACCGCGTGTAGTCGTCTACATCGAAGGTGTAAATGGAACCATCGCATTCCACAGTTCGGGTTTCTAGGTTCACTGTCACCTCTAGACCCGGCTGTTGCTCTAGCTGCTTCCACAGAAGCTCAATATCGGACTGCTCCATTTTTGCAGCTAAGAGCCCAGATTTCCCTGCGTTC
The DNA here is from genome assembly GCF_002162115.2 of Corynebacterium silvaticum. Taxonomy (NCBI): domain Bacteria; kingdom Bacillati; phylum Actinomycetota; class Actinomycetes; order Mycobacteriales; family Corynebacteriaceae; genus Corynebacterium; species Corynebacterium silvaticum. The sequence goes on along the minus strand of NZ_CP021417.2, from coordinate 1,136,994 downwards.
CCCCGGAAAATATCCGCGAATCGAGAAGACAGCACCACCCGGAATCCATAGTCCATCAGTGCCCATACCGCATGTTCGCGGGAGGAGCCTGTGCCAAAGTCTGGCCCAGCGACGAGCACTGAGCCCCTGGAATAGGAAGGCTGGTTGAGCACAAAGTTGGGATCATTGGTGCGCCAATTGTTAAAGAGGCCGTCGTCAAAGCCCGTGCGTGTGACCCGTTTTAAGTAGACTGCCGGGATAATCTGGTCGGTGTCCACATTCGAGCGGGTCAGTGGGATTCCAATGCCCGTATGGGTTGTGAATTTATCCATAATTGTTCACTCCTCGTCCAAGTCCGCTGGGCTAGCCAATGTCCCTTTAATAGCTGTTGCTGCTGCGACTGCTGGTGATACTAGATGCGTTCTTCCCTTAGGACCTTGGCGGCCCTCGAAGTTCCGGTTAGAAGTAGAGGCAGAGCGTTCGCCAGGCGCCAGTTGATCCGGGTTCATGCCTAGGCACATGGAGCACCCTGCTGAGCGCCACTCAGCACCGGCAGCGATAAAGATCTTGTCTAGTCCTTCTGCTTCTGCCTGTTGCTTAATCATGGTTGAGGAAGGAACCACGAGCATCCGTACCGAATCCGCGATGGTGCGACCAGCAAGAATTTCTGCGGCTGTGCGCAGGTCTTCCATACGCGCATTGGTGCAGGAACCAAGAAATACTGTGTCGATCGCAATATCTCTTAACGGTGTCCCTGGGGTCAGCCCCATATAATCCAGCGCTTTGTGCGCGGCGGCTTTCTCGCTATCGCCAGCAAAGTCTTCAGGCGACGGGACGTTTTCACTGAGCGGAAGCCCCTGACCTGGGTTTGTTCCCCAGGTGATAAAGGGGGTGATTGCCGAGCCGTCGATGTCCACCACGGTGTCAAAAACAGCACCCTCGTCTGTAGGCAACGTCTTCCAATACTCCACCGCCTGATCCCAGTCCTGTCCTTGTGGGGCAAGCTCTCGACCTTTGATGTAGTCAAAAGTGATCTGGTCGGGTGCGATCATGCCTGCGCGCGCGCCGGCCTCAATGGACATATTGCACATTGTCATGCGTGCTTCCATGGACAGTTTCTCGATGGCCTCACCGCGATATTCAATAACGTGGCCTTGTCCCCCGCCCGTCCCAATCTTGGCGATGATCGCCAAGATGAGGTCCTTGGCAGAAACCCCAGGCTGCAATTCCCCAGAGACGTTGATCGCCATGGTTTTAAAGGGTTTGAGGGAAAGCGTTTGGGTGGCCATCACGTGCTCCACCTCTGAAGTGCCAATGCCAAAGGCCATAGCACCAAAAGCGCCGTGAGTGGAGGTGTGGGAATCGCCGCAGACAATAGTCATTCCGGGTTGAGTCGCCCCCAGCTGAGGCCCCACCTGGTGGACGATGCCCTGCTGCGCGTCCCCCATGGCATGAAGACGAACACCGAATTCCGCACAATTCTTACGCAGTGTTTCCACCTGTGTGCGAGAAACCAGGTCATTGATTTCTAGCAATGACCCTGCCGCAATGCCTTCCGTGGGAACGTTGTGGTCCTCGGTGGCAAGGTGCAGCTCAGGATGCCGCATTGTGCGCCCAGCCATGCGTAGGCCGTCAAAAGCTTGGGGTGAGGTGACCTCGTGTAGGAGTTGCAGGTCAATGAAGATAAGATCAGGTTGGTCGCCCTCGCCGCGCGAGATGACATGGTCACGCCACACTTTTTCTGCAAGGGTTAACTTCTCTTCTTTCGATACCACGGGGCTGGTCATGGATCGAATCACCTCTTTACATAATCAATTCCATACTCAAGGATGAATCCCATGAAATGGAATGCTAGTATCGTGTCATGGGAAAGATTAACATAGATCCAGCCGCCACAAGCGGCATTAAGGTTCTCGACCGCGCAGTAACCATAATGCTGACCGTTGCGGAGCGCCCCCTCTCTCTAACAGAGCTATGCGAGGCCACCGATCTACCCCGAGCCACCGCTCACCGTTTAGCCACAGCACTGGAAACGCACAATATCCTCACGCGCACTTCCGACGGAAAATGGACAATCGGCGCCGTGCTCACTTCCCTTGGGGCAGGAAGCTCCACCAAGCTTATCGACGTCGCCGCCCCCATCATGGCGCACCTCATGAACGTCACAGGCGAATCGGTACAGCTCTACCAACTCGCTGGAGCAACCCGCGTGTGCATTGCTGCGCAAGAACCCGCTATCGGACTCCAAAACACCGTCCCGGTAGGAACACGACTCCCCCTGACCGCGGGTTCCGCAGCGAAAGTCTTCCTCGCTTATTCCTCCCCCACACTACGCGAGGCCATGCTAGACGCGGGAGCGCAATTTACCGCAGAAGACCTCGAAGAAGCCCGCAGCAACGGCTGGGCCGAGTCGATTAGCGAACGCGAAGTTGGCCTGGCCAGCATCTCCGCCCCAGTCTTTGATAGCGAAGGCCTGTTTATCGCGGCGCTATCCATTTCCGGCCCCACCGAGCGACTACGCCCCGCACCATCAACGCTCTGGGCGCGCGACCTTGTTCTCGCGGCCCAACGACTATCAGAATCTCTATAAAGCTCCGAGCTTTTCCACCATAATCCCCATCTGCCGCAGCACAGGATTATCTTCCCCTAAGCGATCAGCAAGCACACCATACACACTTGCATACCACCATTGCTGACGTTCTTTCCCTGCATTAAAGCGCTCCCACAGCACATCCCCTAACGCATCATAATCGTGCAGTATGGAGGCAAGGTTATGAGACTTATCCGCAGCACATACGCATAGAGCCGCCTCGGAAGCGGAGCGAAGATGCTGCAGGTAGGCGTCGCTACGCTCCTGCCAGGAAGACAGCGACTCATCCTTGGTCACCTCCCCCACAATTTCCAAGACTCGTGGGCCAAAAGTCTCCTCGATCTGTCCTTCCGAGAACTCGTCCGGCGCATCTTCGAGGACGTCGTGAAGCAAGCAAGCTATAAGGATGTCCTCATCGTCCGTCATGGCGCTGGCGATATTCATCACCGCGAAAACATGAGAAACGTACGGAATAGCAGTTCCTTTGCGGTACTGATTCCTGTGGGCCATCGCCGCGACGTTTATCGCATTGATGAGGCGCGGGGAAAGGGCTAATTGTGCGTGTGTCATGCTTCCATCCTAACGGTAGCAAGGGCACCCAAAGCGCTATATGCCACAATCAATTTGCCCTACCAAGCGCAGCCAACAGTGGTTAAATCACATTCATGACCACCACATTGAACGATGTTCAAAACTTAAAAGAACGCGTACTCGCAGGTGAAATCATCGACCGCGACACCACCCTCGCGCTTCTCGACGCACCCCTCGATGAGCTCGCCCAAGCCGCCGATGACATCCGCCAACACTTCTGCGGCAACGGCTTTGACATGTGTTCCATCATCAACGCCAAAAGCGGACGATGCCCAGAAAATTGCACCTTCTGCGCCCAAAGCATCCGCTTTCCCAACATTGAAATAGACAAATACCCGCTCATCACCGTCGACGAGCTGCTTGCACAGGCCAAAGAAAACAAAGAAAAGGGAGTACTCCGCTTCTCCATCGTCACATCAGGTCGGAAATTACGACGCGATGAAGTAGAGCATATCTGCGAAGGCGTGCGTCGAATCCGCACAGAAATAGGCATCGAAGTCTGCATTTCCGCAGGACTTCTCACCGAAGAACAATTCACCTTGCTGCATAACGCAGGTGTAAGCCGCGTTCACTGCAACCTAGAAACATCACGCAACAACTTCCCCAACATCTGCACATCCCACACCTTTGAAGACAAAATAGAGACGCTAGAAGCCGCCAAGCGCGCCGGGATGAGTCTCTGCTCCGGCGGCATTCTAGGCTTAGGCGAGACCTTTGAAGACCGCATCGATATGGTCATCTCTGCCCGAGAACTCGGCGTAAAATCCATACCCGTCAACGTCCTGGTAGCCATCGAAGGAACCCCGCTCCAAGGGATGGTTCCCGTGACACCAGAAGAAGTACGCCGCGCAGTAGCAATCTTCCGGTTCCTCTGCCCTGACGCCGCAATCCGGCTCGCCGGCGGACGCGAATTACTTGGCGATCACGGCGAAGCCTGCTTTACCTCCGGCGCCAACTCAGCCATCAGCGGAGACATGCTCACCACCACCACTGGCTCTACCATTGCCAGCGACTTGGCGCTGGTCAAGAAGCTGGGGTTTGATGTGGCGCTGGATCATGACAATCGTACTGTGAACGGATAGCGCCCTCACTTTGTCGTTTTTGAGAACGCTAGCAGCTACAAGCGCTGAAAAACCCAGGAGGCAAATTCTAGCGTTCTCAAAAACGACAATTTCTTCCTACCGGCCCCTCAATATCACGCGGTTTGAGCAAGAAAGCCGATGCTCTTGTTAAGGAGCACCGGCTTTCTCTGATTCTTAGGCCTATCAGGGGTGTGATTACTTCTCTAAGAACGAGGAAACGTTGATAATGCCTTCACCTTTTTGGAAGACAAAGCCATCATAAATAGTGGTATTATGCACGGTAATCAGTTGTCCGTAAGCATAAGGCCGCGCAATGATGGTCTCTGCGTATATCTTCTCTAGTTCCTTGACCAGGCTTTCCTTTTCTTCTTTTGACCCGGACTTCACGTAAGCATCAGCACGTTGGTCAAACGTGGGATTCTTATACTTGCCAAGGTTAAAGTCTCCCAGCGTTGGGTCTGATGCACCCATCTGGACGATCGTCGATGCTCTCAATTGCGTTGGCCCCGACCACCCAAAGATCGTCATTTGGTAGTTAGGCTCTTGGGAGACGTCAAAGCCAGGCCATACATGCTCGTCAAGGGTGTCTGAGTCCATGGATTTTACGCGGACATCGAGACCAATTTTTGCCAGTTGCTGCGCAATGGTTTGTGCTGCGGCGAGCCGCAAGGCAGATTCTGAAGAAAGAAGCTCGATGTTAAAGGGCTTGCCGTCTTTGTTTGTGCGGAAATCGCCCTCACGCTTATATCCAAGTTTGTCGAGCATTTTTTCTGCCTTGGCGGTATCAAACTCATATTTGAGCGACGTATCTGCCCACGGCGAATGTGGTGAGTAAAAGCCCGCGGTGGGATGGTCGGCATGCCCCAGATAGACCCGCTCGATGAGCGCGTCCTCGTCTATGGCAAGGCTGATGGTCTGGCGGAATTCCACGTCTTTAAAAGGCCCCACGCTTGTATTCATGTAGATCATGTCATTTCCAAACCCTGGCCCGCTGGTTACTTTGAGGCTTTTCTCTTTCTCAAAAGTTTCGGCGAGCTCTGGCGCTAGGGCGGAGAATGCTGTCAAATATTCTCCCGATTTTAGACCCTGGTGGATGGCGGCGGAATCGGTGATGATCGGCATATTCAGCGTGCCGATTGCGGGTTTCCCTAGGAAGAATTCGTCATTAGCGGTAAGCACGTACTTCTGCCCTGGGACGTATTCGGTCAGTGAGTAGATGCCAGTGCCCACATGTTCGGTGACTTCATTAGCCTTTTTGTCTTCAAAGACATGCTTGGCAATGATCGGCATATCCGTCAGTACTTCCTCAACAAAGTAAGGATTTGAGTCGGCCAGGGTGAAGGTCACGTGGTTTCCGTCGACATCCATGGAGGAAATCCGGTTCGCAATGTTCTTCCAGCGAGCTCTGTCGCTGCCTTTGGCGTAGTTGAAGGTGAATGCTACGGCTACGTCTTCAGGCGTTAGTTTCTTCCCGTCATGCCAGCGCACTTTATCGCGGACCTCGATGGTGTACTTGGTGTAGTCACCATTGACTTCATATGACTTTGCTAGGTGCGGCTGAACTTGTGCATCCTTATCCACGCTAAAGAGCGCGTCATACACTAGACGCAGGGCGGTAAGCCCGGGGTTTCCCGTGACATAGCTGTAGGGATTAAGCGAGTTTTCATCTCGGTGAATAGGGATCACCGCGCTTGCGACCTTATGCCCCGACGCTGTGTTGGTCGAGGGTGAAGCCCCTTGAGTAGTACAAAGCGGCGAAGCTCAAAGCCATCACTGCCGCACATAGAAGGGAGAAGACTCTCCGCATAAATTTTCCTTTCAAAAATGCCCACTACCTGGACATATTGAGGTGACGCACATAGGCGGCAAGATCATTCGCCGCACAATCCATCTCCCGAACGTACGGTAGTTGACTAGTTGTTAAATCGTTGTTGTCCGTGATGTGTTCGATCATCTTCCCCTGACGCATCACAACGGTTGAATCTGCTATCCCTTGTGCAAAGGCAAGGTCATGCGTGACCACCACAACCGCAGCGTCGTGCTTCATCTCCGCAATTATTTCGCCGATTCTTTGGGTGTTTATGGGGTCCACCATCGATGTTGGCTCGTCCATCACGATGAGATCTGGTTGCATAAGAACGGCGCGTGCGATGTTGATCCGTTGTAGTTGTCCTCCTGATAACTCGTGGGGCCGACGCTGCGCTAAAGCTGAAAAATCCAGGCCTAGGCGAGAAAAAACCGAGTCGATACGGCGAGCGTCGATGCGTTTTTTTCGCAAGCTTGAACGGTTCCGCCATGCTCTGCTCTATGGTGAGCAGAGGGCTTAAAGACGTATAAGAGTCCTGCAGAACAAGCGCAGCCTGTTGTGCAGGAAAGACGCGCCCTGCGGTGGGCTTTATCAGGCCCAACAAGACGTTGATCAGAGTTGTTTTGCCACTTCCGCTTTCACCCACGATGCACGCAACATGGCCCGTGGGGAAATCGAGAGACACGTCCGAAACACCGATCGTCTTTCCATAGCGCTTGGTAATCCGCTCAATACGGATGGGACAGGTACTCATTGGCCCTCCTCAAGGGAGACAACAGAATCCACCAAAGCACTCATAATCCGCGGATCGTGAGAAACGAGGATCGCTGATAATCCCAGATGTTTTCTCAGCCTGTCCAGGGGAGCCACGATATGTGCTTCCACCAGCACGTCGAGACCTGTCGTTGCCTCATCAAGCACGACCATCCGGGGGTTGCAGGCCAGGGCGAGTGCGATGCAGACGCGTTGCCGCATCCCTCCTGAAAGTTCGTGAGGAAACTGTTCCGCAACGTTTGGGGCAAGCTCGACGACGTCGAGAAGCTCGCAAATACGTCGGTGCGAAAAATCTACGTTGTTTGCTTTGCAGGTTTCTTCAATGGTGGTTCCGATGCGAAACGACGGATTCAACGATGACATTGAAGACTGAGGAACAAGCGAAATATCACGCCACCACCGATGCGCTCCCATCGGCGTGCCAGAAAACAGGATTGTCCCCTCGACGCTCGTTCCGGCTGGGAGATTGCCAAAAATTGAGCGAATGATCGTTGCTTTTCCGCTTCCGGAGCTTCCCATAAGGCCCACGAACTCGCCTTCTCTTACCTTGAGGTCAAAGTCTTTGACCACCGGTTTTACCGCTCCCGGATACGTGACTGAGAGGCTACTGACATCAAGCAATAGCATAAGACAACCTCGCATCTGAGCGTTCTTCAATCTTGTAGGCCAACATCATGAGTGAAAACTCACCGCGATGATGCACATGACCGCAGGGAGTGCCCAATAAACCCAGGTACCAGTGGCGAAAGCGTGTCGGGCTTGGGCGTGGTGCAGGATTGTTCCCCACGATGTGGTGGTGAGGGCACCGATTCCCAGAAAAGCGAGCGTGGATTCTGTCAAAATAGTCGACTTAAACCTCAAGACATAGCGATAGACGAGCATGGGTGCGAGTTCTTGTAGAACGTGAACTCGCAAAATATAGAGGTCAGATGCCCCCATCGCGCGGATTGTTCGGATGTATCCGCGTCGTTTAATGTCAACGACTTCACCGCGCACAAGACGGAGAAGATAAGGCCAGCTCATGACTGTGAGGGCAAAGACCATCGACCAAAAACCTCCCTGCATGATCGCGGCAAGGAGCAGTATCGCCGGAAGCGCAGGGACAGCCATGAAGAACTCAGCTACTCGCATGATCGCAAAATCAGTAGCGCCTCCGCGAAGACCCGCAATCGCCCCTCCTACAAAAGCGGTCGTGAGCGTGATCAAACTAGCCACAGTCGCAATGGCTAGTGAGTGCCGGGTTCCCATAATCAACTCCGACAGGATGTCTTCTCCCAGGTGGTTCAAGCCGAGCCAGTGCTTGGCACTCGGTGCGCTAAAAGGGCGGCCTTGCTGCGCGGAGGGGTCATAAGGCGCAAGGGCTGGCGCGAAGATCGCAACGATTACAAGAATCGCAATAATAACGAGGGGCCACCAAGATCTGAGAAATTTCATGGTTATACCTCCGCCCCGATGTTGACTCGGTAGTACAAACGATCCGATAGGTAGCTGCTGGCCAACACCAAAAGCGAGATTGCAAGAAAACTCGACTGTATGAGCGGATAGTCCCGGTTGAACACTGCCTCAGTCATAACCTGGCCGAGACCGGGATAAGAGAAGACCGACTCCACAACAAGAGAGCCGGAAAAGAGATAGCCCACGTCGATCATGAAGATAGTAAATACCTGGGTTAAAACATTGCGCGTGATATACCACCGACGCACGCGGTCCTCGCTGATATTGCGTAACCGCGCAAGCTCAACATAGCTGTTGTTGATAACGCGCAATGTTCCCTGGCGCATTGCAATGAAGTACGTGGCAATCGTGCCAAACACCATCGCTAGGAGTGGGAGGGTTAGGTGGTGGGCAACATCCACGACCCATGCGATTCCCGAGTGTTTGTGCCACAGGTCTACTGCCCCTCCTAGCGGGAACAGGCGCCACTTAGCAGCAAACAGCGAAAGCAGCACAATACATACCCAGAAAATAGGAATCGAGCTCATCAAAGCTGCCCCGACAACATAGCGACGGTCTTTCCCCTCGCCTCTCTTGAGCGCGGAACGACGTTCCAGCCGCGCACCGATGAAGGTGGAGAGAAGCAAGTTTGCGCTGGCTAGAAGCAGTGTCCACGGTGCCGCACGTAACAGGATCGCGGTTATGGACTCTTTTTTGGCAAAAGACGTTCCCCAATTGAGCGTGAAAAAATCGCGGATGTAGAGGAAAAACTGTTGCCACAACGGTTTATCCAGCCCGTATGCCGATAGCAGGTTCATCCGGTCTGCTGCGGTTAATTCGCCCACGGCATCACCCGCGACGTGCTTGAGCGGAGAGCCGGGCATGAACCGGGGCAGGGCAAAATTCACGATGAGCAACGCGATAAACACGAGTGCGTAGAAGTATGCGCTTCGATTTCGATGCATCGACGGTGGCTTTTCAGGCTCGCGAATGGCGGTGTGGGCGCAGGGACTGGGCGATCTGCATGCGCTATAGGTGATCGACGTGGAACATGCCTACCTTGCGATATGCCTCGGCAAACGCAAAGTGACCATGACCCAAAGAACCGTTGTTCAAGTAAAGGGCACTATTGAACTCGCGCAGGGATTTCTTGCCCCGCTCAAGGTTATCCATCGTGGCCCAGCCAGGAACAATTTTTTCCATGGTTTCCGAACCGTGGTAGTGATCATAGTGCTGCGCAGAGAATTCCAGCTGCGATTCTAAAAGGTCGAGCGCTCCCTGTTTTTCCTCCCACACATCTGAAATGGACACGATGGTGCTGGGTGAATCAGGACTCATAAAATAGACCTCAGGCAGCGCCACGGGATCACCGAGTTCGATCCGCCATTGGCGAGCTGACAGCGCAATCGAGTCCAAAATCAAGTTCATTGCTTCACGACGATCCGGATCAAAATCCTCGACGGAGTGCTCGGGATCCTGCGTAATCAACACCTCAGGAGCCGCTGCTCGTATCGCCTTAACGATCTCAGCATTATGGGCCACGTCATTTTGTATTTCGCCCAGTACAAAGCCAAGATACTCAACCGAAATTTTAAGTTTTTCGCACGCCGCGGTGACCCCTGGGCGCATCTCCTCACCGCACAACATAATTGCGGCGCTCGACTGGCCGCCCCTATTCGCGTTTTTAAGAAGCGCACCTCCCACTTCCACAGCTTCCATTCCGTATACGCCTAGCAGCATGATCCGTTTGCCAGCTGGAGTGGTTGCCATGGTGAGGTCTCCTTGGTTATGGCCAAATATTGTCGAGCATTACGCGCCAATCATGAATCTAGATTCGTAATAACGTCTTAACGCTCTAATAAACAATTGAATGTTTACAAAGTATGGTGATTTTTCCTACTTTTTGCTGTTCTCTTGGCATGTTTGGGGTTCGCATCGGGGGTGTGTCATGACGGGTGTTTGCGCTACCCCCTGCAAATATCTAAAACTCTACGAACATCGACGCTTGCGGTAGATTAACGTTCATCGTTCAGTCCTCCTCATATCGTCGTTCACGCATATGCTATGACTAGTAAACGTGGTGATCTCTACTTAATGACTACTGAAGCCAGATCACAACATTCGGCGGGCAAGAACAAACTTCCGTCTGGCTTCGCCCGACTATGGGCGGGCGAGACTTTGTCTTCAACAGGAATGCAAATCACCGCCATTGCTGTACCAATCATGGTGATTGCTGCACTGGAAGCCAGTGCCTCCCAAGTGACGCTCATCAGCATGGCCGAGTCACTCGCGGTTATTTTGTTCGGTTTCCTCGGCGGGAGCGTTGCCGATTTGCCAAACCGCCGTCGCCTGCTAATAAGCCTCAATATAACTAGGGCTGCGGTGATCATGGTGATACCAGCCGCGTTCCTCGTAGGATACGAGTCACTGGAATTAGTCCTGCTAGTCGTGTTCTTCACTGCTGAACTGGGAGTCCTTTTCGATAGCACCATGTCTGGCTATATCCGCGACTTGGTTCCCACACCGCTTCTAGTGCGGGCCAATGGGTACATGCAGGCGACACAATCCACCGGTGAAGTCGGTGGCCCTAGCCTTGCCGGCGCGCTCGTCTCAGTAGTGACAGCACCGCTCGCGATCACCGTTAACGCGTTCTCTTATCTCGCGTCAGCGCTTTGCATCGCATTCACCACCCCGACAAGCACCCACAGACCTAAACAACCCAAAAATCAGCGAACCAATGCCAGCACCTACTCTACATTCCGAGAAGCGGTAACCTCGGGAATCACCTTGGTATGGAAAACTCCGGTGGTCCGCGCTACCACCGTGAGTGCCACTCACTTCAACTTTTCACCAGTATGTTCTTCGCTCTTTACCTGTTCCACCTAGTTTCAACGCTACGGTTGTCTCCTTTCGTCTTGGGGATCGTCTTCACGGGTGGCGGTATCGGTGGCGTCATCGCAGGGTTATTTGTGTCTCGAATCAGCTCGCGTTTGTCGACCTATACCTTATTGATAGCAACCTTCGGGATCCCCGGGTTAGCAGCGGCTGTAGTGGCAAGAATCGGTGTGCAAAACTTCGGTTCTATTACGCTTTTGGTCATCGCATCGGCTGTGTGGTCATTCTGCGTTGTGGTGAATATGTCTCTGTGCGAGTCCATCAAGCAGGTCGCCGTTAAATCTGAACAGATAGGGCGAACAACTGCCGCAGTCCGAGCGATCAGCTGGGGAGTTGAGCTTCTCGGTGCAGCAACAGCGTGGCTGCTGACGTCACAGTTCGCAGCTAGCCCTACTACAGTCATGACCTGGGCTGTCCTCGGCTTATTATCTTCTGGAATCTGGGTACTCTACTCCCGTTCCCATATCAACCGATATGATGTCCGGGTGACTTAAAACATTTGTTGGTGAACTCGAATCACTAGTTGATGCGGTTTTCCATCGCGTCGTGTTTCTCAGTAGTGACCAACTAGCCTTTCTTATGCTCAAAGATGCAAGGGCTACCATTCATCATCGATGCCCAAGGTATCCATGCGTCCACGAAAAACTAGTGGAATACTCGCTGGCTAGAAAAACCTCATGGAGACTTTTTCTCGAAAATTATCTGAATATCTCGTTCAATAATTCCCCGACCGCTTTTACCAATAATCAGTTTTCCCTGCTACTGGCTTTGCGGTTCTCAGATCCCATAGCCTGCATAACCATAGACAAAGAGCACTAAAACCACAGAAAATACCGCCAATGTCTATGGTTATGCAGGCACGTGTACTCCATTGCGCCCCAGCACAACAAAAACCACCCAAAGCACTGAGCTTTGGGCGGTAAGTGGTACCCCGTACGGGATTTGAACCCGTGTTACCGGCGTGAGAGGCCGGCGTCCTAGGCCGCTAGACGAACGGGGCAAGTCGTTCATCGCAAGCTTTCGCTGCGGACTCATAAGATATTAAGTGCAACTGCCATGAACTAGCAAATCGGCACGTAGATGGCCAGAAATCACAATCCCCACCGCCTGGAAAGACGGTGGGGACCCTTCTTGAGTAGATTAATCGTTTCAGCCCTAGGGGCTCTTCCTTATCAATCTTGAGGAACGCTCGAATCTCATCGACATGTAATGCGAAAGTTTCGTAAGCCGGCATCTCGCCGCTTCGTCCGCGTAACCCTGAAGGGGAAGTATGTCGGGATTGGCTAATACCTCTTGAAACTAAGGGACGTTACCGCTCCAGTAGTTCTTAGTAGCTCCGGCTTCACGCATCCCTGGCGCTTAGAAGTCCGGATTAGGGCACTGCCGGCGTTGAAAGAGCTGCCGACGCGGTAACCGGAATGTTCTGCTGATTCACTTGCTGCCACGCAACCTCCTTTGCTGGCTCGACTAGCGTGAGCTGTCGACCATAAAGGCCAGTCCCTAAGGAGGCTTTAGATTCCTAGCAGCGTCTTTTTATTTCCTCTAGGATCTTCACCCTTAAAGTTGTGACCTAATCGGTCTGACACCTCACAGTCTAGGCGGGTCACACCTCATTGTGAAGCACTTTTGCTTAATTTCCTCAAATGCCCAGCTCAATAGGATTTTATAAGCACTGTCCTCGATCAACATTACGGGGACAGCGCCCTTTATCAGAGGTCAAAATACTCCCATATGTCACGCGTCATCTTGCTGCGCTCTCCAAAAATCTTTTTGGTCAGCCACCAGATTGGCGCTCCCACTTTCTGGAGAAGCCCCATGCGCGCAGTCTGAGGAATTTCCGGCAACGCTGGCCCGCCCAGATGCGCCGCTACCACTTTGGACATATCGGTTTGGATCCAGTCATCTACCCGCTGCCCCTGGATGGTGGTAGGTGTGCTGCTATCGCCGGTATAAGAGACGTGCCTGGAAGTCACACCAAGCGCCAGGGAGGTTTCTGCAAGCCCAATTTTGCTGTGCAGCGAGCTGACAATATTGATGAGGCGATCCATGGCCATGTTGCCAGTCAGATGTTCTTGGGTAATGCCGAAGATCTTCGTGCTATCCAGGTAACGCATCACACTTGAGGTTTCCTCGGCTACGATTTCCAAGGCATTGCGCTGGGCGTCGTTAAGCCACGTGTTGCGCGATGCCGCGTAGAAGCCGTCGCGGACTGGTTGTGGCTCCCCGTAATAGAATCCAGAGAGGATCTGGCCAAGGTAAGGCCCCACGGAGATGACAAAGCTACCGTCTTTGAACATCGAACCCAAAGAAACGCTAGGACGGTCGTAGTTAATCTCTTTGCCCTCTTTGGTAGCCCATTGAGCTACCGCAGCCAGTGCACCATTGGGGATCACGCTGCACACCGGGTCGCCCGAGCTGCACACGGAACGAACTTTTCCGGGCAGGTTACTAAAGGCACCAGCAGGGCGTGGGCTAGCGATACCCACCGAGCCAGGGTCTGGGAGACCATAGTTCGTGTCAACCATGATCGCCCCATTTTCCGTCACTCTGCCGGAGTAACCGGTGGTCATGGTAGCGCTATTAGCTGTTATGCGCGACCGACCGGGATCCGCTAGGAGGTATGAGGCGAGAAGTTTTTCCGCAGTCACGCCTTTAATCTCACCGCGAGAAATGCGCTCAGTGATCGCCCCGGCGATATCCGCGCCCTGGGAGTATCCGGCCAAGATAAAGGACGTTCCTGGGCAAGCGGCAGCGACTTCTTCAACGTGCTTATGCAATGTGTCCACGCCACCCCGGTAGGAGTCGCCGTAAGTTAAAAAGCGATCGAATCCGGTTTTGCTTCCGCCACCGACAACACCGATTGAGGAGTAATACGGGGTTTGCCACACGCGCACATCCGAATGCAGACGGGCAACGTGCTTGGCAAAGTTTGTTCCGCCGAAGCTGAGGATGTCTTGGGGGTCATCCAAGGGGCTTGAGTTTCCCGATCCCCCAGTTACCGCGATCTCTATCCTCGGACACTGCGCCGGTTGCGCCCCCGCTACCGGTATTCCCACAATAGTGCTGCCAGCGCATGCAACTGCCACCAGGCCAAGATAACGCTTTATCCCACCACCCATAAGCGACCTATTCCTCCCTGCATCTTCACATCAATCTCAAACCACTTGGAATGTGCCCACATAAAGTGAACGGATAGGAAAAAACTCCTTTACGTTAAGCAAATATATACCTTTAGCCTGGATTGTTTGAAGACTTACCCGAAAATTCCCCAAAAAAACGCCCGCAACCATGCAAAATCTGTCACGCCCCACCTAATAGGTGGCTAAAACATGAAAAAACCACCTAAAGCTCAATGCTTTGGGTGGTCATTTTGTACCCCGTACGGGATTTGAACCCGTGTTACCGGCGTGAGAGGCCGGCGTCCTAGGCCGCTAGACGAACGGGGCATAGAACTTTCTATCAGAAGCGATTTCTCGCTGCTGGCCTACCAGGACTCGAACCTAGAATGACGGTACCAGAAACCGTAGTGTTGCCAATTACACCATAGGCCATCGCTTAACAGCTCGGTTTGCTTCCCAACACCTTACTGTGCAACGGGAACTAATATAACCACAACCACTAGAAGTGCACAAATCTGGTGGTCATAGCCCTTTTTATAAATGCTGCCGGCTCAAAAAGTTCCATGCAGCGGTAGAAGCATTGGGGGCCTGGTTCCATACGTGGCCTTGACCCAGCACCCGCATGTGTTCGGTCTCGGCAGCGCATCCGTTAAATATTTCGATCTCCACATCCCCGACCTTGAGCTGCGTCGGCTTTTCCGGCAGGCAGCCATTGCGTTGCGAGACAGTGGCAAGGTAGTGCGGAACGGAGTGATACGGGACGCCATGGCGATGTCCACCTTCATAAGCCACCACATGGTCAACCGTGCCATGTATATCCAGCGTAGGCACCGGCTTCCCCTTACATCCTGCGGTAACCGGAAGATAGTACGCGGATGAGACGCTCACTATTCCGGCAAAGACATCAGGAGCATGGCACCCGAGGATCGCAGCCATTCCCCCGCCGTTAGACATACCCGCGGCATACACGCGGGTGCGGTCGATAAGATAATCGCGGTCGATGGCTTCAAGGATCTGTTTAACAAACGCTATGTCTTCCCCAGGAGCGGCAACGGAATAGGGAGCGCCTTCCCAAGAGTTTTCACTCCCAGCGGGGAACACTACTAACGCATCGTTTCCTGCGTCTCCTTCGGAGAATTTGGATTCACGAGCAAAGTGCTCAGGGTCTACCCGCCATCCCGCAAACGCAAACAAGACTGGAGAGGGTGCCGGCCGCTCCGGCCTGTAGTTTTTCCCCACGTGTAAGAGATACCTACGGCGAACGCCATTAGCGGCTGTGATCTCTATATTGCGCATCTGCCCCGGTAGAACGGACGGGTGCGGGTTATACGTGGAGTCAAAAGGATAAGGGCCGGAAAAGACAGGCACTGTTTCCGCCGCACCGCCGTAGGGTGCAGCAGCACTCTGAGCAGGAGCATCGTTAGCCTGTGGAATGGCGGGAGTTTGCCTCACCACACTTTTGCTCACCAACGTAGGGTTCGCTTCAACATCACTAATCAAAGACACCGGCACAGCAAGACAGCCGATAAGGGCGGCTGAGGCGACTGCTATCGTCACGCGACGATCCCGCGTCAGAGCCCTCCACGCGCGCCTTTGGGCCGTGGGCCGTGCATGGCGCGGCCTATAACCTTCGGTGTGCGAGGCTTTCTCGCCGAATCCAAATATCACAAAGATTTACTTTAACTGCTTTATCGGCATTTTCAACGGTACATTCATTTACGGCGCGTCTCATTCACCATAAATCGCAAGGCCAATCTTATAAGTCCACCCTGTTCCCTATAGACCATGGTTATGCATCAACTTTTATGAGGATGCAAAACCCCCGAACCAACAACTAAAACAGCAGCTTAACCTGCCTGCATAATTGTCGGTTCGGGGGTTTTCTCGTTCTAAGTTCCATCGAACCTACTGGGCACTACGCCCACCGAGCTACTGCCCTACTGGGCCGAGTAAGGCGTCACCTTCAGAACAGCACGCAAGCGGTTAAGCGTGGACTCACGTCCCAAAAGCTCCATCGACTCGAACAGTGGCGGCGAGATAGCCTGACCGGAGACTCCCACGCGCAATGCACCATAGGCAACGCGTGGTTTGAGCTCTAGATCCTCGATGAGAGCCTTCTGCAACGCGGCCTCGATACCAGGAGTGGTCCACTCGTCAAGGGCTTCCAGAGCCGCAATGCCAGCTTCCAGTGGCTGCACAGCGGTCTCTTTGAGATTCTTCTTTGCGGATTTCTCATCAAGTACGAGGTCTTCATCCGCGGTATCGAGGAATTTCAGAAGCGCATAGGCGTCGCCAAGCATCTTGATGCGGGTCTGCACCAAGTCGGCGGCGATAGCAAACTTCTCCTCTGGGTAACCGGCAGAGAAATCCGTGTACTCCGTGAGGTAGTCGCGCAGGCGCTGTTTGAAGTCTTCTGGGGCCAGCAGTCGGATGTGGTCGGCGTTAATGGCCTCAAGCTTCTTCTGATCAAAACGAGCTGGGTTAGCCAAAACGTTCTTCACATCAAAGTTGGCAACGAGCTCGTCTACAGAGAAAATGTCCTTCTCCGACGACAGCGACCAACCAAGCAGCGCGAGGTAGTTCATCATGCCTTCAGGGATGATGCCGGCATCTCGGTGGTTGAACAGGTTCGACTGCGGATCGCGCTTGGATAGCTTCTTGTTGCCCTCACCCATCACAAAGGGAAGATGTCCAAACTCAGGAGTCTTCTCCGCCACTCCGATTGCCTTCAGCGCCTCATACAGCGCCAACTGCCTAGGGGTTGAGGGAAGCAGATCCTCGCCGCGAAGAACGTGCGTGATGCCCATGAGGGCATCGTCAACCGGGTTGACCAGCGTGTAGAGCGGTGCCCCATTGGAGCGGGCCACTACGTAGTCGGGCTGGGTAGCGGCTTTAAACTCGATCTCGCCGCGCACCAGGTCATTCCACTTCCAGTCCTGATCTGGCATGCGCAAGCGCCAGACCGGCTGGCGGCCCTCGGCCTCAAAAGCGGCGATTTGTTCTTCGGTGAGGGTGCGGTCGTAGTTATCGTAGCCAAGCTTGGGGTCCTCACCCTTGGCGCGATGACGTTCTTCTACCTCCGCGGCTGTGGAATACGCGGGATACACAAAACCTGCGGCTTTAAGCTTTTCCAGCACCTCAGCATAAATATCCATGCGCTGGCTCTGGCGGTATGGCTCGTGTGGTCCACCGACCACTACGCCTTCATCCCAATCCATCCCAAGCCACGTCAGGGAGTCAATGATTGCTTGATAAGACTCTTCAGAATCACGGGCTGCATCTGTGTCTTCGATGCGGAATACAAGCTTGCCGCCGGTGTGACGGGCCTGTGCCCAGTTGAACAAGGCTGTGCGCACCATACCCACGTGTGGAGTTCCTGTGGGTGATGGGCAAAAACGTACGCGTACTTCAGACATGTCTTTCATCGTAGACCAGTGCACTAGACTGGTTTGTCATGTGTGCCCACCGCCCCTCAACTGCGCCCGACTTTTTGTTGTCACGTGCCCATGGTTCCATCCGAACCCAAGGTGCTCAGAAAACCTTCTCCGACCCCTGGGAAGCCATAGAAGCGCTACACAACGGCACCGCAGATCTTGTGGTGGGTGCCCTACCCTTTCGCCGCGATCACGCGTGCGCGCTGACTGTGCCGGAAACGGTTATCCGGGAAGAAGGGCCACTAGAGCCGCATGCGTATTATCGCCACGGTGAGGGCAGCGTTTTGCACGCCCATCTCGATGCTCTGGTACCCGAATTAGACGAGCACCGGGATCGCGTCATCGCAGCGATTGAGACGCTCAAAGCAAGCACGTTAGAAAAAGTCGTCTTGGCACGAGCAGTGGATATGCGTTTTGATCCCCCCGTGGATCCACGCCTGATAGCTGCACGTTTGATCGATCTCTCCCAGAATCGCGATGGATTCATCGCAGACCTCTCTCCTGCTGGCGAAGACTTTGTGGGCGCAATGCTTGTGGGGTCTTCCCCGGAAGTACTGATTAAAAAACAGGGGTCAACGATTTCCGCATACCCATTAGCCGGTTCGGCTCCCCGCAGCGCAGATAAGCTTCTCGACGCCCGCGCGGGGGAAGAACTACGCCGTTCCCCGAAAGATCTCGCCGAACATTCCTACGTTGTTGATCACCTGCGCACACTGCTCGCGCCTTTGTGTTCTTCCCTTGACATCCCCCAGTACCCAGAGCTCACGCGGACTAACGAGATGTGGCACCTAGCTACCCCCGTCGTGGGCACGCTCAAAGACCCTGCGATGACCGCACTAGAGCTCGCGTTGGTCGTGCATCCTACTCCTGCTATCTGCGGCACGCCGACAGACGCAGCCGAAGAAATTATCGGAATTGCTGAGGGCGACCGCCGCTTTTATTCCGGAGCCGTGGGATGGTCCGACGCAGCCGGCGACGGTGAATACATGGTCGCCATCCGGTGCGCGGAGGTCAACGGAAGCGGAACCGCCGCACGGGCGTGGGCCGGCGGCGGCATCATCGCAGATTCCGACGCAGATGCAGAGGTCGAAGAGACCTCCGCAAAGCTGCGCACCATCATGCGAGCACTCGGACTCTAGCTCTGATTAAGAGTCCTACTTAAGGCGTGCGACGAGCACGTTATCAAGGGTATGCCCATGACCAAGTCCGGTAGCCACATGACGCTCACGGGACTCGTTGATCACGATTGTCCACTGCGACGCTGGCAGCATTTCTGCGATGCGTGAGGGGAAGAGATAGTCCTTTAGCACGTCGGGGCTCTGGTGCCCCGTAGCGATCATCTCTTCAAGATCGTGGTGCACGAGAACAAGGTAGCCGCCTGGGGCCACCAAGCTGGTAATCGCTGCAAGCCCCTCATCCCCCTTCACAGGAATATAGAAGCCGGTAACTAAGCCGTAGCGCTCCTGCAACGCCTGTGCAGTGTCAGAAATATCGGGTAGCTTTGCCACCTCAAAATCCGCAGCGATCCCGCGTTCCGTTGCCGCAGCTACGGCACGAGAAATAGCAATCTCCGACGGGTCCACCCCCACGGCTTTCCAGCCATGCTCTGCCAACCACACAACATCCGCGCCCTCGCCACAGCCAACATCAAGGCTCTGAGAAGCTGCGGAGTTCAGATCCAGCTCCTGAATCACCGCCACTAATGAGCTATTAGGGTTACCCGACCACACCGGTCCTGCTGAATCTGTATAAATATCATCCTCTGGATGCTTAGGAGGGGCATCGTGATGTGAATGGTGGTGTTCAGTAGTCATATGCAAAAGCTACCGCACTGGCGAGTGCCGTGCAGTAGCTTTTTTACAACGAGGCTTCCTGTTATGCCCGCTCTACAGGGTTGCCAAGGCTTCCCAGTCCTGGGATTTCTACCTCGATAAAGTCGCCTGGGACCATCTCCGCAGTACCTGCTGGCGATCCGGTGCAGATCACATCACCTGGTAGAAGAGTGAAAGAAGCCGTGATGAACTCTATGATCTCACCCAGGTTCATAATCATCTGATCAGAGTTGGAATCCTGCTTAGTTTCCGTCACTCCATCATGTGTGAGGTGAGCTTTGATCGGAAGATTGGTGGTGTCAATAGAATCTAGGTCTGTTTCAATCCACGGCCCAAGCGGCGCAAAAGTGTCGATTCCTTTAGCGCGTGCCCACTGGTCGTCTGCAAATTGGAGATCGCGGGAAGAAACATCGTTAATGATGGTGAACCCAAGAACGACAGACTTCCAGTCTTCCTTCTTAACATTTTTGCAAGGCTTGCCGATCACCATAGCGAGCTCGCCCTCAAACTCCACCTTGGTGGCAAACTCCGGAATCTTAATGGGCACACCCGGACCAATGACGGCGGTCGGCGGCTTGAGGAACAGCGTAGGAGGAAGATGCTCTGCGCTCTTTTGGAAAACCTCTTTAACGTGATCCGCATAATTGCGACCAATAGCCACGATCTTGGACGGAAGCATAGGGGCCAACACCCGCACGTTTTCTAGTTTCCACTCCCGACCCTTCTTTTTCGGCTCGGTAAACGGAGTGCCTTCAATTTCTTTGCACACAGTTTCTGCACCGTCGCCCTCGACAACGCAGAAGCACATGCCATCTGGGGTAGCTATTCGTCCAAAACGCATAGCAAAGATAGTACTCACTTAGTCGATTTTCCCACCACCACGGTTTTTCTGGGGTAGCGCGTGAGGTGCTGACTCCCGACGAGCGTCATAAGCTGGCGGCACGCACTTTTACATACTGTCAACCAAATTTTTCGCCTCAAGCAGGCCTAAGCCTGGGTACCAGATCCGCACCTTTTTCACAGCCTTAACCGTCTGGCCAGTAGCTTTTAACGCCCGAAGCTCATCAAGTTGCGCCTCAGAAAACTCCCTCAGCTCCCCGCCCGTTGTCCGTTTCAGTTTTTTATCTGAAATAATTTTGAGGACGGACCCCGCAATAAACAGTATGACCCCAACCACACCTATCCACGTGATAAGAAGATTCTCACCATAGTAAAAATTATGTCCAATCATGAACAGCAGATAGACATAACACAAGACGAGGCACGCGCGATAAAGGTAGGTCTTCATGATTCCACTTTACGTGTCCCCGGTAGTTATACTCACAAAAATTTTATTATTTTATAGAGACGTTATCCGTTCAGCGCCAGATAAAGCTCCGCGCACGCTAACGCGTCTGTCAGCGCATTGTGGCTGCGGTAATGGGGTAATCCATATCTATTGCGTACTCGCGCAAGCCTTAAGTCTTCTCCCCGAGGATACGTGCCCATGCGTTCCATATGTCTACGCTCTAACTCCATGGTGTCCACGTATGGTACCCGCAGCGGCGCTCCGAAGTGCCGACGGCAAGCAGCATCCCCAAAGCGCACTTCTATGGGGGCAAAGTGGGCAAGGAGTACGCGCCCACGGAGGGCGTCGAGAAGCATACCCACCGCGCTCTGTTCGCTCACCCCTTCCTCCAACATCGCGTCCGTAATGTTGTGGAGAGCCGCGGACTTGCCCACAGAATCCCTGTCTAAATTTTCCGGCCTAATCAACACATGTCCAGCACCTGCGAGTTGTATTTTTCCATCATCGATGGGCACCCAACCGATGGAAAGGATTCGTCCCTCCGTAGGAAGGAGCGCAGTCGTTTCCATGTCTACTGCCAAGAGCCGGGTGTGATCGTTTTTCTCCGGAAGCTCCTGATAGACCTGCGCCAACGGCCCCTGGGCTTTGCGGATGGCGTTACTCCCCCACCACATCACATGCTCCGGGTGGGATATTTAGTGCTCAACGCCTGCTGCATCCCCTTGATGATGTGGAAGGCATCGCGCACATGCTCACGATCCATCTTTCCTAGCTGCTCCGGGTCCACGTGATAGCTTGGTGCATTGCCCACGCGGAGATCCGTTGCCTGATGATCAAACGTAATGGTGTTAAGCACGTCAAAAGCATCCAACAGGTCATGTGCGCCTTTTCAGACACAGCCCCAAGACCCGCCGCAGCATTCAGCCTCTGACGAGTGTCCAACGCATCTGTCCCACACGTCAACGCATACAAACGTGCCATCTGAACAATCGCGTGAATCCCTCCCTTTTTGATGTCCAGGGTATGGGCATAGTCACCGCCGCGTTCCACCACAAAGCCACGGAAAAAACCTAATGGCGGTTCTCGTCGTGAAGCAACCGTTGCAAGGTGGGCATGGAAACGCCTCACAGAACGCGCCTGATCCAGGGAGCTGGCCCGGACGTTGGAGTACAAGGACTCATCGCCATGCACGAGCCTCATGTCAAAGAAGGTCTGCGCAAACATGAGAGCCTCTGGCTCAGGTGCAGTAACGAGGTAAAGGTAGATATCCACTCGCTTTCGGTGAGTCGCCACTGTGGGTTAAATGCCATCATGTCTCCAGGGCAAAGCACCTGACCGGCGAGGGCTAGGCCTTGACACACCCGGTTAGCGAGCACCGTGAAATACTCACCGTGTTCTTCCGGATTGAACGCATTGGACAGAATAAGGGCGTTATCTTGATCTGAGGCAAAACCCAATTCTTTGCGGCCTTGGGAACCCACCACAACAAACGCATAAGGAACGGGAGGCGGCCCAAGTTCTTCTTCTGCAAGGCTCAGCAATCGACGCGCCACTGCATCCGCCGAGTGAGAGAGCAGAGCCGATACTTCCTCCGGGCGCGCTGAACGCTCCACAAAACGTGCTGCTACGTCCTTGCTACGAGCGAAGACCTCTGCGAGTTCTTCCGCAGAGCTGCGCCTGGAAATATCCGCGGTGATGTAAATGGGATCATTGCGCAACAGCCGCATGATGTCGGGAGAACTGACGATTCCCACAAGCGGCTTATGAGGCTGTGTTTGTATCACACACAGGGAGATGATGGATGCCGTGTTCCGCCATAATCATCATCGCCTCAAACGCTGGCGTTGTAGTGGCCGCCGTTATGGGGTTCAGGGTCATTATCCCCGACACCGGCATATTTACGTCCACATCATCCGCGACGACTTTACTGCGCAGGTCGCGGTCAGTCACGATTCCGCAGATGTCCTCATCAGTAGCAATAACCAGGGAAGACACATTTTTATCCCGCATCGCACGAGCCGCAGACTGAATAGATTCCGTCGGATGCAACGTGGCGGGCTGGGTGGTCATAAAATCCCCCAGCCGCGCCCGCAGCGATTGAGAGCCGTCATTGTTGCGCACCTGTTCAGCCGCTGCACGCATCCGAGTTGACTGGCTGGAAAAGAAACGCGTGAAACTAGCATCCTTCTCAGCGACAGCGAGGAAATCCGCACGAGTAATAGTGATCAGGAGGGAGTCTTCCACTGCGATCATCGAATAACGATTCCGGTTCTCTCCGAGAATCGTGGAGTAGCCAAAAGAGCGTCCGGCCTCTCTCCTATCCAGGAGCACTCCGTTTTCATCGGTTATGTCCACTGCACCGCTGCGGATCACCCAACACAAATCATTGGGTTCTCCGCAGCGTAAGATAACCGAGCCACGTTTGCAGTAGCGTATCTCGGCAGAGCGTGTAAGCAGCGCACGCGATTCCGCAGGAAGCTGGGCGTAAGGCGCATTTTCTGCAAGGAAATGTTGCACCTCGTCTAGTTCGACGGTCATGAAGCGAATCATATATCGTGAGTTAGCTCACGTCACGAAAATGAGTCCTTAATGAGTCTTTTTACACCCAGCCGTCTTCTTGTTCAGGGGCTTCCTTCCTAGTCACCCCCTGAGCCTCTTCTACCCGCGCAGCGCCGCCGCGATGCGATCACCCACTTCTGAGGTCACAATTTTTGTGCCAGCGCGCGCAGAAACGTCCACAGCAACTGCAGCATCGATCCGGCAGGCGTTTTCCTCGTCTCCCAGGTGGCGCAAGAGCATTCCCGCAGAAAGGATCGCTGCCGTAGGATCTGCAATACCTTGGCCGGTGATATCCGGGGCTGAGCCATGAACAGGCTCAAACATCGACGGATTAGCGCCGCTTGCATCAATGTTTGCGGAAGCCGCAAGACCAATTCCGCCGGTCACTGCGCCCGCGAGATCGGTGAGGATGTCTCCAAACAAGTTGTCCGTCACAATGACGTCATAACGCGATGGGTCGGTAACCATATAAATCGTGGCGGCATCAATGTGGTTGTAATCGACCTGTACCTCTGGGAATTCTCGAGAAACCTCATCTACCGTGCGCTGCCATAGATCACCTGCATGAACCAAGACGTTAGTCTTGTGCACCAATGTCAGGTGTTTCCTGCGCTCCTGAGCCCTCCGGAATGCATCACGGACCACTCTTTCTACGCCATAGCGGGTGTTCTGCGAGACCTCGGAAGCAACCTCATGGCTCGTTCCTTTTCGCAGCACTCCACCATTTCCGCAATACAGGCCTTCGGTCCCCTCTCTCACTACGACAAAATCAATGTCGCCGGGGTTAGCCAGCGGAGACGTAGACGTAGGGTATAGCTTTGAGGGGCGCACATGGACATGATGATCCAGCTCAAACCGCATGGCGAGCAAAAGACCGCGTTCCAAAATTCCTGGCGCAACTTCTCCCGGCGCGCCAATTGCGCCCAGCAGGATTGCGTCGTGTTCGCGTAGTTCATCGAGGTCTGCTTGGGTGAGGAGTTCTCCAGTGCGCAGGTATCGACGCGCCCCTAGGTCAAAATTGGTTACGTGGATGTCATCGCGCACCGCATGAAGAACTTTGAGTGCTTCTGCTGTAACTTCGGGACCGATTCCGTCGCCACCGATAACCGCTAATTTCATTTTGCGGAACCCCTTTTCTCACACTGTGAAATATTTCTGGCAGTGTATCAAACCTATTGATGATGCCGCTAACCTCCTACTAACCAAAGCGGCGTACCATCCCCCTGTTCTTGGGGTCCCGCGTCCAATAAAAGAGATACCCCGCTTATTGCGCTGTACAAAGGCAGTTTCAGGCAATAAGCGGGGATATGGTGAGGCTATAGCGGGGATCGCAGAATGCGATTAGGCGTCAAAATCTACGGCAAAGGATTCTGCCTCAATTGACTGCGCAATTGTGTCCACCAGCGACTCGGGGGCGGGCTTGTCTATGCGCAGCACAAGAGTTGAGCCCTTTCCTTCAGAGTTTTGAGACAATGCAGCGGCGTCGATATTAAAGCCCGCTGCACCGAAAGCGGTTCCGACCTTACCCAAAGCACCAGGGGTGTCGGTGTATTGGAAGAAGACGTTGAAGCCGTGCGCGCGCAGGTCCAGACCTCGCTTGTTGATTCGCACGATCTTCTCCACGTGCTCAAGACCTGTGAGAGCACCGATCACGGATACGGCTTCACCGTCTGCCCCAATAGCGCGGACCTCAAGAACAGAGCGATGTGTAAGGGATTCGCTTGCCGTGGTGACGTCGAGTTTTACGCCTCGCTCTTCAGCAATTCTCGGGGCGTTCACAAACGTGACAGGCTCTTCTACCACTGCGGAGAACAAACCGCGCAGGGCGGAGAGCCCCAGAGCGTCAATGTCTTCCGTGGAAAGCTCACCGCGAGCCTCAACTTCCAGGGCAACCGCAGCTTTATCTAGCAGTTTGCCGGCAACCAGCCCTAGTTTCCTAGCCAGGTCTAGCCATAGCGCGACTTCCTCGCCGACTCGGCCACCGGACACGTTCACTGCGTCCGGGACAAACTCGCCAGCCAGTGCTTTAAGCACGGATTCAGCCACGTCTGTTCCTGCGCGATCTTGGGCCTCCACGGTTGATGCGCCCAGATGCGGAGTGACCACAACCTGCGGCAGCGCAAATAACGGCGAGTCGGTGCATGGCTCGGTAGCAAACACGTCGAATCCTGCGCCACGGATGTGCCCGGAGATGATGGCGTCGGCAAGCGCCTGCTCATTGACCAGGCCGCCGCGCGCCGCATTAATGATGATTTGCCCCGGCTTGGCTTTAGCCAGCAGTTCCGCGTCAAACATCCCTTGGGTTTCTGCGGTCTTGGGGAGGTGGATGGTGACAAAATCTGAACGTCCCATCAGCTCTTCCATCTCAACCAATTCCACACCAAGCTGAGCAGCGCGGGCGGGGTTTGCATAAGGGTCATAGGCGATAACCGTGGTTTCAAAGGCTGCGAGTCGGTGAGCGAAAAGCTGACCGATGTGGCCGAATCCAACAATTCCTATGGTTTTTCCATAAATTTCCACGCCCGTAAACGAGGAACGCTTCCACTCTTGTCCGCGAAGCGACGCATCCGCAGCAGGTATCTGCCGGGCGGTAGAGAGTAGGAGGGAAATTGCGTGCTCGCACGCAGAGTGAATGTTTGAGGTGGGGGCATTAACAACCATGACTCCGCGTTCAGTAGCGGCGGCAATGTCTACGTTGTCTAGTCCTACACCCGCACGGCCGACGATCTTGAGTTTCGACGCCGCATCAAATACTTCTTTATCCACAGTGGTTGCAGAGCGCACTAGCAGGGCATCTGCATCGGTAACCGCTGCAAGGAGTTCTTCCCTCTTGGGTCCATCGACCCACCGGACTTCAACCGAGTTACCCAGAGCATCGACGGTGGACTGCGCAAGTTTATCTGCAATTAGAACGACAGGTCGGCCATTCTGGCTCACGGTATTCTCCTCGATCCGTAATGTCCGGATATTCTGACACGACCGCGCCACAATACCCGGGCCCACGCCGGTTCGCTGGCGTGTGACCTCCACAGTGTAGATGAGGAGCCCCATCGGAACCTACTGGTCGACAGTTTTCCGATATGACGCTCGCCTAGCGCGAAATTATTAGCCCAAGTCGGGGGGAATGTACAAGCTCGGTTATCTCAGGAAGTGCAGACTCCTCCCCGCATTCAGGATCCTTGAGCACCGCTCCGAGCCACCCTTGAGGAAGGCGATCCAAGCTCTGCCCGATCTCCCCCGCCCGTTCACCCGAGGCACAGCTCAACCAGGTCCCAGCCACCGGAGCAAGCGTTGGATAATGCAGCTCCGGAAGCGATGTTGGTGATTGGCTCATCACCACCAATGCCTTTTGTGGCAGGCCATGCTCGCGCACAAATCGATCGAGCCAAGCCGCAGCATCTGTAACCGAACCATCATGGCGTTCTGCTCTCACGGCCACACCCATTGAAGGAAACATAAGTATGTCCTTGAGCGCAGCAAGCCTTGCGACGCCACCAGTAACCGCCGGATCAATAACCAAAAATCCGCGTTTTCCTTGTTCTTCTAACCCCTGAGCCCATTCCTTGGCAGAACGAATGTCCTGGTTGTCAAAGGAACCATGTGTTTCTGAAAGATAAAAAGCTTGGGTATCGCTTGCATTATCTGAGCGTTTGTCCACAGCCCACGTCGCACTGATTGGTTGGTGAGAAAAAACAAGTCCACGGCCGTTGTGAGGCCATACTCGTGTCTTCTCCCCGAAACGAATAACCTTGGCCAAGTTTTCCGCCGTGCCAAACTGCGAGCCTAGAGCAATGAGTGCTTCATCAGAAAGGCCTGCGACCATCGACATCGTCTCTTCGCTATACCTAGGATCAGCTACGGGCATCACCCTAATCGTGGCGCCATAGGACCGTGCAGTAGCAACGGCAGCAATGCCAGATTCCGGACTAGCAATCACGATAGGTGCCGCCTCCGCGTCCCTTTTTGATTGCAGGGGAAACGCCATAATCTTCTCTTGACTCTGACCTGACGGAGGCTGCGGAGAGTCTTCCAAAGTCAAAAGCGCAATATCCGCGGGGTTGAGCGTTGCTACTTTTTCAAGTACTTCCCTCTCCGAAATTTTCCTCGGTGTAAACCTTAACGAGGTCAGGCGACCCAATGCATCAAAAGAACCATCGTCTTTGATTACCCGACGGCTCCCGTCCACAGAGCTCAACGGCACATCGCCTACAGCCAACACGTATCGGGCACCCAACCGGCCGATCTCCGCGATGACTTCCGCGCGCGATTGATCAGTCATGGTCAGCATTGGCGCATGGGCGACCACCGCGATTGAGGACGCACGCAGTTGAGACGCCATCACGGAATCGGAGACGACAACCGTATCGGAGGCGTCGAAAAGCAATCGCGAGGCCGCCGCACCCGAATCATAGGGAGTGCCGATCACCTGTGGTTCGGGCGTAAAACTCGATGCCACGTGACGGTTGAGATTGCGCACCCGAGCTTCTTCCAGCACCGAATTGACGAGCGCATTCTTGCTTTGTTCTGCCCGCCGCGTAGACGTTGAACACGAGACAAGAAGCATGGCCACAATAAGGACGAGACAGCCGCGCGCTGCCAGCCCTTTCTGCGAAAAACCACGCAATGGATTCTCATACGCCGTCAACGTAGGACCCGAATCTATAGCCCCGCCAGCTGTATCCCCGTATCTTGCCGATAAGGCACTTTTTACTGCGGGCGGAAGGCATCAGGACCTTCTTCGCCGCCACCCAAGTTCGCCTCATCAACATCCATCACCGCAGAGCCACCGATAGCCTCTTCGATCATAGCGATCAGGCGTTGGCGCCGGTCTCGGAAAAACTCGTTGGCATTCGCACTCAACACAAGATGTGGGTCCATCATGTGTGTGGCTAGCACCTCATCAAATTCCTGATCATCCATCAACGACTTGGATTGGATCCTCGCCAGATAACGAGCAGGAGAAGAACCTTCTATCATCACGTACGTGCGACGTCCCATCGGCGTGTAATTTAACACGCTGTCAGCCAGTACTCGATCTACGTCATTGTCATCGCACCATACCTCCGGGAAAACCGGACGGAAGTGCACTCCCAAGGTCGCCGCATTATGCCGATCAAAGGCTTGTCCGGTACGCCAATCCCGCGCGCCTCGTCCCATTAATAAGGCATAGATTCCTTTATAAAGACCAGACTCGGGGCCAGCGCTGAGCAATCTCGATTCCACAAACCGAGCATTACGGATAGATTTTGGAGTCTCTACCTCATTATCCTTGCCAGCCTCAGCCGCCCGGATCCAAGAGGTGACCTCGTCCACATCCGTTCCCATGCGGACAGTAAGCGCTGGCGAACCATACAGTTCCCCAAAGACCCCACACCAGAACCACCGGTTAAGACGGTTCCACGCTTCCTGTTTGGACAGCAAGCCAGGCTCCTCCGCAAGCAGCGCAATAATCACAGCAAGGGGAATCAACTGCGGGGTGTAAGGCACCTGCGAGGTGGACAAAATGCACCGCTCGCTCATGTAATGAGCCGACTCATGAAACGCCGCACGCATCTTTTTGGCTGCCGGAGCGTAGTCCGCCACGCTCAATTTCAGGATCGATTCCCTATGCCCGCTCGCCCTGCCGTTGCGTGCAGAGACATACAGCGCCACAGCAGTGAGAAACTCCGTCTTTCCTATCCCATCCAAAGCCGGGTACTTCCTGAGCACCTCGTCGGTTTTCTCCCAATCCCTTAGCAGGTCAAAATCTGGATCCTGCGCAGCAAACAATGAGGTAAGAAGCTCAAAGACATCCATCTGCATGCCAGAAGAATTCGCCTGAGCAAAGATAGAACCTATGCCACCCTGGGCGGTTGCCCGGTCAAGACGCACCATCGGAATCGAATAGCCAGCAAGAGGCTTGACCACCTTATTGTTAAAGCGGCGAACGTTATCGCGCGCCTGAGCATCCGCCCCAGCAGCCATGTCAAAGAGCATGTCTGTAGCCTCATCCGACAACAAAGCTGACACTGGAATACAGCCATGAGCCAGCGCCGCCTCACGTGAAGTGATGCCGCCTTCTGGAGTCTCCGCAAAATGGGAGCGAACCACACCCGACTCATCCACAGAAATTACGGCCTCATCCGGCATAACCTCCGAAGAAACAGCTTTTTCTACGTCCACATAAAAGCGACGACGAACATTCTTACTGCGGAAATCAACCGACTCCACGAGCCCCTCGCCGCGCAAGCACTGATACAGGGAGGTGAGGCGCTGTTGTCCGTCGAGAAGCAAAAGCCCCGGTGATACATGATGCTCCGGTGCCCCCTGAAGGGGCCGCGGCCTAAACCGCATGGGCTCGTTTCGGGTATCTAACGCCATCAGCGCGCCGACCGGATAGCCTCGCAATACGGTAACGAGTAACGAACGAATCCGATCCACGTCCCAGCAATACGAACGTTGAAAATCCGGTAGTTGCAGGTCACCGCGATCGATGCGGTTAAACAAGTCTGCAAGATCATAGCTTGGCGTAGAAAAACCCATGGGCATGATTCTAGTCATCACGGCTCGTAGGTGCAGACTCCGAAACATATGATGCGCAACGCTTCCTGTGCATCGTCACTTTAAGCCTCTACCCACGCCCTCGTTGTGCGGTTCATATCAATCAGAAACGACGGCAATAATCCTCGTGAGCATCGTGTCCCTGTTCTTCAATCTGAATCGTGGCGTGTGCGACTCCCACGCTCTTAAGGTAGTCCTGCGCCGCGTCGAGAGGGGCACAACCTTCGTCAATATGCTCATCGACAACAAGGTGGCACGTTGCCATCGCCTCATGCCCATCTATCGTCCATACATGAAGGTCATGTACCTCCACGACCCCGCGAATACCCAGCAGGCCTTTCTCAATGGAATCAAGATCATAGCCAGCAGGAGTTCGTTCCAGCAGTACACCAAGCGCGCTCCATGCCAAATCCAACGACCTTGGCAAAATGAGCGCCGCAATGGCGAGCGAAGCCACCGTATCCACCCACAGCCACGACGTGAGATAGATAATGGTTGCCGACACAATCACGGCAAGAGAACCCACCATATCTAGCACAATGTGCAGGTAGGCCCCCTTGACGTTGATGCTCTCATCTTTATGCCCGTGTAGAAGGACTGCTCCCACGATATTGGCCAGCAAACCAACCACTCCGATCGCCAGAGTAAGCGGCGCATCAATCTCAGTTTTCTGACCCAACCGCTGAATAGCCTCCACCACGATCCACACGGAGATCACGGAAACTGCTACAGCATTAAAAAACGCAGCTATAACCTCAACCCTTTTATTGCCAAAGGTGGCTTTTACGGAAGCAGGACGCCGAGCTACGAGCATGGCGGCAAGAGCAACTATCAAACCCGTGGAGTCAGAAAGCATATGCATTGCGTCGGAAAGCAAAGCCAAAGACCCAGTCCATAGACCACCCACTAGCTCCACCAAGAAAAACACACTAGTAACGGCAACAACGGCCAGAAGTGCCCTCATACTCGATGGGACATGTCCATGAGAATGCTCGTGATCATGATCGTGCACATGATGAGCTTTGCCCTGTGGGCTAACCGCGTGTGATGAGCCTTGTCCCGTATCCATGCAAGCGACATTACACTTAATTTCCATTAAATGGAATTATTGAAAATAGCAAAACGTCACCGAACATACAAAGCCCCTGAAACGAAAATCACGCGTCTGTCATTTTGCTCAATTGAGACTGTGATATACCTTAATTGTTGATATGTTCTCATATTTAATTTAAGGAAAAATAAATGCTGAGTATAAAACGTGTTCTAGCGCCGGTCCTCACT
Organism: Corynebacterium silvaticum; assembly: GCF_002162115.2. NCBI lineage: Bacteria > Bacillati > Actinomycetota > Actinomycetes > Mycobacteriales > Corynebacteriaceae > Corynebacterium > Corynebacterium silvaticum. Next base: position 1,105,789 of record NZ_CP021417.2, on the reverse strand, counting down.
ATTGCGCTACTCACGACAGCCTCTCCAGTAGCCCAGGCCCAACAGCAGGAAAATGCGACCACAACAATCAGTACGAGTACCACCTTAGAAGGAGGCAGGACCTTCACCCGCAGCATCACTGTCGCGGCCCCTCAAGAAACACCCCAAGTCGAAAGCAATAAAACAGTCACCGTTAATCCAGGCGACACCATTAACGTCAAGCTCGAACTAAAAGTATCCAATAACGGCAACAATGGCTTCACTGATTTTATGGAGCACCTCTCACCTAATTGATTCCTTTAATCCCAGCACAGGAAAGAAAACCGTTGTAACTAAAGATACAGGAGCTACAGAGCCCTCTGTAACAGCTTTAGATCAACTCCCCAACAGGACGTTTAATAAAAAAGACTCGCGCACGATCGAATCGATAGTTAATAAAGGTGGCTTTGGAGAACTCGGTTCTCAAATAACCTACGAATACTCCTATACAGCAGCCAATACCCCTGGCACCTTCGTCACAAGTTTTCAAATGAAAGACCCAAGCACAAAAGAGTTTATGGAAAAATAACTGCCTCTTACCGTCGTCGTTAAAGGTACTGACGGCGGAAGCACACTGGGCAAAGTCTTTACTTGGCTCGGCGGTATTGCGGGAATTCTCTCACTTATCGGTGGCGGCGTGTGGCACCTACTCAAAAATGTCTTTCGCTTTTAATTAAGACGCGCATAGCACCATAAAAAGGGAATGCCGCGGCTATTTCCATATCAGCCGCGGCACTCGCCTATGTATGGTTACGCCGTCGCGTCGAGTGGGTTTTTAACCCAGCTCATGAGATCGCGTAGTTTGGTGCCAGTTTCCTCAATCGGATGCGCCGCGATTTCCTCGCGATATGCCTTCAGCTTTGGCTGACCAGCCTCTACGTCTGCGACCATATCGCGGACAAACTTTCCGGATTGTATGTCTGCGAGAACTGCCTTCATGTTCTCCTTGACCTCAGGCGTAATGATTCGTGGGCCTGCCATGTAGCCGCCCAGCTCTGCGGTCTCCGAAATGGAATAATTCATGTTCTCGATGCCGCCCTCCCAGATGAGGTCAACAATCAATTTCATCTCGTGCAGAACCTCAAAATAGGCCATCTCCGGGGCATATCCCGCCTCGGTAAGAACCTCGAAGCCTTTCATCATGAGATGTTCGAGTCCACCGCACAAAACGGCCTGCTCACCAAACAAGTCAGTCTCTGTCTCTTCGCGGAAAGTGGTCTGGATAACCCCGGCACGTGCACCGCCGATAGCAGCTGCATACGACAGAGCAAGGTCGCGCCCTTCTCCTCGTGGGTCTTGGTCCACGGCGATCAAGCATGGAACGCCTTTGCCGTCAACGAACTGTCGACGAACCAAATGCCCTGGCCCCTTCGGAGCAACCATGCCCACTGTGATGTCGCTGCTCGGCTCGATCAGATTGAAGTGGATGTTCAAACCATGACCAAAGAACAGCGCATTGCCTGGCTGCAGATTGGGCTCAATGTCGGTCTTAAAGATTTCCGCTTGCGACGTGTCCGGGGCCAGAATCATGATTACGTCTGCCCACTGCGCAGCGTCGGCATTGTTCTTTACCTCAAAGCCAGCTTCCTCTGCTTTTTCTGCAGACTTAGAGCCCTTACGCAAACCAATAACAACCTCAACACCGGAATCACGGAGACATTGCGCATGAGCATGTCCTTGGGATCCATAACCAATAACAGCTACCTTGCGTCCCTGAATCAAAGAGAGATCTGCGTCTGCATCGTAAAGAAGTTCAATTGCCATGATGATGTATACCTTTCCGTTACAACCATGCTACCAATCCACATAACGCCTATTGCGACGTGGAAATAAAGAAATATTTTCTGAAAGCTAGAGGAATGTGAGGCGCCTACTTGTTCTGAAGCGCCTCTATTCCGAGGACTATCGGTTACCCGGTGCCATTGTTTTTGATCCACGATGCAGGGCGATTTGCCCGGATGAAATCAATTCCAATACACCAAAAGGTTCGAGCACGTCCAAAAGCGCGTTAAGTTTTCCTTTGTTGCCTGTTGCCTCAATGACTACCGAGTCAGGTGCGACATCCACGACTCGAGCGCGGAAGATATTTGCTGCGTCAACTACCTGCGGCCGATTCGACGCATCCGCAGACACTTTAACCAGCATCAAGGCCCTAGCAATAGTGGTTTCTTTTTCTAGCCGAACCACCTTAAGTACAGGAATTAACTTATTGAGCTGCTTGGTAATCTGCTCAATGTTGACTTCGTCTGCGTCCACAACAATGGTAAAGCGATTAACGCCCGGTTCCTCAGTCTTTCCTGAGACAAATGACACGATGCTGAAGCTGCGGCGAGTAAACATCGCCACAACACGAGACGTAATGCCGTCAGTATCTTGAACCAAAACGCTCAAGATATGACGAGAAATATCCTTATTAGCCATCACTATCTCCTAGATCTGTTCCCGCGGAGCAAGATTTCTCTTCGCCTGCTTCTCCAGAGACAACAGCGTTGCCTCTTCAATCAAATCATCAATCTCATCGGGGGATTCTGCGGCAGATTCTTCCCCGTCAAAGAAGGGGCGGAGTCCCTTGGCGTACTGAATGTCCGAATTTGAATGACCTGCAGCAACCATGGGCCACACTTGGGCATCCTCACCCACGATAAAATCAATGACCACAGGACGATCGTTAATTGCCCGCGCCTTGCGGATCGTCGGAACGATATCCTCCGCACGCGTAACACGGAAAGCAGCGCAGCCAAGCGCTTCTGCGAGCCCAACAAAATCAGGCATGTAGTGGTCTTTTTCACGCAGTTTAGTGTTGGAGTAGTTTCCGTCATAAAACAGCGTCTGCCACTGACGCACCATCCCCAAGTTTCCATTGTTAATCAAAGCTACTTTGATCAGCATGCCCTCCACAGCAGCCGTAGCAAGCTCTTGATTAGTCATCTGGAAGCAGCCGTCGCCGTCGATAGCCCACACCTCGGTATCGGGTGCTCCGGCTTTAGCGCCTAGCGCAGCAGGTATGGCATAACCCATCGTGCCCAACCCACCGGAGTTAAGCCAGGTACGGGGTTTTTCAAAGTCCAGGAATTGCGCCGACCACATCTGATGCTGGCCTACGCCTGCCGTATATATAGCGTCTGGTCCGACTTCCTTAGAAAGCTCCCTGATCACTCGCTGCGGCTCAATCAAACCGGTCTCGCTCTTTTCCCAACCACGAGGGAAGTGTTCCTTCAAGCCTGCTAAATATTTCAGCCAACGAGCACTGCGGGGTAAATCCGCACGAGAAGCTTTATAGGCGTTAAGAAGCGCTTCCAGAACTTCTTTAGCATCGCCAACTATCGGGACATCAACAGAGCGAATTTTTCCGATTTCGGCAGGGTCGATATCTGCATGAATCACTTGTGCGCCCGGCGCAAAAGAGCTCAACGCCCCGGTGACCCGGTCGTCAAATCGCGCCCCAATAGCGATCAAAAGATCACTCATTTGCATCGCTCCCACTGCCGGAACAGTTCCATGCATTCCAGGCATCCCCATGTGCAGATCATGCGAGCTGGGGAAAGATCCAAGGGCCATAAGGGTGGTGACCACCGGGATCTGGGTGTATTCGGCGAAGGCACGCAAAGCTTCTGCAGCATTGGCTTTAATAACTCCGCCACCGATGTAGAGGACAGGTCGCCGCGCAGAGGATATCAGCTTTACGGCCTGTTCGATCGGGCGATTGTGTGGCACTGTAACGGGTTTATAGCCTGGAAGATCAATTTTAGGAGGCCAGATAAAGTCCACTTCCGCTTGCTGAATATCCTTGGGAACGTCGACAAGCACTGGCCCCGGGCGTCCTGTTTGCGCAAGGTAGAAAGCTTCCGCTAACGCCTGCGGAATCTTATTCACATCCGTGACCATCACGTTGTGTTTGGTCACTGGCATGGTGATACCGCGGATGTCTGCTTCTTGGAAAGCGTCGGTGCCAAGAAGTGAGCGTCCCACCTGTCCGGTAATAGCCACGAGAGGCACCGAATCTAAGTTGGCATCAGCAATAGGTGTGACCAGGTTGGTCGCTCCCGGACCAGAGGTAGCGATGCACACCCCTACCCTGCCGGTTGCCTGAGCGTATCCCGTTGCAGCATGTCCAGCCCCCTGTTCATGCCGGACCAAAACGTGCCTTAGCTTCTGAGCGGAGTACAACGCATCATAAAGAGGAAGAACTGCTCCACCAGGTAGGCCGAAGACTATGTCTGTGCCTAGTGCTTCAAGCGATCGCACGATCGCTTCTGCGCCCGTCATTCGCTCAGGTCGTTGTACCTGGGACCGCTTAGCCATCGCAGCGGGAGAAGGCGGGACCGAAGATGTGGTCTTTGTGATCTTTGTGGAGGCTGCCACGACTTCTAGCTCCTTGATTGTTCACGGATGTTGTTGTCCGAATCTAGACAAAGGTTTGGTTACCTGGTCTAGGTCGAATACCAATACACAGCTCTGCTAAACCACTGGGTTTCGGTTTAGATGATCTGCATATTCACTAGTTGAACATTAAGCGGATGATGGTGGTCCGCTACGAAAAAAGCCCCCGATCAGCACTTGTGATGCTGGCGAGGGCGCTTACGTTACGACTTGGTGGCCGTTACGGCAGGCGCCGCTCGGATAGCACTACAAGTCGAATAATGTTCATAGGATGGGATCCTACACGCCACAGAGTGGAATGTCGGCTCTTTTTCTTCAACTTACCCCCATATGGTGCAGGTCACTTCCCCATCCGTGGATAAGAACAAGCACACCCACCGAGATGGCTAACACCGCTATCCTCGGTAATCATGCGAACTCAATTCCTCTTGCACCAAACGTGGGACTGGTTCATTGACACAGGTCTTGACCTCCTCATCTTGGCTTTCCTTGCTTTCCTGGTACCCCGCCTTGGGCGCTTAGCCATGCGCATCGTGGAAAAGAAAGTCATAGATGAGCACGAGGACGAGTCAAAGGCGCATCTCGCTTTCGCCGGTGTGATGATCTACATCGCGCAGATGATCGCATACTTTGTGATTTTCGTGTTTGTTTTACAACAAATCGGCTTCACACTCGCCGGCGCTGCAATCCCCGCGACCGCAGCCTCCGCGGCCATCGGTTTAGGCGCACAATCAATCATCGCCGACTTCCTTGCAGGCTTCTTTATCTTGAGCGAGAAGCACTACGGCGTGGGCGACTGGGTTCGATTTGAAGGCGGAGCCACCAAAATTGAAGGCACGGTCATCCAGATCACAATGCGTGCGACGAGGATCAGAACACTCGCAGAGGAAACCGTCATCATCCCCAACTCCAAAGCCGGAGTATCCATCAATAATTCAAATTATTGGTCAAGCGCAGTGGTTACGATGCCCATTCCGCTGCTCGGGTCGGCTTCCATTGAAGAAGCCATAGAACGTTCAACACGCGCCACCCGACGGGCCTTACGCCGCAGCGACATTGCCCCAGAAATCCTCGGCGAGCTCAGCGTGCACCCTTCCGTCGCCGTACATCAACCCAGCACGGTCGGCCAGCCTTGGACAGTGGACATGCGCTTTGTGTGCCAGGTCAACCCAGGATCCCAGTGGCTTGTGGAACGCGCGATTCGCACCTCCATCATTGATGAATTCTGGCAAGAGTACGGCACAGCGCCTACTTTGACGGGTTCCCGAGCTGACACACTTGAGACATCCTCGCCTTCAGATATTGCCGATTCACTCTTCCGTCCAGCAATAATCACCAACGCGGATGCCTCGAAGACGGTTGCGTCGACTAGCTCCACAGGCGAGCTCTCCCAGCCCTTGAATAGCACAGGAAACACCGAAACCACCAAGGTTTTCCCAGGTACTTCCCTTATCACGCCCGCAGAAGATCCACGCACCACAGAGCTTCCCGACGCCCAATCTCCTGACCGCGGCGATCACGCAAAAGAAGATCCCGCCATTGTGGAAACTGGACTCATGGACACCGCCATTTCCAATAATGAGCAGCACGATCCCAACGATCAAGACCCCCACAACAAAGACGCACAAGCTCCAGCCACCTCATCCGATGCGTCTATGACAACATGGCGCCGAATCCTGACTGTCGGAGGACGCACCCGAGTCTCCACAACCATGCTTGTTGTAGGTTTTGCGCTCATAGTTTTGCTCAAGGGCTTCACACTAGAGCCTGACGACGCTTATCAGAATTCCCGCAGCGTGGCCCCGCCATCACCACAGCCCACAACCCCCGTTGCGCCACCGCCTCCCCCTGTCATCACCACACCAAAGACGACGGAGACCTCGATACCGCAAACCTCAAGCCAAAAGCCTTCTTCAGAAACCCCACCCCCTGCACCACACGGCAGCTCGGGATCCAGTGGAGGGGTTTCGGAAGAACCAGCGAGCCCCACAAGTCCGCAGGATCTTCCCACAGAGTCAACGGGTCCCGCCCCAGCGGCAGACCCCCACCCCCAGGCAGAAGGCGGCACAACCGACGCGGGTACACATAATTCGCGCGTAATAACTCCTTAAAAACTGCGGCAGACAACCCCGTTCATCCCCTGTCCGTTAGGATGTCTTCCCATGAGCGAAAAACCTTCAGCCGGCTCTCCTGCCGATCCCACTAAGTCCCCCGGTGTGCAATCGCCGAAAACAAAAGTTGTTTTCTCCCAGGAGCGCACCCATATCTTGGCGGCTGGCATTATGGCTGCGATGCTTCTCCTTATCATCGGTGCAGCACCGCTCTATCTGTTTTGGCTGTTAGCTTTCCCCGTGCTCTTTATTATCTGGGTGCTCAGAACTAAGACCGTCGTCGACGATTCGGGCATTACGGCTATGTATTTTCTCCAGGCTCCCGCACATGCGGATTGGGAAGACATCCAAGGGATCGAATTCAAGGGATCCCGGGCTATGCTCAAAACCACGCATAAGACCTTTCCGTTACCTGCGGTTACCTTCAACTCACTCCCCCGGCTAGAGGAAGCATCTGCCGGGCGTATTCCCGATGTCTTGTCCCAAGGTAAGAAGGCCGCAGACGATAAAGTTGTCATCGTGCATCGTGACGGCTACCAAGAAATGCTCACAAAAGAAGAGTTTGAACGACGCGAGGCTGCAAAAAATCGCAACGAGTCCTAGCCACAGAGCTTTATGAGATGAGCTATCCTACATAGTAGGAATATTCGATGCAGTCTCATCCACCCATAATGAGACTGCACGAGTCACCTACTTTCCTTGGGTTCCCCGCTAGGAGAGCAGCAGTTGAAACAAGCCTTCACTGCTCTACGCTGCCACGATCTCATCTGGCGCAGCACTACATCTATAGAATCAGCCCACACGTTAGGAACAGCATGTTTCCACTCCGTTCACGCGTCACTACTGTCGGTCGAAATGCCTCGGGCGCTCGCGCTCTCTGGCGGGCCACGGGAACTAAAGAGCACGAGTTTGGGAAGCCAATTGTAACGATTGTTAACTCCTACACGCAGTTTGTTCCAGGCCACGTGCATCTTAAAAATGTTGGCGATATTGTTGCTGACGCAGTTCGGGCAGCAGGTGGAGTTCCCAAAGAGTTCAATACCATCGCGGTAGATGATGGTATCGCCATGGGACACGGGGGCATGCTCTATTCCCTTCCCAGTAGGGAGATTATTGCGGACTCGGTGGAATACATGGTCAATGCGCATACTGCCGATGCCATGGTCTGCATTTCCAACTGCGACAAAATTACTCCTGGGATGCTCAATGCTGCAATGCGCTTAAATATCCCCGCTATTTTTGTCTCTGGCGGCCCTATGGAAGCTGGCAAAGCCGTAGTTGTTGACGGGATAGCGCATGCCCCAACCGATCTAATCACCGCTATCACTGCGTCAGCCAATGAAGCCGTAGACGATGACTCTTTACAGACTATTGAGGAATCTGCCTGCCCTACCTGCGGATCCTGTTCCGGAATGTTTACCGCTAACTCAATGAACTGTTTAACGGAAGCACTCGGGCTTTCTTTGCCAGGCAACGGAACTACGCTGGCTACGCATACTGCACGTAAACGGCTGTTTGAACAAGCAGGCACCATGATCGTGGACATGTGTCAGCGATACTACGGACAAGAAGACAAGTCGGTGCTTCCCCGTAACGTGGCCACAAAAGAAGCATTCCTCAATGCCATGGCCCTTGATATGGCGATGGGCGGCTCAACTAATACGGTTCTCCACACTCTGGCTGCAGCGCAGGAGGGTGAAGTCGATTTCTCACTCTCCGATATTGATGAGCTCTCACACCGGATCCCTTGTTTGTCCAAAGTTGCCCCGAATGGCAATTACCACATCGAGGATGTCCACAGGGCCGGAGGAATCCCCGCCATACTTGGGGAGCTCCACAGGAACGGCCTATTAGAAAAAACTGTCCATTCTGTCCTCTACTCATCGTTGGATGAGTGGCTTGGCGATTGGGATATACGCAGCGATAATCCTTCACAAGAAGCCATCGAGTTATTCCATGCAGCTCCTGGAGGCGTGCGCACCACTGAGGCGTTCTCTCAATCCAACCGTTGGGATTCGCTCGATCTGGACGCCGCCAATGGATGTATCCACGATATTGACCATGCATATTCCGCCGACGGGGGTCTAGCCATTTTGCGTGGCAACCTTGCCCCCGACGGCGCGGTAGTAAAATCTGCCGGAGTCGATAAATCCGTATGGACGTTCTCTGGTCCCGCTCGCGTGGTTGAAAGCCAAGAAGAAGCCGTCTCCATCATTCTGAATAAAGAGGTCCAACCCGGCGACGTGGTGGTGATCCGCTATGAGGGTCCCTCTGGTGGTCCCGGCATGCAAGAGATGCTTCACCCAACCTCATTCCTTAAAGGTGCTGGCCTGGGCAAAGCATGCGCACTGATTACCGATGGTCGCTTCTCAGGAGGCACATCAGGCCTATCAATCGGCCATATCTCTCCTGAAGCCGCTCATGGCGGGCTCATCGGTCTGATCGAAAATGGTGATCAGATCACGATTGATATTCAGAAGAGGCTGTTGCGCCTGGATGTGACTGAAGATGACATCGAGCGGCGTCGTAAAGCTATGAATTCACGAGAAAAACCGTGGGAGCCGCAAGACCGTCAGCGCCCCGTGTCCAAGGCGCTGCGTGCATACGCCAAAATGGCGACGTCCGCAGACAAAGGCGCAGTGCGTCACGTAGATTAGCAAGTACACAAGCAAAGACCCTGACCTCCGAAAACCTGGAGATCAGGGTCTTTAGTGCTTTTCTTGGTTTAGACCAGCGGGTTTACGGCGGCGCCGAACCACCACAATGCCACGGCTCCAGCGATGCCTAAGACGGCAAAGACCCACGAGCTAGCGAGTGGCCGTTTAGCCCAACTCCGACTTACGTCAAAGGAAATAAGACCAGGGCCGGTGAATTGCAGCACCAGCGAGATAGTGGTGAGGAAGAACGCAAACCAGATGGAGTTATTAAGACCAATCAGATTCAGCGAATCCGCGCTCGCAATATGGTGCACGGTGAGGAATGACGTCACAACAGTAGCCACAGCAGCAGCGACTGGTGTGAGCAGACCAAAGACGAGGAAAACGCCCGCCGCCAATTCCATAGCCGGGACGGCAACAGCCAACGTGCTGGCGTAAGCGTAGGAAGAGAACTGATCCTGCAGGCCGTTTATTCCTCCAGAATTCCCCATCGCAAAGAACACTTGAACGGCATCCAAAATCAGCCAAGCGCCAAAGACTACGCGCAGCACAAGCAAACCAAAATCGATTGTTCCGCGTTTGGCCGCAACGGCAACAGCGTGTGCGTCTACCGGTTCCGGCTGCGGTGCCGCTGGTGCAACCGCAGGTGCTTGCTCAACCGGGGATTCAGCAAAGGCGGTAGTAGCCGGTGCTGATACCGGCGCCGGCGTTACTACTGGGCTTGTCGACGGCGCAGGCTGCGCAGGTGGTACCGGAGGCACAGCGGGTGCGAAATCCTCATCCCTATAAGCCGCCCGCTCAGTAGGAGCAGGATCGCGGTATATCGAGGTGGGAGCGTCTGAAGCAAGCGGTTGGCTATGACGTTGAGTGTCTCGCCCCAGGGTTGTTGTCTTCTCTTCTCCTGGAGTTTTAGGAGTGACAGGCCTAGCGACGGAGGCAGCCGCGGCCGCTGGAGCTGCCGGCGCAGCACTAAACACAGTGGTTTTGTCTTCCGCAGGTGCAGGCTGCTTTGCCACGGTCTCTGTGCTAAAAGAATCCGTGGGCGGATGCTGCACCTTTGCTTGAGAAACCACCTCTGGTGCCACGGCGGGCTTAACGTCTGTGGCATCAGTCTTAGAAGCTAAAGGCTTCTGCGACACAGTAGTAGGCTCATCGGCTACTACCTTTTCTGTAACACGAGTCGGCTCCACGCGAGGAGAATCCGACACTGCTTCCGGTATGGATTCTTTGTGAGAGGTAGCGTCGACACGCTCTTTCTTCTCCGCAGGGCTCTCTACGTGCGGAGGCTGCACACTCGCAGGCTCAGGGGCAGCATTGCTTCGCGCTGAGGGTTGAATCGACTGGGGTGCCACGCGTCCCGCACGTTCATAAAGGCTCTTGGCGGGATCTACAGTTTTTTGTGAAGGTTCTTGAGGCGCTTCTGGAGACTCTTCACGTGGCGATGACGCGGAGGGGGCTTGGTACGTGGGAATCTCGTCGTCAAGATCGCTGGCGCGGTCGGGCTTGGCATTGTCGTTCATGCGCCCCAGAATATGCGAAAATGTTGAAGAAGATGGGAAGTCCTCGGCGCGCCCGGACGCTAAATTTTAGAAGCATCCGGGCGGATAGTCTAGGAACAGGACTTCAATGCTCCCGCTAAGGCAGCTTTTTCTCGGGTTGTTACGGTGAGCGCATATGTGGACTTTACTCGGATCTGGCGCTGTGCGTACTCGCATGTGAATGCTTTATTTGATGGCATCCATTGGTCTGCAGTTTTTGCTTTCTTAATGCGGTTTGCTTCTAGCGACGTAGCCACCAAGTTGATCGGATCGTTGGCAAAGTTGCGGCGCTTTTGTTCATCCCATGTGTATCCTCCGGCGTACCAAGCGTTGGCCAGCGGAACGATGTGGTCGATGTCTACGCCGTGCGTTTTCTTTCCGCCGCGGACAAAGTCAATGGTGCTACCGGTATAAGGATCGACCAGTTTTCCTTTTTCTATGATGCAATCCCTGGTCTTATTCCGAACAACTATGTCGGTGAGGTCTCGACGCAGGATGTCGTTTCTAGTGTCACATCCGTTATGTCCCCCTTCAACGTCCACGTCATCGCTCCACGCTTGACCAAATTGGTCCCGGCTGTATACCGGCTTACCTCCGAGAGCATCGTCGATGGGGAGCGATTCCAACGTTGCAGCGTCGGCAGTTGCCGCAAAAGTTTCCGGGACGATCCCTTCTTGAGGCACCTCTTGAGCAGGGAGTGGCTGTGCATCAATGAGAGGTAGGGGCGCATCCTGCGAGTCTGCTGCCCCGGCGTTGGATACCCACTGGCTAAAAGCGCCTGTGAGGTTTCCAGAGAACAGGCCAAGGCTGGTTACTATCGCGAGGGAAAGGATCGTCGCACGCATAAACGCTCGTTTTATTGCGCGGGGCAGGTTATTGGGCTTCATATTCATAATGATTTAAACGTAACAGTCCATGCTAACGATTGCATGTAAAAAATCTCACACCTTTAGGCAAACCTTATCACGAATTTAATATTAAAAAATCTATACTTGATGACATGTCACCAGCACCCTTGCAGCCCAGTTCCGCAGCAGACAACCCAGAAAACACCGCCATGCACAAGAAAGACTTCGACGGCTACGAAAGCTACACGTCCAAAGACGACAACGGAGAATTCCAACGCGACACCCACTATATCGACGATCGCATCCTCGCCACCGTTGACCACCCCACGCCACAAAAAGACGGTCGAACGTTCTGGCCTGTTGAGCCGGGATGTTACCGTCTCATCGCAGCCCGAGCCTGCCCGTGGGCGCACAGGGCAGTAATCACGCGCCGCCTAAAAGGTCTTGAAAATGTCATTTCCCTTGGGCTAACAGGACCAACCCACGATTGGCGCTCGTGGACGTTTGATCTCGACCCAGGAAAAGTTGACCCCGTCCTAGCCACACCGAGGCTTCGCGACACCTACCTCAAACGATTCCCCAATTACCCACGTGGGATCACCGTTCCGGCGATCGTCGAGATTGCTTCAGGAAAAGTCATCACCAACGATTATCCCAGCATGGTGCCCGATCTTAACGACCAATGGTCTGCCTATGAGCGTCCCGGCGCGCCAGACCTCTACCCAATAGAGCTGCGCAAAGACATCGACGCCATAACAAAGTTTATGTTTACCGAGATCAACAACGGGGTCTATAGGTGTGGATTTGCGGGGAGTCAAAAAGCTTATGATGCGGCCTACGATCGCCTTTTCTCGGCCCTCGACACCATCGAAAAGCGACTCTCTTCTCAGAGATACCTCATAGGACGTCACATTACGCTCGCAGATATCTACCTTTACACCACCCTCATCAGATTCGACGCGGTGTACCATGGGCATTTTAAGTGCAATCGCAATAAAATTACGGAAATGCCCATGATCTGGGGATATCTACGGGATCTCTTTCAAACCCCCGGGTTCGGCGACACCACGGACTTCCACGAGATCAAGCAGCACTACTACATCACTCACGCCGACATAAACCCCAATCAGATCGTGCCTAAGGGCCCCGACTTTGCCCAGTTTTTCACAGAGCATCATCGGGAAGCTTTCGACGGCACACCTTTCCGTGAAGGTGTTTCACTCCCCACTCCACTCTCCTACTCAGAGCGTCTAAAAAATCCCGTACCAGGACAGGCACACATTCTTTAAGAGACTTCCGCTATAGACACAGCACTTTCCGATAGTGTCGTGCCGTTCCCGCTAACCAGTCTTTCTCATGTGCGCGGATATTCCTATCGCTTTCGCCAACTCGTCATACCCATTACGCCGTGCGACTCATAGGACGCAATACCTGCGACGCTGCAGAAATGACCGATTCCGTAAGTCGGTCAAGGGACGGCGACTCTAGCCGCCACCTCTGCCAATACAGCGGCACTTCAAAAACAGTGGAATCTAGCATGACCACTTCACCGCTTTCCAGCAAAGGCGTAGCCTGCGATTCCGGTAGTAGCGCCCACCCCAACCCCACTCGAGCCGCCTCAAAGAAAGCTTCTGCCGAAGGTATTTCAGACACCCGACGCCGACGCGGTACTTGGCATAACCTGCGTTCAAGATCTTTATCTTGCAATGCATCCCGTGGGCCGAAACGCAGCACCGGCATCGTATTCCAGTCCACTGTCCCATCTTGATGTGTGTAACGGTCTAGAAGCCATGGGTTTGCCACGGATACGTAATGGAATGCCCCCAGAGCAATCGATTCACAACCCGATGCAGCTTTAGCCTCACCGGTAACTGCACCGAGCACATCTCCACGTTTGAGAAGGTCGAGCGAATAAGCCTCGTCATCGACCCGAACATGCAAGGTAGCCGAGTCCCACCGTGCGACGTCGGCAAGCACTGGTTTGAACCACTCTGAAAGCGAATCCGCGTTAACTGCCACGGTCAGCGGAACACGGTCAATACGCTCGTGGAGCTGTGCGTTTGCCTCGGCCTGTAGTAGTTCCATTCTGCGCGCAGTTTGGAGCAGAATCTCGCCAGCATCGGTGGGAGTAGGAGGCGATGTTCTACGAATGACCACCCGGCCGATGTCCTTCTCTAGCGCCTTGATTCTCTGACTTACCGCGGACGGCGAGACCCCCAAAATGGAGGCTGCATCTTCAAAGCTTCCCTCGTCTATGATCGCGGACAATGTTTGCAGGTGAAGTGGGTTCATGAAGCTATTCTAAACCAAGTGTAAAATCATTCATTTTACTTAACCTTACTGCACGGTGCATCCTTGAGACATGAGTATTGCAATCGCTGGATTCCTGATGGGATTGTCCCTTATCGTTGCCATCGGCCCGCAAAATGCTCTCATTATTAGACAGGGCGTCAAACGTGAGGGCGTCCTGGCCGTGCTTCTGGTCTGCATCATTTCCGATGTCATTTTGATCTTTGGCGGCACAGCAGGCGTTGGTGCGCTGGTAGAACGCGCACCTATAGCCCTCGTGGCGTTGAAGTGGCTCGGCGCCGCTTATCTCTTGTACTTCGGCATTAGCTGTTGGAGAGATGCTCTTAAACGGCGTGGCGACGCCCTCACGGTGGAAGAATCTGAACCCGAGTACGCCGAGAGCTCCGAAATGCATTCCCGGCAGCACGGCAACTCTAGCCTGATCACTGCGCCTAAAACGCGCCTAGGAAAGCCTTCACGACGATCCACGGAACAGCAGAACACGGCACACGACGCCCACCGCCCCTGGGTTAAACCCGCCTTAGCAGCGCTTGCTTTTACGTGGCTTAACCCTGCCGCCTACATCGACGTTTTAGTAATGCTCGGAGGCATCGCCAATCAGCACGGTGAGACTGGGCGTTGGGTCTTCGCTGCCGGAGCTCTAGCGGCTAGCTTTGTGTGGTTCCCATTCATCGGGTTTACTTCACTCCGCTTTGCGCATGTGCTTGCCCGTCCAACGGTCTGGCGCTACATCAACGTTGCCATCGGCGTGATCATGTTCATCATGTGCTTCCGCCTGCTGATGCACTAACAACCGTATAAGGGAAGAAGGCAGGCACCTTCTTCCCTTCACATTATTTTGCTAAGAGTCAGACTCCGAACCGTGAGTTTTCGATTTCGTTGCCCCAGCCCAGATGTTGATTCCGCCGTCGTTAGCAATCGTATCGATTTCATTGAGCTCTTCAGTGGTAAAGCTCAGATTATTAAGCGCATCAATGTTCTGATCTAGCTGTTCAACCGAGGAAGCTCCGATCAATGCACTAGTAACGGTCTCTATTCCGTAATCTCCTTGCTCCCTCAGAACCCATGCGATCGCCATTTGTGCAAGGGTCTGTCCGCGTCGCTTTGCAATCTCATTGAGCTTGGACACCATCTCTAGGTTGCTAGGAGAAAGCATGTCCGTTCCCAAAGACTTCCCAGCCGCGGCACGCGAGTTTTCCGGAATTCCATCCAGGTAACGGTCAGTCAGCAGCCCCTGAGCCAGAGGGGAAAACGCGATAACCCCGAGGCCAGAATCAGCAGCAGATTCCAGGAGAGAGTCCCCGTCTTCACCAGGTTCTTCCACCCAACGATTCAAAATGGAATAACTCGGCTGATGGATAAGCAGCGGGCATCCCTCTTCTGCCATCATCGCCGCAGCCTCACTAGTCAGCTCTGCACCGTACGATGAGATCCCCACATAGCGAGCCTTACCCGAAGCCACAATATCGCGCAGCGCATATACGGTTTCCTCCAACGGGGTGTCCGGGTCCGGGCGATGGTGATAGAAAATATCCACGTGTTCTAGGCCCAGTCGAGATAAAGAAGCATCCAAAGAATCCATCAGATACTTCCGTGATCCTCCGAAGCTATAAGGGCCTGCCCCCATATTCCAGCCGGCTTTGCTTGAGATCACTATCTCATCGCGATACGCCTTGAGGGCCTCCGAAAAAATCCGACCAAAATTTTTCTCCGCAGATCCTGCAGGAGGGCCGTAGTTGTTGGCCAGATCAAAGTGAGTAATTCCCCGATCAAACGCACGATGAACAATCGCACGCTGTGTTGCTAGCGGCTTGTCATCTCCAAAGTTATGCCAGAAACCGAGACTGATAGCAGGAAGCCGCAGACCCGACTGCCCGACAATCCGGTATTCCATATCCTTGTAGCGATCCGCAGCAGGAACGTATACAGGTTCTGTTTCTCTTGAATATGTCATGCCTACCAGTGTGCGCTCACACACCGCTCGTTGTCGAGGAAAAATACAACACCCTAATTTAAGCCACTGACCAAGCACAATGAGGCGTGCCACGATGTGCTAGCAAAAATCTACTAGCTACTGTGGTACGCCTCTTTGTGTTTTAGCAGCGCGGAAGCATTGCTCCTTTAGCTCAATTAGGCAAGCTTCTCCGCGATGAGCTTATTTACTTGAGCCGGGTCAGCTTTGCCTCGGGTAGCCTTCATCACTGCTCCGACGATTGCACCTGTAACCTTGGTGTTTCCAGCCCGGTACTTTTCTACGATATCGGGATTAGCAGCCAATGCTTCTTCGACAGCCTTTTCAATCGCACCATCGTCACGCACAACTTCCAAACCACGAGAAACAACAACCTGGTCAACGTCGCCTTCGCCGGCAAGAACGCCGTCGACAGCCTGGCGAGCCAACTTATTTGTCAGCTTTCCTTCTTTAACCAAAGCAGCTACGCGAGCAACCTGCGCGGCGCTAATAGGCAAAGCGTCAAGGTCTATTCCTTGCTCATTTGCTTTCTGCGACAAGTAAGCAACCCACCAGGAACGCGCCTCTGCAGGCGTTGCCCCTGCATCTACAGTTTCTACGATCAGATCAAGCGCGCCTGCGTTGACCAGATCACGCATCTCCTCGTCTTTAAGATTCCACTCCTGCTGGATACGCGAACGACGCACCCAAGGAAGTTCAGGAAGCGTCGAGCGGATTTCCTCCACCCACTCACGCGGTGCGATAACCGGTGGGAGGTCGGGATCGTTGAAGTAGCGGTAGTCTTCAGCTGTTTCTTTAGGACGACCCTTGGACGTAGTTCCGTCGGTTTCTTGATAGTGGCGCGTCTCCTGATCAATCGTCCCGCCATCTTCCAACACCTGAGCCTGACGCTGCATCTCAAAGCGCACTGCCTGCTCAACGGACTTCAAGGAGTTAATGTTCTTGGTCTCGGTGCGCGTACCAAATTCGACGGTTCCAACGGGACGCAGCGACACGTTAGCATCACATCGCATCGAGCCCTGATCCATGCGAGCATCAGAAACGCCCAAGGCTTTCACCAAATCCCGAAGCGCCCCTACGTACGCACGCGCAACTTCTGGAGCTCGCTCTCCGGCGCCTTCAATTGGCTTGGTAACGATCTCGATGAGTGGGATACCTGCACGGTTGCAGTCGACGAGCGAAGCTGTAGCTCCGTGAATACGTCCGTCGGCACCGCCTAGGTGAGTCAGCTTTCCGGTGTCCTCTTCCATGTGCGCGCGCTCAATCTCCACGCGCCACGGGGTGCCATCGTCCAGCACAACATCCAGGTAGCCGTCGTAAGCGATGGGCTCGTCGTATTGCGAAATCTGGTAGTTCTTTGGCTGGTCTGGGTAAAAATAGTTCTTACGAGCAAACCGTGAGGATTCTGCAATCTGGCAGTTCAGTGCAAGACCGATCTTGATAGCCCACTCAACGCCCTTGGCATTAACCACAGGCAATGCACCTGGCAGTCCTAGGGAAACTGGATCAACGTTCGAGTTAGGCTCGGCACCAAAATGCGCCGAGGGGGCAGAAAACATTTTAGTTTCAGTGGCCAACTCCACGTGAACTTCAAGGCCCATGACAGGGTCGAATTTCTCCAGGACCTCATCAAAGTCCATCAGGTCATACATTGCAGCGGTCATGACTCGAAATTCTAGTTCATCGCTACCGTTAATGGTTCATTGAGGTTGCCAGAACGAGGCTCTCCATGCTCGCGCTTGGAATCTGCGCAACGTTCACAGCCCAACAGGGTAAAACAATGGCCCTTCCTACTCGAAAAACAGGAAGGGCCACCACGAATGTTTTATCCAAAGAGTGCTCTAGCAGTCCGATACCGGGCCTCAGGAACTACCTTCAAAGTTCCTACGGCTTCTTCCAAAGGAATCAGATCAATATGCTCACCGTGGAGTGCCACCATCTTGCCAAAATCCTGTGTATGGCATGCACGAGCAGCGTGTACACCATATCGAGTTGCCAAGACGCGATCATAGGCAGTTGGGGTGCCACCACGTTGGATGTGCCCAAGCACAGTGGTGCGCACATCGTGTCCCAGACGCCTCTTGATCTCTTCTCCGATCACCTGACCGATGCCATTAAAGGTTTGATGTCCAAACTGATCCACGCACCCTTGGTCAAAGCTCATCGTCCCTTCCTTAGGCAGGGCACCCTCAGCAACGACAATAATTCCGTACTTCTCCCCCATTTGGAAACGACGTTCCATTGCCTTACAGACTTCATTGATGTCAAAAGGCTGTTCTGGAATCACTGTGTAGTGAGCTCCACCTGCCATTCCGGCGTGCAGCGCAATCCACCCGACATGGCGTCCCATCACTTCCACGATCATCACGCGATTGTGGGATTCTGCTGTGGTATGGAGTCGATCAATGGCATCGGTTGCTACCGACACTGCTGTGTCAAAACCAAAGGTGTAATCGGTACCGTTGACGTCATTGTCAATGGTTTTTGGCACACCCACCACAGGAATTCCGTTATCGGAGAGCCATTGGGCTCCTTTTAGTGTGCCTTCGCCGCCTATGGGAATCAATGCGTCAATTTCGGCGTCTGCCAGATTCTCTTTGATTTGTTCAAGCCCCGCTTTGAACTTATCTGGGTGAAGACGACCAGTTCCCAAGATCGTTCCGCCGCGCAAAAGAATACGATCAATATTTTCATCATCGTAAAGTTGAATGCGCTTGTCTTCCATGAGACCAACCCAACCGTCCTCATATCCCACAACGGTAGAACCGTATTCGGAACACGTGCGGACGATACCGCGGATAACAGCGTTGAGTCCAGGGCAATCGCCACCGGAGGTTAAAGTCGCAATTCGCATAGGCTTCAGTCTAGTCCTTCCCTGCCACTTTTGTGTTTGTTTATGCCCGCACGGAAACCCTTGATCCTCTTTTTGTTGCGAATACCCTTGAGCCTGTGGGATTTATCACCTGCTAAGAGTCCCCCATGAAGTCCTGAAGTCCGCACAAGATTTTAAGAGCTGCCACAGCCAGATTGCAATAGCTGCTTCAGCGCGTCCACATATTCCTCGTATTTCAGCGTCCCCTTTTCTGTAAGAGACACCCACACAACGTCTTTAGAACGACTGGACCCATAATCGCGAAACCTACGTACATATCCCACAGACTCAAGAAAGTTTAATTGCTTGGATAGCGATGATTCGCTCAAGCAGGTAAGCTTCTGAAGCTTAGAAAACTTCATCTCATTACGATCAGGAATCGCTTTTGCTGCCCACAAAGTGGCACAGATTTTTGTCCGCGGCACAGTATGTAAATACCGATCCAGCGACACAGGGCTCACAGCTTCCGACGACTGTGTCTCTCTTTCTTCCATTGTCACAACATCGCTTCCGAGTACTTGGCAAACCAGAATATGGCCACACCACTCAACAGCGTCGCTAGGGTAGCGCCCGCAACAATGCTGAAATCTCGTGCCGCAGAGACAAGAAGAGGGCTCAACACAAGCACCATGTACCCTGCCTGCATCCGCTTCCTCTGCCCAGGTGGAACGTCGTAAAACCAATTTTGTTGCATTGGCTTTCCGCTACCCCGCACGGCATGCCGGACTCCTCGAGTCCGATAACTGTACACGGATGAGGCACGGAAGATGGCCAAAAAGAAGAAAAGCACAGCGATGCTCAACCAAGGAGTACCAATGAGTCGAGAATAAAGAATGGCTAAGAACGACGCCCCTACTAGACTCTTCCTCCACCGGGGAGAGCTTGCTGAGACTTTGTGTTGAGCATCTTCAGCAGTAGTAAGAAGTTCGTGCAGGTCCACTTCTGGTTGCTGGAGCTCTTTATGTACACCTCCAGCTCGCGAGACTTGTTTGTCGCTCATAGCATCTTCCCTCTGCGTAGATTGTGGGTATGTAGCTCCTTGCCGCGCATTGGGTCAGCTACACAGCACTATTCCTCGCAACACATAAAAGGGCGAGGAATCCTCGCCTAAAACGTTACTTTCCCTGATGGAAAACGTACAGAGTTTCCATCAGGGAAAGTAATCAAAAGCAATCAGGAGGCGTTCAGATGCTTTAAGAAACAAACTCCTGGCCAGCTACAGAGCTAGGAAGTGTCAGCTTTGGAGTCATCTCAGACTGTGGAGCAAGGTTGAACTTTTCTAGGCCCTTACGCACATGCTCGGCGGCATCGATGTTGAGGGAACCTGAGGTCCACATTGTGTACGGCAAGTTGATAAAGCGATTCTCTTTTACCGCGGGAAGGTTCTTGGTCGCAGGATTTGCGCGGAGCTCTTCTACTTTTTCGTTGAACTCCTGACCTGGATAATCCACAAAGACAAAAGCATCCGGGGTAGCAGAAGCGATCTTTTCCCAGCCCACGCTGGTCCAGGTGTCCTCGATATCACCTGAAGCATTCTGGGCGCCTGCGGCTTCCAGAATCGCCTGCGGAGCACCAAACTTTCCAGAGGTGTAAACAGCATCGCCTCTTCCGGAGTCAAAGACGAAAACATTCGGCTTCTTATCCGCTGTCTTGAGCTTCTTCAAGGACTCAAGTCGATCAGTAAGGTCTTTCACCGAGGATTCTGCTGTTTCCTTGTTATTATTGGTGATGGCTCCGATGTTGGAGATGTCCATCTGGACAGCTTCCCATGGGTCATAGACCCCACGCTTATCTGATCCACTCTGCTTGCAGGACTCGCTCAGAATATAGGAAGAGATCCCCTGTGCTTTCAGGGATTCAGGAGTGAGATTCTTTTCCTCAGAAAAGCCATAATTCCAGCCTGCCATAAAGACGTCCGGATGCTTTGCCACCACGGCCTCCAGGGAGGGGTAATCCTTGGAAGTTTCGTTCAGAGAGTCAACGTGCTCGCCAAACTTTGCGCGCAGAATCTCCTTGTCACGCTGCAGTGAGCTGACATATTTGATCTTGTCGCTGGCGCCTGCGGCAAGCGCAATAGAGATGATGTTGCCATCATTGACAAAGAGCTCATTAGCCTTGTCAAAGGTCACTTCCTCACCACAGTTGGTGACGGTCACACCACTAGTTTTTGCGGCAGTCGACTCTTTAGCAGAATCGGAGGTAGCGCCCCCACATGCGCTAAGAACAAGGGAAACCCCAAGAATTGGGATAATGGCTTTCTTCATGGTCATGCTCCTTAAAAAAAATAGGAATTTTTAGAGTGAATCAATGATGACGTGGGAGCGGCTGGCACCAGGGTGCCGGGTGACAAATGCTTCCACTTCAAAGACTTTGCGCAAGTTCTCCGGGATCAGCACACTTTCCGGAGGCCCTGAAGCAACCACACCACCGTGATCAAGAACCACCACGTGATCAAAATGGCTCATCGCTAGATCAAGGTCATGAACCGTTGCAATAATCGTGCGCCCAGAGTCTCGTAGCACTTTGAGCAGGTGCAGCTGGTGGTGCACATCAAGGTGGTTGGTCGGCTCATCAAGAAAAATGAGATCCGTGCCTTGCGCAAATCCACGAGCAAAAAGCACTCGACGGCGCTGCCCACCAGAAAGCGACGCGCATTCCATCGCCGCACGGTCCTGCAAGCCAACAAGTTGCAATGCATCGTTGACCAAGCGCGTCTCTTCCTTGGAATCGAACTGCCACACTTTAGTGTGCGGGAGCCTACCCAGGCAGACTGCTTCTTTTACGGTCAAATCTCCAGGAGGTGTTTCCTCCTGTCCCACAAAAGTGAGCGTCTTTGCTCGCTGTTTTGACCGCATGGAATACACGTCAACATCGTCTATGAAAACCTTGCCGGCATGTGGTTTCCGGATTCCGGCAAGGACGCGCAAAAGAGTTGACTTTCCCACTCCATTGACGCCAACTATTGCGGTCATGGTGCCGCTGTCCACTGCAAAGTCAACGTCTCGGAGCAATAATACTGTCCGGTCAAATCCACACGCAACGCCTGCTGCTTGAAAACGTGTCATTTTAGTCCTGGCCCCCAAAATGATAGTTCTTTCTTCCCATAAGAATCAGGAAGAGCGGTGCGCCGACAACCCCTGTTACCACGCCCAACGGGATCTCCTGTGGCGGAGCAGCAATCCGGGCAAGTACGTCAACCCAGACCATAAAAAGCGCACCGAACACTGCAGCGATAGGCAAAAGACGACGATGAAGTGAGCCAACCAGTATCCGCGCCAGATGCGGAATTACTAGGCCCACAAATCCGATGCCTCCAGCCACAGCGACCATGCCGCCTACGAGGAGAGCTTGGACAAAAAACAGGCCTTGGCGCAGCAGCCCTACCCGAACACCCAAAGCGGCGGCGGTGTCGGGGCCTGCGGCAAGAGCGTCCATCTGGCGGTTACATAGCATCAAAATAATAAAAGCCACAAGCACCACGACTGCCGGTATGAGGAGCTTGTTCCATTGTGCTCCGGCTACTGATCCGAGCATCCAAAACATCACGCCTTGCGCAGCACGAGCATCAGGCCCCTTGAACACCAAAAAGCTAGCAAGCGCGGAGAAAGCGGAAGACAGAACCACACCGGAGAGGATGAGGCGCAGTGGCGTCAGCCCTCCTTGAGCGATAGTCACCGCATACACAGTTAACGTGGCCACAAGTGCACCAATCAAAGCCCCAGCTGAGAGTGAATAAAGGCCAAAGCCACTCAAGACGCCAAAGACGAGCACTGCGGTTGCACCTACGCTCGCGCCGGAAGAAATACCAAGCAGATACGGGTCAGCCAACGGATTTCGGACAAGCGTTTGCATTGTTACACCGGCAAGAGCCAAGCCTGCTCCCACAATAAGTGCAAGCAAACCACGAGGTGCACGAAGCTCCCAAACCACTGCGTCTACCGCTTGATCGGAGTAGGTCTCCCCTGCAAGGTGCTGACGTACTACTTCCCATATTTCCGAGCGCGAATAATCAACCGACCCAAAAGATAAAGACACCACAAAGCTCAGTGCCGCTAGTCCTACAATGATGAGGAAAAGCGCTGGAGTGGCAATTTTACGCACTACAAGACCCACTTGAGTCGGTCTGCCCGCCTAAATCGCGAGGCGGCAGAACAAGTCTGCTGACTAAGCCGGTCTTCGGACTTAGATACTCAAACCCACAATTACCGCCCTTCCCAGGAATCCAAACCCCAGTGGTATTTCAAGGTAATTGCAGTTGTATCCTCACCGCTGCGCGCCAGTTCTGGTTTTGCACCAGATTCCCGATGTGGCGCTGCCGCCACTCACTCAGTCACTGAAAATCTTCTTCAGTATAAATAGCAAGATACTAAGAAACCGAATCTCTCACTGGGACACCCCCGACGCAAAAGCTTCTCGACGCCCCTCTCCTACCAATCGCTCACGTCGCACGAATATCTCAGCCTGTAGCATGAGCACCATGGCACAATTTATGGGTTTTGACATCAAGCCTCCTGCGGAGGTCACTACGTCTGCGGTCGTTGCTAGTGGTCTGATAGGAGGTTGGCTTACTGCCCGCGAGACCGGCATACGGCCACTCGGTGGCGCGATCCTTGCGGCTGCAGGTGTGTGGGCTGGGCGCTCGTGGTGGGCAAAAGGCGGAGTCCTCCTGACGTCCGCTCTTGCGGCAACCTACATTGGAGCATTCGGACTTAGCCATCCGCTTGCGAAAAAGATCGGCGCATGGCCAGCGGTTCTCACGGTTACTGCTGCAACCGCAACCGCTTCCTACGCGCTATCAGACACCCGTTAACCACATTCCGGCTGCCTCCCCAAGGTTGACTAGCTATTATCCTTGGCCAAAAGGGCAGAAATAATACCGATGATAAGGAATCCCGCTCCCAACAGCACGGCTTCACCGTAGGCCACGCTTGGGCTCGCTACCATGATTCGCCATTGCAATACTGCCCCGATAGCCGCTGATCCCATGACCGATCCGATCTGGCGTGTGGTGTTGTACACGCCAGATCCCACTCCCATGTGATTCAACGGGAGGTCTCGCATCGTCGATGTAGAGTTGGGCGACCATACAAACGCGTTGCCAAATCCATAGATGATAAACGCAAGAAGAACCCAATAAACGGAAACCTCAAGAATCATCACGAGTGCAACGCTTCCAAGCCCGATGGCCATCGTCGTAAAGCCAAAAGCAGCGATATTATGCGGCGAACGTTTATCTGAAAGCTTGCCGATGAACGGGGAAAATAGCGCAGAAATAAGTGCTTGGGGGACTAAAAATAGGCCCGCCTGAAAGGCCGATAACCCGTGTACCTGTTGCAAGAACAACATGATTGGCAAAGGGGTGCCCGCAATAGCAAAGCCCATAGCGATGATGCCGATGTTTCCCAGTGAAAAATTGCGGATCGAGAAGAGAGACAACGGCATCAAAGCGTCTTTGCCTGCTTTTTCCGCACGTTCCTGCTGATAAACAAACAGCACGGCAACCACAAGTCCTACTACGATAAGGACCCAAATCCACCAGCTCCAACCAGCGTTTTCGCCTTCTTGGAGAGCAAACACAAGAGAAAACACGGCGACAACAGAGAGCACCATGCTCATGCCGTCAATGCTGCGATTGGTCGGACGCAACCGTGGGACAAGACGGATAACAGACCATACTGACACGATCCCGAGTGGAACGTTAATAAAAAAGATCCATTGCCAGCCAAACGAGGCCGTAATAAAGCCGCCGAGGATAGGACCAGTGAGAGTGGCCAAACCGGCTACGCTTCCCCATGCTCCCAACGCCGTACCACGGCGTTCACGAGCAAACATCCGGTTAATGAGGCTCATAGTCTGCGGAGTTAGAAGAGAAGCTCCAAAGCCTTGCACCGCGCGGGCGATGATCAACGTGATCATATTCGGAGCAAAACCGCACGCCAGAGAGCTGAGCGTGAACACGACCATTCCAGCAACATAGACATTTCGTGGACCAAAGCGATCGCCAAGACGCCCCGTGATAAGGAGAGGGACAGCGAAGGTGAGGAGATACGCTGACGTAACCCAAATGACCTCGTTATACGATGCCCCTAGCTCTTTTTGCAGCACTGGGGTAGCAACCACCACGATGGTTTGATCAAGCAGAATCATAAAAAAGCCAACGCACAATGCAATCAGTGCCGGCCACGCTTCTTTTTCTGGAAGCGGCATGGTCGGATACTGATTCGATCCTTGTGCACTGCGCATCCCGGCATCAGGATCAGCGTATGTGTCACGAGATTCGACGCTCATAGGACGTTCCTTCTTTCTATGAACCTGGGCTATTTTTCTGGCTCCGTATAGCGAGCACCCGGTGATGATAGAAGAAGAAAACCCCCAGCTCTGCGCCGTTAACCACCTTTTTCCTGCGGATACAGCATTCACAACAGAACCTGAAGGCTATCTGAGCGTCTTCTATGTTGATGCTCATTGCTTGTCCCACAATACACCGCGACGCTACGTATAGACTGTGCTGTCATGACCGAACAAAATATTGTTCTCGTCCCGACTCGTGAGGCTGACCGCACCTATATTGCGCGGCTCAACTTTCTCACGGACGTTTACGGTGATGAAGGCTCCGAGCTAAGCCAAAACTTTATCAACGACACATATTTTTATCTCGATCACTGGGACCCCACAGATGGCGGCTTTATCGCCTGGGACGATAACAGGATCCCTGCTGGTGGAGCTTGGCTGCTGTGGGGAACCTCAGACAACCACGGCTACGGTTACGTCAGCGAGGAGATCCCCGAAGTTGCTATTGCCATCGAACCGAGGTTTCGTGGCACAGGCGTAGCCTCTCTCCTACTCAAGGCCGCCATAGCGTTAGCCCAAAGCCTAGGCGCACCAGGAATTTCACTCTCCGTGGATAAAGCAAACACCAGGGCTCACCAGGTGTATTCGCACCTCGGATTCTCAGAGGTGACCTTTGATCAGGCATCAGGATTTTATGTGATGCAGATCTTGTTCTAATGCATCCATCGCGCAACACCTTAGGCATTAGATAAGAAAGACCCCTTTCCGCACTCAGCGCATTACGCTGAGCAAAGAAAGGGGTTGTGGCGCAAAAGCAGTTACTTGCGACCTGCTTCAAACGCGGCGCCTACCTTGTACAGGCGGTCATCGCAGAATGCCGGTGCCATGATCTGCAAGCCCACGGGCAACCCTGTGTCTTTTGCCAATCCCGCAGGAACAGACATTCCGCACAGGCCGGCAAGGTTCAACGGCAGGGTGCACAAATCAAAGTTGTACATAGCCAAGGGATCGGAGATTTTCTCGCCGAGCTTAAAGGCAGTGGTCGGTGTAGTTGGGGAAACCAAGACGTCGCACTTTTCATAGGCCGCAGCAAAATCTTGAGCGATGAGGGTACGTACGCGCTGTGCTTGCAGGTAATACGCATCGTAGTAGCCCACAGAAAGTGCATAGGTTCCCAGAATAATGCGGCGCTTTACCTCGGGGCCGAATCCAGCCGCACGAGACAGCGACATGACTTCATCCGCCGAATGCGATCCGTCGTCGCCTTCGCGCAGACCGTAACGCATGCCGTCGAAACGCGCCAGGTTGGAAGAAACCTCGCATGGCAGGATCAGGTAGTACGCTGCCAGGGCATCATCAAAGTGCGGGCAATCGACTTCCACGATCTCTGCGCCCTGGGAGGTGAGCTGTTCCACTGCGGCGTGGAATTGCTCCAGCACTCCCGGCTGATAACCGTCGCGGTCGAATTGCTTAACCACGCCAATTTTCACGCCGCTTAGATCTCCGTTTGCGCCTTCTCGTGCTGCTGCTACCACAGGAGCAACTGGGAGGTCTACGCTGGTAGCGTCGTATTTATCATGGCCTGCAATAACTTCGTGGAGCAGAGCTGTATCTAGAACGGTTCTCGCGGTTGGGCCGCCTTGGTCTAGCGACGATGCGCAGGCTACCAAGCCGTAGCGAGAGACAGTGCCGTAGGTTGGCTTCACTCCCACCGTGTTGGTTAGGGCTGCCGGCTGGCGGATCGAACCGCCCGTGTCGGTGCCTATACCGAGTGGCGCCTCACCGGATGCAAGAGCTGCGGATGTACCGCCACCGGAGCCGCCTGGTGTGCGGTCGATATCCCATGGGTTGCGGGTCGGGCCATAAGCGGAGTTCTCCGTGGAGGAACCCATCGCAAACTCATCCATGTTGGTCTTGCCCAAAATCGGGATACCTGCGGCACGGAGTTTCTGGGTAACGGTTGCGTCATAAGGCGCAACGTAGCCTTCCAGCATCTTTGAGGCGCACGTGGTGGGTGCATCCGTGGTAACAAAGACATCTTTGAGGGCAATGGGAACACCGGCGAGTGCGGATGCCGGAGCTTCTCCACGGTCCAACGCAGCGTCTACCTCGTCGGCAGCAGCAAGGGCTTCCGCAGCACCCACATGCAAGAACGAATTAAGGGTGAGGTCGACCTCAGCAATGCGGTCAAGATGAGCTTGGGTGACTTCACGGGAGGTGACCTCACGGGAATGAATCTTCTGGGCGAGTTCCGCAGCAGAAAGTGATGTGAGTCCGGACTCCGGTACTAGATAATTGGTCATCGGACTACTCCCCTAGAATCTGTGGAACGACGAAGCGCTGTTGGTCAACAGCCGGAGCCTGATCAAGAGCCTGCTCTGGAGTCATAATCTGTTCAATTACGTCTTCACGCATGGTGGTCTTAATCGAGTGCGGGTGGCTCATCGGCTCTACACCCTCTGCAGCGACTTTTTGAACAGCGCTCACGTTACCGATGATGCCGTCAATTTGCGCTGCAAAGCGGTCGAGTTCTTCGTCAGTCAACGCCAAGCGCGACAACTTGGCCAGGTGTGCGACTTCATCGCGCGAAATCTCAGGCACTTTTCGTCGATCCTTCTCACATTGGGTGCTAATTAAAACGTGTAAATCTCCATGCCATGCTCTGTCAGCACGAGGTCATTGTCATTCTTAAACATACTACTGCACAGCTCCTCTACTTCAGCATCTGCACCGTACTATCCCCAGGAAACCGCTTGTGGCTTTCCCCATGCGCCTTAAGACATTTCATTCACCGGTTTTCCATAGCGCAGGATTAATAGGAATTTCCCTCATAGAATCGATAAACATTGTGAATAGTGTCCCCTAGAAGGCCATCGCATAACATAGACAACGTATTATTATCGGCGCCTAGTATTTGATAGGTATTTTCCGAATCCTCCCTGTCCGCAGTGTCGGACTTATGTTGTTAACGGAGCTGCGCCCTAGAAAGGCGATGATTGTTCATGTCCTACCTCATTCGTGTTCATATCCCCGATGCACCAGGTAGCCTCGGACGTTTAGCAGAGGCCATTGGGCTTGTCGATGGCAATATTTCCTCCGTAGACGTCGTCGAGTCTTTTCCCGACGGCACCGTCATGGACGACATGGTGGTCGAGCTTCCTGCAGGCACGATGGCGGATGCTTTGATCACTGCCGCGCACGAGGTAGAGGGCGTAGACGTCGATTCCATTCGCCCGTTTTCCGGCCGCGTTGATCGTCGTGGGCAAATCGCAATGCTGGCATCAGTTGCCGGAGCTAATACACATTCTGATTCTCTGGCAAAACTCGTTAACAATATGCCGCAGGCGCTTACTTCAACGTGGGCAGTGCTTCTCGACGTCCACGGCGGAGTCACGCGCGTCACCGCTTCTATTGCCGCCCCTGAAGACGACGGTTCCAGCCCTGACATAGTCCCCATTGAACAAGCGCGCACACTCATTCCCGAGTCCGAGCCGTGGATCCCACAGTCGTGGGGGCTCCTGGATTCCTCGCTTGCTGCAGCCCCGCTCATCGGGACCAACCTTGTGCTTGTCATCGGGCGCGTGGGCGGCCCAGATTACCTCAGCAGCGAGGTAGAACACCTAGGAAACCTGGGAACGATCCTCGGCAGAATTCTGAATAAATAAAACAGGTGTAGAGAGCACCTCCCTCGCTGCTCTCTACACCTAGCGGTTATACCGATCCGTTTTCTAGTAGTCGGATAAACCCAGCTTCATCGAGAATGATGAGTCCGAGTTCTCGTGCTTTGGTTTCCTTAGAACCAGCGTTTTCTCCGACAACAACATAGTCGGTTTTTTTAGATACCGATGTCGATGCCTTACCGCCACGGCTAATAATGGCTTCTTTGGCAGAATCGCGACTAAAGCCTTCCAAAGAACCAGTAACAACAACGGTCATGCCCGCCAGCGTCTGCTCCGGTAGTTGAGAGGTCTCTTCGGCCATAGTCACGCCGGCTCGTGCCCACTGTTCTACGATGTGAACGTGCCAATCGACCTCAAACCAATCCTTGAAGCTTTGTGCGATGATGGCACCCACGCCTTCGGTATCAGCAATTTCTTCCGCGCTGGCTGCGCGCAATGCGTCCATAGAGTGATAACGGGCGGCTAGGGCTCGGGCAGCGGTGGGGCCAACGTGCCTAATAGATAATGCAACAAGCACCCGCCAGAGGTCAGCTTTTTTCGATTGCTCTAAGTTGGCCAGAAGCTTGGAACCAGTCGCGTTCAACGTCTTCTTCTCAGTCGTGTACACACGAGTCTTCAGCAGATCTTCTTCTGTGAGGTCGAACAACCCGGCTTCGTCGATAAGCACGCCCGTCCGGATAAGATCCTCTGCCGCTTTTTCCCCCAAAGCCTCAATGTCAAAGGCGCCGCGTCCTGCAAGATAGGTTAAACGTGCGCTGAGCTGGGCCGGACATGACTGCGAATTGGGACAGCGCCAGTCCGCATCGTCTTCTTTTTGTGGGGAGAGTCGGGTGCCGCAGGTAGGGCACAACGTGGGGAAAATGAACTCGCGTTCAGTCCCATCTCGCTTTTCTGCTACCGGTCCAAGGACCTCTGGGATCACCTCGCCTGCCTTGCGGATCACCACGGTGTCTCCTATGAGGACACCTTTACGCTTTACTTCCGTTTGGTTGTGCAGCGTTGCCATGGACACAGTAGATCCGGCAACAAAGACGGGGCGCATAACAGCGAAGGGAGTAACTCGTCCGGTCCTTCCTACTCCCACCTGAATGTCTAAAAGTTCCGTGGTGACTTCTTCTGGCGGATATTTGTAGGCGATAGCCCAGCGAGGGGCTCTGGCTGTAGCACCCAATGCCCGCTGCTCTGAGATGCTGTCCACCTTGACCACAACACCGTCCATCTCATGGGCTGCGTCGTGACGATGTTCCGCCCAATAAAGAACCTTTTCCTGTACCTCTGCTGCCGAGTGAACCAGTTCGGTATAGGGAGACACAGGCAATCCCCACGCCGCCAACGCCTCGTATGCGTGATACTGCGACGCTGGGGTAAAGCCCTGCGTTGCACCAAGCCCATGACAGATCATCCGAAGCCGGCGTTTTTTCACGGCCTCAACGTCTTTTTGCCTCAATGAGCCGGCAGCGGCGTTGCGCGGATTGGCAAAGGGCTTTCCCCCCTCTAATTGACGTTGCTCGTTAACCGCAGCAAAGTCTTCTACAGCGATGAACACTTCGCCTCGAACTTCCAAGAGTTCGGGAACAGGGAACTCTGCGTTTTCGCTAAGCTGATGCGGCACATCCGCAATCACTTTTGCGTTTTCCGTGACGTCTTCGCCTATCCGACCGTCGCCCCGGGTAGCCGCACGCCATAATTTCCCCTCACGGTAGATGAGATCCAGTGAGAGTCCGTCGATCTTTAGCTCGGTAAGATAAGACTGCGCCGGAGTTCTTTGGAGCCAGTCGGAAAGCTCCGCAGCGTCAAACACGTTATCCAAGCTCATGAGACGTTCCAGGTGCTCTACGTTATTAAAACTAGAGCCTAAAGCCACAGGGGCTCCGACTTCTAGCGTAGGGCTGTCTGGGACTGCGAGCTCGGGGTGTTCCTCTTCAAGCCTTTGGAGTGTCCGAAACAGTGCATCAAAGTCTTGGTCACTGATCTCAGGTGTGCCGTTGTAATACGCATCACGGTGATACCGTACTTGCTCGGCGAGTTCGTCCCATTGTCTGCGGAGTTCGATATTGGAATCAGTCACGCTAGCTAGTTTATCGTTGGTACTTAACTTCAGCGGCTTCTGACCCATATACAGCCCTTCATCGCTCATGAGCCACCGGGTTACACCGCGCGTTGAAGGGATTGTCTAGGGTGTGAGTCATGAACTCTCTTGACCCCAATGTTGCTGTCTTTGATCCCATGAAAGTCTTAAGCTTTGATCTTGAGACCACCTCTGCGAATCCCCATGAAGCTCGCATCGTGTCCTCTGCACTCGTCAAGATCGACAGCAATGGTGCCCACCCACAGGAACTTCTGGCAGACCCTGGAATAGAAATCCCCGAGGAAGCCGCAAAGGTTCACGGCATCACCACGGAATATGCACGCGAACACGGACGCCCGCATGAAGAAGTGCTACAGGAAACCGTAGCCGCCATCCAACAGGCGTGGGCTGACGGGCTTACGCTCATTGTTTATAACGCTGCGTATGACCTCACGGTGCTAAGAAAGCTCACTGGTGATTTTGTTGTTACCGGCCCAGTGTTTGACCCTTACGTCATGGATAAGGCCCTCGACCGGTTCCGTCGAGGCAAGCGCACGCTCACAGATCTCTGCCAGCACTACAACGTGCGTTTAGATAATGCCCATGAGGCTACCTCCGATGCACTAGCAGCGGCACGCATAGCGTGGGTCCAAGCAAATCGAAACTTCAAAGAGGAGATTTCGCAAAAATCCCTCAACGAGCTCATGGAATTCCAAGCCGTCGAATACTATGAGTTTCAGGCAAACCTCAAAAACTTTTTTGAGGGCAAAGGCAAAGACGCATCCTCTGTCAATACGTCCTGGCCGATGCAGGGCTGAACGCCTCCGCTAGCCCGCTAAGACTAAAGATCGCCTGCGTCGCGCTGCAGAATCTCCTCGACCTCCCGCAACGTGGCCAAATCATGGGCCACATCCACGAGAGTTGTGTCAATCCTAGGAGCAGATTGGGTTATGTCGGCGTGTGCCAAGGCATGACGCTCTATACCGAGTTCGTCGTAGAATCTGGCCACAGCGATAGCAAGATCGCGGGCGTGAGCGCCATAAAGCCCTAAGCCAGCGCGCATTCCCGACGCAAGTGCTTCCCCGAAGGCGTCGAGAAGCCTCGTTCCTTTAACGCGAGTAGGAGAGATGAGGATTTGATCTACCGCTGCAAGAACAGCAACGTCCACATTGGGTTCCCTGCCGGTCTCGTTGAGTAACACCAGGTCTACGTTCTCGCCACGCACCGCTTCTGCAATGCCGGCAAGCCGTTCCCCTAGATCTTTGGGGTGAACGGCTGGGATCGTATCAAAATCACTCGTGCCCTGGATCTCCCCACGGCGTAATGCAGAAAGCACTGGTTCATCGATCTGTATGCGGATGCGAGCGTCGAAACGCTTATGTAAGTCGGATACGTGTTCCCTCACTCCATGTGTCAGAGCCTCTGTGATGTCTCTCAGTGCACCCGAATCAGTGACAGCTCGATGTCCATTGGGCAATTCCATATGAGTCGCCAAGGTCCAAGGGCCCAGCACTTGCGCTTTGAGCGCAGGGGCGCTTCCCCACTGTTCCTGCATGTGGTCCAGGTCTTCTTCCATGCGATCCCAGATCCGGTGAGTAAGCAGTTGCGGTCGCGCGCTCAGACGCCAGGACCTCGGCCCTTTTTCTACCGGAAGATCGGGCATCAACGTACATGTCCGGCCGACCGCATCGGATCCCAACCCGCGACTGGGAAGCTGCGGGAGCGCTCTCATGTCCCCCGTTTCGCCCGCAATAACATCTGCAGCATCGATAATGCTCGTACCAGGCATAGGACCTAAAGCGAATGTTGCCATAGAAAATCTCTCCGCAGTTAGGCACTGTTGAGGCACGTGCCGGTGGACTTCTGGGTGCTGTAAATTGTCCCGGACCCAAGCACGATGTCTCCGCCGGCATCCGGCAAGTAGATCACCGCGGCTTGACCACGAGCCACGCCAGACAACGGCTTGTGCAGGGTGATCGTCATCGTATCGTTGTGCGAATCGACGCTCACCTGACAGGGCACCACGGAGCCATGCGCCCGAACTTGAACCTCTGCGGAGAACTCTCCGCTAAGGGCTGGATGGAGATACTTCAAGCGATCAGCATAAATCCGGCTCACCGAAAGGTCCTCACGCGATCCCACGGTTACTGTCCCCGTGGCAGCATCAATATCAGTGACATAGCGTGGTTTTCCGTCCACTGCAGGTTGCTTAATATCAAGTCCTTTGCGTTGACCGATGGTGTAGTTCCAGGCGCCGTCGTGCTCTTTCAGAGGCTGCCCCTCTGTATCCACGATCATGCCCGGCCTAAGGCCAATGTGCCGGCCCAGGAACGCCTGCGTATTGCCGTCAGGAATGAAGCAAATATCATAGGAATCCGGCTTTTTTGCCACAGAAAAGCCCTGAGCTGCTGCTTCTTCGCGAATCTTGGGCTTAACGGTATCGCCCACGGGGAACATGCAATGAGCGATTTCTTTCTCGCTGAGCACGCCAAGCACATACGACTGATCTTTTTCCGGGTCAATAGCACGGCGTAAATAGCCGTCACCGCCATCTGCGGGCTGGGTGAGCTGGGCATAATGACCAGTTACTACGGCATCAAAGCCCAAAGCGATCCCGCGTTCAAGCAACGCAGCAAACTTGATCTTTTCATTACATCTAAGGCACGGATTTGGTGTTTCTCCCGCTTCGTAGGCGGAGATGAAGTCATCAATCACGTCTTCTTTAAAGCGATCCGAAAAATCCCACACATAAAAAGGGATTCCCAGTTTGTCGCATACCCTGCGGGCATCCGCAGAATCCTCCAGTGAGCAGCACCCCCGAGAAGATTCCCGTACCGTTTGCGGATCCTGCGAGAGCGCAAGGTGAACGCCTACTACCTCGTGGCCTGCTGCGACAGCTCGCGCTGCTGCCACCGCTGAATCCACTCCGCCACTCATCGCTGCAAGAACTCGCATGTGATTCCCTGTACTCCTTATATTGTCCTCAGCGCCGAACATGCCCGCTACTTGTTCAACGGAGCTATCTTAGTCTTATTCCCGTCCGCTCAGCATAGGCACTGTAACCTTATCGCTCATAGGTAGGAAAAAGGCGGTCGGGTCTCACCCGGATAGCAACGCTAGCAATGGTCCCGTAGCAGGGGTTTATCCCACGTCTACGGGAACCATGGAACTTCGACCAGATTCTTTCATGTCTCGTGCTTGGGAGGTCTACGTCAACGGAGTACCGTCGAGCCATATATGCGAAGACCCAAGCAGGCTTGAGTACGAGTACATGCGGTGGATTGCCGCAGCAGTGGAGTGGTTTGTCACCGCACATGCGTCGCCGACTGCGCTCAGAGTCACCCATTTAGGCGGCGGGGCCTGCACGATGGCTCGCTATTTAGCTCACCAATACCCTAAGTCGCGGAATACCGTAGTGGAATTGGATGGCGAGCTAGCTCGATTGGCTCGCGTATGGTTCGATCTTCCCCGCGCACCGTTGTTAAAGATCCGCGTGGGTGAGGCCAGAGAGGTGACCAATTCTTTTGCCGATGCAAGCCGAGATGTGATTATCAGAGATGTCTTCGCTGGCGATTCCACTCCGCTCCCGCTGACAACCGTCGAGTTTTTCCGCCAGTGCCACCGCAGCCTTGCACCAGGAGGGCTTTACGTAGCCAACTGCGGAGATCACTCCGATCTCCGGGGCGCTCAGGCCGAGCTCAAAGGCATGGCAGAGGTCTTTACGCACGTCGCTTGCATCTCAGATCCCGCAATGCTCAAAGGTCGCAGGTACGGAAACCTCATACTGATTGGCACGGACTCTCCGCTCCCAGATCTTACAGCGACGCAACACATAACGCGTTCCTTGCTAGGAGGTGGAGTGCCTGCCCACTACAAGGACGATGCCTGGACTCGTAGTTTCATGGCCGCAGGAACACCTCGCTTCGACCCGCCAGCCGCCTAAGCCATACCTGCTAAACGCGCACGCCTGACGACGTCGGGTAGCTGTTGTACAAGCTTCTCGACGTCCGCCTCCTCCGTTGTCCGGCCAAGAGTAAAGCGAATGGTGCTGCGTGCAATTTTTTCTTCCACCCCTGCGGCCAAAAGAACATGGCTGGCCCTGTTCACCCCGTTTGAACATGCTGAGCCAGTGGATGCTTCCAAACCAAACGAATCCAGAAGCATAATGAGGCTGTCGCCTTCTGCTCCAGGGAAAGACATGTGAAGGTGCCCTGGCAATGCATCGTGGGGGGTGTGCACCACAACGTTATCGATCGTTTCTAGGATGCGACTGCGAAGCTCGTTGCGCAATGCTGTCACTCTGCGTTGTTCCTGCTCCATCTCGGCTACTGCTTCAGACAAAGCCGCAGCTGTAGCCGCAGCCCCAGCCACATCCACGGTTCCAGATCTGATACCGCGTTCTTGCCCACCACCATGGAAAATAGGACGAGGAGCAGGCGAGCGTCGCGCCAACAACACACCAACGCCCCGAGGCCCACCAAATTTGTGGGCACTCGCCGCAAGTGTGGTCGCCCCAAGCTCATGAAAATTCACGGGAAGATGCCCAACCACTTGCACTGCATCAACATGGAGAGGCGTGCCGGCAGCGGCAGCAGATGAAGCCACGTTGTGGATCGGCTGTATCGCCCCAGTCTCGTTATTCGCCCACATCACCGCGGCCACAGCAGCGGGTTCTTCCAACGCCGAAAGATCCGAGATAATCCCGTCTGTTCCGATAGGAAGCATGTCTACGTTGGCTCCACGCGCCTCAAGATATTTCAGCGTCTCAAGAACCGCCGGGTGTTCTATTCCCGTACTAACGATCCTGCGAAGAGAACTGGCCTGCCATAGCCCTGCAACACCGATGTTGTCCGACTCTGTACCGGAACCAGTGAATAGGACCTCAATGGGCTCGCACCCGAGCAACTCAGCGATTTCCTCACGCGCGGTGTCAAGGACGCTCCGCGCCGCACGCCCCGAACCATATTGGCTTGCTGGATTAACCAGATGAGCATTGTCTAGCCAAGCGTCTCGCGCAACCTTGCGGATTGGCGTGGTTGCGGCATGATCAAAATAACTCGACTGCATGGGGGCTGATTCTACTCGGCGCTGCACTCCGGGTAGAAAGCCGGTTCCCTGTTGACACAAAAATATGCCGAGTCCCTGTGGTACAAGACTCGGCATACTGTGAATCACAGCCGTATTTCTAGGCTTTCCGCTGAGCAATCTCCTGGACAAGCAGCGGGGTGATTTCATGAATAT
Organism: Corynebacterium silvaticum; assembly: GCF_002162115.2. Classification (NCBI taxonomy): domain Bacteria; kingdom Bacillati; phylum Actinomycetota; class Actinomycetes; order Mycobacteriales; family Corynebacteriaceae; genus Corynebacterium; species Corynebacterium silvaticum. Next base: position 1,069,803 of record NZ_CP021417.2, on the reverse strand, counting down.
CTCCCACCACACCTAGGTCTGCGATGGAGAAGAACGGAGCATCCTCATCATTGTTGATGACGATAATCTTCTTAGAAGTCTGCATTCCAGACGTGTGCTGAATAGCGCCAGAGATGCCGAGGCCAATGTAAACATCGGGAGAGACGGTAACGCCTGTTTGCCCGATCTGGTACTGCGCCGAGTAATACCCCAGGTCAACAGCATCGCGGGTAGCACCCACAGCCCCGCCGAGAGCGTCGGCAAGCGGCTCGACGATAGAACCAAAGTTCTCCGCAGATTCCACTCCGCGGCCGCCTGCCACGACGACCTTCGCGCTGGTCAGATCCGGGCGGTCACCCTTAACCGCTGGAGTAAAGGAGGTTACTTTTACGTCTTTCACAGCTGCCGTGGGGATCTCCATGACAGATACGGTTCCAGCTGCCGGAGCAGGCACAGCCTCCACGCTTCCGGGACGCAATGTGTAAATCGGGCTTGCTCCCCCGACTGCAGCGGACACGTCGACAGTATCGCCAAACACAGAAAGATGCGCGGTCCTATCGGGGTTAATTCCGACCACATCGCACAACACGCCAGAGGCAAGGCGCGCAGCAAGGCGTCCCGCGATTTCATTACCGTGGACCCCTGCGTCCAAAAGAATCGGACCCGGCGCGGCTGCTGCAAGCATCGACAGCGCATCTGCCTGCGGGATCACGATGCGAGAATCCACGTCGGCGGCCTGCGCCGCAACGATGGAGCTGGCGCCAAGCTCGGCCAGCTTAGACACGAGCGGTTCATGAGTCCCCGGGGTGCCTACGACGACGGCCGTGACGTCGCCAAGCACTCGTGCAGCGGTGAAAAGCTCTCCTGTTGCGGGAAGAACCTGTCCATCGGCGTGTTCGACAAGTACGTAAACAGTTGACATTGTCTGTTCTTCTCCTTTGTTTAGATGAGCTTCTCAGCGGCTAGGAAGTCTGCGATAGCAGCGGCTGCTGTGCGTGGGTCGGTGTTGATCACGTCGCCACCTTGGCGGGCCGAGCGCTCCGTGGCTGCGGTAACAGCGGTGGCGGCATGTGCAAGCCCCACGTGTTCTGGGGCGACTCCTATGGACACCAAGTTAAACTGCTGAATTTCGGCCTTTTTAGCAGCCATGATGCCCTTGAAGTTAGGGAATCGAGGCTTATCCGCTTTTTCTGTGACAGCCACGATCGCAGGAAGCGTTGTTTCAAGAGCGAAGTCACCGTCATAGGTCTCCCTGATACCGCTGATGGTGTTCCCCGACAGGGTAATCTCACGCATGCTGGTGAGAGCGGGCTGCTGACGATATTCGCTGAGTATTCCGGGAACTGCTCCCATAGCGCCGTCGGAAGAGGCGGAGCCTGCAACGATGAGCGCGACATCTGGGATCTGGTTAATTGCGTTATTTAGTGCCCATGCGGTTCCCAAAACATCAGAGCCCGCGAGCGCGTCATCCGAGAGAAGAATCGCCTGATCGGCTCCCATAGCGAGCGCCTTGCGCAATGCTTCCTCGGAGCCTGCCGGGCCGGCGGAAAGGGCGACTACCGTATAACCAGCATCTGGATTGGACTCTTTAAGCCGCAGCGCTTGTTCCACCGCGTACTCGTTAATCTCATCGATCACAGAATCAACGTTGACGCGATCAAGGGTGAAATCACTCTCAAGCTTCTTTGTTGACCACGTATCGGGAACATTTTTGACCAGAGCCACGATTGCGGGCATCGGTGTCATCCCTTCTTTTCTTCTCTCAGGGCAGGAGTCGAGGTGACGTCCCTACCGAAAATCGAAACAGTCTCTTGTTTTATCTCGCGTCTCGACGACGCACACGTTGGGCAAGTCTAGTGCACAAAAGTACGGGGTGGTTCATCTGCGCACTCACGGGCCTCACAAATAAGCCCAACTCCTTGAGAACCGATGCGAGTACACAACACCGCCATGGGCCGCTTGCCTTTAAGCCCGAGCTTCTTTCTTAGTACATCCGGGTCCACGTCTACTCCGCGTACAAGGATCTCTAGGCTTCCGCAATCGTGCTTTTTTAATGCAGCTTTGAGCTTTTTCAACGGTACGGATTCCACAAAAGCAAAACCACTGCGTCCCTCTGGAATCACATCACCCGTCAGGTATGCGATCCGCTCATCTAGCATCCACAGTCCCTCGCGCCGGGCATAATGGCGTACCAGCCCTGATCTCACCACCGCACCGTCGGGGTCGATGAGATATTTCCCTGGGGCGTCCGCGCCGACATCGGAAGGCATAAGATCAGTAATTTTGTCTACGCGATGACTATCGGTGAGGTCTTCTGTTTTCGATGTGGTTATGAGAAGCGCCTCGCGAGTTTCTCCATCGCTCAATCCTGCTGTGTATAAGCAGGCCTCTTTTACTCCCCCCGTTCACGCTTGCCACGCTCACGAGTCCGTCCCACTCTGAGAAGTCAAGGCCCGGGGCGCATTTGATAGACAGCTCATGCCCCTGCCAGGTCTCTACGAGACTGGGAAGTGGCGGAATGAGTTGCGTCGGAGAAGTGATTCTTCGGCCACCGGCCCGGCGCGCGGGATCGGCCACAATGAAGCTTTCGCTTGTCGACGCCGGCCTGAGGGCGTCTGCTCGCGAGTAGAGAGCACGCGGCTCGTTAGACTGGGCCATCAACAAGCGGGCCTGATCGAGATCGCTGCCGTGATAGCCCACCCCGGCGTCGATAAGCGCGGCCCCCTCGGCGCCAATCGAACACGTGACATCGTGGACCAGCCCCTGGGGACAATGCGCAGCAATCCTTTCAGCCCTGCGTTGGGCTACCACGAGTGGAGTTGCTTGCTGTGCTGATTCGTGGCACATAAGCCACTGGCTAGGAAGTTTTCCTTTAGCCGCAGATCGGGAACTCACCAGTTCCATCACTGCACGTCCGTAGTCGCCAAATTCGGAACGGAAGAAAGCGCTGTCTTTGATGGCGCTTTCTTTGGTCATGGGGTGGTCTGCCGTCAGGCGTCGTTCTGCATCGGCGATTTTTTCCTCGTGGGCAACGAGGAAGCGCACCTCAGCGGGATGAAAACTCACGTGTAGGGCTATCTTTCTTAAAAACGTTTGGGAGGAACATACGTGAAAAACTCTTCGTAGAGAGGATCGTACTCAGGGATGCCCTTATAAGGCTTCATATCCGCTTTTCTCAAATGAGTGAGCAGGTCGGTCACGCAGTCGAACTGGTTCAGGGTCCATAGTTGCGCCCATGTGGGAAAGACTAGGCGTAAGAGCCCTGCCCTCCAGCCGTCCAAGATGAGCTCGGGGGAAAACCATCCGGTGGATGCCGCCTCACTGGTGTTTCCGTCCGGTTCTTGTCCTGGGGGTTGGACAGCGACGAAGGAAAACATGTCAAACCGGCGTTCGTCCTCATCGGGGCTCACCCACCTGGTCGAGGGGCGTAGCAACTCTGATCGCAGCATCAATCCGTTGCGTTCTAGCACCTGGGAGAGGGAAAGTCGGTGGCTTTCTAAAGCCAAGCGCTGCGAATGATAGGGAGTGGCATCCAAAATCGGGCGGCCATCTGCGTGCGAGGCAAGAAGGGTGCCGGTTTCCTCAAAAAGTTCGCGTACCGCAGCAAATAGTAGCGCTCGGGCTCTATTGCGATTAGTTCCTAACACTCGGGCCCAATGCATCAGGCTTGGGCCACCAAAAGTGTCATAAGGGGCATCTTCATGGCTCAGCTCAAAATCGCGAGCGTCAACGCCACCGCCAGGGAAAACGGTGGTGTTGGGGAACGTGGGCATAGAAGACACGCGCTCTTGCACGTACACTTCCATGCCTAGCGGCGAGTCGCGAACCATCAATACGGTGACAGCAAGCTTGGCGCCGCCAAGGCCCAACATCTCCTCAGGTTCGTGCATGATCACCCCCACGATGCGCTCTGCAATCGTTCTCGTAGCCTGTGAACAAACAACGCATTACTGCTGTTTACCGCCAGTTGTTGAATGGTCTAGCAACAAGTCTACTTGCGATGCCTCGTTGCGCGTCTTTGCCGTCGGGCAAAATACCGACCATCTATCTTATCCACAGCGATCGGCTGGTGGAACGCCCTCGTCAGGTTTTCACTAGTGATCACATCGTCAATGAGGCCTTGTGCCACCACGGCACCTTCGTCGAGAAGCAAAGCATGCGTAAACCCAGGAGGAACTTCTTCCACATGGTGAGTAATCATGACGATTGCCGGTGCATCGGCGTCCATCGCGAGCTCGCCAAGATAAGCCACCAGGTCTTCCCTGCCGCCGAGATCCATGCCAACCGTTGGTTCGTCGAGAAGCAAAAGCTCCGGGTTGGTCATCAGCGCGCGAGCTACCAAGACCCGCTTGCGCTCGCCCTCGCTCAGCGTGCCCCAGGTTTGATCTGCAAGGTGATAGGCGCCGACTTGCTCTAAAATTTCCGTAGCTCGCCCCAGGTCCCACTCTTCATATTCTTCTCGCCAGCGACCCAAAATCGCATAGCCTGCGGAGATAACCAGGTCAGACACTTTTTCATCCGCTGGGATTCGATTGCCCAGAGCGGACGAGGAGACACCAATCATTGCACGCAGATCGCGCATGTCAGTCCGACCGAGTTGTTCCCCCATAATCCAAAGCTTTCCTTTGGAGGGAAATTCCTCGGCGGCAGCCATGCGAATCAACGTGGTTTTTCCGGCGCCATTCGGCCCCAAAATCACCCATCGCTCATCGAGCTCAACCTGCCATTCAACAGGACCAACCAATGTTTTACCGCCACGTTTGAATTCCACCTCGGAAAAGTCGAGGAGTAGATCAGGGTTACGGGGCTCGATCTCAGCGTTTGTCATGCCTTCCATCATGACGGATTTCTCACTGTCCATGTGGAAGTGACACAGGTGAACTACGCTTTAAAGATAGGTAACCCATCGACACCAGGAAGCGAGCACTGCTGAAGTGACAGGAAGACTTGCCATCGAAGACGTACGCCCACGCATATCGGGAGGATCGCAGCCTTCCAAAGCTGTAGTCGGAGAGATGATTCCCGTGAGTGCCCTCGTATGGTGTGAAGGCCACGACGCGGTGTCGGCAACGCTCAACGTCACCTCCCCGAGCGGCCAGGTGACTCGTACGATCATGACCCCCGCTCCCTTCGACCAAGACAAGCTGTTTTCCAGCTTTGTCCCCGATGCGATGGGAACGTGGAGCTTTCAGGTCGATGCGTGGTCCGATCCTATGCGCACCTGGCGCCATGCGGTGATAGCAAAAATTGAGGTAGGACAAGACGAAGACGATCTTTTTAATGATTTAGAACACGGAGCTCAGCTCTTTGAAAAAGCCGCTGCGCAGGCACCGAAGTCCGCTGCACACAAGCTTTTTGCTGTGGCTGATTCTCTGCGTTCCAGCCAACCACTGCGGGCTCGCGTGGCACCAGCGCTGAGCAAGGAGATTCATTCCATTCTCCGCGAGCATCCCGTACGGGAGCTGCTTACCCGAGGACAAAGCCATACCGTGCTGGTAGAACGCCGCGATGCGCAGTTCAGCTCATGGTATGAGCTCTTCCCTAGATCTACTGGGGGCTGGGATGCTGATGGGACCCCCGTGCACGGCACGTTTTCTACCACGGCCCAAGCTCTTAAGCGAGTAGCGGCCATGGGCTTTGATACCGTCTATTTCCCTCCTATTCATCCCATTGGTTACATCCACCGAAAAGGGAAAAACAACACCCTGATCGCTGAGTCTGATGACGTCGGCTCGCCATGGGCAATCGGTTCCGCTGACGGCGGACACGACGCAGTACACCCACAGCTAGGAACGCTCAAAGACTTTCAAGACTTAGTGTCCACAGCCGAGAAACTCGGTCTTAACATTGCGCTTGATCTCGCGTTGCAGGCAGCCCCCGACCACCCCTGGGCGCGTACCCACCAGGACTTTTTTACGGTGCTTGCCGACGGCACAATCGCATATGCAGAAAATCCTCCCAAAAAATATCAGGATATTTACCCGCTGAATTTTGATAACAATAAGTCGGCTATCTACGCAGAACTCAAGCGCATCGTTCTGTTCTGGATTGCACAAGGCGTGACGGTATTCCGCGTTGATAATCCGCATACAAAACCTGCCAACTTCTGGGAATGGCTCATCAGTACCATCCATGACACGCATCCTGAGGTCATCTTCCTAGCGGAAGCCTTTACCCGCCCGGCGCGGCTTTATGGGCTTGGCAAGCTTGGCTTCACCCAGTCTTATACGTATTTTACGTGGCGTACCACCAAGACTGAGCTGGAAGAGTTTGGTACTGAGATAGCCGCGATGGCGGATTCCTCTCGCCCCAATCTTTTTGTTAACACTCCAGACATCTTGCATGAGAGCCTGCAGCATGGCGGGCGTGCCATGTTTGCGATCCGGGCAGCCCTTGCCTCCACATTGTCTCCGCTGTGGGGAGTGTACTCCGGGTTTGAGCTCTATGAGCACGAGGCAGTTTCAGCTGGCAGCGAAGAATACCTGGACTCTGAGAAGTATGAACTTCGTCCACGCGACTTCGCCGCAGCCCTCGAACAGGGAAATTCCCTCGAGCCCTACCTTGGCACGCTCAATGCAATCCGGCGCGCACACCCTGCCTTACAACAGCTTCGGGTTATTGACTTCCACAACACCGATAATGACAACATCATTGCTTATAGCAAAGTCGATCCCGTGTCTGGCGACGCCATCCTCGTGGTGATCAATCTGGATCCTGAACACGCCCATGCAGCCACCGTGGACCTCACCATGAGCGCTATCGGACGTGATGACACCGATCACTTCACTGTCACAGATTTAGTTACAGGTGCTCAATTCCCTTGGAACAAACGCACCTATGTCCGGCTAGATCCCTGCGCAGACGTCGCCCACATCCTGCAGCTTCCCGTTGTGGATGAAAACAAACGTGAAGCACTCTCCTGGCGCACGCCCACCGACTATTCCAACTAATTCTCATCGTTGAAAGGATCCCACCATCCCCATGATTTCTTCTTCCGATCCCGTCCGTATCGACGATGATGTTCTCGGTCGGCTGCGGTATTGCCAATTCCACGACCCTCACGCGGTCTACGGCTGCCACCCTATCGACGACTCCCACGCCGTCATTCGCACCCGCCAACTTGGGGCAGAGGCCGTCACAGTCACGCTGACAGACGGGTCAACACACGTACTATCTCCCATCGGCGACGATATCTTCGCAGCAAGTGTAGACGCATCGTTGGCCACTGATTATCGCCTCAACGTCTCGTGGGCCGGAGACAAGACGTTGACCACCGCCGACCCTTATCATTTCCTTCCTACTCTGGGGGAACTAGATATCCACCTCATCCGAGAAGGAAGGCACGAACGTCTCTGGGATGTCCTAGGCGCGCACGTTCGTACTTTTAGCACGGAACTAGGCAACGTCACAGGCACCTCCTTTGCCGTATGGGCCCCCAATGCCACGGGCGTTGCCGTCGTTGGCAATTTCTGTGGCTGGAACCCTAATCAGTACCCCATGCGCTCTCTGGGAGACTCGGGTGTCTGGGAACTGTTCGTCCCTGGCATTCAGGCTGGAGAAGTGTACAAGTATGCAATTCATACTCGGGAGGGGCACCGGATCGACAAAGCCGACCCGCTAGCGCGCCACGCAGAGGTAGCCCCTGCTACGGGTTCCATCGTCGCGGATTCCGGTTATGAGTGGCAAGACGCCGACTGGATATCCAAGCGTGCTACTCGCGACCATGCCGCTCAACCGATGAGTATCTACGAATGCCACTTGGGTTCGTGGCGAGAAAATCGAACCTATAAGGACCTCGCATCGGAGCTCGTCGACTATGTTTCTTCTCTCGGATACACCCACGTAGAGTTCCTCCCAGTCGCCGAGCATCCCTTTGGCGGATCCTGGGGATACCAAGTCTCCGGCTATTATGCTCCCACGTCGCGATGGGGAACCCCCGATGAGCTTCGCATGCTTATCGACGCTTTCCACCGCGCTGGTATCGGAGTCATCATGGACTGGGTCCCCGCGCATTTCCCCAAAGACTCCTTTGCTCTCGGGCGCTTCGACGGCCAGCCTCTCTATGAACACCCCGACTGGCGTCGAGGAGAACAAAAGGATTGGGGCACCTATGTCTTTGATTTTGGGCGCAATGAAGTCCGCAACTTCCTTGTAGCTAATGCCCTGTATTGGATAGATGAATTCCATGTCGACGGCCTGCGCGTGGATGCTGTTGCCTCCATGCTCTATCTTGATTACTCCCGCGAGGCCGGCGAATGGCTGCCCAATATCTATGGGGGCCGAGAGAATCTAGAAGCAGTGCAATTCTTGCAAGAAATGAACGCCACTGTGCATAAGACGTTCCCCGGTGTTCTTACCATCGCAGAAGAGTCCACCTCATGGCCCGGAGTCACCACTCCTACTGACCACAATGGCCTTGGTTTTAGCATGAAGTGGAACATGGGCTGGATGAACGACACCCTCGAATACTTCTCCCTAGACCCCATACACCGGGCTTATCACCACAACGAGATCACGTTCTCCATGGTCTATGCCTATTCAGAACGCTTTGTGCTTCCCTTTAGCCACGATGAAGTAGTCCACGGCAAGGGATCACTGTGGACGCGGATGCCTGGCGACGCATGGAATAAAGCCAGCGGGCTACGCACCCTCTACGCCTACATGTATGCCCATCCAGGCAAAAAACTGTTGTTCCAGGGTCAAGAGTTCGGTCAAGTGATGGAATGGTCCGAAGGTCGTTCTCTTGACTGGGACAACCTCGTCGGTTGGGAAGGCGCGTACCACGAGGGACTCATCAAACTCATCCGCGATCTCAACTTTGTGTACCAAGATAATCCTGCGCTCTATACCCAGGACAATGGTCCTGAGGGCTTTAGCTGGTCTAAGTCCAATGATGCAGACAACAACGTCTTGTCTTTCATCCGATATGGATCTACCGGAGAAAAGATTCTTGCAGTATTTAACTTTGGCGGTAGCTCCCAGCCGCATTACAAGTTGGGGGTGCCAGAAGGCGGACGTTGGGAATGCATACTCAACACCGACGCCGGCGTATATGAAGGCGCTAACAACCTTCTGGAACACACCATCACCGCATGGGATACCGAGTGGGACGGATACGAGCACTCCCTCACGGTTCATATTCCTGCGATGAGTGGGCAGTTTTATCGCTGGATAGGCTAAAAACACGAAGCCGCCGCATATGCGGCGGCAGACTGACTTTTAACGTCCCACATCGTGTACCTAGAACAACGCGCTGGCCATCTTTCCCCGCGCTGCAATCACCCGCGCGTCTGTGGGATCAAAAAGCGCGAACAGTTCCAATAACCTAGCCCGGACTTCATCGCGTCCTTTGACCATGGAGATGAGCCGGTCGAATGCCGCCTCAGGAACGCCCGCAGCGATTTCTGCATCCGCAGCGGCAAAAGCCAAATCAACGTCGTGTGGGTCTGCGTCTGCGGCTGCAATCGGATCCACATCGCCACGAGCTGTGTTCAATCGCGCAAGCAAGCGTGCATTATCGCGGGCCTGCAGAGCCATCTGATTTTTGGGTTCTTGAGCAAGAATCGACTCATACACAGCAATCGCGGATTCAAAGTCGCCGTTATTCAATGCGTCAGTCGCTGCATCAAACCGAGGATCGGACGCATCCTCTTCTTGGTCATGGGCTAATCCCTCTAGCTGGCCTGCTACGGCTTTGACCACAGCGTCGGTCCACTGCTTGAGAGCGTCGAGAGGCTGTCCGCCTTCAAAGTTTGCTAGCGGGCGACCGGCAGCAAGCGCGACAACCGTCGGCAAGCCTTGAATCCCAAACATCTGCGCGATGTCTGGAGTCGAGTCTGCATCTACGTAAGCAAAGATGAAGCTCTTCTGCGAGGCCTTTGCAAGCTGTGAAAAATCAGCTTTGAGTTGTTCGGATTCCGGGCTGCGCGCAGTCCCTAGGAGAACGATGACCGGTACCTGTTGAGAGCGCAGCAGCACTTCTGCCTCAACGTTGTCCCGGGTAACCACGACTACTGCCGGGATGCCGTTCGGTGATTGGGCTGCTTGTTGCCGTGCCTCCGCGCGCGACTTCACCTCACCCAAATCTATCGCGCCAGCCACAAAACGATGCGGTGTGGAGTTCGGATTAGTCACTTACGTATCCTCCTAATAGTTTCTTTCTGCAGCAGCTTTTCTAGAATGCCACGAAGCCAGATGTGGCGCATGACGGTGTTGTGTTTGTGCCCGTCCAGCGCAAATGTTGCAGCTTTCTAGGCCCCTTCTAGGCCTTCTGCAAGGTGATGCTCCACAGATTCCACTTTGGAACGAATCTGCCCGGTGTAGCCAGGCCTAATATCGGCTTTGATGACTAATCCAACGCGAGGCGAGACTGCCAGGACCGCGTCGGTAGCCTTTTTCACCACCTCCATAACCTCGTCCCATTCCCCCTCAATCAGAGTGAACATAGCGTTTGTTTCATTGGGCAGGCCAGAGTCTCGGACGACTTTTACGGCTCGCGAGACTGCCAGGGACATCTCAGCTTCAGAATTAGGAACTTCGGTGGGGACAACGGAAAACGCAAGAATCATGCCCCTAAGACTACTCGGATCGCTGCGCTCTGCGGTTAAGGTGGTGCAGACGCAGGGCATTCCCTAACTTTGAGTGCTGTGAGCGGGTCTGTGGTGCTACCAGTTTCTAGGAGGTAGTTCATGGCATATGTCATAGCGCATGGAGGACGTCACATTTTAAACCTAAACATGGCACCTCCCACGTCACTATGATGAGGAAGTATGAGTACTGATATCAACTCCATCGACATTCCTCATGAGCTCGTCACGTGCCTCGACCACGTCGGAATCGCGGTCCCGGATCTGGATGTCGCAGTCGAGTTCTACCGCTCTGCATTTGGTTGGGTCAATCATCACCAGGAGACCAATGAAGAGCAAGGCGTTATTGAAGCTATGGTGGGTCCCAAGAACCCCAAAGAAACTGATGGCATGATTCAGCTGTTGGCTCCGTTGAATGAAGAATCCACTATTGCTAAATTCATCGACAAAAAGGGCCCTGGTCTCCAGCAAATGTGTCTGCGCACCAGTGACATCGACGCACTATGCTCGTACCTCCGCGAGCAAGGTGTGCGGCTACTCTACCCCGAGCCAAAGACCGGTACCGCCGGCGCTCGCATCAACTTTGTTCACCCCAAGGATGCAGGCGGAGTCCTCCTTGAGCTGACCCAGCCTCAGAAGTAAATACATCCGCTTCCATACGTTGAAGAGCTAGGTTAACGCCTAGCTCTTTTTGCTTATCGACGTTCCCAGCACGCCCTGTGCCAATGGCGCCGATCCTCGGCCCCGCGCCCGGAATCTTTAGGCCACGCAACAATGTGGGCTATTCCTGGCGGGATATTCTGGTTACATCCCGGGCAAACATAAAATTTCGTGGCCGCGTGCGAACCCATATGGCGCATCATGTACATCTCACCATGTGTCCATGATGGCCCCTCAACAGCCTGGGTTCCATAGAAGCTAGCGCCGTCCCTGGGTAACGCACGGACCTCGGAGACAACGCGTCGATTCCGTCGGCCCATCAGAACAACCTGAGCTCGGGGGATTCAATACCGCGCAAGTTGTCATAGTCTAGGACAACGCATCGGATTCCACGATCTTCAGCCAAAGTCCGTGCCTGTGGCTTGATTTGCTGTGCGGCAAAGACTCCGGTGACTGGAGCGAGCAGTTCATCGCGATTGAGCAACTCCAAATAGCGCGTAAGTTGCTCCACACCGTCGATTCCCCCACGACGTTTAATCTCTACGGCAACGTTCAGCCCATCAGAGTCCCGGCACAAAATATCCACCGGTCCGATCGAGGTAGGATACTCCCGACGCACAAGAGAATAGCCTTCCCCTAGGGTCTCAATGTGCTCAGCTAAAAGTTCCTGCAAATGAGCCTCTACGCCGTCTTTTTGCAAGCCGGGGTCCTCACCCAGCTCATAGTACAAATCTGAGTGAACAGCCTCGACGGTAATGCGAAGCTGCTCCCCTTTCTTGTTTTCTACGATCCACAGCGCAACATTCGCACCGTCCTCTTCGACAGTGGTTTCCGTCAAAGTACACGGGGGCGTCATCCAGTTGAGCGGTTTATACGCCCTATCATCCGCGTGAATAGACACAGACCCATCGGCCTTTACCATTAAAAGACGGTCGGCTAGAGGCAAATGTGCTTCTAATCGACCAATATAATCAACCGAACAACGGGCTATGACTAAACGCATGTTCCATAGACTAGCGTGTCACCGATCGCGACGCTTACTCCGGTCAATCTTATTCTGGAGAATCGTATGATCCATGCGCTCTAACCTGCGACTAGGGGCAGATTCCAACCACGAGACAAGTCCCATAGAGTACGCATTATCCAGTGCGATCTCATAGCGAACCCCTCGGACCTTCAAAGAGTGAACAGTCGCACCATCGGCCAATAGCCGGATCTCACTGGGGTCCAGCTCCCGCGACCCCATGTAATCCACATCCTGACGATTAATAATCAGATCTGCCTTGGGAACCAGGGAACGCAGTTTAAAGTACTCAAGGGTCTCGCCCCTGTAGCGCATTGAACCGTGCCGCCAACGGCGCCCGGTGTCGGCTGGAAGCCTTCTAATCACAACCGCCGAGCCTTCACTCCGGACAACCAAAAAACGCCATGCGGCGAGCAGCATGACGAGAACGATGACCACCAAGATAATCCACAGGACGACCGACATCATACGCTCCACATCTGTCACTACCACACAGCGCTACGCCTGAGTTTTGTTTAATATCCTACAACGGTTCAAATCCTGTACAAACTGAGTATCTTGTTAAACCAAAAACTTTAAGCTATTACCAGCTCAAGAGACTTATAAGAAAGTTACTATACAAAGCATTATGGCCTCTCCGATCAATCGGAGAGGCCATAAAACTTAAGTGAGGAGGGCTACTGCCCTAATCCTAGGACTGCTTCATGCGACGAAGTGCCTTGAGCTCGGCCTGAGCGCGAGCCTTCTCGATGGCATCGTCGTCCTGCAGGTGGGACTCAGACTCTGAGGCGTTAACCTCGTCAGCCCATACTGCATACTCCGCGAGGATGGTGACCTTTTCCTTGGAGATGGAGAGGAAACCACCCTGCACGGCGGCAATGAGCTTGTCGCCGTTTACAGGACGGATGGTCACAACACCATTGTCGACCAACTGGCCGAGCATGGGCTCATGACCTGGCAGCACGCCGATCTCACCCTCGATGGTCTGCGCGGTGACGATGCTGGCCTGACCAGACCACAACATGCGCTCCACGGAAACCAATTCCACGGTGATGTCAGCCATGTGCTTGCCTCCCCTACTTCTCGGTCATCTTCTTGTACGCAGCCTCGACGTCGTCCAAGCCACCCAAGCCGTTGAAGGCCTGCTCTGGGTAGTGGTCAAAGTCGCCGTTGCAGATACGTTCGAATGCCTCGATGGTGTGAGCCAGCGGAACATAAGAACCTGGGATACCGGTGAACTTCTCTGCCACGAAGAAGTTCTGGCCCAAGAAACGCTCAAGGCGACGTGCGCGCTGAACGGTGATCTTGTCCTCTTCAGACAGCTCGTCCATACCAAGGATGGCGATGATGTCCTGGAGTTCCTTGTTCTTCTGCAGGATGTGGATAACGCGCTGAGCTACCTCGTAGTGACGCTCGCCGACAACACCTGGCTCGAGAATACGAGACGTAGATGTCAGTGGGTTCACGGCAGGGTAAATACCCTTGGAAGCAATAGCGCGGTCGAGCTCCGTCGTCGCGTCGAGGTGAGCGAAGGTGGTAGCCGGAGCTGGGTCGGTGTAGTCGTCGGCAGGCACGTAAACGGCCTGGAGAGACGTAATCGACTTACCCTTTGTGGAGGTAATACGCTCCTGCAGAACACCCATCTCGTCTGCCAGCGTTGGCTGGTAACCCACGGCAGAAGGCATGCGGCCTAGGAGGGTAGAAACCTCGGAACCTGCCTGGGTGAAACGGAAGATGTTGTCGATGAACAGAAGCACGTCCTGGTGCTGCACATCGCGGAAGTACTCCGCCATGGTCAGACCGGACAGCGCCACGCGCATACGAACTCCTGGAGGCTCGTCCATCTGGCCGAACACAAGAGCGGTGTCCTGAAGAACGCCCATCTCTTCCATTTCGAGGAAGAGATCAGTGCCCTCACGGGTACGCTCGCCCACGCCTGCGAACACCGAGGTACCGGAGAACTCGCGAGCGATACGGGTGATCATTTCCTGGATAAGAACGGTCTTACCCACGCCAGCGCCACCGAACAGGCCGATCTTTCCGCCCTTAACGTACGGGGTCAGCAGGTCGATGACCTTAATGCCGGTTTCCAGAATCTCGGTCTTACCTTCAAGCTGGTCAAAAGGTGGCGGGTCGCGGTGGATGCCCCACTGCTCACCATCACGGCCAAGACCTGGCTCGTCAAGGCAGTCACCCAGCGCGTTGAAGACGTGGCCCTTGACTACGTCACCAACGGGAACTGAGATCGGCTTACCGCTGTCGATCACAGCAGCGCCACGGACGAGACCGTCGGTCGGTGCCATGGACACGGCACGAACCAAGTTATCGCCGAGGTGCTGTGCAACCTCAAGGGTAATGGTTTTAGCGACTGCTTCGAGGGTGACCTCGACAGTCAGCGCGTTGAACAGTGCCGGCAACTCGCCACGCGGGAATTCCACGTCGACAACCGGACCGATGACGCGCACGACGCGGCCGGCGATAGCCGCCTGCTGCGTGTTCTGCTCTTCAAGAGCTGTGGTCATAATCTAGTCACTTTCTCCGCTATCGCCGAGCGCGCTAGCGCCGCCGACGATCTCTGTGATTTCCTGGGTGATTTGTGCCTGACGCGCCTGGTTAGCAACACGCGATAGGTCCTTAACAAGGGCCGTTGCGTTGTCAGTTGCAGACTTCATTGCGTTTCGACGGGACGCCGACTCAGCAGCTGCTGCTTCGAGGAACATAGCAAACAGGCTACGAGAAACGTACTGCGGAAGCATCGCCTCAAACAGCGTGTCTGCGTCTGGCTCAAATTCAACGTCTGGAGTAGGTTCTCCTGCATTCTGCAAGATGCCCTCATCGCTGATCTGAATTTCTTCGGTCTCAATGGCCGGTTCGATCGGGAGCAGCTGATGAGCACGAGCGGTCTGAACCAGCATGGATTCAAACTCGGTGTACACCACGTGAACTTGGTCGAAACCTTGAATAGGATCGCCCTCGCCTGTATTCAAGCCCTCGCGGTACTTTGCAGTACCCTTCGATCCGGCAATAAAGCCATCGATGAGGTGACGACGCACGCTGTGGGTTTCTTCCCAGGACGGATCCTGAGAGAAACCGGTCCATGCGCCTGCGACGTCCTCGCCACGGAACTTGTAGTAGCCGACAGCTTTGTTACCAGTAACGTAGCGAACTACTTCGTAGCCGTTGTCTTCAAGCAGCTTGATAAGCTCGGCTGCCTTCTTGAACACGTTGTAGTTATAGCCACCAGCCATGCCGCGGTCACTCGAAATCACGAGCACAGCGGCGCGCTTGCCGTCTTCATGCTCGTGCAGCATCGGGTGATCCAAAGAGCTAGCTGCGGCCAGACGTTCCATCACCTTGTGGATCTCGGTGGCGTAAGGCTGCGAAGCCTCGACCCGTGCTTGGGCTTTGGTGATGCGCGAAGTTGCGATCAGCTCCTGGGCCTTGGTGATCTTCTTAGTAGAGTTGACGGACCGAATTCGGTCGCGTAGCTCACGAAGATTAGCCATGGGTCTTTCGCCTCCCTTCTTTTCCTTGTGTGGTCATGGTTCAGGCCTTTACGCCTTACTTCTTGACCGACAGCGTGTTCTTCTTAACCTGGTCTGCAGGCAGAGCCTCAACCTCAGGTTCGTTGATCACGACCGTGCCGGCGGTGGTCTGGAACTTACGCTTGAACGTCTCTGTTGCGGAAACCAAGGTTGCCTGAGATTCCTCTGACAGCTGAGTACCGCCCGCAATCTGCTCAAAGACCTGCGGAGTGGTGCTGTGGAAGTACTCAATCAACTCGGACTCGAAGCGACGGACATCCTCGACGGGAACGTTATCGAAGTGGCCATTGCCTGCAAGCCAGATGGAGACGATCTGGTGTTCAACCGGCTGCGGAGCATTTTCAGCCTGCTTGAGCAGCTCAACAAGGCGGGCACCGCGATCCAGCTGTGCCTTGGAGGCAGCATCAAGATCAGATGCGAAGGTAGCGAATGCCTCGAGGTCGCGGTATGCGGCGAGATCAAGACGAAGAGAGCCAGAAACCTTCTTCATACCCTTGGTCTGCGCTGCGCCACCAACACGAGAAACGGACACACCGACGTTAATAGCGGGGCGAACACCCTGGTTGAACAGGTCGGACTCAAGGAATACCTGACCATCGGTAATCGAAATCACGTTGGTAGGAATGAAGGCGGAGACGTCGTTAGCCTTGGTCTCGATGATCGGAAGTGCGGTCATCGAACCTGCGCCCATTTCGTCGGAAAGCTTTGCAGCACGCTCCAAGAGACGGGAGTGGAGGTAGAAGACGTCGCCTGGGTAAGCTTCACGTCCCGGAGGGCGGCGAAGCAGCAACGAAATTGCGCGGTATGCCTCAGCCTGCTTGGTCAGATCATCATAGATCACCAAGACGTGGTTGCCCTGGTACATCCAGTGCTGGCCTAGAGCGGCACCTGCGAATGGAGCGAGCCATTTGAAGCCCGCAGAATCAGAAGCCGGAGCAGCCACGATAGTGGTGTACTCCAAAGCGCTCTGCTCTTCAAGAGTCTTACGGACGGCTGCAATGGTGGAGCCCTTCTGACCAATAGCGACGTAAATACAACGGACCTGCTTGGTCTTGTCGCCGGACTCCCAGTTTGCCTTCTGGTTCAGGATTGTGTCGATGCACACGGCAGTCTTGCCGGTTTTGCGGTCGCCAATGACGAGCTGACGCTGGCCACGGCCGATCGGGGTCATCGCATCGATAGCCTTGATGCCAGTCTGCATCGGCTCCTCAACTGGCTGACGCTGCAGCACAGAAGGTGCCTGAAGCTCAAGAACGCGCTGCTCTTCTGCTTCAATGGCGCCGAGTCCATCAATTGGCTGGCCAAGGGGGTTGATAACGCGACCAAGGAAGTTGTCGCCGACAGGGATCGAGAGAACCTCGCCCGTCCGCTTTACTTCGTCGCCTTCTTTAAGGGATTCATAGTTACCCAAAACCACAACACCGATGTGATCAGTATCAAGGTTCTGCGCGACGCCAATGACGCCGCCGGGGAACTCAAGGAGCTCATTTGCCATGACTGAAGGCAGACCAGATACCTGGGCAATACCATCAGCTGCGGAAATGACCACGCCGACCTCCTCACGGGAGGCCTCCGCGGAGTAGCTCGAGGTGTAGTTCGCAATCGCGCTACGGATCTCATCGGAGGAGATCGTAAGCTCCGCCATGTTCTTCCTGCTCTCGGTTGTTTCTTCCAGCATTATTAATTAATTGTTTCGTCGTGTCTGGCTATACGAGGCTCGCACGGAGACGCTCGAGCTTGCCCGAGGTAGATCCATCGATGACTTCGTTGCCGACTCGGATGACCAGTCCACCGAGGAGGCTGGGATCAACCTCAGAGTGGATGCTCATCGCACGACCATAAATGCGCTCTAGCTTCTGTACCAGTGCCTGGTTTTGCTCGTCGCTCAACGGGCCAGCAGAGACAACATGTGCAACGGAACGGCCTTGCAATGCAGCCGCTTCCTTGGACAATGCATTGATGTCATCGATGGCGTTGGACTCACGGCGACCAATAACCTGAAGTGCAAGGGCCTCAGTCACAGCGGTGACCTTGCCATACAGCACCTTCGCCAGCAGTTCGCGCTTCCTCGTGCGGTCGATGCTGCGGTCATCAAGAAGCAGCGTCAACTCGGATTCCTTTTCCAGGATCCGAGACAGGCGGAAGAGCTCGTCTTCGACCTGTGCTATCTGTCCTTGTCCCTCAGCGGACCTCAGGAGTGCCCGGCGACCCAAGGTAATCAAGCCTGCGCGGAATTCGCGGGAGTTAGACCACGACTCGCGTGCTGCAGAAATCAGCACTTCGAGGGTGGCAGGCGAAACCTTTCCGGCGAACACAGCAGAAACCAAACCGGTACGCTGGTCGGCAGTCGTGGATGCATCTGCGACAGCGATGCGCAATCCGCGCTCGTTGTCCAAGGCATCTACGACGTCGAAAAGCTCAGCGCCAGTCTGCGCTGCAGTAGCGATTGCGTTTTCTTTGGCCTCCCACAGAGCTACGTCTAGGTGAGAGATCACGCGTGCTAGTGCGTCGCGGCTCGCTGCGTGCATGGTGCTCACTTCCCTGCCGGAGACACGGTGTCGAGTTCAGCCAGGAACTTGTCGATCGTGCCAGAACGCTTCACATCGTCGGAGAGTTGGTCTCCGAGAAGGCGCTCTGCAAGGCTGATCGAGTTCTGGCCCATCTCGCGGCGAAGCTCTTCGACGACCTGCTCACGCTGAGCGGCCAGCTGCTTCTCACCGGACTCGATGATGCGGTTGCTCTCCTCGGTGGCCTTTGCCTTCATGTCAGCTTCGATCTGCTTACCCTTTGCGCGGGCATCTTCGCGGATTTCTGCTGCTTCGGCGCGTGCCTCTGCGAGTTGAGCATTGTACTTCTCAAGAGCTGCCTTAGCTTCAGCCTGTGCAGCCTCTGCACGCTGAATGCCACCCTTAATCCGGTCCTCACGCTCGGTCAGGACTTCTCGATACTTAGGAAGCACAAGCTTCTTAAATAGGATCGAGACAATTACGAGCACGACGAGCGACCAGACGATGTCGTAGCTGGCAGGCAAAAGAACGCTGGGGGATTCCTCCAGCGGCAATCCTTGCGCCTCAGCGAGGTAATTAATGACGTTCGTCATAATCTCGGCTTTCGTGTCGGGTGGTTGGAGGAATTAAAGGATGAAGCCTGCAACCAGACCGATGAGGGCAAGAGCCTCAACGAAAGCGATACCGAGGAACATGGTGGTGCGGAGCTGGCCGGCCATCTCGGGCTGGCGAGCCATGCCCTCGAGTGCCTTACCAACGAGGATGCCGAGGCCCGGGCCGATGGTAGCAAGACCGTAACCAACGGTTGCGATGGAGCCGGAAACTGCGGTGTCAGATGCAGCGAGTATGGCTTCGTTCATGAGAGGTTCGTTCCCTTTCTAAGTGCCCCATGGAAATCACGGGGCGGAGTGTCAATATTTCGAGAATGATGATCCGCGGTTCTGCGGGGTCAGTGTTCGTCGGCGTGCAGCGACAGTTCGAGGTACACGGCGGACAACAGGGCAAAGATGTAAGCCTGAAGGAAAATCACCAAAAGCTCGAACAGCGTGAACGCAATCCCCGCGACGAGTGTCACGGCGGACAGCGCGGTCCAGCCATTCAACTGCCAGAAGAAGAAGTTCGTAGCAGAGAACAACAGAACCAAAATGATGTGTCCTGCGAGCATGTTGGCCATAAGACGCAGGGTCAGCGTGGCCGGGCGCAGAACGAAGGTCGAGAAAAACTCGAGAGGCACGACAAGTAGGTGCAAGACCGGAGGAAGGTTAGGAATAACCACCGATGACTTGATGTACTTGAAGAAGCCATAGCGCTTCGCACCTGCATAAATAAACGCAACGTAGCCAAACAGTCCCAAGACAAGCGGCATACCAATGCGCGCGTTTGGCGAAATGTTTAGGAACGGGATGACCGAAGGAAGGTTGCAGAACAAGACGATGAAGAAGATGGTGGCAATAACCGGCAGGAACCGGTTGCCTTCCTTCTTGCCCAAAATGTCTTCTGCAATATGGATTCGGACAAAGTCCAAAAGATATTCAGCGCAGTTCTGGAGACCAGAAGGAACCAGCTTCGGGTTACGCATAGCGACTGCAAAGAATAGTACGAGGACAAGCGCCATAAGCAGGCGGACGAACATCAGACGGTCGATTGTGAACCAGCCGTTCGCCACGTCGGCGAACCAGATGGGATCCGGGAAAAATTCGTGATCCAAGGAGGGTGCATGGAATTCACCCTTCATGGCCAATGTTGTAACGCTCAGCGTTCTCTCCCGCGTTCGGGCCGCATATTTTACCCGCTTAAGCGGGTGTGCGGTGCGATGGACGTCTGAAAACTCTCTGCGACCACCACGGACTCCGTCGCACATCAGCATGGCGATCGCAGGGGATCTCGCTTAAAAGCTTACAACTGCAAACTTAAGCAACCCGCGGATTACCCTATCAGGCAGTTCACCGAATTTCCCATATAGCCCAGCCCTATGAACACCCCCTTGATGCCAGAAACCTTAATTAAGGCAATAAGCGGGGAAAACGCGGAATTGTGACGTCACTCACTGTACATACTTAGGGGTACTACCCCTGTCCCCCACCCGCACGCCTTTACGACGTTCCGCGCCGTCAAGTTCAGATAAAAAACGGATAACTTTAAGGCCACTTCCTCGCCTTTTCCCCTTCCTAGCGAGTCAGCCCAAAAGCGCCCCTCCGGAGCTCCGCGACGAGGAGAAGCCACAAAAATCTGCACACCAAACACGGCACTGTTTGGTTACAGAGAAAAACGGGGCTATTCCGTGATAGAAATTTCTCTCCACGGCATAGCTCCGAATCCACAAATAAACGCGCAAAGGTTCTATGGGAGTACCCCAAGGAGGGGCGCAGCCTTTAGCTCACGTAAGTCACCTTTGAGGTAATGACGCCCCAGACTTCGCAAGCAAGCACTACGACCAAGGCAAGAACGAGCGTGATAAGAAACGCATACTTGTCATAAAACTCCAGATTGCGGATGCCTACAAGCACAATGATAAGGACAACAATCTTCAGCAACCATCCGCCCAGCACTATGGCACCAGTAGTCGCAGCCGAGGTATTTGACGTTGCTAACACACTCAAAGCCGTGAGTAGCACAAAACCGCCGCCAATGGCTGCACCGAGCAGTACTCCCCACATACCGGGAAGATCTCGCGCCCAGCCCCACGCGGCTAGCGAAACCAAAGTTATGAGTACTAATGCACCGGAACCGTATTTCAGGGCTCGCAGTAATGGGCGCCGGTGATCGTCGTAAGGCGAAGTGCTTTGGCTGGGATTCAGGTTAGTCACGAGTTGAAATCCTATCGAGATCACTAACTATTAGGAAAACTACAGTCCATTGTGGGGCCACCTTGCCGAAACAAAACCCGCTTGGCCTCAGCCGAGAACCCTACAATAAACCTGATCTGCTAGCCATTAAGACTTATTTCTGTGTAGTTTTTCCCAGCTCGTTAGCGCGGCGCACTGGCCCTCGCGTGGCTAGGAAAGCTACGAACATAGCGATCACAATTCCAATGACCGAGGCAATCGGTGGCACCACAGAAAATGAAACAGCACCAAATGCTACGACGGAGACCCATAAGTAGAGAACCAACACTACGCGGCGATGAGTGTGCCCAAGCGACAACAGCCGATGGTGCAGATGCATCTTGTCCGCCGAAAAAGGAGACTGTCCTTTGTGTACCCGTCGAACGACAGCCATAACCAGATCGAGCATAGGGACAAAAACAGCGGCAGCCACCACGATGATCGGAGACATAAGAGCAATAACGTCCACAGTCCCATACAGGCTCATATCAATCTTTCCACTCGCCGAGGTGGACGCCGCCGCAAGTAAAAGTCCAATCAACATAGAGCCCGAGTCCCCCATAAAAATCCTCGCCGGCTCAAAGTTATGAGGAAGAAAGCCAGCGCACATTCCCACAAGTGCTGCCGCGATGATGGCCGGCGGGTACGCCGACACCATGCCCCCTTGATCATGAAGCACCGTCATAGAGAAAACCAGGATGGAAAGCCCAGCTATCATGCCAAGCCCCGCCGCTAGACCGTCGAGTCCATCCACAAAGTTTATGGCGTTGATCAGAGTAACCGTAAACAGCACCGTAACGATGGTTGACGCAACTTGGTCAAGGATGACGGTGGTACCGCCACCGAAAGGGACATAAAGCAATGACCAGGTCAGACCGAGGATGCTCATCACGATCGATCCGAGGATCTGCCCAAATAGTTTGGTTATGGCGTCAAGCTCGTAGAGGTCGTCGATAATACCCACGGTGACAATGACCACTCCCGCCCAAATCACTGCGCTCATCTCCGGAGTGATCGGCTGAAATCCTCTAGTCAAGGCGGGAAACTGGTCTGCAAGGAATACTGCCCCTAGAAATCCCGTAAACATTGCCACGCCGCCCAACCGAGGCTTCGGTTGGGTGTGAACATCGCGCTCGCGTATTTCTCCCATGCGACCTGAGCGGACCATGGAATAACGAACGATGCCTGTCGTGAGGTACGTCAGCGCGGCAGCCACCAAAATGACAAGCGCCAATTCCCTCATCGGCACACCAGCAACACCAGCGCCCATTTAGCGTAGCGTCTCCACATCGAGGTTCAGCACTTCTGCAATGCGTTCAGCGCTGATCGCGCCTTCGCGCAAAATTCGAGGCGTAGGACCAGAAAGATCAATAATCGTTGAGGCGGTCCCTACCGGTGTAGCACCGCCATCAAGATACGCACTCACGGCATCGCCAAGCTGCTCCTGAGCGGCTAATGCTGTAGCCGGTGGCTTCTGCCCCGAAATATTTGCCGAGGATACAGCCATCGGACCGGTTTCTCGCAGTAGCTCAATAGCAACAGGATGAAGTGGCATGCGCAGCATTACTGTGCCACGGGTGTCCCCCAGGTTCCATTGCAGGCTCGGTGCTTGAGCAACCACAATGCTCAAGGCACCTGGCCAGAACGCCTCTATGAGTGTTCGCATCTGCTCTGAGTAGGAGTGGACAAGCCCACGAGCTGTGTCCCAACTTCCCACGAGCACCGGCACGGGCATATCGGGACCACGATGCTTAGTAGCAAGAAGCTTTGCCACCGCATTATTGTCAAACGCATCGCAACCGATGCCGTAAAGAGTGTCCGTTGGCATGACAACAAGGCGACCGTCTTTGACGGCATCACTTGCTACTTTGAGTGCAGCGTTACGAATACTTGCGTCACTGCAGTCATAAATTCTGCTCACGATATATTTTTCTTTCGTCTTACGGCGTAGAGATAAATAATCTCTTCCGCAGTTTCGGGCACAACCGTTCTTTTAAGGAAGCTTACTCGCCGTAACAAATCGTTTTCGACCCGTCAGGTCCTCCAAAACGGCAATCTCGCAAAATCCTCCGTGTTTATGGAATTCTTGGAGCACGGCTAGAGACGTTGCATCATCATGCTCTATCCCCACTCGTCCCTTAGGAGCCAAGAGCTCATGGATGACAGGAATCAACAGTTTGATCGTGTCCATCCCATCCGCGCCGGAGAACACAGCCATTGCAGGATCGTGATAAACCTCGGGAGCAAGGTCAGGAGTTTCCGGCACATACGGAGGGTTGCTCACCACTACATCCACTGTCCCGGCCAACGACCTCAGCAGATCAGAATCCGTTGCATCGCCGATGACCAGATTCACGTTAGTAGGAAGGTTTTCCTGTGCGTAGCGGGTCGCAGCAGGAGAAAGTTCCACTGCAGTAACCTTCGCCGTAGGAACAAGCGTTGCGACGTAAGCCGCTAGGGCTCCCGACCCCGTACACAGGTCCACGACGGTTTCCCCACCGCCGAGTTGCTGCACCGCCCAGTCGGCAAGAACTTCTGTTTCTGGACGTGGGATAAAAACCCCCGGCCCCACTTTCAAAGTAAGAGGACCGAACCATGCTTCTCCTACGATGTGCTGCAAGGGTTCGCGCTGTGCGCGCCGTGCGACAAGAGCCTCGAACTGATCCGGGGTCGGTTCGCGCATGCGTAGCCCCAGTTCCATGGGAGTGCATCGTAGAAGATGCGCGGCTAGGATCTGAGCGTCGTTACGCGGGGAGGCCACCCCGGCTGCTTCCAGGGTGGCCTCGGCGTCTCTCAGAGAAGTAAATAACACGAAATTATTTTACTCAACTTCTAGGCGTTCCGCGCGTTCTGCTGCACGTAGCGCAGTAAACAGGTCATCCAACTCACCGTTGAGAACCGAATCAAGGTTATTTGCTTTAAATCCGATACGGTGATCGGAAATCCGGTTCTCTGGCCAGTTATACGTGCGGATGCGCTCGGAGCGATCCATGGTGCGAATCTGTGCAGCGCGTCCCTCAGCAGCTTCTGCCTCTGCTTGCTCTTCAGCCATAGACTGAAGACGCGCAGCTAGAACCTGCATGGCTCGTGCTTTGTTCTGAATCTGCGAGCGCTCCTTCTGACAGGTAACAACCAAGCCAGTAGGAAGGTGGGTAATACGCACAGCAGAGTCAGTCGTGTTCACACCCTGACCGCCTTTACCGGAGGAACGGTAGACGTCGATACGCAAATCTTTATCGTCGATCTCAATCTCCGCGACCTCATCAGGCTCTGGATACACCAGCACACCTGCGGCAGATGTTTGGATGCGGCCTTGAGACTCAGTGACCGGAACGCGCTGCACGCGATGGACTCCGCCTTCAAACTTGAACACGCTCCAGGCACCATCACGAGAAGGCGTCTTTGATCGGATAGACAGAGTCATATCCTTGACACCTCCTAAATCAGATTCAGAGGAGTCCAAAATCTCCACGGCAAAGCCATGCTTATCAGCATAACGCTGATACATGCGCACAATCTCGCCGGCAAACAAGGCAGCTTCTTCTCCGCCTGCGCCTGCCTTCACTTCCATGACGATGTCATCTCCATCATGGGGATCGCGAGGTGCCAGAAGGTCAGCGAGCTGTTCTTCAAGAACCACAACCTCAGATTCCAAGCGAGCTGCCTCTTCTTGGAATTCGTGGTCCTCGTGAGCCATCTCTTTGGCTACTTCCAGATCATCCCTGGCCTGCACCAGCTTGTTATTCACGTTGATGATCGGCTGCAGCTCGGAATAGCGCTTGGATAATTTCCGGAACAACATCTGGTCGCCCATGGTTTCTGGGTCGGCCATCTGAGCTTCAATACCCTGGTACTCCGAGACGATGTCATCGACTGCTGATACCTGGGCCATTACTCCTCCTCGGCGTCTGCAGCCATCGGAGCACTCGATGCAATCTGCATCAAGAACTCACCGTTGGATTTGGTCTTCTTGAGCTGCTTGATAAGCAGATCAATGGCCTGCTGGTTGTCCAAGGCCGCGAGAATCCTGCGCAGTTTGTGCATGATGCGAGCTTCCTCAGGCACCAGAAGAAGTTCATCTTTACGAGTTCCTGACGGGTTAACGTCCACTGCTGGGAATACGCGATGCTCGGAGATCTTGCGATCCAGCTTGAGCTCTGCGTTACCGGTTCCCTTGAATTCCTCGAAGATCACGGTATCGCCTGCGGAGCCAGTTTCTACCATCGCAGTGGCGATGATAGTCAAAGAGCCACCATTTTCGATGTTACGAGCTGCGCCTAGGAAACGCTTTGGCGGATAGAGGGCATTCGAGTCCACACCACCAGACAGGATACGGCCTGAAGCAGGAGAAGAGTTGTTGTAAGCACGGCCAAGGCGTGTGATGGAGTCGAGAAGCACCACAACGTCTTGTCCTTGTTCTACGAGTCGCTTAGCGCGCTCAATTGCCAGCTCAGCCACAGCGGTGTGTTCGCTTGGCGGGCGATCGAAGGTGGAGGCAATAACCTCACCCTTGACGGAGCGCTGCATATCGGTGACTTCCTCGGGGCGCTCGTCGACAAGCACCACCATCAAGTAGCACTCAGGGTTATTTGTGGCAATAGCGTTGGCGATGTTCTGCAAAATCGTAGTCTTACCGGCTTTCGGCGGGGACACGATAAGTGCACGCTGGCCTTTACCAATAGGCATGATCAAGTCGATCACACGAGTGGTAAGGATCTTTGGTTCGGTTTCCAAGCGCAGTCGCTGGTTCGGGTACAGCGGAGTGAGCTTAGAGAAGTCCGGACGAGCCTTAGCTTCCTCTATAGACATGCCGTTGACGGATTCAACGCGAACCAACGGATTGTACTTTTGACGATTGCGCCCGCGGTTGTGTCCATGATGTCCACCATGGCTGTTATCGCCATTCATCCGAACCTGGCCAATGATGGCATCGCCGGCGCGTAGGCCCAAGCGACGAATCATCTGGTTGTTTACGTAGACGTCTGCGGGACCAGCATGGTAGCCCGACGTACGAACGAAAGCGACATTGCTGTCCACGATGTCGAGAATGCCGGCGATGTTCTGCAAAACTTCGTCTTCACGAGGCTCGACGCTGGTGTTCTCCCGGTTATCATCGCGGTCACGACCACGTCGGTTACGGCGATTCCGACGGTTACGATCATTGCGATCACCTCGGTCGCCGCGCTCATGATGGCGACCGTTACGCTGACGAGGATGCTCGTTTTCAGAGCCCTCACGAGATTCCCGAGTCTGCTGCTGATCTGCAGCCTGATGCTCAGAAGCTTCTCGACGCTCCTCTGTCTTCACGTTATCCGCGGGTGCTTCTTTACGTTGTTCCCCGTCGTGGGAAGCCTGATCGTTCTCAGCACGATTGTCTTCTCGCTGAGAAACCTGTCGATCCTCGCGGTGTTCCCGACGAGCACGGTTACGACGAGCACGTCGAGCAGCCGAGCGCGATTCATAGCGATTCTCATCATCGGCATCGCCATGTCCAACAGCTTCCGCTGCCCCATCGTTAGATTCAACGGGCGTATCCGCTTTGTCACGTGAGGAGCTTTCTGCAGAGCCGTGCTTCTCTGAAGGAGTTTCTACACGACGAGTCGCGCGACGACGACGCGGCTTCTCTTCTTCCACGGGCGCAGATTCCTGTGTACTGGACTCGTGGGAGACCGCATCATTTGTTGCCTCGGCGGTTCCCGCGGTCTTCAGCACCCGACGACGGCGTGACTTTGACTCCTTGGCGGGAGCCTGATCAGCCTTTTCCTGTTGGGTCTTAGCGGCCTCTGGGGCTGAACTTTCTACAGGTGCAGAATCCTTCTCCACCTTGGGCGTAGCCTTTGCTTGGGTATTGTGCTTTGCTGCAGGAGCGGCGCTACGTCCACCCTGTGCAGCCTTTCCCCCCTGCGCACCGCTAATCGCGGCAATAAGGTCGCCTTTGCGCAGTGCAGAGGTGCCTTTTAGACCCATTTCAGCGGCAATCTTGCGCAGCTCGGGCAGACGCAATGCAGCAAGATTACGCTGTGCGCCGTTATCTGTTGTTGTCACAGATGTCCTTTCATCGCCTTTACCAGAGGGAAAAGAGGTCACCGGGAAAATATTCAACCAAGTAACCACCACTGGAAAGCATGCTGTGGAATTAACTGGATTCAGGTACTGATGGCGTAGGTGCCCGAGAATCCCTACCAAATGCGTTAAGAACGCACACATGCGAGGATGTATCGTCCCGCGCCGGCGCGGCCTTGACAGCAATTCGGTGGTGAACTTCTAAAGCGGGAACTGAACACTGCGTCTCGGGTTATTACTCGGCGAAACGCGGTCAGTACAAAAATTATTGTGAAGCTCGTAACGCAGTCTAACGCATAAATGCGTGTGAGGTGAACTTGAGGCAATTTTCGCAACTATGGTGTAAGTCATGCTCAGTACGATGCAGCCTATTCCGCTCAACCTTGCACAGATCCTCACCTATGGGTCACAGATCCATGCCGAAACTAAAGTGTCCACTTTTGAGGGCGACGCTATGCAAGAGACCACCTTTGCTGAGATTGCAGCCCGCGCCGCGGCCCTCGCCCATGCCCTCCGCGATGAGCTGGGCATCACCGCTGACCAACGCGTAGCATCAATGATGTATAACTGCTCGGAGCATCTAGAAACACTCTTTGCCGTGGGCTGCATGGGAGCCGTGTTTAATCCGTTAAACAAGCAATTGATGAACGATCAAATCCGTCACATCATCAACCACGCGGAAGATCACGTGATTGTCGCAGATCAGCGGTTAGCAAAGCAGCTGGGCACTATTTTGGATGAAGGCTGCCCCTCAGTCCGATCCGTAATTTTTATCGGCCGCGATGACATTGCCGCTGCAGCACGCTTTATTCCCGATACCATCACGTGCTACTCCTACGAGGCCCTCCTAGACGGCCGAAGCACAATTTATGATTGGCCCGTCATCGAAGAAAATAATGCGGTTGCCATCTGCTATTCCACCGGAACCACCGGAGCCCCCAAGGGCGTTGTCTATTCCCACCGCGCCCTCTACCTGCAGTGTATGAACCTGCGAACTACAGATTCTTTAGCAGTTACTCACGGACAATCGTTTCTCTGCTGCGTACCGCTCTATCACATTTTAAGCTGGTGTGTTCCCGTCGCCGCCTTCATGTCTGGAACACCATTGGTCTTCCCTGGCGCAGATGTATCTGGACCCTCCCTGGCAAAGATTATTGCCACAGCACTTCCCCGGGTCGCCCACGGAGTACCAACCCTGTGGATTCAACTCATGGTGCACTACATGCGCCATTCCCCCGAGCGCATGAGCCTACAAGAGATCTACGTTGGAGGTTCTGCGGTGCCTCCTATCCTGATCAAACTCTGGGAAGAGCGCTACGGCGTTGACGTCGTTCATGTCTGGGGCATGACAGAGACGCTCGCCATAGGCACAGTCGCACGTCCACCGTCGGGTGTTTCCGGTGAAACTCGACGGAGTTATCGAATCAGCCAGGGTCGTTTCCCCGCATCCTTGGAATACCGCGTTGTCAACGATGGCGAGGTTATGAGCGCCACCGACCGAAATCAGGGAGAAATCCAGGTGCGTGGAAACTGGGTCACAACCCGCTACTACCATTCACATTCGGAAGAGGGCACGGGTCCCGCTTCGATGTTTCGGGACCATCACGTTGAAGACGCTCCCGGGCAATTTACCTCCGATGGTTGGTTGCGCACCGGCGATGTGGGCTCCGTAACCCGAGACGGCTTCCTCACCATCCACGATAGAGCCAGGGATGTCATTCGATCAGGCGGCGAATGGATCTATTCCGCAATGCTCGAAAATGAGATCATGGCGGCAACAGTCGTGGTCGAAGCCGCCGTAATCGGCTATCCGGATCCCAAGTGGGGCGAACGCCCCCTCGCAGTTACCGTGGTCTCCCCAGATATTCCCCGCAATCACAAAACAGCCGAGCGCCTCCGATCACGGCTTCGCGATACCTTCCCCAATTGGATGATCCCGGAGTACTGGGCTTTTGTCGATTCCATCGATAAAACCTCTGTGGGCAAGTTTGACAAGATCGACCTGAGAAAGCATGTTGCCGACGGAGATTATGAGATCATCTCGCTGCTCGGCCCCGGCCATTCCGGTGATGATTCCCCGCAGTAACCTAACCAAAGGCCGCATTACGTCGCTGCATCGCGGCCAGGGGGCGTAACACCCAGCCGCGCCAATTGTTGCTCTTCAACCCTAATAGTCAAGCGATATAAATCATAGTGGGAGACTGAAGTGATACAAGACGTCTTTTATGCTAGAAATAGACGTTACAAACCACGCACCAAGAGCATTCTCAGTTAGGATGCGTTATTTCCATTTGTGTCAAGGTTTGTTAGATGAGGACAATCCATGAGCCAGCGAGCGCCCCGCCCTACTACGGAACTCTTTCCCGAGGCCCTAAGCCTTAGTCAAAGACAACGTGAAGTGTTAGACACCGTCGCAAGTTTTGAAGACGGCGCAAAAATCTAAGAACTCGCCGCAACCCTTGGCATGCATATCAATACTGCCCGTGGTCACTTAGATGAGCTTTTAGAGCGCAAGGCGATACAAACCGTCCCCGCTCCTAGTAAGGGCAGGGGCCGCCCCTCGCTGGTATACCGATCCAGGATTCCAGACAATAGGGCCGTGGCCTCGGAATACGTGACGCTCATTAGAATTCTCGCGCAGCGTCTCGCAGACGACAACGCATCCTTGGAAACAGCCAGGGAAATAGGTCTTGAATGGGGGCAGGTCATGCACAAGACCTGCCATCCGCGAAAAACCCCTGCGATCCTCGCTCGACGTCTCCGCCTCATGGGTTTTGACCCTATTGAACATGAAGACGAGCTACGCCTTTACTCATGCCCCTTTATCACGGGCAATGAAAAACCCATCAGCTTTCTCTGCGCCGTTCACGACGGAATGCTCCAAGCTTTAGTCCTCAATACGGACCTCGACGTCAGCCTCGAACCAGACCAGGATCCCACCTACTGTGCCGTTAAGATCAATAACGGCACCAAGCACCGCGCCGCTAGGAAACAGTGACAGACACCGGCGGAGCAACCTCTAGCGGGAGCACCCGCAAGCCGGCCTCGCGGGCGTTGTTAAGCACTGACTCATCGATCGGTTCTGTAGATAGCACCATCACGGTCGGGCCCGCGCCCGAAAGGTACGCAGCGTATCCCCTATTACGCAACCGATTCACCCACTCTGCGGTTACGGGCAATACGTCGGCGCGATATGGCTGATGCAACCGGTCGCGTGTTCCCTCCCACAGGAGTTCCGGGTGATGCTGCAGAGCAACGGTCATCACCGCGCACCTGGACACGTTGAATCGTGCGTCCACGTGAGTCACGTCCGTAGGAAGGACGCGACGGACAGCCTCTGTGGATGCATGAAAGTTTGGCACTAGCGCAGTCGCCATAATCGACTCGGCAACGGGAATAGTAACCGCCCTATATTGCGGCTCTGTCCTGCCATCCACCGGAATCTCAGTCCATGAGACTACAGCCTGCCCCAGAACAGACGCCGCTGCGTTATCTGGGTGCCCTTCAAAAGCAGACGACAGCTGTACCACTTGCTCATTACTTAAAGGAAAACCGGCTAAACCATTAGCAGCGCATACACCAGCTACTGCAGCGGCTGCGGAAGATCCCAAACCACGAGACTGCGGTATGGAATTATGGCACACCACTTTCAACCCTGGGGCGTGCGCATCCGCCGCTTTAAGCCCAGCACGCAGTGCTTTCACTACGAGGTGAGAACCGTCTAATGGCAGGTCTCCCTGGCCCTCGCCAAAGACTTCCACGCTAAGGCCTGAGGCAACAACTTCTACCTCGACTGTGTCATACAACGACACCGCAAGACCTAGTGTGTCAAAGCCGGGGCCTAGGTTGGCCGAGGATGCTGGGACGGTGACTGAGACCTTTTTACCTACTTCAAGCTCAATACTCATGAGTGATGATTACTCCCCCACCAAACGAATCACGCTGCTGATCTGCTTAACAGCATCGGAATTCTTGATATTGTCAACGGTTTTTTCCAGGTCCGCCTCAAGGGCCGTGTGAGTGACCACAATAAGCCGTGCGTGTCCGTCTTTTTCTTCCTGCCGGATCGTACTAAGTGAGATCCCATTGCTTGCAAAAATCTGCGCGAGGTCCGCAAGGACGCCAACGCGGTCTTCGACTTCCATATCGATATGGAAGCGCGTGAGGACTTCGCCAAAGCTTGCAATCGGAAGGTTTGCATACGTTGACTCGCCTGGAGCGCGTCCCCCGAACACCTTGTTACGAGCAGCGCCTACAATATCGCCGAGCACTGCCGACGCAGTGGGGTTACCGCCTGCACCATTTCCATAGAGCATCAAACGCCCTGCTGCCTCAGCTTCAACGAATACGGCGTTGAAGGACTTGCTCACGCTTGCCAACGGGTGGCTTCGAGGAACCAAGGTTGGGTGGACACGGGCAGACACTTTTTCTTCGCCGTTTTCTCCTTGGAGTCGCTCACAGATAGCCAAGAGTTTGATAGTGTGACCGGCCTGTTTCGCCGCCTCTATGTCTTTCGCAGTGATCTTAGAGATGCCCTCGCAGTGCACGTCATCCGAGGTAACCCGGGTGTGGAATGCTAGGGAAGCCAGAATTGCTGCTTTACTTGCAGCGTCATGGCCTTCAACATCGGCAGTTGGGTCGGCTTCTGCGTACCCCAGACGCGTGGCTTCAGCGAGCATATCGTCATAGGAGGCGCCGGTAGAATCCATCGCATCCAGGATAAAGTTAGTCGTGCCATTAACGATTCCGGCAACGGATTGCACCTGATCGCCGGCCAGAGAACGACGCAGAGGCCCGACTACCGGGATCGCTGCAGCTACGGCGGCCTCAAAGTAGAGGTCAACGCCTGCCTCATCAGCAGCTTGTGCAAGTTCAGCGGAATGTGCAGCTACCAGCGCTTTGTTGGCGGTGACGACCGATTTTCCAGAGCGCAAGGCTTTGAGGATCAGCTCACGCGGGTAATCAATGCCACCGATGACTTCTACAACGATGTCTACGTCGTCACGCTCGATGAGTGAGCGAGCATCATCCGTGAGGACCCCCAGCTCATCGGCCAGGGAGCCCTTGTGTTTTTCTTTGCTGGATGCAGCCACACCCTTGATTTCAAGTGGTCCCCCAGAACGGCTCTTGAAGTCGCTAGCGTTCTCAGTGAGAAGTCGCAGCACTTGGCTGCCAACTGTTCCGTAGCCCAAAATGGCAATACCTACCGGGACCCCCTCCCCTTTTCCAGGGTTGAACGTGGCGCTGATGTGCTGTTCAGTCGACATGAGACTCCTTTAGGGCAAAAAGTAGGAACACTAGCTTTCGAAGCATTGTAGCAGCGCCCTTACCGGTGAGTTCCCGTTCAGGGGACCCACGCGCTGTTTCCTCCCGACATCAGGACCCCACATTGAGGAAACGAACGCTATGAGTGTTTTAGCGCAATCGAGACGGTTAAAAGGATAGAAAACAGCTGGACATTCTCGTCAACGTCTTCACCATAAAAGTCTGTAACGTAAAAGCATGTCCAGCTGTTTTTCTTGCATTGCTACCACCATGTAGCGACGGTGATCTCCTATCAGCCCTCGTCCAAAGCAAGTAGATCCTCGATGGTCTCACGGCGAACCATTAGGCGAGATTCACCTGCTCTAACGCTCACTACTGCCGGCCGCCCCATCATGTTGTACCTGCTGCTCATTGCAAAACAATAAGCTCCAGTAGCCGCCAAAGCTATGAGATCCCCCTCAGCAATTCCGCTTGGAAGTTCCCGATCGTTGATCAGAATGTCCCCCGCCTCACAATGCGAGCCTACAACCCGACTGGGGACAAGGTTCCCTGCAACGTTGCGGTTGATCACCCGCACGTCGTACTCAGCTTCATACAGCGCAGGGCGAATATTATCGCTCATGCCACCGTCCACGGCGATATATCTCCGCAGCTGTTCATCCGTCACGTGGACGTCCTTCACAGTTCCCACGGAATACACCGTCACGGTGGACGACCCTGCGATGGCCCGCCCAGGCTCCACGAGCACTTCGGGGGCATCAATGCCTAAGGTGCGAGCTACCTCATCCACTGCCCCCAACAAATCTTGGGCCACAGAGGTAACGTCCAGAGGGGTCTCATCTTCGGTGTAAGCAATGCCGTAGCCGCCGCCTAGATCTAGTTGTTCTAAGTCGATACCGAGTTCTGAATGAATCTTTGAATACAGCGTCAGCACACGCTGGGCTGCCAAGCTGAAACCTTGGGCATCAAAAACTTGCGAACCCACATGACAATGCAGGCCAATCAGGTACAAGGGGTCAGATTCAATAACACGCTTTGCCGCCGCATACGCCGATCCGGAAGCCAAAGAGAATCCAAACTTCTGATCCTCATGACTCGTAGCAATAAACTCATGTGTATGAGCCTCAATGCCGGGCTTCACGCGAACCATCACCGGCTGAGTAACGCCTGCCTCAGCCGCGACTTTTTCCAAACGCTCTAGCTCAGTCATCGAGTCAATCACGATGTGCCCGACCCGGTTAGCTACCAAGAGGCGAAGAAATTCCTCGCTCTTATTGTTGCCATGAGCTGTTATGCGTTCAGGAGGAAAATGAGCGCTTAGCGCAACCTGAAATTCCCCTAGAGACGCAATGTCAAGGTTGAGGCCTTCTTCTTCCACCCACTTAGCAATCCGACGAGTCAAAAACGCCTTAGATGCATAGTGGACTTTCTCGGCCCCACCAAAGGCCGCGGCCATGTCCCGGCAGCGGTTGCGGAAATCGTCTTCGCCTACAACAAAAACCGGAGTCCCGTACTGCTCAGCTACGTCGGAGAGAGACACTCCTGCAACTGAGACTTCTCCATTAGCTTCTCGACGCGCGCCTTTAGGCCATACATGCGATGGCAGTGCGTTAAAGCTCTCCACGGCTACATACGCTCCGGCGCTGTAACACCGACCAATCCCAAGGCATTAGCAAGAACCTGGCGGGTGGCATTAGCCAAGGCAAGACGCGCGGTGTGAATAGGCTGCGCACTTTCGCCAGCCTTAGGCAGAATCTGGCATGAGTCGTAGAAGCGGTGGAAGGTCCCAGCCAATTCCTCTGCATAGCGCGCGACGCGGTGTGGCTCGCGCAGTTCAGCCGCAGCCTTGACCACTGCAGGGAATTCTCCCAGCGTGCGTATCAGATCGCCTTCGCGATCATGGGTTAGCAATGCAAGGTCAGGGTCAAGGGCGGTTATCCCCAGATCGCCAGCCTTCCTAGCGATCGAGCACAGACGCGCATGCCCGTATTGGACATAGTAAACGGGGTTGTCGCTGCTCTGTGATTCCCACAGAGCAAGGTCGATATCAAGGCTAGAGTCCACCGATGACCGAATCATGGAGTAGCGGGCACCATCAATGCCGATGGCCTCCACCAAATCGTCCAAGGTGATTACGGTGCCAGCACGCTTGGACATACGCACTGCTTGCCCATCGCGGACCAAGTTCACCATTTGACCGATAAGGACCTCTACGCTGCTGGGCTCATAGCCCAGCGCTGCGGCAGCAGCACGTAACCGAGAGATATACCCATGATGATCCGCGCCAAGCATGTAGATGCACAGGTCATGCCCGCGCTCGATTTTGTCGGCCACGTATGCAATGTCACCAGCGATATAGGCTGCGTCGCCGTCTGACTTAATCACAACGCGATCTTTGTCGTCGCCGTAATCAGAAGACTTCAGCCACCATGCTCCGTCTTGGAAATAGAGATTTCCGTTTTCCTTAAGACGTTCGATCGCTTTATCCACGGCACCCGACTCGAACAATGAGTTTTCATGGAAAAAGACATCAAAGTCCGTGCCAAATTCATGGAGTGATTCCTTGATATGACCAAACATCATTTCTACGCCAGCAGCACGGAACGTCTCCGCCATCTCTGCTGGTTCCTGAGAAAGAACATCGGGATGCGCTGCAACCACAGCTTTTGCTATGTCATGGATGTAGTCTCCGCCATAGCCGTCTTCTGGTGTAGGCTCCCCCTTTGCCGCAGCGACGAGCGAATTGGTGAATCGGTCGATCTGGCGCCCATGATCGTTGAAGTAATACTCCCGCGTGACGTCAGCACCTGAAGCCTCCAAGACACGGCCTAGGGAATCTCCAACGGCTGCCCAGCGGGTACCGCCTAGATGAATTGGGCCCGTCGGATTTGCGGAAACGAATTCTAGGTTTACGCGAGTCCCCGCATAGAGGTCTGAATGACCAAATGCCTCACCTGCGGCGAGAATCTTAGCAACGATCTCCCCCTGGGCCGCAGCAGCAAGGCGAATATTGATAAAGCCAGGGCCGGCAATACCGGCCACATCGACGGCTTCATCAAGAGCTAGGACGTCGGCAAGCAACTGCCCAAGCTCGCGCGGATTCATTCCCACCTTTTTAGCCACCTGAAGGGCGACATTTGTGGCATAGTCCCCATGTTCGGGGTTACGCGGGCGCTCCACAACCACCGTCTCAGGCAGAACCGAGGCATCGAGGCCACGTGATTCAAGGATGGTGGTAGCAGTGCGCTTAATGAGGTGTGAAAGATCCGCTGGTGTCATGGGTTAGCAGTTTAGCCCACAACCATCCATCCGAGAACTGGGGTGGACTGCAAGTAAATGATGATGCACAAGTACACCAGCAAACCAAGGGAATACTTCCATGCCTGAGCCATAATCTTGCGCTCGCCGTTTTCCATCTGAACAGCGCCAGCGGCAATGGTCAGGGTCTGCGGGCTCATCATCTTACCCAGCGTTGCACCAGCGGTATTGGCACCCACCAAGAGCGTCGGGCTCACGCCCACCTGGGAGGCCGTGGTGGCCTGCATCTGAGCGAACAGAGCGTTTGCAGAAGTAGCGGAACCAGTAACCCACGTTCCGATCCAACCCAACAACGGAGATAGCAGCGGGAATACCGGTCCGGTTGCTGCCAAGAAAGCGCCGATGGAAGCAGTCTGACCGGACATATTCATGGTGTATGCCAAGCCCATCACCGCTGCGATGGTCAGCGCAGAGTAACGCATCTTGTATGCGCCCTTGCCAAGCTGAGCCAGACCTGTAGCAAAGTTCATTGGGTACTTTCCACCACGCGAGAATGCGGTGTAAACGCCGACTGTGATCAGGCCACAGAAGAACATGATCGTGCCCGGGGTGGACAGCCAGTTGAAGTTGAAGATGGTGTTATTAACTGGCTCGCCTGCAGCATTAACGATGTGACCGTGCAGCGCTGGCCACTGGATCTTCATATCCGTGGACTTCAAAGCTGCAGGAATGTTGACGCCGATCTTCCAGAGGCTGGTGAAGGAGAAGACAAAGACGATGAGAAGGTACGGGAACAGTGCCAAAACGGTCCGCTCCGTTGTCAGGTGGAGCTCATCAGCGTTGATGGACGATGCCTGATCTTCGGGGGTAGTTGGCTTCCACACACGGAGGAACAGAACGCCACATGTGAGGGAAAGAAGGCAAGCAACGACGTCGGTGAGCACATAAGAGAAGTAATTGGACCCGAGGAACTGTCCACCACCGAAAGCCACGCCCAGCAAAAGTGCCATTGGCCATGTCTGGCGCACGCCTCGTGTGCCGTCCATGATCAGTGCCAAAATAAACGGCACAACCAGGGCAATCAAAGAAACCTGGCGGCCAGCCATCGCAGCCACCTGCTCACCTGGGATCTGAGTAAGAAGACCACCCGTGGTCACCGGAATAGCCATAGCACCGAAGGCGACGGGGGCACAGTTTGCCACGAACGTAACCAGAACGGCTTTGATCGGCTTAAGGCCAATAGCCAGAAGCATTGCCGCAACGATAGCAATGGGGGCACCGAATCCGGCGAGGGCCTCTAGGAGACCGCCGAAGGCGAAGCCAATCAACATTGCCTGAACGCGCATGTCGCCTCGGCCGATCTTGGCAAAGATCGTACGAAGATCGTCGAAACGTCCTGAAATAACCGTGAGGTCATAGACCCATACGGCCATCCAAATGATGTATACGATCGGGAAAATACCAAACGCTACGCCTTGTGAAAAGGCGAGTACCGCAAGGTTGGCTGGCATATGAAAAAAGATGATGCCAACCAGAAGGGCTACTACCACGCTCGCAAGCGCAGACCAGTGAGCCTTCCATTTGAGCACCATCAGGAACACAAAGAAGCCAATGAGCGGCAATATGGCGCAGAGCGCCGAGAGGCCAAGGCTTCCGCCTACAGCATCCGTTACAGGTGAAAACACTAGTTGCTTCTCCCATCTCGAGGGACTTGGGTCACTACTATTCTGCGATGAAATAGCTATCAACTCATAATTTAAGTTCTTTTTGCAGTAGGTCACACATTTGGTTGATTTTCAACCACCGCTTCTGTGTATTTATCACCACACTTTTTCTGCTGTATTTTTCACCACATTTTGTGACAAAACGCCCCTCAGTGCGCATATATGCACCACACCCCAATTCATCCCCCATTTCCCCGCATTTTAATAACACTAACGTTTCGTTAATAAGCGCTGGTAGTCCGGGGTTATTCAGATGTTATTTCAGCGATACACCCGCTAGTATTTATTATGTCCAGTGGCGCGTAACGCTTCCGATTATTTGGAACGCCACAACAAACTGCCACGTTTCCCTCGAAGCAAGGAGCAATTACCGTGAGAGTAGCGCTCTTTTCCACTTGTATCGGCGACGCCATGTTCCCCGACGCATCCAAAGCAACTGCACTCGTATTGTCCCGACTTGGCTATGAGGTCGTCTTTCCTAAGGATCAGACCTGCTGCGGCCAGATGCACGTCAACACCGGCTATCAAAAAGAAGCCATCCCACTGATCCGCAATTATGTGGATGCGTTCACCGATCCCTCCATTGACTACGTCGTCGCACCTTCAGGTTCATGCGTCGGCGCAGTCCGCGAGCAGCATGAGCACATCGCGGATAGGTACGGCGATAAAACTTTGGCAGCTGGCGCACGTGACGCAGCTAAGAAGTCCCTCGACCTTCCAGAATTCCTCATCGATGTTGCCGGCGTGGAAGACGTCGGAGCATTCTTCCCCCACAAGGTCACGTACCACCCTTCTTGCCACGGCCTACGCTTTATCAAGCTCGGCGACCGCCCCTACCGCCTACTTTCCAAGGTGGCAGGTATGGAGCTTGTGGAGCTTCCTAACAAGGAAGAATGCTGTGGATTCGGTGGCACCTTCTCCCTGAAGAATGCCGAGACTTCGGCTGCAATGGTCTCCGACAAGACCCGCAACATCGAGATCACTGGTGCTGAGTACATCACCGGTGGCGACTCTTCCTGCTTGATGAACATCGCCGGAAACCTGTCCCGCAAGCACGTGGGTATCCGTGCCATCCATATCGCAGAGATCCTAGCCTCCACCAAGGAGCACCCTTGGACTCCCGATTCCGCCGCCTACTCCCGAGAGGTAATGCTGTGAGCGTCTCACTTGGAACCCCCACGATGCCACCTCGCGCATCGGAAATTAGCCAACTTCGTGGCGACGAGAACTTTGTTCATGCCGCGCACCATGAGCTTTACAACGCAACCCAGCGTCGCAATCTAACCAAGGCAACCACCACAATTCGTGGTAAGCGCCTCAACGTCACCGCAGAAATGCCCGATTGGGAAGCTGTTCGTGAAGCAGGTTCCGGAATCAAGCGCGACGTGGGACAGCGTCTCGACGAGCTCCTGGTTCAGTTTGAAGAGGCTGTCACTGCACGCGGTGGACACGTCCACTGGGCGCGCGACGCTGAAGAGGCCGGAAACATCGTAACCAAGCTGGTCCAGGAGACCGGCGAGAATAACGTGGTCAAGATCAAGTCCATGGCAACCATGGAAATTGGCCTCAACTCTCGTCTCCGCGAGGCCGGCATCTCCGCACGCGAGACCGACCTTGCAGAGCTCATCGTTCAGCTGGGTAAGGACAAGCCATCTCACATCCTGGTTCCGGCTATTCACCGTAACCGTGCGGAGATTCGCGACATCTTCATCCGCGAGATGCCCAACACTGACGATTCGCTTTCTTCTGAGCCTGCTGAGCTCGCAGAGGCATCGCGCTCCTTCCTGCGCGAGCAGTTCATGAAGGCAAAGGTTGCTATTTCTGGCGCCAACTTTGGCATTGCAGAAACCGGAACCGTCACCATCATGGAGTCCGAGGGCAATGGCCGTATGTGCTTGACCCTCCCGGAGACCCTGATCTCGGTCATGGGCATCGAGAAGATCCTCCCCGCTTTCCAGGATCTTGAGGTCTTCTTGCAGCTTCTCCCCCGTTCCTCCACCGGCGAGCGCCAGGCACCTTATGTCTCCACGTGGTCCGGCGTCACCGAAGGCGACGGCCCGAAGAACTTCCACATCGTCCTTGTCGATAACGGACGAACCGCAGTTCTTGCTGACGAACTCGGCCGCGAAGCCCTCAAGTGCATCCGTTGTTCTGCATGTCTCAACGTTTGCCCGGTCTACGAACGTGCCGGTGGCCATGCCTATGGTTCGACCTACCCAGGCCCCATCGGAGCAATCCTGTCGCCTCAGATGACCGGCATGAAAGATAAGCACGATCCAAACGCCTATCTCCCTTACGCATCTTCCCTTTGCGGTCGATGCAACGAGGTCTGCCCCGTCAAGATTCCATTCACGGATATCCTGCTGGAGCTTCGCCACAAGAAGGTCGAAACCGATGCTCCAAAGATCGAGAAGGCCCTCATGGGCAGCATGCAGCTCGCATGGGGCAATGCAAAGGTCTGGAACATGATCACCCGCATGGTCTTTATGGGCCGCATCCTTGGTGGTTCCAAAGGCAAGATTACCCACCTGCCAAGCTTCTTGGCCGGTTGGACTGATGTTCGCGACACCGCTGTTCCACCAAAGAAGTCCTTCCGCCAGTGGTTCGATTCCGAGGAAGCACAACAGTTGCTTGCCGACGCCCGCAACGAAGGCATCCGCCCCAACGATCCTGCTGCTAACCAGAAGAAGGAGAACTAACCATGGATGCCAAAACTGAGATCCTCGAGCGCATCCGCAACGCCAACAAACTTGCTGGTGTTCCCGAGGGTGCCTATCCAGTAGTCCGTGAATACATCACTAAGACCGAGCTCCCCCGCGAAGAGCTCAAAGAGCTGCTTATTGATCGCCTCCTGGACTACAAGGCACAGGTTGTTCAGACCACTGACGCTGAGCTAGCTGACAGCATCGCAGAGGTCCTGAATTCCCGTGGAGCCAAAGAGATCCGTTACGCAGAGGGCCTCGATGCTGCACTGTTCGCAGACTTTGAGGGCAAAGCTGTAGCCGACGATCATGCAAGCGATCCCCGCCTGCTTAACGACGTCGACGCTGTGGTCACTGACTCCCACGTGAGCTCCGCTCAAACCGGTACCATTTGTCTGGTCTCCAACGAGGTTTGTGGTCGCCGCGCGCTGACTCTCGTGCCTGATTGCCACGTCTGCATCGTCCGCATGGACAACGTAGTCTATGGCGTTCCAGAGATGGTTGCACAGCTTGATCACACACGCCCCAACACGATGATCTCCGGCCCTTCCGCCACATCAGACATCGAGTTGAACCGTGTTGAAGGTGTGCACGGTCCTCGTACCCTCATTTGCGTGGTTGTGGATTAGTCTCCATAACCCCCACGTCACGCCCCCTTTGACTCCGTTCATAGGGGGCGTCTTCGTATTTTTGAGCATTATGGGTTAGAATTACATCCGTTGTATTCAGCGCGTCTCCGTAGCTCAGTGGATAGAGCATTGGTTTCCGGTACCAAAGGTCGCAGGTTCGAATCCTGTCGGGGACACTTTTAAAAACCTCCTCCTACCAGCAAAATTCTTGGTGGGAGGAGGTTTTAGTTTTGCCACTCAAGCCGTTTAACCGACTGCAGCCTATCCGCAACACCCGAACCTGCATTTCCATAGACAAAAGGCCCCTTTGCTTCACAGTATGAGGACTTTGTCTATGGAAATGCAGGATTGAGCGCCAATCTCATTGCAATAATCGAGGATCACGTACCAAACATTGCCCGTTTGTCCTTTTTGAGAACGCTAGAGAATTCCACCTGGCGTTTTACGTATAGATTCCCTCTAGCGTTCTCAAAAACGACAATCACCCCTCTACCGAAAGGAATTCTCTTGAAGATCAACAAAGTAGCCACGAAACTGGCAGTAGTAGCAATTGCAGTCGGACTCGCCTCGGGGGTGGGCGTAGCTAACGCTGCATCCTACGGTAAATCCAACATCGAATGGTGTGGTGTAAGCAGCAGTTCCCCAAGGAGATCAGCCTCTGCGAATACATGGACAGCATCCATACTCAATCAGAAGAAGCACTGCGCAAAGGCGACCTTAAATTATTTGAGGCATTACAAGCAGACATCAGGGACATCCTGCTCCTACTGCGCGATGGCGGCAAGAATCCCATCCCACTCCCGCATCAAGCGCAGTAATCTCCCGGAAAAGTTCACTCATCAAAAGCGGGAACCATCACCACATTTGTCCCCAACTCGGTGAGACGCTCAGCGATTTCCATGTCAAGATCGTTTGTCGTGATCACCGTGTCTACCTGTTCAAAAGTGGCGACCCGGTGCGATGAGGCTCGGGAAAATTTTTCCGGAGTAGCAAGAACAACGACCCGTCGCGACGCTTGAAAGACCGCACGTTTAAGCGTCGCTTCGTTAAGATTTGGAGACATAACCCCAACCGACGGATCACAGGCACAAACGCCTATAAAAGCAAGATCAAAGCGCATAGAGAGCACAGTTTCCACAGCTGCCGCACCCCAGATCGCTAAATCTTCATTATTCACGTCACCACCGGGTATCAAAACAGATGTTTCCGGCCCACGCGCTAGCGCAGCTCCCGCATAAAGGGATAGCGCTAGCGCGTGTATGTCTTTTCCAGCCAAGAGCTTCGCAGCTTCCAACGGAGTAGTTCCAGAATCCACAAGCACGCTAAATCCCGAATCAACCATTCCCACTGCTTCCTTTGCTATCGCTCGTTTAGCGATTGGCTGTTCATGCTTGCGAACTTCCAGAGGATAGTGCGCCCCACGACGATGTGCAGGCCGCGCTCCGCCGCGAATCCTATCTATCGCCCCTAACGCATCCAATTCAGACAAATCGCGCCTGATAGTCACCGCAGAGGCCCCCGTGATCTCACATAACTGCGCGATCGTTTTACCCCCAGAGTCCACTGCGCGAATAATAACCCTGTGCCGTTCATGTTGCTCCATCCCCTTATCCTAGACCCCAATTCCGATCATAAACAATCATCGACAACGATCGATATGATTCCTATCCTTTTACATAAGAATCAAAAGAGCCCACCTCAGGAACCTTTTCAGGAGACGAATCGCCATGATCAGCACCACAGGAATTTATGCCAGCACCGACCTCGCCCACGACATCCTGCGCAATCTTCCACCAAAATTAGCCGCAGTGACGGTGCCATGGGAAGAGAATGCCACGTCGCAAGCTGCAAAGCTAGAAACTGTCGAATGTGCCATTATCGACGTCAGCAAGGGGATCGAGCGCGAAGCCATCGCTGCCCCACACGCAAAACCGGTGCTTATCATCGGTGACACAGACAGCTTCCACGCCGACAACTTGCGCGGCCACGGAGTTAAAGTCATGGAATCTTCCCCACGTGCGCTTGCCGACGTCCTAGCCAAGTTCTCCGCCCATGTGGATACCGAATTAGGAAGGTTAGCTGCTTAATACACAAAAGTGGCCGTGATCGATATTAATCACGGCCACTTTTTGACAAGTCCTAGTACTTGGGCATGATAAACCAAGCAACAATATAAAGAAGAACCTGCGGGCCGGGTAGGAGAATGCTCGCAACAAAGAGAATCCGAAGAAGAGTGACGTTGATTCCATAGGTCCCTCCAATACCGCTCAGGACTCCACCCACCCAGTTCTGGGTAGTGCTCCGGACGAGGCGTCGTCCATAAAAATGTGTATCCATGGTGAAAGTCCTTCTCTATCGAATATCTGATTGCCTTACCACTTCATAATGGCGCAATCAGCAGGACCCTCATATCAGGGAAACCCCTGAAAAATTCCCGATTTATCCGCTCACATAGTCATCCGGGTCAAAATCCACAGCCGCGATCTTTTCAAAATAATCACGTAAGACCACTGCATGCTCTGGGGTCATCGCATCAAAGACCAATTTCCTGACGACTTCTACATGACCAGGCGCCGCAGAACGTAACCGCTCTTCACCTTCGCGAGTCAGCTGTACATAAACGCCCCGAGCATCGTCCGGACATCGTTTCTTAGCCACTAGACCACGCTTTTCCATCCTTGTGATCTGATGAGACGTGCGGCTTCGATCCCAGTTAAGAGAGATGCACAGGTCCCGAAGCCGGATAATATGGTCAGGACTTTCGGAAAGATTCACCAAAACTGCAAACTCCGGAGAAGTTAGCCCCGGCCCTGCCTGCAATGTGTCGTCGATCCCCCTACTAACTTTTCGATTCGCAGCAAGCATCAGACGCCACAGGGATTGTTCTTCATCATTGAGCCATCTCGGAGTTGTCATGAGTGTAAAGACTAGCCCTATTCCCAACCAAATGAAAATAGAGAAAGTGCGACAGGCACTAGCATTTAATCCCAACTACCTGCAATAATAAAATCCAAAAATTTCTTTAGACCTTTAGTTGACATGTCACCAAAAGGGTGTATAGTTGCAATTGTTGATACGACAACAAAAAATAAACTTATTTGATAGGAGAGCCACATGAGCCACCTTAACGGAACCTATGTCCTAGATCCCGCACACACAACTATCGGTTTTATTGCCCGTCACGCCATGGTCACAAAAGTTCGTGGTCGCTTTACTGATTTCAACTCCACGGTCACCGTTGACGAGTCAGCAGCTACTGTTAATGCAACAATCCAAACCGAGTCGATTACCACAGGCAATGACGATCGCGACAACCACGTACGGGGCATCGACTTCTTTAACACTGCAGAGTTTCCCG
Source organism: Corynebacterium silvaticum (assembly GCF_002162115.2). Lineage (NCBI taxonomy): Bacteria > Bacillati > Actinomycetota > Actinomycetes > Mycobacteriales > Corynebacteriaceae > Corynebacterium > Corynebacterium silvaticum. The sequence goes on along the minus strand of NZ_CP021417.2, from coordinate 1,025,678 downwards.
AGATGACTTTTACCTCTACCAGCGTTTCCATATCTGGCGACAAAGCCACGGTCACAGGCGATCTCACGATTAAGGGTGTGACCAAGCAAGTAGATCTTGATGTATCCATCGACGGAATCGCAGAAGATCCTTTTGGTAACACGCGACTGGGTTTTGAGGCCAGCACCAAGATCAACCGAACTGATTTCGGAGTAGACTTCAACGCTCCCCTTAAAACCGGTGGTGTTTTACTTTCTGAAGAAATAAAGATTGAGATCGAAGGCTCTGCAATCAAGCAAGCCTAGGCTCATACGTATTAAGGCGGCAGCTGTTTACCAGCTGCCGCCTTTGCTTTATGCCAACAGTTCCGCCATATTGTACTGGTGTTTTCCTACGACATAAGAGTATCGATCAGGCACACATGTTAAAACGAAGATCTGGGTACTTTTCCCTAGCTCGCTAAACAACATGGCCATAAGCCGTTGTCGTGTCGTATCTGTGGAACCTAGAGCATCGTCAACAAACACCGGCACTGATTCTTCGCTTACCAACCCAGCCACTGCAAACCGAGTCAGAATTGCCAGTTGTTCTTGTGCTCCCCCTGAAAGGTCTTTGACCGCAACAGTTTTATTTCCGGACGTACGGGCAACCACCGATAAGTTTTCATCAAGGTTAAAACTCACATCAGCACCGAACACCGGTGTGGCCAGTCGCGCTAGCTGCTCAACAAAAGGCTGCGCATATCGCCGCCGTGCTTCGTCTCGGTTACGAACCAACGTCTCAAAAAGCAGCTTCGCTGCCTCAGCTCGGCGTTTCACTGAAATTAACCGACGCTCGGCCACCTCGACCGCGGCAGTAGCCACATCTACTTTTTCTGCTACGCCTGTAGATAAAGAAATCATCTCCGCCAGAGCCCTAAGGTCGGCATCGCTGGTAAGGATGGTTCGCTCCAAGTCAGCTACTTTCGCTTGTGCCCCTTCAAAAAGTCCCTTGGCTAGCGATGAATCCACATCAGTAGATAGCGCTTCAAGCTTTACAAGCGCTTCTTCATGTCTCTTCTGCACATCAGCAAGATCTTTTTCAAGGTTCTCAAGCGGAGCTTGCTTTTCTTCCTGCTGCAGAACTTCACGATTCGCAGAAATTCTCTTCTCTGATTCTTCTACCACAGCACGCTTCACCGCCGCGTTTTTCCTCGCGTTGCCGTCGATCCACGGCGCCAATGAGATTTCTATGTGCGCGATGTTGTGCCCGAGTTCTTCAATTCGGGCTTGGGTTGACTCTATAAGTTCTTCGAACTGAGCTACAGTCTTGTCCGGCTTGTGCACTTCTTCTAGGTCATCTTCGAGTGCCGTGCTCTGCCGTTGAAGGGTTTCTGCCTCCGCTATTTTTCGTTGTTTCTCTAGCAGAAGCTGTTGTGTCTTGCTTTCTTCAATCCGGCCTTGCCTGTGCCAATTCCGAAGTTCTTCTACATCGGCTGCGTTACCAAGTGCCACCTTTAATGCTGCTTCTGACTCTTCAACTGCAGAATTGCCTACACGCGCCGCGGATCCTGGAGAAAAAGTTGCTTCCACGGAACCGACTTTGAGCACGGTTTCTGTACCAATAGCAAAACTTTGAGCTACATCATCGGTATCAATCGAGGCACCATCCAGCGTTACAGAGGCAGGCTCATCTGATCGAATCAGAATAGAAGCAGCGCTTGCGTCTCGTAACTCCACCGCAACTCGATACTCCGCATAAGCACGTTCAGCTTCCTCTAGTTGGGCATCTGTCACACGAGGAAAACTCGTGATTACATCGAGTTTTTTATCCAGAGCCGCTAGTTCTTCCTTAACCGCGGCCAGCTCTTTTTGACGCTGAAAAGCTTTTGCTAAGGTGCTCTCCTTCCGAAGAGAAGACAGCTGCTCTCGTTCCTCTTTTAGCCGCTGCTGTACCTCTTGTTTTTCCTTATTCAACTCAGAAATATGTTTTTCTTCTGACTCAGCCCTGGCTTGTTCCTCCGCCAAACTTTGCTTCGACGCAGCCAACTCAGCTTCCTCAGTTGCCTGGTGCTCAATCTTCGCTTTCCGCTGAAGAAGTAAGCGATCACTATATTCAACCTGCTCAAGTAGTCGATCGACTTCTGATTGCGCCAATGCAACCTGTTGTATGTGCTTTTGTACCGCTTCCCACTTTTCTTGGGCTTCTGCGCATTCTTTTTTGGCCTGGGGAAGCTGTTCCTCTGCTATAGCTTTCCGCTGAGTGGTAGCACTAATACGGCTGACTCTTCCTTCGAGCTCACTGCTCCTACGAGTCGCCTCGTCAAGATCGTGCTGTGCTTTATCCAGCTCATTGAGAGTTTTATCTAACTCACCGTTTTTCTTGATTTTCTGTCCCGAATAATAGCGCTTGAACTCCTTTTCAGCGGCAGAAATTAGTTCATTATCTTCGGCTTTGCTGATTGACTCTCCATCTCCTAGAGAAGCGCTTAATGAGGGGATTCCGGCAGCAGCAAATGTAACGTCGTATTTTCCCTGCTCCATGAACAAAGCCTCACGCAGATGCGTATCTAAGTGTTCATCGAGAATCGCAGAAAGTTTATTTTCAGCCTCTCTACCTGAGTAGTTCCCAGGAGTGGGAGCATGGATCACAAGTTCAGCGGCCCGAGAGTTATTCCATGTCTTAGAAATCGTAAAAGTGTATGGGCCAATGGTTGCAGTCAAAGAAGTTTTAGTAGGAACATCCTTATCCACAGGTTTAATGTCACGAACATTCTTTTTGCCCGTAGAGTATTGCTCTCCCAAAGTTATCGAGATCGCCTCCATAATGGTGGACTTACCCAACTCATTATCACCGGCGATCACAATAACGCCTTTTTCTGGGAGATCACGCAATTCCAGATGACCAATGGAACGCATATCCTGGATTTGTATGTCATGAATACGCATCGTGAGTTATTGCTCCTTGCTCAGCCGGAATAGGAGATTGACAGCATCGCGAGCAGGCTGGCTATCCGTTGCCGCGAGTTCTTCTAACGTAGTTTTGGCAAAACCATAAAGGCCTAGATCGGAGAGTTCTTCCTCGGATGGATCGACGTGAAAATCCATGAGCCTAGGCCTCTCATACAACGCTGCAAAAATAGGTTGAAGCCGTGATACCTCTTGCTCTACGTACTTCATTGTGGCCAGAGAAACGGTTCCTTGCAGTGCATACTTAACTACAGTCGTGGACTTATCTGGATATGCCTCAAGCATTGAGATAAAAGCTTCCGCTTCCTCTTGAGAGTTGATAGGAACAGTAAGCGCCTCAAAAACCCACGACCCACAGGGAATTTTTGTAACCTCAGCGGTACCTTTCCCTACCGTTACCACTAATACATTTCCGGAATCAGCTTCACCGCCACCAGTTGCCACTTCATAAAAATCAGTCGTTTCTGGTGCTCCCGAGTACCACATTCGACCGGTCTCCCCCACTGCTTGGGTTGAATGTGTGTCACCCAGCGCAATATAGTCCACGGATGCATCTGCGAGTTTTCTTTCCGCTAAATCTAGGTTGATGAGATCCGGAATAATCTCATGTGTTCTCGCTTCAGTTTGTCCGTGTCCCACTGCGATTCGGATGGCATCACTAGGGTCGAGCGCTTCCAAAGCAGCCCCCAAGACGTCATATGTAGCACGCTTGGTTTTTAGCGGTGCCCCCACAATCTCAACGCCTCTGCGCACCTCAATAGGGCTGGAGTCAGATAAAACATGGACGTTTTCCATATTTTCTGCCTGATAGAACAAGGAATCTGCGACAAGCGGGTCATGGTTTCCTGATAAAAGATATACGGGCACCGGAAGCTTCTTTAATGCTTCTAAGGCTCTACCTGATGTTTTCTTCTCTAAAGAATTGTGTTCAAAGACGTCACCTGACATCACGATGAACTCGCAGTTCGTGTCTTCCGCAATGGCACCTAGACGAGCGATGGCGTTGATACGGGCGTCGTCGAAACGCGCCTGAGCATCGGAATCAAGAAACCACCTGATCATTCCGATCTGAAGATCCGATGTGTGTAAAAAGGTGACGGTCATGAACTTTGTCTACCATGAGCATTCAACGCCAGAGGCAACGAGGTACCCCTACTCTCGGGTGAGGTGGTAGTACAGGTCTTCGATATCCGCAACGGCCTTGAGCTCGTCAATAGAGGTCAAAGACACGAGTCGCATGGCTTTACGCAACAAAGACTCATCCGAATCTTCTAAAGCTGGCGCTTTCTTAGGAGAAGGAAGATCTGGCAAGGTTTTGCCGTCCCAAAAATGGCTTTTAACATTGCGCTCGCTGATGGAACGCGCTTGCATCGTGAGCGACTGCTCTAGTTTGAGCAAGTCCAAACCACGCAGTTCAAAAGCTAAAAGCGGTTCTGCTTCAAGCCGGTCCGCCGCAGCATAGGCAACTGCCACAGCATGCTTGCAACACACCACATGATCGGGGCAATCACACCAAAACTGTGCGCTTGATCCGATCAAGGTCTCGGCCACATCCTCGCTGAGTTTTCCTGCTTTTGCTCGCTTGATTCCGTTAGGTAATTCAGCCAGCTCAGCAGTAACAGCAGCTAAGTCATCCGTATCGCGATACGGCAAAGAAATGGTCACACGAAACGGCTCGTTCTGGGATCCGACAACATTAGCAGAAATCGTCGAGCCATCAAGTTTCAAGTTAAGAACGTTGTTGTTTCTAGCGTAATCGCGCCCCCGTTTCAGACGCCCCTGATCTGTATGGTGATGCACAAGATCGCGCACTTTGCGTGCCACAGCGTTAAATTGCGTGGTTTCCCGCAAATCCGGTAGCTCCTCGGGAGAAGATACTCGCTTCTTTGCCCCGAAGTTTGCGTAGATGACGTTGTCTTTGGAAGGACGCTGAGGCATATTATGTGTCCCTTCCTCTATAGCTCATGAGCATGGCGAGTTCTTCAGGAGAAAGCTCTGTCAGCCAGCCTTCTCCCTCACCGACAACGGCGGAGGCCAGCTCAGTTTTTCCGTCGAGAATATCCTGAATCGATTCTTCCAACGTGCCTGCGGTAATCATTTTATAAACGGTGACGTCTTTGCGCTGCCCGATCCTAAAGGCACGGTCGGTTGCCTGATTTTCTACTGCAGGATTCCACCAACGGTCCATGTGGACAACTATGGACGCAGCCGTAAGGTTCAAACCGGTTCCTCCTGCTTTAAGAGACAAAATCATAGCGGGAGGCCCCTCCGGACTCTGGAAAGTCTCCACCATGCGGTCACGCCCAACCTTGCTTACACCACCGTGTAGGAAAGGGATCTGTGTGCCAAAGTAACCCGAAAGATAAGGGGCAAGAATCTCTCCAAAAACCCGATACTGCGTGAATATGAGGAGCTTCTGTTCCGATTCCACAGCGTCTGCAACCAGACGCATAAGTTCTTCCACTTTCCCTGACCGATGCTTACCTTTTACAGTGACGTCGGAACCATCGGCCAAAAAATGCGCCGGATGGTTACAGATCTGCTTAATTTTGGTCAAAGCAGACAGCACTAAACCGCGTTTAGAGATTCCTTCTGCCTGGTCAATCTGTTTCTGTATGTCTTCCACATAAGCCCGGTACAAGGCAGCTTGCTCGGGTTTCATGTCCACAGTCAGGATAATTTCGGTCTTCTCTGGCAAATCATCGACGATACTAGGATCTGTTTTCAATCTCCGCAGGACAAAGGGAGCGGTCAAGGCACGAAGCCGCTCCGTCATGGCCTCATCCTGTTCACGCTCAATGGCCCTGGCAAAGTGGTTTCGGAAAAAGGACGCAGAGCCTAGGACACCCGGATTACAAAAATCAAGAATTGATCGCATCTCAGAAAGACGATTCTCCACCGGGGTTCCGGTTAATGCGATTCTGTGTTTTGACGGCATCGCTCGTACAGCTTTGGAAACTTTAGTCGCCGAGTTTTTAATCTGCTGTGCCTCGTCTAGGGCTACGCGCTCCCACTGTATTTGGGAGAGAAGCTGATGATCCCGTGCGATCGTTCCGTAACTGGTCACCACGATGTCGCTTGCCTGCACTTTTTCTAGGAAAGCCGCGTCGCGCAAGCGGGACGAGCCGTGATGGACAAGAACCCGCAGACTAGGAACGAACTTGTGAGCTTCCCGAGCCCAGTTCCCTACTACCGATGTGGGAGCTACGACGAGTGTAGGACCACGCTGTACTTCTGACTGTTCTGATCGCTCCGCTGCCTCCAGGGACAGCAACTGTAGTGTTTTGCCCAACCCCATGTCGTCGGCAAGCACAGCGCCAAGGCCGTTATTAGACATCCACGCTAGCCAATCGACGCCCCTGCGTTGGTATTCGCGCAAGGTCGCATGCACGGTGTCTGGTAGCTCAATACGCTGAGGCGCTGGGATGTCTTGAGAAACAAGTCCGCCAACCAGAGCTGTATGCCACGTTGATCCCTGAAATTCGACGGGTTCTTTTTCCGCAGCTTTTATAGCGATTTCGCGTAGCTCAGCGAGAGTCACCTGCCCGAAATCGGCGAATTCGTTGTTAAAGCGTTCAGCAAGGGTTTCAGCATGAGCCTCCAATTGCTGCCACCCAGGTTGATCATTCGCTTTAGCTAGCTGAGCCACCATCATTGCGTGATCCAACTCTGCGCGTTTGCGTTTCCGAGACTGCGCAGCCAGCTCAGACGTGTACTCGCTGATTCGTTTCACTGCTGCGGTGTCTGCCATGACCCATTCACCGCGAAGACGAATAAGCCCGGATTTAGAACGCACCAGCTCATTCATTTCTTCATCGCTGAGCTCAACGCTTCCCACAGAAATGCGCCAGTTATAGTCAACGATTTTATCTAAGCCGATCTTGGCCTGCGTCGATGATTCTGCCGGATCTCCGATGTCGATATGAGCTTTTGTCTCCTGCTGGCTCCATGCCCTGGGCAACATAACGGCAAAGCCCCGAGACTTCAGCGTAGTAACAGCGGAACCGATGAACTCGACTAGCTCATCCGTAGAGAGGTAACAATCCCAGTCCCCTGCGTTGTCTGCCCGTTGCAGCGCATACCGTTGAAGGGAGTTTGTGTGTTCCCTCGCCGGATCTAGTAGAGGCGTAACCACAATCGCTTCCCGCAAAAGCGCCTGGAGCCTTTCCACCGTAGTCCGATCGAACTTACTGACCGCGATGGGTTGCGGAGAATCTACGCCAGACCGCACCTGGACACGCACTGGCCAGAGGATGTCTATGGGATCCATGACAGAGTCGTCTTCTTTAGGCGGCTCCTCAACGAGGAAAACGATCTGTAGATTTACAGAGGCAATAGAGTCTTTCCAGGAATTAAGCGCAGAAACCAACTGGGCAGTCCCTTTACGCAGCGCCGTGCTGTGGAGCAAAGCGCTGGAGAAATTGTGCCACTCTGTGGGTCGCGGCTCAGCAGCTAGTCCTTGCAGCAGCGAATGCGCAATCCAATGAGGAAGGTCATCCGCAATGTCCTCGGCAACGGCAGTCCCGCCGTTTGCCACTAGTACGCCGGGCGCCGCAGCCGTCATCTGTGCTATCCACCCGCGTTCCGAAAGCCCGGAAGAAAGCTGCCACATGGGCCACCACTGATGGTCGGCAAAACTCATCTTGATGGTGACGCGCCCAGCTCTGACAAACTGCGTCAGTCCTTCATACATACGGACCAACCACAAAAGGTCGGGCGCAATACTTGAGCGCTGATCCACAGTAGCCGTCATGGGGGTAACTGCAGCGATGGTGGCTAAAACGCTCACCGCTTGTTCGGGAGTAAACGCCACAGTAGGAAGAGGCAGAGTAACCTCTCGGCCCTTAGGAGTGAGCAAGGTAGTACGCACTCTATGGTTAAAGCGTTTTCCTGCAAGAATCCCCATAATTTGCGGGGGAAATGTCCCCTCCGGCACGGAGTCAGCCGTCACAATTTTGTGGCCCTCCACCTGTTCTATCCACAAATGCAGACCAGAGGCCTTGAGCCAAAGTCCATGGAGCAGGTGGGTAGTCATCTACTTAGTCTTACCAGCTTGTGAAGATATTCCGTAACGGTCAGGTAGTGTTTGAGAGAATAATTTTTGGAGGTTGTGGTGTCTGAACATACGTGGTTCATCGTTGCCATCATGATATATATGGGCGCGATGCTCGCGATTGGCTATTGGAGCTATAGAAAGACTGACCAGTACGACGACTTTGTGTTAGCCGGACGCGATCTGAACCCCTTTGTAGCTGCTCTATCAGCCGGCGCTTCAGATATGTCTGGATGGCTGCTCATGGGTTTGCCAGGAGCTTTGTTTGTTACAGGTATGTCTGAGCTATGGATCGCGGTGGGGCTACTCATCGGTTCTTGGGCTAACTGGAGATGGGTTGCACCACGGCTACGGGCGTATTCCGAGGTAGCTAACAATTCCATCACGTTGCCTTCGTTCTTTGAGAACCGTCTGATGGATCAATCCCGCGTCCTACGCATTGTCAGTTCCATCGTCATCATCGTATTTTTTACCTTCTACGTATCCTCGGGAATGGTATCGGGTGGCCGTTACTTCGAGTCCACCTTTGGAAGCGCCTATATCGACGGCATGATGATCGTTGCTTGCATCACGGTTGTTTATACTTTCGTCGGTGGTTTCCTTGCGGTCTCTTATACAGACGCGGTTCAAGGAACCATCATGTTTGTCTCGCTGGTCATCGTCCCGGTTATGGCGCTTATTTACCTAGACGACCCCTCCTCAATCTGGTCATGGGCATCCCATAATGATTACGGTCCGCATACAGACGGCATCGGCAACCCCCACTACTTTTCCATGATCTCTGGCGTGTCAGCGGCCGCCTTAATCGGCAACCTGGCCTGGGGCTTGGGATACTTCGGGCAGCCGCACATCATCGTCCGTTTTATGGCGCTGCGAGCCCCGTCCGATGCACGGCGCGCCCGCTGGATCGGCGTGGGCTGGATGGTGCTCTCCATCGCCGGAGCCACGTTCACGGCGATAATCGGCACAGCGTTCTTTGGTCAGAACAAGAACTTCTCCATCGTGGATCAGAAGTCCTACGAGACAATCTTCCTCGACATGGGTCGCGTGCTCTTCCACCCTCTCATCGGCGGTCTCATCCTCACAGCCGTCCTCGCTGCCATCATGTCCACAATTGCTTCGCAGCTTTTGGTTACGTCCACATCTTTGATCGAAGACCTCTTCAAGGCGTTCAAGAAAACCCTTCCTAGTGAGTCAGTGATGATCAATCTGTCTCGCACTGCAGTGGTTGGGGTTGCCATCGTTGCCGGAGTCCTCGCTATTAATCCTTCCGACTCCATCCTCGGCCTCGTAGGCTTTGCGTGGGCAGGCTTTGGCTCGGCCTTTGGCCCCCTCGTCTTGTGCATGCTTTATTGGCGACGCCTCAACGTTCCAGGCGCAATCGCCGGTATGGTGACAGGCGCTGTCGTGTGCTTCGCATGGGGAATGTCGTCGCTAGGAGATGTCCTCTACGAAATCGTCCCCGGCTTCTTTGGCGGAGGAATCGTCATGATTGTGGTATCCCTTGCAACACCTCCACCACAGGCCAAGGTGCTGTCCACGTTTGATAAGGCCAGAGACCTCACAACCCATACTGAAGAAAGCCCCACCCCGGCAGCTTCCCACGCCACATCTGCGTAGGAACCGAACGAGCGCCGCGTTCCGTCTAAAGGGAATGCGGCGCCTTCTTTTCTTTCTCCTAGTGACAGCCACATTATTGCTGATCGCTTTTACGATTCCTCATTCGCGGAAATTCGCGGACCTCCCCACCGTCAAGCAAAGAACGACGGTCCTAGGTTACAAGCGAGAGTATTTCGGAGCGTCATGGGGACCCGCGCCTCATTCACGATGCAATACGAAAGTCGCGGTTTTGGCTGCCACGCTTAACGACGTCCACCTCACGGCTTCCTGCTCATTAAGCTCGGGGTGGATTCTCGATCCTTATTCTGGAAGAAAAATCTCTGTCGACGGCACCGCAGAGCCTATCGAGCTCGATCACGTTTTCCCACTATCCGCAGCATGGGACATGGGAGCCCATGCGTGGAGTGCAGAGCAGCGCCTTGCGTTTGCCAATGATCCGCTGAATCTTGTGGTTGCTTCTAAAGAACAGAACCAGCAGAAATCAGACAAATTACCCTCAGAATGGCTTCCTGCTCAACGAGCTCATCGGTGCTGGTATGCACGTCGATTAGCGGAGGTTGCGCAGAAATACCAGTTGCCGCTTAGCCGGTCGGATGTCTCGGTCATGCGCAGACAATGTTAGTGTGGTATTTCTCACCCAATTTTTTGCGAAAGGCTTCCTGTGGGAACTCTGCTTATTATTCTCCACGTACTCACGGCTATTCTCTTCCTCGGCCCCGTTACTGTCGCGGTTTCTTCTTTCCAGTCTCGCGCTGTAGAAGCTCACAATGGAAACGCTACCGCTCAAGGCTCTGCGTTGACGCTCTATAAGATCACGCAAACCTACGGCATGCTCTCACTGTTGGTTCCGCTGATCGGTTTCGCCGTGATGTTCACCAATGATAGTTACTGGTCCGATGGCCGTTTCCATGCATCGATTGCTCTAGCAGTCGTCGCGTGGGCCGTCTTGATCTTCCTCATCATGCCCCGTCAAAAGAAACTCGCTGGCGCACTTGGTCTGCTTGAGGCCGACGAGCTTGAGGCCGGAAATTTTGAGGTCGCAGACTGGAATAAGGCTAAAAGCCAGCTCTCCATGTTCGGCGGAATCTTCTCCCTACTCTGGGTTATTATCGCCGTCTTGATGGTTCTTTAAGCGCAAAGCGCAAGAAAGTGGGTCTCACATGAGCTGATGTGAGACCCACTTTCTTATTTTTATCCTTCGATATTGAACATCCACAACGTGCCAAAGCGATCGCGCAGCTGTCCAAAGGATGCGCCCCACGGAGCAGTTTCTAGCGGCATATGAATCTCAGCGCCCTGTGAGAGAGCCTCCCATTGGCCCTCAATCTCCGCGCGAGCATCAGCACCTCCGGTAAGTGCGACGACGGTATCGTCGCCGGCGACGAGCTCACGCTCTGGGAGAACGTCTGCGCCGAAAAGCACTTTCCTGCCGGCGTCGCGAAGCTCACCGTGAATGATCCATTCGCTGGACCATTCGCTGCCTCCTGCCTGATCTGCAAAACCCGATTCCCCGTAGGTCATCAGTGTCAGGTCAAGGCCAAAAACATCTCGGTAAAACTCGAGAGCTTCTTTCGCTTGTCCGCGGAAATGTCGGTATGGTGTCACGTCAGCAATCATACGCCTTATGGCGTTGAGAGGGGCATGGTTAGTGGGAAGCCGTTAGCGCCCACCCATCCCCCTTCCTAGCAAAGGTCGCGTGAGGAGAAGGTTCGGCTTTTCGATTGCACAAATCGATGGCGTCGCGGTGATACTTTTTGGACTCGTATGCGCCCTTGCCGTCGAGCAACACGAGGTAATTGTCACCGGGTTCGGGGCCGTCTTTCGGGGTATCTAGAGAGGAAAAGACCGAGTCTTTTCTCCGCGGCCTCCCGAGTATCGCCAGGGCAAACAGCAGCAAGATACTGCCACTCGTCACCAAAGGTGTCATGCACATCGATGGTCACAGGCGATTCTTGGTTTTTCAGCGCTTGTTCCAGCAAATCATTTTTCACAAGCCACACCATAAAAACGCCAAGGGTGACCAAAGCAGCCACGACAAAAAGCACGGCTAGGAAGTTTCTGTTCATAGCGGAAGCTCCGATATGTAAGGCAATAGGAGGGTACGGAACCACATTCCGTACCCTCCTATTTGTACTAGACCTTAGGTGTCTATCCTAGCCGCGGTAGCGATCACGACGCTCACCGCGATCGCCACGACGATCATCACGGCGGTCGTCCCTGCGATCGCGACGGTCGTCCCTGCGATCTCCGCCGCGACGGTCGTCGCCACGGTAGTCATCGCGACGGCCTGGACGTCCGTTATCCTTCTCGATGTTAATCAACTGGCCCGAGATACGGGTGTCGCGCAGATTATCAAAGACGGATTGTGGAAGTCCCTTAGGAAGCTCCACCAACGTGTGATCCACAGCAATGGTGATACGACCGAAGTCCTTGTTGCTGAGTCCACCTTCGTTTGCCAGTGCGCCAACAATAGCGCCTGGACGAACGTGCTGACGCTTGCCCACCGCAAGGCGGTACACAGCCATATCACCGGAACGCTCGAAGCGAGAGCCACGGTCACCACGGTCACCGCGGTCACGACGCTCACCGCGATCCCGGCGGTCGCCACGACGATCATCACGCTCAAAGCGGTCACGACGCTCACGACGCTTCTCTGGTGGCGGTTCCTTCATCAAGAACTCGCTACCAGCACGGGCCTGGGTAGCCAAGGCAGCAGCAATGTCTTCAAGCGGAGTGTCATGCTCTTCTGCGTAGGCCTTGATCAGGTTCCGGAAAATCGCAACCTGGGAATCTTCCAGCGATTCCGTGATAGAGTCCGCAAACTTTGCCTTACGGGACTCGTTGACCTCATCAACCGTAGGAAGATCCATCTCGATGAGCTCTGCGTTAGTAGCACGCTCGATGGAGCGCAGCATACGGCGCTCACGTGGAGTAACAAAGAGAATCGCCTCACCGCTACGTCCGGCACGGCCGGTACGTCCAATGCGGTGGACATAAGACTCGGTGTCGTTAGGAATGTCGTAGTTGAACACGTGAGTAATGCGCTCAACGTCTAGACCACGAGCTGCCACGTCTGTAGCCACAAGAATATCTAGGCGACCATCTTTGAGCTGGTCCACAGTACGCTCACGCTGTGCCTGTGCGATGTCACCATTGATAGCAGCAGCCGAGAAACCACGAGCGCGCAACTTCTCTGCGACCTCTTCGGTTTCATGCTTCGTGCGCACGAACATGATCATCGCTTCAAACTCTGTAACCTCAAGGATACGAGTCAAAGCATCGAGCTTGTTACGGTGAGCAACATTCAGGAATCGCTGCGTGATGTTGGTGTTGGTCCGGGTCTCGGACTTCACCTGAATCTCACGAGGATCCTTCATGTACTGCTTGCTCAAACGGCGGATGCCATTAGGCATCGTTGCAGAGAACAGCGCAACCTGCTTGTCAGCTGGGGTGTCCTCAAGAATGCGCTCAATATCTTCCTGGAAGCCCATGCTGAGCATCTCATCTGCCTCGTCAAGGACGAGATAGTTCAGGTTGGAAATATCGAGTGAACCCTTTTCTAGGTGGTCGATAACACGACCCGGGGTACCCACGATGATCTGCGCGCCACGACGGAGGCCCGACAGCTGAATACCATATGCTTGTCCACCATAAATCGGTAGGACATGAATGTCACCGAGGTGGTCTGCAAAAGACTGGAAAGAGTCAGCAACCTGAAGTGCAAGCTCACGAGTAGGAGCAAGAACCAGCGCCTGTGGGTGGCGCTTCTTCACGTTGATACGGGAAAGGATCGGGAGGGCAAACGCAGCGGTCTTACCTGTACCCGTCTGTGCCAGACCCATCACATCATGGCCCTCCATGAGGACTGGGATGGTCTGCGCTTGAATAGGCGACGGCGTTTCAAAGCCAACCTTGGCGACTGCCTTAAGGATTGCGTCTGGGAGGCCCAAAGCCTCGAAGCTATCGTTACTGTCACTGTCCGCTTCTTGTGCGGAGCCGGTGTCCTCAGAAGTGTTCGCAACCCTGGAGTCGTCTACATCGGCAATAACATCATCAAGTGCGATGTTGCCTTCGTCTACCTGCGAATTGTCCTGAGATTCCGACAAAATCTTCTCATCCGGCTCGTTAGCGCCGCCGGTGGCGTCATCGGTAATGCTCATTGCTCAGTTAAACTTACGCTACGCAGCACGATTTTCCTAGTCACACACTCAAAGGTGATAACTATAGCCGATTCCGCCAGATGCGACCACTGTCACTTAAGTTCTTAATTAGATAAATACCTCCCACAATCTTTGTATTTTTTAAAAGTTTTCCTAGCTTAAGAAAGTCCTAGCTAGCCTCGGGTGCCACTTTTTCCCTGCCTTATAGCAGCCTCCTAGCACCTTCCCCTGACCGCGCGATAAGGAAAGTAGGAGAGGGAAAACCCTGCTGACAAGCAGCTTTTGCTATTCGTTCCGCAGCCTCAGTGACGCTATCCGAATCCACAAGGGTAATGACACTGCCGCCGAATCCCCCACCAGTCATACGTGATCCGTAACACCCAGCTGCCTGAAACGCAGATTCCAGCTCCGCAGTGACTACCTCATACTGGTCTCGGAGGGATTCATGAGACTCCTGCATCAAGCGACGGAAGGTGTCCATATCGTCTCTTTCAAGAGCAGCAGCCTGCTGTGCCCTCAGAGTTTCCTCCACGACATGATTGACACGCCGATATGCTTCCTCGCCATGTACACCGTTGTCCTCTGCCCACTGACGTGCCCGAGTAGGAGCTTCATCAATATCTCGCAGTGTCTCACCGTCACCGCCCAACGCGGCAGTTACGGCGTCGATAAGGCCGCGTCTCGACGCATACTGCCCATCGTTAAGCGTGTGCGGTGCGTTAGTATCTGCAATCAAAAGGGCTAGCCCCTTGGATGCCAAATCAAAGGGCACTAGTGTAGTTTTTCCTGAACGGAAATCAATCACGAGCGCCTTACCCTGTTGACCAAACAAACTAGAGCGCTGATCCAGGCCCCCAGTCGATGCCCCAACGACATCGTTCTCGGCCCTCACGCAGGCGTCGACAAGCTGCGACAACTCCTCATGGCTAGGAGGCCTGCCGTTAGCGAGTTCAAACGCACCTACTGCCGTGGAGCATTCCAAAGCTGCTGAGGAGGAAAGCCCTGAGCCCAAGGGGACGTCAGAAACGATAGCGATGTCATATCCCTGAGTTTTTTCGATAACACCAGACTCGGTGCCAGCCCATATGGCGCCCACAACGTAGCCGGCCCAGTTGTTAGGGCTGAGTGGGCCTACCGAGTCAACGTTGATATTTTTGGTTAATGCTTCTCCGTTTGGTGCCAAAGACACCAGGTTAAACATTCCGCTGGTATTCGGAGACATCGCAACAGCGGTAAGCTGTTCCAGCGCGAAGGGGATGGAAATACCTCCCGCGTAATCCACATGGTCGCCAATCACGTTGACGCGCCCTGGCGCTCCCCATACTCCCGCGGGATCATAGTGGTAATGCTCCCGAAACAGTTGCGTTGCATCCTGAGCGATATGTTCCGGGTTCCGAGTGCGGACCCAACGTAGCTCTGACATTTAATCCCAAACCTCTCTGAATCTTTCGGCGATCCGTTCTGGTGTGGTGTCGTTAATCCACACGCCTTGGCTCGACTCGCTACCAGCTAAAAATTTCATGCGGTGTGGGGACCGCATCAAAGAGAATATTTGTAGATGCAAGCGGACAAGGCTGCGTTGCTCAGGATCTACCGGCGCTTGATTCCAACCAGCAATATATGGGGTTTTTTCTACGCCATCGAAAAACCTGTCAATAGACATGTACAGCCGCTTGAGCAGCACAGCTAGATCGTCGCGTTCTGTACTCGTCAGCTCCGTAAAATCAGCTATGTGTCGGTTAGGCCACACCATAACCTCCACAGGCCATCGAGCTGCTGCGGGGACAAAGGCCGTGAAATACTCCGTTTCCGCGATAATCCGAGTCCGTACTGCTTTTTCAGCGGAAAGAATTTCTGAAAAAAGCTCTTTGCCGGGATTTTTTCTGGCAAAATCACGTGCTTGTTCTGTTATTGCTGCAATACGCGGGCTCAAAAATGGATATGAGTAAATTTGCCCATGGGGATGCTGCAGCGTCACTCCTATCTCTTCTCCCCTATTTTCAAAGGGGAAAACCTGCTTGACTGTAGGCAAGGCAGATAAAGCCGCTGTTCGATGTGCCCACACATCTATGACCGTTCGGATCCTATTAACCGGCAAATCTTTGAATGATGTGTCTGCGTTCTCGGTAAAACAAACAACCTCGCAACGCGCAAGCGCTGGCTTTCGCGGGAAAAGATCAATCCCGTCCACGGAATGCTCCCAGTCCTCCCCCACGTCGATATTCATATAGAAAGAAGGAAACCTATTCTCAAAGACAACGACATCGTATGTAGGGGAAGGAATTTCTGTGGGATTTTCTCCCGGCAACGAGGGTGCCAGCGGATTCTCATGAGCCGGAGGCATGAAAGTGCGATTCATCCGATGGGCTGCATATGCCACCCATTTTCCGGTCAAAGGATCTCGACGTATCTCAGACAATGGCTGTGCCACGGGGAGGTCACGGGGATCGTGCAGAACCCGTTCACCGACGCGTACCTCGTGGTCATCGTAGTAAATGATGTCGCGGCCGTCGGCAAGCTTGGACTCGATGATATTCATTAATGACCACAGGGAAGAACCGACTCATCTATTTTTGTTTCATCGATAACAATCGGACGCAGCTTCGCCCATAGGAAGAAAATAGCGCCGACCAGAAGCATGGCGAGACCCGACCATAGGTTGTCTTGGGAACTCTTTGCTACGCCAGTATCCGGGTTAACGCCCGGGTCAAGAGCAAAGCTACATATAACGAGGATAAGTCCATAAAGACCGATAAGAGCACCAATAACGTTACGGATATCAAAAGCTCCGGCGAGGTGTTGACTCGTTGCCTTCGGCGTACGCGGAGTCGAAGTATTCTGTGACATTGAATTCTCCTTAAGTTATTTTGTTCGCAGCACTACGCGAAGACGACGTTGAGGGCAACAACAAGGACTAAGCACACCATTCCCAAAGGAACGGTACGGCGATACCATGGTTGGTTTTGTTCCGAATCATCCTGGAAGTGGTCCTTTGGAGTGACCGATTTTACAAATCCCACGAGCTCAGCGTCCGGTTTAGGCTGGGTGAAGGATGTGACGATAACGGATACGAGTATGTCCATCACAAAGGCGATGCCTGCTGCAACAAAGGCTGTTCCTTGGCCTGGGAGATTGAAAAGCGTGGCGGTGGAATCAGTAAACGTAGCCAGATACCAATAGATGATGGCAGATGCCGTTCCCACCACTAATCCCGACCAACCAGCGTGAGGCGTCATGCGTTTCCAGAACATTCCCAAGATGAAGGTGGCAAACAATGGGGCATTAAAGAAGCCGAAGAGAGTTTGCAGGTAGTCCATGATGTTGCCAAAGTTCTGTGCAAGAATCGCAGTAAACACAGCAATCAATGTTGCTGCCACCGTGGCAAGCCGACCGAATTTGAGGTAGCAATCGTCTTCTTTATCTTTAATCACATAGGTCTGCCATATGTCATACGAGATGACAGTATTAAATGCAGAAATATTTGCTGCCATTCCCGCCATAAATGAGGCCAACAAACCTGCGATTGCAACGCCAAGGAGGCCGTTGGGCAAGAGATCGCGCATCAGGTACAAGATGGCGTCGTTAGGCTTTCCCGCAGGAGCATCTCCCATCAGTTCGGCGACTGTCACGGAAGCAACCATTCCGGGCAAGACCACCAAGAACGGAATAAACATCTTGGGGAAGGCTCCGATAATCGGAGTCTTACGAGACGCAGAAAGGGATTCTGATGCCATCGCGCGTTGCACTTCTACGAAGTTGGTTGTCCAATAGCCAAAGGAAAGAACAAAACCAAGACCAAATGTAATACCTAAAACTGAAATAATCGGATTCTGGAATCCCGAGATTTCTACACCAGGCCATGTATGGAAATGCGTTTCCGCAGTAATCAGCCTCTTAAGGCCCTGCCAGCCACCAACGCGATTCATCCCGATGATCGTGATCGGAAGAAGCATAGCCAATATAACAAAGAACTGAAGAACCTCGTTATAAATTGCCGCAGATAGGCCTCCCAGAGTGATATAGGACAGCACAATCACAGCTGCAAGCACAAGCGCCACCCATAGCGGCCAGCCCAATAATGCATTGACGACCTTAGCCAGTAAGAAGAGGTTTACGCCAGCGATCAGCAGCTGGGCAAGAGCAAACGACACGCATTGACAAGGTGCGCAGCATCGCCAAAACGACGCCTCATAAACTCAGGGACAGAACGAACTTTTGAGCCGTAGTAGAACGGCATCATCACAATGCCTAGGAACACCATCGCGGGAACAGCACCGATCCAGAAGTAGTGCATGGTCTGGAAACCGTACTGGACACCATTGGCAGACATACCAATAATCTCAACCGCTCCCAGGTTGGCAGAGACAAAGGCAAGGCCTGTCACCCATGCGGGAAGCCCCCGGCCAGAAAGGAAGAAGTCGATGGAAGAGGAAACTCGGGCCTTTGCGGCCCAACCAATGCCTAGGACGAAGACGAAGTACATCGCTACGAGGGAGTAGTCGACCCAACTTGCGTTTAGTCTCAATGCGGATTCCATAATGGGCATCCTTTGTTCGTAGTAAATGAGGGAAGAATTTTATAAAGCTGAGATTCGCACCGAGCACTCAAAAGGCTCATGCACATCGATGGAGGTAATACCTGTATTCAAAGCATTAGGCGGAACGGTCATTGGCTCAATGGCTATTGCGCGATCTCGTCCGGGATATGGCATGCCCCAGGCCAAATCGGGAGTAAACACTTGAAACCAGCGCACATTATCGCTGCACTCCATGGCCACACCACGTCCATCAACCACCATAGTTGCGCGAACCGGACCGCTGGATGCGTAATAGCAGTTATCCTATCCAGAAGGTGGCCGGCAATGGGCAACCCGGTGTCTAGAGGAAGTGATAGCGATGTACGTTCTCCGACAGGAAGATTGCGTTCTCCAAGCGGAAGTTCTTGGTCCACGCCTAGGGTGAGTACTGCACGATCTACTTCCTCTCCTAACGGAGAAAGATACGTTTGCCATCCCCACCCAAATGGACCAGTTCCGAGCGCTCTAAAATGCGCATGTAATCCATCGTCTTTTAACAGATACTTTGCTTCTATCTCCACGGCCCAAGGCCATCCTTGGTCTATTCCAAGCGAAATTTTTAGTACTGCGCTGTCGTGCGAATGTTTCGTTACAGCCCATAACCGATTATGAACAAGCCCATGTATGGCGTTATTGCGAGCTGGCTCAGTGATCTCTAATTGGTATCGCTGCTCCGAATAAACGAAAGCCCCGTCAGCTGTTCTGTTTGGCCACGGCGCCAAGACGACTCCGGAAGATAGCGGAGGGTTATCACTGTCAGGATAGGTCTCAGTAAGGGGCTTATCGTCAAAAGACAAAGACTTAATCCCACCACCAAAGGTGTTTATCTCTGCTTTATAACGACCCTGTGAGATAGCAAGGACCTCGCAGCGGCCAGAACTGTCTCCTGACATGAGGATCCCCCCCTTTCGCTAAGCGACTGTTCTATCTCCAGAGTTACCGCCGGTGCAATCACCCGTCAATCACTTTTTTAGTTTTCCCCCGAATAGGTTTTCCCGTGTGGACCGTATGTCTTTTCCTTCATTCGTTTAAGCCTTGAGCCTTTATCAAGCCTCTGTATTTGTGTTATCTAACACCCTTGAGCGTCCCAAAAGACGCTGTTATTGCTCGATTACTTACCGGCCGCCGCGATTCCCAATACAGAAGACAGCGCACAATAGCGCCTCCTCCCCCCACAAGGAAAATAAAAACGAACACCCCTATTCAAAATTAGAACAAGTGTGCTATTTTGTGAGTTATGATGTTCCCGCAGCTTAATAATGTTGTCCACATGAAACTCCCCCGCCTTCGTATGATTCCAGCACCGATCTCAGCGCCTCGCTACTCCGCAGAACAACGAGCAGGTCATATAAGACGCTCCCACCCCGAAACGCTAGCCGCCATCCACAGCACTATTCGACATCCGCGGTCTTTAGCCCGATCATTGCCTTCCTGGAGGCCACCTTCAATCAATGTCGTCAGTACCCTGGGAGAAAATGAGCTTAATGTGACAGTCACACGCCACCGCGTAGGACCACGAGCACGCAACCTTCTACAGAGCTACGGCGTACAAAAGTCCCCTGCATACTTGGTTCAAATACGCATTACCAACCCGCAAGGTTTTCTTGTCCCGACCGAGGTTGCCGAGGGGTGGATTCGAGCCATTATCCCACCCGAGTGCATTGCGTGTGCTCATGAACTCACCGACAAAACAGCTCCCACTTTCTTATGGATCGTTGACGGTGACTTTCAGCCGCTACCTTCTCCCGCCTCCATATTTCAAGACGAGTTGAAAGCAGCGTAGATAGTTATTCCCCTTTGCCACTATGTGCTCAGAAAGGAAACGCGATCCTGATTAGTCGTCGGCAGCATCGGAGTCGTCGAGATCAAATTCTTCATCGTCTTCTTCCGTAAAAATGTCATACACATCTACGCTGTCTGCTTCTTCGTCATCGAGTGGCACCAATTGTTCTTCCCAATCATCGGCTTGATCAGCAGCCAGGCTAAGAACGTCGAAAAGCTTGTCAAAGTCGGTGAACGTGCCCAACTCGAGTATTTCGCTAGCTTCTTCAGTTAGTTCAGCAGCAACGTCGAAAAAGAGACGCTCGTGGTCTTCCTCAGACAAAGCATCTTCGCCATTCGGGCTCCACAGTTCTTCGATGGCTTGATCCACGAGCTCATCAAAGCTTTCACCAAAAGCAACGAACGTCACCATGGCTGTCGGCTCACCGTCAACGACTTCAACGACCACCTGAAGCTCAGAATTTGCAGCAACTTCCGCATGAACCATATGGGGGTTTTGGGGATTTTGGAAGAAGTCAAGATCCTCAATACGCTCATCTGTTGCATCGAGCAGATCACGCAAAACAGTGACGATCTGGTCAGTAGCAACATGCTCAGCCACAGTCTTTACGGCATCTTTCACGGAAAAGACAACCGAGACAAGAGCCGCCTCAAAGTTCTCATCGTCCTCATCAACATCCGCTGCAGCAATATATACATTGGCTGCTGGCATTAGCGGATCAATCTCAACGAACTGAATCTCCAGATCAGAGGTAATCGGTACGAACATGACGTCGTCATGTACTCGAGACTCCAAACCCTCTTTGTCTAGGGCCGCAGCAATATCCTCGAAAAAGCTCATGTATTGGTCCACCTTTCTGAACTTGCTCCAAGCCTAGCTAAAGAATTCGGCTGCAGCGACTAGAGCAGCTTCTCGCTCCTTTTTGTCGTGGTGCGGACACGAGGTGCACATGCCGGCGATGGGCGAATGAAAGATCATGCAGCAGGAACTTCTGTGGGCTACCAGATAATCTGGCTCTTCCTCTCCTAGCGAGCAGATCTGGCTATCCACGATGTGCTCTATTCGCGCAGCGGGAACAGCAACTCCTGCTCCCTCACTGAGTCCCGTGACTAATTCTGTGGCTATCTTCACCGCACGACGTGTTTCCAGTTCATCGTTTCCCGCGGCCATGGCCGGCTGTACCAGGCCGTCCGCAATCACCGCCCACAACGGCGCCGGGCGTAGATCGGCTTGCTTGCACAGCGTATCGACGAGCGGACCTAACGCCTTTCCTAGCGCCGCACTCGCTGCACGGTAGCTTTCCGTACATGACTGCGGGCGCCACCCGTACCAATACCCCGGCGCGAACTCCGGATCATCACGGCGAAAAAGAATGCCACTATCTGGTTCCAAGTTCACTGCCATGCCTGTAGACACCATCATCATCACTGAAGGCGCCACTATGTCCCCCATCAACGTATAGAGCCATAGCTGCCCACAATGCTTGGGTGTTGTAAGCGTAAAAATGTCTTTCGCTGCAGTTAAGGCATCACACACAGTGGACGGCGAACATAATTCAGAAAACGTGATCTGGTGGTGCGTCGGGGTCACGGCAGGAATGAGTCTAGGGTGTTCGGCGCAGATTCGGTCGAGTGCCCCCTCCACCTTCCTACTCATCGATGGCGTCACAACGTTCCTTCTTCTAGCTCCAACGGGTCAAACCGCGTAGGACCGGTGTCTAAGCCCAACGCTTGCAAGAGATCAGGTCGGCCAGTCCCCCACTCGGTCATATCGTATCCGGACCATGCTTGCCGATAGTTCTGTTCCGGGTCATAGACCAACCGATTTTCTCGGTCAAAAACCATCGTCGCGCGCCCTGGTAAGTAATCTCCAGCAAGACGATATTGCGGCCAGGTGGCTCCGGGATCGCCTTGGTGCATAAAGTTTCCCCACATCGTTTGCATGTGTTCCCGCAGCGCGTCCATTTCTGCGCGCGGAGTAAATACAGTGAGCCCTGACATTCTTGAAGCACTGGTATCTCCAAAAATAGATGTGAGCTCGCTCGAGTGCATGGCCCCCAAACCGAGCCAGCGTAAAAGCGCCGGAGCGAAATCAAAACGATACATCCACGTAGCGGCCACCTGTTGATGTGTCTCTGCCACCCGCAGGCTGGGCGCCCAGAAGACGCCGTCGGCAAGCAAACGCGCAAAATCGCTTCGACGTGCCCCGTAATCGTATGCAGCAAGTACTGCGTCAGCACCCTGAGGATCGAAGACGCGTAGGAAGCGATCAGCTGCCCGCGCGCGTGCTGTTGACCGCAGATAAAAGCCTTTAGCAAAAGAGGTTTCGTCCACATTCGTTCCGACAATCAAAGGAACTTTATGTTGTTGTCCAGAAGCAAAAACGTCCAGGGGGTGCGCAAACAACGTGGTTCCGTCGACGGTGGGCGCGTAACAGGAATTGAGATAAAAAAGCTCGCGAGTTCGCCACATCATGGATTGCCCGGCGCGCACGATGTCGGCGACTGGGCGCTGTCGCAGGCTAGCGAGGGTCTTTTCCCCTCCTAGTCGCGAAGCTAGTTCGTTCGCCCATAGGACGGACTGGGCGCGTGAATGTATGGCGGCGATAGGAGGGGATTGTGCGATTACTCGGTGAAAGAGTCCTGCTGCCGACGGCACGCACATGAGGGTCAGCGCTGCTGCCCCGCCTGCTGATTCTCCCATCAAGGTGATGTTGTTGGGGTCGCCGCCAAAACGTTCGATGTTGTGGCGGATCCATTTCAGGGCCAGGAGTTGGTCGAGTATCGCAGGGTTGGCAACGCAGTCATCTCCTAGCGACCGCATATCGAGGTATCCCAAAGCTCCTAAGCGGAAATTGATGGATACGTAGACGACGTTCATGGATTGAACAAGAACGTGTCCTCTTAAAAGTTGCTCGTGAGAGGAACCTACGATGAACGATCCGCCGTGCAGGTATACGACTACGGGAAGCACCTGTGGTGTGTCGGGACGAACTATATCGAGGTTGAGGCAATCCTCGTCGCCCCGGATTTTATCCGAGGGTCCATATGTTGCTTGCGGGGCGACGTTGCCATAAGCCACGCATTCGCGTTCCCCTGTCCACGAGTCCATTGGCCGAGGTGCACGGAATCTTTCGGCTTTCCCGTAGGGCACGCCACGCCACGTAAGCACGCCTGTTCCTTCTTCCACACCGATGGTTGTTGTTCCCATAATCGTTCCGGAGGAAACATCGACTCGGAGACGCTGGGCGCTGGCTGCACTCATGTGTTCTACAGTAGGGGACATGGTTAATCACGTCGACCGCGATACAAAACTGTGTATTTCCCTCGCTGCCCGTCCGTCTCATCACGGTGTGCGATTCCACAACTGGCTCTATGAGCGATTGGGGCTGAACTTTGTGTACAAGGCGATAGCCCCTTTGGATATTACTGCTGCCGTGGCTGGTATCCGAGGTCTTGATATTCGTGGGGCTGGTGTTTCTATGCCTTATAAGCAAGATGTCATTCCGCTTATTGATTCCCTCCACCCGTCCGCTGAGCGCATCAATGCGGTTAATACCATTGTCAACGACAACGGAGTGCTTACCGGCTATAACACCGACTATGTGGCGGTCGCGTCCTTGCTGCGTTCGCATGACGTCTCTCCTACTTTGTCTGTGGCTGTCCGAGGCTCTGGCGGTATGGCTAATGCTGTTGTTGCCGCTCTTGCCGACCACGGATTGGTGGGCACTGTAGTCGCGCGTAACTCCGTCACCGGCGAGGCCCTCGCGCAGCAATACGGGTGGAGCTATGCAGAAAGCGTTCCGTACGATAGCGAGATGCTGGTGAATGTGACGCCGCTGGGGATGACAGGCGACGACCACGATGTGCAAGCTTTCACTGATGAGGAGATCAGTGCTGCCTCCCTTATTTTGATGTCGTTGCTTATCCCGTGGAGACCCCTCTGGTGCTCGCTGCACAGCGACTAGGAAAGCGGGTCATCAACGGCAGCGAAGTAGTCGCGCTTCAGGCTGCCGAACAGTTCGCTCTATACACAGGAATCCAGCCGAGTTTGGCAGATGTTGAAGAGGCCGAACGATACGCGCAATCGCCCGCGTGAGTCGGCTTGCACGCGTCATAATTTTTCGGCTTGCATGCAGCTCTTGCACGCAAGATCCCGCAAGCAGATAACGATTGCTGTTCCAATTGTGGCTATATCGTGATCTAGTTTTTGGAACATCTCGCCACACGAGCCGTTAAAAACAATGGATACTTAATCCATATTTCGCCCATATACCGTAAGGATTGGAATCAATGAGAATTGTGAACAAAGCCATTACCTCTGTCACCGACAAGGTGCTGTTTAGAGGTAAAGATAGCGACCAGCCGATCACTGATACTTATGGCTCCGATCCCCAAGCCTTGGCCAACGAAACTGGCCCAGCAGGACGCGTCCTTATCAAGGCCCTCGACAAAGCGGTGCATTTACAGTCCTCAGCTATTACGGGCTATGTGGATTGGTTGCGTTCTCGTAATCCTGAGGCCAGCCCTCAAGAGATTCAGCGTCTCATGGACAAGCACTTCATGAGGCTTGCGACTGGCACCGGCGCCGGGGCTGGAATCGCAGCCGCTGTTCCGGGTATTGGTTTTATCACCGGAGCGGTGGCAGTAAGCGCGGAATCGCTTGTCTTCCTCGACGCGGCCGCCTTCTACACTGTGGCGTCCGCGTACTTGCGCGGCGGCGATATCCTCGACCCTGAACGTCGAAAAGCTCTTATCCTCGTAGCGATCCTGGGTTCCGCGGGCTCTGCCCTTGCCGACGCCTCCATCAATGCCGGTAACTCCGTCGCCGCGATCTCACGCTTATCGGTTCGCAACCTGGGAGAAGTGAACAACCAGCTTCTGCGAATGGCCCTTAACCAGGTGTCCAAGCGGCTCAGGACAGCATGGATCGGAAAGATCATGCCCATGGGTGTGGGAGCGGTACTTGGTACCGTGGCCAATCGCAAACTTGCTTCCAAAGTGGTAAATAACACCAATGAGTCTCTGGGGCCACTCCCCGCGGCTTTTAGTTCCCCTGCTCCGAACAAAGATTCCGTTCCAGAACCCACAGAGATTGCAGCTGCGGCGTTGAAGGACTAACGCACAAAGGACCCACGCTACTATGACGCCCAACGTTGGCCGCACTCTCCTAGCCACGTTGTGGCGTCAACCCGTCGTTGTGATCGCGGCGATCCTTTCGACGGTGTTTACTACGCTTTTCGACGCCACCATCCCCCTCCTAGCCGGCTCCGCAGTCGATGCAGCTACGGGCTCCGCAAAGCACTCAGTATCCGCGGTCGTGTGGGCTCTGATCGCTGTGGCGTTATCTCGGTACGTGTTCCAGTTCGGCCGTCGTTATTTTGCGGGTGTTCTATCCAACTCTTTCCAGCACGGCCTCCGCATTGATGTTCTGCGATCGCTTCAGCTTCTCGACGGCCCCCGCCAAGACCAACTCATCACCGGACAAGTAGTTTCTCGATCCATTTCGGATCTCAACCTCGTGCAAGCCATGGTGGCCATGTTTCCGATTCTCCTTGGCCACTTCCTCAAGATCGCTATTACATTAATCATCCTGGCGTGGATTAACCCGTGGCTGATGCTTATCGCTGTGGTGTCCATTCCGCCACTGGTCTGGTTATCGCTTCGCTCCCGCTCCACGCTTTTTGCCGCGACATGGTCGGCGCAACAATCGGTGGCAAACTTGGCCACGCACATAGAAGAAACCATCACGGGTGTTCGCGTAGTCAAAGCCTTTGCACAAGAAGACCGCGAAGTCGCCACCTTAGATGCGCTGAGTAGGAGGGTTTATTCCGAGCAAATGCGCTCTGCCCGCTTAACTGCTCGCTTTAAACCTTTCGTCCAACAACTCCCCAACATTGCGCTAGTGCTGGGCATTGGTCTCGGCGGTTTCCTCGCGTTGCGCGGCCACATTACTATCGGGTCTTTTCTTGCGTTCAGCGCTTATCTGACTTCTATGACCGCAGTCGTGTCCATGCTTGCAGGGATGGTGATCCAGGTCCAGCTTGGACTGAGCTCTTTTGACAGAGTGATGGACGTTATTAATTTAAAGCCGGAAGCCCCAGAACCGGATCACCCCGTTGCCATCCCCGAGGGCCCCTTAGGGATAGAGTGCGACTCCGTCAGCTTTGACGGAATACTCAAAGACTTTTCCTTATCTGTGTCCGCTGGCGAAACAGTGTCTCTGGTTGGTCCGCCGGGGTCCGGCAAAACAATGCTTGTCCAGCTGCTCACGGGCTTTTATAGGCCCGCCGCCGGATCCCTGCGAGTAGGAGGGGTGGATTATTCCGACATCTCCCGCCCAGACCTCCGCGCCGCCATAGGCTGCGTTTTTGATGAACCTTTCCTCTATTCTGCGACTATCCGCGACAACATCGACATGGGGCGAGGGCTAAGCGATGCAGACATAATCCAGGCGATTCGGTGGGCCCAGGCGGAAGATTTTATTTCCGCGCTGCCCCAAGGCATTGATCAGATCGTCGGCGAGCGCGGCCTGACGCTATCAGGCGGTCAACGCCAACGCATCGCGATAGCCCGCGCCTTGGTCACGCGCCCGCGCGTGCTCATTCTCGACGACGCAACCTCTGCCATCGACGCTTCTACAGAGCGTGCGATCTTCCGTGCCATCCACTCAGAGCTGCCAGGCACCACCATCCTTACAGTGGCGCATCGCCATTCCACTCTGGTCTTTTCTGATCGCATCGCACTCGTGGAGGACGGCCGAGTGACGCGAGTAGGAGATGGGGAGGAAATGCGCGGGGATGCACAGTTCGCCCATTTGATGGACCTCTCCTCTCCTACGGACAAAAGCAACGAGGAGGGAGTCAGTGTTCCCTTTGATTCTGGTGCTGAGCCCGACTGGGATGCGCTGTGGCCCACACCAGTGGCGGAGACGGATGAGCGTTTGACGATGAGCTCCTCGGCCATTCGTGCCGCTGCTTCTTCGGCGGGGGCTAAACCGGGAGGCCGAGGAGGCCGCTCTGCTGCGGCAGCTATGCCGGCGACCCCGGAGCTGCTTGCGCGCGTTGATGCGTTGCCGCGGGCGTCGGAAAGCCCTGGCCCACCTCCTACGGACGAGCTGAGTCGGGTGTCCGCGCATCAGCTTTTCGGGTCGGTGCGGCTGCTTATTCTTCTTGTTGTTGGCCTTTATATTGTTGGGGTTGCCGCTGGTCTTGCTATTCCCACGCTGGTGCGCCGGGCTATCGACGATGGCGTGACCATGGGTAATGCGAGCGTGCTCTGGGAAGTCATCGCCATCGGCCTCACGGTCGTCGTTATTGCATGGTGTGCAGACATAGCCACCACGATTCTTACCGCGCGTACGGGAGAACGTCTTCTGTATCACCTCAGGGTCCGCTCCTACGCGCACCTGCAAAAACTGGGGATGGATTATTACGAGACCACGATGTCGGGAACCATCATGACGAGGATGACCACCGACATCGACGCGCTCAACTCCTTCCTACAGACTAGTTTGGCGCAGACCGTGGTCTCGCTGACCACGCTGATAGGGATCCTCGTGCTACTGGGGTTCACCAACGTCACACTCTTTCTTATCGCGTTAGTAGGAGTGCCGGTGGTTGCCGTCGCCACGTTCTTCTTCCGGCGCATCTCGTCACAGCTCTACACCAAAGCGCGCGAGGAAATCAGCAGTGTCAACGCCATGTTCCAGGAATCCATGAACGGCCTCAAAGCTTCCCAGATGGCAGGCATGGAGGAGTACACCATTGCGCGCTTCGCCCGTCGTGCAGCAGCGTATCGACGCACTCGCATCCAGTCGCAAACTGCCGTCGCCGTCTATTTTCCTGGTATCAATGCGGTCAGCGAGCTCTTACAGGCAGCCGTGCTTGCGGTAGGTACACAGCTTGTTATTAGTGGACAGATCAAGGCCGGAGTACTTGTTGCCTTCCTGCTCTACCTCGACAGGCTTTATACTCCCATCCAGCACTTGTCGCAGGTCTTTGATTCTTATCAGCAGGCCCAAGTTGGTTTTTGTCGCATCTCCTCTCTCCTAGCGACACAACCATCCGTGTCGCTAGGAGGGGATCAGCGCGTCGAGGCGGCAGGGCCGATTGAATTCTCCGATGTCTCTTTCTCCTACTCGCCAGATGCTGAAGTCATACGTAATTTTCATGCTCGATTTGAGTCAGGAAGCACGGTGGCTGTGGTCGGCCCGACTGGCGCGGGAAAATCCACGGCCATCAAATTAGTGGAACGGTTTTACGACCCCACCCGGGGATCTGTCTCTTCCTCGGGGACGGATCTGCGGGAACTTCCGCTTATCCGATGGCGGCAGCGCGTGGGTTTTGTCCCCCAAGAGGCGCATCTCTTTGCAGGAACAGTGGCCGATAACATCGCGTATGGACGTCCCGACGCATCGCAACAAGAAATCACCGACGCGGCGCGGCGGGTCGGAGCGCTCACCGCAATTGCTGCCATCACGGGAGGTTTCCACGCGCGCGTAGGAGAACGGGGGCGTGGATTATCCTCCGGGCAGCGTCAGCTCATTGCGCTTGCCCGCGCAGAGATGATCGAGCCTGATGTCTTGCTTCTCGACGAAGCAACCGCAACGTTAGATCCGGCAACGGAGGCGACGATCCTGAAAGCGTCGGAACGCCTTACCCGCAACCGAACGTCCATCATCATCGCGCATCGCCTTGCCACAGCGGCGAAGGCCGACCGGATACTAGTTGTTGACAAGGGCACAATTGTGGAGGAAGGAACCCACGACCAGCTCCGCACTTTTGGGGGTATTTACTCCAGAATGTGGGCGCATGGAGAAGGAGGATTACGCAGTTAGACGCCTTTATGCGGTGATGTTTCCAGCTGTTTCCTCCCAAGAACGAAAAACTTTCCTGTGGATTTCGTCGTTGAGGGGAGAAACTGGTTAGCCTATATAAAAGCTATTACAGTGTGAATAGACGTAAGTAATCTCACAAAGAAATGAGGCGAGCACCTGCAGTGAGCAGCGCTAGTACTTTCGGCCAGAATGATTGGCTGGTAGACGAGATGTTCCAGCAGTTCCAGAAGGATCCGCAGTCCGTAGATAAGGAATGGCGCGAACTTTTCGAAGAGCAGGGTGCACCCAAGAAATCGGGCACTCCCACAGAGAACACGTCCACTCAGCCCACCCCTTCGGCGAAGAAATCCGCTGAAGTCGCAGCTAAGAGCGAGAATAAACCAGCTCAGGCGGCTGCCAAAGACCCTAAGCCCGAGAAAAAAGTGAAGAAAACTCAACCTTCCCCGCTAGAGCGCACAGGCGAGATGCCCCAAGCCGGCGAACAAACGCTAAAAGGCATCTACAAGGCTATCGCCAAAAACATGGATGAGTCGCTCGAGGTTCCCACGGCAACCTCGGTTCGCGATATGCCTGTCAAGCTCATGTTTGAAAACCGGGCAATTATTAATGAGCATCTCAAGCGCACCAAGGGCGAAAAGGTCTCATTCACACACATCATCAGTTATGCAGTGGTCAAGGCGACCATGGCACATCCCGATATGAACAACTATTACTCAGTTGTTGACGGCAAGCCCACACTTCATACGCCTGAGCACATCAATATGGGTCTAGCCATCGATGTGCAGCAAAAAAATGGCATGCGTGCGCTCGTCGTAGCAGCCATCAAGGAGGCGGAGAAGCTCTCCTTCTCCGAGTTCGTCGCCAAATATGAGGACATCGTCGCACGCTCTCGCGTGGGCAAGCTCACCATGGATGATTACTCCGGTGTGACGATCTCCCTGACCAACCCCGGTGGAATTGGTACCCGCCACTCTGTGCCTCGCCTTACCCAAGGCCAGGGCGCGATCATCGGCGTTGGATCAATGGACTACCCAGCAGAGTTCGCGGGGGCTTCCCAGGATCGCCTCGCCGAGCTTGGTGTGGGCAAGCTGGTGACTATTACGTCCACTTACGATCACCGCATCATCCAGGGCGCTGAGTCCGGTGAATTCCTCCGCACATTGAGCCAGCTATTCATCGACGATGCATTCTGGGACAGCATTTTTGAGTCCGTAGGCATCCCCTACTCTCCTATGCGCTGGGCTCAGGATCTTCCTAACACCGGCGTGGACAAGAACACCCGCGTTATGCAGCTCATTGAGGCATACCGTTCCCGCGGTCACCTCATCGCAGACACGAACCCCCTGCGTTGGCACCAGCCGGGTATGCCAGTACCAGATCACCGCGATCTCGATATTGCTACCCACGGCCTCACATTGTGGGATCTTGACCGCACCTTCAACGTCGGCGGTTTCGGCGGCAAGGAAAGCATGACGCTGCGTGAGGTGCTCAGCAAGCTACACGCCGCATACACGCTCAAAGTTGGGTCCGAGTACACCCATATCCTCGACCGCGACGAGCGCCTCTGGCTCCAAGATCGCATCGAAGCCGGCATGCCTAAGTTCACGCAGCCGGAGCAGAAATACATCTTGCAGCAGCTCAACGCCGCACAGGCCTTTGAGGATTTCCTGCAAACCAAGTACGTCGGACAAAAGCGCTTCTCCCTCGAAGGTGCAGAAGCCCTTATCCCGCTCATGGACTCCTCTATCGATACCGCTGCAGGCCAGGGACTGGACGAAGTCGTTATCGGTATGCCTCACCGTGGCCGCCTCAACGTCCTCGTCAACGTAGTTGGAAAGCCGCTCGCTACTGTCTTCACCGAATTCGAAGGGCACATCGAGCCTAAGGCTGCCGGTGGTTCCGGTGACGTCAAATACCACCTTGGAGCAGAGGGTAACCACATCCAGATGTTTGGCGACAACGAGATCAAGGTCTCACTTGCCGCTAACCCTTCACACCTCGAAGCCGTCGATCCGGTTTTGGAAGGAATCGCCCGCGCCAAGCAAGACATCCTAGACAAGGGCAAGGATGGATACTCCGTCATGCCCATGATGCTCCACGGCGATGCAGCTTTTGCAGGTCTTGGCATTGTTCAGGAAACCTTGAACCTCGCACAACTGCGCGGTTACACCGTCGGCGGCACCGTTCACATCGTTGTGAACAACCAAATCGGTTTCACCACCACACCAGATTCTGCACGTTCTAGCCACTACGCCACTGACTTGGCTAAGGCTTATGGCTGCCCCGTCTTCCACGTTAACGGCGACGACCCCGAGGCAGTCGTATGGGTGGGCAAGCTGGCTACCGAATACCGTCGCGAGTTTGGCAAAGACGTCTTCATCGACATGATCTCCTACCGCCGGCGCGGACACAACGAAGCCGACGACCCATCGATGACGCAGCCAGAGATGTACAAGCTTATCGACGCTCGCAAGACCGTCCGTGAGCAGTACAAGGAAAACCTCCTGGGCCGCGGCGAACTCACCGCCGAGGACGCAGAAAAGGTCCAGCGCGACTTCCACGACCAGATGGAATCCATCTTCAACGATGTCAAAGAATCCGAGAAGAAGCCCTTTGAAGCACAGGCGGGTATTACCGCTTCTCAGCAGGTTCCTCACGGCTTGGAAACCAACATCTCGCGCGAAGACCTCGTGGAGATTGCGCAGGCCTACGCCACCGCGCCAGAGGGCTTCGAGTTCCACCCACGCGTGGCACCAGTAGCACAAAAGCGCCTGGACTCTGCGCACAACGGTGGAATCGACTGGGGTTGGGCCGAGCTTATCGCTTTCGGTTCCCTCGCTGCCGGCGGCAAATTTGTGAGGTTGACGGGTGAAGACTCCCGACGCGGCACCTTCACCCAGCGCCACGCAGTGGTCTCCGATCCTCGCAACGGCACAGAGTTCAACGGGCTCAATGAGCTCGCTGAGCGTAAGGGCAACGGCGGCAAGTTCCTCGTCTATAACTCCGCCCTCACCGAATTCGCAGGTATGGGCTTTGAGTACGGCTACTCCGTAGGAAACGGCGAAGCAGTAGTCGCCTGGGAAGCGCAATTCGGCGATTTTGCTAACGGCGCACAAACCATCATCGATGAGTATGTCTCCTCGGGTGAGGCGAAGTGGGGACAAACATCCTCATTGATCCTCCTACTCCCGCACGGTTACGAGGGCCAAGGCCCCGATCACTCTTCTGCACGAATCGAACGCTATCTGCAACTCAGCGCCGAAGGAACCATGACCGTAGCTCAGCCGACTACCCCGGCTAACTACTTCCACCTCCTGCGTCGCCACGCACTTGGCGGACTCAAGCGTCCGTTGATCGTGTTCAGCCCCAAGTCCATGCTGCGCATGAAGGCCGCTACCTCCGATGTCTCCGACTTCACCGAGGTAAAGAAATTCCAGTCAGTGATCAACGACCCACGGTTTACCGACGGCAACCTTGATCCATCCAAGGTCAAGAAGATCATGCTGGTGTCCGGCAAGCTCTACTACGACCTTGCCAAGCGCGTTGAAAAGGACAAGCGCGAAGACGTGGCAATAGTTCGCATCGAAATGCTGCACCCGATTCCGTTCAACCGTCTGCGCGACGCATTCAACTACTACCCGAATGTCGACGAGATCCGCTTCTGCCAGGACGAGCCCGCTAACCAGGGACCGTGGCCATTCCTCCACGAGCACCTTCCTGAGCTCATCCCGGATATGCCACCGATGAAGCGCGTTTCCCGTCGTGCTCAGGCATCAACGGCAACCGGATTGAACAAGATCCACGCAGTTGAGCAAAGCCAGCTTCTCGACGAAGCATTCGCCGACTAGCCGCAAAGCACAATAAGGTGTGAGGTACGGATTCGTACCTCACACCTTATTTTTGTGATATTGATCTAAAGCTTGGCGTCTTTGAGGAACTTCTCCACCGGTGCGGAGGCGCTCATGCCTTGTTCCGCTTCCTCCACGAGCTTTTCCAATTTCTCTGTGGACAGCGAGCCTGACACGAGATTCAAGATATTGCGGTTTTCCCTGGTAAACACTGGTTCGCGATACACCGGCACAAGATTCTCAGGTAGCTCCGGAGTCTCATCCTCGCAGCCAATGGTGTTACTAGGATCGGTGGCATTCACATTATTTCCTAGCGACGCCATCATTTCCGAGTACACAGTTTCTCGCCACTGATCGGTGGTGGAGGCCCCTTTGTTTTTGACGTAGTCGTCGGAAAGCTCCCGCGCTCGATGCGAATTAGCCAAGGTAAGAATCTTTCCGGTACAGCTGATATACAAATCAGCTTCCCCCTGGGAGATCAACCGCAGCGGATCCGTCTGAGATGTCGTCGCCGATACTCTAATCACAGCTTCTCGCCCGGCATGCTGAAGCGCCTGGCTATAAGCTTCTCCCAAAACGACTTGCTCCCAAGAGCCGGGGTCGACCGCAATCACTATCACTTTATGCTGGTCCGGTATGGGATCTGCGTTTGGTTCAAAGCGGGAGCATCCGGTTAATGCGACAACACCCACAAGTAGCGATCCAATTAATTCTGCTCGACGGCTCATATGTGTTCAGGAGGCCTTTCATCCACGTGACTAGGAAAGGGGGCTTTGGGAGAGTTTAGCTTGCTTTAGTAAATATCCCAGCCCTCTCCCCTCTCCTAGTCGCGGGAACCCTAGAGCACCCTTGAAGTTGTCGAATTCGTTTAAGCACGTAGACTGGTAAACCATGAGTCAAGTGACACGAGTGTACGCCGGCCGCCTCGCCGGAATGGTAGTGCGCGGACCAGACACAGATGTTATTGGTCGAGTCCGTGACGTGGTCGTTAACGTTCGCCCTAGCGGCCACATGTCACGGGTCCTGGGGCTTGTGGTGGAAATGATGAATAATCGAAGAATCTTTCTGCCCATGCTGCGCGTCGCGGCTATCGAACCACAGGAGATCAACCTCGTTTCTGGTTCGGTTTCATTGCGTGGTTATAAACCTCGGCATGGTGAAGTCGCTGTGGTCGGCGACATCATCGGCTCCAAAGTTCATGTTGATGACCCCGAACTTGATCAATTACATGGCCGTCCGGTCGAGGTCGCGGACGTAGAACTAGAGCGCACCCGAACTCGCGACTGGGCTATCTCTCGTGTCGCAGTGATCGGCGAGCGACCCAAATTTGGCCGTCGTCCCGATCTCTTTACCGTTCCGTGGTCCCACGTGCACGGCATTTCTGCTGCTGGCGTAGGCCTTTCCGATGCCGCGGCCGAGCTTATAGCGGGCTTTGAGGATATGCGGCCTGCGGACGTCGCCACGGTGCTTTATAAGCTTCCAGAGCGCCAGCGTGTCACTGTGGCCAGCGAGCTTGACGACGATCGCCTCGCCGACGTGCTCCAAGAAATGTCAGAGGATCGGCAGGCCGAACTCCTTGAGACCCTCGACATCGAGCGTGCTGCAGATGTTCTTGAGGAGATGGATCCTGACGACGCCGCCGACCTCCTAGGCGAACTCCCCGACGACAAAGCAGACGTTCTCCTAGAGCTCATGGATCCAGAAGAATCCGCTCCGGTTCGCCGACTCATGAGCTTCAGCCCCGACACCGTGGGCGCACTCATGACCCCCGAACCGCTCATTCTTGCGCCCCAAACGACGGTCGCTGAGGCTCTCGCCCTTGCGCGGAACCCCGATCTTCCAACGTCCTTGGCGTCCTTGGTGTTCGTCGTCCGCCCTCCTACTGCCACGCCCACCGGAAAATATCTCGGATGCGTGCACTTGCAAAAACTTTTGCGAGAACCCCCCAGCGCCCTGATCTCCGGCATCCTCGACCCCGATCTCCCGCCGCTCTACGCCAGCGATTCTCAGGAAACCGCCGCGCGGTACTTCGCCACCTACAATTTGGTGTGCGGTCCGGTGGTTGACGACGAAAACCACCTCCTAGGCGCGGTGGCCGTCGATGACCTTCTCGACCACCTCCTACCGGATGACTGGCGAGAAACCGGGATCCGCCCCGTAACACCCATCTCTAAAGAGGGCTAGCCCATGGCAGAATACAATCGCTCTGACCTTGACACGCCCTTTTTAAAGAAGCGCCGCAGATTCCTTAAGCTTGACGACGACACCGTCGGCGCCTACGCCGAAAAAGTGGCACGGTTCTTTGGAACCGGCACCTACCTCATGTGGCAAACCATCTTCGTTGCCGTCTGGGTGGTGCTCAACTGTGGAGTCTTTGTCTGGCAATGGGACCCCTATCCCTTCATCTTGCTCAACCTCGCGTTTTCTACGCAGGCTGCGTACGCGGCCCCTCTCATCCTCCTAGCGCAAAATCGGCAAGAGGATCGGGACCGTGTGTCCTTGAACGAGGATCGTCGTCGAGCTTTTGAGACAAAGGCCGACACCGAGTTCATCACGCGAGAGCTTGCCGGCTTGCGTCTGGCAGTTGGCGACATGGTCTCCCGCGATTATTTACGGCACGAGCTTGAAGATCTTCACAACATGCTCGAACGCCTTGAGGCAAAGCTTGACGACGAAGCAGCGTCGCGAATCGCCCTCATCCACGAGCTCAACGACACCGGCCACGAGGAAATATCCGATCCTACTCAAGGCGATCTCTACGACGACGAGAAGAACGACTACAAATAAAAACAATGACTACTCAACATAATCTTTCTGAATCCGCCGTGCGCGCAGCCCTCGCACGCGTCGAAGACCCCGAGATTGGCCGTCCCATCACTGAGATCGGAATGGTGAAATCCATTGTGATCAGCGGAAACGACGTGCACGTCGAGATTTATCTGACCATTGCCGCTTGCCCGATGAAGAGCACCCTCACAGAAAATACTCGCGCAGTTCTTGAAGAGCTTCCGGGAGTAGGAGAGGTGAGTGTGAGCACCGACGTCATGTCCGATGACCAACGTCGAGAACTCCGCCAAACACTGCGCGGCAGCACTGAAGAACCCGTCATCCCCTTCGCACAACCTGATTCGACTACCCGAGTCTTCGCGGTGGCGTCAGGCAAAGGCGGCGTAGGAAAGTCGTCTATGACGGTGAACCTCGCCACGGCTTTGGCGTCGAAAGGCTTAAAAGTAGGTGTTCTCGACGCAGACATCTACGGCCACTCGGTCCCCGGCATGTTGGGCTCCGAGGACCGGCCGCATGCTGTAGACGACATGATCATGCCGCCGCAGGCTCACGGGGTGAAGCTGATTTCGATTGCTCACTTCGTGGAAGGAAACGCCCCTGTTGTTTGGCGTGGCCCTATGCTGCATCGTGCGATACAGCAGTTCCTAGCAGATGTTTTCTGGGGCGACCTAGACATCCTCCTACTCGATCTCCCGCCAGGAACAGGTGATATCGCCATCTCGGTGGCCCAACTCGTTCCTAACGCCGAGCTTCTCGTTGTCACCACACCGCAGGCGGCTGCGGCGGAGGTGGCTGAGCGTGCTGGGTCGATAAGCATTCAAACGCATCAGCGCATCGCCGGGGTCATCGAAAACATGTCTGCCATGGTGCTTCCCGACGGCACCGTCATGGACGTGTTCGGGAGCGGCGGCGGCGAAGCGATGGCTGAGCGGCTGCGGACGCTCACTGGAGCAAACGTCCCTCTCCTAGGCAGCGTGCCCCTCGATCCCCGACTGCGCGAAGGCGGGGACGCCGGCGTGCCCCTTGCGCTAGGAGCTCCGGACTCCCCCGCTGGACAAGCGATTCATGCGATTGCAGACAAGCTCGTGGTCCGAAGAGAATCCCTTGCAGGTAAATCCCTTGGTTTGGGAGTCACTAGGAAGGGTTAAGTAATATCGTCCCAGCTAAAGCCCTGCTTTGGCTGGGGTTTTTGTATTTCTGGGGCCGGCGGAGTGTGAGGCTTTTCGACGCCCGCCTGCTGTTCACGATACGCCTGCCCTGCGGTGTCATCTTCCATGATTTTTTTCGGGTCAAAGGTATCCATGAATTCCTGGTCGCCGTCGAAAAGCGCTTTTGTCAACGCTGCTTTTGGCCCCATGCGTTGGATAGAAGCCAATTTGTTGATTGGCTCCCGAAGCTCCTCAAAGTCAGCGCCAAAATCTCCGTTGAGCTCGGCTTTGGCATTGTGGATCGCTTTCTTTGCCGCATACGCGGCGGCGCGGACGTCTTCGATGACTTTGGGAAGACGCTCGGGCCCGATGATGATGAGGCCCAGCACTAGGAGAGTGATGATCTCGGGCCAACCGATGGAAGAAAACACACTTATACCTTAGCGGGAGTTCGGCTCATCAAGGTGTTTCAGCGCCGCCATTCGAGCATTGCGCAGGTTTTGGCTTGTTTTCCTAATGTTCCGGGCCATGCCATCGATCTTGTCTAGGAGGGTTTGCGGGGCAACAACCATGTCCTCCGCGTTGGGGCCCTCGGGGCAGGAGTGCGCTATCCCCTGCAGCTTGGCTAGGAGATCGGAGGAGGCCTTCATTTCTGAGTGCGTGGACCCACGGAGTCGGTCAGCGGCACGACGCTGCCTGTCGACCTCATCGCGGCATTCTTTGCAATGCACCAGATGTATTTTTGCGCGATGTGCTGCGGCGCTGCTGAGTTCGTCGTCGACAAGCGCGGCTACGGCTTCCGGGTTAAGATGCTCAACCGAGGCAAAGTGCCGAATTTTTTCGGCTCTACTGTTGCGGTGTCCATGGGTCACTCTTTCCACCTCCGCCTCGTACTTTACCGTTGTTTTTAGTGAGACATCGGTAGGAGGAGTTGGGCCTCTTCATTAGTCGCCGCCGCAGCCTCTAAACTCGCACGCAGTTGGGAGCGCCCGCGGTGAATTCGTGAGCGAACCGTGCCCATTTTCACGCCTAAGGTATCTGCGATCTCGTCGTAGCTCATGCCCACAACATCACACAAAACCACTGCAACGCGGAAGTCTGGGCCAAGATCATCAAGGGCCTTTTGCAACGCCGGGTCTAAGTTGGAGATGTTATAAGCCTGCTCCGGAGTCATGTCGGTGCCGGGCACTCGCTCATAGTCCTCGGGCAGTGCCTCCATCCGAATCTTGGAGCGGTGCCGAACCATGTCTAGGAACAAGTTGGTGGTGATCCGGTGCAGCCATCCTTCAAAGGTGCCTGGTTGGTAGTTCTTCAGCGAGCGGAAGACGCGCATAAAGGTTTCTTGAGTCAGGTCTTCTGCGTCATGCTGGTTACCGGATAGCCGAAATGCTAGGCGATAAACGCTGTCCGCGTGCTCTGCTACGAGCTCTCCCCACGTGGGCATTGCCCCGGTGCCGGCATCAAATACAGCAGTTCCATTCAGCTCAGCCGTCTCGTGTGTCTGATCCAGGCGTGAAGTGAGTGAAAGGGAACCGCTGTTCGATGTCATGAAACGTATTGTGCCCGACTCTTCTGGGGAAAACCAGCGAGAAGTCTGGAAAAGCCCTGTCAAAGCCCAATCTTTCCCAAAACGTGATCAAACACGACTTTTGGTAACAATTCCCATACGCCACAGACGTCACAACCTGCGCGTTGTGCACTATTTCTCTCGTGTTTTACCTAAACTTAGCCACTGTGAATGCTTCTAACGATTACCTCCGCGACTACATTGAGTCGACCACCACCGTGGGCGATGTCCTCGCCGCTGCGTGTGAGGATGCGCAAGAGTTCGGACTTGCGCTCCCCGACACAATGACGGGCGCCCTCCTCACCACGCTAGCCGCTACCGCACGTGCACAGGGGGCTATCGCGGTCACCCCTGCCGCAGGCGTCGTTGGGCTTCATCTTCTTGCTGGGTTGAGCGACTCCGGGATTTTAACGTGCATCGACCCCGAGCCGGAGCATCAAAAACGAGCTAAGCAAACGTTCCGCGACGCCGGATACTCACCATCGCGTATCCGTTTCCTCCCCTCTCGTCCGCTCGACGTCATGGGACGACTGGCCGCAGATTCTTACAACATTGTGTATGGCGAGGTCTCTCCTGTGGACCTCAAGGCCTTCACCGACGCCGCCCTCCCCCTCCTAGCCACTGGCGGCGTACTAGTCCTCGCGGATTCGCTTCTCGACGGCACGCTTGCCGACGCGACTAGGAAGGATCGGGACACCGTCGCAGCAAGGGAAGCAGACGAGTACATTTCTTCCCTCGATAACGTGATCGTTGCGCGCCTCCCACTAGGAGCCGGAATCACTCTGGTCACCAAAAAGTAACTGGGTGCGCGACTTTGTATAGTCGCACACCCAGCCGTGTGTCCTTTTAGACCACTTGGTTTTTACCTACAACGACCACGCCACCGGGGCTGATTTGGAAGCGTTGCGAGTCCCGGTCACGGTCTACGCCGATAAGCGTGCCGTCACAGACCACAACGTTCTTGTCCAGGATGCAGTGGCGCACCACCGCGCCTTTTCCGATCCTTACGCCAGGCATGAGGACTGAGCCCTCGACTGTGGCGACTTCCTCAATAACAACGTCTGTGGAGAGCACCGAATTTCTCACTGTTGCTGCAGAAATGATCGATCCCTGTGCCACCATCGACGACTGTGCTATTCCTCCCTGCACGAACTTCGCTGGCGGGAGATCGCCAAGGTCGGTGGAGCGAATAGGCCACTGCTGGTTATAGAGATTAAAAATAGGATGCACGGAGATAAGGTCCATGTGGGCCTCGTAGAAAGCATCGATCGTGCCGACGTCGCGCCAATAGCC
Organism: Corynebacterium silvaticum; assembly: GCF_002162115.2. Classification (NCBI taxonomy): domain Bacteria; kingdom Bacillati; phylum Actinomycetota; class Actinomycetes; order Mycobacteriales; family Corynebacteriaceae; genus Corynebacterium; species Corynebacterium silvaticum. The sequence continues at coordinate 986,079 of NZ_CP021417.2, read as the reverse complement.
GCGGTCGCGTTCCGTTGACCCCGGGACTACGTTTTTGTTGAAGTCGTAGACGTTGGCTTCTCCCAAAGACACAAAGTACGGGATGATGTCCCCACCCATGTCATGATCGGAGTCGGCGTTGGATTCGTCCACTTTGAGGGCGTCGATAAGCGCTTTGGTGCTAAAGACATAGTTGCCCATGGAGGCATAGGTCATCTCTGGGTCGTCGGGGATCCCCGGCGGGTCCTGAGGCTTTTCTAGGAACTCCGTGATGTTGTTATTTTCGTCTGCTTGTATGCAGCCGAAAGCGCTTGCCTCGTTGCGCGGGATCCGAATGCCGGCCACTGTCGCAGACTTACCCGACGCAATGTGATCGGCCACCATCTGCTCAGGGTCCATCCGGTAGACGTGATCTGCACCAAAAACGATCACGTAATCCGGCATCTCGTCATACACCAAGTTCAGCGACTGCAAAATAGCGTCCGCCGAACCCTGGTACCAGCGCTTTCCTAGGCGCTGCTGGGCTGGGACGGACGCAATATACTGGCTGGTCGGACCGCTGAACTGCCATGACTGGGAAATATGGCGGTCAAGGGAGTGCGATTTGTACTGCGTGAGCACACAAATCTTCAAATACCCCGCGTTAACCAGATTAGACAGGACAAAGTCGATCAGTCGGTAGGTGCCGCCGAATGGGACTGCGGGCTTTGCCCGGTCCTCGGTAAGCGGATAGAGGCGTTTACCTTCTCCTCCGGCGAGCACGATTGCTAAGACGTTCTGTTGGCTCCTCACACTGCCCAATGTAACGGTAAATGATGAGTTCCGCAGGAAATCTTCAGCACTGGGATACACAACACTCAACAAAATGTCGGCGACATAGTTACTCTCAAGAGTATGAGAGTTGCGATGTTATCTAAGGAATACCCACCAGAGATCTACGGAGGCGCCGGCGTTCACGTCGCCGAGCTGACCCGCTTTATGCGGCAAATCGTTCCCGTCCAGGTGCACTGCATGGGGGCACTCCGAACGGAACCTGATGTTTACGTCCACGGCGTCGACGAGGCTCTAGCTGATTCCAACGCAGCTATTGCCACGCTATCCACTGGGCTTCGCATGGCCAGCGCACTACGCGACGTAGATGTTGTCCACTCTCATACGTGGTACGCGGGACTAGGAGGGCATCTCGCGGGTCTTTTGAACGGCATCCCGCATGTGGTCACCGCACACTCGCTCGAACCAGACCGCCCGTGGAAACGCGAACAGCTAGGAGGCGGCTACGACATCTCTTCCTGGTCTGAGCGCAACGCCATGGAAAATGCTGACGCCATCATCGCGGTTTCCGCGAAAATGAAAGAATCAGTGCTCGCGGCGTACCCGCGTATCGACGCCGACAAGATCAAAGTTGTACTTAACGGCATAGACACCGATCTGTGGCGCCCCCGCCCCACGTTCAGCCAGGCAGAAGACTCTGTGCTGATGGAGCTTGGGGTAGCTCCCCATCGTCCGATCGTGGCCTTTGTAGGAAGGATCACGCGGCAAAAAGGCGTCGAACATCTCATCAAAGCCGCGCGTCATTTTGACCCGGAGATCCAACTGGTCCTCTGCGCCGGAGCCCCCGATACTCCGGAGATTGCCGCAAGGATCCGTGGGCTCGTCGAGAAGCTACAAAGCGAACGCGACGGCATCATATGGGTCCAGGACATGCTGCCCAGAGAAAAGATCCAAGAAATCCTTAGCGCCGCGGACATCTTCGTGTGCCCCTCGATCTACGAGCCCTTAGGAATCGTCAACCTAGAAGCCATGGCCTGTGGCACAGCCGTCATCGCCTCAGACGTCGGGGGCATACCCGAGGTTGTTGTAGACGGACACACCGGAAACCTAGTCCACTACGACGAGACCGACACCGAAGGATTCGAACGCGACCTAGCGCACGCAGTCAACGAACTCATCGCGCGTCCCCACCTGGTCAAGGCATATGGAAGCATTGGGCGGACTCGAGCAGTCAATGATTTCTCGTGGGCGTCGATTGCGCAGCAGACCATTGATGTTTACCGCTCCCTCTCCTAGTCGCGCACCGCTGCAAGATCTAGGAAGCACGACTACTCTAGGCGAGCATGAGTGACCATAAGGCTCTGTTAACTGAGCGCCACACTATTTTTCAGAGTTCGTTGATGACCGCGCTTCTCGACGGCATCTACGACAGCGAAATCTCCATCAGCGAGCTTCTCGGCCACGGGAACTTTGGCATCGGCACCTTCGACGCACTCGATGGAGAAATGGTCATTCTAGACGGGGTCTGCTACCAGCTACGCGGAGATGGCTCGGCACGCGTAGCTACTCTTGACCAACGCAGCTCTTTCGCCATAGCAACCAACTTTGTGCCGCGAATCAGCGCGGATGCACCACACGGGATGAAACGGGAAGAGCTCAGCAGGTTTATCTCTTCCCTCCTTCCTAGCGAGAACTACATGTACGCCGTTCGCATCACGGGAACGTTCAGCCATGTGTCGGTAAGAACTGTCACCAAGCAAGAACGACCGTACCGACCCATGACAGAAGCAACCTGCGATGACGCCGAACTCGTATTCCACGACACAACCGGAACTATCGCGGGATTTAGGACTCCTGTTTATGAAAAAGGCATCGGTGTCCCTGTTTGCCATGTCCACTATATCGACGACGCCCGTACTGCCGGTGGTCACGTCCTCGACTTCACCATGACCCACGGAACCATAGAGGTATGCCCCGGGACTGACCTACAGCTCAGGCTCCCTCTCACCCAAGATTTCAGCACGGCGTCTTTGGCACCAGATGACTTAGACCAACAAATCCACGCCACGGAAGTAAAGAGCTAGGAGAATAATTCATGGCACACCGCCCCGAACTACACGTCACTCCGGAAACCGGCGTCCTTGATGCCCCAGCGGGGGCCCTTTTCGACGGCCAAACGTGGCATGTCTTCCACCAGTTCCGCCCCAAATTGGAGTCCGGTGCCCGATGGGCTCACACCGTGGCCGACGAAACTCCTTTTGACTGGGATATCTGCGACGACGTCCTAGCCCCCGACAACGACGAAATCCGAGTGCGTGCCGGGTCAGTGACGTCTACGGATAACACTGCCCACCTCTATTTCACCTCCGTCTCTCCTAGCGGCGACTCCGTTCATTTGGCAGAAATCGCAGAAATCGACAGCACAGCCGCTGACATCAGCGACGATCCTTCCATGATCGACCCGCATGTGCGCCGCGTAGGAAGGGTGGTCGACGACCGCGAAGGACTCAACAACTTCCGCTCCCCCTGCGTGGTCCCCAACTGGACCACCGAAGACGATCGCGAGGAGGGGCATAAAGGTTGGATCATGCTTGCCGTGACAGGCGACGTAGCCTCTCCTACTCTTGCGGTCCTTGATTCACGCGACGGCGTCGATTGGTCCTTGCGTGGCCCGCTAAAAATCGTTGGGGACTCGGGAGTTGAGGGCGAAAGACTCGTAGCTCCACGCATTATCCGGCTTCGCGACGAAGTCGACAACAACATTTACGACATCCTCATCGTTACCGTAGAAACCGGCGGCATCGACCGCTCAGGATACCTCGTCGGAACGCTCAGCGGCCGTATTTTTACCGTCGACGCCCCCTTCGAACGACTCGACTACGGGCACGACTTCACTAGGCCGCGCAACACCAACTACACCGCCGAGGCACTCAGCGACCTCGATGAGCACCGCTACGACACTGCTTATGTGTTCGGGCTCATGAACGGAATCGGGCGTCTCGACGACCCCAGCAAGCACTTAAGCTTCATCGAAGAAAAATGGGCCAACTGCTTGTCCTTCCCTAGGAAGATGACGTTGCAGGGTGGAAAGATTTACCACACGCCCGTAACCGGCCTTCCTAGCGCCGTTAAGAGCTCCGACTACGCCTCCATGTGGACGTCCATCATGGATGTTCCTGAAGGAGAAGAAATTACCATCGAGTTGCACGACTCCACGGGCCAAGTCGCAGCCACGATCACCCACCGCGGCGATTTGCTCGAATTAGATAGATCCATGAATCCGCAGCATCTCGGCGATGACATCGCTATCGCCCCGCTAACTGAGAGCGATACAGACTCGATGACGATCATCGTGGACGGCTCCACCGTCGAGGTCTTCGCCGACGGCGGGCAGGTGGCCATGGCCAGCCGCGTGTACTTCAACGGACACTGCGAGGAATTCGCGGTTGTTGCTAGCGAAGGCGCAAGTATCTCCCACACCGACGAGATCCGCCCGATGAAGAGCGTCCTTTTCACAGACGAAGACGAGGAAGGACCCGTGCGTTAGTCTCACGGCACAACAAAAGCCGGCTCCGGGAATTCTTCATTCCCGGAGCCGGCTTTTTCGTCCTTAAGAAAGGGAGTTAGACCTTTGTAAAACGAGTAATCATAGCCCTCGCCGTTACTTCCATCACTGGCGGCAGCGTTGCGATTCTCTCAGCCAGGACATCCGGGTGGATGTGTCGAGCCGAGGGGCTCATCCCGATTTGGGTGGCTATCGAGTCCTGGTCTAAGCGCATAGTGAATTGGACAGGCTCCGGCTCTCCTACTGGTGTAAGGTGCCCGGCAGCCTGATCGATCATCCTTTGCACTTTTCCTTGTTCCACATCGATGATGCCGAGTGGCTCGCGTAGCTCGCCGAGGTGTCCGGTATCAGCGGTGAGCACGATGACTTGGCCGCCTGGTTTAAGCACACGAGCAAATTCGGAAGCGTTCCTGGGCGCAAAGATGACGGTGATGGCATCGATAGAGGCGTCTTGGATAGGAAGGCGGGACCAAGCGTCGGCGACTACAGCTCCTACGCGCGGGTGGCATTTTGCCAAAAGTTTGGCGGCGGGAACGGATACGTCGATGCCGAGCCCGACGGAGTTGTCGACGTCGTCAAGCGTGTGCGCTAGATAGTATCCAGTATCCCGTTCCGGCGCCGATCTCGCAGATCGTGGGGTGGGCGTCGTCGGCAACGCCGGCTTCGTCGAGGACGGTATGAACCGCAGCGCTCACAGCTTCTACGAATGGTGCAAAGTGCCCACTGGATAGGAAGGTTTCGCGGGCGCGGATCATCGACGTGTCATCGCCGGAATAGCGCAGACCAGCGCCTCCGGCGAGGGTCACATAGCCCTGACGTGCAACATCAAAGCTGTGTCCGGATTCGGACATTAGCCGCGTGGAGTCGTCGACCAAGCTCAGTGGTGTTCCGTCAGTAGGATCGGCAAGAACATCAATGACATGTGAAAGCACGCTGCATGGGCTCCTTGATCAAATAATTTTTATTGAGATACTTCGGTCAGTAAAGCACCAAGCTCGGCGGCTTCTTCCTTGTTAAGCTCGATGACCAAACGGCCACCACCGTCGGTAGGAATCCGCATCACAATCTTGCGGCTCTCGAAAACAACTTCCATCGGCCCATTACCTGTACGAGGTTTCATGGCTGCCATGCAATCACCGATTCCTTACACTCTATTGCATTGAAAAACTTTGTCGATAAAAACTATCGACCATCACACTCAACCAGTCTACTCGCTTCCATTAGGAAGTGTTTGACTCCGCAGCTCCCGCACCTGCTGCTCAAGTTCCCCGATCACCGCATCCACCTGGTCCTGGCGATACCCACGCAGCACCGTATCAAATCGCACCGATTCCAGGTCACCACGACGCACAACCTCCACGTTCTGCTTCGTCAAGCCTATCGACGCACCCAGCGGCTCCGCGGCTTCCCCACGCCCAAACAACATCCCCAGAAGCCACGACAGCACAGCGACGAAGATCACTAATAAAACTATGAGCACAATCCACGACACCATAGCAGCACGAGTCCTTTCTACTTGCTCCCTAGGATAAGGACTTTAGCGCAGGCCTCTCTCCTACTCGCGGCTCCACCACACCAGCGCGGCTTAGGATGGTCCTCGCCACGACGTCAGCCATCGGGGCAAGCTCCTCCAGCGGCCGATTGCGATGGGCACGCCTGCCGACGTTCACCTCTGCTATCGCAGCCGAGCCGTGGAGGCGGGCGACGTCGATAAGCAATCCAACCTCCACCCCGTAGCCGTCAACGAAAGGCAGGCTGCGAGCGTTGTCAGCGCGAATCGCATATTCCCCTCCTAGCGGCTGAGTGATTCTTGTGAGTTCCGGGAACACGGCGCGCAGCAGTGGCTTTGCCGTCAGTTCAGTGACGCGCCCACCGCCACTAGGAGAGGAAGCAAAGGCCCGCTGGTACGCGGCCTTGACTAGGTGGATGTTCGGGTCACGTAGAGGTGCCGCCAGATCGGTCACAATCGTTGGCGCGATCTCCGTTAAATCAGCGTCTAGGAATACGATGATGTCGCCGGTGGCGGCGGCCACTCCTCGCCAGAGGGCCTCCCCTTTTCCTCGTCGCGGTGGCAGCGCCACGGGTTCTTTCCAGTTCAGGACGCGAGCGCCCGCCCGGCGCGCTTCGGCCGCAGTTGCGTCGGTGGAATCAGAATCGATGACGAGGATCTCCCACGGGTGTGCCGCAGCCGCCACGCGCACAACATTTCCTACCGTCGCTTCCTCGTTAAGCGCGGGGATCACCACAGAGATTTTCACGCCAAACCTCTGGTTGTTTTCAGTGGAGGGGTCGTTCCTTGAATCGCCGCCGTCATCCTAATCACGTCGATTGTTTCTTCTACTTGATGCGAACGGAACGCCGCCACGCCCCGCTCCGCAGACCATGCCGTTGCAGCCAGGGTGCCAGGCACCCGCTTATCGACGCTCCGAGCAAGCGTTTCCCCAATAAAATCCTTATTGGACAACGCAATGAGGACTGGCCAGCCGGTCGTCACGATGTCGTCGATTCGGCGCAGGAGTTCAAGCCCATGAAAAGTGTTTTTACCGAAATCATGAGTGGGGTAAATGAAGATCTTGTCCTCGGGCACTCCTAGGGACACCGCGTGTTCCGCTTGCCGCGTGGTTTCGTCGATGACTGCGGACACAACGTCGTCGTAATGCACGCGATACGGCCTTGTCCTAGGGACGACCCCGCCGGTGTGCGAGCAGACATAGCCGACCCGGCGGTCACCAGCGACCTCCACGAGTTCTGGATCGTGGCCTGCCCATGTGTCGTTGATGAGCGCTGCCCCGGCGTCGACCGCTAATTCGGCGATCTCCGCGCGCCACGTGTCCACCGAAATGGTCGTCTCGGGGAAGGCCTCGTGCACCGCAGCGATCACCGGAACCACACGGTCTATCTCTTCAGAGATTGACACGAATTCACCTGGCCCAGCTTTGACCCCACCGATGTCCACGATCCCGGCGCCGGCTGCAATTACCGCGCCCGCGCGCTCGACTGCGGCATCGAAAGCATGAGTTGCGCCGTGGTCGTAAAAGGAATCGGGCGTCCTATTCACGATCGCCATGACCGTGGCTAAGCCTTCAGTGCCTAGGAAGGCTCCTAGGCATCTTGAGTTTTATCCTTCACAGGCTCAAATAGCGTTGTGTGCGTGCCAACAATATGAGCGACAGCTTCTTCCACCGAGTCCGTGACTAGGAAGAGGTCTAAGTCTTTCTCCGCGATCATTCCCTCTGCGACGAGGCGATCTTTGAGCCATTCGACCATGCCGCCCCAGAATCCCTCTCCTAGTAACACGATGGGAAAGTTGGTCACTTTGCCGGTTTGGACCATGCACAGAACCTCGAATAGCTCGTCGAGTGTCCCTAGACCGCCGGGGAGGCAGACAAAAGCTTGCGAGTATTTGAGGAACATCGTCTTGCGCGCAAAGAAGTACCTGAAGTGGAGCCCTAAGTCGACGTATTTGTTGATGCCTTGCTCATGCGGGAGTTCGATGCCCAAGCCGACGGAAAGGCCGTCTGCTTCACAGGCCCCTTTATTAGCAGCCTCCATAAGTCCGGGGCCGCCGCCGGTGATGACGGCGTAGTTGGCGTCGACAAGTTCTTTTCCTAGGCGCACGCCCATGTCGTAGTAGGGGTGATCGGCGCCGATTCGTGCAGAGCCGAACACCGTCACGGCGGGAGGCAGCTGGGAAAGCGCATCGAAGCCAGTGACGAACTCGCTTTGGATGCGTAGGACGCGCCATGGGTCGTCGTGAAGCCAGCCATTGTCGGCGGGGAACTCTAGGAGACGTTGATCGTAGGTCCCGGCTTGCTCGTCTTTGGATTCACGGATCAAAACGGGACCGCGCAATAGGCGTCGTTTTTCTGCTGAGGGTAGCTTTTCTGCGTTCATTCTCTCTCCTAGGCGCGAAGGTAAGCCAACAAGGTGTTGGAGACATCTGTGATCATGTGGACCGGGCACTGCTCGTCCTTCTTATGGCAGTAGGAAGGGTCGCCAGGGCCAAAGTTAACTGCAGGGATTCTCATTTCGGAAAAACGCGACACGTCAGTCCAACCATATTTAGCACGGAATTTTCCACCCGTTGCGCGTAGGAGAGAGGCAGCGGCCGGACGATCCAACCCAGGGCGCGCCCCGGGCACCGCATCATCCACCTCATAACTGACGCCGCTAGGAAGGGAGAGAGTTTCCAGCATGTGCGCCATCGCCTCATCGAGGCTGCGATCCGGGGCAAAGCGGAAGTTCACAAACATCCAGGCTTCGTCGGGGATGGTGTTGGTGGCCACGCCGGATTCGCAGTGCACGATGTTGAGGCCTTCGTGGTAGAGGCAGGCGTCGACAAGCTTTTCCTGCGCTTCGTAGTCAGCGATTCGGGAAATAACAGGCGCTAGGAGATGCATGGCGTTCGTTCCTAGCCACGAACGTGCCGAATGCGCCCGCACGCCGCGCGCTGTGATCCGGAGGCGGATAGAGCCTTGGCAGCCGGCTTCGATGACGGCACCTGACGGCTCTCCTAGTAACGCGATGTCGCCGTGGAGCCATTCGGGGTGAGCTTGCTGCAGATGGCCTAATCCGTTGAATTCGCTGGAGACTTCCTCGCCTTCGTAGCAGACGATCGTCAGGTCCTGCGTTAAGTCTTCAGCGTTGGCGAGTGTGGCAAAAGCGTGCAGGTATACGGCCATGCCGGATTTCATGTCGACGGTTCCGCAGCCAAAAAGGACGTCGTCAATGAGGGTGGAGGGAACGTTATCCGCTGTGGGGACGGTGTCGATGTGCCCGGCGAGGATAACTCTGCTTCCTAGTCCCCGATGCGTGCGAGCGACCACGGTGTTCCCGTGGCGAAGCACCTCGACGTGAGGAATGGACTTCAAGACCTGTTCGATCAGGTCCGCAATGTGCTCCTCGTGGTGGGAAGGGCTTTCAATATCCACGAGCGCACGGGTGAGTTCAATGGGGTTAGCAGTCAAGTCCAACATGACTACACAGAATACAGCCCGCCTTGGCAAGGAGGCTCAATGAAGTTAGTGAAACGTTGACGTGGCTACTAATCTTTTCACCATGATTCACCACGGCGCCGATGCCACAGGGATAGCAAATATCGCAATGGACGGAACAGTCCTCGACACTTGGTACCCTGCTCCCAGGCTCACCAGCTCCCCCATGCATCCCACAGGCACCACCCGCCTAGGAGCGCACCACATATCGCCCAAGCTCCTCAATCTCGTGCGTATCGACGAAGACCGCCACGTCGAACAAGTCGCCGTCCACACCACCATCGCGGATCTTTCCTCCCCTCCTATCGACGCTCACGACGTCTACCTCCGGCTCCACCTGCTCTCCCACCGCATCGTGCGACCTCATGACATCAACATGGACAACGCCACCGATCTCCTAGCGATCGTCGCTTGGACTAACAAAGGCCCGTGTTTACCCGATGACTTTGAAAACGTCCGCACATCCTTGCGCTCACGTGGGCTCATTCATGTCTACGGGATCGATAAGCTTCCCCGCATGGTGGACTACGTCGTTCCTAGCGGCGTAGAAATCACCGAAGCCGAGCGCGTGCGACTAGGAGCGCATCTTGCCCCGGGAACCAAAGTCCTACGCGAAGGCTACGTCTCCTACAACACCGGAACCCTTGGACAAGGACGCGTCGAAGGCCGCCTCTACGCTGGGACTGTCGTGGGCAATGACCTCGACCTAGGAATCTCTGCTTCCTTAGTCCCCGACAAAAACACCAAACGCCTGCGAGTAGGAAACAACTGCAAACTTGGACTTGGCGCTGCTGTCATTGGAATCGACCTTGGCGACAACGTAACCATCTGCAACAACATCGTGCTTGACCCGGCAACACAAATCTACGACGCCTCATCGCAACAGCGCTGCACAGCCGAATCACTGCGTGGAAAATCCAACTTTTGTGTCCGCATGGAGTTCGGGCATCCGGAGCCTGTAGTCCACTCCTTCTCCTAGTCAGCGCACCTGCACGAGGGTAGGGACATAAAATTAACTAGTGATTGATTATATTCCGAGCGCATGTGGGGTTAAGGTCTTCTCATGACTGAAGCAACCTCCGAGACCGGGCTCGGAAGCGGACTTAAGACCCGGCACCTCACGATGATGGGACTAGGATCGGCAATCGGCGCCGGCCTCTTCCTAGGGACGGGAGTAGGAATTGCGGCTGCCGGCCCTGCTGTTCTTATCGCCTATATCATCTCCGGTATCTTCGTCGTCTTTGTGATGCAGATGCTAGGAGAGCTGGCGGCGGCTCGCCCTGCCTCCGGTTCCTTTTCCGTCTACGCAGAACAGGCCTTCGGCCACTGGGCAGGTTTCAGCCTAGGTTGGCTGTATTGGTTCATGCTCACCATGGTCCTCGGCGCAGAAATGACCGGCGCGGCAGCGATCATGGGTCAATGGTTTGGAATCGACCCATGGATACCAGCACTGGTGTGCGTTGTATTTTTTGCAGTGATTAACTTTGCCAAAGTCGGCGGCTTCGGCGAGTTCGAGTTTTGGTTCGCGTTTATCAAAGTTGCGGTCATCATTGTCTTCCTCATTGTTGGCGTTTTGCTCATCTTCGGTCTTCTACCGGGACACGACTACGTAGGAACGCAACACTTCCTCGGCGACGGATTCATGCCCAACGGAATCACAGGAGTTGCCACTGGTCTCCTAGCCGTCGCCTTCGCATTTGGTGGCACTGAAATCGTCACGATCGCCGCAGCGGAATCAGAAGACCCCAAGACCGCCATTGCCACGGCAGTGCGCTCAGTAATTTGGCGAATTTCGACGTTCTATCTGGGCTCAGTGCTCGTCATCAGCTTCCTACTCCCGTACAACCAAATCGGCGGGGCAAAGACTGCGGCGCAGTCTCCTTTCACCATCATCCTAGGAATGGCCAATATCCCAGGTGTGGTTGGTTTCATGGAAGCCATCATCGTTGTTGCTTTGCTCTCCGCTTTCAACGCGCAGATCTACGCAACCTCTCGTTTTGTACATTCCATGGCGCAACGAGGAAACGCCCCTAGGATGTTTGCGTCAACGAACCGTGAAGGCGTTCCGATCGCAGCGGTACTCCTGAGTATGTTTTTTGCGTTCGCTTCCGTTGGGTTTCAGTATTGGAACCCCGCGGGCCTCCTCAGCTTCCTACTCAACGCAGTAGGAGGGTGTCTCATCGTCATCTGGGTCATGATTTCACTGTCCTACATCAAGCTGCACCCTGAGCTCGTGGAAAAGGGGGAGATCACCACGGTCCGCATGTGGTGCTATCCATGGCTCGGCTGGTTTACCGTTGTCGGTTTTATTGGGCTCACCGCGCTTATGCTTTCCGACGATTCATCTCGCAGCCAAATCACCTCCGTAGCCGTTGTCTTTACGGCCCTGATTATCTTGTCATTCCTCACTAGGAAGAAGAGTAAGTAGACTCCCACACATGACTTCTGCACTAGCTATTGGACTTGCAACCATCACCGAAGATGGAACCGTTCTAGACGCGTGGTTCCCGGCTCCGCGTCTCGACACCCCCACCGATACCGAAACCGTCACACTCCAGGGCGACGATATTCCTGCTGAGTTCCGCAGTCTCGTTGGTGAGGATGCGGATCGAGGTGTGCGTCGTGAAGCAATCCGCACCGGAATCTCGGACCTCTCCTCCCCTCCTAGCGACGCCTACGACGCATATCTGCGCCTGCATTTGCTTTCGCACCGATTGGTCAAGCCTCACGGCCAAAACCTCGATGGGATTTTTGGCCTCCTGACCAATGTTGTGTGGACTAACTACGGCCCCTGCCAGATCAGTGACTTCGAGATGACCCGCGCAAAGCTCCAGGCACGCGGCCCAGTTACTGTCCATCTTGTGGATAAGTTCCCCCGCATGGTCGACTACGTCCTTCCTAGCGGCGTTCGCATCGGCGATGCCGACCGGGTCCGCCTCGGCGCACACCTTGCCGAAGGCACCACAGTCATGCATGAAGGATTCGTTAACTTCAATGCCGGAACCCTGGGGGCGTCGATGGTGGAAGGCCGAATCTCTGCCGGCGTCGTAGTAGGAGACGGCTCGGATGTCGGTGGCGGCGCGTCCATCATGGGAACGCTCTCCGGCGGAGGGAAGCACGTTATTTCGCTCGGCGAACGCTGCCTCCTAGGCGCTAACTCTGGCTGCGGCATTCCGCTCGGCAACGACTGCGTCATCGAAGCAGGCCTTTACGTCACCGCAGGCTCCAAAGTCATCATCCGTGGTGCCGTCGCTGAGGCATTGAAGCTTAACGACGGCGACAGCACCAAAGCCCTCCTACTCGCAGGAGCCAACAACGTTTTGTTCCGCCGCAACTCCATCAGCGGTGCGATTGAAGCGACTGCGTGGAAAACTGAAGCGGTTGAGCTCAACACCGACTTGCACTCGAACTAGCCCTCACTCATACACCTAACGAATATCCAGAAGGGGAAAAGAACGGCGGCGTCGCTGTTCTTCTCCCCTCTTGCCTCGGAAAGACCCCCTGTCATGACAAGCGAAAACACCACGCGACTAGGAAGTGGACTGAAAGTCCGACATCTCACAATGATGGGATTGGGATCAACAATCGGCGCCGGCCTCTTCCTAGGGACAGGCGTTGGCATTAAAGCCGCGGGCCCCGCTGTCATTGTTGCTTATATCATCGCAGGATTTATCGCAGTCATGATTATGCGCATGCTCGGCGAGATGGGATCCGTAGTACCAGCTTCCGGTTCTTTTTCTGAATATGCAGACGCCGGGATTGGACACTGGGCAGGTTTTATCCAGGGATGGGTTTATTGGCTCGCCACCGTCGCTGTCCTAGGCGCTGAAATAACCGGGGCCGCGGGATTTGTTGCATCGTGGCTAGGAGTGTCGCCTTGGGTTCCTGCACTTTTCTTTGTTGTAGTTTTTGGCACCATCAATCTCCTACGCGTGCGAGCTTTCGGCGAATTCGAGTTCTGGTTCGCGTTCATCAAAGTTGCGGTCTTGGTTCTTTTTTTGGTCGTCGGCTTCCTCCTAGTCACGGGTCTCCTGCCCGGCCATGACTTCGTGGGACTCAATCAGATCGAAAACGAAGGGTTTATGCCCAATGGACTCAGTGGTATCGCTGCGGCTCTCCTAGCGGTTGCTTTCGGCTTTGGTGGCATCGAGGTCGTAGCCATTGCTTCCGCTGAATCTGAGGACCCGCAACGATCTTTGGTCAACGCCGTACGAACCACGATTACTCGCATCAGTATTTTCTATCTTGGATCCGTCGCCGTGATCGTCCTCCTCCTACCGTATTCATCGCTAGGAAAGGCGCAGAGTGCCGCTGAGAGTCCATTTTCCCAAGTTTTAGCGATCGCCGGCATACCCGGTGTCGTAGGTACAATGGAAGTTGTCATTGTTTTGGCTTTGTTGTCCGCATTTAACGCTCAGATTTATGCCAGCTCTAGGATGATGATGTCGTTGGCGGAGCGTCGACAAGCGCCTCGAGTGTTTGCTCGGGTGAACAAACGAGGCGTGCCGACGACCGCGATCTTCCTATCGGTGATTCTCAGTGTTGTCATGGTGGTGCTTAACTACCTCGATACCGGTTGGTTGCTCTCTTTCCTACTCAATGCCGCGGGCGCGTCGTTGCTCACGGTCTGGACGTTTGTTGCGGTTTCCCAGCTGAAGCTGCGTCGTAGGCTTGAGGCTTTGGTTCCGTCCCTAGGAGTGAGGATGTGGGCCTACCCGTGGCTGACGAGCTTCACTCTCATCGTCCTCGCCGGCCTCGCAGCACTTATGCTCAGTGACGCACATGCGCGAATTGAGTTGTTGTCTGCGCTAACGATGGTCGCAATCCTTTTCCTAGTGAGCTTGGTTGTTGTTAGACGACCTTTTGAAAAAGCGCAACTACCTGGCGAGAATTCCACAGGTATCGGGACGAATTAAGCCATATTCCACAGGTTTGTGGCGCTCAGTCCCTAGGAGAAAGAGGGAGGCCCCTTCCATGTCTTAGCCTCATCGCTATGAACATCGAAGGGGCTTTCTCCGTCTATTCCACCAGCGGCATTCAGATTGCCAGGTTTAGGTTTCTATTTGAGTTGAGCGCGACGACCTCCAGGGAGGATATCGCAGCGCAGTTTGGTTTCCATCCTCAGTGGCTAGGGTCGGTGCTGAAGTTGGGCCGCGATCTGTTTGGAGCGAAGAGGGAGTCGCGGCAGCGTCAGGAAGCTATTGCTATAGCTGAGGCCAATCACTTGGGCATAGAGATTCTGCGAGTTACTAATGCTACGTTGAGCAAGCTGTCCAGGGAGGCGTCGATAAGCAGGGAGGCCCTCCGCAAGCGGTTGTATCAGTGGGCTCGGGGCAAGACCGTGCTCGAAGCGAAAGCGGAGGCAGCGGCGCAAGTCGTCGCGCTCAATAGTGAATGCGGGAAGCCACAGCAAACGCCGGCTGCTCGCATATCGCGCAACACCGATGCGGATGGGATGCGCCATGTGCACGCTTCGCTTCACGACGACGATGCCAGCGCCATCAGCGAAAAGCTCAACTCACTGGCACGGCACTTACGACGCCACAACCCCACACTCACTTATTCGCACGCCTTGGCGCTGGCGCTGAAGCAGAGCATATTGCGTCATGATGCTGCGGACATTCCGCGTCGTGAAGGCCTCATCCTCCTACCCGCTGATGGTCTCACGCATATTGGCGACGGCATGCTAGCCCTAGCCACCACGGACGGCGCGCTCATCCCCGCCAAAGACCTTGCAGAACACCTCCTAGCGGATCTCGGCTACGCGATCATCTACGCCCTTAATCAGGACGGTGTCCCTGAGCCTGTCGACCTTTTCCGCACCAAACGATACGCCAACAAAAAGCAGCGCCTCATCCTCACCGCCGATCAACTCACCTGCGCCGACCCCCACTGCCACAGGCTCGCCAACAACTGCGAAATTCACCACCTCCAAGCATGGCAATTCGGCGGCGAAACAAACCTCAAAAACCTCGTCGCTTGCTGCTCAACGCACAACAAGCTTAACGACGACAACCCCCTCCTACCCAGCAACGGCCACTACATCCGCATGCCACATACCGGCCGCGCCGGTTTACAACCCCCATCCCCCACTGCACAACCACGTGCCAGCATCCTCCCCCTTGCCAGAAAATCTGGCCGATACTGGGCCTGCCAGCATTTCGGGGTAGCCGTCTAGCCCTCCCCGCGCCTGGCCTTATACCGGCTCGGCCACCTGAACGACCACCGTCTTTGGCTTCCTAAACGTCCACACCTTATTGATAATAAAGTTCACCGGCATTGCCACCACAATCGAAATAGCGCTGGCCCAATAGAACTTTGTGCGCAATCCCGAAGAATCATCGAAAATCACCGGCGACAACGTAATCGGCGACGTCGGGTTCATCAGCAACGTTGCCACCACCTGGCTCACGAAAAACGCTCCTACTCCCGTGAGTAGGAAGGGGAAGAAACCTCGCCACCACGACGTCATATGGGCGGCTTTAAACGTCCACATCCTATTCAACTGATAATTCCACGTATTGGCGACAACAAAAGCAATCGTCATAAAAACGTGGTACCAACGAACATGGAAAGAAGAGCCTAAAAGATTGTAAAAGGCGTCATGCTCAGACACCTCTCCTACCCACCAAGCAATTTTCTTGGCTAGGACTGTAACCGCTAGGTTCACTACGGTGCCGGATCCACCAACGATTCCGAATTGGATGAACTGTCGCAGGCTCCTAGTCATCCGTATTTTAGAATTCTCGGACACCGAGTCTCTCCTCCTAGTGGGCAATTAACCTTGTTGATTGTAGCGGTAATCGAAACTTCTCAAAACTCCCGACACAGGATTCATAAACTCTAATCTTGTCACGTAACGCTCTAGCAGCGGCAGATAACGACAACTTCCACTCTCCTAGTGACAGATAAGAAACCTTTCCGCACGATATCGAAACCCCAATTTGAGGCATATCCATAAAATTTAACGCTCTTATTTATAGGACCTACCGTGTGTAGAAACAGTCGGTAGAATTTTCCGCATAAGTCCGATCTGCTAAATCAAGTCCGCAGTGAAAGTAACTCCGTTGATCTTTAGTTTTGCAAGCGTGCTGCAAAAGCTGTCACTCGCTCATCAGTGGATGTAAGAGCAATGCGAACATGTTTTTCCGCGCTAGGACCATAGAAATCTCCGGGTGCAACGAGGATGCCTCGGTCAGCAAACCATTCCACTGTGGAACGGCAGTTTTCTCCTCGTGTCGCCCACAAATAAAGACCAGCCTCTGAGTCTTCGACGGTAAAGCCCGCGTCGACAAGCGCGCGTAGGAGAGTTGCGCGGCGACGTGCGTAGCGTAGCTTCTGGAAAGTCTCCTGGTCGTCATCGTTGAGCGCGGCAGTCATTGCAGCTTGGATTGGTCCAGGAATCATAAGGCCTGCATGCTTGCGCACTTCGGTGAGCTCGGCGATCAGCTCCGCATCGCCGGCTAAGAAACCTGCTCGGTAGGAGGCGAGGTTGGAAGTCTTTGAGAGCGAATGGATCGCTAGGAGACTTGTTTGGTCCTCATCGTTGACGCGCGGATCTAGGATAGACACCGCTTCGCCTTCCCAGGTCAGCCCCAAATAGCACTCATCGGAAGCAATGATGACATTGTTTTCGCGCGCCCACGCCACGATCTCGCGCAGTGTCTCGATGCTGAGAACTTTGCCTGTGGGGTTCGATGGGGAGTTGAGATAAACGAGGTCGATGTCTTCGGGACTAGGAAGGGTGTGGGGGGCGTCGCTGCGCTTGGGGGTGGCACCTGCGATAAGAGCGGAGACCTCATAAGTTGGGTATGCCACCTCAGGGATTACTACGGTGGAGTTGATCCCTAGGAGAGAAGGTAGGAGCGCAATAGCTTCTTTTGTCCCGACAACCGGCAGCACCCCTCCTACGCAGGGGATGTTGTAGCGCCTGGCCAGGGATGCGATTATGGCGTCGCGAAGTTCGGGCGTCCCGATGGTCTGAGGGTAGCCAGGAGCTGCAGCGGCTTCCGCTAGTGCGAGGCAAATGCCTGGGGATACTTCGTCGACAGGCGACCCCACGGAGAGGTTAATTATTCCGTCTGGGTGCGACTGTGCCTTGGCTTTTGCTTCTGCGAGGGAGTTCCAGGGGAAATCGGGAAGCTTTGTTCCTAGCGGGCTGCGGCTCATGGTCCGTCCTTTGAAGATGTTTTTACGCCTGTGGAGGGAGGTCGGCTACGAGTTTGGCGTCGAAGTCCTGCGGGCCGAGTTTGGCCGCGCCGCCCGGGGAGCCGAGGTCGTCGAAAAATGCGGCGTTGGCATCGTTGTAATCCAGCCACTCGTCTGGAACGTCGTCTTCATAAAAAATTGCTTCGACCGGGCACGCAGGTTCGCAGGCTCCGCAGTCGACGCACTCATCGGGGTGGATGTACAGGGAACGCTTTCCCTCGTAGATGCAATCGACTGGGCATTCCTCAACGCATGCTCGATCCATGACATCAACGCAGGGCTGTGCGATTGTGTACGTCATTGCTTATAGATCTCCACTTCACGTATTCGGATGATTCGATTCATTATGTCACTTTCCGCGCAGCAGAGGCCAACCGCCTCCTACAAAACCTGCGATCATGAGTAGGAGGGGGCGGAGGCTTGCCCCAAGCAACTGGTCGCCCGTCACGCCTCCCGCTACCATGAGCCCAAAGAATCCCAACGCCCACGCATACATTGGGATAAGCGCAATGGCTGAATTTTTAGTCCACAACATCGCTGTTTTTGTCAGAACCATGTTGAATAAGAACGCGATTGCGACGGTATAAGGCACAGGCACTGGTCCGACCCAGGTGTTGAGATAGACGATTTCTAGGAGGACGGAGATAACCCCTCCTAGGGAGAGCCAGAAGAGCCCCCATGCGGCTTCTCCCCTACTGAATTCTTGGTATACGTAGGAACGGTTGTCATCGCTTGTTATGTGTTCAGCCACTCTTTTATCTCACTAGTTCTGCGACAATGTCGACGCCGCTAGGAAGGGGGCCTTGGCCCATCTGGTAGCACTCCGTGCGTAGGAGAGGTTGGGCGATCAAGTTGCTCAACGCAAAAACAGCCGGCGCCGCATTCGGATCGCTAATGCCAGCGATGGCGGCGTGGGGATTGGTCGCAGTTGTGGATCCGTCTGCAATCCAGAGTTGGGTTGCATGGGCTTTCATCGCTTCCTTTTTCCTAGCGAAGGCCTCGTCGCTCAGTAGGAGACGGATGTCGACGTTCTCGACGCACGCTATTTCATTTTGGCGCGGGCGTCGCCAAGCTTCGGGAACGGCGCTGATGGCATCGAGCCCTGTGTCAAGGTCTATCTTATCAGTGACGGCCCAGATGATGCGGGCGACGGGCACGCGTCGAACGGCTTCGTGAGTAATTGTGTGCGCTTGGATGTGGTCTGGGTGCCCGTATCCTCCGTCGGGGCCGTAGGTGATCACGAGGTCGGGATTAATCTGCGCCAGAATCTCGGCGAGTTGCTCCACCGCTTCCTCACCGGAGGAGATGAATGCGCGAGGATGTTCATTTGCTTTATCGCCGATCATTCCCGAGTCGCGCCAATATCCCGCCCCGCCAAGGTGCTCCCCTCTCGCACCTAGGAGAGAGAGGGAGCGCGACAGCTCCCCAATCCGGAATCCCCCCAGCTGATCGGCCGCGTCCGCGACGAGCCCTTGATAAGGTTCGCCGATGACCTCCCCCTGCTCTCCTAGCGTGCACGTCACCACGGTGACGTCAGCGCCACGGAGTG
The DNA here is from genome assembly GCF_002162115.2 of Corynebacterium silvaticum. NCBI lineage: Bacteria > Bacillati > Actinomycetota > Actinomycetes > Mycobacteriales > Corynebacteriaceae > Corynebacterium > Corynebacterium silvaticum. Next base: position 967,013 of record NZ_CP021417.2, on the reverse strand, counting down.
AGAGTTCTGCGATGAGTCCGCCGGTCCAGATGGCTTCATCGTCGGGGTGGGCATGGACGGCTATTACTTTTTTGCCGATAAGGTCGCGCATTAGTCCTCTTTGGGTGTCCACGTGGCCAGGGCTGCAAGGTCTTCTGGCCATTGATCTAGCTGTTGGTCCGGTCCTACGATACCGCTACCGCGCACTTGTAGGCGCAGGTCTTTGGTGATCTCGGTAGTAAAATGTTGACTTGTTTCGATGTTGGCGGCGATGCCATTGAAGTCCTCTGACGTGCGGGTTCCAGCGAGCACTTCGCTAATTTCGGCATCGGTCTGTTTGTTGCACCAGTTAGTGAAATTGGTGGCCGGCTTGGGTCGTGAGCATTGGTAGCGATCAAGATTGTTCGCAGAATTCCACGTTACGATGGCATCCACGCTGCCGTCGATAAGCTTCGTGCCTAGGAGAGAGGTGGTGTCCGTGGTCACGAGCTTCGCCCCCACCCCATGGCGAGCAAGAAGGTCGACAAGCGCACGGGCGGCGTTTTCTGCGTGTGGGTCTGCGGGATCTACGCCGATCCTCACATCCCTTCCTAGCGACGTAAGCAGCTCCGCATGGGGCTCATAGCTTTCCGACGCCACCACCAAATCACTAGAACGCCCCATAGCCAGCTTGGCAATCAATCGGCGGTCCACCAGCGACTGCAACTCGGCCCGTTGGGCCTCGCTCAGGTTAAGGTTAGCGATCAGTTGGAGCGTCAGCGGGCTTTCCTGCGTGCGTACCTGGGTGTTTGGCATGAGCTCGAACGCCTCGCGGGCGACCTCCGTAGGAGTGATGTCAAGGTAATGGATTTGCCCCGTCCGCAGCATCTCCGCACCCTGGGTTACGTCGCGAACCTCGGAGAAGGTGATTGTCTCATTCTTCGCAGGGTTTTTGCCCCAGAATCGATCGTTGCGATTAAGCGTAAGAATTCCCCGCTGCTTATCGACGCTCACCAGTGAGTACTTCCACCCCGAAGCCGGAATACTGTGGGCCATGACCGAAGTGAAGCTGGCGTCGCTATCGCGCAATAGGTGGCTGGGTAGGAGGGAGGAAAAGAGGGTGTGCCAATCGGCTACCTTCGCAGCAAAATCCACGTCCACTGTGCGGCCACCATTAGAGGAACGAATGCCGGCTATTGCTCGATACTTCGACGCATCCAGGACACCCGGGTTTGTCGACTTCGCATCCCAGAGATACTGGAAGTCAGACACCGTGATGGGGGTTCCATCGCTCCACTGAGCTTCCGATCGAATGGTATACCGCACTGTCTGAACGGCACCCGTGCCAGCGGCTGGCTCTATCTCCTGCGCGGAGGTAAGAAGATCGGCATTGATCTCCCCTCCCACGAAGGCGCTAGGAAGGACGAGGGAGGCCAGCGCACGAACAAACACAGAGTCATCCGATAACACGTGCGGATTCAATCCCCCGGTAATCGGGTCTATGCCTATCGACACCGACTTTTTGGTTTTCTTTTCCGACTTCGGCGCAGCCGAAGTGCTACTGGCCGCACTACTAGCGGGCGTAGCTTCCGGTTCCTTTTCCACAGGTGCGGGACCGGGGTTTGCCGAACATGACACAAGCACCGCGGCCGAGACTGTTGCTAGGAAAACGCGGTGCTTGTTCATCATGCGAGCTATCTTACTTGTTGCGTGCTTTCTCACGTGCACGGGCACGGCCACGCTCGGTGGCATTGAGAACAACCTTGCGTACGCGTAGGACGTCTGGGGTTACCTCCACGCACTCGTCCTGCCCACAGAACTCCATAGCCTCGTCCAAGGACAGCACATGTGCCTTGGCCAGGGTGACGGTTGCGTCGGCAGTAGCTGAACGCATGTTGGTCAGCTTCTTTTCCTTGGTGATGTTCACATCCATGTCTTCATCACGGTTGTTGGCACCAACGACCATACCCTCATAAGCTTCCATGCCCGGCTCGACAAAGAAGTTGCCACGGTCGGAAAGCTGGGTGAGAGCATAAGCGGTGATCTGACCGGAACGGTCTGCCACGAGGGATCCGGATGCGCGGCCCTTGATTTCGCCCGCCCACACGTCGGTGCCTTCTGAGTAGGAGTTGGCGATACCGGTACCACGGGTCTCGGTGAGGAAGATGGTACGGAAGCTGATCAGGCCTCGCGCGGGAACCTTGTATTCCATGCGTACCCAGTCATCAGAGATGTTGTCCATGGACAGCATCTGACCTTTACGAGCAGCCATCAGCTGGGTGACGTTGCCCTGGTACTCCGATGGAATATCGATAACCATGTGCTCATAAGGCTCGTATAGCTTGCCGTCGATGGTCTGCGTAACCACCTGAGGCTTGCCGACGGTCAGCTCAAAGCCTTCACGACGCATCGTTTCCACGAGAATCGACAGCGACATTTCACCACGGCCCTGAACTTCCCACGCGTCTGGACGCTCAGTAGGAAGGACGCGGAGAGACACGTTACCGATCAGTTCCTGATCCAAGCGTGCTTTCACCACACGTGCAGTCAGCTTGTCGCCGCCGCCACGGCCGGCCATTGGCGACGTGTTCACGCCAATGGTCATGGAGATTGCAGGCTCATCAACGGTGATGCGAGGAAGAGCGACAGGGTTTTCCGGGTCAGCGAGGGTATCGCCGATCATCACAGAATCAATGCCGGAGATAGCGGCAATGTCTCCCGCCACAACCTCGTCTGCGGGCACGCGGGTCACACCAACGGTGCGCAGCAGCTCGGCGATTTTAGCACTCTTGACGTGCTGGTTACCGTCCTCATCGTAGTGGATCCAGGCAACCTGCTGTCCCTTCTTCAATGTTCCGGAGTGCACGCGGATCAAGCCGATGCGGCCTAGGAAGGAGGAAGAGTCCAAGTTGGTCACGTGTGCCTGCAAAGCTCCGTCGACGTTGACGGTGGGCTCTGGCATAACGTCGTAGATGACGTCGAAAAGCGCTTGCAGGTCTTCAGCCTCAGGTACGTTGCCGTTGCCGGGATTTTCCACAGATGCCTTGCCTTCGCGGCCAGAAGCGTAGAGAACCGGCAGGTCGAGCAGCTGCTCGGCGGCTTCTGCAGCCTCCGGATCATCCAAGGCTGAGGCCAGCTCTAGGAGGAGGTCCTGGGACTCCTCGACGACCTCGTCGATACGCGCGTCGGGACGGTCAGTCTTGTTGACCAAGATGATCACTGGCATTTTGGCTGCGAGGGCCTTGCCCAGAACGAATCGGGTCTGTGGCAGCGGGCCTTCGGAGGCGTCGACAAGCAAAACGACGCCGTCCACCATGCTCAAGGCGCGCTCAACCTCGCCGCCGAAGTCAGCGTGGCCAGGCGTATCGATCACGTTAATGACAAGATCGTTACCATCTTTGCCGGCACCTTTACGACGAATGGCCGTGTTCTTGGCCAAAATGGTGATGCCCCTTTCCTTTTCTAGGTCTCCAGAGTCCATCACGCGGTCGACGAGCTCTGCGTGTTCATCGAAGGCGCCTGACTGACACAGCATGGCGTCTACAAGGGTGGTCTTTCCGTGGTCAACGTGCGCAACGATGGCTACATTGCGAAACTCTGGACGGGTCAAAAGTGTCTCCTGAAAAATTGGATGCGCCTGGTGAAATCGTGCCGCACAATCGTGCGAAGAGTGCGGGCGCATAGTACAGCGCTGTTACATTACTCCACTTACCCATAACTGTGCACGTTAGAAACGTGAATACAGCAACATGTAACAAAAAGATCACGATGAGCGACGTGTATCAAGAGAGGAATTTTCTAGTTCCCCCACATTGAGAATATTAGTTAGTAACCCTTGACACCTTTAAAGCAGTGACTACTGTTATTCGAGTAAACTCTTGTGATTATTGTGACTTGCTATTGTGCTTATCGACGCCCTTCACCCGCTCAACGCATCTCTCTATAAGGCAATAACAAATCCAATAGCTAGGAAGGCTGTACGTGCGCCGAATTACCCACGCCATCACCGCAACGCTTCTCGCGGCTACTGGCACCCTCACCTCCGTTGGTGGTGCGACTGCTATGCCTGCGCAACCGCTGCCGGCAGCGCCCCTTTTGTCGTCCTCCTCGACGATCAACCTTTCCTCCTGGCTTCCCCTGGACCAATTCGGACGCCCCAACGCCGAGACACTAAGCAAAGCGAAAGACTTTGCCAACACCCTGCCTGAGCCGATCCGCGACCAGCTACTCGCAGCCGTGGCCTTCATCGAGGGAACCGGACAGGGTGACATCAAGGTCCCCGACAACGGCCCCCAGTTCAACCAGTTCCTCTGGCCAAGCATCGCAGGGCGCTGCATCAGCGGCCAGCTCACTGCTACCGGATCAGCAATCGCGGTCCCCGGACCCGCAGAGATTCCAGCACCGGGAGCGAAAGAAGGCGAAACTGCCTTTGTGTTTACCGCGCTAGGAACTGGGAAGCTCGGTCCCAACGAGCATCAAGCAATGAACGTCCACTGGTTTAACCTTTCCACGCTGCAAGGCGGAAGCACTCGCCTTGCCGGCCACGGGATCAACCCGGATGGGCCTAGCACCGTATCTGGAACCGCTGATACGGGGAAGGGGCGCGTCATTGCACTCATCGAGGGGACTATTGCCACCGAAGCAAGCCCCTGCACCTTCCTACCCACGGCTGTACTCTTCGAGGTGAAATAATGGTTGAACTGCATCCAGTGAAAAAGGAAACCTTCGACCCATTGTCGATGACCAATATCGACCCCAAAGGTTTTCAGCGACGCGTAGATGACTTTCACTCCACTGATTTCGGTCTATACATGGCACGGGGCGCCGACCATCCCAAATTTGGATACCTAGAGTCCTGGCTCCTCCCCAACTTGGGATTGCGCGCCAACATCTTCCATTTCCGCGAAGGCGTTGACGAACGTCAAGATTTCTACTTTGATGTCGCCGACATTTCCCGCGAAGACAACATGTGGGTCACCCGCGACTTGTATGTCGACCTCATCTCCGTGACAGGCGAACCCGTCAAAGTTGTAGACATCGACGAACTCGCAGCAGCAACCTCTGCCGGCATCATCACCGCTGAAGAAGCCGAGCGCGCGATTGACGCGACCCTTCTCGCCGTCGAAGGAATAACCCGCTACAACGACGACCCCATGAGCTGGCTTGCATCCCTAGGCTACGACTTAGAATGGGCCGACGCCGTCGAGCTGGAACCTGCACCATGATCACCATCTACCACAACTCCCAATGTTCTAAGTCGCGCGCTGCACTGGAGTTCGTGCAGGATCGGGGGCACGACGATGTGCAGGTCATTAATTATCTCTCTTCCCCTCCTAGCGAGGACACTCTCCGCAACCTCCTACACAAAGCAGGGCTGAGCCCCCACGAGGCGATACGAACAAACGAACAGCTCTACCAAGACCTGGGCCTCTCGCCAGAAACTTCCGACGACGATCTCATTGCTACGATGGTAAAACACCCCCGGCTTATTCAACGGCCGATCGTATCAACGGATAAAGGCGTACGCCTTGCACGTCCCACGGAAGTAATAGAGGAGATTCTCTAAATGCGGCTTTTTCGCCGATTATCCGCTGTCACCACCGCCGTCGCTCTCTCGCTAGGAATAGTTGCTCCTAGCCACGCAGTCGTCGGAGGCACCGCAACCAACCTAGTCTCGCCTACGTGGGACTAGGAGAGCAGCAATGCACAGGAGCTCTCATCTCTCCCGAATGGGTACTGAGCGCTCGCCACTGCCTTGGCGCAGGCCCATCAACTATCGGCGTCGGCGGCCAGGTCTTCCGAGCTGTCAAACAAATTCCCCATCCCGCCGCAGATATTGCGTTGATCAAACTCGATCGACCCTCCGGCACAGCCCCGATGACGCTTTCCAGCAACAACCTGTCTTTTGGTGAAAAAACTATCGCCGCAGGCCGGGGCGGGATCGGCCACGGCCACGCGCAGTGGGCAGAAGCTACAACACAGCGCCGTGTCACCAACGTTCCTGGCCCCGACCGTCAGGCCGTCTTAATTGAGCAATGGATCAGCCAAGGAATTCTCCGCCAAGGCGATTCCGGCGGCCCACTGATGGAGGGCAACGCTGTGGTCGGAGTTCTCAGCATGACCAGCCATACCGGAACGGTCGGCTGGTACACGCCTGTCGCAGAGCACGCCGAGTGGATTTCAGCCGTAAGCGGGGCGCCTATACCACACGCTTCGGATGCTCCTAGCCCGCTTATCGACGCCACTGCCTTCCCCACCGTCATCCCGCTGCCGAGTTTCCCGCTCCCCTTCGGCAGCCACTAACAATCCCATGCGGATTGGATTCTTCACTCACGCTTAATACACATATAACGAGGCCCTCACCTGTTTCTTAGTGAGGGCCTCGCTCCCTTCTATCGCCTAGGGACTAAGGAGTCATAGTCGCGACCCCGCTTTACCCCGTAGAGGTATCCTGTCAGCCAGCCGACAAAGACAACCCCCACTGCATGAACACCAACCACTATCCAAGGAATATCAAACACCCTGAACGGAATGTAGTCACCGTGTAGACGAATGGATTCGGCAAACTCTAGCGCAAGCAGCCACGCTATAGCTCCCACTGCGCCTACCAGTGCGACGAAGAGCCCTTGCATCGCGCTGAATCGTCGAATCAGTCTCTTCTCCCCTCCTAGGGAGAACATCGTGATGACTTCACGACGAGTCTCAAAGCTCGCCAACGCCACTAGGAGGAGGATGAGGCCAAAGCACAGCACCCACGATAGGAACATCGCAATTGTCACTCCAAAGCGATCTTGCGATGCCGACTGCTTGGACACCGTGACGCTAGCAAAGCCTTCGCCGGAATAATCTGGGTTGAGAGTCTCCCACCAGCTAAGCTTTGATCCTCCTACCAAGTGCGACGCCTGGAATACTGCTGCTGAGCCCAAGGACCGCGCAGTCTCCGGGGAGATCACTATGGCGTTGGTGTGAGCGCCTAGCACGGCCATCGCCAGAAGTTCGTGGCGGCTATCTTCCTCATCAGTCATTTTCTTTGTGATATCCACGCTGATTTTTCCCGATTTCACGAGGCTAGGATTAAAGGCCACTGCCCCGCCATGAGCGATCGTCTCTTCCAACCGGTTGAGGTCTTTTTTGTTAAGGCTCTTCAACTCGTTGTCGGCCAGCATGCCTATTACTGATGGCGTCACCACATGAACAGCGATTCCATTATCCCAATTGTTGAAGGTGCTAAAGGAATCCAACACTGAAGGCCTTGACCCCGCCCCGCTCACGTACTTAGTAGGAGGGTTGACGTTGATTTCGACGGGGCCTCCCCTCTGCGAGGAGTAATAAGGAGAGTATTCGTCGACACGCAATGGTGCGGAATGCTTTGTTTGCTTTTCCTTAATAATTGCCGCATAAGGGCTGGCGTCCGAAGCCACCGCTTTGTTCGCTGTGATCCGGATAGCGTTGACATGCGATTGCGGCGTTAGATTGACGGGGCCACCGGTGATGCTGAGGAATACAACGGCACATATCATCATTGTTCCAGTGATCGCGCCAACCGCAGGACCTGTCCGGGGCATGTTCCGGAGTGCATCGCGCAGCCCCAGCCTCATGCTCAGCGGCGTGCGGCGACCGAACCTCGCTAGGAAGAGGATTGTGGCCGGCGCCGATGCAATCGCACCGATAACAACTATCACAGACCACGCCCCCACCGGCTTCTCAGGATCCGAAAGCATAATGCTTATCAACCCCAAAGCACCAAGTGCTGGTCCTACGAGGTAGAGCGGTCGTAAGCGAACAATGCGTGTCGACGCCCCCTCCGCCAGCGCTTGAACAGGCTCCATTGAGGCACTGCGTATCGCGGGCATCAGAGCTGCACAAAGACCTGCAATGACTGCGACCGCAACAGACAGAAGCGAAATATCCCAAGCGAAACCGAAGACATGAGCCTCCGTAAAGATCCATGGGAGGACTGCGCCGAGGACTAGACCAGCCACCGTTCCTACTAAGGAACCCAGGAATCCTACGATTGCACCCTGCCACAACATAATCTGCCTCAGTTGCTGTGGATCTGCACCGATTGCGGCCAGCAATCCAGTCGAACGGATTGACCGCCGCGCAGCAACTGCGAAAACCGTGCCAACGATACTCGCGATCAAAATAACCGCAAGCGCCCCCATCGACACAAACATAAAGAATTTCTCTGTAGAAGCCGTAACATTTACGTAGGAGAAGAGGAAGGACGCGTACCTCGATGGGACCTCATACTGATCCACACTACGAACCGAGACTCCATTGTCCTCTTGGCCAGTGTCCTCGTCTAACACTTGCGACGAAACCCACGCAAGGGAAACCTCTTGAGGAAGCCGTGCGCTTACCAATTCTGCGTCACTGCCGAACTGTGCGACATTAATGTCTTCTTTGTTGACAATGCCAACCACGTTGGAGGACCTGTCATCGGTTCCCTCAGCGATGGTGAGGGTTAAAGGTTGTGCACCTGCCCAAGGGACAAACCTCACCTTCTCTCCTACTCCCTTGCCTAGGAGGGAGAGAGCGCTGTCGCTCAGCGCTATCTCACCGCGCGCTGGCACGTGCGGTTCGCCTTTCTCCTGCGGAGCAGTCCTCAGTGCAAGACGGATATCCGCACCATAGGAGCTAGCGACCGACGTGTCGAGCTGCCACACCGGGCTAAATGTATCGGCTATGCCGGAGGCAAGGTTCTTAAAACGCTCAACATCTGGTTTATCCAGCACCTCACGGTCTCGCACACACCAGGTTGCGTCTTTTTCCTCTTCTCCTGAGCAGACGGTGTTATTGATGTTCACATAGGTGCTAGGAAGGCGATCTTTCTCGTAGGAATAGGCCGAGAATCCCAATAGCGCATTGGTAAAAGCACAAATCACTACGATGGGCAGTGCGAAAAGAGAAATCGCTACACCTGATCGAATTTTGTGTGTAGTTAGCTCGCGCCCTGCCAGGCGCCTAGAAAGCGAAGTCACTATTGAGCCCCCTGCAATTTTCCGTCACGTAAATACACCGTGCGATCTGCATATGCGGCAAACCTTGGCTCATGCGTTACTAGGAGGCCGGCTGCGCCTTGGTCGATGCGCGACCGCAGCACAGCCATGATCGCCTCGCCGGTGGTGGTGTCGAGGGCGCCGGTGGGTTCGTCGGCAAGCAATAATCGACGATTGCCGATAAGAGCACGCGCGATGGCAACGCGCTGCCGCTCACCGCCAGAAAGCTCCGCGGGGAAGGAATCGCCCACGTTAGGAAGGCCGATGGATTCCAACGCTGCGAGGGCTTGTTCCTCACACTCCTTCCTAGTCATGGCGCCGAGCTCAAGTGGAAGAGCCACGTTTTCGGAGGCAGTGAGAGTAGGAATGAGGTTGAAGTCTTGGAAGACGAAGCCGACGGATTCGCGTCGCACGCGGGCGCGTTCTTTGGCGCTGAATCCGCTGGTGTCGCAGCCGTCGATAAGCACGCGCCCACGAGTAGGAGTGTCCAGGGTTCCCGCAATATTTAAGGAGCGTTGTTTTTCCAGCCCCTGATGGTCCCATAACTGCGACGAGTTCGCCGGGCTCTACGGTAAGCGACACAGAATCGAGAGTCACCGTTGTGTGAGAACCATCATCATGAATTTTGCCGATATTATCCAAGATCAATGCTGCTGGTTGGGTCATCATTATTGTTTTCCTTCTGCGGGGATCTCTAGAGTTTCTATGTAATCAAGCCATCTCGACTCTGCTTCAAGATTGAATATTCGTCTCTCCAGTAGGAGGCGGGCCGCGGTGCGTTGCGGTGCGAGTGCCATTTTTTGCTTCACGACGTCGCGAAGTTCCAGCATCACCGCTTCCCGCTGCCGCTGCACCATCTCTCCTACTCCCGAAGCATTGGTGGCTTGAGCCATCGCAATTTTGATGACGAGCTCATCGCGCTGATTTTTAGAAAGCAGCGTGGGAGTACTCCACCATGTCTCCAGTTCGTCCCGCCCGTGAGAGGTAATGCCATACACCTGCGCGGTATGTCCTGTGCTGCCCTCTACTTCTCCTAGGGACTCGACAAAGTCGTCGCGCTCTAGTCTTTGGATTGTCTGAAATACCTGACCGATGTTGAGGGGCCAGGTGTGTTGCGTGAGTTCATGAAATTGCGTCCGCAACTCTCCTACTGGCCGTGGCTTAGCCGCTAGGAGGCTGAGTAGCGAGTGCCGAATGGTCATACGGTTGCCTTCTTTGCAAAGTTTCTTGTTACCAAAGAGATGGTTACTCGGTAACCATGAGTAAAAGTTACCGATTAACCATCGAGATTGCAAGCTTTAAATGAAAAAGAGAGGAGATTCGCAAGGAATCCCCTCTCCTAGTGACAGCAGAGCCAACGGCGGTAACTACATCCCGGTGCCGAGCTCCACACCCAGACCAGGAACAGAATCAATGAGGTTACGCGTATATTCTTCCTTCGCCGCTAGGAAGAGGTCGTCGGTCGTCCCCTGCTCCACCACGCGTCCTTTTTGCATCACCACAACTTCATCCGCGGTTTGGCGCACCACGGCTAGGTCATGGGTGATAAACAGATAGCTCAAATTGAGTTCGGACTGCAGGTTGGCCAGCAGCTGCAGGATCTGGTTCTGAACCAGAACGTCCAGGGCGGAGACCGCCTCATCCAAAACGATGATCTCAGGGTTTAGTGCCAGCGCACGAGCTACGGCGATGCGTTGGCGCTGCCCGCCGGAGAGTTCGTTGGGATAGCGTCGCATGGCCGAACGCGGCATAGCCACCATGTCTAGGAGGTCGGCCACGCGTTTCTCTCGCTCTTTGCGATTTCCTACCTGATGCACCACAAGCGGTTCTTCGATGCATCGGAAAATTGAATACGTTGGATCCAATGAGCCGTAGGGATTTTGGAACACTACTTGCAGCTTGCGCCGCATCGCAAAGAGTTCCTTCTTTCCTAGCGTGGATAGGTCCGTGCCCTTGTAGTAGACCTTGCCTGAGGTTGGGTCGATAAGGTTGAGGACCATATTGGCCACGGTTGATTTACCGGACCCCGACTCTCCTACTAACGCGAGGGTCGTTCCTTGTTTGAGGGAGAAGCTGACGTCGTCGACAGCGCGCAGCTCAGCTTTTTCCCACGCTGACCGCGAACATCGAAAATCTTGGTGAGATTTTCTACCCGGATGATCTCTTTGCTGTCCGTCTTTTCAGAAGCGAGGATCTCGGAGCTTTCCACTCCATGTTCTTGCGCCGATTGAATGCGGGCAGAAGCCAAGGAAGGCGCCGCTTTAACCAACCACTTGGTGTATGGATGCTGCGGGTCGCGGAGAATCTGGAGGCTGGGGCCAGACTCAACGACGCGACCGCGGTGCATCACCACGAGGTGTTCGGCACGCTCAGCCGCCAATCCGAGGTCATGAGTAATAAAGAGAACTGCGGTTCCCAAATCCTGAGTGAGTCCACCCAGGTGATCCAGGATGCGCTTTTGTACCGTCACATCCAGGGCGGAGGTGGGCTCGTCGGCAATGAGCAGCTTGGGACGCGCAGCCAAACCGATACCGATAAAGGCTCGCTGGCGCATGCCTCCGGAAAATTCGTGCGGATATTGCTTCGCGCGGCGGTGGGCGTCGGGAAGCCCTGCTTCCTCCAAAAGCTCTGCGACGCGCAGTATCCATGTCAGAACCCGGGACCACATTGTTTGCTTTGAGCGACTCTTTTACCTGCGTGCCAATGCGCCACACAGGATTGAGGCTGCTCATAGGGTCTTGAGGGACAAGGCCGATCTACGAGCCTCGGTAGGATTGCATCTGCTTGTCGGAAAGTTTTGTGATGTCTTTTCCGTCAAACAAGATCTGGCCGCCCGTTACTTTTCCAGTTCCAGGGAGCAGGCCGATGATCGCCATTGCGGTGGTGGATTTACCCGAGCCAGATTCGCCCACGATGGCCACCGACTGGACGGGATAGATGGTCAAGTTGACGCCACGGACGGCGTCGACAGTGCCAGTTGAGGAGGTAAAGGAGATTTGTAGATCCTTCACCTCTAGAAGCGGCGCATTATTATTTTCACTCATGGCTCTTATCGCTTCCTAGCCTTCGGATCAAGGGCGTCACGGACTACGTCGCCCATCATGATAAAACTCAAGACTGTCGCACCGAGCGCTACCGCCGGATAAAACAGCACCGTGGGCTGAGTACGCAACGACACTTGGGCCTTAGCAATGTCTCCGCCCCACGAGACGATATTCGGTGGAAGGCCAATGCCTAGGAAGGACAGAGTGGCCTCTGCCACGATAAACGTTCTAGCGCCACCGTCGCGTACACGATAATCGGGGCCGCAGCATTAGGCAGAATATGGCTGCTGAGGATCTTCCACTTAGATGCCCCTACCGCACGAGCGGCAGTAACGAATTCCTCGTTTTTGACCGACAGCACGGCGCCTCGGGTGATGCGGGCAATGTTGGTCCAGCCAAACATAGCGAGTACCACCACAACCGTTATGACTGTGCGCTCCTGCTTAAACATCTGCATGACCACAATCGCCGCGAGGACGAGGGGGACGGCAAAGAAATGTCAGTAAGTCGAGACAGCAAGGTGTCCAGGATGCCACCAAAGAAACCAGCTGCAGCTCCGATAACGGTTCCTATGATCACTACCGCAAGAGTGGTAAACACACCTACCGCGACAGATGCCCGCGCGCCGTAAATCATGCGTGCATAGATGTCGCAACCTTGGCGATCAAAGCCAAAGGGGTGTCCTTCTGTCGGGTCTGCCAAGGATTTGGATAGCTCGCAAAAACCGGGATCCGTAGACGTGAACAGCTGCGGAATTACGGCGAGAAGCACTGCGGTAAGAATCAACGCGGCGGAGAACCAGAACAGTGGGCGGCGGCGCAGATACTTCCATGCTTCGCCCCACGTGGAGGTGGGGGCAGACTCGTCGGCGACTGCGTCGACAGCACCCAAGCCTGTCTCGTCTGTATCTGCGATGAAGTGCTCCTGCCCAGGATGAGGCTGGAAAATATTGTGATTATGCATAGCGGATCCTCGGGTCGAGCAAGGCGTAGATCAAGTCCACGACGAGGTTAGCGATGATATAGACGATCACGAGGACCGTGGTAAAGGACACGACTGTGGTGGGCTCGCCTTTGAGGATTGCCTGATACATCGTGCCCGTGCCGCCAACACCATTGATGCCAAAGATTCCCTCGGTCACAATAGCTCCGCCCATAAGTGCGCCAAGATCAGCGCCTAGGAAGGTGGCTACGGGGATCAGCGAGTTACGCAAGACGTGCCGCATGGTCACGTTTCTGCCACTTAGGCCTTTCGCCCGCGCGGTGCGCACATAATCTGCCCGCAGGTTTTCTGAGACTGACTGTCTAGTAAGGCGAACCACATAAGCAAAGGAGAGCGCCCCTAGGACGATCGCTGGCATGAGGAGCGACGTGATCGATGTGTTCGATCCGACGGTTACCGGCAGAATCCCCCCACTTCACGCCAACAAAGAACTGGAAAACAAAACCAATCACAAACGATGGAACTGCAATGACGATGAGGGACATGACGAGCACGGTGGAGTCGAAGATTCCGCCGCGACGCATTCCTGCGATCACGCCAAAGCAGATGCCAAAGACAGCTTCAAAGATAAGCGCCATGACGGCAAGTTTTATGGTCACGGGGAAGGCATGTGCCATGGCTTCCGCAACAGGGCGACCGGAGAAGGTGGTACCAAAGTCAAGGGAGAAAATGCCCTTGTATACAGCAGATATTGGATGATAAATGGCTTATCTAGATTGTATTCCGCCTCGATTCGTGCCCGGGCAGCTTCCGTCAGACCACGGTCTCCGCCGAGGGCTGCGACGGGGTCGCCAGGCATGAGGAATACGAGTGCGTAGAGCAGGAGTGTCGCACCAAAGAACACTGGGATCATTTGGAGCAAGCGGCGCCCAACATAGCGCAACATATGCAATTTCCTTAAAGCTTATTAACGATGGCTGAGCCCCGCGCAGAGTCCACGCGGGGCCAAGCAACAAACGTCTCTATGACGGTGGGTTTTAGCCCTTGGTGATTTGTTCGTACACAGGAACGGACTTCCAGCTGAATACCACGTTGTCTACGTTTTGCGAGTAGCCACCGGTCACATTCGAGTACCACAGAGGAATAGCAGGAAGTTCCTTGAAGAGGATCTCTTCTGCTTCCTGGTAAAGCTTGATTCCTTCTTCCACGGAGGAAGCTGCGGCAGCGTCGTTAAGCTTCTTGTCAAACTCAGGGTTGGAGTAGTCGCCATCGTTGGAGCTAGCGTTGGTGGCGTAAAGCGGGCTGAGGAAGTTGCCGAGAAGCGGGTAGTCGCCTTGCCAGCCGGTGCGGTATGCGCCCTTGATAGTGCGGTGAGTGACCTCGTCACGCAAAGACTTGAAGTCTGGGTATGGCTTGCCTGATGCGGAAATTCCCAGGTTGTTCTTGATCTGGTTAGCTACCGCATCGACCCACGACTGATGTCCGCCATCAGAGTTGTAGGCGATGGTGAACTCGCCGGTAAATGGCGAGATAGCGTCGGCCTTGGCCCACAGCTCCTTTGCCTTGGCAGCGTCGAACTTGGCTACGTCGCTTCCGGACAGCCCTTCCTTGTAGCCATCGACGACTGGGGAGGAGAAGTCCTTAGCTGGGGTACGGATTTCCTGGAAGATAGCCTTGGTTACTTCTTCGCGGTTAATCGCCAGGGAGATAGCTTGGCGACGCAACACGCCTTCCTCACCCGAGAAGTGCTCAAGCTTCTGCGGGATAGTAAAGGACTGGAAAACCGCAGCCGGTTGGTTAACAGCGCGCTCGCCGAGTTCACTCTTAAAGGTGCCAAACGCGGAGTCCGGAACGACATCGAGAACGTCGAGGTTACCGGCCAGGAGATCGGAATACGCAGCATCCTGAGAAGAATAGAACGTGAACTTCACGCCGTCGTTCTTAGCCTTGCGATCCCCGGTGTACTCCTCATTGGGCACAAGGGTGATGGACTCGTTGTGGTTCCACTCTGCAACCTTGTAAGGACCGGAGCTGATGGGCTTTTCACCAAAGGCCGCGATGTCATCAAACGCCACATCTGGAAGCGCAAAGTACGCGCTATATCCCAGGCGAGCGGGAAATCCGACACGGGCTGGGAAAGCTCAATGCTGAAGGTCTTATCATCGATGACCTTCAGCCCCTCAAGCTCCTTTACGCCGGAGCCGAATCCTTTCACAAGCTCAAAGAAAGAGGCATTGCGCTGATCATTAGCCACAGCGTAATTCCACGTCTTGACGTAATTCTCTGCCTTGATGGGAGTTCCGTCCGAGAACTTCAGTCCGTCTTTCAAGGTGACTTTGTATGTTCGATCACCTTCAAGGGTGATCGACTCGGCCTGCTCATTATGTGCCTTGCCATCCGAGTCATAGCGAACCAACCCCGAGTAAATAACATCCACGATGCGCCCGCCACCAGTTTCATTGGTGTTGGCAGGAATCAACGGGTTCTGCGGCTCCGAGCCGTTAGCCAGAACATAGTTTTTACCGGACTTGCTACCAGAGGAGTCCGAGGAGCAAGCAGCTAGGCTCACAGCAAGGGCCGCGGACATACCAACGGCGAGAGTCTTCTTAAGCGTCATTTACGACCTCCCAGGGGATGACGAACATCTTTCGCAATAGTCTCCAACCGGAAACGGGTCATTGCTTGCACGAACTCCTAGTCCGTGACACATATCACACATAAGGGTTACGGACGTGCCCAGGTCACTAAAACTGTCCGCTTATAGTTTCTGCAAAAATTTCTCACCCTCTACCTGCACGTCAGACGAATGGTGAGTTTCCCCATATGATTTTAAAGTTATTATCTTGTTACCAAATGGGGGTAGAATTTTTACCCCCTCAGGGCAGGAAAAACCACATCTCGGGACAGTGGGGCTAACCTCTCAGAACCGCTGTCGAGTCCGAACCACGCGATTTCTGCAATTTCTTCGTACACGGTGTGCGGTTTTTCCTCCTCGCTATAGAGAAACACGTCACAGTCAACGGTCGCCCCCGGCTCGTTGGCAGCTGGTGCCTGATAGCGTCCGATTGCTTCTAGTTCATCAGCACGCATCCGGATATGTAGTTCTTCAGCGATCTCCCGAATCGCCGCCGCCACAGGTTCCTCCCCCTTCTCCAATTTTCCGCCAGGCAGCATAAAAAGTCGGTTTTTCTTTTACGTACACTCGCTACTTTTCCCTCGTTAAAAAACACAACTGCCGCGATTCTGATAATCATGCCTCTCCTAGCCATAACCGCACATCCGCATCCGGGATCTTTGCAAAATGAGCCTGCTCCTGCTCCGCCCATATGTCCCACCACGGTCCATACTCAGGGTCGCGCGCCAAGGCCCGCGTTTTCCGCCACGATTCCGGGCCGTCAAGGACAACGCTAAAAACATAGCCTTTGCTTTTCGACGCCGCCACCGTCTCCCTCGTGATCGCCCCAACCCCCTCGATCACCAGGTTCTTAGCCTGCACAGGCACCCACTCGCCCCGCCGGTGATGCTGCCAATCCCACCGCCAATACCCAGCGGCCTCGCCCAACACCTCCTCGGCCACAATCCGCGACCCCTCAGCAAGGCCATGCCAGCCTGGGTAAATATCATCAAGGTGCACCAGCTCAAACCCCAAAATCCCCGCCAGCTTCCTAGCGAGTGTGGTTTTTCCGGAACCAGAGGGGCCGTCGATAAGCACAATCATGCGCCCAAGAACCTAAAACTGCCCGTGTACACCGAAACCGCAATCGCCACTGTCGACATCGCACCGCATGCCGCGACTAGGAGGGCGTCACGACGCCCAAAAGTTGAGGTTCTCGCCCATGTCCTATCCGGATACCGGCCAAAACCCCGAGCCTCCATCGCCGTCGCCAGCTTCGCGCCGCGTCGCAACGCTAAAACAAGCAGGCCAAACGTCACAGAAAAAGCGGTCTTCATGCGGCCTTTGTCATCCAACCCCCTCGCCCGGCGCACCCGGCGCAGCGACTGCCAATCCCGACGAAACAGCGAGATAAGCCTGGTGCTGGCCACTGCCCCAATGACAAATCGAGACGGTAGCTTGAGCACCTGAGCAAGCCCATCTCCTAGTTCCGTGGGATCGATGGCTGTCAGCAACACAATGACCGGCAGCCCTACAGCTAACACACGCACCATGATCGCCGCGGCAAGACTCAAAGAATTATCCGTCACATGTGCAAAAAGAAAAGACGCATACTCGTGGCCTTCGGGCCTGCCGTATAGGGCCATCGAGAGCCCAGCTATTGGCGTAGCAATGAAAATAGAAAGACCGCGCCGCGCCAGCACTCGCCAGCTCACCCCAACGCAGGGCGCACACACCACTGTAAACATCACCGCAATAGCTGCGGACACAATATCCACGCTGATCAAAAGAGGCGTGGTAAACAAGGCAAGGCCGAGGACGCGAGAGACCGGGTTGACGTCCTTGATGAGGTTCATAGCTGAATCTCCTTGTCTCCTAGCGCCGCGCGGTACAGCGGGTCGTGGGTAATGGATACCACCGTGGTTCCGTCCGCCGTGAGTTGGCGCAAGAGCAGAACGAGTTCGGTAAAAGTGCGGCGATCCTGGCCAAAAGTCGGTTCGTCTAAAAACACCACGTGAGGTGTGTTCACCAGAATGGTAGCCACAGAAAGCCGTCGTTTTTGTCCCCCAGACAACGTAAAAGGATTCGCTTCCGCCAAGTGATCCAGGCGGAGCGTCGCTAGGAGAGAGTCAGCGCGACGACGCGCCTCGTCTTGGGACGTTTTCGACCCTCGGGCACCGACAAGAAGTTCCTCGCGCACCGTTTTAGCCACAAACTGGTGCTCAGGATCTTGGAAGACATATCCCATACGGGTAGCAAGCGCTGTCGAGGACCATGTATAAGGGTGGGGGCCGAGCTTTCCGGCGATTGCCGGGTCTACCCGTACTTCCCCTCCTAGGGACGGAAGTAGTCCTGCGAGGGTGAGCAAGGTCGTTGTTTTTCCAGCGCCGTTGGCCCCGGTGAGCACAGTCGAATAGCCCCTAGGTATGGCAAGGTCCAGCGAGTGGCGTAGCGGAGAATCCCAGCCCACGGCTAAATCATGCGTGGTCAGTGCGTGTTCTTCCGATGAGCTCACCGGTTGTGCCGCGGGTAGGAGGGGGTCGTTGCCCGGCACCCACACGCCTCCTTGCGCGAGTTCTTCCCCGTGCTGAGAAATCACAGTATCCGCAGGGCCATCGGCGATGATGCTTCCGTCATCGCCTAGCACGACGATGCGATCAACAAATGCGAGCCACGTATCCACGCGGTGCTCAATAATTATTACAGTGGCGTTCGTGGCATCCGCGTCGGTTTCCACTGCTGCCACCACGTCGCGCACCCCCTGTGGGTCCAGGTTGGCGGTGGGTTCGTCGAGAAGCAATAAATCGGCGCCCATAGCAAGCACTCCGGCAAGTGCGAGCCGCTGTTTTTGGCCTCCCGACAGCAACGCGGTGGGGTGGTCCAGAGGCAGCTGCAATCCAACGTGGTCCAAGGCAACAGGCACGCGACGCCATATCTCGCCCCTAGGAAGGCGGAGGTTTTCGCAGCCAAACGCCACATCATCTCCTACTCGCGAGGAAATAACCTGCGAATCCGGGTCCTGCAGCACCATCCCAGGCGTCGCATTGACTTCTAGTAGGCCTTCGCTTTCCCCCTCATCGGCACCTAGCACTCCTGCCAGAGCAGAAAGTAACGTGGATTTTCCCGCGCCCGACGCCCCGAGTAGGAGGATGCGTTCCCCACGCTCCACCTCAAAATTGATGCCCTGCAAAGCATGCTTGATACGACTTGAGTGGCGGTACCCAAAATCCCGGGCATAAATCTGAGGAGGCATTCCTATCTTCCTAATCAACAAGGCGGTGCTGGGAACAGTGCTTTTAGTCCAACCGCATATGGCCCAGCCCAGCCAACGCGGCAACCGCCCTCATCGTTGGGACGCGCGGAGAGATGATGACGCGAAAAGGCCATCATTGTCGTTTTTGAGAACGGTAGAGCGTACGTCACGCATAAAAGCGCAGGACAGCTTTTCTTGTGTTCTCAAAAACGACATTCCCTTTCCTAGTCGCGTAACCAGCTATGTGCCACGCGCGGAAAACTCATGGCACGAGCTGAGTGCGAGCCGAGCGAGAGCGTTACACCCGCGCGCGAGCTTCCCGACCTGCGGCGAAGCGATCTAAAGCACCAGTTGAGGCAAGCGCTTTGACCAAGAGGTAGCTCACGAGTCCCGCTAAAATCGCACCGGAGACTGCCATCGCCCCTAAATACGTCAGATTAAACGCAAGTGTCTTGGCGTAATTTGCGCTAAGGAAGAGCTCGAGGATGAATGCGCCGACTCCAGCGCCCACGCCCGCAAGCATCGCGACGACCACGCCAAAACGCTTATACAAAAAGACAGCCAGAATCAGTTCTGCCCCCAAGCCCTGCGCTAGACCCGAATACAGCGTTTCAATCCCCCATTGATTTCCGATTCCTGCGGAGACTGCAGCCGCCAGAACTTCCACGAATACCGCAGCGCCAGGCTTACGAATAACAAGCCCACCGATCACGCCACCCATCAGCCAGATGCCGGTGGCAATACCTCCTAGTCCAGGAGTAAGTGCGTTGGCCGCCTGATACCACGCGTATCCAACGGAGTTCCAAGCCCAGAAGATCAATCCGCAGGCAATGCCCAGGACTGAAGCAATAACAATATCCACAACGCGCCAGGACGCGCGCGCGGAAGCAGATGAAGATACAGATGTACTCATGTTTTTCTCCCTATCGCCGGCATTATCCGGATCAGGTTCCTACGGTTTGGGCTTTACGACGCAACATATAGCGGCCCATCTCAGCTCAAGGCGTATCGCCCCTTAAGCACCCGTTTCCTCTGTGCGCTTATGCGCGCGGGACAGTTTACCTCTATCGGTGGGAAAGAACATCAAGGATCAGGCGATGCATTCGTGCTTCCCTACCCCCGCGCTCCGCCATCCGCACCACAGCTCCCACTTGAGCATCCAACTCGCTAGGAAGGCCCTCAAGAATATCTCTTTGCATGGAGCTGGTCACGTGAGCCGCCTGAGGATCTGCGAACGCAAGCGTGGTCTCCACAACATCCGAGGGAAGATCAATTCCTAATGCATGTCCGGCCTCTTCAACCTCCCGCATTAAGTTTCTTAAATCCGCACGGTATGTTGTGCGAACGTCGCCCAAAGGCTTCTCCACAAGGGCACCTAGCGCACCAAAACACGTGACAAACATAGCTTTGCCCAAATGTCCTCCATCACCGCGGGGTGAACAATCGGTTCGATGCCCGCCTTAGCTAAAGCCTGCTGCAATTCATTGACAGTGTCCTGTGTTGCCGGGTCTACCGAGCCAAAGGTAAAGCTCAGGACGCCTCCAGTGAATTCGACTTCCGCAGGCCCCCTCCTAGTAAGGAAACTGCGCACCACGCCTGGGATCACTGAAGCCGGGCCAAAGGCGTCGATAGCTATCTGTGGCATTTCCACAGAATTTTGTGTGGTCACCAGCACGGCACCGCGAGGCAGTGCTTCTGGCAGCTCGGGAGCAGAAAGCGTCTTCGTGGCTAGGAGAAGGATGTCTGCCGACTCTATTTCTGAAAGAGAAGACACCGCCTGTACGGGAACGTCTCGAAGTCCCTCGGGAGTATGAATGCGCAGTCCCCTGCTTCTTAGTGCTCGCAAGCTCTCATTTCGAGCCACAAAAGTAACGTCTGTTCCAGTTTCATGAAGCAAAGCGCCGAAGTATCCGCCAACCACCCCGGCGCCGATAATAACGATGTGCATGATCTAGACCTTATGCCACTTCACAGCACCACAAGACGGTTATCCCCCTTTGTTTTTCTGTTGGGTAGATGGCGGGGTTCCCCGCTACGATGGAATTTCTATATTTCCCTCTCTTGTTAGGATTCTCTCATGGCTGGTGGCCTCGCTGCCCTTCTCGACGACGTAGCCCTTATCGCCCGAGCCGCTGCCGCCAACGTTGATGATGTTGCAGCAGCAGCCGCAAAAACGAGTGCCAAAGCCGCAGGCGTGGTGGTCGATGACACCGCGGTGACCCCGCAATATGTCAAAGGAGTAGCGCCCGCTCGGGAACTTCCTATCATCTGGCGTATTGCCAAAGGGTCCATCGTTAACAAGCTGTTCATCATCTTGCCCATAGCGTTGTTGCTCAACGCCATAGCTCCGAGTCTGCTCACTCCTATCCTTATGCTCGGAGGTGCCTACCTGTGCTTTGAGGTCGCAGAAAAAGTCTGGGAAATGATCTCCGGCAAGCAGCACGCGAGTGAGGAAGAAGCAGGCAATAAAGACGAGAACACTCTCGTCCGAGGCGCGATTACCACTGACCTCATCCTTTCTGCAGAGATCATGGTTATCTCGCTGAATGAAGTAGCCGACAAGAGCATCTGGATGGAAGCCGCAGTTCTTATCACTGTCGGAATTTTTATCACTGCAATTGTCTACGGAGCGGTTGCCCTCCTAGTCAAGATGGATGACTTTGGGCTAAAACTTGGCACGCGCGACTCGGCTGGTGCCAAGCGACTCGGCAGAGGACTCGTCACGGCGATGCCCAAGGTGCTCAATGCGATTTCGATTATCGGAATGCTGGCCATGTTGTGGGTGGGCGGGCATATCGTGGTCGCCGGCCTTGCAGAACTTGGGTGGTGGCACCTTCCGCATAATGTGATCCATGATGTTGTTCACCACGTGGAGCACTTAGGTAAGTTTGTCCGCTGGATTGCAGAAACAACATGCTCGTTGATCTTCGGCCTTCTACTAGGCGGCATCATCGTAGCTCTCGTTGAGCCAATTCACCGTGCGTTGCATAAGAAGAAGCATTAAACGCTTCTAGACGCGCGCCCCGATCACACTCCACCCCGATGAGTATTCTTATCGGGGTCAATTTTTGTGATGCATCAACATAATCCGCTGCGTATGCTGATTCTTCGTATTTTCACCCCAGATTCATTAGCCCCTCTTGCCGATCTGGCTCCTCCCACTCAGCGTCTTAACCCTAGGAGCAACTTCCTCATGTCCCAAGAATTCATCCGAGTCATCGGTGCACATGAAAATAACCTTCGCGGCGTTACCGTAGACATCCCCAAACGCAAGCTCACCGTTTTTACAGGTGTCTCGGGATCTGGAAAGTCGTCGTTAGTGTTTGGCACGATCGCCGCGGAGTCGCAACGACTCATTAACGAGACCTACTCCACCTTCGTCCAAGGCTTTATGCCCACATTGGCACGGCCGGACGTAGACGGCCTAGAGGGCATCACCACGGCCATCGTGGTGGATTAAGACCCCATGGGCACCAACTCACGCTCCACAGTAGGGACGGCAACAGACGCCACCGCGATGCTTCGCATTCTGTTCTCCCGAATCGCACAACCGTCCGTAGGAGGGCCTGGGGCGTACTCGTTCAATGTTCCTAGCGTCCAGGCCTCCGGCGCGATCTCCGAAGGAGAGGGGAAGAAAGAACACGTCAACTTCAAGCGCACCGGCGGACAATGCCCCACGTGCGAGGGCATGGGCCGGGTGAGCGACATTGATATGTCTGAGTTGGTGGATACGTCGTTATCGCTTAACGACGGCGCCCTCCTCGTCCCCGGCTACAAAGTGGGCTCCTGGGTGTGGAAGACTTTCGCGGAAACAGGGCTGTATCCGGCAGACAAGCCCATCGATGCATTCACCGAAAAACAAAAACACTCGCTGCTCTATCAGGAGGCGACAAAGGCCAAGTTCAGCGGCTTCAACTACACCTACGAGGGCCTTGTCCCCAGGGTGAAAAAGTCTATTTTGAGCAAAGATCGCGAGTCGATGCAAAAAGCTATAGGCGAGTTTGTCGACCGCGCCGTGACCTTCATCGCGTGTCCCGAATGCGGCGGCACACGACTGGCTCGCCATGCTTTGGAATCCAAGATCAATGGAAAAACATTGCTGAGCTATGCCAGATGGAGATCCACGATCTTGCGAAGTGGATGCACGGTGTCACTGATAAATCAGTTGCCCCATTGTTGGAAGCGATTCAGCACAACTTGGAAAGTTTCGTCGAGATCGGCCTGGGCTATCTCACCTTAGATCGTCCCGCAAACAGCCTTTCTGGCGGCGAGGCACAACGAACAAAGATGGTGCGCCATCTGGGGTCCGCGCTCACCGATGTCACGTATATCTTTGATGAGCCCACCGCCGGCCTGCACCCGCACGACATCGAGCGGATGAATCGCCTGCTCCTGGAACTTCGCGACAAAGGCAACACCGTACTTGTTGTGGAGCACAAGCCTGAAACCATCGCGATCGCCGACCACATTATTGATCTAGGCCCGGGCGCAGGTAGCGAGGGCGGCATACTGCAATATGAGGGTTCCTTGGCAGGACTTACAACATCGGGAACGATCACTGGCAAGCATCTCGACGACCGCACCACCACCAAAGCCAGCGTCCGCGCTTCTCGCGGAGTCATCGAGGTCCGCGATTCCACTCTGAACAACCTCGACCATGTTGATGCAGATATTCCGTTGGGAGTGCTTACCGTGGTTACTGGTGTGTCTGGGTCGGGAAAGTATTCCTTAATCGCATCGCTGCCCAAAAACGATAACATCGTCATGGTCGATCAGTCTCCTATCCGCGGGTCTCGCCGCTCAAACCCCGCCACGTACACGGGCACCCTGGAGCCCATTAGGAAGGCTTTTGCAAAAGCCAACGGTGTGAAACCCGCGCTGTTCTCTCCTAATTCCGAAGGCGCGTGCGCCAATTGCAAGGGTGCGGGCGTGGTGTACCTCGACCTGGGGATTATGTCTGGTGTTGACCTTCCTTGCGAGGTCTGCGAGGGGCGGCGTTTCGACGACTCCGTCCTCGATTACCACTTTGGCGGCAAGGATATTGCCACTGTTTTGACCATGCCCGCCAAGGAGGCATTGGAATTCTTCTCCTCAGCGGAAGCCAAAGTCCCAGCCGCAGCAAAGATTCTCAAGCGAATTGTCGACGTCGGACTCGGCTACATCACTCTTGGCCAGCCGCTGACCACTTTGTCAGGCGGCGAGCGCCAACGCCTCAAGCTCGCATCGCATTTGGCCGAGAAAGCCACCACTTTCATCTTGGACGAACCGACTACAGGGTTGCATCTGGCGGACGTCGATAAGCTCCTTGCCCTATTGGATAGCCTCGTCGACGCGAACAAAACCGTGATCTGTGTGGAGCATCATCTCGGAGTAATCGCCCACGCCGACCATGTGATAGACATGGGCCCCGAGGCAGGCTCTGCTGGCGGGCGCGTTGCTTTTTCCGGGATGCCACAGGAGATGATCGACAAGGCCGATACTGTGACTGCGCAGTATTTGAAGTCTTATGTGAGCTAACCTCTCCTACTCACCGCACCCATCGCGCGAGTAGGAGAGGTGACAGACAGACACCAACATTAGGCAATGCTATCATTACTAATTATGTCGTCTGTTCCCCATATCGACTCATCCCCCACCAGCAGCCACCGTGAGATGAGTCCGCTTTCCGCCTGGCTTGTGCCGTTATATGCGGTATTAAGCTACTTCGCCGCGGGCATTGCTCTTGTGATTATGGCTGCTGCGCTTGCTCGGTATATTCACCAGGAGCAACCCCCCTCCCTCTCCTACGCGGCAGCCGGAGCGGCCATCCTCGCCGCGGGAGTGTTTACTGCCCTGGATATTCGCACCGGAGCACGCACTGCACGCGACCACGAACGCCACATACGGCATCGTCTTTTAGCGACGCTGTACTCTGCGCCAACCATGTCGAATCGGGATCGAAAAGAATTTCACCCCGGAAAACTCGTCGCACTCTTGACTGACAATGTTGAACGGGCTGCGGAATTTCGCCATGCATATCTGGGTTCGGCGCTGGCAGCCATGGCGTTTCCCATCGCTGTCGTCATCTACATTGCCGTTGCTTACGACTGGCTTTTGGGGCTTAGTATGCTCGGCCAATTCATCCTTGTCCCCCTCCTCCTACGCGACTTCATGCGATTGTTCAGGGGCCGTTCTGCTGATTCACGGCGCAAGCGGACCGGACTTTCAGAAAAATATCTCGACGCCATCAGAAATCTCACCACAATCAGCCTCATCGATGCAGGCAGTCGGGTGGAACGCCAACTACGCGCAGAAGGAGAACGCAACCGTGGCGCCACCATGAAGTTGCTGGCAGGCAATCAGGTGGTGATCATCGTTATGGATCTTGCGGTTTCGCTTGTTCTTATCTGCACCACCGTTGCGATTATCGCTGCGCGGGTTTCCAGCGGATCCCTCTCTCCTAGTCACGGTTTAGCCTCCGTCTTCCTATTAGTTCTCCTACTCGCACCGCTAGCCAAGGTCGCCGGCTTTTTCTACGTCGGCATGGGAGGCATTGCCGCGCAGCGAGCCATCAAGAAGTACCTTCACACGCACGAACGCACAGAGACCGCAGATAACGGCGACGCCAATTCGATAGAACATGGCGCGTGTTCCGAGGCTATCGTCGTCGATTCGCTGAACTTTTCCTACGGAGAGACTCCGGTGCTCACCAACGTCAGTTTCACAGTTCCCAGTGGCGCGAAAATAGCTATCGTCGGGCGTTCCGGATCAGGCAAATCCACGCTGCTCCATCTCCTTCGCGGTCTCCTCCCCACGACTCCCGGCGCGATTGCTATCCGAGGCCTAGACGTAGCAACAACGCCTCTCAACACCATCCGCACTGCCACCGCAACCGTAGCGCAGCACACCTGGCTCTTTAGCGGTTCGATCGCCGATAATCTGCGCATCGCACGCATCGATGCCTCAGAAGCCGACATGTGGGAAGCGCTTTCGCGCGCCAACCTAGCCGATGAGGTACGCAGTATGCCCCACGGCTTAGACACCGACGTCGGCGAGCGCGGGGCCTTCCTCTCCGGAGGACAAGCGCAACGATTATCCCTTGCCCGTGCCTTACTATCCGGCCGCGACATTGTGCTTTTCGACGAACCCACCAGCCACATCGACCTCGAATCCGAGGCGCTCATCGTCTCTTCGATCCAACAGCTTCCGGAGAACATCACAGCCATCATGGTCACTCACCGCCCCGCCCTCCTAGCCGCAGCCGATACCGTCTACACAATGGAAGCAGGTGAGCTGCGATGACCACGACGACTACGATGCCACCGTCACTAGGAGAGGTGGTGCGTTGGGTACTGTCGATCACTCGACCCGTTCACGCCCCGCTCTATTGCTCTATCGTCATGCGCATCATCCAGCTCAGCTTAGGAATTATGATCTTTGAGCTGGCTGCGCAGAACGTAGTAGGAATCGTTATGGGCGCTGGCCAGATAACCCCTATCCTCGTCACGTTGGTGGTGCTGGCTGGCATCAAGGCGCTCACCCACTATGTAGAGCAGTTTTCTGGTCATTATGTCGCGTTTAAGGCCCTTGAGTTGCTTCGTAGTGCCGCTTTTTCCCGGCTTTGGCCCAAGGCTCCCGGGGTGTTGCGCTCCATTAAATCTGGCGACCTCGTCACCTCGCTTACCAGGGACATCGACCGGATTGAGGTGCTTTATGCCCACACTATCGCCCCAGCGATTGCGGGAGTCACCGTCCCCCTAGGATTCGGTGTTGCGTGGGGCTTGCTCTACGGCTGGCAGCTGTCTGCGGTTCCTCTTGTTTTTGGCTTGTTTTCTGCGCTTGTGGTTCCGCTGATTGGGGCGAAGCAGTCCTTCGATTCCACGCAAAAAGTGTTGAGCAGGCGCCATGAGCTGTCGCAACACGTCACGGATTCGGTGTTTGGTGCGGAGGAAATCGTCTCCTACGGACGGCAGCAGGAACGGCTTGAGCAGAATTGGGGAATTGCGGGGGACGTCGCAAAGCTAGCTATGCCAGCCGCGCACTATCGTGCGCTTCGGTGCGGAATCAACCTCGGACTCACCTACGCGTGTGTGCTCGGCGTGCTCATCATCGGAATCGCAAGCAACGCGAACCCCGCCGACATAGCTTTTATTATGGGCGGCTGCCTGCTGCTTTTCGACGCCCCACGCGGCCTAGAAGACGCCGCCGGTGCGCTCGATCACTCGCTTGCTGCCGCACGCAGACTCCATCACATCTGCCATCTCCCAGCAGTAGTAAGAGACGGCACCCTTAGCGTTGATCGCACACAGCCCATCACGATCACCTGGGACAACGTTAGCTATGCATATCCCGATGCCCCGGGAAAACCGGTGCTGCAGGGGTTTACGCAGACCATCACAAACGGTGAGCATGCGGTCTTTGTTGCACCATCAGGAAGTGGAAAATCCACGGCAGTCCATCTCCTACTCAGGTTTGATAACCCTAGCAGCGGCAACATCCTGCTCAACGGAATTTCCGTATCTCAGTATCAGCTGACAGAACTGCGCAAAGCCATTGCGCTTGTGCCGCAGCGCAGCGAGCTACTGACTGCAAGCATCAAATCCAACCTCCTACTCGCGCGCCCCGACGCCACAGAAGAAGCCATGTGGCATGTGCTTAGTGTGGTGCACTTAGATCAAGAGATTCGTCGCCTACCGCAAGGCCTAGATTCGCTCACCGGCACCGAGGTTGCGGGGCTATCGGGCGGGCAAATGCAGCGCTTATGCTTAGCTCGAGCCCTGCTTACTCAACCTTCGGTGCTGGTTCTCGACGAATTCACCGCCAACGTCAACGCGGAGCTGGACCAGGCAATAAGAAGCTCGCTCGCGGAGCATTATCCGGAGCTTACGATCATCGAAATCTCGCATCGCGCACATGAGCACGGTGATGACCAGCGGATTATCCCTTTACTCTCCTAGAGAGGGATACACAGAACGGCAAAAGGAGGGACCAGATTGTTCTGATCCCTCCACAGCGCCTCGGCTTAAGCCTTTTTGACCACCGAGGATTTCAGGTAAATCCGCCCGAGGCTGGGCACAGAGGCGTCAATGTCGTGGCCATTGACAGGCTGATCGAGCAGTCGGATGCTCTTGACTTTAGTCCCGACCTTGATGGTTCCGCCGCCGCTGCCAGCGATTTTCAGGCCTTTGACCACGGTTACGGAATCGCCGTCAGCAAGCAGATTGCCCACTGCATCACGGATGCCTTCGCCTCCTGTGGACAGCGATTCGTCATCGTTATCCGCGGCGAGGGTCCATTCATAAGCGCACATCGGGTACACGAGAAGCGCACCCTGTTCATAGGTGTACGGCTCCGAGCATTCAGGCCACGGAGGAAGTTGATCTAGCATTGAACTTAAATTACACGACATTCCGCTGGAATTTAACTTCTACGAGGGCCGCTGTGACATCGCCTTACAACCGATGCCCTAAGACCCATATGGCGCGGATCCCACACAAAGACCATTGCTGACAACCATTGCCATTAGTGGTAGCCTCACCGAGTGTATTCAAACTCGTTCTCCCCCTCCGCACGCGACCTGCATACCCTGCTCAAAGGCCACACAGACGGCGGTATTCAGCGGCTCGCCGACCGTCTCATCTCACCGAATCCCACACCCCACCTGGTGCACCTATCCACCGGGACCAGCGCGTACACCTGGTGTGTTCTGGACACCTTCATCTTGGCCGGGCTCTTCGCCTGCGACGCCCAGATTGAAAGCCGACCCCCTTCAGCAGCAACACCTCTGAGCATCTCGCTTATCGACGGCACACTCACCGCCAACCCAGACTTCGTCGTTTCTTTCCCTCTTACCTGCGACGAAAACGGTACCCACTTCACGGAGGTGTTCTGCCCCTACGCAAACCTCTTTCCGACGATAGAGCATTAGCATTATCACCATTAGGCTCCCCGACAGCCACGCCCCACCGTCCCCATCAGCGTCGGTCGTGCACACTCCATTGCAGCCGATTTCGCCATGGATATACGGGCGCACAAAAATAGCTGCGAAAGAGCTGACGCACTTCCTCTAGCAATCGTCTCGCACTAGTGCAGGCACAAGGATAGCGCCGTGAGGAACGCCCCCGGCATCGAATCTCCCGAAGGAAAACGATGCCGGGGGCGAGAATCCAGAAGCCGTTGTGACACGGAGCAGCCCGACTAGATGTTGAACTTAAACTCTACGAGGCACATGTCGCCCAACTTCTTACCCCTGATCAGGACGGAGTTTCACGTATTTCGCTAATCTTCTCGTTATGCCTCCCCGCAAGAAATCTGTCCCAATCCTCGGCGGCCGGGCCCGACTCTACCGGCCGTCGACGCCCGGGGGCCGGTGGCAGGTGGTCTGGCGCGACCCCGTCACCGGCAAGCCGAAGAACCGGACCGGCGCTACCAAGGACATCGTCGTCCAGAAAGCCGCTGAGGCCCTCGGCGACTGGGTTGACGACCCCACCGATGTCGCACCGCCCACTGTCGGAGAGGCCGTCGAGGCGTGGATCGCCGACAATGAGCATCGATGGGTGTCACGGACGACGACCGCGTACCGGTACCGCGCCCGCGCCCTCCATGACCTCTGGGACCTCCCCGTCACCGCTGTACGGCCTGACGACCTCCGGGGGCTCGCCGACGGCCTCAGCCGTGGCCAGGCCAAGCGGGTCCGGACCATCGTCCGGTCCGCGTTTGACGCGGCGAGGCGCTGGACCGGCCGTCCAGGCGACCGCTACGCCGACGCCATCCGCCTCCCCGGCACCGCCTCAGAGGACGCGCCACGGGAGGTCGAGCGCACCCAAATCCCGACGTCCGAGTGGGTCTCCGGCGTCATCGATACCTGCCACTCGACATGCCAGCTGCACCCCGCGCTCGCATGCCCCGGCGAAGCCGTCGACGCCCTCACCGGGGAGCACACCGGCAGGGTTCTTACGGACGACCCCGGATCAATGTGGTTCGTCCGCGAAAAGCTCCAGCTTGGGGCGCCGCTCCCCCTCATCAGCAGCATGCGACGCGGCATCCCGGACCACTACAAGGACCCGATCGGCCGCCGCGCAGCGGAGACGGCAGAGCTCGCGTCCCGATTCCGCCAAATCGCCCTACTGACTGCCCTCGGCGCTGCGGGCGGCCTGCGCATCGGGGAGGCCCTGGCGCTGCGCACGCGGCACCTATTCGGCCTACACCTGGACCAAAACACCGCACGCAACCTGGAGGAGACCATGCACGGGGTGCTCCTGCGAGAGGTCAATGACGGATACACGCCCACACCTCTCGAAGGCCTCAATCCCCTGCTCATGCGCGGATACCGCGGCGCTGTCGATGTCGTCGAGCAGGTCTCCCCGGACGGCGGGCGCATGGCCGTCACTGCCCCGAAGATGGGTAAAGCACGACGGATTTATCTTTCCCCCCTCCTCTACCCAGCCTGGGATCGAGACGCTCAACGCCCGCTGCGGGATCTCCTCGCAGATCCGCATAATGGCATCCTCCGCTCGGCTGAATTCGATGTCTTCGACGCAACCGCTCGCGAAGGGATCCTCTGGGACATGACCGAGGTCGACGCACTTCTCCTCTGGCGGGCGGGATTCACTCCAATCGCCTACCTACTGCACGACCGCCTGCGCGAAATGTGGATCGAATGCGACCGCGACGTGCGGGTTTTCTGGGACGCACTGCTGTTCCCGACGCGCAACCCGCCCCGTAATCGCGGCCCCGGAGTTGCTTTCCCAGCCCGCTGGCCATTCGCGACCCAGATCCCCCACGGCACATACCAGTCCCCTACCAACCTCACAGGAAGGTACGTTTCGCCGCTCTACGACTACGTTTCGGACGTCCTCCACGTGTGGCCCGGGTACAAAGGCACCACCCGCCGCGGCTGGTCCCACCATCACCTGAGGCATTACGCGGTTTCCCAGTGGCTCTCCCGCGGCGTACCAGTACCACTCGTGACCCAGCAGGCCGGCCATGCCCACGAAGCTTTTACCCTCAGTCGATACGGCTGGGCCGTTACCGACGCTCTGCCGGAGAAGGGCTTCGAGCCTTGACGTGCCGCGTCTGTCAGCCCAGCTGATGCAGTGCCGGAATAGGATTGAAAAAGAAGTTAAGAAACTCGAATCACGAGCGGAGAAAGACGATGATGACCTGCGCAGCTGATGGCTGTGAAAGAACCGGGGCATTTAGGACACGCACTCGGCCGACTTGGTGTGACGAGCACCTGCGCGCTCTGTATAAGGAAGGCGGGCTTACTCTTCTCGACAGGTTTACCAAACCCGCAGAATACCTCCTCACGCGCTGCAATCACTGTGGGTTTGAGGGCCACTACCGGTTCGAGTACGTTCTCGAGCGCCGCAAGCACTCGGAACAGGTCTGTCGTGCCTGCTACTGGACCAAGTGGGCGAAGGGTGCCCGTAAGCACTCAGGGAATCGTCCAGTCGATCTCCACCACATTCAGCAAATGGCAGAGGCCAATGGATTCACGTACCTTGGTCCACTGACGGAACCCAGCCTCGACGAAGATCCACATGGAACACGCTGCAACCGGTGCGGACGCGTCGAGGCCCAACGGCCAGGGGACCTCGGTTGGGGCTGCACCTGCAGCCGGAACACAAAAACGGCATCCGCCGGGACTAAGAAGACAGCCGGAGCGAACCTCCTAAAGAACTCCGACAGTCGGTACGCAGACTGGTGGGACCACGACCGCAACCCGCCAGAGTTGTGGGAAACCGCGAAGCTCAAAAGTCGAAAAGAAGCCTGGTGGCGCTGCCCCGCAGATCACTCCTTCCAACGGCGAATCTCGGACGTAACTGGCAGCCATTCCTCTCCATGTCCCACGTGCCGAGAGGCCGCGGCGGAAACGCGAAAGCGGCGTGCTGATGAAGCTGCGGAAGACCCTTTGTCCACGCGTCTGACACCAGAGATCGCCAGCCAATGGCACCCAACCAAGAATGAAAAGTTTAAATTGTCGACCATCTCGCCCAATTCACGTCGAGTTGTGTGGTGGTGCGGCCATGAGTTTCAGGCAACGCCCCGGGAGCGAGATAAGTACGAGCGACTACGGTGCCCCGAGTGCAGGACAATTCTCGACTCGCTGGCTTTCCACTACCCCGAAATCGCGGATGAGTGGTCCTCCGAAAACTCGCTTTCACCATGGCATGTTCGACCTAATACCAGCCAGCTGGTAGAGCCTCCCCTGTGGGTTTGCCGACAAAACCCAGCGCACACGTGGTCGGCGATGCCGGCAGTTCGCGTCAACGGCTCCCAGTGTCCCAAATGCCGGACAGCAGGCAAGTCGATGATTGAGCGGCTGTACGTCGAGGCCGCTCGTGCGTACTGGGGCGAAGCCCAGT
Organism: Corynebacterium silvaticum; assembly: GCF_002162115.2. Lineage (NCBI taxonomy): Bacteria > Bacillati > Actinomycetota > Actinomycetes > Mycobacteriales > Corynebacteriaceae > Corynebacterium > Corynebacterium silvaticum. The sequence continues at coordinate 934,854 of NZ_CP021417.2, read as the reverse complement.
CGGGGCCGCGGATCCACTCACCTGCGTTCACCAACCACTCCTCGTGGTCGGTAGACATCCGTGTTTCGCTGGCCGACGGGAGATCCCTGGTGATCGAATACGACGGCGCATACTGGCACAAGGACAAAGGACCCGTCGACCGCATCAAGAGCATTGACCTGCTCCGAGATGGTCACATTGTGGTCAGGCTCCGAGAAGCACCTCTACACTCTCTTGAAATTGATGACCCCGACTACCACGAACTAACCGTGTACTCAGGTGCCAAAGACCCATCCCGCGATGTCCAAATGATCGCCCAGCTGACGCAAGGGTGACCTCCCCGGTGTGAACGAATGGCTCATTTCCGGCGCGTAGTGAGAGTGCTACGCCTTCTACATCGGCCTCAGACGCCCTCAGCCAGCGGGATACGGCTGGACCGGGGGCCACGCGACAAGTTGGTCGCGTGGCTGGCCGCGGCTCGTGGCGTGCGTCTGAGAGCGCCGGGGGCGGGGTACGGTCGGGGCATGCCCGATACCCCGACCACGTCCACCGGCCGCACGCTGCTCGACGCCCTCGTCGAGGTCAACGGCGCCGAGGAGCCGACGGCCGGGCAGCTGGACCGCATGGCCGCCGCTTACCACGCGCATCCGGGCGCCCCGCGCCAGTCCGAGTACCCGGCCCGCCGCCCGCGGGGTGGGGGTAGCTTTCCTCGCTGACGCGAGCAGGCACGGTAGGCAGCATGACCACATCTGCCCCGGTTGACCCCAGCGCCATTGACATCGAGCCCCGCCTCGGCGCCCTCCTCGTGGATCCGGTGAGCCGGGAGGAGGTCCACGTCGTTGGCCTTCCCGAATGGACGCAGTACACGGTGTCCGTGCTCGGTGCCCTGGAGTGGGAGAATCCCCTTCAGGCGTGGGTCGAGGACCACGGCGAGCGGCAGATCGTGACAGTCCGTGTCTCGGAAGCGCGGCCGGAGGGCCCCGGCGCTTCTGGGCCTGCTGCTGTGAGGCCTGCTGTGCCCGGCGGGCGCGAGCTCGCTGGACCGCCTCTACGCTGCTCTCCTGAGCCACCCGAGCTCGGCCCTCTGCTGCTCCCGCTTAGCTGCCTCCACCGCCTGGAGCTGCGACGCCATCGTGGCCACCGCTTCCGGGGTGGCCACCTGTCCCCGCGCCTCCAGGTGGTGGGCAGCCGCCGCCCGCTGGGCCGGGGTCGGGTGGGTTCGCGCGACCTGCAGTGCCGATGCCTCGGCACCCGTTGTGAGCATCGCGTCTCGGATCTCCTCCGGAGCGCGGTCGGGAGCATCCGTCACCCAGTGGAGGTCCGTCCCCGACTTCGCCCGGGTCATCGCGGGGTACAGCCACTCCCGATCCGCCCCGGCGTCCGCGAGCACCCATGCCTGCTCGACCGTGCGCCCCTGGGCCCCGTGGCCGGTAGTGGCGCACCCAAGTGCCGCGTATCCCCTCGTCAGATGTTCGGCCCGGATGGTCTCTGTCTTCATGGCGCCACCGACGCCAGTGGGGAGGCTGACACGGATTGACCCGTCCGGATTTACGGCTCGCACGACACCGACCTGGCCGTTTCGGATTGCAGACTTTGCCACGTTCTTCGTGATGCGGATGCTTTCCCCCTGGCGGATGGTCTGGGTGAGGCCGCGCTTCTGGTCCACGAGGGACGCCGCTGGCAGCTGCTCGTCGATGAGCCCGCGCCGGATCTGCTCGCGCTGGATGGCCTCCGCCAGCTGCCCGACGCCGCGGTTCGTGCGGGCCAGTGCGAGGCGATCGACGTCCGGCTGGGCCTCCTGGTGGTCGACGTACCTCCGCGCAATCTCCTCGATGACCTCCTCTTCTGCGGGGTTCTTGGCGTCCGGTCGCTCGCGGGCAGCTTCCTCGAGCTGCCCCACCGTCTGGATGTGGACGCGGCCCCTCTCCTGCCAGTACTCGAGCATCGCCTCTGCTGCCTCGGCACCCTCGGGGACGCGGCCCTCCACAAGCGATTCAGCGTCGTGCCATGCGACCTGGAGCTGCCGCTCGACTGCGTCCCGTGCGCGGTAGGTCTCGGAGATTTCGACGCGGCCTGCCGCGTCGGCGATAAGGCCGAATCCGGTGGATCGGCCGATGCCCTGCAGCTGCCGCGAGTCGCCTGCCATGACGGTGGTCCAGCCTCGCTGTCCAGCCAGTCGGAGGACCTTCTCCAGCTGGTCGTTCGAGGACATCGCTGCCTCATCGAGGACGAGGAGCACCCGGTTCCGGGCCTCTTCCATCGTCTTTGGGGCGCGCTCCTGCAAATCCGCGCCCCGGGCCCTCAGCGATTCGTACGCCTGCTGGCGCTCACTGGAGTCGTGAGGAGGTGATGCCTTGAAAGCAGCCCATTCCCGCTGGAGCTCCTCCTTCTCTGCCTGCAGCCGGTGTGGGAGCTCAGCAGCCTGCTCCTCCCACGCATCCAGGCCGGCCTGGGCCGCCGCTCGCTCCTCGGGGGTGGAAGCCTGACGCACAGCCGTCCGCCAGGCCTCGCCCTGCAGTGCCATCTCGGGGCTGATCCCGTCATCCCACCGCCCCTTCTCCGCCCACATCTCCAGTCGAGCCAACGAGGCGGTACGGACCACACCTGCCTCAGCGAGCGCGGCCGCCGTCTGGGCCTTCGTCGAGACTCCGATCGTCTCGTATCCGAGCTGCTGGTACTGCGCTACGAGGGGGCTCAGGGTGTGGGTCTTGCCCGCGCCAGCCGGCGCTTCGGCTACCACGAGGCGGGTGCCCCGGGTCGCAGCCGCGAGAAGCGCGGCCTGATCGTCGGTGAGCGTGTAGCGCTCGGCCCACTGGGCCGTGACACGCGGATCGAAGCACTCGCCGCCGTCGTGGGCGAGTGCCGTCGCCATCGCCTCAATGCGAGACTCCTGGGCTACGGCCGTGCGGGTGGTGAACTCGACCCCCTGGCCACGGGTCCAGGCGCCCGGCTGGAGCAGCGTGTGCTCGGTGAGCTGGAGGAGCTCCTCGGACTGCATGAGGGCTTGCTGCACCGTGAGGAGATTCTCCATCGGCCACGCGGCGGGCCACACCTCGTGGAGGCTGGCCACGAGATCCTTCTGACGGATGACCGATGCGTCCGAGGTCGCACGGGCCAGCGCTGCGGCGACCACGCTCTCGACGGTAGCGGCCTGCCGCTGCCCCTGGGTCACGCGGCGGACGTCGCCCAGGAGGCGCGCCACGTCCGGCCGATCTGCCGCTGTAGCCCACACCCGCAGCTGCTCCTGCTCCGACAGCTCGCCCTTCGTCGAGCGGCTCTCCAGGGACGCCTTCTGGCGCGTGGACGTCGCCACCCGCCCCGATGCCCACTCACGGAGGACCTGCTCGTAGCGATCCCAATCGTCCGCCATCTGGGCCTGCTCTGCATCGAGAGGAACCCCCGCGTCTCGGCGCTCCGCGGCCTCCTCGTACCCCAGCCGGTCGCTCTCTACTCGTGTCACCAGGAGCCTGTCCGCGCGCTGCAGCTCCGCGAGCTTCTCGGCCACCTCGGCGGACCGCTTCGAGTACTGCTCCAATACCCCCTCATCGAAGCCGACGACCTCGCGGACCCCCGCTTCGTTGAGTGCGATGGTGATTCCCATCTCCTCTTGGACGAGGGTGGCCAGCGTGGCCTCGTAGCGCGAGCGGATCACCCGGGATGCGTGGTAAACGCTCCGGCCATCGAGAGTCGTACGCCGGCCATCGTCGCCCACGGCAGCTGCCGACATGAGTACGTGGCTGATGAGGGGGTCGCCGGCCCGCGACGACAACTCGGTCTTGCGCATGGTCTGGAGGGGCGTGGCCCCGAGGGCGATCTCCCGCGCGTGTCCGCGGCTCACCGCGAAGATGTCCGCCGTCTCGGCCCACTCCATCGCCGCGTCGGCCGCCTGCTCGTGGAGCCCAATGATCCGCTCCCGGAGTTTCTCGTCCCCAAACCCCGCCAAGACCGACAGGCCCTTGGGCGCCGAGAACGTCAGATCGTATGTCGTGACCTGAGTGTCGGAGTGATCCTTGGCGGCCCACGCCGCGCGAGCCATCTTCGCGGCGCGTCCCTCCAGCGGAGCGCCTGTCTCGGGGTGGAGTCCCTCCCGGACAGCCGCCAGAGCAGGGCCCTCCATCACCGCATCGTCGGCCATTCCCAGCTCTCGGGCGATGGCCTGCAGGCGCTTGGGGTGGGCATCCAGCAGCCGTCGGCTGCCATCCGCAGTGAACCCCTGGAGGTGCGCGAGGAGCTGCTCGTCGGTGACCCGGGCCCCCTTGGGGCCGCCACCCTTGATCCAGACAAGGCGGGGCTTTTCCTCGGCGCTCTTGTAGTAGGCTCCAGCGCCTTGGGTCGCAGCGAGGCCTGACTTCATGAGCTGCTCGCGCTTAGCGAGGGCCATCGCGTCCTCGTCTGAGAGGCCTCGGCCCTCCGCGATTTCAGCCGCGCGGTCGGCGACCTGGCGCTCGATGGCCTGCTCGGGGGTCAGCTCGCCGGCACTGACCTTGGCGCTGTAGTAGTCGCTGAGCGCGGCCGCCTGGCCGGCCTTGATGGTGCTGATCGAAAGCAAGTGTAGGTCTCCTCGGGTCGGTGGATGCGTGGTCACCGTGCCGGTTTTTGTCCACGCACTACCCACCCGTCGGGGCGGCCGCGGCGACCCCAAGACGAGGCGACGCCGGGCGGGCACCCAAGGTGCAAACGCCTAAATGTTGTGTTGTGTGGTTATGGGTAGTTAGAGGTGGTGAAGGAGAGTGAGGAGTAGAGGAGGAGAAAAGGATGGAAGTAGAAGTAAGAGGAAGAGGGGTGTGAAGGGAGAAAAGAGGAAGGGTGAGTAGTGCTCGTGTAGGTGCTTGAGGTGCTGAGAGGTTTGTGCTCGTGTCGGAGTTGAGCACGTGACTGTGACTCGCCGCGGATGAAGCTCGACTACAGGGGCATGACCTCGCGCGCGTCCATCAGGCTGGCAACCCCGCGCCCGGCACGGTGGGTGTGCCGGGCCGTCGCGCCGACGGTCATCGGTGACCGAGAACCACCACCCCACTGAGATGGAGCCGTGATGATGCCCAGCACCCCCGCCCCGCGATGGAGCGCCCGCGTCGACCGCAGCGACTGGGAGTCGCTTACCGCGTCAGCCACCGCCCGCGGAGTCCGCGTCGAGGACCTGATCGCTGACATGCTCGTCGAGCTCTCCCCCGCCGACCTCACCACCCCTGTACCGCAGGGGCTGGTGTCCGTGCGCGCGGCGCTACCTGAACATGTGCGCGTGGAGATTCGAGAGAGGGCCTACCTCGCGCGCGTGCGCGTCGCCGACGTCATCCACGCCCCCGCTGTGCGAGTGCGGTCGGCGGGGTGCGTGCCCGTGTGACCTGCCCGCCCCTGATGCCCGCGAGTAGCGGACGCCCAACCCCCACCGGAGAGCCCCGGTGGGGTTTTTCTTGTGCCTCCGAACCCCGCCCCCACGGTGGGGGCGTGTGGACAAAAAGTCGGCACGGTGACCACGAACCCATCCCATCAGAGGAGCGATCCATGCACCCCTACCGCATCGACGTGAGGGCCTCCGCCGCCGACTGGCGGCGAATCGCCACCGCCGCGATCCACGCGCGCGAGCCAATCGGGCAGCACGCAGCAGGGCTGCTCACCGCAGCCGCCGATACCGGCGTAACCGGGACCCCTGGCGCCGGCCCACTTCCTGACGTCGCCAAGCGGCTGCTGGTCTTCCCCGACCGTGCGGCCTTCGACTCCGTCCAGACCTGGCGCCAGCACGCCGGCCTGACCTGGTCGCAGGCCATCCGCGCCGCAGCCCACCTCACCCCTACCCCGTAACCCCCTCTGACTTAGGAGCCATCTACACCATGCCCATCACTGCCTATATCCCCGAGCGAGTACGGCGCCACTGGGCGGGCCTGCTGCTCGCGCTGGTGTCCCTCATCGCGCTGCTGCTCGACCACACCGCAGTGTCTACTGTCACCGCGGTCGCCGCTGTCTGGATCGTCAAGCGTCGGGGGCGGCGCAGGACGCCGCCGACGCCGAGGCCCGCCAGCTACGCCGCGACAGCTCCACAGCAGAGGAGCAGGACCTCGGCACGCGTGTCGCCGCCACGGACGAGGCCTACTACGCAGGCCGAGGGCTACCCCTGGGCCGGCACATCCCCCCGGCGGGGTCCATCGGCCAGCGGGTCATCGCCGACGGCGATACCTCCGTCATGGTGGTCGGGCCGCCGGGGTCCGGCAAGACCACCCGGGTGCTCGCCCCCGCAATCCTCACCGCCCCCGGACCCGTGCTCTCTACGTCGGTCAAGTCCGACCTCGCGCAGATGACCACAGCTCCCAGGGCGCTCATCGGGCGGGTGAGCGTCATCGACCCCGCCGGAGTCTCCACTGCCGTCGCCCAGACCACGACTGCGCGGAAGCACGGGGAGGCCAAGGCCGCCCGCGCGCGTGCCGTATCAGACTGCCGCGCTGCCTGGACCCCGCTGCAGGCAGCGCGCACGGCCGAGGCCGCCGAGGTTACAGCTCACCTGCTCGTGACAGCATCTGCTGAGGTCGTGCAGGAGGGTGGTGGTGGCGCTCGGTTCTGGGACAGCAGCGCTGAATCCCTGCTCACCGTGCTGCTCTGGCTCGCCACGCGCGTGCCCGGGAGCACGATGCAGACCGTGGGCGAGCTGCTCGCAGCAGTCCAGAGGGTCGCTGACACGAGCCCTGAGCCAGAGCTGGACGGCGTCTTCGGCGCTCCAGACGACCCCTCCCACCAGCCTGGAGCTCCCAGAAACCCCCGACGGCCTCGTAGACCTCGTACGCACGCAGGCAGGTGGCGGGTGGCGGACCGTGGCAGCAGTGCTGCAGGGGCTGGCTGGGCGATACGCCCAGGATGACGCGCGCGCCCAGTGGGACGTCGCCACGATGAGGGGCGTCTTCGACACGATCGCGGGGGTGGCCCAGGCCGCGGGCGAGACCGCAGCCGGCATCGTCGGCAATCTCCACACGGTCCTGAAGCCGCTGCTGGCATCTCCAGCCATCGCAGAAGTGGCGTGGGACGACCCCGCCGCGCTGAACCTCGGTGCGTGGGCGCGGTCGCAGGCAGACACCCTGCACTTGATCGCACCGATCCGCGCGTCCGTCTACCGCGGGTACTTCTCCGCCCTCGTGACCGCAGCGGTCACTGAGATCCTCGACCACGCCGGCCGGTGCCCCGGGCAAGCGCTGCCCGAGAGCGCCCTCGTCGTCCTCGATGAGCTCGCGTCGGTGGCGAGCCTGCCGGGCCTGACCGAGTGGCTGTCCACCGCACGGTCGTACCGGGTCCGCCTCGCGCTTGGCATCCAGTCCCCCGCCCAGCTGCGGCGCCGGTACACCCGCGACGGGTGGTACGAGATCGTCAGCTCCTGCGCGGGTGGTGTAATCGTGCTGCCCGGCCTCGCAGACGTCGAGGGCCTTCGGGACTTCCAGACCCTGGCTGGACAGCGAAATCTCCGGGAGGTCACGACCTCTACTGCCGAGACGGAAGGGACCTCGACCTCGACCGGCGAGCAGCGCTCCAAGTCGACGTCGAAGTCGACGACGGTCACGAAGACCGAGTCCATCCAGCGCCAGGACCTGGCATCCCCGGCGGCCCTCCGAGAACAGCCGGCCGATCAGGCCTTTGTGCTGATGGGAGCGGTCGCCCCGCTGCAGATCCAGACCGCAGGAGTTTGGGAGGACGATGTGCTGGCCCCGCTCGCCCACGCAGCAGGGCCGGAGCTGGAGGCGGCAGTAGCCCGCCTCCAGCGGTTGCGGGAAAGCGCTCCGCCGGCACGGTGAGGAGTGTCGGTGGCTCCGACATCACCCCGGCCAGTACGGCCGGGGGTTTCTTTACGCCCATGGACCCTTGGGACGCCGCTAAGCGCCCCGACGGTGGGACACAGCGGAGCAATCCAGCCCGTGACCTGCAAGACCCCCATTCCCTGTCTTAGGAGCCACCCCATGCCCTCAGCCCTCCACCGCGTGACCGTGTACGGCGCCCCCGCCGCCTTTGACGTCCTGACCGGCGACGCGTCGCGTCCCCACCGCGAGCAGCACCTCGCCGATGCGCTGCTGGCCGCAGCCCGCGCCGACGCATCCCCTGCTCGCGTCGTCCAGCGCCGATGTGCCCCCGCCGACCCGGCGGCCTGGGCCCGGGAGATCGGCGCCTGGCGGCAGCGCCACCGGCTGACCTGGCCGGATGCCGTCGCCGCCGCCGCACAGCACGCTCTCGCGGGGGTAGCGCCGTGATGCGCGCGCTCCTCCGCTGGCCCCGGGCCACGACCCTCATCGTCGACCTCCCCGTGATGGTGCTGCTCCTGGCCGCTGCCGCGGGAGGCCCCGGTGCCTGAGGAGGAGGTGCAGGTCGATGGCTGATCTCCTCTCCCGCGCCGGCGTCATCGCCGACCTCGCGCTCGATCGGGCCGAGCGGGCGGGCATCCTCAGCGCCCTGCTCACCGTCGCGGCCATCGCCACCGCGCTCTTCTGGGTAGCCGGGGACGCCGCACCCTGGTGGCTGCTCATCCTGGCCTCGGTCTGGCCGGGCCGGACCGTGGCGCGCGCGGCCGGTCAGGTGGCGGAGTGGCGTCAGGCCAGGGAGGCCGCCCCTCCGGCGGAGCGGCGGTCCCTGGAGGCGATCACGCTCGCTCCGCTGCCCGATCCCCCGCCGTCTCCACCCTCATTCGCCCCGCGTAGGCCGTGATCAGAGCCCCCAGCCATGTGGCTGGGGGCTCCTCCTTTGGACGCTCGGATGCGCGCCCACGGTAGGGGGCGTGTGGACAGAAGGTCGGCACAGTAACCGAGAAGCCCCCATCCCCTACCCATTAGGAGCCACCATGCTGAAGCCCCTCAAGCGGCTCGGCGCATCCCACCCCATCGCCATCATCATGGCCGTCGTCTGGGCCAACGCAGCCCTGGCCCTCGCTGGGTGGCTGCAGGCCTACGACTACTCGACCCCGTGGTGGGTCATCGTCCTCGCGGCGATGACCCCGAGCTACTGGCTGTCGAGGGCGGTCCGCTACGGCTTCTACCGCCGGCCGGCCCCGATGGCGGCGAAGAAGCCCTGACCCTGACCTTGGGACGCCGATTCGCGCCCCGACGGTAGGACACAACGGAGCACCCCAGCCCCGTGACCTGCACGAATCCCATCCCCTGTCTTAGGAGCCACCCACCATGTCCACCAAGGATACCTACGCCCCCTTCCCCGCCGCCGCACTCGAATCGGAGGTGATCTCTCCGGTCTCGCTCGAACCCCGATTCCGCGTCGTCCTCCAGTCCGAAAGCTGCCGCCGCGCGGCCTGCGCGGAAGCGTCGGCCGCATGGAACCGCCGCCACCTCGCCAACCTCGCGGCAGGGATGGCCGAGGGCAACGTCTGCGACTTCCCCGGCGCGGACCGCTACGACCCCGAAGTATTTGAAGCCCATGAGGAGGACTTCTTCTGGGCGTACGTCGGCTTCCACTACGAGCGCGAGGATGCCCGCCTCGAAGCGCTGGTCGCCGCGCAGCCCGCCGGCACCTTCGAGTGCGGCCACGGCCAGGACGAAGACGACGAGTTCGAGGATGACGACCATCACGAGCTGACGTTCGAAGAGGATTACATCTGCACGTACTGGCCGCGCTGGGACGAGGAGTGGCTGAAGCACCTCGACGACCTCGAAGCCGAAGTCACGCGGTAACCCGACGCCAGGGCCCCCGACCGGTAACGGTCGGGGGCCCTGTTCTGCTAAAGATCCGCTAAAGCACCCCCATCATCGCAGGTCACGGTTAGCGGGAGAAAACTCTCTGACCTGCACGATCAGACGTTGAACTTGAACTCCACCACGTCGCCGTCGAGCATGACGTAGTCTTTGCCTTCTTGGCGCACCTTGCCCTGAGCCTTGGCCTCAGCCATGGAACCAGCAGCATCGAGGTCTGCGAAAGAAACGATCTCCGCTTTAATAAAGCCGCGTTCAAAGTCAGTGTGGATCACGCCGGCTGCCTGAGGAGCAGTGTCACCTTGGTGAATGGTCCAGGCGCGGGATTCCTTGGGACCTGCGGTGAGGTAGGTCTGCAGTCCGAGGGTGGCAAACCCGGCTTTGGCCAAGGAATGCAGTCCGGGCTCGGTCTGTCCTACGGATTCGAGAAGTTCCATGGCCTCGTCCTCTTCGAGCTCAAGCAACTCGGTTTCGGTCTTTGCGTCTAGGAAGACGCAGTCCGCTGGGGCCACGAGGGCGGCGAGTTCTTGTTTGCGGGCGTCGTCGGTAAGCACTGCCTCGTCGGAGTTGAAGACGTAGAGGAAAGGCTTTGCCGTCATCAGGTGAAGCTCGCGCACCTTGGCCAGGTCCAGCTCGCCGTTCTTTGCGGCGCTGAACAGCGTGCGATCATCTTCCAACACGGCCTGTGCCTTCTTGGTCTCTTCGACGACCTCGGCCAAGTCTTTGTTCTTGCGTGCATCCTTTTCCAGACGAGGCAGAGCCTTTTCGATGGTCTGCAGGTCTGCAAGGATCAGCTCGGTGTTGATCACGGCGATGTCCGACATGGGATCGACCTTGCCGTCGACGTGGATCACGTTGTCATCGGCGAATGCTCGCACCACCTGGCAGATCGCGTCGGCTTCGCGAATGTTGGCTAGGAAGGCGTTGCCCATTCCCTCACCCTCAGATGCGCCTTTCACAATGCCGGCGATGTCCACAAAGGAGACAGTCGCGGGCAGGATGCGCTCGGAGCCGAAAATCTCGGCCAGGCGGGTCAGGCGGACGTCGGGAAGCTCGACGAGGCCGACGTTCGGCTCGATGGTGGCAAACGGGTAGTTTGCGGCGAGGACGTCGTTACGGGTCAGGGCGTTAAAAAGGGTGGACTTGCCAACGTTAGGCAGGCCGACGATTCCAAGTGTTAGGCTCACAGGCTCACATCCTAACAACCTCGCTCCTAAGCCCAAATGCACACGCCCCGGAAACCCCTATGCCTTATACACGGGAGTTCCTGATCAATAGCGCTATGAGTTCATTCAGGCGGGGTGGCTGCGACAGTCGCTACCGATGCATACCGTGCGTATAAGGCACAATGTTGTTGTGACTTCGAATACTTCGCCCCACGACCACTCGGCCACAAATCCCCTGCGAGAAGAGCTCGGGGCACTATTCGACGCTGAGGATAACCGGATGAACCAGCACGCCGCCGGCTCCGCGTCCTCACAGCCCACGGCGACTCCGGGGAACACCGAGCCTGTAAAGCCGCGCACGGAACCGTCGACACGCTCCTTGCCTGACGAGGAAGCAACAGCCATCTTCGAGGAACTCGAACCAAGCTCCGAGCGCGCGCATATTGACCGCTCTGAAATCATTGCCGACGGAGTCAAAGTCCTAGCCCAATGGTGCATCCGCATCCTGATCATCGCGGCCACGGGCTTTGCCGGGTGGTACGTGATCAAACAATTCTGGCGTGGCCTTCTCCCCGTCGTTTTGGCGTTGATTGTCTGCACAGTGTTGTGGGGTCCCACGGCATGGATGCGCAAGCGAGGAGTCCCCAGCGGTCTTGCTGCACTCGTGAGCATCCTTGCCAGTTTTAGTTTTTTCGGCGGTCTCATCTGGGCTATCTCCCCCGATATAGCCCGCCAATCGCAGACTTTGTACTTCCAAGCATTTGAGGGGATTCAAAAGGTACAGCTGTGGCTTCAGGGCCCACCGTTTAATCTCGACTCAGATGAGCTCAGCAATCGCATTAATACTGCGGTGCAATGGTTCCAACGCCAAAGCGGGACCATCGCAGGCGAAATCTTCTCCGGCATCGGCATAGCCACCTCCGCTTTAGTCACCATCGGTGTGGTCCTGGTGCTTACGTTCTTCTTCCTCAAAGACGGGGAAGGCTTTTTACCTTGGCTGCGCAGCATCGTGGGCAAGCGCGCAGGCTGGCACCTCACGGAGTTGCTTACTCGATCCTGGATCACGCTCGGGGGCTTCGTCCGCGCGCAGGCTCTGGTTTCGCTTGTCGACGCCATCTTCATCGGAGCAGGCCTCATCCTGCTCGGCGTTCCTATGGCTTTAGCCCTTGCCGTGCTCACCTTTATCGCTGGCTTCATCCCCATCATCGGAGCGTTTGTGGCCGGCGCCCTCGCCGTTTTAGTGGCGCTCGTGTCCCTGGGGCTTACCAAGGCCATCATCACATTGCTCATCGTTCTTGCGGTGCAACAGCTAGAGGGCAACGTGCTTTCCCCACTGCTTCAATCCCGAGCGATGAATCTGCACCCGGTGGTCGTCCTGGTGTCGGTAACTGTGGGCGGCGGACTGTTTGGAATCATGGGCGCCTTCCTAGCCGTGCCCGCCGCCGCAATGATCGCCGTCCTCTTCCGGTATCTCCAAGACATGACGGCGCTGCGGGCTGGGGAAAAATCAGCCGATGAGATCACTTTTGTCACCACAGCCGGTTCCATCACCGGAAAATTTGGCGAACGTCGCGGAAAAGAACTCTTAGAAAAACGACGCCGTGAGCAACAAGATCAAAAAACCGACGACCCTCATCATGTCTCCCCAGAGGAGACCGATACCAGGACAGGGGCTATTTCTCCGTTGGATAAGTTAAACGATCTTGTTCATTTCTTTGACAAACATAAGTAAAAATGCCTCTCGACGCTCCCGCGACACAACCTTATTAAATTCCTAAGATCGCGCTCGTTGCGTAAGATAACAAACGTGTCACAAACGTCCGAAACTCGCCATCAAGCCCAGACGCAGCAAGCGTCGGGGAAGTTTTTCGGCATCTCTGTGTGGTCATCGATGTCGATCCTCGCGGCAGCGTTGATCACGGGACTATTGATCACGCTATCTACGGGTGTCATTGGCTGGCCTTTCCTAACGCTTTTTGCCATCTTTGCTATCGTCTTTACGCTGCTTACAGAACCACGAGGTCTCTTCCTCATGGTCGCGAGCATTCCGTTGCTCTATGCCATCGCGGTCCTAGCTACCGGATGGTTCCTTGTACAAGCCAATACAGCAGATGGTGTTCCTATCCGCAGATCTCAGGTCATCACAGCGGCTTACCCGTTGACGCAGCATTTTCCGTTGCTTATCTCGGTCACTGTGGGAGCGGCGCTCATCGCTGTTGCGCGCATCGTGATCTTCCGCCGTGGGGAAAAGCGCATCACCAACGTTAAGACGAGCAACAGGATACGCCAGACCGAAGCCAACAACCGCAGCGCAGCAAGAAAAGCACGCGCTCAGGCCCAACGCAACCGCAGCGAGGCTACGGGGTCGCAAGTCACTGTCGACGAGCTCATGCGTCGTAACCGCGAACAATCCCACAAGCCACGTGCACCGCGCCCATCACTGCACGACCCGGAACAGCGCGTGCCTCGCACGTATGCGCCGCGTCCCCGATCAGCGCCTGCACAAGGCCCGATTCCCCACGCAGACCCCCGCCACCCAGGTTCCGAGCGCATGCCACAGAGAACTCAGGCACCGCAGCCCCAGCCCCGGAGGGTGGCCCCCGAGCGCCCCATGCCGGAACGCAAGCTCATCGATCCTGAGCTATCGCGTCGCAAGACCCGGCGTTTTGACGACGATCTTTATAGCTGACAATAAAAATCTCTCCTCCTAGTCGCAAACAAACCTGCGACTAGGAGGAGAGATTTTTATACCCTTTAGTCTTTGATGCGAGGCGGGCGCAGCTCGCGGGGTAGCGCGAACGTGATCTTTTCTGCCGCGGTAGTAATTTCACTGACATCGGTGAAACCGAATGATTCGAGGTACTCCAAGACTCCCTGGACCAGAATTTCCGGCACGGATGCCCCGGAGGTCAATCCCACGGTGGTCACACCATTGAGCCACTCGGGATCAATCTGATGAGCATAGTCCACCAAGTGTGATGCCTTGGCCCCTGCCTGTAGCGCTACCTCGACCAATCGCTTTGAATTGGACGAGTTCTGCGAGCCAACCACGATCACTAGGTCAGATTCCTCAGCAATAGCCTTGACCGCTACCTGGCGATTCTGGGTGGCGTAGCAGATGTCGTCGCTAGGAGGGTTCTGGAGGTGGCTAAACCGCTCGTGCAGCTTATTCACAATCGTCATGGTCTCATCAACAGACAACGTGGTTTGCGATAGCCAGATCAGTTTCTCATTATCCAAAAAATCTGGAAGGGCAGCCACGCCCTCGACCCCGTCGACGAGGTGGGTGACGTCGGGAGCCTCGCCTGCAGTGCCTTCTACTTCCTCGTGGCCTTCATGCCCAACAAGGAGGATGTGGTAGCCGTCACGAGCAAAACGCTTCACTTCATTGTGAACTTTGGTCACAAGCGGGCATGTTGCGTCGAGAGTTTTCAGGCTGAGCTGGCGCGCCTCCTCGTGAACAGCAGGGCTTACGCCGTGCGCCGAGAAGACGAGGTGAGCCCCCTCGGGGGTTTCGTCGGTCTCGTCGACAAAGATGGCGCCTTTATCAGAAAGCATGTCAACCACGTAGCGGTTGTGGACGATTTCTTTACGCACGTACACGGGCGCACCGTATTTTTCCAGAGCGCGTTCAACGGTTTCTACGGCTCGGTCTACTCCGGCGCAATATCCGCGAGGAGCCGCTACTAGGACGCGCTTGTCTTCGGTTGTACCGTCGCTGTGGCTGTGACTCGCGCTGGAAGTAGTGACGTCATGTGGGCGTTGGTCGGGTGAGGTCATGACGACTAGCTTAAACTACTGCGCGATGTACCAAGGCACTGTGCCGTATGCTTTACGAGAACATATTTTTTGCAGTGAAACGAGGACGGAGGCCGTACGTGGCTAGTTCGCCGAGTGCACCGGAACAAGCATGGCCGGTTCGCGAGCTCAACGCCAAGGTAAAAGGCTGGATTGAAAAGCTCGGCCACGTGTGGGTTGAAGGCCAGATCACGCAGCTCAACGTGAAGCCAAGCTGGAAATTCTCCTATATCACGCTGCGTGACCCTGAGGCCGAGGCCAGTGTCCAGCTCACCTGCCCGACTCAACTTATCCGCTCGCTTACCACTCCTTTGTCTGACGGCGACAGAGTTGTGGTTTACGGGAAGCCCGCGTTTTATACAGGTCGCGGCTCTTTTTCCCTGTGGGTCACCGACATTCGCCCCGTAGGCATAGGAGAACTGCTTGCCCGCATCGAGCGGCTACGGCAGCAGCTCGCGCAGGAAGGGCTTTTCGACGCCGCCCTCAAACGCCCCCTCCCCTTCCTACCCAGGAACATCGGTTTGATCACTGGCCGAGGTTCCGCAGCCGAGCGAGACGTCCTTGCGGTTGCCCAATCTCGTTGGCCCGAAGTCACCTTCACGGTCAAGAACACTGCGGTTCAAGGAGCTCGCGCAGTAAGCGAAATTATCTCAGCGCTAGAGCAGCTCGACGCTGACCCCACTGTGGACGTCATCATCATTGCGCGCGGAGGCGGTTCGGTGGAGGACCTTCTGCCTTTTTCTGAGGAATCCCTCCAACGCGCGGTTGCTGCTGCCACCACTCCTGTGGTCTCTGCCATTGGGCATGAACCCGATAACCCAGTCTTAGATAACGTTGCGGATCTTCGTGCTGCAACGCCTACCGACGCCGCCAAGCGGGTGGTTCCCGATGTGATCGCAGAGCGAGAATTGATCGCAGAACTGCGCTCCCGCAGTGCTGCGGCACTGCGTAGTTGGGTGCAACGCGAGCAGCATATGATTCAAGCTTTGCGTTCCCGTCCTGTTCTCGCTGATCCTTTGTCTATGGTTCGTGTGCACACCGATGACGTGAGCAGGATGCTCACCTCTATTCGCCGTGAGATCACCTACCAGCTCAATAATGAGCGAGCTACCGTCAGCGCTTTGCGCAACCAGGTCTCCGCGCTTGGCCCCTCTGCCACGTTGGCCCGTGGTTACGCGGTAGTCCAAGTTATTCCACGGGATGGGACACCACCAGAGGTGGTCACAACGATCAACCAATCCCCACCCGGCAGCCAGCTGCGCATTAGGGTTGCAGATGGCTCGATCACTGCCGCAAGCATGCAGACCTCACCTGCCGATTAGCTTTACGCACAACGCTCTTATCCCAATCAACAACTAGCAAGGACAACTTTGATGAATAGCGACGTGATTGGTCACGGAACCGGCGAAAACTCCTTCACTGCCGTTGAACAACTCAGCTATGAGCAAGCTCGCAACGAACTAGCTGAAATTGTTCGCATCCTGGAACTCGGTCAAATGAACCTAGACGAATCCCTCGCATACTGGGAACGTGGCGAGGCTCTTGCCAAACGATGCGAGGAACATCTCGCCGGGGCAGCACACCGCGTAGAGCAAGCTTTGGCACAAGGAACAGAAAAATCCGCCGCCGAACACACTGCCGACGACGGAGAAGACGCCTTCTGAGGGGGCGTCGTAAAGCTTTTCGTTCCTACTGCGTAGAAATCGGCTCTGCTTTTATAA
The DNA here is from genome assembly GCF_002162115.2 of Corynebacterium silvaticum. Lineage (NCBI taxonomy): Bacteria > Bacillati > Actinomycetota > Actinomycetes > Mycobacteriales > Corynebacteriaceae > Corynebacterium > Corynebacterium silvaticum. The sequence continues at coordinate 918,528 of NZ_CP021417.2, read as the reverse complement.
CCCGAGAGATTAACTCATCAAAGTTTTCCTTGGGCGCAGCGCCGCTGACTAGGATGCGGGAGTCTCCCAGGTCTGCGATCCACAGCGCGCGCACTCCTTTTTCCTCGGAGGTGTACTCCGAAACGGTGACGCCCTCTACGGTGTGAGAACCAGTTTTTTCGCGAACATGTGAGTCAAATGCTGCAGCAGCTTCCTTCTCCCCCAACCCAGTTTGTTCCAGTTGGATAAAGGAAGCCCCATTAATCACCCAACCCACAACCGGCGCAGGAGTTCCTCCCAAATCATCCCGGCGCGCGGAATTAGCCACCCACCCGGGTATCTCTCCTGGGTAACGCACTGGAAACCCCATGCTGCGGGCTTCGAGGTGAAGATACGTTTTCGCGTCGACGGCATGGATGGGGCCATTTTCCGGCGCCCCCTTGTTAAAGCTGCACATTCCGGTAAAACCAATGATAAGAGCAGCAACAAGAAGGATCACGCCAAGAGACAACACGATGTCTCTGCCGTTCTGATAAATACGAGGTTTCTCCACAGCCACGCACAACAGTATGGCACGACTAAGCCACGACCGTGCGAAGAAGTCCTCTCCTAGCCGTTTCTTTTCCTCCTCCCTCCCTAGGATGGCTCCCCCTACAGCCGTAGTGCGATGTCCTTCTCACTAGTTTAATTTTGCGCGAGAGGTCACATTTCCGCACTTTCGGGTGTGCTGGTCAACCACCGCGGGGCAAGAGGGTGCAAGAATGTATGGATATCAATAATCCCCCGCTGGGAAAACAACCGGCGAGAGACCTCGTTAAATTTCTGCAGAATATACAGGCGCCACAGGAGGCCACCCTCATGACCAACCTTCATCCAGAAATTCCAGACCGTAACCTAGCCCTTGAACTCGTGCGCGTCACCGAGGCCGCAGCTTTGGCTTCAGGGCGCTGGGTCGGTCGCGGAATGAAGAACGAAGGTGACGGCGCGGCCGTCGATGCAATGCGCAAACTCATTAATTCGGTCCAGATGCGTGGCGTCGTGGTTATCGGAGAAGGCGAAAAAGACGAGGCCCCCATGCTGTTCAACGGCGAAAACGTGGGAACTGGCGAAGGCGCTGAGGTGGATATCGCCGTAGATCCTATCGACGGCACCACGCTGATGGCAGAGGGCCGCCCTAATTCAATCTCCGTGCTCGCAGCTGCAGAACGCGGTTCTATGTACGACCCATCCGCAGTGTTCTACATGAAGAAAATCGCCGTGGGGCCTGAGGCTGCCGGTTCCATCGACATCGAGGCTCCAGTCGCGCACAACATCAACGCCGTAGCAAAAGCAAAGAACATCGCACCCGATCAAGTGACTGTTGTGGTTCTTGACCGCCCTCGCCACGCGGACCTTATTAAGGACATCCGTGAGGCAGGCGCAAAGGTCCGGCTCATTCGCGATGGCGACGTCGCCGGTGCCGTAGCAGCAGCCCAGGAAACCAACTCCGTGGACATCATGATGGGCACGGGTGGAACTCCCGAGGGCATCATTACTGCATGTGCAATGAAATGTATGGGCGGAGAGATCCAAGGCATGCTCGCTCCCCGCGATGACGCCGAGGCCGACCGCGCACGTAGCGCGGGTCATGACCTCAGCCAAGTCCTCCTCACCAATGACCTAGTCAGCTCAGACAACTGCTTCTTTGTGGCAACCGGCGTGACCAATGGAGATATGCTCCGCGGCGTGAGCTACCGCGCGAACGGCGCTACCACGCGCTCCCTTGTTATGCGTTCCAAGTCTGGAACAATCCGCTACATTGAGTCTTCCCATAAATTGCAGAAGCTACAGGAATATTCGATCGTCGATTACTCCAAAGTAACCAAGTAAGTCCCCTGAATTCCAAGGTGGTCTAGCCCAATGTGAGGTTAGACCACCTTGAGTTTTACCCCCGCGCTGCAGCGTTCCCGCATTGAAGTACGTCACATTACCCGCGGGCTCCATATCCTAGCCACATACGCCAGATTTTTTCGGCATACTTGTACTCGTGTGAGTACATCGTCTTACCCTTTAGTTCCATATATCGGAGCTTATATACCGGGGCGATGTCCACGACCAAGAGAAACTTCGTATCACAAAGGTGGATCATTCATGACTGAGCAGCAGTACCGCATTGAGCACGACACCATGGGTGAAGTAAAGGTTCCGATTGATGCTCTATGGCGAGCACAGACTCAGCGCGCTGTGGAGAACTTCCCCATCTCAGGTCATGGGCTGGAATCCGCACAGATCCGCGCAATGGGATTGCTCAAAGCAGCTTGTGCACAGGTAAATAAGGATCGTGGCCTCCTCGACGCAGCACAGGCCGACGCCATCATCGCTGCGGCTAAAGAAGTTGCAGAAGGCAAACACGACGAGCAGTTCCCCATTGATGTGTTCCAGACGGGCTCCGGCACCTCCTCCAACATGAACGCCAATGAGGTCATCGCCTCTATTGCTCACGCAGCTGGCGTTGAGGTACACCCCAACGACCATGTCAACATGGGCCAGTCATCCAACGACACGTTCCCTACGGCTACCCACGTTGCAGCCACTGAGGCTGCCGTTACTGACCTGATCCCAGGCTTGAAAGTTCTCCAGGAGTCCCTAGAGAAGAAAGCCAAGGAATGGGAAAACGTGGTTAAGTCCGGCCGCACGCACCTTATGGATGCTGTCCCCGTCACCTTGGGCCAGGAGTTCGCCGGCTATGCACACCAGATTGAAGCTGGTGTCGAGCGAGTCGAGGCTACGCTTCCGCGACTAGGAGAGCTGCCTATCGGCGGAACCGCCGTTGGCACAGGACTTAATACTCCCGCAGACTTCGGCGACAAGGTCACTGCAGAGCTCGTAAGCCTGACCGGTGTTAAAGAGCTGCGTCCTTGCGCTAACCATTTTGAGGCACAGGCAGCCCGCGATGGCCTGGTGGAATTCTCCGGCGCAATGCGCACCATCGCTGTGTCGCTGACAAAGATCGCCAACGACATCCGCTGGATGGGTTCCGGCCCACTCACCGGCCTCGGCGAGATTCACCTTCCTGACCTGCAGCCCGGCTCGTCCATCATGCCAGGCAAGGTCAACCCGGTTCTTTGCGAAACCGCTACCCAGGTGGCAGCTCAGGTTATAGGCAACGATGCCGCCGTTGCGTTCGGCGGCGCTCAGGGCGCATTCGAGCTCAACGTTTTCATCCCGATGATGGCGCGTAACGTGCTTGAGTCTTCTCGCCTCCTAGCCAACACGGCCCGTATCTTTGCTACCCGCCTGGTGGACGGAATTCAGCCGAATGAAGAGCGCATGAAGACCCTCGCAGAGTCCTCCCCCTCCATCGTGACCCCGCTCAACTCCGCCATCGGCTATGAAAACGCCGCTAAGGTCGCCAAGACCGCTTTGAAGGAAGGCAAGACCATCCGCCAGACGGTCATTGATCTTGGCTTTGTAGATGGTGACAGCCTCACGGAAGAAGAGATGGATAAGCGTCTCGACGTCCTCGCGATGTGCAATACAGATCGTGATAAGTAGGTAACTAGTAGCCACGCTTAAGAGCTGGGAAGGCATGCGGATGTCTTCCCAGCTCTTCGTCTTTTCTGGGAGAAACCTCTCCTAACGAAATTTTGCACAGAGTAAATTGTTGCACTAAGTTTATTTTTATGGCGAATTATTCCGAACTCCCCCTGCGCGAGCGGAAACGCCGACAAACTTATGCAGCTATCGAGGACCACGCCACCAGGCTCGTCCTTGATCGAGGATTAGACATCGTCACAGTAGAAGACATCTGCACTGCAGTCGGCATTTCTAGACGCACCTTCTTCAACTATGTTGATTCAAAAGACATCGCAGTATTTGGCAATACCCCTCGATCTCCCCAGCAAGAAGAGATCGCAGAGTTTCTACGCACAAAGCATGACAAACTCACCCATGCGTTAATGTCGCTAGCTCTTAATAATGCTTTTTCCGGAGAACACACAGACGCAGTGCTGCGAGCCGAACTTCTTCGACGCAGAAAAGCGATCAGCCAAAGTAATCCAGAACATGTCAGCTGGTCAAAGCAAAAGATCACTAATTTCCAAAGAGAGCTCTCTGCGATCGTCGTAGATTATTTCACCCGCTACTCCGATGAGCGCGTGCTAGAAACACCGGCAAGCGTTGAGGCAGAAGCCATGGTTCGGATCGTTATCTCCGCGATTCTCATGGGGTACCACCAATGGGCCTCCGACGAAGCCGGAAGCTACGACGACCTAGCCCGCGCCTGTTTCCATGCCCTCGACATCCTCGTCACCTTTGCAAAGAAAAGCTCATGACTCTTTCAACGACTCCCCTCGAACACAAGCCGCAACAAGATCGCCCCATAGGGTGGATCATTGGCGCGCTCATGCTCAGCATGCTCATGGGTTCGCTCGGCCAAATGATTTTTTCCACCGCCCTACCCACAATCGTTGGCAGCCTCGGCGGCGTCAATCATATGTCATGGGTCATCACAGCTTTCCTCCTAGGGCAGACCATCGCGATGCCGCTTTTTGGAAAACTCGGCGACCTTGTGAACAGAAAGCCGCTCTTCCTTTTTGCCAACGCCCTCTTCATGGCAGGCTCGTTACTAGGAGGGTTGGCAAACTCCATGTCCGTTCTTATCGCAGCACGAGCAATCCAGGGAGTAGCCGGCGGCGCCTCAATGGTGCTATCCCAAGCCATTACCGCGGAAGTGACCTCCGCACGAGAACGCGGAAAGTATATGGGACTCATGGGGATGGTCTTCGGAGTTTCCCCCGTCCTAGGCCCAGTCATCGGAGGGTGGATTACAGACGGTCCCGGCTGGCGCTGGGGTTTATGGTTCAACCTCCCCATCGGAGCATTATCCATGACGGCGATTGCCCTATTGCACAAACTCCCCTCTAAGAAACGAGAGTTTCGTTTTGACTGGTGGGGAGCCCTCACTATGGCTTTAGCTACGACGTCTTTGGTCCTTTCCGTGACATGGGGCGGACACGACTACGCATGGACCGACCCGGTCATCATTGGGTTGCTCCTCGGGATACTCGTATTCGTCGTGTTGCTTATCTTCATAGAATTACGCGCTGCCGACCCGATCATTCCTCTTACGCTTTTTAAAAATCGGAATTTTGTTCTCACCACGGGGGCAGGATTATCAGTTGGCATTATTATGTTCGGCTCCATGGCATATCTACCCACCTATCTTCAGATGGTTCACCATATGAGTCCCACGAGGGCCGGCCTTACTATGATTTCTATGATGGGTGGGCTCATCGCAGCATCGATCACCGTGGGGAATCTGGTGGCAAAGACCGGCCGGTATAAGGTCTTTCCTCTCGCTGGACAGATCATTACCTCTATAGCGCTTGTTCTTATGGGTTCCCTTGCTGTCGACGATTCCCTGGTGCGAGTGTGCTGTTATCTTTTTGCCTTTGGCATCGGGATAGGAAGCACTATGCAAATTTTGGTGCTCATCGTCCAAAACTCCTTCCCGCTATCCGTAGTAGGAACGGCCACCGGCGCCAAAAACTTCTTCCGGCAGGTGGGAGGAGCAGTGGGGGCAGCACTCATTGGTTCCATATTCCTAGGAAACCTCAGCCACCAAATGTCGATGCACCTTCCGCCAGCGGTCGAACGCGTAATGCGACTAGGAGGGGATCCAGACCAATTCCATGTTGTAGAAAGCAGCGGCAAACTCACCCCGGCAGCAGTCTCTTCCCTACCAGACATCATTAAAAATGCCATTGCAGTGTCCTACAATGACGCTCTGACTCCTGTTTTCCTTCTCATCGCACCGATCTCACTGATCGCGGTGGTTCTTCTTTCCCTGGTAAAAGAGAAGAAACTAGCCGAGACAATCGAAACAACGGTGTCCAAGCCCTAGCCCCAGCTGCTTTTATAGCCCATAACAAAAGGCTGCACCCACAACGAAGTGCAACCTTTTTATCGTCTTAGCTGAGGTCTAATGCAGCGGCAGTGTGATCATCTATTTCCGGCTTGGGAAGCAGTTTCTCCCAAATATCGGTGTCACGCCATTGCCCCGCCATTTCGCCGTACGTCATCTTTGCCAAATGTCCTAAGGTCCCCACTTTTTCAAATCCTCGGGATTCATGTAACCGAGCAGAACCTTCATTTTCTGGGAAAATCCATGAATGAATGGACCACATTCCTAGTCCTTGGCACACGTCGATAAGCTTATCTAGGAGCGCTCCGGCAACCCCGCGTCCCCTGGCTTCCGGATGAATGTAGATCGAATCTTCCACGACCCCGCGGAATACGGAGCGTGAGGAGATGGGAGCCGCGGATACCCAACCTAGGATCTTCGAGTCGTCTTCCGCGTCTACGGCAACAAAAAGTGTCTCGGGAATCTTAGTGCCCGAGAACTTTTCCCAACTGGGTGCCTCAATTTCATAGGAGGCATGTCCAGTGTTCAACCCGAGGAGATAGATTTGTTGAACCTGCCCAAAGTCTGTCCGACGCAATGGCCGGATATAGAAATCCTTTGTGTGCATGTGTTCAATTCTGTCTAATCGGGCCCTCGTTAGCCACTCGGTATGTCAGCTTCCTTAGGGATCGTGGTGCTTGGGACTCTTATTTCTTCCGTATTTCTGCTGAATATTTCCCTTTTTCATCCCGGATCCATGAGATGATGCCTTTTTCAAATGTTTGACTCCAGCCCCGGGAAATAGCTTCCTCGTCGTCGAGCGGTGCCCCGAGATCAGAGTTCACGCCGCCGCGTGCGATCCACGTTTCCGCAATTTTCCCGATCACGGGCTCAACGTCACCGTTTTTATAGACGAGGTATTTTCCGCCCTCGAATGAGGCCATATATGCACCCTCGCCAACGTGTTCTACACCCGTGAGTGGCCCAAAGTTCCGGGCTTTACCTATTTTTTCCACCAACTCTGAGGGAATCTGTATGGCGGTTCCGTTGGGTAGGAAGAATTGGGTTAAGGCGCTGTCATCGTCGCCTTGAGGAAAATCTGCAAGCTGAGAAAGCGATTTAGAGGCGCCGGCTGTGCTTTCCACTGAGTTTCCCGATTCCGAGGGCGCATCAGCGGAAACCGTATCGTGAGGCTGCGCGTCGGTAGGAAGTAAAGAGCTTGACGCTGGCCCCGCATTACTAGCCTTATTCGTTGCGGATGAGCATGCAGAGAGCCCCATAGCAAGGACTAGGCCAGCTGCTAAGGCTTTTGCCCCTTTCCTCGCTAGCAGACTGTCTTGAGACATAGAATCACCCTCTGTGTGTTAGGCCGTCATGCGAACATACTGCGTCGCCGATTGTGAATGCGAGTCACCCTTTTTAGCAACCACTCACGCCAATCGTTAACAGATCGAGACCCGATGGTTATCTCTTTGTGGCGCCTTATCGACGCCCACGTGGCTTCGTTTTTCGCCCCATCTTCGGTCGTTGCACCTTTGATTTCTTGTCGGCTTCTCTGCGTTGTTGTTTGGCCAATCTCTTCTCCCGGGCACTAAGCTTCTTTTCGCCTGATTGGCGGGAGGAGTTGAGCTTTCTGCCTTTGGCAATTCCCACAAAATCTTGAATGTCCTCGGCATCGCGGTCTTTCTTCCATGTCAAAGCTATGCACGTCTGTCCCACGTGAGTAGGAGAGGTGAAGTCCCGGTGCTCTATGAGTTTTCCGCTCATAGCCTTGATAAGCGGGCGAGGCGCGATGACGTAGCCAACGTTTGCAGCCACCACTTGCAAGGCAGAGCGCAGTTCATCGATGTCCAGTTCCAAGGCATTACCGATGCGGTAATTACAGATCTCGCCTTCCAGGTCTGCGTCGGAAAGCTTATCCAGAAGCGTGAGCGTGTGCTCTTTGGGCAGAGCTATCCCCATGCTTTCTTGATATAACCGCACCACGTGGAGATCCGGGCTGCCGTCGATGCGAGAATCAGGCAGCCTTACCAGGGCTATATCCGCGGAGTCTTCGAGCAGTTGTGTCACGGGATCAGGCGAGGCAGCGCTATGGATTCCGCCGTACTGTGTGCGATCGTCGAATCGGCGCAGCCACTTGTCTGGCTCGGTACCAATGACAAAACTTAAGCTCATCATGGAAAACAATGCTACCGTTGAATGCGTGAATGAAGAATCTGTACGCAAGCCGTCTGGCATAGCAATGAAGCCACAGACCGCTGCGAAGAAGTTGGGCATCTATTTCCCCGCCACTCCAGAGGAGTTCCAAGCTAACGCTCTCACTCATGATGAGTTCGTGGCACTTCAGAGCAATCCCCCTGAGTGGCTGCAAGAATTGCGCCGCACGGGGCCACACCCACGTCCAGTTGTCGCGCAAAAACTCGGTGTCACCATCACCGCGCTTAAGCGCAATGATATGGATAAGGCTTTGACCACCGCGGACATCAAGGAACTCTTGGAAAATCAACCGGAGTGGTTGCGTGCTGCACGCACTGCCCTGGCTGACTCGCGCAATGAGTCCAACAACAATGCAACCTCAAACGATGAGGATAACAACAACCGGGACTAGCCTCCACGGTTTCCCTGCTCGTACCGACGGCTGAAAATGGGTAACCTTACCCGGTTTTCAGCCGTTTTTAATTTTCCAACAGCGCCCCTACCTGCCTTTATTCAGCATTTCGACATTAAATACCAACAAGAAGTGTGACATGTCACCAAAGCTGCTTTTCTTCGACAAATTCACTTAATGAATTTTTGCACGTTGTGCAGTTTCGGGCGTATTCTCACATTCTGTGGCGAGAATCAATAGAAACGCCTGCGGGAACCGTGCCGTACCGATGGAATCCCACAGAAAAGTAAAAAAATACGTACTCATCAAGCTATCGAAGACATCGCAACGCGCCTTGTACTAGAACGTGGTTTTTCCAACGTCACTGTCGAGGAAATGTGCGAGCCGGTCGGAGTGTCCAAGCGGACATTTTTCAACTACTTCGCAACAAAAGACGATGCTGTCCTAGGCACAGGTCCACGAAAACCTACGCCGCAGGAAAAGGAAGCGTTCCTCTCAACTGAACACGAGAACCTCCCCAACGCAGTCCTCAATATGTTGGTGAAGCTCATCTTTGATCCCACTCGTGATGAATATTTTTCTGCTTCCATACAAAAGCGTCGCAGGGAGATCTGGGAGAAAGACCCCGCGCTCATGCAACAGCACTTTGGGCGATTCCACCAGATAAATTCCGAGTTGGAAAAACTCATTACCAAGTATCCTTGCACCCACCCGGCTGCGAGGAAAACAAAGCTCGAAGAAAAACGCGAGGCCACAGTGCTCTGCGGAATCGCCTTCACCACCATCAAACTCGGATTCCAGTCTTTTAATAACGACTATCCCTCACCGCAGCAGCTCCGCGAGGCCTGCGAAGGAATGTTCTCCGCATTCCACGATGTTTTCCGAGCGACCCCCTAACTCCCCTCATTGTACGTCTTGCCAGCCCGCATCAAGACGCCCCTCTTCAATACTTTATTAGGACTTCCCCATGAACACCGTTGACACCGAATCGGTGGACGTCGAAAAGCAAGAAAAACGCAAAGGTTCACGACGCCGCGCCACACCCAAAGCAAAGCGGAAATCGAGCATGACTCCCGAGGAACAAAAGCGCGCCTGGTGGGTGCTCTCTGCACTCATGGTCTCCATGCTGCTTTCCAGCCTGGACCAAATGATCTTCTCCACCGCACTTCCTACCATCGTCGGTGAAATAGGCGGCGTAGACCACATGATGTGGGTTATTACTGCCTACATGGTCTGAGAGACCGTCATGTTGCCGATCTACGGCGAACTTGGAGACATCATCGGCCGTAAAGGGCTCTTCATCGGAGCCCTCATCATCTTCCTCATCGGCTCTATCTTTGGTGGCATGGCCAATACCATGACCATGCTGATCACCGGACGCGCAATCCAAGGTATCGGCGGCGGCGGACTCATGATCCTTTCTCAAGCGATCATCGCCGACATCATCCCCGCCCGTGAACGCGGCCGTTATATGGGATGGATGGGTGGAATCTTCGGCCTCTCCGCTGTCCTCGGCCCCCTCCTAGGCGGCTGGTTTACTGAAGGCATCGGTTGGCGCTGGGCCTTCTGGATGAATCTCCCCCTCGGTGCAATCGCAGTTGCTATTGCGATCTACTTCCTCCGCATCCCAACCCATGAAAAGAAGCCTTTTACGTGGGATTACCTGGGAACCATCTTAATGATCATCGCTACGGTTTCCCTGATACTGGTGACCACCTGGGGCGGCTCTCAATATGAGTGGTCCGATCCACTGATCATCGGCCTGATTATCACTACGGTGGTTTCTGCGGGGCTGCTCGTTCTCGTCGATCTCAAGGCAACTGATCCGCTCATCCCGCTCTCGTTCTTCACCAACCGTAACTTCGCGCTGACCACAGCTGCCGGCTTGGTCCTAGGAATCACCATGTTTGGTGTTCTAGGCTACCTTCCTACGTACATGCAGATGGTCTCCGGCATCTCTGCAACCGAGGCTGGATACATGATGATCCCCATGATGGGACTTTCTATTTGGTCTGGTACACGCATCGCCAAAACTGGAAAGTACCGCCACTTCCCCATCATCGGCATGCTGGTCACGCTCGGCGCACTCGCGCTGTTCCACACGCTTCACACCGATATCTCCCTCTGGCAGATCGGCCTTTACCTCTTCATCCTCGGCGTTGGCTTGGGATTCTCCATGCAAGTCCTGGTTCTCATCGTGCAGAATACGCTCCCGATGGAGGTCGTTGGCTCCGTAACCGCCGTGAACAATTTCTTCCGACAAATCGGCGCTTCCTTGGGTTCTGCCCTTGTCGGCGGCATCTTTGTAGGAAACCTTTCCTCGCTCATGGCTGAGCGTCTTCCGGGAGCTATCCAGCAGCTTCCTCCTGAGCAGCAACAAGCTATGGCTGCGCAAGGCGGACTGGACTCCAATGAAATCACCCCCGCGCTTGTGCACCAATTGCCTGGGCCTGTGCACGATGCTTTCGTTTCTTCTTACAACGATGCGCTTACTCCGGTCTTTGTGATTCTCATGCCGATCGTGATTCTGGCGCTCATCCTAGTATCACTCATCAAACATGAAAAGCTTCGCGACACCACCATCTCGCAGCAGCCTCATAATCCCGATGCAGTGACCGAACCAGAAGAGCCTGCATCCGATTCGCCGGCCACCACGGCCTAAAATCTCAACGTTTAAGCCCCCGACACCAGCGTCACAAAGACGCGCGGTGCCGGGGGCTTTCTCGTATTACCTCGGGCGGATTACAGCAGCTTCCAGTCCTCGAGGCCCTCATAAAGTGGGTACTGCTCGGCGAGCTTGGTCACCCGCGCCCGCAGCTCAGCGACGTTGGCGTTTGCGCCCTGAGCCAGCGCCGTACCGATGATATCCGCAACCTCGCTAAAGCCAGCGGTATCAAAGCCACGGGTCGCCAGTGCCGGAGTACCAATGCGCAAACCGGAAGTGACCATTGGTGGACGAGGGTCAAACGGGACAGCATTGCGGTTCACCGTAATGCCCACCTCGTGCAGAAGATCCTCTGCTTGTTGTCCGTCCATCTGGGAGTTACGCAGATCCACCAGGACCAAGTGAACGTCGGTACCACCGGTCAAAACGTCCACGCCTGCGGCCTTGCAGTCGGCGGAAACAAGGCGCTCAGCGATGAGCTTTGCGCCCTCAAGAGTGCGCTCTTGACGGTTCTTGAATTCCTCGGTAGCAGCAATCTTCATGGCCACAGCCTTGGCAGCAATAGCATGCATGAGAGGGCCACCCTGCTGGCCTGGGAAAACTGCAGAGTTGAGTTTCTTCGCATACTCCTGCTTAGCCAGGATCATGCCCGAACGCGGGCCACCTAGGGTCTTATGCACCGTAGTAGAAACAACGTCTGCATAAGGAACCGGGCTTGGGTGCAGGTCAGCTGCAACAAGTCCAGCAAAGTGAGCCATATCCACCCACAGCTTGGCACCGACCTCATCCGCGATCGAACGAAATGCCTCGAAATCCTGCTGACGTGGGTACGCGGACCAACCAGCGATCAACACCTGTGGCTTCTCCGCCAGTGCTTGTTCCCGCACCTTATCCATATCAACCCGGAATGTCTCGGGGTCAACCTCATATGCGGCAACCTCATAAAGCTTGCCGGAGAAGTTCAGGTGCATACCGTGGGTCAGGTGCCCACCGTGTGCCAGCGACAGCCCCATAATTTTGTCGCCTGGGTTAGCCAACGCCATGAGCACAGCGGCATTTGCCTGTGCACCTGCGTGCGGCTGAACATTTGCAAATTCCGCACCAAAGACCTCTTTTGCACGATTGCGTGCCAGGTCTTCTACGATATCCGCGTTCTCACAGCCGCCGTAGTAGCGGCGGCCGGGGTAGCCTTCTGCGTATTTATTAGTAAATACGGAGCCTTGTGCCTGCAAAACCACACGCGGCACAAAATTCTCAGAAGCGATCATCTCAAGGGTGGATCGCTGGCGATCAAGCTCGCCTGCGATAGCACCTGCAACTTCGGGATCCAATTCGCTCAGCGACTGGTTGCGGATGTCATCTGTCATTGCTGGACCACTTCACCTTTCTCATTATGTAGCCGACCAACAGCGCATAGTGTGGCCGGTAGGGGCACTACGCGAGTAATTCTAACTAATCACTAGACGCACAACAGATTTCGGCTAGAAAAGCAGCCGCGGCCTTGGCTTTATCGCACCCCCGCAGTCATAGACTCTGCTATGTGCAAATGAACACACTTTGAGATTCCGCCCCCACCAATTTCGGGGAGGCACGCACCGCCATGCACAATAGATCTCATGGCTCGCCCGAAAGATTCCAGCCCATACCTTGACTTCGACCGCGATTCCTGGCGACACCTCCGTATGTCTATGCCCCAGGTTCTCACCGAGGAAGAGGTCGTTGAGCTACGAGGAATCGGTGAAAACATTGATCTGGAAGAAGTGGCAGAAGTTTATCTGCCGCTGAGCCGTCTTATCCATCTACAGGTTCAAGCGCGCCAAGAGCTGACTGCGGCAACTGAAACCTTCCTAGGGGAAGAGGCCGCCCATGTCCCCTTCATTATCGGGGTTGCGGGTTCTGTTGCTGTAGGAAAATCCACCACGGCACGCCTGCTCCAGGTGCTTCTGCAACGATGGGAAGAGCATCCGCGAGTCGATCTGGTCACCACAGATGGTTTTCTTTATCCCACGGATGAGCTGAAAAAACGCGGGATCTTGGGTAGGAAGGGGTATCCGGAAAGCTACGATCAACGCGCGCTGCTGCGCTTTGTCACCGACGTAAAATCCGGAAAGCACCACGTTACGGCCCCCGTTTACTCCCACACGCTGTATAACAGAGTGGAAAACCAGGTGGCCACGATCTGCCAGCCAGATATTTTAATTTTGGAGGGGCTCAACGTACTCCAAACTGGCCCAACGCTATCGGTCAGCGATCTTTTCGACTTTAGTGTGTACGTAGATGCCGCCATCGAAGACATCGAGAGATGGTACATCGATCGATTCCTTCACCTGCGCCAATCAGCATTCCGCGCCCCCAACGCGCACTTCTCCCATTACGCAGACATGTCGGACACTGCGGCGGTCAACGAGGCTCGCATGATCTGGCAGACCATCAACCTCCCCAACTTGGTCGAGCACATCCTTCCTACGCGGGTGCGCGCCTCCTTGGTGCTTGGGAAAGACTCCAACCACAAGGTGCGCCGCGTAAGAATGCGGAAAATCTAGGAAGCTGCGTTACGCGCCCATTGGATGACGGGTTGTAGCTTATCGACGTCCACCCGATCCACAACCTTGTTATACCCAGCAATGATGTTCTTATCATTCGCGTTCTTCAGTGGCTTAGCCTTGAGCAATGCCACAAGCGATGCCATTGCTGCCCTATGAGCAGAACTGAGCTGTGAATAGTCCAACCTACCCGGGAGATAAAAACGCGCGCAGTCTTCAGGGGCAGAGCTTCGCATTTGATCGCGTTTCTGGGCTGCGTCGAGAAGCGTCATCCCTACCGCTACGAGCGCGACCGGGTGGGTTTCATGGTATTGCTGCGCGACTTTGATACCGGCGATGCTCGGGCCATGAACCGGGCTGAGAATCACCACAGGGCGTCCGTCGCTAGGAATGGGGACGTCGAGCACAGCGATGCTCAGGGCATCCACCGACTGGGCTAGTGATTCCGCATAGTATTTGGTTGAGCCATACACGGAATGGAACCTGACGTGGATCATTTGCCAAACCTGCGGCTTCGCTTGGAGTATTCCCTGAGCGCACGGAGAAAATCAAGACGTCGAAACGCCGGCCAGTACGTGTCTGTAAACCAAATCTCCGAATACGCAGCTTGCCACAGGAGGAATCCAGACAATCGCTGCTCCCCGGAGGTGCGAATAACTAAATCGGGATCGGGCTGTCCCGAGGTATAGAGGTGCTTAGAGATAGACTCCACGGTGACTTTGTCGGCTATTTTTTCCGCCGTGGTGCCGGACTCGAACTCGCCGGAAATCAGCTCGCGTACTGCGTCTACGATCTCTTGGCGACCGCCATAACCTACCGCGACATTGACGGCCACGCCTGTGTTGTGGGCGGTCTTTTCCTGTGCGTAGTTCATGCGTTCCGCGACTTCCGGCGGAAGTAGGTCTAGGTGCCCCACCAGGCGGAGCCTACAGTTGGTTTCTGGGTCTGCAAGCTCGTCCACCACGTCCCCGATGATGTCAAAGAGCATGTCGAGCTCATCGCTGGCCCGGCCCAAATTCTCCGTGGAAAGCAGATAGACCGTCACCAGCTCCACATCGGTGTCTTTACACCATCGGACCATTTCACCGACTTTTTTAGCGCCTACACGATGCCCATGGGTCACGTCGGCGAACCCAGCCTCGCGTGCCCACCTGCGGTTACCATCGCACATGATGGCAACGTGCGAGGGCTGCTTAGCACCTGCGATCTCTCCTAGTAAGCGCTTCTCATAAAATGGGTAGAGCACCACCTGTAGCGCCGACTTAAGTGGCGATGTGAGGGTCTCTTTCATCTTGTTGCTCCACCTTCGTATACAAGGGCGCCATCTAAGCCAGTAGCGCACCACCGACAGTGTGCCGGCTTAGAACCAGTACTTCTTCCCACGATCAAGAACTCCGGCATCGGCCATAGCCTTATCCAGCGTCTCGGTATCAAAAAGGTCGATTCCCTGCGCTTCTGCGAATAAGCGGCGCCGATGAAGGCGCGTATAGCGGCGTCGAAACGCCCAGCCGATGTAGAGCACAGCAATGAGCAACGCAATCAGCACAAACCATCCAATTGGGGAGGCTTTTCCAAACTCAGAACCCACCGGACCAGTGATGGTTTGAGCGAGGTAGGTGATCGCATTGGCTGGATCAACCGTATTCATCTAAGAGTTCTCCTCATAGTCACTGTCAGTCACTGTCACGTCACCCTCACCAAGTACATCCGATGAGGATCTTTCTGCATTACTTCAACATACGCGTTCCCATATGCCGGCAATGCTGCGCTACAGGGGAACTGATAAATTCTAGCGCGGACTCACTTTCATGGAAAACGCACTTTGAGTAAACAAGGCCCCGCGCTTGCTCTGATCATTCAAGCCGTGTCAGCGCAGGTCACATGAGCTAGCTAAACATGCAGGCCACGGCGAAAACTTAAACGATCAGCCCCAGCCACTCACGGCGGATGTGCCCGGCTGTGAGTTAACCAACAATCCGTTTACACGCTACGCGCACTCTGCGGTCCCGCTATTATCGACCAATTCCAGCGAAAAGGTCATTCTCTGGGATAGCGGTGGTCACTCGTGTTTTTGCCAGCTCAAATTCCTCTGTAGGCCATAACCGCTGCTGATCCGCCACCGGGGTACCAAAGAAAGCCCCTGCGGGATCAATCTGCGTGGCATGCGCGCGCAGGGCGGCGTCGCGATGCTCAAAGTAATCCTCGCATCGGATTTGGGTGGTCACTCGCACCATAATGTCCGCGCGATGAACCTGCCACCGCTCCAGCATGTCCACGTAAGGGCTCTCTTTCCCTTTCTCAATGAGCACGTTGTGGAACATTTGCATCCGTTGGCGGATAAACCCATGCGTGTAATACAACTTGAGCGGTTCCCACGCAGCCCCAAGCTCTGGCTTATAAGACGCCTGCCCCGATCGGTCCCACGCAAGCAGCGATACTTCATGGACTTTAAGGTGATCTGGGTGCGGGTAACCGCCATTTTCATCGTAGGTAATGATCACGTGTGGCTGGAACTCTCGGATCACGGCGACGACCTTATCCGTCACTTCCTCGGTGTCAGCGAGCGCAAAGCATCCTGGTGGCAGCGCAGGCAGCGGATCTCCTTCAGGTAAACCTGAGTCCACGTAACCCAGCCAAAGGTGTTGCGCCCCTATGGCGCGAATCGACTCCGCCATCTCCTGCCTGCGTACCTGAGCCATATTTTCTAGGATTCCTGGCTTATCCATAGCCGGATTAAGGATGTCTCCCCGCTCGCCACCCGTGCAGGTTAAAACGAGTACGTCACAACCTTCAGCGGCGTACTTAGCCATCGTGGCAGCACCTTTGCTGGCCTCATCGTCGGGATGGGCGTGTATGGCGAGAAGACGCAATCCGCGCATGGGAGTGGTCCTTTCCTAGCTAGTCTTTTGTCCTTCAACTATAAAGCCGCAGTTTAGTCGGAGTTGCTGGTACAGGAGGCGGTTGCTGATCGGATACTATGATCTGTGCACAGGAGGCGTCGACAAGGCGCCGACGCTACCCTCACTTCGCCGCAGGTGTTAAGGCAATAAGCGAGATGACGGGTACATGATCTCACCGAGGAGCGTAAGAGATGGCACCGCAAGAGTCTTCGTCGTCAAGCAAGAGCACTACCGCACGCACTCGTTACTCGGGTCCGCACAAACCACAAAAAACATCTACGTTAAGCGGGAAGCTCCTTGTCGTCCTGATCCTGGTCATCGCCGCTGCCATCGCTGTTGCGCTGATCAAGTTTGTGCAGAAAAATCGCCAGACAAAAATTTCCGGGCAGATCGCCAATGTTATGCAGGTCGACGACAATAATTTTGCGCTCACTGTCGACGTAACCAGGGACGATACTTCCGTCGATCATTACTGCATTGTCACGGCTCTGGACTACGAGATGGCCGAGGTCGGGCGCCGCGAGTTCTTCTTGCCCAGCGGAGGCGATAAAACTCAGCGCATCGACGTCCCCATCAAGACTTCCAAGGGCGCTGTATCCGGCAATCTCTATGGCTGTAGCTCTTCCATCCCTTTCTACCTGCACCGTAGCTAACCACATCAAGGGCTACGCACAGCCCCTGAGTGTGCTCTCTCAGCTAAAGCATCTGTGGTAGAATCCCTGCAAAAGCACGCTATCCGCGTGATTCGGCCCCGAAACGTAAGTGTTGCCGTGCCAAGCCGCACGTAAATTCTTTTATTCGGGGCCATCATCATGGCAATAGAAGAGTATCTTGATGCGTATTTTCGCCTCTTAAGCTTTTCATCGCCATTGATTTGCACTGCGGATTGCCTCGATTACCAACGTGTAGAGGGATACGGATTATGGCCGAAAACCAAAAGCAGTACATCACCCCGGAAACCAAGGCTAAGCTCGAAGAAGAGCTCAATGCACTTATTGCACACCGCCCCGAGGTCGCAGCTGAGATCAACGAGCGTCGCGAGGAAGGCGACCTCAAGGAAAACGCCGGCTACGACGCTGCGCGCGAAATGCAGGATCAGGAAGAAGCTCGCATTAAGCAGATTTCTGAGATCCTCGCCAACTCCACCACCGAGCGCGTAGGAATCGTCGAGGGTGTCGCTCACATTGGTTCCGTGGTACATGTCTACTACAACGGCGATAAGGACGACAAAGAGACCTTCCTCATCGGTACCCGTGCAGCAGCCTCTGACAACAAGGACCTGGAGACCTTCTCCGAGCAGTCCCCTCTCGGTGCTGCAGTGATCGGCGCCAAGGAGGGTGAGACTCGCGAGTACACTGCTCCCAATGGCAAGACCATCACGGTGACCGTGGTTACCGCAGAGCCTTATGATTCCACCAAGGCCGCTACCATGCGCAAAAACTAATGCGCCGTATCGCCCGCTGCTTTTATTCCTTTATCGCAGCGGGCTTTTGCCTTTCTGCGCTAGCGTGCACGCCTGCGTCTCACGTGGACTCAACTAAAAAGGTTGCTACCGCCACAAGCGCACGCTTAGCTGCGAGCGTGACGACGCCACCAGCCGCCCAACCGTCACCCACCCGTAGCTCCTCGGATTCTGGGGAGGCAGTGACCAGCGCCCCCTTCCTCTCTCCCACCCCTCCTCTCCTAGCGCCTGGCGAGGTTCCGTCGTTCATCGACTGTGTCGGCTCGCCGACCACTAAGCCTCGCAAAGTCTCCTTATCGTGCACCGATAAAAATGACCGTGTCGTTGACATCACGTGGTCTTCATGGAACGCTTCCGGGGCCGTGGGCACTGGATTCAGAGAAAAGAAAGCAGAAAATACGCGCTCCCCCGTAACAGTGGTTCTTAACAACCCACTGCAAAGCGCTGAAGCTATTGTTTTCGCCTATGTGTATATCGATGGCAGAATGGTCCTTTTGTAGCACGAAAAAAGGTGGTTGCTTCCCTAGGGAAACAACCACCTTGTAAAATTTGTACCTTATTACCTCTGGTTGAAGTAGCTCAAGAGGCGAAGAATCTCTGTGTACAACCAAACCAACGTCACAGCCAGGCCGAGTGCCACACCCCATGCGTTCTTGGAGGGAGCCCCCTGGCGGATAAGGCGATCAGCGATATCGAAATCCTGCAAGAAGCTCATTGCCGCTAGCCCGATGCACACGAGCGAGAAGATAATGGCGATAGGGCCACCGCTATAAAGCCCGAGGCTCACCCCAAAGAGGCTCAACACTAGGTTGCCCACTACAAGGACTAGAACACCGATGATGCAGGAGGTGAGGATTCGGTTGAACTTAGGCGTAACTTTCACTGCGCCTGTCTTGTACACGTACAGCATTCCAAGGAAAACGCCAACGGTGCCCAGCACTGCCTGACCGATCAAGGTTCCAGCGTTTTGTCCGCCAACAAGCCAGCCGGACAAGACAAGGGAGATACCGCCTACGAACAACCCTTCAAATGCCGCATAGGTCAAGGTGATGGGTGCAGAGCCGAACTTACGGCCAAAGGAAGAGATCAGAACGGTGATCAGGCCGCCGATGGCGCCGACACCCGTCAGCATCAGCGCGATGCCAGGGTTCACCTGTGCGATTCCGAAGTTAATGATCGCAAAAGCGATGATCACTCCGAGAGTGATTCCAGTCTTGGAAACCACATCATCCACCGTCATAGGACGGTCATTGACCTGTGGCTCAAGCTGGTTGTAACCATATCCTCCGTAGGGGTTATCAATCTGCTGCTGGTAGCCCGCCGGGGTCTGTCGTTGGCGGGAACCCGTCAGAGAATTTAAGACCGGATTGCTGCTGCGCATGGGGCGACACTTTTCCTTTCGCACCGATTCGTTTTCTGTGTACTACCTAGAAACGATACAGGTAACACTTTTGTTCCCGTAATTAAAAAAATGCCTCACACATATCTTCCCGCGAAGCTTCCCAATAGGAACAACTACGAGCTGGGAATCAAAAGCTTTTCTGCAGCAACCCTCTCGCTTGCTGCAAGTGGACGCAATTCCGCCGTGGTCGCCGGATTTGAGCAATACTGTAATGCATCCATGAGCGTGAGTCCGTCATGTGCGTGTGCCAACGGAATCGGAAGAGCTATCGAGCCTGCTGCAACATCAACTCGGGTATGCGTATCGGACGGAATAGTTACGGTTTCGCCCATGCCTACAAAGCGGCAATATCCAGGAGTAGTCACGGTGGCGGTTCCTTTATAGATCCACAATGCTAGATCCTGCTCAGCACGAGCAAAGGTCGTTGTAGCAGGAATGTGTGGCGGCTCCCCTACGCTTCCCATCCCTGTTGCACTGCCGGTAAAAGCAGACGGGGTTAACCCGGTATGTCTTCTAAAAGCCCGCGTCAACGACGAGGTTGCACTGAATCCCACCAAGTTTGCGACCACGGAAATCGTAAAATCGTGAGGAAGAAGGGTGGCTGCAACAGAAACCCGATGAGCCGCGCGCCACTCGCTAAAAGTAAAGCCGGTTCCCTGCAGGAATTGGCGCTGTAATGTTCGCGAGCTCACGTGGAAGCGCTGAGCAAATGAGACAAGCGAAGTTTGATCAGCCGGGTTAGCAACAAGCAGTTGAGCAACCATTTTTGCAGCACCGGCCTGCGGAGCAGGGGGCGGGCATGCGCGTTCGCTAAAAAGGCTTGCAATCTCCGGAGACAAGTTCTCCTCGCCCATCAAACTCCGAGCAAACTCGTACACCATACGATGAGACCAACGGGACCCTAAGTGCACTCGCCTCGTATTTCCTTGGAAATGGAAGCCCGGGAAGGTGATAGGCAGTACCACGCCGTGCCCCGAGACAAAAGCGCCTACTGGGGCTACCACGAGGTCTCCTGCCATCACTGTAACTACCCGATCCGGCGCGTTGACAGTCGCAGTGCCCTGATCGCACCAAAGTAATACGGTGCTACCGAACTTAGAAGTATGGGAAGTCACGCCAACCCTTTCTGCCGCATGTGACATAAAGTGCAATGCTTTTCGCACGTCATCAATTACCAAGAAAAATAAAAACTACACGCGATACGTGATGTTTTTCCTCGATATTTTCCATCTTTTCCATAGCCCCATAAAGACGCCTTTATGCCACATCGTACAACATAGGTTTCCCTAAGCATACTTCCATGGGTTGATAGAGAAACATACTTCACACAAAAATAAAACCACCGAACACATCACAGTGCCGGTGGCAAGAGAGAACATCAAGCCAGTTTCCTAGGCGGTAAGTCGAGACTTCCTATGTGAACTTTCATACGAAAGAGGTCTCAACGAAGTAACTCCCGTATGTCGCTCACCACGATTTTCCAGGATGTACGTCCACGAGGAATCAGCATAAGGGTCGATCACGCCGAGATGATATACAGCGCTATCAAAAGACTCCTTTTTCGCCGCAACTGAAGGTTGGAATCGCACGTTGTCGTAAGTCATAGCTCTGCCTTTCAAGGATGGTAAGTACCGATTTTTTTATGTAGACCCAAAGTTGATGGCCCTACTCCTTTTCGATGACTTCATGCTAAAACCGATCCCTTGCAAACCCCTCGGGTACAGCTGCCAATCCGCTGTGTATTTCCTTGCAATCGATTTCCCAACCTTTTTGCGCTCCCGCCCCCACCCCACAACGCAAAAAAGAGCATCCCAGCAAAATAGTTCGCGACTGGGATGCTCCTGCTGTGCCCCCACTGGGACTCGAACCCAGACTGCATCGATTTTAAGTCGACTGCCTCTGCCG
Source organism: Corynebacterium silvaticum (assembly GCF_002162115.2). Lineage (NCBI taxonomy): Bacteria > Bacillati > Actinomycetota > Actinomycetes > Mycobacteriales > Corynebacteriaceae > Corynebacterium > Corynebacterium silvaticum. Next base: position 897,180 of record NZ_CP021417.2, on the reverse strand, counting down.
ATTGGGCTATGGGGGCAACGCACCTGCTTAGTTTAGACCGAATGTGGCACGTACTCAAAACCTAGGTTCTCAAGCCGGGGGCGCCTGTTCATACGTCTCTGCTAATCCAGCGATGATGCCATCCAGAATATCTTTTTCAGAAATAACAATTCGGTCAGAATCAGTCTTGCAACGGATCATGTCCAAAATGCCATCCACGACTACAGCGCCGCCCGCGATCACATCCGCACGCCCAGGGTGCATCACAGGATGTGCTGCCCGTTGAGCAGATGTTTCCGCAATTAGCTGCGCCGTTATCACCTGAAGCGCGTCCAAACGCAGTCGAGCGTCATGGATCGCCGCAGGATCATAAGACTCTAGCCCCAGTGCCATTGCCGCAAGGGTGGTGAAGGTCCCCGCACACCCCACAAATGTAGAGGCTTTCTCAACAGGGACGATTTTCTCTACCTGCGCAATACGTTCAGCCACGTAATCACGAGCTATTTCGATCTCTGTATCCGTAGGAGGGTCTGCTCGCATAATGCGCTCCGTAAGCCGTACGCACCCCATTTGAGCAGAATGGGAACCATAAATCTCGCCGTCCGACTCCCCGACAATAAATTCGGTAGATCCCCCACCCAGGTCGATCACACACAATGGCCCAGATTCACCATCAAGATCGGCAACCGCCCCACGGAAAGACAAGGAAGCTTCTTCTTCCCCAGTAATCACTTCAGCCCGTGCGCCAGGAGTAATCCTGCCTAGGAGGCTACCGGTCATGGCAAAGAATTCATCCTTGTTTCGCGCATCCCGAGTTGCAGAAGTAGCCACCATACGCACGGCTTGCACACCGTGTTCTTGCATGAGTTCTACGTACTGAGTAAGCGCCAGCCGAGCGCGTTCTATTGCATCTGGAGCTAATTCACCAGTGCCATCGACGCCTTGTCCTAGGCGCACAATGTTCATCAATCGGCATACCTCGGTGGCAACACCATTGTGTACCTCGCTGATCAGCAGCCTGATTGAGTTTGTACCGCAATCAACAGCGGCAAACTTGGTCACTGAGCCCCTCCAGGAACGTCTGCATGGCTGAAGTCAAAGTCTGAAAGATCGATTCCCAGCTCAGCGCAAGTTGGCCAATCTTCTGGAATCGCGCTTCCCCGCAGGCCTGCATGCTCAGCAGCCATAGCTACGGCCTCAGTGCCTAGCCTGAAGTGTTCTGGCCCCTCTGCTAGTGCATATGCGATAAGAACATGCAGGCATTTCACCCGATCAGGCATGCCGCCACCAGAGAAATCTGTCCCCAAATCCCCAATCGCATTTCTTTTAGCCAAGAAATGCTCATGCGCCTTGAGGTAATCAGCACGCAATTCCTCATCGTTTTCTAAACGATCGGTCATCCACTTCATCACGTGAGCAACCTCTAGGCGAGATGCTTCTGCAGTAAGACGCGGCTCGGTGAGGTAGTAGAGAGTAGGAAATGGGGTGCCGTCGTCAAGCTTAGGCGTAGTCATCACGACCCCAGGAACCCCATCGGGTGTGTGATAGGAAATTTCTATCACCCCGCGCGGCATGCGGCCCAGTTGTTCTGCTACTACGGAAAGATCGGCTTGGGAAACACTCATAAGGTGTATTGTCTCACGCCAGACGTGAAACCCCGATTTTGGATCACCTAATGCGGCATAGCTTTAAGGCGCTGCAGGTGGCGCAGGAGCCTCCGTAGGAATGATGGGAAGATGCATTTCTGGACCATGCGCTTCCCCGGTTTCCTCAGCAGGCGTTTCCGGAATGCTCACAGAATCCCAGAGCTTTTCAAACCATGGGCGCGAATCGTTGTGGTTCGTGTGTTCCCCACCGCCCATGGGTTCCTTGGATTCCAGTTCCGGGGTCAGCACTCGGTAGGCGCGTTCTCCGCGGGCAATCACACCGAGTCGCGTACGAGCCTGTTCCCTGACATAAGCATCGGACTTGTATTTGTCCAATTCCGAGAGCAGATCGTTTTTCTTTTGCTGTTTCTGTTCGATCGAAGACGTAAGGCGCGCAATGTCTGCCCGTTGCACCATGTAGGTGTGAAGAGGCCGAAAAATCATGACGACAAGGATTACTACCACTATCCCCACAATGATCAGGCCTCTGGCGTGCAGGCGAATACGCTTGCGTGGCAGCTTGAACCCACGCGTTCGCTCAGGACGATTCACTACCGGAACCACACGCTTTTTCTTGATCACCATAGGAGCAACATTCTAGCGCTATCTAGCCATCCACTGTTTAACGCCACACAAAAAACATCTTTAACAATAGAATCAGCGCCGCAGGCTTCCTATCGTCGAGAAAACCTACGGCGCCAACCGTGGGTATTGCATAACCTTATATACCCACGAGTGCCGACCTAGCCTATGCTTTAGCCCTGGAAACGTGGGAAAGCAGAGCGACCTGCATACACAGCAGCGTCTCCCAGCTCCTGCTCGATGCGCAGCAGCTGGTTGTACTTTGCCACGCGCTCGGAGCGAGCGGGTGCGCCGGTCTTAATTTGACCGCATCCAAGTGCGACCGAAAGATCGGCAATCGTGGTGTCTTCAGTTTCGCCGGAGCGGTGAGACATCATCGTGCGGTAACCGTTGCGGTGAGCAAGGTCAACGGCATCGAAAGTCTCAGTCAAGGTACCGATCTGGTTGACCTTTACCAAAAGCGCGTTGGCGGCCTTCTTATCGATGCCTTCCTGCAGACGGGCAGGGTTGGTGACAAAGAAGTCATCGCCGACGATCTGGACCTTATCTCCAATAGCTGCGGTGAGGTTGCTGTAGCCCTCCCAATCGTCCTCCTGCAGTGGATCCTCGATGGAGACAATTGGGTACTGCTCGATAAGGTCGGCGTACACCTTTGCCATCTCTGCAGCGGTATGCTCGCCACCTTCAAAGTGGTACTTGCCATCTTTGAAGAACTCGGAGGAAGCAACATCCAGGGCCAAAGCAATATCAGTACCTGGCTTCATGCCAGCCTTCTCGATTGCCTCGACGATAAGGTCAAGAGCAGCCTTGGTGGACTCTACGGAAGGTGCGAAGCCGCCTTCGTCGCCAAGCCCGGTAGACAGACCCTTGGACTTGATCACGGATTTCAGTGAGTGATAAACCTCAGCACCCATGCGCAGGGCATCGGAGAAGCTCTCAGCACCGATAGGAGCAATCATGAATTCCTGAACGTCGACACCGGAATCAGCATGTGCACCACCGTTGACGATGTTCATCATTGGAACAGGAAGAAGGTGCGCGTTTGGGCCACCGACGTAACGGTACAGCGGAAGGCCTGCGGACTCTGCGGCAGCCTTGGCCACAGCCATGGAAACACCCAGGATGGCATTAGCGCCCAGACGCGACTTGTTCTCAGTTCCGTCGAGAGCGATCATGGCCTGGTCGATAAGGCGCTGATCGTCAGCCTCTGCACCTGCAACAGCGTCAGCGATTTCCTCGTTGATGTTATTGACGGCATTGAGAACGCCTTTACCCAGGTAACGATCGCCGCCATCGCGAAGCTCGTGTGCCTCATGAATGCCGGTGGAGGCACCTGAAGGGACACCAGCGATGCCATGAGCACCGTCATCAAGGAAAACCTCTGCCTCGACGGTGGGGTTACCGCGGGAATCGAGAATCTCACGTGCGAAAACGTGCATAATGTCAGCCACTGTTTAGCTCCTAATGCGTTATGGATGCAAGTTGTTCTTGCTTTGCAAGTTAATCACGTGATTCCGGTCCCAGCACATCATAAGAATGATCTTTTCCTCAAAGAGGTTCCCCTATGGGAAAACATTCTTTGCAAAAATGTTGACCAATCAAACATCAACTGTCCGAATCACGCGTCCGTATCCAATTATGCCAACAATTCGGAAATTTTGGCGGGCAGTAGACGTGAGTTATTACACAGCCGGCTGGCGCAGCGCGTAGGAAGCGGCCGCATTCCGCACCTTAATTAAATAGTCATTAGACATATTGTATGCATGCAGCGCCGAGGTCCACCCCTCTTTAGTGGCCAAATCTCGGCCGTCGCATAGCATATTCGCAGCACTCAGAGCCGCGTCGTCGATCTGGTTGGGATCTGCCACGCCATCCCCATTGGCATCGCGCCCGTACTTTTTCCATGTTTCGGGGATAAACTGCATGGGGCCGACAGCTCGGTCATAGACGGTGTCTCCGTCAAGAACGCCATTATCGGTGTCCAGGACCTTGGCAAAACCGGGTGAACCATCAAGCGGAACCCCGATAATCGGAGGCAGAACAAAACCGTTGGCGTCTATTTCACGGCTTTCAAACAGATGCCCGGAATATGTCCCGTGTCGAGTTTCCACGTATCCCAGCCCAGCAAGCGTCCCCCAACTCAAATGACACCCCGGCCACGATTCCGCAGCAATAAGTTCCGCATTGCCGTACGCCCGTATCGCTGCAGAGCTTATCGACGTATCCGCCGCGATAGGATCCACCCAAAACGCAAGTTTGTCAGACGTTCGCCCCGGCGCATGAACGTCTATCCGGGGAACTTCCGCTGCTCTAGCCGGGGGCACCGAAGTCGGGACATCTTGCAACTGGCGCACAGGAGACTCGCCGTCAAGGAAAGAAATCGCCCATCCCACAAGAGAAATAACAAGAATCACCGACAACACAACACCCATCCCGCATCCTGCTGCGCGGCGAACTCCTGAACTCATGGCGAACCAGTCTACAGAAAAAAAATAAAGAACCCTGACCATAAGATAAGACGGTTCTATGGCTAGGGCAGCCCACGCGCGGGGCGTCGACAAGCTAACAACGCCCCCTCATCCCTGTAGTTTCCCCGCAACCCACAGCCGCTCCTGTTCAGCCACAGGCACTACACCCGTAGAGCCGTCAAATAGATAGGGCTGACGTTTTTTCATCTTTTTTACAAAGCTCGCGGCCACGTCTTCAAAGTTAAAGGCTCCCCTTCTAGTCGCTATCTCCGCATGGAACAACACTTGCAGCAACACATCACCCAGCTCCCCGATCAATTCCTCATCCGAGGCCCCCTCGCGGATAGCACGGATTACCTCCGCGCTTTCCTCCTCAAGATAGGGAATGAGGGAATGGTGGGTCTGATCCTGTTCCCACTCTCCGCGACATAACGCTTGGGACATCACAGCCCTCGCCTGCCCTATAGCTTCCCGCCTGGAATCAACCTCATACACGTGCGCACCGCGATCGATTGCCTTAACAATCACAGAATCCAACTCATTAGTGTCCACAATGAGATTTTCCGACCCTACCTGCACATACTTAGAAAGGGTCCCGCGCACCGACGCCGGAACTTCATCTGTAAATATGATTTTTCCTGAGAGTTTCTTTAGTATTCCTACAGGAACCATTGTGGGCCAGCGCGGGTTTAGGAGGAGAACCATCATGTTCAACGATCTTAAGCCCTCCTCTTTGCCTGCCACTCGTTGACGGTTAAGGACCAACAATCGGCTGCGACTGGAATCTAATTCAGTTGCGTCAGTATTGACTAGTTCACACAGAGTGTAAGATTCGTAGGACTGAAAAGCCTTACTTTTCTACTGAGTGAATACATGTGTTTTGTTTTCAGCCTTGGCCTCCTAGTTGATTGAGTGCAGTGTGTTCCCCCAAGTCCCTAGTTATTTTGTTTCATATGTAATGAGGTATCCATGAACCTTGCAGCTTCCAGCGCTGACAAGAAATCACAGCACACGGTTCGCATCTGGACACTCATCGGCCTGATCATCGGATCCACTGTCGGCTCGGGAATCTTTTCTTTGCCGCAAAATATCGCTTCAGTGGCTGCGCCGGGAGCAATGTTCATCGGCTGGGTCATCGCGGGTGTGGGCATGTTGGCAGTGGCCTTTGTATTCCAGATACTTGCGCATCGTAAACCGCATCTTGATTCCGGCGTTTACTCCTATGTACGCGCAGGATTAGGCGATTTCATCGGTTTTTCCTCGGGTTGGGGTTATTGGCTGGGCAGCGTGATCGCGCAAGTTGGTTACGCCACTTTGTTCTTCTCCACGCTAGGACACTACATCCCACTCTTTAATACAGAGCATCGCCTGGCGTCTGCAATCGCAGTGTCCCTGATGACGTGGCTCATCTTTGCTGTTCTCTCTCTAGGAATTAAGCAGGCCGCCTTTATGAATGCAGTCACCACGGTAGCCAAGTTGCTCCCTATCCTGGCGTTCATCGTCTTGGTCATGTTCCTAGGCTTCAGCTGGGATAAATTCACCTTTGATTTCTGGGGTGATTCCACCGGCGCCTCTGTTTTTGACCAGTTACAAGGCATCATGCTTTTCACCGTATGGGTATTCATCGGCGTTGAAGGCGCCTCGGTGTATTCCAAGCAAGCCCGTACGCGTGCCGACGTCGGACGCGCCACCGTATTCGGTTTCTTCACGGTGCTACTTTTGCTCGTCACCGTCGCAACGCTGTCTTATGGCGTCTTAACACGCGAGGAACTCGCAGCCCTTCCTAACAACTCAATGGCCTATGTTCTAGAGGCCGTCGTCGGACCCTGGGGCGCAGGACTCGTCTCCGTTGGTCTGTGTCTGAGCGTTCTCGGCGCCTATGTCTCCTGGCAAATGCTCTGCGCAGAGCCAGTGGCCATGATGGCCTTCGACGGTCTGCTCCCCCGACAGCTAGGGAAAATTAACGCTTCCGGTGCCCCCTGGGTGGCCCAGTTAATTTCTACAGTATTGATCCAAATCTGGGTGGTCGTTTTCTTTATCAACCAGACCACGTATGTGTCCATGGTTCAGCTCGCCACTGTGCTGTACCTCGTGCCTTATGTTTTCTCCGCGTTCTACCTCATCTTGCTAGCGACCCGAGGCAAAGGGATCTCGCACCCGGCGGCAGGCACTCGTTTCGATGATTCTGGCCCAGAGGTCAGTGACAAAGAAAATCGCCGCCATCTCGCGGTGGCACTCCTTGCCTTTGTGTACTCGCTGTGGTTGTTCTACGCAGCAGACCTTAAGTATGTGCTCTTCGGGGCTTTGGCGGTTCTACCCGGACTTATCCCCTATGTGGGAACCCGCCTCTACAAAAAAGAGCAGGTTTTCAACGCATTCGAGTGGGTAGTGGTCGCACTCATCGCGGGCGCAGGATGTTATGGAATCTACGGCATTATCACCGGGACTATGTCGCTCTAAACATCGAAATCCATAAAAGCGCACTGTTCTCTGGAGCAGTGCGGCTTTTATGTGTTTTCGGTTCCTTGCGGCCTCATCGGGTGAGAACCAAAACGGGATTATCGTGAGGCGCTTTGAAAAACCCGGTCAGCGCATCCGATACTTCCTCCTACGCGCTTCACGTTTGTCCTCGTAGTCCTCGTCATCATTGCGCTCGCTCCGCCTGATGACAGTACGTTGAGTAGTACGTGCCCGACCCTGAGAGCTGGGCGATTCCCCCACGGAGATGATTTTTTCAGGCACGGCCTCCCCGGTGACTGAGATGCGCGGCACTTCAAACATTTCCGATAGGAAATCTGCTACCCACTGGAGGAGGGCGACGTCGCGAAGCGGTTTATCGGTAACGTTGCGTCCCTCCTTAGGAAAGGACAGCTGGATAGCCTTAGCCGCGGCGCGGTACGTCGCGGAAGGCAGCAGTCGTTTAAGCCGGACTTGCTTGGAATCCGGGAGCTCCACCGGATGAATCTTGATCCGCGTTCCTTGCACACCAATATCGCTAATGCCCGCGGACCTGGCGAGGTGTCGTAGTCGCGCCACCGCCAGAAGACGTGTGACTTTTTCAGGCAGTGAGCCGTAGCGGTCCTCCATCTCCTCTACCACGAGTATCAGATCGGCATTGCTTTGCGACGCCGCCAGCTTCCTATACACCTCAAGCCGGAGTCGTTCAGCATTGATGTAGGACTCTGGGATGTGCGCGTCCACTGGCAAATCGATGCGGATTTCTTTTGGCCCGTCGTCGGTGGCATCGATGATTTTTCCGTCTGCGAGGGCTCGGTAGGCTTCCACTGCCTCGCCAACAAGCCGCACATAAAGATCAAATCCTACGCCTGCGATATGGCCCGATTGCTGTGCGCCGAGCACGTTACCGGCACCACGCATCTCCAGATCTTTCATGGCTACCGCCATACCGGCACCCAAATCGTTGTTCTGAGCGATGGTAGCTAGGCGGTCGTAAGAGTTTTCTGTCAGCGTTTGTCCCTTGGGATACAGGAAGTAAGCGTAACCACGTTCCCGGGAGCGCCCTACGCGCCCCCGCAGCTGATGAAGCTGCGAAAGTCCCATATGGTGTGCGTTCTCCACAATGAGGGTGTTGGCATTGGCAATATCCAAACCAGTCTCCACGATGGTGGTACATACCAGCACATCAAATTCGCGATCCCAGAATCCCTGGACAGTTTGTTCCAGAAGCTCCTCGCTCATCTGTCCATGCGCAACAACAATACGAGCCTCCGGCACGAGTTCTCGTAGGTCTCTGGCTTTCTTTTCAATATCGGAGACTTTGTTATGCACAAAGAACACCTGGCCGTCTCGCAGCAATTCACGCCGGATGGCCGCAGCGATTTGCTTATCTTCTTGCGCCCCAACGTAGGTCAAGATGGGGTGGCGATCCTCGGGAGGGGTCAAAATGGTCGACATCTCACGGATCCCGGCCATCGACATTTCCAAGGTTCGCGGGATCGGGGTGGCAGACATTGTCAGCACATCAACGTGGGTGCGTAATGCTTTGATGTGTTCTTTATGCTCCACACCAAAACGCTGCTCCTCATCGACGATGACCAGTCCGAGATTCTTCCACTGAATTCCTGTCTGAAGCAGGCGGTGCGTGCCGATCACGATGTCCACGGTGCCGTCGGCAAGCCCTTTTATGGTTTCCTTCGCTTCAATCGTGGAAGTAAAACGGCTTAAACCTCGCAGATTTACAGGGAATCCGGCCATACGCTCATCAAATGTGGACAGATGCTGCTGCGCTAACAGCGTGGTAGGAACCAAAACCACCACTTGTTTTCCGTCCTGAACCGCCTTAAACGCAGCCCTCACAGCAACTTCCGTCTTGCCGTAGCCCACGTCGCCTATGATCACGCGATCCATAGGAACGGGCTTTTCCATATCCGCCTTGACCGCCTCGATGGCCATCATCTGGTCTTCAGTCTCAACGTATGGAAAGTTGTCTTCCATCTCATGCTGCCAGGGGGAATCAGGCGCAAAGGGATGCCCCGGCGCGGATTGCCGCTTGGCATATAGCTCGACGAGTTCACCGGCGATTTCTCGAACCGCAGCACGGGCCTTTTTCTTAGTGTTCTTCCAATCGGAGCCGCCCATCTTGGACAACGAGGGCTTCTCGCCTCCCACGTATTTGCTCAGGAGGTCGAGGGAGTCCATGGGAACGAAAAGCTGGTCTGCGGGCTGTCCCCGTTTTGCCGGCGCATACTCCAAGACGATGTATTCCCGCCTTGAGGTTTCATCCCCGGACGTAATTGTTCGCTCGGTCATCTTGAGAAAGCGCCCAATGCCGTGGGTCTCGTGGACCACAAAATCGCCGGTCTTCAGAGCGAGCGGATCTACGCGGTTGCGTCGTTTAGCTGGACGACGCTTTGCCCCTGCGATGTCTCCTACGCGGTTACCGGTGAGGTCGGTCTCTGTGACCACGACAAGGGGCAATGCCTCGGTTCCAGCTTTTTTGCGGACTCTAGGAAAGACGAGGCCCGCGTGGCTAAGCGCCTGGTAGAGAGTCACTTCTCCCGGGGTGGGTTCCCAACCCGGTGTGGCTACCTTTGTGGGGATTCCTTTTTCTTTGAATCTATCCACCATGCGCTTGATCGCGCCCTTGGCAGGGGCGATAAAGGCCGCCCTGCCGCCCGCGGTGGTATGGGCTAGCAGCAGGGACATCATCTCTTCAATCTGAGAGAGATCACCGCGCGGGGTGGGTCCTGCTGCAAAGTCGAGTGGAAGGGTGTCCGCATCATCTGCTTCAAACATGCCGGAAGGCGCAAAGGTCCACCATGAACACCCCGCCTGGCGCGCGGATATTTCTAAAGACTCATACGAGCGATAGGAACTAGCTTCTAGATCTAGTCCTTGGGCAGCAACTGGCCCAGCGGCGCCCATCGCTGCGGCCTCCCACCCCGCTGCAAGGAACTCTGCGTCGGTGGCCTGCAAATCCGCTACCCTAGTGCGAATTTTTTCCGGACCAACTGCTATCACGTGCGTGCCCTGTGGCATGAGCTCAGGAAGAGTAACCAAAGGGGTATCCACGAGTGCTGGTATGAGCGCTTCTATGCCGTCAGCGGGAGTGCCATCCGCCAGCTTGGATAAGAGCTCTTGCAGCGTAGGGTTTCCCTGATACTTCAGGGCTAAATCGCCGGCGCGCTCTGCTACGCCGGGTGTGACGAGGAGTTCGCGGGCAGGGAAAATTTCCACGGCAGCGTGGGAAGAATCTGGGATTGCCCGCTGGTCGGCCACGGAGAACTCCCGGATCTCCGTGATCTCGTCTCCCCAGAACTCTAAGCGAACAGGCCGGTCCATTGTCGTGGGGAATATGTCGAGGATGCCGCCTCGGGTAGCAAACTCCCCGCGCTTAGCCACAAGGTCAACGTGCTGATACGCCCGAAAAATGAGCTGCCGCGTGAGGTCTTCCAGATCATAATCTTTTTCAGCCGCTAGGAGGAGGGCGTTACGCCCCTCTGCTTCCTGAAGAATCGGCTGGCTCACGCCACGTGCGGCAGTCACCACCACGCGCAGGTCATTCAGGTGCGACAAAATCTTAGCGCGTTGTCCCGCTACATCCGCGGCTGGGCTGAGGCGCTCGTGCGGAAGGGTCTCCCATGCGGGGAACCAGGCTACCGAGTCTCCAAGCATTGCCCGAAGCTCCGCGGTGAGGTCCTCTGCTTCACGTCCGGTAGCCGTGATAACGAGGACTGGGGCGCGGTGCGATAGCGCTGCGATAGTCCAGGGGCGAGATTGGTCTATGCCAGTAATATGCAGCGCTGGGTCACCAACGTGTTCCAGCAGCCCTTTGATTTTGGGGTCTGTCGCCGCAACTTTAAGTAGCCCCGCGAGCATAGCGGGATGATGGCTGTTAGTGGTTGCGTTATCAGTTGACAACAAGAAACTCCTCAAAGAACTACGACAAAGACTCGGGTGATGTATCCCCCGATTGCTCGCAAGAGAGCCGGTGGAAACAAAGCTTTAATGGGAGCCTAAAGTCTCCGGCTTGTTTCCGATTTCAGACAAGGACGGTTCGGGTTCTATACCGGCTAGACCATTCCAACAGAGATTCACGATATGAGCCGCAACCTCTTCTTTTGTGGATCCGCCGAGCTCTTCTTTTTGGTCCAACCACCATTGGGCGGTCATGGAGACCATTCCCACGAGTGCCTGGGCATAAAGAACGGCATTCTTGGGTTCTAGTTTTGACCGTTCAAAAGCTTGTTCCAGGATGTATGAGACCTGCACGACGGCGTCATTAAGCAATGTGGAGTAGCTACGAGCCTGACCGGCTTTCATATCCCGCACCAGAATCTGGAAGCCATCAGTATCTTCTTCCACATATGTAAGTAGCCCTAGCACGGCTTGTTCGATGCGCGCTCGCGAACGACCAGTCTGCAAAGAATCGGTAATCGCTTTTTCCAGCCGAAGCATCTCACGGTCAACAACTACAGCATAGAGCCCTTCTTTGCCCCCAAAGTGCTCATACACCACTGGCTTGGACACACCCGCACGAGCAGCAATTTCTTCTACACTCGTCCCCTCAAAACCACGCTCAGAAAACACGCTGCGCCCGACCACAATGAGTTGTTCTCGGCGTTCTTTTCCAGTCATTCGCTTTCGGACCATATTCACTACCTTATCGTGTCCTACACAAACGCTGTTTATGCTATCTGACAGCCCACTAGAAACCGCTCTTCTATGCACAAACCCCCGGCTCCACGTGAGTGAAGACGGGTTCAAGATTGCTTCCCCACCAGGACTCGAACCTAGAATGACGGTACCAAAAACCGTAGTGTTGCCGATTACACCATGGGGAAAGATGAGGCCACCGATAATGCTCAAAGCATTAGGCGGAACCACCGAAGGGGATCATACAATATTTTCTCTCCTTTGGAAATTTTAGGATTACACCCTCAAGGATTCCTTTGTGGATCCTCCTCGCCACTGCATCATCACCGCGTGTGTCGACATCACCAAGCACAGCGTCACCGTCCCCACCAAACAGACGGTGCCAAAAGCACCCAGCCACGTAAAAAGCTTAAGCCGGTACCACGGGCAAACAGAGTGGCTCCCAATGCCAAAGTGCCAAGGGGGAATGTCATCGCCCACCATCCCGGAGTAAAGGGCATCCGCAGGTAAAACCCTCGTAGGGTCATCGCCACGGCAAAGATCACGAGAGGGATTCCCACGATGAGCATGATCCAGCCATAAAGATTGGCCAGATTATGCATAGCCGCTTGTGTTCCAGGGAGCACAAGATGGTCGGTCTGAAAAGCCATCGCCTGCGCCGCAGCCGTCGATTGTCCTACTACGCCCAGGGGTATCCATGCCGATACGGACGCAGCAGCGGGAATGGGTTCTACCCGCCATTGATGGTTGTACGAGCAAGCGAAAATGATAGAGCCGACAAAAAGCGAGAGGAAAAAGCATGCGATGGAGATAACCTGCACATAAGGGTACAGAGTTTCCGACACATGCGGCACCAAGTTGGCCCCCGTGGTGGAGGAAACCATAGGTCCCACTACGGCCAAGCCCCAAATGGTCGTAGGCGCGCCACGGTCCACGCCTATTAAACGGGCCGCAAACCCAAACGCTGAGCACACGCCCACAACAGTGCCAAACACCCACATCCCAGTATTGAGCGCCCAAACAACGCGGAGTAGTTCTGGGACAAGAGGAGGGATAACTATGGTGCTGGCAGACCCCACAGAGAGGTAGCCCATAGAGACCGTCGCCCAAAACGGCATTTGCGAGAAATCTGCTATTGAACGGCTAAAAACACTAGGTTTACGCACAACACGAAACACAAATCCAAAGGTCAAACCGATCAACAGCGTCCATGCAATCCCTAGCACCACGGCAGAAAGAATATGCGCGCCGGGCAGATGAGGGGCCTGAGCATGAAGCAAGTTTGCCAATAGCCCGGTTCCCATCACAGAGGGAAACCATGCAGGACCCGCTGGTGGAAGAGGGACCCTCGAACCATGACCGGGCGTGGTGCCCTGTTTGCGAGAAGTCCGAGCATGGGTAGAAACAGAATGACGAGATTCCAAAGACACTACTGTTGTCCTTATTGCCGATAAAACGTACTACTGCCTATAGCTTTCACTACTTAGCTGTTTTTGGGTAACCAGAGCGTCGCTACGCCACGTATTAGTGGCTATGGCCGTGTTCACCTGCCGGATGCGCCAGCGTGTAGTCCGTACGCAGATCGGGCGCTTCACCTTTATTAAGCATCATGTACTGCCCCATCATCCCTTGATCTTCGTGGAACAGCATATGGCAGTGATACATATACGGGTACGTGTTATCCCTGTACTGTCCAAAGACCACGGCAAGAGTGGCTGTGGAGCCTGGCGGTAAGGTCACCGTGTCCTTCCACCCTTGTGTTGTGACAACAGTATCCGTACCGCTGAGGCTCAGGACTTTGAACGCACAGTTGTGTATATGAAAGTTGTGTATCCAATCGGAGTTTCCATTGGTCACAATCCATTTTTCCGGGTCTGAATGCGCGATAGCAATGTCCACTCGGCTCATGTCCATCGATTGCTCATTGATCTGGAACGTGTTGAGGACAAACGTGCGCTCGATCGAATGCTCTGTGTCTGGCAGCTCACCGGCAGAAGTATCCAGTACCTGAGGTATATCTTTTGGCTCAGGAGCACTGCTTTCGGGCCCTTTGATCAACAAGACTTCGTGCGCATCTTGAAGTCGAAATTTAGCCGTGTAGTCGTCTTGCGGAACCCCCAGGTGATCTGCAAAACCGATGGATTGCAACGATAGTTTTTCCCCAGGCGCAATGTCTACGACTATTTCTGTTCTTTCACCAGGGCCAAGCATGACACTCGTTGCTTCTTGAGGAGAATCTAAAAGCCCCGAGTCAGAGGCAATAATATGAAAGGGTCGCGAGTCAGAGAGTGCAAGATTATGAAACCGCATCGTCGAACCACACAAAATCCGGAAGCGAACCCGGCGCGTGGTCGCCTGGAAATGCGGGTTAGTCACGCCGTTGATATAGGGGACTTCATCCAGAAGTCCCCCTGTGTCATCCATAGTCTCGTCAAGAACGCCGGCTTCCGTAAAGTTCGCATCCATGAGTATCAAAGGCACATCGTCTACCCCATACTCCTGAGGCAGATCAAGAGACTTGGAGACCTCGTCTTCAAGAATGATCATTCCTGCCAAACCGCGATACGACTGCAGCCCAGTTTCCCCATGCGGGTGCGGGTGATACCACAGTGTGGCGGCGGGTTGTTCTACGGTGTAGCTCGCAGTCCACTTCTTTCCTGGCGCAATGGGAGAATGCGGACCTCCGTCAGCGCGAGCGGGTAAAAGAATGCCGTGCCAGTGCACAGCGGTTTCTTCGGTGAGTTCGTTGAGCACCGTAAGAGATACGGCGTCGCCTCGCGATGCGCGGATTGTTGGACCAAGGTGTGCCCCATTAAAACCCCATGTCGGAGTCTTAATTCCCGGAAGAATCTCTGATTCTCCCCGTTGGGTGACCAAAGTAAAGGATCGCTGGTTCCCCGACTCTTGGGCCTGTGCCAGCGGCGGAATGGGCAATGCGCGAGTCTCTCCGTCCCAACCTCGTGGACTAGGGAGCTTCTTTATGTTCTTTCCTCTCCCTTGTTCTTCTTTCCCGCATCCAGAAAGACTCATGCCAGCAGCTGTTGCGCTTGCCAGGCCGCCGAGCGCTAGGAAGGACCGTCGATTCAGCTGCATAAGCGCCTTTCATCCAATACCGTCAATAAAGTTGAGGAAGCTCAGCATTTCATCGTAGCTGTTTGCACCACTGCGTCGCAGGGCAGCCATCTGTTGGTGATGCAGAAACGGTGAGGGGACTTCGGTGGTGGAACTCCCCTGTCCACCGCCGACCTAATCTTTTGTTCTTTTCTGTCCTTGGTGCTTCTGCATCACATATCCGTTAGCGGCGAAAACGTTGTGCTGGCAAGATGAGCAAGTAGACTCTTTACACGTAATACTCAATGTGATCGATCAAGGAGAACGTGCACCTGTGAGCACACCTACACCTGCCGAGGCGGTGGCGGTAGTCGTCTTAGCGGCTGGGGCCGGCACCCGAATGAAATCTGAGCTGCAGAAAACTCTGCATTCGATCGGCGGACGATCGTTGCTTTCCCACTCCTTGCATGCGGCAGCGGGGGTCTCCCCTGAACGCATCGTCGCTGTCGTTGGTCACGGGAGAGACCAAGTTGCCCCTGCGGTAGAGCATGTTGCATCGGAATTAGGCCGAGAGATCAGCATCGCGGTCCAGGAGGAGCAAAAGGGCACTGGACACGCCGTGCAGTGTGCCATGGATCAGCTCAAAGATTTCTCGGGCACCATTCTGGTCACTAATGCCGATGTTCCCCTGCTACGCCCAGAAACCCTTTCTGAACTAGCGGAGTTCCACCGCGAGGCACCCACCACGGTCACGGTGCTCACGATGCGTTTGGATGATCCCACCGGTTATGGCCGTATTGTCCGCGACGAGTCGCACTCTGTTGCAGCCATCGTCGAGCAAAAAGATGCTGATAGTAAGACCCTCAGTATCCAAGAGGTCAACTCGGGTGTTTTTGCATTCGACGCCCGCATCCTCGCGCATAGTTTGACGCAGCTGGACACGGACAACGCGCAAGGCGAGCTGTACTTGACCGACGTCCTCGGCATTGCAAGAAGCGAGGGACACACCGTCCGGGCCTACCCGGTGGCAGACCCTCACGAGCTCGGCGGAGTCAACGACCGGGTACAGCTTGCTAAGGCCGCTCAAAAGCTCAACGCTCGCACAGTAGAAGCAGCCATGCGCGGTGGCGCTACCATCATTGATCCCGCCACCACCTGGATCGACGTAGACGTGACGGTAGGCAAAGATGTCACCATCTACCCAGGCACTCAGCTGCGCGGCACCACCACAATCGCTGACAACGTGGAGGTGGGCCCGGATAGCACCCTCATCAACATGGTGGTGGGAGAAGGCGCTCACGTCATACGAACTCACGCTATGGATTCAGAGATTAAGGCGCGTGCTTCTGTTGGCCCCTTCACCTATATCCGCCCCGGAACCATCGTCGGCGAAGAGGGTAAATTGGGTGGATTCGTGGAAGCCAAGAATGCTCAGATTGGCCGTGGCTCCAAAGTGCCTCATTTGTCCTATATCGGCGACGCCACAGTAGGCGAATATTCCAACATCGGAGCCTCAAGCGTGTTTGTTAACTATGACGGAGTGGAAAAACACCACACGACCATAGGTTCCCACGTCAGAACGGGTTCTGACACGATGTTTATCGCTCCAGTGACGGTCGGTGATGGTGCGTACTCTGGAGCAGGTACAGTAATCAGGGAAGACGTTCCTCCGGGAGCTCTTGCTGTCTCCGGAGGCAAGCAGCGCAATATTGAGGGATGGGTGGAGAAGAGGCGCCCAGGAACTCCCGCAGCTGAAGCCGCCCGTAAGGCATCTGACCACCAATCCAAGGAAGGTTAAGCGAAAACCCCATGACTTCGCACAACTGGACCGCAAACCAGAAGAATTTGATGCTGTTCACTGGTCGCGCCCACCCTGCTCTTGCCGACGCCGTCGCTAATGAACTAGGTATCAGCACCACCCCGACAACAGCCCGCGACTTTGCTAACGGCGAGATCTTCGTCCGTTTTGAGGAATCCGTCCGTGGATGCGATGCCTTTGTTTTGCAGTCCCACGCACAGCCGCTCAACAAGTGGCTCATGGAACAGCTCATCATGATTGATGCGCTCAAGCGCGGCTCCGCAAAGCGCATCACCGCAATTCTCCCCTTCTATCCTTATGCTCGTCAGGATAAGAAGCACCGTGGCCGCGAGCCGATTTCTGCTCGCTTGGTCGCAGACTTGCTGCGCACTGCTGGCGCTGACCGCATCGTTGCAGTCGATCTCCACACCGATCAGATCCAGGGCTTCTTCGACGGCCCCGTCGATCACATGCACGCTATGCCGATCCTGACCGATTACATCAAGGGTAAGTACGACCTAGAAAACGTCGTGGTTGTTTCCCCCGATGCCGGCCGTGTGAAGGTCGCAGAAAAGTGGGCTAATACGCTTGGCGACGCCCCCCTCGCCTTCGTTCACAAGACTCGTTCCGTGGATGTGGCCAACCAGGTTGTGGCTAACCGCGTGGTTGGCGATGTGAAGGGCAAGACTGCGATCTTGCTCGATGACATGATCGATACCGGCGGAACCATCGCCGGCGCCGTTGTAGTTCTCCGCGATGCCGGTGCTGAAGACGTCATCATCGCTTGTACCCACGGTGTGTTCTCCGGCCCTGCCCGCGAGCGCCTCTCCCAGTGCGGTGCAAAAGAAGTGATCACCACTGATACTCTGCCTCAGTCCGATGAGGGCTGGGACAACCTCACGGTTTTGTCCATTGCCCCCCTCTTGGCAAAGACGATCCATGAGATCTTTGAAAACGGCTCCGTAACCACCCTGTTTGAGGGCGAAGCCTAAAACTACGTCAAGGCCCGGTACGCGGCCTCGTGTACCGGGCCTTAGCCATGCCCATCACCCTTTACGCTTTCTCCCCTCCTGATTTTCGTTGGATTCCTGATGCACGATTCTCTCCCCTCACCAGCCTCTGATACATACGACGGGCCGCTTGGCGCCCTCTACACCCCGACGGCCACCACCTTCCGAGTGTGGGCTCCCTCAGCTCACAAGGTAGATCTGATTCTTAACCGGGAATCGGATAGTCAGCGCATAGCGATGGCGTCGATAAGCAAAGGCACATGGGAAACCAGCGTTGCGGGAGACTGCGAGAACGCGGTCTACATGTATCGCCTTGAGTTTGATGAGGGTAAGTTCGTCGAATCTGTTGATCCCTATGCCCGGGCAGTCACCGCAAACGGCAACCAGGGTGTTTTCTTTCCCCCGGAACTCCGTTGCGACGAATGCCTGCTTTTAGCTCCCCGCTGGATGCCGTCATCTACGAGGCACACATTCGTGACCTCACTATCAGCCAAGACAACGGAATCACGCACAAAGGAACTTTTTTAGGGCTCGCGGAGCCTGGCACACGCACAGCGTTGGGCAACCGCAGCGGCCTTGATTATCTGCGATCCTTGGGAGTGACCCACGTACAGCTGCTGCCAATTTTTGATTTCGAGTCGATCGATGAAACCGGCGATCTTAGCTTTGATGCCCAGTACAACTGGGGCTACGACCCGCTAAATTACAACGTTCCCGAGGGCTCATACTCCACTGACCCCGCAGACCCTGCCTGCAGAATCACCGAGCTTAAACGCACTATCGACGCCCTCCACACCGCCGGGTTACGCGTGATTATGGATGTGGTGTACAACCACGTCTACTCCACATCGTCTTCGCCCTTGGAGCGCACAGCCCCCGGCCGATATTTCCGAATGACTCCAGAGGGAACCTTCTACGACGGTACTTTCTGTGGAAATGAAACCGCCTCCGAGGAACCTATGATGCGAAAGTTCCTTCTTGACTCTGTTGAATACTGGGCCAAGGAATTCGCACTCGATGGTTTCCGCTTTGATCTCATGGGAATCCACGATGTAGAAACGATGAATCTGGTGCGCGAGCGCCTGGATAGTATCGACCCCTCCATCATCATCGTGGGAGAAGGCTGGCCCATGAGGACCCATCCCGAGGGAGTTCTTCCTGCCCACCAGGGCAACGCAGAGCATATGCCAAGGATTGCGCACTTTAATGAGTCCCTCCGCGACACCCTCAAGGGCAGCACCTTTGGAGAAGAACGCCCCGGTCTTCTTACCGGATCCCACGACCCCCAACTCATGTGGACGCTCTTTAACAACATCAAAGGTGGCCAGCACTTACCGGGAATCTCTTTTACCGCACCAGAGCAATCGGTTGCCTACGTTGAGGCGCACGATAACCACACGCTGTTTGATCGCCTCCGCATCGCATTACCAGAGGCAGAAGAAGCCGAACTGATTCAGCGGTGCCAGTTAGCCATGGAAATACAGTTCCTTGCCGCGGGCATCGTCCTCATCCACGCAGGACAAGAGTTTGCCCGCACCAAGCATGGCGACGAAAATTCCTACGCATCCCCAGACCACATCAACCAGTTTGATTATGACCGCGCGGGGCGCCTGCACAGATCTGTCGATCTGCTCCGCGAGCTCATAGCTATGCGTAACGACCACGGTTTTATGCGACGCAACTCTTTCGAGGAGATCCGGCATACCACCGTGGCCACGGTTATTACCCCTCGTCAGTTGGTGTATACGGTGGAAGCGTCCGGCACTGCCGAAACCTCCTTCCTAGTCGCTATCAACTTTGCCAACACAGAATTCCACGCGCCAGTTGATCCTGGTAACTACGAGGAGATCTTTGCGCGACATCATTACGCGGGAGAAAACCCTCCTGTTGTAATAAGCGAGGGAAAACTTAATGTTGCGCCTTTGAGTGTGAGTATCTGGCGAATCGTGGACTAGAGAGCGTATAAGCCGCCTAGCCACCCATCCCAGTTGCATCAGTCATGCTGATCACGTGCATTTTCCAGCTTGATTCCGCGACCTCATAAGTGGTACTGTGGCTGAGTCTCGGCGAGGGCGCCTTGTAAGGAGCCGTTATCGACGCGATTGTTTTTAAAGCTTATTTAAGCCTGCGAAGACTCGACCAAGACATTCGAGTCGGCCGCAGGCCATTTTCTTTTGGTGCGGCCGAAGTTTTCACCTTAATAAACATTCAAGGAGAATTTCATGGCTAACTACCCAACCATCTCAGCTCAGCCACGTACCGAGTTCGGCAAGGGCTTTGCTCGCCGTCTGCGCGCTGCTGGTCAGGTTCCTGGCGTTATCTACGGCGCTGACATCGAGGCACCCATCCACTTCTCCGTGGACATCCTTGAGCTGCACGCACTTCTTCGCGCACACGGCTCCAACGCTGTTCTCGATCTGGACATCGAGGGCGAGAAGCACCTCACCATGGTTAAGCACGTTGATCAGAACGTTCTGACCCTGAACGCCGATCACGTCGACCTCCTAGCCATCAAGCGTGGCGAGAAGGTTGAGGTTGAGGTTCCTGTCGCACTCCAGGGCGAGACCGCACCGGGCACCACCCTGATCCAGGATGCTGACACTGTTCTCGTTGAGGCCGATGTTCTCTCCATCCCTGAAGAGATTGCTTTCTCCGTTAAGGGCCTTGAGGCTGACGCAAAGGTTCTTGCTGGCGACCTTTCCCTCCCAGCAAACACCACCTTGGTTGCTGATCCTGAGTTCGTTATTGCAACCGTTTCCTTCGAAGAGGTTGCTGAAGAGGCTGAGGAGTCCGCAGAAGGCGAAGCTGCTGAGTCCGCAGAGGCTGAGGGCGAAGAGTAAACCTTTTTCGTTTTACATACCTAGGAAGCCAGCTCACATTTTTGTGGGCTGGCTTTTTGCTGTCACAATAGAAAACTGTGACTTCGCCTTTTCTCATCGTTGGCCTCGGCAATCCCGGCCCTCAATACGCAACAACCCGCCACAACATCGGTTATATGGCAATCGATGAGATGCTTACTCGAACCTCTCCTATGCCAACAAAGCTCAGCGCACATAAAAAAACCAACATGATGGCAGCTGAGACCAGGATCGGTACTACAAAAGTCATCCTTGCCACCCCGCGCAGCTTTATGAATCTCTCCGGCGGGCCGGTGCGCTCAATCGCGAATTTTTTCAATATCCCCCCGTCTCATGTGATAGTGCTTTTCGACGATCTCGAGCTCGACTTCAGCGAGATCAAAGCAAAACGTGGCGGAGGCGACCATGGGCATAATGGTTTGCGTTCCATTACCCAAGCATTGGGCACTAAAGACTACATCCGGGTGGGAATAGGAATCGGCCGTCCGCCCGGACGCATGGAACCCAAAGCATTTGTTCTCAAGCCTTTTAGCAAGAAGGAACTGGTGGAAATTCCTATTGCTTGCGCCGACGCGGCAGACGAAGTCGAGCGGATTATCACCAACGGCGGGCTTTCTTAAGCGCTTTGGCCAGGGCTGCGTCGTCTAGCTCAAAGGCCCCCTGTTTATCCAGTCGCTTGAGCACTACCGCGCAGGTTTTGCAGCGCGGGTTGTCTCGGCAACACTTTTTCTTGTGTTTGCCTTTACGCGCGGCTTTTCTAATTTTGTCCATGCCCATAATCGACCACTATATAAGAGCTAACCCTTTCCTAAGTACACGGCGCGAAAGAGAAGGCCTGCTTACTCCGTGAGATAATCCAGTATTTCTTGGGCTGTCCCCAAGCGAATCAGCTCAGTGCGCTCGCCGACAAGACAATACTCATAGCCCTTTTTAGCCCGTAGCGGAGCCATCATGACGCCAAGCTCTGGGTAGGAACAAGGAAGGTCCGGGTGGGAAAGGGAAAACTTCGTTGCGATCCCGCGCGCCACCCGCCCAGAAAAAGCCCTACTACTCAGTGTTTGCCCACCTGCGCTTATCATCGCTCTATGTGCCCTGCTTGTTCCTGCCTCACGGGAAAGGAGAAAGGCCGAACCACAACTCACCGCGCTAGCACCCAAAGACAAAGCGGCTTTTACGTCTTCTGGTGTTCTGATTCCACCCGCTGCGATCAGCACCGCATCGGGATGCTGCGTATGGAGCACAGAACACAGTTCTGCGGTGGAGAAAAGATTCGGTGTTTCGCAAGCATCCCCTGTCAGGCGATGTCCCCCTGCCTCATGTCCCTGCACAACAAGGGCGTCAACGCCGCGCGAAAGAGCCTCTTCTGCTTCTCTCACGCTGGTTACTGATGCCCACGCTTCCACGCCCACGCTATGGAACTGCCCTATTTCTTCCGTAGAAAAACACCCAAAGGAGCTAGACACTACGTTGGGCCCGTACCCTTGCGTGCACGCAGTAAAGACTGCCTCACACTTTGTATGGAAGTCATTTGAATAATCAACCGTAGGCATAGGCGGTTGATCCACTCCCACGGCGGCACATTCTTTTTCCACGAGCCGGTGAACACGATCGAGCACATCAGGATCGGTGTGATGAGGCTGCGGGTAGAAAAAATTAACCCCATAGGGTTGTCCCGCCGTCAGCTGGGCGCATTCTTGCATGTCTTGTACGAGTAACGCGACATCTTTGTTTCCTGAGGCCAAAACCCTAATCCCCCGCTGCCAGAAATAGCGGCAGCAAGCGCGGGAGTCGATGGGCCACCTGCCATTGGAGCACCGATGATAGGGCAGCTAAGCTTTTCCAGAATCCGCGACGTCATAGTCGCATGCTAGTGGAAAGACGAAATGTATGACGTTTAGAGAATTTTTGCAGCGTATCTTCGCACCCAAAAAGTCGGTCAACCAGCCGCACACAGATGCAGCTGCTGATCGTCCGACTCCCGAATGGATCGTGATCGGACTTGGTAACCCGGGCAACGCGTACGCCAGGAATCGACACAACGTGGGATATATGGCTGTCGACGCGCTACTCGATGGTGCCCCGCTCACCCAGCGGCGAGGCCTACCTGTGGCGGAGGCGCGTCTTAGGGTCGGCCAGCATGAGATCGCGGTGCTGCGTTCCACCACCTACATGAACAACTCCGGGGAAGCTATCGCCCCTATCGCAGAAGAATATGGCATTGCCGCCGATCACATCATTATCCTGCATGATGAATTAGACCTTCCCCACGGTACTGTTCGCATCAAAAAGGGCGGAAATGAAAACGGACACAATGGCCTTAAATCGAGCAGTGCATTGTTAAATACCCGCGATTACCTGCGGATACGCATGGGTATTTCGCGTCCTCCAAAGGGGATGTCTGTGCCGGATTATGTCCTCGGCGATGTTGAGCACGATGAGGCTCTTGACACCATGATCTCACGGTCTGCGGAAGCGGTGCGGCTTGTTGTGACTGCAGGAATCGCACAGGCACAACACACAATTCACTCCGCATAGCTAAGCTAAAAACATGCGAACAATCGTAATTACCGGTGCAAGTGATGGAATCGGTGCAGCTGCTGCACGGTTACTAGCTGCGCAGCACCCAGACGATAGATTGGTGTTAGTAGGAAGGAATCCTCAGAAAACAGCAGCTATAGCGGAAGCTGTCGGGGCTGAGTTTTTCTGCGCGGATCATTCCTCGCTCACCGATGTACGTCGATTAGCTCAGGATCTCTTAGCCGCCTGCGATCGCATCGATGTACTTGCCAATAATGCTGGCGGTATCTTCGATGGCCCCATCATCACGGAAGACGGTTTTGAGCAAACGTTCCAGATCAACTACCTCGCACCGTTTCTGCTCACCCACGAGCTGTTCCCCCTCCTTGAGAAGTCAAACGCCCGCATTATTATGACCTCTAGCCTGGCCAATGTGCTCTTTGGCCGCCTGGATTTTGATGACCTGATGGGGGTCAAAAACTACAAAACAAACCGCGCTTATGGAACCAGCAAGCTTGCAGACTTGTTGTTTGCGCGGTCGCTGCATCACAAATTTCAGCATCGCGGAATCAGCGCGGTCTCATTCCACCCAGGCGTGGTGCTCACCAACTTCGCACAAGAATCCCATGGCTTCCTCAGCCGCTTCTACAAGAACCCCCTGGCGAGTAGAAGTAGATTGAGCATTTCTGCGGAACAAGGTGGAAAAAATCTGGCGTACTTTATCGACGGCACCCCCACTATCACGTGGCAATCAGGCGTCTATTACAACGACAAACTCCGACCTGGTGTGGTCAATCCGCTGGCGCGTTCGCATAGAGCCGCAGACACCCTTTTTGCACGCACGGAGTCCATGCTCGGCATCCATTTTGGCCAGCCGGTGGACACTAAGTAGCCTTTCGCCGAGTCCCCTGTCTACTCCACACTGGCGTCCGCGAGTAGGAGGAGTCGGGTAAATTCGGGACATTGCGCCAAGGCGATTATCCTTATCAACCATGAGTACTCTTTCCAGCGAAGCATCACGTCGCCGAACTTTTGCAGTCATCGCCCACCCAGACGCAGGTAAGTCCACGCTGACGGAGGCCCTCGCACTGCATGCGCACGTCATTGCAGAGGCTGGTGCTGTACATGGCAAAGCCGGTAGGAAGGCGACCGTCTCCGACTGGATGGATATGGAGAAAGACCGCGGCATCTCCATCGCCTCCTCGGCATTGCAATTTGAGTACGCTCCCGAGGGACACACCGGCGAGCCTTTTGTAATCAATCTGGTGGATACGCCCGGTCACGCAGACTTTTCTGAGGACACATATCGTGTGCTCACCGCCGTCGATGCCGCAGTTATGCTTATCGACGCCGCCAAAGGCCTCGAGCCGCAAACCCTCAAACTCTTCCGCGTCTGTAAAGCCCGCGGCCTCCCCATTGTCACCGTGATTAACAAGTGGGACCGCCCGGGCCGCACGCCACTAGAGCTTGTCGACGAAATCGTCAACGAAATCGGCCTCCAACCCACCCCACTCTTCTGGCCAGTAGGAGATGCAGGAGACTTCCGTGGGCTTGCACGTATCAACGCAGATGGTGAAGCCGCAGAATACATCCACTTCCTACGCACGGCCGGCGGCTCCACCATCGCGCCTGAGGAGCACTATGCTCCGGAGGAAGCAGAACAACGCGAAGAGATTGCGTGGGAAACCGCAGTGGAAGAAGCCGAACTTCTTGCAGCAGACGGGGCCATACACGACCAGGACCTCTTCCTCGATTGCACTACGTCGCCGCTTATTTTTGCGTCTGCGATGCTGAACTTTGGTGTCCATCAAATCTTGGACACTCTTTGTAGCCTCGCCCCTTCTCCTAGTGGCCGAGCATCCGACGCTAAAGCAGTTTCCGATGCTACGACGGCGATCGACGAGTCACGCGACGTCACCGATGACTTCTCCGGCGTAGTTTTCAAGGTCCAGGCTGGTATGGACAAAAACCACCGCGACTCCCTAGCTTTTATGCGCATCGTATCTGGTGAATTTGATCGCGGTATGCAAGTCACCCATGCACAATCGGGGCGTAGTTTTTCCACGAAATACGCACTCACGGTTTTCGGTCGAACCCGTTCCACCGTGGAAACCGCCTACCCTGGTGACATCGTTGGTCTGGTGAACGCTGGTGCTTTGGCGCCCGGTGACACGATCTTTGAGGGACGGAAAGTCCAATATCAGCCAATGCCGCAATTCGCCCCAGAACACTTCCGTATCCTCAGGGCCAAGTCTCTAGGAAAATACAAGCAGTTCCGCAAAGGGTTGGACCAGCTTGCCGCCGAGGGCGTTGTTCAGATCCTTAAAAACGATGCCCGCGGCGATGCCGCCCCGGTCATGGCTGCGGTTGGACCCATGCAGTTTGAGGTCATGATGGCCCGGATGGAAAACGAATACAACGTGGAGACCATCTCAGATCCCATCCCCTACTCCGTTGCACGTCGCACCACACCAGAAACCGCAACAGAGCTTTCCAAGCAGCGCGGCGTGGAGGTATTCCAGCGAACAGACGGTGAGCTCGTGGCTCTCTTTGGGGATAAATGGAAGCTCGCTTTCATAGAAAAGGAACACCCCGAGTTCGAGCTTCTGCCCATGGTCGCAGACTAATCACGTACTCACGATAAACAGAAAGGCCACAGTCCCTGTGAGAACTG
The DNA here is from genome assembly GCF_002162115.2 of Corynebacterium silvaticum. Classification (NCBI taxonomy): domain Bacteria; kingdom Bacillati; phylum Actinomycetota; class Actinomycetes; order Mycobacteriales; family Corynebacteriaceae; genus Corynebacterium; species Corynebacterium silvaticum. The sequence goes on along the minus strand of NZ_CP021417.2, from coordinate 871,481 downwards.
CGGCCTTTTTGCGTTTACCTCGATAGTTCCTCTGCAAAACGATCCGTTGCTGCTATAAGAGCGGCAACATTTTCTTTTTCGCTCGCGGCGTGTCCGGACGTCGGTGAGAAATGGAATTCCGCCTCTGGCCATGCCCGGTACAGATTCCATGCGGTAACGGGCGGGCAGACAACGTCGTAACGCCCCTGAACAATCACCGCGGGGATGTCCCGGATGCGTTCGATATTGGCAGGTTCTAGCAGTTCACCGTCGCGCATAAATCCCTGGTGCACAAAATAATGATTCTCAATGCGTGCAAATGCCAGGGCAAAGCGCTCATCCTCATGGTCGTGGGTGTCTCGAATCTCTAGGAAAGATGTCGATCCCTCCCAGACGCTCCACGCACGAGCAGCTTCAAGCGCTACAGTGCGATCGCTCGAATGGAGAAGCTTATGGTATTCAGCGATCAAATCCACACCAGCGAGGTGGGTCGCTCCTGATAGATCATCTGCGGCAGGCTTTTTATTCTCTGGGATGACGGAGAGGTACCGCTCCCACTTGTCGGGGAATAAGTGCGCAGCACCACCGTCATAGAACCAATCCAACTCAGTCTTTCGCAGCATAAAGATCCCCCGAAGCACCACGGCGAGCACGCGGTCTGGATGCGTTTGGGTGTATTTCAGGGACAAGGTAGAACCCCACGAACCACCAAAGACCAGCCATTTATCTATTCCGAGTTGCTGGCGTATCGCCTCTATATCCTCGACCAGCTTGTGCGTGATATTCATCGCCAAAGCTGCTTCTAGATCAGTGTCCGGATCTGCGATATGCGGCGTGGATTTTCCGCAGCCGCGCTAGTCGATCAAGATGACCCGATACTTATCTTGATCAAAAAATCCTGCGTTCTCTTTTGTTGTTCCGCCACCAGGTCCGCCGTGGATAAAGACTGCTGGGATGCCCTGCGGGTTTCCATATTCTGTATAAGCAATGCGCTGTCCGTCGCGTTCAATATATGATTCGCCAATCGGGTCAGCTACCGGATAAAGAGTTGTCATTCTTCACAGCCTAGCTATGAAAGCTGCGTAGGAGGAGGATGGGGAGTTGGTGTTATGGGGTGGGCGTCGACAAGCCCGCTATAGATGCGAAACTCCCATGAGGACCAGGGCGATGGCCACCAGGTAACCAGCCCACAGGGCTACACGGTCGCTATTACACCGCGCCCACTCAAAAGCCCTGCCCAAGGGGCTCTCTGGGAACGCACGCACAAATCCCACGCCTACTGCGCAGAAAAACGGAAAGCTCAGCGCAAGAGATGCATAGAGGAACAACGCGATGTAGCTGAATGTTTTGCTGTAGTCGCCGGTGGCAAGATACGCCAAACCAGTGAAAAACGGAATCGACGTAATCGATTGCGCCACTCCCAGGACAAACCCCACCACCATCGTCTTCACGCTTGGTGTGCGCAGTGGTTTGAGTAACCGTTGCACTAATCCAGCTGAATCGCCACCGCGCCAGGTAAGAATTGCTCCGGCGATGCCCGTCACTATCAAGATCACACCAAACACGGGCGAGTCTATGAAAGCGCGGACTTTATCTTCTATTGAGTGAAACAGCGCCAGCGTGGGAATTGAAAGGAGAAAAACGCCTAACCAATCCCCCAGGATCAAAAGCGATACTATTTTTCCGTAGCGCCCCCCGCGAGGCACCAGTAGAGCCACCGCAACAATGACTCCGATGAGTAAAACGTTAACGGAGTCCATGAGAGCATAGCTCACAGCGTGCAACACGATGAAGACTCCCTCGTCTTAAAAATCACTGACAGCGTGATCATTGATCACAGCCTTAACGAGTGTACGGATTTCCGCCAAACTTGCGCAACGCGTCACTACAAACCACAAGCTGAGGACACACATGAGTTGGTCCTGTTTTACGCCCCAAAGTCCGTGATCACCACATACATCTGCACGGCAGAGAACTCCGGAAGAGCGCTCATCGGTTCTTGGAGGTCTTTCACATTCTCTGCTATCTGCAGTGCCCATGGATCAGCAACACCTTCTGGCCGTTCCTGTGCCACTGCAGCTCTACCTAGAAGGCGGAAAATATAAAGTCTTGTGGCGTTGACTAAGCGACATGTGCCGCACACTATCCCAGCCCCACCCTTAAATAGCACTAATTTTCAAAAGCTGTCTCCATGAAACAACAGCCACATTCCCCATTAGGGTGTGCCACTGGCGGGAAAGTTCACAGGAAATATCTGCCCTACCCGCTTCTTTCACTAACATTGCGGGGGTGTGCGACTGCTTTGAATGTCGCCGCTCGATTTCACACTTCGACACTACTTAAGGCTCTACCTCCCATGGCACAGGACTGGAACGATAAGCTCGAATCCGCACAAAAGATGCTTCCCTTAATCGGGCAGCTACACCGCAACAACAACGTGGTTGTCTCCGTCTTTGGCCGGTTGCTTATCGACGTCACCGACATCGACATCATCAAGGCACACCGCTACTCACGCCTAGCTACAGAAACAGAGCTTTCGCCCGCCGATACTCTCCCAATCCTGGAAGCAGTGGCACGCCTGAACCTGGGAACCGCCTCAATCGATCTGGGCCGCCTCGCCGTGCTTTATCGCGAACAGGGTGGCGAACTGGAACAATTCCTCTCCTCTGAGCTTGCTTCAGTTATCGGAACCGAATCCGGGCAGGAGCCTACCGACGTAGTGCTCTACGGCTTTGGCCGGATTGGCCGTCTCCTAGCCAGAATCCTTATCGCACGCGAAGCCGCCCATGGCGGAGTCCGACTCCGCGCCATTGTGGTTCGTAAAAAAGGCGACGGCGATATCATCAAGCGCGCCTCCCTGCTACGACGCGATTCCGTTCACGGAGCATTCAACGGCACCATCACGGTTGATGAGGACAATGAAGTCATCTGGGCTAACGGCACCGCAATCAAGATGATCTATGCCAATGATCCTGCCACCATCGATTACACCTCTTATGGCATCAACAACGCCATCGTGGTGGACAACACCGGAGTCTGGCGTGATCGCGCAGGTCTTAGCCAGCACCTTAGCGCCAAAGGTGTCCAACGAGTCATCCTCACCGCCCCAGGCAAGGGTGACCTCAAGAACGTTGTTTATGGCATCAACCACAATGACATTTCCGATTCTGATCAGATTGTCACCGCGGCTTCCTGCACCACCAACGGGATCACGCCTACCCTCAAGGTGATCAACGATCACTATGGCATCGAAAACGGCCACGTAGAAACCGTGCACTCCTTTACTAACGATCAAAATCTGATCGATAACTTCCATAAGGGAGCTCGTCGCGGGCGCGCTGCTGGCCTGAACATGGTGTTAACGGAAACAGGAGCCGCAAAGGCAGTGTCAAAGGCTCTCCCTGAGTTCGAAGGCAAGCTCACCGGCAACTCCATCCGCGTTCCCACCCCCGATGTGTCCATGGCGGTGCTCAACCTCACCCTAGAGAAGGAAGCCTCGCGCGATGAGGTCAACGAGCTCATGGACAAAGTAGCGCTGCATTCGGATCTGCGTCAGCAAATTTCCTATATCAACTCCCCCGAAGTCGTATCTTCCGACTTTGTAGGCAGCACCCATGCAGGCATCGTCGACGGCCTTGCCACCATTGCGAATGGGAAGCACCTTGTGCTCTATGTCTGGTACGACAATGAGTTCGGGTATTCAAACCAGGTTATCCGTATCGTCGAGCACGTAGCTGGTGCACGCCCCAAGGTTCTCCCAGAGCGTATCCCTTCAGATCAGATTTAAGCCCCACACAAGCGCTAAAGGTGCGGACTTCGAGGAGTCCGCACCTTTAGCTTTTTCAATTATATGGTGCGCCACCCGCCCCTATACAAGCAATACACGCGCAGACTGCCACGGCCACGCGAGAAGTGAGGACTGCTGCGAGACATGAACACATGCCCTCAACCCCATTGCCCTATGTATAGCGTTATTTCCCAAAAGAGTGAATGAAGATCGGTGCCCAAGATCCCCTAGCCGAGATTGTGCCACGTGTGAAAAGCTGACATCTTTCCACACCTCAACTACGGGGAGACCTTCACCTTCTTCTAGGAAAAGAAACCTACTACAATGTAGGAGCGGGTGAACGCCGTCTTTATATCCCAAAACCTCATCTGGGATTAAAACCAGCTACCCCTTGTACCAGGGAAGTTCTATAAGGAAACGGACAACAAAGTCTTATGTCCCCACGGCGGACTGTATCGATGGGAGAACCGTATCCGGTTCAATCCCTTAGAAACCACGCTAAAGCGCATAATTGCATACTGCTTTCTCTCTGGGCTCGAATCCCCGCAAGCCTGATGTACATGTGCTGAAGCCGGTCTCCTGGCTACTGCTGCCATTATTCCTGTTCCCTTCCCGCTTAGCGCAGTGAGAACACGAGGCTTTCTTGTGCAGTTACAGTGGCGGGGTCCGCTGCCGGATTTTCACCGGCATTCCCGATCGCTTCAGCTAAGTCATCACTCTAGCAAGGCTTCGCGCAAAGGGCACCCACTTTAAAAAAATCGTGGGAAACCACACCTAAAAGCGCCCACCGATGTTTATGTGCCTTCTGTTCGTTCTTGCTCCCCTACGTCCTGTATGTAAACGCATTACCCTGCCATGAGTACGCAAGCCCCAGTGGTTTCATTACCTGACCGGACCTGTTTTTCTTAGGTTCGCTAGGATGAGCTAAAGATCATTCACCTTTCGCGGAGAATTGAATCACTGTAGTTCCCTTGTGTACCCGTGAAGTATCCCTCTCGACAGCACAACGCCCCGCTTCACCTTGGCGTATCCATCACTGTGTCTCCCTATCTTGAAAGGTTGTTGCGAATGTTTTTACCTGCCCCCACACATTTCAACGATGTGATCGTCGACGGCGTTATTTCCCAAGCTGAAATTTCTGAGGCATTCACTCAACTACTCGGATACGTACACGAATACGAGTTCAATGCCACGCCCACCGGTTATCAAGTCCAATTTCATACCCGGCATGGGCTACATACTTATGAGGGCGTGCTAGCTGCCCATATTGATTCTGAGCGTGAGTGGAGATGGGCTCAGGAATACACGTTTGATATCCCGGAGCTTTCCCTCACGCAACCGGCAAGCGACGAGCTTGTTGCAGCTGCACGAACCCTCAACGGAAATGGGCCGGCATATTTAGTGCCTCTCGACGACGGCGCGTTGGATGTGGTCATCCTCAGCGATGTTCTCCCTCATCTATCCATGCCTGCAGCATTAACCGTGGGGCTAGGCAGCCTGCTTGCAGCTGACCCAGATGCTCTCCGAAGAGCCGTCCTGGCGTACGCCGCCCAGCGAGGGCTCAGTTTTCACGAGAATTCCGGCCATCTTGAGGTCTCTTCCCCCGATGGGGAGACCGCGTGCATAGATATCGCCCGAGGCACAGTAAGCTGCCCCGAATGGAACGGCAAGAATCTCTCGCTCTCCGACGTCCAATCAGATGCAGCGTTAGTTTCCGCAGAACATCAGCTTTTATTTGAGGGAACCTATCCCGACGCGCATGTGGCCGTAGATCCCCACACGGCTACTGCAACCATCAAATCTGCTTATGGAGAATCAGCGACCGCAGAGGCCACGATTCTGGCTGTAGTAGATGACAACTGGACATGGGCGTGGAACGATGAACAGCTCATGCACTCCCCCGGTGTAACGCGAGCACTAGGCCTCAAGGCTTTCGCGATGGACAACGGCATACCCGAGCTATTAGGACAACCCATCCCGCTGCACCGCGCCCAAGAACTCGCGCTTGAGTCTGTGGCAAAACCCGTGCTCCGAGAGTGGGTCCACGCGGTGGCTTCCCTGCCGGACGGTCGCCGCGTCATGCTTTTATTGCAGTCGCCCCGGCTCCAATTGCCAGCTGCAACAAAAGCTTCTATCGCAGCCACTCTCTGCTGTCCGCTGGCGTCCATGGTGAATACCCAGAGGGCTATTGCCACCTATGCGCATTTCCGCGGCATCGCCCCATCGGCGTTTGATGGCTACACGCTTCGTCTCAGCTGTTCGGATGGAAGCGTACTAGTATCTTTCAATGCCAATGGAGCTATCGTCGGGGTGAACTAGTCAAAGAGCCCAAGGATTCTTTCAAAAGGCTCCGGGTCAACAGCCGCTGTGTCCTTGGGGTCAAAATGAGGCTCTCTATCTTTATCTACCAGCACCGCGCGGACCCCTTCTGCGAAATTGGGGTTTGCGCGCATGTGCTCACCCAAAGCGACTTCGTGGTCGAGCTCTTCCCGCAATGTTGAGCACAGTGCTGATGCTCGCATCAAAAGGGTGGATGCTACAAGCGACTCCGGGTTTGCCCCTTTGAGCAATTCAGCGACCTGAACAGCAAATACCCGGTCAGGGTGTGCGCCTAGGGCATGCTCAATTTCAGGCCAGGTGTCAAAGTTAAAGGTTTTCTCAATGTTGGGGTAGAGCTTTTCTAGTTCCGATTCTCCCGGCGCGTCTGTGGAAAAAGCTTCCAGAGCTTCATCCAGGGATTCAGCGATTATCATTTCGCGGAACTCAGCAAATGCAGCGCTTGGCACAAAGTCGGTCGCCACTCCTGCCCACATCATGTCTGCGGTACTCATGCGCCAGCCAGTTAAGACGAGGAAATTGGCTAGGGGCAGCGAGGTAAAGCCCTTGAGGCCTGTCATCCGCTGAAGCATAAAGGGAACCCCCACGTCGGGGTTAAATCCGATAGCCATCTCTGGCATCGCAGCAAAAGCTTTCTCGCTAATGACGCGGTGGGAGCCGTGCACGGATACTCCGAGTCCTCCGCCCATAGCTACGCCGTCGATAAGCGAAATATAGGGCTTGGGGAACAACGCAATGTTGTTATTCATTTCGTATTCGTCGGCGAAGAACTGGTCACTTGCGCACCCTTTGCCCGCGAGAATCTGTTCCCTGCTGGTGCGCACGTCACCGCCAGCGCAAAACGCCTTTTCTGAGGTGGAATACACAACAACTCTATGGACGGCATCATCATCCCACCATGCGTCTAGGGCCTGGTCGATCCGATCAATCATTTCTTGGTTCAAAGAGTTCAGGGCTTTGGGCCGATTCAGCTCGATAATTCCCGTGGTGTTTTCCACGTAGACGTTGACTACTTCCTGATTGCGGTATGTGCTGTCCATTGCATTCATAACCCCCAGTGTTGCACATCACTTAAATAATTGCAGCAGATTTTTCCGATCAGGTGCTACAGGCCGACGGCGACAATGTGTGTGGTCGTAGTCAGTGGTAGGCTATTAACGCACATTATGCGGGTTGTATGCCCGCAGTCCCGCAAAGACGCAGTCATGCGGTTCAACAACGCTAGAAGGAACAGATGACCCCTCGCATTATCGCCACGGACATGGACGGAACTCTGCTCAATCACAAGCATGAAATTCCCGAGTCTTTTTGGCCGCTCCTCGAACGGATGCATGAGCAAGAGATAATTTTTGCTCCGGCAAGCGGGAGGCAACTGTATACGCTTCTGAATCAATTTGAGCGCAGCTCCAAGCGGCTCTCCGTGATCGCTGAAAATGGAACCGTTGTCTACCACGAGGGGTCCATTGTTTCTGTCACCACCATTGATCGGGACCTGGCGCACACAGTCATTGCAATGATGGATGCCACGGATCTCCCCTGGGGACTCATCCTCTGCCGCGTCGACGGCGCCTTTATGCATAAACATAAAAAGCACAAACAGTTTTTGGCTGAGAGCATCCGCTACTACGCACGGTTAGAACAGGTCGATGACCTGCATTCTTATGTTGACGATACCGTAGTTAAACTGGCGATCTTTACCGAGGCTGATGCGGAATCCATAGCAGCCCCGCTTATCCGCTCAGCAGCCCAAGAACTCAACGTGGTGGTTTCTGGCCGTCATTGGATTGACGTGATGAACCCCGAGGCCAACAAGGGAGTCGCTTTACAGGCCCTCGCGGAAGCTACTGGCACCCATATGAGCGATACCCTCGCATTTGGTGATTTCCTCAACGACCTTGACCTATTACAAGCAGCTGGCACCTCATACGCCATGGATAACGCCCATCCAACGATCAAAAGCATCTCCGATGCGGTGGCCCCCTCCCATGCGGATGAGGGCGTGATCCACGTGGTATCGGGCATCCTCGATGCTCTGGAAGCCCGCACCCCTAGCGCCTAGGCGAGACCAAGGAACCCTCCTCCTACTATGAACCCTCTATCACAGCTTCTCGACGCCACCCTCATCATCGGCGGAGTCCCCATTCTCTGGCGCGAGATCATCGGTAACCTCTTTGGCTTGGCTTCTGCATATGGGGGCATGAAACGCGTCGTCTGGGCGTGGCCAATTGGGATAGTGGGCAATCTGTTGTTGTTCACGGTCTTCTTGGGAGGAGTCTTTCACACTCCACAGAACTTAGACCTATACGGGCAAGCTGGCCGCCAGATTATGTTCCTCATAGTGAGCACTTACGGGTGGTGGCAATGGTCTCGGGCTAAAAAACGTGGCATGCGTGAATCGACCGAAACAGACCCCTCACGTTCCATTGTGAGCGAACCTGCCGAGGAGTCTTCTGCTGTTCAGCCGCGTTGGGCGAGCAGCAAAGAGCGCTGGAAGATGGTGGGGGTAGCCGTCGTCGGCACCGTTTTCTTCGCGTGGGTCTTTACCGCCCTTGGGTCCTGGGGCCCCTGGGCCGATGCATGGATTTTCACCGGCTCGATGCTGGCCACGTATGGGATGGCCCGCGGCTGGACGGAATTCTGGCTTATCTGGATCGGGGTCGATGTTGTGGGCGTCCCTCTCCTACTCGCTGCAGGCTACTATCCTTCAGCCATCTTGTATCTGGTCTATGGGGCCTTTGTCCTGTGGGGATTCTTTGTGTGGCTCAAGGTTCAGTTCCGCCCCGCGTCTATCCATTAGTGCCATGAAAAAGCACCGACGGCTGGTGGAAGCTTGCCGTCGGTGCGATATAAGCGCGAATGCCTTAGCAAAGACAAAGGCAGACTATTTCTTCTTTTTACGCTTTGTCTTTTTCTCTTCTAGTTTCGCGGCTACGTCGGGGACATAGTGGAAGTCGGAGCGTGGTGGCCGGACATAGTCTTTATCCTGCGGCGGACGTTGAGGAATATCGGGCAGCGGTCGATCAATTTTTTCATAAGGAATAGTGGAAAGAAGATGGCTGATCACATTGATGCGTGAGCGCTTTTTATCTTCTGATTCCACGGTGTACCACGGCGCTGAGGGGATGTCTGTATGAATGAACATCTCATCCTTGGCACGCGAATATTCCTCCCACCGCATGATGGACTGCAGATCCATCGGCGAGAGTTTCCATCGCCGCAGTGGGTCGCTACGGCGCGATTCAAATCTCTTAATCTGTTCCTCATCAGATACGGAGAACCAGTATTTTCGCAGCATAATGCCGTCTTCTACAAGAAGTCGCTCAAAGATGGGAGCTTGATGCAAAAAGCGACGGTACTCCTGTGAGTCACAAAAACCCATAACTCGTTCCACACCAGCACGGTTGTACCATGAGCGATCAAAGATAACGATTTCTCCAGCCGAGGGGAGCTTTTCTACATACCGCTGGAAATACCATTGCCCTTGTTCTCGCGAGTTAGGCGCGGGAAGAGCCTCAATCCTGCATGTGCGGGGATTCAGGTATTGCGTTATCCGCTTAATAGCAGATCCTTTACCCGCGGCGTCGCGTCCCTCCATAATCACTACGACGCGAGCGCCTGTCTCCACTACCCATTGCTGCATATCTACAAGTTCAGCCTGCAGCTTTTTGAGTTCTTTCTCGTAGGCTTTCTTAGAGAGTTTTCTGGGAGCTTTGGTGGTCTTCTCTTCTGCGCGTTCTTTTGCCATGTGATCCAGGATACTGATCTCTGGCTACAGTGTGTGCAATAAAAATCAGTGTTCTTCCTGGTTAATAAAATCTGCTGCGCAGGTTATCGGAATAGTCTCATTGTCTGGTGCTGATTCTTGTTTTCCATAATCCAGATCCAGCTTTGTATAAACATCCAGGTTGTAGCCACACCGACGCTTATCGTGCACAGTGAGAGTCACAGGGAAACTATGAAACTTTCCTTCAGCACACGTCTCTTTGCAATCATTAACCCACGCGGTGCCGCGCCCTATCGCCTGTTCTCCTCCCCACTTATTCCAGGAAATATCATTGATCGTGTAGTTAGTTCCCGTCGGCGCAGCTCAACGTCAGATGTTCTGGGCCGTCAAGACCGCTCACCCGAACGCAATCAAGAATTCCGGCAGCATCAACGGTGGTTTCCACCCCCGCATATAAACCAGTGACGCGAACAAGTTGACCGGTTGCCGGTAGGAGGTCAAAGCTCAGCTGATCGTGTTCTCTGATAACCGATACGATTTCATCGTCGCCTCGCACTCCGGTCTGCGAAGACTTAACATGGGCGAGCTCGTTACCGGGAATACCCGCCAAATACTCATAAAGTTTTTGCTTAACGACTATGTACACCCGGAACTAGCAAAAGGGATAACGCACCACGAACTTTGTCTCCATCGCTACTGCCAAAAGTCTCTCGAATCAACGACTCAAGAGGACGAGTATTAACACTCTCCGGTGAGACCACCGGGGCCGGATTATCTGCAATGGCGGTGAGGGCGGCGTCGATAGTGCCCTTAACCGTGACTGTGGGGGTGACTTCCCCTGACGGAGCTACCTCATACTGAGTGACAACTTCCCCTGAATCGTTCTTGTCCACTCGACGCAAATAATCGTTACTAGTCACTGCTACAGCTGCAGCTTCTGGCTGTTGTCCTGCGCTAACCGCGGCTGTTCTTAAAACTTCTGCGGCAGAAGCCTGCGCCGGGTGGGTATCGATGAGGCTGGGCAGGAATAGACCGCCGGCAGCGATCAGAACGACCGCGGCTGCCACAGCAATAAACCTGCGTTGTCTGTTACCCCATAGTTCACGCACGTTGGAGCCAACGGTGCCTTCAGATTGCATGATACGAGCAAGGTTGTGTTCTGCGGTGGCCTTTTCTGCCTCTGAAAGCGCCTGATAGCCATGGTCTGGCGCAGGATCTGCTTTTTCAAAGCATCCGAGAGCTGCCGAGCCAGTTGTTCGTCGGGGAAACCCCGGGGATGAAAATCGCGAGTCATGAGCACTCTCCATGAGAATTACCAGAAGTACTGTATAAAAGGTTCGCAAGTCGATGGCGGGCACGGTGCAGCCGGACTCGAGCAGAGTTAGCGGATATTCCCAGAACTTGAGCTATTTCCGCAGGATCCAGATTTTCCCACGCATGCAACGCAAGTATTTCGCGATCGGATAGGTTCAAACGTTCTAGAGCCGCGCAGATAGTAAAACGTGCATCGACTTCGTGCATCGGTGTAGAAAAGCCCGAGGAAACTTCTTGCACAGCTTTTTCAATCGCCGCATTTTATCACGTGCGCGATAGTGCTCCAAGACCACGTTGCGTGCTATTCCATACATCCAAGGTAGGTCCGCACCTTTCCTGCTGTCCCACCGATTCCAGGCTCGCGTAAACACTTCTGCAGTCAGGTCTTCTGCGTTGTCGCCGTCTGTCCTCCGCCGTATATAAGACAGCACTGCGGAATAACAGCTGCGATACGTCGCGCTAAAAGCCTCGCGCCTGTACTGCGTAGTCATGTCATCTCCGTAGGCCACGGCAATACTTCACCGTGTCCCTGAGATCGCACGTGTGCCACCCCATGTATGTACGAGCTGGGATAAAAGAACTCCTCGGATCGTTTCACCGTATAAACAAGCTTTCCAATGCATCTTGACAGAACGCGGGCATTTTCTCCTAGAGAGCAACTGGGGTCACTGAAGCACCGTTCCCGGATTCCGGAAAAGTAGCAGTACTGCTTACCCCAGATTCACAGGTCACGGTGACCGTGTGATGGCCTTCCGCCGGTCCCGGACCGATAACGTTCAACGTTCGGCGCCGTAATATATCCGATGAGCTGGCCCATATCAGCCGCTGGGCTAAGTTGTGTCTCTACGCCAAAAGAAGTTTTAGTCGTTGCTTTTGTGTCGCCAGGAAGGCATGGAGTTGCGATCATAATCTCGCTATTGGGCTTTAACAACCCATCGATGGTGATGGGAAAAGTTGCGGTCACGGCTGGCGCATCCATATACGCAACGGCGTCCGCAGTCGAGTTTTGTGTGTTGTGATAGATAAGTGCACCTCCGGATAGTCCTGCTACAACGACAGCACTAAGCGCAATACCTAGGAAAGCTTTTGACATAGTGGGTTCTCCATTCACAGAATACTGCGGAAGCCTTTTTCCGCATCTACTATGTTTGTAGACTCCAACCGGCTGTGCATTACACAGCAATGCAGTTTTTTTTAAAAAAAGCGGTAGCCACAGCTACCGCTTCAACAGGAGGCTTCTGCCGCAGGCTACTCCACCCGGAACTCCGCCATCTTGTCCCAGTCGGTCTTGCCGTCAATGTGCACATTGATAATGTCCGGGGTTTCAATGAGGCACTTAGGGGTCTCCTCACAAGCCTTCTTAAAGGCATCTGACTCCACGTGAGCAGCGTCGGTGCCATCTTTGAAGCCTTCTACCAGCAAGAATTCATTTTCCTTCTCGGGGTTTTTAAACCAATCGAAAAAGAGGTTTCCTTCTTCTGCACGGCACGCATCCGTGTACCACTGCATCTCATCAAGAAAAGTATCCACGTATTCAGGGCGGACCTGGAATTTCACGTTAATCAAAATCATGGTGCCCCAGTGTAGCCCTCAGATCACGTGTCTGCAGAAAGTCCCGCACTATGCTTCCAGCTGCTCGCCAAGCTCCATCCACTCCATTTCCAGCTCTTCTCGCTGCTCATTGAGTGCTCGCAGCTGGGAATCAAGCTCAGTCAGCTTGGCAGTATCCACTGCTTCTGCGGCTAGCGCCATAGCGTTTGTGATCTTTTCAATCTGAGGATCAAGCTTGGACATCTTCCGCTCAACAGACGCCATCTTCTTATTGATCTCCCGTTCCTGCTGAGAGGTCAACGTGCGCGTAGGAGCGGCCTTATTTTCCTGAGAACCAGCGGATGCGCTTCCCAGATCCACAGCACCGCGAGACTCCCGAGCCGCCATAGCTTGACGACGTTCCAAGTACTCCTCAATCCCACCGGGGAGATTGGTGAGTTTTCCATCGCCAAAAAGCGCCCACGTGGAATCCGCAATGCGCTCAATAAGGTACCGATCGTGAGAGATCACCACGAGAGTGCCCGCCCAGGAATCAAGAAGCGACTCAAGCTCCTGAAGCGTGTCGATGTCCAAGTCATTGGTGGGCTCGTCGAGAAGCAAGAGATTCGGCTCGGACATGAGCACCCGAGTCAACTGCAAACGACGGCGTTCACCACCAGAAAGGTCACCCACCGGCGTTCGTTGCCGTTTAGCGGAAAAACCAAGACGCTCGGCCAGCTGAGAAGCGGAAAGCTCCTTCTTCCCCAGCTGGATATAAGAAGCTACGTCCTCCACTGCGTCGAGAAGTCGCAGGGTGGGGTCCAGATCATCTAGCTCCTGTTTCAACCAACCAAGCCGAACCGTGCGTCCCTCGATGCGTTTGCCTTCACTGAGCTCATAGGCTCCGGCTAGCGCCCTCAACAAGGTGGTCTTCCCCGACCCGTTGACTCCCACAAGTCCGATGCGTTCTCCCGGCTCGAGCCGCCATGTGAGATCCTGCACCAAGGTTTTGCCATCAGTCGTCGCAATAGTGGCATCTTCCAGCTCCACAACCACTTTCCCTTGGCGCTGCTTAGCAAACGCCATGAGCTCTACCTTGTTACGTAGTTCAGGAACGTTAGCAATCAAGGCTTCAGCTGCTTCAATCCGGTATCGCGGCTTTGACGTGCGCGCCGGGGCTCCTCGACGCAGCCAGGCAAGCTCCTTCCGCGCAAGGCTCTGCCGGCGCTGCTCCATGGCATCAGCCTGGCGGGAACGCTCTGCACGCGCAAAGGTCCAGTCGTTATATCCGCCCTCGTAGGAATCGACAGTTCCGTCATGCACTTCCCACGTCTGAGTAGCAAGGGTGTCCAGGAACCAACGGTCGTGGGTGACCACGACGATGGCTATCTTTCGTGCAAGGAGATGTTCTGCCAACCACTGAACGCCCTCAACGTCCAGGTGGTTGGTTGGCTCGTCAAGCACTACGAGGTCAAGGTCACGCACGAGTGCGGCTGCGAGATTCACGCGGCGGCGTTCGCCACCTGATAGCTGCCCCACTGGGGTATCAAGGCCTAAATCGATGACCCCAATCCCACCGAGCACTTCACGCACCTGAGCATTCGACGCCCATTCAAAGGTTTGGAGGCCCAACGGGCCAAGAACCACATCGCCTACGGTTTTTTCAGGATCCAGCTCCGCCCGCTGTGTCACCACGGCCATGCGCAAAGTGGAATTGTGGCTCACACGTCCGGAGTCTGGTGGCTCAATTCCGGTGATCACTTCCAGCAGTGTGGTCTTTCCTCCACCGTTAAGGCCCACAACGCCGATGCGGTCACCGGTTTGGATCCCCAGGCTCACGTCTTTGAGAAGAGTGGTAAGTCCAAACGATTTAGAGACATTTTCCAGATTTATCAGGTTTGCCACTAGTGTCCTTTTCCTATGGGCTCGTTTTGGTGGACAGGGTTGCGCCTAACGCCGGGCCGGTTGCGGTCGCGGATGCTCCTACGAGGCGCAGCTCTGCAGCTACGTCCTCGGCGCTGTGGGCATCTGGACAAAGAAAGGCACAGGTGGGGCCAGACCCAGAAACAATCCCTGCCAATACGCCTGAAGCTTTACCTATCTCCAGGGTTTTTCGTAGACCTGGTTGAAGAGAGAGTGCCGCGGGCTGCATATCGTTGTGCAGATGCTCGGCTACATGATGCGGGTCTCCGCTGATCAACGCTGCAGTCAAGTCATCTACGGACAGATGCGGAGTGCGTTGCATCTGGTCTAGCTTGGCAAAGACCGCAGGGGTGCTAAGGCCTTGCGTGGAAAAAGCTAACGCCCAATGGTACTGGCCTCGCGACATGACGTGGACCAGGTTTTCTCCGCGCCCCGTTCCTAGTCGTGTGCCACCTAAAAGAGTAAAAGGAACGTCCGATCCTAAGGCGCTGGCCATAGTAAGTAGCTGCTTATCGGTTGGTTTTACCGTGACGTATTCCTGCATGAGCCGGAGCGCCGCAGCAGCGTCGGCCGATCCACCTGCCATACCGCCAGCAGTAGGAATCCCCTTTTTTAAATGCATCCGTACTTTGTTAAGAGGCGGACCGCCGCCAGAACGATGGAAAGCATAGACCATGTTGGCAGCTTTCCACGCAAGGTTGCTGGCGTCGGTGGGAACTCCTTCAGCTCCACCAGCGTCAAGCTCAGCTACGATTCCGGGCGTTTGATCGGTAGCGGTTCCTCGGAGTTCTACGCATTCCAGCTCGTCTTTAAGGCTCAAGGATTGAAAAATGGTGACAAGCTCGTGATAACCATCGTGGCGCAGTGGTCCCACACCAAGGTGCAGGTTCACTTTTGAGTGGGCTGTCGCTGTGATGCGCCTGCCGTATGTGAGCTCAGAATTCTCTTCTACCATGGGTTTCCTTACCCTCGGCGCTGCGCTAGGCGAACGAAATCGGCTACATCGAGCTTCTCTCCTCGCAGAGTCGGGTCAATCCCAGCGCCTAGGAGGGCTTCTTCTGCCGCAACTCCGGATCCGTAATACCCGCTGAGTGCCGCCCGCAGAGTCTTGCGACGCTGTGCGAAGGCGGCGTCGATAAGCGGGAAGACCTGCGAGCGCAGTTCATCGCCGACTGGCCAGGGCTGCTCGTCCTGAGAAAAAACGTCAATGCGCACGAGTCCGGATTCGATTTTGGGAGCCGGCCAAAAAACATTTTTTCCGATCGAAC
Source organism: Corynebacterium silvaticum (assembly GCF_002162115.2). Classification (NCBI taxonomy): domain Bacteria; kingdom Bacillati; phylum Actinomycetota; class Actinomycetes; order Mycobacteriales; family Corynebacteriaceae; genus Corynebacterium; species Corynebacterium silvaticum. Next base: position 855,619 of record NZ_CP021417.2, on the reverse strand, counting down.
CGGCGCGCCGCACAGCACCATAGAACGATGCTTTCACGCTAGGAACGCCATACACCTTGGTGCCGGGTTGTGCTGCGAGACGATCGGCGACCTCAGCTTGAACCATCACTAATACGCGCTGAATCGATGGGAAAATCTGCAAGAAATGTAGCAGCACCGGTACAGATACGTTATAAGGAAGATTTGCCACCAAAGCTGTAGGCTGATCGATCTCTTCCGGTGTTATCTGTAAAGCGTCTTTGTGCATTAGGGTAAGGCGGTCTGCGAACATTGGGGCGCGTTCTGCCACGGTTATCGGAAGTTGTTCTGCCAAGCGCGGATCTATCTCCACGGCGGTCACAGAGCGTGCAGTGTCGAGTAATGCCAAGGTCAAAGACCCTAGGCCGGGCCCGATCTCTACAACGTGGTCATCGGCAGTAAGATCCGCCGCAGAAACGATCATCCGAACAGTATTGGGGTCATGAACAAAGTTCTGCCCCAATTTTTTTGTTGGTGTGACATCAAGCTTCTCTGCCAAGTGCCTAATTTCAGCGGGGCCGAGAAGGCGCGCGTGATCGTTTTCTCCCATGGTCCTACAATTTACCTTCCGATGTTTGATCACAGGAAAATACTCCCTGTATGCAAGGCATACGCTTGCTGCGAAAACCGCGCCAGTGAAAACACACCAACGCCGCCGGTTCGTTCTTCTCATCAGAAGACTAAACCGACGACGTTGAATCGCACAGTGGCGTGCACGTTGTAAAATCTATTTTTCTACCTTAGCGCAGACCCATCTTGGAAGTGCAGGCAGGCCATGCACCCCAGCCCTGAGCAGCCTGCACTTTTTGTGCAACGGCAATCTGCTGTTCACGGGTAGCAAGATGTGCGCGCGGCGCATAAGCCGTACCACCAAAACCGGCCCATGTGGAGTCAGTGAACTGAAGCCCGCCAGAGAATCCGTTTCCCGTGTTGATGGCCCAGTTACCGGTGGATTCACATTGCGCAAGCTGGTCCCACACCGAACCATTAGCTACTTCAGGAGCGGAAGCTGCCTTCTTGGTGCCCCGCTTAACGGTCGCTGCGACAGCTGGGGTAATGATCTTTTCATCTATGACTTCGTTGGCGGTTTCCTCACCATTGATCTTGGTCACTTTGCGGGTCACGGTGCGCTCGCCCGGTGTTCCCGCAGAAACCTCAGCTTCCTCCCCTTCTGGAAGTTCGGCATCTTCGACGTAGTTCGCAGTCTCGCCGAAAGGCTCATTGGCTACGACTTCTTGGATATCTACGCGGTCAATTTTGACGTCCATGTTTTTAGTCACGGGCGCGTCCAAGGCTGGAGTCACGATGTCATCGTTATCAACCTTGATGCCGCGTTCTGTGAGAACGTCTTTGACGGTTGCCGCCGCGATCTGAGTAAAGACCGTTTTCCCTGCCTCTGTCACAGAGATGATCTTTGGGGTCACCACGTCAAGGGCCAACCCCTCGCGAGGGATCTTGGAGTCCTTGTCCATGTTCAGCGTGGCAGAAGATAGGGCGGCATTGACTCCGTCCAGCTGTTCAAAGAGCTCTTCGACGGTAGTCGCGTTTGTGGTGAGGTTCTTTTCCACGCCGTCAATGGCCACCGAGACCTGCTTGGACGTCCGAACCTTAATCGTGTCCTGATTGCTGATCTTCTCAGTCAACCCTGGATAAACGATGTCCTTGTCTCCAACGGTTACGCCGGCTTTAGCCAGCGCCTCTTCTACCGTTCCAGACATGGTGGCAAGAGAAAGCTGTTCGCCATTGACATCAACGGTGATGTCCTTCTTCACCTGAGTGACGGCGACACCCCCCACTGCCAGGGAGGCCAGAACACCACCCGTTGCTAGGCGCAGCGGAATGGATCTCGAAGAATTGACTCGATTAATTCTCGACTTTTGGCGGGTTCCCACGTGTTCACTTCTCTTTGCTTTTCGACGACATTTCGCACCAGCCATAGCCGGCTTTGCGTAGTACTCCGCACGCTTTGTACGCGCATGGAAATTTTCCATCGGGGGCGAAGCACCATCGATCGGGCGACGTTTCAGTCAGCATCGATCCAACACACGAAAAATAACAATACGGTAACAAACGCAGCTTGTCGAACTAAAGCAACAAAAAAGTGTGAACTAGTTGATTCAACTCACAAAAATCAAACCACATAGTTCACACCTCCCCCATCGATACCCCAATACCCGCCATATCAGAAGATCTAGCTCACTTAAAAGCCACCGCTATGTTCTGCACCTCACTAGGAGGGGATTCCATAGACACGGTGGAAAGTCTCCCGCACCCCGGCCGCAAAGTCCTCCACACTCAGGTTTTTGGTCTGCGCAGCACATAGCGCCGTATGCCCGATGAGCGCAGACTCATTCCGCGCCCCTCGGAAAGGCTCTGGCGTCATATAGGGCGCGTCCGTTTCAATGAGAATCTGCGATAACGGTGCGCGTCGTACAGCTTCTCGTAATTCATCGTTTCGTTTAAACGTCAGGTTTCCCGCAAAACTTAAAACATAACCCCGGTCTACTGCTTCCTGCGCCACGGCAAGCGGCGAAGAAAAACAATGCAAGATGGTCTCGTGTGGAGTGGGCGCGTCTGCAAGGATGCGCAGCAATTCCTCATCGCCTTCCCGATTATGGATCATCAACGCCTTACCGCTGGAAACCGCAAGATCAATATGCCAACGCAACGCCTCTTCTTGTACTTCCAGACTTGCCGTGGTCTCAGACGCATGGGTTATCCAATACGTGTCAATCCCAGTTTCCCCAATTGCTACGCACCGAGGATCCTGTGCCATCTGGGTAAGGCGCTCGCGCGCCGCCGCATCCAGTTCATTGGCGCGGGTCGGATGAATCGCACAGGCAGCAAACACTCGCGCATGCGACTGCGCAGCGCTCAACGCCAACTCGGCCTCCGCGAGCCCATCCCCCACGGTACATAGCTTATCGACGCCACCAGCCACCGCCCGAGCCACAATCGCATCGACCTCCTCAGGCGTGCGCGCTCCGCAGGAAGCAAGGTGCGTGTGGGCGTCGATAAGCCCCTCAAGGCCTTCCACCGGAACGGGTATTGGACGAGGTTTCTTTTTAGCCATGCGCACTAGTCTACGACGAAGGCGCCCACCTTCCGCGGTTCTGCGAATGGTGAGCGCCTTTACTGGCCTAGTGAGCGATCGGCGCCCATTCTGGGCCGGTCTCTCCTAGCTCTGGATCCAACTTAGCGATCAGCGGCTTCGGCTTAGGCAACGCGGTTCCTGGGACGGCATCGACGCGCGCCCACTGTGCTTGTTGCGACGCATAATCGCCCATAATCACGGGATATGTTTGTCCGCTAGCAGGAATGCCCACGCCAACAGGTTTCACTGGCATGTCATCGGTGACCTCTACGATGTGCGGCTTTGCTGCCCACACACCGTCGCGGCCCAATGTCTCGTGCACCTGCTGGGAAATATGCGGCAGATAAGGGGTCAACAGCACGTTGCAGTCTGAAACCACCTGCAGCGCTGTCCACAAAACAGTGGCTAGGCGCTCGCGCTGAGTTTCATCTTTAGCCAGCTTCCACGGTTCTTGTTCTGCAATATAGGCATTCGCCTCACCCACCACATGCATCGCATGAGTAATTCCCTGCTTGAAACGCGAGTGCGCGAGTGCTTCCCCAACGATCTCGAAGGCTTCAGCAGAAAGATTAAGGATCCGTTGATCCGACTCGCTCAGCTCACCTGGGGTTGGGACCTCTCCGAAGTTCTTATGGGCCATGGAAACAGTGCGGTTAACAAGGTTGCCCCAGCCATTAGCTAGCTCGTTGTTGACGCGGCGAACAAACTCGTCCCATGTGAAGTCAGTGTCGTTATTCTCTGGACCCGCAACAGCAATGAAATACCTCAGCGGATCCGGTCCAAACTCTTTCAGGAAGTCCTTGACATAAATGACAATGCCTTTAGAAGAGGAGAACTTAGAGCCAGACATGGTGAGGAACTCGGAAGACACCACTTCCGTAGGAAGGTTAAGCTCCCCGAAAGCATGCACCTTACCGGCCCTTGCGCCCTTTCCTTGATATCCCAGAAGCTCAGCCGGCCAGATCTGGGAATGGAAAGTGATGTTGTCTTTGCCCATGAAGTAATAGCTTGAGGCTGCTGGATCAGTCCACCATGCCTTCCACGCATCTGGATTTCCAGTGCGATAAGCCCATTCAATCGACGCAGATAGGTAGCCGACAACCGCGTCGAACCACACATAGAGCTTCTTAGCGCCGTTGTCCTCCCATCCTTCCACCGGGATAGGAATTCCCCAGTCGATGTCACGGCTCATGGCTCGCGGACGTAGATCTTCCAAGAGGTTCAATGAGAATTTGAGAACGTTCGGGCGCCAATCTTGACGCTCTTTAAGCCAATCAGCCAGGGCATCTGCCAACGCAGGAAGATCAAGAAGGAAGTGCTCAGTCTCGATAAACTGTGGTGTCTCACCATTGATCTTGGAGACCGGATTAATCAAATCTGCGGGGTCCAGTTGGTTGCCGCAATTATCGCACTGGTCTCCGCGTGCCCCGTCTGCACCACAGATAGGACAGGTTCCCTCAATGTAGCGATCAGGAAGCGTACGCCCAGTAGAAGGAGAAACCGCACCCATGGTGGTCTCTTTGATCATGTAGCCGTTCCCATAGAGTCCTTTAAAGAGTTCCTGAACAACCGCGTAATGATTCCGTGTGGTGGTGCGGGTAAAGAGGTCATAAGACAGACCCAGGCCCGCAAGGTCTTCAACAATCTGTCGGTTATACCGATCAGCGAGTTCTTTGACAGACACTCCTTCTTTGTCTGCCTGCACCAAAAGTGGTGTACCGTGCTCATCCGTGCCCGAGACCATGAGAACATCCGCGCCGGACATTCGCTGATAACGAGCAAAAACGTCCGAAGGGACACCAAACCCTGCCACATGTCCAATGTGGCGAGGTCCATTGGCATAAGGCCAAGCAACAGAAACGAGCACACGGTTAGTCATGGTTACTTACCTTAATTTATCTATGCCCGTCCGCGTGATTCGAGGACCGCATCATAGAGTTCTTTCTTGCTCACACCATGCTCCTGCGCCACGGTTGCACTTGCTTCTTTTAGCCGTTTACCTGCACTAACAAGACTTTCTACGAGGTCTATGATCTCACGAACATCCGTTACCTCTTTCTGCCGCGCCCCTTCAATAACAACGCTGATTTCTCCCTTCACACCAGCGCTAGCCCACTGCGCAAGCTCCCCTAGCCCACCTCTTTTTACTTCCTCATATGTTTTAGTCAGCTCTCGTGTCACTGCTGCACGACGATCGTCGCCAAGGATCTCTGCTGCAGCGGCGAGAGTGTCTGCGATGCGATGCGGGGACTCAAAGAAACACACCGATCGCTTTTCGTTTTTCAGCGACTCTAACCAGGCTTTTCTTTGCCCTTGCTTGCGTGGGGCAAAACCATCAAAAGCAAAGTGACCTACGTGCAGCCCCGACAACGCTAATGCCGTAGGAACAGCCGAAGGTCCCGGGAAACACGTCACCGGAACCCCCGCCTCATGCGCTGCTTCCACGACAGGAAAACCAGGATCTGAGACGATAGGCATGCCCGCATCAGTGACCACTACTACTGATTGCGTCCGGGCTAGATCCACAAGGTACTGAGCGCGGTCGGACTCGTTGTGGTCAAAATTGCTCACGACTTTGCCAGTGATCTCCACTCCGAGTGCCGCCGCTAACGCCCGGGTCCGTCGGGTATCTTCTGCCGCAATCACATCGGCCTGAGCCAACGCCTGAATAAGCCGAAATGAGGCATCCCCAATGTTTCCCAGCGGAGTAGCCACCACAATGATCCCGCGGGGTAACGGTGCTAGAGCTTCCCATACAGCTGACGCACTCGACGCACTCTGAGAAGTCGGTTCCTCAATACTCATGCTTCCTAGTCTCGCACACACCACAAACTTTTCTGCTTCTTCCTACTGAGGCACTCCCTGCACGCATGGCAACGGCCTCATCTGATCTCGTCCATGACGATCAGATGAGGCCGTTATCTCCTGCTTGTTCTACAACGCGCTGTGCTTTTATACAATGGGCAACGTTGTTTTCGGAGTATTAGTTTCTGGCTTCTCCTGGGGTGTTTCTACAGAAGCTTCTGCGTGCGACTTTCCGTCTTCAGCGTTTTCCTGCTCTGGCTCCTGGAAAGTAGTCAGGTCTTCCAGCTCGCTCATAGGACGAGCGTGCGACGGCAATCCCAGAGTGCTTTCTTCAACGCTAATGGTGGATTCTGTGAACTCCACTGGTTGATAAGAAAACTCGCTATTCTCCTCGAACAGTTTCTCTGCGGACGCCTCGGAATCTTGCGTGGCTTCATCCACAAATTCATCACGAAGGCTCTCTGTGAGTTCTTCTCGTTCCAGATTGGACTCGGTGGTGTAGCGATCAAGCAAACGAGCCTGCTTGGAACTGAATCGTTGAGTCGGATCCATCTTCCTACGGAATAGATCATGAATTTTCTCGCGACGCTCACGTTCCTCACGAATCTTGGCAAAACCTCGTATCCATGCGCCGGCAACAACAACCACAAGAAGAATTCCTAGGTATCCGAGCGTGGGATATACCAAACCAACCAACTTTTTAAAGCCTAGGAAGGACATGCCGAAGCCGACGAGGCAGGACAACACATAGAACAAGTAGAAGCGCTTCTGCTTGGTAGCCGTGAGTCGTTTGGCAAAGGCATAGAACAAGCCCAGCGTGGTGTTAAAGATCATGCCGATGATGATGAAGGACATAATCGTGCCCAGGATCGGATGGATCTCGTTGACGATGGTGAGCATAGGAACGTCGTCACCTGCAACCTTATCGGCGGAACGGAACAGCGCCAGCGCAGCGAACGTCAGCATAACTCCAAAGACCAGACCGCCGAGCAGGCCGCCAAGACCGGCAGCATGGGTGTCAAAGCTATTGCCACCAATGATGATGGCCATGGAGACGCCCATCATGAGGGCTAGGCCGACGTAGTTCAAAGCAGACAAGGTCCAGTGCGGCGTAGCGCCATTAATGGTGGAAGCAGCCGCATTGAGTGACTCCGTATCGGCGTCGCTAGTGGCCAGTGCGTACACGATGGCAATGCCCGCAAAGATAATAATCAACGGGGTAATCGCGCCGATGACGTTGGTGATCTTGTCAACGTCGAGAAGCCCAGCTAGCAGCACCAATACCAACATCAGCACGGTTCCCACCCAGATGGGCAGGCCAAACTGCTGATTGAGGTTTGAACCCGAACCTGCAAACATCACCACGCCTGTGGCAAACAGCGTAATAAGCACCGAAATATCGAGGATACGGGCGATAATAGGGTGCGAAATGCTCGTGAGAACCGAGCCGTGGTCGTTAGCAAGGAAGTAACTACCCAGCTGGATAGAGGCCATGCCAGTCAACGCCATGATCAGGCCAGCGAGTGCAGCACCTATAATGCCCATCGTTCCAAAGGCCACAAAGTACTGGAGTACTTCCTGTCCTGTGGCAAATCCAGCACCGATGACGATGCCGACAAAAGCCATAGCGATGGTGATTGATTTTTTGAGCATGGTGAAGTGCTCATTCCTTTCAACAATGATAAAAATTTCCGCTCACATGGTGCACGAGTATCGGAAATACATTCTTAGTGCGGCACCTTATGTGCGCGCAGGTGTGGGAGGCGGCGAACCCGTTAGTCCACGCCGCCTCCTAGTAATGGTTCTTATGATGTTTTGGGGGACTTGGCAGCTGATGTGCGTTTTTTATCGTGGCGCACCTTGCGCTTTACCTGTGCACGTCGCTTCTTCTCATGCTCAAGGTGAATTCGACGCTCGCGGGCAAGACGCGAAGCAAACCGCTGCTGTTCACGGTAATCAAGGTAAATTTCATCGTTTCGCAGGTCTTTAAGTATCGCGAACATAAGCAACACGATGACGATCAGGAATGGGCTAGCAGTAATGATCGTAATGTTTTGCAGATTGCTCAACACATCGTCGCCGCCGGTGATCAACATAGTCATTCCGATCAATGCAACCAAGATGCCCCAGCCAGCAGAGACATACTTATTAGCATCGGTCTGACCGCTCTGGCTCATGGATCCCATCACAGTGGAGGCAGAATCCGCAGACGTAATAAAGAAAGTTGCCAGCAACATCACTGCGATGATCCCGGCGATCTGACCACCAGGAAGAGAATGCAACAGATCAAAAAGCTGATACTCGGCAGAGCCGTCACCGTAGATGGACTTGCCCTGCTGCTCCATATGGATAGCAGTGCCACCAAAAATGGCAAACCAGACGACGGACACCGCGGAAGGGATGAGCGTGACGCCAAAGATGAACTCACGAATCGTGCGTCCCCGAGAAATACGAGCCAAGAACATTCCCACAAACGGACTCCAGGAGATCCACCAGGACCAATAGAAGATGGTCCAGGATCCTAGCCACTCACCAGCTGTGCCGTCCGCAGATTCCGCGGTGCGCCCGATCATCTCAAAGAAGTTAGACAGGTATGCGCCAATGGAACCAGGGATAAGGTTCAGAATCGTGACAGTCGGGCCGAGCACGAACACAAAGAGAGCTACCAAAGCCGCCAACACCATGTTTGCGTTGGAGATATATTGAATTCCCTTGCCCACGCCAGACATAGCGGAGAGCAGATACGCCAAGGCGAGCACGGAGACAATAGCAATAATGGTGCTCATGCCGGGATTAGTGATTACGCCCGCGGCGTCTAGACCAGCGCTGATCTGCGTAGCACCAATTCCTAGTGAACAAGCGGTACCAAAGATAGTGGCGATAATCGCCAAAATATCTACGATTCTTCCGATCCAGCCCTTTGCACCTTTTTCGCCAATCAACGGGGTGAAAGCGGAGCTCAGCAGCTGTCGACGTCCTAGTCGGAACGTGCTATAAGCAATCGCCAGACCAAAAATGCCGTAGATGGCCCAAGGATGCAAAGTCCAGTGCAGCAACGTGGTACTCATGGCGTGCCCCACGTGGCGCGGCTCGTGGTTAGGAACACCGTTGAGGTAATTGCCCAAAGGCTCCGAAGCCCCGTAGAACATCAGACCGATTCCCATACCCGCCGCAAACATCATGGCGATCCATGAAACGGTTGAGAATTCTGGGGCTTCATCGTTACGCCCTAGCTTGATCGTGCCAAAGTTGCTGACGGCGATCACTATGGCAAAAACGAGGAAAACCGTGGTGAAGAAAATAAATGCCCAGCCAAAGTCGCTCACGACAAAGCTCAGCGCGTTGCTGGCAAAGGTGGAAAAGCTTGAGGTGCCAAAGATGCCCCACAGCACCACGGCAAGGACGATGACAAAGGCCGGGATGGTGACCTTCCAATCGATGCGGGCCTCAGAGTCCTCTCCCTCAAAGGTGATTTTCTCTTCTGGCAAGTTCGAGGCTGCGCTGATTTTGCCTTCACCTGAGATCATCGCTGCCAGCTGCGCGGTTGCACTAGTCGCGCCTGCGGAGCTCGACACGTGGTCCTTTCCGTTACCGCTTCCCACTGCATCTGTTGTGGAGTTCGTGGCATTGTGGTTTTTATCGGAAGAGTCAGCAGTGATGGATGAATCTGAGGGATCCACCGAAGCACCTGATGTCTCCTCTGGATCAGCGCCCTGCGCCAAAGTGCGCGCAGAACCCTGTGCGCTGCCAAGATCAGCCGCGCTATCCTTTGGATCAAAATGTTCGGAATCGGTCATATATCCATCATGTCTGTTAAATTTTTTGAATCAAATGCATAGGGCCGTAATACGCAGGGTTATGCGAACGATAGGCCTCAAACGGCCTCTCTCTATACCCCTTCAAAGCCCCAGCAAGACACCCAAAAATCAGCGGTTATGACATTTTCGCAGATTACAAAATGGTAACAATTCCAGGCTGTGTCAAGAAAAGCCCGTTTTTCGGGAAAACTCGGTCGTTTTTTGGGGACCACCCAATAGTTCTTTTCGCATATGTGCGCTGCACAACTCCGAGGAACGCATACCAGCATTCCCCCTATCTCGTTGTCATCAACATGACATAATCTCAGACTAGATTGAGCAGGCGACCTTTAGTTCTGTTACCTATGCGCAATAGAATGTCCCCCGTGACCTCTCCTAGACATAATGCAGACGATCGCAGCTCCACAGCACCGCATCCTCCATCAGGAATGCCTCCCCTCAACGATACGGGCTGTAGACACGACACGGCTGCCGCAGGAGTGCTGTGTGACGATCCGGTAACAGCAGCTGATTCACAGGCCCCGGAGTGGCGTCGAAAAGCTAAATTTTCCGGCAGATTTACGCATTGTCCCGCGCCCTCTCAGCCGCGTAGCTATCGCTGGAGCAGGGTCGACACGGTCTCTACCCTCATCATCGCCGCTCTAGCCTTGCTGACTCGGTTTCTGGGAATCACAACCGCCACGGCTTCCCATACCCCGGTGTTTGATGAGAAACACTACGTGCCGCAGGCCTGGGACATAGTGGAATCATGGATTAACCCCATCACCGGTGGCATCGAATCGAACCCCGGTTACGGACTCGTAGTGCATCCTCCGTTAGCAAAACAACTAATAGCTATCGGCGAATGGCTTTTTGGTTACTCGCCCCTGGGCTGGCGTCTTGTCCCGGCGCTCTGCGGCACCGCTGTGGTACTTCTCACCATGGCGATTGCGCGCCGGCTGAGCAGCTCGCCTTTTGTCGCTTTTTGCGCAGGCCTCCTTGCAGTTGTGGACGGCGTGCTCGTTGTCACCTCTCGGTTTGGGATGCTCGACATCATCCAGGTCTTATTTATTGTGGCTGCCGCCTGGGCGCTGATCCGTGACCATCAACAGATGGAAGATCGCATGTATCAAGCCTGGTCTGCGGGGTTGCTCACCGAACCTGGAGTCCGGTCGGGGTTTCGCTGGTGGCGCTTCGCCGCAGGAGTCTTCCTAGGCTGTGCGCTATCAGTAAAGTGGTCCGGCCTGTATTACATGGCCTTTTTTGGGGTCATGATAGTCATCCTCGATGCTTTTCGACGCCGCCGCTACGGAGTGCGTCACCCCTGGAGCGAAGCTACGCTTTTCGACGCCCTCCCATCTTTCCTATCGCTGGTCATAGTGCCCATTGCACTCTACGTGTGGAGCTGGAGGGCCTGGTTCGCCTCCGAAACTTCTGTGTACAGGCACGCGGCTACCGACGGAACCATCGAGACGTCAAGCTGGTTGCACCAGCTTCCTGAAGCCATCGCCGGGTGGTTGTATTACCACCAGAGTGTCCTGGCGTTCCATGCCTCGCTCACCACGTCCAACGGACACAGCCACCCTTGGGATTCCAAACCGTGGTCCTGGCTCGCAGCAACGCGCCCCATCTTGTATTACTCCTCCACAAATATTCAGTGCGGAGAAAACACATGTCGCCGGATGATCTATCTCTTTGGCACGCCTGCGATTTGGTGGCTGACAGTGCCAGTTTTATGTTGGGCGCTCTGGCGCATGGTGATCCACAAAGATCTGCGCTTCCTCATTCCTTTTGTGGCGTTCCAAGCGGGATTCCTCCCATGGGTGGCAAGCTATGACCGGCAAATGTATTTCTTCTACGCCACAGCGCTCGTACCTTTTACCATCGTTATCATTTCCCTCACCCTGGGCACGCTCTATGGTCGTGGCGCCGAACTTCAGTGGAGAAAACTACAACGCATCGGCGTCCCCCGTCTCACGGTCGGGTCACTCACAGTAATTCTTTACTTAGCCCTCGCCGTGGCTATGTTCTGCTATTTCTCCCCTATCATCTATGGAATCCGCATCTCTGACAGCTACTTTAACCAGCTCATGTGGCTAAACAGCTGGCGATAAGACAATAAAAGACCACCCGTACTCCTACTGGCTAGTTCATAGCCACAAGTACGGGTGGTCTTGTTTAGGAATGCGGCGAAGCCGTGAGCGATCGTATCCCCTGCGAGACTATCGCCCAACCCTTATGCGATAGCCATGACCACAGCAAACACAGCACAGACAAGAAAAGAAGCCCCAGCTGCAACGCGGAAGAACCCGAAAGCTCACCGAGTATTAGCTCTTTAGCGCCCAGGCCAAAACTGAAAGTCCACAAGGCGCCGAATAACGGCAGCAGCCCTCCCGTAATACGGGGTTGCCATGCGGCAAAGAAAAGACCGAAGGCTAAGGCACAACGTGTAGCGGCGGCCTCCGACAAGAGCCTTTCATGCATAGTGTCTACGTTTCCTAGCGCGTCGGCAGCTTGTGAGCCCGACTGGATGAGCAGAACTATGGCCCATGCCGCCCAGCCTATGCCCAAGAGCACCATGATCACTCGCGCTAAAGCGAGGTTCCAGGCTCTCGTCGCGGCTTGTTGCCGCCACATAGGCTCCACACCGGCCAGAATGGCTTCAGATAAGTCAGGGGCGCTTTCTCGTTCCGTGGCATCGCCAAAAGTAAGCGAGCGGTTAAACCGGGCGGCTTCCTCATAGAACGCACGGCATTCCAAGCACGTAGAGAGATGCGCGTCGATAACATCATCGTCGATCCCCGTGGGCTCGCCGTCGAGCCTAGCGGACAACGCCGCTTGCACGTGATCACAGGTCAGCACGGGTCAAAACCCCATCAAGGCTTGCGCGGCCAGCTCCAAAAACGACGATCATGAGCAGCGCCACGATCATGACGAGCGGATATTCTATTCCGTTACTTGCTACGAAGAGCCCCTCGGTGAGATGCACAAAATACATAGCGGCGCATACCAGCAAAGCCAGAGCACCCGCCACAAAAGTGGTCAAGATACCCACGACCAATAGTGAGCCGCCCACCAGTTCGCTGACCGCGGTGAGATAAGCAGATAGCTTAGGCTGCGGCACCCCGGCCGCACTAAATTGCCCTGTTGTCTCTACAATCCCCGTGCGAAAAAACTTGTCAAAGCCATGGGCTACAAAAACGAGTCCTAGCACGAGTCTTAGCAATAAAAGAGCTATATCTCTAACTATCGGTTGATCCATTACCAGAGTGCCTTTGGGATGAAATTAGCCTACACGGCGCGGTTGCTCATAATGATTGAGTCCCGAAGGATCGGAATCATTGAGGGGCGAGCGAATGCTCTCAAGGAATTCAAAATCTGGGCTATCATCATCGATTTCTAGCACAACAGCCCCCGGGCGGCGCAGACGGTGAGGTATCCCTAGCTCCTCGTCTGCAACGTTACGAACACCCAGTCGAGCCCTACGCAGCTGGCGGATACGCCGCTGCCTCAATCGTTGCTCAGCCCTGACCTGCTGCCGCAACGCCCAAAGGTAGAAGGAAGCGAGCGCGACAACCACAGCAGTAGCGGCCCATGCCCACCTTCCTACTAAGATAGAAAGGACCAACGCCAATACCAGGGCAACTCCCAGTCCGCCTACGGTGCGGCGACGCCTCCGGTAGAGATCGGCACGTTTCAAAGCGTCAGCCTGTGGATCCCACCCACCGCGAGCACTTCTATGCGCAGCAAACTGTATCTCTTCCTCAGTCAGCTCAGAATCACCAGCTGCTAAGTAGTCCTCGGAATCCGCGAAAGTCTCCGCAGTATTGTGCTCAACGAGCAAGTACTCCTCATCCTCTACCTCAACGGGAGCAGACTGTGGTGTCTCCGTCGGGTACATGAGATCGTCGGGAGAATAATAGGAGTCATCGATCTCGTAGCGCTCGTTCTCATCGTCGAATATCTCAGAGGTTTCTGCGGCTTCGCCGGCTAAGGCATCTGCAGCATCAGTATCCTCTATGACTTCTTCCGCCTCATCTGCCGGCACTGCAACAGAGGAATCGTCTGCGGCTGGAATTTCTTTTACCAACTCATCGTCCACGATCGCTGTATGAGTCTTGTTCTGTTTGGAAGAAAATTTTCCGGCAGCGTTAGTAAAGATAGAACCCAGCGTTTTATCGGAGGGCTCGTCGGTCAAGACATCCTCGACGTCATCCGCGTGAACGAGTTCGTACTTTTCTTCCTCCTCGTGGGAGTCAAAGTGATGCGCTCGCACGTCGCTAGATTTTACGCGGGGACGACGTCTCCTCTGCAGCTCTTCGCTTCCCCCCTCGTAAACCACTCGGGTGTCGTCGAAGGCCTCGCCGGCCTTTCTAATGGGTTTTTGGCCGCGAAGCAGCCACGGTGCCAGCACAAACAACCACACCAAGACGATGAGGACGATGACCACGGTTCCGGACACGGGGTTTGCCTTTCGATGAGTTGGACGATGTGCAGCGATAGGCCATTCTCCGCCCTGCGCACAATGCTCAACGGTAGAGTGAGCGACCAGTGTGATGATCGCAGATCAGAGTAAGCCCACGTTCAACTTGTAGTCCTTCAGAGTATCGCTTTATCTGGTCGCTAGGAGGAGGCACGCCGGTAACCACGCTTGTGAATCAAGCGAGTAACCGCATCCTGGTGAAATTCATCATTGGTAAGCGCCACAAGAAAGTGATCGCGCCACTCACCAAAAATATGCAAGTTGCGCTGCAGATACCCTTCTTCCCTAAAACCGTTAGCCTCAAGAATTTTGCGGGAAGCCACGTTTTCCGGCAGAAAAGTAGCTGTCACTCTATGCAGGCCCACTCGTTTAAAAGCGTGATCCACTCCCAAACCGCATGCAGCAGTGGCGATTCCTTGCCCTGCGTAGGAGCTGTGAACCCAGTAGCCTATCCAGCATTCAGAAATAGCACCGTGCTGAATCCCGCCTAGCGTAAGCTGCCCTACAAATTTTCCTTCGACGTCGATCACAAAAGGTACCGCGCTGCCCATATCTGCAAGCTGCTTTATAGAGAAGAAAACCTCCGCCACATGCGCGACGAATGCGCGGTTTCCCACGAGTCCACAACGGTAGGTTCTACCAGCTCAAGGATCTCTCGGTCGGAAAGCCGCATCATACGCCAGTCGGCGCCGTCGCTAAGCTGCAATGGTCGAAGCCGCACCGACTTTTCTTGAGTCGCAGAAGTGCCGGGAAGTACAAGAGTCTCGGTGTATTCGCCCCAGCCGGGGTGTACGGGGTCGACGGGGCCGTGCGCTGGACGGTGCGGGCGTCCAAAGCGGTTAAGCAAAAAGGACATGGGCAGGTTCTGCTATTTCTTAGCGGTTCTGGGAAAGAAAGATGACTTCAACGATATCGCCAGGCCTCACGTCGGCTGCGCCTTCTGGAATCTTGATCATGGCATTAGCCTCAGACAACCCTGCAAGCAGATGCGCCGGAGTACCATCGGCACCACCAAGGCCTTCTACCAGGTAATCTTGTGTTTCTGCGTCACGCATGAGACGTGCCCTGATGAACCCTCTGCGCCCAAGCTTTGAGCCTACATAATTCAGCGCACGTGCCTTCACCGTCCGACGCTGGGCATTTCGCTTGCCTAGGCTCAACCGCACCACTGGGCGGATAAACATCTCAAAAATCACGAGAGCAGAGACGGTATTACTGGGCAAAAGGAATACTGGAATTTGATGGTCGCCGAGCAATCCAAACCCCTGGACAGAACCCGGGTGCATGGCCACTCGCGTTGTATCAATATCGCCTAAGTCGCTGAGAACCCGGCGTATTTCCTCTGCCCCGGATCCACCGACTGCACCCGAGATCACGATGATCTCGCTGCGCATCATGTGGGATTCCACGATGTCGCGCAGTCGTCGAGGCTCCCCTGCCGCAATGCCGACGCGGTGTACGTCGGCACCTGCGTCACGGCCTGCGGCGGCAAGTGCATACGAGTTGACATCAAAGACCTGGCCGAGGCTAGGTTCTCTATCGATATCCACGAGTTCATGGCCCACAGAAATAACCGACATGCGGGGACGCGGATAAACGAGCACCTTAGAGCGTCCCACGGCAGCCAGAAGACCGATATGGGCTGGCCCAAGGATGTCACCAGAGCTTACTGCCACGTCTCCGGGGCGGATATCGTCGCCCACTTTGCGTACAAATTCCCCCGAACGCACGGGTCGGTTAGCGATCATCCGCTTCCGGCCGCGGTCAGTCCATTCCAGAGGAATCACGGCATCTGAAAGCGTGGGAAGCGGTGCGCCTGTATGCACCCGCACTGCCTGTTTGGGTTGTAGGCGTAGCGGGCGCTGCGATCCTGCGGCTACTTCACCCACCACAGGAAGGGAGGTTTCCGTGGGCACTGGCCTGGGCTCTGGGGGCCTGCCAAGGCCGCGCTCACCACCGACGTCCACGGCACGCACCGCATAGCCGTCGATAGCTGCTTGGTTGAAGTTGGGTAGCGCCCGAGTTGCTTGCACTTCCTCAGCGCACATGAGCCCTAAGGCCTCAGCGATAGCAATTCGCACCGGCTCAGGCGCAACTGCGGCCTCCGTGACGAGGGCTAGCTGCTGCTCAACTGTGCGCACATCTACTCCTTAGCACCGTGACTTGCAAATATTACCCATACCATGTGGCCGTCAACCCGCTTATGTGCGTTCTTTACCGCAGACGTAGCGTTTCAGCATATCTGAGTGTGGAAGCGCAAAGCTAGCCGGAATATTCTTTTACATCCTTACAACTTTAGTTGACGCTGGCTTAAGAAGTCGCACTGATTGCCCCAATTCGATTCTTCACTGGGGCAATCAGTTTTCCACCAACAGCGTGGCTTTACCTGATAGGTTATGCGCCGTGTTCTTCCAGAATCTTTCGGAGAACCTTCTTTAAGTGTGGCCCATACACCGGATCGCTCAGGCCGAAATCAACAACAGCTGGTATGTAGCCCCCGGGGTTGCCAAGGTCATGGCGCTTTCCATCATGTACGAGGATATGCACGGAGTGGCCTTCGTCGATAAGCAAATCAATCGCATCCGTGAGCTGCAATTCGCCGCCGGCGCCCGGTGTAATCCTGCGTAGAGCGTCAAAAATAGCGCGGTCGAGTAGATAGCGACCGGTTGCCACAAAGTTTGAGGGGGCCTCGTCTACAGAAGGCTTCTCCACCATGCCTTTGACCTTTTTGACGTGATAAGGACCCTCGTATGCGCTCTCACCAATCTCAAAGACACCGTAGTTATAGACTTCTTCCTCCGGAACCTCAAAGGCGCACAACACAGATCCGCCTAGTTGTTCACGTACTTCAACCATCTTTTCCACGACGCCACGTGGGAGCACGAGGTCGTCGGGAAGCATAACTGCTACGGCATCTTCATCCGGATCAAGGACTGATTCCGCCATACCGACAGCATGCCCGAGGCCAAGTGGTTTTTCCTGCACTACGGAAACTGGCTCAATAAGTTCAGAGGCGTGGACAACTTTCTCGTATTGTTCCGTTTTCCCTCGGCTTTGCAGGGTCTCTTCCAGCACGGGGAATCGCTTAAAGTACTCCATCACTTCCTGCTTATTAGGAGCCGTAATCACTGCGAGTCGAGTCGCACCCAACTGAGCTGCTTCTTCTGCAATCAGTTCAATGCCTGGGGTATCCACCACTGGTAACAGCTCTTTAGGAACCGTTTTTGTGGCCGGAAGGAATCTCGTTCCCATGCCAGCAGCAGGAACGATGACAGTCTTCACCGCGGCGCGCGTACTGTCTTGAGCTTCTTGAGGCTGCTTCATGCAGACAAGAGTACATCCGGCACCGATCTCTCCCTAGTTCCGCCACCTGAGATAAAGAAGTTTCTTTGCATTCTCACGGTTTTGCGGAAGACGGGTAGCTTTTCGACGTCCCTGTGCTAGCATGTACCCCATGTCAGCTGGACAGTTCGATGCCCATCAAGCACAAGAGCTTAGCTCCCGAAAACAGCAGAAACGCCGGGAGCTCTCCCACGCCCGCCAGCAACTCCAGCCTCAACAACTGGCAAGCTTTAACGACGCAATCGTGAAGCAGCTGACCGCTTTAATAAAGAAGCTCGGCGCCACGAAGATTGCTGCCTACTGCGCAGACCACCAGGAACCAGGCGGCGCTGGCCTAGTCTCGGCTCTTTCTAATCTCGGAGTGTCACTGTGGCTACCAGTCTCCCGACCTAAAGGGATCTTGGAGTGGGGGCGCTACACTCATCCAAACTCACTTAGACCCGGCGCTTTTGGCATTCCCGAGCCTGCGGGGCCGTATCGCCATAGCCACGATGTGCTACGCACATTGGACCTCATCGTAGTTCCAGCTCTCGGGGCCACACCCAAGGGGATACGGATCGGCAAAGGCGCTGGTTATTACGACCGAGCGTTAGAAGGCTCCCGCACTCCCACGGTTCTCCTCCTCTTCGATTCGGAGGTAGACCCCACTATCCCCTACGAAGCTCACGACGCACGCACCGACTTCACCATCACCCCCTCAGGAACCAGCGCCCACCAATAAACAGTCCAAGAGGATATGACTTCCTTCTTAACGATATTGCGCACCCCCAGTTTTCGACGAAGCATACTTTTACGCCGTCTCTTTGCTGGTTTCCTCTGCGTGCTCGCCGCTGTTATAACAGTGCGTCAGCACCATGAACCTCACACAACGGTGTTCCGATACAGCCGGGATATTCATCTGGGCGATCTCATTGAGCACAAAGATCTACAGCCCATCTCCATTCCCACGCGCTTCCTCCCCGAGAACGCATTAACTCCAGTGGAGAACACACAAGTTTCCCACCAATCCGATCCCTCCTCATCGCACGAGGCACCCACGCCACCCCCAAAGATTTTCTCCTCAGAGGCCGAGAAAACCACCCGGAGAGTTGCCATTTCCGCACGTCCGCGCGGTGCAATTGCAGTGCACACCGACTTTTTGCCACCTGCCCAAGACATTGCGAACGTGATAAACAACACACTTGGAGCCCAGGGAGAGGGACTTAACTTAGTCCCTGTCAGACTCGCTCAGCCGAATCTCAGCCGGTTATTGCACCCAGGAGACCGCGTAGACTTAATCACCTCCGACCCCACATCTGACTCCACTTCCCTAGTCGCCGCAGGTGGATTAGTAATATTCGTTCCCGAATCAGGCTCGAACAAACAAACACATCTTGAACACAGCGCTCTTATTGCTTTTCCCAAACCTGAGGCCCAGCTAGTCGCGGCAGCAGCATTAATAAAACCTATGTCAGTTATTATCACCGGAACGCGAACTCAAACCGGGTAAAAGAGTTTCCATCAAGCATATGCGCTAGAACACTATCGGTATTTCCATTAGCCTGAGCAGAGTCAATTTTTGAAAAGAGGAATTATGCTCAAAGGTTTTAAAGACTTCATTCTCCGCGGAAACGTAGTCGAGCTGGCAGTCGCTGTCGTTATTGGTACCGCGTTCACCGCAATCGTTACCGCTTTTACCAACCACCTGATCAACCCTCTGATCGCTTCCCTCGGCGGTGCAGACGTTTCCGGTCTCGGTTTCCACATTCGTTCCGGCAACGCAGCCACCTTCCTGGACTTCGGCGCCGTCATTACCGCAGCAATTAACTTCATCATCATCGCAGCGGTTGTGTACTTCATCCTCGTTGCTCCTATGAACAAGCTCAACGAGATGGCCGCTAAGCGCAAGGGCATCCAGGAAGAAGAGGACGCTCCTGTATCCATCGAGGCAGAGTTACTTGAAGAAATCCGCGATCTCCTGAAAAACCAGAAGAACGGTACCCTCTAAACATATCTAGAGCGTATAAAAGTGGAGCCAACCTCAACTGGTTGGCTCCACTTTTTATTGTCATTATTACGCCCCATAATGCGGCGGCATTTGTTCTTTCCAAAAAGCTAGATCAGTGCGGCTAGGCGGAGTGGACTCACCGTCCAACGCCACAAAACGCTCGCCGTCAGCGCTCCCGGTTCTTCCGAGATCCTGTGGAGCTGAGTCCGCGGACCTATCGTAATCTTTAGCCGAGGACTCTTTAAAAACCCGCCGACGTTTCCTATCCGTCATCTTTAAATCTTCCGCTTAATCAACAGAATAGCTACGTAGCTGGTCAATAAGGTGGTGAACAAGCGGAGACAAGGTTGCCATGCCGTCCCTAATAGCTGCGCGGGAAGGCGCAAGGTTCACAATCACCGTAGAACCCGATACACCAGAGATGCCTCGAGACACACACGCATCCACCGCACCACAAGCCAAACCAGAGGAACGCAAAGCCTGAGCAACGCCCGGGACATTTTGATCCAATACATCCCGCGTAGCTTCGGGTGTTCTGTCCCGAGGCCCTACTCCAGTACCGCCCACGGTGAGCACCAAATCGACGCCACCGACTACCCCAGTCTCAATAGCCTTGCGGATTTGCGATTCCTTTGATTTCACCTCCACTACTCCATCGACGCTAAAGCTAGCCTCAGTGAGCAACTCTGTCAGAAGTCGATCAGTATCCTCACCCGAGCTGATCGTGTGGTCGCTGACTAGGACTATTAAAGCGCGACGGGGAGCGTCGAAAAGCACTGCCTCTTCCGCCTCGTGCGCACGAAAAAACTCCTCATCAGGCTCGCCAATATCTAAAATATCGCGATTAATGAGCTCGGGCGTGGGGATTCCATCAATAGGTGTGCTCATCATGGCCTTTCTTACAGCGAAAACACGCAACGCAGATATCTGGCGTTGTAAGGGGAAAGAAGTGAGGCGTTTTTCTCTTGTAACTTCTTGTTTTAAAACTACTCACTCGTCAGCGTAACGTCTACAGTTCTCGGATTCTCGCCGTTTTCATTAACCACGGTCAGCTTAATCATGGAACCGAAGTCGCTACTCCGCACTGCTGCGATAAGAGCATCAGCATTATCCACAACGCGGTCGTTGATCTTAGTAATGATCTCTCCGGGCTTTAGTCCTGCTTTGCTTCCCGGACCGCCTTCCGTCACATCCGCGATAACGGCGCCCTTTACTCCAGAGTTAGAGACCAGCTGGATACCAATCATCGGCTGAGTAGCCTTACCCGTCTCAATCAACTGTGCAGCAACGCGTCGCGCAAAATTAGAGGGGATAGCAAAGCCCAAACCAATAGACCCTGCCCGAGGCGCACCTGCTTGTGGCTGACGCTGGCTCAAGGAAGCAATAATGGAGTTCACGCCGATCTGGTTGCCATCAGAATCCACGAGGGGGCCACCGGAGTTGCCTGGGTTAATTGCGGCGTCGGTTTGGACTGCGTCGATAAGCGAAGACTGCCCGGTCTCAGATCCACCAGCGCGCACAGGGCGGTTAAGAGCCGATACAATGCCCGAGGTCACCGTGGCTGACAATCCGAGAGGGGAACCAATCGCAACAACTTGTTGCCCCACCTGCAGTTTGCTTGAATCGCCGAAATTCATCACAGGAAGACCCGAAACACCCTTAATTTTTATCACTGCCACGTCCGTGTTGGGGTCTCCGGCAACAAATTCAGCGTCATGAGTAGAACCATCATTCATGGTCACGGATACCTTCGCGCGTCCCGAGCTGGCCTCTGCCACCACGTGGTTGTTCGTCATAACGTAGCCGTCTTCTGAGATGATCGAGCCGGAGCCTTCCGACGACCCCGTCTCCGTTGTCACCATGATCGATACCACGGAAGGCAAGACCTTAGAAGCTACCGATTGCACCGAGCCTGCCGGAGCAGTCTTATTTGTTGTATCGGCGACGGGTTGCTTCAGCGATTCAACAACCGTCGACTTGGAGCTTCCGGTGCTCAACTTGGAGGTATAAACGCCTGTAATAGAACCAGCGGCTACTGCAGCAACCAGCGCAAGTGCGGTTGCAGCACCCAATCCGATTTTCTTTTTCTCCTTAGCAGGCTGCTCCGTCACCGGTGGTTCATCACCCAGCATGTGTTGCGGTGCCGACTGCGGGGCACCCTGGGCGTGAGTGGGGTCCCCTGCCGGCGCTGCGACGCCCTGAGCTACGGACTGACGTGCAGCAGCTTCCTCCGAAGCTGAAGAAGCGTTCACGGCATAAGGGTTCTGGACTCGATCAAACTCTCGCGTCTCATGCGTAGAGGTTGGAGTCTCTGAAGTTTCTCCAACATAAGGATTGTGTTGATAGCTGTTAGTCTGCCCAGTCTGCGGATTCTGCTCGCTATTGTTCGCCGCAGCGTGGGAATCCTTGCCAGAGTTATTGGTGTTATCGGTGCCAAATTGATTAGTCATGGTGATAACTATGCAACCATAAACTGCGCTGTATCTGGTACCCATCTGATGAAAGAATCTAGAAAGTCTGCGAGTTCGCTGTGAGAAAATGCGCCCCGTTTTCCAAGAGAATCGCAGCGGACATACGACAACAGGGCTTGGCGTTATAAAACCAAGCCCTGTTGCACACCCCCTATGTATGTGCCGATCTATCGACTCATTCAGCACTTTCCCCGGCGCTCTGAATGCTTTGTATGCCGTAACCGGCGCATTTCTTCCAGCGTCGAAGGCATTTTCCCTGAGTACTGAATCAGCTGTTTGCGGCACTCAGAGAGTTCATCGTCATCAGGGAAACCTGGGAGAAGAACCGTCATCAATGCTCCGCCGTCATCCGATTCCCCAGCAACGATGGATCCGCCGTGGCGCTCAATCGTTGATTGGACAATCGCCAGCCCCAGCCCGGATCCCGGAGTTGATCGAGCCTGCACTGAACGGTAGAAGCGATCGAACACTTTCTCGCGGTCTTCCACGGGGATTCCCGGCCCGGAATCGGCAACCATGATGCACACCGTATGCGCGTCGTACTGCTCCATTTTCAGACGAACCGTACCGCCTTTAGGCGACCACTTAGCCGCATTATCCAGCAGATTAATGATCGCCCGTCCCAGCGCGAAGCTATCACCATCGAGGTACCAAGGAATCGTGGACATCTCGAATTCAACATCCGAGCGACGGCGACGCACACGAACCAGGGAGGCATCGATGACGTCAACCAGATCCACTTCTTCCAAGGCTTTTTCTGGCGTGTCTTGGCGTGCCAAGTCCACCAAGTCCCCAATGAGGGTGGAAAGCTCCTCCATTTGGGCAATCACGTCTTCTTGGAGCGCTCGCTTATCTTCCAAAGAGATTCGGTGATTATCCGAATTCTGCATCATCATCAACAGCTCAATGTTGGTGCGCATGGAAGTAAGCGGGGTCTTGAGCTCATGCCCAGCATCTGCGACCAACTCGGTTTGCCGTTGCCTAGACCTACGCAAGGCTTCCAGCATCTCGTTAAAATTGTTGGCCAACTGTGCGATCTCATCGTTACCTGAGACCTCGATAGGGCGTAGATCATCCGTTTCCGTGATGTACCGAACAGCATTACGCAACCGAGAAATTGGGCGAAACACAGTCGAAGACACCACTACTCCTGTGCCAAAGGCAAGGAGCACACCAAGACCTGCCACTACCAAGAGAGCAATGCCCAAAGTAGTGATCATCCTGTTGGTCTGCGTCATATCTCGCGCCAGCATCACAGTTGCGCCAATATTAGAGCGCTTAACAAGCACGCGTTCCCCGCTCACAGTGCTGACCCGATAGCCTTCTGTCTGTGCCTTTTCTGAAAGGACGGGAAGGTTATCGCCCACTGCGTGAGTCCACCCTGGAGCTGAAATAGAAATGCGAGTATCTGGATTGTAATCCTTGAAACGCTCAACTTCAGCTTCTAGAGAATTAAAGAAAGCGGGATCAGTAGAGCGTTCAAGCATCGCAGATGCTTTAGCATCCAACGAGTTATCTACTGATCCACGCAATGCCGCAGACACGCTCCAGTAGGCGGCGATCATCATCATTCCAACGGCAATCGCCACCATTGAAGCTGTAAGCAGAGTAATCCGCCACTTCAGCGGGGTATCACTTCCGGTGACAGTCTTAGGACGCTCATCTACGCCCAGAATACCTGAGGAGTCGGTCCCCAGGCTAAATTCGGGGCGCCGAAGGATCACGGTGCAGTGTCCCTCAAAACATAGCCAACGCCACGCACAGTGTGAATCAGGCGAGGCTCGCCCTCAGATTCAGTCTTGCGACGCAGGTAACCGATGTATACCTCAAGAGCGTTCCCGGAGGTTGGGAAGTCGTATCCCCATACTTCTTCAAGGATTGTTGAGCGGCTAAGAACTCGACGTGCATTAGCCATCAACAGCTGCAACAGCGCGAACTCTGTACGGGTCAGGCTGATATGCCGTCCCCCACGAGTTACATCCCTGGTATCTGGGTTCAGCTTGAGATCATCGAAGGTGAGCTCACCCTGGCTGGGGCCACCGACGGCATCAGCAGCCGCACGACGCAGCAAAGACCTGACCCGAGCAAGCAATTCTTCCAAAGCGAAAGGCTTAGGAAGGTAATCGTCCGCTCCAGCGTCAAGGCCAGCCACGCGGTCAGAGACTCCGTCGCGGGCAGTGAGGACCAAGATAGGACGATCGTCGCCCGCGCTACGCAGAGTGCGGCAGACCTCGAGGCCGTCCATCCGAGGCATCATGACATCAAGAATGACAAGTTCTGGTTGTTCTTTCTCGATTACTTCGAGAGCTTGAACACCATCTTCAGCGAGGAATACGTCGTATCCGTTGAAGGACAACGACCGACGCAGGGATTCACGAACCGCTTGTTCGTCATCCACCACAACAATTTTCATGTGTCCTATTGTGCCTTTCCGCCTTAGGGTGATGCTTAAGCCTCACCTAGAACCACCTGTGAATCTTTATATATGCAAAAAGAGCCGACTTCCGGAACTTGGAGTCGGCTCTAAGCGGTCAAAAGACTGACCAAACAGCTCTATTAGAACTGCTCAACCTCAACGAGACCAAGCTGAGCTGCCTTTACCAGACGACGTGGAATACGTACGGTCTGGCCGTCGATCTTCACTTCCTGAAGAGCAACGTTATCAGCTTTCCACTGGGAACGACGAGAGCGTGTGTTTGCGCGGGACATACGACGCTTTGGTACTGCCATTTTCTCTAACCCTCCTCTTAAGCCTTCTTCTTACGGCGGACCATGCCACCGAAACGACGCTGGAACTTCTCGACGCGGCCAGCGGTGTCCATAACACGCTGTGCACCGGTCCAGAAGGGGTGGGACTCGCTGGTAACGTCCACGACGATCAGCGGGTACTCGTTGCCGTCTTCCCATGCAACCGTGCGGTCGCTAGAAGCGGTCGAACGAGTCAGGAACTGGTGACCAGTACCTGCATCTTGGAAAACTACCGGGTGGTAGTCAGGATGAATGTCTTTCTTCATAGCTCTCGATTCCCTCAGGATTGAAACTTCAGGTCGGTTCCCTACATCTTCACAGGTCAGAGACATCATTGTTACCTATTACAACAATGGCTCGCCCGGCAGGGATCGTGCCTGAGTTGGGTTCGCGATATCGGCCATCTCCATAAAGGAGTAGGACAACTTGAAACATTGTACCCGCTACCACTAGAAATAGGAAATTTTCCACCACAAGCAATCCCGGAGCAGTTCCTAACGCAAGGCCAAGTCGATACACAAAGCACCGACCACACCGCCCCACGGAATCTCCCCCAGCTATACCCCGCCAGCTAAAGCCCGCTAAAACAGACCATATATATAGACCCTAGATATGCCGCAGTGAATCACACGCAGAACACCCCACAGACGACACTCCCCAAATGAAAGATGTGACTCACGTTGCTCACCCTGTAGAGAATTAGGTAATTCAGCCCCAGACCGGTATGGTTTCTCTTGCTGTTGTCGAAATTGTTCGTTTATCGCCCCGTCAGCACTGGCAGCGCCCCATTTCTTATGGAGCGGCGCAGCCGCAGGTTGAACGTGGGCGGCTAGGAGAAAGAAACCTATGTCGGCTATTTGCCAGGTTACGGGACGCAAGCCGGGTTACGGCAAGTCGGTCTCGCACTCGCACCGACGCACGTCTCGCCGTTGGAACCCCAACGTGCAGCGTCGTAAGTTCTACCTGCCCTCTGAGGGCCGTACCATCACCCTGAACGTTTCCACCAAGGGCCTGAAGGTCATCGACCGCGATGGCATCGAGTCCGTGGTTGCAAAGATTCGCGCACGTGGGGAGAAGATCTAAAAGATGGCACGTAACGATATCCGTCCGATCATCAAGCTGAAGTCTACGGCTGGCACCGGTTACACCTATGTCACCCGTAAGAACAAGCGAAACAACCCCGATCGCATCTCTTTGATGAAGTACGATCCGGTGGTCCGCAAGCACGTCGAATTCCGCGAGGAGCGATAATCTATGGCTAAGAAGTCCAAGATCGCCAAGAACGAGCAGCGCAAGGAAATCGTCGCCCGCTACGCGGAGCGCCGTAACGAGCTCAAGGCAATCATCAAGAACCCGAACACCTCTGATGAGGACCGTATGGATGCACAGTTCGAGCTGAATCGTCAGCCTCGCGATGCTTCTCCAGCACGTGTCCGCAACCGCGACTCACGCGATGGACGTCCTCGTGGCTTCCTCCGTAAGTTCGGTGTATCCCGTGTCCGTATGCGCGAGATGGCTCACCGCGGTGAGCTTCCGGGCGTCCGTAAGTCCAGCTGGTAATCAGGGAGTTTTCAATGAAGCGCAATAACATGAAGAAGGCGCGGATGGAGCAGTCCCGCCGCCCCAAGAAGAACCCTCTCAAGGCCGCAGGCATCGAGAAGGTGGACTACAAGGATGTCAACACCCTTCGTCAGTTCATCTCTGATCGCCACAAGATCCGTTCACGTCGCGTGACCGGGCTTACCCCGCAGCAGCAGCGTCAGGTTGCAACTGCGGTTAAGAACGCCCGCGAGATGGCTCTCCTGCCGTTCACCAGCCGCTAAATCGACTGGGAGAACAAACAAACACGCTCTGGGGTTTTCTCCCCTAGTGCGATGACAGCCTAAGCGCCCGTCCGTTTATTCGGATGGGCGCTTCGTCGTATAGCTTGCACCGAGCTCTAACACGGCAAAAACCGATGTTGTTACTAGGAAAGGGTTGCCCGAGAACGTCGAGAAGCTTACAGCTGGTATTTTAGTTGTGTAGTTCTTACACGTTGGGAGGCCCCTTGTTGCACGAGTCATTAACCGAGCTTTCCGAGTTAGCGCCACAATGTGCTGACGCACCTACAGCACGTGGTGTCTTAACAGAAAGTCAAGATCTGGTGCGTAACGCAGTCGCGCACGGTGAGCGCCCGCAAGCCCTGGTCGAATGGTTCTCCCGGCTTGTCTCCGATGTGCTTCACAGTGAGGGAATAGCAGAAATCACTGGAGGCGCTGAGATTATTCTCACTGGCGCTATCGGCCGCGGCGACGCACTGCCGTCCTCCCCCATCAAGTGGCTGACTGTTGGCTCCCCGGAGGTCACTACGACAGCACTCGACTCCCTACTCACAGATGTCGGCTTGGTCACCGAACACACCCGCTTTGGAATCCAGCCCCGAGCGAAGAGCGAATGGCTTGGAATGATCTCCAAGGCAGACGGCCTAGAACTGGCGATCTTTGCAGACGCGGGCTCCTGGTGCTTGCAGGAAGTCATTGCCCACGCAGATCACAAGCTTTTGCTTATCGACGCCATCAAGCAGCGCCCACCAGCGTTACGCCTCTACGAGGGGCTCCCTGACAAGGACGCGCCTGTCGACGTACGCCAAGACCTCTTGTACCCAATCATTGCCATCGCGCGTTGGGCGGGCGTTGCAGCAGGCTCCACAGATTTCTCCACCCGCCGTCGCATTAACGCTGGTGTAGAAGCCGGATTCTTGTCGCAAACCCAGGCAGATTTCCTCCGTCAGGCATGGGAAAGCGGCCTCGACCTCCAGTTCCGGCGGTGGACAGATCGCGTACATTCTCACAAAGCGACAGTAGATAGCCTCCCGGCGATCCAACGCAGCATTTTCGGGGCGTCTTCTCGCATGGTGTCGGACGTGGCCCGCGCTCTCGCTGCAGAACACGATGTGCAACTAGTCTAGTTTTTGCATGCTAGAAAGGTTTTAAAGCTCTGTGAGCGTCCTCTACCAAAAATAAACTAGCCAGAATCAGTTATGCCGCTAGGTTTACTTTCGGCTTAGTGTATAAACTAACCTGTTGGTTCTGTGCCACAGAGACACAGAACCAAGGGAAAAGGAAGGAGAGTGGGTAATCACATGGCAGGAGCTGTTGGACGCCCTCGGAAAAATAGCCCGCGTCGCCGTGGTAGTACGGCACGCGAAGAGATTTTGGATGCATCGTCGGAGCTTTTTACTGTCCAAGGATTCGCTACGACCTCCACACACCAGATTGCAGACGCAGTTGGCATCCGTCAGGCCTCTTTGTATTACCACTTTCCTTCCAAAACTGAAATCTTTCTCACGCTGCTTAACTCCACAGTTGAGCCGTCCACTGCCTTAGCCGCAGATCTAGGTGAGGCCAAGGTTCCCGCGCCGCTGCGCCTGTGGGCGCTTACGGCTGCCGAATGCCGCCTGTTGTTATCCACAAGGTGGAATGTGGGCAGGCTTTATCAGCTTCCCGTTGCGGCATCGCCTGAGTTCTCGGAGTACCACGCGCAGCGCACCCAGCTGCGGCAAATCTTCCATGATATCGCTGCAGAAATCGCTGGTTCCGATGATCCTCGGGTTGATCTCCCCTTCCATATCGCGATGTCGGTCATTGAAATGCGACCAAACAACGGCATCGTCCCGGAACCACTCAAGGACGACAGCCTGCCCTCTTTGGCTATTATGCTTGCCGACGCCGCCCTGGCAGTCGTGGGAGCCGAACTCCCCGCAGATCGCATAGAACGTACCCTGGAGCTCCTAGCTGCAGTGGACAAGAAGCATTCTGAAGCGTAGAAACTCTCTTCCTCAGGCGCCGGAGCTTAAAACTCTAGCGCCTTTACCTTTATCACTATGAGGCAGCGCCTTTGATGCGATGAAGCAGATTAAAGGCCAAGGTAATCAACGGAGTATCCACCATTTCCCCGTCGAGTTTAAACGCCCCGGAATGACGGCTGGACTCCTCCACAATTCGTTGGGCCCACGTGATTTGTTCTTCTCCCGGATAAAAGGCCCGTCGCACTACGTCCACCTGTCGGGGGTGGATACAGGGATAGAGAGTAAAGCCCATCCGTGCGGAGTCCAAAGCCTCTAAGTAAAGCCCGTCTTCGTCAGAGAAATCCTGATACACCGCATCCATTGCCCACTTTCCTGCAGCAGCAGCGTGAATCAATGTCTGCGAGCGCGCATATGCCATGGTCTCTCTGTAGCGTCCGGGAGCGGGTTCGTCGTTACGCTGCCGCGAATATGCTCCCCCGAGTCCTATTGTTAAGTCGTCGGCCCCCCAATAAAGCCCCACAACAAGCGGATGCTCAGCAAAGTGCTGAATACTGACCAACGCAGCGGGGGTCTCAATGATGGGGACAACGTTAAAACCGTCTAGGTTCTCAGGCAAACGCGCCCCCACCTTGGGCACGATTATGTTGCGATATTCCGTCTCCCGGACAAAGGCGATGTCCTGGTCATAGTGGTCATCAGAAGGCCCTACGACACGAACAAACGTGGTCGTGGGATCAAGGTGTGCGTTTCTAATATTTTGGTATGCAGATTCCCGGTTAACGTCCCCCGCACCGTCTTCTAGATCAAGGATCACTAAATCCGCGCGTTGTGCAGCCTTGGGAATAATTTCGGCACGATCAGCCGGGGCAAAAAGAATAGCGGGGCCAGCAAGCTTGAGAGAATCAGTACGCATAAGTACTGAGGCTACCGCCTTACCCAAGGTCTTGCTGGCCAAATGCTCATTGATATGAGGCACAGTTCTCCGCGCCTTCACTAACTCTTATTCGGCTGGATTCTTGATCTCCTGGTGATCAGGGTCGTGCCAATCCACATAGGAGTTGTCTTTGGTTGTGAGCCCCTGGTATGGATGTTCCGGAACTTTAGCCAAGATATTGCGACGTGCCCTACCAGCACGGAGTTGCCGTTCAACCCGTTCTGCTAACACCGTCAGGGAATAGTTGATGAGGATCATAAGAACCGCAACCACTATCAACGACGGTAAATAATTCCTATTGGTTGCCGAGGATTGAATACCCTGTCGGACAATCTCCACATAACCAATCTGATACCCCAACGCGGAGTCTTTAAGAGCGATCACCGCTTGAGCAATAAGTGCTGGAAGCATCGCAGCGACTGCCTGTGGCAAGAGAATCTTCCGCATCGTCTGCCGGTGGCTTAAGCCCAGCGCTTGAGCTGCCTCGGTCTGGCCCCTAGGAATAGCACGGATTCCAGCACGTAGAATCTCTGCGATGACAGCCCCGTTGTACATGGTCAAGCTGAACACCACTGCGGTGAACGCCAACTCCCGCGGCGGAACCACTTTGTATACCGCAAGCGCTTGATAGCTAAAGATAATCAGCAACAGCACTGGGACTGCTCGGAAAAATTCCACTATCGCTGCGCATATCCACCGGAGCAGCCTACTTCCGGAGAGCCTTCCCAGCCCAAGGAGAACTCCTAAAATGACCGCGAGGATCACGGAAGAAAACGCCGATTTCAGCGTTCCCACAAGCCCCGGAAGCAAATACGTGTTCCACGTCCTGGCATCCGTAAAAGGAGTCCACTTCACAGCATCGAGCTGCCCTTTAGAGTGCAAGGCAAACAGCACCCAGCAGATAAGAGCACCAGCTACTACGACGGTAAGAACCGTATACAGTGCGTTTCTGCGTAAAGCGTTGGGCCCGGGGGCGTCGTAAAGCACTGTCGCGCGAACACTCATTTTTTCACCGCCATACGGGTAGATAACGCGCCGAGGAAGTACCCCATGGGCAAGGTAAGGGCCATGAAGCCTAGAGCAAAGCAACCAAAGATCACAAAGAGCTGGCTTGCGTGGTTTTCAATGACCTTCTTCATCAACAGAGAGGCCTCCCCTACCCCAATCACCGACGCAATCGTGGTGTTTTTGGTCAACGCAATCAAGGTGTTTCCCAGTGGGACAATGGCAGCCCGGATGGCCTGCGGGAAAACAATCTTGTTAAAGGTCTGGGAGAAACTCAACCCTAGTGATCGCGCAGCCTCCGCTTGTCCAAAATCGACAGTGTTTATTCCCGAACGCAAGCATTCAGAGACAAACGCAGAGGTGTAAAGAATGAAGCCCAGAGTGGCTAGCCGGAAGTTGTTATCAGCCAAAAATGTTGCACTTCCCCTGCTAGCCAGCGAGAGGCCGAGGGTTTGATAGAGCCCGAAAGAACAGAAGAGCACGACCAAAGTCAGAGGGGTATTGCGCACTGTGTTTACGTACAGTGTGGCCAGCGTGCGGAGAATACGCACGGGCGACACCCGCATAGCGGTGAGTAGGGTCCCACCCACCATCGCTCCAATGGCTGCGAGCACTGTGAGCTTAATGGTGACCCAAAATGCGGGGAGAATAGCAGGCCCTAGCTGGGACCACATGGCGTCCATGAGGTTATGCCTTCCTGGTCAAGGAAAAGGGATCGTTATTTGATAAACGTGAGGTCGCCAGGCTTACCGGGTGTCACACCTGCAGCAGCATCTCCGATATTCTTCTTGACGAGCTTGTCAAATTCGCCAGAAGAATTAAGTTGATCGAGAGCCTCGTTCACGGCTTTGGTTGCTTCTGCATCATCTTTTTTCAGACCGATGCCGTAGTGCTCGTCCGTATACGGGGTGCCATCGTCTTTAAACATCTCTACGACCTTGAAGGACCCCTCGTTTTGCTGGGAATAGCCATTGAGGATTGTTGCGTCAGTGGTCAGCGCATCCACGTTGCCCTGGCGCAAGGCCTCAACGCAGGAAGAATAGGTGTTGTATTCCTGGAGCTGCACGCCCGGCAGTGATTCCTTCACCTTTTGAGCAGGCGTGGAGCCCGAGACCGAACAGACGATCTTGCCGTGTTCTAGGTCTTTTACTTCTTTAATCCCGGCGTCGTATTTACGCACCAGCAGTGCCTGGTGAGTAAGCAGGTATGGGCCACCAAAGTTCACGGACTCCGCACGGCTCTTATTAATCGAGTACGTGGCCGCAATAAGATCTACTTCCCCGTTCTGGATAAGAGTCTCACGCTGTGCAGAGGGAGTCTCCCGCCATTCCACGTCTGGATGCTTCCAGCCTTTGGCATCAGCAATGTGATTGACCACGTACTGGGCGATGTCTACATCGAGTCCAGACATCGTCCCGCTTGCTTCTTTGATGCCCAAACCGGGCTGATCAAACTTGGTTCCCAGCGTAACCTTCCCAGATTCAATATGACTAAGAAGGCCTGCGCCGTCGCTTTCACCGCTGCTGCCGCATGCAGCAAGAGTGGTCAGTGCCAGCGTGGCGACGGCGGAGGTTCCAAGAATGCGAGTAGTCGTGCGTGTCATTGTTTCTTTCCTTAAGGCTAGAGGGATAAATAAGATCTCACGAGGTTTAGTGGGACAGGATCTCCCCAAGAAAATCTTTTGCTCGATCCGATTGTGGAGAAGCAAAGAAGGATTCTGGGTCTGAATCCTCCACGATGCGACCGTCTGCCATAAAGAGCACGCGATCTGCGGCTTTCCTGGCAAAACCCATCTCGTGGGTAACGCAGATCATCATCATCCCCTCACGAGCAAGATCAGCCATAACGTCGAGAACCTCGTTAACCATCTCAGGGTCCAGGGCTGAAGTGGGATCGTCGAAAAGCATTACTTTTGGCTTCATCGCAAGCGCTCTGGCTATGGCGACGCGCTGCTGTTGCCCGCCAGAAAGCTGAGCCGAGAATTTATCCGCTTGGTTGGCAATTCCTACGCGTTCCAAGAGCTGCATCGCCAACGAGCTTGCGTCTTTTTTAGCCATCTTTTTCACATTGACCGGACCAAGCGTGACATTCTCGCGGATCGTCTTGTGAGGGAAAAGGTTGAATTGTTGGAACACCATTCCGACCTCGGAGCGCAACTTCGCGAGCTGTTTTCCTTCTTCCGGTAGTTTGTGTCCATCGATAAAAATTTCTCCGCTATCGATGGTTTCAAGCCGGTTGATGGTGCGACAGAGCGTTGATTTTCCAGAGCCTGAGGGACCTAGGACCACCACGACTTGCCCTCTGGGCACGTCAAGATTGATGTCCTGCAGAGCGTGAAAGTCATCAAAGTACTTGTTCACTCCCCGCATGGATACCATCAAGCCACGCTTGACTGTGTTCCGAGTCATAGCGAGAAGAGTAAATGACCTAGGTCAACTTTCCTAGAGGGGAATATTCTCAGCTTTGCGGACACATGAACAAACCCCACACACTGCAACTACTTGCACAGAATCAAACTTTCACCCACCCTAAAAAGGGTGATGGTAGCCACATGTGCAAGAGACTCCCCTTCACGCTTCCCACATTTATCCGCAAACGCAAAACCGGCCTTGCATTGACATCTATCTCCCCCATATAGATGCCCCGCAAGACCGGCGTTCGCTCTAGTTTTTAATGCGCAAAGTGGCGAGCACCCGTCACATACATTGTCACTCCGGCTTTCTCTGCAGCCTGAATAACCTCAGCATCACGGATGGAACCGCCAGGCTGCACTACCGCTTTTACACCGGCGCGCGCAAGGACTTCAAAACCATCCGTGAAGGGGAAGAACGCATCCGAGGCAGCAACAGCCCCCTGGGCGCGCTGTTGTTCTCCGGCCAAGCTATTAGCCCGCTCAACAGCTAGTTTAGCTGCATCGACGCGGTTAACCTGACCCATGCCCACGCCGACAGTTGCCCCATCCTTTGCTAGGAGGATGGCGTTAGACTTGACCGTGCGAACAGTGCGCCACGCAAATTCCAGGTCTGCAAGCAGCTCAGGGCTAGCGGCTTCACCTGCAACAAGTGTCCACTTTTCGGGGGCATCTCCCTCAGCATCCACGAGGTCTCGACGCTGAACCAACAAGCCACCGGAGATCTGACGCTGTTCTTCCTGCTCCTGCGGCGTTTCTGGCGCGACAAGAATGCGGATGTTTTTCTTCTGAGAGAGAAGCTCCACGGCCCCCTCTTCATACGCAGGGGCAATAATCACCTCGGTGAAGATTTCCGAAACCTGCTGCGCCATGTCCACGGATACTTCACGATTAGAAGCGATAACGCCACCGAAGGCCGACACCGGGTCGCATGCATGGGCTAGTCGGTGAGCTTCTGCGATAGATGCGTCCGACACTGCGATGCCACAAGGGTTAGCATGCTTGATAATGGCAACGCAGGGGCGCTCATGGTCCCATGCGGCACGCCACGCAGCATCCGAGTCGGTGTAGTTGTTATAGCTCATCTCCTTGCCATGCAGCTGCTCCGCTTGAGCCAGACCTGCAGGGGCGTTCGGATCCACATAAAGAGCCGCGGACTGATGTGGATTCTCGCCGTAACGCAAGACATTCGCCCGTGAGTAGGAGGCGCCGATCCACGGAGCGTACCCCTCCGAGTCATCCGCGATTTGTTCCCCCATCCACGTAGCAACCGCAACGTCATAGGAAGCGGTGTGTCGGAAAGCGTCGACAGCAAGCTCCGTACGTTCTGCCCGAGTAAAGCCGCCGGCCTGGATAGCCTCAGCTACCGCCGCGTAGCGCTCAGGAGAAACGACAACGGCAACAGAGGGGTGATTCTTGGCTGCCGCGCGCACCATCGAGGGACCCCCGATGTCGATTTGCTCCACGCACGCGTCAAAATCAGCACCAGAAGCTACCGTCTGGGTAAACAGATAGAGGTTCACTACCACCAATTGAAATAGAGAAACGCCCAGTTCATCGAGCTGGGCGAGGTGGTCGTCTTTACGGGTATCAGCCAAGATACCTGCATGAATTTTAGGGTGAAGCGTCTTAACGCGCCCCTCAAGGCACTCAGGGAAACCGGTGAGGTCTTCCACGGGAGTGACAGGGATTCCCTGCTTCGCGATTGTGGCCGCGGTCGATCCTGTAGACACAATCTCTACGCCGGCTTGGTTCAGCGCATGGGCGAGTTCTTCGAGTCCAGTCTTATCATAAACACTTATCAAAGCACGTTTGATCTGCTTGCGGTCATCACTCATATGTGAAGAAAACCTCTTCTGATTTTTTCTCCGTTGTGGCGGAGTTCAACACGGACACGATGAGTTTACGCTCCACATGCTTGATTCTTTCATGCAGGTGGGCTTCACTCTCCCCCGGCTCAATAGATACGGGGACCTGAGCAATAATCTTTCCAGTATCCACGGCTTCATCAATAAAATGCACGGTAGAACCGGTTACTTTCACACCATAAGCCAGTGCATCGCGCACTGCGTGGGCGCCCGGAAAAGCTGGCAATAACGCTGGATGAGTATTGATGATCCGCCCCGGAAACTTCTCCAAAAAGGTTTTCCCTAGAATCCGCATGAACCCGGCGAAGACAACGATAGCCGGAGCATGCTTTTCGACGGCCGCCGCAAGCGACGCATTCCATTCTTCACGGTCATCTCCGGCGGTATACGAGACCACCTCGGCAGGAATTCCTGCGGTTTCCGCACGAGTGATTGCAGGACACGGCACATCTGCGACCACCCCCACAACCTCATAGGCCCCCTGATGGTCGATGATCGCTTGCAAAAGCGTCCCCGAGCCGGAGGCCATGACAACTATCGGTAAAGCAGCTGACTTATAGTCAGTTTTTAAACGCGTTTCATTGGTCACCGAAACAATGTTAGCCGGAAACATCTCGAACAGAAGACACCCCCGTTTTTAGGCTTCACCCTTATTCTTCTTTTTCCGATCGAGCCTCAGTTTCAACGCTTTCTGTACTCTCTGTACTCTCTGTGTTGCTAGGAGCCTCGGAGGCATGGACGGCATGGGCATCGGCGCTGTCCGCCGTTTCTTCGTCGCCCTCAACCTCTGGTTCCTCCAGCTCGACCACGGCCTCCTGCTCCGCGCTCAGTTCCATCGCGGCTTCGCGGATCTCGGCTTCCTCCAAAATTTCAGCAGAATCGAGGCCGTCTGCGCTGAGCTCATAAGGCTCATCGTCGGCTTCCTCAGGAGAGCTTTCTACCTGATCATTTTCCGTTGTTGTGGCCTCTTCACCGTCATCTGCTGCACCCTCGTGCTCGCCCTCGTCTGTTTGTCCTAGAGCACTAGCGGCTGCTGCAGGTGCTGCAAAATCCGGGTCTGCAACAGAATGTGCATCACCAAGAAGCTTGGCGATATTACGACCTTCTCTATACCGCGCGAAAGTCACTGCAGTCAGGGACACCACACCAACCATCAGCATGACCATCAGCGGAGTCAGCCACATCAGCGGCCCCACATAGCCGTAAACACCCAGGCATCCGCCGGCGAAAAAGGAAAGAATTAAAGTTCCGATGCCCGCAGCAACCGTCGTGGCCGCTGCGCTCAAGAAATCGCTGACGCGGTTCCACAACGCTAGGGAAACCGCCACAACCGGGACAAGCACAACTGTCATAACAGCAGGCACCATCGACGTCGGCAAAGCCGCAAACACCGGCACCGGCGGAGTAGGAACAAGGGTTGCAGCAAAAAGAGATACAGAACCTTGCCCTAGCTCTAACGAAGAACCAACGATAACGGCCAAAGAAGCGACGACCGCATTAGGAAGATACGCCAGGGAAACAACCATCACCCCCACAATGCCTGCCGACGAATACCCCTGTAGCGATTCTGCAAACGCTCGATAATGCACAGCCAATGAGATGAGGAAGACAATAAATGCAGCTAACAGCAGGTAGCCCACGGCACGCACCGCCAGCAGCACCGAATCGACGACCCACGAGGGCACCCCATAGCGGCGCACCAGCGCCCTCCAGAGCCGCGTTCCCATGCCGATCATGAACGCACACGCATGCAACAGAATAACTGTTCCTACGGCCGCAAAAACGTTGGGCGAAGCCACATCAAAAACCGAGGAGGCATCCCACAGCATTGCACAGGCCGTAAGGGTGATAAGGG
Source organism: Corynebacterium silvaticum (assembly GCF_002162115.2). NCBI lineage: Bacteria > Bacillati > Actinomycetota > Actinomycetes > Mycobacteriales > Corynebacteriaceae > Corynebacterium > Corynebacterium silvaticum. The sequence goes on along the minus strand of NZ_CP021417.2, from coordinate 819,015 downwards.
TAGGTATTCCCAGCGCTCCACAAAGAAGGATTAGTAGATCATGCAGGCTAATCCGATCTTTAACGGCTTTATAGATGCGTCGAGCGACCAGCGCCACCACTCCAATCGCCGGGAGCATGGGAAGCAACGCTACAGAGATTCCTCGGCCAGATACCGGGGCCAGGTTAAGTGCCAGCCACGTCTCAGCTACCGTAGCGGGCATCGCTGCCATAGGCGTAGAGGTTGCGATGAGCACGATCAAAGAAAAGATGATAATCGCAATAAGCACTATCGCGTTGGGAACGAGCACAGTTGGCAGCAGCGAGCGAAGGCTCGCTGCCAAGGTTGCTCTCTCCGGCGCAGAAGTGGCGTCAGACACTTTGCGTTGAGCACCACGGGATGCCTGCCCGCCTCGCTCATCTCCTCTGCCGCCTATAGAGACAGGGCGCGGACGAGGTCGCCGTGATGGACCCGCGTTAGGACTCGTCTTCTTACTCATTCCATTAACTGTGCCACGTAACATCTCACTTTTGGGCTTGGCACGACGTTAATAACCCTCATCATCTCCTGTTAATTAGTGTTACTTAAGTCAATTGACGAGGCGTTAGAGCAACTTCTTTTCATGATTTATACCCAATCTTGACCAAACAGCTTGCCCGTACTGTTATAAACCGCTATCGTTACCCCTCGGAACATAACAAGTTGATCACAAAAGCGTTACCGAAGTAACGATTCGGCGGCGAGATGAACTTCAGAAACATAGTCAAAGGGAGTAAGCCTCATGCAGCAGACACAGCACGTTGTCAGTGGCAAGCATCGCAAGCAAACTTCTCAGGCAAAAGGTCGAGTTGCTTTCGTCGCATTGGCCACCGGTGCTGTCTCCACCGCCGGCGCTACTGGTGCAGCATTAGCTCACACCACTTCCCACAATGACACTGCTGATTTCAAGCTCACCGCAGACGCTTCCGCTAAGGTTGGCGATTCCGCTCCTCAGATCCTGGCGATCCAAGAGTTCAAGCCAAATACCAATCTCTCCGATCAGCTAACAAAGGCTATCAACTACAACGAAGAGCGCGCGCTTGCCGACGAAGAGGCACGCAAACCTAAAATCGTTGTTCACACCCCTGCCGTCGGAACACTCACGTCTCCTTACGGCATGCGCTGGGGAACCCTCCACGCAGGTATCGATATTGCCAATGCAATGCACACCCCGATCTACTCGATCATGGACGGTGTGGTTATTGATGCGGGCCCAGCATCCGGCTACGGGCAGTGGGTTCGAGTACGCCATGATGACGGCACAGTCACTGTTTACGGACACGTAGAGACCATCAACGTCTTTACCGGTCAGACTGTCGCAGCTGGCGATCAGATCGCAGGTATGGGTAACCGTGGTTTCTCCACCGGTGTGCACCTCCACTTTGAAGTTCACCCTGGCGGTGGCGCTGCCGTAGACCCAGTACCTTGGCTCAACGAAAAAGGCATAAGCGTATAAAAGTCCCCGGATAGGAGTTTTCTCCTATCCGGTTTTGTTTTATCTTTTGTGCCCCCAAGACCTATAAAACGCCAGCCACTGGAACTTCAGAGGCTGGCGTTTTATTAATCTTTACAGCTTTTCCATCGGTACTGAGCCGATCAGCATAAGCCGTACGGTTCCGGAAGAACCAAAATCAATAGTTACGGAATCCGCCGGGCTACCTTTATCCACCTTGGTCACGGTGCCCAGGCCATATTTATCGTGATTCACCCGGTCTCCAACAACCAACGAAAGATCACTGTTCTTTGTATAGCTTGGCATTGTTTTCTTAGGCTTCGGGGTAGCGCCATAACGCGGTGATCCCCACGAGTCGCCGCGTGAAGAACCAAAACCTGTGTTCCTTCCCCAGGAAGGCTGTCCCCATGAGTCGAAAGAGCTTTCTGGTTCTTCGCGCCGCCAGTCGAGAAGCTCCTCGGGGATTTCCGTAAGGAACCTTGATGCCGGGTTAGTTACGGGATTTCCCCAAGAAGAACGCAGCATAGCCCGGGTGATGTAGAGGGTCTTGCGCGCTCGCGTTATTCCCACATAGGCGAGCCGGCGTTCCTCCGCGAGCTCTTTGGGGTCCCCAAGCGCACGCAGATGCGGAAATTGGCCATCTTCCCATCCCATGAGGAAGACCACCGGAAACTCCAGTCCCTTGGCTGTATGCAGAGTCATAAGGGTGACCAGGCCCTGCTCATTATCAGGAATTTGGTCGGCATCAGCTACAAGGGAGACTCGCTCTAGGAAAGCCTGCAAACTACCAGGTTCTGGTTCACCTTGGCCCCCTAGGTCCTCAAGTTCGCCGCTGTCCATCTTGGCATAGGCCACCTGGTTAGCTGCTTCCGAGGAAAATTCTCGTGCAACGGAGACAAGCTCGTTAAGGTTGTCCAACCGTGCGCCGTCTTGTGGGTCGTTGCTCTTTTCCAGCTCCGCTTTATATCCCGTGATATCAAGTATTTGAGAAATCACATCGCCAATATCCGGCATCCCGGTGATCTCGTTGACGGATTCGGCGGCGCCAGCCCGCAACCCAGCCATCATGTCCACGAACCCGGAAATCGCGTTGCGCCCGCGTGCTCCTAAAAGGCTCACCTGCCCTGCGGCGGCGTCGATAAGCGCTTGTTGGAAGCTCACTCCCTGGTTCTCTGAATGCAGAGTGAGAAACGCTACGGCTTTGTCGCCGATGCCCCGGCGCGGAGTGTTGATAATCCTGCGGAGAGAAACTGTGTCTTCCGGGTTATCCAACAACCGGAGATAGGCGATGACGTCCCGAATCTCCTTGCGCTCGTAGAAGCGGGTTCCTCCCACGATTTTATAGGGAATACCAGAACGCATAAATACGTCTTCCACTGCGCGAGATGAGTTATTTGTGCGATACATGATGGCCATGTCGCTGTAATCCACGCCTTTATCCGCGAGCGCGTCTATTTCTTGGGCAATAAAACGAGCCTCATCATGCTCGTTATCTGCAACATACCCAGCGATGGGTTCTCCGCTGCCTAGTGCTGTCCACAGTTTCTTTTTTCTTCGGTTCTCGTTTTGGGAGATCACCGAGTTAGCTGCATTAAGAATCGTCTGCGTCGACCGGTAGTTCTGTTCCAAGAGGACGGTCGTGGCATCGGGATAATCCCGCTCAAATTCCTCAATATTGCGGATAGTCGCGCCGCGGAAGGCGTAAATGGACTGATCTGAGTCGCCAACAACGCAGAGTTCGCTGGCTGTTGGGCCTTTTCCTACCAGCTCATGAATGAGCGCGTATTGCGCGTGGTTGGTGTCCTGGTATTCGTCGATAAGCACATGGCGGAATCTGCGTCTGTAGTACTCGGTCACCTGTGGGTGTTCTTGGAAAATACGGACTGTTTCTCCAATGAGGTCATCAAAATCGACGGCATTTGCTTGCCTTAAACGTCGTTGATACTCGACGTATACGGCAGCTACCGTCGTCTCATACGGGTTCTTTGTACTTTCAGCTTCTGCGACTGCGGTGTCGGGAGAAATCAGCTCATTTTTGAGGTTGGAGATTCCCGCCCCTAACAACCGCGGCGTGAACTTTTTGATGTCTAAGTTCATGTCCTTAGAAATCATCGCAAGCAAACGCTTTGAATCATCCGAGTCATAGATAGTGAAGTTGGTGTTTAATCCAGCGACCAGCTGGGCTTGTTCCCGCAAGATGCGCACGCAGGTGGAGTGGAAGGTAGACACCCACATTCTGCTGGCGATTGGCCCCACAAGGTGAGCCACGCGCTCTCGCATCTCGGCCGCAGCTTTATTGGTAAATGTGATAGCTAGGATCTGCCCTGGCTGCACACCCCGTATGCACATGAGATAAGCAATACGGCGTGTGAGCACTGCCGTCTTGCCAGAACCCGCACCAGCCACGATAAGAAGCGGTGAGCCGCTGTGCTCTACTGCTTGCTGTTGCTGCGGATTAAGCCCCTGTACGAGGCCATCAGCCATCGCAGGCACGGTGGTCGTAGGCACACTGGTGGCAGGCACACCAGCAGCAGGCTTGTCCGTTACGTGAGCCGGGGTCTGGCCTGTTGCAGGACTCTGGGCTTGAGCACTAAACGGAGAAGGCTCAGCTGGTGTCTTTGTGGCGGTGGCCCGCTCACCGGCCCAATCGCCGAAGTCAAAACCTTGTTGGGTAGGAAAATTGTCCGAGTTATTCATCGCTATCAAACCTACAACGTTGCTGTGACATCGCCACTGAGGTGACTGTTTTCGGAGTTGCTAGCAGGGAAAATCATCCTTTTCTTGTTTTTCTCTGGTTTTTCTATCCCCAGTACGCGCATCCGTGGCACAATATCTCCATGAATTCTGAGAAAAACTTTAAGGTACGAACCCCCACGGGCACCGACGATCCCCTTTCTGATGCGGAAATCCAGCAATATCGCACGGAGATCGATCGCTTAGACAAAGAGATTCTTGCAGCGGTTAAACGCCGCACAGAAATCTCCCGAGCTATCGGAAAGACCCGCATGGGTTCTGGAGGCACCCGGCTTGTGCATACCAGGGAGGTAGCCATCATTAACCAATTCCGTGAGGAAATCGGCGAGGAAGGGCCAGCTCTCGCCGCTATCCTGCTCAGGCTCGGCCGAGGCAGACTCGGCTAGGCCTGAGCAGGAGCACGCTGGAGTCATTACTACGAGGTTAAAGCGGCAGGGCAATTAACTTTGGCTCAAGGAATTCGTGGATTCCTTCAAAACCGCCTTCTCTTCCTATACCGGATTCTTTGACTCCGCCAAAGGGCGCTGATGGGTCTGAGATCCCGCCTTTGTTAACGCCCACCATGCCGGCTTCAATGCGCTCAGCGATACTCAACGCATGCGTTATCTGTTCGCTGAATACGTATGCGGCTAGCCCGAAGGGAGTGTCGTTGGCCATCGCTATGGCTTCTTCATCATCCTGGAACGTGGAGACGGCAACCACAGGGCCAAATATTTCTTCATGGGCGATACGAGCGTCCGGAGGAATATTATCTAGCACCGTCGCTGGATAGTAGAAGCCATCCTCCGGGAGCCCTGTCGGCAGTGAGTCCCCTAGGACCCGAGTGGCGCCGTGGGCGAGGGCGTCGTCGACAAGCATCGTGACCTTTTCTAGCTGATCTGCGCCGGAAAGAGCACCAAAATCCACGCCTTCTTGTGTTGCGGGCCCTTGGGTAAAGGACTTCATGATGTCAACAACTCGGTGCAGGAACTCGTCTTTAATCGACTCATGCACCAGGAACCTGTTGGCAGCGATGCATACTTGCCCAGCACCGCGCATCTTAGCCGTCGCTACCGCTTGAGCAGCAACAGTAACGTCTGCATCTGCCAGCACCACATACGGCGCATTTCCGCCAAGCTCCAGGGATACTTTCATGGAGTGCCGAGCAGCGCGTGCCGCGAGTTTTTGTCCGACCTCAGTCGAGCCTGTGAATGTGAGCTTGCGCACCCGCGGATCGTCCAACATATCTGAGATCACCGAAGAATCCGCTGTAGGCAAGACAGAGACCACGCCCTCCGGCAGCCCTGCTTCTTTGAGGAGGTGCGCAAGATACAGCATGGTCAAAGGAGTCTTAGACGCGGGCTTGAGAATCATTGTGCATCCGGCTGCCAACGCGGATCCCAGCTTGCGGGTTCCCATTGCCAAGGGGAAATTCCACGGCGTGATTGCCAAAGACACACCCACCGGTTGTTGATGCACAATCAATCGGGCATTTCCCGTGGGATTATGCCGATAATCTCCGCGTACCCTCACAGCTTCCTCTGCGAACCATCGGAAAAACTCCGCAGCGTACGTGACCTCCGCGCGAGAGTCAGGCAATGCACGGCCTAGCTCCAGCGATTGAATCACAGCTAGTTTTTCCGAATTGTCCAGGAGGGCTTTGTAGGCGTTCCACAAGATGTCTGAGCGTTCGCGCGCCGAGGTTGCGGCCCACAGCGGTTGCGCCGCTGCTGCTTTATCCAGGGCTGCCTCCGCATCGTGTTTGCTTGCCGACGCCACCCGCGCCAAGATGCTTCCATCGGACGGATTGAGGACCTCAAAGGTTTTGCCTTCGTGCCCATCGGTGAACTCGCCGCCGAGAAAGAGCTGCGTGGGTACGCCCTCTGGCAGCGTCATCTGCATAGTCTTTTTCTCTTTTGAACCATCACTCATGCCTCCACTATGCGCTCGTTCAGACGTTCTCGCCATGATGTGACCAACGCTGCCCTAAGGCAGAAGACATGTTCGGGGTAGTTTAGATACCGTTGAGTGTGTGTAACTTTCCGAGCGGGCACAGATTACTGCCCACTCGGTCACGGTCTCGTATAAAGCCAAAAGAACGGAGCAAACCATGTCCTTCGATATCACCGCTACCCCAGAGTGGACCGAGCTTTCCCAATGCCATAAAACAGCGGCTTCCACGTCGCTGCGAGAGCTTTTTGCTGCCGACGCAGACCGTGCACGGAAATTTAGCTTCGACGCCGCCGGTTTGCATGTTGACCTTTCCAAAAACTTCCTAGACGACAACACCGTCGAGGCATTTGTAAAAACCGCCAAGGCTGCGCATCTGCACGAGCGCATTAAAGCCATGTTCTCTGGAGAGCACATAAACAACACGGAAGACCGAGCAGTCCTCCATACTGCGCTGAGGATTCCTGTCGAGGCCGATTTAGTTGTCGACGACCAAGACGTGGCAGCCGACGTCTACGAGGTGCTGGGCCGCATGCGCGATCTTGCGACAGCACTGCGCAGTGGCGCATGGCGCGGCTATAGCAACCACACGATCAAGACGGTAGTAAATATCGGCATCGGCGGCTCGGATTTGGGTCCGGCCATGGCGACCAAAGCCCTGCGTACTTACGCAACAGCAGGAATCTCCGCCAAGTTTGTCTCCAACGTAGACCCTGCAGATATGCATTCAGTTCTTGATGAATGCAACCCAGAGTCCACCCTGTTCATCGTCGCCTCAAAGACCTTCACCACCCAAGAGACCCTAGCCAACGCCCATGCTGCAAAACGTTGGCTGCTTGAAGCCGCCGGCGGTGACCAATCGGCAGTGGCAAAGCACTTTGTTGCTGTGTCTACGAATGCGGAAAAGGTTGCCGAGTTTGGCATTGACGCCAAGAACATGCTCGGCTTCTGGAACTGGGTGGGCGGTCGTTACTCCGTCGACTCCGCCATCGGGTTGTCCCTCATGGCTGTGATCGGCCCCATGGATTTCATGCGCTTCCTCGAAGGCTTCCACGCTATGGACGAGCATTTCCGCACTGCAGACTTCCACGAGAATATTCCAGTGCTCATGGGTCTGCTCGGAATTTTCTACAACGATTTCTTTGGCGCAGAAACCCACGCTGTGCTCCCCTATTCTCAGGATCTCGGCCGGTTCCCGGCATACCTACAGCAGCTCACGATGGAGTCCAACGGTAAGTCTGTCCGCCGCGATGGTTCTCCAGTTTCTACCGAGACCGGAGAGATCTACTGGGGAGAGCCAGGCACTAACGGCCAGCATGCGTTCTTCCAGCTTATTCACCAGGGAACCAAGCTCGTTCCCGCCGACTTCATCGGTTTTGCCCGCCCCAAGCAAGATCTTCCCACGGCAACCGGCGAAGGCTACATGCATGACCTGCTGATGAGCAACTTCTTTGCTCAAACCAAGGTCCTGGCCTTTGGCAAGACTGCCGAAGAAATTGCAGCCGAGGGCGTTCCGGCAGAACTCGTCGCCCACAAAGTCATGCCAGGTAATCGCCCCACAACAACGATCCTGGCAGAAGAGCTCACCCCGGCGGTTCTCGGTGCTCTTATCGCTTTGTACGAGCACATCGTCTTTGTCCAAGGCGTGATCTGGGATATCAACTCTTTTGATCAGTGGGGCGTGGAGCTGGGCAAACAGCAAGCCAATGACCTTGCGCCAGCAGTAGCCGGAGCTAGCGACATACAGTCGGGAGATTCCTCTACCGACGAGCTCATCGGCTGGTACCGCGCTCACCGCAATTAATACGACATAGCTAAGCCCTGCACACTGCTTGCTCACACGCAGTGTGCAGGGCTTGCGAGGTTCTTTTACATCTTCACCATGGGCTCGTAGCCAAAGGGAATCGCGTCGCTATCGACGATCTTCTTGCCAAAGGGGAAACAGGTAACAGGGATCATCTTGATATTCGCGATGGCAAGCGGAATGCCGATGATGGTGAGCGCTTGCCCCACGGCAGTGGTCAAATGCCCTAGCGCGAGCCAGAGACCCGCGACGAGGAACCAAATCACATTACTCACGCCGGCGAGGGGATTGTAGCTGCTCGTGGATTGAACCACAGTCCTACCAAATGGCCACAGTGCATACTCAGCCATTCGGAAGCTAGCGATGCCTGCGGGGATCGTCACGATGAAAATACACGCGATGGCGCCAAAGAGTATGTATCCGAGAGCCAACCAGATACCACCAGTAATAAGCCAGAGAAGATTAAGTATAAGCCGCATAGCCCCCACCTTAATCAATTCTGAATGAGAGCGCTTGGACGTTTAGGATTCAGGATAAAATGGCTGGCAGTGAGGGCACCACCATATAATGCGCTCTAATTCTAAAGAGGGGTCGTCGACAAGCGTGCTCTGGAGAATTCGGGTACCGCATCGCCGGCACGGCTTGTGATTACGCCCAAACACATAGGTCGTCTCCCCTGGACGTTTGATGCCTGTTGTGACTCGAACTGGGGACAGTCGATTCTCCCACATAAGACGGCGTGCCATAGTCAGTATGCGGTCCACGTCGGTGTCGCGTACCTGGGTGGCGGGGTGTACTCCGCAGAGAAAACAGATTTCCGCCCGGTATTCGTTGCCTATTCCCGCCAGGTTTCTTTGGTCGAGTAAAGCTAACCCGATGGCACGGTAGGGAGCCGAGAGTATCCGTCGCCGAGCTTCGTCGTGCCCTGTGGATTCCCAATCAGCTCCCAGTACATCAGGCCCCAGATGCGCGATGACATCGGGATAATGGGACACGGGAAAACGCGGACAAACCCCAGAGAAAACCCCACCACCTCAATCGGCTGCTCATGCGGTGCTCCAGCCAACAGCAGTTGCACGCGAGCTGTATGAGCGGGTTTGGTCCACCGGTCGCCTTTCAGACACACCACCCATGTTCCCTCCATTTTCAGGTGGGTATGCAGTATGTCTTCCCCTATCTGCATAAACAGGTGCTTCCCATAGGGCCACACGCGTTCCACTACGCTCCCGGTAAAGGTGGCAAGAGCATACTGCGGCACCCGTATGCTGGTTCCGAGAACCTTTCGGCCTTCCATAAAACTCAGCCGACGGGCTAGCTGGTAGACGGAATCTCCTTCGGGCATAGCAGCATTGTAGCCATGATGCGCCTACCGCTGCGTCAACCGTATAAATCGTTATCAGGTACAACGGACACCATGAGTACTGCGCATCCTTCTCCCCTTGGTGGTCGTCGACCTAAGCGCTCGGAGCTTGCCGACTTTAAAGACAAACCGGTATCGGACAGGTTCCCGCCTCCCGGTACCGAGCTTCGGTTGCTGATCGTCGGGGTCAATCCAGGTCTGTGGACTGCTGCAGTCGATGCTCCTTTTGCCTATCCCGGCAATAGATTCTGGCCTTCCTTAGACAAAGCCGGAATTGTATCTCCAGCGTTCGAGGTATCCGAGGGCATGAGCGATGCCCAGGAGCAGATGCTTTATGAGCTCGGCATCGCTATGACCAATCTGGTCCCGCGCGCTACTGCTCGCGCGGATGAACTAGAAAAAGACGAGCTAATAGCTGGCGCGCATCGCGTCATCGAGTTGGCGCGTGAGTTACGCCCCCAAGCCGTAGCCGTGGCCGGTATTACTGCTTTTCGTACAGCTTTTGGGATGAAGAAAGCCGTGCTAGGTCTACAAGATACAGAGACAACAATTAACGGATGGCCCAAGGACGTATCTTTGTGGGTTGTGCCCCAACCAAGCGGGCTTAACGCCCATGAGACAATTGACTCGCTTGCAGCTCAATGGCGGGCGGTATGGGATTCCACCACTCCGCCGCATAACTAAGCTGCTAGCGGTATCCGCCAGATCTAAAGCCACGATGGGGAGGCTTTGTATAGTGCTCTTCCCCAGACCGTGAGTCTCCTAAGCCTGCTATGCCTGCAGAATCCGAGGAGTCTAATGCGTCCAATGCGGTTGCAAGGCTGCGTCCTCTACGTGTGTGACTCTGGTTATTTAAGCCACCTGATATTCGTAACCCACTGGGTGTCACGCCAGCACCCAGTTCTCTTAGCAGCTCTAATTCGGGTGATCGCAAGACCGCCACTCCATTTATTTTTTCTACGACTAGCGGCTGAATCCTACCCGCTAGCACTGACTCTGCAAGCGCGGCGAGGACGATACTTAAGAACTCTTGCTGTTCGATTCCTGTGGGCGGTGCACACAACGTGAGGTTTCGTCCACCTCGCGTAAGGTGCGCGGCGAGGAGGCCGTCGATAAGCACAACGATGGCACCAGCCGCACGTGTCGGCCCCGGCTCCGGCCACGGTAACGCCGCCCCCATAGGGGTTGGCGGGATCTGCCGCAGCAAGCACATATGCGCTCGGCGAGCGGGTGCCAGAAGGCCAGCCTGCTACATCAGGGGTGTCGGATAGACCGCGAAGCCAGTCAATCACCGCCGACGTGGAAAACTGAGCGGCCCCCAGCCCTTCCACGATGTAGCCACGCATCGCTTTTCCGGATTCCTCGAAGCCAGAGAGCACCTTATAGGCAAGGGCAAAACCGCCAACAACGTCCTCTGATACAACGGCACCGCGGGTAACCACGCCATATCTGTCCAGCCACGTCTCACCGTGTACAACCGACCTCGCTGTGGCGTTGTCATCCGCTGCCATGGTTGCGGACCAGCGCCCCACCGCATCCGGCGGTTGAGCTGGTCTATGGGCATGTGCAAAGCTTGTGCGTCCCATGCGTAGTCGGCTGCGATTGGGGCGTCTTTGGGCTCTATGCGCAGTCTTTGTTCCCGAATTCGCCGCAAGCCGTGCCCGAATCGGTGCAAACCCATCCGGGCTGACTAACCCTGCCTCAAAAAGCTCCCATAAAGCGGCACCAAGCTCCGCAGCAGACGACTGATCCGAGGAAACTCCAAGATCTGCCACAGTTTCCCGGTGAATATCGGCAAAAAGGAACCCGCCACCGCGAGACAGTAGCGTCATGACCTTGTGTTGAGTCTCGGATAGCGTCGCCGCCTCCGCGTGGGGAATCAACTCTGCCGCGTAATCGGTGGGAAGAAGCATCACCCACGGATCATGTGCACCGGCGCGTCCTGCCCCAACAACGATAATCTCACCATTATTCGTGAGCTCGTCAAGATCTAGCGGCGAGTAGTTTCGAACCCGTTGCGGCAACACCAATGTCTCCCACGCAGAAGCTGGTAGTCGCACGCCCGCGAGTTGTTCTACAACGTTAAATACTCCGTCCGGCCCAGAGAGTTCCGGGGTTTCTCCCACTGGCGCAACGTGCTGCCATTCGGGGAGAAAACGCCCGAACGTGGCATGACTCACCGGTTGGGTCTGTTCCCTCACCGCAGCCTGGGATCGGGCCCTGATGATTTTTAAAACCTCCGTGGCAACATATTCCGGAGCATCGCTGTCTTGCCTAAAACGCCCTGCTACGAGCTTGGATTGCGTACATAGCTTTTCGACGACCCCATGCGCGATCCCCGCGGCCAACCCAAGGCAGTCTTGCACGTCCATGAGGGTAAAAGGCCCTCGCACCCGCGCCCATCGCGAGACTATTTGTTCCAACGCATCGGTGATTGTCTCCACCTGCGCAGCAACACCCGGTGGGACTGGTATTCCTAATGCGTCTCGCAGCAGGGGTGCATCCAGCGTCTGCGCCAGGTGCGCGACTCCGGTTATTCGTACTTCCATCACTCGCCCACGCAGCTGCGCCATGACCTGTTCCAGAGTCATCGGGGGAGCAGTAATCTCCGGAAGATCGTCCACTGGCACGGGACCTACAACACGAAGAGTATCAATGAGTTCTTCTGCGGTCCTCGCCCTACGGTGCGGGGCTTTACGCTGCATGATGTCATGCACTTCCGCGATGATCTCTGGGTCTAAAAGGTCACGTAGTTCCACGGTCCCTAGGAGGCTGGCAAGCAACGCAGGGTCTAAGGACAAGGCAGCAGCACGCTTTTCTGCGAGCGGGCTGTCTCCCTCATACATAAAGGCGCCCGTGTAGTTAAAGAGTATGGAGGAAGCGAATGGGCTGGGTTGAGGTGTAGTCACCTCTGCGATTCGTATCCGCCGTTGCTGAATTTCTTGCAAGAGCTCAACCAAAGCTGGCAGGTCATACACATCCTGGAGGCACTCTCGGACGGTCTCCAAAATAATGGGGAAGTGGGTATTTGCGGGCGACGTCGAGAAGCTGCGCGGCGCGCTGGCGTTGCTGCCATAAAGGCGCACGCTTACCGGGGTTACGTCGAGGTAGTAATAAAGCGCGAGCCGCGCACTCTCGGAATCGGGAGGCAAACAACGCGGAGTTTCCCATTTGTTCGGCCACTATTGCTTCAATGTCATCCGCGTCGATCACAAAGAGATCGGCTCCAGGTTCCTCGTCGGATCCCGGGAGGCGTAAGACTATGCCGTCATCGGAGGCCACCGCCTGCGCATCCATGCCTGTACGCTCAGATATTCTCGCGCCTACAGCAAGCGCCCACGCAGCATTGACTCCCCTGCCATAAGGAGTGTGCAAGACGATTCTCCAGTCTCCGAGCTCGTCACGAAAGCGCTCCAGCACCAGTGTCTTTTCATCGGGAACAATCCCCGTGGCTTCCTCTTGCTCGCGTAAAAACTGTAGAAGATTCTGGCGGGCATATGTGTCGAGCCCGAGTTCTTCCAATTCTAAAAGATCGTCACTGCGATCTTGTTCGCTGCCTGCTAAAGCTTGACGACGCCCCACAATCCTACGGCGAAACTCCCCCAGCGCTTTGCCTAATTCCGCAGGACGTCCAGCTTGGTCGCCTGTCCAAAAAGGCAATCGCCCGGTGTGGCCCGGCGCGGGAATCACCAACACTTGGTCGCGCGTAATCTCTTCGATCCTCCAGCTAGAAGCGCCCAGCGTAAACACGTCGCCCACCCGCGACTCGTACACCATCTCCTCGTCGAGTTCTCCTACTCGCCTAGGGGCAGAGTCGGCCCCCGTCGAGCCGGCTAAGAAGACGCCAAACATGCCTCGATCTGGGATAGTTCCACCACTTGTGACCGCTACCCGCTGGGCTCCGGGACGCGCAGTCAACGTGCCGGTAATGCGATCAAAGACCACGCGCGGTTTCAACTCTGCGAAGTCTGTCGACGGATACACTCCACTTGCTAAATCGATGACTGCGTCGAACACCGCTCGTGATAAATCCCGATAGGGATATGCACGCACAACAGTGGCATACCATTCTTCTACGTCAAGGTCTTCCACGGATACCGCGGCTACGGTCTGCTGTAACAGCACATCAAGTGCATTCCTAGGGACCTTCAATTCCTCGATCGCGCCTTCACCCATGCGTCCCACAACCACCGCCGTTTGGATGAGGTCGGCACGGTGTTTTGGATAAAAAGCACCTTCAGAAATAGCGCCCACCATGTGACCTGCGCGCCCCACTCGTTGCAGCCCTGATGCAACTGAGGGCGGGGACTCCACCTGGACAACAAGTTCCACAGCGCCCATGTCGATGCCGAGTTCAAGAGAACTGGTGGCTACCACGGCTTTGAGGCTGCCCTCTTTGAGCATCCTTTCGGTCAAGGCTCGCTCGTCTTTGGAGACTGACCCGTGGTGTGCTCGCGCAATGGTCATGGGCGCTAGGCCCGCCACGTCACTGGCTTTCATGAGTTGCGCGGGTGTTCTGCGAAGTTGCGGGGAAGGCGATTCCGGGTCGTATTCTTGCGCGTAAATCTCGTTGAGCCGGCTGGTGAGACGTTCCGCAGTCCTCCTGGAATTCACAAAAATTAGCGTGGAGTGATGCGTCATCACGTCGTGATAAACGCGTTCCTCAATAAACGGCCATATCGATCCCTGCGTAGGAAGGGAAGATTCTAGCACGAGTTCCGTCTCCACTAACGCGGATCCGAGGCTGCGGGGGTCGTCGTATACGGCTTCCCCGATGGCGGAACCAGGCTGTGCCGTGGACACATCGCTCATGTCTGGAACAGGCACTCTGACGGTAAGATCCCACTGCTTGTCCGCGGGTGGATCCACGATGTCTACGGGGCGGTCTCCCGCTAAAAAGTGCGCTACTGCGTTAATCGGACGCACTGTTGCTGATAGCCCCACACGCTGGATGGGGCGGCCTGCCAGGCGTTCTAATCGTTCTAACGTGAGAGAAAGGTGTGCTCCGCGTTTTGTTCCGGCCACCGCATGGATCTCGTCCACGATGACGGTCTCAACGTTTTTCAGGATTGCTCCTGCTTTGGACGTCAGCATCAAGTACGCAGACTCAGGGGTGGTAATCAGGATGTCTGGGGTCTTCTCACCTGCCTGGCGCGTTCGGCGGCCGGGGTGTCCCCGGAGCGAACCGCCACGCTGATGTCGGAATAGTCCAGCCCTAACCGGGCAGCTACCTGGTTGATGCCGGTAAGCGGGGCACGGAGGTTGTTTTCTACGTCTACCCCCAATGCCTTCAGCGGCGATATATAGAGCACTTTGACGCCTTGGCCCGTGCCTTTGTCCGTTGAAGATCCCCTATGAGGTGCGGGGAAAGCCACGGTTTGGCCACCTGCCGCAGTCAAACCGTTGATCGCCCATAAAAACGCAGCGAGTGTTTTACCAGAGCCAGTTGGCGCAACAATGAGTGTGTTTCCGCCCGCTGAGATCTTTTCCCACGCACCTTTTTGTGCAGGTGTCGGAGCCGCAAAGACCTCTGCAAACCACGTTGCTGCCTGGGGGTTAAAACGCGACAGCACCGGAGAGTGTTCCTCAGAGCGCTCGCAGGAAGCGTCCGCATGGGCCGCAACGCGAGGCGTCTGCGGTTGATGGGGCTGGGGTTGCTCGTGGTGCTCATCCGACGACATGCCCTTATTTAACACCGTATGAGCCGTGTGAGGAGACGACGGCGTCATTATGGTGCGGTTGTTCCTGTTGTCCCTGTTGTTCCGCGGATGATTTTTCTTGAGCACGTAGGCAAGAGGAGGCAAGAAGCAATGAAAAAACTCACAAAACCAATACGCTGGTGTTCTAGTAGTGCGAAACGCCCGCACTCCACTAAACTTTAGAGTCATGACTGCTCACTTTGACGACGCGACCCTAACCAAGCGACTTTCCCAGGGAACGGGCGAAATCCTCAAAGGGGTAAGAAACGTAGGCCTTTTGCGCGGACGTGAACTGGGTGACGCAGGAGACGATCTGGCACAAAACTGGATTGCGCGTGTGCTGGAACAGCACCGACCCGATGATGGATTCCTTTCCGAAGAAGCCGCAGATAACCCAGAACGCCTAGGCAAAGATCGCGTGTGGATCATCGATCCGCTCGATGGAACCAAGGAGTTTGCTACGGGACGTCAGGACTGGGCTGTGCACATCGCTTTGGTGGAAAACGGCATACCAACCCACGCTGCGGTTAACCTCCCCGACTTGGGAGTTGTGTTCCACACGTCTGAGGTTCGTGCAGTGCGCGGGCCCTACGCCAAGAAGATCGCGGTCTCGCACAACCGACCTCCTGCTGTAGCCAACCACGTCGCTGAAAAACTAGGTTTCACCGCCGAGCCGCTCGGTTCTGCAGGCGCAAAAGCCATGCATGTGCTTCTTGGCGACTACGACGCCTACATTCATGCTGGTGGCCAGTACGAGTGGGACTCTGCGGCCCCCGTTGGAGTCAGCCTTGCTGCAGGACTGCATTGCTCGCGTCTCGACGGCTCCCCCTTGACCTATAACAACAAGGACACCTACCTGCCGGATGTCCTCGTCTGTCGTCCCGAGCTTGCCGACGACATCCTCTCCATGGCAGCCGCCTTCCGCGAGGAAAACGGCTCGTACTAGTTGCCCTTCGCCTCCCACTCGGGTTACTTTCGAGTGGGTTTTCTTGTGTCTTGTCCCAACTAATCCAGAGAAATAGTTAGGAAGCCACCACTAAAGTGGACTAGGATCAGGCATCATGATCTCCACACCTTACGAGGACCTCCTGCGCACAATTCTTTCTGAAGGATCTCACAAGGATGACCGCACTGGCACCGGAACCACGAGCCTTTTTGCACAGCAGATGCGCTTTGATCTGAGCGATTCTTTTCCGCTGATCACTACAAAGAAGGTTTATTGGAAAGGCGTTGTGGGCGAGCTCTTGTGGTTCCTGCAAGGCTCATCAAACGTCAAGTGGTTGCAAGACAATAACATCCATATTTGGGACGAATGGGCCTCCGAAGAAGGCGAGCTAGGTCCCGTGTATGGCGTGCAGTGGCGCAGCTGGCCTACGCCTCATGGCACCCATGTTGACCAGATCAGCGGCGCTTTAGACATGCTCAAGCGCAATCCGGATTCCCGACGCAACATTGTCTCAGCGTGGAACGTCGCGGAGCTAGAGAATATGGCGCTGCCTCCTTGCCATCTGTTGTTCCAGCTCTACGTTGCAGATGGGAAGCTCAGCTGCCAGCTATACCAGCGCAGCGCGGACATGTTCCTAGGCGTGCCCTTCAACATCGCTTCCTACTCAGCGCTCACGCATATGTTTGCGCAGCAGGCAGGCCTAGAGGTTGGTGAGTTCATCTGGACCGGAGGTGATTGCCATATCTATGACAATCACTTCGAACAAGTGGAGACCCAGCTCGCCCGTGAGCCTCGCCCCTATCCGCAGTTAGAGCTAACAAAGGCCAAGGACCTCTTCTCCTACGACTTTGCTGACTTCCAGGTCATCGGCTACGACCCACATCCAGCAATTCGCGCTGAGGTCGCGGTCTAATGCTGCGGGCGATTTGGGCGCAGTCCTGCGACGGAGTCATCGGCAATGGGGTCGATATGCCCTGGCATTTGCCCGAGGATCTCGCTCATTTTAAAAAAACCACGCTTGGCTGCCCAGTCATCATGGGGCGCAAGACGTGGGAGTCGCTGCCGCCGGCTTTTCGCCCGCTGCCGGGACGCCACAACTACGTACTTTCCCGCTCCGCAGCCGGTCAGTGGAGCGCCGGTGCCTGCGTGGTGAGCAAGCTACCCGACGTCCCAGACGCGTGGGTCATGGGAGGCGGACAAATTTATGCGGCAACCCTACCTAAGGTGGAGGAAGTAGTACGCACCATCGTGCGCATTGAGCTTCTCGACGTCCTCGGCAACTCCGCGGTTTCCGCCCCTGCGCTTGGCCCCGAGTTTGAGATCGTATCGGAAACTGAGTGGATGGCGTCGATAAGTGGAAAAGTGAACGAAGACTACCAAGCAGTAACTTCCCCACAGCCGCTGCACTACAAATTCCAAAGGTTGCGACGCACTCCCTGAACCAGTCATGATGGTGGGATGAAAGAACACGTAACTATTTACGCGGCCGACTGGTGCCCCTTCTGCCAGCGACTCATCGGTGCACTCAAGCGCACCAACACTCCGTTTACGCTTGTCGACGTGGAGACCGATGCCCAGGCCTCCGAATGGGTCAAATCCGTTAATAACGGCAACCGCATCGTCCCCACTGTCAAGTACTCGGACGGCACCACCGCCACCAATCCTCCAGCCTCCGACGTTCGCCGCAAGCTGGAAGAACTCACCGCTTAATCCGTAAGCTCACGGAGCAAGTAGGTATCCATAATCCACCCATGCTCGGCGCGAAGCGTTCGCTTCAAATCAGCGACCTGCGCGCCGATCTCTTTGACGTATCCTTCCCGGATGATCTGCTGTGGCGTGCCCAGGAAAGCGCCCCACCACATGTAAGTGTGCTCGGTGGCAACATCCATCCAAGCCGACTTGCCGTCAAGCATGACCACACAATTCCGACGATCTTTTTCCGACGTAGACGCAAGATTGCGCCCTGTGGTGATATGAATAGCCTCGCCGATGCGGTTGAGCAGAATCCCATGCGCCGCAGTAAGAACCTGAACAGCGGTAATCCCGGGGATTACCTCAACAGAGCACTCAAGGTCCTCTAGCTTCTGCATATGATCGATGATCCGCAACGTGGAGTCATAAAGTGAGGGATCGCCCCACACAAGAAACGCTACGGTCCCGTCCTCCGAAGAGGCACCCCGGATCGCCTCTGCAAGGAGGTTCGCGCGCTCTTTATGCCAGCGCAATACCTCTGCATCGTAATCCTTGGGGTCACGATCCCGCTCCGGGTCAGTCACCGCCACAATCGGCGTTCCTGGCACATGCGCATCCACAATCCCCTGGCGTAAAGCCAGCAGATCCGATTTGGTCTCCCCCTTATCAAGCGCGACCACCGCTTGAGCGCGACGAAGCCCCGAGATTGCCTGCAAGGTCAAAAACTCGGGGCTACCTGCGCCAATTCCTATAACAAGTATTGTGCGCACAGTTGTTTATTCGTCGTCTTCATCGTCGTACAAAGCGGCGCGATCAACCTCGGTGAGAAGAGCGTTCACGTTGGCATAATCGATGGAATGCTGCTGATGAAGGTAACGATCGCACACTGCAGACAGCTGCTTTGCATCAAACTTATTAAGCGTTAAAATCCGACGGCTGGTTCCGTCCTCTGCGGTCTCATCGAGAGCAAGAACGGCAGTTCCTTTTTCCTCAACCACAGTCGCGGTAATGGCACGACGCTCAACATCGTGAAAAATAGGGTGCTTGTCAGTCATGACATTTTCCTCCACACTTTTGAATCTCTCAACGAGCAACTGCTTCCAGCATAGAGGGCAAAACACACTTGCGGGAAGCTTTTCGCTTCCCAATACCAGCCAATTCTTAACTTCCTAGCAGTGTGCGGTATTCTTTTTGCCG
The DNA here is from genome assembly GCF_002162115.2 of Corynebacterium silvaticum. Lineage (NCBI taxonomy): Bacteria > Bacillati > Actinomycetota > Actinomycetes > Mycobacteriales > Corynebacteriaceae > Corynebacterium > Corynebacterium silvaticum. Next base: position 800,163 of record NZ_CP021417.2, on the reverse strand, counting down.
AAGGCTCTTAGATCTCCACGATCTTCCCTCGATGCCTTTGCGCCCTAGTAGCTCAGTGGATAGAGCACGGCTCTCCTAAAGCCGGTGTCGGAGGTTCGATTCCTCTCTGGGGCACTTTTAAAATCCTCTTCTACCTGTACTTTTATGGGTAGGAGAGGATTTTATTTTTGCTGTTTTGGGGCTTTTTGAGGTGCTTTTGTCGTGGGAATGTCGTGGAATTTATATTCCCTATGCGCTAGACCCCACCTTCTCTTCCCCGGGCCTGCATTTCCATAGACAAAGTCCTCGTATCATGCCGCAAAGCCCCCTTTTGTCTATGGAAATGCAGGCTACGTCACCCCGCCTCCCAAAAAATTGTCGTTTTTGAGAACGCTAGAAATCCCCACCTGGCGTTTTACAAAGCACACCCTCGCTAGCGTTCTCAAAAACGACAAATACAGCAGTCTCAGAGGAAACCTCTGCTGTTTTCCCCGCAATGCTCTGCTACGAGTTGTTCATCGTGGGTAACAAAAACAACTCCTATCCCGCTGCGGCACAAGTCGTGCAGCACCGCCATCACACGTGCTGCGGATTCTGGGTCAAGTGCAGAGGTTATCTCGTCGCATAGGAGAACTGCCGGTTGTGTGGCTAGGGCGCGGGCAATGGCAACGCGTTGTCGTTGCCCACCAGAAAGTCCCGAAGGCAAGCGATAAGCGAGCTCCCTAGATATGCCTACGCGTTCGAGCAGCTCTACTGCCTGTTGCGTGGCCTCTTGACGGCCAATCATCCGCCGTTTTCCTACTCTCCCTAACCACCGCTTCTGGGTAGTGGCATCGCGTACGGCGCGAGCAACCGCGTCGACAGCTCGCATCTTTGGGTTAAGGGTGGATGCCGGATCTTGAGGGATTATCTGCAATTTTTTCGCATGCAATCGCGGCCACGGTGTAGACGCCTCACGGTGTATGCCGCGGTATTCCACTGTCCCTCGCCCTTGAAGATTACTTCCCGCTAAGTACCTCAACAGCGTTGATTTTCCGCTGCCAGATGCCCCCATAATGGCAAGCATTCGGCCAGGTACAACGGTAAAGGATAGGTCTGAGAAAAGGGTCGCCCCCTCATCGGTTGCATAGCTTAAGCCCGAGGCTCGCAAACATGAGTTCGCCTCTTCCTGCAACACCATGTCTGTCGCCGATTCCCCGCGCAGAGTCTGCGCCGGTTCACCAGCAGCACCCGGCGCTAGCGCCGCATCTCCATCAGCATCAGCAGTCACACCGCCAGCAGCACCAACGCCCTTATCCCCAACATAAACATGAGCATCCAGCAGATCGTGAAAAGCCCCAAGCCGATGCCCCGTGATAATGATGGCAACCCCGGAGTCGGCCACGCTGCGTAGGAGGGACGCGATGGTCTTGGCTGTCACGGGATCGAGACCGGCAAAAGGCTCATCTAGCGCGATAACGCGGGGTTTCCTAGACAGCGCTCGGGCTAAGGCCACTCGGCGTTGTTGTCCGCCGGAAAGCTGGTGGAGGCGCTTTGCCGCAGTGTCAGCGGGTAGGCCCACGCTGTGCAGAATCCCTGGGACATCCGCTGTAGGCGCTAGCTCGGTGAGCATCGCGTGGATCGTCATGAGTGGTGGAAGTTCGGCACCTGGGTCTTGTCCGACAAAGGCGACTTCTTCACGGCGAAAGCGCGCAAGTTCCGCAGCGCTGAGGCCCGTGGGATCGACTCCCCATACAGACAACGTCCCGGTCACCGTAGATCCCGCTGGTCTCTCCCCAATCAGGGCGAGCAAGAGGGTGGTCTTCCCGCATCCGCTAGGGCCGATGAGTGCTGTGATACTGCCAGCCTGAGCGCATAGTGCAGTGGTGGGGACAAGTTCGATGGCTTCTAGCGTCACTGCGATATCCGCCCGAATAAGAGGGCCGTTTGATGGCGTCGCCATCGTGTCTCCTTCTGCCCTATCAAAGCCATGACCGCGATGGATGCCACCGCCAGCATGGCTGCCGGAGCCAGGACGGCAAAGGGATTGAGGGTGATTCCCCCGGCATTGTCGCGCACCATGACTGACCAGGCAAACTCCCCCAAACGTGCTCCCACGCCAAGGAAGCTTGCCACGGCTAGTAGGTGCAATGCCTCCACTACTCTTAAGCCCCATACTGAACGCAGTACTGCAGACATGTTGGGCAAAATGTCGCGCATAATCACGGAGATGTCAGAGGCCCCCGCGTTCCGAGCAGCTTGGACATACCCCGAGTGCGCTACCGGGTATGCCGCAGCAGCGATGACCCGTGCAGCGTAGGGTGAACCGACGACCACCGCCACTACGACCAAAAGCCATAGGCCAGAATCCGGATACAGCACGGAGACAAGAAGAAGCACGATAACCGCTGGTGCTGGTACCAAGATCGTGGCGTCGGCACATGTCTCTACGATGAAACCCAGCTTTGGCTTTAAAACGCCAAAGCAGCCGACGATGGCACCTACCGCTGTGGTCAACGTTCCCGCAACCACAGCGGTGAGGATAAGCGCTTGTCCTCCATGCAGCACAGCACTGACTACACTGCGCCCCAGATGGTCAGTTCCCAATAATGCGCTGTTTCCTGCTGTATCAAAGGGCAGTCCTGCCGCCGCAGTCGGCGCGGGCAGATGAAAAAGCTGGGCGACGAGCGGCCCATATATGGCTGTAGCTAATACGAGCAGCGCAAGTATTTTCCGTGTCATACATTCACTTTCGGGGTGCACACGACTTTGAGAATGTCCGCCATCGTCAGTAGGAGGAGGATCAGTGCGCCAGTGGTTGCCAGGACCGCAAGAAGCACGGACACATCGCGCTGAGAAACAGCCGTGGCCACGGGTAAGCCCCACGCCAGGGTGGTTAAAGAGCGCTTCTACTGAGACTGTGCCGGCAATGAGAACACCGGCAGATGTTGCCATTGAGGTGGCAAAGCTAGGAAGCGCCAGCGGCAGCACGTGTCGTCGTAACAGGCTCGTACCCGTGATTCCCGCAAGGACGGCGCTGTGTACAGGTCGCGTGGAGGTGGCGTCGATAAGCGCTGCGCGCAGCACTCTGGAATTCCACGCAACCTGGGGTATCACAAGCACGAGCACGGGCAACACGTACATAGCCATTGAGCTGGGTAGGCCGCCGTCGATAATCGTGACGGCTGGCAGTACCCCCAGCCCCAGGGCGAACACGGCCACGAGAAAGACGCCGATCACGAATTCCGGGAGCGCAATAATGCTTGTCGACGCCCACTCTAATCCCCGAGACAGCCCCGACCGGGGTGGCCGCTGAACCCACCAGATGGAGGTTGCGATCGATAGGACTGCGGTAAGTCCAAAGGCACTTCCCGTGGTGGTGATTGTTACTGGCAAGGCCGTGGCCAAGAGCTCGGAGATAGGTCTTCCATGAACAGATACCCCAAAGTCACCGGTCAACGCTTTTCCTAGCCAGTGTAGAAACCGCGTCGCGGGAGGTCTGTCCAACCCCAGGCTTTGCTCAAGACTCGCGATAGCCTCCGGGGTTCGATTTGCTCCCAAAAGCGAGGCTGCCGCTTTTCCGGGGAGTCGATCAATGGCAAAAAAGACAAGACCTAAAACCACGAGCAGTGCACCCGCACGAATAGCGAGCCGTGGGAAAAGCCAGGTACAAGCGCGGGAAACTGCTTTTAGCACGTTTTAGGCCTTTTTACGGTCTCTAGGAGAACACGTCCGTAACCGGGAGCTTTGGGCAAACCGGACAGGCCTTTGGCCGCAATGTCCACGCCGTCCGATGCGCCCCAGACCAAGTAACCGCCGCGCTCGAACTCAATTTTTTGGAGTTTTTTGCTGAGCTGGTCAATCTTTGCCTGGTCAGTAGACGCGAGCAGTTCAGCATAAGCCGCGTCGAACTCGGCATCGTGGAAGTTGGACTCGTTTGATTTCGACGCCCCGTTGAGTACTTTTCCGGCAAAGAAGAGCACAGAATCATTGGTTCCCCAGTAGCCGCAATACAGGTCTACTTTGGTCCAGGTGCTGTCATAAAATTGGCCAGATTCCTGCTCCACCACCTTAATACGCACCCCGATCTCCCCCAGCTGTTCGGCGATAACCTTCATGGCTTCAACCTGGCCGGGTGCTTCTGGGGTGACAAAAAGATCGTAGGTCTTGGAGGTATCAAAACCGGCTTGATCCAGCAATGCCTTTGCTTTCTCCACGTCACGGTGGCGCACCAACGATGAATCGATATTGGGATCGCCGGTGCCCAGGATGTCATGAGCAACGCTGCCGTACCCTGACAACGCCCGCTGTACTACCTGCTCACGATCAACGCCCAGCCGCAGGGCCTCACGGACTTTCGGATCGGCAAAAGGTCCATCGGATGTGCGCATGATCAGAGGAATCACGGAGTCATGAGAACGCTTAATGATCTGAACATTGTCGTTGTTTTCTGCAGACCTTGCGGCAATGGGGCCTACTGCTTGCGCAAGATCAATCTGCCCTGCGAGCAGTGCGTTCGTCATAGCCGTGGTGTCTTCAAAAGGAACAACATGGATCTCTTCAAAGCCTGCGACCGTGCCATGATAGTCGTCGAATCGCTTCAGCTTTGCTGATCCATTATCCCAGCTCACCAGCTGGAAAGGACCTGATCCCACTGGTTTTTCTGGCGAGGATCCTTCTTTCATCACAAAAGTCATCAGGCGAGCAAGCATCGGCAGCTGGCTGTTGGGGGTCGCTGTCTTCATCTGCACGGTGCGTTCGCCAGAAGCAACGATGGAGCCGTGTTCCACGGGGAGTCTAAAACCATTGGCTTCGTCGGAAAGCATCTTGGTCAGCGACCACACCACGTCTTTGGGCGTGACTGCTGAGCCATCGTGGAACTTTGCGCCAGCAGCGATGGTGAACTCCCATTCCATGGGGTTGAGTTGTTTCCACTGCTCCATGAGGCGCGGGGCAACGATCTTGCCTGCGCCGGGAACCGTCAGAGCCTCCCAAATGAGAGAGCAGATAAGCATGTCGGAATCATTGGGCAGCAGCTTATAGGGGTCACGCTGGGCGCTCGCGGCCTTACCTAGCGCGCCGACTTTAAGGACCTTTCCCGAGGCCTCCGAGGTTTTTCCCAGACGAACCGTTGCTTGAGGTGTTGCCCGAGGTACAGCTTGCCACGGTAAAGGCTCCGAGGCCGAGCGCAGCGATGCTGGTTAAGAACTGGCGACGAGAAAGGTTACTCATTTTCCACCCTGATTGTTTCGAAATTACAACAAGTATTTTTGCTTTGACTTAAAGAACCGCAGGACCTCTTCCCACGCCCAGAATAATCTGGCAAGGCTGCCCTAAATATAACCCCTCCCGCCAGTGAAATTGAAAATAAATCCCATTTAAGCCTTTACGCATGATTGCAAAAAGGTTAGCCTCACCTCCATGCAAAAAAATCTTTATAGATGACGCACTCTCACACCGATTAATTAAATCTGCCGACGAACTCGCAGCGCTCTCGTCCATCAACGACCCCGAATCTGCCGCAGCCATCGATACGCTTCTCGACGATGAACTCGCCGATCTACGCGACGTTATCTGCCTCGATCCACGCCAACACGCCGCCCTCATCTCGGGACTTCCTTTCCCTGCGGTCAACGGCCCCACCCCGGCTTCGTGGCAAGAATGCCGCGGCAAAGTCCGAACGTGGCGGTTCATGCTTGCCATAGTGGCATCCGCGGTAGGACGTCCCTTCGGTTGGCTAGGACAACAAGAAGGACGCCTCATTACCGATCTCGTCCCCACCAAGGGCCAAGAAGCACAACAGGTGGGTGCGAGTAGCAGCACTTCCCTCACACTGCATACCGAGGATGCTTTTCATCCCCGCCGTTCTACCCACTTTGCACTGTTTGGGCTCCGCAACCCAAAAAAAGTAGGGACGACTTTAGCGCCTTGCGATCAAGCCTGGAAACACTTAGACGCGGATTCCCGCAAAGTCCTTATGACTCCCGGCGCGGTCATCCTGCCCGATGACTCCTACGCTGACTTTGACAACTCAGCCCCGGAGTCCATGACCGCCGTGTGGGAACGCGACCATGGTCTAGGTTTGCGTTTTGATCCCTCTTATACCGATCGTTCAACCGGATCACCACGCTGGTGGCAGGCCTATGAACAGCTCGCCGCAGCGCTCGATTCGGTGACATATTCAGTGCCCATCGAACCGGGGCAGCTAGTAATCATCAACAATGACACCTGTGTACACGGCCGAGTCCCCTTCACAGCAGACTACAACGGAACCGATCGTTGGATGCTCCGCATTAATATGATGGAGCACAATACCCAGCGTTTACCCTCTGAATCAGCAGAGCCCGGTTATGGGCAGCGCATCCGTTGCATCGACGGGCAGGTCCTATGACCAGCACACTCCGTATACTCCGCAGCGCAGACCTCGCCCACGTGGTAGTCGATCCCCAATCAGTTCTCAGCGCCGTGCGTACTGCGCTTACAGAGCTGGGGCGCGGGGATGCCGAATGCCCCGAAAAAATTACAGTCAAGGTTCCCACCAGCGTGAGTTACTCGATGCTGGGCCGTAGTTCGACGCTGTCTACCGTGGGTTTTAAAACTTCTTTCACGCACTGGGAACCACGCAACGCCGACGGGCACCGTGAAAAATCCTATGCAACCACGCTCACGCTTTACGACGACACCACCGGCGCCCCCATCGCCATGATGGATGGTGCCCCCATCGGAGCGTTAAGAACCCCCGCCGTCTCCGCAGTTTTGGCGCAGGCCGCTGGATGCAGCCCTACATCGACACTCGTTATCGGTTCAGGGGTCCAAGGACAACAGGCCTCCCCCTTCCTACTCACAGAATTTCCCACTTTGTCCCGGCTCATAATCTCAGGACATCACCCGGATAGTGTGGAAAGAGCAAAGGACCTTGCGTTGCGCTTAAAACAGCAGCGTCACGAGGAAGGGACATCACCGTTGATCTGGTCGATGACCCTGCGCCATTAGCACGCGAATGTGATCTTGTTATCGGGGCAGCCGGGCCCGATACTCCCGCGGTGGTTACCGCCAAGGACCTCCAAGAACATGCCACCGTCGTGGTGGTGGGTTATGGCATCGATGCCAGCGTCTGCCATCAAGCGGAGCGGATTATCACCACAAGCGAACGGCAGATGCATCTCACGGAACAGACTTTGCAGATGCGCACGGTGTTATGCCCGAAATAACTGCCGAGCTCCCCGCGCTTTTAGCTTCCCAACGCCCATTGCGGGCGTCGTCAGGCATTACTTCCTGTTACAACAGCGGCCTTGTCCTTACAGACATCGCAGTAGGTTCTGTTTTCGCGGCTGCAGCCATAGAGCAAAACCTTGGGGTGGAGGTGGACCTATGGTAGCCGCTCCCGTTTGTCGTGTGCCGATCCCCTCATGGCAGGAGGAATTAGCGCACTCACCGACATTGGAGAGCATCGCGCATGTCGCCCGTGGACCTTTCCACGTCCTATACCCGCGCAATTTCACGGACACGGCGAAACACTGGATCGACACCGCTGCAGATATCGGAATCGCTTTTGGTCTGCGCTTTGGCAAGAAATCCAACAAATCCGGATGCTTTGCGCCGTGCCTCGCCGATATATGTGCGCAGGGATACGACGCCGGAATCGACGTTGCCAGCACCAACGAGCTCCATGCTGCTCTCTGCGCAGGAGTGCCTGGAGAACAACTCGTGGTTACCGGCCCCACTCCAACCGCTGACCTTATCCGGCTTGCTACCTACCACGGTTCTCTTCTAACGGTCTCTAGGCCCGAGGACGTTGATGCGATAGCCAGGGTCATGCACGATATACAGCCGATAAAAAAGCTCAGGGTCATGCTCCGTCTTAGTTCTCGCGGACCACACACGCGCTTTGGTATGAGCCCCGAACAGAGTTATGCCGTAGCGCAGGCGTTAGAGTCTGGTCGCCACCGAGGCCTTCCTGTAAGCATCATCGGCGTGAGTTTTCATTGCAATGGATACGACTTAGACGAGCGTTAAAGACAGGGCGATTGCCCACGGAATCACGCTGCTGGCCGAGCCAGGAAGAAGTTTGTGCCAAGCAGTAGGAGCAAGCTACTTTCCCGTGCTCTCCTGCCACAGGCTTCCCAATGCAGAGGGAAACGTAACCGTTGTAGAGGGTACCAGCCTGAGCCTGTCTGAGCAGTGGTTTGACTCCGAGTACTACCCGGACCCGTATCTCATCCGTGCGGGGACAATCGTTGACCAGGGTGAACCCACGAGTTCCGCCGTGGCGGGATCTACATGCTTGGATGGCGATTACCTAAGCCGGAGGTTTATCCGCTTCCCCGACCGTCCCCAACCTGGCGACATTCTGGTCTATCCCGATACGGCGGGCTATCAGATGGATTCCAACGAATCCGCGTTTCATGGCAAAGAGCCTCCCAAAAAATTTGTCTTTTCCACTACCCCACACCAGCACTTCACAGAGGATTTTTCATGACCAACACCGTTGTTACCCGCGTATCCCAGCTCATTGGCAACACCCCGCTATTCGAGCTCGTCGCTACGCCTTCTGGAAGCCGAGTATTGCTTAAACTCGAACAATTTAATCCCTCCGGGAGCGCAAAAATTCGCATGGCGGAATCCATGATCAACGCCGCAGAAGCAGAGGGCAGGCTCCAGGCCGGCGGCACGATTGTCGAGTCCACCTCAGGAAACACGGGGCAAGGCCTAGCAATTCTTGCGGTTGAGCGCGGCTATAAATTTGTGGCTGTGGTGGATAACCACTCCTGTAAAGACAAACTCAATGCCATGAGCGCAATGGACACTCACCTCGAATATGTTGCGGCAGAAGGCGACGATGCGCTTGCGACCTCAGCACGCGAGGACTACGCCGAAGAACTTGGTCAACAACCCGGATGGGTTTTTATGAAGCAACACGACAACGAGGCCAATTCCAGGGGCTACTACCCCGCCGCAGACGAAATCATAGAAACGCTAGGACACTGCCCGTCTCATCTGATCAGCGCGGTGGGCACAGGCGGGAGCCTGTTCGGGGTGACCGAACGCCTTAATGAGCTGGGTTATCGGCCACACACTATAGGGGTAGAACCCGAAGGATCTATCGCTTTTGGCGGACCGGCGCATGATTACAGGCAATCGGGTACCGGTACTCCTGAGGGGGCCGTTATCGGCACTGCTGTACGCTACGATCTCCTCGATATGGGGGCAAAGGTCTCTGACATCGCTGCTTTCGCGGCTTGCCGGACGATCGCAAGGCATACTGGTCTGCTGCTCGGAGGTTCCGCCGGCGGAGCCGTTGTTGCTGCATTAGAGTTGCTTCCTACGCTGCCGGCTGGGTCCACGTCAGTAACCATGGTCTGCGATGGCGGCGAAAAATACTTGGATACTGTCTTCAACGACTCATGGATGCGCTCTCATAACCTGCTTGATTCCGACCTTGAGGAACAAATCTGGAAGCATATAACCGCATTGCGTGAGGGAGTATCCCCTGCCCCGCTAAAACTCACCCGAGTCTCTTGGTCAAAGGAAAAAACGTGCGTCTAGCTAGCTCTGGTTCACAAGATCCCGGCTTTTTACATAGGCAACTTCTGCGGCTTTCCCTCCCCTTAGCTGGGACCCAGCTGGCCAACATTGCGTTATCCACCACGGACACCATCGTGATGGGATATCTCAGCGTTGCGGCCCTGGCAGGTGGTGGTCTGGCGGTGATCTGGTTTAACCAAATTCGCACGATGGCGGTCGGCCTCCTTACTCCCTTGGGAAACCGTATCGCGCAAGTCCATGCACGCTACGAGCATAATCCCAGTACTGAGCTGCAACAAGAGATCCGCAATCTCACGCGCACTGGCCTGTTCTTAGCAACAGCGAGCGGGGTTATTGGTGCAATCCTTCTCGTCCTGATTAGTTACGCGCTGCCGTTGTTCGGCCAGCCGTCGGCGGTTACCGACGCCGCTATCCCCATGATGTGGGCTCTAGCCCCTGGTCTTATTCCGTGTCTCTGGTTCCAGGTATCACGGCAGTTTTGTGTAGGGCTAGGCAAACCACAATCGCTCTTGGGGATCACCCTCGCCATGGTCGTTGTCAATGCCTTGCTGAACTTTGCTTTTGCCTTTGGCTACGGGCCGTTTCCTGAGCTTGGTCTCGTAGGAATCGGTCTATCCACCACGCTCGTTCACTGCATATCTGCAGCCGCCTATTTCGTCTTAATCAACAGAAATCCTGACATTAACGCGTTCCACGCCATCGACTTTTGGCGTCGCGACGCAACCTCGTTCCGCTCCCAGCTCCTGCCGCATCTACGTACTCAGCTGCGTTTAGGGGCTCCGGTCTCAGCCACCTATGGCGCGGAAGCCGGCATGTTTTCGGTCTTAGCCCTCATCATGGGGTCATTCGGCGCTGATGCTCTTGCGGCTCACAATGTGGTGTACCAAGTTACGTTCATCGTTTTCCAAATCGGAATCGGTTTTTCCCACGGCAGCTCAATACTGGTCAGCCGTGCATTTGGGCTTCACGACGTCCACCTCTCCCGACGTATCGGTCTGCAAGCGCTAGCCACCATGATGGGAGTTGTAGCCATAGCCGCGATTTTTTTCCTTTTCACACCCGAATTTGTGCTCCGTCCTTTTATGCGTGATGCCACCCCCGAAGCACTGGCTCTCGCAGTGTCTTTGCTCATGATCGGCACGCTCATGGAGTTTGTGGATACTGGCCAAAACGTGGCAATCGGTGCATTACGAGGCATCAATGACACCTCAACAGGCCTTAAAGCTTCCCTCCTAGGCTATTGGGTTGTAGGACTTCCCGCTGCTTTAGCTTTTGCCTATGGTTTTCATCTCGGTCCTCATGGAATCTGGTGGGGTTTAGTCGCCGGGCTGGCAACATCGGCGTTCCTTTTATGGACCACCTTCCTACGAAAAACCCAGGCTCTAGAAAAGTCATAGGGCGCTACCTGCGAGTACGTACACCACAAAGATTGGTAGTTGTCCTGTAATTCAGGAACAGCTACCAATCTTCTTTTCTTTACACATAGGCCTCAAAAACTGGCTAAGACACCAACACACTTCAGCTAAAAAGTTTTAAAAACTTAGCATTTCCACTGGTGTAGCACCCATCTTCTTTCCTTCTTCGAACAATCCATCGCATGCTACACATCCAATTTCACAAGGGCTTCATATCTTCTATATCAGACAAGCACCGCGGTCCAGACTCTCGTGGAAACCGCGACCTATATTTTCTACGGATGCTGTGCTCGCGGTGTTTGTCACCCATGACAATCAATGACTATTCCCTCATAGTCCATGTTCAAAGGAGCACCGATGTCTGCACCTATCCCTCAGCCAACAGATAACCCATACACCCAGCAGCCTCCTGCAAAAAAGAAAGGTGGATGTTTTAAGTGGGGAGCCATCGCTGGTGGTGGTCTCCTCGTCCTTGGAATTGTATCTTCTCTGGGAGGTGGCGGTGACACCAACACTTCTGCAGGGTCCCCAACCACCCAACAGCAAGCTATAAACAACATTGCAGCAACGCCACAGCACAACGACGTTGCCACTGCGACTCAGACAACCGATGTTGCCGCTACCCCCGATGTCCCGCGTGAATTCAAAAATGCATTGCGCAGCGCCGAACAGTATTCAAAGCTCATGCACATGTCTAAAGCTGGTATTTACAACCAGTTAACATCCGAGTACGGGGAGAAATTCAGCCCCGAAGCAGCACAGTATGCAGTTGATACGATCAAAGCCGACTGGAGAACAAAAACGCACTGGAAACAGCAAAGAAATACCAAGACACTATGGCGATGTCTTCTGATGCAATTTACGACCAACTGGTCTCTGAGTACGGAGAAAAATTTACCCCCGAGCAGGCGCATTATGCCATTGACAACCTTCCGCAATAACATAGGTAGTTGAGATAGTAGCCCGGTATCGAGCCACCTTGCCCTGCCAATAAGGTTTTTGGGCAATGGTGGCTCTACCATTTATCCCATGTTGTATGCTTCTTCCGCGTTTTCTGCGGAGATTACTCTGGCGGCCGAAGCAAGCCAGACCGATACCCTTGTGTCCTTTGCGTGGATCATGGCGGCCGCGCTCGTAGCCCCGCTGCTCTCCTACGCCACGGGGAAACGTATCCCCGCCGTCGTGTTGCTCATCGCTTTCGGATGTCTCATTGGCCCCCACGTGCTGGGCTTGGCCTCGGAAGCCGGAGGCGTTGGATTAATCAAAGAAATCGGCCTAGGTATGCTCTTTCTTCTTGCCGGCTATGAGATCGATCCGGAAACCCTCCGTGGAAAGGAAGGACGATCCGGCCTTTCCACGTGGATCATATGTGCGGTGTTGAGCTTCCTCGGAGCTTTTGCCATCTTGGGCTTTGATAACTTTTCCACAGCAATCGTGCTTGCCATCGCCGTTACCTCCACGGCAATTGGAACGTTGCTACCGATTATGAAGCAACAGAATCTGCTGAACACCTCCGTGGGATCATCCCTCATGATTCATGGAGCAATCGGAGAAATCGCCCCTATTCTGGCCATGGCTTTATTGCTGTCGGCTCGCTCAACATGGATGACAGCTGCTGTCCTGTTCGTGTTCTTCCTCATCGCTATTGTGGTAGCCATTGTCCCCAAGACCGTGAAATTGTTCCTCCCATGGATGGGACGTGCGATGGTCGATGGGGCGGGATCAACAAACCAGACAGTCCTGCGACTCATCTTGTTAATGCTGGCCATCTTGATGGCTGTCGCAGCAGTCTTTGAATTAGACGTGGTCCTCGGGGCTTTTGCTGCAGGCTTTATCCTGCGACAAATGGTTCCCCAAAAGTACCGAGTAGCACTGGAACAGCGTCTAGATATTGTCGGTTATAGCCTGCTTATACCGGTATTCTTCATTTGTTCGGGTATGGCCATTGATCCCGCAGCAGTGGCAGAAAAGCCCTGGTTCCTCATCATTCTTATCCCGCTGATTTACATCACGCGCGGTCTTCCAGTCTTCTTGCGGGAGATGTTCTTTAATACTGGCTCGGGGCTAAAAGATTGGAGAGAAAAATTACAGCTGAGCTTGTTTGCCGCGGCTGCTCTACCGATCATCGTGGCAGTTACGGAAGTCGCCACGGCTTCCCGCATATTGAGCCACGAAAATGCGTCCATCATGGTAGCTGCGGGCTCTATCACTGTACTGCTCTTCCCCTTGCTCGCTAGTCATCTCAAGCCAGCGAAAGCTTATACGGAGTCCCCGCAACAGAATCAGGACGCCTCACATTCCTAGGCAAGACCGCTTTCTTGGAGGGTAGGGAGCACATTTAGTGGTGTGCTCCCCCTCGTTCTTTACGCCCAGAGGTGTTACTGTAGTTAAAACTATTGCCTGTAGCATCAAAATTCGCCCCACGAGGTTTAAACACATCCAAAAGCCTCATTTGTATCATGCGTCTGAGTTTTGCTGCCGCTGCATATTTCTGACCGACCCAGCACTTTTACACTGTTTGAAAGACAGGAAAGTCATTTAGCATGCCCAACTTTGATACTCCGATGTCCCGGCGTGGATTCCTCAAGGCATCTGCTGCCTTTGTCGGTGGCGCTGCCACACTGGCAGTGACTCCTGCCGCATCTGCCGCACCCGGACCGATCCTGGGAACCGTCATCGACTTTGCCGCCGGAGTTCCCCGCGCACACGATGTCAAAGCAGCAGGACATATTGGCGCCGTCCGATATGTTTCCCAACGTCGCCCTGGCACCGAAAACTGGATGCTTGGCAAACCAGTCACACTCGCAGAGACCACAGCCAATGCTGCTCTAGGACTCGCCACTGCATCTGTTTACCAGTTTGGCAAGGATGCTACTGCGGATTGGAAGCAGGGCGCCGCCGGTGCAGTAGTCCACGCACCACAAGCCATCGCCCTTCACGTCGGCGCAGGTGGCCCTAAAGGACGTCCGATCTATGTGGCGATTGATGACAACCCAACGCGCGCCCAATATGACCACCAGATCCGACCATATTTGCAGACTTTTGGCTCGGCACTCAGTGCCGCTGGCTATAGCCTCGGCATCTACGGCAACTACAACGTGATCGACTGGGCTATTGCTGATCGTCTTGGCTCTTTCTTCTGGCAACATGATTGGGGCTCCAACGGCCGCATCCATCCACGCACCACGATCCACCAGAAAGCTGGATACGCAAGCAAAATCTCCGGCATCGGCGTGGACATCAACAATGTGTACGCCTCGGATTGGGGTCAGTGGCTCCCCGGCACCGCCCCGGCAGCACCGCCTTTTCTTCCAGGCAACCCCGCTCCCGTAATTCCGGGTCTCCCCGATCTCCAGCAGCTCTCTTCTCAGCTTCCTATCAATATTCCTGCACCGCAGCAGGCGCAGATTAACGCTGCACTTGAGGTGCTCAAGATGATTAGCCCGCGCTAGGACCAACATCAAGCGGCGGCCTTAACACAAGGTCGCCGCTTAGTTATTTCCGCAAGATCTGATGCTGAACCAGATCGGTCAAGTCTTTTTGTGTTCCCACCACAGCTGCAGCCACGACAAAATCGGCTCCGAAAGATACCGACGAGTGCAGATCTCTGTCATTTGACCAGCCGAGTTTGGTTCCTTCCACCCCAGGTAGCGTGTACGTACCAAAATCCTGCACAGTGCCGTCGCTTGCTTTGCTTGCAACCGACCGCATCGCGGAGAGAACTTTAGACTCGGGATTCTCCCGCAACAGCTGCACAATAAAATGAACCACGTCATACGTTGACGTATATGAATAACCCCAGCGACCAACAGTTTTTGTAGCCTCTAAGCTGTATTTCCTAGCTGTTGCGTCTATGCAATCTGGATAGGCGTCGAAAAGCGCGTCTGCTATATCGTCGTCCGTTTTTTGGATCATCCGAACAGCTTTTATTTGTTCTTTGCGAGTTCCATGCTCAAAAACATAGTCGGCGATATACAGCTTGCTCAGGCTTAGCGCCGGCCGTGCAGTTCGTTCTGCCGCAGTTCCACGGTGCTCTCCTGTGCGCACATTCACATATGTAACTTGGTCGCGCAGCCAATCCACACCAGACGATTGCAATGGCTCCGCGGTATCAAACACGAGTGGTGCGCTGGGAATATCTGCGGCCGAGGCCTTGGGCTGACCGAGAGTAGCCAGGGCAGAATCACCAGAAGGTCCCTCCCCCGAGACAAAGGGAAGGGACACAAGAGCGGCCGCGGAAACAATCAGTGGTACACACTTCCACCGCGGTAGATACGGCGCGCAATATTCTGTCGCACCCGAACCACTATCCATGCGGACAATAATAGTGTCCGACGCTGATCGCTCAACGCCGGACACCACCAGATACCCCGAACACCGCGGCAAGCTCCGGTGATGACTCACCGCGGAGGTCTGTGAACGGAAATCCGTTAGGTTACGGGGATGCGACTAGGTTCGGGACTAGTGATCCACTGGAGCTTCGACACCAACACCGGTGAGGGAACGAACTTCCATCTCAGCCTGCAGGTCATCAAAGTTATCGGGTTTGCCCACCAAGGTTCCGATGTAACCAGCTAGGAAGGCCAGCGGGATAGAGACGATGCCGGGGCTGGTCAGCGGGAACCAAGCGAAGTCTGCGCCCGGGATCATCGATGTAGGCGACCCCGATACTGCTGGGGAGAAGATAATCAGCAACAGTGCCGCACCGAGTCCGGTGTAGATCGAGGCAATGGCACCCGTGGTGTTGAACTTCTTCCAGTACAGCGAGTACAAAATCGTCGGGAGGTTTGCAGAAGCTGCGATAGCAAAGGCAAGGGAGACCAGGAAGGCCACGTTTTGCTGCATCGCCAGGATGCCCAGGGCGATAGCCGCGACACCGATCACGATAACGGTGATACGAGAGACGCGCACCTGCTCTTCCTCGGTGGATTGTCCGTCGCGAAGCACTGCGTCGTAGATATCGTGAGCCACTGATGCAGAAGCAGTAATGGCAAGGCCAGCCACCACGGCGAGAACCGTAGCAAAGGCAACTGCAGAGATCAGAGCCATGAAGACAGGGCCGGCAAGTTCCAGAGCAAGGAGTGGGGCTGCGGCGTTAGCATTACCCGGCGCGGCCATGATGCGGTCCGGGCCAACGAGAGCGGCTGCACCGAACCCGAGGACCAGGGTCATCAGGTAGAAAGCACCGATCAACACGATTGCCCAGGTGACGGAGCGACGTGCTTCCGTTGCGGTTGGCACCGTGTAAAAACGCATCAACACGTGTGGCAGACCTGCTGTACCCAAAACCAACGCAATACCGAGCGAGAGAAAATCAAGCTTGGACGTTGCAGTCGCGCCATACTTCAGGCCTGGCTCCAAAATCTGGGAGGCGTCGTAGCCCTTCTTGGCCAGGTAATCGGAAGCCGCATGCGTGGAAACAGCCTGATCGAAGAGGTTGGAGAGCCCACCCTTGACCATCACAAAGACCAGAATCGTCATGATGGTCACGCCACCAACGAGGAGCACAGCCTTGATCATCTGGACGTAGGTTGTGCCTTTCATGCCACCGATCAAGACGTAGACGATCATGATGACGCCCACGACAGCGACGACGATCGACTGGGCTGCTTTGCTGTGCAAGTCGAGAAGCACGGAGACCAGCGCACCGGCGCCCGCCATCTGAGCGATCAGGTAGAACAGCGACACAAACAACGTGCCAAAGGCCGCAGCCACACGGACTGGCTTCTGCTTGAGGCGGAAGGAAAGAACATCGGCCATAGTGAAGCGGCCAACGTTACGTAGTGGCTCTGCAACGAGGAGCAAAGCGACGAGCCATGCGACGAAGAAGCCAATGGAATAGAGGAATCCGTCATAACCACTGAGGGCAATGGCTCCAACGATGCCTAGGAAGGAGGCAGCAGAAAGGTAATCGCCTGCGATAGCCAAGCCGTTCTGTTTTCCGGAGAAGGATCCGCCACCGGTATAGAAGTCAGAGGCTTCTTTGGTGGATTTACCTGCACGCAGCACGACGGCCATCGTGATCACGATGAAAGCGACGAAGACGATAATGTTAAGGACTGGGTTTCCTGCAGACGATTCCGCTGCAACATAAGAGGTGGTCATGTTTAGCCCTCCATTTCTTCACGAATCGCACGTGCACGCGGCTCGATGTTCTTGTTTGCGTACTTGATGTAGATCCACGTGATCACAAAGGTGGTCACAAACTGTGTCATTCCTAGGATCACGCCTAAGTTGATCGAGCCAACCACTTTCGTCCCCATAAAATCTGGAGCATAGGTCGCTGCGATAACGAATACGAGGTACCAGACGAAGAACGCGATGCTCATCGGGAAGGTGAAGGAACGATATGTTCGCTTCAGCTCCTTGAACTGGGGGCTCACTTGCATGGCACGAAACTCTGCAGCAGTTGGCTGCCGCACGCCATGCGCCTCAGTTGGTGCACTCATCTCGAATGCTCCTTTCCTCTGAAGTGTTCGGGGGTTTCAGACGTTGAGAGTCCAACCCGTGAGATCCGGGTCACAAACTCAATGGGTAAAAGTTACCCAAGTCACAAGATATTTGGATAGTAAATTTTCTAAACCTCCCTACCCCTAGCGTCCCAGCCACCCCCTCAAGCACCCTTTTACTGCACCAACACGGACGCAAGCCCACCCCCACATTTGCCACAATCAGTCTTTTGCAAATTTTGTTAATCCCGTATCCGCAAGTTTTCGCGGCTTTAACTTCTACCATTTGCCTTATAAAGCCCCACCCCGCTGGGCCTCACTGAGCGCCACCGATCCCCACCGCCGCATCTTGACCAACAGAAAAGGCGGGCCCCATATAAGGACCCACCTTTATGCACAGCAGCCAGTAACAACCGCAGGATTATCGCCCCTTAAACTGCGGCACCCGTTTTTCCGCCCGCGCTTGCCGGGCCTCCCTCATGTCCTCGCTAAACCAGCACTGAGAAAATAACACTTGCGATTGCTCATCCAACGCATAGTCGGTCTCACCGTAATTAAGCGCCCCCTTGAGCTGACGCACGGCAAGAGGCGCCAGACCAGCTACCTCATGAGCAAAAGCAACCGCTGCGGCATGGTCACCTCGGGATAGAGCGAATCCACTAGCCAAGGCAGCATCAGAGGTCAACGTTGCACCAGCAAGCAACAGGTTCCTAGCAAAGGCACCACCACAGAGCTTTTGTGCACGCCCTATCGTCCACCCATCAAGCGCAAAGCCCAAAGAGGCAGCAGGAACTTTAAACCATGCCGACTCCCCAACAACGCGGAGGCCGCATGCCAGCGCAAGCTGCATTCCGGCACCCACCGCAGGGCCCTGCACATTAGCTATTACCAGCACCTTTGCCTGAATAATCGAGTGCAACATGGCAAAGAGTGCATCATGAAAATCGGAACCATACACCGCTCCATCCGGGCCTTGCTCTCCCGCAGAACCAAGGTCTGCGCCTGCGCAAAATGCCCGCCCCACTCCGCTCACGACGACCGCGCGCACCGATGCATTATCGACGGCCGCAGCCGAAGCCTCAGAAACCGCATGCGCAATCGCTAAGCACATATCACGAGAAAGAGCGTTCCGACGCTCATCTCTATCTATAACTATGTGACGTACAAAGCCATCAGACGACACCTTGACAGTTTCTATCCCGCCCAGAGCATGCAAGGCCTCATCCTCCCGATCATGTTCAAGCAATCCTATCTTCTCCTCCTACACGGGGTCCTTTTCACTCTTCACAGCACAGTCACTCCGCATTAGAGTGGGCCCTTGTACATCTGGCGGGCGTCGAAAAGCTTAATCTTCCAGGCCTGGCCATTCGCGCGGATCAGGGAATGCTCTTCCACCGGTCGCGTCGAGTGCGGTGATTGCCTTCAGCTCTTCTTCACTAAGTTCAAAATCAAAAATATTGATATTTTCGCGCTGTCTATCAGGGTGAGCGGACTTGGGAACGACCGAACATCCCAGTTGCACAACCCACCGCAATATAATCTGAGCAGGCGATTTTCCGTATTTCTTTGCGATTGCGGCAACGATCGGCTCGTTCAACGACTCTCCGTGTCCCAACGGCGACCACGCTTCCGTAATCACCCCAAGTTTACGATGAACCTCCCGTTGATCAGGTTGAGAAAATCCCGGATGCAACTCAACTTGGTTCACCGCAGGGGCAATACCCGTCGCACGAGTTATCTCTTCGAGCACGTCAGGGTAGAAATTAGCCACAGCCACTGACTGCAATTGACCCAAGCCCTGTAGCTTTGCCACGGCTTCAAATGTCTCTACATACAGCCCCTTCTGCGGGCACGGCCAATGCACCATATAGCAATCGACATAGTCGAGGCCGAGTCGGGTAAGAGAATCCTGGAACGCACGCTGAACTTTATCCGCGCCATGCATGTCATTCCACGCCTTCGTAGTGATAAAGAGCTCATCCCGGGTCACATCACCAGCAGCAATTGCGTCTTGAATAGCCCGGCCCACCTCCTGCTCATTTTTATACAGCGCGGCGGTGTCTATATGGCGATATCCAAGATTAATTGCGCTGCGTACTGCGGTAACGGCATCTTCACCGCGTAATTCCCACGTCCCAAGGCCAATAATGGGCATCTCGGTGGCGTCATTGAGCGTCACGGTAGGAACGGATTGTGCATCAATCATCATCATTCACCTCTCAGGAGTCACGCAGGCTCAAACGTTGAAGACGTTAATCAGCGGCGTTCTTGAGGATCGCCCGTTTAGCGTCGCACTACTACCTTGGAGCCGATCTTAGAGAAAACCAAGAAGCTTCGCTTGGCATTCATCCGTTCTTTGTACATTCTTTCCCCATCTGCCAGCAGCCCCTCCCCGATCTCCTCGTCTCCCACATCCACCGGCAATAGAAAGCTACAGAAGATACGGACACTGCGAGCCAATCGACGTCAACCCTCTTATCACTCCACTTATTAGCCGGAGAGAATCGAGCGATAGTCAAGCACTATGTCTCAATCGATCCCCTCCGTTTCAATGCTTTTGCCTATATTTTTGACATTCATCTCAGCAGTCAAAAAACTTTCTTGACAACAAACGGCCAGTTCAGGGCCATATATTTCCAACACAGGAACATTAAAACAAGGGCAATATATATACAATTCTCAGTTTTCGCTACAATGTACCCAACAGCTATCGCGCACGCGCATACTGTCTCGCTAACCACAATCGTGGTTAGGGCTTTAACAGGTAATTTCCACGAAAGGAAAAACATGTCTCGCACATTGACACTCCGCGCTGCAGTAGCACTGGTCGGAGTTTCAAGCATTGCAGTCCTCAGCGCTTGTTCGAACTCAACAACAACAAAGGACTCCGCAGACAAAGCCATGACCTCCGCGGCTTCCACCGCAACCAACTCACACGCTTTTGCCACCGCCGAGCTAAAGAACCAATCCGGCGAAGGCGTGGGCACGGTTGAGTTCACTAAAACCGCTGCGGGTACCAAAATCACAGTGGCAGCAAAGGGACTGACCCCTGGTTTCCACGGCTTCCATGTCCATGACAAGGGCGTCTGCGAGGGCAACTTTAAGTCTGCCGGCGGACACCTTCATGGCAAGAATCAGCCACACGGTGATGGCTACCACCCACACGCAGGCGATCTTCCTTCCGTGCTCGTTAACGCAGATGGCACAGGACACCTTGAGGTGGTCACCGATGCTGTTGATGAAGAGCTACTTTTTGGCGCAGATGGGACGTCCCTGATTGTTCATGAAGGACGCGACAACTATGCCAACATCCCAGAGCGTTACGCACCTAACGGCCCAGATGAGGAGACCCTCAAAACTGGCGATGCCGGCGCCCGTGTCGCCTGTGGTGTCATCACCAAGAAGTAAAGCTCCTAAGGCTTTCTGATCTCGCAGCCCAATCCCAACAGCAGGCCCGTGCACAGGACTTCCCCGTTCTCATATGTGCACGGGCTTTCGCTTATTCAGACTGGCCTATTGATTCGCCGATACCCCCGACAGCATTGCGCCCGCGTTCCCGCATCTTTTCTTGCTTAAAACCGTTATCGTGGTCACATGACGCGCACATCTGCACACGATTTGATTACTGATGTTCTAGACCACGGCTCTTTTTATTCATGGGATACACCCCCACGCTATGGAGAAATTTCCGAAAGTTATCAAAGTACTCTGGCTAATGCACGAGAAAAATCTGGCGTAGATGAATCTGTTATCACCGGGGAGGGCACTGTCTGTGGGTATCGCGTAGCCATTATTCTCAGCGAATTTTCTTTTCTCGGTGGTTCTATCGGTGCAGCCACAGCCCACAGGATCATCAATGCCATCCATCGCGCTACGGCTGAGTGCCTTCCCCTGCTTATTTCTCCTTCTTCCGGCGGCACTCGCATGCAAGAAGGGACTCCTGCATTCGCGCTTATGGTGTCCATCACCACGGCGGTCTATCGACACAAAGACGCGCACCTGCCATTTTTGGTGTATCTGCGCAACCCCACTACCGGCGGAGTAATGGCTTCCTGGGGATCCGCAGGGCACTTTACTTTTGCCGAGCCAGAGGCACTCCTAGGTTTTCTCGGCCCCCGGGTAGTAGAACTCACCACAGGTACCCCGATTCCCCAAGGGGTCCAGTCTGGTGAAAACCTTGCGGCCAAAGGCGTCATAGACGGAGTAGTGTCTCCCCAACAGCTACGAGCAGCACTGAACAAGATTGTCAACGTATTGCTCATTCCTTCCACCACGAGCAGCCATACGCAGCTCCCAACTCCTGAACAAAGCTCCGTCCCCAGTGCATGGGAAGCTATCACGGCTACGCGCAGAAGCGATCGTCCGGGAATCCAATCCTTGTTATCTGCGATAGGCGAAGCCAACTACATTGAGCTCTCAGGAAGCGGCGATGGAAGGATATCGCCATCTGTGATCGTTGCCCTGGCCCGGATTGAAGGCCGCACGGTAGTCGTCGTTGGACAAGATAGACACGCACAACCCCCCTTTGCAGATTCCCAGCTAGGAACAGAGGCGTTACGATGCGCCCGGCGCGGTATTCAGCTAGACCACGACCTGCAGTTACCGCTACTTTCAGTCATTGATACTCCCGGCGCTGAGCTAAGCGCACATGCCGAGGAAACCGGGATGGCCGGCTCAATCGCCCGTACGCTGGGAGAGCTCGTCTCCGTTGATGTTCCCACGGTCTCCGTTATTTTGGGCCAGGGCTGCGGCGGGGGCGCATTGGCGCTGCTTCCCGCGGATAAAGTTTTGGCCGCCACTCATGCTTGGCTAAGCCCACTGCCGCCCGAGGGTGCGTCCGCCATCATTTATCGCGATGTTGACCACGCCCCAGCCATGATGGAAGAACAGGGAGTGTCTGCCTTCGCGTTAACGTCGGCAGGCATTGTCGACGCAATCATCCCCGAGCTACCCGATGCTGCAGAAGAACCCCAGCTATTCGCCGAACGGGTGCTCCATAGTGTCTCCGCAGCATTCACAGAGCTGCAGCTCGCTCCCCAGCGAGTAGGAAGAGAGCAGCGCTTACGCCACTATGAAAAGCTTGCCGACGCCCTCAGCTAACGGCCACGACAATCAAGAACCGCGCTGTTTTGTTCAAAACAGCGCGGTTCTTGATTTATTCTACGTGGAAAGAATTAGCCCACGTTGAGCAGATCGATCATGAACACCAACGTGCGTCCGGACAATGGGTGTCCACCGCCTGCTGGGCCGTACGCTGCCTCTGGTGGGATAGTGAGCTGACGACGCCCGCCCACTTTCATCCCTGGGATTCCTTCTTGCCAGCCTGCGATCAGGCCGGACAGCGGAAACTCGATGCTTTGGCCGCGATCCCATGAGGAATCGAATTCTTGGCCGGTTTCAAAGTCCACACCCACGTAGTGAACCTCGACGAGTCCACCAGGCTGCGCTTCCGGACCATCGCCTTCGACGACGTCAAGGATGACAATGTCCTCTGGCGCCGGACCTTCGGGCACCTCAATCTGGGGCTTTTCCATGGATCTCTAACTCCTAGGATCGTTGAATGGGGATGAACCCGGATTCCTAGCCTGCCTCGAACAGCTGAGGGCAAGACGAGGCACGCGAAAACCGAGCGCGTTTATTCCACTTTACTGGGAATTCACGCGCTCGGCCTCAAAATGCAGCTCAGCAAGCTTTGTGAGGAGCTGGTTGTGTGTCGCTTAGCGCTGTTCGCGTGGCGTCACTTTACGCAAAGTCTCACCGGTGTAGATCTGGCGAGGGCGGTTGATCTTGGTCGTGGTTGCCAGCTGCTCACGGTACTGTGCGATCCAGCCCGGAAGACGACCAATAGCAAACAACACGGTGAAGAAGTCCGTCGGGAAGCCCATTGCCCGGTAGATCAAACCAGTGTAGAAGTCCACGTTGGGGTAGAGCTTACGGGAGACAAAGTAGTCGTCGGAAAGCGCAATCTCTTCCAGCTTCATGGCTAGATCCAGCAGCTCGTCGCCGCCTAGGTGCTCCAAGATCTCATGCGCAGTTTCTTTCACGATCGCAGCACGCGGATCGTAATTCTTGTACACGCGGTGGCCGAAGCCCATGAGGCGAACGCCTTTTTCTTTGTTCTTCACGCGGTTCATGAAGTCGGTTGCGTCGCCGCCGTGGTTCTGGGCGATATCGTCCAGCATTTCCAGCACAGCCTGGTTGGCACCGCCGTGCAGCGGGCCGGACAGTGCGTTGATGCCACCTGCGATGGCAACGAACATGTTGGCCTGTGCAGATCCGATCATACGGACTGTCGATGTAGAACAGTTCTGCTCGTGATCTGCATGCAGAATAAGAAGCTTATCCAGGGCCTTAGCCACCACTGGATCGACCTCATAAGGCTCGGTGGGATAACCGAACATCATGCGGAGGAAGTTCTCACGCGCATTCAGAGAGTTGTCCGGGTACAGGTACGGAGCACCTTTAGAAGCGCGGTATGCGTAGGCCGCAAGCATCGGAACCTTGGCCAGCAAACGAACCGTTGCCTTATCAAGCTGAGCCTCATCCAGCGGGTCCAACTGATCTTGGTAATAGGTGGAAAGAATGTTTACTGACGATGCAAGAACAGACATCGGGTGGGCGTTACGCGGGAAGATATTAAATTGTGCTTTGAAGTCCTCGTCAAGGAGGGTGTGGTGACGGATCTCGGAGTTAAAGCTATGCAGCTCCTCCACGGTAGGGAGATGCCCCTTAATAAGTAGGTAGGAAACCTCATTGAAGGTTGCGTTCTCTGCAAGGTCTGCGATGTCATAGCCGCGGTGGCGCAGAATGCCGTTGTCGCCGTCAATGTACGTAATTTTCGACTCGGTCGAACCGGTGCTGACGTAACCGGGATCGAATGTAACGAGACCGGTCTCAGAGAGCAGTTTGTCTAACACAACGCCGTCGTTGCCCTCGGTTGCGTGAATGAGGTCCATCTCATATTCGCCACCGGGGTAGTGGAGTACAGCTTTGTCTTTGTTGTCAGTAGCCACAGCTTCCCTTTCAATTTGTACTTAAATTAACGCCTATTCAGGTGTAGAAGGACGCCGTATTAATCGTTAAAGACGAGACGCCGTTGCCCAAAACTATAACCTTTTCGGACTTTTAGCATCGGCACGGTGTCTCCTTATACGACGGCTGGAAGGTATCTCTACCCCCATTCAGCACGTAGTGTCCATCGGGAAAGTATCTAAATAAGTGCAGGTTACCGCACCCAGTCAGAGCAATCTAGCGCTAGGTGCCATCATTCTTTTCACGAAATAACGGCACCTATCCCAGCCGAGCGGTAGCCAACAACTGAACATACAAAGTTTACTTTATGCGTTACTTCATTAATAAAGATGTTGGCCAGCTTTACAGCTTTTCGGTCGAGCAATTCACAGCTTAGCAAATTTTGTGACTCACCCTACATTGCACCGTTTCACCCCCAGCAACAACCCCCAACATGCTGCAAAAATCATCCACCACACCCCCTCAAGCAACCCCGGCCTAACAGCGTCCTGCAATGATGCAATTTGCTAATCATTAAACCTAATTATCAACAGAAAAGACCTAGTAATTTATGCGCTTTGCCGGTACTATTCGGACTGGCTGTGACATTCAACTCACACGTTTCCGTGAGAACCCGAGGCAGCTTCCAATCTCTAGAAAGCATGAGCATGAGCGAGTTCCCCGTACTACCCAGCGATCTTCTCCCCGTTGACCCCAGATTTGGATGTGGACCTTCAAAAGTTCGCACAGAGCAACTCCTAGCGATCACCGAAAAAGGTCGCACAGTTATGGGCACTTCGCATCGTCAACCCGCAGTCAAAAACGTTGTGGGCAACATTCGGGAAGGCCTCTCCTCCCTATTCAACCTTCCCGATGGCTATGAAATCGTCCTTTCCCTTGGCGGAGCTACCGCCTTTTGGGATTGCGCAACCTTCGGCCTGATCGAATCCAAATCCGGGCATCTCACCTATGGCGAATTCTCTGGAAAATTTGCTAGTGCAGCAGCCAAAGCCCCCTGGCTACAAGAGCCCACCGTCATTTCCGCAGAACCCGGCGATGCACCGACTCCCGTTGCTTTAGACGGCTGCGACGTTGTGGCCTGGGCCCATAATGAGACGTCCACGGGTGCTATGGTCCCGGTCATCCGCCCAACAGGTTCTGAGGGTCAGCTGGTGGTCATTGACGCAACCTCAGGAGCAGGAGGACTTCCCGTAGAGATCGACCAAGCTGACGTTTATTATTTCTCACCCCAAAAATGCTTTGCCTCCGACGGCGGCCTCTGGCTTGCTGCAATGAGCCCAGCAGCTTTGGAGCGTATCCAGAAGATCAATTCTTCCGACCGCTTCATCCCGGACTTCCTCAATCTGCAGACAGCCGTCGATAATTCCCGCAAAAACCAGACGTATAACACGCCTGCGGTATCCACACTGCTCATGCTGGAACAGCAGGTTCAGTGGATGAATGACCAGGGTGGGTTGTCTGCCATGGTGCAGCGCACAACTGCGTCTTCCGATGCTCTTTATCAGTGGGCTGAGGCACGTCAGGAAACAACGCCTTTTGTTGCGTCGCCAGAAAAACGCTCCCTAGTTGTAGGAACCATTGATTTTGATGATTCCATCGATGCCGCACAGGTGGCTCGAATTCTCCGCGCACATGGGATTCTTGACGTAGAGCCATACCGCAAGCTCGGACGCAACCAGCTACGCATCGGCATGTTCCCAGCTATCGAGACTTCAGACATCAGAATCCTGACATCCGCAATCGATTACATCCTGGACAATTCATTCGCTCTCGCGTAACGGCAGTCCCGCCCCATGGGTGGCGTCGTTAAGCTTGTCGACGCCACCCAAACCTCACAGTTCTCTCAGTGCCCACCGCAGCCGCCCCATGGTTCTTCCGCAAGCATTCATCCCACATGCCGGCAGAGCACCGGCCGTTGGAGGCATCGCTGCGTTAAAGTAGAGGATGGTTATGTCCATCATCACAGCAAAGGAGTACTGATGCAGGAACTCGTTCTCATACCAAGCGAGTCCACGAAGACATCCCTTGTCTTCCACGCCGCTGAGTCCCCTGAGGACCAGTACTTCCTCGTCGTAGACGACTCCTTGCGTGCAACGCTGCTAGGAAAGACCTCCGAGGATCAATCCCCTGCGGCAACGAATACCGCTGAAGCTGATTCTGCAGCAGATGTGAAAGAGACTGCCTCTGAACCGGAAGAAGCTCGTCCCGCGGACGTTGCTGCCGTTTCGCCTGTTTCGACGGCAACAGACGCCCCTGAGCAACGCGAGCTGCGCACCAAAGAAATGGACCCCCGGCTCTCTACACCACTGGCTATGCGTCCACGAGAAATCCAGGATCGGATCCGGGGTGGCGCAACTGTAGCCCAGCTAGCAGAAGAAAACGGGGTCACAGAATCCCGTATTGAGCCCTACGCCCACCCAGTCCTGTTGGAGCGTGCACGCATCGCAGATATGGCTAAGCAGTCGCATCCCGTACGTGATGACGGGCCGGCACGTCTTACGTTGTGGGAAGTACTAGTCACTGCGTTTGCAGCTCGCGGCCTTGATCTATCAACCACACAGTGGGATGCCTACCGTGACGCCTCCGGCCAGTGGATTGCCACGGTGTCATGGAAATCCGGTGTCAGTGATCTCACCGCAGAGTGGTCTTACCACCGAAATAGCATGTCCTCTACCACCGCAATAGCTCGGAACGGGATTGCCGCAGATCTCATCGACCCCGATTTCATCCAACCCGTGCGAACAATCTCCCCGGTAGGAAGGCCACGCGCGGTCGATGTCTTTGACAATACTCGGTCTCCCGAGGCTCCTCAGGACCCGCATGCGGAGTCAGAGGTAGAAAAAACTCGCGATGATCTTCCCCCCATCACAGACGCAGAAGAAGCACAACGCGAGATTTCTTCTCAAGATTCCATAGAAGTTTCTGGCGAGGGATTCTTCCAGAGCCCAGACCAACAGCCTAAGACCCCCTCCAAGCGTCGCCGCAAGGCTGTGACTCCGCACTGGGAAGACGTTCTACTCGGTGTACGCACCAACACCAAGCGCCCCCGGTCTTAGTCATTCCCACCTCCGTTTTATCGCTTCCCTCCCCCACGTTTACTTCATTGCGATAAGGAACGATTCTTATGAGCACACCCGATTATGGAGATCCCTCAGCTCCACGTCACGACGCCGTGGTGACCTTGTGGTTTGTCACAACCGCGGACCCCGGCGCGGTTATAGCAAAGCAACCCCGAGCGGACCGAGGGTTTGGCCGAAAGCTACTAGCCCAACTAAATCCACGCTGGCCGATTACTCCCATTGGTCAGTTTTCCTTGAATCGTTCGGCACAGGCTTCCCCGCATGAGTTCTATATCGCGGGATTTGAGGGGCTTTCAATCATCCAAACAGGTGTAGCTGACGCCACTAAGCTGTCCAAGCTCAATCCAAAGCTTCGTTCCTGTATTCCAGCGGCAGATGTCTATGCCTTTGCGATCAACGAGGAGACCGGGCTAGGGGCGTTTGCGCATTGGACTGGCGACGCCTTACGGCGGTCTTTTTCCGCCCGCAGAGAACGCGTATATGAGGACCTAGGGCTTCCAGAACCCTTTGAAAACCCCTATTGGGCAGGAGAAAAAGCAGAGGACAGCGGAGGAATTACTCTGCCTTTCTGGCCCATTGAACTCATGTATGAGGCCCAAAGACAATGGCTCGGTTTTGACGTTGAGGATGCCTCCGACATCAACGTGGCTGCCTTTGCTGTCGACGGACGACCCGAGCCCAAACTCGTGGATCATCCTTCCGACCAGAAAAAGAGCATTCAGTCGTTGGTTACCACAGCTTCCTCCAAACTTGGACTGGGAGAATCTCGAAACGACTACGACGACTATGAGCAGCATGGTTCTGAGCCGCCGGTCACCGCAGAGCTGGCTCGTTACGCGGAAGTATCAAAAGATGTGGCCCAGCACCTCGCTGTTGCTGCGGGGAAAAAGATTCGAACTTTTTCCCGCAAGCTAGCTGAAAAGCTGCGTCACACCGACCGCCACTAATTACCTGAGCGATCTGTCACGCTCATAAAAAGCAATCGCGGCGGATGTGGCAAGGTTAAGCGAATCAGTTCCAGGTGCCATAGGAATGCGGGCGCGGACATCAGTTGCGCGCATAGCATGTTCGGTGAGCCCAGGGCCTTCAGCACCGACGAGGAGTGCCACTTTGTCGTATGGGCGCCCGGTGGTGGCGTCGACAAGCGCATCTGCAAGGTGTTCAGCCTCAGGGTGAGGGGTAAGGGAAACCAGATGGAACCCAGCCTCTTTCAGTTCTTCTAGTTCTCGTTGCCATGTTGTTCTTTTGCCACCAAAATGAGCAAAAGGTGTCCGGAGCACATGCCCCATGGAAACACGCACGACGCGACGATACAGCGGGTCTGTGCAACCATTGCCAAATAGGATGGCGTCCACGCCCATTCCTGCGGCATTTCGGAACATTGAGCCAATGTTCTCGTGATCGCCTACCCCCTCAAGTATGGCGACGGTATATGCTTCAGATACGGCCTCTGCGATGGATAGCCCCGCCACGCGGTCGGCCGCTGCAAGTAGTCCGCGGTGCATGTCAAAACCAGCCACGCTCGCCAGTGTCTCTCGATCCAGGGAGTAGACTGGGATATCACGCACCAGTTCGGCTATCGCGGGATCGCTAAGAAATGATTCGAGTTTGGCAGGAAAACCAATCAGACAGCGAACAGGAAAACGCGACTGTATAAGCCTGCCGACCACCAACGGCCCCTCAGCAATGACCAACCCTTTTCCGCCAGGAAGATCTGGTCGGTTGTCGGAATGATTCAAGTCTCGGAAATCATCAAGACGCGGGTCTTCAGGATCTGCGATATGCACGATGTTAAGCGCCGATGGAGTTGGTTGTTCAGTCACGCATTACATGTTATCGCGCGTGGGGATTCTTCAATGCCTCGGTAGTTCGAAGACCCTTGTGAGAGGCGTTCCGCACTTAATAAAACAAAACTCCCGATCAGGCACAGGCATGCCGTAATCGGGAGTCTCATGGGACATAACGCTGTCCACTAATGCTTAGCCAAGAGCCGACATAATCGGGTCGATGGAGAAGTACATCACAAACAACGCGGAGACCAGCCACATAATCCAGTGGATTTCTTTGGCTTTTCCAGCAAAGAGAGTCATCAGGGTGAAGGTAATGAACCCGACGCCGATGCCATTAGCGATCGAGTAGGTAAAAGGCATGATGACGATGGTGAGGAAGGCCGGGAGCGCAATGTTGAACTTTGTAAAGTCAATCTCGCTCACCTGTCCGATCATCATTGCGCCGACCACGACGAGGACCGGTGCAGCTGCTTCAATCGGCACTATCTCATACAACGGTGTAAGGAACATCGCGAGGAGGAAGAGAAGGCCCGTAACCACGTTAGACAGGCCGGTACGAGCGCCGTCTGCAATACCGGCAGCGGAGTCAACGTAAACAGTCGCGGAGGAAGCAGAGGCGCCACCGCCGATAATTGCACCTGCGCCTTCAACAACAAGTGCCTTCTTCATGTCCGGAAGCACGCCGTTGTCGTCGACAAGCCGTGCCTGCTTTCCTAGCGCCGTCATAGTTCCCATTGCGTCGAAGAAGTTAGCCAACACGAGGGTAAACAGCAGCAAGGTAGCGGCTAGGGCACCAACGCGGGTAAAAGCGCCGAGGAGAGAGACGTTACCAATGAGGGAAAGATCTGGGATTCCGCCAAAGCCTTCCGGAATCATCGGAATTGCAAGGCTCCAGCCTCCGGTGGGGTTATCCGCGGAAGAGCCAGCACCGGTCAGGGCTTCTACGATCATGCCGATGATTGTGGTCGCCACGATGCCGATGAAAAGACCGCCACGAATGTTGCGGATTACCATGAAGCCACAAATCAGCAGACCGATGATAAAGACAAAGGTAGGCCACGAAGCAATCGAACCATTGGTGCCCAATCCGACGGGGACAGTAGTGTGTGCAGCGTCTGGGAGGCGGCGCACAAAGCCGGCGTCGACAAGCCCGATAAGAGCAATGAACATGCCGATACCAACACTCATAGCGGCGATCATCGGCTTAGGAATGGCATCAAACACCGCCTGACGGAAACCAGAAACCGCCAGGATGACGATGATCACGCCGTCGAGGACTACCAGGCCCATGGCTTCTGCCCAGGTCAGTCCCTCAGTGGAGACCATAGAGACAGCAACAAGGGTGTTGATGCCAAGGCCGGCCGCAATGCCAAAGGGATACTTGGCTATGACGCCAAAAAGGATCGTCATTACGCCAGCTACAAAAGCAGTAGCTGCGGCCACCTGCGGAATACCAAGTACTGTTCCCTCGGAGTCAGGACTCGTCCCTAGGATGAGAGGGTTAAGGATGATGATGTAAGCCATCGCAAAGAACGTGACCACACCTGCACGAACTTCGGTTCCAATTGTTGAACCACGCTCACTGATCTTGAAATAGCGATCGAACGCGCCGCGAGACTTCTCAGTCTGCTTCGGCGCTGCTTGATCAGAAGTAGGCATAGAAGCCATCTGATTCGCTCCAAATATTTAAAAGAGGGATACCTCGGAAAACTTCCGCACACAAGATATTCCCATTCAGGAGCACTTGGATCAAACCGAAAATAGCCGACACACAGCGGGTTCATCCTCAAAACGAGTCATTTTTATCGTTTCTTGTGCCCCACAAGGGACATAATCGACGACAAAGCTGCTGCCCAGGGGTAGGGGTTAAAACCACCATATTTATTGGTTAGTACCAGCTGGAAAAATTTCTGGTTTTTCATCATCAAAGGGGCTATTTTCTACTACCCCAAGCGGCTCAGAGGGAGGCGTATCAGTGTGTGCACCGCACCCATACGTCGTATGAACTACGCGCCCATCCGCCGAATACTCGTTGACGCACACGCCGAAATCGTTTCCTACGGGTTCTGCAAGCGGGAAATAAAATGCGCATCCGCCACAATTGTGAGCCGCTTTCCTCGCATACTCAGACGAAGGACCAAAAGCTCCGTCTTTCCATCGTTCTGAGGCGGTCTGGATTCCCACCTTTGTCAGCTTCTTCGGCGTCCCAAAATCGTAAGCTGCTTGCTCCGAATCTTCAGTAAGCCGTGGATCATCTGGCCTAGGAGGAAGGAAGTCATTGGGGCCGAGGTCTCCCGGCTGAACTCGCTGGTGGTACGGGACCCAATCAGGTGCTTGCAGGGCTTCTTGTCCAGGCACAAGAGCAAGCTCGCTCACTGTTACCCAGCGGGAGCCACTGGCACATGCGACCACCACGTTCCATTCCCACCCGTTATATCCAGGTACGTCGGCGACAAAGCGATGCGTCGCGGAGGTTTCGTTGACGTTTCTTACCCCGATGTGGGCTCCGACTTCACCCTCCCCTAGTTCTTCTAGGGCGTGTCGTGCGACTGAAAGCGCCTTGGCACTCAATAACGGGCCGGACTGGCTATTTTTGGTATTACGTCTGTTCGGCACTCCCCTATTATCCAGCATCTATCCACAATCGATACATTGAGGGCACAATAACTGCTATGCGATTGCACCGTTTCACCTGCACGATGAAAGTCCTCAATCCACTGTTGATACTGCTACAGCGGTCGCATCTTCCGCGTAGGGATACACCCACCATGAAAGTTTTTTCAGTGGGTCTCCTCTCCATCGCGCTCGGCGTTACCTCGTGCGCTTCTCCCGCCGAGGTTTCCCAACCAACGCAAGAACCACTCGAACGTCCGTTGGAGCTGCAGGCAGAAATAATCTCGCGCCATGATTTCGACTCACGATCTTTTACTCAGGGGCTCGAAATGGACGGCGACTCATTAATCGTGGGAACAGGAGGATACGGAACCAGCTCGATCTACCGCACTTCTGTGGACAATATCCAGACAACGCGCAAGCAGCTTCCAGACTCCTTCTTTGGTGAAGGCATCACGGTGACTAAGACCGATCCGACTAAGGACAGTTCGCGGAAAATATGGCAATTGACGTGGAAAAATAATGTTGCAATCCAGCGTGATCCTGAATCGTTGGAGGAAACCGCACGGGCAACGTACCCGGGTGAGGGCTGGGGATTGTGCGCTTTCTCAGATCGCTTAATCATGTCTGACGGCACGAGCAGCCTGCGCGTTCTCGACCCACTGACTTTTGAGGAAATAAAACGGATCTCTGTTCGTGTGTCCAACGCCCAGGGACAAGCGATACCGGTAGAAGGGCTCAACGAACTGGAATGCGTTCCTGCTGGCTCAGGCGCGCAAACCGATACCGTCTATGCAAATAAATTCTTGTCCACAGAGATTCTAGGTATCGACGTAACCAGCGGCGTTGTCAGAGAGCGTATCGACGCCTCCCCTATCCCCAACAACGCACAACCAGATATTGACAACGTACTCAACGGCATCGCCCATATACCGGGCACAGACAACTTTTATATCACTGGCAAACGGTGGCCGGATCTCTACCGCGTCCGGTTTCTCCAGCGCGTATCCCCCTAGTTCTCCAGGCGAGGTAGTATTGCTCACCATGGCTAGTCGCAGAACTCGACGCAGAAACCTCATCCAGATTACCGCCCTCATCGTGGCGGTAGCACTAGTGGTAGCGGGGTCGATAGCATTCCAAACGTGGTGGAATAACCGTCCGGAAAAAGAACCGCGTGAGGTCGCGATCGAGGTTTCTTCGCCGTCATCTAGCCAAGAGGTTTTCCCTTTTAGTATCTGCGAACCCGGCGTCGAATGCCTGGAAAACACCGTTCCGGTTATAACCGTGAACGCGGATCAGGAACTCACCGTCAAAGTTCCATCACAAGTCTCCGACCATGACTGGTCTTTACTGAAAATCTATGATGATCCCACAGCAAACGATCAATCTTTCTACACCGCGCATGAGGCAAGTGAGGTCGCTGTCCCCGCTTCTGCGTCTTTGAAAAAGGATTCTCAGGATCGCACAAAGCTTGTTGTCGTTGAAGTCTCCTCCGTGCTCATAGGCCATGACGATAAGGGCGAGGAGACTCCATACACCGTCACATGGTCGATACGCGCCACGGTGACATAAAACCTTATGTAAGACAAATACCGACTATAAAGACATCCGTTTCTTTATAGTCGGTATATTATTTGTCTGCCTAGGAATCAAGTTCCTTTGCCACTGCTCGAAGTATTCCAGCTATCTGGCGTCCGTCTTTACGCTCTGGGAACCGGCCACTTCTCAGGCTTGGCTGTACCTTGAACTCTAAAATGGTCACAAGATCCGACACCATGCCATGAAGCTCCTCAGGGCTATGCTTGTGCCGATGTTGCGGCCTACGCGTCTTGGGCGCCTCAAGAATTTTTATGCGCAATGCCTGAGGTTTCTTCCCCACGTCCGCAAAATCGAACTCGATCCGCTGACCTTTTTCAAGCTTATCGACGCCCGCCGGCAACACATTCTTGCCCACGTAGCAGTCTTCGTCTCCAGGATTAGAAACGAATCCGTAGCCCTTTTCGGGGTCGTACCACCGAACTCTGCCAATCGGCACGACAAGACTCCTTCCATATTTTATCTACATGATCCTCATGGTTATCTTGCGATATTCGCACACAAAACCGCAGCAAATCACGCAATCAAGCACTCAGAGTCAAGTATGACAGGTACCTAGTTTCACTGACTCCTGCACCGACCCTTATGCGCCGATCCGAGATTTATCGCACGTTTCCCCACTGAAGCCAGCAATAAAAGAAACCACCGCGACTGGTTGTTATTCCTCAGACGATGCGGCGGCCTATGCACTGTTTTCCTAGGGAAAGTTCGAGATAGTAAAACTCAAAGTATAGCTCATTCCAGAAACCTCTCAAGACACCGTCACATCTACCTCACAGGTCACAATAAAAACAGCGATAAGGTGCAGATTTCCCCAAAACGCCTTCTTTTTAGCCTCTGTGATAAAAAATTTCTATCTCGCAACAACAGCCATTGACCAGCATTTTCACCCAAAACTCCCAGGAATTTCGCCGCTAAAAAGAAAGAAAAACGTGACACAACCGTTATAAACCAGTACCGTAGTCAATCGAGCACCGCGTAGGCCACCGTCCGATATCTTCGCCAGCCCCTGTCTGGATATCGAGCCGGTCTACGCATGAAGTGCAGAGGAATTGACCGTTCGCGGTTGAGCTCCGGCCCAACCAACTACACACAACTCACTCAGCAGACAGGGGCTCGTGGTTGACCACCGCACTCGGTACATTCGTATCGAGCGTGTGGTTCCTTCCCTGCAAGACATGCGTTTGTCCCATGGACTACAACACGCGTCCTGCGCTTACCACGATTCTCGGCGGCACAACGAGAGGAAACTTTCTTTAATGGCACGTCACGCTCGTAAGTCCGCTTCTGCACTGGCAAAGATTGCAGCTTCCACTGTCGCAGTCGGCTCAGCAGCCACCCTGTTCGCTCCCGCAGCATCTGCTGCACCAGATTCTGACTGGGATCGTCTTGCAGGCTGCGAATCCGGTGGCAACTGGGCAATCAACACCGGCAACGGCTACTACGGTGGCATTCAGTTCTCTGCAAGCACGTGGAAAGGCTTCGGCGGTGGGCAGTACGCACCAACCGCTGACAAGGCCACCCGCGAGCAGCAGATCGCCGTCGCAGAAAAGGTTCTTGCTTCTCAGGGCTGGGGCGCATGGCCTTCCTGCTCCGCAAAGCTTGGGCTTAACTCAGCACCAACGCCTCGCGATTCTGTCGCATCTGCACCAGCACCGCTACAGCAGATCGTTGACGACGCACAGAACTACGCAGCTGCATCCGGCCAAAACGCCGATAAGCTTGCTGTCGATGCGGTTTACAAGGTAGTCAAGGATCGCCTCGCTGGCTACGGCATCGGGGTTCACCCTGAAATTGACGCCTTCTACCAGGCCAACAACAACAATTTCGATGCCTTCTACCAGGCAAATCGCCAGGTAATTGATACCGCCATGGGCATGTAAAACACGCCTAAAATTTTAGGTCCCGCTAGCGCTACATTATTGGGCGCTAACGGGACCTATCTTTTTTATACACACATGTGGTGTCCTCGCTTGTTCTACAAGTGAGGACACCACAGATAGTGGAGCTACAGGCTACTTATTCACCCGGGTATAAGGGTGAACATAACCGGTTTCTTCTGCAGGAACAGGTAGCTCAATGTCGCCCCACGGGCTATTAGCACCAGCGACTTTAGCCACAAGCTCGGTCACAGCGTGCCCGCCACCCGGGACGTGTGCAGGCCAGCCCGGATCGACGTATCCTTTTTTCTCCATGTTTGCCATGTGTCCCATTGTTTCAAACTTTAGGGGTAAAAGTCACCTGAAAGAGCAACTAAACTGAAATACCATCATGTGCTCTTCTTTTGCCCCTTATACGTGGCCCCTCAATTTCCGCGAGTGGCTGAGTTCACTCGACGAGAAAAACCTCGCGGCCATCCTTAAAAATAGGCCCGATGTCACCCACCCGCTTCCTCCCGGAATATCCTCATTAGCTGCTCGTTTACAGCTACGCGCATCATTGGCGCGTGCATTGATGTCCCTCACTGCATTCGAGCTTTTGACGCTTGAGGCGGCCAGTTCCCTTGGCGCAGAACTCGAACCTGTGATTGCCCCCAATCTGGTGGATGCACTGCGTGACTATCTTGGGGAACAGGCTCCGGACAACCTTGATGTACTCGTCGAAGAAGCTGTCACCTCACTTGTACTGCGCGCCCTCATGTATGGTTCCCCCGCATCTTTCAAGGTTGTCCCTGAGGCAATGAACGCGCTTCCTACCGGATGGCAATTATTTGGGGTAAGCGCCCAAGAAGAAACCGATTTCCAGCAGGTTCTGGATACCTTGGATGAACGCGATCACAAAATCCTCACTACCCTTGACCGGTCCGGCGGCACAGGAATAACCAAAGATGCTGCTCCTGATGCAGACCCTCAGCGACCGATACCACGACTGATCGCGCAGGGGCTTCTCATACGGGTTGACGCCACGACTGTTCGGCTTTCTATGCCTGTGCGATACCTTCTGAGAGGCCAACAGCCACCGTTTATCCCTGTACTACCGAGTTCCCGCGTGGAGTTCGCCGCGTCCAGTAAGAATGATGAGAATAGCGCCGGGACTGGTCTAGAGGTGGTACGCCTTATGCGGATACTTCTGCGCGAACTCGGGCATGATCCCATGCCCCTGCTCAAAGACGGAGTTCTGGGAGTTCGTAGCGTCACCACGCTCACGCAGATTCTCGATTCCGACGAGCTCACAGCCCTCCGAGTCATGTCGTTGGCTATGTCCTGCGACTTGGTCGCCCGAGGAGTACCAGATCCTCTCCCCACCGACGACACAGGGGGTGACTATCTCTGCCCTACTCACCGCGCCGACGAGTGGCTCGTTTCTCCGCTGTCTCACCAATGGTCACAGTTGGTGTACGGCTGGTATTTTCATGGGATCTTGCGCCCTTGGGTGGTCAATACCCTAGATGATAAGGGCAAACCTCAACGCTTCCTTTCGCCAGCCACGTGGAATGAAAAACTACCGTCGCTGCGTGAGCTGGTTCTGCGGACTACGGCGCAGCATTCCACACCTTCAGGTATTTCCGATCATTCACTCCGCGCGAATATCGGTTTTGCAGCCCCACTGCGTGTGTCTAGGGTCTCCCCCCGAGCATATTGATCAGCTCGTTGCAGAAGCTCGTTGGATCGGCGTACTCACCGCGAGCAATGGCACTACTTCTGTGCTGGATGCCCTTGTCAAGGGAACCGAGACTACTGCGCTTTCGCGTCTTGATCAGATAACGCAATCCTTAACTCCTACAGAAGTCACACAGCTCATCCCCCAGGCTGATATGACAATCCTTGCTCCTGGCCCGCTGCCCCAGCTTCTTATGCAAGAGATGGCACTTTTGGGCGAGGCCGAATCGATGGGGTTGGCTAGCGTCTATCGCATCACGGAATCAAGCGTACGACGTGCCTTAGACGCAGGGCGTACGCCTGAAGAGCTCACAGGCTTTCTCAAGGCTCATGTCCTGGGTGAGCTGCCGCAATCTATCTCGTACCTCATCGCTGACGTTGCGCGTCGTCACGGCTCTTTAAGGGGTGGGCCCGCCGTAAGTTACCTACGTTGCGCCGATGAAGCTTTGCTGTTACAGGTCAGTCGGACCTCCGCGGCGGAAGCTGTTGGCCTCAGGCTCATAGCACCCACTGTCGCCATATCGCAGGCGCCGCTGGTTCGAGTGCTTCAGGCGCTGCGTGAGGAAGGTTTTCATCCAGTTGCTGAAGATGCCAACGGCATCAGTATCGATATCCGGCCCGCGCCCTCTCGCCTGTCCACACCGCTGCGGTCGCACCACCCAGAGGAAGACAATGAGGCACACATTGCTGCCGCCATAGCGTCTATTCTGCGACATGATGCTGCTAAGGAAGCCGTCGCGGCGGGCACAAAGGCGACGGTTCATGGTTCAGGAGTTCTCAGTGCGCTGCAGTCGGCGATTCGTGCCAAGCGCACCGTCACGCTCGGATTCGTGGACAAACATGGCCAAGCGGTGCATAGGGTGGTCACGCCCATCACTGTTTCTAGTGGTCAGCTTTCTGCCGTAGATCCTGTCGACGGTGCCATGCATCGTTTTACCATCCACAGGATCACCGAGATAGTGATCAACCAGTCCGAGTAATCCACGCCCTGTCGATATAACAGCGTATTCGTGCATAAAAGCTGGGATGCCACGGTGCTCAATGCCATAATGGACAGTCTGTATTTCCCTTGAGGGTTGAGGAGTGTTTCCCTGTGGCATTTGCTGACGGCCCGCTGATCGTCCAGTCGGATAAAACCGTTTTGTTAGAAATCGACCACGCCCAAGCCGGTGCCGCACGAGCAGCGCTAGCTCCCTTTGCAGAGCTGGAGCGAGCCCCTGAGCACATTCATACCTATCGGATCACTCCTTTAGCTTTATGGAACGCTCGTGCCGCAGGTCATGACGCAGAAGGCGTTGTCGATGTATTAGAAAAGTTCTCACGCTTCCCCGTCCCGCAGGCTTTGCTTATCGACGTCGCCGAGACCATGTCTAGGTACGGTCGAGTACGGCTGCACAAGCATCCTGCGCATGGTCTTATTCTGGAATCGGCAGAACCGGCAATCCTTGCTGAGCTGATTCGTCATAAGAAGATCCATCCCATGTTAGGCGCACAGATTGATGCAGAAACCATCGTTGTGCATCCGTCTGAGAGAGGTCGGCTCAAGCAAGAACTGCTCAAAGTTGGCTGGCCGGCTGAAGATCTCGCGGGCTACGTGGATGGTGAGGCTCACCCGATTGCGTTGTCCCAGGAGCATGAGCACTGGGAACTACGCGACTATCAAAAGATGGCTGCGGATTCCTTCTGGGAAGGCGGAAGCGGCGTGGTCGTGGCTCCCCTGTGGGGCAGGAAAGACCATGGTGGGAGCGGCTTCTATGGCCCAGGCGCAAGCCACCACCCTTATTTTGGTCACCAACACCGTAGCCGGACGACAATGGCGCGACGAGCTATTACGGCGCACAACGCTAACGCCAGAGGAGATCGGCGAATATTCCGGGGAGAAAAAGGAGATTCGACCGGTGACCATCGCAACGTATCAAGTGGTCACTCGTAAAACCAAAGGGGAATATCGTGCCCTTGAACTCTTTGATTCTCGCGACTGGGGACTCATTATCTACGATGAGGTCCACCTTCTTCCGGCACCGGTCTTCCGGATGACCTCCGATCTCCAATCCCGCCGACGCTTAGGCCTTACTGCAACGCTTGTCCGGGAGGACGGCCGAGAAGGCGATGTGTTTAGTTTGATTGGACCAAAGCGCTACGATGCCCCGTGGAAAGACTTAGAACAACGCGGGTTTATCGCTACCGCAGAGTGCACTGAAGTCCGCACGACCATGACAGAAGAAGAGCGCATGCTCTATGCCACAGCGGAAAACCAAGATCGGTATCGCATTGCTGCCTGCGCGGAGTCCAAGCTTCGCGCCGTCGATACGCTCCTGCAGCGCCATCAAGGCTTGCCGACGCTCATCATCGGCGCTTACATCGATCAATTAGAAGAACTCGGTACGCGTTTTGGTGTCCCCGTGATCGAGGGGAAGACAAGCAACAAAAAGCGTGAGGAGCTGTTTAACAAATTCCGCGCTGGAGACATCACCACTCTCGTGGTGAGCAAAGTAGCTAACTTCTCTATCGATTTGCCGGAAGCCGCAGTAGCCATCCAGGTGTCCGGCACTTTCGGCTCGCGGCAAGAGGAGGCGCAGCGGCTAGGAAGACTGTTACGCCCAAAGTCCGATGGCTCAGAGGCGCACTTCTATAGCGTTGTGAGCCGCGACAGCCTCGATAGTGAGTATGCAGCACATAGGCAACGATTCCTGGCCGAACAGGGCTACGCGTACCGGATCATCGATGCCGCCGACCTCATCTAGACAGTTAAGCTATAAGAGCAGCCCAAGGCTGCTTTCCGCGTATTTCTACCAAGGGACCTGACCAATCATGCAAAAGTTTTCTTTTCCTATCGACTCCGATTACGCTAAAAAGAATAATGAGTTATTAAAGGACACCAAGCGCTTACAGCTTTCAGCTGGTCTTTTTGGACTCATACAGCTCGTCATCGGCATCGCTTTGCTCTTGGCCCTAGGAGGGACCTTTGGCGGAATAGTTTTTGCGATTTTTGCGGTCATGGCCCTGATTAGCTTTGCGATGATAACCGTGATCCCTAAAAAAGTGGGAACCTCAGAAAGCCTCTACCAGAACTATCCTTTAGCAGCAGGAATGATCGCAGAGGTTAATCCCCGCGATTTTGTTGTTATGGCATTAGTCAACGCAAATGTTGATGAACAAGCTCCTCCCACGTGGGCTCTGGCTACTCGCAACATCACCAACCTTGAGGGCGTAGAGCGCACCGTGGGCGAACGTGTCCCGGTGGTTGCTGTTGCAGGGCAACGCTCTGTACACAGCCAAGGTACCTGGGACCAGATTTCTCCCATGCCCATCGGCTGGGCCACCACTGACCCCACCGTCATTGAACGCGCCATCGAGGAAATTCCTGACGAGCAGTGGAACACCTTGCACAAAAACCTCACACGGTTGGACGATGTTAAAGAAACCAAATTTGATCTGTTGGTGATCGACTAATGACGCATACTCCACATACTCCCGGCGTCCAGCGTCTAAACGAATTTGGCCAAACCATCTTTGCCACGATGAGTGCAAAGGCCGCAGAATTCCATGCGGTCAATCTTGGTCAAGGTTTTCCCGAAAGCGATGGCCCCGCGGCCATGCTGGAACGAGCTCAGCAAGAAATAGCTCAAGGCAACAACCAATATGCGCCGGCTCGTGGGATTCCTCGTTTGCGCCAGGCCATTGCCAGCGCCCGAGAACGACACTTCGGTGTCTCCTACGATCCCGACACCGAAGTACTTGTGACGGTGGGCGCAACCGAAGCGATTTCCGCCACGATATTGGGTCTCGTAGAACCAGGCGAAGACGTCCTAGTCTTCGAACCCTATTATGACTCTTATGCTGCATCTATCGCGCTCGCTGGCGCGCGTCGTATAGCTGCTGTTCCGCTCATTCCAGATGGACGCTCGTGGACACTCGACATAGATGCCTTTACAGCTGCGCTTACCCCGCGTACATCCATGGTGATTATCAATTCACCGCATAATCCAACGGGCGCTGTTTTTGATGAACAAACGCTCAAAGCCTTCGCTTCCGTCTGTGCTGAGCATGATCTCCTCGTCCTCTCTGACGAGGCTTATGAGCACTACACCTTTGGCGACCACTCTCATCTCCCGGTAGCTAGCCTTCCAGGTATGCGAGAACGCACCATTACGGTCTCCTCCGCGGCCAAGACATTCAACGTAACTGGATGGAAAACCGGGTGGGCTCTAGCCCCCGCACCGCTACTCAATGCAGTATTTAAAGCAAAGCAATTTATGAGCTACGTCGGTGCCACCCCATTCCAACCCGCTGTCGCTTACGCGCTAGACCATGAAGACGCATGGATTCACAGCACCGTCGCAGAGACCGAAGCTAAAGGCATTCTGCCTTCCGACGGCCTGCGCCAAGCAGGATTCAACGTCTACGACACCCACGGCGCTTTCTACGTTGTCGCCGATATCTCCTCTATGACCGATAAAACCGGCAACCAATTCTGCCTCGATCTTCCCCAAGAAAAAGGCGTAGCAGCCATCCCCATAGAGCCGTTTACAGGCTCTTCCGTGGGCTGGAGCAGCGCTGTTCGCTTTGCATACTGCAGAGACCGACAAGAGATCCTCACGGCGATTGAGCGTCTGATTGCCCCTGTTTGTTAGGGGTTGTGAACAACCTCCTCTAAAAAGCTTAAACCCCTTAACACCCCCTACTCGAGGGGGTGTTAAGGGGTTGTTTACGCGTAAAAAAAGGGAAGAGAGTCTAGGCACCACACCCACCCCCAAGGGGGTAAGGCATCATACCTAGACTCTCTTCCTACATATCAATTTTTTGGTTGGCGGCGACCTACTCTCCCACACCCTCCCAGGTGCAGTACCATCAGCGCAATCGGGCTTAGCTTCCGGGTTCGGAAAGGGACCGGGCGTACCCCCGACACTATAACCACCAACACATCCATAACAACACAACACACAACAGGTGTCATGTCAGACACTGCACAGTGAACACAAGCAACAAAACTCTACTATTCTTTTTAAACGCTCCAGGCACAACAATACTCGCACCACAATGGGTGGTTGTTTATCGGTAAATTAGTACCAGTCACCTCCAAGTGTTACCACTCTTCCAGATCTGGCCTATCAACCCCCTAATCTCGAGGGAACCTCAAAAGAAACCTCATCTTAAAACAGGCTTCCCGCTTAGATGCTTTCAGCGGTTATCCCTTCCGTACGTAGCCAACCAGCCCTGCCACGGGCGTGACAACTGGCACACTAGAGGTACGTCCGTCCCGGTCCTCTCGTACTAGGGACAGCCTTCTTCAAGTTTCACGCGCACGGCGGATAGAGACCGAACTGTCTCACGACGTTCTAAACCCAGCTCGCGTGCCGCTTTAATGGGCGAACAGCCCAACCCTTGGGACCTACTCCAGCCCCAGGATGCGACGAGCCGACATCGAGGTGCCAAACCATCCCGTCGATATGGACTCTTGGGGAAGATCAGCCTGTTATCCCCGGGGTACCTTTTATCCGTTGAGCGACACCACTTCCACAAGTAGGTGCCGGATCACTAGTCCCGACTTTCGTCCCTGCTCGACCTGTCAGTCTCACAGTCAAGCTCCCTTGTGCACTTACACTCACCACCTGATTGCCAACCAGGCTGAGGGAACCTTTGGGCGCCTCCGTTACATTTTAGGAGGCAACCGCCCCAGTTAAACTACCCACCAGGCACTGTCCCCAACCCAGATCATGGGCCAAGGTTAAGGTGCTCAATCCGATCAGAGTGGTATTTCAACTTGCGACTCCACCACACCTAGCGGCGCAGTATCACAGTCTCCCACCTATCCTACACAAACCGAACCAAACACCAATACCAAGCTATAGTGAAGGTCCCGGGGTCTTTTCGTCCTGCCGCGCGTAACGAGCATCTTTACTCGTACTGCAATTTCACCGGGCCTGTGGTTGAGACAGCAGGGAAGTCGTTACGCCATTCGTGCAGGTCGGAACTTACCCGACAAGGAATTTCGCTACCTTAGGATGGTTATAGTTACCACCGCCGTTTACTGGGGCTTAAATTCTCCGCTTCGACCCCCAAAAGAGATCTAACAGGTCCTCTTAACCTTCCAGCACCGGGCAGGCGTCAGTCCGTATACATCAACTTCCACGTTTTCGCACGGACCTGTGTTTTTAATAAACAGTCGCTTCCCTCTATTCTCTGCGACCACCGTCAGCTCCATCAGTCTGTCACCAACAATGGTCCCCCTTCTCCCGAAGTTACGGGGGCATTTTGCCGAGTTCCTTAACCACAGTTCACCCGATCGCCTTAGTATTCTCTACCTGACTACCTGTGTCGGTTGAGGGTACGGGCCATAATGACACTCGCTAGAGGCTTTTCTCGACAGTACAGGATCACCAACATCAACCAAAAAGGTCTACGCATCACGCCTCACCCATAATGCAGCACGGATTTACCTATGCCACGGGCCACACGCTTACACCACAATCCAATAAGTGGCTCGGCTACCTCACTGCGTCACCCCATCACTTGGCTACTACCAACGAAGGTCCCACGCACAACCACACACACCCACACAATGTATGAACACATGCAATTAATGGGCGGTTAGTACCACTGATTCACCACTTGTCGCATCACCACGGGTACCAGAATATCAACTGGTTATCCATCGACTACGCCTGTCGGCCTCGCCTTAGGTCCCGACTCACCCTGGGAAGATTAGCTTAACCCAGGAACCCTTAGTCATCCGGCGGAAAAGTTTTCCACTTTTCATTCGTTACTCATGCCTGCATTCTCACTCGCACACACTCCACACCCGGTCACCCAAATGCTTCACCACATGCACGACGCTCCCCTACCCAACCAACAAAAATGTTGACTGCCGCGGCTTCGGCGGTGTACTTGAGCCCCACTACATTGTCGGCGCAGAACCACTCGACCAGTGAGCTATTACGCACTCTTTCAAGGATGGCTGCTTCTAAGCCAACCTCCTGGCTGTCTTCGCGATCCCACATCCTTTTCCACTTAGTACACGCTTAGGGGCCTTAACCGGCGATCTGGGCTGTTTCCCTCTCGACCAACGGAGCTTATCCCCCGCAGTCTCACTGCCACGCTATAACATTACCGGCATTCGGAGTTTGGCTGACATTGCTAAGATTGTAGTCCCGCTCAACCAACCAGTAGCTCTACCTCCAGCAAGAAACACGCAACGCTGCACCTAAATGCATTTCGGGGAGAACCAGCTATCACGGAGTTTGATTGGCCTTTCACCCCTACCCACAGCTCATCCCCTCAGTTTTCAACCTAAGTGGGTTCGCGCCTCCACAAA
This sequence comes from Corynebacterium silvaticum, assembly GCF_002162115.2. Taxonomy (NCBI): domain Bacteria; kingdom Bacillati; phylum Actinomycetota; class Actinomycetes; order Mycobacteriales; family Corynebacteriaceae; genus Corynebacterium; species Corynebacterium silvaticum. The sequence goes on along the minus strand of NZ_CP021417.2, from coordinate 755,770 downwards.
GTCTTACCTCTGCTTCACACTGGCCATGGGTAGATCACCCCGCTTCGGGTCCAGGACATGCCACTAACAACACCCTCGTTAGGATTCGCTTTCGCTACGGCTACCCACCAAAAGGTTAACCTCGCGACATGCCGCTGACTCGCAGGCTCATTCTTCAAAAGGCACGCCATCACCCCACAAAAGAGGCTCTGACAGATTGTAAGCACACGGTTTCAGGTACTATTTCACTCCCCTCCCGGGGTACTTTTCACCATTCCCTCACGGTACTAATCCGCTATCGGTCATTACAAGTATTTAGGCTTACCGGGTGGTCCCGGCAGATTCACAGCAGATTCCACGAGCCCGCTGCTACTCGGGGACATGCACAACCAGCGCACACATGCTTTCACGTACAGGACTCTCACCTTCTACGGCAGGCGTTCCCACACCACTTCCGCTAACACATGCACAAACCAGCAAAAAGATGGCAGCCTTTTCACGCACACACCCCACAACACCACACACGCAACCCCTGCCAGGTATCACACGCACATGGTTTAGCCTCATCCACGTTCGTTCGCCACTACTAACGGAATCACAATTGTTTTCTTCTCCTACGGGTACTGAGATGTTTCACTTCCCCGCGTAAACCCCCACAACAGCTATGAATTCACTGAAGGGTAACCACACATAACTATGGCCAGGTTTCCCCATTCGGACACCCTCGGATCAACGCTCTATTGGCAACTCCCCGAGGCCTATCGCGGCCTTACACGTCCTTCATCGGCTCATAATGCCAAGGCATCCACCGTGTGCCCTTAAAAAACAACACACACAAAATATGCAAACAAAAATACCAAGAACTAAAAGAATAAAGATTTATTACTCGCGTCCACTATACAGTTCTCACACAACACAACCACCACACACACCACCAACCCCACACAAGGATCACCAGCACACACAGCAGCCATCAAGAATCAACACCAACACCACAGTGCATCATCCCAGACACCCAACAGCATACCAACCACTCATAAACACAACACTTTATTAATCAACCACACACACCATCACACAACCATGCACAGCCACCATTCTGTTGGCAGCACACAACCACACACAACTTTGCTCCACCCGGATTCAAAATAAACAACAACAAACACCAACCAGTGAATGCTGGAAAAAATAAAACTCCTTAGAAAGGAGGTGATCCAGCCGCACCTTCCGGTACGGCTACCTTGTTACGACTTCGTCCCAATCGCCGATCCCACCTTCGACCACTCCCCCCAGAAAACTGGTTGGGCCATGGGCTTCGGGTGTTACCAACTTTCATGACGTGACGGGCGGTGTGTACAAGGCCCGGGAACGTATTCACCGCAGCGTTGCTGATCTGCGATTACTAGCGACTCCGACTTCATGGGGTCGAGTTGCAGACCCCAATCCGAACTGAGGCCGGCTTTCAGCGATTCGCTTACCCTTACAGGCTCGCAACGCGTTGTACCGACCATTGTAGCATGTGTGAAGCCCTGGACATAAGGGGCATGATGATTTGACGTCATCCCCACCTTCCTCCGAGTTAACCCCGGCAGTCTCTCATGAGTCCCCACCATAACGTGCTGGCAACATAAGACAAGGGTTGCGCTCGTTGCGGGACTTAACCCAACATCTCACGACACGAGCTGACGACAACCATGCACCACCTGTATACAAACCACAAGGGATAACGTATCTCTACGCCGATCTTGTATATGTCAAGCCCAGGTAAGGTTCTTCGCGTTGCATCGAATTAATCCACATGCTCCGCCGCTTGTGCGGGCCCCCGTCAATTCCTTTGAGTTTTAGCCTTGCGGCCGTACTCCCCAGGCGGGGCGCTTAATGCGTTAGCTACGGCACGAAAGTCGTGGAAGACCCTCACACCTAGCGCCCACCGTTTACGGCATGGACTACCAGGGTATCTAATCCTGTTCGCTCCCCATGCTTTCGCTCCTCAGCGTCAGTTACTGCCCAGAGACCTGCCTTCGCCATCGGTGTTCCTCCTGATATCTGCGCATTCCACCGCTACACCAGGAATTCCAGTCTCCCCTACAGCACTCAAGTTATGCCCGTATCGCCTGCACGCCCGGAGTTAAGCCCCGGAATTTCACAGACGACGCGACAAACCACCTACGAGCTCTTTACGCCCAGTAATTCCGGACAACGCTCGCACCCTACGTATTACCGCGGCTGCTGGCACGTAGTTAGCCGGTGCTTCTTATACAGGTACCGTCACAAAAAGCTTCGTCCCTGTCGAAAGAGGTTTACAACCCGAAGGCCGTCATCCCTCACGCGGCGTCGCTGCATCAGGCTTGCGCCCATTGTGCAATATTCCCCACTGCTGCCTCCCGTAGGAGTCTGGGCCGTATCTCAGTCCCAATGTGGCCGTCCACCCTCTCAGGCCGGCTACCCGTCGACGCCTTGGTAGGCCATTACCCCACCAACAAGCTGATAGGCCGCGGGCTCATCTCGTACCGAAAAAACTTTCCACCACACACACTAAAATGTGGTCCTATCCAGTATTAGACCCAGTTTCCCAGGCTTATCCCAGAGTACGAGGCAGATCACCCACGTGTTACTCACCCGTTCGCCACTCGAGTACCCCCGAAGGGGCCTTTCCGTTCGACTTGCATGTGTTAAGCACGCCGCCAGCGTTCGTCCTGAGCCAGGATCAAACTCTCCACAAAAAATCAGTCAAAAAAGACCAACCAGGCTTCGTGAAAAGCCCAACCAAAACTGGCAAAAAACAAACAACCAACAAAAAATAATCCATTGATCATTCATCAAAAAAATAATGAAAAAAGTAAAGCAAAAAACACTAGTGACCATCGATGCCTTGACGAGACAACACAACAATCACCACACACAACAACACCCCCATATAAAAGAATGCCCTTATGTGCTCATCCACACAGCAACCACACACAACCACAGGGATTCCCATGATCATTATGGTGGATAACCTGTTTCACAGGTGCTTTCACAACATTTTCTTGGCTACCAAAATCTTTTAACAAGCAAGCCATACTTGCCGGCCAAAGCGTGTTCACCGTGATCATCACATAACCATCATGTAACAATAAATGTGTGTCAGCGACAACAACCACACGTGGTTATCATCTACCATGTTGACTAATAAAAAATATATCTATAAGTACATTGGTACACTATTGAGTTCTCAAACAACACACCCACACCCACACACACCAACCATGTTGGTCTGTGATGACTGTAAGAATAATTTTTGTTTATCGCCTGCTTGTTTTCCTCTCGCCTTACACTCACTGATTCACAATCACCTTCGTGGTGTTTGCCTCTGTGAGGGGCGCTGTCGGTCGCGGCGACTTACATAAAGTTACACACCACTTACAGAACACACAAATCCCCAGCTCAGAACATGTTTTTCACGCATTGTTTAAGCAACGTTCAATCAGCAGGGCCGTAGAAAGTATCAAAGCGCCGTAGGAAAAGAAGTTCCTACGGCGCTTTATCTCTAGTGATAACAAGCCAGTGGACCATCGGGCCCGTCAATGACGTGTACAGGAGTATTAAATATCTGGCTCAATATCTCGCTGTCCATCGCGGTGGCTACTGGACCAAAATGAGCCACGTTCCCGTCTTTAACTGCACAAATGTAGTCGGCATAACGCGCTGCAAAGTTGATGTCGTGGAGAACCACTATGACTGTTCGCCCTAGGTCGCGAGCAATATCGCGCAGGTGCCGCATCATTTGCACGGAATGTGCGATGTCCAAGTTATTGAGAGGTTCGTCGAGAAGCACATAGTCAGTTTCCTGCGCCAGCACCATAGCCACATACGCGCGCTGGCGCTGTCCACCTGAAAGCTGATCAAGGTAGCGGTTTTCTAATGGACGCAGGTTGAGAAAATCGATGTACTTAGAAACGATCTCCTCATCCTGTGCGGTTAGCTTCCCTTTTGAGTAGGGAAAGCGCCCGAAGCCGACAAGTTGACGCACGGTAAGGCGGGTGATGAAGTGATTTTCTTGTCTCAAGATGGAGACAATCTTTGCAAGGTCCTTGGATTTGGTAGCCGCAACGTCGTAGCCGGCTACGGCGATCTGGCCGGCGTCGATAGGCAGAAGCCTTCCGATCATCGTCAAAAGCGTGGACTTCCCTGCCCCGTTAGGGCCGATGAAAGCCGTGATACCGCCTTGAGGAATCTCAAGGTCAACAGGACCAATGGAGACTTCGCTGTTGTAGTTCTTTGCTACGTGATCTAGCTGAATCACAGGCGCCCCTTTTTCAGAATGACGATAAGGAAAATAATTCCGCCCACGAGCTCGATGATGATGGAGACCACACCTTGGGCGTAGAAAATATGGTTCATCACAAAGTATGCAGACGTCAGAATCACAAATCCCAACGCCCACGCCATAGGAAAGACGTACCTGTGGTCAAAAGTATTCGCGCATTGATACGCCAACGTAGCTACCAAGAATCCCAGGAACGTCATCGGCCCAACCAGAGCGGTTGAGGTGGCCATCAGCACCGATACAAGCACCAAAGTGAGCACTGATAGCACTTTGTAATTCATTCCAGCGTTGATTGCTACTTCACGCCCCAGCTGCAGCAGATTGAGTTGCCTTGCCAGCATAAGAAGCGTTCCGCCAGCTACGAGTACCAAAGGTATGGCGATCGGGAAATATACGGGGTCTGCATTGCTGATAGAGCCAAAAAGCCGTGCAGTTAGCACGTCGAATTCGCTCGGGGTAAGCAACCGTTGCATAAAGGTAGCAAGACTGCCTAGACCAGCGCCGATAATGATTCCGATGAGCAGCAAAGCATGCATATTAGAGTTCTTACCTGTGAGCAACCATGCGTAAAGCACCATCGATAGGCCGATCATCAACGCAAGTTGCAGAAGGAACATCGGCACAGTGCGCGACTGCATAAGCCCCACGGAGCCAAAGAAAAACACTGTCGACGTATGAATCACACGGTACAGCGACTCAAATCCCATAATTGACGGTGTAATAATTCTATTATTTGTCACCGTTTGGAACGCCACTGTGGCCAGCGACTGGCAAAAAGCCACCACGGCCATCGCAATAATGGCGCTTGTCCGCCGTTCTGCGATAAGCCAAAAACGCTGCGTGCCAAAGGGCATCGGATTTTTGTATACTAAAAGACCAAAAGCGCAGGACAAACCGGCAAAAACAACGATGGAAAGAATTATCCAATATCGCCGTTGCTCCCCACGCGTCTGAAACGCCCCGGATCGCCGATTACTGGTCGAATCCTGGGGATCGTGCGCTCTTACTTTTTGAGATAGTCCCCTAGCCACGTCGAACCTGCCTCACAATGAGCCCCACAAAAACAACTGCCCCAAACATGCCCAATACCACGGAAACCGGCACTTCAAAGGGGGAAATGATGGTGCGCGAGAGGAGATCGCAGACAGTCACCAGACCTATTCCGCTCAGACACACCCACGGTAGATTTCCCCGCAGGTCATCTCCCCTAAAGATGGAAACCAGGTTGGGAACGATAAGACCCAAGAACGGCAGATTGCCGATAACTACAGTGACAACGCCAGTCGCAAGAGTGATCAGCGCCGTGCCAATGAGCACCATGCGGTTGTAATTGACACCGATGTTGGTTGCTATATCCTCCCCCAAGCCCGTGGCGGTTAAACGATCCGCATAGAAAAAGACCGCGACAACCACTAGTGCTACCGCCCACAGAACCTCATATTGCCCCTTAGATACAGAGGTGAAGCTTCCTTGGAACCACACCCCCAAGGTCTGCAAGGTGTCAGTTTTTAGTGCAACAAAAGTAGAAACCGAACTGACCACAGCACCCAACATGATTCCAATGATCGGAACTACCAGCGAAGAGCGCAAGGAGACTCTGCGTAAGAAAAGGAAAAAGACCATTGTTCCAGCGAAAGAAAAGACCACCGCGGAAAGCATTCGATCCAGAATGCTGGCTTGCGGGAACGTCAGCATGCAAAATAGCAGTCCCAACCCTGCCCATTCCGTGGTTCCTGTAGTAGTCGGTTCCACGAACCTGTTCTGAGTGATCATTTGCATCACGAGGCCGGACATCGCCATCGCAGCTCCCGCCAGAACAAGGGCTACGGTTCTTGGAACCCGAGTAATTCCAAAAATGTCTACTTCTCCGCCAGAGAAAATGTCATATTCGCCGGTGAGAAGAGAAACTATAAGCAATCCGACGACGGCACACGTGGCCAAAAGAAGGCGGACATTGAAACGCTGCGTCAGCGTAGTATGTGTTTTCATAAAAATCGAGCTCTACGAGCGACTATCAGTGATGAACGGCAGAACGGGGATTGCTCAACCTCTCGGTCAGCAATCCCCAGTCTTTTAATAAAGTCCACCACACACGGCACAGATGTTATTTACCTTGCTCGAAAGCGTCGGCAATCGAATTGAAGATCTTCGTGTACGTGATGATCGACTCATTGCGGTAGGTATCCTGCGGAGCAACAAGTACTTTTTGGTTCTTTACCGCAGCAACTCCTGTCAGCGCCTGGTTCTTAGCAATCACGTCTTTAGCAGGTGTGTACTTTGCGTCATCAGCCATGATGGCGCCATCACGGTCGAGAACGAAAATCCAGTCAGGGTTTGAATCCGCAATTGCCTCGACAGAAATGTCATCGCCCTTGTGGTTTGAGGAAGCTCCCTCAATCTGTAGGGCAGGCTTGAGACCCAACAGGTCAAAAACGGAACCATAAACACGGCCGACGTGCGGCGCAATATAGCCGATCGCGCCTCCGGATACGTTCACGGCCATGACTTTGTCAGATCCGTTGTAGGCTTTCTTTGCCCGCGCAACGGCGTCCTCAAAGTCTTTTACAAGCTTCTTAGCTTCGTCTTCTTTATTAAAGATAACGCCCATTTCAGTCACCTGGCGCTTAAGCTCCGCATCAAAGGCTTCGCCGTCGCGAGGTTCAAAGTCCACGATAGGGACACCGGGGTTAAGCTTTTTCATCTCTTTGTAGTGCTGGGAAAAGCGCTGGCCAGAGATGATCAGATCTGGGTCGGTAACCACCATTGCCTCAAGGTTGGGTTCACGGTGAGTTCCCAGGTCCACGATCTGATCGTTGTTGAGGAAGTTAGGCACGGTCGACGGCGCGATCGGCTTAGGCACAGCCACAGGGGTCACGCCCCACTGATCCAAAATTTGGAACGTGCGGTTATCCGTAGCAACAACCCGCTCAACAGGAGTTTTAATCTCGACTGTTCCGTAGTTGTCCTGAACGGTCACGGTATTTGCACTCGACTGTGCATTGGTAGCGCTGTCTTTAGTACCGGAATCGCTACAAGCGCTCAAAGCAAGGCCAGCCGCTGTAAAAACCGCAGCGAACTTAGTAAATCTGGAGACCATAAGACCCTTATCCTTATCGATATGGATTGGCAAACCTCAGTAAGCACAGGCTTGCTTTCACTCGATCCAAGCTATCGACACCCTCAGGAAAAGACAAGAATTTTAGACATCCCCAACCGCCCACCCCGCCACAATTCACATCCATGCAGGTCACAACCCAATAAAACAAAAGCCCGAACCCATAAGGGGGGTAAACTTACTTACCCCCAGCCATCCGAAAGAGGTAGCGCGTTCACATTCCTCCCCACATTTGAAGTTAGCAATGAAGATAATAGTTTGAATCAATGAACTTTCTTGGAGTGGGGACGTTCGGGCTACGTATGAGGAGTTTCCCGTGGACGTCGTAAAGCTTCTTTGCAATCGGCCGCTTTCTTCGAACATGTAGGCCAACAAGCAAGCATCGATGTCACGCCCCTTTCCCATAATGCGCATATACGCACAGTAGAAAAGAAAACGCCATGCTTTTTAACGTCATCGTTGTTCTTTTAATGATTGCCGCCGCAGCGATGCTCATCACAGTGGCCTTGCATAGCGATCTTCAAAAGCACAGGCCGCATACAACAACACGACATGTTCAGCGCATGGTGTGAGCCGCCCCGTTCCCGCGACACTCGTTCTCACACCATGCACATTGAACACATCAGCTAAGCACCCACAAAGATGCCTTTTTCTTGATCAAACTTGGTCACATCACCCTTGCCGATGTCATAGTGATACGCCTCCAGCTTGAGATCGCCCGCTTTCACCCGCTCCATCACAAAAGCATGAGACATCAAGTTATCCAGCTGGGCCGCTGCATTAGCCTTTTCTAGGCGGAGTGAGAAATCTTCAGCGTTACGGTCGCCGTCGAGTTTAGCGAGCACCCCCTCGGAACGGGTCAATCAATCATGACTAGCCGGCAACTTCTGTGCATACTCATCGAGATGCTGCAGCGCTGCCATACCACCACAATTGGAGTGTCCGATAACAGCGATAGTGGAAAACCCAAGCTAGACACCGCGTACTCTACCGGGGCAAGGACTCCGAACTCAGGCTTGCTAGCGTGCGGGATAATGTTGGCGATATCGCGTAGGTGGAACAACTCACCGGGTTTGGCCGACAAGAGAGTTTCTGCGTCGATGCGTGAATCCGAGCATGTGACCACGAGCGTGTGCGGGGATTGAGAATCCGCCAAGCCCTCATAGAGTTTTTTATTGTCGGGGTAGGTAGAGTCCTCAAATTTGTTGATTCCATCGGCAATGGGGTCACCCGTGCCGCTGGTTGCTTTAGTTGGCTCAGTTGTGCAGGCGGCAAGGGCTGTGGCCCCCGCCCCGAATCCCAAGGCCTGCAAAATCTGGCGACGACTGTATGACTTCCTTGTAGGCATGCGCAAGCTCCAGTCTCTAGTCGTACTTTTGATTCAAAAATATAGCATTTTTGTTCTAGCCGACGAGCTGAGATAGGCAGCGGGATCAGTGGCCGCATAGGCACATGGCACTCTGCGCCACCAAAGTTAAAACAACGTATGAGCAGAGAAAACAGCAACATTCGGCCACGCGTCACCTGAGGCTCCACCGCTAGCAAAAATCTGTGAGCAAACTCTCTTAAAACTGATGCGGAAGCATAATTTTATAGAACCGACATGTCGTCATTGACGAGAGGCACAATCAACAAAATGTCGCCCCATAGGTTCGCCTTCTGTACGCAATTCATGCCAAATGTGTGCCAAAAGTGAGGATTTTTGTGACTATCTGTGGCACATCACAGATCTTCTGCATTTTGCGTTTTACAGGTAAATGAGTAAAAACCCCGCTTACCAGGGTGGTAAGCGGGGTTAGGTTGTTACTTAGACGTTCATTTTGATACAAGCCGGATTTTGGGTGCAGAGATGCAGCTTTGGGTGCAGACCGTGGGGTTTGGGTGCAAAGGCCGAATAGTGGGTGCAAGTTGATGATTTACTAGCCGCGTACCGTTTTCTTTCACACAAGCACCCACACAACTCCATTATTCATACCAACAATCTATAGCGCTCATATCAGCAGGTGAGGCACCGCTGCGATTACGCGTTCAATATATGTAACCTGTTTCACCGAGTCTGTGCCCCGCATTTTTAGGCTAGTTAAGTTCTACCCTGTTGAAGATTTGAGTGGAGGCGGCAAGTAACGCAATGATTAGCACAGTGCTGCTCGTCAAGGGCCAGGCCCAAGGTATTTGAAGCGTGTTTTGGGCGAGGTTGTTGATGAGGCTGGTGAGGCCCAGTGGGGTTTCGTTGCCCTGCTGGGTGAATATTGCTGAGACCATTATCAGCAGGTAGGCTGCGAATCCGGCTCCCAGTGGAGCGCCAACGCCTTGTTTGAGGGTTGCCGCGACAATTTGGATGCCGTGAATCAATATGATTTGCACTGCCCAAACCAAACTCGCCAGCATGATTGGGGCAAGGTTTGCGTCCGGGAATAGTGGCACGGTTCCTGCCCAAGTCAAAGCAGCGCTGAAAACGGCAAGGAACAAGGTGAATAACCAGCTGGTAAAGGCCGAGCTGATGAGGTAATGCGAGCGGCGCACGCTGCCAGGGAAGATGAAGGGAATATCGCCGTTGCCGGTAAGCGCACTGCAGCTAAAGGCGTTCATTGCGACCAGGACGATGGTAAGGATTTGGGTGAGGTGCTTTATCCATCCGGCGTAGGCTTGCTGCCAGGAAGGTTCGGGTATTGAATCTAGTAGCGCTGTTACTTCTGGCCCGGCCAGGAATTTGATGATGTGCGGCGTGTATTGGGTAAACAATCCCTGGGTGAGAGCAAGGACGGCGAACACCCCGGCGATAATCCACGTACCATAAGAACGCAGCAGCCAGATAGCCTGATAGCACCAAATCAAGTAGAAACTCGATGTATTCACGATTATTTGCCGCCTTCCTTGGTTAGTTTGGTGAACAGTTCATCCAGACCGGTCAAGGTGGGGCGAATCTGTGCCTGAGCGTCAAGAGCACAAATAGCGTCCGTCACTGCCGTAGCAAGGTCTGAGCGCACGGTGACGTTAAGCGTGACGTGCTTAGTTTGTTGAGCGAGAAGCTCCTCTAACGGTCCTTGCGCGAGCAAGTTGCCGCGATGCAAGATGCCCACGTGGGTTGAGACATTGGCAACGTCGGTAAGAATGTGAGAAGAAAATATTATCGTCACGTCCCCAGTCAGCTCACGCAGTAACGCCAGGACGTCTGCTCTGCCTATCGGGTCGAGCGCACTAGTTGGCTCGTCTATTAACAGTAGTTTCGGTGCGCCAATTAGTGCAGCTGCTATCCCTAACCGTTGTTTCATACCTCTGGAAAAAGAACCAACTCGCCCTGGCGCCCGATCAAGGTTAACCAGATTCAGCAGCTCACCACTTCGTTCCGCCGCCAGGTCTGGAGTGATTCCGCTGAGCCTGGCCAGGGTGATGAGTGCATCCTTAGCGCCAAGCCACGGGCTGATTTGGGGAACATCGGGCAGGTAGGAAACACCGGGGACGGGTTTGACTGGAAGTTTGCCGCGTTCTGCGCCCAGCACGGTGGCACTACCGCTACTGGCAGCAGCCAGGCCTGCAAGAATCCGCAACGTGGTAGTCTTACCAGCCCCGTTTTCCCCCACAAACCCATAGCAAGACCCTTTCGGAACCTGCAGATTGATGCTGTTTAACACTCGATGTTTACCAAAAGATTTCGACAAATCCCTGGTGGCAACCGCTAAATCCATACTCAACTACTCCTTTTGCTCTTTATAGAGATTGGACACCACGGAAGTCACATCAACTTCACGATGCTCAAGACTGGATTCTTGTTCGTACTCGCGCTGCAACTTAAGCTGCTTACGCTCGCGAGCATTCATCACCAAAAAGGTGATTGGACCAATCGCTTGGCCAAAAACAATCACGCAAAGCCAAGCCAGGCGATTTAGTCCAGCTATTTGGCTTCGTTTATCGCGCGATAAACGAAGCAAAGCCCATACCATCGCCACCAAATGCACACCAATAAGTACGCAAACTCCGATGAATGCTGGCGTGGGTAACTCCAGCAATTTATCTACCCCATTAATCCCCATTTACCTGTTCTCCTTTGACTCATGCAGCTTGGCTTCTAACTGCCCTAACGCGGTTTTCACATAAGCAAGTCCGGTGCCGCCAGAAACCAAGGGCCACAGGATTACGCAGGCTCCCGTGAGCCAGCGGCTCAGTGGGGACTTATCAGTGGCGCGGCACATCGCTATCAGCCAGGCTAAAGACATAACTTCTACACCCAGCAAATCAGCTTGACTGGCTAAACGAGCCGCTTCACCAGATTCTGGCTCATCACGCCGCAAAACCCGTGGTGCCAGCGTTGCGACACCCGTCAATACCACCGGAGGCAGGGCAAGCAGCTTGCCTGAAGCAAACTTTTGAGATGCCTCCGTTGTTGACCATCGCACAGGAACCTGGCTTTTGCGACTCAAAGCCACCGCACATGCCACGACACTAACCCCACCAGCAATAGTGACCAATGTCACGCCACGCTTCAAAGCTACCGGAACATAATCTGCCAGATCAGGTAGAGAATCATCAGGACGAATCAACCCCAACTTCACACCGACAGCACCCAGATTAATATCCCAACCCAGCCCATATTTTCGAGGAATCAGCAAGCGCGGATTCTCCGGCTCAAAACCATCCAACACGGCATCGGTCCGCCCCAACCAAAGCCCCGAGACAGGCATCCCTAAAACACGTAACTGGCCTTCATCATCAGCCCCAAACCACTTCATCACCGCGTCTCCTTCTTCGCTGTCCGTTCAACTGCCGCATTAAGTGCCTCCCACTCCAAGCGCAGCTGCACCAAGCGAACCTGCCCAGATTCAGCCAACTCATAAACCTTCCTCGGCGGCCCCACCGGAGATTCCTCCCAAACCGTAGCCACCAACCCAGATTTACGCAGGCGAGCAAGCAACGGATACAACGTCCCCGCAGAAACCTCCAACCCCGCCTCATCACGAAAACGCTCCACAAGCTGACCCCCATACGACCGATGAGACGCAAGCAGGCCAAGAACAATCAACTCAATGGCACCTTTACGTAACTGCGACTCACCCATCCACACTCCTTTGCCTAACCAGGTTGCTTGCATAACATAGTACCATGAAATGAGCCAAAAGAAGCGTCTTCAAACGAACACCAAACTCCTTCTCCTATGTAGCCACGCTGATCAAAAATTGCGCTAGAGTAACATTTTTCGACGACGACTCCCAGATCTTTCAGACTAGCTAGGTGCAAAGGCTGAGAAGGAGGGTGCAGTTGAACAATTGGCCTGGTCGCGTACGGATTTCCTAGGTGCTCCGGTGGTGCTCGTGCCTTTAGAACGCCTAGATACCGCTAATGATGTCTTTGCGAATTCGTCAGGCGATTCCCAGACGTTACTTGCCGGTGCTCATGCTTTGAAGTGGATTTCGATAGCTCCGTTAGCGGTGATAGTGGCGTAGTCGACGAGGGTGTTCCAGGCTTGGTCGGAATATTCCAGTGGTGGCTGGGTGGCGAGAAAGTCGCGTATCTCTATTGCTTGTGCTCGACGGTGGTGCAGGTCTTTGATTTTGCTGGTGACGTGTTGTTGCTCGGTTTGGAGTTGTTGGTGCCGTTCTTCTAGTTGTTGGTAGCGGCGGTCGTAGTCATCAGGGTCATGTGCGGTTGCTGCTGCGATGGTGATGAGTTGGTTCATCAACGTAATGGTTTCTTCGATCCGCTCCCCTACCTCAGCCTGTTGGGATTCAAGTTCGCTGGTGTCGTAGACAGTCTCGTCGAGCAGCCGCATGGTGTCGTCAAGGACGGCGTGATCGGTGACGAGTTCGGTCAATGCTTTGACGAAGGCTTCTTTGATTTGGTCTTCGGTGACGTGCGGGGTACTGCAGGGTGAGTCGTTTCGGTATTTGTTGTTGCACCGCCAAATATAGCGTCGGTATTTGCTGGTGGAGTGCCAGACTTTCCGCCCAAAACTGCCGCCGCAGTCAGAGCAGGTGATCATGTTGGCGAAGGGGTGCGTGTTGGAGGTGCCTTTGCCTGCCCGGCGGGCGAGTTCTACTTGGACGGCGTCCCACGTGGCAGGGTTGATGATGGGTTCGTGGTTGCCGGTGACGTAGTATTGGGGTACTTCACCTTCGTTGACTTTCATGGTTTTGGTCAAAAAGTCGGTGGTGAAACTCTTTTGCAGCAGCGCGTCGCCTTTGTATTTCTCGTTGGCCAGGATCGAACGAACAGTAGAGGGCGACCAAATTTGTTTGCCACGCGGGGTGCGGATCTGATCAGCGGTGAGTTCTTTGGCGATAGTTTGCGGGGTTGCACCTTGAAGGAAGCGGGCGTAGATGCGCCGCACGATCGGGGCCTCAGTTTCGTCGATGACAAGGTTTCCGTCCTCGCCTTTCTTGTATCCAAGCAGGGATGCGTAGGGCACCATGATTTTTCCGTCGGCGAAGCGTTTCCGGTGACCCCAAGTGACGTTCTCAGAAATGGAGCGGGATTCTTCTTGGGCAAGTGAACTCATGATGGTGATGAGTAGTTCGCCTTTAGAGTCCAGGGTCCAGATGTTTTCTTTTTCGAAGTAGACCTCCACGCCTGCGTCTTTGAGCTGGCGGACGTGGGTGAGGGTATCGACGGTGTTGCGGGCAAACCGGGACACGCTCTTGGTGAGGATCAAATCGATTTTTCCGGCAAGGGCGTCAGCGATCATGCTTTTGAAGCCCTCGCGGTGTCTGGTGGTGGTGCCGGTGATGCCTTCGTCGGCGTACATGCCTGCGAATTCCCACTCGCTGCGCGATTGGATGTGGCGGGTGTAGTAGTCGATTTGCGCCTCATAGGAGGAGGCTTGTTCCTCAGCTTCGGTGGAGACCCGCGCGTAGGCCGCCACTCTACGCCGACGCTGAACACCCTGGGCCGTGGCATTGTGTCCGGGTGTTTTCGTGGCAGGTATCGCGGTAACCCGCTTGCGCCGAATTTGCGTCGTGGTCATCGTGCGCTCCTCTCGTCCAGGCTCACCGTCACTGGTGCTTCGCCGCTGGTGGTGTGGATGGTGAGTGTGCGGTCGGCGTTGACGACGATCTTTGTCAGGTGCGTGAGCGCGTGCTCGTCGTCCCAGTCGTCGAGGCCGAGCACGCTGGCACAGACCCTGGTGAGGTGTGTTTCTCGGATTTGGGGTGCCCGGCAGGGGTTGCCTTTGCCTTTGGTGGCGGTTTCGCACCACCAGAACTTGTATGTCGACGCGCGGCGTTTCTTGGTGCGACGGTGATAGAACCTGCCACAGACAGAGCATTCGATCCGAGATGTGAGCCCGGTAGTTCCACCTGAGGGTGTGGCTCCACGTCCAAGATGTCTGCGCCGGGCAAACTCGGCTTGGACGGCATCGAACGTGGCTTGGTCGATGATCGCCGGGTGGGATTCCTCGACGAGGTAGCGTGGCAGCTCGCCAGTGTTGGTATGACAGTTCGATTCTGACACTTTTGGCCGATAGTACTTTTGCAGAATCACGCGGCCGGTGTAGATTTCGTTTTCGAGCCATTTACGGATCGTCTTCCCACGAAACTTGGCTCCGCGCCTGGGCGTGATCCCTTCAGCATTCAGCTGGGCGGCTGTGGCTTCGGGTGAGATGCCCGCCAGGAACTCCGCAAATATCCTTCTGATGATCTCGGCTTCGGCCTCGATGACGACCAAGTCACTACCCACGTATTGGTAGCCGTAGGGTTGGCGCGAGTGCATGAATCCGTCGGCGTATTTCTTCCTGATCCCCCATTTGACGTTCTTTGACATGGATCGGGATTCTTCCTGTGCAAACGATGCCAATAGGGTGAGCAGGAGTTCACCGTCAGCGGTGGCGGTGTCGATCTGTTCACGTTCGAACCGCACCGCCACACCCAGGGCTTTCAGTTCACGCACAGCCTCGAGCAGGTCAACGGTGTTGCGGGC
This sequence comes from Corynebacterium silvaticum, assembly GCF_002162115.2. Taxonomy (NCBI): domain Bacteria; kingdom Bacillati; phylum Actinomycetota; class Actinomycetes; order Mycobacteriales; family Corynebacteriaceae; genus Corynebacterium; species Corynebacterium silvaticum. The sequence goes on along the minus strand of NZ_CP021417.2, from coordinate 740,462 downwards.
GAGCCGGGAGATCGACTTCGTCAAAATCACATCGATGCCGCCTGCCCGGGCAGTGTCCATGAGGTCGTTGAATCCGTCGCGGTGTTTGGTGGAGGTGCCGGTGATGCCTTCGTCGATGAACACACCCGCATAGTCCCAACCAGGGGTGGATTGAATCAGATGAGAGTAGTACGAGACTTGGGCGGCGATCGACGACAACTGGCGTTCGTGCTCGGTGGACACCCGCGCATAGGCCGCAACCTTCAACCGCTGTGGCCGGGCTAGTTTTGCTGGGATCACCCTCATCTCACCCACGTGCATCAATCTCCTTTCGCCCTTCGTTTTCCTTTGTTGGCTAGGGGTTTGGTGGTTGTATCCATGTACGCTCTAAACCCGGGTTTTATCCAGTCGAACCCGCACAATCAGCGCCCCCACCACAGCAGCCGACTCGTCTGTGATTCGGGCGAGAACGGTGTTCGCTTCCTGTTCGGTGAGCGCACCGGCCTGAGCAAGTTGATTGATGAAGGCGACCTGGCGGGTGAGGTCGACTTCGGCATCGAAGATCTCGCTGGTCATGGTCTGCCGCCTCGGGTGTTGAAGCGGTGGCGGATATAGCACGGGTGCGAGCAGTACTTGCGGTGCTTGTTTCCGTAGGCATCGAAACCCTCACCGCAGGCGGCGCAGGTGAAGGTGTAGATCGCTTGCCGGTTGAGCCGCTCCGGGTGGGCATGCCACCACGCCAGGCGGCACGCATCGCAGCAGAACCTTTGCCCTGCTACCGCTGGCTCGATATGGCCGTTGCACTGTTCGCATACCTTTGCAGGCTCAGACTCGACTGCCGGGGCGGTGGTGATGTTGGCTCTGCGGCAGATTGACTTCACCGTGTTGCGTGACATGCCCAAACTGGTGGCGATCTGCCCATACGATGCGCCTCGGCGGCGTAGCTCCATAACTTGCTCACGGGTAATCTCACTCGCCACGGCGCTCTCCTCATCAGTAGGTCTCTACTGACAGGGCTTCGAGCCACACCGATTTATAACCACCCACTCCCCCTTGGCCAGGAAAACGAAAAAGGCCCCGCCACCACCTCGAAGGGCAGCAGCGGGGCCATTGACTCATCGGTTGGGATGGAGTGTTTAGTAGCCGAGTTTCTGATTCACGCGTTTCTGGACGGCGGCATAGTTCGCACCGAGCCTGCGGCGGCGTTCGTCACCGTTGCCGTACTCGCCGCGAATCACCGCATCAGCCAGCGCATCGATATTGACGGAGGGCTTGGTCGTGGTTTTGCCTGCGAGTTTCTCGTTCACGCGCTTCTGGACGGCGGCATAATTCGCCCCGAGGCGGCGCTTGCGTTCCTCGCCGTTGCCGTAGTCACCACGGATGACCGCATCAGCCAACGCATCAATATTCGGTGCTGGTGCTGGCGTGGGTTGCGGTTTGGGTGTCGGCGTGGTGCCACTCATCTGGTCGTACCAGTACCCGGCGCGCGCCATATACGCCTGGTGTTGGGTTCCGGCGAGGGATGCTGGGCAGGCGGTAGCGGAGAAGTGGGAATGTCCGAAGACGTTTTTACCCCACGCGGGGCGACCAAGCTTGTAGTACTTGCAGATGGCTGCGACCAGGTGTGCTCCGTTATCGAGGCAGGCCTGGGATACGCTCCAGGGAGTTGTGGTGGCGTCTGCATGTTCGATACCAATACTGGTGGTGTTGGCATCCCAGTTTCCGGCATGCCAAGCGGTGTCGGAGTCCCACACGAGCTGGCCGATTGTGCCGTCGGATTGGACTTGATAGTGGGCACTTGCTTGGCGGGTTTGCCACACGTCCCAGCAGCCACGGATGGTGAGGTTGCCTGCGTTGTGGTGGATGATGACCTTATCGATCTTTCGGCCGTTCCTGCCTGGGGTGTAGTGCTTGTTCATGATGAGGTCGATGTCGGCCTCAAGGGTGTTCCAGTTTTTCATCAGTGATTCTCCTTTTCGGTTGGGTTTTCAGTAGTTGGTGGTTCGGTCAGTGAGGGTCGGGTCTCGGCGCGGTTGGCTATCGCGTCGAGTGCGCCGCGCATTTGGGCGGGGATGGGTAGGCCGAGGCGGGTGGCGTTTTCTACCAGCGAGATGCCTTCGTTGGATAGGTAGAAGAAGATGACCGCCGCCCGTAGTACGCCTGGTGTGCCGAGAACATGGACGTCGATGAGGTGTGCGAGTCCGACGAGGGTGAAGATGAGGATTTTTCGGCTGATTCCTCTGAACCCGACGGAGCTGGACAGGCGGCGCTCTGAAATGGCGGCGAGTACGCCGGTGATGTAGTCGGCGATGGCGAAGACGATCAGCGCGTAAACCAAACCGTCGAGACCTCCAAGGTAAGCGGCGAGCCAGGCACCGATACCGGCGATGGTGGTTTGGATGGTGTGCCAGATGGTGTGTATAGCCATGAGAGTGGTCCTTATCTAGGCATAAAAAATTGCCCACACCCACCTGGGGTGAAGGCATCACAATGTGCTGCTGCGCAGCGATTTACATGGTCGGGTCGGTCAAGACCTCGAGAATTGGCAGACTCAAGTCGAACGATGCCGCCTTGGACACTGGCAGTTCCTGGGCTTCGATATGTGCTGCTGGTGGTGCGGGCGTGGCATCGGATTCAACTGGGATAATCGGTAACTGGACTTCTTTGCCTGACGTTGGCTTATCGGTGTTGGGTTCGGTCAGTTCGGTGTTCTCGTTTTCGGTGCTCATTGGTTGTCCTTGGTGATCGCGTCGTAGAGGACGTCGTAGGCTTCGGCTGCTTCGCCAGACAGTTCACCGTCATAGCCGTCGAGGAAGGTTTTCACGTCTGTGAGGTGGCCGTCGTAGGTGGGGCCGGAGACTTCAGCGACCGAGGCCAGCAATTCGGTGCGTGCGGCAAGGAACTCACCAGCTTTGTCGGGGTTGGCGAGGACGAAGGTGCCATCGTCGGCGAATACGGGGCGGCCGTTATCGTCGAGAGTGGCGTAGGCGGTGACGAGGTCGTATTCGTCTTCCCCGAACCGGGCAATCGCCTCTTTCACCAACGTCAGCAGTTTCGAGCGAGCCCTGGATTGTGCCGCTTTGAGCGGCATTCCAGCGAGTAGCTCTGCGATGGGCTGCAGATGTTGGTTGGCGAGCATGATTTTCATGGGGTTTCCTTTTCTAGGCGAGGGTTGTGGACATGGCCGATAGGCCGGTGGTGGAGAAGTACTGCCAGGTGATATTCGAGCCGCTTCCGGAGATGGATTTAATCCACCCTTGGTTGAGCAGGCTGAGGATCGTGTTCATCCGGCTCATCAAATCTTTGGTGCGCTCAAACAGGCGGGTCATGTTGTAGTACGAACCGTTGGTGACGACCATGACGTCGTAGGTGTGGAAGACGATCTTGGAATTCCCGGTTTGTCCTACCCAGCCCGGATGCGTGCCCTTCCCGGCCAGCGTGCAGTCTTGCAAGGTCACGTAGCGCGAGCCGGTGGTGTAGAACTTGTAGCCACCAGTACGCAGGTCACTACCAAGGTGGATACCTGATTTGCCGTAAAACAATCCTTTCGGGTCGAGCGTGAGGCAGGTGTAGTAGTCTCCGCCGTTGGTGTTCTGGTAGGTCCATGCGACGTAGTCGCCACGATAGGCGAGCTGGTTGACGATGCCTTGCACATTCGGTTTGTTCTTATGCGCCCGCCGCGCGAACTCGCCGATATAGCGGGTGCCGTACCAGAACTGCATGCCAGCGCTGGTGATCTTGCCTTCCAAGGTGGAGCCGTCATACCAAGCGATCTGATACGGGGTGATGCGGATGGAGCTGGTCCAGCCTGCCAGGCCTACTTGGATGGCGTTGGTGGCGAGCTTGTCCGCCGTAATCGAGCGCGCGGCGATCCTGTCTGCGTTGAGATACCCGGTGGTGATCTTGCCAGCATCCAGGGAGGCGATCTTCGCGCTCGTGACCGCTGCGTCTTTGATCATCGCGGATTGAATAAATCCGTTGGCGATCGTGAGCTTATCCGAGGTAATGCTGCCTGTTGCGATGCGTGCAGCCGAGAGCGTCCCGGTCGTAATCTTGTTTGCCGATAGATTCCCGATTTTTGCGTCCGTGATCGCCCCATTAGCGATCATCGCCGTCTTGATGAACCCCGAAGCGATCGTGAGCTTGTCAGAAGTAACAGAGCCTGCAGCGATACGGTCAGCGGCCAAAAACCCAGCCGTGATCTTTGATGCTGAGACATTAGCGATCTTGGCATCATTGATCGCCGCGTTCGCGATCATCGCGTTGGTGATAAAACCGGATGCGATGGTCAGCTTGTCGGAGGTAATACTTCCTGCGGCGATGCGGGCGGCGTTCAATGTGCCTGCCGTGATCTTCGAGGCCGACAGATTCGCGATTTTCGCGTCATTGATGGCGGCGTTCGCGATCATCGCATTCGTAATAAACCCGTTAGCGATACTGAGTTTGTCGGAAGTTACTGCTCCTGCCTGGATGTTGACGGCGGTGATGGTATTTGCCGCGATTTTGGCCGTGGTGATCGCCCCGTCTTCGATCAGCGTGGCTGGTGTTTGACGCCGGATTTGTACGTCCCACACCGCGACTTCGGCTCCGGTGACGGTGGCTGCTTCCACGAATAGTCCGAAGCGAACCTTGGCTGTGTCGGCCGGGACCGTCAGCGGCACACTCGTCGTGGCTTCGCTGTTTTTTGTGGTGGCTGCCAGATGCCCCCAATATTTCCATTCACCTGTGGAGGCAAGCTGGCGCTGGGCGTGTAAAACGATCTGTTGGGCGCCGTCCGAGCGGGAGAAACGGAACGAGCCCACAAATTTGTCGCCTGGGCGGACCTCGATCACAGTGTGGGTGAAGTAGGTACCCGACTGAGTTCCCGTTGCCTTTCGGCTGAGCTTCCCATCTGTGCTCATCCAGCCCGGATAGGAGGCATAGAAGTCAGGATCGCCCCACAGGTTTGTTCCATCACCGACCACAATCCGGTTCGCTGCCAACACGCCGAAGAAGGCGGCATCACCGACGATCCGCTCCACAACAGCCTTGCCCATCCGGGCGCTACCTGCCACGAGGGTTGCGGTGTCAACGGAGGCGATGATCTCATGGCGCAGCTTGCGTTGCACCCAGGTTTTGCCGTCCCACTGCCACTGACCGCGCAGCTGGCCACCTGTTTGTTGCCACCAGGTATCACCAATGCGGCTGCCAAACCCAGAAGGCGGGTTGCTTGAGTAGGTGATGGTGTTTTTCGTGTTCGCCGATGCCGCAATCAAAGTGTTCACCTGCGCGGTGGAGGGCCTGGCAGAGGCGAGCGTGTATGCGTCATCGGCGCGCTTGTGAGCATTCGAAATGTTGGTACTTGCTTGGGTGACGGCCTGCTTCGTTTGTGCTATCTCGGTGTTGGCTTGCTTGAGCTTCGTGTCGATCTGCTTCGCCGTATCCTCAACCTTGGTGGCAGTGAGTTGAGCACGCTGTGCCACATCCTTTACTGCTTGAAGGTCTGTTGTGTGTTGGTCAACCACAGTGGCGATCTTGGTCGCAAACTGGTTCACCTCCGCAGCCGTATCTCGTGCCGTTTGAGCATCGCTGCGGGCTTGCATGAGCTCCGTGTTTGCTTCCTCGAGGCGTCCACTCAACATGCTCATCGCACTATCAACCCGAATGGTCTGGGCCTTGACGTCCTCGACTTCGCGGCGTGCGGCATCCAGTTCCGCGCTGATTTGGGCATGATTCAGATCGGTGGCGAGCGCGACCCAGCCGGGCTGGCCAGTGTCAGTGACCCGATAGATCCAGATCTCGGTGGTTTCGTCGCTGCTTTTGAACCACGTATCACCGAGGTGAGCTTTCTCGGGTTGGGTGGTGCCGTAGTAGTTAGTGTTTTTCCCATCCGCACTAGCCAACGCGAATCCTGCCGCATCCGATGCCTGTAAAGCAGCGCTCATCGCAGACTTGACTTGCCCGGTGACAGACGTGAACTTCCTAGCAGTAGAACCCAGTTCGACCGAGATGTAGTGGCGCGACAGTGGGTTGTATTCGTAGGCCACGACCCGCGCCGACAGCGCAATCCCAAGATCACTGTGGCGGACGGTAACCGTGTCGCCAATCTCCACGCTTTCCAGCTGCGCGAGATCAGCGTACTCGCAGGTTGTGGCGAGGTCGACGAACCGCACCTTGTAGGAGGCGGAAGGCTCATCCGCATGCTTGGCGCTGAATTCTGCTGCCGCTAGTCGGCGCAGCTCGCCGTGTGCTTGGTCGAGTGGGAGTTCGCCCTCACGCGGATTGTCGTTATCGGTGATGGCTTTAACTTGCCCGTAGCGGATGACGCGGATACGCGGCACCACATAATCGCTGATCTTCGGGCTATCCACATAGAGTTCAGGTAGTAAGAGTCCGTCGTAGCCGACTGGCAAAATCCTCGTCGCCACGGTCGAAAAATCAATGGCTGATTCGAAGCCGGTGAGGTTTTTACGGTCACGGATGACCACCCCGTGGTTGGCTCCACGCATAGGTGTGTGGTGGATCAGCCAGTTATCCCGCATGATCTCGCCGCCCCAACGCGAAACAAACGTGTTGTCCTCGCTAGTGTCCATGAGCGCTGCGGCGATGGGCATGCGCACCATCCGCGCCGAGGATCGCGTCACCGTATCCGAGCTTGTGGCAGTAAACCCGTGGCTCGCGTTCGCCGCACCAAGAATCTGTGTGAGTGCGCCTGTGGCGGTCTTATTGACCACGTAGGTGTCGGCGATGAGGTTCGCGGCCAGATCATAAAACACATGAAACGCCGACACTTCCAGCATGCCTTCGAGGGTGGTGACGACCTCGCTAATCCGAAAACCCTGCCGCAGCTTCAGCCCCGGAACAGGTGCAGCCACAATGTTCTCAAGCGTTAAGTGCTCGGCTGCTGGCCCGTCTGCCAAGTAGGTGAAGGTTAGTGAGAATTCACCGCCAAGCTCTTCCGTGACAATGGGGTTGATAATCTCCCGATCCAAGACACCAAGGCCAGTGGTGGTGAAAGTGGTGGTAGCGCGGTCGTGAACCGTAATCATGAGAGTGCCTTCCAAACAAGACGATGGCCACCCAAGCAAAAAGGGGACCGTCAGAAATTAAGTGAGCTGGTGTTAGGGGTTGCGCCAATTCGCCACGATGACCACTTTTGAGATGCCAGCACCGAGCGTGACTCGATTCAGCCCAGGCTTGAAGGCTGGGAACGGCCCGGTGAGCGCATCGGTTTGGACCTTCCCGTGGCCGTGTGCGAGGAGACGTTCACTGTCGAGCGTGACCTGCCCGGCCGGTGAATTCACGTGATGGATTATCGAATTGATGGTCAAGGACAGTGCACCCGTGCCCGTAATTGTGATGACCGGATCAGCGTCGAGTAGGCCAGGGTTGGTGATCGTCCCAGATGCCGTGAGTGTTACCGGCTTCAATCCCTCGGTCAGGTAGGTGAAGGGTTGGCAGGTCAGGTGCGTACTGAAGAACCCCCACCCCGGCAAGTCCCGGTGTAGTTCGCTCACTTCGCAGTGCTTGACCTTGCGATACACACCCGGCTCACCAGTAAATGCGATGGTCTGGGCATTGGTGAGGTGGTTGGCAGCTGCCCGGTACTGCTCACACCCGCCACGAATAGGAACAGCGAGTTCAAGATCGAGTTCGGTATCTTCCCAGCCGGTCAACCTAGTCAGGGTGCCTGCTCTGCCTTCAACCTTAATATCGTCCACCGCACGGATGGCTGCCGGGATTGCGACCGGCGCGGTCAAGCGCAGACCAAGCGATACAGAGGTCACCGTGTTGTTTAGGGTGAAACCGTACATTAGTAGCCTCCTGCCATCAAACTTTGCCGCCGATCAAGACGCGCGAGTTGTTTGTCGAGAGCGGGTGCAAGTTTGCCGACCAGCGTCCCATCCGATAACGTCACCGAAATATCCAAAGACCCGAGGATGCGTTTGGCGGTCGCGTCCACGATGCTTGCCACATCCACCCGCTCACGATCAGCCCCATCATTCGCGCCACGGTTGAAGGTGACAGGTTGTGGGGTGAGATCAACGCTTGGTACCTGTAGGTCTGCCACCGCCTCGATCGGCACGTTCAGTCCATCCTCAAGGTCAGCAAAGGCGTCTATCGTCTCGCGCGCCAACCCAGAAGCGGCAGTCACGGCCTTGTTGCCATCGGTGCGGATGGAACCTGCCAGGCCTTCGACAAGCATGCGCCCTGCCCACGCCATCTTCCGGGACGGGCTGTGGATACCAAAGAAGCCGGTGATCGAATCCCAAATACCTGATGCCCAGTTCGACACCGAATCCCACAACCACCCAGCCAGCGACTGGATACCGTTCCACAATCCGTAGACGAGGTTCTTACCCGCTTCAGCCATCTGGCTCACACCCTGACCAACAGCCGAGACAATACCGGTAATGATCTGTGGGATCGCTTGGACGATCGTTGAAATAATTTGTGGCAACGCCGCCACGAGCGCCGTGAGCAGCCCAATACCTGCTTGGACAAGTTGCGGGATCGCACCGGCAATGCCATTGATGATCGCCGAAATAATCTGGGGCAACGCCGCCACGATCGTCGTGATGATGGTCGGTAGAGCACCAATCAACGCCGTCAATAGCTGAATACCGGCCTGGATGAGCTGTGGGATCGCACCAACCACGCCGCTGACGATCGCGGTAATAATCTGTGGCAACGCAGCCACAATCGCCGTGATGATCTGCGGCAACGCCCCAATCAACGCCGTCAAGAGTTGGATTCCTGCTTGGATGATTTGCGGGATAGCACCAACGAGGAAGGTCACGATGCCGGTGATGATCTGTGGGAGGGCTTCGATAATGACAGGGATTGCTGCGATCAGCCCTTCGGCAAGTCCGGTGATGAGCTGCAACGCCGCATCAAGTAGCAACGGCAGGTTATCGACCAGCCCCTGCACCAAAGCCACAAGCATTTCCACCGCCGCGGGGATCAACTCCGGCAGGGCTTCACCAATACCAGACACCAGCGTGGCGATGATCTGCACCGCCGCCTCAAGCAGAGACGGCAGGGCTTCGATGATGGCCTCGACCAGCGCGATAATCAGCGTCACCGCCGTCTGCGCTACTTGTGGGAGCACGTCAATGATGCCCTCTAACAGTGCGGTGAGAATGGACATGCCGGTCTCGACCACCATCGGCAACTGCTCAGCAATAAAGCCGAGGGCTTCTTGCAGGACTTGGCCGAGGGTGTCGATAAGGGCGGGTGTGCCACCTTCTTCGAAAGCTGCGGTCAGTTCGTCAATCCAGCCACCCACCATCGGCAACACCGAACCCACCAACGCCTCCGACAGCCCGCCAGCCAGCACACCTTTGAGGTTTTCGACCCCATCCTGCAACGTGGCTAGCTGTCCGGAGAAGGTTTTCGATTGGGCATCCATCGCCCCATAGAACCGGCCACCTTCAGCCGTAGCCGAAGCGAACGCGTCAGCAACCATGTCAGCGCTGATCGCACCCTTGGCCATGTCCTCTTTCAACTCGCCAATCGACTTGCCAGTCTTACGGCTGATTTCTTCGAGGGGGTTGAATCCGGCGTTAATCATCTGCAGCAGATCCTGACCGGTCAACTTGCCCGTCGAGGACATTTGCGCGAACGCGAGGGTCAACGATTCCATTTTCACGGCGTCGCCTTGGGAGATGTCGCCGATCTCGTGCAGGTGCTTTTGGGCGTCCTCCAACGACATGCCGAAGCTGAGGAGGGTCTGCATGTTGCTGGCGAGGTCTTCCATGCCAAACGGGGTCTTCGCTGCTTCAACCTTCAGGTCATTAACGAGCTGCTGGGCACGCGCCTGATCACCGAGCATCGTGGTGAAGGAGGTGGTGTATTGCTCCATGCGAGCGTTGTACTCCACGCCTTCCTTCAGCGCTCCGGCCATACCGCGACCAATCGAAGCGATCGCATGCCCAATACCCTTCACGCCCGCAATGATGGCTTCAGAGGCGAGATTAGCTTTCAACACGTCACCGAAAACACGCGTCTTGCCTGAAGTGGTGTCCATCTCGTCTCCGAGATCATCCACAGCGCCCTCAAGACGCACCGCATCCTTCGCCGCACCCTTAGCATCGTCACCAGCACCGTCAGCCTCATCACCAAACTCCGTCAGGGCGTCGTTGTTGGCTTTGAGTTCGCCTTCAAGCTTGTTCAGCTCTGCACCGGCGTTGTTGAGCTGGATCTGCCAATTCTTCGTGCGGCTATCGTTCTCACCAAACGATGTGGCGCTGTTTTGCAGGGCTTGGCGGAGGGTGTCGATCTTGGTTTTCTGCGCCTCGATCTCCTTGCCCAACACCTGATTCCTGGCCGTCAATGACTCAGCCGACTGGTCGTTCTTATCGAACTGAGAGGCCACCAGCTTCATCTCCGAGCCCAACACCCGCATCTCACGGTTAATATCCGTGATCGCCTTCTTAAACTCCCGCTCACCCTCCAAACCAATCTTCAAACCAAACGTCGAATCAGCCATCAGGGTTCACCTCCAGTGAGAAAATGAGAGAATTAGAATGGAACTGTGTGGAAGGAGCTGCCATGGATGAGATCCCTGATAAAGATTTGGATTTTGACGTCAGAGCATTCGCAGAAATGTTGACTGAACTACCAGCATGGATGCCTATATCTTCATGGTTTGAGGAAAGTGACCCCCAGAAGAGCGGACGATGGTGGTCATCTCAAAGAGAACACCTCATCTTCTATTTTTTCGAGGGGCTGTATCCCGACCCTCATTACAATGACAAGCCCCGTAACGTGAATTTGTCGGCGCAGAGAAAGTACAACAGTCTGCGCTGTCCCGAAGCGAAAGTCTGGCTAGCAGAGGCGCTGCACGCAGTACCTCCGGAAAGATTGAAGAGCATTTGTAACGAGGCTCTTCTGATTGAGAGATCTGGATCTCAGCGTTTGAGCTTCATAAAAAAGGAGATCCCGTGGGAGAAGATCGCCAAAAGCGCTAAACACAGACCAGAACTTCAACGACGTGCGCAACTAACTGAAACGTTGGATGAACAGAGCCAAGAGATCGATACTGCCATGAAGAACCACAACACCTAAATCCCGGCGGGGATTACATCGTCGATGTACCGGTGGCGGGCGGGTTCGGCTCGCCCGGTTTCGATGCGCCAGCAGTCGATGAGGTCGAGGAGTTCTCCAAAGACGGTTAAGCCCACCTCGTCTCTGGTGAGGTTGAGGTGGGCTATCCCGATATACGTCAGCCTTGTGAAGACGGCTTCTGGTGTGGTGTCAACTAGCCGTCCTTGGCTGGGGTCGCGGCTGGTTCTTTTGGGGCTTCGGTCGTGATCGCACGGCGCGTTCCCCGCTGCAATGCTTCAGCGATCGCACCCCGGTAGTCAGCCAGATCCGCCGGCACCGTCAGCAACTCCACCGTTTCTTCAGTGAGTTCGGGACGTGTGCTGTCGGGGTGGCGCAGGTTGTGAATCTGCACGGACTGGTTAGCGAGCAGGGTGATCAGCCAGATCACCTCACCCAACGTCGTCCCCAGGTCACTCGACGTTTCGAGGGCTTCGCCGAGGTGTTCCAGACCGCCGTAGCGCTCCGCGATGACTCGGGTGGCGCGGGTAGTGAGCACCAGCTCGAACTCCTCACCACCGATCGACACTGTTGCGGATCGGGTGGGGTCAGTCGCCGGAATCGTTGTCGTTGCCATAATGCCCGTCCCTTTCTTTTAGGCTGCGGATGCTTCAGTCGCGGGCTCGTACACTTGGGCATACCAGCCCGTGATTGTCTCGGGCTTCACCCCGGGGCCGCCTTCGGTGACTTCGGCCTTCCACGGGTGACGACCCTTCGCGTCTGGCTTGTTGCGTCGCAGGATCGTGCCCTCAATCGAGGGGGTGGAGAACGTAATCGAGTCGGCTTTGGTGGCCAGCGTCGTGGTCGGCAGGGCGAACTTCACCCGGTAGAGCCAGAAGTACTGGTACTTACCGTTAGAGCGTGCGGCGCGGAAGCCGATCGCGATTGGTGCTCCGCCGTCCTCGGAGGTGGAGATAAGCACTCCGTTGCCGTCCAGAGTTGCCCCGGTCAGTGCGGCGGCAGCCTCACCGCCCAGATCATCCACCCCGAGGGTGAGGGTGCCGGATTTGAATTCCTTCACGATCTCGCTCGCCCCGTCGTCGGCGTACAGGATCGCCTCAGCCACCTCCACCGAAAGTTCGGCGGAGATGGCTTTTGCGAGCTGTTTCGGGGCGGCGTAGGTTTCCTCACCCGTGTCTGGGTTTTCGGTGATCGTGGCGTAGTAGAGCTTGTCCAAACCAATCGTGGCCATAAAGTAGTGTCCTTTCACTAGTACTGGTGGTGGGATGCGATATCGAGCGCGTAGTGGTGGTAGCCGGTGTCGGCCTCGAAACCGACATAGCGACGTGCCGTGACCGTGAGTCCGGCGTCGAGGAGCGCCTTGGTGAGCCGGTCACGGATGGGCAGGTAGTTGCCAGTGGTGAACACCGCCAGCCGAGCTTCCTCGATCTCGACGCCAGGGGTGTTGTCGGCGAACACGTCGAACATGTCGCCGAGCGGTGTGGCGACGAGGTAAGTGGCCGGTGCAGGGCTGTCGGTGTAGAAGCCGACGGCGATGGGCAGACCGAGCCGGTCAGCCACCCCAGTCACTCTTTCCAGGAGTGGGGCAGTCATGGTTTCACCTGCCCGATCCTGGCGGCCAACGCCTGCTTCATGGCCTGGATTGCGCCGCGCCTGGTCTGGCTCCTGGTGGGGGCCAGAAACGGCCGGGCAGGCTGATCACTGCGGCCGTGTTCGAGAACGTTGGCGATCAACGCATTCGAGCGCCCATCGCGCCGGTTTTCAGCGAACCCGACCTTGATGTTGTGATCCCCTTTGCTGTTCACCTTCACCCTCGTGGTGCCGAGCGCGCCGAGCAACTGGCCGGTCGAACGTGACGGCCCCTTCGTGCCCGCCCCGATAGCGGCGGCGAGATTCGAGCGCATCCGAGGTTCCACCACGGCAGCCCCCGCACCGAGCACCTCGCCTGCGGAGGTGTCCAGCACGCTGGATGCGGCGTTCAGGGAGTCAATGAAGGCGTTGGGGAGCCTGATCTGCACGCGCGCCATGGTCAACTCCCTTCAGGCGTGACGATGTGGGTGAGGATCTCCACATACCTGCCGATCTGTTCGACGCTGTCGATCACGTAGCGGCCGTCCGGGCTGGTGATCTCCATATCCGTGCTGACCAGGAGGCCGGGGATGGCGCGGATTCGGAACAGCCGGTCGGCTTTCGTGTATGCGGCACGGTTCACCCACGCCGCCGAGGCGTGCCGGGTCTCCACATACGCCCGCACAGTCGCCCGAACCTCATCGCGTGTAGAGTTGTAAAGCCCGCCTTATCACGGACGGTGACTGGGGCGATGAGATCGATCGTGGTGCGCATCGAACCAATCGAAGCCATGATCTACACCTTCCAGTTGCGGTCGAGTCGCAGCAGGTTGTTGACCGCGTCCCACACGGCTTTGGCGGCGTCGGGCTTGTCTGCCCAGAAGCCTGCGGTGGAGCCGTCGCGGGATTCGTAGAAGTGGCTCGCGAGCATCACGATGCCTTGGCGGGTTGCCCCGGACATGGCGGTCTGTTCGTAGTGACCTTCGGGCAGGTGCTGGTAGCTGGTGGCGTAGGAGGTGGCCGCATTGACTAGGGCACCAATCAGTGTGTCGTCGTCATCGAAGGTGATAAGTAGGTTCGCCTTCACCTGCGCAACCAAATCAACAGCGGTCATTGCGGCCACCTCCTTATCTAGTTAAGCTCCAGTCTTCTGAGTCAGCAGCTTGACCGCTTCAGGCAAGACGAGCTTCCCGTCCAGGCGCTGGGAGGCCAGGAATCCCACCTGCCCGGTAGTTGCGAACAGCTCGTTGAGCCGCTTAAACGAGCGACCTTGACGGTCGGCGATCCAGTAATAGCCCAAGTCACCGAACGCGACCGTCGACGCCCCAGCCTTGATTTCGGGCACGAACGCCGACGTATGCACCGGACGGCCCAGCACCATGTCGGGCGTGCCTGCGGTCAGCGCTGGCTGCCACAGGTACTGGCCGTTGCCATCCTTGAGCTTGCGCACTGTCTTGACGGTGGCGTCGTTCATCAGCCATACCGCGTTCTTGCGATACGGGGCACGCAGACTGTAGTGCAGGTCGATCAGCTCGTCCGCGCTGATGTCGGTGGCCTTCGCGGTGGTGACCGTCTTCTCCCCGCCCCCGGCCGGGGCGAAGATGCCGGTGGGCTTACCCTTACCATCACCCGTGAGGAAGGCCTCCTCTTCAGCAGCGCCGATCCGGCGAGCAAACTCTGAGGCCAAATACTGCTCGACATTAAACGCGGCATCGTTCAAGAGTTCCTCTGAAATCTTGAGAAAGGTGCCGAGCTTAAACGCGCTCAGCGTCACCTGGGTGAAGGCTTCATCGGATTCGGTATAGGGCTTGCCCTCATCAAGCCACCCAGCCGTGCCATGGGTGGAAACCACTGGGATTTTACGGTCCCCGGACGTGGTTTGGATGACCTTGGCCAGGCCTCGCATGATGTTCTGATCCTGAAGTGAGGAGATCAGCGTGCGTTCGAACTCGTCTGGCACCAGGTATCCGCCTTCGGTGTCGACGCCTTCGGACAGTGCGTTGCGCACCTCCATCGGTGAGACGTTCAGGCGCATCGCATCCCAAAACGCCCGCTTATAAGCAGCGCTCGCACGCGGCGTAGTTGGCTTGGCCTCATCATCATCTGGATTCATACCCGGCATGGACGTGAGCGGCATGTTCGTTGCCTTCGCGAGGTCAGCGTCGCGGCGCAGGGCGCGCTCACTACGGGCGATCTCATTGGTGAGCTTGTCGATCTCAGCCTCCATACGGGCGTAGGCCTGGTCGTCCTCGGCGGACAGGCAACCGGTGGCGGTATCGCGGCGTTCATCGAGGAACGCCTTCGCAGCCTCCCAGGTTGCGGCGCGGCGGGTACGCAGGTCAGAAATTGTCATCGTGGACATAAGAGGGTTCTCCTTCATTCAGTGGGCTCGGTTAGTAAGTTGGGCGTACAAATCAACAACCCGCCGACCACGAGAACCAGCGGGCAAAACAGGGGTGCCGGGCGGGGCATCCGGCTGGTGGTGGGTGCAGGCTGCGACAAGCTGCTGCTCTGAGGTGCGCCGGGCGAACACCACACCGCCGGTGCGGTTTTTCTTGGGCGGGAACGGCGGCCCCTTCTTGGCAGGCTTGCCGTCGTCCTCCCCGTCTTCGTCCGGCTTATCGTCCGGCTCGTCAGACTCGGGCTCGTCCTCGTCTTCGTCGGGCTTCTTGTCGGCGTTGAAGATGGGGTCGCGGCTGCCGGTGAGCAGCTGGTCGGCGAAACCCATGTCGATCGCGGCGCGCGCATCCATCCAGGTCTCTTGATCCATCAGCTTGGACAGCTTCGCCCGGCTCATCCCGGTCTTGAGCTGGTAGGCGTTGACGATGGACTCTTTGACCGAATCAAGCATCGACATCGCTCTAGCGAGTTCATCCTTATCGCCGACCGCCATCGTGGCTGGGTTGTGGATCATGAGCATCGACACCGAGCTCATAGCCACGGTAGATGCTGCCATGGCAATCACGGACGCAGCACTGGCAGCGATGCCGTCAATGTTGACGGTCACCGTGCCTGGGTAGTCGATGAGCATGTTGTAGATCTGTGCGGCAGCCACCACATCACCGCCCGGGCTGTTGAGCCAGATCGTCACCGGACCAGACCCAGCATTGAGTTCATTGGCGAAGATGCCTGGTGTGATGTCGTCGTCGAACCATGATTCTTCAGCGATCGCCCCGTTAATACGCAAAACCCGGCCAGGATCACCAGCCGGGTCATCAGTTGTGGAACCATCTGGTTCCCAGTTCCAAAACCGCCTCATATAACCTTCCTTTCACATCTGTGTTCCACACCAGCACCATCAGAGGACTGGCGAGAAGCCTCATCTGTATCGGCAGCCGGGTCTGCAGTGGTGGCGTAGGCTCCGGCCATCGGGAGCGGGAGCATGTTGCCGTTGACCAGATACACGTCCCCGCCTTGGTCTTCAGGGATCCGGTCGAGGTTTTCTAACGCCCGGATATCATTCGCGCTCATCCACCCGTTCTGGCGGGCGGTGGCATACCCGTTCATCCGTGACTCGTAATCCCCACGCAACAAGCCTTCGACGTTGAACTTCACAAACACCGAAGGCTTCTCACGCGGTGTGAGTAGCGTTTTGTTGATGGCTTGTTCCCAACGGATCACCCACGGATCCAGCGTGTACTTCACAAACTCCAACGACTGCTGCTCAATATTGGAAAACGAGCTCTTATCGAGGTCGCCGATCATGTGCGGTGGAATCCTAAAGATCCTGGCAATCTCGTTGATCTGAAACTTCCTCGTCTCCAAAAACTGTGCCTGCTCCGGAGAGACAGAAATCGGCGTGTACTTCATGCCCTCTTCTAACACCGCCACTTTGTTACCATTCTTGGCTCCACCGAACGTGGCCTGCCACGACTCCCTCACTCTGGTGGGGTCTTTGATCGTGCCCGGATGCTCGAGTACGCCTCCCGGTGCGGCACCGTTAGCAAAGAAACTCGCTCCGTAATCCTCGGTTGCTTGGGCGAGGCCGATAGCGTTTTTCGCCATCGCAATCGGTGAATAGCCCACCAGCCCATCAAACCCAAGACCTGGGATATGCAGCACGTCTTGGGGTGTGAGCCGGACGCGTTCCCACCTGCCTGCCGGTTCATCCCACGAGGTTTGATACTCGTAATAGAGCTGTTTGGTGTCCAGATCACGGCCGACCGTCATCCGGTTGGGCATCAACGGATAGAGCCCGATCACCTCATCGCGGCCGTTGCGCACCACCTGCGCGTAGGCGTTGCCCCACAGCAGCAGGTGGGTCATGAGCGTTTCCCGGAACACGAAGCTGGTCATCTCCGGGTTCGGTTCGTCATGCAAAAGCCGATACAGAGAGTGGTCAGTGGCCTTAACCTTCGACCCATCCGTCTCGATCTGGTAGACGTGCAACGGCAACCCCGCGATTGCCTCCGCCAAAATCCGCACACACGAATACACCGCTGTCATCTGCATCGCCGAACGCTCCGTCACCGCCCGCCCAGACGACGTCGGGCCAAACAAGAAGCTATAGCTGGAGTCCAGTGGGTGGTTGGCAGCTGTCTCTCTTTTTCGCATGAAAACTGGTAGTCGCATGTGTTGCTCCAAAAAAATAAAGAGAGCCCTTAAAGTCAAGGACTCTCTTTTGTGGTCGAGATGTTGGCTCAGTATCTGTGGGAGTAGAAATCTAAGATCGGAACGCCCTTGTCGATCAAGAAGTTTCCGATTCCGGTCTCGATACTGCCTCGCTCCATACCTTCAGGGAAGTTGATTAAGGGGAATACGAGGACAAAACTCTTGTCCCATTCTTTGCCAAGCTCGCGGATGATGATTCCAGACGTATTCGCTGTCTGGCCCGGCTCTGGCATATTGAAATTGATATCATTACTCATTGCTACGACACCAAGATACCCGTCCTTCGTGAACTTCATCCAGACCATATCCTTACAATCTCCCCCTTTGGCGCAGATAGGACTGTAGATAGCCTCTTTTATGTAGGAACTCAGGTCTTCATCGCAGTGAAATGAAGGTAGTTCAACGCGGGGATTTGCGCACTGATCCATGCGAAGCGCCTCAAGGAATTCGTTCACGTAAAGGCATATGAGATCAATCTCCACAGGATCGTGTTGCAGCTGCTCACGCCCCTTGTTAATGCGGCATTGATCCCCGTGCTTAACCGAACTGCGCTCCCTGCTGGGGCGATTGGTCACCTGGGTTAAAACGCATGCTTCTTCGAAGTTAAGGGGGGCTGTATTATCCATCTTCAAATACTATACCTATTCGTAGGGTACCTATAACATCAGTAGTCCTCGAGTGTCATAAACGGACTCGCTGACAGGCCCGGTGCCGCGTCTGATCGCCCGGTCTAGGGCCATGATCGTGGCGACCACACCGTCGATCTTCTCCGTGGATTTTTGTTTGTCGGGTTTGATGTTGCCTGCCGGGTCGGTGCGCACGTGAATGTTGTCGACCATCCAGGCCAGCACCGGGTGGCCGCCATGAGCGAGCTTGCCTTCCAGGGCGAGTTTCATCAGTTCTTTGGACGGTGGGCTCATGTCTTTGAAGCCTTGGCCGAAGGGGACGACGGTGAAGCCAGCATCGTCAAGGTTTTGGCTCATTTGCACCGCACCCCACCTGTCGAACGCGATCTCACGGATATCAAACCGGGTACCCAGGTCTTCGATGTGGTGCTCGATGTGGGCGTAGTGGACAACGTTGCCCTCGGTGGTCTCCAGGAACCCTTGCTGTTTCCATAGGTCGTATGGCACGTGATCGCGAGCCACACGTAGTGGCAGGTTGTATTCGGGGATCCAAAACCACGGCGCGATCCGATACTTATCGTCGGCTCCGTAGGGCGGGAAGACGAGCACGAACGCGGTGATGTCGGTCGTCGAGGCCAGATCGAGGCCACCGTAGCAGGGTCTGCCTTCTAGGTCTGCGAGGTCGACGGGGTCGTTGTTGTGGTTCCACACGTGCATGGGCATCCACCGCACCGACTGCTTCACCCACTGATTCAATCTCAGCTGCCTAAACGTGTTCTCCTCAGCCGGATTCTGCCGAGCAGAATTACAGGCGGCACGCACTTTCTCGATCGGAACAGTCACATCCAGGCTCGGGTTGGCTTTGAACCAGACCTTCTCGTCAGTCCAATCATCATCCGCATCAGCACCATAGATGACGGGATAGAAGGTGGGGTCGTGTTTCTTGCCTGCCAGAATATCTTCGGCTTTTTGGTGCTGCTCATAGCAAATACTGTGCGTGTCGGTGCCAGCCGTCGTAATCAAGAAATACAAGGGCTGGGTTCGCGCGTCACCTGAGCCTTTCGTCATCACATCAAACAGCGCCCGATTCGGTTGAGTATGCAGCTCGTCGAAGACGACACCGGAGATGTTGAACCCATGCTTGGAGTACGCCTCCGCCGAGAGCACTTGGTAGAAGGAGTTGGTGGGCTTGTAGATGATCCGCTTCTGGCTGGCGAGGATCTTCACCCGCTTGGACAGGGCGGGGCTCATACGCACCATGTCGGCCGCGACCTCGAACACGATCGAGGCCTGCTGCCGGTCGGCAGCGCAGCCGTACACTTCAGCGCGCTCCTCACCATCCCCGCACGTGAGCAGCAGGGCGACGGCAGCGGCGAGTTCTGATTTGCCCTGCTTCTTGGGTATCTCGACGTAGGCGGTGGTGAACTGCCGGAACCCATCAGCTTTCACCGTGCCGAACAGGTCACGGATGATCTGTTCCTGCCAGTCAATAAGGTGGAAAGGCTTACCTGACCACCGGCCCTTCGTGTGCTTCAAGGCTTGGATGAACGCGACCGCGAAGTCGGCCTTCCGCTTGTCATAGCGGGAGCCGTCAGCCATGAACCGAGTCGGCGTGTAGGTGTCCAGTTGTCGCATCGTGTCCCACCTCCGTTCCTGTGGGCATAAGAAAAGCCCCACGAGTTGGGGCGTGGTCTACGAGCGGTGCCCCATCCAGGTGATGGGGCTGCCAGGCCGGGTTTGGGGCCGGGTTAGTGGGCTTGTTGTTGGCCGAGTTTGTAGGCTTCGGCGAGCATCGCTTTCAGCCCCCAGACGCTGACTTCGATGAAGTCTTCGGAGTCGTTCATCCGCTGGTCGAGGTCGCCTCGGTTGGCGATCTCGAAGCTGTGGTTCTTCGCGATCTGTAGCAGCTGGTTGGCGGTTGTCTTGTTCATGACCTTCTCCTTTGTTCTTGTTTGGTCATGTATATACAGCCATAGCCGCCAGGCTATATCCAGTCGTATTCGGCCTAATCAGCGAGGAGTTTTAGCCAGATATATCACTAACGAGCCACACCGCCAGGCAGGTTATTGCTTACCGGGCGGTGTGAACGGTTGGGTGAGCGTTTAGATGTGGGTGAGCGTCCAGGCAATCGCGTGTCCGGCATCAGCAAACAAGTGGTCGGCTTCGGTAACTAATTCCAGGCCGCATTCGTTGAAACCGCGCGTGTCTGGGCCAAACCCGTTGATCGGTTCTTCGATCAGTCGGTAGACCTGCGCGTTATTGCCGAACCCTTCGTCCTTTGTCCAGGTGGCAAACGTGGCGAGCACGTAGTTGCCGTGTGCGAGGATCGCCCCGTAGGAGTCGACGCGCATTTGCAGGGCTTCGGTGGTGAGCTTCTCGGTGGTATTCATGGCTGTTGTCCTTTCCTCAGGTGGTGTTCTTTTGTCATGTACATACAGCCATAGGTGTGGGCGCTTATCCAGTCGTATTTGCCCAGATCAGGCACTATTTTTTGGGATCTACAGCACTTAAGAAAACCGTGGAGAAACAAGGCTTGTGACGAAGGGGAAGCCCCGCTTGTAGCAGGGTTTCCGGGTGCCAGTGGGTCAGGCGTTGCGGGTGATGCTGTAGTTGGCCAGGTCGCGGGCGTTCAGGGGTGCCAGTTCGCTGACCATGTCGATGGCGCGTCGGTAGCCGTCGGTGACCTTTTCGATCTCTTCCGGGTCGAGGCAGCCGTATGAGGTGGTTTGGATTGTCCACTGGCCGGTTTCCCAATCCCGGTACAAGGGCGGGATGTACGGCATGAGGGCTGCGGGGCGGATCTCGATCGCGAGGTCGTTTGTGGTGTCGATGGTGACGATGATGTAGCCGAGCCGGTTCGCATTCTCGACCAGGCGCTGGGTGGTTTCTTCTTCGATGCTCATCTTTGTCTGGGTGTTCATGGCTGTGTCCTTCTCTTGAGGTGGCGTGTCTTCGTCATGTACATACAGCCATAGGTGCGGGCACTTATCCAGTCATTATTTGCCCTGATGAGCCGCTATTTTTCAGGCTCTTCGGTGGGTAGGGTTTCCCAGGAGTCCTCGCCCGGGATGAGCCCCAGATTCGATCCGGTGTCCCAGTCGACGTGGACGGTGCCGAGGTCGTCGACGAACGCCACGGTGCCTAGCGTGCCGGGGCGCAGCGTCGTGTACGGGTCGCTGGTGGCGATCAGGCGCACCCGCTGGCCGGGAGTCATGGCCGGTTCTCCTTCTTACTTGCTGGGGTGCGCCAGGCGGCGTCGCCTTCGAGGCCTGCCAGCAGGATGCGGCGTGCCTGCTTGTGTTCGGGGCCGATGAAGCCCAGGGAGAGCAGGAAGCAGCGCATCGTGTACTTGTCGTTGCCGGGTGCAGGCGGTGTGGATCGGATCC
This sequence comes from Corynebacterium silvaticum, assembly GCF_002162115.2. Taxonomy (NCBI): domain Bacteria; kingdom Bacillati; phylum Actinomycetota; class Actinomycetes; order Mycobacteriales; family Corynebacteriaceae; genus Corynebacterium; species Corynebacterium silvaticum. The sequence goes on along the minus strand of NZ_CP021417.2, from coordinate 719,246 downwards.
GGGTTGCCTCCTGGGCTCGTTGGCAGAGCCCGGCTACAAGCGGGATCACCGCCTCGCGTGCCGTCTCCGGGGAGATCGACTCACACCACGGGAACGAGACCGTCTGGTCATCGTTGAACTGCACGGGTGTGGCCGGGATGCCCAGGGCTTTGGCGATCAGTGGCCCTTTGGCTGCTAGGAGCGCTTCGAGGTTGGCGCGAGTGCGCTCACTCCACCCGGTGGTGGGCATCGTGACCGTCAACGCTACCTCGCCCGGGTCGGCGGTTTCAAAGCCCGCCTTGTGGGCGGCCTCGAGCACGGCCTGCGCCTCGATGCTCTCTGGCAGGTAGAGGGTCCAGTCCCGATCCAGCGTGGTGTCTGCGATCTCGTAGGCAAACGAGGGTGTGCCCAGGTAGGTGGCCTTGGTGCCAAGGTGGTCGGCGAGAAGCTGGGCGAGCTTCTTCCTGCCCGTTTTGTGCGGGGTGAAGGCGAGGATGCTCATGCCACGACCTCCTGCTCGAACCAGGCTGCCACCATGGTGAGGAAACGCGTCGGGTCGTACTCGATCACACGCACCACCAGCTGGTAGCCGCGTGCTGTGGCAATCCGCAGGGTTTCCTCGGGGTCGGACACGTTGACTCCGGCTGCGATGAGCTCGCTGATTTCGATGTGTAATTCACTCATGACCAGTCCTTTTCGCTCGGTTCCCCCAGGTGTGGGGGTGTTGTGGTCATGTACATACAGCCATAGGTTTTTCCGCTTATCCAGTCGTTTTTGCCCTGATCAGCGGCTCATTTTCACGCCCCTGTTTTGCCTGCATTTCCGGGGTTTATTCGCAGTCGCGGTCGACCTGTTTGACCAGTTCCAGGTACGTGTACTGGGTGCCGTCGCGCTGGCAGGTGATCCCGGCTGCGTCCCCGGTCGCGTCGGCGTAGCGGCGCAGGATCACCGAGGCGTACTTTTCGTCGAGCTCCATGCAATATGCGATGCGGTCGGTCTGCTCTGCTGCCATCAGGGTCGAGCCGCTGCCAGCGAAGATATCGAGGATGATCGCGCCTGTCTGGGTGGAGTTGCGGATCGGATAGGCCAGTAGGTCCAGCGGCTTGCTCGTCGGGTGGTCGGAATTCTTTCGCGGCTTGGCGAAGTTCCAGATCGTGGTCTGTTTCCGGTCAGCGAACCACTTGTGCTTGGCACCTTGCTTCCACCCGTAGAGCACGGGTTCGTGCTGCCACTGGTACGGCGAGCGTCCCAGCACGAGGGAGTCTTTGACCCAGATGCAGCATCCGGAAAGTTTGAACCCGGCGTCGATGAACGCTTTGCGGAAGTTTAGCCCTTCGGTGTCGGCGTGGAACACATACGCCGACCCGCCCTTGTCGAGGACACCCGCCATGTTGGTGAACGCTGTGAGCAGGAACTCGTAGAAGGAGTCGGCCTTCATCGCGTCGTTTTTGATCGTGAGCCCGTCGGAGGACTCGAAGGCCACGTTGTAGGGCGGGTCGGTGAGCACCAGGTTCGCGCTCTTGCCGTCCATGAGCACTGTGACATCACCGGGGTTGGTGGCGTCCCCGCAGACCAGCCGGTGTCTGCCGACGGTCCAGATGTCCCCGCGCTGGACGAACGATGCGGCCTCAAGAGCGGCGGCGAGGTCGAAGCCGTCATCGGTGACCTCGTCATCGTCGAGGGAACCTATCATCTGGGCGATTTCATCGTCGTCGAAGCCGGTGAGCTCGGCATCAAAGTCGGCCGCGTCCAGGTCGGCGATGAGCAGGGCCAGCTTGTTCTCGTCCCATTCGCCGCTGATCTTGTTCAACGCCACATTCAGCGCCTTCTCGCGGGTCTCATCAAGCTCGACGACCACGCAGTCAACATCGGTGTGGCCAAGGTCGGCGAGCACTTTGAGTCGCTGATGCCCACCGACCACATTGCCCGTGGTCTTATTCCAGATGACTGGTTCGACATAGCCGAACTCGGTCAGTGAGCGTTTGAGTTTCTCATACTCTGCATCGCCTGGCTGGAGGTCTTTACGCGGGTTGTAGTCAGCAGGCCGCAGTTCACTGATGGGCATGGGTTTGACCAGCATGAGTGGTCACCGCCTTTCGCAACGAGTCAATATGGCTAAACGTGTCCTCCCAGGCTTGCCCCGGGTAGCCGAGGTGCCCATAAGTCGAATAGTTCGCGTAGCCCGGTGCCCGCAGCCGCAGCAGGTCGATGATGGCTGCTGGGCGTAGCGGGAACACCTCGCGTGCAGCAGCGGTGAGTAGCCAGTCTGGGTGCTGGCCGGTACCGAACGTGTCAACAGTGAACGCGACCGGATCAGCTTTCCCAATCGCATACGAGACCCCGACCTGGCATTCCTCAGCAAGACGTGCATCCACAATGGTTTTAGCGATCAACCGCGCCATGTAAGCAGCCGACCGGTCAACCTTCGAAGCATCCTTACCGCTAAACGCCCCGCCACCGTGAGCCGCCAGCCCGCCATAAGTGTCAACCATGAGCTTGCGACCGGTCAGCCCCGTGTCAGCTTTCGGGCCACCAACCATGAACGAGCCAGAGGGGTTGACGAGGATCTCGGTGTCAGCACTAATCGGCCGGTAAGGCTTGCAGGCTGGAGCCACGATCAGCGACGTCACCTCAGCCACGAGCTCATCGAGGTCTTTCGTGGCTTCGTGTTGGACCGAGACCACCACCGTCTCCACGGCCACCGGGCTACCCGTGTCGTCATAGCGCACGCTCACTTGAGCCTTACCATCCGGCTTAATCCCAGTGATGATTCCTTGCGTGCGGGCCTTATCCAGGCGGGCGCAAATCTCGTGGGCTAGCACCAGCGGCAACGGCAAACGTTGCGGGGTCTCATTAGTGGCATACCCGTAAACAGTGCCCTGGTCACCCGCCCCTTGCAACGCGAACGCGGTATCATCACCGCCGCGTGCTTCCAACGACCTAGCAACTCCTGCAGCGATATCTGCCGATTGGCGACGCACCCACACAAAGATGAGGAACCGCCACGGACGATAACCCGCCCGCACTAGCGCGTCCCTTACCGATCGGCGGATACGAGGACGCACCGTCGACGAAATCTCACCAGCGACAATCACCCGGTGACCAGAAATCATCACCTCAACCGCCACACGGGCTGCCGGATCATCCAACAGCACGTCATCGAGAATCGTATCGGCAACCAGGTCACACAGCTTATCGGGATGACCAATACACACAGCCTCAGCAGTCTTCAACACAACCAGCACTTTCCTTTCATGACATGACCACACAAAAACGCCTGCCCCTAGACGGACAGGCAAAAGAAAATGATTCGAAGCTTAGGAGCGGGCTTTCAGCAGCCGCTCCATCACCTCATCACCAGGAGCCGCACCCGAATAATCAGTAGTGCAGGTGGCGCGCACGATCTCGTAAATCTCATACCAATACACATTCGCCTGCTTCCCAAACGACTGCGACATGGCTACGAACGGGCTGGCGATCGCAGCTCCCGTGGTGGGGTGCTTACCCAGCAGACCGAACTTGCTGATCGCCTGCTCACACTGCACATAGCGTGCGAACGCCTGCGCATACAGCTCAATTAGGCGCTTCGAGACGAACTTGGTACAGCCCCGCGCATCCAGCCAGTTCCAGGTCTCCCGGTACACCAGGTCCGCGCCGAGTGGTTTGCCGTCGCGCTGCTCCGCGCTCAGGTACTCGTCCGGTTCAGGCATCGGCTCGCCCGCAAGCACCGCACCATCGCCGATGTCGGTGCCGTCCAGGTCGAACACATCGAGCTCGGCCGGTGTGGTGAGCCGTGTGGCGGGGCGGCCTGCAGCAAGCTTCTCATTCAGCGCGTCTGGTTTTGCGCCTGCTCTCACGCGGCGTCCGCCACGGTTGGTGCCGTCTTTTGCCATGGTGTACCTCCTTTCCGTGGCCGTCGTGGCCTTGGAGTGGAGGCCGAATTTCGCTCGCTGGTGCAGAAGAATTCTTGGGACGGGGTCAATACCCCGTTTGATTCGGGGACTTTGTGCGCGGTTGGCCCCGCCCGCTGAGGAACCCGAGCGCGGTAGAGATCCGATGCCCCCTACCCCTCGCACAACGCTGCGACGTTGCCCCGAGAACGGCGAACACCGTGCAGGTGGGCATCGTTGAGGGTCGCAAACCTCGGCGCGTTACGCGGGCTTACGCGCGTTCTCAGTAGCTGTAAACCCTGGGTTGTTGCCGCCATCGGTCGTCCTCGCGGGCGGTCTTGGATGAGTGGCACTGCTTGCACAGCGCTTGCAGGTTCGCCTCGTCATGGGTGCCACCGCGCTCGAGCGGGATGATGTGGTCAACCTCCTGGGCTGGCGTGACGCGCCCGTTCGCTTGGCAGTGTTCGCACAACGGGTGGGCTTGGATGTAGGTGTTGCGGATTTTGCGCCAGCGGTGGTCGTAGCGCTTGTTGATCGCAGGGTCACGCTGATACGTCCGGTACCGCTCGTCTTCTGCACGAGCGTGAGCCGGGCAGAAGCGGTGGTCGGTGAGTTCTGGGCAGCCGGGTTGGGAGCAGGGGCGTTTCGGTTTCCTCGGCACCACACCCACCTCCCACAAATACGGCAAGACCCCCAGACGGGCTACCGAGGATGCGTCTGGGGGTCTTGACCTAGTTGTCAACCGCTTACTACGTTACGGGCTGGTTTGGGGCAAGTCATCCGCGTTTGCCGACACCTTTTATCGGGTGGGTTCACAAACCACTTGGCCCATACAACGCCGTCGCCAACCGCCCCAGCGCCCGTGACTTCTTCTGGTGCGCGGTGGAGCGTTCTACGTAGAAGTGGTCGCACACCAGGTTCACCGCATCCTCCTGCGGGCCGTCGCCGAGGAAGAACGCCTCGAGCACAAACCTGTCATCCTCCGACAGGAGTCCCCAGGCTGGGAGGAACCAGTCGAGGTATTCGCGGGCTTGGCGTTGGCGTTCGGCGAGCAGGTCGATCTTGTCCAACGTCGCAGCAATCCTGTTTTCGTTACCGTGCGGATTCACATAGCGCGGCAGGCCATCCAACCTGGGCGAGGCTGGGTGGACGAGATCCTCCCGAAGCTGATCTGCCACGTGGCTGGTGTCGCCTGCGGCGTGCTCCATGAGTGGGTAATCCTGCAGGGCGGCGATCGCGGCCTTGCGGGTGTCTAAGTATCGGGTCATGACATGCATTCGGTGTGCTCCTTCGAGGTGTGTAGTTCGTGAGTGACCGCATCGATCAGCGCGGACTGCGTCAGGTTCTTCGACTCCAAGGCTGATAGGGCGGCGTCGTCGAGGGTTCCGGTGGTGGCCAGATGCGTGATCGTCACCGGCTCGGACTGGCCTTGCCGATACAGCCGGGCATTCGTCTGTTGGTAAAGCTCGAGGCTCCAGGTCAGAGAGAACCAGACGAGCAGGTTGCCACCGGCTTGGAGGTTCAGGCCATGCCCGGCGGAGGCTGGGTGGATCAGCGCGAGCGGAATCTGACGGGCATTCCACGCCTCGATGTCGCTACTGGTCTTGAGTTCGCGAGCCTGTGGGAATCGTTCGGTGATTCGTTGCAGGTCGTGTCGGTACCAGTACGCCACCAGCAGGGGCTGACCGTTGGCGGCCTCCACGAGGTCTTCGAGCGCGTCGAGCTTGCGGTCGTGCACCTCGATGACCTCGCCGTCTTCGTCGTAGATCGCTCCCGAGGCGAGCTGCAAGAGCTTGCCGGAAAGGGCGGCGGCGTTCGCCGCGTCGACGATCTGCCCGTCGAGGTCGAGCACCATCTCATCTCGCAACCGCTCATACACCGCCCGCTCCTCACCATCCAAGGCGACGGCGGTCGTGGTGACCGTCAACGCGGGCAGTTGGAGGTGGTCGGTGGTGCGCATCGACAACGTCATGTCGGCGATAGCGTCGTAGATTTCCTCCTCAGCGCCTGCCCTCGGCTTGTACGTGAACACCTGCATTCCGTTGCGCTTATCCGGCAGGAACCACTTGTCGCGGTAGCGGGTGATGAATCTGCCGAGGCGTTGGCCGCCGTCGAGGAGCCGGAACTGCGCCCACAAATCCATCAACCCATTCGAGGCTGGCGTGCCAGTCAGACCCACGATCCGCGCGATCCGTGGGCGGACGGTGGCGAGGGCTTTGAAGCGCTGAGCCCGATGATTCTTGAAGGAGCTCAGTTCGTCAATGACGACCATGTCGAACGGCCACGTGCCATCGAACTGTTTGACCAGCCACGGCACGTTCTCCCGGTTGATGACCGTCACCATCGCATCCCGTGCGAGCGCGTCCAGCCGCTCGGTCTTGGTGCCGACAGCGATAGCGATCGTCAGCCCCGCGAGGTGATCCCACTTCCGGGCTTCAGCAGGCCAGGTGTCACGAGCCACCCGCAGTGGTGCGATGATCAACACGCGGCGGGCTTGGAAGGAATCCAGCAGCAGGTTCCAGATCGCGGTCAGGGTGATCACGGTCTTGCCGAGTCCCATCCCGAGCAGGATCGCAGCCTGCGGGTGGGTCTCGATGAACCGGGTGGCCTGGGTTTGGTAGTTATGCGGCTGATAATGCATCGAGCACCTCCTCAACGCCAGCCAGGCTGTCGACGATGAGCACGGCCATCTCGTGATCGGTCAGTTGCTTCATGCGGCGCGCTTGGATGGGGCGGGGTTGGCGTCCGGGTGCTTTCAGTTCGACGAAGACGACGCGTCCATGCATGATGCAGATGCGGTCTGGGACACCATTGGTGCCGGGGCTGACGAGTTTCCAGCAGATCCCGCCAGCCGCCTCAACGCCGTGTTTCAGGGCTTGTTCGATGTGGTGTTCGTTCATGGTCGTTTTTCCTCAAAGGTTTTTCTTGTGGGGTGACGACCGGTGACGAGTCAATCCATACCTTTTATATAGAGAAATACACTCTGTATTTTCCTTACGCGGGGTATAGAACTGATCGTCATCGGTCGTCACACGCAGTGGCTTAGTGGGTAGTGTCGAATTCGGATTTGATGGCTAAACCGTGGACGAACATGCCGTTTCTGGTTTTCTTGCGCACATAACCAGCTTGTTCGACGGCGGAGTTGAAATCCATCATTGGACGAGCCCACCCGGCAGTGTTTTGTGCCCACGCCCGGTAGGTCTGGTAGAGATCGCCCGCACGCTCTGACAGGCCAGGGTCGACGTCACAGGAGTCCTCGAGGAATTGGGTGAACCAGTCATTGTCTTCCCGGTATGCCGCTGACGCTTCCACGACCTGCCGGGGCGGGTTGAGGTGGTAGTCCTCTGTGTGGATGAGGCGTGCGCCGTCCATGATCCACGCCAGAATCGCCCCGCCAGCGTGCTGATAGAGGTAGTCGGCGTAGTTCTTGATGTCGCTAGATCCTTCGATTTTCGCTTCGAACGGGATGACGATCAGCCGCCGCCAAATACCGGCATCCATCGCCCCCACCCTGGGTAGGTGGTTGGTGTAGAGGATGAGGGTGTGGGAGGGCGTGAAGGCGAAAGGGTCTTTGAATTTCTTTTCCGCCGAGATTTCGTCCGTGGAGGCCAGCTGTTTCACATTCGAGGTCGATATCCGCATCCCTTCCTCGGTCTCGGCCGCGATCAGCAGACGTTTTCCGCGTGCTTCGGCTAGTTCGGGTTTGACGTTGCGCCGCACCCCGACGGTAAGCGCGTCTGCCGAGATCGAGCCGGAGTAGTTGCCCAGCACGCGGGCGATCGTGTTCCAGAACGTGGATTTGCCGTTGCGGCCGTCCCCGTAGGCAATGATCAACGCCTCGATGAGCACTTTCCCGATCGCGGCCAGCCCGCAGACGCGTTGCACGTACCCGATCAACTCCGCGTCGCCGCCGAAGGTGACGTTGAGCGCGTCGAGCCACATCTGCTTGCCCTGATCGGTGGGGTCGACGGCGGTTTGTTTGGTGACCATGTCGGACGGGTCGTGGTCGCGACGGCTGCCGTCGCGCAGGTCGAACGTCGCCGAGGGGGTGTTGAGCAGGTACGGGTCGGCATCCAAGACCTGCGGGTCGATGAGCGCGAGGGGTCGGGCTTGGCGCATGACGGCGAGGATGGTGCGGTCTGAGCGGCATTTGTAGATGAACTTCATCCACTCCTGGACTGCGACCATCTGGTGGTAGGCCCGCGCCTGCTCTCGGCTAAACGCCGCCAGCGCCTTGGTCTTGCTCATCGCCACCAACATCGCGGTCACCCCGAGTTCCCCGGCACGCTCAGTCACCTGGTCGAGTTCGGTCTGAGCCTGTTCGAGTTGGCGGGTGGTGAGTTCTTGGACGACGTGCTGGACTTTGGGTTCGTTTTCTTCCCACACCCCGTTCTCGTAGGCCATCCACGCGGTCGCCGGCGAATAGCAGATCCGTCCCGCGTACTCGCCAGCCAGGATCGTCGCCTGCCCCACATCGGTGAGATCATCCGGCCGCAGGCTCGTCAGCTCCGCATACGCCTCCGGCGACAGATACCCCGGCTGCGCCTCAACCTTGGCGGCGAAACGGCACGCCGAGCCCCAGATCGACTCCAACTCGTGATCCGACAGTGGCGGCTCGCACAGGGATGCTTTCCGATCGAACAAGTCCCGCGCTTGGGCGGTCTGCCCGTAACGGATCAGCACCCTGCCAGCGAAGCGGGAGAGGATGGCGTTGCGGGAGCCTTCCCCGATCACCTGAGTCGAAGCATCGAACGCGGCGAACACGTCGATCTCGTCGGCCTCGTCCAGCCAGGCATCCAGTAGCTTCGTACCGTCGTGGACGGTGATGTGGGAGTTGATGGTGCCGTAGATGAACCTGCCGGCATCCAACGCCTGCGAGTCGAAGAACCCGAACCGGGTCGCGAGGCGGCGCTTCAACCCCGCATATACCTCCGCGTCCGTCACCGGGTTGATCGGGAAGTAGACGTGGAAGCGCGGCCTGGCCGACAGTGCGCCCTTCGGCTTCTGGTTGTTGCGGCTGGTGGCGGTCATGAACACCACACCCGCCATGAGCTCGCCGAGGGTCTCCGATGTGATCCAGTCGGCGGGGTTGTCGGTGTGGTCGTTGTCGATGTCCATGACGACACAGTCCGAGGAGATGAAGCTCGCAGAGGAGCGCCGGTCGCCGGTGTAGGTGGCGGCGACATGATCCAACTGGGTCACCTGCCCTAGTCCCGTCTGGTCGGTGATGTGGTGGTGGTTCGGGTAGTGGTTGTTGTGCGCATTGCCGCTACTGGTGGCGGCACATAGGGTGAACGGGGTCATGCGGGGTGCACCTCCTGGAAGTCGGCGTCGAAGAAGCGGACGGGGAGGTCCATCTGGTGGGCCCAGTCGATTTCGGCGCGCATCCCCGCGCTGACCCGGCCGATGTAGGCCCATAGTTGTTCGCACTTCGAAAGCAGGATGCGGTTGAAGAACATGGCCAGCTCACGGGCATCCGGGTCGGTGTCGTCCATGAACTGCGGGTAGTGCAGGTGCGGGGCCAACGGAATTTGCCGCGCGGAGACAGCGAACGCGCTGAAGCGGCGGGCAAGCTTGAGGTTGGCTTCCACATCGCCGGAGTACGGGGAGCAGATGTACACCAGCGGTCGGTACCCGTACTCGGCGCGCTGGATCGCTTTCAGTGCCTTGTAGCAGGTGGGGTCAGGGTATCCTTCGATGTTCTTGGTCGGGATTCCGCTATCGAGAAGCGCGGTGGTGGTCATCTGGCGTCCTCGCCTTCACGCTCGATTACCGGCAGCAGCCTGCGGGTGTTTTTCAACAGGTCGTAGATGAACAGGCGTCCCTTCTGCGTCCAGTACATGTGGGTGCGGGTCTTGCCCTCGTCGTACTCGTGCGTCTTTGACTGGGTGTAGCCCTGCTCAGCGAAGCGCGCGTAGAGGAACCAGCGGCCGGACTGGTGGAACTGCACCTGCTCCTCGCGCAGAATCTGGTTGAGCTTCTTCGCCGACAGGCCGTAGTCCTTGGCGATCTCGGTGGTGGTGATCAGCGACGGCGATGCCAGCACCACGTCGTAATAGGACACCTTCGGTGCCGCCTCCAGCAGGGCTTGTTCGGCGGCGAGCCGCTTGGCCCGCTCGACGCGCAGGGTGGCGATCGCCCGCTCCAAGAACTCATCATCATTGAGCAGCTCGTCAATGGCGTACACGCCGTGACGGCGGATCGACGGCAACACCTCGTCGAACACCCACGCCTCGAACTGTTCGGCGGCGGGCAGCTTGGAGGAGACGATCAGCCGGTACAGGTCACCTTCGCTGATGAACCTGACCTGCTGGATGCCACCAGGCGTCTCAAGGGGGTAACGAAACGGAACCCCCTTGCAATGATCTTGGAGTGCCTTGCTCGGGTTGGCGTAGCCGAGGGCGGTGGCCACATCCCGGCCGCAGAACAGGATCTGCCCGCCCGAGGTGATGGTTCGGATCGTGCCGAACTCGTGGTTGGTGAACGCTTGTAGCGCGGTAGCCATGACCGGCTCCTTTTCTGAGAGCCGGGTAGACAATCGCGGGCGCGGGATGCGCCAGGCTCTCACCTGTCAGGCACGGCAGGCACCGAAACCGGACGCGGCGTGAGGAAGGCTCTCGCCCATACGCCCCCGCGGACCGGCGAATCCGGACGGGTCAACCCAAAGTCGATTGCGCGGAGAGCCTCGGGTGGTGCTGGAGCCGCAGACAGCGAGTAACTTCGTACGACCTCGCGGTAGAGTTGTTCACAGAAAGGCGGCGCGATGGTTCACAAAATGACTCCATTTCCTACCGCGCTCATCACTGCAATCTCTGATGTTCTTGCCCAAACTGATGCACCAGGACTAACAGGCTCTGAACTGAGGCAGGCATTGCAACGCTGTGGGGATTTTGTACTTCAGGATGGAAATAACAAACGCGAGTCTTTGGCAATCGCGCTTAGCAACATTCAAGCTAAGCAGGGAGCGGGAAATATCGTCATACGCTTCATCACCGAGGCCCTGAATCCTTCCATTTACGCCCAGCCAGGCCAGCGGGAGCGTTGGCACGAACTTCGAGAGCAAATCAATGCTGTACTGGCGATGCACAAGCTCAAGGTCAACGATCAGGGGAAAGTCAGCAGATTGGCGCAGCCACCACGCTCCCTAGACGAGGTGGAGGCGCTGACTAACAGCTTGAAGCGCCAGCTTGAGTATCGAAACTGCCATTCAACCCTCCTGCAATACTGCAATCAGGAACTCATCCACCAGTCGCTCTTCCATGCAATTAGTGAAGCGGCAAAATCCATCCCTGATCGCATTCGCTCTATGACTGGGCTCACTCAAGATGGAGCCGCACTATTTCACGAAACATTCGGGTCAAGAAACCAAGAACCGCTAATAATAATCAATGATTACAAGGATGACTCCGACCGTTCCGAGCAGGAAGGATTCAAGAACCTCCTGATCGGTATTCACGGGCATTTCCGCAATCCACGCGCGCATCGCACGCGGCAGGGATCACAGGAAATGCCGGACGAGTTCCTCGACGCTTTCGGAACCTTCTCCTACGTCCATAAACGCCTCGATCGGTCACACCGGAAGCAGTAGAACACTGCGGTCAGTCCTTGCGATAGTAGTCGCACTCGTACCCGTCGGCGTCGAGTGGCAGTCCTGCTGCCCAGTCGGGTGGGGTCGTCATGAGCTGGCAGACATCGGCGATGGTGAAGCCGGAGTCCTCGGGTTCGTCGATGACGATTTCGTCGTGGACGTGCATGACAATCCGATGCCCGGCCTCGGCGACGAGTGTCATGGCGTGGACGAGGAGGTCACGAGCGACTGCTTGGACGATGTTCTCGACGAGTTTCCCGCCGTAGGTCTCCAGCCGCCCCCACTTGCGTCCGGTCGTGACACCGCTGTAGGTGATGGAGGTGCCGCCCCACCGGTTCTCACCAAGCTGGGGCTTCACGTAGGCCAGCCGCCTACCAGAGGGCAGGGTGATGAACAAGATGCCGGACTCGGCAGTGAAGCTGAGGTTGCGCAGCCGAACAGCCTGGCGGGTGGTGATGGCGTCGAGTGCGGCCTGCTCGACGTCGGCCCAGAGTTGGACGATGTTGGGGTTGGTTGCCCGCCAGGCGTCGACGATGGGTTTGAGTTCGTGCTCGGCCAGCCCCATCCGTAGGGCACCCATCGCCTTGAGCGCTCCGACGGAGCCGTTGTAACCGCAGGCCAGCGTGGCGATCTTCCCCTTCTGGCGCAGCTCAGCGTTGATGCCGTGTTTTTCGACGGGGACGCCGAACATGCGGCTCGCGGTCGCGCAATACAGATCCTTGCCCTGCTCGAAGGCTTGGAGGGTGGTGTGTTCTCCGGCGAGCCAGGCGATGACGCGGGCTTCGATCGCCGAGTAGTCGGTGACGATGAACCGGCACCCGGCACTGGGGATGAACGCTGTCCGGATCAACTGGGACAGCGTGTCTGGCACGGAGTCGTAGAGCAGTTCAAGGGCGTCGAGGTTGCCCTGCCGGGTGAGGGCGCGGGCTTGGTCGAGGTCGGGCAGGTAGTTACGGGGCAGGTTTTGGACTTGGACGAGGCGTCCGGCGAACCGTCCGGTGCGTCCCGCTCCATAGAACTGGATAAGGCCGCGTGCCCTACCGTCCGTGCCTGTAACGTTATGCATCGCCTGGTACTTCTTCACCGAGGATTTCGCGAGGTCGCCGCGCAGCTCCAGGACTTCTTTGACCTTGCCCGTGGCGGACTCGAGGGCGGCTTCGACATCAGCCTTCGCCAAGGACGACATCTCGCAGCCGTGGGCGGTGAGCCATTCCTTCAACTGGATCGGTGAGTTCGGGTTCTCCAACCCGGTCAACTCCCGCGCCCGCGCCAACGTGGCGGCACGATGCTGGTCGTCCAGGGTGACGGCAGCGTCTGCGAGGGTGTGGTCGAGCAGGATGCCGGTGTCGTTGATGCGTTGATCCAGGGCGTAGGCGTCCCACTCGGCTTCGGGAATCGGAAACGATGAGAGCCGGTCGTGGAGCGCGAGTTCGACCTCGACGTCGCGCTGGTTGTAGTCGATGAACTGTGCCCAGCCGGTCGGGTCGCTGCTGGGCAGGTTACGGGTGCCGCCACCGTTGAGCACGCTGGGTGTGGCTGGCGTGCAGAATTGCTTGATCAGCCGCTTACCCGCCGTATCCTTCTGAACGTCAAGGTCAAGAGCCGTACCGACCGCATCCAAGCTCATCGGCAGACCGAGGTAAGCCGACCACACCATCGTGCAGCGCCACTGGCTCGGGTCAAGAAACCCGGCCGCCAACAGCTCGGGGTGATGACGCTGCAGCCACGCGGAGAGCGCGACCCGCTCGAAGGCGGCGTTATGCGCCCACTTGACCACGCCCGGGTCCACCAATGCTGCGAGCACCTCGTCGGGCAGCCCACCACCACTGGCGAGATCGACGACTTCCACCGGGCCGCCGTCGATCGAGTAGCCGAAGATGAGGAGGCGGAAGTCGGGGTGTTCGGCATACGGGTAGACGCCGGTTTTCGCTAGGGGTGCTGGGCTGAAGGTTTCAATATCGATAGCGATCTGGCGCATCAGGGCTCCTGGACAGTCGGGTAGGCGAAGGTGAGGGAGCCAACCGGTGTTTGGTGGCTCCCTCACTGCTGGGGTGTTACTTCGGGTCGAGGTTGTAGGTGGCGTTCATCCTGTCGAGCTCGGCCTTCTCCTTGGCGATCAGCTCATCGATGCGCTGACGTTCGCGGCGTTTGGCCCGCTTGTCCTTAATCCAGTAGTAGCCCCAGACCATCCAGAACGGGATCAGGACGTAGACCCACACGGCGAGGGTGATGGCGTTGAAACAGTCACTCATGATTCAGCCTCCTTAGTTGAGGAAGTCGTCGGCCGGCGCGCCGAAGTCGGACTCAGCGGAGACGCGGCCTGCGCCAAGGGGTTCACCGTCGCGGATCTTCTGAATGTTGCCCAGCCCGCACGCCACACCCTTGTTCCCGTTCGTGTTGAACGCGTAGAACGACAGGGAGACGCGGGCGTAGCAACCCGAGTACACCTCGGAACGGTCAAGGATCGGAGAGACGTTCTCGTCCACAACTTGCGGCGGAGTGAGGCTGTTGGCGTTGACGAAGAAGCTGTTGGCGTAGGCTTCGTCGTCACGCTCGGTATCCCCGTCACGAAGCGGCAGCTTCAGAGCCGCCTTGTTCGGCCGCTTGCCCCCGAACTTGGCCGTACCGGCGTCGATCGCCGCGTCGATGGCCTTCTCGATAGCTGTGATGGTGGTGGTGTCGGCCTTCGGGATGATCAGCGACACGGAGTACTTGGGCTTGCCGCCCTGGATGGAGTTCGGCTCCCACACGTGAGCGTAGGAGAGGCGGACTTCGCCGGTGACGACGCGGGTGGGGTTGTTGGTTGACAAGGTTGTTACCTGCTTTCTGTTTTCGTGAATTCGGTTTGTGCGCTGTGGATTTCCAGCGCGGGTCGTTTGTCGGTGTCAGGCGCGAGCGTCGGCTTACCCACGGGCTTGACCACGAGGTCGCCGAGCACCTCGTTGAAGGTCTTCTTGCCCATGAGCCGTTCCATCGCAGTGAGCGTGATGAGTCTGCGGTCGTAGATGTCGGCGTACCCGGCAGCTTCAGCCGCTTCGGCGACGGCGTTCTCGTCCGTGTACTTGCGGACAGACCGTCCGGCGACGAGCTTGAAACCATCCCAGTGCTTGCCCTGGTTCACCGCCTGCGAGAGCGCGTAGGCCTCCACATCCGCAGCCCACGTTTTGAGCTGTGGAATCCTTGTCAGCACGTCCGCAATCTCGCTGCCGGACAGCTCGGCCGGTGGGGCGAACTCGTGCTGGGCGAGCGCGAGGTTGGCTTCGGCGCGTGCTCGGCACGTCGGTGCGATGCGGCAGAACTGGCACCACGAGCCGGGACAGAACTCGCCCCCGCCCGCCGCAGCCAACTCGGCCTTCGGCTTCACCTCGGTCTCAGCCCACGCGAGGAGCTCTGCGACGGAGGTTTCCCAGGTGTCGACGTTGCCTCGCCGGGGCTGGTAGATCGTCACCGCAACATCGGTGATGTCATACAAGTCCCCGAAAGCGTGGACGGCTCCGAGCGCGTAGAGCATGAGCTGCGGGTTGCGCTCGGCCTCGACCAGGACGCCCTGCCCGTACTTCAGATCGATAATCTGCAGCTTGGGTTCGGCGATGATCACACAGTCGCCGGTACCGAAACCGCCCGGCACCACATGGGAGAAGTCGAGGCGCTGCTCGATCAACACCTGCGGATCACCACAGGTCTCCCGTGCCAGTGAGATGTGTTCCTGGACGAAGGCGACGTAGTCGTCGGTCAGGTTCTCCATCTCGTCGTCGATCCAGTCAGATTCGGGTTTGAAGGTCGGCGCTTGGTGGAGGGAACGCCGCAGCTTCCACTCCGCCAGCGCGTGTGCGACGGTGCCCTGCTCGGCAGCATCCGACGGAGAATCCGGCTCACGGGATTCGAGGACGGTGCTGGGTGGACAGTTGAGCCACCGGTGCGAACCCGACGCCGAGAGCAGCGCATGCTGGTCAGGCATCGGACAGCTCCTTCGCCTTGGCCAGCAGCCACCCGTACTTCGCCGGGTCAACCGCCGACAGCTTGTCCGCGCCGGTGGCGACAATCAGCCCACGCACCTGCTCGGTCATGCCTTGGCTGGAGAGCCCGGCGAGCACTCCACGCACCTGCGCCAGCGACACCGACTCCGGCTCAGGTGCCGGTTCGGGTGCCTGTCGGTGGGCGGCCTCGTACTCAGCGGCGGCCTGCTCCAGGTCGGGTTGTGCGAGCCCGGCGGCGGCGATCGGACGAGCGCCGGACATCCCGGCGTGATCCTCGAACCCCTCCCACGCGGTCTCCTCAATTGCGGCGGCGAGCATGGTGACGCCTTCGGCGATCCGGTTCAGCGCGCCAATGAACCTGTTCGCGTCACTCACCGGGATCATCGGTTATCACCGCCCTCGCGGGTGACACCTGCCGCGTCGGCCAGCGCCATCAGGTCGTCGTCGGTGTCGGCGACACGCACCTCGACGGTGGAGGCTTCGGAGCCGGGCAGGAGCACGGCCATGCGGTGCTGGGGTCGGCTGGTGCCGAAGATCGCGCGCAGCATCCGCCTGCTGGGGCGGATTTCTTTTGCAGCGAGTGCGGCAGCCGGGCTGGGATGCTTGGCGATCTTGATCTTGAGCTTGGTGGGCATCCGGGTTTCCTTCCATGTGAGTGGTGGTACGCCCCATCACCGGGCTAGTGAAGGGAGTGCCTTGCATCTGTCAGGCATGGGACGCACCGAAACCGGACGGCCTACGACTCGGTGAGTGTTTTGCGCAGTTGGGCCAGGCCGCGCGAGACGGCCTTACGCACCGCATCGGCACTGGTCGGCTGGCCTGCGCCGGTCTTGTCGGCGGCGATCTCGGTGAACCGGTCGCCGTGGAGCACATGCAGCTCGATGTACTCGCGCTGCGTCGCAGTCAGCGGACTCAGCAGTTCGACCACCGCCAAGTTGGCCTCGACCTGCGCGGTGAAGTCCGGATCGTCCGAGGCGAAGTAATCCGCGCCCAGCCCGCCACGCTCGTCGTCATCACCGTGGCCGGGTTGGTCGACGGAGATGTCGGAGCGGCGGCGATTGTCCAGCTCGCGGTACTCGGCGTACACGTCGTCGAGGTAGGCGCGAGCCCACTTCGGACGCGAAGCCGGATCGCGCAGCTGGGCACGCAGTTCTTCGCTGTCGGGCAGGTCAGGGACGGGTAGGTCGATGGTGTTGCCCCTGGGGGTCAGGTACGGGACAGTGAATTGATTGTTGAATGCCACGTGAGGGCTTCCCTTCTTGCGAAGGGAGACCTCGTTGAGGGCAACCGGCGAGAGACCGTGGTGTTGAGCGGAAACAGTGACGGGCACCGACCCGACCCGGGGTGAACCCGGATACAGGTGGTGCCCATCAAGCGCTCAACGGAGGTCTCCCGAATACGGTTGAAAAACGCATGCGGGTGTAGGAGGAAGGGCGGCCGGCCGGTGACCGGTACGGCTCTGACCGCCACAGCGGTTGGGCTGTCCTGCCGACTGACGTCTGGCCAGCAGGACAGCCGTGAGGGCTACTTGCCCTTACGCGGCTTGGCCTGAGCCAGCGCCGAGGCTGCGACCGACTTCGTCTTGGCCGAGGTGCGACCGTCGCGCAGCAGTGCGGACGCCTTCTTGGCGACCGGTCGAGACGTCTGCTTCGTGTTACGGGTTCCCATGTCCCTGTTCACCTCCTCGCGACACGTTCGTGTACTTGATGTTTAGAAACGTGCACGCCGAGGTAGAATCGACATATCTTCGTCCCAAGGACTGCACTCGGTTTCTAAACCTGTTTTCACGATAGGAAAACGAGTCGCTGGCACCCGAGACGAGACAAGACTGCAGAAGACGGAGAGGAGACGAGATGGCAGCAAATGCAGACCCTCGCTATGCGCTGGGCGCTTTCTGCCGAACCGTCCAACCCTTCATGTCGGGAGTCGCCCGGACAAAGAAGGGGTTCATGAAGGACTTCTTCGACGCGGTGATGGATAAGGAAACCGTCTTTGTCGAAACGTCCGCGCACGAGAAGAAGCGGGAACCTGGAAAGACGTCGATCACGGTCGGAGTGTGGGCCGGGATCAACGAGACCGACCTCGTACGGTTTTTCAACGGGGACAGGAAACTGCCCGATTGGAAAGCCCGGGACTTCCACAATCATCTGGACACCAGCAAAGTTGAAGAACTCTGTGACCCCATAGGCGTCGACGCCCTCGCTACGTTCCAAGAGCAGCTCACGGTGGCCAACATCAATGTGCACGATGTAGGGAAAGTGCCGTCCGCTGTGGGGCAATGGCTGAAAGCGATCCTGTGGTCAAACAGCAACGACCGGGATCTACTCGCCGACGGTGCCGCCCCGCAGGAGCAACCAGATTTGTTCACCAACCTGCCGCTAGCCGAAGGCAGGATCAACGGCGGCAAACTTCATTTGGGGTCTTCTTCGCTGCCATGGAAGCCCACACCGAAAGTTCCCGAGTCGCCCGATCCTGCACTCGAATCCGGCTACACCACACAGATGTTTGCCGCTCTCGCCGAGCACCTGGGAACTCCGGTTGCCGATCTCAGTGACCTGCCCGATCGATACCGGAAGGCGTTCGCCAGGCAGCGTGGGCATTTCTGGGATGCTGAAGGGGTTCGCCGCAACCTTCGGGATCTCATCCCCGCTGGAGAAAAGGAGTTCTCTGCGATGAAGGAAGACCTGTTCGACGGGGTCGTCGAAATCTGCGAGGCGGACTACGACGACGGCTACCTGCGGATGAACGCGACCTTGAGCAAGGCAGCCGACTTCGCGTTGAACGGTTCGGTCATTGTGAAATTCCCGTCGATGGTGCGGGCAACTCACAAGAAGGGCATGTGCCACATGCTCGTCAACGATGATCAACTGCACTGGGTGGTCTGCCGTGACGACTAGCCTGTTCAACACACCCGAGGAGACAGCGACCCGGCTCACCATGTGCCTCTCGCGGGTGCCGCGTTCATTGAGCCTTGACGAGACCACAGCGCTCGATATCGCGGCGACCTACATGAAGCAGTTCGGGTTCGGGAACAAGAGCCTTCACGGCGGCACCCCGTACGCGGTGGCCGAATATGATGCCCGCCGCAGACGCGTCCACGCCGGGCTTGCCCGGCTGGTACGTACCGGGCTGGCGTCCACCGGCGATAACGGCATCACGTTTGGCTCCACCCCTGCCGGTCAGAGCTTCGCGCAATCCCTTGACGGTGCGTACGCGGACGCATACGGGCAGGCCATCGGTCAACTCCTGGCACGCGGACTCGACGTTGTCGTAGTGCAGGTTCAGAAGAAGGTGATGCAGCATGGGTAAGCTTTGGATTCGCCAGGTCAAGGCCACCAGAGATGACAGCACCGCTTCGATCATCGATCTTGCTCCCGGTCTGAACTGCATTGTCGGCCCGTCCAACACCAGCAAGACCAGAATCGCGAAGACGATCGCCTTCGCATGTGGCGGCAAGGATCTTCCGTTCACCGATAAAACCGGGTACACGACCGCAGCCGTCACCTTCGTGACAGCCGATGGTGAGGTGACGCTGTCGCGCTCCACGAAGCGAGGATCAAGCATCGAGGTGGCCTCGACCGATCCCAACGTGGAGTCGGGAAAGTACTCCCGCAACAACAAGAGCAAGCAGCCAGTCAACAATCTCTTGATCGGACTGTTAGGGATCAATCCAGGTCGTCAGGTCATCACCAACGAGGCGTTCAATAAGGTGCGCTTCACCTGGCACGCGATTGAACACACCCTCCTAGTACCCGAGAGCGAAATCGGCCGCCCTGACCCCTCCATCCTTCTTCCGAAGTCTTCTAGCGCTCAGTCGCTGACCCAAAACCTGTCGGCACTGCTTGTCCTGGCACAAGACGAAAACTTCGACGAGGCAACATCCCGCGAGAGCGCTTCGGACAAGCGCGCCCGCCGCAGGGCTGTTGAACGCTACATCTACCAGCAGCTCGACATCATCCAGGCACGCAAAGCCGAACTGGAACGCGCTGAACAACAGGCCGCAGCCGAGGGAGCAACCATCGAGGCATACCTGGCGGGGCTAAGGGCACAGCTGGAAGACCTGCAAAACCAGCGGGAACACATCCTCACCCAAGACGGCGAGTTGATCACCACAATCAGTCACCAGACCCAAGAACTTGAAGGACTTGAAATAGCCGTCGAGCAGCGCGGCACCCTGATCACGCAATACGATGCGGACATCGCCCGGCTCGACCTTCAGCTCCAAGGCATGAGGCACGACCAGACCCACCCTCATCCCGACACCTGCCAGTTCTGCCACAGCACAATCGCAACTCCGCCACCAACTGACGAGGACATCGCAGCCTTCGAAACTGAGATCGCTCGTATCCAGCACCTCAAGCAGGAGGCCACGGATGACCTCGACCCCCTACGCCAAATCGCAGCCGACCTTGCCGCTGACCTTGGGCACAACAAGCAAGCACATGTCCAGCTGTTGAATCAGCTCACCTGCAACCTCGACCCGGCCACGCGTGCCATCCAAACCCAGATTGATCAACTCGCCGCCGCGCAGCGAATCAAAGCTGAGCATGAGCAGCTGGCTGAGCTTGAGTCTCGCTTCCAGAAGACGCTGGATGGAGACGATGAAGCCAGCGACCCGGATGCCGAAAAATTCAAACCGCTAGAATACTTCGACGGCGATTTCTACTACTCGATGACCAGATCCATGCAAGACATCCTGGAGCAGGCACACTTCCCGAGAGCCCAAAGCGCAGCCTTCAATCGTCAAGTCTTCGACATCGAAATCGCGGGGTACGCCAAAGCCGAAGAACAAGGCAAGGGCTACTGCGCCTTCTTCAACACCGTCGTTGTTCTCGCATTCCATGCGTTCATGAACCGCCGCTCGCCCCATGCGCCCGGTTTCGTCCTGATCGACACCCCCCTGCATGGCTTCGACGAGGGCAAGAACACCCCAAACACCTCAATGCGGGCCGGGCTGTTCGAGTACTTCGCCGAACAAGCCAAAGACCAACAAATCATCATCCTGGAAAACGCCGACCGAACCGAAGGTCTCGAGTTCAATGAGGCGACAACGGTCATTGAGTTTTCAAAGAGCAAGACACGGGGACGCTACGGCTACCTAGACGATGTGTACGACGTTGCAGAAGAGGAACAGCGATGGCAAACCCCCACAGCTTCACAGTGAGCTACAAGCCCTTGTGGAAACTGCTTATTGATAGAGAGCTTCAAAAGCAGGACCTCCGGAAGATGACCGGACTTTCGGGAGCGACCATCGCCAAGCTTGGCCGAGACGAGAACGTCACCACAACCGTCCTCTTGAGAATCTGCGAAGCGCTCAACTGTGACCTATCTGACATCGTGACCCTAGCAAAGAAGGAATTAAAATGAGCACACCCAACATCAATCGGCACAGATTTGACCTCTGGAAAGAGGATGTTTACCAATCCGTGAAGATGTACAACGAATGGTTCCTTGAAGCTGCACCTGAGGCTTACCGTAGATCTCGTTCTGCCGTTATTGATGAAGTCGAGCATCTCTTTGAAGCTACTAATTACATGAATCGGCTTACTCCACAGGACATCATTGAGAATCCCCAGATCATCGGCACACTTCGGATGGTCACGGCGCCACCCATCGCTCGTGACCGCCTAGTTGGTCTTGCCGATGTTCCGAAATCTCTCGTGAACACCCTAGAACAAGGGCGACCTCCTGCCCGGATGTCTGATGTAGCGCTCCGCCAGAGCCTGACTCAGATTATTGCAATCATTATGGAGTTGCTCGACGACACCCTTTTCGAATGGGTTGAGACGAAAACGCCACCGTCTCATAAACAGGTCGAGCTTGCCTCAGTAGTAGTGGGAGATCGTAGATGCGGTGCTGTGACCGACCCCATTATTCGTAACGCCCAGGAAGCGCGCCAAATGGCTGTTATGCGGGAATGGCTGACCGCGCGGGGTTACCGGGAAGAACGCTTCTCTAGCGACGTAGCTTTGCGTAGCCGTCGTTCTTTGCCCACAACCCGTAGATTTGAATGGACTTCGCGAACGAATTAGAAGCAGGGAGAATCAAATGGAGTGGACCGTTATTGCGTTCTTGTTTCTTTTCATCTGGCACGAGATAGAGGAATTCTTCGTGCTAGTTCCGTGGCTCCGCCGCAATTCAGCACAGCTCCCAGGTATAGCCGGACGCCGAAGCATGTCCTTGGCCCAGGCCGTCTTTATTGCCAGTGAAGAACTTATTGTGCTCATTGTAATCTGTCTCTGGGCCGAAGATGTGTGGGTTTTAGCCGCAATGATCGCCTACACCATCCACCTCGTCATACATTGCGCTCAGATGGTGTACACCTATATCAAGCGCTTTCCTCTGCGGCTATGGTCCGCACCGTTGCAACTACCGATCATGGCTTGGCTTATCATCGCCCACCCTAGCCAAGGAGCAATCAGTCTACCTGTTGCTTCAACCATCACGGTTGCCGTCATGTGTATGAACCTAGCTTTCATGCATTGGTTTACGAACAAAGTCCTCAGCCGATCCTTCTTACCTATGCAAAGCGGCATTATCGCAACCAACCTCCGCAACCAGCCTCCGGAAACATAATCCGTAAGATCTTCATTCGGCAGTTTCCTCGCGTGCACTGCAAGCTGTTTGAAACTGAGCAAACAGAGGCGAAAGCTTCCTTTAGTTCTACGTGGTTAAAGGAAGCTTTCGCCAGTGTTCAGTCTTTTCTATCGGAGCATATAGAGCACCATTTTGGCTTTAGTCAGTGCCTTCACGGCGTGCGGGAGCCTAGTAGTGAAGTGGACTAGCCCACCTGGTTTGAGGATGACAGTTTTATTGTCGCCTGTTATCTCAAGTTCACCTTCTAGGGTCTGCACGATAACTGGCATGGCTGCAGTGTGCTCTGAGAGCTCTTCGCCAGCATCGAAAGAAAACAGTACGACATTAACGCCTTCAGCACGCATTAGCGTTTTCGACACAGTGGAGTTTTCGGCATATTCGATCTGTTCGGCGAGATTGTCAATGAAACCAAGTATTGAGTTTGGGAGAAGTTTGCGTTCGCTCATTATTTCTGGTGTTCTTTCTTCAGTCTTTTGCTATTGGGGTTTGCGCGCAATAATCGCGATGCCCGTAAGTTGCTTCTGGTATTCGCTGAAGGTGGAGCGCATCGCTAAAACGCGCTGACGCAAGTCTTTATCGAGGATAACATTTTTGAGTATCCTAACCACCCCAAGTAGTCCCTCATCAGCGAGATTGCGGCGCAACGACAGCAAAGCCATCGGCTCGAAGCCTACCCACTCAATAGCAAACCCGGCTCGTTTAAGCACCTCGCACCATTCGTTTTCGGTTAAGGGACGCGCATTGACGCGAATTGACTTGGCAAGGTTCTTTCGCAGCGCGTCAGCCAGTTGCAAGTCAATATTATTTGGAACGAGGCCGAGCTCATGAATTGCGTAGCACCCGCCCGGAGAAATCAATCGGAATGCTTCGGCAACGATTTCATTCTTGCCTTTCTCGCCCTGCATGGTCAACATAGCTTCACCAACCACTACATCAGCCGAAGCCGCAGGCAAGCCTGTATCTTGTGCTCGCGCATCAATTACTTTTCCACCATACGGAGTAACGACCTGTTTAACGTTGGCAGCCGCATCGGGATCTTGCTCCACGCCTAGATATGACGCAACTCCACTCTCGACGATAATCTTTGCGGTTCGCCCCAAGCCTGGAGCAAACTCGATAATCCTACTTCCGTGGATATCTGCTTGCGAGAGCAGGCGCGTGGTGAGTTTCAAACCACCGGGACGTAGAACTTTCTTGCCAGCACGGGCTAACACCCAATGGCCGGCCGCCGTTTCTGTGGGACGTTCACTTTGCGGTACTGGACTAATTTGGACCATACCAGAATCATACCAGAAATTAGGTCAGCCTTACCTTGGTTATTAGAATTGTTTCATTGCCCCTCTTGCGAGTGATATACCATCGACATAACCGAGCGAGGTTCGCTTTCGCTGACCATCATCAGCATCCTGAACCGCTACGACTTTTCGAAATCAAAAAACGGGGATCTTCTGATAGAAAATGAGCTTAGTCACAAGATTGCCCACCAAGAACTTTTCAATGTCGCCTGTTCTTTCCTCTTAATTTCGTACTGAGCAGCAACCCGTCAGACCCCATGCAAAAGGCTTAGCATTTTCCACTGGGGAATTTGCGTACGCTGCTTATCTATACTTTACACTCTAAGTCGTGCCCTAATTCATACCCAATGATTAGTCAAAGACGACGTTTTCTGGATAATCGCACCTATTGCATGCTTTGCGTGCGTTAACGCTTCTGATACGCGAAAACCCCGCTTACTGAACTGCTCCCCATTAGTTGGACTGAGAAATACCAGCCAAAACGCCGCCCATTCGAGGAAAACAAAAGGACGCCCATCTTGTATCAAAATGAGCGTCCTATTGGTGGAGCTGCCGGGAATTGAACCCGGGTCCTACGCAACCTCGCCAGGGCTTCTCCGTGCGCAGTCCGCGCATAGATCTCTACTTGGCTCTCCGGCTAGGACGAACACACCCGGATGATGAGCCCAGTCATCGGTAAAAGTCCCGATCCACCCCGTTGACACGATGGAATCA
Organism: Corynebacterium silvaticum; assembly: GCF_002162115.2. Lineage (NCBI taxonomy): Bacteria > Bacillati > Actinomycetota > Actinomycetes > Mycobacteriales > Corynebacteriaceae > Corynebacterium > Corynebacterium silvaticum. The sequence continues at coordinate 695,206 of NZ_CP021417.2, read as the reverse complement.
GCAAGTCTCTTAGTCGGTGCCAGACACTAGGCCAGAGACAAACCTAGGCTGACAGACACGCAGTTCGCTACAAATTAGGCAGCGAGGGCGTAGTCGCGCTGAGTCTTCTCGGCGCTTATCAGTTTGCTACGACGCTTACGGTGGTCTCTAGCCTGCACCGGCACGCTTCCCCTGGCTCAATCTACGCAGTCGAAACCAAAATCAGCCCCTCATGCGGCTACGGATTGGGATGCTGTGCAGCATATCCGTAGTTCGAATCATCCTACTCCGTGCAATGAGCAGCTTCAAGTCCTCCTGCAGTACGTGCTGCCGAGGGGACGTCGATAAGCTGCAAAGACAGGAATATTTTATGCGTGGATGCTTTTAACGCGACGACCAAGTTCTCGAACCACTTCGCGCTCTTCGGTCCTGCGCTTGATGTCTTGGCGCTTGTCATAATCCTGTTTACCTTGGGCAAGGCCAAGTTCCACCTTGAGCCGTCCACCAGAAAAATAGAGGGACAACGGCACAAGTGTCTTGTTGCCGTCGCGAACTTTACCCATCAACGAGTCAATCTCGCGACGGTGCAGCAGCAGTTTACGGGTCCTCTTGGGGCTATGGTTGGTCCACGACCCCATGGAATAGATCGGTATGTTGAGGTTGCGGAGCCAGACCTCGCCCTCATCAATAGTGGCGAAGGCATCGACAAGGGAGGCCTTGCCCTCTCTTAGCGATTTAATTTCTGTACCGAGGAGGACAATGCCGCATTCGTAGGTCTCTAGAATCTTGTAATCATGGCGTGCCTTGCGGTTAGTCGCGATCACAGGATTGTTGTTTGCAGCTTTTTTCTTCTTCGCCATAATGCCACTGATCGTACCTTGTGCCCGCCTTACGCATGCAAAAACCTTCCACACCAGCTTGATGTGGAAGGTTAAAGTTCTCACGCTACTTCGCCAGTCCACAACCAGCGGCTCATACGTGTTTATTTACGCACATACCAGCGGAGCGTGATTTGAGCGGTGATAGCTGCAAAGACCACTCCGATCACTGCCACAACCGGGGCCACTGCCCAGATGTCGGTGCTCGTCACCCTTGCAATGAGCTGGGAATCGTAGAGGCCCTTGAGGGTCTTGTCCACCACCCATTCCTTGCCACCAAACAGCGCCACTCCGGAGAGCACAGCGCCAAAGAGTGCAGCGATCATGGCTTCAAGCACAAAGGGTGCTTGGGTATACCAGCGAGAGGCACCCACCATGCGCATGATCGAAATTTCTTCACGACGATTAAATGCAGCAATTTGCACCATGTTCACAATCAAGAACACTGCCGCAATCGCCTGAATCGCCGCGAAAATGAACGTCGCGTTACGAATGGAATCGAGGTTATTCGTCGCTCCGCGCAGATCATCCACCTGATCCACAATGGTGCTCACTTGCTCCATGCCACGAACTGCATCAAGTGGCTTGGTGTCTAGCGGGTCTACAAGGCGAACATGCAGCGCCGCTGGCAGGGCATCTTTAGATGTTTCTGCGACAAGCTGCGGGTCTGTGTCCTTGAAAACCTCGACAAAACGCTGATACGACTGCTGCCGACTGCGGAAGGTGACAGATTCGATCCCTGCTTGGCCATCGAGCTTTTCACGCACCTGCTTGCATGCGTCCGATGCACAGTCCTTGTCATTGGCAGAGATGTCCTCGTTCAGCTGCACCATGACTTCTACACGATCAAGATAGATATCTTTTGTCGCTTCAGTCATGTGCGTGACGAGGAAACCGGTAGCCAGAAGCGCTAGAGAAATAGCCGTGGTAATGATGAGCGCAATGGTCATCGTTATGTTACGTCCGAGCCCGCGGAAGGCCTCTCGGAATACAAATCCAAGTTTCATGAGGTTCCTTACCTATTGCACCTATTGAGCTTCGCCGTAGACACCGTGGGCATCATCACGCACGAGCTTGCCCAGGTTCAGTTCAATAACACGACGGCGCATGTCGTTGACGGCCCTCGCATTGTGAGTGGACATAACAACGGTTGTGCCCGTCTTGTTGATCTGATTAAGCAAAACCATGATGCCGTCGGAAGTTTCGGGATCCAGGTTGCCGGTAGGCTCGTCGGCAAGCAAAAGCAACGGCCGGTTGACAAAGGCGCGGGCTACGGCCACACGCTGCTGCTCACCGCCGGAAAGCTCATGAGGCATACGGTGCGCTTTTCCAGAAAGACCCACCATTTCAAGGGTTTCGGGCACCAGTTTGTTAATGCGGCTTTTCCGTGTCCCAATAACTTCTAGCGCAAAGGCCACGTTGTCGTAGACCGTCTTCTGCTGCAAAAGGCGGAAATCCTGAAAGACGTAACCAATGTGCTGGCGCAGCTTGTTAATTTGCCGGCCATGCAGCTTATTCACGTGAAAATCGGACAAGTAAAGATCACCGCTCGTGAGGTTCCCCTCTCTGATCATGAGCTGCAAGAAGGTTGATTTTCCCGAGCCGGAAGGGCCGATGAGGAAAACAAACTCGCCTTTATCAATAGTGAGCGAGAGGTTATCTAGCGCCGGCCTGGTAGACGTTTTATATGACTTGGTGACTTTGTCAAACGTGATCACACTTGAACACCTTAGCCAAACCACTGTGACAATTGAAACGTTTGTGACAAATGGGATCGAATTTCCTTATATGTGTGACGTTATAGCCATGGCGCTTAACGACGCCCCCCATCTTCCGCACTCCCACCTAGCCAGAGGCATGCCCCGCTACAGCCCTGGCCATACCCATAATCACAGCTACTTATTGAGATGCCGCCCCTCCCCTCAATCACCCCGAATGGATAAAGTTTTCATAAACCTATGAGTCGCGTCACTTTTATCGCATTAGACTAGCGCCCATCACTTCCCCAAAGATCGGAGCCCAGAAATGAGCACGACTTCAGAGCAGAAGCTAGACAACAGGCACGACGCGCCTCCCAAGCCGAAAGGATTTCTGGGGTTTGTGGAGCGCGTTGGTAACTTACTCCCAGACCCTTTCTGGCTTTTGTTATTCTCGCTGGACTGGTAGCGATCAGTAGCTGGGTGGGTTCAAAGGTCGGCATGACCGCCACTAATCCCCAAGACAATTCCCCAGTTGCCGTCACTAATCTCCTGACCAAAGACGGAGTAAGCAGAATGCTTACTGAGGCGGTGAATAACTTTGTGTCTTTTCCGCCTCTCGGAGTGATCCTGACAGTCATGCTCGGAGTCGCTGTAGCCGAGCACTCTGGTTTTATTAGTGCACTTATTCGGGCCATGGTGGCTAAAGTAGGCCCACGCACACTGACCTTTGTGGTTGCGCTGGCGGGAGTCACCGGCTCTATTGCATCGGATGCCGTTTACGTGATCCTTATCCCTTTGGGTGCCATGAGCTTTCGGGCGCTGGGAAGATCACCGATCGTGGGCGCCATGGTCGCATTCGCTGCATCATCGGCGGGTTTCAATGCCAGCCTGATTCTGAACATCACTGACGTGCTGTTGGGCGGGATTTCCACATCTGCGGCACAGCTCGTGGACCCCGAGTACCATGTTTCTCCCCTGGCAAACTATTTCTTTGTAGTGGCCTCCTCTATCATGCTTGCGCTAATCATCACACTGGTCACTGAGCTTTTTATCAAAAAGAAGGCGCGCGAGTTAGTAGATCATGACCGCATCGATCATTCCGAGCTCACTTTTCCAAGAATGCGGACGGCTCTCCCGGCGCGCAATCTCACAAAGACGTCAACGCTGTCACAGACGACGAGCTGGCAGCGGAAATCAAGCTGCATCCTAGTGAGGCTCGCGCCCTTGTGCTTACTGGTGGCGCTTTTGTGCTCATGCTCGCCATATACTTTGCGTTGCTGTTTATCCCAGCGTCACCGCTGTATTCAGAAGCAGGAGCACTGACGAGCCCCTTGATTAAAGCCATCGCGGTTCCTATCGCGATGATGTTCTTAGGGTTAGACATCGTTTATGGTGTTGCCGCTAAAACGATCACAAGGCTGGGAGATATTCCCGAGTTCATGGGGCGTGGACTCAAGACTCTCATTCCTATGATCGTCTTGTTCTTTATGGTTGCGCAGTTCCTGGCATGGTTTCAATGGTCGAATCTGGGCATGTGGACTGCGATTAAAGGGGCGGAGTTGCTCCAGCAATGGGACCTACCGGTCTACGTGTTATTCGGCGCGCTGGTCGCTATGGTCGCCTTGCTCAACTTGGCTATTACATCGGGCTCGGCCCAGTGGGCCCTTATGGCACCGGTGATTGTGCCCATGATGATGTACATAGGGGTTTCTCCAGAAGTCTCGCAGATGCTCTTCCGCATAGGCGATTGCCCGACAAACATCATCACTCCCATGAGCCCTTATTTCGCTCTAGCACTGACGTTCCTCCAGCGCTATTACAAGCCTGCAGGTGTGGGAACCCTCATGTCCTTAGCTCTTCCCTATTCCATATCCATGCTGGTGGGATGGTTCCTGTTCTTTGTCTTGTGGTACTTCTTGGGAATTCCTATCGGCCCTGGGACCCCTATTCATTATGGATAAAGCCAAACTCTGAGAGCTAGGCTGCCGCGCTGAGTTATTCTCAAGCGATGAAGATTGCAATTATGGGGTATTCGGGTGGCGGAAAATCAACACTTGCCCGCCGCCTAGGTGCCCAGCTGAATATCCCAGTTTTGCATCTTGATTCGGTTCACTTTTCAACAGGCTGGGTGGAGCAAGATTTCGCAGAAGAATCCGCAGACGTCGAGTCGTTTCTCAACACGCATAGTGATTGGATCATCGACGGCAATTACTCGCTTTTATCTGGGGAGCGTCGATTAGCTGAGGCTGATCGCATCATCGTGATTCTCGTGCCGCGCATGATCAGATTGTGGCGAATCATGCGTCGTTTAGCCTGCTATTACGGCACAACGCGACCAGACATGGCGGCGGGATGCCCAGAGAAAGTTGATTTTGCTTTCCTTAAATGGGTGCTGTGGGACTCGTGCACAAGGGCAAAACGCAAGTACTACCTGGAGATCGCGAAGAAATATCCGAGAAAAACTGAGATTCGCCGTCGATAACATAGCTTATCGACGCCCCTCTCCAAAGCTTCCCCCGTTATTGTTCCTGCTGCTGTGCCATACGCCAGCGGATGCCAGCTTCTAGCAAACCATCAATGTCTCCATCGAGCACCTTTTGCGGATCATTGATTTCATAATTAGTACGCAGATCTTTCACCATCTGATACGGGTGCAACACATAGGAACGCATTTGGTTTCCCCACGAGGCATTGCCACCAGCACCAAGGGCATCGAGTTCAGCTCGCTCTTCTTGGCGCTTTTTCTCCAGGAGTTTAGCTTGGAGAACTCGCAGAGCAGAGGCCTTGTTTTGGATCTGAGACTTCTCGTTTTGGCAGGTGACCACGATCCCGGTAGGAATATGCGTCAAACGCACAGCCGAGTCAGTGGTATTCACGGACTGCCCGCCGGGCCCGGAGGAACGATAGACGTCCACGCGTATTTCAGAATCTGGAATGTCGATGTGGTCCGTCTGCTCAACCACGGGGAGAACCTCTACCTCAGCGAATGAGGTCTGGCGGCGTCCTTGGTTATCAAACGGAGAAATTCTTACTAGCCGGTGTGCACCTTGCTCCACAGAAAGCTGTCCATACATGTATTCACCGTGGACAACGAACGTCGCTGATTTGATACCCGCTTCTTCTGCATAAGAGATGTCATAAATGTCGACCTTGCGGTCGTTCTTTTCCGCCCAGCGGACATACATGCGCATCAGCATCTCCGCCCAATCTGCAGCGTCAACGCCACCTGCTCCAGAGCGAATGTTGATCACAGCCTCACGGGAATCATACTCGCCAGATAACATGGTTTTCACTTCTAGAGATTCAATCTCTGCGGTGAGCTCGGCCAGCTCTTCGTCGGCAAGCTCGGTGCCGTCGCCCTCTTCTTCGGCGAGTTCGTACATCACCGGGATGTCGTCGATACGCTGCCGCAGGCCAGTAAGTTTCTTCAGCTGCGCTTGTACTGAAGACAGCTCCGTGGTCACCTTCTGAGCATGGTCAGGGTTATCCCACAACGTGGGGTCGGAGGCTTGTTGCTCCAGCTCACGGACGCGCGATGCTAATTCCTCGGGGTCCATGATCTTTTCGATCGTGGTCAAGGTTGCATCAAGTTCATTGAGAGCAGCGAGAATTTCCGGGCGCATGAAGAACTAGTTTAGCGGGATACATATCCATCTTCTGCTTTGCACCCGCTGTTCCGGCTACTTTTTAGCATACAAGCAGGCACTTTGCTGCGATGAACAGCGAGGAAGCCAGATCCAAGAACCTATTCCCCATGTTTTTGTGGGGCTGTTACTCCGCCATGGTTGGCAACTCTCCTGGGAAAAGGTGACAATGGTGGATATGGATCAACCTCGGGATACTGCATTACATTCCTCGTTAGCTGACATGATCGCAACGATCACCAAGACTTTTGTTATCGCCCACGATCAAGATTCTGATGAGCACCTAGCGCAAGCGCTGGTGTTCAATGCGGGCCGCTTGGCGTGGCGAATGCGCGAGCAGGGAGTATCTACGGACTTTAAGACATCCCTCTCCGACGTAGTCACGGATGCCGACCGTGCAGCCGAGCAATTTGTCACGGGCGTGATTAGTGCGCTTCGGCCGGAAGACGGCGTCCTCGGTGAAGAAGGCACCCACAAACCTGGAACCTCCGGGCGTACATGGGTCATCGACCCAGTTGATGGAACCTACAACTTTATTAGCGGTTCAGACTACTGGTGTTCCGCCCTTGCACTGGTAGAAGGCGATCCCGCGGATCCGGATAAGGTCTGTTTCGGCGCTGTACACAGGCCTGCGATGGGATACACCTGGTTTGGCGGCAAAGACATCCCTACGACCCGCGACGGCAAAGCCCTGCCGACGTTGGAAAATACATCCACTGAGCTCATCAGCATGGCCACGTATCTCAACCCTCCTTTCATCGCTGAACCGGCGCTGCTTAACGCATGGCTCTCCCTTGCGCAGGGCTTCCTCAGCTGGAGAATGATCGGGGCAGGTTCGGTGGACCTGGGCGGAGTCGCTGACGGCACTTTAGGCGCTTACGTCCAACACACTGTCCAGGACTGGGATTGGCTCCCCGGCCGTGCCCTCGTCGAAGGCGTAGGCGGCACCTGCATCAAAGTTGAAGCCGCGGGTGTGACCTGGTGTATTGCCGCAAACCCGCAGGCCGCTGATGAAATCGCAACGATTCTCCGCAACTTACCTCCTGCGAATTAATCCGACCCTAGTTTTTGCAACGCATCTCAGGAAAGCTGGTGTGTATGACTTCTTATAATTCTGATCTTGAATTCGCTCTATCACTTGCCGACGCCGCCGATGCAATAACTTTCGAGCGCTTCGACTCAAGCGACCTGGTTGTAAATTCCAAACCGGACATGACTCCCGTAAGCGATGCCGACCTCGCCTGCGAAAAGGCCCTCCGAGCGCTCATCACCGAACGCTATCCCGACGATGCCATCCTCGGGGAAGAATTCGGCGGTGACGTGGAGCTGAAGGGACGGCAGTGGATCATTGACCCCATTGACGCCACAAAGAACTTTGTGCGAGGGGTTCCTGCCTGGGCAACGCTTATCGCTTTGCTTGTCGACGGCACTCCGGTAGTCGGCGTGGTCACCGCGCCGGCTCTAGCGCGCCGTTGGTGGGCGGCTTCCGGTCAAGGCGCATGGCGCACCTTCAACGGCGGAACCCCCACAAAGATGTCGGTCTCTCGCGTTGCAGATCTAGACCATGCTTCCCTCTCGTTTTCTTCCTTTAGCGGTTGGCAAACCCTAGGTTTGGACCAGCGCTTTATTGATTTAACCGAGCGCACGTGGCGACTGCGCGGTTTTGGAGATTTTTGGTCTTATTGTCTCGTCGCAGAAGGCGCGGTAGACATCGCTGCAGAACCGGAGGTCTCACTATGGGACCTAGCTCCCTTAACCGTATTGGTAGAAGAGGCCGGTGGTACCTTCACCTCTCTCGCGGGTGAACGGGGACCGCACGGCGGCAGTGCGATTGCGTCCAACGGCTTACTCCACACCCCGGCACTAGACGTTTTGGGCACAAAGGCGCAAGAGCCACACACGTAATCCCCCGGGATTAAATCTTAAAAAGGCAGGTGCCCGCTGATTTTCTAGCGGACACCTGCCTTATGTTTTGGCTTCTATTTTACTAGTTTGAAACCAGCACCCACGCCATTCTTTGCGTTTATGTCTGCGAGAACCGCATCCATATTGGTGGAAATCGTCGGCATGAACATCGGGCCCTGCCATGGGGTATGGCAGGCAAGAGCTTGGTTGTTGATAGCCCCTCTCTTGATAATTCCCACGACGCGATCTCCCACGATCACTGGTGCGCCAGAGTCGCCCTGTCGAGCACAGATCTGCGACATTGAGGTTCGCGCGTCTTTAGTCCAGATATGGCCACAGGAGTGTCCGGTGGCTACGCCCTGCTTACAGGCTGTTTCTCCAGTGTTAGGGTTGTGGCCCCCCACCGAATTAACGCGAATCCCGTTGTACTCATTGGTTACCTGCGCATTAGAACCAAGCTCAATAACCGAATAGTCCAAATGTTCACCTCGAACGGCAACCGTTCCGCTTGGACCGATGCACCAAGAATCAGCAGATTCCACGCTTTGTCCCACTGCCCCACAGTGCCCCGCGGTAATAGCGACCGCGCGCCCCGCGGCATCGTGTCCCGTCGCAGCGACAGTGCACAGAGAATGCTTTCCCACATACACAGGGGTTCCTGGGCCATACAGGGACATTCCGCGTTGTTCTGCTGCTAAGGATTCAGCTGGGATATCCGGCGAGTTGAACCAGCTACCGGCTACCCGATTGAGAACTTTCCCGGGGTGCTGTGCCATGAACTGCGAAAGAAGATCCGTGCGCCAGTGATAGTTAGGGCCATCGATAATGGGTTCAAAGGTCTTTTCCCGTTGCACGACCTCAGGAATCGTCCGGCCCTGTGCATCTTTGTGCACTGGCTGGGTATCTGCACGCGGGGTCGGTGTCTGATGAATAGCTTGTGGCTTATGAGGCTGTAACGCTTGGCCTAGAGCCGCTTGCGCTTGCGCCCCTGCTGCTTGAACATTCGCGTTAAAAGCGTCCATGTCAGATTGCATACGAGCGACCGCTGCGTCTGCAGAGGCGACCGCTGCGGGATCTACTGGAGGGGCAACGATGCCCGCTCCGCGCAGCTGCTCAGCCACCTGATTCACCCACGTGGAAACCGGAGCCTGCTGCGGCATAATGTCAGAAGCCCCGGCACCTGGCGAACCGAAGACCGCCATCCCTGTGATTGCTGCTGTGATAAACAAACGGCGGGTATGGTGGTTGCGGTTTCGCATGTACCGAGGCTTCCTTTTCGCTATTCAGACGAGCATTTCCCACTCATATAACCATGTATTTGAGCGTACGCATAGCCCGCCACACCGACGCGAATTTAATCGATGGTAATCAGCGCCTGACCTCCCTGAACGGAATCACCGACGGCAACGCGAACGCTGCTGATGGTGCCCGCATTAGGAGCCGTAATCTCGGTCTCCATCTTCATTGCTTCGAGGATCAGGAGCACCTGGCCGGCCTCAATCTCTTCGCCTTCTTCAACCAAGATCTTGAAGACCGATCCGGCGAGCGGAGCGACGACAGCGTTTGCCGATACGCCGGAGACGCTCGCGTTGGCTGGTTCAGAGTGAGTTGCGCCTGAGCCGCCACCAAAGTAGATGGGAGCGATCTGACGCTTCTCCTCTTCCACCTCGACCTCGACAGAATAGGCGATCCCGTTGACTGTCACGTTAAGTTTCATGTTTTACCTTCTACCTTCGGATGCCTACAGCTGACCCGGAATGTGATGCTGGACCTTCTGACGTCCCTGCGCTGCCCACGTTCTCTCGCGGGAGTAGTGGACTGCCTTAATCGTGCCGCGATTACCCATAAAGGCTGACACCGCTGCAGAGATAGCAATGATGACGTCCTCTGGGATGGAAGCATCGGAACGCTTGCGCAGCTCCTTAAGCTCAGCTTCCGCCGCATCAAGCCGCGCTGAGAGTTTCGCGACTAATTGAGCAAGTTGCTCGCTGTTTAATTCGCTCACCGTTGCTCCTTATACCGGGCCTAGGCCGTGCTTCTTGGCAGGGCGAACGACTCGCTTGTTGGTCAAGACCTCAAGCGCGTCTGCAATATGCAGGCGGGTTTCTGCAGGATCGATGATGTCATCGACCAAGCCACGGGAGGCAGCCATATATGGAGTGGAGAAGGTCTCCTTGTACAAGCGGATGAGCTCATCGCGCTTGGCTTCCTTATCCTCTGCGGCCTCGATCTCCTTTCGGAAGACCACATTAACTGCACCTTCTGCGCCCATCACTGCGATTTCTGCAGTGGGCCATGCGAAGACGCGGTCGGCTCCCAGATCCTTTGAGCACATAGCTAGGTGCGCTCCGCCGTAAGATTTACGCAGCTCCACCGTGATCTTTGGCACGCTGGCTGCCGAGTATGCGTACAGCATCTTGGCGCCATGTCGAATGATGCCACCATGCTCCTGAGCAACACCCGGCATAAAGCCTGGAACGTCCACGAAAGTCACCAGCGGGATGTTAAAGGCGTTGCAGAAGCGGATGAACTGGCTTCCCTTATCCGAGGAGTTGATGTCCAGCACACCAGACATAACGTTTGGCTGGTTAGCCACAATGCCCACGGTACGGCCTACGATGCGGGCAAATCCCACGACGAGGTTTTGTGCATACCCAGCCTGTACTTCAAGGAAGTCGCCACGGTCCACAACACGCGAAATAATGTCGCGAACGTCATAACCACGTTTCCCGTCGACCGGAACGATCTCCCGCAACTCCTCATCGGGAGTAACGATTGGATCTGGTTCAACAACCGGAGGTTCTTCCGTATTGTTCTGCGGCAAGAAACTCAGGAGCTTCTGGGCGATGAGGATCGCCTGCTCATCATCATCAGCAATGAAGTGGATGTTTCCGGCCTTGGACATATGAGCGTCCGCGCCGCCTAGAGCGTCTGCGGTGACTTCTTCACCGGTGACCGACTTAATCACGCCAGGGCCAGTGATGAACATGTTGGCCTTGCGAGTCTGAATGATGAAGTCAGTCAAAGCAGGCGAATATGCAGCGCCTCCAGCGCATGGTCCCGAGATAATCGAAACCTGTGGGACGAGTCCTGAAAGGAGAACGTTCTGGTAGAACACCTTGCCGTAGCCCGAAAGGGAATCGATTCCCTCTTGTACGCGCGCTCCACCGGAGTCGTTGATGAAGATGAAAGGAGTTCCAGTGGTAGCAGAAGCTTCCATCATCGCTGCGACCTTGTTGGACTGCGTCTCGCCAGCTGATCCACCCATCACGGTGAAGTCCTGCGATGCTACGTGGACGGCACGACCAAAAATCGCTCCTGAGCCAGTGACAACGCCGTCTGCCGGCGCGACTGCTTTATCCATGCCGAAGTGAGTGGTGCGATGCTTGGCAAACATGCCGATTTCGCGGAATGTGCCTTCGTCGAGAAGCGCTGCGACGCGCTCACGAGCCGTTAGCTTGCCCTTTTCATGCTGCTTTTCGATTTTGGCTTCGCCGCCGCCTAGCTCGATCTCATGACGAGCCTTAGCGAGCTGGTCTAGGCGCTCAGACATAGTAGGTTCTTGAGACATGTCTTCGGTTCTCCTTTACTCGGCGGGCTCGACCTTGACGGTCTGGCTGCGACCGCCCACGGTGACCTTGTAGGTAATCGGTTCGAGAACGGCCTCATTCTCGCGGGTCTTGATCTTTGATGGGTCCTTGCCCACATTCTTTGGCCCTTCGGGGCGGTTCTTAAAGAACCCTGGAGCAACGCCTGGGAACAGAGCATTGGTAAGCACGTCTTCGTCTGTGCCATCGCAGCCTTCAAGCTTGTTAGCTTCTTCCACGAGGTGATCCCACTCTGGTTCAAGGAGATCAGCCGGACGCTCAGTAATGGCTTCCTTCTTGGTCTGAGCCTTTGCCTGTTCAACGATCTCAGGGTTACGCTCACCAATGCATTCGCCGTAGTAGCCAAGCATGAGGTCCGCAAACTCTGCAGTCATGACCTTGTAGCGTCCCATAAGGACGTTGAAGACAGCCTGGGTTCCCACGATCTGGGAAGACGGCGTGACCAACGGCGGATATCCGGCATCCTTACGGACGATTGGGACTTCACGCATCACTTCATCAATACGATCTCCGGCGCCTTGGGCGGTGAGCTGGCTTTCCATGTTAGAAAGCATGCCGCCAGGAATCTGGGAGAGGAAGATGTTAGTATCCACCAGCGTCTTGGACTCAAATTCCTTGTACTTCGGGCGAATTGCCTTGAAGTGATCGCGCACGTTGATCAGGCGATCCATGTCTAGGTCGGTGGTGTAGTCAGTGCCCTCAAGCATCTCTACGAGGGACTCGGTGGGGTTGTGGCCTGGGCCGAGGGAGAGCGAAGAAATGGCGGTATCCACGACGTCTGCGCCGGCTTCAATGGCCTTCATCAAGGTCACGAGTGTGACACCGGTTGTGGAGTGGCAGTGGACGTTAATCTGAGTCTCTTCGCCATAGGTTTCTTTAATCGCTCGGATAACGTCGTACGCCGGCTGAGGCTTCAAAAGCGCTGCCATGTCCTTCAGCGCGATGGAATCTGCCCCCATGTCTAGAAGCCGACCTGCAAGCTCAACATAGCCTTCGACAGTGTGCAGTGGTGAAACGGTGTAGCAGATGGTTCCCTGAGCGTGCCCATCGACCTTCTTCACCGCACGCATAGCGTGTTCTAGGTTGCGTGGGTCATTGAGGGCGTCAAAGACACGGAATACATCCATGCCGTTTTCCTTTGACTTCTCAACAAACTTGTCCACCACCAGGTCTTCATAGTGGCGGTATCCCAGAAGGTTCTGCCCACGGAGCAGCATCTGGAGCTTGGAATTTGGCATTAATTTACGGAAAGTGCGAAGTCTCTCCCAGGGATCCTCGTTAAGGAATCTGATGCACGCATCAAACGTTGCACCACCCCAGCACTCGACGCTCCAGAATCCTGCTTTATCTATGTCCTCGCATGCGTCGACCATGTCCTCCATGGCCATACGAGTTGCAAACAAACTCTGATGCGCATCGCGTAAAGCGACCTCAGTCACTCCAATTTTTCTTGGGCTCATAGTTCACAATCTATGCGGATTTGAGCTCGGTTGCACGGCAGATTCGCACGGAATAGATCACAAAACCAACAAAACCCAAATAAAAAACAGAAGGATTCCGTTGTTATCTCAGGTAAAACGGCTTTTTGCGCTCGAGAATGTCCGATCAAATATCCCGAAAATCACCTGTGAAGTTTTTCACTAAATTGAAAAAATCATAAACTTGTCACAATATTTCACTGAAGTGACTATGCTTATACAGATTGGGTCGCACAGCAGCATGGTGCTCCCGCGCGACCCGGTGGGCGTCGACAAGCTTAAACTTCTACGACGCTCTCTCGTCATGCCGCAATTTCCTGTGCATGCTCCGCGCGGCGCTTTTCTACCTGGCCGCGGGTCGCATACCACCCCACTATAAACAGCGGGACCATGCACACAGATGCTACAACAGTGAGGAATCCATCCCAGGAACCAGCAGCAATCAAGATAACAATCAACGCCAAGAAGCCCAAGGTTATCCAGTTGGTCACGGGAGCCCACGGCATCCGGAAAGCAGGGCGCTCCTCCACCGTTTTAATCATCCGCATATGGCAGACGATGGTGAAGGCCCAGTTAATGACCACGCAGATTGCCGTCATATTGAGGGCGATATCAAATGCCTTGCCCGGCACAAGGTAATTGATGACCACACCCACTAGTACCACTGCAGAGTTCAACGCGATGCCGCCAAAAGGCACGCCTCGCTTATTAAAGGCACCCAGCACTTCCGGAGCTGTTCCAGCGCGCGCCATGGTGCGCATAGTACGACCAGTGGAGTACAGACCAGCATTTAATGAAGACAAAGCCGCAGTAATAACGACCAGATTCATAATCGTGCCAGCAGAAGGAACGCCTATCGAGTCAAAGAAGGTCACAAATGGCGAGACGCCTGCAGAATATGCGGTATACGGGAGCACCAAAGCCAGCAGCATGACCGAGCCACAGTAGAACACAATGATGCGCCAAATAACGCTGTTTACAGCCTTAGGCATCTCTTTCTCAGCGTCCTTGGTCTCCCCTGCCGCAGTACCAATCAGCTCAATGCCAAAGTAAGCAAAGACCACACCGCTGATAACCACGATCAAAGGCAAAAATCCCATGGGGAAGACTCCACCATGTTCCAGAATATTGGCAAAGCCCGCCGGCTGATCCACCACGATGCGACCCGTTGCCACAAAAAAGATTGCAACGGCCATGAACAAGCAGATCGCCGCAATTTTGATCATGGCGAACCAAAAACCAAAACTCCATCTCACCGAACACCCGAACAGAGATGAGATTAAGAAGCAAAACAATAACCAACGCAGCTAACGCAAGCACCCATTGCGGGATATCCGAGAAAAGGTTCCAGAACTTCAGATAGATCGCGATATCCGTTGTATCCGCAATTCCGGTCAAAGCCCACATCATGAAGTAGACCCATCCCACTACAAATCCTGCTCGCTCCCCCATAAATTCGCGGGTCCACGACACCACAGCACCGGAAGAGGCGCGGTACAAAACAAGCTCACCGACGGCACGCAGAATAAAGAAAGCAAAAAAACCACAGATAAGATACGCCAAAACCAATGATGGCCCAGCAGTGGCCAAACGCCCCCCGGCCCCCATAAAGAGTCCCGTACCAATCGCGGAACCAAGCGCCATCATCTGGATATGACGTGAACTCAGTGTTGTTTTGTATCCCTCCTGATCCGCTGTAAGAAATGAGGAGTCTGTATGAGTCATAAAATCTGACCGACCTTTTCGGACAAAGCCCAGCACATTGTGCACTAAGCGATAAAGAGAAACTACACGGTGAAAGCTATCAAGTAATAGTTATCGGTAAAGCTTTTCGACGCCCTCACGCAACCCCGCACCACATTGCGCAGCTAAAGGCCACTTTCACCAAAACCCCATAGCAGCAACGCTGCAATGAAGATCACAATCGAACTAAAATTTTTATCGGCCCAATAAAAGCCAGTAAAGAAACCAAAATACGCCACTTTTTCGCAGTCTCACAATACGATCGCAGCAGAGCTTGCAGATGTCGCTCTTTGGCCTCCCGCGACGGCAAAACCCTTACGGCTCTTCCAGTTGGCGGTGAAAGAACCGTAAGGGTGTTGATGACAAGTAACGAAACAATAGCCAAAGCTACGAAAGTATGGTCTTAGCTACCCTTTTTCTGCTCAGCATAAAGAAGACGGCTAAGCGCCTTGGCAGCCTGACTCTCATAGGCCTCAGCATCCGCAATCTCCCCGCTCTTCCTCAGCTCGTGAGCGGCGTCCTTAGCCCAGTTGTAGTAGTTACAAAGGTCATGCTGACCATCACCAAAGGTTGTATGACACCACGCATGCGGGTGCCGTTCTGGCGAATGAGTACTTGCCACTTGCCTGTGCCGAAGTGATCGCCGCTGCTGCGCCTGCCAGCATGGTAGCGCCCGCAATAGTGAGGGTGATCTTACGAATCTTCAAGATAAAACTCTCCTTAGATAGAAGTGGAAATTAAAATGAATGCATCCGATCAGTGTACTTAGGAACTTAACACTTTTTCTAGCAAAACTAAAATAAAACTAAGAAAGACTCTGTAAAAACCTGAGTTTTTTGTCACCTTTTAGACCGTTCCTTTGAAACGTCATGGGTATTAAATTTTAAAAAAGGGGAATATCCACGCAGTTAGATCTATATTTTCGACACGCATTCCACCCGTTCACCATTTCGTACGAAATGGGGGTCATTTAATTAAGTGTGAAATACCACAGTTCATTATTTTTATAGTTTTCTACCCAAAAATAGTTATTTTTTGGCCACGTTTAACCCTGCTAATCGCTCTATATTTGAGCTTCTTTTCCCACAAGGTGACGCAGCATAAAATAACTGAAGCATGCCATTATGAGTGGCATGCTTCAGTTATTTCCGACTACTAGAAAGGTGGATTAATTTCCAGCCTCCTCGGTTCGTTCTTGTGACGTTATTGAGCTTCTCCGGTTACGGCGCACCAACAACAGCCCTATTCCGACTAGCAACACCGCAGCAAAAGCGATTCCCAACGTATTTGCGCCCGTCCTTGCCAACGAAGGCTTGTCACGCTTAGGAGCGGTCTTTTGCTCACGAGGTTTCTCGTTTGGAGGGTTCTTTATTATCGGCGCAACAGGCGTAATCACTGGCGGCTGCGGCGGCCCGACAATAAAAGGTATCAACGGGATGAGCGGTATCAATGGGAGAATCGAAAGGAAATTGGGTGATTCATAACCATTGACCACCGTTATCTGGTAGATCACGTTCGTACTAGAAATCTTGAACTTTCCATGCTCAGAGATAGTGTGCTTCCAACGCGTTCCACTGATCTTGGCATCTTGCTCCTCTATGCGACATTCGGCGCCCACAGGTAGGGCGTCGATAAGCTCGGAGCTTCCTTCACCTTTAATCTGCGTGGATGCTTTTCTTATTTCTTTGCCGTCCTTGGTACAGACGTAATTGAATGTAAACGTCTTATCGAGTGCTTTATCCCTAGCACCACCGATAATTTGTTTCTCGATGAGGAATGCGCCGGTCTCATGCTTATAGATGTTCTTCGCAGAGACCTGAACAATTTCTGACTGCTTTCCAATCGTGAAGCGTTGGTTCTTCCACTCAGTCACTAGCTCTGTTCCAGCAACCTTAGCGTCTTTTTCCGCCACTACACATGAAGTACCAACAGGGATCTCTTCAGAAACATCCACGGATCCCTTGCCATTTTTAACGGGTACTTTAACCTCACCGTTCACATTGCCGCATGTCCATGTGAAGTCAAACTCTTGCGGAGTCTTGATCCCCTCTTCCGCCGCGACGGTCTTCTCAATAGAGAATCCGCCCTTATATTGGGTGAAAGTGTTCTTTGCTTTCAGATTGACTGAGGGCTTATTGTGATCCGCAATCTTAAACCTTGCCTTGTTTCCCTCGGCTTCCACGCCTTCACCCGAAAGTTCAACCAACCAGTCGACGTTCGGGTAGACAGACTGAGTCTCCGTTACCTCACACTTGGAACCAACGAGTATGTCTTTAACAACAACGCTCTTTCCAGGAGTTGCGCTAATAGTGCCTTTAGCTTGCTGACCATTTGGTTGCTCACAAACATAGGTGAACTCGTACTGTTTCGATTTAAACGTACTCAGATCAGCAGCATCGCCGCCTACGGTCTTGAGGATTGAGAACCCGCCCTTTGAATACTCAAAAGTATTCTTGGCGTGGATATCAATAGTCTCGGATTCTTTAATGGTGAACTTTCCACCGTTAGGAAGCTTACCTACCCATGTCACACCGGCTGGGGCATCAACTTCCGATTCCGTAATAGTGCACTCCGTGTTAATAGGAATGTCGGTGGGACCATCAACGGTCTGGCCTTCCTTGACCTTGAGCGAGCCTGTTTTCTCGCCGCAGACATAATCGAACTTGTACTCAAGTCTTTTGCTAGCGAAGCCGCGGGGCCATCAACAAACTTGATGAGCTTAAAACCACCAACTTTCTGGGTGTACTTATTGATCAGGTCAACCTGAATGTTTACATTGTTGTCATTTGCCCCTGACCACGTGAAACCAGAAATTTCCGTACTGTTGGTGTGCTCTTCTATGTGACATGAAGTTTCTTCTGGGTATTCAGGAGAAACGAAAGGTTCCTTCACGGAAAACTCGAACTGAGTCCAGTCTTGAGTACCGCAGCGACACTGTCCCTTGAATTTACGATTCTGCACAGCCTCATCTGCAAGCAAAGCAGCTGGTCCCTCAAGCTTCTTGTTCACAGTGAATCGGCCTTTAGGAACCGGGGTGTACGTATTCGAGGCCACTACCTTTGCGGTGTGTTCCGCACCGATCTTGATCTTTCCGTCAGCAGGGGTAAGCGTATGAGTCCACTTTTGCCCTTTAACCTCAGTACCTGTAGCTTCTTCCTTCACCGTGCATTCGGTACCCAGGGGATACTGCTTTTGTGATTCAAACGGCTTATTCTTAGAGACCTTTGCCGTAGCTTCAGCATCGTTACCACACGTGTATTTGAAGGTAAATTCACGGTCTTCTAGCTGCTTAACGACATCATCCGCACCCACCAGCTGCTTCTCAATCCGGAAAGTTCCTGCAGTCTTTTCGTACTGGTTAACAGCTTCAAAACCGACCGCTTTATCGCCCTCAGAGTCTGTGATAGTCACTTCTGCCGGAGTGACCATCGTCTTTAACGAGTACCCCTCGATCTGCGCGCTGTCAGATTGTTCAGTGACTTTGCACTTTGCGCCAACAGGAATCTGCTGTGAGACGGACGTCTTTTGACCATTGCCTTTTACCTGGATTTCTCCCTTAATTTCGGCCTGTCCAGCAGCTTCACATTGGTAGTTAAACGTGAACTCTTTGCCTTTCGCTTTTTCCTCATCCCAGCCAGAAACTTTCTTGGTGATAGTGAAAGTTCCAGTTTTAGGAGTTGCATCATAGTTGTTAATTGCGATGAGGTCGATGGATTTCTCTTCCGGAGAGCGCGCTTCAAATTCAGCTTTGTCTGCGAGTTTACCATCTATTTCCCATGTCAAGCGTGGCTTCGGTGCTGCATCTTCTGGGGGAAACTTCCGTTACCTCACAGCGCATACCTTTTTCGATGTCTTTGACGTGGACAAAATCTCCGTTTGCAGGAACATCCGTCGTTCCGCTTTTTGTAATGGTCCCACTCGTACACCTATAGCTAAAGGTGAAAGAGGGCGGAGTTTGAACGCTTTCGCTTGCTTTAACAAGCTTGCGGATAGCGAATCCACCGAATTTTCCTGAACCGCTCCCCTCAGCACCAGGAATTTGTACTTCGCCAACATACGGTTTTCCATTGATATAAACAGTATTTTGCTGTCTACTAAATGGGATTGGAGGCACTTCTGTGTATGTATAAAAGCTCACAGCTGGACCAGACTGGGGTGAAATTCCATAAGGAAAAGTAACTATCAACTTTTCCGGAGTGCAAAATACTTCAAAATTGTATCCCCGTAATCCAGAGGTAGGCTGGTTCACTCCGTTGTACTGTCCTTGCCCATATCTCCCATATGCATCGTAAATAGCCCCCGGATATCGTTGACCTCTGTAGTAACTAAAGAGATCAACAACATCATAGCCACCATTATATTTCGAATCGCAGGCGAATTTATGCCCGGCCGGTGCAGTATCTTCTATCCGGAACCCGCCATCTGTGGTCTCAGTTCCTTTAGTATCGCTACCAATATAAGCTGCCCAGTGAGTTATATATACAAAGGTTCCATCAACGATGGTCTTTCCTATGTAGCTTCCGACTTTACTGGACTCGTGAGTACTACCAGCCGGGCCGTCTGCTGGATATTTCCCATCAAGGTCTCCTGTGCCGCATCCCCTAAATTGAAGCTTGCCGTCACGAGAACTATCGTAACCGTTCTGGATGTTTATGCTGCTACGATCCCATTCAAGCGAGATCTTGGCTTCACCCGAAACTTCATAATGGCGAGAAACATACTCGGACAATACAATGTTAAGAGTTTTTCCTGACCATGTTGCTACAGCCACTTCCTGATTTTGTGGATCATAGAGTTTGAACGAATGCTGAGTTCCAGAAGCAGGTTTAAGTTCTTTTGGAAGCGTAAAGCTAATAGTTTCGCCCGGCTGAGCACTATCAGGAATCGACCATGTGAACTCAGCTGTAGCAAACGTACTTGCGTTATCGTAACTGCCATTCTTTACACCATTGCCATCAACCCACTTCAGGTTTTCCCAAGTCCCTGCGCACTCATCATTCTGTGCATGAGCAGTTGGTGTTTCAGCTACAACGCTTACAACAGAAAACACCAGGGCAACAATTGCAGCTACACATATCCCCTGTGATATGTGTGCAGCTTTTATTAAACGCTTCAAAAGTGCTCGCCAGCTACGCGAGGCTTCCTTACACATTCTTATTCTCATTTCGCTAAAAAACCAGGTCACTAGCAATAAGCTGAGATCTTTCTCAATTTATTTTCTAAAATGACAAACAAGTAACTTTAACTTGACTGTGTGAAAGTATTCAAAAACTGGCCCTGAAACTTATTTATTTAAAAGTTCTAATATTTTCGCGCAGGGTTATTGATCCCCATAAGCCAAAAGCGCCCCTAACCCCTTAGCTCAAGCGCGGGTTCCTTTCAGAAAACGGCGACCCGAAAATAATCCCCCACACTGAATCTATAGCCCCAGAAATAATTCATTAGTGCCCCAAACCAACACCACCGCTTTCCTCACGGAAATTGCAAGAATCCGACAGAGCCGGATGCCCGCCGTACCTGAAATACGAGTATCCCTTTCAAAGTCGCAACGGCACTTTTCGCAGGACCCCCGCAAATGTGTCCAAACTCACATTATAGAATCTCGCAAAGCTCATATGTCCCAATAAATAAAAGTCCCTGCACAGCCCACATAAATAAGAAATTAATTATAGCAACCAATAAAAAGACCCAATTTTTACTAATTTGCACCTAAGCTGAAGATGTTATTAGATTGAGACCCGATCATTCTTATCACCCCATTGAGCACCAGTAATCATGCAAAGCATACAGATTACAACTGGGGTGAAAACGCACTGACATAAGGGTCTCCATAACGTTTTTGGAGGCATTCTCACACTATTTGAAAGGAACTCTTTCGGTGGGAAATCCATCCCCATCCGACGACCGCACCTACGCAATCTACGGCGTCGAGACAGTCCCCGAACCACGCACACTCGTTGACGTTTTCCGTGAGACTGTAACCAGCTATCCCCATGCCACAGCTCTCGTCGGCACAAACGAATCTCTGACTTATAGCCAGCTAGAGGGACGTGTCAACAATCAAGTAGAGCGCTTGGCTAAGCTCGGAGTCGGCCACGGAGCGCGTATCGGTATTCGGGTGCCCTCAGGTACCACCGATCTGTACATAGCGATCCTCGCGACGCTCTGTGCGGGGGCAGCGTATGTGCCTGTTGATTGGGATGACCCGGACTCTCGTGCAAACACAGTCTGGGAAGAAGCCAACGTCACCGCAGTCTATGGAGCGGAGCTTTCCCTCGATCTCCGAGGCAACGATCTTGCACCGGTCGAACCTTGCGAGCCAACGGTCGCAAGCGATGCATGGATCATCTTCACCTCCGGTTCCACCGGCAAACCCAAAGGCGTGGCAGTGAGCCACCGCTCTGCAGCAGCGCTTGTCGACGCAGAAGCACGCATGTACTTAGTCAACGACCCACTTGGTCCTCAAGATCGCGTCATGGCCGGTCTCTCCGTAGCTTTCGACGCTTCTTGTGAAGAAATGTGGCTGGCCTGGCGTTACGGAGCCGCCCTAGTTCCTGCGCCTCGCGATATTGTCCGTTCTGCGGATGCGCTCGGCGAATGGATTACAAAAAACAAAATCTCCGCCGTCTCCACGGTACCGACCCTCGCTTCGTTCTGGCCTACCGAATCTTTGGCCGCAGTGCGCCTATTGATCTTTGGTGGAGAGGCTCTTCCCGTAGAGCTTGTCAACCGACTCGCAGCCCCAGGGCGCGAGCTATGGAACACCTACGGTCCAACAGAAGCAACCATCATCTGCTCAGGCCATCTCATGGAACCAATGACGGATAAGGAACCCGTCCGAATCGGCCGACCAGTTCCCGGCTGGGAGTTAGCCATCGTAGATCCAGAAACCGGTGAACCCGTGCGTTGGGGAGAAACTGGCGAACTTCTTGTAACAGGTGTTGGCCTGGGGCGATACCTCGACCAAGAAAAAGATGCAGAGGCCTACGCACCTCTAGAGTCTTTAGGCTGGGAACGCGCCTACCGAACCGGCGACCTTGTTGTGGCAGATCAGGAGGGAATCATCTTCGCTGGCCGTGCCGACGATCAAATCAAATTCGGTGGTCGTCGCATGGAGCTCGGTGAAATCGATCGAGCCCTTGCATCCGTGCCTGGAGTGGCGGCTGCAGCAGCTGCTAAGCAAACAACGACAGCGGGGTCAGATGTGATTGTTGGCTATGTTGTCCCCGAAGAAGACAACGGCAAGCCCGGCACTATCGATCTGCACAAAGCCCGCACCCATCTGTCCACTGTTCTACCTGGTGGAATCGCACCCACGTTGTGCATTGTCGACGAGCTCCCCATGAAGACCTCCGGCAAAGTTGATCGCAAAGCTCTTCCTTGGCCGTTACCGGATTCCCGCGACTCTGTTGAAGCACTGCCTCAACACCTGCGTTGGCTTGCCGATAAATGGATCGATCAGCTTGGTCCTGTTCCAATCGAAGCGGACTCCAGCTTCTTCGACCTTGGCGGTTCATCCGTTGCTATCGCAAAATTAGCCATCGCGTTAAGGGAATCCCATCCCGCGCTGGATATCGGAGCCCTATACGATAATCCCACCTTATCCACTATGGCTGCCTATGTAGATACGCTCTATAACGACACCGAACAGCGACCGTTACCCCAGAAAATCCCGTGGTGGTCCGGTATCGTCCAGTTCCTGGTCGTCTGCAGTATCTACACCGTCAACGTTGCTCGTTATGTCGTCGGAACGATTTTCGTTGTCTGGGCACTCGGATTCTTCTTCTCTGCAGCATGGGTACCCACCGTTCCGTTCTGGCCGGTTTTCATCGGTATGATCGTGATCTTTTCCACTCCCGGAAAAATTCTGCAGGCTGCGCTTGTGGCTCGCGTCGCTACTTTCCGTATCCGGCCTGGCGACTATCCTCGTGGCGGGTGGACTCACCTGCGAATCTGGTCGGCCGAACGCTTCTTGGCCTATCTGCGTCTAGAACCACTCCTCGATACTCCATCAGCTCCGCTCTTGTTCCGTCTCTTTGGCTGCACAGTAGGTAAAGGAACCACGCTGGCAACGTTCCCGCCAGTCACCGGACTGGCAACAATCGGCGAGGGTTCAGTTTTAGAAAACGAAGTCGATATCAACGGACACTGGATCGATGGCGACACCTTTTATCTCAGGCCTATCACTATCGGTGACCGGGTGCGCGTTGGTATGCGAACATTCGTTTCCCCGGGATCAACTGTTGGCGACGACGTAGAAATCATCCCTGGATCCTGCGTCACCGGAGCAGTCGTCGAAGGCCGGTGCTACAGCGGAAATCCGCTCAGCGACAATGGGCCAAGCAGAACCAGTTGGCCGAGCCAAACACCCAAGGAAGCTATCACCGACGGCATGGTCACCGGGTTGGGATTCTTCTCCCACCATCTGCTGTATATCCTCGGATTGTCATTGTTGAACGTACTGCCTGTTCTCGCAGTGCTACCGGCGACCTTCCTCATCTTGCCCACGGTAATCAATAACTTCCAGTACCAAGAGGTCTTCCTGATCTTGGCGGCATGGACGCCAGTTTTCGCGATTCTCACCATCGTTTGTTGGCTAGCGTTGGTCATCATCTTGGTTCGTCTGTGTTCACTGTTAATCCGGCCAGGTTATTTCCCGATTCACTCCAGCACTGGCTGGGCTCTGTGGATGACGCACACTCTGCTACAGAAAACGCTCACTTCCACGTATTTCGTGTATGCCGGTTGGCTCACCCCTGCTTTCCTTAGGCTTTTAGGAGCTCGCGTTGGCAAGGACACTGAGATCTCTACAGTCGAGACGATTCCGCACTTGACGGCCATCGGCGACCGTTGCTTCCTTGCAGATCATTCCATGTGTACATCGGCACGCTATAACAACGGCTGGGTCCACGTCGGTACGACTGTCCTTGGCGATGGTTCATTCGTGGGCAATTCCGGGATCGTCGGTCCTGACCACGATCTCCCCGCTGAGTCTTTGGTTGCAGTCCTTTCTTCGACCCCCGAACGCCCTGGCAAAGGCACATCATGGCTTGGCAGGTCGACGAGACAAATCCCGCGCGCGCATATCGACGCCGACGTCGCACGCACCTTTAATCCATCTACCCGTCTCAAAGTAGCCCGGGCGTTCGTCGAATTATTCCGGCTGCTGCCGGTCATCGTCACTGCTTATCTGGATCTTCTCATCGTCTGGCTAGGCACACTGGCATACATGTCGGGCGGACGTGGGTGGGGAGGAATCCAAGCAGTTGTGCTTTGGGCTTTCCCCATCGTTCTCGGAGCCGGGATTATCGCCAGTGTTGTACCAATCGTGTTGAAATGGCTGCTCATAGGTCGTTTTACCGCAGGACATCGAACGCTGTTTTCCACCTTTGTTTGGCGCGGCGAGCTGATCGATAATATCGCTGAGCTTCTAGCTGTGCCTTCGCTAATCAGAATGTCGCTCGGCTCGCCACTCTATAACTGGTGGCTGCGCCTCATGGGTACACGCATTGGCCGCGACGTATGGTGCGAAACCTGGTGGCTTCCGGAATTCGATCTGATCACCCTTTCAGATAGGTCCACGGTTAACCGAGGCACTGTCCTTCAGACCCATTTGTTCCATGACCGCGTTATGGCTCTGGAGACAGTATCTCTGGGTACAGGTGCCACGCTTGGCCCCAACAGCTTCATTCTTCCTGGCTCGTCGATCGGCGATCGCGCCACCATCGGCCCGGGATCTTTGATCTTGCGCCAAGATGCCATTCCCAATGACAGCGTCTGGTCGGGAAACCCTGTTTCCTACGTCGAGGACCCCAAAACTATCACCGATTTTGATAACACCACTCCACGCACTCTCCCTAAAGAAGCCGTTCTCACCAGCTAGTGGATTGATTTCACCACATCCAAGGAATCGACAATGACATCACAGATCTCTACGCAGCCTCAAACATCGGATGCTGCAACCAGGCCACAACCAGGCCCAGCACGTGTCCGCCCCATCTGGGATGGCGAAGCCGAGGTAGTACCTCAGCCGTATAGCCCGCCACCAGAACCAGAGATTCGACCATCACGATGGAACAAAGAACTTGCCTTTGGTCCGTCGGCCGATCCACGTCGAATCACTGGTATCGATGCAGCCCGTGGATTCGCTTTAGTAGGAATGATCGCAATCCATGTGCTGCCGGCCTACAACAAATACACCGACCAGCCTACCTTGATCTGGCAGTTATTCGGTGGGCATTCTTCTGCTTTGTTTGCGCTACTCGCAGGAGTGACTATCGCACTTCTTACCGGTGGAAATATGCCCCACGTTGGTAGGGCGATTCAACGTGATCGGGTGTCGCTAGCGGTCCGCGCAGTTATCGTCTTTGTCCTGGGGCTAGCCCTCGACGAACTCAATCTGCCTGTATCCAACATTTTGCCTTACTACGGTCTGCTGTTTCTGTTGGCTGTCGGGCTTGTTTCCCTGCGGATTCGTACTCTGCTCATCCTCGCAGCGGGGTTCATCGTGGCCGGTCCCCTAGCGATTTTCGCGGTCAATTCCTGGGGCGGATATACCACCACGCTTAATCCCAGTTTCTCTTCATTGATCAGCCTGCCTGTTGACACCATCATCACGCTGTTTGTCGGTGGAACCTACCCGGTAGTCACCTGGATGGCGTACATCTGTGTGGGTATAGCTCTGGGGCGTATGAATCTGCAGTGGTTAATTACCCAAACTAGGCTCATCGCGCTCGGTGCGGTTGCCGCTATCACGGGGTTCCTTAGCTCGACTTTCCTTATTGATTACGCAGGTGGGTTCACCCAGCTGTACTACCACACCGATAATTACGATGTAGAGGATATTCTCCGGGTTATCGACTTCGGCCCGGAGATTCATATCCCCACGGATACATGGTGGTGGCTGGCAATTAATGGTCCCCACGTCAACACACCATTCTCTTTGCTTACATCTCTCGGGGCAGCGACCCTGGCGCTTGGTTCTTTCCTAGTAATCACCCGGATGCTTAAGAACCTCTTCATTCCGCTGATTTCCACCGGAGCAATGACGCTGACGCTGTATATCTCTCACATGCTCCTGATGGCGGCGCTCAAAGAATCTACTGAGGCGCTACCCACGCTGTGGTTCATTCTTCATGTCCTAGGCGCGTTGCTCTTTGGCACGGCATGGCGGCTTGCTAGAGGCCGCGGGCCTCTAGAGGAGATCGTGTCAAAAATCTCCAAACGGGTGAGCAAGATTCTCATCCCGGTTCGTCCCAAAACCGTCAGTGCTGCAGAAAACTAACTGAGAAAGAGAACAACATGTCAAAGTCTCACTGGGCTAGAACACACCGCTCGTTCGGAGCATCAGCTCTTAAGCTCTCTGCTGTCGCCACGCTTACCATGCTGATCGCAGCATGCGGAGCAGACGAGCGAGCCGGATTCCATCCCCATCCGTCCAACAAAGATAAGCCAAAGTTGGAGAAAAAGGTCACCGCCCACAGCCATAACGATATGGTAAGCAAGAAGGACCTTCCAGAACCTAACAAGGCAAACACTGAGCAGCCTTCCGAAGAGCTTTCTGAGCAAACGGTATTGCTCTACCCCAACGGTAAAGAAGTCAAAATGACTCCTTTGGGGGCCAAACTCAAATTCGGTGAACCCGCACATGTAGTCACTGAAGACACCGAAGGCCGCTATCTTGTCTGGGCTGTCACTGCTCACGACGGCGTTCGCCTACCATCAGAGCGGGTCAGCCTCCTCAACGCCAGTGAGACCGACGAGGTTTCACATTTCATGTGCTATGCCTACGACGTTGAATTCCTAGGAGCAATCCCCAAAGGTTCCGACGATCCTCTCGCACTCTCCGGGCTTGCCGACGCCGAGCACACGGCCGTCACCGCCCCTACCCTGATGCCAGCAACTGGATCGGGTGACAATGCCCTCCATCTCAACGGTGGTGCAGACAACGCTTGCGGCATCCCCGCGTCCAACCGCATACCGACATCGGAGTCACAGCTGAAGGTCAACCATGTCTATGCACGCGGAAGCATCGGAGTATTCCCTAAAAATCAAGACTCGGAGGACAACAAGCAAGCGCAGTCTGTCCGCTTTGACTGGGATCAGTCTGGCGAGAAATCTCGTGAATCGCTCTATTGGAGTTGATTGTCCCCGTGAACTGTCCCTCGGCCGCCGCTCCCGTCGGACAGTATGGAGACCAGGACATCGGCTTAGTGGTCCACCATCGTTACGGACGTCTGATGAGACACCTGGCTCGGATGAATACACTGCCGGTGAATACGAGTAGGACCGAGTCCTGACGCCCCTGCATGTACTCGCGCACGGTCGACTCTCGAAACACTCAGATTGTGGGATGCCTGTCGTTCTCCACCATGGTCTCTCCTATTGGTGGTTCAAGACGCTAATGCCTGTGTCTGTTATATTTCAGTATCAAACCTGCTAGCGTCATGGTCATCTGAGGGTAGAAAATCGCCTGAAATCGTTGAGGGGGAAGGCCGACCTCGTGACGATGAGTCGTCATTCCGTGCTAACTTGTTCATACCCGAAGCGGCAGTATCACTGCAGAGAGTGTGAGGATCAGATGGATCAGATCGATGCCACCGAGCCGCTGGTATTCCCCAACAATTCTGCAGGCACGGAGGGCTTCCGAGCCCTCCGGAGCGGTGACCTTACATGGTCGCTCTGCTACTAACGGTCGCCGCCATCCAGGGCCTCGTCATCGTGGCCGATGCGACTGGCGCTGACTCTGCAGGCTTCGTCATCACGGTAACTCTCATGGGGTTTGGCCTTGCTCTCTTCGTCGGCGAATCACTGGAGCGCCATATCCCATGCTCCCAGTGGGATCGTATTTCCCTCTCTCGTGAGTCCAGTCATCGATGGGGAGTGGACCTATTCAACGCCGTCCTCTCATGGATCGGGTGGAACAGACTCATCGTCGCCATGCGGGGAGATCGAGCATCCGGGACAGGTAAAGACTGGGACTCACGGCCTATGAGGGCAGCGGCAGCAGGTCATGCGTGGGCGTTCCTACTTCATACCGCCACTGCGTTCTGGGCAGGTGTGGCCAGAGGGTGGATGCTCCCTATAATTCTCTTGGTGGTCGGGGTCGTCGGCCACCTTTATCCGGTCCTACTGCAGATTCGTATACTGACCAGATTGAGAGAAGTGCAGGGCCGTCATCAGTAGCCCTCCATTGAATGAAGACGCCGGAGGCACTGGGCTGGATCAAACGTCCACAATGGCGTGTTCGTCGATTCGCGTGAGGCAAACCTGAGGGGAAGCTGTACTGGCACGTTCTCATTCCCAACAGGCGATTCATGTAACTACGCGATGTATTCTTCTCACACCACCTGCCCACATTGCTCAGGGCGCGGAATCAGTGTTGTGGGAGCAGCGGGTCGTTTTAACCCGAGGTGCTCGCAAGAAAGGGCGATTGGGGCTGCAAGGTACCGAGACAGTATCCCGTGATCCGGGGTCATCGTGAGCTCCAAAGTTAATTGGAGGCGAGCAAACACGTCGCTATGAGATGGTCAAGGCGCCGCACGTCAATCTTTTTATCAAGCTTAATTTTGAGATTTCCAGCTCTTGTCCATAGTTCAACCTCCGCGTTGAAGTCGAAGCGCCCCGCGTCCTCAGTCGACCACATCATGATCGAGGAATACGGGATCGAATAGATTTCCACTTTCTTGCCGGTAATTCCCTGAGCATCGCGAACGATCAGACGTTTGGACGTGAAAATCGCCGAGTCTCGCAGAGTTTTGTACGCCGCATAGGCCTGTTCCCCTTGTACAAGAACTCCGACAACGTCCTCGGGAATTGGGATTTCTTCGAAGAAGATCCACTCTGTGATCTTAGAAGTTTCCATAACAAGCCCCTTCACCTTTTATAACAACTGATAGCCCCATCATGTTCTCATGTGGTTGGTGCTCAAAGATGCAGACACGCTATGGCTGATGTCTATGCTGAAGCGAGGCTCACCTTTGAAGAGGAAACGGATTCATCGTACACTATCGCCGGCGTTAGCCGTGAGAAAAGTAGCTATTAGATTAGGCTAGCGACTCAGTACGGGATAGTTCTTTTGCGGGTCCACTTAGTCCAGACATTGGGCAAAAGAAAAACCTCCTGTTCTTTATTTCTAAAGAACAGGAGGGATACTAGTAGCGGGGGCAGGATTTGAACCTACGACCTCTGGGTTATGAGCCCAGCGAGCTACCGAGCTGCTCCACCCCGCGACGATTGCTTTAGAACAAGCTGTCCTGTGCAACGAGGAGTAACTATACATAGAACTGACCAAACAGGCAAATCCCCAGTACAGCGGCCATATAACCGAGTACTGGGGATCTTGTTAACTTCCCGGACTATCCGCCTGTGGTGTGGCGATAATCCTGGACAGCTTTATCCAACTGGTCGAGAGCACGACCGTACTCCTCATTGGACTTGCCCTTAGCGGCCTCCAGGCCCTTAAGTGCATCATTGATCTTCTGGATCGCATCTCCTGTTGCGCCGGCGCCAGAGGCGGGCGCTGATGGCTTAGGCGATTCCTTCTGATTCGATTGATCCTTGTTGGCGTCGTCCGCCTTTGGCACCTTGCCTAGGTTCCGGGCCTCGCCAAGATCCTGCGCAGCTTTGGGGTCAATTCCTACCTGCGATAGTGCCTCAGAAATGGTTGGGGCGTAGCCGACCTTTCCTTGGTAAGAAACAAGCACACGGAGGAGCTTGGGGAACGCCGAGGCTTGGTCTTTACGCTGGGAGTACAAAGGCTCCACGTAGAGGATCTCGCCGTCACCGACCGGAAGCGTCAGGAGGTTGCCGTTGAAGAGATCATTTGTATCCCGCCACAGTGTGCGGTCAGAGGCGATCTGATCTGAAGACATCATCGTGTCCTGAGCCTGCTTGGGGCCTTGGGTCAGGGTATCCGTGGGCAGGACGCGCACGGTGATCTTGCCGTAGTTGTCAGGGTCTGAGCTCACAGACATGTGTGCAGCTAGATACTCACGCTGAAGACCACGGAACGGGGTAATCAGCTGGAAGCTTGGCTTCTTGGTGTGCGGGTCTGCGGCCACCACGTAATACGGAGGCTGCGCTATGTTCTGCTGACCTTCGGACGCAGAAGGATCACTTGGCACTGACCAGAAGCGGTCGTTGGTAAAGAAGTCGCGAGCGTCATCGACGTGATAGCGAGCCAGCATCTTACGCTGCACCTTGAAGATGTCCTCCGGGTAGCGCAGGTGGTTCATCAGGGCTTCGGAGATCTCCGACTTTGGTTTCACGGAGTCTGGGAATACTCCTTTCCATGCCTTGAGCACGGGATCTTGCTCATCGAATTCGTAGAGATCCACGCTGCCGTCGTAAGCATCTACGACGGCTTTCACAGAGTTCCTGATGTATCCCACGTTGTCGGTGACAAGGCGTTGTGCGCTGTTGCCAACCTGTGCGGTGGTATCGGTGGTCGCCTCTGACATAGAGGTTCGCTCCGAATACGGCAGAGAGGAAAGCGTGGTGTATCCGTCCACGATCCACTTGATGCGTCCGTCGATTACTGCAGGATATGTCGCGGAGTCCGTCGTCAGCCACGGGGCCACGTTATGTACGCGCTCGCGGGGATCACGGTTGAAGAGGAGCTTCGAGTTTTTATTAACGCGATCCGACAGAACGAGGTTGAGTTCCTGGTAGCGGACAGCAAATGCCAAGCGGTTAAAGAGATTACCGATGTTAACTCCACCTTCACCCTTATACGTGTAGGTAGAAGAGTCGGTGTCATATTCCACAGGGTTGCCCTGGTCAGAACCCACCACTGCGTAATCTGCGCCGTCGCGAGCAGACGCGATCACCGGCCCGTAGTACGTGCGAGGTTCTTTGACCACAATGCCGAGTTCTTTTGCTTCAGCATCTGTAGACTGCAAATCTGACACTGTGTACACAGGATAGCCACCACGTGCGGATCCAACGTCGCGAGCTACCTCGTCCACCTGGTTAGCCTGGGCCGCAACGATGCCGTTTCCGTGGGTGTACACCGTGTGCCGGTTGATCCAGTCCTTCTGGTTTTCTTGAAGCGCATTCGGATCAAGTTCCCTGGCTGCGACAACAAAGTCGCGTAGTTCCCCGTCGATAACGTAGCGGTCCATCGCAAGTGACTTAGGGAAGCCATAGAAGTTTCGCAACTGCTGCTGCTGGGTAAAAGTCGGGGAAATAATCTCTGGATCCAGCAGTCGGATGTTGCTCACTGTCGCGGAATCCGACGCTACCTTCTCCGAGTTAGGTCCTTGGACACCCCAGTTATTCAAGTAACTTACCTGGTCATCAGTGATGCCATAGGCAAATCGAGTCGCCTGAATATTGCGGGAGATATATTCCGACTCTTTCTCCGCGCGGTTCGGGGACACGGAAAAACGCTCCACCATGAGCGGCCAGATACTTCCGATAGAAACCGCACTGACCACCATGAGAACGGTGGCCGCAGCCGGGATTCGGAGATCTTTAAGCACAACAACCAAAAAGAAGCAGAGCGCTACCACTGCAGCAATAACCAGCAGCACGATCTTGGCAGGGAGAACGGCGTTGATGTCCGTGTAGCTACCGCCGGTAAAGGTCTCATGGCGGTTATTGAGCAAGTCATAACGGTCCAACCAGTAAGAGGCCACCTTGAGAAGCATCCACAACCCTGCGGTCACGGAAAGCTGAACGCGAGCATAGGAGGAAATGTTTCCTCGGATCCCAGCCGCTTGGTTACCTACTCGGATGCTCCCCAGAAGGTAATGTCCAATCAAAGAGAGAAGGAACGCTACTGCAATAAGGATCGATAGTGTGCCCAATCCCAGACGCAGCGCCGGAAGCATGAAGGCGTAGAAGCCATAGTCCATTCCGAACTGGGGATCCGACACACCAAAACTTTGGCGGTTAAGGAACAGCTGAACAGTTTGCCAGCTCTGTTGCCCCAGGAAGCCTGCAACAAGAGCAATGACTATAGGAATAATGGTCAAGAAGCGTTTAACACTGCGTTCGACCACCGCGCGATACTGCGGGATGGGTCCCTCTAGGTCAAGAACATCGAGTTCGTCGGGGCGCCCACGGTAAGTGAGCCATCCGGCAATCCATGTAATGATTCCCGCAAACAGCGCAAACACCACGAACAGCACAATTCGAGTCAGTATGACCTTGTTAAACACCCCCCTAAAATTAACTTCACCAAACCACAGCCAATTGGTATACAGACCAATTGCTGTGGGGACCAGCGCACCCAAAATCACCAGAAGGACCACAATCCGGGTGAACAACTTAGGTGGACGACCGATCGAGGGGGACGGAGGCGTAAGGCCGTTCGCCAACTCGAACTCCTTTATTTCATTCTTTGTAGGGACACATTCGCGGAAATCAACGGGGATCCCATGCAAAAGTTTTCTACGATGGACAAGGTAATGTCCTAGTCTACGGCAGTTTCTTCACAGGTGAATGTAAAGGATTTTTTAATGAGCACTCCTGACTACCCCATCCAAGCGTTAAATAAGGCAATGCTTGAGGCAGTCGACTTCATTCACGCCGAAGGATGGGACGCCTCACCTACGCTATTTGCTCTGGTCCCAGCGGAATTAGTGGGTTCAGCAATCCCAGAAGACGACGACTCTCCCCTCGCCCTCGTGGTCCAAGACAATCTCCCGGAACATATACAACCGGGTTCAGAAGAACTTGGAGATTATATCTCCCGCATATCTTGGCCAAGCCAAGTGATAGGCGCTGTTTTGGCTCAAGAGATCATGTTTAGAGATTCCTCTGATCCCACCGCAGGCCCCCGCCCGGCGCGCCTTTTCTCCGGCGTTCTCCAGGGCGATCATGAGTTGACGCTTTTGCAGATGCGCCCCTTGGAAGAAGAGTTGGAAGCGCGCGGTCCTTTCGCCGCCGATGAGATCGAGCTTAGAGGCGGGCCGGGGGTCGCACCTGGCGTTATCGCCGCTCTTCGCATGACATTGGATTAGAATCGAGTTGTTTCCGCCCGACTTATGCCTCAGGAGCTGATTCTGTGCTTTCCTCCACTCTTCTCCGCATGCCGCTGAGTATTCGTGCTTTTCGACGCCCAGCATGTGCCCTCGCGCTGTGCGGTCTTCTAGGGGTGACGGCGTGTGGCAGCGATCAGGAGGCTCCGGCTCCTGGGGCATCAGAAGCGTCCTCGCAGTCTGCGACAGAGACTACGAGGACTGCTCTGCCTAGTGAGCACGAGACCAGCGGGGTGGCGTCGACAAGCTCGGAAAAGGCCAATAAGAATCCCAATCTGAAGAAGGCCCGCAAGCAATTTGGTGCACTAGCGCCTAAGGAGTTTTTTGATCAGTTTGACTCTTGCGATGCAAACGGGGTTCAAAATTCGATGGCTTGTTCTGGGGAAAAAATTGGCCAATTCCAATTTTTTAAGTCCGATTCCAAAGCCGCATCGACAACACAGCTGCTCACGGAGCTTAGGAGCTCACGGGTGGTAGAAGATACCGGGCGTCGCGTTGTGGGCTGGTCTACGCTGGGTAGCACCGCAGT
The DNA here is from genome assembly GCF_002162115.2 of Corynebacterium silvaticum. NCBI lineage: Bacteria > Bacillati > Actinomycetota > Actinomycetes > Mycobacteriales > Corynebacteriaceae > Corynebacterium > Corynebacterium silvaticum. The sequence goes on along the minus strand of NZ_CP021417.2, from coordinate 661,755 downwards.
TATCACGGTGGTAGACAACAATGAGGGCCTGGTTATGCAGCAAATGGTCTCTACCGATGACAAGGACCCAGCGGAACAGATCTATGCGCTGGGCTTAGCGCAGCGCCCTCAGACAGAGAGCTCCACTATGGAGACTCCGGCCGCTACAGAGCCTGCGAAAAGCTAAGCCCTAGCTGCTACTTTTTACACGCCGTGTACTCGCCGCCGGTATTATAGGCGTCCATTTGCTTGATGGCATCATCCAGAGAATCAACGCTCAAGACGGTCATGCCGTCGTGATCTCTGCTTACGGCCTCCGAGCAGTTCTTGGCAGGAGCAAGGAATAGCTCTGCGCCAGCATCTTTAGCCGCTTGAACTTTATGCGCGATTCCGCCGATAGGGCCCACGGTGCCGTCGTCGTCGATGGTTCCAGTACCGGCCACAAACTTTCCGCCGTTGAGATCACCCCCACTGAGTTTATCCACCACGGCCAGGGAAAACATGAGTCCAGCCGAGGGGCCACCAATGTCTTTAAGGTGATAATCGACCGTGATTCCGCCAGCAGGTTTAGCCGCCATGCTCACCCCTAAGAACGGAATTGTGGAGTCACTGGGATTCTTGCCCAGTTTCCCCGTGGCATCGTGTTTTTGTCCGTCGCGTTGATACGTGATGGTGACGCTATCGTCGACCTTTTTCTTCCGAACCGTCTCGCGGACTTGTTTGGGGCCACCAACAGCCGTGCCGTCGATGGCTACTATCACGTCGCCTTCTTGAAGAATCCCATGCGCCGCAGACTCCTCGACGATCCCCGCGACCTCCGTTTCCACCGGGCGACCTAGATGATTCATCGCAGCGATGGTCGCAGAGGCTTCCGAGGATGAGAAAGCAATCTGGTTTTCTTGATTAACCTGATCCGGAGTTTTGTTCTTGGGATAGATGCGTTCCAAAGGAATAAGCGTGTCATCCGTGAAGAGCCATCGGCTAAGCGCCTGAGCCAGGGTCATCCCGCTGCGGATAGATACCGTTGTCATGTTGAGGTTGCCGCGAGTCTTATCAACGTCTGCACCACCAATCTCCACAACATCTTGCCCATCGATCTGCCCGAGCGTGTTGAACGTAGGACCTGGGCCTTCCGCCGCATATGGCACGGTTAAATCAATATCAGTCCCGGGAACGTGATCGATGGTGACAAGAGTTCCCAAGACGACGATGGGAAGGGCTCCCAGTGTAAGAGTGCTTAGACGACGTTTCACGAGTCCTTAGGGTACATGTTCGCTCACAGCGTTGCCTCCAACATGGCACAAATAGCACAAGAATCGGTACGGTTATGAAGCATGAATACCAATGGATTCGGTTTTTCTTTCAACTTCGGCGGCAATGGCGATGATGATAACAACGGCCGCAACAACAACCCCTTTGGCGCCGGTGGTTTGGGAGACATGCTGAACCAATTCGGGCAAATGCTCTCTGGAATGGGTTCCACGATGAACTCTCCCGAGGGACAGGGCGCGGTGAACTATGCGCTCGCCGAGCGGATTGCACAGCAGCAGATCGGTTCCTCTACCGCTGTGTCGGCCAACGACACCACTGCGGTAGAAGAAGCCGTGCGCCTGGTGGAAATATGGCTTGACGACGCCACCATTTTGCCCGCATCCGGCAATACCGTGGCTGCATGGGATGCTTCTTTGTGGCTAGAGAAGACTCTTCCTATGTGGAAACGACTCGTCACCCCGGTAGCCGAGAACATGGCTCAGGCTCAGGTGGACTCGCTGCCCGAAGAGGCTCGCGAGATGGTGGGACCCATGATGCAGATCATGAATCAGATGTCCGGCATGAATTTTGGCATGCAGCTAGGCCACGCCCTAGGTGATCTTGCCACTCAGACTATTGCTGGCACAGATTTCGGCCTCCCGATCGCCCCGACAGGTGTCACCGCCGTACTACCCGCTAACCTGCGCAAAGAAACCTCTGGTCTAAAAATTGAGGACCGCGAGATCATGGTCTATCTCAGCGCACGTGAGGCTGTTCGTCAACGGTTGTTCAAGCACGTGCCGTGGCTGCGGGAGCGACTCGTCTCTTCCGTTGAGGAATACGCAGCAGGCCTCGTCATCGACACGTCTCATATCGAAGAAGCCATGCGTGATTTGAACCTAGAGTCCGGCGACCCCACCGCGATTCAAAACGCTATGGAGCAGCTCCAGGGACTGGATATGAGCCCTCGCATTACCTCGCGTAACTCCCACGCAGCGTCTCGGCTAGAGACTCTCCTCGCGCTGATCGAGGGCTGGGTGGAGATAGTGGTGACTGAGGCCATGGGAGACCGCATCCCGTCGACAGCCGCCCTGAACGAGGCATGGCGTCGTCGTCGCGCCACCGGTGGTTCTGCGGAGCAGGCATTCGCCAAAGTCGTAGGGATTGAGTTCGCTGCCCCCAAGGTCGCCGAGGCCCAAGAGCTGTGGCGCCGAGTGGGAGTCGCCGTGGGCACTGAGCGCCGCGACCACGTGTGGGATCACCCAGACTTCTTACCCACCGCCGAGGACCTTGAATCTTCCGCTGAGTTCATCGACGCGCTTCTCGACGACTCCGCTGGCACCGACTTTGATCCCATCGCAGAGATCACCAAGTTGGAGGAAATGCTCGCTTCTGAGGGCGAAAACCCCGAGAGCAAGGAAAACCCCAAGCCGGAAGACGATTCCGACGATCAAGATCCCAAGAAGCCTTAAACCACCACCACTAAACCCCCGAGCTAGCCTCCTAGACTGCCACGCTAGCTCGGGGGTTTCTTGTAGTTTTAACCGCTCACCCGCTGCATGGCCTCCAGGAATCCCTTGGCCCGCTCCGCATAGGGCGCGCGGTCTGCCCATTCCCAAAACTCTTTGCTGTGACCGTTGTGGATGAACGTGTGCACGAGCTCATGGATAATCACAGAATCTACAACGTAGTCGGGGACTTCTCGCAAGCGATGAGAAATTCGTATTTCTCCCGTGCTTTGTGAGCACGACCCCCAGCGCCGCCGTTGATTGGTAACCCATTTGATGGAGCTTAGGTTGGCTTTCCCATCCAGGTAGCGTCGGTTCAGATACTGAGCGCGCTGGAAGAGCGCATCATTCGATTCTGCGGTGGATTGGGTTTTTCGTTTCACTTTTGCAGACATCTCAGCGATAACGCGCTGCTCATCGCTTTTGCTCATTGACTCCGGGATTCGGATTTGCACGCGCCCGTCGATAAGCCGAGCAGAAACGGTGCGTACCCGACGCTTCGAGCGGATCACTTCCACAGGAAGCTCAGGGGTGTTTTTACGGGGCATGACAAAAATGGCTCTCTGTGCTGAAATTACCGTCATGAACACGGGGGGGGGGGGAAACGTAGTTCTCAGTCCCAGTCATCAAGTATTGGTGCGGGCTCAGGGGATTCAGTTTGGGCTCGACTCAACGCGTGCAGGAATTTTCCCAGCACCACGCGAGCTTATCGATGCACTAGTTCCGATACTTCGCAGCTTACGCGAGCCGCGGGCAAAAGGTCAGATAATTTTTGAACTTACGTCCGCAGGGCTTCATCCTGTCGCCGCGCGAGGACTCATGGAAGACCTCCTCGCCCACGGCGTCATCAGGGCACAGAGCAAACCCCGCACTAGTGCGGTTATCGGCGACGACCCACTGGCAGACGCTGTCTCCGACCTCCTAGAAAAAAGTGGGATGCGCGTAGTGCGGTCAACCAATTTTCCTAGCACAGAGGAGTTTATGGATCATATCCAACGCCGAACCCTCATCATCGTGTGCAATCCTCGCGGAATAGACTCCTGCGTCGAGGATCACGTGAGCACGCACGGGTTTTCTCCTCCCTGTGAGGCTTATCGACGCCCACGGGATCGTCGGCCCAGTCCGTTTAGAAGAAAGCGGTCCTTGTCTCGCCTGCGGCGATCTCTACCGCACTGATTCCGATCCAGAGTGGCCGGCGCTTCACACCCAATCGATGCTTTCTGGTCGCCCTTTTCCCGCACCCCCGCACCTCATCGCAGCCACCGCTGCGCACACCAGCTTTGTGGTTCAAAGCCTTCTCGCACAGCATGACAACGCCTACGCCGTTATCTCGCCATCACTTATGCCCGGCGACAGCCTCCAAGTTTCTGCTTATGCCACAGAAAAACTCCCTCGTCTTTCCGCTCGCCCTCAGTGCCCGTTCTGCTGGGAGTAAGAGAATCAGCGAAATTGAGCCAAAGTTTCCAGCAAGCTACTGCCGTACTTCTCCGCTTTCATCTGACCAATACCGGAAATTTTTAGTAGGTCATCTGTGGTCGTTGGGCAGGCCTCGGCAATGGCGTGCAGGGTCGCGTCTGTGAAGACTATGTAGGCAGGCACACCGTCTTCTTTGGCCATGTCCAGACGCCACGCTTTCAGAGTCTCAAACACCTCCTCGTCAACGCCCGACGGGCAATCGGCGCATCTTCTCATCACAATTTCTGAGGGGGAACCCAGGGGCGAACCGCACACGCGACAGCGCTGTGAGTGCTTGGCACGTGGCGGGACGGCGACGTCGATAGGCTCTGCCACGATGCCGTCAAAGAATCGGCTTCTCTTCCGAGTCGCACGGCCTCCTTCCTGCCGAGCTCTTGACCACGAGCACACAAGGTGCTCCCGGGCGCGGGTGACGCCGACGTAGAAAAGCCTGCGTTCCTCTTCAATGTGAGAGTCTCCCCCTTTGATGGCGTGGGTGATCGGGAGGGTGCCGTCGACAAGCCCTACAAGGAACACCGCATCCCACTCCAAGCCCTTAGCCGCATGTAAAGACGCTAATGTCACTCCTTGCATCGTCGGAGGATGCTTTGCGCTGGCACGCTGATTGAGTTGTTCCAGGAGCCCCTGGATGTCCAGATCCGGCGTAGCGTGCGTCAATTCCACGGTGAGCTCCGCAAGCGCTTCTAGGGACTGCCACCGTTCGCGAGCCTGAGTACCTTCCGGCTCTTCCGGGGTTAATCCCACAGGGGCTAGCGCCGAGCGCACCAAGGTCTCCAGGGCAGAACCGTGGATCGACTCCGTTCCTGCGCGCTGTGCGACACGAACCAGCTGAGACATTGCTTGACGAATCTCCGCGCGCTGGAAGAACTCACCGCCACCGCGCACCTGGTAAACAATCCCGGCATCCGCAAGAGCTTGTTCAAAAGCCGCCGACTGCGCGTTAATTCGATAAAGCACCGCGATTTCCGAGGCTGCGACTCCCTTGCTCAGGAGCTCTTTAATCCTGCTCGCTACGGCGCGTGCCTCAGCGGGTTCATCGTCGAAAGTGCAAAATTCTGGCTCCGGGCCAGGCGGGCGCATTCCCTCCAACGTTAATCGAGTACCAGCCACTCGGCCCCGTGCTTTCCCAATCACCGTATTGGCGAGGTCTGTTACCTGGGGGGTCGACCTATAATCTCGCTGTAGCTTGACCACCGTTGCGTGAGGGTACTTACGCGAAAACCCCAAAAGATAATTAGGAGTCGCTCCCGTAAAAGAGTAAATGGTCTGGTTAGCGTCTCCCACCACGGTGATGTCATCGCGCTCCCCCAGCCAAGCATCAAGCACTCGTTGCTGCAGCGGCGTAACGTCCTGGTATTCATCGACTACAAAAGTGCGATATTGCTCCCGAAATTCCTCTGCAATCGCAGTCGAGTTCTCAATGGCTCCCGCCGTGTGCAATAACAGGTCATCGAAGTCTAGGAGCATGCCCTCACTTGTTGTTTTAGCCTGCTCATATCTGCGGTATACCTCAGCGATTTTATCTGCGGCTGCAGGAATCTTACGATCCTTCACATGCGCCACATAACGATCAGGCGTTATCAACGTAGCCTTTGCCCACTCGATCTCGCCTAGAAGATCTCTCACGTTTTCCGTAGTCGTTTCTATTCCCACCGAGCGCGCAGCCTTGCCGACAAGCGGAAACTTGTTATCCAGCAATTTCCACGGCAGATTCCCTGCCACTTGCGGCCAAAAATACGACAACTGACGCATCGCAGCTGAGTGAAACGTCTGCGCCTGCACTCCCCCCACTCCCATGACTCCTAGCCGGTGCCGCATTTCCCCGGCAGCGCGACGTGTAAACGTCACCGCAAGCACGCGGTTAGGACTAGCCATGCCGCGATCAATGAGGTTGGCGATCCGATAGGTAATCGTTCGAGTCTTACCCGTTCCAGCACCCGCAAGAATGGCTACTGGCCCGCGAGGAGCACTAGCGGCGGCCCTTTGATCGCTGTCCAGATCGTTGAGATCAATCATCGTTTTTCTTTACCCAATCCCACATCATGTCATGCGCAATACTGCCCGGAGCTGGAAGCTGGATGGTGCCTCGAACAATATCTTTACGTGTTACCCAGCGAATTTCTGTGAGCTCACCATCGGGTTGTACCACAGCATCCATATCCGTTGTCCGTGCTGTCATCCCCACCATAATGGCCCCACTATAAGGCCACGATTGGCTCTTTACATAGGAAATATGAGAGATACGTCTTCCAGTTTCTTCCCACGCTTCTCGGGTCAGCGCTTGTTCAAACGTCTCCCCCATTCCCAGGTATCCGGCGATCAAGGAGAAATACCCGCGGCGGTGAGCGTTCTCCCCTACAAGCACATACTCATCAGACTCTGACGTAATCAGGCCAATCACCGCCGGATCAATGCGGGGAAATACCTCTTTTCCATCGGGCGTCCGGCCAATGGTGGGCGTGCTATATTCCAGTCGTTTCCCAGACGCTGGGTCATACACCATTAATTCGCGGTTGCGTAGAACAGCGAGAGCCGTTGCTACCCATGGGATATGAAGCCGCGCTGCTGTGCCTGTTATCGAGTCCACCACGTCAGGGGCGACTCGTTGCACTAGCAGCTGATCCGTCACGTGAAAGGCAGGTGTATCCGGACGAGGAGAAGACAGCACTGGATTACCCTTATGGACAGGAACCCGTCCAGCGAGATCAACCAGCAGGCACTTCTTAATCTGAAACATCCTCACTAAAAACTCGTCGGATATAGAGCAGACGATCGCCAGGTTCCACGGTCTCCGCCTCTGGAGAATCGATCCGATAGAGCTCACCAGAGCGCACAACGCCAAGGACAATATCTGCCAAGTGCCGAGGATTAGCGCCCACCTCATCTTCTCCCACCGGGCGTTCCGCAACGGAAAAACCCTCATCTGGGGACAACAGATCTTCCATCATCTCCACCACCGAAGGCGTCACCGTGGCCAAACCAAGCATGCGGCCTGCGGTCTCAGAAGAAATCACCACTGAGTCTGCGCCGGATTGCTCTAAGAGGTGCTGATTCTCGGATTCCCGCACACTAGCCACAACCCATGCGCTTGGTGCCAGCTCTCGCACAGAAAGCGTCACGAGCACCGCGGTATCGTCGATATTGGGTGCTACCACGACGGCCTTCGCCTTGGGCACACCGGCAAGTTTGAGCACCTCTGATTTAGTGGCAGAACCATTAACCGTCACAAGCCCCGCGGTATTCGCAGTCTCCAGCGCTACCGGATCGGTATCCACCACAACGATCTCTTTAGGAGACACACCGTCCGCCAGCAGTGCAGAAACTGCCGAACGTCCTTTAGTTCCATATCCAATGACCACGGTGTGGTTTCGCATGCGTTTCCTCCAGCGCTGGATTTTCCATGCTCGGCGCGATTCCTCTGTGAGCACCGACAACGTCGTGCCGACCAAGAGGATAACGAATGTCAACCGAAGCGGAGTGATAATGATGATGTTGAGAAGACGAGCCCCCTGAGTCACCGGCGTGATGTCGCCATAACCGGTGGTGGACAAGGAAACCGCCGAATAATAAAGAGCGTCAATGAAAGTCAGATGCTCGCTGTAGCCGCCTTTGTCAAAGTAAACAATCAAGGCCACAAGGAGAATCAGCACCAACGCATAGCCAAAACGCCGAGCAATCAACCGCACTGGGCTGATCAACGGGTTTCCGGGGATACGAATAACGTTGAGCAGGGTATGCTCTGGCAACTCGGTGAGTTCCTCATCCCCGAGGTATCGACCCGCATCGCGGTTGGTCAACGGCATTATGCTCCTAGGTTCTTCTCAAAGTGCTCATCAAGATTACATGTTCAACGTAAGCATGTGAGCTAACGACGCCTCATCCGGAAGCTCACTGGGTTGATAGCTAAAATTGCGCCCCACATAATGGAACAGCGCTTGTACCTCTGACGGATCAACGCCCTGCAATCGAGCCCACGCTAATCGATACACTGCCAGCTGCAGCGATACAGAACGACGCTCCGCGGCTTCTGTCGGAGGCTGTCCTGTCTTCCAGTCAACAACAATCCATTGTCCATCCGTGTTCTTAAACACAGCATCCATCCGACCTCGGACTATGTGCTCACCGATAGACACTTCAAACGGATGCTCCACATATTCAGGAGTTCGGTCCGCCCACTCGCTGTCCAAAAATCGGTTTTTCAGGGTCTCCAATTCTGTTCCATCCAGGGCATCATCGATACCAGGAAGTTCATCGGCATCCAACAGAGCCGTGGAACCAAAACGGTCTTCAAGCCACTGGTGGAAAGCGGTTCCACGCTTGGCATAGCTATTGGGTTTGAAAGGAACTGGCCGCCGGCGTCGTCTAGCAAAAGCTTGGGGATCCTGCGAAAGATTCACAATGTCTGAGGCCGTAAGCTCAAGCCCTAATTCCACAGGCACAATCGGAGTGCTCAGCTGCTGATGTTCCTCGATAAGCGCGGTGACCTCTTGTTCCCATCGCTCAAAAAGATCGCCGTCTTTTATCAACTCAGGAAGCTCCACCATGGCTTTCTTAACCGCATCTGCACCCTCGGGCCGCAGCTCTTGCGGGAAAACCCCGGTTTCTGGAAGAGGCGGCTCGAGGGCATCATCGGTATCACCGTCAAACCACTCCACAACGGAGTCCGGCACTTTAGTGCGCAACATATCAAGATGTGTGTAAGGCCCCGGAGGTGAAGCTTTGGTGGTATCAGTCGACGCAGTAACCAGAACGCGCTGCTCCGCGCGGGTCAAAGCCACGTAGAATAAGCGCGCATTCTCTTCCTCCTCCATAGCTCGAAATTCTGCTATGTGGGCGTCTCCCTGCTTTTTCAGGTCAGCTGGGGATTCTGGGGAATCGATATACCAAACGGGAGCTCCCACCAAAGAGTCGTCTTCTCGTGCATCCCCGCGAAGCGCCGATGGCACGGCGGACTCGTTACTCAGCCACGTCGACGTTCTTGTCTTATAGGTGCTGGAGTCTGCATGCGCAACGCTCACGATCTGCCACTCCAGGCCTTTCGCTTTATGCACAGTAAGAATCTGAACACGGTCAGAACGAACCTGCACCTCTCCTGGTTCTAAGCCATCCTCATGGCTTCTACTGAGCTCAAGGTAATCCAAAAACTGGCTCAGCGTGGCATGGGGAACCCGAGCAAAATCCGAGACAACCTCAGCAAAGCGATCAAGATGCGCAGTCCCAGGGGCCCCGTCGGCATATGGATCTTCTCGTTGTAGCACCTCGGTGCGAATTCCGAATACTCGCTCGATGTCTGCAAAAAGATCCGGCAACGAATGCCCCAAACTGTGGGTACGCAGATACCTCAGCTCGGATGCCAGCAAGCGCAGCCTCCGCAGTCCCTCATCGCTATAACGAGTTGAGCCGCCTTCTTCCCGAGGCGCGTCAAGGTCAGCGACGGCCTCTGCCAGTCCCACAACTGCTTCCGGTGCCTTAGGAAGGGTTTCGGCGATTATCTGTTCCAGACGCTCAAGTGGATCAGTCTTTTTCTCTTCTCTATCGTCTTTTCCGCGTCCCGCGAGGTTAGCCGCACGATTAGCCAGAGCCAGAATATCTGCTGCTCCCAGACCCACGTGCGGACCGGCTAAAATGCGCAGCGCAGATTGTGTGTCTTGGGGCCGGATGAGCATCGCCGCAACTGCGATCATGTCGGCCACCTCGGGGACGTCGATAAGCCCAGCTAAACCAACAATTTCCACGGGAACACCCCGCGATTGCAGCTCTAACGCTATGGGGGCAGAGTGCCGTTTTTTTCGGACCAATACAGCGGCGGTAAAGTTCTCGCCCCGGTTCTTATAAGCCTCCGCCAACTCGTCGGCTATAAATTCTCGCTCTCTTTCCGCACTAGGGAAAAATCCCAGGGTCACCTCCCCGTGCGGAGCCCCTTCACGGGAAGAGAGCGGCTGTACCGTTCGACGAGGATTATCCGGGGCACCAAGGACTTCCCTGGATACCTCATTGGCCAACTGAAGAACCTCGGGAGGATTACGGAAGCTCACTGTTAGCTCGCGCTTTTGAGCGAGGTCATCGCCTAAAGCAAAGTCCTCCCTGAAGCGCTCAAGATTGGCAGAAGTAGCTCCACGCCACCCGTAGATCGACTGCATCGGGTCACCCACTGCGGTGACTGCAGCGCCGCTGAAGAGACTGCGCAACAATACCCGCTGTGCGTGTCCGGTGTCCTGGTATTCATCCAGCATCACCACGGAATACCGATCTCGTTGGGAAGCTCCCACCTGCGGGTTTTCCTCAGCGAGCCTAGCCGCAAGCGACATCTGCTCCCCGAAGGTCATGAGATTATTCTGGGCTAGGTGTTGCTTGAGCATCGCAACCATGGGCAACATTTGCTTGCGGATTATCTGCCGTTGTTTCCATCCGACAAGGGTCTGGTTCAACCCGCGTTTCGACGCCGCCTCCACGTCATCCAGCACCGATAAAAATGCGTCCGTCTCTTCCACAATGTCCTGCGGCGAAACGATATGGTTGTCCATGTCAGACACCAAGGACAAGAGCTTTTCCGTCGCGCTCACCGGTTGGGTCTGCGCGTCTAGGGCTCCTGAATAGTTGATAACGATGTCATAGGCGATCTGGAAAAGCTCAGTCTCTGTGATTAACCGTGAGGAGGGCTCCACGGGCAAGAGCAAACCATATTCGCTGATCAAACTGCCGGCATAGGAATCGTATGTGGAGACCGTTGGGGCGATAGCCTCTAACTTATGAGACAGCTCCCCGCTTGGATCAATGTCTTTCAGCGCATCCATACCTGCAAGTTGTTCAAGCCTGCCTCGGATACGTTGAGAGAGTTGCTGGGCAGCTTTCCTGGTAAAGGTCAGCCCCAGAATGCGATCGGGGTCCACCATGTTATTGGCCACCAGCCATACCACGCGAGCAGCCATGGTTTCCGTCTTACCAGCACCCGCACCAGCTACCACCAACATAGGTCCGAGTTCAGCACCGATGACTGCCGCTTGCTGAGGCGTAGGAGGGAATTTCTGCTTGAGTAACCGCGATAGTTCAATCGGATCTATCATGCCGGGGTCATCCTTCCTTCGGGCTGCGCTGGGCATATATTTTTTATCGAGCACTGTGAGCACCCATCGTTAACAATTGCTACAAGGCTGGGGCCAGTCAGGCTCTGGACCAGCGGCGGCAACAAGTCTGCAAATTCCTGCAGTTCCTCTGCGGTTTTTGTCGCCTGCTCGCGGGTGCTGATCGTCTTTGTTTTCGAGCCTGGGTACACCAGTACCGCTTGATCGACTTTCAGCGATTCTTCACCGCTTCCGCTGATCACATCGCCATTATCGCTAAGCTTTCCGTTGCTCAATGCGAGCTGGTATGCCGTCAATTGCTTGTGATTTGAGACGTCCTTTGCGCTTGGGACGTTGGATCCCGTCTTATAGTCGATGATTCGATAAGCGCCGTCGCTCGTACGCTCTAATCTGTCTATGCGGCCTCTGATAGTGATGCCTTCTGCAATCCGCGTATTCACTAAGGTTTCCACCCCCACCAGCTCATACTTGGCTGCAGATTCCGTTATCCATTTTTCTAGCCGCTCAATTATGTGTGTCCACGCGGTCTCTTCCGATTCTTGCCGCCACGCAGGGGCATTAAGCAGCTGGAGGAAGGCCTCAGTGGTGAGTTTCTTCGCTGTCTCCGAGTCCACTCCCCGGGCTAGTGCTTCCGCGTATGCATGCGCCAAAGAACCTTTGAGCATCTGGAATGGCGTCTCTTCTTCCTCGACAACAGCATCGAGTCGGGCACGCAAAGGGCACGCCAGGCCCTTCTCTATCAGGGAAGGAGAAATAGACCGTTGGTCTAATGGTTGCTCCGTAGAGGGGCCTCCTTCACCCCACCATTCTTCAGGATGGGCCCCCGGAACTCCTGCCGCTGCCAGCCGTGCTAGCTGACGAGCAGCTTGGTCTCGACGCCGCTGCGGCGAGTCACTGTTGCGGACTTCTCGACGCAACTCCGCCACCATTGCCGGAACGCTCAAGAGCCGAATATAGTCTTCCAAGCCTGTGTCTTCAGGTGCCAAAGGTACAGAAAGATCAGCGTACGACGCTTCACTCTCCTGCACGTGTTGCTGGAAGCAAGAAGGATCAAGCTCGTTCATAAAACGCGATGGCTCGGCTACGTCGTTAGCTTCAGGTGCTTCTACAGCGGTGATATAAAGACGCTGCGTGGCCCGACTCTTAGCCACGTGAAAGAGGCGGCGTTCCTCGTCCAGACGCTCTTTAGAACGCATGACGATGGTATTAGGGTCGATGCCTGAATCAACGAGATCCGTCAGCTCTTCCTGACCAAAGAGCGTCCCGGTTTCACCAAGAGAAGGCCAACTCCCCTCTTGCACTCCCGCGACTATCACCGTATGCCATTGCTGCCCGAGCGCCGCATGAGCTGTAAGAAGCTGTACCGCCTGTGTGCGGACTTGCCGGCGGTCGCGCACACCTGTGGGCAACTCTTGTTCCGCTATGTGGCGCATAAAGGACACGATGCCTGCCGTGGGGCGTCGTTCCACCCAGTCACCCGCAGCGTCAAAAAGTGCCATCGCAGCATCAAGATCACGATCCGCCTGCGAACCTGCGGCACCGCCTCTTAGACTTACTGCTTGAAGGTGATTGGCCAAACCGGTCTCATGCCAGATCGCCCACAGGATTTCTTCGACGCTACCGGGTTGAGCACCCCGCGACAGCACGTTTCTGATTCTTTCCAGAATCTGCAGTTCTCTTTCAGAAAGAACCGCCTCAGCTTCCCCGGCTAGGGCAGCCTGTTCTTCTGAAGGGCGGGGGCTTATGAGGATTTTTAACAGTTCTATGGCACGCCGGCTACCGCCGCGTCTCATCTCGACTTTACGCAGTCCACGATAAAGCCGACGCAGAGTCACAGAGTCTGCGCCACCAATGGGTCCTAGAAGGAGGTCTTCCATGTCACGGTTGTTGAGCTCCCCGTATATCGCTCTCACGGCAAGAATCATTGAGGAAACAATGCGCTGCTCGCTCAAGATGATGTCCGTTGGATCAACCTGCACGGGAACCCCTGCGGCCAGAAGCGCCCGCCGAACAGGCGCGACCAGCCCCGTAGAACGCACGATCACTGCAATCTCATCCCACGGAACCTCATCAATCAGATGAGCCCTACGGATTGTGTCTGCAATGTATTCAAAGTGTTGCCCTTGGTTTTCAACAATCCGCGCCGTAGTCTCAGGTAGCCGCCGCGTCGTTTCCAAGACCAGCTGATGATCTGCAGGATACGTAGTCAGAAACTCTGGGGTTGCACCACGAAAATGAAACACCGATTGCTCTGGGTCTCCACCGATGATGCCAAATTCTGCGTAGCGTAACAGCTCGCTCATAAGTTGCGCGGATTTAGGGTCAAGGTGCTGGGCATCATCAACGATGATTGTCTTCCACCCTTGATCCGGGATCTGATACTCAAGCACAGTGCTCACGAGTTCAGAAGCACTCAGACTCTTCGCTCCGCCAAGGGCCATCGTTTGTTCATATTCCCGCAGGAAAGACCCGGCGGCGCTCCACATCGGCCGACGATATGTCTTCCCTAGTCTTTCCAGGTCTTCTGGGCTCAGTCCTCGTTCGACTGCGCGTAAGAGAAAATCTCGGAGACCACGAGCAAAGCCAACAAGGCCTAGCGCATCACGCGTCTCTTGTGGCCAGATGTGGGCTGCTTCTGGGTCCTCGCTGTGTCCTTGTAATAGCTCCCGAATCACCGCGTCTTGCTCGGCACCTGTAATAAGCCTCAGTTCTTCTCCACTTAGGCTTCGGAGCAAGGCAAAAGCAAGCGAGTGCACAGAGCGCACCATCGTGGTAGCCGCTGTATAGGACTCTCCCGAAAGACGCGCGGCAATCCCGGCGCGCAACCGAGTAGCGCTTTCCTTTGATGCTGCAATGACAAGAATGCTTGAGGGATCTACTCCGCGGCGCAGACGCTCTGCGACAGTATCCATGATCAGCGTAGACACGCCCGAACCGGCAGGACCTAGTAAGCGCCATATACCGGTTTGGTTCTTAAAGAGATCATTGTCCCAGTCGTGTGTCTCTACATGATGCTGCGCAGAAACGATGCGTACCTGCGGCGCAGGTGGCTGCCTAAAAGCTGCTCGTTGAGAATTCGGATAACCCGAGGTAGCCGCCGCTTCCGGTGCCAAAGGTGTTTCCGAGGTCGCTGAGAGGTTCATGCCTCATAGTGTGACAGATACCCTTGACATCACGGCCTTGGCTACCCACTCTAAGTTCGTTCCTGTATTCGATGTGGCATCTGGATGAAGCGCATGTACTGCTGTGCGATACGCCAACGCGCGTAAGAGTAGCTGGTCAAGGTGGGGAACATGGGAAAAGCGTCCAATAATGCCCTCGTCTACTGCGCCGACGCTGAGGGCGTCGATAATGCTGAGTGCAGCCGTATAACCATAGGGACGAGCTACCCCCATCACGTCTGTCACGGTGGGTGCCTGCACGCCGGCGTACAGCGTCGTGGCAAACATGTCAGCATGAACAACCTGGTTCGGAGCGTCTATGTCGCGTAACAACAGTTCGACTTTGGGCATGATGTTGATGGCCGTTAGGTGGCGCGGGATTGAATCTTTCAGATCAATCGCCGACGTCGGAGAGGCATGCCACGCTATATGGTCTGCAATGGAAAAAATGTCTGTGGCATCCACGTCTTTGAAGGAAGCAGGCACATCCACGGTGCTCAGTGCCAGGTCTAGGCGTAATGCGGCTGCCACGGTTTCGTCGACACGTCGGGTCAGTATCCCCGGCGCAAAACTCGATGCCCGCCATCCTGCGTTGATGAATCTACCGTCGGTAGATTTGATCGGGCGAACAATCCGCACGCCCTCTGGCTGCAGTTTTTCTCTAATCCGAGAGGACCAGGCCGCGCGCACGGGGTGTGCGACCTGTGAAAAAACCACTGATCCGACTTTCCAACCGTAATCCCACGCTGCGCCTATGGCGCGAGCGGGTTCATCCGGCGCGTGAAACACATTGCGGACGTGAGGGGGAAGAGCCGTGAAATCCATGAGTTGTAGCCTAATAGAATGCCGGGCCGACGAGGGCGTTATAGGGAATAACTCTTAACCAAAGGGGTAAGGCCAAGGGTTTGCGGCACACACTGCGCCGTCGTCTTTGTACACTTCCGTAGCGTCTATCTTGGATAGTTCTGTGTTGGACAGGCTTAATGTCTGCTGCATCATAATGGGGGCCAGTTGGCCGTTTCCCCCGCATGGTTCATGCGAGGCGTACCCGATGCCATGACCCACCTCATGGTTGATGAGGTACTGCCGGTATGCGCCTAGGTCTCCCTGGAAAGGAGTTGCACCCCGGATCCACCGAGACTCATTAATCACTACGCGGTTGCCGTCGGAATAAAAACAGCTGGTTTCCATAGCAATATTGTGTCCACACAGCCCATGAGTGGTGTCCACCGACGAGAGCTGGATTCTGAGATCCGGATGGGCATCCGGGGTATTCGCTATGTGCTCAAACGCGAATTTTTCATCGTGCGCCCAGCTCTTAGGATTGGTCAGCGTCGCGTCAACCATCGCGGCAAAGGCATCGTCACCGCCAAAGGTCTCCGATTTAATGCCGTTTTCGACCTCAACAACGTAGGTGAACTTTTTTTCTTTTCCTTGCCCAGCTTTCGCGCCTGGGGTGCCGACTACTCGATACGTTCCCTCGCCCTTTTGCGTGAACTCGGCTCCTGGAGGCAACTCAACTGCAGCAATCTTAGGCTGCTCTTGATCTGCTGGATTGGGGCCTTTGAGAGGTGGCTGTCCTGTTTCCGATGTCTGGGTGGTGGCCTCGGAAACTGGGTTTTCGAATGTTTTTTCGTCGCTGGGGTGCACTACGAAAACGTCGACAAGTACCCACACGGTGATTACGGCGAGTACGGGAATGGCATATGCTCTCCATCCGTAATCGCGAGCGAATCGGACAAAAAAGCTTTCCTCGTGTGGGGTGCTCAACTCTAGGCTCCAGAGAAACCTACGGTGCGGGTGTTTGAGGTCCCGACCTCTACATAGGAGATTCGAGAGTTACGTACCAAATAACGGTTGCCGTTCTCGTCGGTAAGCGTCAAAAGACCGGCGTCGTTAGCTAATGCCTCAGATACGCGTGCCACAACCTCGTCTTGGGTCTCACGGCTAGAGACGACGAGCTCGCGTGGCGAATCAGAGAACCCGATTTTAATGTCCATCTTCGCTCCTAAAAATTATTGTTCTGATGGTCCTGCCGTTTTTACGTTGGCTCTTGTGCCTGGAACACGAATTTCCGTGCTTCCTTGCACTAGTAAATACCAAAATCTCAACGGTGCCTAAATAGCTCCCCAAGCATACCTGTTGAGTGTTGCTTCACGGTGAATGTGGAGGCAATCGCTGTATCCTGCCGGTTTAGTCTCTTGCAGAACGTTCTTCTCCTCACACTTCACCCAGTATGAGGACCTCCTTGGCCTCTTTCTGCGCATTCCCGTTAGTATCGGAGGGGTGTCAGTTTCTACTCATAAACCCACGTTCGCCGAATTAGGTGTCGCTGCTGAGATCGTCGACGCGCTTTCTGAACAAGGAATCACACAGACGTTTGCAATTCAGGAGCTTACGCTTCCTATAGCTCTCGACGGCCGAGACATCATCGGCCAGGCACGCACCGGAATGGGCAAAACACTCGGTTTTGGTGTTCCACTTTTGGACAGAGTCTTCGACGCAGCGGACGTCGCTGAGCTCGACGGGACCCCACGTGCGCTCGTCGTCGTGCCTACTAGGGAACTGGCGCAACAGGTAGGCGAAGACTTAGAACGGGCAGCACGCCACACCCCAGTGAGGGTGGCCACGGTATACGGCGGACGACCCTATGAAGAGCAAATTCATGCTCTAGATAATGGCGTTGACGTTGTAGTGGGAACCCCCGGCCGGCTTATTGATCTACACCAGCAAGGCCCCCTAATCCTCGATCACGTGGCCGTCCTTGTGCTTGATGAGGCCGACGAGATGCTGGACTTAGGGTTTTTCCCTGATATTGAGAAGCTGCTGGGAGCACTGACGCACCAGCATCAGACTCTCTTATTTTCTGCGACAATGCCGGGACCCGTGCTTACTCTCGCCAGGACTTTTATGTCACGCCCACTCCATATTCGGGCGGAGGAAGTCAACGCATCCCAAACTCATGCGTCCATCGAGCAGGTGGTTTTCCAGGCCCACAGGATGGATAAGAGCGCGATTACCGCGCGTGCGCTCCAGGCAAAAGACCGCGGGAAAACCATTATTTTCACACGTACCAAGCGCACTGCGGCAGAACTTGCAGAGGACCTTGCTGGTCGAGGTTTCCGAGTGGCAGGTGTGCACGGCGACTTAGGCCAGGCGGCACGCGAATTATCGTTGGGTATGTTCCGCGATGGCCGCGTAGACATCTTGGTTGCCACCGATGTTGCTGCGCGCGGTCTTGACATCGACGATGTCACCCACGTGATCAATTATCAGACCCCTGATGACCCCATGACGTATGTACACCGCATTGGTAGGACAGGGCGCGCTGGACATACCGGCACAGCAATTACCCTCGTGGGATACGACGAGCTCACCAAGTGGAAGCTCATTAGCGATGAATTGGGGCTGGACAACCCCACCCCGCCACAATGGTTCTCCACTTCCCCAGAGCTTTTCGACGCCCTCTCGATCCCCGAAACCGCCGGGGAAACAGTCGGTCAGCCGCTTAAGGTCGCAGGAAGTAGCCGAAGCACCGCACCTAGCAGGCGCTCGGGCAGCCAGCGCTCCAACGATGCCGCATCAGCAACCCAAAGGCACCGCCGACGATGACTAAAAGTTTGCGCAAGACGCGGAAGGACCTGATCGCTGCCACGATTATTGCGGGGATCAGTATTACCGGTGTGAGTGTTGTCTGGGCTACTGCCCCGATTAACAATGTCACGTATTCCCCTGCTGAACAGCCCCTAAGGACTCCAGCGGTTCCGCCAGTTCCTGTGCATTCATTAACCCAGCAATGGGAAACGTCCGCCGATCAATTAACCACCAAACCCATTATCGCGGCAGGCTTAGCCATGTCTTACGACGGGCACAGTGTCAACGCCATCGATCCCACGACGGGCACTCCAGTATGGTCATACGCTCGCACAGAGCCGTTATGTTCATTAGGTCAAGCCTGGTCCAGTGTCGTTTTGACTTTCCATACCGGGCGAGGCTGCGGCGATGTTGTCTCTCTCGACGCAGCGTCTGGAACGTATAAAGCAACGAGAAGCGCCAGCGCTAGCGATGCTGTGGTTCCGATTTCCTCCAATGACAACGTGGGCACCGTGTCTTCTGAGCGGGTGGAGCTTTGGCGTTCCGACCTTGTGCGTACTGTGGAATACGGTGACGTCCCCATCAAACAAGAGGCGAACCAACAACCGCATGAGGACTGCGAAATCTCCTCAGCGCTTTCCCGAAAATCTTTGTTGGGAGTAACCGAAAAATGTGAGAAATCCTGGTGGCTGCGGTTTCAGAAAACAGTTCCGGAAGACTCTCGTGTCCCGGAGATTACCCACGATATTCGTATTTCTGGTGAAGATGCACGCATCATTGCCATCAGCCAAGAGTCCGCAGCTGTTTTTGTAGGTTCGCCGCACCCCCGCATCGATTCCTTTAACAACAGCGGAGAGCGCACTGCCTCTATCGAGGTTCCGCCAGTCGGTGACTCTGCGTGGGACCACGGGCCTTCCGTGGCAGATCTCCCGCATCACATCACCTGGTTTGATGGTGAACGCCTTTATCTGTTCAACCCATCATCCCTGCATGTTGAGCATGTCATCGATAATGTTCTTGGTACGGGCGTTGCCATTAACAACAAGCTTTACGTACCCGTGTTCAATGGAATCGCAGTAATTAACTGGGATACCGGGGAGACCGAATCTGTCTTTGACGTTGATCGAGGGACACACATCGGTACGGTTTCCCTCGGGCTCGCGGGCAGCCATATCGTGGAAAAGCGAGGCGATCACCTCGTCGGATTAGCGTTAAGCTAAGGCGATTTTATAGAGATTTCCCTCTTCTCGCATCCCTCACATCCAAAACCAGAAAACCTCTTTTATCCTAAAAGGATACTGATAGAAATTTTGTATACTGGTGAAATGAGACACAGACTGTTCAAAGCCGGGGCGGCGATTCTTTCACTCATCGCGACACTTCCCGCCGCCATCGCTCCAGCGTATGCACGTGCCCCCATCCACAACGCAGTCATTTTTGGGGATTCCGTTGTAGCCAACCCGGATCTTATCCGCTACGGCGCCACATGGTTAAAAATCCCCACAACACCGCCCGCTACCGAGCGAGGAGAGTGCCCCACGTCTCCCCATAGCTTTGGAATTATGGCCGCCGAACGGCTCAATCTTCGGGCAGATAATTACTCCTGCCCCGGTGCCGTAGCACTTGGCAATAAGTCACTTTTCTCCGCTAGCCGGCGTTCAGTATCACTCCAGATCGACCAGGCTGAGGCCCAACAAACACTCAACAAAAATACTAAGCGAGTATTCATCTCACTAGGGTTTAACGATACTTATTCACAACTCGTGCGCGGTCGCACCGATGAACACATCCGCCATGAGTTTGCCGCAAAGATCAGGCATGATGTTGCACGAATCCGCAAGCTAGCGCCTCATGCCCGCATTCAGCTCATCGGCTACCCGCAAATTACAGATAACAGCGCCGTATGTTTATTCCACGTTGGCAACAATCTTCATGACCGCACATTCGCACCAGAGATTGCCCATCTTGAGCAGCTCGCCCAGGACATGGGCCGAGACGCAGCGGCAGCCTCCGGAGCCGAGTTTGTCGATCTCAAAGGACCAACCAAGCACAACCACATGTGCGCTCCCGATAATCAACGCATGTGGTCAGGCATTATCGACGCCACCGCAGGCCACACGAATCTCCCCTTCCATCTCAACGACCGCGGGCACAAGTACGTAGCAAACATCCTCGCACAGCAGTAGCAGGTCTCATATAAGTGTGGTGCCGGCAAGTTTTCCGCTTGCCGGCACCACACTTATCTTTATTTTTTAATAATTACGTGCAGCCCAATCTACTGCGCGCGGGCTAAAGAGCATGACCAAAGCCACAATCGCGGTCAAACCTGTTACCCCGGAGAAGATAAACGCGCCACCGTTGAACATGTAATACGCAATGGGCAGCAGTAAAATTTGGAGCATAATCACAGGACCCCGCCCCCATCGTTTACCCCGGTTCATCATGATCGCCCCGACCAAAACAGCCCCAAAGACGATGATAAAGAACACCGCAGTCCCATACCCTGCCCATGTACGCGCATTGTCAGACTCATAGACGATCGACGCATCGTTGTAGCCTGCAGCTTCCCGTACAATAAGAAGGATCGCGTAGGCAATTCCGATGAGGGACTGAATGGCGGCAACCCAACCAGCGTAGAGAACTAGACGTGGAGGGAAATGGGTGTTCATGTTCACGGCGATTGAGTGTAGCCCAACACCGTGTTCAAATCATCAGTTTCTCCCCAGGGACCCCGATCCCCCGCACCGATAGGAAGCCTGCACTACTTCACTCTTTTAGCAAAGGAGCACTTTGCTAAATTAACAAATCACTCCTGGCACACAGAAAACATTCCCGCGCAAAGCATTGCACTTAGCCTTCGTTCAGATTTAGCCAGTCAACACCCAATAACTGTCAACCACCCCAATTTGACGCGGACCATTCCCCCACACTCCCACAAAAAACATAAAAACTGCAGGCAGAAGACACGTCAGACGTCTGCAAAGTTGCAAGAATCCAGAAATGAGACACGTCCACAATTGAAATTAAAGTGTGATCCTGTGCACATTTTGCCCTTAACCCCTAGCCAAGCGTGAGCGGACATGTCATTATTTGCAGGTACCTCAGGCGAGCGAGCAACGCATTCGCCAATACTTCGGGTTACCGCGAAGGAACCACACGTCCCCATTGAGGCTTGAGCAGCCACGCCCCCATGGCTTGCATAAAAGACGTGTCCCTATTTTTACCGCCAGCTTTATAGTGGGTTTTCTTTGCGCCCCGTTGTTCTTACACTTGTAGCACGTTAGGAGATCACCATGGATTGGCGCCACGAAGCCATTTGTCGCGACGAAGACCCCGAGCTCTTCTTCCCCGTAGGCAATTCCGGCCCAGCGCTAGCTCAGGTAGCAGCAGCTAAGGTTGTGTGCAACCGTTGTCCTGTCACATCTCAGTGCCTCGCATGGGCGTTAGACACCGGCCAGGACGCCGGTGTCTGGGGCGGCATGAGCGAAGACGAGCGTCGTGCACTCAAGCGTCGGAAAAACCGCGGACGTGGACGCGCTCGTATCTCTCTCTAATCCATCGATTTCCTGAGACCTACGGCCACCTACTAAAGTGGTCTTCTGTTATTCACAATTAGCTAGCGAAGGAGCACCACATGAGCAAGCGTGGACGTAAGCGCAAGGATCGCCGTAAGAACAAAGCAAACCACGGTAAACGACCCAACTCTTAAAGTTACGGTCTCTTACTAGTCAAGGGCGCTCACCTTAAGGTGAGCGCCCTTTGCTCTTGATCAAAACAGTAACTACTGCTCGCGTTGAGTAATAATGGTAGTCCGCTCGATCTGGATGGAATAGGAAATTCTTTCCCGCAAACTCGCGGGCGCTGGTCCGCAGCAGCACTTCTTGAGCAGCCGCCTTAAGCTTTCCTCCGCCGCAATCATTTCCGCGCATTCCGGACATTGAGCGATATGTGCATTAAGCCGCGCGCATTCAACCTCGGTGAGTTCCCGGTCTAAAAGCGCATACATGTGTACGTGCAGATCCTCACAGTTACAGCCGCAATCGAGCGAGTCCTTTTCCGACATTATGCCTTCGCCTTTCCAACTTTATGATTCCCAGCGGCTCTATCCATGGTTCCAGAACTGTCAGAAGCCGCCGAGGCTTCATTCGCAGACGCAGTTTCGCTCATGCCAATTCCGTGGTCACGTGCCACGTCTTTCAACGCTTCTCTGAGTTGTTTTCTTCCCCGATGCAATCGGCTCATGACGGTGCCGAGGGGAGTCTCCATAATGTCGGCGATCTCTTTATAAGCAAGGCCTTCCACGTCTGCGTAATAGACCACCATCCGGTAGTCTTCGCTCAATTCATTCATCGCTTGCGCAATGCGCTGGTTAGGAAGGTTTTTCAGCGCCTCCACCTCAGCGGATTCCAATCCTGTGGAGTCATGCGAAGCAGTAGCTAGGAGCTGATAGTCAGTCACATCTTCCGCAGAGGATTGCACCGGCTGGCGTTTCTTTTTGCGGTAGGAGTTGATATAGGTGTTCGTCATGATTCGATAGAGCCATGCCTTGAGATTGGTTCCCTCTTTAAAAGAAGCAAACGCTTGAAAGGCCTTGATATAGGTCTCTTGCACCAAATCTTCGGCGTCTGCGGGATTCCGTGTCATCCGCAGCGCACCGCCATAGAGCTGATCGAGGAGCGGAAGGGCCTCGGTTTCAAAGCGCTTCTCTAGCTCAGTTGTTTTCGTTGCCACTGATCTCCTTAGAATTGGACACTATCAAGTCTAGTAGGAGGTACCCCGTGAGTAAGAAGAAGCATTCGGCAGCAACCCCCGCGCTGGCGGTGCTGGCTTCATCCGGCGTGGACTATAAGGTCTCCAGTTTTGAAGGCGGGACCGAACATTTTGGGGATCATGCAGCAGCGGCTCTGGGGGTGGAGCCCGAGCGCATCTTTAAGACACTGGTCGTTGATCTCACCGCCGGGAAAGGACCCAAGCGCCAGTTGGCGGTGGCGTGTGTGCCCGTTACCTCCCACTTAAGTCTGAAGAAGGTCGCTGCAGCTCTGGATGCATCCAAGGCAACAATGGCAGATCCTCGTGACGCCTCAAAGTCGTCCGGGTATATCCCCGGAGGTATCTCCCCCATCGGACAAAAAACTGCGTTGCCTACCGTTATCGATGAAACCGCAATCCTCTTTGACACGATCTTTGTGTCCGCGGGACGACGCGGTATGGACGTAGAACTTAGCGCGGAATCGCTCGTGTCACTCGTCGATGGGCAGCTTGTCGACGTCCAAGCCGATTAGCTCCGGATAATCGTTTCTAATGTTGCCCACCGCTTTATCCGCGGGGCTAAGAGAAAACGCGCTGACCTCTCCCGGGGACAGCAAGCTAGCAGCTTGGTCTGGACTGCCCTGCAACCACACCATGAGTTCATCTGCAGCCAAGAAACGCGGCATTCGATGGTGTACGCGGTCTAACGGTGGGAGCGAGTCCGTAGTAATCATCGTGGCCATAGTTGTTGCGCCCCGGTGTCCCAGAGACCAGCTGCCCACACTACAGATCCGGTGGTAATCCAATAGGGTTGTTTGTTGCGCCACTCGTAGTAGCCGTCCAGGGGGATGAGGCAGCGTCGAGAAGCAAAAGCAGCGCGAAAACTCGGTTTTTCTGTCACTGTTTCTGCGCGCGCGTTAAAGAGTGGGGTCCCAGAATCGTCCTGCTTCCAGCCCGGAAGCAACCCCCATCGCGCGGGCTCTATCACGGCCTCCCCCGGCGCGTTCCCAGTTCTTATGATCGCGATCTTGTGAGTCGGGGCAGTGTTGTATCTGGGTGCTGGCAACCCCATGGGAGCATGCACCACGGCAAAGCCAGGCACCTGCAAAAGCTGTTCATCGGTGGTACACAATACGAATCGACCGCACATATACCTCATTATGGCCTTATGATGGTGGAATGTGTGTTTTGTGGGATGCTCCGACTGTTACGGGGCCGGTATCGGCAGTGGTAACAGTCCCAGGTTCTAAGTCGATGACCAACCGTGCCCTCGTGTTGGCAGCCCTAGCGGACTCATCCTCGCAGATAAAAGGCGCATTACGCAGCCGGGACACTGATTTAATGGCCCGCGCGCTGCAAGCTTTGGGTACGGATGTGCGTATCGACGCCCCCGACGCGTTCATTGTCGCCCCAGTTCCCCTTCACGGCGGCGCTATCGACTGCGGCCTCGCCGGGACCGTCATGCGCTTTGTTCCTCCCCTAGCTGCGCTTGCTCAAGGCACAGTGGAATTCGACGGCGATCCTCAAGCACGCACCCGTCCCATGAACCAAATACTGGATGCACTGCGCGGAATCGGTGTGGATGTCCATGGAGACTCGCTCCCCTTTAGCGTCTCTTCCACGGGTGTGCCCAGTGGTGGTGTCGTTGAGATCGACGCCTCTAGTTCTTCGCAGTTTGTCTCAGGGCTGCTCCTTGCCGCGCCTTGTTACCGTGACGGCCTCACCGTCCGGCACATAGGCGAAACACTTCCCAGCGCCCCGCACATCGAGATGACCGTGGACATGCTCAGAAGCGCAGGTGTGCAGGTCGACGACTCCGTGGATAGTCAGTGGACGGTTCATCCGGGACGTATCGCTGGCCGTACCTGGTATATCGAGCCAGATCTCTCCAACGCCACTCCATTCCTCGCCGCGGCAGCAGTCACAGGCGGCACTGTCACCATTCCAGGATGGCCTCAGCAGACCACCCAGGCGGGAGATGCAATCCGCTCTATCCTGAGCCGCATGGGCTGCGACATAGCCTTTACTTCCTATGAAGGTGCACCGGCTCTTCAGGTCACAGGTCCTTCCGGAGCACTTCACGGGCTCTGCCTCGATATGGCGGACATCGGCGAGCTAACCCCCACGGTCGCAGCACTTGCCGCTTTAGCTGCGACTCCTTCCGAGCTCAGGGGCATCGCGCACCTTCGCGGCCATGAAACTGACCGGCTCAAAGCACTATCCGATGAAATCAACCGAATCGGTGGACAGTGCGAGGAGCTTGCCGACGGCCTCCGCATCACTCCCCGTCCTCTCCATGGTGGAACCTGGCACTCATATGCTGACCACCGCATGGCCACAGCAGGAGCGATTATCGGGCTCGCAGTACCGGGCATACACGTAGAAGACATCGCAACGACGGCAAAAACACTGCCGGATTTTGACACTATGTGGTCTGAGATGGTGAGCAGCTAATGGCACGAAGGTCGTCAGCTCATCGCTGGGATGAATCCGACGTACGAGTCAGGCCAAGTAAAGGTTCTCGCCCCAGGACTAAAGACCGCCCGAGTCATGACGATGCCCTTTTTGGCATGGTTGTGACCAAAGACCGCGGCAGATGGGGTGTGGTGTTGGATTCCGCCGACCCCACGGCAGAACCCATTGTCTGCATGCGAGCCCGAGAAATGGGCCGTACTGCTGTGGAGGTGGGCGACCGCGTAGGAGTAGTGGGCGATACTTCTGGCAGGGCAGGTTCACTCGCACGGATTGTTAAGTTGGAAGAACGCACCAGCGTTCTGAGGCGCACGGCAGACGATACTGATCCTTATGAGCGCATCGTCGTCGCTAATGCGCATCGCTTGCTTATAGTGTGCGCCGTTGCCGACCCGCCACCGCGCGCCGGTTTTGTTGAGCGGGCGCTCGTCGCTGCTTTTGTGGGCAATCTTCAGCCGATTCTCTGTTTGACCAAGTCTGATCTTGCAGACCCCACCGAGTTCGCGGAAGAATTCAGCTACTTGAATGTTCCCGTGGTCATCTGCGGTATCGACGATCCGATCGCGCCAGTTCACGAGCTTGTTACCCAGTCGGTCACCGCAACCATCGGGCACTCTGGTGTGGGCAAATCCACGCTAGTCAATCGACTCGTCCCCGATGCTTTCCGCGAAACGGGCAGCGTATCAGGGGTTGGGAAAGGCCGCCACACATCAACCCAGGCAGTAGCTTTGCGGCTTCCCGACGGCGGCTGGATCGTAGACACCCCAGGTATCCGGTCCTTCGGCCTCGCGCATGTCGACGCAGACGCAGTGGTCAGGGTTTTTGAGGATCTTTCCGCAGCCACTGAACACTGCCCGCGCGGATGCACCCACGCAGGTCCTCCTGCCGACCCGGAATGTGCGCTCGACCAATTTGACGCAGATTCCCCCACGGGTCGGCGCGTGATCGCGGTGCGCAAGCTGTTAGCCTCGCTGCGCACCAACACCGAATGGGATTAGCGGTTTCTTCTACTTCCTTGCGGAACGGCCAGAATATGCCCGTATGATATCGCGGATGCCTGGACGAATCTGTTTGAGCAGCTTCAGACCAGTTTTCAGTCCCACTCGCTTGCCCGAACTGTCCACGCCTAGTTGTCTCTGGATATTAGGATTTTCCGTAAAGGCCCTGTTTGACCTCACTTCTGGGGCGTTGTCGGGGCTGGCCACCAGATATTTATTGGGGAGGGCCAGCTTGAGCAGAGTCTTTTGGACTTTGAACAATTGCACGGGGAAAGAGTCGATGTTGTAAGGAAGATCGTATTCTTCGCAGATCGCACGAACTTTCTTCCCCACCTCCGCGAGCCGGTTCGACGGCATATCCGGGAAGAGATGGTGCTCAATCTGATAGTTCAGGTTGCCTGACATGAGGGTCAATAGCTTCCCACCATGGAAGTTGGCCGACCCTAGCATCTGGCGTAGATACCACTGATTGCGGTCTTCGTTTTTGAATTGTTCCTTGGTAAACGTTTCAGTCTCATCGGGAAAATGTCCGCAGAAAATCACGGCATACGCCCACACTGACCTGGTGAAGTTGGCCAGGGCATTTGCAGCCACGGCGCGTGGGTAATTCCGACCTGCCAGTGCGGGGTAAAGGAGGTAGTCTCGCGATAGTTGTCGGGCAGCTTTAGAGGTGGTCTCCCAGAACTTTCCTTTGGTTTCATCCCAGTCGGCCCGCTTGGAAAAGAACTTTCCAAGCTCAACATCGTAGTACCCCACGGCCCACTGGAACATCGTGGCAAGCACCGGGTTGATCACGGGCTGGAAGGCGTGCAACGGTGTCCATTTTCGGTCACGGGTAACGCGAAGAACGCCGTATCCCACGTCATGGTCCATCCCTAGTACGTTGGTGTAGGTGTGATGGACATAGTTGTGCGAGTGCATCCACTGCGAGGAAGGACACACAATGTCCCATTCCCACGTCATAGAGTGGATCTCTGGATCATTCATCCAGTCCCACTGTCCGTGCAAGACATTGTGGCCTATCTCTAGGTTTTCCAAAATCTTTGCGGTGCTAAGAAAAGCGGTTCCGGCCCACCAACACTTCTTATTGCCGGCAAAGATAAGGCTTACGCGTCCGGCGACTTCCAGCGCTCGCTGTACCCGAATAAGCCTTCTAATGTAGGCGACGTCGCGTTCGCCTAAAGATTCGGTGACCTCTAGTTTGATCGCGTCGAGACGCTTTCCGATTTCCTCGATGTCTTCGTCGCTGAGATGCGAGTATGCCTGAATGTTATCAATCGCCACTGTGTCAAGACTCCTTTTATACGCCTATGGTGAGATCGCCAGCCGCTACGCATACGCATGTTCGTACGCGGCTGCCCGGCTCATGGGTTTCCCCTGTGACTAAGTTGTGAGCATGCCCCTCAATCAACGGTCTGACGCAGGTATGGCACACCCCCATGCGGCAGCCGAACGGAAGGTTAACCCCTGATTTTTCGCCAGCCTCCAAAAGGGTTGTCGCGCCATCTGCGTGAGTATTTCCTCGATCACCAAAAGTGATCACCCCGCCCTGTGCGTCACTGGCGCGGTCGATAGTAAACCTCTCCGAGGTGATGGTGACGCCGCGTTCTTCTGCCCACGCGTGGGCGTCGTCAAGCATGCGCGAAGGACCACAAGCAAAGATCGCGCGTGACGTGATGTCGGGTATAACGTGTTCATAATCCTGCGGGGTGAGGCGTCCCTCGCGAGCCGTAATCCGGCGAATGACCTGAAGCTGTGGATTTTCTTGTTCCAGTCGTGTGAGCTCCTGGTCAAAGAGAAGCTGGTCGGTGTCGTGGACGCAATACACCAAGACTGCATGGCACCGCTCTAGCTGTTTGCGCTCAGCCATCGTGCGCACCATAGAAATAATCGGGGTGATTCCAGTCCCGGCGGCCAAGAAAGCAATCTTGCTGGGAACCGGCTCACTCAGATGAAAGTCCCCTGCTGGAGCAAGCAGCCGAATCGTGGTGCCGGGGCGCACAGAACCCACCAAATGGTTGGAAAGCTTTCCCTTTTCTACAGCGCGAACAGTGATTTTCAGCGTGTGCGCATGAGGGCCTGGCGCGTTGGTCAAAGAGTAGCTGCGCCACACAAAGCGCCCATCAATTTCCACCCCGATCCCGATGTACTGGCCTGCGTGGAAATCTGTTTCCACTCCCCATCCCGGAATGATGGAGAGGTGAACAACATCGCGATCGCGGTGCACTTCCTGGATTTGTCCGCGTAGTTCGCGGGTACTCCACAAAGGATTGACCAGGACAGAGTAGTCATCGGGCAAAAGCGGTGTGGTGAATCTTTTGAGCACTCCCCGAAGAGATGCTAGGCGGTCACGTGCCATGGATAAACCTCAGATTGTTTCCCTAGAAAAAGTTACTTTGCAGTAGCTTACGTATCCGTAGGTTCATTGTCCACTGATCCATAAAAAAATAAAGAAAAACCGTTGTGTACAGCTCTTTTAAGGACCAACACAACGGTTGAAAAAACTAAAACCCGCTATATTCTCCGATATAACACGGTTTTCTCAGAAGTTAGAGCAGCTCAACCAGAGCACCCAACTCACTGGGGTCATACCACGCAAGGAAATTATCCAGCGCGTCCCCCACGATCAATTCAGCATCCTCTACGCCTAAATCAGCCTCATCGATGGCCTCGATAGCCTTAGCCGTAGCCTCCTCAGACGATTCAACGTCTACGTGGATCGCAGCTACCGAATCCAAAGACACAGCGGACGGAGACAGCTTGACCACGGACTCCCCTAGCTCTGGCTCTAAGGAGACGTTTTTATCCGCAATATCTGC
The DNA here is from genome assembly GCF_002162115.2 of Corynebacterium silvaticum. NCBI lineage: Bacteria > Bacillati > Actinomycetota > Actinomycetes > Mycobacteriales > Corynebacteriaceae > Corynebacterium > Corynebacterium silvaticum. The sequence goes on along the minus strand of NZ_CP021417.2, from coordinate 632,666 downwards.
AGAAATCACGACACGACGGTGCGGGAATTTTTCCTCATCCCCGACCGCGAGCAACCTGATGGAAGCCAAGGCCGCATCCTCGAACGCCGAATGAGCTATCTCGTCTTCATCGCCCGACGTATAAAATTCCCGAAGCGCAGGAGTCACCGCAAATCCGTACCCCGAGCGTGCAGAAATTTCCCCTTGCTCACTCAGTTCTTTGAGCAGAGAGAAAGTCGCAGGAACATAGACGCGCATCAGAAGTCACCGCTTAGGCCAAACAGCCCTGAAAGCTCAACGACGGTACGGTCAAATTGCTGGTAGAAGACTCCCACAAGGCCGCACTCTACTGCTGCACGGACGTTCAGAATCGAATCATCAACCATCACGCAGTCGCGCATAGGCAAACCAATTGCATCAGCAGCGGCCTGGAACGCAGCCTCTTCAGGCTTCTCTGCGCCGATCTCACCGCTGAGGATGACGGCATCGACGATTCCTTGCGTCTGAAGAACACGAATAGGGTCTGCACCAGGGCCGCCCGGATCATTCGACAGCACCGCAGTGCCGATCCCATTCGCCCGCGCAGCGGATAAGAGATTGCGCCAGCGTCGCTGGTCTTCTACCGGCCCATCAAGGACACCTACATAATCGACGATTAAGCCGCGCACAGCTTGCCTACACCTCACGTAATTATTTCTGGAAAAAAGAATTGACCTTGGCTATTGTTTCACATTAGTCAAAGGAAACGCACGCCCACGCGTCTTTTTTTGGCCGCAAAACACACAGAGCCTGCCTTGGAATCGTGTTCTCTTAAGGAAAGACTACATGCTTGTCCCGATTCCTGGACTCAGCTATCTCAAAACTTTCACAGTGGATTCATCGCAACATTCCAGCGAGTCTTCCTACGCGCCAACGGATTGTCAACGCCTGCAGCTGCCCGATTACGTGCACAAAGAATCCAAGTCCCTGCTTTTTATGGCCTTGAACGCCGCCTTTGGCATCCGCTCGATCACCCCACTGTGCCACGAGCAATTCGACGATCAAGTGCACCGGCTCATTGCCGCTCGTCGACGCTCGATGCCAGCCGTACGCGGGCGCCTCGTCATGGAAGCACTCCATCTGCGCCCGCGCGGGCAGCTTATCGACGCCCTCGGTTCCGCCAACATAGACAACAAGCACTCGGCTACCTCGCCCAGTTTTTGCCTCTCGACGCAACAACCCGCAGGCTGCGAATGCGAAGCCTGCGGGTTATCTAGAGTGTGGCTCGTTAAGCCTCTACGGTCTCATCTACGGCTGGCGCCTGGAACTGCTTGCGCAGCAAGAAGAGCTGGCGCACAGTCTCCTCTTTGATTCCGTCCTTCATGGCGTTGAACATATCGCCACCTTCTTTTTGGTATTCCACCAGAGGATCGCGCTGCGCCATGGCGCGCAAGCCGATACCTTCTTTGAGGTAGTCCATCTCATAAAGGTGCTCGCGCCACTTCTGGTCAATGACCGGGAGAATCACCATGCGCTCGATATTGCGCATCTGGGCCTCTCCACCGATGGCAGAAACGTTTTCTTCCAGCTCGGCATACTGCTTGTGTGCGTCCTCAAGGACAGCAGCGCGCAAGTCCGCCTCAGACAGCTCGCCCGCTGCACCGTACTCGGTGCCGTCGATAAGCTCCTGTGCCTGCATGGAAGGCCCATACAGCGACTCAAGTGCGTTCCAGAGTGCGTCAAGATCCCAGTCTTCAACGTAGCCCTGCGCGGTTGCGCCATCGACGTAAGCACCAATGGTGTCATCGATCATCTTTTGGATGTTGTCAGCGATGTCTGCGGACTCAAGGATCTCACGACGCTCGCTGTAGATAACCTTGCGCTGCTCGTTCATGACCTCGTCGTACTTCAAGACGTTCTTACGCATCTCAAAGTTCTGGTTCTCCACGGAAGCCTGGGCACCCTTGATGGAGTTGGTGACCATTTTTGCCTCAATGGGCACATCGTCTGGAACGCTGAGACGATTCATCATGTTTTCCATGGACTGCCCGACAAAGCGAACCATCAGTTCATCACGCATCGACAGGTAGAAACGGGTGGTGCCGGGGTCGCCCTGACGGCCCGCGCGTCCGCGCAACTGGTTGTCGATACGACGAGATTCATGGCGCTCAGTGCCTAGGACATACAGGCCACCAGCGTCGCGCACCTCTTCAGCCAATTTCTCGCCGCGGTTTTTCACCTTGGCCAGTTCTTCATCCCACGCAGCCTCGTACTCTTCCGGGGTCTCCACGGGGTCGAGCCCACGCTCACGCAGGTTAATATCCGCGATGATGTCTGGGTTACCACCCAGCACGATGTCCGTTCCACGTCCGGCCATGTTGGTAGCAACCGTGACAGCGCCCGGCAAGCCGGCTTGCGCCACAATCTGAGCTTCCTGCTCATGGAACTTGGCGTTGAGCACGCTGTGTCGCACGCCACGGCGCTGCAGCAGCTTGGAGAGGTATTCCGAGCGCTCAACAGACGTGGTACCTACGAGCACCGGCTGTCCCTTGGCAACGCGCTCTGCGATGTCATCCACAACGGCAGCAAACTTAGCTTCCTGGGTCTTATAGACCAGGTCTGTCATGTCTTCGCGCTGATTGTCGCGGTTAGTCGGGATCGGGATGACGTCCAGCTTATAAATCTGGTGCAGCTCAGAGGCTTCTGTCTCCGCAGTACCCGTCATTCCAGCGAGCTTTTCATACAGACGGAAGTAATTCTGCAGGGTGATCGTAGCAAGGGTCTGGTTCTCGTTTTTGATCTCCACGTTTTCTTTGGCCTCAATGGCCTGGTGCATGCCCTCGTTATAGCGGCGACCATCCAAGACGCGGCCGGTGAAGTCGTCCACGATAAGAACCTCGCCATTGCGAACGATGTAGTCCTTGTCGCGGGTAAACAACTCCTGCGCCTTGATAGCGTTGTTGAGGTAGCTCACCAGCTGCGAGTGCTCAGGCGCGTAAAGGTTGTCGATTCCCAGCTGATCCTCGACATACGCTACGCCTTCTTCTTTAATACCCACGGTGCGCTTACGCTCATCCACCTCAAAGTGAATGTCACGAGTCAAACGCGGGGTGATCTGAGCAAAGACGCTGTACCACTGCGAAGAACCATCGACCGGGCCGGAAATAATGAGGGGGGTACGAGCCTCATCGATAAGAATGGAGTCAACCTCATCCACGATCGCGTAATGATGTCCACGCTGCACCAACTCGTCAAGCGAGCGCACCATGTTGTCGCGAAGGTAATCAAAACCCAGCTCGTTGTTCGTGCCATACGTAATGTCTGCGTTATAAGCCGCACGACGCTCAGTAGGCTGCATATTCGCCAGGATGACGCCGACCTCAAGGCCTAGCCACCGGTGCACACGACCCATCCACTCAGCATCGCGCTTGGCCAAGTAATCGTTCACGGTAACAACGTGAACGCCCTTGCCTTCCAGGGCATTAAGGTACGCGGGGAGCACACAGGTAAGCGTCTTGCCCTCACCAGTGCGCATCTCGGCGACATTGCCAAAGTGCAGTGCCGCTCCACCCATAACCTGAACTAAATAGTGCTTCTGTCCCAGGACACGCCACGATGCCTCGCGCGCAACAGCGAACGCCTCGAGCAGGAGGTCGTCGACAGTTTCGCCCGCCGCGATTCGGTCCTGGAACTCTTTAGTCTTTGCCTTGAGCTCGTCGTCGGAAAGCTCAGAAAACTGAGGCTCGAGATCGATAACATCTTCAGCGATTTTCTTCAGCCGCTTAACAGCGCGCCCCTCGCCAACGCGGAGCATCTTGGAAAGTCCAAACACGTGCACTAAGTCCTTAGAAATGTTTTAAATATGTGGTTTATAGCTGTAACTTCGCCATTGTAATCACAGGCGAAACAAATTAAAGAACCCGGATCACCTTTATTAGAGGGAATCCGGGTTCTGCATTATCTCGTTTCCACAGGAAAAGCTAAGGTTTAGCTCTCTTTTGCCAAGGAGATAAGGCCGTAGTCAAAAGCGTGACGACGATAGACAACCGATGGGCGACCCGTCTCCTCATTAACAAACATGTAGAAGTCGTGGCCCACAAGTTCCATCTCGGAAAGAGCATCGTCGACGCTCATCGGGGTGGATGGGTGCTCCTTGTGACGAACAACTCGTCCTGGCAGTACTTCCTCTACTGAATCCGCATAAGGATCGTGGTCATATTGGGAATCAGCGCGAGCTGTCTCTGCTTCCTGCACCAATTCAGCAGCGACCTCTCCGGCTCCCTTAGGCGCACGGTGCCCCGACAGGGAGATGGAACGGCGAGCCTTCACCTTACGCAGGGAACGCTCCATCCGAGCCAGCGCTGTCTCCAGCGCGGCGTAGAAGCTATCTTCCTTAGCCTCAGCCCGAGCAATGTGCCCCTTGCCGGTAGCCGTGATCTGAATACGGTCAGACTGCTCAGAGCGACGTGGGTTGGGCTCGTGCTGCAGCTCGACGTGGAAGAAGGTGAGTGTTGGATCAAGACGAGCTATCTTAGCGAGTTTGGCATTAACACGTTCCGCAAAGTGCTCCGGAACTTCAACGTTGCGGCCAGTGATCGAAACCTGGACGTCAGGGCTCAGAGTCTCGTTGTTTCCAGCAGGCGTGGTCATAATCACGTACCTTCCTGTATCAGCCGCCCGGTTTTTGATGAGTGGGATTACTCAGCTTTCCCTTATATCGGCGGGTTTCAACTTCCAAGAACCAGAGTACATCTGGTCATAACCATTTTGCCACCGGTTTTGTCCTACTACACATTTGATAGCCCCAAGGCTCCCCTAATTTTTACGTTCGCACTGGTCAAAACCGCTACCGACTCCGCAAGGGTAGCACCCGTTGTGATCACATCGTCAACGATGAGTACCGCAGACGAGGGGACCCCGGTCAGAAAAACGTTTCCAGAAAGGTTGCTCCTACGCTGAGAAACATCTAATCCGACCGAATCTGACACAGCTGGCCGATGCCATAAGACACGCTCAGTGCGCAAGCCACTGGCGCGGCATATTAATTCAACTGGGTCGCCGCCGCGCTGTTGTGCGGAGCGCATACGAGTCGGGGCAGGAAGCAGCACAAAGTCTTCCTCCACTTCCCCTAAAGCCGCAAGATACTCAACCGCTACAGCCACCACCGGCCCAAGGTAACGCACCGCGTCTGTACGACCGCGCTCCTTGAGGTTAATGATCGTTCTACGCCGTACTCCGCCAAACTCGCCCAGAGACCACACAGGAACGTGCGGATCAGCCAGAGTGGTGACCCGCTGGGGAGCCCGTGACCACTCAGTTTTACACTCCCCACACATCCGTATCCCAGGTTTCCCGCACCCCACACAAGCCTGCGGAAAAGAAATTCCCACACCATATCCCCCTGCTTTAGTTTTTAACGCGGCACCACGATAACAGAACGCCCTCCCTCAAGGCCCTGAACCTCGCGCCAATACACCGTAGCTGAATCAGAGTTAGGGAGTTCTAGGGCCACGCGGGCATCAGTGATGTATCGAGTAGAGGAATTTGAGACGACCGAGACCACAGGCGCAACAATATTTCCAGCAGAAAGTTTGGTTGCGATAGAACCATCTTGTGCAATTACCCACACCGGGGCTTCAGAACTAGACGTCCCCACGATCAAAGAGCCATTGCTCTCCCAGTCAAGAGACACTGCCGTATCTTGGATCGCCGGCATGACTTCATGGATATTGGTGATCTTGCGTTCTCCAGCGTTGGGACGCGACACAATGCCGATATACACGCGCCCGCCGATAATCATCGCAGCGCGTACGCCACTGCGCGAGAGCTGCAACATTGATATGCCACTCGACGCCTCCGCAAGCCCGTCCATAGACACCTCGGTTTCCACGATGTCTCCACCTGAGGAAGAACGCGCAAGACGAATAATCTTGCGACCATCTTGTACCGTCCACAGCGACGATGCACCTGGCTCAAATGTCGGTTTGGTCATTGTCTTAGCCGACAAAACTTCGGAATAATTTCCACCCACAGTGCCCAGCAACAAACTAGATTTTTTCGTGTCTCCACTCCCCACGGCTCGCACCGCAGCAGTCACCTTGTCTTTGCTTGAGATCGCCACTGACTCAATATCGTGCACCGCCCCATAAGGACCGGCCACGGGCGCTGCTTGACCGCCCACGACGCTGCGCAAGCTGCCGTTAGTCAAAGCATAGGTTTCTGTGGACACCGACGCACCTGCTTGCGGGTTGTACTCTGCAAAGTCATCCACAGTGAGCTCTTCACTATCACGACGCTCAGATTTGATCGGAACCCCATCAAAGGCAAATTTGAACGGCCCTGCCGAACCCGAAAGCGCAAGCGTCCACACGAATTGTGCAGAAAGCCTCCGTATCTCGTCTTGACCCAAGCCGGACATGCCGGTGAATTGATAAAAGCCATTACTCAAACCCGCAAAAGCTGCCCCAGAAGGCACCTCATTAACCACGCCAGGGGTGAGATTGCGTGAAGGCCCGCCGATCATCAAGGTAAGTAGCGCGCTCTCTACGCTGTTGCGCGATGCACTCGAATCCTTGAATACCCAGCGCCGATCCGATACCAGCGTTGATCCGCTGGTATCAAAGAAATACAGCTGCTTTGGGTCATAGTGATTCCACAGCTCATTGCGCTGCACCACAATCTGGTCAGGAAGCTCAGCTATCCGCCACTCAGAATTAACCCTTTCCAAAGTGATGGTGGTGCTATAACTCTCATTTTTAGAAACGTACGATCCGCCTTCTTCAAGCGAACCCACAATGTTGCCACGCACATCAAATACCCGGCGCGACGCTGAGCTACTCGCAGAGGAATTAATATCGATCCCGTCCAGCACCAATACGCTTGTACTGGGAGACCACCGCTCAGAAGCAGCACCTGTGAGATAGCCTCTTGCGCGTTTATAGCGTTGGGAAGGGTTCGTGCTTGCCTCGTAGAAATCGCGCAACAACAAGTCCGGCTCTTGTCCCGCAACTGGCGCTTGCTGCTCAGTGGAGGTACTCACGTCAAAACCTCGGATAGCCTGGGGATCCGAACCGCTGGGCAGAGTTGTACAAGCGCTCACCAGAACACCGACGAGCCCGACCGATAGCCCTAAGCGAGCCACTCTAGCCATACTATTTCCCTAGCCTTTCCTCGGTGTCTTCGCCTTGCTGCACATTCTGGCTCAGAGGTTCTTCCGCTATCTCTTCTACTGCGGGTGCTTCAACGTCACCGGACGTTTCCGGTTCTTCGGACGTCAAAGAGCCCGGGGCTGCAAGTTCGATGGGGGCAGTCGTGATATCGGAGCGTGGGGTGAGCGGCAGCGTAAGCAAAAACATGGTGCCCTGCCCTGGCACACCCGCTGCTGCCAAAGTTCCGCCATGCAAGACCGCATCTTCACGGGAAATCGCCAGCCCTAGCCCCGTACCGCCGGAATGACGGACCCGGGATGGATCGGCGCGCCAGAACCGGTTAAACACCAGCTCTTCCTGACCAGATTTCAGCCCCACGCCATGGTCTACAACGGCCACTGCTACAGCGTCTTCGGTGACGGCGCAGTGAACGTCGACAGGCTTTCCATCCGCATGGTCAACGGCATTGGCCAGAAGATTACGCAGCACTCTTTCTATCCTGCGTGAATCGCCCACCAGGTTTACAGACTCGGCGGGGACGTCAAAACGCACGTCGATGCCCAACTCTTGTGCAAGGTGCTCGACCTGCTGCCACGCTGCGTTAATGCACGCGCGAATATCAAGGTTGCTCTCTGCGAGGTCTGCAACGCCTGCATCGTGGCGAGAAATCTCCAGCAGGTCTGCCAACAGCGCTTCAAAGCGATCGAGCTCTCGCACCATGAGTTCGGAGGCGCGCTTCGCACCGGGCGAGAGGTCGTCGGAACCGTCTGCGATCATGTCTGCGGCCATGCGGACCGTGGTAAGCGGGGTCCTTAGCTCGTGGGACACATCCGAGGTGAACTGGCGTTGTAGATTGCCGTACTCTTCCAGCTGCGCGATTTGTTTGGACAGGGACTCAGCCATGGAGTTAAAACTCATTGCCAGACGCGCCATCTCGTCTTCCCCATCAACTACCATGCGCTCGCGTAAATGGCCTGAGCTAAAGCGCTCCGCGATACGGCTGGCAGAACGCACCGGCGTGATCACCTGCTGTGTGAGCAGCCAGGTGATCCCCACAAGCAGCACTACCAAGACAATGGCCGCACCCGAGAACAAACCGCGCAAGAGCGCCAGGGTTGCCTCGTCGGATTCCATGGACATCACTAGATAGACTTGTGTGTTAGGAATATCGGAATTGGTGGGGGTTCCGATGATGAGGGCCTTGTAGGTTGTGCCGTTGGCGCGATCGATGGTGGCAAATTGATAGGAAACCTGCCGTTGATCCACAAAGCTCCGAAGCCGCTCTGGGATGCGGTATCCCTCCGGAGAGGCGATGACAGAACCATCGGGGTTGTTGACCAGGATGACTGGCTCATAGACCGCCTGGTCCTCTGCGGATGCCACCTTGTTGGCCAGCGCAGCCCGGGCAGAATTGAGACGAACCTGCACGCTACTGGAGGCACCAGTGGCCTTGATTTGTTGCTCCACGGACACGCATGCACGATCGATCTCCGAGTTTGCGATGTCTAACTTGGTGTTGATTAACCGCTGGGTGACAAAGCTGACCAATACAAAGGCCAAGATCATCATGACTACCAGCGATGCCGCGAAGATAGATCCGAGAACCTTGAATTGGAGCGAGGTGCGCCACAGCTCAACAAAGCGATGTCGCAACCGTTTCAGGCCATACGCAGAAATAGAACTTACTCCTGCCCAGTCTTATATCCGACGCCTCGGACGGTGAGCACAATCTGGGGATTTTCCGGATCCTTCTCAATTTTTGCGCGCAATCGCTGCACGTGGACGTTGACCAAGCGCGTATCCGACGCGTTCCGGTATCCCCACACTTTTTGCAGTAGTTCTTCACGGGTAAACACTTGGCCAGGCTTACTTGCCAGCTCAAGAAGCAAATCAAACTCCAGAGGAGTGAGCTGGATAATTTCCCGCCCGCGGCTTACCACGTGGCCGGGGACGTCGATAGCAAGGTCGCTGATCTCGATAACATCCGCGGGTGCGTCATCCGTACGGCGTAACCGTGCCCGCAGACGAGCAATAAGTTCCTTGGGTTTAAAAGGCTTGGTGATGTAATCATCAGCGCCGGTTTCCAGCCCCAACACCACATCAACTGTGTCCGTTTTGGCCGTGAGCATCACTATGGGCACCGTCGAGTTCTGGCGGATCAAGCGGCAAATATCGATGCCGTTCATCCCTGGAAGCATGAGATCCAGAAGAACGAGATCGGGTTCTTCCCTGTTAAAGGTGTCTACTGCTAGGGCACCATCGGTGACAGCCACGGTATTAAAATCTTCAGCTTCCAGCACGATCGTAAGCATCTCAGAGATCGCTGGATCGTCATCAACGACGAGAATCTTCTGGGGCATCTGCCTGAAGTCCTTCCTCAAACAAGCGCGGAATACCCACCGCCGTCGCCCCTATGTGCGAGCTTTGCTCACACAGGAGCGCCAGAAGAAGGTCACATCTTGCCTAGCGGGTTTCCATAATGATTTTAAAACTAACTCATTTCATCGTACCCAGGGTTTGGATAATCCTGAGTGCGACATCATCGACAGAGTCTCCCAACTGCGCCACAATCCAAAGAGAAAAACGCTCTTCCTCTGCTAATCTGGCGTACGCATCTGAGGTACGAACCTGCAGGCTGTCGTTGGTTTCATAGCAGTCGCGAGAACGCTCCTCGTCCTGTTCCTCCCGCTGTGCAGCACGCTGGGCCGCTACTTCCGGCGAGGTGTTCAGGAGCACTTGTATATCGGGGGTAGGAAGCCCAAACTCCCCAAACTCAAGGTCAGAAACCCACGTCACCAGATTCCAATCTTGTGCGCGGGCAGCCGAATAGGCAGCATTGGAGGCGACATACCTATCGAGCAAGATAATGTCTTTGCTTCCCTTATATGACTGAAGCTCCTCCGCTATCTCCCTACGATCCAGCGCAAAGAGCAGCGCCATGGCATAGATAGAATCGCTGACATCGCCCATTTCCTGGTACAGGGCCTTCTGTGCGAGATGGGCGTGAATGGAGTCGTGATAACGCGGAAACCCTAAAACTCGCGCATCAAGCTTTTCGACAAGGGCGCGGACCAGCGTATTCTTGCCCGCGCCGTCGATTCCTTCAATAGCAATAATCATTAGTAACGGTAGTGCTCCGGCTTATAAGGTCCCGCGACATCCACGCCTATGTATTCCGCTTGTTCTTTGGTCAGCTCAGTGATTTCCCCGCCCAAAGCCTCAACGTGGATCCGGGCTACCTTTTCGTCCAAGATCTTGGGCAGGCGGTAGACCTCATTGCGGTAACGGCCATCGTTGCGGAAAAGCTCTATCTGAGCGATGGTCTGGTCTGCAAAGGACGTGGACATCACAAAGCTGGGGTGTCCGGTGGCGTTGCCAAGATTCAAGAGGCGTCCTTCTGACAGCACGATGATTGCGTTGCCGTTGGGCAGCGTGAATTCATCGACCTGCGGCTTAATTGTCACGCGCGAGACGTCGTTGCGGTGCAACAGCGAAGCCATATCTATCTCATTATCAAAGTGACCGATGTTGCCAAGGACCGCATGGTCTTTCATCTTCAGCATGTGATCGAAGGAAATGATGCCCATATTCCCTGTCGCAGTGATCACGATATCCGCTTCAGAGATTGCCTGATCCACTGTGACCACAGAGAATCCGTCCATTAGTGCCTGAAGAGCATTAATTGGGTCGGCTTCTGTGACTTTTACGCGAGCGCCCTGCCCAGCCATTGCTTCTGCGCAGCCTTTGCCCACATCACCATAGCCACAAATCAAGACGTTCTTGCCGCCCATCAGCATGTCGGTGGCGCGATTGATGCCGTCGATAAGCGAATGGCGCGTGCCGTACTTGTTATCAAACTTGGACTTGGTCACGGCGTCGTTAACGTTCATTGCAGGGAAGGGCAGCACGCCTTCTTCCGCAAAGTGGTACAGCCTATGCACACCTGTCGTGGTTTCCTCAGTGACGCCTTTCACGGATGATGCGATAGCCGTCCACATGCCAGGATCTGATTCCAACGTTGCCCGCAGCATCTCCAAGAACGCCTGATATTCGTCGGAGTCCCCTTCCTCGCTCGGTGGCACAACGCCGGCTTGCTCATACTGGCGACCACGGATAACTGCCATGGTCGCGTCCCCACCATCATCCAGGATCATATTGGGAAGCTGTTCACCCGGCCATGCAAAAATTTTATGAACGCAATCCCAATACTCGTGGAGAGTCTCGCCCTTCCATGCAAAAACCGGAACACCCTGCGGGTTATCTACGGTCCCCTCGGGTCCAACGACAACCGCAGCTGCCGCCTCATCTTGGGTGGAGAAGATGTTGCACGATGCCCAGCGCACTTCCGCCCCCAGTGCCACGAGCGTCTCGATCAACACGGCAGTCTGAACCGTCATGTGGATCGAGCCGGTAATCCGAGCCCCGGCGAGTGGCTGCTCTTCGCGGTATTGTTCCCGCAGCTGCATCAAACCAGGCATCTCGTGCTCTGCGAGACGGATTTGGTGGCGGCCTGCTTCCGCGAGGCTTAAATCTTTCACCTTGAAATCAAAAGAGGTCATTTAAGTATTCCTTCTCACAAGTGCCGCGCACCTAATACATCGAAGCTCTATCAACGTATCCCGACGACAATCCCAGTGGTGTCTTCCTAGAAGTCTTTCATAACGCGTGTGCAGATGGGGGCGTTACGACGCCCCTCCCCCAACAACACTTCCTATAACCGCACGCTGGCCAAAAAGTGCCACCCCCCTGGATTAGCTCAAAGCCTCTAGGAAAGCCTCAAGGTCTTCTTCCGTATCGGCTTCTTCTAACAGCTTGCTCGCAGACTCGTGCAAAGCCTCATCGCCTTCCCCAATATATTCCCGGATAAAGGGATAGGCGCTTACCAAGTCGCCGTCGCTAAAAGGCGCTCCCGCCCAAATAGCCGCGATTGTCGCTGCGGCCAGGCCGTTAAGCTGCTCGTCTTCAGAAACCCGACCCGTTCCCGTTGCTAAAACGCAGGCATCGCGCACAGCTTCTACGATGTCATCGCCGTCTAGATCGTTCAGCTCGTCGAGGAAATCAACGTTAACTTCCTCAGAGAAAATCTCACTCTCCCAGGTGATCATGGGTTATTCCTTTCACTACTTTTATTTTAACCAAAATATTCGGCGCATCGACGGGCCATCGCTGAGCTAACTCTATTCAATGGACATTCGAGGTTTTAAACCGCCCCTCCTGTCAGATTTGGCACAGCTCCGCAGGAAAATACGCCGGAGGCGCCTAACGCCTATTCGCAAGGGACACCACAATCATTAAGGCGCCCCTCAATCAAGGATTCGACCGCAGCGCCGATCGCGTACGTACCTCTTTTATTACACCTCCGCGAAGACAGCCGCTACTGCCTTACAAAAACTTATTTTATGATTTTCCCTATAGAAATAACTGACACTCCTAATCATTACTGCGCTCATCAGACAACGATCAAAAAACTTATTTTCATCTGCGAGAAGAGTCCTCATCGTTTCCCATAACCTTCTTTTGTCGCAGCTCCCAACAGCGTGTTCTTTTTATTAAGAAACAGCGCCGTCGAGATCACGCTCAGGTTACAGAGCACTAAAAGGTATGCTACGGTCGTTTTTGTTATCAAATCGTGACTGGATTTCTCCCATCGTTCTCGAGCCGACTGGCGAAGAGCCGCTCCGCACCGAACGATAAAGAGGACCCACGCATCACGATGCCGACGTACGACATCCATTACGACGTTGAGAGGAGCCGACGTGGACAACACTTACACCCGCCGGTTTCTATTGTTCATTGCTGCCGGCACCACGCTAGCTATTGCCATCGGCATCTTGGTCTGGAAGCTCGGGAGCCCCCAGACCACTGCATCAAGCACAATCTCCGACGCTGGGCCACAAAAATTGGAAGAAGCCGCCGTGACTTCGTCCTCTAGCGCCACGCCTCAGCCGCCGAGCAGCAACCCCGGCCCCAGCAGCTTCATCGCCTCAAGGCGATTCCTACGCTGTTCATACGCCGTATCCAGTGGCCCCTCAGCGCGCTACTCCTCAGGTACGTCACGACCCCCTCATGCCGCCCAATGCGCATCTGGGAACCGGAAAAACGAATCCCCCAGTCACCACTGTCTCTGCTCCCCCAGCACCACAAGTGAAAACAACACTTGTGGTTCCGGAGACGGACTCGCCTGTTATCCATGATCCTGCAGAAGAAACGCCCCAAAACCAAAGCTCTCAGCCTAGTACCTCTACGATTCCGGTGACAGAGGGGGCTTCTGCCAACCCAGCCCAGTCTTCGGAGAAGCCAGACCAAAGCATGAGCAGCACCTCTATGGAGCCAAGCCCAGCCCCCACGGAAATCATCACAGAGCCCACCGCTCCTTTGGTGGACCCTTCCAGCGTGCGCAAAGCCTTGAGTTCCGCTGGAACTCTTCTTAACCCGCATGCGCAGCCTCGCGCTACTGCACCACAAGAAACTGAGCCTAAGCCTGCCGCACCAGCACAGCCCACAGAAAAATCACCGGTTCCGCAGCCTTAAAACAGATAAGTTTAAGAGGGGGCAGCTCCGACTCGCTGCCCCCTCTTATTTGTATCGTGCTAAAAATCAGGTCACACGGTAGCTACAAAGAGCTGGCCCTGTCCGCGCGCCTCTACCTCAGCATCAGCGGCAGAGAGCCACAATGCCTGAGTTGGGCTAAGGGGAACTCCATCGACTTCCACTGTTCCGGCCGTGCACAAAAGGATGGCAGGGCCGTCGTGAGCGATCTTCTCTGTGGTGTTATCAAGGTCGAATCGCTTAATAGCAAACTCGTTAATAGGCACTGGATAAACTCCAGATTCTGCCTCCACAATGGGGTCTTCTAAAGAGGAAAACTTCAGCACGCGCACGAGCTCCGGAACATCAACGTGTTTGGACGTCAACCCGCCACGAAGAACATTGTCGGAGTTTGCCATGATCTCAACACCAAGGCCCCGAACATAAGCGTGCAGGTTACCTGCGTCGAGGTAGATAGCCTCCCCCGGCTGGAGAACAACGTAATTGAGCAGGATTGCGCCCAATACTCCCACGTCTCCGGGATACTGCTCATTGAGCAACACGATGTTCTTCAGCGCAGCGCTCATCCACTCCGGGGCAGTGTCTGCTTTTTCTTTCGCAGAAGCCACTACCGCGGCAATGAGATCGCGTCGATGTGCAGTAGGAATCGTGATCCACGTAGTAAACAGCGCGCGCAGGTTATCGGATTCCTTGAGCGGATTATCCACCACCATTGCGATGTAGCGCTCTAATTCTTCGCAGTCGAGGAACCGCAGCATCTCCAAGGTCTTAGCCAATGGACGGAATCCTGCCATCGCATGGAACTCGGTCAAGGCGACCAGCAGCTCAGGCTTGTGGTTATCGTCCTTGTAGTTCCGGTTATGAGCTCCAAGCTGAATTCCCTGCTCGCTATCCCGAGCAAAACCTTCTTGAGCTTGTTCCAACGAAGGATGAGCTTGCAAAGACAACGGCTGATCAGCTGCCAGAATTTTCAGGAGGAATGGAAGCCTCTCTCCAAATTCACTGTGCACACGATGCCCAAGCTGTTGCTCAGGAGCTGCGGCGATATGCTCAGCGAGGGACTCATCACCAATCTGCGATGGTCCGCCCGGATGGGCACCATACCAAAGTTCAGCGATTGGGCTGGTTCCCTGCTCCTCGCCTCTGAGTTTTTGGATGAGTGTCCTAGAGCCCCAGGCATAGGCCTGCGCACTTGGGGACAGCAACTGCATGTCATTCCTCCCGATATTCCGTACCAGTCTTGGCACCGATGTAAGAGAATACTTGTTAACTCGATAGAAAGGCAGTCGCCGCGAAGCCACGAGCAATCATTCGCAGTGGAGTGCCCATGAACCCAGCGTCGACAAACTCTGTCCGCTCCCACACACCCTGATCAGGTTCACACCACGCAATCGTTGTTACGCTTTGTCCCGCGGGAGCTTTATCCAAGTCAGGATCAAAAAATATGTCTTTAGGTGCATACGAGAAACGTCCCAAGGCAGCCCCAAGTTCCTCGGAGGGAAGACTCGTCGATTCTTTCCCATAACTAGTCCATAACACAGCTATGAGATTGGCCACTGCCACAGCAGGGGTGGTAGCGCCAGTATGAATGACATGCTCGGTTATCTGAGCTAGCTGACGCGCCCTGTTGATGTCCTCATCGCACTCCGGCGAGCACTGCAGAATTTCCACGTCCACGTAAGAGGCGTAGTCCTCCAAAGCACGAGCAGTTCCTTCTGCATCCTGGTCAAGCAGCCCCAGCACCGCCATCACTACGGTGATAACGCGAAGAGGGCTTGGCCCCTGTGCCAGAGGAAGAACTGGCACAACTGCTGCGTCGTGACCGGCGTCGTCGTGAAGCATCCCCTCTGCAGCACTAGCAAGGATTACTGTGCAGCCTCGACGTATCGCAGTAGTGAGAGCTTGAGATAAGTGTTCCGAGGAAGAACGCTCAGTAGCAATGATCACGATATCCAAGGGCCCCACGTAGCGCGGCAATTCTGCGGTAACGATAACGGGAACCTTCAACGGAGCATGCAACGCTATAGCCGCCTGCGCCGAGTGCGTGGCAATTGCCTCTGTGGTGACTACAACGAGGCTTCGCGGTTGTGTTCCTTGCACAACATCAAGCCCGCCGGAGCGAACAAACTCCGCAACCACTCGTAGCTGCGCGCCTTCATGCGCTATATCGTAAAAAGCCACGACTTCTGGGGCATAGGAATGACTAGGCATAGCGGCAGCACCGCTCTCGCGGAAAATCTCCTGTGTATTCATTTCCTTCCAATTGTAGGCGCAAACCGGAAGGCCCATTCTGCTTAGTCTTTAGCACAATATGCAAAGGCTCCCAGGGACACCGCCATACATGGCTACATGTTCCCTGGGAGCCAGACACTCACAGTACAAAACTAACGTAAACGTTGCTGCTTAGAATCCTCTTGTTGGAGCCTATTGCGCGTTCTATTGTGCGCGAATAACCCCAAGGATTTCTGTAACTAGGGCATCTACTTCTTCTGAGGTAGGAGCTTCAACGTTTAGGCGCAGAAGCGGTTCCGTGTTGGAAGCACGAACGTTAAACCAGGCCTTGGTGTCTTTGAGCTCCACGGTGACGCCGTCGAGACGATCAACGCTCTCGGTGCGATCCGCAAAAGCATCAAGCACTGCTTGTGTGCGCTCGGCCTGTGCTTCAGCACTAGCCAAACGCGAGTTAATCTCGCCTGATGCCTCATATCGCGAATATTCTGCCATCAGCTCTGACAGCGGTTTGTCTTGTCCACCCAGCGCCGCCAGCACGTGCATTGCCGCAAGGATGCCAGAATCGGCGTTGAAGAATTCAGAGAAATAGTAGTGAGCGGAGTGTTCGCCGCCGAATGCCGCACCGTGCTCCGCCATCTGCGCTTTGATAAAGGAGTGTCCCACCCGCGTACGCACTGCGACACCGCCATTTTCTGCGATGACCTCAGGCACGGTCTTGGAGGTGATCAGGTTATGAATAATCGTGCTTCCTGGGCGCTGCGCGAGGTATCGTTCCGCGACAATAGCGCAAATAGCAGAGGGGCTCACAGGATCACCATTTTCATCAACCACAAAACAGCGGTCTGCGTCGCCGTCAAAGGCTAGACCGATGTCTGCTTTTACCTCTGGGGTGAACTTTTGCAGATCTACAAGGTTCTTGGGATCGAGCGGGTTGGCCTCATGGTTAGGGAACGTTCCGTCTAGTTCAAAGTAAAGAGGCTTCACGTCGAGTGGGAGTCCTGCAAAAACTTCAGGAACCGTGTGTCCACCCATTCCGTTTGCCGCGTCCACAGCAACAACGAGCGGTCGAATGCCGGAGAGGTCTACAAGGTCACGAAGGAAGGAACCGTAATCCGCGAGGGTATCTTTCTGCGTGATGGTGCCGGGTTCGCCGTCATAAGCAGGAACGCCTTCCACCAGCATGTCAATGATCGTGCCCAAGCCTGTTTCTTGCCCCACGGGACGCGCACCAGAGCGGCACATCTTGATGCCGTTATATTCGGCCGGGTTGTGGGACGCGGTGAACATCGCACCAGGGCAGCCCATAACGCCAGAAGCGTAGTACAGCTGGTCCGTTGAGGTGAGTCCCAACGCAATCACGTCAACGCCTTGCGCAGTAACCCCGTCTGCGAAAGCTTGAGTGAGTTCGGGTGACGATGGCCGCATGTCGTGGCCTACGGCGACTTTAGTAGCGCCCTCGTTACGCATCAGATGGCCAAAAGCCGAGCCTACCTCGCGGATGAAGTCAGCATCGATGTCAACGCCGACTACACCTCGCACGTCATAAGCCTTGATGACCTTGGTCACCGATTCACGGGTACGCATCTACCAAATCCCACCTTTCAGGGATGAACAAAAGTACTCCGAAGAGATTGTACTCTGATTCGTCCCATCCCCAGCAGTGTGGGCGTTGGATAATGCGTTATGTAAGCCGCCGCGGAGCCGCAATGAGTCGGTTTAGTAGTCGTCCTCCGGGTCAGGAACAACCGAGAGGTGGCCGCGTTTAGTGTTCTTTGACACCTGTTTACGTTGCGCGCGGTGAACTGGGTGATTAACTCCAAAATCTTGATTGGAATCGATCAACCCGCTTGTGGTTCTGCCGGCTTCCCGCACTGCCTCTGCAAGAGCTGTGAGGTCCTCGTCGTCGTCGTCAACTGCATCGACGCGCAGCAACTCCCATCCCAGCGGAGCTGTAATTTTGGACGCGTGGAATTCACACAGATCCCAGCTATGCGGATCACTGTTAGGTGCCAAAGGGCCAACCACAGCGGTTGAATGTGCGTACGCGTAAGTCAACGTAGCTACGGCAGGCTTACCGCAACCGGGGCGAGAACAACGACGAAACTGATTCACGTCCATAAAGTCTAGACTCCTAGTTGAGGTTTAGGTAGCCCAGGGGGACTTCGGCGCGTTCTACCGACCTAGAGCGCTCTTAGTTTTAGTGTTATCAGCATGGATTACCGCCTGAATCGAGACCGCCACGGCAGAGGGCTACGAGGCCCCGCGTTCCCCACCGCCGTTCCGCGCTACCGTTCACGGCGTTCGCTTTTCGACGCCGCAGTGCTTGAGGCATATGCGCCCATCCAACAAAGTTTTGCCCAGCAGCTTGCACATCTAGACATTGCGGTAGATACGGTTCCGCGTATGCGACTCAACGTCAATGCCGCGTTGTTGCCGGACGAAGTTGCTGCCGATGGGCCCGTCCCATTAGGCCGTGTGATCCCCGCAGGAATAGATCATCTAGGACATCCCACCCGCGCCAGAATCGTCCTTTTCCGCATGCCGATTGAGCAACGGACCAACTCAGCGCAAGAGCGCCAAGAGTTGCTCACCATGGTTCTTACTTCTCTTGTGGCCAATTATCTCAACGTGTCCCCCACGGATATTGACCCAGATTTTCAGTGGTAAAACCGGCATAAGGCATCACTAGCGACGGAACAGAGCTCGCACTAGAGTCCCAGCCCATGATTCCATGGCTAGGAACACACAGGTGTGCACAGATAAAGGACCTCCCAGGTGTCACGCCTAGCAGGTCCCTCGTACTACAAAGCCTTAACCGATATCCCGTTTGAGTCTCCGGCGCTCACGTTCAGAAAGACCGCCCCAGATACCAAAGCGTTCATCGTGTTCTAGCGCGTATTCCAGACACTCATCGCGCACAGCACACGCCTGACAGATGCGCTTTGCTTCACGGGTAGATCCGCCCTTCTCCGGGAAGAAGGCTTCTGGATCTGTCTGGGCACATAGGGCCTGCTCTTGCCACTCCTGCTCAACTGCACCAAACAGGTCATCTAGCGTCAGCTCTAGGGGCGTGCGAGTCCGAGGCGCGGCGTTACTGGCCATATCTTCCACGCCACTCTCCTCTCCTCGTTGATGTTCACATATGCGAGTTCTTACGCGAGGAAAACCCGCGCCAACTCACAACACACCACATAGATACACAGCACACTCACGCAGAATTAGCGGGATATGTAAAGCCATATAAGAAGACTATGCAGCGAATTACATACTTGAAATTCAACACTCCAACACAAGATGCCGTCAACCTGAGAGTGTATTTCCCCTTGAAAAAAATGAATTTCCCCAGCTCGCAAACTTCACGAGTCACATCTTTAACACAACGTATGCCACGGGGGCAGACGCCAGGGGTACTACATCTAGTAGTTCCAATCTAGCGCCGCCACTGGGGCCTCGATGGCCAGCGTGTCACTGCAGCCATCACATTCCCTCGTGCTATCGCACACAAAAGAAGTTTTACGTATACCCCGAGAGCCCTCCGACTTTTATTCAACCACTCTATTTTTTAGCAGCAAAATGCCTTCCAGAACGCACACACACGCCACTAAAATTGAGATGGTCGACACAGTTTATTTAGGCGTCAGAACTGAACCGGATTCCAGCAGTGGGGATCTCAACCCCTGGCCATACCCGTAGCCCGTTTAAAAGCTCACAGCGTGCACCAATCTGTGCACCCTCGCCAATAACGCAGCCCTTGATTCGAGCATTCGCGCCGATACGAACACCATGAGCAATGATGGAATCTTCGATGACTGCGCCCGGTTCGATGGTCACGCCATCAAAGACCACGGTGTCGTCGAGACGGCAACCCGCGCCGACTTCCGTACCCCGGCCGATAACGGTGCCGCCCAGTAAGAGCGCGCCATCTTTCACGCCGGCGGACTCGTCGATAAGCGATTCGCCTGTGCGCCCCTCAAGCAGCGGCGACGGCGCAATGCCACGAACCAAATCGGAAGAACCGCGAACAAAGTCCGCCGGTGTCCCCATATCGCGCCAGTATGCATTATCCACATATCCGAAGACACGACGCCCCTCTTCCAGCAACTTGGGGAAAGTCTCGCGCTCAACGGACACCACACGGTCAGCGGGAATCGACTCAATCAGTTCGCGGCGGAAAACATAACAGCCAGCGTTGATTTGGTCGGTAGGAGGATCCTCCGTCTTCTCCAGGAACGCCGAAACGCGCCCATCAGCGTCAGTAGGAACGCATCCAAAAGCCCGTGGCTCGGGGACTCGAACGAGGTGCATGGTCAAATCGGCCTGCTTCTCGTGATGCGCATCAAGAATTCCACCCAGATCCGTACCACCAAGCACGTCTCCGTTGAAAACCATGACGGTATCTGCGCGAAGTTTCTCATAAACGTTCCGGATACCGCCGCCAGTGCCTAGCGGCTTATCCTCAACAACGTATTCGATCTCCAAGCCAAGGTCTTCACCATTGCCAAAGTACTCTTCAAAGACCTCTGCCTTGAAAGATGTACCTAGCACAACGTGCTTAATACCGGCAGCTTTGATTCGTGCAAGGAGATGCGATAAGAACGGCACACCCGCAGTCGGCAGCATCGGCTTCGGAGTCGACACCGTCAGCGGACGAAGGCGCGTGCCTTTGCCACCAACCAGGATCACGGCATCTGTGTTACCGCGCAGCGTCGTTGTGGTCATTTTTGATGTCCTTACTTTTCTTGCTTGTCACGCACGCCTAGACGTGCACCTCCGGATTGACTCAATCAGACTACCCTGACAGAACCCGAAGTTTATGCTTCCACGCAGAATACCCAGCGACACGGACCGCTATTCCAAGCACAGGAACTCGGCCCATGCCTCCCGACCCAGAGGTTATTTTTTCAGTTTCGCCGACGCTACCGCCACAAAAGCGCGAGCTTGGAGTCCCAGTTTTAAAACAATACGGATGGGCAGCTGCCACGCATGGGGATGACGATCCGCCTGGAAGCGATACGCCGACTCGTGATGCGCGGGCAGCATCTTTTCCGGATGCTTTCCTGCCGCGTGTCCCACAGCATGAGTAATAAAAGAGGAAGGACAAAAGACGTTATCAAAGCCTGCGCGGCCAAACCGGTCGCCCAGATCCACGTCTTCCATATACATAAAGTACCGCTCGTCAAAACCACCTATGGCATCAAACGCATCCCATCGAACCAACAAGCACGAGCCAGATACCCACCCGGCGGTGCGCTCAGTACCCATGTCAGCATCGTCCTTATACGCCTTTGTCCATGGATTATGCGGCCATATCGCACCAAATAACGCGTGTCCGATGCCGTTGCTTAGCGTAGGAATAGCACGCGCCGACGGATACGCAGACCCATCGCTTTGCCGAATATAGGGACCGATTGCGCCAGCATGCGGCCAACGTTGCGCGCATTCGAGCATGACGTCGATCGAGCCTTTATCAAAGACCACATCGGGATTGGCTAAGACGAAGAACTCCGGTTCTATGCCACCATTTGCCCGTTTGTCCTTGAGGTGGCGAGCCGCTGCATTAATTGCAGAGCCGTAGCCAATGTTGCCGCCGGTAGCAAAAAACTCCACGCCGTCCCGTTCTTTCGCGGCAGCCTGAGGAGTTCCATCTGTGGATCCGTTGTCTGCGAGGACGGTATACGCACCCCGCACGGTCGCTTCGCGTACAGAATCCAGGAATGCTGCAAGGTGATCACCGGGAGAGAAAGTAACCGTAATCACGGCTATCGGCTTGGCATCTGTTGTAGTCACCCGCTTGAGCTTAGTCGGGCGTATCTGGGAATCGAGATCTGCCACGCTTTTATTCATCGTTGGGAATCCGAACACACAATAAAAACAATTTCGCAGAAAAACTACGGCTTTTAGCCCTACTTCACCTAGACTTTTACCTGTTTCTACTCCTTTCTTCATGGAGATCCAACACATATGACCGACAAATACCGTCGTAACCGCGACATTCAGGCGCCGCCTTCAGCGATGCCCGATACCAAACAAATGGGTCCTCGACCCGTTAAGATCTTCCTCGCGTTGATCTCGTCGATAGTGCTGGTCATATCTGGCGCCGGTTACTTCACCATTGGAAAATTAGGTAGCACAGTTGCTTCTGCCGGCAACCTTTCCCTAGGCGGCGACAAAGGGATGAAGGAAGCTGCCGACGGCGCAACTGACGTCCTGCTCGTCGGCTCCGATTCGCGTACCGACGCCCAGGGCAATCCACTTAGCCCGCAGGAGATCGAACTGCTGCACGCCGGCGATGAGGAAAACGATAATACTGACACCATCATGGTGATTCGTATCCCCAACGACGGTTCCTCGGCAACCGCTATCTCTATTCCTCGCGATACGTATGTGCACGACAACAACTTGGGGAATCTCAAAATCAACGGCGTGTACAAAAACTATAAAGATAAGGAAGCCACCAAACTCCTATCGGAGGGAATCAGCGATCAGAAGACTCTCGACGAGCGTTCCAAGCAAGCCGGACGCCAGGCTCTCATCGGTGCGGTGTCCGATCTCACCGGAATTACTGTCGATCACTACGCAGAGGTTGGCCTCCTCGGCTTTGTTCTTTTGACAGAAGCCGTGGGCGGCGTCGAAGTCTGTTTGAACAACAGCGTCAAAGACGAGTACTCCGGCGCTGATTTCGGAGCCGGACGTCAAACGCTTAAGGGTGGGCAGGCGCTTGCCTTTGTCCGCCAGCGGCATGGACTTCCCCGTGGCGACCTGGATCGTATTGTTCGTCAGCAAGCGTTTATGGCCTCACTGGTCAATAAGGTGCTGTCCTCTGGAACCCTAACTAATCCGCAGAAGCTATCAGACATGGGTAAGGCCGTGGAGCGTTCCGTTGTTATCGACCAGAACTGGGATGTGATGAGCTTTGCCAACCAGCTGCAGAATCTTGCTGGCGGCAATGTTCGATTCAATACCATCCCGGTTACTTCGATCGACGGCACCGGAGATTACGGCGAATCCGTTGTTACCGTGGATGTGCAGCAGGTGCATAAGTTCTTTGACCAGCTGCTTAATGGCGGGCCAAAGGAAGGACCTTCAAGCCAGACGTCTCCTGAACCCGCCGATCACACCGCGCATCCCAACACTACTGTGGATGTTCTTAATGCCACCACCACGTCGGGGCTCGCCGCCGAGGTCGCCGGGCATCTGAAGACCAAGGGGTATACCATCGCAGAAACCGGCAATGCTCCCGAGGGATTGTACTCTCATAGCCAGATCTTGGCTGCAGACCCTGAAACCGATGATGCCAAGCACCTTTCCCAGGAGCTCGGTGGCATCCCAGTCGTGCAGCATAGCGGTCTCGATCCACATTCCTATGTAGTAGTTGCCGCCGGCGATTACTCAGGACCGAAGAGCGCCGAGTCGACGACGAGCACGTCAAGCGCAACGTCTGTGGTGGGTCAGCCTGGAGCAGACGAAGGACAAGCAATCGTCTCCCCAGAAATTGATGCCGGTGGAAACGGGCCACGGTGCGTCAACTAGTACTCACTCTGTAGTTTCTATTGACTGGGGGCATCGACTTTCTCTATCTGTCGATGCCCCTCAGCCATTGCTGTACACAGTAGATTCTTATTTCCCCTACGATAGATTCTCATGGAACTTCTGCGCACCATACTCTCCTCAGATTCTGCTACCCCACGGTTGACGGTATACAACGAGTCGACTGGGGCCCGGCTCGATTTCTCGGCCCAAACGCTGGATAACTGGGCAGCGAAGGTGGCAAACATGCTGCGCGAGGAACTAGATCTTGAGCAAGACTCACTCATCAGTCTGGATCTTCCAGCAAGCTGGCAATGCGTAGCCATAGTTTTAGGCGCAATGGCAGCAGGAATCGACGTTGAGTTCTGCCCCATCGAGCACGCTCATGGGGCAGTGGCTTTTATGGATTCCGAGCGTATCGACGCTTCCCCGGCCTTCACCGGAGACGTTGTACTTGTCACACAAGATCCTTTTGGACGCGGCGTTGTGGAATGCGGGGGCACAGTTCCCGATGGAATGATCGATTTTGGCCCGACGGTGCGCTTCTACGGTGACCAGTTCTTTGAGCCAGGTACGAAGATTGAGGAGAGCGTCGATACGCAAGCCCTTGCCGAGGTCGACCCTGGTGCGCGCGCCCTGAGCACCGATTGGACCACGTTGACAGAAATGGAACGCACCGTACTAGCGCCGCTTGCGGCAGGCGGATCGGCTGTCGTTGTTACGGGAGTGGCCAGTGATCAGCGACTTGATGCCATCGGACGTGCAGAAAAGATCACGGTTCGATTGTCCTGACCCCCTCTCGCGCATATGGGGTCAATAGTCGGAGATCGACAACGATGTTCATTCATATTTAGTACCCTCTTTACGGGGTGATAAGGGCCATAAGTCCTTTACTTCCGTCGGAGGATCACTACCTTAGTGAGGGAACTCAACGGAAAGGTGATCCCTCGATGAACGTCTCAAAGACCGGCGCGTCGCTTGCAGCCACAGCGCTTTTTGCTTCGGTAGCCCTCGCAGGCTGCTCCTCCGATTCCTCAGCGCCAGCACCGCAGAACACTGACGGTCGCGGCCCCATCACCTTTGCCATGGGCAAAAACGACACGGATAAAGTTATTCCAATTATTGAAAAATGGAATAGCGCGCACCCCGATGAAAAGGTCACGCTCAAAGAACTCGCCGGCGAGGCCGACGATCAACGTGAGACCCTGGTGCAGTCGCTTCAGGCTGGCAACTCTGACTATGACGTGATGGCACTCGATGTGGTCTGGACCGCCGACTTTGCTGCTAACCAGTGGCTGGCCCCCCTCAAAGACGATCTCAAGGTAGACACCTCCGGGCTGCTCAAAGCAACTGTTGAGTCTGCTACCTATAACGGAACTCTCTACGCTCTGCCGCAAAACACCAACGGTCAGCTGCTGTTCCGCAACACCGAAATCGTGCCAGAAGCACCAGCCACGTGGAAAGATCTCACCGCTAGCTGTGAAGCCGCAAAAGCCAAGCACGTGGATTGCCTCACCACTCAGCTCAAGCAGTACGAGGGCCTCACGGTCAACACCGCAGGCTTCATCGAAGGCTGGGGCGGACACATCCTAGATGACTCCGGCGCACCCGCCGTAGATTCCGAAGACTCCAAGGCCGGCGTTCAGGCGCTCGTGGACGGTTACAAGGACGGGTCCATCTCCAAGAACTCCATCTCCGCTACAGAAGAAGAAACCAACCTATCCTTTGTAGCAGGAGAAACCGCTTACGCCATCAACTGGCCGTACATGTACACCAATGCCGCCGAGAGCACCTCTGCGGTCAAGGGCAAGTTTGAGGTCTCCCCACTCGTTGGCAAAGACGGCGTGGGCGTCTCCACCCTGGGTGGCTACAACAATGGCATCAACGTGAACTCCAAGAACAAAGCTACGGCTCTGGACTTTATGAAGTTCATCGTGAACGAGGACAACCAAAAGTCCTTTGCCGATAACTCTTTCCCACCAGTACTCGCATCCATCTACGACGATGAGTCCCTCGTGGCCAAGTACCCCTATCTCCCGGCGCTGAAGAAGTCCCTGGAAAATGCGGCACCTCGCCCAGTCAGCCCCTTCTACCCAGCTATCTCCAAGGCTATTCAAGACAACGCCTACGCTGCTCTCAAGGGAGACAAGAGCGTAGAAGACGCTACCAAGGACATGCGTGCTGCAATCCAGAACGCATCCAAGAAGTAGTCTCAGCTCCACTGAGTTCATACGCTCATAACCGCATATACGGTTCGCACTAAGCTCCAATATCTTTATCAAGGAAGCCTGCACCGGTAAGCTCATGCTCCACGAACATGTTCTTACCGCGGGCTTCCTTTAGTGCTTTAAGGTTGAAGCGGACCAGCATCAGACAAAGGAGGTACCGTGGACACAACGCGCCCAGCGCGAAAAGTTCCTTCTCGGGAAGGAATCGTCGAAGCGCGCCGGAAACAACACCGCAACGCTGCGTTGTTGATCGCCCCCACGCTCATCGTCCTAGCGATCGTTATTGGCTATCCCATCGTCAGGGCCATCTATCTCTCTTTTCAGGAAGACAAAGGCCTTGACCCAGTCACTGGGCTTTTCACCCAAGGTGGTTTCGCTGGGTTAGAGCATTATGCCTACTGGCTAACGCAGCGCTGCGGGACTTCGTCCGGAAGTGCCATCGCGTGCCCACCCGGAGTCATATCCACTGATTTTTGGCCAGCGGTAGGAAATACGCTCTTTTTCACCGTGGTCACGGTAGCCCTAGAAATCGTTCTAGGTGTTGGCATGGCGCTGGTCATGAACAGGGAGTTTCGCGGTAGGGCGCTAGTTCGAGCCGCAGTGCTCATTCCGTGGGCAATCCCTACGGCAGTGACTGCAAAATTGTGGCAGTTTATCTTTGCGGATAAGGGCATCGTCAACTCGCTCCTGCATACCCCAATCCAATGGACTACCGACCCATGGGCTGCACGCTTTGCCGTCATCATTGCCGACGTATGGAAGACCACTCCCTTTATGGCTCTTCTGATTCTCGCGGGCTTACAGATGATCCCCAAAGACGTATACGAGGCAGCTCGTGTCGACGGCGCCAGCACCTGGCAGCAATTCACACAGATCACGCTCCCACTAGTCAAACCCGCTCTCATGGTCGCTGTTCTTTTCAGAACGCTCGATGCCCTGCGTATGTACGACCTTCCGGTCATCTTGATCTCATCGTCGTCAAACTCCCCCACGGCTACGATCTCCCAGCTCGTGGTCGAAGACGTACGTCAGAATCACTTCAACTCGGCTTCTGCACTCTCCACGCTGATTTTCCTCCTTATTTTCGCCGTCGCTTTCCTGATGATCCGTGTCCTTGGCGCAGACATCACGGGCCGTGGTGACGCCCCCAAGCCGCACCGGCAGCGTCGTCAGCGTCGTGGAAAGCATCAGAAGCTAGATAACTCCACGACTTCCAAAGAAAGGACAGCTACCGCACCATGAATCACAAAATTCGTGCAGCACTAGCCAACTATATCGGTGTGGTCTTTATCCTGATCTGGGGTCTGGCGCCGTTCTATTGGATGCTGATCACCGCACTGCGAAACAAGGATTACACCTTTGAAACCACGCCGTGGCCAACGCATGTAACCCTAGAGAATTTCCGCGACGCGTTGTCCACCGACAAAGGAAACGATTTCCTCGGCGCAATCGTCAACTCTTTGCTGGTAGGCCTTGCCACCACCCTCCTCGCAGTCCTCGTCGGAGTCTTCACCGCATATGCGCTGGCTCGCATCGAGTTTCGAGGGAAAGGAATAGTCACGGGCGTTGTGCTTGCCGCCTCGATGTTCCCCGGCATCGCCCTTGTGACCCCACTTTTCCAGCTCTTTGGCGACCTCGGCTGGATAGGCACCTACCGCGCACTCATCATCCCCAACATTTCCTTTGCGTTGCCGCTGACTATTTACACGCTCGTGTCCTTCTTCCGGCAGCTTCCGTGGGAATTAGAGGAGGCAGCGCTTGTCGACGGCGCCACCCGCAGCCAGGCCTTCCGCCACGTACTGCTGCCCCTTGCGGCACCTGCGTTGTTTACCACCGCCATCTTGGCTTTTATTGCTACGTGGAACGAGTTCATGCTTGCGCGTCAGCTCTCCACAACAGCAACCGAACCTGTCACCGTAGCCATCGCCCGTTTCTCTGGGCCAAGCGCCTTTGAGTTCCCCTACGCAGCCATTATGGCGGCGGGATCCCTGGTGACCATCCCCCTTATTATCATGGTGCTTGCTTTCCAACGCCGTATCGTCTCCGGCCTAACTGCAGGTGGAGTGAAAGCATAATTACCGCTTTCGGGTACTAGGCGCAGTACAATCATTCGCATGAAACCGCGCGATCCTCAGCCCCAAGAGACTAGGAAGAAACTCGTACGCGACTCCATCCTAGGCTTTGTGGGGTTTTTCGCGTTTCTTGCCCTGGTTCAGGCCGTAGTGAATCTGTTTCAGCCACAGCCCTCACTCTGGCCGGCGTTCCTTGCTCTCATTTTGGTCATCGCGACTATCGCCCTGTGGCGAGCGTGGCGTTAACGCCACCTGAGTAATCAGGTCGTATTCCTGAATAGTAGCGAGCGCTTCTAACGCAGAGGGTTCGTCGAGAAGCTCGGGTATACGGCTGCAATAAACGTTCCTTCATTTGCCGTGTAAAAAGAAACGACGCCGAGCAGGTCACAACCGGCACTCCCCCTACGGATTCTGCGCACACAAAACTATGCAAATTCCATTACACACGGTGGTTGTAGCTAAGGCACAAATATAAAGGACGCTTCCCCCCCCCTTGCTATTTGCATAGTGTGGCATGCACATGTGCTGGATACACATACATATCATGAAGCATACGACCACATCTTCGATTACTACTTACATCATAATCCTCACTTTGGCGGAAATTTTTCCGAAAACATGCACGCCTCAACGTCGCATTTGAAAAGATGTTGTCACGATATACAAAACATTTGGGAAGGATCTATAGGAAAGCAGCGGGTAACTGAGATGTTTGAAATCTTCTCTCGATACTGGCGTGTCGTACTACCCGCTAGCGGCTCCTTGCTTCTGGCAAGCCTTACTGGCGGACTATCAGGTGATTTATTTAATCTCCTGATAACAAGAGAGCTCGGATGGGAAAGCAGCAAACTCTCGATAATCTATTTCTTAATGCTGCTTAGCGTTCCCATCCAAATGCTTGGTCCAAGTCTCGCTCGCCAGGCTGGATACAGAAAAATGATGAGCACCGGCGTGACAGTTATGCTCATTTGCCTTGTGATAATGCTCTTTGCCGTTTGGTATCCCGCCTCAAAGTTCCACCAATTGTTCCTACTTGGAATGTGTGCAGTTGTCGTGGAAATAGCCTATTCCCTGTCGTTCGGCACAGTATGGAGCGCCTGGATAAGTGAGATTGTTTCTCGTGAAAAACGCCCGGGAGTTATGGCAATAACCAGCATCATCTCTCAGTGCTCAATGATCGATCACCGCATTTGCCATACAGACAGTTATTTTTCACGGGCAGGTATCGAAAACTTTTTACTCTGCATTAGCCATAGCCACTATCGCATACACAATAAGTGCACTCATCGCGATCAGGGGACTGCCAACGGTAGAAGAGATGCGTAAGGAGTCCATCAGCTTATCGTCCATCTTTTCCAGCATATTTCGAGATACAAAAATACTGTATGCACATCCTCAGTACCGCACGTTAACTCTGGATGCATCTCTACAGCTTTTTGTTGGCGTTCCCCTGATTGCGGTGTTCATCTCTCAGCTCATCGGAACTGACCCTAAATTTGTTGCTCTAGCTTTACTTTTAAAGCCAGTCACATCCATATTTGTTATGTTCTTCATTGCGCGGCGAGGAGATCGAATAGAACCGATAAGGTCGATTCTCATTTCCGGTTCTGTTGTCGCTGTCACATTAGTTGGGTGGCTGCTTCTAACATTATGCACTTCCGGCAATCTTAACCAAGCGGTTAGAAATACTGTTCCCATCTTATTAGTGCCGCTCATGTTTGGGGCCAAGGCAATTTATTCGGTTATGGTCTCGCATATCACTGTAGACATCATGCGTAAAGAGCATCGTCTAGCGTTTTATACGCTTACCGACATACTTTCATCATCATCAATCCAAATCGCCAATAGCCTAGGAGGCTTAGCAATCACCGCTTCAACCGCCTCACACTATCAGTTTTACGGGATTCCGATTCCTGTGACAGCCTGGATAATAATTGGATTGTTCATCCTCTTGTATCTCTTATCCCGCTACAAGTCAATGGGCAAAGCGGTGTTGATTTAGAAAGACAGAACACGCACACCTTCGCCTTTGAATGGCGCGGTCTCGGCTGGATTCCACAATCTTGTCTTGGTATTTCCGCAGAGTTCTCGGCCTGGGACGCCGAGAAAATTTTCTCTATCCCAGGTAAACGCATCCCCGACCCTGTCACATGCGAATGTGGTTCCATGCTCACAGGAAAAATAAAACCTTGGCAATGCCGTGTCTTCGGCACTGCGTGCACACCACAAACCCCCATAGGAACATGCATGGTATCGCCTGAGGGGGCCTGTGCCGCTTACTATAATTTCGGTCGACTCAACCGTAAAGCAGCTAGCAATCTGGCAGACGTGTAACGATCCGTCTTATCTGGAAGAACACTCCCCTGCATCGAAAAATCTAACTATCTACAGTGTTCATCCACGGCAACATGGCTGGCCCACGCTGGGTAGTAATGAACTCCGCTTGCAATGAATACATGGTACGAATCGTCTCTGCGTGAACAATGTCCGAGGGCGCTCCCGAACTGATCAGACTCGTACGCGAATCATCCTCACTCAGACGCCGTAGCGTCACAGCATGATCCGCAAGTGCTAGAGCATGATTCGGGTCATGCAGTGTCGCTAGCAAAGTGATGCCTTGTCCGCGCAGCATGTCCATGACCTCCAACACGCGTTGCTGATTATAAAGATCCAAATAGGTCGTCGGCTCATCCAGCAATAAAATATCTGGTTCTTGTGCCAACGCTCGTGCGATCATCACCATCTGGCGTTCGCCGCCGCTTAACGTTGTGTATTGCCGACGCGCCAGATGCCCCACGCCCAACATGTCCAAGGCACTGTGCGCGGCATCGACGTCCTTGGGAGCTGGGGAAGAAAACGCCCTGATAAACCGCACGCGCCCTGTCAAAACAACATCTACTACGTCAAAAGGAAAAGACATTGCGTGTGCTTGGGTCACAAATCCCAAGACTGCGTTTGGGGTATCAACGGTAATAGCGCCGCTGTGCACCGGAGTAAGGCCAGCGATCGCCGAGAGTAACGTCGATTTGCCGCAACCATTAGCACCTAAAAGCGCTGTAATTTTCCCGGCAGGGAAGGTATCCGTCACATCACGAATCACTAAGCGTTGGCCATAGCCGATACTCACTGATTCCATACTCATTCCTACTGCCATTGACCTGCCTTTGTTGAGCGCAGCAACAACCAAAAAAACCGGTGCACCTACGAGCGTGGTAATGATACTGACGGGGATCTCAAAACCCGTAGCTGTCCGAGCTACAGTATCGATGACCTCCATCAGCGCCGCCCCCAACGCAGCAGAAACCGGGATAAGTACTCGGTGGTCAGGTCCTAGAAGCATCCTCACGATATGCGGGACAATAAGCCCCAAAAGCGCCACCACTCCCACCATAGAAACAGACAAAGCTGACACCAACGCGGATAAGACGATAAAGAGAACACGGTATCTCTCCACGTGCATCCCCGACACTTTTGCTTCGGTCTCTCCCATGGTTAAAACATTGAGCCGCCAGCGCAAACCAATCATGAAAAAGCAACCAAGAAGAATCAGTAACCATGTGGGCTTAAGAGTTGACCACGTCACCCCGTTGAAGCTTCCCATGGTCCATAACACGATGGCTTGCAACGACTTCTCATGCGATGTTATTTGAACGATCGAGAGCAAAGCAGTAAATACCGCTGAGGTGATGACACCCGACAGAACCAAGTTCACTATTGGAACCGAGTTCTTTGTTCGCGCCATGAAATAGGTCATGGCTAAAGCCACAAGCGCAAACACAAAAGCACTGATGGGAACGGGTATCCAGCGCCATACTGCGATAGCTAAAGCCGCACCAAAAGCTGCCCCCGAAGACAAGCCCAAAATATACGGATCCACCAGCGGGTTACGCAGCACTCCCTGCAGCGTCGCTCCGGACATGGCTAGAGCCATGCCTACCAGTAAAGAGGTCACTACCCGGGGGAGTCGAATATCGGCTATCACAACGGAGACAGTTTCTTGGCTACCGCATAACCGCGCGACGAGAGCCGCAAGCGCCTCACTTGGGTTGGCTCCATAACTACCGAGCATCATAGACACAAAGAATGCCACGAGTGGAGAAAGAAGCAGCCCGACAATAAGGAGTTTGCGGCTTCTCATTAAGCGTTGTGAATTCACTGAGCTGGCTTGAATCCTGGGTAATGCACGCCGTACATATCTACAAAATACTGATCAGTTTCTGCAGAATTATCCCAGCCCTTGAATGCCTCAGGGTTGATGTCTTGTGCGACCTTGGCAGTTGCCATTGCTAGACGCCCAGTCATCATGTCATAAAGGAACGGATCATCAAGCTCAAAGACCTGCTTGTTCTTCACTGCATCGAGGTTCTTCCACGCAGAGAAATCAACTCCGCCTACGTTCTTGCCCTCAATAACATCTGAAGGGTCGATCTCCGAGTTGTACCACATGTAGATCGCATCAGGATTGAGCTTGGCCAGGGTTTCCAGGGAAACAACCGGATGCTCGGAAGCCTTGGCAGAGTTATCCCACTTGGCAATCACGTTGGTTCCACCGGCAGCCTCAATCAGGTCATTAGCACTGGGCTTTGTGCCAGCGGTACCGTAAGCGTCGCCCCACATCCAGAACACAGAGGGTTTCTTTTCGATCGTGCTCGTCTTCTCAGCGATCTTGTCCATCTGTTTCTTCAAAAGTGCGTTGACTGTAGCACCACGCTCAGGGGTTCCATTGACATTAGCCATATCGACGGCCAACTTGTCCAGGTCTGCAAAGGAAGTCAGGAATACCGCATACACCGGCACCTTCAAGGTCTCCTCGATGGCAGCAATCGCTTTATCATCGGCAGACTCTGCCCACAGAACCACAAAATCGGGTTTCAAAGCGGCAAGCGCCTCCAAGTCATAGCTACCGTCTTGAGAAGCGATAACCGGCAACTTGGAAAAGCCCGGGTGAACTGCCTCAAGGAAGTCCTTCTTAAACGTAGGCTCCCAGACTTCGCCCGTTCCCACGATCTTCTTGCTACCACCCACAGCCATCATGGTGTTCATCGCGTTTTCTACTAGGAACACAGAGCGCTCAGAGGCCTTGGGAAGTTTTACCTGACGGCCATGAAAGTCAGTCACAGTGATACCAGCCGCTTGGGTTTTTTCTTGTGAAGCTTTTCTGGAGCTGTGCTGCATCCCGATAAAGCCAACGCCACTACCGCGAACATCGCGGTCCAGAGCGCAAATATTTTCTTCATAGTCCCTCTCGATTCCAAAATCTCACATTCAACGTAACAATGGAATGTTGAGGGCCCTATTTTTGTTGCGATAAACACAAAGACCGAACAACGCTTACTACCTGCTGAGATGCTCCGCTCAAGAAACCTGCTCCCCACTCCCCGGCCCATCTCAAAGAGCATTCTTTATAGCATCATCGCTACATCAAAGTGGCCACTATCAGCAGGTTTGCTGCTGGAAGGCTTCTAGACGCATCTGCAATCAAAATAATCAACAAAAGTTAATTACAGCGATACATCCGCGCTATGAACTAAATCGGTGGGGCTAAATCAAGGGGTGGCAGTAAAGGGGCCTGACATGCTCCGGCCAACACACTTCGCGGGTTTGTCGTGGTGTCGCAAAGCTAAGCTACTCGACGCCACGCTATCCGCAGCAGCGAATGCGGCAACGCAAAGATCTCGCGAACAAAATTCCGCACTCTAAAGGGCGGCTTGGTCACTGCGGAACTTACCGTTATGGGGATTCCTAGGTGCCGCGCCCACGCGAGGGTGCGAAGTTTATGAAAATCGCTCGTTACCACGATCCATGTGCGGGTTTCGGGTAGGAGGGCGTGCGCATTTTCCAAGTTCTCGTTGGTGCTGGTCGCTTCGGGTTCAATTATCAAGCGTTGTGAATCCAATCCGTGGCGCACCAACCAGTCCCCCATCACAGCAGCTTCGCCTTTTCCAGAGACTACAACAGGGCCTGACGTTTGTTGCGACAACTCCAAGGCATGCTGGAGACGCCACAACAACACATGTCCGGGTTCGGCACCGCGAACTTTAGAGCCGAGGGTAAGAATCGTCGATTCTTTCCAGAAATCAGCCGACAAAAGTCTTACTCGCCCATCAATGTGCGCTTGAGGTTAGCGTCTTTCTGCTCGACTTCCTTACGCATTGTGTCTTGATACGCAACCATTTTTTCTGTCAGGGCCGGGTCACCCGCAGAAAGGATGCGTACAGCAAGGAGTCCCGCATTCTTTGCCCCGCCGATGGAAACCGTGGCAACGGGAACGCCTCCCGGCATCTGCACGATAGAAAGCAAAGAGTCCATACCATCGAGGTCTTTGAGCGCACGCGGAATACCGATCACGGGCAGTGGCGTAGCCGCGGCAACCATACCTGGCAGATGAGCTGCGCCCCCGGCACAAGCGATAATCGCTTTCAGCCCTCTCGTGTGAGCCGACTTGGCATAGGCCAGCATCTTTTCGGGAGTGCGGTGTGCGGAAACCACACCGACTTCAAAGGGGATGCCAAACTCAGCCAGAGTTTCTGCTGCTGGTTGCACTGTGGGCCAGTCGGAATCGGAGCCCATAATAAGGCCGACGAGAGGGGACATGTTTTCTCCTAGTTTTGGTAAAAAGCCGGCAAAGAACCGAGATTAGTCCCACGTTGCGTGGACTAGATACTGTGCGGCGAGGCGGGCGTCGGCACGCGTTGTCTCAACGTCAGTACCAGTGAGATTGACGTGTCCTATCTTACGGCCAGCTCGATAGGCTTTCCCGTACAGGTGAACCTTTGCGTTAGGAAAACGACGCATAACTTCTGCAACGCGCTCCCCCATCGGCTGAGCAGGATCGGTTGCCGCCCCAAGAATATTCGCCATCACAGTAACCGGCGCGGTGAGATCGGTAGCGCCGAGCGGATAATCCAATACTGCACGAATGTGCTGCTCAAATTGGCTGGTCACGCATCCGTCTTGTGTCCAGTGCCCAGTGTTGTGCGGACGCATGGCTAGCTCGTTGACAAAAATCTCTGGCTGTCCGTCCTCACCGCGAGTCTCAAAGAGCTCCACGGCAAGCGCTCCCGTGACGCCGAGCTCAGTGGCAATGCGGATGGAAAGCTCGCGGCACTGGTTTTCTAATGCCTCGCCCAAACCCGGCGCGGGTGCAAGCGCTTCCGTACAAATCCCGTCAGTTTGTACCGATTCCACCACGGGCCAGCTTTTCGCCTCACCGCTGGGGATACGCGCTACCATGGCGGAGAGTTCGCGAACAAGCTGGACTTTTTTCTCGCCCATCAGCGAAGTTCCGTTGCTAAGAAGCTTGTCGACGAGCTCTTCTAACTCCGTCACCGAATCCGGGAACCACACCCCATGCCCGTCATAGCCACCCCGGCACGCCTTCACGCACACCTGACCATCCACCGATTCCCAGAAAGCGCGCGCGTCTTCCACACTGCTGATCGGGGCAAATGGCGGGACTGGCGCGCCCATTTCTTTAAGGCGCGTACGCATTACGAGTTTGTCTTGGGCGTTGAGCAAAGCATCGGGCTGGGGCTGCACGTTGTAGCCCTCAGCGATAAGTGTGCGCAGGTGTTCAGATGGCACATGCTCATGATCAAAAGTCACGGCATTCGACCCGGCCACAACGCGACGCAGATCGTCGAGGTTTGCGTAATCGCCGATGATCACGTCAGCGGCTACTTGAGCGGCGGAAGAATCATGAGAGCTTGCCAGAACCCGAATTGATTGCCCCAGTTCAATGGCCTCTGTGTGCATCATTCGTGCCAATTGTCCGTCGCCAATCACACACAGAATTGGCATGTCTGGTGCGTGTGCTGCTGGATTACCGCTGCTGTGAGTCACGGGTAACAACTATAGCTTGTGAGCAGAAGAGAAAGGGTGTTCTGCATTGGTTGCAAGAAAACACCGCCTGTCCGCTTCAGTGCCCTCTCCCCGTTAGC
This sequence comes from Corynebacterium silvaticum, assembly GCF_002162115.2. Classification (NCBI taxonomy): domain Bacteria; kingdom Bacillati; phylum Actinomycetota; class Actinomycetes; order Mycobacteriales; family Corynebacteriaceae; genus Corynebacterium; species Corynebacterium silvaticum. Next base: position 597,012 of record NZ_CP021417.2, on the reverse strand, counting down.
GGGCAAAAAAGAAGAGACATTATCTAATATGCGTCTCCTTCTAGAACTCTATCCCCAATGCCCGCGCCCTTGATTCATGCCTTCCTCAATGGACGCAACCACGTGCTTGGCTTTTGCTACGTTAGCCAGCATGATGGGACGTTGGTACCCAGAGACGGCCAAAGAAATATTCTTGCGCTTACGTCCCACATGGCGCACCGCACGCAGCGGGATTGATTCACTAGCCCCCATGATGCCTTGAGCACGCAGAATCACTCGTTGATCGGTAACAATCACACGTTCTTTGCGGGCACGCAGCACGGGCAGGGCAAATCGCCAGAGTGCCAGCGCTGCCCATAGCCCTACCACGGCGTTGCGTAGTTGGATGGAGTCCTGGGGGTCACGATCCAGGTATCCGATGAGCATCCAGCACACGCCTGTGATGAGTAGGAGCTCGCAGACGGGATAGATTAGGGAGACAAGTGAGCGGGTGACGTCGACACGCACAATTTCGTCGGGTAGAACTCGGACTCGTGCCACTTATTTATCCTGGAGTCGCAAATGGGTCACGTCTCCGGCCATGAGCTCGTGGAGCTCCCCTTGTGAGTCGCGAACGCAGATAAGCCCGGCGTCGGAGACCGATTCCGCTACGCCGAGGAGTTCCTCGTTTTCCGATAGGACTACTCGAACGTCAGCGCCTATAGAGGTGCACACCTGGCGGTATTCTGCCATCAGGGCGGGGTCGTTGTCCTCCCATTGGCGCAGTCGTCGGTGCAGCGCTGTCAGTACTCGAACTGCTAGTTCGTTGCGCTCGTAAGGTATTCCTTCTAATTCCAGGCTTGTGGCATGCGGCACCGGAAGTTCCTCACGCGTGAGCGAGGTGTTAAGCCCAAGGCCTATAACCACAGCGGGTTCTTCTCCTAGGCTCACGGCCTCAGCAAGGATGCCGCACAACTTACGCCCCTCGCAGAGCAGGTCATTGGGCCACTTGAGGCCGACTCCTTCTGCACCTTTGAGGGCGTCGATAAGCGCTAATCCAGTAGCTAATGGCATCGTGCCGAGCCGGAAAACCGATTCCCGCGGCGGCCGGATAAGTACGGAAAGGGTGAGCTGCGCACCCGCTGGCGCCTCATAGCGCCTCCCCATGCGCCCGCGACCCAGGCTTTGATGTTCTGTGAGAATGACAGTCCACGCAGGTGCTCCCTCATGCGCGGCGGCGACCAGATCCGTGTTAGTGGATCCCGTCGTTGATGAATGCAGAATGCGCGCGAAAGGGCCGTCATCTATTAACTGCTCGCGCAACCACCCGACGTTGAGAGGGGTCCGCGAGTCACGGCTACCGCCGTCACCTTCTACGCGAGCGCTTTGTGTTGCGTCCTTATCCACCGTTTCTCCTGACCCTATGCTCATTCGCATCATTTTAGCCGTTTGCCTCCCAACTCGTTGAGTCCTCATTACTGGTGCAATCTTGGGCTTGAATGCCGGAATGGATGCCGGAATGTGGGAGGGATGAGCCCTTATAGGGCCCACTAGGAGACATGCGGAAAAAATTTTTTTGTGCGCAAAATAACCAGCGTGCGGTGGGAAAACGCACTTTTCCGGGAAAAAATTTAACGTTTTGCCCTGGAAACTGTCGCGATACCAGTCTATGCTGCCAAACATGACACTTTCCTCACCTTTTGTTGATGTTGCCGCGCTCAAAGACATGACCACCACAGCTGGCAAGATCGCGGACTTCAAAGCGCGACGCGCTGAAGCAGGTCAGCCTATGGGCGCAAAAGCTCTGGATAAAGTTAAACAAGCCGGCAGGCTCACGGCTCGCGAACGACTCGACTACCTTCTAGACGAGGGTTCTTTCATTGAAACCGATCAGCTCGCGCGCCACCGCACCTTTGACTTTGGCATGCACAAAAAACGCCCCGTCACCGACGGAATCGTAACCGGCTGGGGCACTATCGACGGCCGCGAAGTATGCATCTTCTCCCAAGACGGAACCGTTTTCGGCGGCGCGCTCGGCGAGGTATACGGCGAAAAAATGATCAAGATTATGGAACTTGCCGTTGCCACCGGACGCCCTCTCATCGGCCTCTACGAGGGCGCAGGCGCCCGCATTCAAGACGGCGCGGTCTCCCTAGATCTCATCGCGCAGACTTTTTATCACAACATCAATTCTTCCGGAGTAGTTCCCCAGATCTCCGTCATCATGGGAAGTTGCGCGGGCGGAAACGCCTACTCCCCCGCCCTCACCGATTTCGTGGTGATGGTGGACCGAACCTCCAAGATGTTTGTCACCGGACCGGATGTTATTAAAACAGTAACCGGAGAAATCATCTCCCAAGAGGAACTCGGCGGGGCCAATGCTCATATGACTGCAGCTGGCAACAGCCACTTCACCGCAGCAGACGATGAGGAAGCCCTCGATTTTGTCCAAGACCTTGTCAGGTTCCTCCCCTCGAACAATCGCAGCGTCGCCCCGCGCGAGGACTACGACCAAGAAGAGGGAAGCATAGAGGACAACCTCACCCCAGATGACCTGCGACTGGACCACATCATCCCAGATTCTCCGTCAATTCCTTATGATGTCCGCAGCGTCATCGAATCAATCACCGACGACGGCGGCTACCTGGAGATCCAGGCAGATCGCGCAGAAAATGTTGTCATAGCGTTCGGCCGCATCGAAGGCGAATCGGTAGGTTTTGTTGCCAATCAGCCCACCCAGCTTGCCGGCTGCCTCGACATTGACGCTTCGGAGAAGGCAGCACGATTTATCCGCACATGCGACGCATTCAATATTCCTATCGTGATGCTTGTCGACGTCCCCGGCTTTCTACCCGGCGCAGGGCAAGAACATAACGGCATCCTGCGCCGTGGCGCTAAATTACTGTATGCCTACGGCGAGGCCACGGTTCCAAAGATCACCGTCATCATGCGGAAAGCCTATGGCGGAGCGTATTGCGTCATGGGATCTAAGGGACTAGGAGCTGACGTCAACCTCGCCTGGCCAACCGCTCAAATCGCCGTGATGGGCGCGGCAGGGGCCGTCGGATTCTTGCACCGACGCGAACTCATCGCAGCGGCCGAGAATGGCGACGACGTTGTAGCTCTCAGCGAAGCCCTAGAGCGGGAGTATGAGGATCACATGCTCAACCCCTATCTAGCTGCCGAGCGTGGGCTTATCGACGCAGTCATTTTGCCCAGCGAGACCCGCGGACACATTTCGCGCAACCTCCGGCTCCTCAAGAACAAGCATGTTCAGCGCCCGGCACGCAAGCACGGAAACATCCCGCTATAGGCGGCATCAACCTCGCTTCCGAAGAGTTTTTCGCAGCAGCACTTTCCCCTACTACCCCCATATATCTGTAGAAAACTTCAAAGCACACACCCCCAAAGAGGGAAATTTTTGCAGGTCAAGAGTCTTAATTTCCATTGTGACTCCATATAGCAGAAAAATCCTTCAGGAACATACCGAAGTTTTTTTGAAACGTCTCACAATTTTTGGGTACTACCTTTACACTATTGAGTCATGACTGCCGCAACGATCAACGATCAGGGAACTCCAGCTCCCGATCTCACCACCACTGCCGGAAAGCTCGCGGATCTTCGCGCCCGCCTCGCTGAGACCGTGGCCCCCATGGGCCCGGCCTCGATTGAAAAGGTACATGCAGCGGGGAAAAAGACCGCTCGCGAGCGTATTGAATATCTCCTCGACGACAATTCCTTTGTCGAGGTCGACGCACTAGCGCGCCATCGTTCCAAGAATTTTGGACTTGACGCCAAGCGCCCCGTCACCGACGGCGTGGTTACCGGCTACGGCACCATTGAGGGACGCAAGGTCTGTGTCTTCTCCCAAGACGGTGCGGTCTTTGGCGGCGCTTTGGGTGAGGTCTATGGCGAGAAGATCGTCAAGATCATGGATCTGGCCATTAAGACCGGCGTCCCACTCATCGGCATTAATGAAGGCGCTGGCGCTCGTATCCAAGAGGGCGTTGTCTCCCTTGGTCTTTATTCCAAGATTTTCTACCGCAACACCTTGGCGTCTGGCGTTATCCCGCAGATCTCCCTCATCATGGGTGCTTGCGCCGGCGGTCACGTTTACTCCCCTGCGCTCACCGACTTCATCATCATGGTGGATAAGACCTCCAAGATGTTCATCACCGGCCCTGACGTAATCAAGACCGTCACTGGCGAGGAAGTCACCCAAGAGGAATTGGGTGGCGCACACACCCACATGTCCACCTCCGGTACCTCCCACTACACCGCGTCTGATGATGCAGATGCATTGGATTGGGTTCGCGATCTAGTGGGATTCCTACCGTCCAACAACCGCGCAGAAGCTCCTCGGGAAGCTACCGAGCTTATGGTCGGATCGATTCAGGAGAACATCACCGAGTCTGACCTTGAACTAGACACGCTGATCCCCGATTCCCCGAACCAGCCATATGACATGAAGGACGTCATCTCCCGCATCGTTGATGACGGAGACTTCTTTGAGGTTCAGGAACACTACGCCGGCAATATCATTATCGGTTTTGGCCGGGTAGAGGGCAGAAGCGTAGGAATCGTTGCCAACCAGCCCACCGAGTTCGCCGGCTGTTTGGATATCAAGGCATCAGAGAAGGCAGCTCGTTTTATTCGCACCTGCGATGCCTTTAACGTTCCGATCATCGAGTTCGTGGATGTTCCAGGCTTCCTGCCCGGAACCAACCAAGAATACGATGGCATTATCCGTCGTGGCGCTAAGCTGCTGTACGCATATTCCGAGGCGAGCGTTGGCAAGATCACTGTGATCACCCGTAAGTCCTATGGCGGGGCCTACTGCGTGATGGGTTCAAAGGACATGGGCGCGGACATCGTACTCGCATGGCCTACTGCACAGATCGCTGTCATGGGCGCCTCGGGCGCAGTGGGATTCATCTACCGCAAGGAGCTGAAGAACGCCGCAGCCAATGGCCAAGATGTTGTTGCACTGGCCAAGGAATATGAAAAGGAATACGAGGAAACTCTCGTTAACCCTTATATGGCAGCAGAGCGCGGCTACGTAGATGCCGTCATCCCTCCGAGCGAGACCCGCGGCCAGATCATCGAAGGTTTGCGCTTGCTTGATCGCAAGGTCGTTAATATGCCGGCTAAGAAGCACGGTAACATCCCGCTGTAATATTCGAATATGTCATTTAGGGGCTTGGTGCTACTAGCCGCTGTCTCAGTGCACCACGTTCTTATCCTGTTCATCCAATGACAAGAAGGTATTTTCTATGTCTGACACGTCCACCACGACCGAAGAAGCCACCTCGGCCAAGAAGCCTTTTCTTACCGTGGTAAAAGGCAATCCGGACAATGTCCAAGTGGCTGCAATCACCACCGTGATTGCGTCCCTTGCTCAAGACGCAGAGAAAGCCGCCGCTAAAGACCGTGATCGTAACCTCTGGGGCAGCGTTGAAGAGCGGCTACAACGCCCCACTACGTACAATCCCACAGCCTTTAGGAATGTAAGTTTCTATTAAGAAAACTTAGAAAATCTCAGTAGTTAAACCCCCTTCTTTGTGTGCTATTCCACACCGAAAGAGAAGGGGGTTTACGTGTGAATAACAGCTATTTTCTTCCATTTCCCCATTTGACCATTACGCTGGTGTAAGTTAATTTTAGTTAAGTTCAGATTGCAAACGTTTGCACCAAAGCAGGTTTTATGGAAACTCCTCGTACTCCCGTCACGTCTTATCCGCGCCGTCGCCGCCAATCGACAACACTCAAAGACATTGCCGCTGAGACAGGCTTTTCTATCAGCACAGTGTCCCGCGCCCTCGCGCATAACCCGGTAATCCCAGAGTCCACACGTACCATCGTTGCGGAAACCGCCAAGCGGCTCAATTACCGTCCCAACGCCCAAGCGAAAGCACTCCGTAACCAAAAAACAAACCTCATCGGCGTTCTACTGCCCAACATCTGCAACCCATATTTCAATACTCTTGCCTTTGAGATCCAACAGGCCGCGCGCGCCAAGGGCTACAGCACGATTCTCTCCAACACAGATGAATCCCCGATCGTCCTCAATAGCGCACTCGAAACGATGAACAGCCAGCAAGTCGACGGCATCATCGTTGTCCCTCACATTCAATCCGCAGAGAAAATCACAGAGCTTGCCGACGCCGGAGTCCCCATCGTCGCAGCAGACCGAAGCGTTCTTGGGGGTTCCGTCCCCTCAGTAACCTCGGATCCGCTTCCGGCCATGAAAGAAGCTATCCGGCTTCTCAGTCTGAACAGCCAAGCAAAGATCGGTTACCTCGCAGGCCCCCAGGACACTTCCACCGGCAGGGTAAGGCTTGAGGCGATTACGTCCATCAAGGAAGACCTACGTATCCCCTCCCCCGATGTCTATTTCGGTGGATACCACTATGATGCCGGACGCGCAGGAACTCTTGAGCTCTTAGATCGAGGAGTCAACAGCATCCTCACAGGTGACATGATGATGGCAGTTGGTGCCCTCAGTGCTATCTATTCCCGCAAGCTGAAAATTGGTAAAGATGTAGCACTCATTGGCTTTGATAACGCCGCCGTGTTCACGCTTCAAGAATCACCACTTACCGTCATTGACCAGCAAGTGGAAGCCATCGGCCAGAAAGCCTTTGAGCTGTTGTACTCCATCATGAAAACCGACGCAACGCCTGAATCTGTTGTCATCCCCACGGTGCTCAAAGTCAGAGATTCCCACACGCTAACCTAAAAAAGCATTCCTACAATAGAATTACATAACGAGCATTTTTACACTGTATCCCTATGTTTTTATTTACATTTTTCACGGGAAACATAAAGTTCTCGGATTTTTGATTGCTCGGAACATCCGCAGGACGGTGTGTTAATCACTGAACTACATGTGACCTGGTTTGTGCCAGTCGTGATAAATAAAGATGCGGTGTCCGCCCACCAGTTAGGAGTAACCACCATGCCACAGACTGTTGCCGTCGTAGGCTCCATCAACGCAGATTTGAGCGTGCGTGTCCAGCGGCATCCCACCCCGGGAGAGACCGTCCTCGGCATGGATAGCTCTGTTTCTCCCGGTGGCAAGGGTGCTAACCAAGCAGTAGCAGCAGCGCTCCAAGGGGCAAAGGTGATCTTTGTCGGTGCTGTGGGCAAAGATGCCTACGCCGAACCAGCTCTGGAGTTGCTGCGTACTTCCAACGTATGTCTAGACCACATCTCGGAGGTCGAAGGCCCCACGGGCACCGCAGTGATCACGGTTTCTGAAGATGGGGAAAACTCCATCATCGTGATCCCTGGCGCGAATGCTACTGTCGACGCCGCCTACGTCGCCACGCATGCAGAGGCTATTGCACACGCAGACATCGTGCTGCTTCAGGGAGAGATCCCCGCCGATGGATTCCGCGAAGCCATCAATGCAGCAACGGGTCGCGTTGTGGTCAATCTTGCCCCCGTTATCCCTGTGGACCGCGAAGCATTGCTCAAGGCAGACCCCATCATGGCTAACGAGCACGAGGCCAACCTCATCCTGGAGCAGCTCGGCAGCGGCATCAACAGCGACGATCCGCACGAGCTCGCTCAAGAATTATTGGCCCAGGGTTTCGCCTCGGTTGTCCTCACGCTAGGAAGCAAGGGTGCACTTGTGGCAGACCCTGCGTCCAGCGTCATGGTGCCGTCACCAAAGGTAACGGCAGTGGATACGACTGGGGCAGGCGATGCCTTTGCCGGTGACTTTGTCGCACAACTGCTCAGTGGGGCGTCACCTGTAGAGGCCGCACAACACGCCGTCCGTGTCGGCGCCTACGCCGTACAATACCGAGGCGCCCAAGCCTCCTACCCACACGCAGACGCTGAACTCCCCCGCTAGCCCGAATAAGATGTAAGGAATGAGAATCGTCCTTGCATCTGCTTCGCCCTCCCGACGCGCAATCCTCCGTTCTGCCGGCGTGGATCCCATCATCGACCCCGCTGATATTGACGAGGACAGCCTCATCGAGCAGTACAAGGGACAGCAACCAGAGGAGATCGTCGCACAGCTCGCCACGGCAAAGGCACATGCCGTGGCTGGCAAGCATCCCGACCACGTTGTGATCGGCGGGGATTCCATGCTGCTCCTCGACGGAAAACTACAAGGAAAACCACACACCATCGAGCGCACGATTCAACGATGGAGAGAACAGCGCGGCCGCACCGCCCACCTCATTACCGGGCACTGCATTGTGCACGGTGCCGCCGGAACGTCGACAAGCTATCAGCATGTGGAGACGTCCGTTACCAAGATTCGCTTTGCACAGGCAACCGACCGCGACATCGAAGCCTACGCCCGGACCGGTGAGCCATTGCACTGCGCCGGGGCGTTTACCCTCGAAGCGCTTGGCGGCTGGTTTATCGACGCCATCGACGGAGACCCTTCCAGCGTCATTGGCTTGTCTCTGCCTGTGGTCCGCCGAGCCCTCTATTCCTTTGGACTTAACGTTTCGGATTTCTGGAATATGCAGATTCTGGAAGAATAACGGCATGACCCAATTCAACGACATGCTCGCTCCCCCGCCCGTCATGCTCCCCGCAGACGAGGCTGCCGCGGAGCCAGAAATCACCGCAGCAGTTGCTCTCCGACACCCCGCGAGTCCCCTAGCATGGGCGCTCCTAGCGGAAGCTCAACTCGACGCCGTCGCAACAACTGACGCAGACGCTCTCGCGGCCGCTTATGCCTATGCGCGGACCGGATACCACCGCAGCCTTGACCGGCTGCGCGCGCACGGTTGGAAGGGCTGGGGTCCTGTGCCCTATTCTCACGAACCTAACCGAGGTGTCCTGCGCGCCATCGCCGCTCTGGCACGAGCTTCCCAACTCATTGGCGATCAAGCCGAATACGACCGCTGCCGGCAAATGCTTTCCGACGCCGACCCCGAGTCAGTGGCCACGCTGCTGTAAAAACTGCTGTTTTTTAGGAAAGAATCGTCGATTCTTTCCTAAATCTTGCTCACAAACGTGCCGATTTGCGCCCAGAGAAGCGGCACTAAGGACAACGCGTAGGCGTCGGAAATGTGGTTTCCGTCGCGATAGACGTAAATGTTTCCTATGACTGCTGGACAGAAATCGTCGGGACAGAACCAGTCTGCGGTATCCACGGACAGCATCGAATCTGCAGTGAAAAACTTCTGCGAAGGATCGGTATCCGCGTACACGTGCGAACGCGGCAACCCGCAGTCTTCAATGCTTCCGCCAGTTTCCACGCATTGGGAGACCATCCAGCCTTCGCCCTCGGCTAGGACGAACCACGGATTATCCCTTAGCGCGATAAACGGAATCTTTTCCTTCTTCAGAAAGTCCCAGAACGTGGGATAACTCTGGGGGACTTCATCGCGGCTATGGCCTTTTTCTAGAAGTGGTCGGGTGGAATTACTGATCACAAAATCAGGACGGTCCTCTTTAATCCGCTCAATAACTTTTTGGTTAAAAGTGGTGCACTCCTGCGAGAAGACGTCGTCCTTCTCTTCCTTATACATAGGGCATCCCTGGCGCACGAAGGGGACAATTTTTATCCCATGTTGCTTGCCAATCTCATCCCATGCGGCCATCCATTGCTCTGCATGGGAGCCGCCTACCAGGTACGCCACTTTCTTAGCTTGGGTGTCACCGTATAGGCAGTGATCGGGTCCAAGGTTATCGTTGGCAATGACCTCGGGATCGTCGCCAAGCAAAGAGATGCAGCCGTCAGTCCACGCCGGTGAAAGGGTATTCGCAAGGACAAACGGATCCGGTTCAAAAGGAACATTGGGGACTCGAACGCCCTTGAGTGCAGCGGCCCCCGGGTACAGCATCGGGTTGAGCTGCGTTCCACTCACGCGGTCGACTTCCTCTTGCCACACGGAAGGAATCCACACTGCTGTCCAGCACAGCAACGCCACGCACAACGCTGCGACGGCGCGCATGCCGCCGGTGGGAGTGGAAAGAGAAGCCACTGCCGCCCGGCTCCGGCCTTCCAAAGAAACCGGACGCTTTGCGTGTTGTCTGAAAGGTTCCTCGATTACTACGTGCGTGAGTTGTGCCAAAAGGATTGAGACCACAACCACGCCAAGTCCCAATGCCACGCTGGGGCGTTTCTCCCCAAGGTAGGCGGTGGAGACAATCAGGATGGGCCAGTGCCAGAGGTACAGCGGGTAAGCGATCTTCCCCAGCCACAGCATAAAGCAGCTACTGAGCCAGGATGCACCTTGTCCACCGCCGAGGATCACCAGGGCAGCACCACCGAGTGGGAAGAGTGCGGCGGGGCCGGGGAAGAGCGCTGCGCCGTCGAAAAGCAGCCCGGTAGAGACCACCATCAACAAACCCAGATAGGTAAAGACAACGCTCAGTCGCTGCGATACCCTTAGTTTCTCCGCATATAAAACGAGAACAGCGCCGAGGGTGAGCTCCCACAAGCGTGACCATGTGGAGTAATAGTTGAGTGATTGGTCTGCCGAATGCAGGTACACCGCATAACCGAATGAGCCTATGGTTATCAGTATCAGCGGGATGCCTGCCGATATGCGCAGCGTGGTAACGATCTTCCGGCGACGACGCATCAGCTTCGCACCAATAGCCAGCAACCAAGCAAAGGCAATGGCCATGAGGTAAAACTGCCCCTGAACTGCCATCGACCATAGATGCTGTAGCGGGCTAGTCGTGCTTGACGCCGCGCCATAGGCAGCGCCCTGGGTGGCAAGCTCCCAGTTTTGGACATAGCTAATACATGCCAGTAGCTGGTCCGATAGGTTGGTGGTTCGTAGCTCTGGTATCCACAGGTGCACGGTCAAGATCGTGGACATCAGCGTGACCAGTAGTGCTGGGAAGAGTCGACGAATCGTCCGCCAGATCGGCCACCAGGGGTTCAGGCTTGCGTTTGGTTTGGTTGCATACCGCAGCTGCGAGCCGAGAAAAAAGTAGCCGGACAATAAAAGGAAGACGTCAACGCCGCCGGAAACACGGCCGACAAAAACGTGGAATACGACGACAAAAGCGATGGCGATACCCCGCAGGCCGTCAAGATCAAACCTGTATTTGGTAGCTTTCGCTTGCGATTGTTGAGTTGTCCCAGCGGCCATTGATACCTGAGCTTTAAATTATCCCGATTGTGGTGCCTAAAAGTCCTTATATTTCTTACCAAATCGGCACCGCTTTACCTATTCCGCATACGGTTGCATGGCCCACGCGCAGGAACTTCTTGCTACTTTGCGCTAAATACCCGCTAAACACCATTGTCACGAGCAACTCCCACCCCTCCCCTGGTTGGGGGTAAGGTGGGAGTTGTGGATATAAACCCGTGAGCGGGCGCGAAAAAGCGCACCAGAACACGCGTTAAAATACGCCCTTTACGTCGAAAAAGAGACCGCTAGGCCGTTGTCTTGTTCTGCTTTCTTTTCCACGCGTTGGATTGCTTCTTAGGCCACGAGTTCCTGGATTCCCATGTCCAATTCGGAAGTAAAACCAACGCAGGAGCAGTTGATTTCCCCCAGAACGTAGGTGTCTTCGCCGTCGGTGCCGTCGGCAAGCATGAAATCGGCAGTCCAGATCAGCGGGATGTTATCTCCGCCGAGCTTCTCCGCGATCACGGGACGAGCATCGGCAAACATATCCACGAGCGACTGCCATGCCTCTGGTTTGTCATAGGTGTACTTTGCGCCGGAGAAGAGGGTCGCGGAGAAGTTGTCTCCGCCTGCAGCCGGTTTCTTGTGAACAACAAAGACTGGATGTGGGCCGACGAGAAGAATGCGGATCTCGCCTTCCACGATGCGTGGCATAAAGCGCATGTCTACCAGCATGCCGTTGCCGCCAATGATGTATTGGTCACAGAAGTCCATGAACTCACCGAGCTCGCGAATCTCCGTGTGGTTATCCACGGCCTCGGTGCAGCGCAGCTTGGTATCGAGTGGCAGTGCGGTTCCTGGAGCGACAGAAGCTGCAAGCTCTTTATCTTCCAGCTGCACGCGCCAAATGCCGGAGCCGGTGGAGCCGCGGTTTTGTTTGAGTACACGCTCCCCATAAGACAGAGACGTGGGGAAAGTGCTGTGGAAGGACTCAACGTCGTAATACGCGGCGGTATCCGAGGGAACTAGATCTGTGTCGTTGAGCTTAACCAGGGCGTCCTTTGCGCCGTAGGCCATCATCTCCGCGGGGGTGGACATGCCCACGAGGCCGGCGTCGGAAAGCTTAGTAAGCAGCTCAAAGTAGCCTTTTTCACCGCCCGGAATGTTGCCTGGGTTAACGCGGGAAATGTAGCCGTCAAAGTTCTGCGATACGTAGTCAAACAGCTGTTCAGACCACTCGGGGCGGTAGAAAACCACCTCGGAATGCCACCCTTTTTCTTTGATCGCGTCAACGATGGGCAGCGTATCTTTGCGGTGACCGTTGAACTGCTTGTCACTTCCGCCTTCTACTTCGAATACAACGATGCTCTTGTGCATGTATATAACCTTTCGGGGATCTGCGGAGGTCTTCCGGACCTACGCATGCTCGCGATGCCTGACAAAAGCACCTCGAACTATTGAACGAGACAACTGCTACCCAGTCGCCTAGAGAGGATCAGCGATCAACAGGACACAACAATGCACATAACGTGGCACTACTTTTTCAAATCCACCCCCACGACACACCACCGTTAACTGCTGTTGCCGTTGCAAGCTTTACGAGGCCAACGGCAACCAGCCCACAAACTAAAATTTCTGAGACTTCAGTTGCACAGGACTAGCCATGTTATTGCTGGCGTGACGCGCGGATTCGTAGTCTCGTGTCACACACCTCACTTTCATCGTATTAGATCTCCAGCCCTGGGGGATCACAACAAAGACCGCAGTAATGAAAAACACATCTACTATTTCTGGTGACGTAGAACCCTTAAATTGCATAAGCTAGAAGTGTCTCGGTTGTAAAAGTTCAGGCCCTGGCGTCACAGTGCAGGAGGTGGGAAATTACATAAAAAGGGATGCACCAGACGACAGCGTCGAAGGCTCCTCAATGTCCGTTCCCTACCACTACAACATGATCAAAAATGGTTACAGTGGTCGCATCGTGGCGATTAAGGCACTGACCTCTCTCCACCGAGTGGTTTAAGATTTTTGATATCTATCAAGAAATGCCTCCACGTTTCATTAATCATCCGTATTTCATGTAAGCGCAAAGGTCGTCCAATGCCCGCACCCTACGATCCCCATCCCCTGTTTCAGGACTACGCACATCCCGAGAAACTCGTCTCCGCCTCGTGGCTCAGTGCTCGATTGGGCACGAAGGGACTCCGAGTAGTGGAGTCTGATGAGGACTCCCTGCTCTACGACATCGGACATATCCCCGGCGCCGTACGCATCGACTGGGCAAAAGACCTGAACAATAAGACAATTCGCGACTACATCACCGGCGAAGACTTTGCTGCGCTCATGAGCGCTAAGGGCATCGCACGGGATGACACGGTGGTTATCTACGGGGATAAGTCCAACTGGTGGGCAGCCTTTACCCTGTGGATTTTCGAACTCTTTGGCCACGAGGACGTACGCATCCTCAACGGCGGCCGCGACGCCTGGATGGCAGAAGAGCGCGACACCTCCTACGCCGTACCGGAATACCCCGCCACCGATTACCCGGTGGTCAAGCGCGCCGATCATCCAGACCGCATTTACGTTCAGGAACTCCTAGAAAAACTCGGCGCGCCAAAGCTTATCGACGTCCGCAGCGCCGCAGAATACAACGGCACCGTCGACGCCGGCTCCCCCTCTTCTGGGGTCCTAAGGCGGGGGCATATACCCACCGCGGTGAATATTCCTTGGGAAAAATCTGTACACCCCAATAGCCGTTTCCGTTCCGCCGAAGAGCTCGCCGCCCTCTACTCAGAGGTTCCCAAAGACTCCGAAACGATCGTTTACTGCCAAGTGGGAGACCGCGCTGCCCATACATGGTTCGTACTAAAGCACCTGCTTGGATACGATTTTGTTCGGAATTATGACGGCTCCTGGGCAGAGTGGGGCAACATGGTCAAGATGCCTATCGCCACCGGAGATGAGCCGGGCCAGGCTTAGGAGTCTATAATTACTTTCGGCAGCAAAAGCTCATGCAGCTAAATCTCTAGGAGTTTTTGCTTTGAAAAAGTGCCGAATGTGCAACAATATGTGATGCACAACGCATCGATATTCAACGGCCTGCTGAAAAATTCGGTAGGCCACTCTGCATAATCGATACCCGTTCAGACTTATGCGATTAACGTGGCTACGAAGGCCATCGTCACATTGGTCACCATACTTTCACAAGAACTAGGAGAGCTTCAGTGTCTGTGGAACAGAAGAAGATCACGAAGGTTCTCGTTGCTAACCGCGGCGAGATTGCCATTCGAGTCATTCGCGCCGCGCGCGACGCCGGCATCCCAAGCGTTGCTGTATACGCAGAGCCAGACGCCGAGGCCCCTTTCGTGTCCCTGGCAGACGAGGCATTTGCGCTCGGCGGACAGACTTCCGCTGAGTCCTACCTCGTTGTAGAAAAAATTCTCGACGCAGCCCGCAAATCCGGCGCCAACGCTATTCACCCCGGATACGGCTTCCTCTCCGAAAACGGTGACTTTGCCGAAGCAGTCATCGACGCAGGACTGATCTGGATCGGCCCATCCCCGCAATCCATCCGCGACCTGGGAGACAAAGTTACGGCTCGCCATATCGCTCTTAAGGCTGATGCGCCAATGGCCCCCGGCACCAAAGAACCGGTCAAGGATGCAGCTGAGGTTGTGGCTTTCGCGGAAGAGCACGGTCTCCCCATCGCTATTAAGGCAGCCTTTGGCGGCGGCGGACGCGGCATGAAGGTCGCGTACACCATGGACGAGGTCGCAGACCTCTACGAGTCCGCTACCCGTGAAGCCGTTTCCGCATTCGGCCGCGGTGAGTGCTTTGTGGAGCGTTATCTGGACAAAGCCCGCCACGTTGAGTGCCAGGTAATTGCAGACCAGCATGGAAACGTCGTCGTTGCCGGCACCCGCGATTGCTCCTTGCAGCGTCGATTCCAGAAGCTTGTCGAAGAAGCCCCGGCACCGTTCCTCACCGACCAACAGCGCACGTCCCTTCACGAGTCTGCAAAGCGGATTTGTCGTGAAGCTGGATACTATGGCGCTGGCACCGTGGAATACCTCGTGGGCGCCGATGGCCTCATCTCTTTCCTTGAGGTCAACACCCGACTCCAGGTGGAACACCCAGTCACAGAGGTAACCACCGGACTCGATCTTGTCCGCGAACAATTCCGCATCGCTGAGGGACAAGAACTCCACATCAAAGAAGACCCCACACCACGCGGCCACGCCTTTGAGTTCCGTATCAATGGCGAGGACGCAGGCTCCAACTTCATGCCAGCCCCAGGCAAGGTCACTAAGTACGTTGAGCCTTCCGGCCCCGGCGTGCGCATGGACTCCGGCATCGTTGAGGGATCTGTCATTGGCGGACAATTTGACTCTATGCTGGCAAAGCTCATCGTCTACGGAGAGACCCGCGATGAAGCCCTCCAGCGCGCGCGTCGTTCCCTCGGCGAGTACGTCGTAGAGGGCATGCCAACTGTCCTCCCCTTCCACCGCCACATCGTTGAAAACCCTGCTTTTGTTGGCAACGGCACCGGCTTTGACGTGTACACCAAGTGGATCGAGGAAGAATGGGATAACCCGATCCCTGCTTACGTCGATCCCGCGGACATCGCCGAAGACGAGGAAGCAACCCCAAGCCAAAAGGTCGTCGTGGAAATCGACGGCCGCCGCGTGGAGATCGCACTACCTGGCGACCTCGCACTTGGAGGCTCCGGCGCCGTCAAGAAGAAAGCCAAGAAGCGCCGTGCCGGAGGATCCAAAGCAGCCGTTTCCGGTGACGCAGTGGCAGCACCGATGCAGGGCACCGTTATCAAGGTCAACGTAGAAGAAGGCGCTGAAGTTGCCGAAGGCGACACCGTTGTGGTGCTCGAAGCTATGAAGATGGAAAACCCCGTCAAGGCTCACAAGTCTGGCACCGTCACCGGCCTTGTCGCCGCAGCAGGCGAAGGCGTGACCAAGGGACAGGTTCTGCTCGAAATTAAGTAGCAAGCCACACGAGCTCTATCAACTTGAAGGCCGCATGCTCATCGATGTTTCGTCGAAAAGCATGCGGCCTTTGTGCACCTGCGCGATCATTGAACAACGTTCTAGAATGTTTGCTATGGAACCAACCGATATCAACGGCGGACGCTTCTATGCACGCCCCCTGCATAACGACGACCGAATCGACGACACCCCCGTCATCCAGCTGATCGACGCCCACTTTGATGTCGAGGAAGCCCACCACCGTTGGCACGACAATTCCATGTATTCCTGGGCAGTATGCGAACAGACAAACATCGATATGATTGCTCTCGCGGTTCTCCATCTGACCAGCACAGAACACGGCCTGAGCGGGATACTTGATATCGCGCCCGCGGGAGACCCCGCACGGGAACTGCCCAACGATCCCATCCTCGATCAAAAAACGGTCGGCGACGGGGTTCATGAGATCCGGGGGCCCATTGAGCGGTGGTGCGCTGCGCACGGGATAACCCTGACTAGGTGATGTTTGTGGGAAAGAATCGACGTTTCTTTCCCAAACTCCCCGCCGCCGCGTAAGCTGTCATGCTTTGTGGCGGCTTATACTTTTCCCCCTCGTGCCGCAGAAGAGTAATCAAACAAAGATAGGACCTCCCCGTGGCGACTTCACCGCAACGTATCCCCGAGCCTGCTCAGGGAACCGCAGCATCTTCGGAACCACGGGTGGGATTAATCCTTGGCGTTGTCGTTGTCGCGGCGATGATCATGATTCTGAATGAAACAGTTCTGTCGGTGGAGCTTCCGTCAATCATGGCCGATTTTGGAGTTACCGCCGACGTCGTTCAGTGGTTAGCCACTGGGTTTCTGCTCACCATGTCCATCGTCATTCCGGCAACCGGCTTCCTGCTGCAACGGTTTACTACCTGAATGAACTTTTTAGCCGCTGTGGGTCTGTACATCCTAGGGACGCTGATGTGCGCCATAGCGCCCGCCTTCTGGGTGCTGGTCGCAGGGCGAATTGTCCAGGCAATGGGTACTGCCATAGTGCTGCCGCTGCTGATGACCACATGACGATCACGCTGGTGGAACCAGCCAAGCGCGGTACGATGATGGGTATCAACTCAGTCGTGATATCGGTGGCTCCGGCCTTTGGCCCCACCCTCTCGGGATTCATTTTGAATTCTTTGTCGTGGCACTGGCTGTTCTGGGCGGTGATCCCGATTGCCGTGGCCGTCTTCGTTCTGGGGTTTGTCGTAGTAACCAATGTCCAAGAAGTCTCTCGCGTGCCTTTCGACATAATCTCACTACTTCTCTCAGCCCTAGCCTTCGGAGGTCTCATCTATGGCCTTTCCACCATGCGCGAGCTTGTCGACGGCCACTGGCTGCCCGCCGCAGTCTTCTTCGCGGGTCTAGGGGCTTTAGCGATCTTCGTGCGCCGACAGCTACGGTTGGCACAATCAGGCCGCGCGCTTTTGGAGATGTCCCCCTTTGCTATCAGAAACTTCGTCTTGTCAGCGATAGTCCTCATGCTGGGTCTCACCGCACTCTTGGGCATGGTGAACGTGATTCCGATTTATTTGCAGGAAGGAATCGGCGTTTCTGCCCTCACCACCGGCCTAGTGCTATTGCCCGGCGGATTATTCCAAGGCCTGGTTTCGCCGTTTATTGGCCGCTTCTATGATCGCGCAGGCCCCCGCCCCTTGGTGATTCCCGGCGCGATCTTGATGTTCGGGTCAATGCTGACGGCGGCTCTCATGTTCACTGCTGAGGCTTCGGTGCTGATCGTGGTCGCTGTTCATTGCCTTTTCTGTGTGGGGCTTGCTTTGGTGATGACCCCTTTGATGACGGTCTCTTTGTCTTCTCTCCCCACTCGTCTCTATGGGCATGGGTCGGCGATTGTGAACACGCTTCAGCAGCTAGGTGGCGCTATGGGCACGGCGGTGATGATCGGGATTATGACTATCGTCGCAACGCGTTCTACAGCAGCCCCTGCGGTAGCGCAGGCGCAGGGCACGACCTCCGCATTCGTGGCGGGCACCGTTTTCGCTGGGCTGATTTTAGTGGCTTCACTGTTTATCACGCCCGTTGCCGCAGTCAAGGTCCGTTCCGCTAAGCCTGAGTGATAATTGTGCGTATCGACGCCTAAGGGCGAGCACTCAGAATACGAGTGGTCGCCCTTTTACCTTGCGTATGCTTTAGGCAATAACCAGTAGCAGGTCTCCGCCTTCGACCTTGGTGGGTTGCGTCATTACGATGCGCTCGACGGTTCCGTCTGTGGTGGCCGAGATGGTGGCTTCCATCTTCATGGCTTCAATCACTGCGACGGGATCGCCTGCTGTAACCTTCGCGCCTGGCTCCACGGTCACGGTAACCACACCAGAGAACGGTGCTGCAACGTGTCCAACGTTGGACGCGTCCGCCTTTTCAGCGGATGCCGTGATGGATTCGACGTTTCGATCCCGGACAAGGATCGGACGAATTTGCCCGTTGACGTTGCATACGACATTCCGCATGCCCTTCTCGTCGGGTTCGCCCACCGCGTCGAGCCTTACGATCATAGGAACGTTGCTGCCCGCGGTATGGATGACGGTTTCTTTGCCCTCCACCAGTCCATACAGGAATTCTGCGTCGCCCAGCTTTGTGGTGTCACCGAACTGACGACGGTGCTCCGAAAACTCCTGTGCCGGCTTGGGGAACAGCAAGCGGTCCAAAGTCCCGCGAACGGTAGCCTGGTCGGCCAGCGCCGCAGCGTCCTCAGCAGGAAGCTCAGCGAGGGTGTCCTTTGACTCTTTGCGTCCGGCGAGGGCCTTGTTGCGCAGCTCTTCTGGCCAGCCACCGGGAGGAGTTCCCAATTCTCCCCGGAGGAAAGCGATCACGGAGTCAGGGATGTCGTACTTTTGTGGGTCGGCCGCAAAGTCCTTGGGGTCGACTCCCGCGCCCACGAGGTAAAGGGCTAAGTCGCCAACGACCTTGGATGACGGGGTGACTTTAGTGGGGCGGCCGAGCATCTCGTTAACAGCAGCATAGGTGTCTTCGATGAGCTCAAAGCGATCAGCCAAGCCCAGCGCTATGGCTTGTGCCCGTAGGTTGGAAAGCTGACCACCAGGGATTTCGTGGAGGTAGACGCGTCCGGTTGGCCCGGGAGTTCCGGATTCAAACGGCGCATACAGCTTGCGAACAGCCTCCCAGTACGGCTCCAGGGATCCGACGGCGTCAAGGGAAAGCCCCGTCGAGCGGTAGGTGTTATCAAAGGCCGCCACGATAGCGGAGAGCGACGGCTGCGACGTGGTACCCGACAGCGGTGCGGAAGCGCCATCCACAGCGTCTGCGCCGGCAGCTGCTGCAGCCCAGTACGTGGCCAGCTGGCCGCCTGCTGTGTCGTGAGTGTGGACGTGCACTGGCAGATCAAAGTTCTTGCGCAGCTCAGAAACCAGCTTGGTGGCAGCGGCGGGCTTCATCAGTCCAGCCATGTCTTTGACCGCCAGGATGTGAGCGCCCGAGTCAACGATTTGTTCTGCAAGCTTGAGGTAGTAGTCCAGCGTGTAGAGCTTCTCGTTCGGGTCAGTGAGATCACCAGAGTAGGCCATTGCGACTTCGGCGATGGTTGTGCCGGTGTTGAGGACTGCGTCGATAGCTGGGCGCATCTGGGAGACGTCGTTGAGTGCGTCAAAGATACGGAAGATGTCTACGCCTGAGCGTGCTGCCTCGTTGACAAAAGCGGCACACACGGAATCTGGGTAGGGGGTGTAACCCACGGTATTGCGTCCACAGCAGCATCTGGATGTTGATGTTGGGCATGGCCTCGCGCAGGTGGTCTAGGCGCTCCCATGGGTCCTCGTGGAGGAATCGCATGGCAACGTCGTAGGTTGCGCCGCCCCACGCTTCAATGGAGAGGAGCTCGGGGGTGAGGCGTGCGACGTGGCGGGCGGCGCCGATAAGCGTGTTAGAGCGGACGCGTGTAGCCAGCAGCGACTGATGAGCGTCGCGGAACGTGGTGTCGGTGACTGCGAGTGCGTCTTGCTTGCGCAGGGCACGCGCGAATTCCACCGGCCCTAACTGGAGAAGTCGATCGCGGGAGCCCCTAGGAAGTTCCTCTTTGGATTCCGCAGGCAGCTTCTCCACCGGATTGACCACAGCGGGGCGAACACCGTGTGGTTTATTCACGGTCACATCTGCAAGGTAATCCAGGATTCTGCCCTGCTCGTCATCTGCGGGAGGTGCCTGGAGCAGCCACGGGTGATCAGCGATGAAGCCGGTGGCTATGCGCTTGGACTGGAAATCTTCTTCGCGCAGCAACGCACGCAAAAAACCAATGTTGGTAGCCACACCAGAAACCACGAATTCCGCCAACGCACGCTGCGCACGGGCAACTGCCGTTTCAAAATCCGCGCCACGGCAGGTCATCTTTACCAGCATGGAGTCAAAGTTCGGGCTGATCTCTCCGCCGAGCATGGCGGCGCCGTCGAGACGCACACCGGCGCCCCCTGGTGAGCGATACACCGTGATAGTTCCGGTGTCTGGGCGGAAACCGTTATTGGGGTCTTCCGTGGTGATACGGCACTGCAGAGCAGCGCCTTCAGTGTGGATGTCCTCCTGGCGCAGCCCCAATTGCTCTAGCGTCGCGCCAGCAGCAATCATGATCTGCGACTTAACCAAGTCCACCTGGGTGACTTCTTCAGTCACCGTGTGCTCCACCTGGATGCGGGGGTTCATCTCGATGAAGACGTGGTTTCCGTCCTCATCAACCAAAAATTCCACGGTTCCTGCGCCCATGTAGCCGATGTGGCGGGCAAAAGCCACGGCGTCCGCACAGATCTTGTCGCGCAAGTCAGGATCGAGGTGCTGTGCCGGCGCGATCTCCACGACCTTCTGATGCCGGCGTTGCAACGAGCAATCGCGCTCATAGAGGTGAACGATATTACCCTCGGCGTCGCCCAGAATCTGAACCTCGATGTGCTGTGGGTTAATCACAGCGCGTTCAGCGTAGACGCGGCCATCGCCGAATGCAGCCGCAGCCTCGCGAGAAGCCTCCGCCGCAAGTTTTTCCAGATCCTCCGGCTTCTCAACGAAACGCATCCCTCGGCCGCCGCCGCCTGCGACGGCTTTAACAAAGAGCGGATAGACCTGGTCTTTGGAAAGAATCGCCAATTCTTTCGGATCATCTGTGGGCTCGGTCTCAGTAAGAGTAGGAAGACCCGCCTCACGAGCTGCGGCTACGGCCGCGGACTTATCGCCTGTCAGGTCGAGCACCGAGGGGGGCGGCCCAATGAACGTGAGCCCGTTTTCTGCGCATTCCCTGGCCAATTGGGCGTTTTCTGAAAGGAATCCATAGCCTGGGTAGACGGCGTCGGCACCCGTTTGTTTGGCTGCGCGAATGACCTCATCGATGTCGAGATACGCCTTAACTGCCGACCCGCCCTCACCGATGAGAACAGCCTCAGAGGCAAATGACCGGTGGAAAGAGTTCCGGTCTTCCATGGGGTAGACAGCTACCGTTGAAGCCCCAGTCTCAAATGCAGCACGGAAAGCACGAACTGCAATCTCGCCGCGATTAGCGACCAAAATCTTGGAAAACGACGTCGGGTGGTGCGTCGCGGTTTTCTGCGTGGAGTGATGCACGGCTAAAGAGTCCTTGTGTTTTAACGAGACACGTAACCCGTGCCCGCAAGACCTAGTTTTATCCTCAAGAACGACCCCATAATGGTGTTTCCTCAGGCAAAAACCCCGGCTTGTGAGCAGAGTTACAACGACAGTTGTTGAGTCTACTCACCCGCAACAAAAGAATCAGCATAGGTTTCCGGTTAGCGGTATATTTCACGCTTTTACTACACCTGTTATGCAAAATTTGCCGAGATTTTTCCACCTGAGATAAACAGCACATGTAAGCGCTTAAATGGAGTTTTCTTGCGACCATACAAGAGCTTTCCCCATAAAAACGTCTCTCCCCCACCCCTATTTTGTTCGATTCGTCGAGGATGCCCCTACAACGGGGAGAGTCGCGACGCCCCCTTCCAGCCACTGTGGCTCATGCACACCTCAAGAGGTCCCCACACGAGCCACGCTCATTCGCGCCGCCCAACCTGCACTTTCGACCTATGCAGGGTCGAGAAGGCAGAAAGGGCGGTGGAAAGGCCTTCAACCAAAAGTTTTACTCCAAGTCGTCGTGGCTCACAAGCTGCCTCGCAGCCTCTGTGATGGAGCCGGACAACGAAGGATACACAGCAAAGCTTTCTGCAAGGTCAGACACCGTGAGCTGGTTGGTTACAGCCACTGCGATCGGAAGAATCAATTCAGACGCAGTAGGCGCTACAACAACGCCGCCGATAATAATGCCCGAGTGCCCACGGCAGAACATCTTGACAAAACCATGGCGCAAGGAACGCATCTTCGCCCGCGGGTTAGTTTCGAGAGGAAGAATCACCGTACGGGCGTTAACGTCGCCAGACTCAATCTGATGCTGAGTCACACCAACCGCCGCGATTTCAGGGCGGGTAAACACTGCCGTGGAAACAGTTTTTAAGCGAAGCGGCTTCACGCCCTCGCCCAGCGCATGGTACATGGCGATGCGCCCCTGCATGGCGGCAACAGAAGCCAACGGGAAAAGGTCAGTGCAGTCGCCGCCGGCGTAGACACCGGGAACGTTGGTGCGGGAGACACGATCCACGTGGATATGGCCCGACCTGGTCATCTCTACGCCGATTTTCTCCAACCCCAGATCCTTGGTGTTGGGGATCGAACCCACAGTCATCAATGCATGCGAGCCAAAGATTTCACGACCGTCGGCAGTGCGCACGCACACGCCGCCGTCTTCAGTGCGGGAGACAGAATCCACGCGGGCGTGCTTCTCCAGGGAGACGCCCCGCTCAGCAAGTACAGCCTCAAGCGTATCGGCTGCGTCGGCATCGTCGTGAGGCAAAATACGGTCGCGGGAGGCCACCATCGTCACCTTGACGCCTAGTTCTGCAAACGCTGACACAAATTCTGCGCCCGTCACACCTGAGCCGACCACGATAAGGTGCTCGGGCAGATCCTTAAGATCATAGACCTGTCGCCAGGTGAGGATGCGCTCCCCGTCCGGTTGTGCACCGGGAAGGATCCGCGGGGTGGCACCTGTGGCTACGAGGACCAGATCGCACTCAATGGTCTCTACAGTGCCGTCGTTTAGTTCGGCCTTTATGTAATGGAGAGTCTGCTTTGGGTTGTAATCGTCGAAAGATCCCCGCCCGTCGAGCACTCGCACCCCATGATTAATCATGGAGCGGCGAATATCTCCAGACTGTTCTCCCGCCAAGGCCTGCACGCGGGCATTCAGCGCGTCCAGAAGGAGGTTGGCCTCGCCGATACCCTTGTTCAGTCCCATGTCATCTGCACGGCGCAAGTCAGTCTTAATGTTGGCGCCCGCGATAAAGGATTTTGATGGCACGCAATCATTGATAACGGCCGCCCCACCCAAGCCGCGATCCTCAATAATAGTGATCTGGGCACCATATTTAGCGCCAGCAAGTGCGGCCTCGTATCCAGCAGGGCCGCCGCCGATAATGACGATTCGAGTCAAAATTCCTCCAGACATGGGTGGGCTGGTTTAGTTCATCCGCACATAGTCTAACGCAGCACACGGCCTATCTTGTGACATACGACAAGTCCGCGGGTAAAACAGGGGCAGCTCAGCCTTGAGCTTCTCGACGCCACCCCCTCTTACAACGAAGGCTTTGAAAAGAGTTCAGCGTTGTGGTTATACCTATCCGCGACTGCGCCGAATAATTTAACCCCGACAGCAATACAGCGCTCATCTATAAGAATGTCCGCCTGATGCAGGTCACCGGGTTCTCCTACTCCGTCCCAGCATCCCAGGCGTGCCATCGACCCCGGCACGTGTTCGAGATACCACGAAAAGTCTTCGCCGCCCGATGACTGCGGTGCCTGCACGACTGCGTTGGGATCTATGCTGCGGGCGGCGTCGGCAAGCACTGCCGTAGCTACATCATCATTGAGCACCGGAGGGACCCCCTTGTGATGCACGATGGATACCTCGCACCCTGTAGGCGCGAGGATCTGAGGAATAAGCTCGCGCAGAAGCTCTCCCATCTTCCGCCATACAGTAATGTCCGCGGTCCGTATCGTACCGGTCACCGAACCCGATTCCGGGATGGCATTAGGCGCATATCCTGCGTTAATGGAACCAAAAACTAATACTGTGCCGGTACGGGGATCCACACGCCGAGAAAGTAACCCGGGCAAGTCGAGCACCAACTTGGAAAGCGCATATACGATGTCCACCGTGAGATGCGGACGCGAGCTATGCCCACCCGGCCCCGCGACATGAACCTCAACGACATCAGATGCGCTGGTAATGGCACCGGCACGCCCCCCTACATAACCGACCTTGAGCTTGGGCTCGGCGTGGATTGCAAAGATATTGGCTATTCCCTCCAGCGCCCCATACCTAATCACATCCGGCGCGCCGCCGTCCATGACTTCCTCTGCCGGCTGAAAAATCACGCGAACACCAATGCTCAGCTCAGCCGATGCGAGTGCGCAGGCAGTGGCTAAGGCTATCGTCGTGTGAATATCGTGCCCACACGCATGCATAACCCCGGCGTTGGCGGAGGCGAAGTCAAGTCCGTTCTGCTCGCTAATGGGTAGCGCATCGATGTCTGCACGGAAGGCCAACTTTTCTTCCGTCTCTGGTCCGACATCCACCATCAAGCCAGTCGTGGGAAACCTTTGCGGGTTCAGACCATAAGAAATGAGGGTCTCAGCGATGAAGTCAGTGGTAGCAAACTCCATATGGGATAGTTCAGGATGACGATGCAGGTGCCTGCGCCACCCGATCACCTCCTCTTGATGATCCGCGATCCAAGCGTTCACATGCCCGGAAATCGAAGTAGCCACGACCAACCCCTTTCATTCTCGACTGCTCATCCTAGAGGGTCGACCACGGAAAGCCACCCATATGGTGGCCAAACTATCATCGGGTAGCACATGTACTGCCTTAGCGTTGTCCTGGCGCTGCTTCCTGGTAGCAGCCACGGCGAGGCCGGAGCCACGGGCCAGAATCACGGATCGCTGCCACAGATCACAGCGCGCCAGGAAAGAAATCTCTAAACTTATAAATTTAGGTTAGCGACACCTCTCTCGACGCTTCCGTGACCTCACTGAGGTCATCTGTTCCACTACTGCACCGATCAGTTCACGTGTGAAAAGAGGCAAAACATGTCCTTAAGATTTGGCACAGCAGGCGTCCGCGCTCCCGTGGGCCCAGCCTCCAACCAGATGAACGTAGGAAACGTCACCAAGTTCACCTCGGCGGTGGCCATGTGGCTAGCGGAGCAAGCCGCAGCTTCCCCCACCCACCACGCGAGAACCTATCCGCAAGACCTGGTCAAGGGAATCGGCGACGTCTTCCATGACGATGCTGCCCCGCTGCGTGTTGCCGTGGGATACGACGCCCGCTACGGTTCACACGCCTTTGCCACCGCGACAGCAGAAGTATTTGCCGGCGCAGGCTTCGAGGTCTTTCTCATGCCCATGCCTGCCCCCACCCAACTCATCCCCTGGCTCATCCGCACATGGGATCTCGATGGCGGTGTCCAAATCACTGCATCCCACAACCCGGCCGCAGACAACGGTTACAAGGTTTATTGCCACAGCGGCAGGCAGCTTATCGACGCCAGCGCGCGCCGCATCGAGGCTATTTACGACGGAATCGACGATTCTTTCCAGATACCCCGCGTCTCCGTGCGGCCAAGCTCGGATCTCCTGCGCCACTACATTGATGATGCCGTCTCCACGATCATCCCCGCTCAAGCAGACCTCTTACGCGTCAATTCCGACCGAGCTAATCTCCGTGTCGCTTTTACCGCCATGCACGGCGTGGGTGGCCGCACTCTACAGGTGTGCCTCCAGGCTGCAGGCTTTGCGCACGTCTTTCCCGTCTATTCTCAGCTCTACCCCGACCCTACTTTCCCCACGGTAGATTTTCCCAACCCAGAGGAACCGGCCGCAGTGGCGGCATTACTTGAGCATGGAGAGGCTGTCGACGCCGACGTTCTCATCGCTCTAGACCCGGATGCCGATCGCTGCGCTGTGGGGATCCGCACCGAAGACGGCACCCTCCGCATGCTCAGGGGTGACGAGTTAGGCCCCTTACTAGCGGCTCGCCTTGTCCCTAACTGGACTGATAAAACCGATAAAGAGGCTAAGCCACAACCAGTCGTGGCTACTACTATCGTCTCATCCCAGCTACTCAGCGTGATGGCTAAAGATCGCGGATGGCTGTATCGAGAGACCCCCACTGGCTTCAAAAACCTGGCAGCTGCAGCAGCCTCCGTGGCGCATGATGGTGGAGTGGCCTATGCCTGTGAGGAAGCCAATGGTGTGGCCCCTGATTTGCATCGAGTAGGAGATAAAGACGGCGTGGTCACGGCCCTTGTGGCGTGTGCATGGGCCGCCGAGCTTAAGGGGTTAGGACTCGGACTGCATAGCGCGTTGCATGACCTGTATCGCCAATACGGCTATTTCACCGGCACCCAGATCGCGGTCAGAACTATCGACCCAGCAGAGCTTGTTTCCGATTGGATCGCCAATCCACCGAAGCACCTTGCCGGCATCACAGTCACAGCTACGCAGCTGCCGGAGCTTCGCGGTCTCAAGCTCAGCGGCAGCAACGAGGACGCATCCATCAGGGCTATCGTTCGGGCATCCGGCACTGAGTCCAAGGTCAAAATGTACTTGGAGGTGTCGCAAGCTACCAGTGTTGAACAAGCCGAGGAGCTTCTTGCCCAATTGTGCAACGAGGTGCGAAATCGGGCGCTGCGCTTTTAGCCGCTTTCGCGGTTTTTAGCGCAGTTGCTGAAGCAGCCGCAAAAATCAGCCGGCGGTGTCCCCAGGTGGTGCTTGAGGACCCGAGGGATCAACGAATCGTGGATTCTCCCCCATACGCAGCCCATAGAGATGCTGAATATCAAAGGCCAAGGTATCTTCTGGGTCTGCGGGCCACACGAGGTCCACGCCGAGATCAGCAGCATTGTCTTTGCAGATATCCTGCACGATGTCTGTTGCTGCGGGCAGGAGCACCGCAGGAGGTACGTGCAGAGCGCGAGCCAGACGATAGACCGTGGACATCGTCGGATCAGCTGATTTGGTGGCGCTGTTCTCGTTGCGCTCAAGGTTGGAGATTTGGTTACGGCTCACATCCGAAAGTTCTGCAAGCCGGTCCTGGCTTAGGCCGCGCATCTTGCGGAGCGTGCGCAACCGCACGCTCAACGCGTGACCGAAACTCGGCCACTGCTGCCAACCATTCACCATGCCACACACACTGCCCACCGCAATGGGCAAAGTCCGCATAATATATTGGGCAAGGCCTTGACTGTCACGGCCAGATCCCTGTCGGGAAATATTCCCTAATCCTAATACGGCTCGCAGTGAATTGATAATTTACGTGTTATATGCAGTGGCAGGCGCCATGGAGGCCTGAGAAGACGCGACGTGGCGCGTCGAAGCTCAGTGCTAGAGATCGATGTTTCGTGGCCCGTAGAGGCGGTCGCCGGCATCGCCGAGCCCCGGCACGATATATGCGTTCTCGTTGAGCTCAGGATCGATCGTTGCAGTGACCAATCGGCACGGCAGCCCTGACTGGGCAAGGGCGTCGACTCCAGCTTGAGCAGACACCATGCACACCGCAGTAATGTCTGTCGCGCCACGATCTGCCAGCAATTTAATCGCGTGCAGCAACGAGCCGCCCGTGGCCAACATAGGGTCCACGCAGAACACTGTGCGTCCAGAGAGATCCGCCGGGAGTGCCTCCAAGTACGGCACCGGCTCATGGGTTTCTTCGTCTCGAGCTAGCCCCAGGAAGCCCACCTGAGCATCAGGGATCATCGACAAGGCCGGGTCTACCATGCCCAGACCTGCACGAATGATGGGAACAATGATCGGCGGATCTTGCAGCCTAATCCCCTGAGTCTCAGCCACAGGGGTGCTCATCGGAAAGTTTTCCACCTCCAAACCTCGGGAAGCCTCATAGATCAGCATTGCTCCAAGGTCAGCCAACGCTGCACGGAAGCCAGCGTTATTGGTGCGCTTATCTCGCATAATACTTAGTCGGGACGCTGCAAGGGGGTGGTCAACGATCGTAATCTCCATGCCCTACATCGTAGCCTCCTTACAACAGGGAACCAGAACTGCACTCGCAAACGTCTAAGTGTTCATGAGGATCGACCCAGACCACGCGCGCACGCTCATTGCCCAGCTTTCCGACGACGCCACCACCCCTGCCCCCATCGCACGCAGCGCCGGTGCAAGCCTTCCTGAGCTCGGCAGTTTCTTCGCTGCCTATAACAGCTGCGTCGACGCGTTTATGGCACGGGCCGCAGAGCAATATTCCCGTGCAGAAAGCCTCGCGGCCACGGCGCTACGCAACCTCGAAGCTGTGGAGAACACGGACTCTTCCCTTGCAGCCTCGCTGGATGCACTGTGATCAACCTCGCAGCAGTCGTCTCCATGCTGAGCGCTCTCGCGCCGCCGCCACAACTGCTCACGCTGCCCTGCGTACCGCTCTTCCGCGCGGCTCTGCCCTTAGCCGCGGCTTTCGGCGCACACCCCAAGCTTGTCGACGACGCCCGCAGACTAGCCACCGACATAGAACACGCGCATCGCTTACTTCCCCGGGCGCACACCGAAATCGACGCAGTCCGTGCAGAACTGGGCCATATGGCTGCCGATTTTCTTAAAAAATCGGCGATCCTCCTACCCCGAGTTTTTAGCCCGATTCCAGCCATCTCAGCGCCTGCCTTGGTAGAGATCACGGCGCTGCCAGACACATACGTGCAGCTTGCCTACGCGCGCCTGCACACGGCGTCTATCAAGCTTTCCGACGTCACCACCGAATTGAACCGGCTAGCCAGCATCGAGACAGACAACGGTGGGCTAGCTACCGGCGATCCTGATTCACAGAAACCCGACATGCCTTCTACCAGCGGAAGCACCAACATGCATCAAACGCCCGGTGCGCTAGCAGTCACCGCAGCTAAAAGGGCTTTGGGAACCCCCTACCAATGGGGTGGAACTTCCATCGCCGGATTCGATTGCTCCGGTCTCACGCAGTGGGCTTGGCGGCAAGCCGGTATCGAGCTTCCCCGCCTCGCGGAGCAACAAATAGTGGGTGCACA
This sequence comes from Corynebacterium silvaticum, assembly GCF_002162115.2. Classification (NCBI taxonomy): domain Bacteria; kingdom Bacillati; phylum Actinomycetota; class Actinomycetes; order Mycobacteriales; family Corynebacteriaceae; genus Corynebacterium; species Corynebacterium silvaticum. The sequence continues at coordinate 567,846 of NZ_CP021417.2, read as the reverse complement.
GGTCACCCACGATCAGCTTCTCCCCGGCGACCTCGTGGTCTGGGATGGGCATGTGGCCATGTACGCCGGGGACGGAACTATCATTGAGGCCGGGAATCCCGTCCAAATCAATCCATTGCGCACAACGAATATGGGAATGGCTTTTAAGGGTTACTTCCGACCAACGGGCTAAACCCGCTAGGATACGTAGCCATGGCTAATAAAGGAATCGTTCCCGTCAAACTGTCGCTGACTGAGGGCGACTTCTACACTCTCTGGGCGCCCGAGTGGCGCGAACACGGCGCAGAATGGCAAGCATTCCTAGGTAAGGGAGACGATCTTTACGTCTTCACTTCCCCCGAAGAAGTCCTGCTTTTCCTCGAATCCGGCACAAAGCACGACCTTAGCGACCACCCCAAATGGAATTCTTTTAACGCAGGAGCCGCCAACCGCGTTGTTCCCACTGCACGCCAAGAATTCGACATCGTCGGCACGCCTCAGTTGCTTGCCGAGCGCCCTTCCTATGACAATGTCTCCGCAGTGGCCCGCAACTTCAAGATTGCGCGCAGCCTTGGCGACGTCACCGGCACCACCGATATCCTCGTCTTCTTCTCCTCCCACTCCATCCTGAGCAACCCCGAGCGCGGCGTCGATCATTTCGCAGGCGAAAACGGCCTTGGGGAATGGAGCGCCATCGGACGCGTGGTCCTGAGCAACTGGAACGCTGTCGTCGATAGCCTAGACAATCTGATCACGGTCAAAGACCTCACAGCTGATTCCGCTGCCATCGACGATGCCGCTTCTCGCATCGCAGCCGCGGAAGAAGCCGCTCGCGTCGCACGCGAAAAAGCAGAAGAACAGAAGAAAGCCGACGCTGAAAAAGTCGATCCCTACGACACCACCCCATGGGCAGCATCCGGCATCGACCCCATCAAGGTCTCCATCGACGGCTGCACCCTTTACACTCTGCGCACCTACGTTGAGGCGCAGCCGGTCTTCCTCGGAAAATTTGGCGAAATTTTCACTTTCTCCTCGTCCAAAGCGCTCTTGCGCTGGCTCGTCGAACACGACGATCACGACCTTGCCAAAGTCTCCACCTGGGAAGACCTCATGGTGCCGCTGAACGCCGGAGAGCTCGACGTCACCGTGCACTCCGATAACGTCTACTCCTTCAACGGCCTGGCCCGCGACATCAACTCCAGCGTCGAGGCAGTAGACACCGCACAGATGGCCCGCGCCTACGAATTGCTTGCCGACGCCGCCGACTGGGCCGCAGACGACTCCCTCAACTCCTACTTCCTGGCTAACCCCCACATGCAGGACTACATCTCCTACATGCTCGGATCCAGCGAAATCTCGGGCTACACCCCGACCCCGCCTTTCGACGATCACGCAGAAGGATGGAAAGAACTCGAAACAATGCTGACCAAGCGTTTTAGTAAGTTCTAAAGAATCGGAAAGAATCGTCGATTCTTTCCAGCCCTACGCTACGCGTAGGGCTTTTTCTCTGGGAGCTATTCCTTGAGCCCGAGATCTTTGAGATCGATGCCCATCTCCGCAATGAGTTCTAGTGGCGGTTCGGAAAGAATCGACGATTCTTTCCGATTCTTCTCAAGATCTTCACTATCCTCAATATCTTCCGCAAGATCTTCTGCTCCGCCGTTGTCATCGTCGCTCAGCATGGCGAAGAAAGGGCTAATGGTTGATTCGATGAGTTTGACCCGGGCGGGCTCTGGCAAGTAGGAGACGGCGACCGCCGTCATGGTTAGTGCGTAGAGGTCTTCGATCGAGTAGTCAAAGTGCTCGACAAGTTCGAGCATGCGATCACTACTCAGCAGCGCTGGGGCGGCGTGGAAGCCTAGCTTGTGCATGAGGGGCAGCGGATGATCTGAGAGGTCGTCGAGGTCTCCGGATTCGAGGTCTTCGAAGGGGTTGGTCAGCACGGGGATGCGCCGATCCAGAACCCATGCGGAAAGGTGTCCGGGTTTGAGGTCGCCGTCGGTGACGCAGAAGTCGTCGAAAAGCTCTATCCCGTGGGTGATGCGGGTGGCGCCGGCATGTATTTGTTGCTCAAGCGGGCCGGTGAAGTCATAGGCGATTAAATTTTCTCGCAGGACACGCGCGGTATGGTCGTCGGAGGTCACGCAGGCCAGAACTGCCGGGTGTGTGAGGTCGTCGAGCGGGGCTGGTTGATCGCCAAGGTCGAGCACTATGCCCACGGGGAAGGGTGCGGCCTCCACGGCTGCGATGGCGGCGGCAGCGGCGTCGAGAGGCACTGTGCATTCGTAATAAGCAACGGTGTCATCGCCCAGTTCCCGAATCCGGGCGATGAGGTAAGCTGCGTCACCGGCGTCGCCAAGAATGACCTTTGGCATTGCGTGAAGCAACTCCGGTTTTAGGATCTTAAACTCTGTTCGAAAATCTGGGGTGTCGTACATGCATATAACATTAAGGCACAGGCACGATCATTGATATGAAAGTGTCATCAACGATCGCAGCGTTAACTGCATCATCTTTTACCTTAGCGTTTGTTTTTACCCCCGCGGCGCTAGCCGACCCTACCCCGCGATCATCGGCACCTAACACCAACAACTGCGAGTACGCACTTACTCCACCGCCTGCAGAAACCACTTCTGAACAGTTAAAACCGGGTCAGGTTTCTCCCACTCCCCTACCTACGGTTATCAACGAATACCAAGGTGGCTGTGGCGTGACCAAAGTCAAGGGGTTCAACGAACCCGCCAACACCGCCTCTGCGTGGATGGTTTTTGACTTAGACAGTGGCGACGTCATCGCCACAAAAGACCCGCACGGACGATACCGACCAGCGTCCGTTATCAAAGCACTACTCGCACTTGTTGCGCTCGATGAACTCAACCTGAAAGCAAAAGTAAAAATCACCGCCGAGGACGCCAACCAGGAAGGCTCTGCGGTGGGATACGTAGACGGTGTGGAATACACCAACGAGCAACTCCTCTACGGTTTGCTCCTTAACAGCGGAAACGACGCCGCGCACGCCCTCGCGCAGCGGCTCGGCGGCGATGACAAAACCCTGGAAAAGGTCAACGCCCTCGCACAGTCCTTGGGAACCGTGGACACCTATGCCGCCAGCTATTCCGGTCTCGACGCCCCCGGCATGTCCACCTCCGCGCACGACTTAGCGCTCATCTACAGCCATGCCTGGAAGAACCCAACATTTGCAAAAATGGTGGCCACAGAACACATAGAGCTCCCCGGCAACGCCGCCACTCCCACGTTCCAGGTATGGAACGACAACGGACTCTTCCTCAACGACGAACACGGCATCGGCGGGAAAACCGGTTACACCGACGACGCCCACCACACCTTTGTCGGTGCAAAAGACATCGACGGCCGCCGCCTCGCCGCAGTGATCTTAGATACCACCGTGGAACAAGGCCGCCCGTGGCAGCAGGCGCAAAAGCTTATCGACGCCGCCTATGCTGTTCCGCGAGGCGAAAAGGTGGGGAATCTGAAAGAAACGTCGATTCTTTCCCAACCTTCCCCATCAGAACTGCCCACTCCGCCGACCCCTGCCGAGGGCGACGCACCCAGCCGCGACCGAAACCACGCCCCGGCCCTCGTGATCGGAGGTGCGATCGTGGGCCTACTAGTGTTGGGAACGCTGACCTGGTTCCTGGGCCGGAAGAGGCACAAGCAGTCATAAACAAAGGGGAGCTCCACGAGCTCCCCTGCTTTGTTATTTCTTTCTTAAAGCTGCGACTAGTGCGGCGGCGGCAGCGCCGGCGGCCACTCCAATCCCGATTCCTTTGCCCTTATCATTGCTGACCCGGATCTCTTCACGGACTCGAATCACTGCAGGCGCTGGCACGTCGAGTTTAGCGATAGCCAAGGACTCTTCTGTTGTAGCCGCCCAGGCAGAGCAGTACATCAGGATTCGCCAGACAAAGTAGAACAAAACCATCACACCGATGATCGGCCCGAAAGTAGCGCCCGCGGGGTTGTTCAGACCATTCGAGAAGAACTGTGCGGCCAGCTGCTTGAACACCTCAAAAAGCACCGCTCCGATGATGGCCGCACGCACCGCCGATTTCATAGGGACCTCCCCACGTGGGAGGTACTTCAGCATCCACAGAAAAACAAAGAAGTTAGCGACGAGACCAAGCAGGATCGATACGGCGAAGGTGAGGAGGAAGATGCCGGGGACGTCGGCAAGCGAAACTGCAACGAGCAAACGTTCTGTGAGACCCGAAGAACCAATCGCGGTCACGCCAAAAGCGACCATGAACGCAAAAATAAGGCCCACGAGTCCGAGCAGATCCTGCAGTTTTGCTTTAAAGAAGTTCTCTCCGGTGACGGAATAACACCACATTTTGGATGCGCCATAGCGCAGGTTAGCCATCCATCCGAGTCCCGACCACAGCGCCGTCAAGCCACCGATGCCGAACATGGCGCCACGCTGGGCAATAGCGGTATCCAGGATCTTGGTAAGGGTCTCAGCAATTGAACCGTCAACAGAAGCGACGATTTTCTCCTGAATCTGTGCGAGCAAGTCAGGACGCTGCGCCAGCATTGATGCCGCAATTGCCATGATGAGCATCAATAAGGGGAACATGGACAGCACTGAGAAGTACGTAATACCAGCGGAGTACTGGTTGCCACCTTCTTTGCTGTACCGCTCGTTCATCCGCATAATGTGATCGAACCAGGGCCACTTATCACGATACTTATCCACAATTCCTGGCTCATCGGCATTGGATCGCTCAATCCCGTATTCGTCAGTTTTGTGTTTATCTTGGCGAGTTGAGGTGGTTGTTGTGGACATGAGGGATTCCTTTTGACAAAAGTTTTCTTGTTAGCTTCTTCCACGATAGAGACGACAAACAAAAACCGGCCCGAGATTTTAGGTATCTGGGCCGGATCGTTGTCAACTTGTTAGATGTTTTCTGGAAAGAATCGTCTATTCTTTCCCAACCTTCAGGAAACCGATGCGCTCATACGCATCCGCCAGCGTGCGGGAAGCTACCTCGCGCGCCTTGGAAGCTCCAAGTGCAAGCACCCGTTCAAGCTCTGCTCGGTCAGACATGTACATGTCGTATTTGGCTTTGAGCGGCGTCACAAAAGTTTCAAGAGCATCAGCCGTGTCGGTCTTGAGGGCGCCATAGCCTTGGCCTTGGTATCCGGCCACGAGTTCGTCGATGGTTTTACCTGTTAGTGCCGCTTGGATAACGAGCAGGTTGGAAACGCCTGGCTTGTTGACTTTGTCGTAGCGGATGTCACCATCGTTATCGGTGACAGCAGATTTGATGCGTTTCGCAGATACTTTGGGGTCGTCGAGAAGATTGATGAGTCCCTTCGGGTTCGATCCCGACTTACTCATCTTGGACGTCGGATCCTGCAGGTCGTAAATCTTGGCCGCACCTTCCGGAATGATTCCTTCTGGAACAACAAAGGTCTTTTTAAAACGCGAGTTAAAGCGTTCTGCAAGTGTACGAGTCAGCTCCAGGTGTTGACGCTGGTCTTCGCCAACTGGAACGAGCTGAGGCCGGTACAGGAGAATATCCGCGGCCATCAGCATGGGATATGTGAATAAGCCCGCAGACGTCCGGTCGGCACCGCACTTTGTGGATTTGTCCTTAAACTGCGTCATGCGGCTTGCCTCACCAAAACCTGTAAGGCACGTCATGACCCAGCCCAATTCAGCGTGTTCTGGAACATGAGACTGGACAAACAACGTCGACTTTTCCGGGTCAATGCCCAGCGCCAAAAGCTGCGCGGCTCCTGCAATGGTGCGCTGGCGTAGCTCTTTAGGGTCTTGATCTACGGTGATGGCATGAAGATCGGGGATGAAATAGAACGCATCGTATCCATCCTGGAGATCAATCCACTGCTTCAAAGCACCGAGGTAGTTACCTAGATGGTAGGAATCAGCTGTCGGCTGGATTCCCGAGAGCACTCGTTGCTTTTTTACAGCTTTCGGTTCAGTCATGATTGCCATTCTAGTATTCCGCTTCGCACAGTCCACGGTCCCCTCGCATAATCGCGTGGTACGCCGTTGCTTTTCGACGCACCACGCTGAGCACGGGGCCACGCGCAGCCGGTTAGATCAGACCTTTCATGTAATTAATCAGGAAAGCAATAAGCGCACCGAAGCCACCAAGGCCTGCGAGTACCCCTAGAATTATGCCAGCGATTCCTTTTGTTTCCTGCCTCGGCGGCGTGTGGCCTTCACCAGCGTCGATGGATCTGTCTGTAGGGGCAGGCACGGTTAACTCAGTCTCTGGTTTCTCGATTTCCGCCTCCGCGTTCAGCAGATCTTCTTCACGAATCTCCGGCACAGAGCTCTGCTCTGTCGTTTCTTCGGCATCTGCTAAAAATTCGGGGCTTTCACTGGGATCCACATCTTCCATCTCCCGTGTGGATTCATTCCATTGCTGCTCACGCGGCCCCTGATCAGTCTCAGAACCTACTGCGGTATTTTTTATTTGAGTTATCTCGTTTTCCAGGCCATAGAGCTGTGAATAATTGACCCACGGAACTTGGTAGCTCACTGCTTTGTGAGAAGCAACGCCGACCACCTTGCTATTCACAAACAATGGCCCACCAGAATCACCAGCCTGGGTATTGCTTCCATCTGTGTGATAAGCCTCAATCGCAGGACCGCGATGCGTAGTTTTTCCTATCGATTTGACGGCCAACTCGCCCCGTTTCAACAGCCCCGCAGTGCCCCTACCCCATCATCCGTAGCCTGTGCCCTGTGTCCCAGGTGTCAGCGGGCTATAATCCAGCTCCGCATAACGAGGTAGTTTCATGTCTTGGATTGTGTGCAGCAATGCCACATCGGAGTTCGGAATAAAGAATGTCTTATCCGCTTCTACAAAGCGATCAATGACCGTTTTATTTTCTTCCGTCGCCCGCTTAATACCTAAGTGAACATAGCGCTTTCCTGTTTCGTCCCTAAAACAGTGTTTTGCGGTCAACACCCAATGCGGAGCAATTGCTGTACCTGTGCAAGACTGAACCCGTATAACCATCTGCGCTAATTGATAATCACTACTTACCTCTGCACCCCCATCCATTGCCTGAGCTGGAGCAACAAGACAAGCCAACGCGGTTATTCCGGCGGTACATAAAGCAGCAATCTTACGAATTAGCATTTTCCCACGTTCTGTTAAATAATTCCTGAAACAAAACGTAATAAAAATACTTAATTGTTTCAGCCTTACAGAAAAAGCGTCACCCAACCGAACATCAACGGAAACTGGCGACCGAAAAATAACGCTACCTTTTCCCGCAACTTCACAATCAATTCAGTAAAAATACCCCCTTAGGGGTTTAATAAAATAAAAATAACATGTTAGTGTTTTAAATTATTAAATGAATATAAACTCACAGCCCTTTAGTTTAAGAAAATGAAGCACTCTGCTTAGAGATATTTTTGGCTAGCGGGGAGCGTCGCAAAGCTTATACATAAACAAAAAGGCCTGCCGTTATACAACGACAGGCCTTAGTCCGAAGACTACGCAAACATATTTTGTTATTGCTTCCGAGGCTCTTTACAGAGAACTCCCACTAGTCCACCGATCGCCAACGCTCCACCGATTCCCATAATGATGGATCCAAGCATCGAGTTCACATCGTGTGCGCCGAGCATGAAGTGAGACCCAACGAACAAAACAAGACCAACGGCAATCGCAATGAGACTCTTAACGCGCATGAAAGCTCCTCGAAAATAACGTACACAGGAATGACAACCCGGTGTATCCTACTCGAAAACTCCGCAAGTGCCGAAGCCCACACCTTTTAATGGTAGATAACGCTCAAAGGCGAGTGATCCGACCATCGCAGATCATAAGCCCCGGCTTTATCCACCCATGTCTTTTCTGCGCGGTCTAGCATCGCCTGCGTTGCAGCCTGATAGTCGATACGCCATCCCGCATTCGTATCAAAAGCTTGGCCACGGTATGTCCACCAGGTATAGGGAGCATCCTGAGGCTGCAAACGACGCGCCACGTCAAACCACTGAGGATTCAACGCCGGCTTACGCTTTGCATCCGACGCATACTCCACCGCGCCAGCCCACTCCCCGGCATCCTCCACCTGAGAAGCTGCGTCAGGAAACGTACCAAACACCGAGTCCATAAAGGCACGCTCGTCTGGAAGGAATCCAGACTTCTTTCTATTGGTCTTCCAATTCTTCAGGTCCTCACGCCGATGGCAGATGTTCCAGTCCCCGCCTACCACCATGTATTTATGATCCTTGGCCGCTTGCTCGAGGAAAGGCTCAAAGACATCCAAAAAGCGGTACTTCTCATCCTGCTTCTCCGTCTGGGCGGAACCAGAAGGTAGATACAGCGAGGCGACTGTCACATCATCGGTTCCGTCGCGAAGCGTTGCCTGAATGTACCGGCCAGAATCTTCGAATCCTTCGATGCCCACGTGGACGTCGAAAAGCTCAGAACGGCTCAAAATTCCCACACCAGCACGGCCCTTGGCAGCTGCCGGGCCCCCCACATAATGCCAGCCAGCATCGAGCGCCGGGGCAAGCGCTGCCAAGGTGTCTTTTTCAGAAGCCCGGACCTCCTGCAAGAGCACGACGTCGGAACCGGCGCTCTCCAACCATGGGAGCATGCCCAGATTCGTTTCACTGCGCTCTTTCACGGCTGCGCGGACGCCATTAACGTTGACCGTCGTAATCTGCATGATGTTCATCCTAACTTTAATTTTCCACTTCTTGACCTTGCCCCAGCGTCAAGCGCCACAATAGGAGCATGAACGAACTCACCATAGGTGAAGCCGCCGAATTCCTCGGCATAACCACACGAGCACTGCAACACTGGGACGCCATCGGTTTATTGGAACCACAATGGCGCAACCACAGCGACTACCGGCTCTACACCGAAGAAGACCTCACAAAGGCCTTCACTATCTTGGTGTACCGAGAAGCAGGGCTGAGTCTCAAAGCCATCCAGAACATTTTGGAAGAACCATCAACGGAAAAAGAGCACCTTCAGCGGCAGCTGAGGTTGCTTAAACAAGAGATTTTCCGGAAAGAATCGTCGATTCTTTCCGTCGAAAAACTACTTCGAGGAGAAACCCCCATGACCCCACAAGGCTTTGCCGATACTTTTTCCCATGACTGGAGCGAGAACTACGTCGAATATCAGAATGAGGCGGAGTCTCGTTGGGGCGATTCGGAGGAGTGGGCGGCGTCGCAAAGCACAATGCGTTCGATGTCTGCGAGCGACTGGCAGCAGGCTAAGGCCTCGGATGCGGCTTTTGTGTCCGAGCTGCATCGCGCATGGCAAGCGGGCGTGCGCCCGGGCACCGCGGCCGCGGACCGCATTGTTGAGCTACATCGCGAGCAAATCGCCCAGTGGTATGAGTCGTCGCTTTCAAAACAGCTCATTTTGGCGAACATGTATGTGAACGACGAGCGCTTTGCCGCCCACTACCAGGGGCTTGCGCCTTATCTTTTAGAGCTTGTCCGTGATGCGGCGCGACGCGGGGGCGTTGATGTGGATAATCCGTCGTGGACTTAGCTTGTCGACGCCACAGGCGCCTGCTCAGATCGCATGCGGAAAATATGCGCCGGAATCCACAGCATGATGGCTGCGATTCCTAGCGCGGCGCCAGCGAGTGCGGGGGCGGAATAGCCGTAGCCGGCAGCGATCACGAGTCCTCCGAATTGTGCTCCTGCCGCGTTAGCGATGTTCAAAGCCGACTGATTGAGGGCTGCAGCTAACGTCTGTGCCCGACCGGCAACGTCCATCAGACGAATCTGCAGGGAGGGAATAAGCAGTGAGCCGGATAGCCCGATGAGCCCAAAGTTGATCGTTGCCAGGACAGCGTTATGGCTGGTAAAGAAGAACCCGGCCAGAGTGACCACGATGGCGATCAATGCCCAGAAAATTCCGTATTCCACACTCCAATCAGACAAGCGACCACCGAGCCAGTTTCCGGCGATCATTCCGATTCCATAAGCCATGAGCACGAGCCACATACGGTTTTCTTGCAGACCAGCCTGTTGCGTCATAGTCCAAGAGATATAGGTGTAGACGGCGAACATGCCGCCAAATCCCACAGAGCCAATGAGCAGCGACGCCCAGACCTGCCCGCGGGCTAGGGCCCCCAATTCCGTCAAGGGACTCGTTGGCTTCATCTTTGTCATGTGAGGCATAAGGAACCAGAGCAAGCCGAGCGTGACCAGCCCCACGACAGTAACCAGCAAATATGCGGCGTGCCAGCTTGTGGCATGTCCTAGAGCCTGGGTGGCTGGCACACCAAGAACGGTGGCAATGGGAAGGCCCATTCCTACAAACGCAAGCGAACGGCCGCGCTGGCCTTCAGGCGCCATCGACGCAACGGCCAGGCTTGCGACGGAGAAGAACGCGCCTTGAGGAAGACCTGCGATCACACGCGCCACGATAAGCACGGAGAAGCTGGAGGCAAAGAAAGTCAATGCGTTTCCGGCGACAAAGGCGAGCGTGAGGATGAGGAGGAGTCTGCGGCGCGGGATCATGCCGGTTAATGCGGTAATGAGAGGCGCGCCAATCATCACGCCTAGGGCATAGGCAGCGATGACGTGGCCTGCGGTGTCCTCGCTGACGTTAAAATCCGCAGCGATCTGATTGAGCAGCCCCATCGTGACAAACTCGGTTATTCCCAGACCGAATGTTCCAAGAGCCAAGGCGATCATGGTGGCGAGCCGACGTTGCTCGGAAATTTCAGTTTGTCGGGGAATTGGACGACGCATCATTTTTTGCACATCGGACTACCTTACAGCTAGCGACCCTGATTTTATGCAAGAGGGATGAACTCTCCTCTGCCGGTTCACCACAAGCGGACATTTAACACAGCCACCTCGCCTGATAAACAGGACGGTTGTACTGTTTTTACCCCCGGCCCCCCAACAACTATCCCCAGCATATGGCCATATTCATCCCATCAGGGAGGCATTTATGCTGTACAACAGGTATTCTTTTTGTTTGTACAACGAGCCCGATTAAAGAGGAGACTCATGGCAAAGATCATCTACACCCGCACCGACGAAGCACCGCTTCTGGCCACTTACTCTCTCAAGCCGGTCGTTGAGGCGTTCGCCTCCACCGCAGGCATCGAGGTGGAGACCCGCGATATCTCCCTCGCAGGCCGCATCCTCTCACAATTCCCCGAGTTTCTTACAGACGATCAAAAGGTCGACGACGCACTGGCAGAACTCGGCGAGCTCGCCAAGACTCCGGAAGCAAACATCATCAAGCTGCCCAACATCTCAGCTTCCGTCCCCCAGCTCAAAGCAGCAGTCGCCGAGCTGCAGTCCCAAGGCTACAAGCTCCCGGATTACCCAGACGCCCCCTCCACTGACGAGGAAAAAGACATCCGCGCCCGCTATGACGCGGTCAAGGGTTCAGCCGTCAACCCGGTGCTCCGCGAGGGCAACTCCGATCGTCGTGCGCCTATCGCAGTGAAGAACTTTGCCAAGAAGCACCCTCATCGCATGGGCGCATGGTCTGCGGACTCCAAGACCAACGTGGTCACCATGGAAAGCAATGACTTCCGCCATAACGAGAAGTCCGTCATCATGCCTGCCGACGACACCCTCACCATTAAATTGGTGACCGACAACGGGGAAAAGGTCCTTAAAGACGGCCTTAAGGTTCTCAAAGGCGAGGTCGTAGACGGCACCTTCATCTCCGCCCGCGCGCTCGATGAGTTCCTGGCAGCACAGGTCAAGCGTGCAAAAGATGAAGGCGTCCTCTTCTCTGCACACCTCAAGGCCACCATGATGAAGGTTTCCGACCCCATCATCTTTGGGCACGTCGTCCGCGCCTACTTTGCAGACGTATTCGCAACATACGGCGAGCAGCTAGAGGCAGCTGGATTAAATGGCGAGAACGGTCTCGCCGCGATTTACTCCGGCCTAGAGTCCCTCCCCAATGGCGCCGACATCAAAGCGGCTTTCGACGCAGCCCTCGAATCAGGTGCTGATATCGCCATGGTCAACTCCGCCAAAGGCATCACCAACCTCCACGTCCCCTCCGACGTCATCATTGACGCCTCCATGCCAGCCATGATCCGAACCTCTGGACACATGTGGAACAAGAACGATGAAGAGCAGGACACCCTGGCCGTCATCCCTGATTCCTCCTACGCAGGCGTCTATCAAACCGTTATTGCAGACTGCAAGAAGAATGGCGCATTCGATCCAACCACCATGGGCACCGTCCCCAACGTGGGCCTGATGGCACAAAAGGCCGAGGAGTACGGCTCACACGATAAGACGTTCAAGATCGAAGCCAACGGCACCGTACAGGTTGTTAACTCCGCTGGCGAAGTCCTGATCGAGCACAACGTAGAGGCCGGCGACATTTGGCGCGCCTGCCAGGCCAAGAATGCCCCTATCCAGGACTGGGTCAAGCTGGCGGTCACTCGTTCGCGACTGTCCGGCATGCCGGCAGTCTTCTGGCTCGACCCTGAGCGCGCGCACGACCGCAACCTCACGACTCTCGTGGAAAAGTATCTCGCCGACCACGACACCGAGGGACTCGACATCCGCATCATGAGCCCTGTCGACGCCACCCAGTTCTCCATCGACCGCATCCGCCGCGGCGAGGACACTATCTCGGTTACCGGCAACGTGCTCCGTGACTACAACACGGACCTCTTCCCCATCCTTGAGCTTGGCACCTCCGCAAAGATGCTCTCCGTGGTTCCGCTTATGGCAGGTGGCGGACTCTTTGAGACAGGCGCCGGCGGATCCGCTCCAAAGCATGTCCAACAGCTTGTCGAGGAAAACCACCTCCGTTGGGACTCCCTTGGCGAGTTCCTCGCCCTAGCGGAATCCCTACGCCACTTTGCTAACACCGAAGGCAATACCAAGGCCGGAGTGCTTGCCGACGCCCTCGACCGAGCCACCGAAACCCTTCTCAACGAGGGCTATTCTCCATCGCGCAAGGCGGGCGAAATCGACAACCGCGGCTCGCACTTCTTCCTTACCAAGTTCTGGGCGAAGGAATTGTCGATTCAGTCCGAAGATGCCGACCTCGCCGCCGCGTTCGCACCTGTCGCAGAGGTACTAGAGGCGAACTCCGAGGAGATCGCTGACGCACTGCTCGCAGTTCAAGGCGCCCCTGCAGATCTTGGCGGCTACTACCAGCCCGATGACGCTAAGACCACCGCGATCATGCGTCCCATCGCTAGCTACAACGACATCATTAGCTCCATAAAGTAACCCGCTCAAAAGCCGCATCCATGTTCACACATGGATGCGGCTTTTCGCTTTTCTAAAACCACTTAGTCTATATTTTAATTCACCATCTACCTGCATATTCTTTAAAAAATAGACCAAGCTGTTTATTTTTCATTCGATGCGGTCTAGCGTTCTTGCCAATGCACGTTATTCAGAAAGGCAAGAAATGACTAAGTACGACAACTCCCAATCCGATCAATGGAACTTTGATACCCGAGCCATCCACGCCGGCCAAACCGTCGACGCAGGCACCGGCGCAAGGAATCTCCCCATTTATTTCACATCCTCCTACGTTTTCAACGACGCAGAACACGCAGCGAATCGCTTCAACCTTTCCGACGCAGGTCCGGTATATTCCCGACTCACCAACCCAACAGTCAATGCGGTCGAAGAAAGACTCGCTTCTCTGGAAGGAGGTGTCCATTCCGTCCTATTTTCCTCCGGAATGGCTGCCGAAACCGCGGCGATTCTCAATATCGCCCGCGCTGGTTCCCACATCGTTTCCTCCCCGAGAATCTACGGCGGCACGGAAACCCTTTTCACAGCGACTCTTGCGCGCCTCAGAATAGAAACAACTTTCGTGGACAACCCCGACGACCCCACCTCGTGGGAGAGCGCTATCCAGGACAATACTGTCGCCCTATACGGCGAAACCTTTGCCAATCCCCAAGCCGACATCCTTGATATTCCCGCAATCGCAGACGTCGCGCATAGAAACAGCGTGCCATTGATCGTCGATAACACCCTTGCCACCGCAGCACTCGTTCGCCCGCTGGAGCTCGGCGCCGACGTCGTTGTCGCGTCCCTCACAAAGTTTTACACCGGCAACGGTTCAGGGCTCGGAGGAGTGCTTATCGACGGCGGACGCTTCGACTGGAGCGTCGAAAAGCACGGAAAGCCCCTCTTCCCCGATTTCGTAACCCCCGACCCCGCCTACCACGGCCTCAAGTACATAGACCTCGGGCCAGCAGCCTTCGGACTCAAGGCACGCGTCGGATTGCTTCGCGACACCGGCGCCGCCCCATCCCCCTTCAACGCCTGGGTAACCGCACAAGGCCTGGACACGCTCTCACTACGCGTTCAGCGTCATAACGAAAATGCCCAAGCCGTCGCAGAGTTCCTTACAAAGCACCCCAAAGTATCCAAAGTCAACTACGCCGGACTCCCCGACTCCCCGTGGTTTGTTACGAAAGAAAAGCTCAATCTTTCCCACACAGGCTCAGTCTTGTCCTTTGATGTCAACGGAGGACAAGAAGAAGCATGGCGCTTTATCGACGCCCTCAAGCTCCACTCGAACCTGGCCAACATCGGAGATGTTCGGTCACTGGTAGCACATCCAGCCACCACCACACACTCCCAATCCGATGAGGCTTCGCTCAAAGCCGCCGGCATTACGCCCGCCACAGTGCGACTTTCAGTCGGAATCGAGTCAATCGAAGACATAATCGCCGACCTACAAGCAGGGCTTAACGCTATCTAATAAGACAAAGCACGTGATGCGAGAAACAAAAGTCTCACATCACGTGCTTTATTTAGCCCGCCCCACCCAAACTCTATTGAACAGTCTACACGTTCATGAACGGAAGATTCCGCAAAACGCCGGACTTCATCGCAACTTGGAACAAAACAGCCACCGTGGCCACCAGTCCAGCGACTCCCAAAACAATGCTCCAAATCTTAGGGAAATTGCCGAGTGAAAGGTCTTTCGGGGACTGGGGCTTTTCAGCCTCAGGAACTCGGCCATTTTTGAGACCGCAGTTGTTCTTAACGGTTAGCTCGATGTTTACGTCGTCGACTTCGGGCTTGTATTCATCGTTATATATACCCATAAAGAGTATATCGATTCCATCGATAATATTTTTCTTACCATCAGTAAGAGGCTTGGGAGTATACCTCATATTTTTACCTGCAAAACTTAAGTTTTCACTGTTAAGTTTCCACCCTTCAAGTTGACCTGAAGCAAAAGTGTCCGTACCAGTCTTTTTATTAGCATCAGTACGATCGGCCGCCTCATATTTAGTCATCTCCTTGCCTTCGACGTAATACCCTTCATAAGATGCCCCGGCCTTTACATCCTGTCCATTAACCGACACATAAGGGCTCTTCATTACCGACCGGAGAGAATCACCATGCCCAGTAAAAGTAAGAGAAGACATTTTTGTCTTGATCTCTGCCGAACTAACCTTTCCGCGGGAATCTAGAACCACCTTAGAAGTTTGAGGGTCTACCTCAAATGTAAAAGCAAAGCCCGCGCTACTCTTCCCACCGCTACCCTCGGAGACAGAACCTGCAGTTTCCCATTTACCCTTTGCAATAGGCCCCTGCACATAACTCCGCCACGATTGCTTGATCCCCCAATTCAGCGTTCCGCTTACAACTTCGATCGAGCATTTTTCAGATGCCACAGCCTGAGGGACGGCAATACCGGCAGCAATCATAGTGGCTGCCACAGGGACAGCAAGTCGCTTAAACACGCGAGGGATCCTATCTTTCGAGATTTTTAAAGGCAAGGCATACCTTATTAAAAGATGGCGTGCCTTACCTAACTTAAAAACTAAAGACTTACCCCGAATACCCCTGCTTCCCTACCCCGCACAACGACCGCAGTTGTGCTTTGCTAGGAAGTCACTGCCTCTGCCTCGCGCACCAGGGAAACGAAGTCTGACTCTTGTTTACCGCCCTGATCACGTGCAGGATGAACAAAAAGAGAACCGTCATCACGCTTTTCTACATGAATCGGCCATCCGTATACCGTGGACAGATTCTCGTCTGTGTAGACGGAATCGACGTTTCCTTCCTTCGCCACGCAGCCATTAGCCAAGCAAACTATTCGATCGCAGTATGCAGCGGCCGCGTTGAGGTCGTGAAGCACAACAATCACCGCGACGTTCGTCTCACGAGCAATCATGCGCATAAGTCCCAATACCTGTTCTTGATGGCGAATGTCGAGCGCAGCCGTTGGCTCATCAAGCATCACGACAGGCGTCTGCTGAGCCAGCACCCTAGACAAGGCCACACGCGCGCGTTCGCCTCCAGACAGAGTAATCACATCGCGTCCAGCTAGGTGAGCAGTGTCTGTGGCGGCGAGGGCAGCGTCGATGAGGTGGTCGTCGAAAAGCTGTTTTTCCGTGCCTTCCCAAGGACGTCGCCCCATCGCGACCACATCACGCACAAGAAATTCAAAAGAGACACTCACGTCTTGCATCATGACGGCACGGACCCGCGACAAATCTTTCGGGGAGCTGGTCGCTGGGTCGTGGCCCAGGATGTCGATGGTGCCTCTTGTTCGCTCAAGGTCGCCGCTGATTGCGGAAAGAATCGTCGATTTCCCCGCACCATTCGGACCTATCAGACCGGTGATTTCGCCCCGGCGGGCTTCAAAAGTGACCTTGTCCAGCAGAACTTTCTCGCCGACGGCGACGGTAAGATCGCTTACGACGACTGCAGGCTGTCTACTCAATGGACCGAACCTTTCTTGAGCATACGGCGGAGCAAAACAAAAAATGTTGGCCCGCCAACTATTGCGGTGAAGATGCCAATGGGCAGGTCGGCAAACGGAATCAACGTGCGAGCCGCGACATCGGCAAACGCAATGAGCACCGCGCCCGTGAGCGCAGAGGCCGGCAGAAGAATCTTGTTTTCTGGCCCAACGAGACTACGCAATAAATGCGGAACGATAAGGCCAACGAATCCAATCAGGCCGGCAAAGGAAACCGCACCGGCGGTAAGAATCGTCGATGCCGCAATAGCGATAATCCGTAATCGTGAAACGTGAATGCCCGTGTGGACGGCCGCTCGTTCGCCTAGCGCAAGAACATCCAGCTGGCGGCCTAAGCGAATTGCGATGAGCACACCGGCTATCGCTATCGGCAAGACCACCCAGACATGCTTCCACTGCGATCCATTAAGCGAGCCCATTTGCCAAAAGACAATCTGTTCTCGATTTGCTGTCGGCGCCAGATAAACCAGGAAAGAAATCAACGCGTTGCACACGGCATTGATCGCAATGCCCGTAAGAATAAGGTTGACCACCGCAACTTTTCCCTGATGGCGCGCCAACTGATAAATAATCACGGTTACCAAAACTGCGCTCATGAATGCAGCAACGGGAACCGTAAAAGTCCCTAGGAAACCGATATTAAACACGATGACAGCAGCAGCCCCCACGCCAGCACCTGAGGTCACGCCGATGATAGACGGCTCAGCAAGCGGGTTGGCAAACACTGCTTGCATCAGTGTGCCGGCCACGCCCAAACAGGCACCCACCAAAAAACCTAAAACAATACGTGGCAGACGAATCTCCCACACCACGCTAGTGGTGAGGCTTTCATCGCCACGATTGAACAGGATAAAAGGCAGGTCTTGCAGCGGGACATAGTATTGGCCTAGCGCAAGAGACGTTACAAACGCTAGAAACGCCAAACCGGCGAGGACAATAAAAAGTATTGTCCTGCGCCTAGCTCGGTGTTCAAAAACATCCTGGACCAAAGTACTACGTTTGCGGAGCATACAGAGCCTGTGCGGTTCGGAGAAGGGTCTGACCGGTTAGCGGTCCGAATGCCAAAGACTGACCGTCGGGAAGCGTAATCACTCGCTTGTTTTTACCCGCAGTCGTTTGGGCAACGCCAGGACGAGACAACAAACCATCGATGCCGCCCGTAGACTCCAAGCCCCCCGACATCATGATAATTGCTTCAGGATTAATCTTGGCCAGCGCTTCCGCATTGGCAGGTTCTGCATAAGAAAGCTTGTGCTCAGCAGCAAGATCAACAGCGCTTAACCCCTCAATGAGATCCTTGGCGCCGGTCCCATCGCCCATGATAAAAAAGACTCCACCGTTGCCACGCGCATAAAGGAATGCCATCTTCATGGGGTCCTTGGGCGCAATGTTCTTAATCGCTTCCCGCGCAGAGTTAATCTCTTGGATGCTGCGTTCCGCCAGCTTCGTGGCTTCGTCGTTAAGCCCAACGACGCCGCCGAGATTTTTAATGTCCTCAGATACCGAATCAATAGTGCGCGTTGGTTCCATGACTACAGTGGTGACGCCGGCAGCGCGCATCTGATCAATGGCGTCCCGCGGACCAATAGAATGGTCCACGATAACCAACGAAGGGCGAAGATTCAGCACGGCCTCCACGTTAATGGTGTGGCCGCCTTCTGTAACTACAGGAAGGTCCTTCAACGCATTCTCCGTCGAAGACACCGTACGACCCACGATGTTTTTTGTCAGGCCTAGCCCTTCAAGTGTTTTTGTATAGGTGCCGTAGATGTCTAAAGCTAAAATTCGCGAGACATCCGTGACCTCGACCTCATGCCCATCAGCGTCGGTCAACTGCACAGGCAGCTTTGGGGAAACCGAGTCTGCAACCGGTTGAACGTCGTCAAAGTTCTTTACCTCTGACACGCCTTTAAAGCTCCGAGGATCCTTCACATCCGTAGGAAGAGACTCGCGCAACTCCTTAGTAGAATCATACGACCCTTGGACGCCGCAGCTTATCAACGACAACGCACACACCACTGATGCAGCTACGCGCACAAACTTATTCATCAAAATCCTATTCTCGGCGCTATCGAGTGTGACGCCACAGCCTAGTGGAAACTATTCCACGAACTATGGCTGACTCGACAACGTTGATCACAAACAAACCAACACTAAGTAACGGAAAACCTGCATCTACGACGGATTATTAAGCACCAAACGCCCCATACTACCTCCGGCGATCACAAAACCCGCGACGATGAGCAACAGATACATGTTGGGATCGATGCCTTCCTTATCATCAGCGGCCGGACGGAATTTAAAGTTCTTTGCGCCATTCTTGTAACCAGACCCATTCGGATCCTGATCATCCGCAGCTGCTGCGCCACTATCGTCGTTGGCTTCTTTATCAGCTCCGGACGCCGCAGCGCTGGCTACTTTCTTGCCGTTCTTTGCTCCGCTCGCTTTAGCGGCACCAGAGGCACAATCCGCAGCACCGCCCAAAGCTGCATCAAAATCTAAAGAATCTAGCTCTGCTCCCGCTTCATAGAAACCAGCAAAAGCACCAGAACCTTCTTTAGTTAACGTCGCCGCAGCTCTACCCGAAACCTTAGAGTCTGACAGATCCAACGAACCAAAGTTCAGATTAGCTAGCGGTATATGTCCATAATCATTCTTGTTGCCTTGCAAATCAGACGAACGAACATCGGCATACAGCACGCCGCTGCGCCCGTTAAAGCCAATTTCAATATTGGAGATACTTAAGTCCAGCACCCCATTGTGTCCGCTAAAGTTCACTCCGCCCACAAATGCAATTTTCCCCGAGCGCTTTGGCACATCCACAGCTCCAGAATTACCCGAGAATACGAACTGTCCTCCGCTGTGAGTCGCCTGATCCAAAGTCCACTTTCCCTTTGCTATCGAACCAGTGATGTAAGACTGAAACGACTTCTTTACTCCCCAGCGAGCCGAAGCACTCTGGACTCCTGAGCCAGCAGCGCATGTTTGAGGGTTAGGGGTGGTGCTTCCAGCTGTGTTTTGGGAGGGTTGGGATGGGGTTTGATTGTCTGTTTTGGGAAGGAATTGACGATTCTTTCCAGAATCTTGACCGTTTGATGTGGCAGCATTACCCGCTCGGGCGCTTCTCGCGTTCGAATTAGTTTTTCCAGCGCTGGCCCCAGTTCCACGAGTTTCAAAGTCTTTCAACGAATCGAGAAAGTGCCCTGCATTGTCCATGAAAATTGTGGTGGCGTTCATGGTGTCATTGGTCTCTGACAAAATAGCCATGGCTTCTTTATTGAAGCCCGTGAAGTTTCCTTTGATCGAAGACAACGCACGTTTTTTACCGCCCGTTGATCCGCCTGATCCGTTACCGCCCTCTATCGATGGAGAGCAGCGCCCATCAAGACGGATGTTTCCGTGGGTGTCATCCATTGAATCGCCGGCTTGATAAGCGAGGAAGAGTTTGGCGCCTTCGCTCGTCAATGTTGTTGTGCCACTTAAGTCAACGGAACCACTTGAAGGGTCTGCAAAGTTTGTGAGGTTAATCGTTGCGATGGTTACGTCGTCGCCGGTGATCTGAGGGCCTCGCTCATGAGTATTGCTCATATCCGATTCATAGGAGACATAATCGACTTTGATTTCTGCAGAAGAACCGTTTGTAACAACTTTCCAATCGCTAAGGGTCATATCTAATAGGTAAACGCCATTGCCATGATCGTGGCCTTTGAAATGAATGAGGCCGCCGAATGGGATGGTGGCGGTGGAACCGTCGACAAGCGCTTTGCTTGGCGTGAAGTTAAAGGCGCCGTCGTGTCCGGTGTCGCTGCCAGAAAAGCCGATTCCTTCCGTAGCCCACTGCCCTCCGGTTTGTCCTGCTGCCCCTTTAAGCATGTAGTACCTAAAGGTTTGCTTGATGCCCCAGTCAAACGAGCATTGTCCTTCGGCAGCTTGCGCATGCGGGGCAAAAATAACGGATAGTGGCGCAGCCGCAAGAGCCGCGACGCTCATCAGCCCTAAGACCAGTCGGCGGGGTTTCAGCATGAGTGGATAGCTCCTAGAAGAGGGAGGGAATCGTCAATTCTTTCCTAAAAACAGCGCCAAAGAAACCACAGCGTAGTTCTTTCGGAAGCCGAGTCGAGGTGACGAAGGGAAGTGTTACCTAACAGAAAACATGTATAGGCTACACTTACCTAATCTTCTAGTCCATCCCTTGGTATCGCGAAGGATTTTGCATGAATACCTCCACTACCTCAGCTTTTAAGAATCTCTATCCAGACGTCGATCCCACCCAAGGTTTACCCCTCAACTGGTCCGAACGGTTGTCTATTACTTTTTCTTGCGCAACGCTCGCTTTCGGAGCAGTGTTTGGCGACCTCATCATCGTCGGCGCAGGCCTTGCCTTCA
Source organism: Corynebacterium silvaticum (assembly GCF_002162115.2). Taxonomy (NCBI): domain Bacteria; kingdom Bacillati; phylum Actinomycetota; class Actinomycetes; order Mycobacteriales; family Corynebacteriaceae; genus Corynebacterium; species Corynebacterium silvaticum. The sequence goes on along the minus strand of NZ_CP021417.2, from coordinate 546,754 downwards.
TCCTTTTTTCCACCACCGCACCAGCACAAAAAACAGCCCGCCGAATCAGAACAGAAGCAAAAAACCGCTTCCCTGCACAGCCCTGGGCAGAAAACACCAAAGGCTCCGGACGTCAACACATTATTTTCATCCTGCTGTTTTGGGTGGCGATAGCTGCCGTGTGCATCGGATTGTTTTTAGCTACGCCACAGATTAGCCGATTCCTTGCAGCCACCATCGCCGCGGCAGTAGCAGGAATCCTCACATGGTTTATGCCCGGGATGAGCCCGGTATGGCGCAGGGGTGCGGGAGGGCGTCGATAAGCTCGAAAGCGGCGATAGCGCGAGCGTAAAAGATAGACTAGACAGAGCTGTCCATGTAGCATGTACGCGATCCTCACTGCGAACAGCCAAGGAGCCCCGACATGCTCAAAACCACAGGAGAACTCACGCTTGTTCCCATAGGGGACTTTCACACGGAAGCCGGTGTCACGATCCCCGACGTCGTCATCGCGTATCAAGCATGGGGCACGTTTCGTGGCGACAATCTTGTGCTCGTCGAGCATGCTCTCACCGGCGATTCCAACGCGATAAGCTGGTGGAACGGACTTATTGGGGATGGTCTGGCGCTCGACACGCGCCGCTACTGCGTCCTCTGTACTAATGCTCTCGGCGGATGCATGGGTTCTACTGGCCCTAGCACTTTGCATCACGACGCCCGCCCCTGGGGATCCCGTTTCCCCGCCCTTTCCATCCGCGACCTCGTGCACTGCGAAAAACGATTCCTCGACGCACTCAACATCAATAAAATTCATGCAATCATCGGTGGGTCGATGGGTGGTGCGCGCACGATGGAATGGTCGATTCTTTACCCAGATATGCTGCGAGCTGCTTTAGTGATCGCAGTGTCTGCGAGAGCGAGCGCCTGGCAAATCGGCATTCAGTCCGCTCAAATCAGCGCAATCGAGCGTGACCCCAACTGGAACAATGGCGACTACTATGCCGCCGATTACCCGCTCGATGACCTTGCCGCCGCGCGCAGAATAGCCCACCTCACCTATCGAGGGGAGCTTGAGATTGATGAAAGATTCGGCACTTCTGCCCAGCACGAGGAAAATCCTTTGGGGCCTTACAGAGACGCGTCGCAACGCTTTGCCGTAGAAAGTTACCTGCAGCATCAAGGGCGCAAACTGGCAGAGCGTTTCGATGCCGGCAGCTACGTAGCACTCACCGAAGCCCTTAATCGTCACGATATCGGACGAGGGCGAGGCGGCTTGAACAAAGCACTCGCATCCATCAACGTTCCAACGATAGTTGCTGGCGTAGACACCGACATCCTTTACCCCTACCACCAGCAGGAACACATCTCACGAAACGTCAAAAATCTATTGGGCATGGCAAAAATTAGCTCGCCCATAGGCCATGATGCTTTCCTAACAGAAACCCGGCAGATGGACCGGATCATCAGGAATGTGTGGGAAAGAATCGACGATTCTTTAGAACAAAAACGCCTTAGCGATTGAAACACTCAGGCCACCCGCACAGGAGGCTGGGCACTACACAAGATCAAAAGAAAATACAATTGTTTGATACTCAACGGACAAAATGTGGATAACTAACGCCATATCGCTATTTCTTCCATACTCAGAGTTTCTGCCTGTGAATAACTTTTATTCGAGCTCATTGAGGTCTTGGTTCAGGTCTAGGCTAATCCTGAAATATTGGCTGGCTTCGCCTTCAGGTGAGCGTCGGAAAGCTTTAAGCAGGGAGTTTTCATGATTGGGTTTAGGCACGCTGATACGAATAACTCGGTATCTGCGTTTCAGATGAGCATTAATCGCCAACTTATTACGTTTTGGCTGCATCAGGTTCCTGAGACTGAAGAGGACTTTCATACTCAGATAGATGCCCTGAGCGTTTCCATGAATATTTCCCGAAATGATGCGAAAAATGGACTACGCGTAGGCGTTATGCTGAGAAATTTTCCAAAATTACTGTCTTGTTTACAGGCTCACTGGCACCTTGACATGCCACGCCTTGTGGTCTTGGAGAAGCATCTCATGGCCATAAGTAAAGACTTATTGCCACAGTTAGACAACTATCTATGTGATTATTTCACCTCGCAAGTATCGGGTCAGGTCATACCTCAGAAAGCGACGCTGTCCAAGCATATTCGAAACCACATTGAGAGTATCGATCCTCCAGCAGCACAAAAACCGCAGGATCAACAACAACGAGCAGCGTCTTTCAAACGGGGACTCGACGGATACACGCGCCTTAGCATAACCATGACCGATACCGAAGCTTGCATATTGCAACAAGATCTCAAGATACAACCAGGCGAAGAGCTCATCGATTCCTTTATGGCTTTGATTAATAGCCAAATAACAACGAAAGTTATTCTCAATGTTTTTAAAGGCACTGATGGTCTCATGCGTATGGCCGGCGGAGGAATCGTCGATTCCTCCGCTATCGATGCTGACGCATATACTGCGGCGTACCAACCTACCGATGAAATCCGAACAGCTGTGCAGCTACTCGACGGCTCCTGCCGCTACCCCAACTGCACCGTCAGCGCGCAGCATTGCGATATCGATCATGTCATTAATCACGATGAAAATGGCCCGACGACGCCAGATAATCTGGCCTGCCTCTGCCGGTTTCACCATAATTTTAAAACCGAGCACCGCGTCCATTATTCAATCGACGAAAATCGGATAGCTACGTGGTATTTCCCCAACGGTGTCATTAAAAAATCGCAGCCGGGAGGGGTTAAGCGGCCGCCGCGTTTTGGCCAGTCTTGGAAAAACATGAGGAACAGCGCATAAGAGCGCGTCGGCAGGCAAATCACGGCTAGCTGCTACGAACCCAACGAATCGATCGAGTAAGAAAGAAAGACCATCGCGCCGCCAACTGCCGACGCATACACCACATCAAATGTCCTGGAACGTATAGAGAGAACCCCCAGTACTTTCGAATCGCAAGTCAACCTCAAAACCGCCAACCACAACAAAGCTGTCCCAAGGACAAAAGTGGCACGACGCCAGTGCTCAGTAAGTGAATAGACGCCTGAGGTGGCGACAGCGATCACGAAGAGGGCTAGCCCGATGTATTGGATTCCGGAAGGAATCTTCGATTCTTTCCGGCCAATGTCGTGTGGGTTATCAAGAGGAGAAATTTTAACCAAGTTCCGCGCGCTCCACCACGTTACGAATCAAAAATGCACGGGTAAGCGGACCCACGCCACCTGGATTCGGTGAAATTGCCCCTGCGATATTCCAAACATCTGGGTGTACATCGCCCAGAAGCTTTCCATCTTTGCGGGAAACTCCCACGTCCAAGATAGCCGTACCTGGTTTCACCATATCTGATGTCAGCATATGAGGTTGCCCTGCAGCCGCAACAATAATATCCGCTTGAAGTGTTTCCGCAGCAAGATCCTTCGTTCCGGTATGGCATAGCACTACCGTCGCGTTCTCGCTTCTACGCGTCAGCATCAAGCCAATCGGTCTACCTACGGTCACTCCCCGGCCGATTACTACAACTTTTTTACCTGCGATTTCGATACCGAAACGCTTTAATAGGTGTATCGCTCCATTCGGCGTACAGGGTAACGGGGCGTCTTCATTGAGCACGAGCTTGCCCAAATTAACTGGATGCAAACCATCAGCATCTTTATCAGGGTTAATACGCTCCAAAACCGCATTCTCATCCAAGTGCTTCGGCAGAGGGAGCTGGACAATATAGCCAGTGCATACGGGGGCATTGTTCAGTTCATCAATAACGCTAAGTAGTTCTTCTTGAGAAATATCAGCCGGGAGATCCCGACGAATGGAGCGTATACCGATCTGTTCGCAGTCACTGTGCTTCATTTTGACATAAGAGTGACTTGCGGGATCATCACCCACCAAAACTGTTGCCAGACCGGGAACAATTCCCTTTTCTTTCAAAGATTGAACGCGGACCTCTAAGTCAGCAAAGATCTCGTCTCGGTACAGTTTTCCGTCTAATTTAATAGCAGTCACAGTACGAATTATTGCACTTTCTGGAACGAATCGTCGATTCCTTCCAGAACAGCTCTAAGATTATTCCCATGTCTGCATTCGCTCATATCATTTTCGACCAGCCTGCAATACCTCCAAACACAGGGAATGCGATAAGAATGTGCGCGGGTACCGGTGCCCATTTACACCTTGCAGGCCCTCTAGGTTTCAATCTTGAAGAGAAAAATCTGCGCCGAGCTGGACTCGATTACCACGACCTTGCTGAGGTCAGTGTCCATGAGAGCTTGGAAAGCTGCTTCGATTCTCTCCCGCATACTCGCATCTTTGCTTTTACCACGCATGGGGAAACTCACCACTCGGATGTCATGTGGCAGCCCGGTGATGCGCTCCTTTTTGGCACCGAACCGACTGGTTTAGCAGAAGAAACTTTGGCGCATCCTCGCGTTACCCAGCTGGTTCGCATCCCGATGCTCCCGGGAAGGCGTTCCATGAACCTCTCAAACGCCGCTGCCGTGGCAGCCTATGAAGTATGGCGTCAACTAGGCTACCGAGGTGGAGTTTAAGAGCGATCGCTTAGCTTTTCGACGTCCCCGTCACGTTAATCGCCCACAGGCTGGCGTCGGCAAGCGGAACATCTTTTCCTGCTACCGAAATAAGGCTCATCCCTGGGTATGCGGGTTGTTTGATTGTTACGGATACGCCTGGCAGTACGCCATGCTCTGCAAGGTACCGCAACAAGTCCGGATCACGGTCATGGATTCGTTCCACGATCACAGTTTCGCCGATTTCAAACTCGCCGAGCTCTCGTGTTGGGACGGAATCGACGATTCCTTCCTGAGAAGGAATCGGATCGCCGTGCGGATCTCGTGTTGGGTGGCCTAGGTGGGCGTCGATACGCTCAAGCAATCTGTCGGAAAGCGCATGCTCTAAGATTTCTGCCTCTTCATGAACTTCGTCCCATGTATAGCCAAGCGTGTCAAACAGGAACATCTCAATAAGCCGGTGCCGGCGAACAACTTGGGTAGCTAGAGCATTCCCGGCGTCTGTAAGCAAAATGCCCCCATAGCGCTCATGGTCAAGGAAACCCCGTGCGACGAGCTTCTTTACTGCTTCAGACGCCGTCGACGTTTTCTCAGACATTCTAGCTGCGAGTTCGCCCAGTGGAACGGGCTTTCCGGTGGCTTCGTGTAGATCCCACACGTTTTTCAAGTAGTCCTGGGACTTTTGAGGGAGCTCAGAGACATGCATACTCCGTAGAATACACCGGCCACCACCGCGATCGTTCCACCGGCCGACAGGTTGAAGGCTACAGCGATCCCCAAACCAACAAGCCCTATACTTACGCCCACCATAGGGGCAAGCCATAACAATTTGGTGGGGCTGGAGACGAGGAAGTGCAAGCCTGCCGTAGGCGCAGCGATAAGCGCGATAGACAAAATCGTTCCAATGGCTGGGATAACGCATACGACCGTTGCCACAATCATGGCGAGGATCAGGGACTCAGCTAACTTCACGTTTCCGCCTGCCGCGCGGAATCCCATCTCATCGAAGCTGTAATAGACGAGGTGTTTCTGGAAAGAATTGACGATTCCTACAGAAACAACTAACACAACCCCCGCTACCACAACATCAAAAACCCTTACCGTGAGCACCGATCCCGCTAAAAATCCCTCGATTCTGATGGGCAACGGGGCGAACCATTTGTTGAGGAAGTAGCCAAGCGCAAAACTCACTGTGAGGATGATCCCGGCAGAGGCCTGCGATGACTGCCCGTGAATTCGGGTGAGCCATCTCATTGCTACGGCCATGAGAATGCACATAATGAGTGCTCCGAGGTAAAGGCCGTCACGCCCCAGGATCACGACGCCCAGAATAGCCCCGGGGAATGTGGCGTGGGTGACGGATTCGGTAAAGAATACGCGTTGCTTCAACACTGTGAATACGCCGACAAGCCCGCAGAGAGCGCCTACGATGATGAGTTCTAGGATGGGGAGGGTGAGGACGTCGATTAGCATGGTGCTTCACTCTTTCCTGCTCGACGCCCAAGCCTGGCTAGGCCTAGCGCTAGGAAGTACATAGCAACCACAGAGAGCGCAACGGCCGCCTGCGGGGAGATCCGTGCAGAGACTCCGGTGATCCATAGTCCGATATAGCCACCGATGAGCCCGACCGCCATGGCGATGGGGACCATGTGTCGGATGCGGGTGCTCACGAGGCGAGCAGCGGCGCCGGGGATCACTAGATAGCCGATAACAAGAAGCGTTCCGATGGCTGTCGATGCAGAGACCACGACCGCTGCAATTGCGACATTGATGGCGGCGTCGTAAAGCACAACGTTCACGCCTGAAGCTTTCGCGCCTGGGCGGTCAAAAGCGACAAAAATCTGGTTTCGCCATGTAATCGCCATGATGAGGACCGCGACCGCGCAGACAACAAGCGCCTCACCTAAACGCTTGTCGGTCGATTCAAGCAATCGTCCAAACATCAACGCCTCAAGTTGCCCTGATAAGTCGCCCTTCTTCAGAGATAAGACAACGCCCGCGGAGAAAAACGAAGTAAGCACGATGGCGGTTCCGGCCTCCGAGCGGCGCGACGCGAAAGTGAGGACCACCGCCACCACTACCGCGACCACGGAGGCGTAAGGAATGATCGATTCTCTCCCACCAAACACCGCCCCAGCCACTATCCCAGGGAAAACCGCATGCACCACGGCCTCCGCATTAAACTCCAGTTTGCGAAGGTTAACGATCACCCCTACCAATCCCGACACAATGCCAAGGACGGTAAGAAGGATGATTGGGCGCAGGAGGTAGGGCGGGATGTTCAGAAGCTGCGATAACTCGTTAACCACGGGGCCCTCCATAGGCACGAGCGATGAGGTCGGGGATCATCACATCATCGATCGCGCCGAAAGCAATTTGCCGGCCGGCCAAAAGCAGCGCTTTATCGCAGGTTTCTTCGGCTAGCAGCAGGTCGTGGGTGGACACGACGACTGCCACGCCTTCGCGTTTAGCGGCATCAATGATGCGGAGTAGCTCTTTGCGATTTGGCTCGTCCAGCCCGTTGAAAGGTTCGTCGAGAAGCACTAATCGAGGCGTCGCCACAAGGGCGCGGGCGATCAGTACGCGCTGACGCTGCCCGCCCGAGAGCTCACCAAAGCGTTTCGACGCCCGATCCAACAGCCCAACCCTCGTCAGCGCAGCGTCCACCCTCGGATCCTTCGCTGGGTTTTTTCGCAAGAACGTGGGTTTCCATCCCGACTCGTTGTACAACCCCATCGCCACAACGTCCCGTGCTGTCACCGGAAAGGTCAGGTCCAAATCCGCGGATTGGGGGACGTATCCGATGGAATTGTTGGTGCCGCGATCGACGATTGTTTGGAAAGAATCGACGATTCCTACAATCCCCTTAAGCAACGTCGTCTTCCCCGCCCCATTCGGCCCGATCAATGCGAGTGCCTCACCGGGATATAGCTTGCCTGTCACTCCTTGCAACGCAACATTCCTGTTGGGGCCTTTTCCATAAGCAAAACTCGCGTTATCAAACTGAAGAACTGGGCTGTTCACATCTAGCTTCCGTGTTGTGGTGTTATCAGTATTCATGGGTTTCATTCATGGGTTTTCTCTCGAAAGACAGGTGAGGACCTTCATAGGAAGGCCTTCATGACGCGTTTGGTGAAGAGTCGGATTATCCCAGCGAGGCTGGCTTTTCTGCGAGTTTGCCGCCCCATCCTTCTACCAAGGCCTCCACATTGTGGACGATTGATTGAATGTAGGTGACGTCAGGGCCTAGGGAGTCTCCGTAGAGTTCTCCACCGAGTTTCACCCCGGCGGCCTTTGCCACGGCTTCGATGGAACGCGAACTGTTGGAGTTTTCCGCGAAGAGCACCTTGGCACCGGATTCGCGCACCTGGGCGGCGGCTGAATTGATGTGATCCGCGGTGGCGTCTTGCTGAGAGTTGAAGTCGGAGAGCGCGGCCCCGATGAACTTCACGCTGTAGTCCCGTGAGAAGTAGCCGAAAGCATCATGCGAGGTAAAGAGGATGCGTTCCGTCTCTGGGACGGATGCCAGGGAATCAGAGATCCACTTGTCAAGGTCTACAAGCTTTTCGACGTACCCATCCACCCGTTTCTTGTACTCAGCCGCATGATCTGGGTCGGCCTTTTCCAATGCTTTTCCAATGTTTTCCACTTGGATTTTCGCGTTGCGTGGGCTTGTCCAAATATGCGGATCGTGGGTGAATTCAGGCTGGCTTTCGCCTTCTTCTGGAGGGAATGGCCACTTCGCTATAGAGACGCCTTCAGAAGTATCCACAGTAGTCCCGGAGAATCCCGAGGACGTGACAGCATTGTCAAGGAAGTGTTCGAGGTCGATGCCGTTTTTCAGGAGCAGATCGGCTTTAGGCAACGCGTCCATTTGTTCACGAGTCATCTCATGTTCGTGCGCTGAAGCGTTGGGGGCTAGCAGGCACGTGAGGTTAACGTCGGCGTCGATGTTTTTCATGTAATCGCAGATTTGGGTGGTGGTCGCCACAACTCCGAGTTTGCTATGGCCCTTATCTTTATTGTTGCCGGCACTTGAGCATCCGACGAGAACAAGGGAAACAACCATTCCTGCGGCCAAACCGCGGGCAAGTTTAGACATGAAATGCTCCTGTTTGAAAAATATTCCAAAACAGAAGCTAACACCACATTTCACCTATATCAAGACGCGTCATTCAACGCGTTGAACTTTCTACCCCTTAAAGAGTTCACCAGTTCCTGTGCCTGCACCTCACCAAGATCACGCCCCTGCATTAACACCGGCCCCGCCACAAGGTCTAAACGCACGGTCTGTAATCGCAGCAATCTCTGAATAGGCCCTTGGACCACGCTAAGTTCCTGAATATGCGCCGTTTCCACCACAGCCGCGCGCCGACGAAGCCACCCAAACCGCGTCACCGCATAGCCGTCGAAAAGCTTTACTGTCTGATTACTCACATCCAACGGGGAAATCCACCGCGCCCGGCGCGGGCTTCTCAAAGTGGGATCGCTCTCTCGCCGTGGATCGAGGGAAATTCCGGTGATCTCACGTACCAAATCCATTGCTTGATCACATGTGCCTACCGGAAGCAACGTCGTCGTCCCCGCTTTTTTGTCCTTAACCCCATAGCCCACGACCGAGACCCGCACTCGCCACCAACCGACAAAGCGCCACAACGCGGGTTGCGAAATTTCCACCGCATGAATCCGCGACAAAGGAATGGATTGCTTCCGACGATCAGCCAGACCATAGGACACGTGAATGCTCGGCCCCTCCGCGTCACTTACAAAGCTGGACTGGAACTGCCACCCTTTATCGATCACTCCCCAGGCGGAAGGGACGATTCCCACCACAAAAGGCACCGCCGCGGTAGCTCCGCCAGGAACCAGAAACAGCAGCCCCACGCAACACAACCACGTGCCGTGCGTCAACGCAGTGCCCAGCAAGATTCTGAAAACTCGAATATGCTCCCCTGATTGTTCGACAGGCTCCCCCAGCAACTCACGTCGAACGGCTTCCCCTTCTTCACGCGTCAGATAGCCAATCGTCAGTACGGAATCCCTGCCGCCTGCAGTCTCTACGCGCACCTCCACCACGCGAAATAGTCGCGCAATCACCGACTCCACGATGTCCACAGCTTGAATGCGATCACGCCTGGCGGAACGCAGCTTCGCGTTAAGAACTCCGCGCGCAACGGTGACGTCTTGTTCCGTGATGTCAAAGCCTTCCGACCTCCACCAGAACCCCGACACCGCCCACACCACAAGCACACTCAGCAGCACCGCCCCCACGGCATAAAACACATAATCCTGATGCTCAACAACAAAACGAATCTCGTCCCGATCAATATTGACCACCAGCAAAGACACAAGCGCCACGATCCCGCTCCAAAAGCGAAGCAAGGGAGTCAGCCGATGCACCCTGCGCATGCCAGCTACCCGCTCCCCCCTAGATAACACACGCTCGCCCTGAGCCTCCGAGGTCATAGCCCGCTCATCCTCTCCCGAGCCTTTTCCGATAACCTCCGCCTAAGCTCATGAGCCTGATCAACCTCCAGGCCAGGGATCGCCGAATCACTCGTGGAAGAGGCAGTATGCAGCTCAACGCGGGCAAGACCAAAGCGCGAAGCGATAGGCCCCTCGGTGACATCGACAAATTGGATCCTGCCGTAAGGCACCACGGTGAGTGTCCGCCACATCTTTCCCTTAGTAATCAGCAATTCATCATCACGCTCTTCCCAGCCAAGGTTTCGCACCTGCAAAGGAATAAGCCACGCCACCCACAACGCAGCCACGAGCGTAACGACACCCCCCGCCCACAACCAAGGACTCCACACATACGCAGAGATAGCAAAACCAACAAAAGCGACCACGAAGCAAGGCATCAACGCAATAAGGCGAGCCGCGACGAGTTTGGAGGAAACCGGGTTCACAACGACCATTTTGGCAAAGGTGGGAAAGAATCGTCGATTCTTTCCCACACATCTTCCCCATCTGCTCTTCGCCTCACCCCTGAATGAATTTATTCAAATATAAAGTCGATAAATTTAACAACACGATTACACAGACTGAAAAATATATGGCTTACAGGCATTTTCTACCGCCGAGCCTATCCAAGCGGCACCCTATTAGAACTTTTAATCTACAAAAATAAGATCAATTACTAGACAAAGCTGTACATTTTGACCGACCTCAACTACTGTCCCAGTGATAACCGCATAAACCTAGAGGATTTCCATCTTCGCCTGAACAAAAATAGGCACTGAACAGTGCTAACCACACTGCCCTCCAGATCCTATATGTACGATTCAGTCGTCACGATCATCCTCATAGAGTCCAATCGGTTAACCGAGCTGTCTATAGATAAGTGACCTTCGGCTGGCGTCGAAAAGCTTTCTTGCTCACCCTTTTATCTTCATAACACCCGAACAAAATCTCGCTAAAGGACTCCACAATGAAACTGCTCCGCAGCCTCGCCGTTATCGCCGCATCCACGCTTGCCGCAACGGGTTTAGTCGCGTGCTCCTCCGATGCCAAGGACGGAACCACCATTAAAATCGGCACAACGGATTCCACAAAGAAGGCTTGGAGCGCCTTCGAGGACAAGGCCAAGGAAGCCGGAATCAAACTCGATATCGTCGACTTCTCTGATTACTCCACCCCCAACGACGCTCTGAATCAGAACCAAATCGACGTTAACCTCTTCCAGCACCTCAAATTCCTCGCAGAGTACAACACCGGAAAAGGCGCCGACCTCACCCCTGTCGGAGCCACCGAGATCGTCCCTCTAGCGTTGTTCTGGAAGGGTCACGACTCTTTAGACGGTATCGACGGCGAATCCATCGCCATCCCTAACGATTCCTCGAACCAGGGCCGCGCGATCAACGTGCTTGTCCAAGCCGGACTGCTCAAGCTCAAGCACGATGGCCTAGTCACGCCAGCGCCCGCAGACATCGATGAAGGTGCTTCCAAAGTCAAGGTCACCCCCATCGACGCAGCCCAGACGACCGCCGCCTACGGCGAAGGCAAACCAGCTATCATCAACAACTCATTCCTGGACCGAGCTGGCATTGATCCGAAGCTCGCTGTTTTCCAAGACAACCCAGAGTCCCAAGAAGCCGAGCCTTATATCAACGCTTTCGTCACCAAGGCCGACAAGAAGGATGACCCGAACATCGCCAAGCTAGTCGAGCTGTGGCACTCCACCGAAGTCCAAGAGGGTGTCAAGGAAGATTCCAAGGGCACTTCCGTTGAGGTAAAGCGCTCCCCCGAGGAACTGCAAAAGATCCTCAAGCGCCTCGAAGAGATCCAAGGTAAATAACGGCTTTTCGCTTATCGACGCCCCACCCCGGCCATATCGCCGGGGACAGGGCGTTTATGCCTTGTAGGCCATCAGCACCCCGACCTAACTCAGCACCGAATAGACCAAGCTGTACAAAATAAGTTCGCTCGACTACTCTGCCAGCGATAACAAAAATTCAACTGATTTTCATAAAGCAGCAAAAGCATACGTGCCGAGCACCTGCCAAAAGGAAGAAAACACGCGTCCATGAATATTCGTCACAGCATCGCGGCCATCGCAGGCACAGGGCTTGTCGCTTGTTCTTCGGAAAGAATCGACGATTCTGTCCGAATCGGCACCACTGACTCCACGAAAAAGGCATGGACAGTCTGGACAGACAAAGCGGCAGAAGCGGGAATCACGCTCGATGTCGTCGAATTTTCGGACTTCTCCACTCCTAACCAAGCTCTCAGCCAGAACCAGCTGGATGTGAATTTGTTCCAGCATTTGAAGTTCCTTGCCGAATATAACGTCAAGTCTGGCTCTGATTTGGTGCCTGTCGGTTCGACGGAGATTATCCCTCTGGCACTGTTTTGGAAGGGCCATGATTCGCTCGACGGAATTGAGGGAAACTCCGTAGCAATTCCTAATGACCCGACAAACCAAGCTCGCGCATTGAATGTGTTGGTGGCGGCGGGTTTGCTCAAACTTAAAGATGGCAGCCCCGATCTACCGGCACCGGCAGACATCGATAAGGAACAGTCCAAGGTCTCCGTCACCCCGGTTGAGGCGGCTTCAGCGCCGGCGGCTTATGGCGAGGGCAAACCTGCGGTCATCAATAACACTTTCCTCGATCGCGCAGGGATCGATGCCAAAACCACGATTTTCCAAGACGATCCTTCTTCTGCTGAGGCAGAGCCTTATATCAATGTGTTAGTGGCTAAGAAGGAGAATAAGGACGACCCGAGGTGGCAGAAGCTTATCGAGTTGTGGCACACCTCCGAGGTGCAGGCCGCACTGGCAGAGGATTCAAAGGGGACCTCCGTGGAAGTCAAGCGCTCGCCTGAGGAGCTACAGCAGATTCTCGATCGACTTCAAAAGCAATCCTAAAGTTTGGCCCACGTTTTACGCGTTTAACAGCAGAAGGCATTCCCTATGAACGGAACCCGTATTGAGTTTGAAGACATCACCAAAGTCTTCAGCTCAGGTAAGAAAAATATCACCGCTCTCGATGGCGTCAGCTTGACCGTCGAGCCGGGCGAAATTCTTGGCGTCATTGGTTATTCTGGCGCCGGAAAATCAACACTTGTCCGCATGATTAACGGCCTAGACTTCCCTACCTCGGGGCATCTGCGTCTAGACGGCACTGACATCGTGGGCATGCCAGAGAAGAAGCTCCGCAGCATTCGTGCTGGCATTGGGATGATCTTTCAGCAATTCAACCTGTTTACCTCTCGCACGACTGCCGGAAATATTGAGTATCCGTTGAAGCTGGCGGGCGTCGATAAGCAGGAGCGCAAGCGGCGTGTCGACGAGCTCCTCGCATTCGTGGGGCTCTCCGATCGCGGCGGCAATTACCCTGAAGAACTATCGGGCGGACAAAAGCAGCGCGTCGGCATTGCCCGTGCGCTCGCCAACAACCCGGCGCTTTTGCTTGCCGACGAAGCCACCTCAGCGCTGGACCCAGAAACCACGCATGAAGTCCTCGACCTTTTGCGTAAGGTCAATCGCGAGTTGGGAATTACCATCGTCGTGATTACTCATGAGATGGATGTTATCCGCTCTATCGCCGACAAAGTTGCTGTCATGGAAAACGGAAAAGTGGTCGAATACGGCAGCGTCTACGAAGTCTTTTCGCATCCTCAGACGCGCGTGGCCCAGCGCTTCGTTGCTACGTCGTTACGCAATACTCCCGACGCCATTGAATCGGAAGATCTTCTGGCGCACGAGGGCCGACTCTTTACGATCACACTCTCTGAGGACTCAGGATTTTTCACCGCAGCGGCGCAGGCCAAGGACGCAGGAGCCGGAATCGGAATCGTGCACGGCGGCATCACTACGTTGCAGAAACATTCCTTTGGCAAAGTCACTGTCCGCCTCACCGGCCCCGACAGCGTCATTGACAACTTCTTCGCTTACCTTTCCACCACCACCGACATCCAGGAGATCCAGCGATGACCACTCAGATCCTCGCCGCCAACTGGTCCCGTCTTGGCGACACCTTCACCTCCGCCATCGTGGACACCCTCATCATGGTGTCGGTCACTCTCGTCGTCGGTGGCCTGCTTGGTCTTGCCCTCGGCGTCCTGCTGTATACCACCCGCGCCGGCGGAATTCTCCAGAACAAATTCATCTACACCGTTATTAATATCTTGGTGAATTTTGTTCGACCTATCCCATTTATCATCATGATTACGGCATTCGGCCCCCTCACACTGGCAGTAGTGGGCACGACCATTGGTCGCGAAGCCGCCATGTTCATCATGTCCATCGCCGCAACCTTCGCCGTTGCGCGCATCGTGGAGCAAAACCTTGTCACAATTGATCCCGGTGTCATCGAGGCTGCTCGTTCCATGGGAGCAAGCCCCTGGAAAATCATCACGTCGGTGATTGTCCCCGAGGCTCTAGGACCGCTAGTCCTCGGCTACACCTTTATCTTTATCGCCATCGTGGATATGTCTGCCATGGCCGGCTATATCGGCGGCGGCGGTCTGGGAGACTTTGCCATCGTCTACGGCTACCGTGCCTACGATTGGGAGGTCACCTACGTAGCGACCTTCGTGATCATCCTCATCGTCCAGATTGCGCAGCTCTTTGGTAACTGGCTATCAAAGAAAATCATGCGACGATAGAAAGAATCGTCGATTCTTTCCGGTGGGCGTCATACTTTTCTTGTATGGCGCCCACTTTCTTATCTTCATAGCATGCCCGCTTAGTACCCCCGGCATAGTTGGCATAGTTTCCCCGGCGCGACTGGTGATCGCGCTATAAACACTTCACCGCTAGTAATTCGCTGCCGTGATCTTGTGGTCTACGGCTGCCGTCTCACTACTGAATCAACAAACCAGGCTTTTCCTGTTGTCGGAGGATTCCCACACGACGCCACAACGCCTTCCACTTCAGCCTCATGCATAGTCACGACCCAAGACCGATCGCCCGATGCCTCGGTGATCAGGGAAGAATCGTCGATTCTTTCCCACACAAACTGCCCAAGTTGTGGTTTTTCGCCATTATTCGCCACGTGCTCTGCCACCGCGATCTCCGCTACTTGTCCCTCGGGCGCCCACAGCCCTCGGCCTCGGCACCCTGGGAGGAACAGTTCGCCGCGTCGTGCGGTGCGATAGAGCTCTTGCGATGCGACTTCGTTGAGCCGGCCCCAGGCGTATCCCCACGGCATCAGAACCATAGAAGGCGCAAAGCGATGCCCTTTGGTATGGCTGCATTCCCAAATAGGAGCTTCTGGGAAGGCCCGGCACAGCGATGCCGCGATCGGGCGTCCTTTGATCGCGCAGCAGGCGTCTCGCTTGGCATGGGTGCAAATAAGAAGGATTGGGTCTACAACCCGTGTTGCCCCGTTTTTCCCCGGCCCCGAAAGGTCCAAGGAACAAATGTCTTCGGCGTTTTCTACTGTTAGAGTTTCCGCGATTCCCGCGGATCCGAACACTAAGTACACCGTTTTGAGTGGCTTATCGACGTGCCCAGCTCGCCCCGGCTTCCGAATCAGGTAGAGTCCCACGCCCAACGCTTTAAGCCTCGAGGACACTTCTGCGGTAAATGTATTTCCGTCAAGAATGTCATGGCTCCATGCCCCGGTGTGCTCTAGCAACACATAGGTATCGCCCACTTTGGAAGTTCCGGGTAAAGGCTCGATGTGAACGTCAGAGCACAGGTCAGTCATGACGATTAGCGTATCGTGTAATTAAATAAGGTGCAGCTAAGCCTCATCTATGCGATCAATGCGGGAAATCACCCACGCATTAAGAGGCAGCACATCTGATGCGTATCTCAATTTCACAACGATTGCCTGGAATATCGCCTCTAAGCTTCATTAGAAGTCGCCTGACACGTTACGGTAGGACACATGAATGAACACCCAGTTGGCAGTCCCTCCCGTTGGAAGCTGCCCGCTGCTGCGCTTGCAGCTGCCCTAAGTGTGACGGGACTAGCCGCTTGTTCTACGGATAAAGCCTCCGCACCAAAGGATGCTGTTACTTCCGCATCTACACACTCGGAGTTGCCTTCGGCGCCTGCATCCTCATCTAATGCAGGACTCGTCCCTCTGGGCGATGCCAACAAGGAAGCGAAAACACAGCGTCCCGAGAAGTCCGAATCCATCGTCACAGGTGTCCGAGTTGGGCATCACGAGACCTTTGATCGCGTGGTCTTTGATATCGAAGGAACTGGAACGCCCGGCTGGTTTGTGGACTACACGTCGTCCCCGACGCAACAGGCAAGCGGTAATCCCATCCAGGTTCGCGGTAAGGCAGCGCTCAACGTCAACATTGACGGCACACTGCTTCCCTTTGAGCTAGGTAAGCAGGATCCGCAGATCGGCACTGTACAGGGCGTTGGAAACATCACCGAGGTCAAATCTGCTGGCACCGTAGAAGGCCGTTCACAATTTGTAATCGGTTTGGATTCCGAGCACCCTTACTCCGTGCAGATCGTCCCCAACCCCACGCGCGTTGTGATCGACATCCGTTCGCAGTCCTAGCACCCTAAGCTAAGTCGCGGGAGTGTGCCCAGCGGGTAAGCGCATGCCTATTCGACTGCTGGGTCTTCCGCAGAATGTTCGAAGCATGCGTTTCGACGGTTTTGACCGATATGAAAAGCTGCGCCCCAATTTCTTTATACGTGTACCCGCGGGCTAGTAGGCGCAGCACTTCCAATTCCCTCCGGGTCAGCGCGTCCACTATCGGGTCAGAAACCTGTTTACCCTCCTCTACTTCCCTGTCCGACTCCGGAGAATCGACAACCCCGGCCCCCATGGGATCGGGACGGGCGAAGGCATCGAGGACAAAACCCGCTAGTCGTGGCGAAAACACGGCGTCGCCGTCGTGCACCCGCGTGATGGCGTCGACAAGCTCTGTGCCCGAAATCGTTTTTGTCACATAACCCCTGGCCCCCGCGCGAATCACTGAGATCACGTCCTCAGCGGCATCGGAAACGCTCAAAGCCAAAAAGCGCGCAGGCGTTTCGACCCCACGCAACACTGCTACCCCGCCGCCGTCGGGCATGTGGACGTCGAGAAGCACCACATCGGGTTGCGAAGCATCAATGACTGCCACGGCCTCGCTGACAGTCCCAGCTTCCCCCTCCCCCCCCCCCACGATCTCCACTTCACCCCCAATCTCAGCGCTAACGCCCGCACGGAACACAGAATGGATCGTCAACGAGAAAAATCTTCATGCCTCCTATTGTTTCTTGAAAGGCATGCGAATGGCTACCTCAGTTCCCGCCGAATTATGAATCTGCACGTCACCGCCAGCACGCTTCACCCGACCCAGGATAGAATCGCGAACTCCATGCCGACTCTCATCCACAGTCTCAAGGTCAAACCCCGGCCCACGATCCCGCACAAAAATAGCCAACTCCTCAAAACACTCCGCATACACATCCGCAGAGTTCTCCCCCGAATGCTTCGCCGCATTCACCATCGCCTCACGCGCAGCCAACACCGCGGACTTCATCGACGCATCCAACGGCCGATCCTCCCCCACAATCACAGGCGAAATCGTTATGGCAAACATGTCTTCCACCTCGCCACAGGCCCGCTCGATCGCCTTAAAAACCGTGGCATCCTCCCGTGGGGAAACCAGCCACTGCCGCAATCTCCGCCCGCTCATCAGCCGCGGCCTTTTCCGCGCGCCCCACGCTCAGCCGCTGCAACACCCGCACCACAAACGGCACCACTAACGCCGCCACACCAGCCAAAGTAAGAACCACCGTAATCACAGCCGAACCAAAAAACTGACGATCCTGCCATTGGACCGCCGCAAACAACACTCCCACAAACACTAACGACGCCCCCACCCCAATCATGACCACCGCATAATCAGAAGTAATCCGGTCATAAGCGAGCCATGCCAACAACACGCCAACACCAATGACCCCAAAAGCCGCCACAACTCCCGAAGAAATGCCCGCTGCTTTCCACAAAAATCCCGAGACACCGAACGCCCCGCCTAGCGCGGCGACCGCTAGAAGCCAGTTTGTTGACTGCGTCCACGCCAATGTTTCAGAAGTCTTTCCGGAAAGACTTTGACGTCGTGAAGATCCACAAGGCCGTATAAACCATCACCCCTACCCCGTTGAATAAAGCCAACGCGGCAAGCCCTATCCGAACCCGCACCACACTAAAACCAAAATATCTGGCTAAACCCGCGGCGACGCCTCCGATGACGTTGTTATCACGGTCTCGATAGAAAGGAGGATAGGCCTGTTGCATGCATGCTATTTTCCCATAGCGTTTCTGATTACCCCATCAGGTGAAACCCTGATTTTTACTAATTCAGGGTCTTCCCCGATGTGTATTTCCGTATAAGCGTTCACAATGGAAAGCATGAACGAGACACTTCATCAGATGTGGGACACTCGCCCGGTGCGTTTACCTCGCGAGCAAGGCAGCGAGGCGAAACTCTTAGGCGTGTGTGAGGGCATTGGGGTTCGTTACCAAATCGACCCGACGTTGGTACGCATCTTTTTTGTTATCTTCGGTTTCCTGGGTGGCGGTATTTCCTTATACCTCATCGCTTGGTTTCTGATGCCAAAGTATTCGCTTGTAAAAGCACCTGTTGATTTGTTGCGTCAAGACGCGTCCGTCAAAGACAGCAAAATCTTACGTAGCGAACGAAACACCGGATGGACACTCATTCTGGTGATCTTGGTGATAGCTCTTTCATCCGGAAGCTCAGATACAGTACTGTTTGGGGTAGGTCATTTTGGCGCATTCATCGTGTTCTTCCTCGCATGGTACCTATTGCACCAACGCACGCCTGAACCTCCAATGGGATTGCTGCAACAGCACCCGGACGCCGCAGGCCCGCACGTAGACTTAAGCTCTTATAGTCCGGTGGAAGGATTCACTGCACCGTTTACTGCACAGCAGCCACCAGCGTGGGATCCTCTAGGGACCGCCCCTTTTGCTTGGGATCTTCCGGAACCCGGCCCAGCGCCACAACCTAAGAAACGTCGTAACCCGTGGATCAGAGGGCTGATGTGGTTTGCTAGTGGCATTGTCATCGTTGCTGCGATGCTTGGTCCTCGGGAAGGAATCGACGATTCTTTCGGAGACATCAACGCACGGCCTGCCACCGCCACACAGCTTGCAGACTCCTACACTCTCCGAGCCGGCGACATTAGTCTCGACCTCAGCCGTATCGAGTCTTTGGATAAGCCTCGTCAGGTCCAGGTTCAGACAAAGGTCGGCGACGTGCATGTCCTGTTACCAGAAAAGGTACGAGTGGAGGTCAGCTGTGGGACGCGAATCGGCGATAAGCACTGCACCGAGGGAGTACATAACCCTGACGCGCAGGGAGAAACGTTGAAGCTGCGGGTGACCAGTGGCATTGGCGATGTCACGGTGCAGCCGACGGGTTAAGAATCCAGTTGGGCTCGGACCTCTTCGCAGAGGTTTCCGAGCTCGTACCAGTCGGATTCGTCGATACGCTCAAGGCGATAGTCCTCGGGGCTGAGGGCATAATGTTTGAGGGCTATGGCCAGGGGAAGGATGCGCTCGGAGGTGGCGTCGATGCGCATCATACGATCGTGGGGGCCGCCGATGCGCGCAAGGTTAAACGCCCCACTTTCTTGGATTCTAGGATCAATACCGAGAGGTCTAGGACCAACTGGAATGCTGAATCGAAGTGGAAACCGGCTCCGTCGAGGGAAGCCTCGGTGTAGTTTCCGTGGAGCTCGTCGAGGTGAAAGTCTTGGAAGATTTCCTCGATCGTGAGCACTTCGCTTTTGGAGTCAAGGTACTGCGTCAGGGTGCGGCTATCGGCGGAATCGCCGAAGAATTTCCCCCAGTAGGTATCGATAATCATCGCAGTATCCTTCCTCGTGCGTTTACTGCAACCAGAGTTTAGACCCAATTATGCGCAGTTGCATCCGCGAAACACACTAATAAAAACGCTAATGGCTACCGACAACTCGGTAGCCATTAGTCAGCGATTACTCCCACTCGATGGTTCCTGGGGGCTTGGACGTGCAGTCGAGAACCACGCGGTTGACGTCTGGCACCTCGTTGGTGATGCGCGTAGAGATCTTCTCCAAGACCTCATAAGGCAAGCGCGTCCAGTCCGCAGTCATCGCGTCTTCGGAGGACACTGGGCGCAGCACAATCGGGTGACCGTACGTGCGACCATCGCCTTGAACGCCCACGGAGCGGACGTCGGCAAGCAACACCACAGGGCACTGCCAGATCTGGTCGTCCAAACCGGCAGCCGTGAGCTCGGTGCGGGCGATAAGGTCAGCGGCGCGCAAGGTCTCTAGGCGATCCTCGGTGACCTCGCCGATGATGCGGATGCCGAGGCCAGGACCTGGGAAGGGCTGGCGATTCACGATCTCCTCGGGCAGGCCTAGTTCCCGACCAACCGCGCGAACCTCGTCTTTGAAAAGCAGACCCAGCGGCTCAACGAGCTTAAACTCCACGTCATCGGGAAGTCCGCCGACGTTGTGGTGGCTCTTGATATTCGCGGTGCCCGCGCCGCCACCAGATTCAACAACATCCGGGTACAAAGTTCCTTGGACAAGGAAATCTACGCTCGCTCCCGGAGCACTTTCCAGCACACCGGCGACAGCACGCTCGAAGGAACGGATAAACTCCGCACCGATGGCCTTGCGCTTTGCCTCTGGCTCGGTGACACCAGCCAGCTTATCCAGGAAAGCTGCCCGCTCGTCAACCGTCACCAACTTAGCGCCTGTCGACGCCACAAAGTCCTTCTGCACCTGCTCTCGCTCACCGGCACGCAGCAGACCATGATCCACAAAGACGCACGTGAGACGATCACCGATGGCGCGCTGCACCAACGCTCCCGCCACCGCAGAATCGACGCCACCGGAAAGACCACAAATCGCACGGCCTTCAGGACCAACCTGATCCCGAACCGCCTGGATAAGCTCTTCAGCGATATTTGCCGCCGTCCAATTCTGCTCCAGCCCTGCGATCTCTGTGAGGAAGCGAACCAGAACCTCTTGGCCGTGCGGCGAGTGCAGCACCTCGGGGTGATACTGCACGCCCGCCATGCGCTTTTCGACGCACTCAAACGCCGCAACCGGAGCACCCTCCGAGTGGGCAGAAACGACGAATCCTTCCGGAGCTTGAGACACAGCATCGCCGTGACTCATCCAAACCTTATGGGCCTTTTCTAATCCGTCGTGCAGTATGCCGCCCTCGACGACCAACTCGGTACGTCCGTATTCGCGGTTGCCGGTGTTGGCGACGGTTCCCCCAAGCGCATGGGTCATCGCCTGGAATCCATAGCAAATACCGAAGACAGGGATTCCTAATTCCAGCAACGCTGGGTCAAGAGACGGCGCCCCGGTCTCATAAACAGACGAGGGGCCACCCGACAAGACTAGCGCCGCAGGATTTTTGGCTTTAATTTCTTCAACGGTCGCGGTATGTGGAACCACTTCCGAGTAGATCTTTGCTTCGCGGACGCGCCGGGCAATGAGCTGCGCATACTGAGCGCCGAAGTCGACGACTAGTACCGGATTATGTTTTTGGGGAGTTTGCTGTGTCACGCTGCATACACTACCGCATGGGCTAGGACCCTAGATACCGGGGCTTAGCGACGAGCGTCGAGAAGCTTTATCCCAAGTGGACATGCGGATGCGGTTTTCCGTCCTTATTAGCGCGCCAAATTATCTCGTGGACTACAACCGCGTTTTGTCCTTTACCGATAGCCAGATAGCGCAGCATATCGCGCACAGGAGAACCTGGCGACCAAGAAAAGTACACGTCCACATTCCCGCGGTGATGCATATCCACTGCGAGCGCCGCGATGGTATTCGGGATGGCTGCAGATTCTGTGCGAAGAATCGTGTGTCCCCCGCACACATGCCCTGTGACCACAAGCGCTGAGCTAAATTCGCTGGCGTCTCGTATCCCTACCTCCAAAAAGATGACGGGCTGAGAATCTGGAATGTGATTGCGGGCCCGGACCTCGTGTTCTTTGAGCTCATATTCGGCTGGGTCATCGGAGCCTATGGAATGCGCAATGATCGCAAAGGGGCCACAGGTGGAATCGATGATGCGCAGCGCCTTCTCGTCATAAGAAATAATGGGGCTGCGCAGTTCAAAAGCTCTGCCCACGCGGGAAACCATAGATACCACGATGATCGCCACGATAAACCAAAAAGCCACTTTGAGTCCCTCGGGGCGCTCAACCATGTTGGTGATTGTGGTGTAACCCAGAACCAACGTCACCAGGCCATAAGCGAATGGCTTCCAATGCGGGCCGCGTTTGCGCCGAACGTCCACAGCAGACGAGAGCGTGACCGCTAACGCCCCGGAGAGCAAAAGAACTAGGACACCCGTGGCATAGGCCCCAGATTGCTTATCCACGTTTGCCCTAAAAATTATGGCTACGGCAAAAGTAATAGCGGCCACCACTTTCACCATCGGGCGTGTCTTAGCCACCCACGCGGGGGCCATGCCATAACGCGGTAGATAACGTGGAATCAGGTTAATCATGCCGGCCATGGCTGAAGCACCAGCGAACCACAGGATCACCACGGTGACCAGGTCATAAGCACCGCCAAAGAACGGGCCAAATTGCTCGTGGGCGAGGTATGCGAGGGCGCGGCCGTTGGCAGGGCCGCCGTCGATAAGCGAATCTGCAGGAACAAGTAGGGTGACCACGATCGACGAGGCAATGAGGAACACGCTCATGATAGACGCAGCCACAAGCAGTAGCTTCCGCCCGGCGCGCACCTTCCCCGCGCGGCCTTCTGCGCCGCCGTCGATCTGCGGTATGACTGCCACTCCCGTTTCAAAGCCGGAGAGGCCCAATGCGAGTTTGGGGAAAACCAGCAGCGCCACGAGGACGATGCCCAGTGGCTGCGGGTGCGCGACGATCACAGACTGCCACCAGTCCCCCACCATGGAGGGGTGCAGGCCGATTCGAATGAGCCCTGTGGTCACGATGATGGCGGTCAGAACCAAATAGACGCTGACTAGGACCACCGATACCCTAATTGCCTCAGTGAATCCCCGGTAGAACACCAACGCCAGCGACGCCAGCATAGCGATCGTCAGCGGAATCGTCCATGGGCTGGACGTCGTGTGTAGCAGATGAGCCGTGGCGTCTGAAGCCGACAGCGTCATGGTGATGGTGAAGTCCGTTGCAGCAAACCCGAGCAGTACAAGGATCAGGAATTTCCTTTTCCAACCATGCACAAAATGGGACAGCACTGCGATGGATCCCTGACCGTCTGGCGACTCGCGCGCAATACGCCGATAGACGGGCACTGCGCCCAGCATCGTCACAGCCACAAGCACCAGCGTGGCAATAGGCACCAGCGCTCCTGCAGCAACGACTGCGATGCCAGGCTGGTAACCGAGCGTGGAATAGTAGTCCACACCAGTCAGGCACATGACCTTCCACCAAGGGTGCTTGGTGGCTGGGGACTCCTGTAACCGGCGATCCCTCTTGACCAGATGCGTCATGGAAGACAGTTCTACGCCTAGGCGGCCCCAAGACCAATAGCTCTCACTGTGCAATAAATCAGTACGTTGCGGCTCCTAGGTTCATTGCTTATCGACGCCATCACAAAACGCCGGCCCCCATGACAGGGATACCGGCGTTGTGTGGGAAAGAATCGACGATTCTATCGGATCGTCAACTCAACTTTTTGGAAGCTCTTCAAATCCGTGTAGCCGCACTTAGCCAGAGCGCGCTTGAGTCCGCCGACAAAATTTTCTTCGCCGAACACGTTTGCAGATGGCCCATGCAAGACGACCTCGAGGCTGACGCGCTCCGTGGTGGGAATAATCCCAACGGTTCCCACGATGCCTCGCGGGAAACGCGGATGCGCTGCAGCTGATGGCCAGAAAAGTCCTTTGCCTGCGGCTTCGGTGGCCCTGGCAAGGGGTTCCCCAAGGATGACTGCGTCCGCACCGCATGCGATAGCTTTGACAGCTTGTCCAGAGTTATTGATGTTCCCGTCGGCGATCACGTGGACATAGCGTCCTCCGGTCTCGTCGAGGTAATCGCGACGTGCTGCGGCCACGCCTGCGATAGCGGTGGCCAAGGAGTCGTCGATGCCTAAGGCTAGGTCGTTGGTGTTTGAGCCACCACCGGCGATGATGCCAACTGCACCTGCGCGCATGAGGTGAAGCGCAGTGGTGTAATCGCTGACGCCGCCAGCGATTACTGGCACATCAATCGATCCGATGAATTCTTTGAGGTTGAGCGGCTCGC
This sequence comes from Corynebacterium silvaticum, assembly GCF_002162115.2. Classification (NCBI taxonomy): domain Bacteria; kingdom Bacillati; phylum Actinomycetota; class Actinomycetes; order Mycobacteriales; family Corynebacteriaceae; genus Corynebacterium; species Corynebacterium silvaticum. The sequence continues at coordinate 522,541 of NZ_CP021417.2, read as the reverse complement.
CGCTTGTTTCTACGTATTCAGCGGAAATGATGGTGCCTTGGATGATGAGCAGATCGGCGCCTGCTTTGATCAGCAAAGGAGCAAGCTCGCGGCACTTTTGTGGCGATACGCGTACTGCCACAACGGCTCCCGAGCCGCGTACCTGGGCAATCCGCTCGGTGAGCAGATCTTTATCCAGTTCTGCGGCATGCAGTTCCTGCAGTTTCTTGGTAGCTCGGCCAAGCGAGGCTAGATCAAGTTCATCTTGGCCATGTGCCTCTACGATCTCGTTGATTGCCGCGTCCAAGTCCGCATGACGGCCCCACAGGCCTTCCGCGTTGATTACGCCGAGTCCACCTTGTTTATCCATCTCGATGACAAATTCGGGGCTTGCCAGCGCATCGGTGGGATGGGACATAAATGGCACTTTGAAGGTATAGGCGTCAATGTGCCACGTAGTATCCACGTCTTTGGAGGACCGTGTGCGACGCGCTGGTACGACCGCGATGTCATCTAGGTAGTAAGTGCGGCGAGCCTCACGGCCAATTCCGATTTCGACGTAATCACGCATGATGAAAAGGAACCTTCCCGATTTTATTAGTGGTAGTTAGGTGCTTCGACTGTCTGCTGAATGTGGTGCGGGTGTGATTCGCGAAGCCCAGCAGAAGTAATTTGGACGAAGCGAGCGTTCCACAAATCATTTATCGTAGCCGATCCGGTGTACCCCATGGATGCCCGCAGACCACCTACCAGCTGATGCGTGATGGCCTCGATGGAACCACGGAATGGGACGCGTCCTTCGATTCCTTCCGGAACAAGCTTGTCTTCGCTCTTAACATCCGATTGGAAATACCGGTCTTTGGAGTAAGAGCGCTTCTCGCCGCTGAGCCCTCGGCCCTGCATTGCACCCATGGAGCCCATGCCGCGGTAGCGCTTGTACTGTTTTCCGCCCACGACGACGATCTCACCGGGTGATTCGGTGGTGCCTGCCAGCATGGAGCCAAGCATGACAGAGGAGGCTCCGGCTGCCAGTGCTTTTGCTAGATCGCCGGAGAATTGCATGCCGCCGTCTGCGATAATTGGGACGCCTGCTGCGTGAGCTGGGACGGAGGCTTCCATAATCGCGGTGATTTGGGGCGCACCCACACCTGCGACAACGCGGGTTGTACATATCGAGCCAGGGCCAATACCAACTTTGATAGCGTCGGCTCCTGCTTCGATCATGGCTTTTGCTGCCGAGCGAGTGGCGAGGTTTCCGCCGATCACATCGACGCGGTCTCCCCATTCCTTCTTGACCCGGGAAACCATGTCCAAAACACCACTGGAGTGCGCATGCGCGGAATCGACGACGAGCACGTCCACGCCGGCGTCGACAAGCGCTCCGGCGCGAGTCCAGGATTCCTCCCCTACTCCAATGCCTGCGCCGACCAGCAGTCGGCCAGTGCTGTCCTTGGAGGCATGCGGGTACTGCTCGGTCTTCACAAAGTCTTTCACCGTGATCAGTCCGACAAGCTTTCCTTGCTTATCGACGATCGGCAGCTTCTCCACCTTGTTAGCGCTAAGCAGGTTCAGCGCCTGCTGCTTTGTCACGCCTTCTTCTGCCACAACAAGCGGCATCTGAGTCATAATCTCCGAGACTTTGATGCTGAAGTCCTGCTCAAAACGCATATCGCGGTTAGTGCAGATTCCCAAGAGGGTTCCATTGTCATCGACTACCGGCAATCCGGAGATTCGGAAGCGGGCGCACAGTGCATCTACTTCCGCGATGCTCATGTCGGGGGAACACGTAACTGGGTCTGTCACCATGCCGGATTCAGAGCGCTTGACTGTCTCTACGTGTTGGGCTTGTTCCTCTATGGAAAGGTTACGGTGCAAAACCCCCATGCCGCCTTCGCGGGCCATCGCAATCGCCATACGCGACTCTGTAACCGTATCCATGGCTGCAGAGATGATCGGAATATTGAGCGATATGTTGCGGGTAAGCTGCGTAGATGTAGACACTTCACTCGGGATGACGTCAGATGCGTCGGGGAGAAGGAGAACATCATCAAATGTCAGGCCAACGAGAGCCACTTTGTCTGGGTTGTCGCCACCAGTAGATACGCGCTGCTGCGTCATCTATGTACTCCTACCAAAGGTAAATATGTGACCGCTGTGGGTGCATGCATTCGGAAAATGGGCGTTTTCACGCTCTACCTAGACTAACCCCTACCAGCATTTTGCAGGAATCCACAGGTGGAATCGCAGATGCTTGCCCATGCTGAGACGGACCAATATGGTTAAGCACGTGAACTTTGACTGGCAAATGCCCCGCGACCCCTTCGCTGATGATCCGAACGATCCCGCGTCGTTCTTAGATGAAGACGAGCCCTTGCCACCACTCAGCGAGGCTGAGAAAAAGCACATCGAAGAAGACCTACGACTGGTCCAACGGTTCAAAAAAGTCCTACAGCCCCGTGGCATCAACGGAATTTTCTTCCTCTGCGAAGACTGCAACGAGGAACATTATTACGACTGGGACATCATGCTGGAAAACATCCGAGCCACCCTCAATGGCGAGCTCAGCCCAGTCCACGAGCCCAGCCTCAACCCCAACACCCAAGCCTATGTTCCTTGGGATTATTGCCTAGGATACCTCGACGGACTCGAGGCACCCCGCTTCTTCTAACGGCCGCAGCCCCTAGTGGACTTGGAAATGGTCCGGCTGCGGCAGCTCAAGTACGGGGGTAGGCGCAGGCGTCGAAACAACAGCTGAGCTGCTTGGGGCTGTGGAACGATCAACGCTTGGAGCCACAGACGTAGAATGCGCCGGGGCAGGCTCCACGGTGACAGTCTCCGTCACCGTAGTGGTCACGGTAGTAACTACCGTTTCAGAAGAGGCTTCTGGCTCAGCCGGTGGAGGTACCGGGGCTACTGTGCTGCCGCGTTCGGCCTCTTTGATTCGTTCTTCGGCTTGCGCGCGATCGCATGCGTTGAGCATATTGACCAGCTCTCGGGCCTGCTCAAGTAGTTGGCGCGCGCCTTCCTTATCGCCTTTGGCGTTGAGATCATTCGCTTGGTCCAGCTTTGAGGCAAGGGCTACTACGGCCTCAGTATTTGTTGTTTGTCCAAAGAACTTTTGATTCAACGCATATAACGCGGAGCCTTCACCTGCGTTATAAATAGCGGTGCCGCCACCAGCAATGATGAGCGTTGCTGCTGCTGCACCAACCAAGGCATGAGCAACGGCGTTGCTCCACCTACGGCGAGGAAGCTCGATAACCTCGGCCACGGGGGCGTCGATAAGCGGGGCAGACTCCGAGGAGTCCTCTACCGGGGCTAATTCTCCCGTGGGAAACTCCTCCACTGAGCCAAGACCCAGCATTGCCAACGTGGGAGCCTGCGGAACATCAGCCTGAATCTCAGCGCGAGCATCCAAGAACAACCGAGCCAACGGGTCCTGCCCATCGGTCGGGTCAACGCCCTGAGACAGGTGCGTTAGAAACTGGTCGTCTGCCTGCAACTGCTCAACAGATTGCGTGGCCTCGACCCCGTCTCTCGCCCAACGGCGTTCTGTCATCCTTAGTTCTCCTGCTCTAATGCCTTGCGCAATGTGGCAAGTGCCCGATGCTGCGCTACACGCACCGCACCTGGCGCGCTACCAACGATCTCCGCTGTTTCTTCAGCCGAGAGCCCCACAAAAACTCGAAGAGTAATAATCTCGCGAGGCTTATCACCTAGTAAATCGAGAAGTTCCCTCACTCTGTTACTACCGGCCGCTACCAGCGCAAACGATTCCGGCGTTTCGAGTTCCACCTCAGTTTCTGGAACATCCTCCGTGGGATTGGCCACATCACGGGAATACGCCCGGTGAGCATCAGCGACTTTGTTGGACGCAATACCGTACACAAAAGCCATAAAAGGCTTCCCCTGGTCCACAAATTTGCCTATCGACGTAGCCACCGCCAAGCAAATCTCCTGAGCCACGTCCTCCGGGGTCGGATGCCGACCGCTGTTTAAGCGAATGCGCGCATAGCTCAGCACCTTCGGGTAAATGATGGAGATAACCCGTTGCAGCGACCGAGAATCACCCCCGGCAGCGCGCGGTACGAGACTTGAGAGCTCAGTCTCTGTTTCGGCCACTGCTAGCCCTTTCTCTTCCATCATTCATGTGCAGAACCGAGCTCGTCTAAGCTCGGTTATCGGCGGTGCTTCTAGTCCATATAAGAACCACCGCATTATCTAACGATACAAAAAGTAAATAATACCTGGGACATAGCCTCAGTTATCAACTCTAGTCGTAGCGAGGATTCTGGAAAGAATCGTCGATTCTTTCCAGAATTTTCTCCCTCTTTCCTCCGCGTCCATGCCTTGTTTACTTCACACCCCCACAATCGAGAACGCAGCTTTCCCTCATATTTAGAGTCTGCCCCAGCCCACTGGCATGTCTACTGGCATGCCTCTGACATAAGGACCACCCTTCATATGCACAACACCGACCTATTACCGGCTCCGCAAGCCCAGTTATGGGATTGGCAATTGCACGGAGCGTGTAGGGGAACCCAATCGGAAATTTTTTATCACCCCGAGGGCGAGCGAGGCCTTGCCAGGCGGTCTCGCGAACGCAAGGCGAAAGAAATTTGCGCTTTGTGTCCGGTGATGAGGAATTGCAGGCAGCATGCGCTCCAATACGCTGAGCCTTATGGGATCTGGGTAGGACTCTCCGAATCGGAGCGGGCGTCAATGCTGGCGCAGCGACACGCCTAGTTCTCAATTCAATAACAAAAATACCGAGCGTGGTAGGAAACCAACGCTCGGGATTTTTACACCGTTGTTCTAGTGGTAGCGATTCTAGTGGTGGTGATGGTGGTGATGCCCACCGGCTTGTGGTTTAGCCTCAACGGGTTTTTCCACAACAGATGCCTCGGTGGTTAGGACCATGCGAGCAACAGACGTTGCGTTGACCACTGCAGAGTGGGTGACCTTGACGGGGTCGATGATGCCCTGTTCGATCAGGTTCCCGTATTCCAGGGTTGCAGCGTTGACGCCTTCCCCGTTGGGCAGCTCAGCGATCTTGGAGACCACAACAGCGCCGTCGAGACCTGCGTTGTCAGCAATCCAATAAGCGGGCTTGCTCAAAGCGTTAGCCAAAGCGTTGACGCCGACCTTAGCGTCGCCATCGAACTCCTCAGCGTATACGCGCAGTTCCTTCGCGATCTGTACAAGCGCGGAGCCACCGCCAGCGATAACGCCCTCTTGCGCTGCCGCACGAGCAGCGTTGATAGCGTCTTCGACTCGCAGTTTGCGCTCGGAGACCTCAGTTTCCGTAGCTGCGCCGACCTTGATCACTGCGACGCCACCAGAGAGCTTAGCCAGGCGCTCTTCAGCTTTTTCACGATCCCAACTGGAATCTGTGTTTTCGATCTCGCGACGGATTTGTTGGCGACGATTCTCCACTGCGTCGGAGGTTCCCGCCCCATCGACGATGATGGTCTCATCCTTGGTCACGGTCACACGGCGAGCGGTACCAAATACCTCAACGCCAGCCTCATTCAGGTTAATGCCGACCTCTGGGTCAACCACGGTGGCACTCGTGACGACCGCAAGGTCATCCATGAATGCTTTACGACGCTCACTAAAATACGGAGACTTCACAGCCACAGCGCGCAGCGTCTTCCGGATGGAGTTCACCACGAGAGTCTGCAGAGGCTCGCCCTCTACGTCTTCCGCGATGATAAGAACCGGCTTGTTTGCTTCGACTGTCTTTTCCAGCAGCGGCAGGAAGTCCGGCAGCGAGGAGATCTTGTTCCGCACAAGAAGGATGTACGGGTCATCGAGCTCAGCGCGTTGGGAATCGGTGTCGGTGATGAAGTACGGCGACAAGTAGCCCTTGTCAAAGGACACACCTTCGGTCACATCAAGGTAGGACTCGATGGACTGGGACTCTTCGACTGTTACTACGCCGTCCTTGCCCACCTTTTCCATCGCTGCAGCAACCATGTCGCCAATCTCAGCGTCACGGGAGGACACGGTAGCTACGTTGGCGATGTCCGCAGCGGAAGCTACTTCTGCTGCACGCTCACGAAGCTTCTCCACGGCCTTATCAGCCGCCGCGAGGATGCCACGGTTCAGCTCGACTGGATTAGCTCCAGCGGCAACATTGCGCAAGCCTTCTGTGATAACAGCCTGTGCCAGTAGCGTTGCGGTGGTGGTGCCGTCGCCAGCGATGTCGTTGGTCTTTACCGCCACCGATTTCACGAGCTGAGCACCGAGGTTCTCAAAGGGATCCTCGACGTCGATTTCGCGGGCGATGGTCACGCCATCGTTGGTCACCGTCGGGCTACCAAAAGCCTTTTCCAGCACCACGTTGCGGCCACAGGGACCAAGCGTTACTTTCACCGCATTAGCCAGCGTGTCCACACCCTTCAGGATGCCTTCACGGGCTTCCTGGTTGAATGCAATCAGCTTTGCCATAGATAGTCGCCTTACTTCTCAATGATCGCGAGAACGTCGCGAGCGTTGAGCAGGAGGTATTCTTCACCGTTGTACTTCAGCTCGGTTCCGCCATACTTGGAGAACACAACGGTGTCGCCCTCTTTGATGTCCATAGGAACACGGTCGTCACCGTCAAAACGGCCAGGACCTGCTGCAACAACCACACCCTCTTGTGGCTTTTCCTTAGCGGAGTCTGGGATAACCAGGCCAGAAGCAGTGGTGGTCTCAGCTTCGCTGATCTGGACGAGGACGCGGTCCTCAAGGGGCTTAATGTTGACGTTAGCCACGATATACCTTCCGTACAATGAAGTTTCTCTTGTGCCGGTTGCGGGAATTCCAGCACAGCCGTCGTCGCGGGTGAACAACTGTGTGAGTACAACCTACTGGCACTCTACCCCTGCAAGTGCCAGCACTCAACAAAGTTATCTGCCAGCGAACTCCCCTGTTTTACATATCTGCATACACAAGCGGAATTTCCACTTCCAACGAGGTATCAGTGCCAATGCTCAACCCCGACTGCGGTGCGCCTTCGTGAATGAGCTGCGCCGCCACGGCAGCGATCATGACCCCGTTATCCGTGCACAGCTTGAAGCGCGGGACGCGAAGCTCAATACCAGCTGTCTGGCATCGCGCCGCCGCCAGCTCCCTAAGTCGTGAATTAGCCGCCACCCCGCCGCCCAGGAGCAAGACTTTGGCGCCGGTGTCTTGGCAGGCAAGAATCGCCTTGTGTGTCAACACATCACACACAGCTTCCTGAAAGGAGGCGCACACGTCTTCAACGCTAATCACGGTCTGCTCGCGTTCCGCTTTTTCCACGTAGCGCGCCACGGATGTTTTTAGGCCAGAGAAAGAAAAGTTGTAGCGGTGCTCACCGCGCAGATCGTCGGCACGCGAAAGTCCCCGAGGAAAGCGGATAGCCTTGCGGTTTCCCCGCGCGGCGAGCTTATCGATCACCGGGCCGCCTGGATATCCCAGGCCGAGCAGCCGTGCAACCTTGTCGTAGGCTTCCCCAGCGGCGTCGTCAAGCGTGGATCCCAGCTCTTTCATTGGTTTACCCACGGCCTGAACTTCCAGCAGCTGCGAATGCCCGCCCGACACCAAAAGTGCGATGGCATGAAGCAGCTCCTCGCCCTCCAGATTGGCCACTGCGACGTGCCCACCCAGATGATTCACACCGTAAAAAGGCACATCCCACGCCGCCGCATAGGCCTTGGCCGCGGAAGCCCCCACCAGCAAGGCACCGGCAAGTCCAGGCCCTACGGTCGCAGCCACCGCATCAGGCTTATCGACGCCCGCCTCATCCAATGCCCGCCGCATCACCGGAACCATCGCCTCAAGGTGCGCCCTAGAAGCAATCTCGGGGACCACGCCACCAAAGCGCGCGTGCTCCTCCATCGAGGAGGCCACTGCGTCGGCGAGGATCCGCATGCTTCCATCGGGCGAAAGTTCAATAATGCCCACGCCGGTCTCGTCGCACGACGATTCGATGCCAAGGACAATCATGTTATTTTTCACTCTCTTCATTGCTTTCCACAGCCGATGGCATCCGCACCATCACATAGGCATCCGCACCTGAGGGCTGATAGTAGTTTTTCCGGACCCCTTGGCGCTCAAAACCATACGACTCATACAAACGTATAGCGGGCTCATTGGTTGTCCGCACCTCTAGGAACACCGGCCCCGCAGCACGATCCGCCACAAACATCATGTTGTCCATCATCAAACGAGCCGCCCCACGACGCTGAAACTCAGGATCCACCCCGATGGTATGGATCTCAAACTCTGGGTCATCAGCCGGGCCCAACATAGCCAAGCCCGCGTATCCGAGTATCTGGCCGTGATCCAGCGAATCCACAACCGCAATATACAGCGTGTGCGGATGGTTCATCGCCACGCACAAATCCTCTACCGACCACGGATTTTCCTCTGCAAAAAGCAGCGTCTCCAATTCCGCGCATCGTGGCGCATCAGCAGCAGTTAGTTCTCGGAGAAACATCTAGAGTTCTACCTCCGGGATCGCCGAGGACCTCGGCTTTGGCTCTGGCTCTTTCGCATCAGGGCGACGCAAATACAGCGGTTCCAAAGGCTCAGGCGTCTCCGAGAAATCGGCTACAGCGACGAGGAATTCCGGCAAGGGGTGCATATGCACCTGGGGCACATCTGCCACGGATTCGGGAAGAAGCTGCCCTAGCTTTTCCGGGATCGAGACTGTGGAGATTCTGGAAGGAATCGACAATTCTGTCGGAGAAACAATGCTCGGTCCCATCGTCCGCACGCCCTTAGAGTAGAGCGACCAACAGATCTCCTTGCGTCGCGCATCCGTGGCAACGAGGGCTTGCCCGCCCAGTTGCGCGGCAATCGCATCATGGGTGCAGACGCCATGCACGGGAATACCGAGTGCATCACCAAAGGCTGCCGCGGTGACCATCCCTACCCGGAGTCCGGTGAAAGGCCCTGGCCCGCAGCCGACCACAATCCGGTCAACATCGGCGAATTTTTGTCCTGATTCTTCCAGGATCTCCACGACGGTAGGAGTCAGCAGCTCATTATGCTGCCGGCTGTCCGTAAAAATCCGTTGCGCGATAACAGTCCCGGTGGCTGTATCGGCGGGAACTCGGACGAGTCCGACTATGAGGTCAGGGGTGGCGGTATCCAGAGCAAGAACAAGCACGCTTAAGAAGAGTAGTCGCTTCTTAAGCGTGCTTGTTATCAGGACCCAATTCTTTCTCGGAATAAACCGAACATCAGGCCCACCCTGAGCTGCTAGGTCTGGCGGATGAAGGAATTTTTAGTGGCTGGTTCCGATCTTCCACACGCCGTCTTGCTTGATAAATGGGATCAGGGAGGATGTCTCAAAACCACCCTGTGGGCCGACGGAACATACATCAACCTGGTTACGGTTGAGCTGTTCAAAGCGGATGTCTCCATCGCCGCTCGCCATCACGAGGTAGTTCACGTCCTCGGGGACTTTGCCACCGTTGAGGTGTAGGTCAGTGGTATCGATGCCATAGTTCTGGGCGATGCTCTGCTCAGTAGCACCGGGGCAGATCATTGCGCCGGCCACCCACTCCGGGCCATAGAGGTCGCTCAGCGATAGCGCAGTGGCGTGGACGCCGGAACTACCAATTTTACGGAGGGTGCTTTCCAAAGCGCCTTCTTTGTTGGTGGTCCCGCTCCGGCCATGTGCCATGGCGATCATCGCGATGATAACAACGAGAAAGGCAACGATAATAGCGGCAAGTAGGCCACGGGCAAGTTTGTTCATGGGCTCGTAATGCTCCTGGATTGCACAATAGGGGTGGGTCAACCGTTATGGAAGCCTCTTGAGCTAAAACCGTACTACGTCGAGAGCATAGAGTGCTGCACCGACTGAGTTTTCTCTAAGAGTACGCAGCACCCCGTATCCTCTGCGTTAGTGCACGGATGCGGGGTGGCGTCGATAAGCTTGTACCTAGAGCAGCAGAAGCAAAAGCATCTGGCTAGCCACAATCTTTCCGATCATGGCTGTGGGGTACACCGTGGCATAGCCGCGCGTGGCCAATTCAGTGCCGGTCTGCCCGTTCAGATAAGAAATAATCGCCGGGTTTATGGTTACACCAGCAGCCACCCCCATGGCCTCATCCCACTTCAGCTTGAGCAATGGCATGCACACTGCTGCAGTAATCAGCGCAGAAGCCAACGTGACCACAAAACCTGCCGCAATAAGTTTCAGCGAAGAAGGGTCCGTCAGGGCATGGCTGAAGCCAACGCCTGCCGACGTTCCCACGCCAGCGAGGAAAATCGACAAACCAAAAGCACTGATTGTATGGTTCGCGTGATACGGCAGCGGCCAATGAATCGGGCCCGTGCGGTGCACAGCCCCCAGAATCAAACCGACTACGATCGACCCGCCGCCGAATCCCAAGGACAAGGTGTTCCCGCAGGGCAGCGGAATCGGAATAGCACCGACGAGCAGGCCCAAAGACAAGCCGATGGCGAAGGGAAGCAGGTCGACGTCGGCAAGCTGTCGCTCCGAATCGCCGAGGAAACGACGCACCTCGTTCATCCGATTCTTCGGCGCAATCACGCGTACGCGATCGGAATAGTGCAAAACATCGTCGGCTTCAGGAACAACTTCAGCGTCGCCGCGACGCAACCTAGCGATGATAAACCCAGAGCGCACAGTATCTAGCTCAGAGATTTTCCGCCCCACGACGTGCTTGCTAGAAACCGTCACTCGCAGATACTCAAGGTCGGTGTCTTCAATTTTTAGGTCCACAGGCGCGCCAAGCTTGGCGATCGCCCGCTCTAATGCCTCAGTCGTGCCGTTAATCACCAGCACCATGCCTTCAAAAAGTCGGTCGCTGGGGGCAGCAAGCGAGTGGAAGCTATCGGAATGCACCACACGGGTAGCGATGATCTCTTCACCAGCTATCGACGGAAGCTGGGCAATAGTTCCCGTGATCCTCGGGCCGATGCGCACGCCAGTCCACTCCAGAGGATCCATCACCAGGCCCTCTTCTTCCGCGTCCTTAGCGTGGTTAACTTTCAACGCACGCGCTCCAATCGCAGCGACCAAGATGGACCCAATGACGGCACCGGGATAGGCCAACGAATACCCCACCACGGGTTCTGCTACGAGAGAATCGTCGATTCCTTCCAGAATCGCCATCATTGCGGCCATGCCGGGAGTAGAAGAAATAGCTCCCGCGAACATACCTGCGCCCGCGGCGCGCGAGCCAAGATCGAATGAGGTGATAAGCGCGTAAGAGATGCCCATCAGCACCATCAAAAGACCGATCACGTACAGCGTGAGTTTCCAGCCGCGGTGTCGGAACTCAGCAAAGAAAGCAGCACCGGCGTTCAAGCCGATGGCATACACGAACATCGCAAGCCCCAGCTGAAAAATCAGCGGAGGCAGCTGCAAAGCTGGATGAATAGTAGAAAGGGCGAGTGCGACGAAGAGAACGGCCGCAGCGCCGAGAGAAATGCCGAATAGGCGGATCTTCCCCAGAGCTAGTCCCAACGCGAGGATGAGGACCAGAGTGATAAGGGGTTGCGTCGCAAGATAATCGAGCACGGCGCTTCGAGACTCCAATCTGAAAGTACAAGGACGTGTTCAGGCAGAAGCCGGATGCGGTCGACGCGTAACGACGCCCACCACTTCCCCACGGGCGTTCATCCCCAGCGCGCACAACAACTGACATAGTTTTCAGGCAGCACAAGAATTTAAGGGATCGTGGGGAAGCCAAAAATTCAAGGGGTCGCTCAAAGCGAGGGCGGTTACCTAAAGGTCAACCATAAGAGGGTTGACCTGCAACGTCAGTGTTCTTGTGCGCGGGGATTCACGCGGATCCGTCATGCCTTGCCAGGCCTCGGATCCTTTCCATGTGCATGGTTTCTGCTCGTGAACAGACAACATTCTTATATGGGTTATCTAAAAACACAATTCCGTCACACTACTTGTCAGCTGCGGCCAGTCGCCTCGGCCTTGCCATAGCTATGGCAACCGGTCAGGTCCTCCCGCTGCGCCGGCACTAAGAATCCAGAAAAATCCGCGTACCTAAAGAAATACCCACACTGAGCTTGCGATACACAGATTAGACAACGGCTGAGTCGATTAGGAAACCACTTTTTCCCATCGGATGATACGAGCCTCCGACTTAGTATTTTCCCGATGCGCGGTGGTGCGGTCGATGGATATCCGCAGGTAGGAATCAGAAATCTGTTCCACAAGCTCGCCGCCCCACTCTGCGACCACCACTGCGTCTTCGAGTTCTGTTTCTAAATCCAGCGAGTCCAATGCGCCGATGGGGTCGGGCGCCCCGGCGGTTTCGTCGATAAGCCTGTACGCATCAACGTGAATGAGCGCGGGGCCTCCCACAAGCGACTTATGTTCGCGCGCGATAACAAAAGTAGGCGAGGTAATACGCCCCTTGACCTGCAATCCTTTGGCTAGACCTTGGGTGAAGGTGGTCTTGCCGGCGCCAAGAGGGCCGTCCAGGATAAGCACATCTCCGGCTTCCAGAGCGGCGCCCAGTTGCTCCGCTAAGGCCTGAGTGTCGGCAGGCAGTTCAAGGCGACGCTCGCCGCTGGAGGGGAAGGAATCTCTCATACTTAGTGTGTCTCCTCTGACAACTAGGAAAACCGACGTGTTTTTCATCCTATATTGCTCACAATCCCAGTTTTAGGGTGGTTTTTGGGGGATTCCGCAGCACTATCATCACAATTTTATTGCACCGTTTCCGCCGCGTTCATCACCGCACTAGTCGCTGGGTCAGTCCCTGTGCTCAAACACTCGCACGGTACGACCGCAAGGACGACAAACCAGTTCATAGTTAATTGTCCCCATCGCCGTGGCAAGCTCCGTTGCCGTCATCCCCGTGGGCCCGAGGATCACTGCCTCATCTCCCTGGGCCACACCGTGGGGATTTTCTCCCAGACTCACCACAATCTGATCCATACACACGCGGCCCACTTGCGGATACCGTCGACCACCAATCGTGACCTCCAAGTGGCCCTGCGCCGAGCGCGGCAAACCATCGGCGTAACCCACCGGCACAACGCAGAGATACCCGCTGTGTTCCGCACGCCACGTGAGATTATAGCTTGTCCCCTCCCCCTCGGCGATTGGCTTTACCACCGTGACCCGTCCAACCCAGGACATTGCCTCACGTAAACCATGAGCTTCCCCCGGAATCGGCTCGTGTCCGTAAAGAGCCAGACCGGGACGAACCATATCAAAATACAAGTCTGGCCGGTTCAGCGTCGCCGGCGAATTAGCAATGTGATTGACGGGCAGCTCCAACCCTAGCGAACGCCCAAGCTCAATCGCCGCAAGAAAAGCCGCCACTTGTTGTTCCGTCTCAGGGGAATCCGACTCATCCGCGCTGGAAAAATGGCTGAACACCCCCGTGACCTGAATGTTCTCCGCATCCCGCAGGGCGCAGAAGGCTTCTTCCCAGTCCTGCTTATCCACGCCAGAGCGGTGCAGCCCGGTATCTACTTTCACGGTCACACGCACCGGCTTCTCGCCATAGCTTTCCGACGCCCGCACCAAGGCCTTAACATGCGCAAGCGAGATGGCAGCCAGATCGATTCTTGCATCAATCGCCGCCCCGAGGTCTTGCTCCGGCGACCAAATCCAGGAAAGAATCGACGATTCTATCCCACCTTCCCTTAGAGCAAGGGCCTCCCTGATGGTCGCTACGCCAAATTGATCCGCACCATTGTCTTCCATAACAGTGGCTACTTCCACCGCGCCATGGTTATACCCATCGGCTTTGACCACGCACATCAACTGCGCACCTTGTGCCGCAGCTTTGTCTTTAATCAGACGCGTGTTGTGTGCGATGGCATCCAAATCGATACGGGCCTCGAGCAAGTTCATGGTGAATCATTGTGCCACTGTTATTTTCCCCACGAATAACGACCACTACTTTTCAGGGATTTTCTCAGCAAGCTCCCCCAAAATGCCTCATCGCAATCTACTGGCGACTCTTCTCACCCATAACACGTACTAATTTCCACTATCCTTGGACAATGTGGCTGATAAATTCTCAAAACATCTAGCAACCCTATCCAAGCGCGGCCGGCATCGCGTTCTCGTTGGCGACCTCGATTACGCAGGTTTACCGGGGAAAATCTACACTCCGGCTGAGGGCAACGGACTTCCCGCCGTTGTGTTTGCCCACGATTGGTTGAAGGATATACCCGTTTACCACGCAACGCTGAGGCATCTTGCCAGCTGGGGTTTTGTCGTAGCAGCACCGAACACGGAAAAGGGTTTCTCACCAAACCACCGTGGTTTTGCTGCGGATATAGAAACAAGCTTGCAGATCCTCACCGGGGTGAAACTCGGGAGCGGCAACATCACGGTAGCTCCTGGCCGCCTCGGATTTGTCGGCCATGGAATGGGAGCAGGTGCGGCTGTTTTGGCGGCAGCCAACCGACCACAGCTGGCTGCAGTGGCAGCCCTGTACCCCTCACAAACCACCCCCTCTGCTGAGGTGGCGGCTCGTGGTGTCGAGGCACCCGGTCTGATCGTGGGGACTGAAGACAACGCGCTCTTCGATTACGGCAACGCGGCTAAACTCGCGGCGCAGTGGAAGGGAGACGTCGCTTATCGCGAAATCGACGGGGCCTCTCATAACACGATCACTGAAGACACCCTGTTTAAACTCGTCACCGGCCAGGGTCGCTCTAAGGCCGCCTCACGTGAAAAAATCCGTGGTCTTGTCACCGGCTTCTTGCTCCACCGCCTTACGCATGAGAACAAGTACTCGGCGTTCTCCCAACCTGAGGCAGAATCCAAGAAGATCACGTCTTATTGGGGTGACGCACTAGAAAAGCGTACTCTTATCTCCGCCGATCCAGAAACAATCTAAAGCCACACTCTGTACATGCAAGAAGCCTCTCATCTAAGAGGCTTCTTTTCATATTCTGCACAGTACGCTTTTCACGCGACCACGCCTTCCTCGGCGAGGAACCTGATCCCGTGGTGAACTCACGGTATCCATCCGATCACTCCGGAATTTTTCCGCCGCACGGGTCTCCCCACGCTGTCTGACTTTCTCCGCAACCTCCTGCGACTTCTTCAATTCGCGTTCAAATTCTTCCATTCGTTTTGCCACGGTTGCGCGAAATTCCTTGGCAAACTCCGCATAATTTATTGACAGTAACCTGTCGCTGCCTTTCCGCATTCTCAACGCGTCGTTGAAATTCCTCTTCAGCGTTCACCATGCCCCGGCTTTCTTAATCCCGACTCCCTTATTCCCCTGCGTCACACATTCTTGTTGCTTGGCTAT
This sequence comes from Corynebacterium silvaticum, assembly GCF_002162115.2. Lineage (NCBI taxonomy): Bacteria > Bacillati > Actinomycetota > Actinomycetes > Mycobacteriales > Corynebacteriaceae > Corynebacterium > Corynebacterium silvaticum. The sequence continues at coordinate 507,302 of NZ_CP021417.2, read as the reverse complement.
AAATTTCTGCTTATCCACGCCCCTCGGTTCTTCCGCAACAGGCGGAGGCACCTTCGATACTTTCGGCTCTTCCACCTGCGGTCGTGGCGCAGGTTCTGGTACCGGCTCTTCGGTTCTCACTGGAACCGCCTTTTCACCCGCTTCACAAGGAATGCTGTCCAGCCACCCGCAGGCCGCCTCAACCAGCAAGCTCAGTCCTATAAGCGCAACGCCCACCCCAAGTGCCCCTAAAACGCCACACATCCCCTCATGATTTTCCCCACGATCAGGATGCGGTGCTGGTGCCGCTACGTCCAACGCCTGTTCCACGTTTTTCTGTTGCACAAAAGACTGTGGCGCCGTTGGCTCCCGTGGGCATTCTTCCGCAGCCGATGTAGTACCTGTAGCCCCCGCGGTTCCCGCCAGGATGCACTCCGCCTGCGCTATCACCGTTATAGCCTGCCCTCTAGCTGCACCGGCAACCTCCCGAGTGTCTTGCCTTCCGTATTCTTTGCTTAACGACGCCCCCAGCCGCGAGTAGCACGACTCGATAGCTTTGTCCCGGTCTTTGCAAGTTATGGCTATCACCTTGGCGGCGGAGTCTATGCAGTCGGCTCCGGCTTGAACGCAGTAAAGAAAACCGTGTGGGTCTTCCTTTTTGTCTATTGCGGCTATCTGCCCAGCCAGCTTTTCGATGGCCACGGTCAACTAGGACAACACGGTAGCTAGCTATGGTCTTATTCGCATGCGCGTCGACGTCGTCGATAGCGTCCCCAGCGTGGTGAGCCTCCTTTGCGAGATTCTTAGCCCCGCTCAGCCCTCCCAGCCACGTTGAGGCAAGATCCATAATCCCGCTAGCGATGAGTGTCATAGCACATTGCTTCACCACATTGAACAGCACAGACCATAATTTATTCTTGGCAGAAAGTTAGTTTTACCCACGGACTCAGCGGCTGCTTCGCGCAGGACCTTAGTGTTAAGCCCCTCTGTGCTCGACGCCGCTTTTTCCATCTCTGAGCTGCTCAACGCTGGCCCAGAATAGGTTCCCTCTGAAACCATTCGCAGCAGGTTAATTGCTCGTTCATACTGCCTAAGATCGGGTTTAGCCATCAGCCCTCCCCTAATATGCGCAAGAATCCCATTGCTATGCCCCGCTGGACTTGAGGCTTGCAGAATGTGTGAGGTCGGCGTCGATAAGCTTCTGCATATCAGACAGCGCTTTAGCGGCTCCCGCATGAAGCCGCTGCAGCCGCATTCCGTTACCGCGATGGAGATTCAGCCGCAACGCCTCAGAAATCTTTTCTCCGTGGTGTGCAAAGGCCTTTCCTAGCGCCTCTGGCTCAAGCTCTGGAGGCTTTCCATGCTTATGCTCTTGGTGATCAAGTTCCCTAATAAACTTTTTAATGATCCCCACTGCGATAGTCGGCTCAATGAACACATCAAACACAAAATCCCCCTCCAAACGTCATCGTGCTTATAAGGCTTAGACCTATGAAAGGGGGTCTGCGGTTCCAACTATTAAATTTTTGACACCAATGCCGCTAATTCACCAGCTATTCGACGCGCCGTCTCTTCCTCAGCAGCTTCCACCATGACGCGGAAAAGCTCTTCCGTGCCTGAGGGGCGCAACAATACGCGCCCGGTCTCCCCGAGTTCGTCGGTAGCACGCTCTAGTGCCGCCGCCACTTCTGGATGTTCACTGATTATGGCTTTGTCAGAAACCGGCACGTTAATGAGTACCTGTGGCAAAACTGCCATTGCCTCGGCAAGCACTTTCAGAGATAGGCCGGTCTCAGCCATACGAGCCATGAGCGCCAACCCGGTCAGCGTACCATCGCCAGTCGTGCCATGATCTGGCAACACGATATGGCCTGATTGTTCGCCGCCCAGGCTATAGCCGCCAGCATTGAGCTCTTCAAGGACATAGCGGTCGCCAACTTGCGTAGTCATGAGGGTGATGCCGGCTTCTTTCATCGCCAGGCGCAGCCCAAGGTTGCTCATCACGGTAGCCACGAGCGTGGATTTACGCAGCTCACCATTCTCTTTCATCGCAAGCGCGAGAATCGCCATAATCTGATCGCCATCCACAACATTGCCCTCTGCATCAACGGCCAGGCACCGGTCAGCGTCGCCGTCGTGAGCAAGCCCCAGATCCGCGCCACGCTCCCGCACTGCTGCGATGACCTGATCTATGTGGGTAGAACCGCAGTTATCGTTGATGTTATAGGCATTGGGATGGTTGTGGATAGCAATGACCTTGGCACCCGCTGCGGAGTAAGCCAGCGGTGCTACCTCGCTTGCTGCACCATTGGCGCAGTCCACTACTACTGTGATGCCCTCAAGAGATTGCGGGATCGCCCCTTTCAGATGTTTCAGGTAGCTTTCCTGCGCATCCACGGCTTCTTCTATAACGCGACCGATGCCATGCCCGGTGGGGCCACCATCTGAGATGGTCCCCATAACCGTCTCGATCTCGTCTTCCACCGAATCCGGAAGCTTATGTCCGCCTTTGGAAAAGAATTTTATGCCGTTATCCGGCATAGGATTATGGCTGGCAGAGATGACAACGCCCATGTCTGCACCATAAAAATCTGTCAGGTACGCAACTGCTGGGGTCGGCAAGACACCTACCCTCAACACGTCCACTCCCCGGCTCGCCATCCCGGCGGACAACGCTGCCGCCAGCATCTCGCCAGACACACGAGGATCGCGTCCCACCACAGCGACCGGGCGTCGGCTGGTGCTGCGGTTATCTTTGGTCAATACCTCGGCAGCTGCAGCCCCCAATTTCAACGCTAGAGAAGCCGTAAGCTTTTTATTGGCAAGGCCGCGGACACCATCAGTTCCAAAGAGTCGAGTCATGCGTTCTATTATGCACGCCTAGCATTATGTTCTTATAGTCGGCTCCCTGAGCACTGCACAGCGTTTTATGTGGCGTCCCTACTGGCTGCTTAGCCACTTCAATCTATGGCTAGCTGCGCTCCTAGGGCGCGGTGCTGGGGGCAGACACCCGGAAACGGCGAAAGCCGCCCCACCAAACGGTGAAGCGGCTTGAACCAGCGAAAAAAAGATTAACGCTTGGAGTACTGCGGGGCACGACGTGCCTTGTGCAGACCAGCCTTCTTACGCTCGACGGCACGTGCGTCACGGGTCAGGAAGCCAGCCTTCTTCAGGGCTGCGCGATCTGCCGGGTTGTAGACGTTGAGTGCACGAGCGATAGCCAAACGGAATGCACCCGCCTGGCCGGTCGGGCCGCCACCGGTGAGGGTAGCCTGGATATCAAACTGACCGTCGCGATCAATGAGAACGAGAGGAGCCTTGATCAGCTGCTGGTGCAGCTTATTCGGGAAGTACTCCTCCAAGGTGCGGCCGTTGCAGGTGAACTGGCCGGAGCCCTCAACCATGCGGACACGGACGATGGCGCGCTTACGACGACCAACAGTCTGGATCGGGCCTTCGTGCAGAACTGGAGCTGCGGTCTCGACCTCAGCCTCAGGTGCAACGACGTCACCAATGGTGTTGGTGAACTCTTCAGAAGCTGCAACTGCTGCGGCGATATTCGCTGCGTCTGCCTCGAAGTTCTCGGTTACGTTCTGATCACTCACTGGGCCACCTGCTTGATCTCGTAGGTCTCGGGCTTCTGAGCAGCGTATGGGTGCTCGGAACCTGCAAACACGTGAAGCTTCTTTGCAGAAGCACGGGAAAGACGGTTGTGCGGCATCATGCCACGGATGGATTCCTCGATCACGCGCTCTGGGTGAACCTCAAGGGAGCGTCCCAGCGTCATGGTCTTCAGACCACCCGGGTAACCGGAGTGACGGTAGCGCATCTCGCGCTCGCGCTTGTTGGAGGAAATGTGAACTTTGTCAGCGTTGATAACGATAACGTGATCGCCGCAGTCAACGTTCGGTGCGAACTGAGGCTTGCCCTTGCCACGCAACAAATCAGCTGCGTGTGTAGCAAGACGACCCAAGACCACGTCAGTGGCGTCGATGACGTACCACTTACGGGTGATGTCACCGCTCTTCGGGTGGTAAGTAGACACTGATGACTCCTTTTAAGTCTGTCTAGAACTGCCAGCCAGGTGTTATTCAAGAGGAAATCACGAACGGCGGCCGGTGGTGACCCGATCGTGGACTGCTGCACCGCGTTAACGGAGCTCTGAACACACAGGCGCTTAACGTTACGCGAACTGTGAGCGTTAGACAACTTTATTACGTCATAGAAAAAAGGGGGCATACGACGGTCGCATAGTGTCGTATGCCCCCAGCTCAACAATGGCGGGGAGAAGCGCCCATTCTTCCAACCCCTACTCGTCACAGCCTGCCTTGGTTTTCTTTGTGACCAGCTACGGGCTCCGCCATCGACGCTTAATCGCGGATTATCTCCACCGGACTATCCCCACGAAGCAGCTGCGGCTCTATTTACTTCGCTCATTCTCTCATTTCCAGCTCGAACTGTCTGCGAAATCGTAGACAAAATTGCGTTGAGTTCATACGCCGCCTGACCCCATTGGGATTGGGCCTCTTGATATGCCAAAGCGGAATCGCCTTCCCATGTGCTTACCATCGGACGAATACCGGTCTTGAGGTCTTCAAGTAACGAGCTAATCCGGCCCGACGTAGATTGGATATCCCCCGCTGCGCCTTCAATGGCAGCAAATCCATACTTAATCATGTATATCGTTTCCTTGTTTCAGGGTTTCAGCAGATAACTAAGCGTTTTATAGAGCAAGCCCCTGCGCCCCCACGGAGGCAAAAGCTGCTTTGTTATCGGTCTCTGTTTGATCGAACGAAGCCGCATTACTACGAATGTTGTCTGAAATAGATTGCAGCGCCATACGCAGCTTGCCTGCCGACGCGTCCCACCTCTGCATTAAGTTGTCAAAACTTACCTGAGCAGACCCTGCCCAAGAACCCCGGATCCCATCGATGATTTCACGCAGTCGAGCAAGCTCCGATTGCACCTCGGCATTAGTGTTATCGACGCGACCGGCAGTAGCCATCATCACGTCAGCTTCCGTTCTAAACTGACCGGACATAATCCCTCCCCCATAAATTGTGTGTATTTTCTTCCCCTAAGCGGGGTCCCTATCGGCTGCTATGTCAGCCTTGATCTTTAGACGTAACGTCACGCCTTTTTGGTTCCCGCTGTTCCCTTTTTCTTCTGTGCCTCAGCTTCTCTCCCTCACCCCAGCGTCAGGAGCTACGCACTGACACGCTTTCTACTGCCTTACGGCATACTGCGCGCTGAGGAATAGTGGACGACATCCGCTTACTGTGGCACCCAACGGAATACACATGTCCGTTATCTACCCAAGACCACCAATGCGCATAGGATCCATCCCCGGGACGTTCTTCATAGGAGACCAGGCGGGTTGGCTTAGTTATTCCCAGAGTTTGCCCATTAGTCAGCGTGGGATCGTGAGTGATCATTGCATCTAGCTCCGCATAGACAGCCTCCACGTCGGTTGAGCCCACGGGGTCTATAGACAAGAGGATCCGAAGTTCCGGGTCATCACCGGTCGCTATAACCATTCCGCTCGTTCCTTCTTTTTCCGCCAAATGGTAGCTACTAGGTAAAAGCACTTGGATACGAGCATGGTGCAAAACCACATCATTGTTGAGAGATGCAGCGACACTCGTCGTTGGCGCTGGTCTCGCCTCAGAATGGGCATCCGGTGCGTTCCTCAGCTCTTGGTCCCCCACGCTTTGCACCGGTGCTACTCCAATAGATGGAGTTGTAAGCCCTTTTCCCATCGCCCACCACGAAACCCCAGCCACGGCTATAACAAGCACCACGAGTAGACCGTGAAAAGGATGCAGCTTCTCCGCGAGTGCGATGCGACTAAAGGACGAGGTTTTCGCCCGGATAGCTTTTCTCCGCACATCGCGTACTTCGTTGTCCGGTTGAGGTTCCCACGCACGCTCACTGTGATCGCTTTTTGTGGGCTCAGTTTTTGTATAAGAAACCTCCCTAGCCGATGCTGCTTCCACCGATACTCCGTGTTCCAACAACTGCTCGGTAAGAATCTCTTTTACCGTTGTTTCCGCAATAATGTGGATTGTTACTGCAGGCCACTGAGGCAACAACTGCTCAGCTGCTTGTTCGATGATTTTGTCAAGAGCCCATCCCTCTACAATCCCGGCACTCGTGAGGTCGTAACGGAACGCATCTTCTGTCCCCTCAAAGACCGTTGCTGTGTCCAAGACAGTGATCACCAGATCATATGGCTTATTCATGGTCTTCTCCTCCGGAGTCACCCACCACTGCGCATTCAGCTTCCTGTGGGCTGTCTTCCTGAGCAGTCAAGCGAGTGTCTGCAACAGCTACCTGGAAAATTCCCTTATTGCTACCGCGTTCCACCAAAATTCCGCGGCCCGGAGGCTGCTGGCTAGGGCGTATCCCCCATAGAGGTCCGTCGTCTCTGTCGCCGTCGAGGATGAGAACCGTAGGTTGTTGATCCCTTATTTCCGCGAAAAATGGCTGATACAGGGCGCGCTGCATACCCCCAATTTTTCTGCAGGCCACCACGTGCAAACCAATGTCTTTTGAGTGCGGAAGAAGCTCAACCAGCGGGTACAGGCAACCGTCGGGAAGGATGTCGAGATCGTCGATAAGCAAAAATATGTCCGGACCGCACCACCAGGAACGGTTTTTTAGTTGCTCCGCAGTCACATCCGAACCGGGCAGACGCGAACGAAGAGTCACAATCACATCGCCGATCATGCTTTCTGTGGTCTGGGATGTCGCAGAATACGCTGCAAGCATGTCCTCTTGTACCGCCCCAAGGTGGGCCCGACGGTGATCAATCATCACAATACGAGCGTTGTCCGCCCCCATAGCTTCGATGCCTTTGACGATCGTGTGTATCACTGTGCTCTTCCCACAGCCTTGACTTCCTACGCACAGCAGATGGCTCGAATGCTGGGGATTCCACGTCAGTGGAGTGAGCTTCTTACCTCCTAGACCAAAAGGAATTTCCTGCTTTTCGACGCCCACCGTCAGCTCCGAAACTCCTACCCAGGAGGGGAGCATCTTGAGTGTGGGTACGGCGCTATCTCCCCTATCTGTGCAGGTGGATGCTGCTTGTTCTAGGTCTGCCGGTGTGGATAGAGCAAAGAGTATGTGCTCCTTATCTGTATTCAGGCCCCGGCCTGCAGCAAGTGGAAGTTTGCTCTGTGCTTTTCTATCGATGAGCGAATCCAAAGGCTCTGCCAACTTGAACTCAATTCTCTGCGATATCAGGTCCCGGATCTCCGGGCGCAGCGCAGTCCACCGCGGGGTTGAGATCACCAGATGGACATGTGCGGCTAGCCCGTCGGAGGCGATACGAGCAAGAGGTTCAAGCAGATCGTCAAAGGCTTGTCCCATCACACGCCATCCATCGACGATAAGAAAGGTTTGGCGTTCTTCAGGAGAATCCATGAAGGATACGACCTCATCTACGATTCTTCGCACTTTTTCTGCCTCGGTACGGTGCGCAACCCCAGCTACGTGCGGCAATGCTGACGTTGAAGCAAGGCCCGTCCCAGCGAGGTCCAAGACATAAAACCGAAGGGTGCGCGTCGAATGCGAGATAGCCAGCGATGCCATGATCGTGCGCAACGCACTACTTTTCCCGGTCTGCGGCCCACCACATAGTGCGGCATGTCCGCTTTGCCCAAGGAAATTCATGATCAACGGGTCTTGACGTTGCAGATATGGACGATCGACAATGCCGACCGATGCAACTAAAAAGTCCTGGTTGTACTCCAAAGGATTGAGGCTTATGGATTTTGGGAGTGGTGGGAGCCATATGTGATGCGCTTGTAATTGTTCCTGCGCTGCAGCTTGCACACTGGCCGAGACGATGGCGTCGACAAGCGTTTTCTCTTGCGAGTCAGATTTCTGTTCTGCTTGTCCTGATTGTTGTCCGGAATCTTCCCACCCAGTCCACAGTCGCACTGAAGGTCCCCTAGTGTGTTCGACGTTAAGGTTCTGCATGGGGCCTGACACATAGGATGCCCTGAAGCGTTGCAGCGAGCCCGCACCAGTAGAAAGGAACCCCACACCTGGTTGATTGGGTAGCTCGTAGGCATCAGGAACTCCCAATATCTGGCGGGATTCTGCAGCAGAAAATGTCTTGAGGCCGATGCGGTAACTCAGAGGTGAATCCAGTCCGCGTAACCTTCCCTCGTCAAGCCGTTGACTAGCGAGCAGGAGGTGTATATGCAAAGAACGTCCCAGGCGTCCCACTGCCACAAAAAGGTCGGCAAAGTCGGGGTGCTGACCCAGTAGTTCCGAGAACTCATCGACGATGATGAGCAGCGCTGGCATGGGAGCTAACTCTGGTCGATGTTGCCTCGCTGCAGTGTATTCACTGACGTTGCTAAAGTTTCCGGCTTGTCGCAGCACCTCTTGGCGTCGATTCATCTCCCCCGAGATCGCATCATGCATACGTTCCACAAGCACAGTTTCCTGAGCCAAGTTAGTGATTACTGCAGAGGTGTGCGGTAATCGGTCTAGTCCTAAAAAGGTGGCACCACCTTTAAAATCCACAAGCACAAAATTAAGATCTTCCGGGCTATGGGTTGCGGCAAGGCCCACGACCAGCGTCCTCAAGAGCTCTGATTTTCCGCTACCTGTGGATCCCAGGCACAGGCCATGAGGCCCCATTCCACCGTGCGCAGATTCCTTAATATCAAGCACCACGGGTTTCCCCGATGCGTTGAGGCCAAAAGGAATACTCAGCCGCCCATTCTTTAGCCCTCCGGTTTCCGACGTCTCCACAAAGAGCCCACATCAAGCTGTCCGGCGGCACCGCGAAGTCCCAAGAGCGCACGCAAGTCAGAGGAAGCCGTACTTTCGGACTCCGCCCGTCTATATCTGGTCAGGAGTCTTGCAAGGAGCAACGCCGCGCTACTGCTCAAGGTTTCAGGAATACCGATCTCCTCGACACCCATTTCTGTGATTACTCCGAGGCTCGAACCTGCCTGCAGCACGATTCCTTCTTCTTCAGCTCGCAGACCTAGATCTGAATCTGGGTCTGCACCGATAGCAATAATCACGTCCCAGCGGCTAACATCAGGTGCGCCTATTTCGTGGCTCCCCTTACCCATGCAATCCACAATGGCGATCCGATGCTGCGCGCTTTGTGGTGTTCGGCAATGCGGAAACCATTTAATGAAAGTCCAATCGTCATCAGAACCCGAGCCACCCTTCACTGCGGTATTCCCTACGATGAGATCTATGCCCACGGCTTCCGGACCATGGTGAAAGCACAGCTGCGCGACGATAGCACGGGCTAAACCGCGCGCATCCTCTCCTAGAATATTGATAACCCGAAACGCCTGTAGCTGCATAATCAGTGGCATATCGTGGACAGAGCTCAAAGCCTGAACCGTCGAGCGTAGCGATACCGCACATACCGGATCCAAATCTTCTGCCGCACCCGAATCCGGCACCTCAAACGGAGTGCATAACGCGGTGCTTCCTGCGCCAATGCGCACTTCTAAAGCATCTGAGGCGTCCCCTAACCGCTCCCACATCCGCTCGGTTCCTGCCATCGGCCACAGCTCATGTGACGAAGGATGCCGGTATAGCTCATGTGCGCGCTGTGCATCAGCATTTTCCACTGCTTTTTCACGCAAAGCCACCAGGTATCGTAGATATGTCCTGAGCATCTCCGCTGTGTCTTCTCCCGGCGCGGGAGAAAACGTCATGAGCAAAGACATCCCCATCATGAGCGGCAGCGTGAGCATCATTGGCTTTAATGCGCCACCTGAAATCACCAGTAGTCCGACCATCGCGATGACCGCAACCACCATTGCTAGCGGCATGAGCATCTTGAGCAACGGCACAGGTTGTGCACGCGCGGCTTCTGGAACAGCCTCCGGGTTTAGGTTTCCTACTGGAAGCGGTGGCGCGGGTAGCCGTTCATCTGCACTGAGCTGTGGAATTATCCCGTGATCAACCTGTTTGCTGAACGCATTCTCCTGCGGTAATGCAGGCGCACAAGAGGATTCTTCCTTGGCCAAAACCTGCTGTTCAACGATGTGTACACCATCGTTTTCCTGGATAGTCGATACAGCGGTACGCACCATTTCCCCCCCTTGTGTGCTCGCGGAAAAGTCACTTCCCCGATTCCCCTTTTGCGGCCCCACCCGAAGTTCCCCCTTGGACTAGACACTGAAGCGATCATAAGTCAGGATGGACGGTACTTGGTAGGGGGTACCAACAAAGAGAGGGGATTTCTTTTGATAGATTAAGATATTCGGCTTCATTTCCGCATTGCGACGTCTGGATATAGCACGCCAGCTGTTTCCTGCGTTAACGTAGATATTTCTGTCCCGCGGTCTTCTGCGTTGGTAGAGGTCATCCCGGATATTTTGTCGCTCGCAGGAGTAGATGCTGGGACTACGCCGTGGCAATCCATCACGGCTTCTGGAGTGCGTATCGACGCCTCCACGCCCCTTCACGCTACGAGCCTTCCCGATGGTGCTGTTGTACTTCTGCGCCCGCACCGAGCGTCGAAAGCCCCTGTTGTGCGTGATTCTGCGGAAACCCTCGCACAGAGCAGCAAAGACTCTATTCCTCCACGCGGTATCGCTATCGCCACAGAGGCCTTGGGGATGATGGGTTGTGCTTTTCTCATCATGCGCATGGATGCACTCGGCCCACCCGAATTCCGCTGGTTGATCCTATGCGGTCTAGCCATGCTTGCTTATGTATGGACCCGCAACGCCTTGGTGTTAACAGCATTCGCCAGTTTTTGTGCCTGCGCGGCAGGTTCTTTTGTTGTGTCTTTCTCAGTGTCGGAGGCGAGCGCATCTGACATTGCGGCAGCGGTCTTAGCAGCCGATGTAGCTCTTATAACTGGTTCGCTCTCGCTGCATGTGCTTGCTTCTCGACGCCCCTCCCACACCGCCACGACCTCAGACGAAAAGCCGACCAACCGCTTACGTCCGTCCACTCAGCGCGATCATTTCTTTTGCGCTATCGACTTCTCCCATAGCTGCTGCTGGCTGGCTCTACCAATTTCCAGAATCACAACCACACGGTTGGTTTTTAGGCGCAGCTAGCGCAGTAGTTGCCTGTGCACTTACTGCGATAATCCTGGCACCAACTGTGGCAGTCAAGTTAGCTGGCGTTGAAGTCCCACGCCTTCCTAGCGCTGGTGAAGACCTGAGCATCGCAGATTCGCAGGCTTCATCTCTCCGACTGGAATACCAGGCCAGAAAGTCCCTGTTGTTGCTGGAAGGCATAGTGATGGGAGCGTCGGCAAGCGCTACCCCAGCGCTATTGACTATTGGTTATTTAGCGCACGGCAACGGATTCGCCTTCCTATTCTGCGTGTGCGTCATTGTCATTATCTGCACAGCAGCGCATTCGCATCGCCATGCGACCGGTGTGTCGGTGTGGATGCTGTGGATGATCTCTCTCGGCGGAATTATCGGATTGTCTCTAGCTACGGATGTTTCCATTCAGTGGCTGGTGATCGTTCCTTTATCCATCTCACTGTGTGCTCTCACGGCTTCCATCTGGGCCAAACTGCTGCCCCGTTTTACACCTGTTACTGCATTATGGATCGGCAGATGCGAAGCTTTGGCCCTTGCCGCGGTGTTTCCGTTATCGTGCCAACTCATGGGGGTCTTTTCCCTGATCCGGGGGTTGGGATAACTATGCACACGCTTCGGTTTCCCAGGTTTGTTTTCGCCCTGGTGCTCATTGTTCTTTGCATCGTTTTCTGCCCGCTGGCTTACGGTCAAGAGCGATCGTGTGCCCAAGCCGCTCACGCTTCGACAGAAAATGTCCAAAGGCAAGCAGCCGCCTCTCAGAAGTTTCGCCGGGCCCACCGTCACGCCACCGGCGCTGGCATTCGAGTCGCGATAATCGATACCGGTGTCGCTCCCCATTCGCGTCTTGGTCTGGTAGAAGACGCGGGTAGCTTTGTCAACGACGGCACACGTCGCGGCGGCCTTTATGACTGCGACGCCCACGGCACAACTGTTGCTGGAATCATTGCGGCCCGCGACGGCCCCGACGGCGTGGTAGGGGTAGCTCCTGCTGCAACGATCATCTCTATCAAGCAGACCAGTGCGTGGCAGGAATACTCGGCTCGCGCAGTTCCTGCGGGAAATCTCTCTACGCTGGCCCAAAGCATCCATGCGGCCATCGACCACGGCGCACACGTGATTAACATCTCCGTGGTGTCGTGTGTGCGTCACGGCACCCTCGTAGAACTTTCTGAGCTCCACGCGGCCCTCGACCGCGCTGAAAAGTCAAACGTCGTTGTGGTTTCCGCCGCCGGTAATGCCGGTTCTTCCTCATGTGAACCCGGCGATCACGTCTACCCGACCCATGTGGATACGGTTCTGGCTGTTTCTGCGCTCAACAGCGATGGACTTCCTACGCAGTATTCCTTGCCTGCTCCGCATCCGATGCTCAGCGCCCCGGGTAATGTCGCAGCAGCGTTATCGCACGAGGGTGCTGCGCTATCCCAGGGGACGCACAAAGATAGAAATATTGTGCCATTTGAGGGAACAAGCTTTGCTGCTCCTATTGTTGCGGGCACCGCCGCGTTGCTTCGGGAACGCTACCCACAAGCCACTGCTGCCGATATTAGGGCATTGCTGTATCACAGCGTTGATCCCATGACCGGAGCTGTCGATCCTGAGCTAGCTCTTACTCAGGTTTTTCCACGGCCTCCGCCACAGCCGCACCCATCGCTCGTGACAGTGTCACAGCCAAGCCGATACGGAGCACACGGGCGGATGATCGCTGCCGTGGTGACGTCGTTACTGCTTATAACGCTTACTGCCACAATGCTGTTGCTTTCGGGTACGCATCCGCATTCTGAGCAAGATTCAGCAAATTAGCCGAGCAGCATACGCACTATGGGGTCTAAAAATGGCACGAACCCCAATTTCCATAGCAACAGAACAATTGCAATTCCGGCGACCCAAGCAGCCGCAATAGTGCCGGCGATCAGGGAGTAGCGCGTCTTTTTAGGCTGCACGTGGTACCAGGAGAAGAAGCGATCATAAAGCCTCACTCCCCACGCCAAAAGACCGCTTGCCCAGTGGAGCTCCAGAGACAAGATCCCGATTCCCACAAACACCGTAAGCCATCCAGGCCCAGGGAATGGGATGGTAATAATCCCCACAATGACAACCAGCCATCCCAGGATGAGAACGGTCGGACGTACAAGGAATCCCAAACGGTGGCGTTTGAGGTTCTCATGGTGTTGATTGATTTGAGCAAGCTTGTCCGCAACTGCGTCACGCATCGAGCTCATGCGCGTTCCTTTCCTCTTGCGGGCATGGTGATAAAAAAGACGTGTGCGTGGTCCTCCGAAGTTCTTCGAGATTCTTCAGACTCGAAGAGAAAGTCTACACACTAGTAGAGCGGTGTTAATGCCGCTTCCTTGCTCAGCTCAGTTCCTGATGGCAGCAAGCGAAGCAGAAACCATGACGCACGCCATACCTTATGAATACCCACATGGTCTAAAACTGCATTATGCGCCAGCTGATGTCTCAGCCCATGTTCGGAAATCAGATGCACTCCCGCACCTGTTTCTACAGCTACAGTCCCTCCGCTGCCCGCAAAGTGAGTCGCCACAGATTCTCCGGAAAGCTCGACTGCAGATGCAGACGCCGTAGCGGAACTGGCGAGGCCCACGGATGTGCTCGATTCCATATCTGCGTGGGCAAAGGACACCGATATGCACGTGTCTGCCTTACGCGGATCTTGCCAACGCAATGGCTTTTCGGGCAGCGCTACCTGAAGGTCTATGTCGGGCAGTGCTGTCATCTCTGTTCGCGGGACAGCTTTGAGCCCCCAACCCATATCTGTGAGAACGTCCTTTTGTAAAGGACTAATGTGCACAACCCCCGAGTCGTTCTTCAGCCAGTATTCGCCGTCGGCTACAAAAAGTTCCAGATTCCCCACGGGGAGGTGGAACTGGGGTGACTCTGGAACAATCGCCAACACATCTGCCGCAGGATTCCACCGTGGCGTCGTAAAGTCGATGCCGAGTCTCCGTCGGATGCTCCTGCCCTCGGGCGACTCAGCTGGGGGCAGGAGCCTCCTGGTTGTAGCGGTGACCACCACGCCACCTGCCAGGCTCGTGGTCAAAAGGGCTTCGTTGTCCCCTAGCTGTGGTACTTGGTCGAAAGTTGTGTCGTGGTTGATCAGGAATGTCGTCCGTGGGGAATTCGGCTCGGCGGGTGCTCCCATGGAGGTACAAACTTGCCAGAGAGGTTCTTCCTTGGGGGCTTCGCTGAAGATGCTGGGTGCATCTGCGATTCCGATGGGAACTGCTATGCGTTTCGTTCTTAGTACAGAGTCGCCAACTTTTACCGGCGTGGATGCTTCCTCCACGGCAAGCTGGGCGGAGGTCAGATTAGTCACCGGGTGGAGTTGTTCTCCGACACGCACAAAGAGGTCTCCTCGTTGCGAGGAGAGGATGCGTGCGTCACCGGGATCAGGATTCGGGCTAAAGAGTGCTAAAGCACCTGCACCTAGTGAGACAAGGCTAACCGCGCTGAGGCCAAAGGCCAGGGCGCGGCGCAGTCTTCCTAGCGGGTCGTGGATCATGCGGACGTCGCCAAGCAAAAGCCCTAGCTCTATGCGTCGAACAAGGAACCTATGGCCTGAGACTTGCGCCTTTGTCGCAGGGGCGATGCCTCTGCGTTGGGCTGCGTTCTCGTGGGGAATTCCTGTTGTTGTATCCATGGCATCCGTCCTCATGCGCATAGGGAATTGGCTCGACAGCCCCGTGGAAAGGGCCATCTAGTTAGACGGATGCGGGTGGCTTAGCGGTTCCCTGATATGTCGTCAGCGGTGCGCACTGCACGGGTGATGTCTGCGCGGGCCAGCAATTCGCTGTCTGCGGGGTAATCCACGCCCACCAGGCTTAGCCCTTTGGCTGGCGCAACGGGGACGCGGGAGGAACGGGAGGTTTCAGTGAGCAAAGAATCAGCGAATCCTTCCGGCCGTTTCCCCTCTCCGATGACTAGACAGCTACCAACGAGCGACCTGACCATGGACCAACAAAAGGCGTCCGCCGTAACGTGGGCTTCATAGAGTTGTGGTTCCAGCGGAGTGGAGACGTCGTGCCATGTGAATTCTTGCAGGTCACGAATCGTCGTTGCGCCTTCTCGGAACTTGCAAAAGGCCGCGAAGTCATGCAGGCCGATAAGGACGTCTGCGGCTGCTTGCATCGCATTCATGTCGATCTGTTTCGGCCAGTGCGCTGTGTCTGTTGCGCGAGTAGGAAGAGCACCTCGCGGATGGGTGGTCAGTCGGTAGACGTAGTGGCGTCGTAAAGCAGAAAAGCGCGCGTCGAATCCTTCCGGGGCTCGCGTACACGCATGGACTCGCACGTCCTCGGGCAGCAGGCGCGCTAGGCGTCGTACCAGGTTGCGCGGGTCGCCGTCGATGCTGCGAGTGTCCAGCGCGGCCTCCGGAACATCAAAGTGCGCCACTTGCCCCGCAGCATGGACTCCGGCATCAGTGCGGCCAGCCACCGTCAGTTGAATCGGATGTCTCAGAATAAGCTCAAGCGAATCCTCAAGCACTCGTTGCACCGTGCGCAGCTGGGAGGTTCCCTGACGAGCCCACCCATGAAAATGGGTGCCGTCATAAGCCAGATCGAGGCGAATACGCACAGTTGGCTGGTTGGTCTCCATATTTGTTCTTCCTCCACGAAGCAGCGCTGGATTGCTTTTCGACGCCCACCTCAACCCCACACGCTCTCTCAGCGCGAGGTCAAGCGCATTCTAATGTAACAAAGGGCACGCCTACGACTTCTATGCCCTATAGCAAAACGTCCCCCATCTGCTCTTATCAGCGATGAGGGACGTTTTATGTCCAGGCGTTAAAACCTTAAAGACTACTTCTCTTCTGCAGCCTCGTCGGTGGAGGTCTCTGCAGCGGTCTCCTCGACTGCTGGCTCCTCTACCTTCTCAGCTTCCTTGGAAGCAGCTGCGCGGGTTGCGCGGCTTGCCTCTGCAGAAACAGTCTCCTCAAGAACGAGGGAGATCTGGCTCATAGGAGCGTTGTCACCCTTGCGGTTCTCGAGCTTGATGATGCGGGTGTAGCCACCCTCGCGGTTCTCGAACTTCGGAGCCAACTCGTTGAACAGATGTGCAACGACGTCCTTGTTCGGAACGAGCTTGAGCACGTTGCGACGATCCGCAACAGAGCCGCTCTTAGCCTTGGTGATCAGCTTCTCTGCGTAAGGACGCAGGAGCTTAGCCTTAGCATCGGTGGTCTTGATAGCGCCGTGCTCGAAAAGCTGTGCCGCAAGGTTCGACAGAATGTGCTTCTGGTGGCTTGCGGAACCGCCGAGACGGGCGCCCTTCTTAGGGGTAGGCATTGTGTACTCCTCGTGTACAAGTTTTATTGAGCGCTTGGGACCGTGGTCGCAATGACCAGGCCCCTAATGGGCTTCTTACTCGGAATCTTCCAGATCCGTGTCCACGTAGTCGCCGGTAGCGGCGTCGTAGCCCTCGAGTTGGGTGGGATCAAAGTCCTCAGGAGAGTCCTTCAGGAACAGGCCCAAGCCAGCGAGCTTGATCTTGACTTCGTTGATCGACTTCTGACCAAAGTTACGGATATCCAGCAAGTCCGACTCGGTGCACTCTGCGAGCTCACCAACGGTGTGGATCTCCTGACGCTTCAGGCAGTTGTAGGAACGAACGGAGAAGTTCAGGTCCTCGATCGGCATGCTGTAAGCAGCGATGTACTCGGTCTCTTGCGGAGAAGGACCGATCTCGATGCCCTCAGCGGCGGTGTTCAGCTCGCGTGCGAGGCCGAACAGCTCAACCAAAGTCTTGCCAGCAGACGCAAGAGCGTCACTCGGAGCAATAGAGTTCTTGGTCTCAACATCGATGATGAGCTTGTCAAAGTCGGTGCGCTGCTCAACACGAGTAGCTTCGACCTTGTAGCTCACCTTGAGCACCGGGGAGTAGATCTGGTCAACAGGGATGCGACCAATCTCGTTGGTGCCTGCGTAGAGAGAAGCCGGGACGTAGCCGCGACCGCGCTCGACGATCATCTCGATATCAAGACGGCCCTGCTCATTCAGAGTAGCAATGTGCAGATCCGGGTTGTGGATCTCCACACCTGCTGGTGGCTCAATGTCGCCAGCGGATACAACGCCAGCGCCTTCCTTGCGGAGGTACATGACAACCGGCTCGTCAGAGTCGGAAGACAGAACCAGACCCTTGATGTTCAGGATGATGTCAGAGACATCTTCTTTCACACCGTTGATCGTGGTGAACTCGTGAAGAACACCATCGATCTTCACGCTGGTCACTGCAGCGCCCGGGATGGACGAAAGCAGGGTACGACGCAGCGAGTTACCAAGGGTGTAACCGAAACCCGGCTCAAGCGGTTCGATAACGAAGCGCGAACGAGCGGAATCAACGTATTCCTCGGTGAGGGTGGGGCGCTGAGAAATGAGCATTTAAGAACTCTCCTGTGAGTGACGACCGCTATTTGACGTCTATAGGCGGAAAGGATGAAAGGACTTAAAGAAGATTCCAGATTCCTGTCGCGTCTTGCCCCGCGGCCTCCACAGCATGGAAGCCACAAAGCAGGAGAACAGAAAATTACTTCGAGTAGAACTCGACGATGAGCTGCTCTTGCAGCGGAACGTCGATCTGAGCGCGCTCTGGCAACTGGTGCACGAGAATGCGCAGGGTGGACGGAACGACCTGCAGCCATGCTGGCACAACTGCGTCGAGGAGGTTCTCCTGAGCCTCTTCGAACCAGATCATCTTACGAGACTTCTCGCGAGCATCGATGATGTCGTACTGAGAAACCTTGTAGGAAGGAACGTTAATCTTCTTGCCGTTCACAGTGAAGTGTCCGTGGGAAACGAGCTGACGTGCCTGGCGGCGCGTACGTGCGAGACCTGCGCGGTACACAACGTTGTCGAGGCGAGCCTCAAGCAGGATGACCAGGTTGTCACCGGTCTTGCCTGGGAGACGGTTAGCCTCTGCGTAGTAGCGACGGAACTGCTTCTCCATAACACCGTAGGTGAAGCGAGCCTTCTGCTTCTCCTGCAGCTGAAGCAGGTACTCAGACTCTTTGATGCGTGCGCGGCCAGCCTGTCCCGGAGGGTAGGGGCGACGCTCGAATGCCATGTCTCCGCCGACGAGGTCGACGCGGAGGCGGCGGGACTTACGGGTTGCTGGGCCGGTATAACGAGCCATTGTAAGTTACCTTTCCTTTCCTATTAAACGCGACGACGCTTCGGTGGGCGGCAGCCGTTGAACGGCTGAGGGGTGACGTCGGAGATGGAGGTCACCTCAAGGCCGGCAGCCTGAAGAGAGCGGATAGCGGTTTCGCGGCCCGAACCTGGGCCCTTGACGAATACATCAACCTTCTTCATGCCGTGGTCCATTGCCTTACGAGCAGCGTTCTCAGCAGCAAGCTGAGCTGCGAACGGAGTGGACTTACGGGAACCCTTGAATCCGACGTGGCCGGAGGATGCCCATGCGATGACAGCACCGGACGGATCCGTGATGGAAACGATGGTGTTGTTGAAGGTGGACTTGATGTATGCGTGGCCCTGAGCCACGTTCTTTTTAACTACACGACGACCAGTGCGGCGAGCCGTGCTGCGAGTCTTAGGAGGCATGAATTACTTCTTCTTTCCGGCGATCGTCTTCTTCGGACCCTTACGCGTACGTGCGTTGGTCTTGGTGCGCTGGCCACGGACGGGCAGGCCACGACGGTGGCGCAGACCCTGGTAGCAGCCGATTTCGATCTTGCGACGAATGTCGGCCTGAACCTGGCGGCGGAGGTCACCCTCAACCTTCCAAGTTGCTTCAATGACGTCACGAAGAGCAGAAACCTGCTCGTCAGTAAGGTTGTCAGTGCGCAGGTCCGGGGAGATGCCGGTCTCCTTGAGCAGCTGGGCGGCACGGGCAGGGCCGATACCGTAGATGTAAGTGAGTGCAACCTCCATGCGCTTGTTGCGCGGAAGGTCAACTCCAGCTAGACGTGCCATAAGGGCAGTACCTTTCCGGTTGTTACGGTGGTTTTCTCCATGCTCGTCCTTACCAAACATCGCTTTGCCCGGACGGATGCCGGACGATGGGATGAGATGCGCAAGGCTTTAGCCACCGCGGCCAAAGGTGTGGGTGATGCCAAGGCATCAGTGAAGCATGGAGGCTTCAAAGAAATAACTGACTAAGTCGAATTATTTGTAGCGGTAAACGATGCGACCACGGTTCAAGTCGTAAGGAGAAAGCTCCACGACTACGCGGTCCTCAGGGAGGATACGGATATAGTGCTGGCGCATTTTGCCACTGATATGTGCAAGCACTTTGTGTCCGTTATCGAGTTCGACGCGGAACATTGCGTTGGGCAAAGGCTCGATAATACGACCCTCAACCTCGATTGCGCCTTCCTTAGCCATAGCCTCCACATTCCTGACATCAGTACTGAATTTTGGTTGAATATCCCAACCGATTCATCACTACGATGCCGCATAATCACTGCTTATTACAGGTGTTTCACCTTTTGGCAATACACCAACGAGCAACGATACAGTGCCCCGCCCGAAAAGCCAAGTTTTTCTAGGCTCTTTATCAGCCCCAGTACTCGCCGCAGGTTATGACTTATAGCTTCTCGACGCCCACCCCTCACCATCACCCCCGTTATCCCCAGGTACTACCTCATAAAGAAAAGGCCACGAGCATCTCCTCAGGATGCCGCAGCCAGTTCCTCTAAGTCATCAAACCTACGGTGTGATTAGTACACGTAGACGACGTCCCCAACCTGCAGTTGATTAAAGAAGGTCACCGCATCTTTGTGGTTGAGGTGGATGCAACCATGCGAAGCCACCTGTGGGCTTCCCTCGTGGAACGCAATGCCGTTATTGGTGAAGTACACAGAAAATGGCATGGGAGCGTTGTTGAATTCTCGGGAGATTTCATCCTTAATCTTACGATTAACGTGGAAAATTCCCTTGGGAGTCTCATAGCCCACACGCCCACTGGAGATTGGCACCGCACCATAAGAAACCTGACCATTGTTTTGCAGCCACGAGCGCTGCCCTGCCAGGTCAATGCATGCGCGGGCGAATGCTGGACAAGAGCCAGTGTCAAAAGCCGGGAGGGCAGGGGCCGGCATGACTGGCAGTGCGGTCCGCTCTTGGATGAGGCCAGGGAATGCAAAGTTAACAGCGTTGTCGATGGATTGCTTCACCATAGTGGCGGCGTCGACAGGCAAACCTGCATCGGCTTGCGCGCGCAAGTTATTTCGCAGATCCCAAGCTCCGTCACGAGTCTGCCGACCAAGGTTCTGTAGCTGCCGATCAATAGAGCTACTGAGGTTGCTCGATCCGAAGTCCTGTGCGGAAGAAGTGGCAGCCTGGCTCACCAGAAGAGCTGCGGAAGTTGCTGCAGTTCCAACCATCGCCACGATACGGCGACGGGCCACGGACTGCTTCGCGTGACGGGGCTTATAAGACATGCTGACCACTATATCCCGACTGAACAAAAACTTAGGAAACTAAGCGAGCCTCCCCCGGCGTGTCGCACGTAACAATTTGGCAACTTTTGACACGAAATGGGCAAAGGGACGCGCCGCGTTTTCCGCTCTGCACGCCCCTTTTTAGCAATCAGATTACTCCGATTTTTCTTTAGGCTTTAAACCCAAACAGCTTTTGTATGCTGTCCCATGCTGACATGAAGAAACTGAAAATGGGTGCAAATCCCGGCAAAATCTGTAGAAGACCTTGCCAAAAACCCTTGTTTTCAGTGTTATCTGCGTCTTTGCCTGTTTGGTTCTTCTCTTTCTCCAGCTTAAGGGCCTCTTCCGCCGCCTTTTGAGCGATCTCGGCGGCCTCTTTAGCCTCAGCGAGAACCTTTGCTTGATCTTGGGATTTTGCTAGCTCCGCCTCGACCCTGGCCAGTTGCTCAGCAAGTGCCTTAGCTTCGTTCTCTGCCTTCGCAGCGGCTTCTTCGGCCTTAGCCGTGGCATTCTCAGCAGCCTTGACCCGCGCATTAGCATCCTCGGCAGCGGCAATAGCCTTCTGAGCAGCTTCCTTGGCCTCAATCAGGGCTTCCGTAAGCTCGTCATTCTCGAGCTCGGCTTCTTCCAGCTCTTTGGTGAGCTTTACGACGTTCGCCGTAGCCTCCTCAGCCTTAGCCGTCGCAGCCTTCGCGTCTTCAATAGCCTTAGCCAAAGCAGGATCCGGCAGATCGGTAATGCCCAGGGCCTTATTGCTCAGGCAGTCGGCACCCAACCATGCCATGTTGAACTTGGCGAACTTGAGGGTCATGCCTCGTGTTTTGTCACCAGATTCATAAACCATGCCGATATTTCCGTCAGCCATGGGAGTCATGACCGAATACTGGAAACGGCCAAACTCAACCTGTTTACCGTATTTCCATGTCTGCCCATCGTCACAGGAAGCCATAACCCAGCCATTATTACGGCCATCCGTATGGTATTCATGCCCACTCCTCAGATCAATTGGGGCAGAGTACAAAAGCACACGTGCAGCAGCACTGCCTTCTGGAGCATTAGGGTAAGCCCGAATAAGCGATACGTTAATACCTTTATTTCGCTTATCCGGATGCTGCGGAGGGGCGATAACAGTCCGCACCGGAGCTGACCAATGTTCCCCCTGGTCTGAAGAATACGATGTCCATCGATCTTTATCATTGTCTTTGGAGTTCATCATAATGCGCCCATCCGACAATTCAACAAGCTTGTTCTCATCGCCTCCGAAGGCATCGTCCCCGGCGATGCCTTCCCCGACTTGCCAAGTAAGACCGTGGTCATCAGAGTATATCGCTAAGTTTACGACCTTATTTTGCCCATACCTTTTAGTATTAACAGCGATCGGAACCAACAGACGTCCCTTATTAAGGCCATACCTTAATTGCATTCCTGCCCCAGAAGTTACAAACCTGCCGTAGCCTGCAACTTCTTCCCCTGGGCGGGACTTAACCCGAATTTTTTCAGTTAGTCCGCTTATAACCCGTAAATTTTCCCAGGTCCTACCGTTGTCATTAGATTCAATTACTACAGTATCTTGGACATCCCGGCGTTCAATCAGCGCATCAGATGCTTCCGAATTGATTCCCTGTCGTGCATCAAAAAATCGATAGTCATATCCTCGTACAAAAAAAGCAAATACTTTATCCGTCTCACGATCTACAACAATTGCTGGGTCGGTATAAGAGAGACGACGAGGGTCTGCCGTACCCTTTGCGATAAAATTACCAGTCTCGAAATTTTCTCCAGAATCGTCAGAACGATAAATTTCAATATCTGTCTGCCACTTCTGATCATTCCATTTCATATTCTCATAAGGTGCATCTCGACACCAGGTTTTACTCTGTTCCCCCGGCCCATACCGATTATCAAAAGCCACCAAAAGCGTTCCATCAGCCGCCGTAGCAATAGCAGGAATACGGAAGCACCGCTGACCTTCAGGATCTACGTCTCGAATAACCTTCGATTCAAAAACTTCACTGGTCACAGGCTCAGGAAGCTGCCCTTCCCCTACTGCACCACGCGCTACGGGTGCGGGCGGAGCGGCGTCGAAAAGCCCATTGTTATCGAGGGGAGCAGTTGCGGGGCTAGGGGCCTCTTCGGCAAAAGTCATAGGGACCGCAAGTCCTTGAGCGGTGAGCGCGAGCGCTGCTGTGAGGGTTATCAGCGCTTTGCGAGTTCCACGGCGGCGTGAATCCGTCATTGGAAACTTCCTTCCTTGAGATGGATGAAACATACAAAAATGAGACAGCCAACACATCAGACGTCCGACCTCCTATAGTGACACATGCCCCACGGTTCAAAAGGGATAAGGGACACGTATCACGTTCACAGTAATTGGTGACAGAACATACAGATGGTGTTAGTAAGGAGACTAGCAACCACAAAGGAGCGCTTAAAAACCTTTGCTTCAAATGTGTCCTTCTCCACTAATGGAGGTAATGCACACAAGATTACGCCAAAGTCACGAAATAATAAAGTATTTATAACAAGAAAAATGGTCCTTATTCAGCGCAAAGAACGCAAAAAGTGGTCCGGCGGCACTACAAAAATGTAGGACGTCAGACCACTTTTTGATCAAAAACGTGTAACTACTTACGGGGGGTAAGAATTCGGGGACCCTCGTTGGTTGCTGCCACGGTGTGCTCCCAATGGGAAGACCATGAGTCGTCATCCGTGACCACAGTCCACTCATCATCCAACACAAGAGAATCCACAGACCCGAGCGTCAGCATCGGCTCAATCGCCAGAACCGAACCCTCTTGAATCATCGGGCCTCTACCGGGCTTCCCTTCGTTAGCCAAATACGGCTCCTCGTGCATCGTCTGCCCGATTCCGTGTCCGCCATAGCCATCCACGATCCCCAGCTTCACGCCAAAGCGCTTTTCCGCCTGGCGCGTTGCTTTTTCCAAGGCGTGGGAGACATCTGTAAGCCGGTTTCCCGGCACCATTGCCTTCATACCTTCCATGAGCACCCACTCGGTGGCGTCGTTAAGCGCTTGCACGTCAGCAGCAAGCTTACCTATGCCAAAAGTCCAGGCAGAGTCCCCTACCCAGCCCTCAAAGGTCGCCCCGCAATCGATAGACACCAGGTCACCTTCCCGCAAGATTGTCTCCGCATTCGGGATTCCGTGAACGATCACTTCATTCACCGATGCACAGATCGAACCGGGGAAGCCTTCATAGCCCTTAAACGTGGGAATAGCGCCACAAGACCGAATGGTCTCTTCTGCAACCGCGTCGAGGTCAAGGGTGCTCACCCCTGGCCCTGCAGCGGCCTTAACGGCCTGTAGTGCCTTACCCACAATTTCACCTGCAGCTTGCATCGCATCAAGTTCGGCAGGTGTTTTCGCTGGAATTACTTTGCGTTTGGATCGAAAACCCATCATCACATCACTTTCATGCCTTTGTCAGGGCGAATTCTTCCGTTTCGCCAGCCGCAACAAACGAATATCTTTATGAGCTAAAAATGCAAAAACCGAGCACTGACAAACACTCTGCACCAGATGCATAGCCACGCGTCAGACTCGGTTCGCAGTCAATCAGGTTTTATTTTCCTAGGGCCTCAAGGGTCCGGGAATTAATATCTTCAACGGTACCCTCAGCGGTGATAGCAATAATCCGCTCACCGTAGTGGTCAATCAATGGCGCGGTTTCATCGCGGTACACCTGCAGACGGGTACGAATCGTATCCTCGTTGTCATCTGCACGACCACGGGCCAACATACGCTCTACGACAACGTCCTCAGAGACCTGGTAGTTGATCACACCGTCAAGCTTGGTGCCAAACTCTTCCAAGAAACCTTCGAGGATTTCTGCCTGCTCCACGGTGCGCGGAAAGCCATCGAGGAGGAAACCATCTTTGGCATCGTCCTCTTCCAAGCGAGACTTCACCATGCGAGCGGTGACGTCCGTAGGAACTAGCTTGCCGTTATCGATGTACTGCTTGGCTTCGATCCCCAGCGGGGTGCCCTCACCAATATTGGCCCGGAACAAGTCACCCGTAGAGATGTGCGGGATGCCAAGCTTCTCGGAGAGAATCGCAGCCTGAGTGCCCTTGCCGGCACCGGGGGGTCCAAGGAGTACAAGACGCATTATTTGAGGAGTCCTTCGTAGTTACTTTGTAGAAGCTGAGATTCGATCTGCTTAACCGTAGTCAGTGCGACCGAGACCATAATCAGAATAGCCGTGCCACCAAACGGTGTGGAGCCTGCAGAGCTTGCCCCTACCCCCAGATCGAGGGCGATGTTAGGAAGAACAGCAATGATACCAAGGTAGAGAGCGCCCACGAACAGCAGGCGGTTCATAACAAAGCCAAGGTACTCAGCGGTGGGGCGACCAGGGCGAATGCCCGGAATGAATCCGCCGTACTTCTTCATGTTTTCTGCCTGCTCGTTCGGGTCATACTGAACCGAAACGTAGAAGTAAGAGAAGAAAATGATCAGGACAAAGTACAGCACGATGTACTGCCATGACGACGGGGTCTGTAGGTACTGGATAACGTTGCGCTGCCACCAGTTATCAGAGACTTCGTGGGAACCCGAATTGATGATCTGCGTGATCAGCACAGGCATGTAGATGAGAGAGGACGCAAAGATCACGGGGATCACGCCAGCCTGGTTCACCTTCAAAGGCAAGTACGTGGAGGAACCGCCGTACTGACGACGCCCCACCATGCGCTTTGCGTACTGCACCGGAATACGTCGCTGTCCCTGCTCCACAAACACAACGCCGACCACGAGAATCATCACGGCTACCAACACAACGGCAAAGACCACGCCGCCGGAGGAATTCAAAATGTTTGCGCCGTCGGAAGGAAGACGAGTCGCAATACCGGCAAAGATGAGCAGAGACATACCGTTGCCCACGCCGCGCTCAGTGATGATCTCACCCAGCCACATAACCAGCATCGCACCGGCTGACATGACGAGCACCAGCATGATGAGGGTCCACAGACCCGCATTAGGCATCAGAACCTGGACACCAGAGCCCAAAAGCTGCTTACGGTCTGCCAGAGCAACAATGCCGGAAGACTGCAGCAGAGCTAGGCCCAACGTGAGGTAGCGGGTGTACTGGTCCATCTTTGCTTGACCAGACTGTCCCTCTTTCTTCAGTTCCTCGAACTTAGGGATCACTACGGTCAGCAGCTGCACGATAATCGAGGCCGTAATGTACGGCATAACGCCGATCGCAAAAATCGACAGCTGCAGCAGCGCCCCACCCGAGAACAGGTTGATGAGCGAGTAGACGCTTGAGGAGTCTGAGGTCAGCTCACGAAGACGCCCACTGATAGACGCGTAATCTACTCCGGGTGACGGAATTTGTGCACCAATCCGGTAAAGGATGATCAGCGCAAGGGTGATCAAAATCTTCTTGCGCAGATCCGCGTCCCGGAATGCCTGAAAAATGGCGGACACTTAGCCTCCTGGCTTCACATACCCCCACGATGAGGCCACAACGATAAATCAGTTCAACACTGACCACGCTTCTGCCTTCACCACAAAGGATGGAAGGTTTAAATAAAACTCGTTCGCTCTAACCGTTGAACAATGCAATCTTCTTTTCAGTGACGCCCCGCAGAAAACTCAATCGCAGAAAAAGCTAACTTCAACTGCTCTTTTAGGAGACTCCCCTGTTATAGGATTCTCTCCCTTTTCTCCTGCTAGGCCCCTTGCGGAAGCTCGCATTCCATCAAAAGTTGAGGTTGGACATGATTGACCGCTTTACTCTACCACCGCACCCCACCAACTACACAGTTAAGGTTATTTTTAGCTTTAGGGCCCCCTAAGCTACTGTACTTGCGTGCCGACGCGCGCCAGCCGGGCGCAGCCTCCCGCACAGCCCCACGCCCCCTCCACACGAGATGAGTCATACATCTCAACTTTTTTCATTGTGTGTCCACATCACGTACTTTCCCCGTACAATAATCATGTCTATGCCTTAATTACTGCGCATAGGTAGTACCCGAGGTTTTTAGCCCTCAGGCACGCTTCCACGCGATTCTTTACTACGGACCGTTCGGCACGTACCTGCCGATGAAGAAATGGAGTTGCCCCACTATGGCATCAGTGACCTTTGAAAAAGCATCCCGCGTTTATCCCGGCGCGAATAAACCAGCCGTCGATGAATTTGACCTTCATATTGAGGACGGCGAGTTCCTGGTCCTCGTGGGACCGTCAGGCTGCGGTAAATCTACTACCTTGCGCATGTTGGCAGGCCTTGAAGACGTCAACTCTGGCCGCATCTCAATCGGTGATCGTGATGTAACGGATATGCCTCCGCGTGATCGCGATATCGCCATGGTCTTCCAGAACTATGCGCTGTATCCCCACATGACTGTCCGTGAGAACATGGGGTTTGCGCTCAAGATTGATAAGAAACCCAAGGAAGAAATCAACCGTCGCGTTGAAGAGGCTGCCCGCACCCTTGACCTCACCGAGTATCTTGATCGCAAGCCAAAGGCGCTTTCCGGTGGTCAGCGCCAGCGTGTGGCTATGGGTCGCGCCATCGTCCGCAAGCCTGAGGTCTTCCTCATGGATGAGCCGCTCTCCAACCTGGATGCGAAGCTTCGCGTCCAGACCCGCACCCAAATCGCTGCTCTTCAGCGCGAACTTGGTGTTACCACCTTGTATGTGACCCACGACCAGACTGAGGCTCTGACCATGGGCGACCGTATCGCGGTGCTTAAGTTCGGTGTGCTGCAGCAGGTGGGCACGCCTCGTGAGCTCTACGATTTCCCTGCAAACGAGTTTGTGGCTGGCTTTATCGGTTCCCCAGCCATGAACTTGGGAACCTTCACGATCGAAGGCGACCATGCCGTTTTGGGCAAGGCACGGGTTCCGCTGAGCCCAGCAACCCGTGCAGCTATTACGCCTGCTGATAACGGCAAGATTATTATCGGCTTCCGCCCCGAGGCGCTTGAGGTTGTTTCTGAAAACGACCCGAACACCATTCCGGTGAAGCTACACCTAGTCGAGGAGCTCGGCTCCGATGCCTACATGTACGGCAAGCTGGAAGGTGGCGGATCGCTCGGCTCTGGCACGGACGCTAACCCCGATGACGAGTCCACCGATGAAATCATCATTCGCACTGCTCCGCATGCAGCGCCTCCCATTGGCTCCATCGTCCATGTTCGTATCCGTGAGGGCGCTCAGCACAACTTCTCCAAGTCCACGGGCGTGCGACTTCCAGAATAAGCACGTCTAGCTCTTACCGCCGCTGCCCACACGGGATCTTCCCCGCGTGGGCTTTCGCGCAATTAGCCTCGGCATTGTCCCCTGTCTCCTCGAAGCTTCCGTGAAAGAGTCCTCATGCCTGCTACCCCCCTCTATGCAGATAACCAACGGCACTATCGCCCCAGCATTGCTACAGCTGCCCTGGTCGCTTCCGCTAGAAGACTTGGCCAGAAGAGTATTTGGCGTCGCTCCCACGGGGCATTTCGCGCCATGTGGTGCGCTTTGTGGGGATCGACGGCAGGGTTTTTGCGATCAAAGAGATCGGGCAAAAGGTTGCCTACAATGAGTACAAAACGCTGCGGGATCTCAATCGCTTAGGGGCGCCGTCGGTACGCCCTCTTGCTGTGATCACCGGGCGTGTCGACGCCACCGGGGAACCCCTCACAGCGGCGCTGGTCACGGAACATCTGGAGTTTTCACTGCCCTACCGCGCGGTTTTTTCTCAGTCCATGCGCTCGGAAACAGCCACCCGGCTTATCGACTCACTCGCCGTCCTCTTAGTCCACCTCCACCTGCTGAATTTCTTCTGGGGTGACGTCAGCCTCTCCAACATGCTGTTTCGTCGAGACGCAGACTCTTTTTCCGGGTACCTTGTCGACGCAGAAACCGGCGAGCTACAGCCTAAACTCAGCGATCAACGCAGGCTTTACGACGTCGACATCGCACGGGTAAACATCATCGGTGAACTTATGGATCTGCAAAGCGGCAAACTCCTTTCCCCAGACGTCGATGCCATAGAAATAGGCAACCGCATCGTGGAAAAGTACACCCTGCTGTGGGAGGAACTGACCGCCGAGCAAACCATTAGGCCAGATGAGCACTGGAAAGTGCAGCAGCGTATAGACAAGCTCAACGCATTGGGCTTTGACGTAGGAGAGCTCAAGCTCACGAGTTCCGATGAAGGACAGTCTGTGCATATTAGGCCTAGGGTGGTCGACGCAGGGCATCATCATCGTGCGCTCATGCGTCTCACCGGCCTCGACGTGCAAGAAAACCAGGCCCGACGCATACTCAATGCCATTGAGACCTACCGAGCCATCCACTCAGATAGTCACCGGCCGATGAGCACTATCGCCCATGAATGGTTGACTCATATTTTTGAGCCCACGCTAGCGGCTATCCCACAGGAGTATTCGGCACGGCTGCAGCCCGCGCAGATATTCCATGAGGTTCTCGAACATCAGTGGTATCTCTCAGAGAACGCAGGGCATGAGGTGCCGCTGGATACTGCAGCGGCAGACTACGCAAAAACCATCCTGTCGCACCGACCAGATGAGGAGCGGATGCTGGATCAAGATCCCCACGACGAGCTATCGGAGGATTAGGAAGGTGCGGGGGTGTCGATAAGCTTTTTAGTCGCGGTACTTGTCGTTTCCCCGGTTAAGCCAGGCGTACACGGCGCCCATGCACACGCCTCCGCCTAGCAGGTTGCCGACAAAGACGACCGCCCAGTTGTGGGCAATATGCGCAGCATCAAAATGGGCTGGGAGCGTCTCGGCGCTAAACCCAACCAAAGAGACAAGACCAAAGTTTGCGATAACGTGCTCAAGCCCCATCACAGTAAACATGCTGATGATAAACGCCAGGGTAAGAAGCTTACCGGAGAATTCCTTCATCATGGCCACACCAATGATGCCCATATTAACCACGACGTTAGCCAGAATTCCCTCAATGAGGAGACCCAAAGAGGCCTTGGCCAATTTAGTTTCCGTGATAGTAGAGACCAGGCTCTCTGCATCCACGTGAGAGAACGCGACTGCTCTGCTCAGCAAAAAGGCCACGAGTGCAGAACCCACAAGGTTGAAAAAGGTGCAGACCAGAAGCACGAGGGTGGCCTTGGACAAAGACACCTTTTTATTAACAACCTCGAATCCGAGGTACATCATGTTGCTGGTAGCAAGCTCTGCGTTGAGCAACACTATGGTGTACAGGCCGACAAAGAACATTAATCCAAAGACCGGGTAGCCCACGCCGGGAACGATATGATCGAGCTTTTGTCCGAGGGTAACGGCGAAAGCTGTTCCAAGGGTGAGGTAAACACCAGCGAAGATACAGCGGACAGAATACCGCCAGAAGTCAGTGTCAAAGAGGGCGACTTTCTTTGCTACTGCTGAGGAGACTTTATCGTTGAGAGATGCGGGCGCGGTCAACGTGCACGACCTTTCCTAAATCGAGATGAGTCCGCGCTGCGCCCCCGCGAAGGGGTGGTCTCGGTTCGCGCGAACGTAACAGATCGATGTTAGAGCATCTCTTCTTTATTTGAGGAGAGTGAGAAACTATTCACATTCTCAGCTTCCCGCATGCGCGCCCAGCGTGAGCAGCCCTATGCCTGTACACAATCAAGGACGGCTTTGCTACCTTTTTACATCAGCACCGTGGCGATAAGTCCCGCACACAGGAGAACCGCAGGGTAAGCCCACGGAATCCAGGCGGCCGGCAAGGAACCTTCCTCGTCCAGCAGCGGCTGACGGTAATGCAAAAATACTGTTCCTAGCGCCGGCGAAATAAACATCGCTGCACCAAAAGCTCCAGCGGAATACATCATGCGATTCTCGGATCCCCAGAGGAGATAAAAAATCATGATGAATCCGAGTAAGGCGATCCCCATGGGGATGATTCCAAAACGCGTTCCCAAGGAAAGCGCCACAATCCAAAACACTGCGGCAAGAGTGACCCCCAGCATCGCTGCCCATCTCGCAGCGGTAGACAGCTGCGCCGTAATATCGATAGCTGCCAGCACCACGAGAGCTATCAGCAGAACCCACACAGGATTCTGCGACTCCGTGCTCCACACCCGTCGTTCCGAGGCCAGATCATAAGGAACCTCGCTCACCGCAGCAATAAGGAACGTCCACGCGGCAAGACGCCATCGGTTCACTCCGCGTTTGATTGCCAGCGTGTAGAGCCAGGCGACGAGTGGGATTGCGCACCAAGAGATGACCTCCATCACGATTCCCACAGTCAGCAAGCCCAAGCCTGCATCCGCATACCCCGAGCCCGTGGGGCGAACCAGAAGAGAGCCCAACGAGGACGCAATGATGAAAAACCCTGCTAGGCCAGCCAGCTTATGAGCGCTAAAACCTCTCTGACGTCGCTGAACATCCATTCATTTCCTCGCTTCTGCTTGCGTGTACAGCGCCTCAGGTTTGCATGCGGTGCTGTACGTGGCTCTCGGTGGTCTTTGTTGATTGTGCCCATTGCAGCGGGATGCCCTCGTGTTCCTTTGGTCTATGACCAACACGAGGGTACTTGTTGTACGAACAACGAGCTTTACTATCCCTTAACGGAACCAGCCATCGACTCCTGATAGTAACGCTGCATCACGATGAACAAAATCGTGATGGGGATAGAGATGCACACGGCACCTGCGGCAAAGCGTGCAAACCAATCGTAGATATATTCTTTCTCCAGCATCTTCCATAGGCCAAGAGAAACCGTGTAGTTTTCCTGCGTTCGAGCGATTGCTTTTGCAAGCACAAAGTCCAGCCAAGGGGTCAAGAATCCCACAATCGCTTGATACACAATCATCGGTTTAGAAATCGGAAGAATGATCTTGGTAAAGACCTGCCACCTTGTGCAGCCGTCGAGAAGCGCTGCCTCATCCAGTGAAATCGGGATCGTATCCATGAATCCCTTCATCACGTAAAAGCCCATGCCCGTTCCGGCGGAATACACGATGATCAACGCCAACGTGGTGGTCCAGCCTTGGGTAAGGCCAATCGCTTTAAGGATGAAGTAGATAGCCACCACCGACATGATGCCGGGGAACATTCCCAAGATCAGCGCGGTATTCATATAGACCTTGCGGAACCGGAAACGCAGACGGCTCAGGGAATAGGAGACAAAGAGCACGAAGACAACGCTGATCGCGCAGGTAAAACAGGCGATGATCAGGGTGTTCAAGAACATCTTGGGGAAGTTCAGCACTGAGTGGTCGGTAAAGAGCTGAACATAGTTGTCCACGCTGTATTCCGTGGGGAAAAAGGTGCTCGTGTACGGAGCGGTGTTCTTGTTAAAGCTTTCTGCCACAACCCAGACGATGGGGACCACCCAAATGATCGCCAGGACGGTGAGAAAGAGATGAACGAGGAAATCGACAAGCTGTCGCGTACGACGCTGGCTTCCACGGATCCCTACTTGTTTGGTGCTCATCACTGGAATCCTTCCTCGTTGCGATAAGAGCCGCTTCGTCGATACGTAATCAGTGCCACGGTAGAGAGAACAATGAAGGTCAAGATACCGATCACCGCACCCACGTTGTAGTCACCACGGTCAACCGTGAGTTTGTACAGCCACGTAATCAGGAGATCTGTTTTACCAGCCGAGGCGCCAATCGGTGTTGGGTCGCCTTTGGAGAGCATGTAGATCACGTTGAAGTTGTTCACGTTCGCAGTAAATGTGGTGATCAGGTACGGCGTCATCACAAAGAACATGTACGGCAACGTCACATTGCGGTAAGTCTGCCACCAGCTGGCGCCGTCGAGACGCGCAGCCTCGTAGAGCTCGCCCGGAATATTCTGCAGAATGCCCGTGACCTGCATGATTGTGTACGGAATACCGATCCATAGGTTAACGATGATCACCGTCACGCGCGCCCACGTTGCATCCGTGAAGAACGGCAGGCTGCTATCAATCCAGCCCCAATCCAGCAGCAGGCGGTTCACGATGCCCTCTGGCTGCAACATACTGCGCAGCACGAGGAGCGTAACAAACTGCGGAACAGCCACAGATAGGGAGAAAATCGCTCGCCAGAACGCCTTTCCACGGGTGGTCTTGCGCTGAATAATCATGGCCAAGAACATGCCCAGGAAGTAATTGAGGAATGTGGCAAAGAACGCCCACACCAGAGTCCAGGTGAGCACGCCAACAAAGATCTGCAGATTAACTTCACCACCGGTGTTAGAGAACACCTTGCCAAAGTTCTCTAGCCCCACCCAGTCAAACTTCTGAACATTCCGAGAATCATAGCTGGTAAATGCCATGCTGATCATAAAAATCAGCGGCAAAACTGTGAAGATCAAAATGCCGGCCGTAGGAAGCGACATCAGCATAATCGGCGCGTCTTCATCAGTTAACGCATGCAAGTCTTCTTTCAGCGTACGCGCGCGTCCTTGCTTCTCGACGAACGTCTGTGCCTTGTACGCACTGCGCAACGCGATTGTAGCTAGCCACAGGAAGACGATAAGAAGAAAGATCGTGGCCACGCCTTCAAGCAACAAAACAACCGACGGGTCGCTGTTTTTATAAACCCAGAATCCGTCTACTTTGACGCGACCTTGTTCGCCAGTACCAAGACCTGGCAACTCTTGAAGCGCCTTAATTCCTTTGCTCATAAACAGTGCAATAGCGGCTATCTCTATGCCAAGGAACACTGCTCCTTTGAGAAACTGTTTACGCACTAGGTTGCCAAGACCAAAGACAACAAGCGAGGCCTTTGTAATGGCGTCTCCGTTAGCCCACGCGTTAGACAGCGAATAGAGACTCGGCTCATCGTTGCGTTTTTGCGTCTTTGGCTTCGGTTTGGTTCGCAGGCCACCGCGGTGGGCTCCAGCTTTCATGAGTCCGCACTCCCCTTCCTGTGGCTTTTAAAAGTGTGTTCTTTTGAAAAACTGCTCATGCACACGTTGAGCCCAGCACGCAGACTGGGCTCAACATACGCACGCATATTCAGGGACTACTTTTTGCTAAAGCTAGAGGTCCAAGCGTCGGTCTTAGTCACCGCATTCTCGGGGTTGACCTCGCCGTTAACCAGGGCCTTGCCGAAGGTGGTTGCAGGATCCCAGAAGTCAGACATTGGCTTCAGGGTTGGCTGCAGGATCGAAGCATTGGCAACGGTCTCAAACAGTGCGACTGCCACAGGGTCAGCTGCGATAGCAGCATCCTTGGCCAGCGTCTTATCTGCTGGGATAACACCGTTCTTGTCAAAGTGCGACTTCTGAGACTCAGTGGAAGCGAGAAAAGCTGCGAACTCAGAAGCAACCTTTGGGTTCTTGGTGTTGGGGTTGTAAGCAATTGCCTTGGAACCGGAGAAGGACTTCATCTGAACATCCTGGCCATCGAGCTTGAAGGTCGGGAGGCTTGCGACACCATAGTTATCGCCCAGAGCCTTCTTGATGTTCTTGGCATCCCAGGAACCGGAGAACACAACATCTACAGAGCCATTAGCTAGGCCGCCGATGCCGGAGCCTTCAGCGTCGTTGACAAAGTTGGGGTTCTTCACAACGTTTGTCAGGTACTTGGTTACTTCACCGGCCTTGTCGCCAAGCTTGATGCCAGCGGCCTCATCCAAGCCATCCTTGCCAAAGAAGGAAGCGCCTGCACCAGCATAAAACGCTGGGTAGTACCAGGAGTTAGACATAGGGAAAGAGACCTTAGCCTTAGACAGCATGGTGTCAAAGGACTTAATGTCTTCCTGGTTCAGCTTTGACTTGTTGTAGTACATGAACCAGGTGTTCGGCTCGATCGGAAGGCCATAAGCCTTGCCGTCTTGTCCCTTCACACTGGCGGCGATGGTGTCCTCGGCTTGCTCGCTGAGCTGCTTCATGCCGGCGTCGGAAAGCTCACCAACAGCACCCGAATCCAACAACGAGCCTAGGCGGTCATTAGCGTAGACATAGACATCAGCTGCTGCCGAAGGATCCTGGTTTACGGTCGTTGCAGCCTGATCAGCGCCAACCACCGAGTTCTTCCATGTGATGTCATAGTCCGGATGTGTCTCTTCAAACTTCTTTTCAACGGACTGCAACCATCCGCCTGAGCCATCTTGGTCTTCCTGAGAGCTCCACACGCTCAGAGTGATCTTGCCGCCCTTAGAGTCACCCGAAGCACTCGACCCCTTGGAGTCCTTTTCGCTGGAGCAACCGGCAAGAACGAGGGTTGAAATGGCCAATACGCTGAGGGCCTTCTTTGCGCGGATCTTCATCCACTTCACCGCCTTTAGAGATTAGGGGGATAAGTTGGGGGACGACTACCTCTTTTACTCATGCCCGGATAAAGCATTCTTAAAGTGGTAATCACCTGTCAAGCACTTAGCTTAACCGCCTGTGACACTTTCGAGTAACCCGAAAGTTTATGCACTAACTCACAGACCCCCATACTCGCAGCCCACCCACCCCCTTTGCAACCCCCACCTGCATTAACCGGCCAACATTGCCGCTTTTTGAGGAAAAACCAATAAGAGAAAAAGTGTCAATAAAGTGGCTTCTAGCTGGCGATTGGTCGGACATCACACCTCCTTTGAACACAAAGGAGACCCCCGCAAAGATCACCCCAAACGGAACCGGTAATAACCAACATCGGACAGAGTGAGATCTTGCACACGATAACCAATAACTGTGCAAATATATGAAAATAGCCCATTTTGATCGGGGTTTATCAAAGAGAGCTAAGCCAGCCGAACAATGGCTACAGATATTCAAAGGCCCCCAGAAAAGGAGAGATCCCCTAGATGCTTGTTCACATCTAGGGGATTGAATGAGATTAGCGGCCGGTTCGGCTCGGGCCAGAAAGGCGAGATTTTAGCCTTTCGACCTTCTGCTTGACTGAAGAATCACCATTCTGAGTCAAATCATCAAGCAACTCAGATTGCTCCTCGCTCAGTTTCTTATAGTGATCACGCAATTCAGCAGCGTTCATTAAATCAGCCTCAAGAATCCGGGGATCCTGCCCATTCCAGGAGCGCAGCTTCTCATAGGCGCGACCAAGTTCAGGAACAGTGCAAGGACCCTGGGAAATTAAAGGATACGACTGGTCGCCACCAGTAATCCAGGATTCTCGCTTACATGTCCAGGTGTCACCCTGCTTCTCCACGGTCTCGCGAACGTCAGTCTCCTGCGCGCCATTGTCGGTAAGCAAAACCTGCGAAGCCCCTGCCACGGAACCGCCTAGCGCTAGGCAGCACACCGCGCCGGCAATAAGTGAGAGTTTGATTTTTTGCATGAGTGATCCCCTTTTAAGAGTTGAGAAAAATACACACCATAGGGATAAGTTATAAAAACACCCGGCGTGTTAGGTTATTTTCATGTTAACGTTGAATAAGCTTTTGGTCAATTTTTAATAGCCTCAAACATAAAAACCAGAAATTAAAATAAGAAAAAGCCGTACCCACCACCGCAAATGCGGAGTAGGTACGGCTTTTTAGTGAGAAACTTCTCAGTTACCTGAGAATTAAGCCTCAGCGATCGAGCCGCCAGCGGCTTCGATCTTTTCCTTAGCAGACTTGGAGAACTTGACGCCGGAAACGGTCAGCTTAACGCTGATTTCGCCCTCGCCAAGAACCTTAACAGGCTGCTTTGCACGAACGAGGCCAGCAGCTGCGATGTCTACAGCTGCGATCTCGCCGCCATTCGGGAAGGCCTTCTCCAGGTCAGCAACGTTGACAACCTGGTAGTAAACCTTGGAAGGGTTCTTGAAGCCCTTCAGCTTTGGCAGACGCATGTGGATCGGCATCTGGCCACCCTCGAAAGCAACCGAAAGTTGCTTACGAGCCTTGGTGCCCTTGGTACCGCGACCAGCGGTCTTACCCTTGGAAGCCTCACCGCGGCCAACGCGGGTCTTTGGCTTGTTTGCACCCTTTGCAGGACGCAGATCGTGGAGCTTAATTGGTTCGCTCATGTTTTACTCCCCTGCCACTTCTTCGACAGACACCATGTGGCGGACCACATTGATCATGCCGCGCACTGCGGGGGTGTCCTCGTGTACGACGGAGTGGTTGATGCGCTTGAGACCAAGAGCAGCCATGTTCTTGCGCTGCTTCGGGTTTGCACCAACCAGACCCTTATGCTGAGTAATCTTCAGGGCCATGGTTACGCCTCCTGTCCTGCGCGTGCGCGCAGCATACGAGCCGGAGCAACTTCTTCCAAGGTCTTGCCACGACGAGCAGCGACCTCTTCAGGACGGTTGAGCTGCTTCAGGCCAGCAACGGTAGCGTGAACTACGTTGATGGCGTTGTCGGTGCCAAGAGACTTGCAGAGGATGTCCTGAACGCCAGCGCACTCAAGCACTGGACGAGCTGCGCCACCGGCGATAACACCGGTACCAGGTGCAGCCGGACGCATCATAACGATGCCTGCTGCTGCCTCACCCTGAACTGGGTGAGTGATGGTGCCGGCAACCATTGGAACGCGGAAGAAGTTCTTGCGAGCTTCCTCAGCACCCTTTTGGATTGCAGCTGGAACTTCCTTGGCCTTGCCGTAGCCAACGCCGACCATTCCCTTGCCGTCGCCGACGATCACGAGAGCGGTGAAGCTGAAGCGACGACCACCCTTCACGACCTTGGAGACGCGGTTGATGGTAACAACGCGCTCGATGTACTGAGAGCGCTCGTCCTGCTGCTGGTTACGACGATCATCGCGGCGTCCGCCACGGCGATCGTTCTTCTTCTGGTTGTCGTCGGCGGAGCGTCCGCCGTCACGCCGTTCACGTCCCGGCATTACGCAATCCTTCCGTTGATGTTCATGGAGATAGCGGTCATTAGAACTTCAGACCACCTTCACGAGCTGCGTCGGCCAGTGCAGCAACACGGCCATGGTACTTGTAGCCAGCACGGTCGAAAACGATCGACTCAATGCCAGCAGCCTTAGCGCGCTCGGCGATCAGCTGACCGACCTTAGCGCCCTTAGCTTTCTTGTCACCCTCGATTGCACGAACTTCTGCTTCCAAGGTGGATGCAGCAGCCAAGGTGTGGCCAGCGAAGTCGTCGATGACCTGAACGTGCATGTGGCGAGAGGTGCGGTGGACGACGAGACGTGGGGTCTCGGCGGTACCACGCAGGTTCTTGCGGATGCGGTTGTGACGGCGTGCGCGAGCGATGCGACGGCGGGTGGAAATGTCCTTGCCCACAGGCAGACGCTTGCCGTTGTTGTTCTCGTTGTTGCTCATTGCTTACTTACCCGTCTTTCCGACCTTGCGACGGATCTGCTCGCCCTCATAACGAATACCCTTGCCCTTGTAAGGATCATCCTTACGGAGGCGACGGATGATGGCGGCGATCTGTCCGACCTTTTGCTTGTCGATACCGGAGACAGACAACTTGGTGTTGCCGTCAACAGCGAACGTGATGCCTTCCGGAGCCTCGATCAGGACCGGGTGGGAGTAACCAAGGGAGAACTCAAGGTTCTGGCCCTTAAGAGCAACACGGTAGCCAACACCGAAGATTTCCATCTTGATGGTGTAGCCCTCGGTCACGCCAACAACCATGTTGTTAACGAGTGAACGAGACAAACCGTGCAGCGAACGGTTCTTGCGGTGATCATCCGGGCGGACCACGGTGATCTGTCCGTCTTCAAGAGAAGCGCGGATTGGTTCTGGAAGCTCGAAGCTCAGGGTTCCCTTAGGACCTTTAACCTCAACGAGCTGGCCGTCAATCTTGGTCTCAACGCTGGATGGAACAGCGATAGGTGCCTTACCTACACGTGACATATTTCGTCTCCTCCCTTACCAGACGTAGGCGAGAACTTCTCCGCCTACACCCTTCTCGGTAGCCTGACGATCGGTCAGCAGACCCTGAGACGTGGAAATGATAGCCACGCCCAGGCCGCCAAGGACCTTCGGCAAGTTGGTGGACTTTGCGTACACGCGCAGACCTGGCTTGGAAACGCGACGAACGCCCTCGATGGAGCGCTGACGGTTCGGGCCGTACTTCAGGTTCAGGGTAAGGGTCTTGCCAACCTTTACTTCCTCAACCTTGTAGTCAGCGATGTAACCTTCTTGCTTCAGGATCTCAGCAATGTTTGCCTTGAGCTTGGAAGAAGGCATCGACACAACGTCGTGGTGCGCGTGGTTTGCGTTGCGCACGCGCGACAGCATGTCGGCGATAGGATCTGTCATGGTCATAAAAGTGACCTGGCGCCTTTCTCGTTGCGGTTCCTACCCACCTTTAAACGTGCGTTACCGCGTGCTCTCGGGCCACTTACGCTCCCCAAACTCAGTAGCTTGGGGCGCTCGCTGCCACATGTCCACACGGTCGCATAAGGCGAGGGGCCTACAACAAAGTAGGTATGAAAATTTGTACAGTGGTCTCGGCAGCACCTTGATAAGGGCGCACGAGTCCGAGTGGCCAGCTTACTCTACGCGGTTCTTCTTGCCAACTTTTTTACAAACTTTTTTCGACGCCCCTTGCACTAGCTAATCGACGCTCACCGCACCGCGCTCATCCACCGTTACGGTTGCAGCCATAGCGCGTGCCAAATTAATCCGTTGCCAGGACCCTCGCGGGCTCTGATCATCTAATGGATAACCCGCCTCGGACGCGGTTTGACGCAGTACTTCAGCACGCTGATCCCATGTCAGATGCGGGAAAGCAGATGACAAGAGCACAGGAGCTGCCTGTGGCACCACCATCGGCGATTCGGTGGCGTACACACGGGGCTTCATCCCA
This sequence comes from Corynebacterium silvaticum, assembly GCF_002162115.2. Lineage (NCBI taxonomy): Bacteria > Bacillati > Actinomycetota > Actinomycetes > Mycobacteriales > Corynebacteriaceae > Corynebacterium > Corynebacterium silvaticum. Next base: position 468,203 of record NZ_CP021417.2, on the reverse strand, counting down.
TAGTTCATGCGCTCTGTGTATGCGTGCACCGCCTGCAGCTTTGCTCCTATGTCTGCGGCGCACTCCGACAAGTTCTTCCCGCAGCGCCATTCCAACTCCGCACGTAATTCTGCCCCGGCAGCGTCCAATGCTGCCCGCATCTTCGGGTCATTAAGACGGTCTGCCGCAGCCGCGTTCCCTGTCATCCGCCCACCGATCACATCCAGCGGATAGTGGACTCCAAGTACTACCCGGTTAACCCTGCTTCCGATCCCCTATCCAATAGCTGAGCGGAAAATTCGGGCAGCATATAAGCCCACAGGGCAGTCGTCCACGCTGCTTGATTCGTGTGTCCCGAGGGGAAAGAACCCGATGTTGGATACAGATCATGATGCGCGACTGGGTATTGGCGAATCGCATCGGGGTGTGCAATGTATGGGCGTGGATTTCTAAAAATGTTCTTTTCCACAAAAGTGGAACTTGCTGGCCCCCCGGCGCGCGCCGTCCATCCCCCAAGAAGCATCTGCAGCTTAGGCAGCCGATTCTCTGCGAGTGCGGTACGCAGATAACCTCCAAGCGTGGGGCCTAGGGCATCCGAAAATGCCATGAGCACGCCGTCACGTTCGGTGAGGGCGTCGCGTGCTGCGCCCGGGCCACGGTCTCCGAGGTGGCCTCATTATTAATGCGTATCGACGTCGCCGAGTTTTCTTCTAGCGCTTTCGGATGATTCCGGCGCAGGTCTTCAAAGTTAGACACCACGTCGTAGTAAGTTCCGCCGCTGTAAGAACTGATATCGGAGATATACCCCACGTAATCCGCAGGGCAAACGGTTGTGGAGTAGGAGCACCAGGATGCAGAACAGGCGGAGGAGCCAGGGACGATCCCGCCTGTGATGCCGGAGGCAGGGGAAGGGACGACTGTGCGTTTACTGGTGTGGTTACAGCAAACATAAAAGCCGTAACACACAGCGAACTCAGTAACCGGCGATTCATCTTGGACAAGGTTTCTCCTTCATAGGTCAGCCGCAGCCTTCGCTTTTCACCGCTGCGCTTCTCAGACGCGCGAACCATCGTGTCTCTGCTGTCCAAGCGCTCAACGTAATTTCACTTATACCAAGATATGAATCGTGTAAGCGGGTTCCCGAGAGTTGGGTCTTTTAACGGGCGCGATCAATCAGCGACAAGAAGCTCTTCCTGGATCACATCCTTGTTTCTTGACTGCCCCCACTGAGAAACGCACATCCTGCATTTTTGTTCCGACTCCCTCATCCCCCTTAAGACGCATTTCATAACTCTTCCCTGTCTTGTGATTCCGCAATAAAAGATCCGCTATGAAATGCATCTCGTTTTCATTTCTAAAGCGGTGTTATGTGCGGTGCATGTCCCCCTGAGCGCTGCAGTGTTCGGTGAAAGCATGACTGGTCGTGATCAGCTTGGAAAGCAACACCATCAAAGGACCTGCATTCCCAGTAAGCCATGTCTATAACTTCGATAAACTGCCTGACGCACTTCCTTCGTCAGGACGCCTTCACTATGCGACGCATAATGTAGCCCTTGCGTCTCCTGTCTTTCATCGCTCTGCCCACAAACTTGTGGTTAACAGGATAAAACTTTGTCTGAGCTTTGAATTCCACAGTGATTCTCTTCACTCCACAACAAGCATCGAATTCTTCGAAGATATCTATCTATATCTCTGCGGCTAAGAATTCATCATCACAGGTCCTGCCGTTACGACGATCACTGTCGTTTATAATGGAACGTCCTGTCCACGCCGAGGAACTAGCACATCCGTTTGATCGAGTGCCCGATGCAATGGGCATCAACAAATGGGAAGCGGATCACCAGTTGGTCTCTGCCGCGAAATATTTCATGAACTTTTGCAAGATCTCTCGTTCTTCGCAGAGTTTCCCAACTTCCTTTTCCAGCTCTCGTCTGCGCTGTGCGTCATAGCGTTCACCCGCCATAGCGGCATACTAGTTTTCTCCGCAACCTGACTGGGCTGAGATTGTGCATCTGACAAACGGAATCAGATCCGTTCGAGGCCTCCTGGAGGAAAGTGAAAAAACACACCTCAGATAATTTGTTGGAGTGCTTGACGAAAACAGAGATTCTAAATCAAGTTCAGAACCCTAAAAAATCGAGTGCATTACCTTGAGGATTTCTCTCGATACCGTGCAGCGAAAATTGGAGTAACAAGCGCACCTAATCCACCCCCGGCCATCAGGAAATATGCAACGACATTAGCAGCAAATCCACTGAAAACTGTGAAACCCAATATAAGAAGAACCGCCCCAGCTACCATGCTAAGGACGCTCATTGCAGTTGCTAATTTGAAACGCCAATTCCAGCTAGAGAAACTCCCTTGATCTCCAGAGTCAAATTTTTTTGGATCTACCATAACTTGTTTCCTTTACTAGTGATCACATTTCAAATAAACCAAAAGCTCATTGCCACATCTTTACCTATGACTTGCTGTATAACGCAATCTGAAATCACAAAATCTTACCCTTGCTCGTCACGAGATACTTAGAAGATTGTTTGTGAAAGCTCGGCTGGTCGGCCCACAGAGAAAGCCAGACCATTCTTCATCTCACGGTGACTATGACAGACAAGGGCTGTTACAATGGAGAAGCTGTCAGAACATGTTACCAACTACAACGGATTCGCAGAAGCACACAGCATTCAGAAATATCTTTACATAGACAGCATCGATGCTTCTTTACACACGATTCGTAAGATAATGACGGAGAAAGACTTAGTTACTAAGTACGGTTTTGTTGTCAGCATAGCGTCCATCGCCATTGCATTTTAGTCGCAGCAAGCATCGTTTTCGTCGCAGGAATTTCACAAAAAGCCCCAACGAACTAAAATAGCGCACATCACAAGCCGGCTGGCACACCCCGAGCACGCCTCAGCCGGCTTGCGCTCTTTGGTTAACTCTCGTTAAAGAGCACCTTGGGATCCGTTCCGGTGGCCAGAGCGGCTGCAAGCACAATGCGCGATTGTCCCGCCCGCAAGTAATTCGAGCCAATCACGCCTTTTTGTGCAAGGGTAGCTCCGCCGCCTGCGCCACCATAGGTGCCTTCCACTAGCCCAGCATCCACACGCGTGGTCATAACTATCGGGATATTTTTCTCTGCGGCAGCCACGATTCCCTCTGCGATATCGCCGCCGACGTTTCCTGCGCCCATCCCCTCAATGACTAGGGCCTGCGCTCCGGTGGCGATGGCGGCGTCGACAAGCGCACGAGGTGCACCCGGATAGGCCGCGATAATGTCTACCCGGTATGACTCCAACGGCTTAAAATCTAGCGGCTTAGGCCGAACCAGATCGTCGCCGGCGTTAGTGCGAAAACCATCTTTTTCAGAGGTATGGGATTTGTATGCGCCGCGTGCCCGGATCAGCGTGCCGCCAAAAGCGATAAAAGTGCCTTTCCCTTGATTTTTAGTATCTGTTGCTGCGGTGACAGCCAAAGTGAGGTTGTCGGGACCGTCAGTGTGAGGATCGTCGAAAGGCAGCATCGAACCGGTAAAGACCACAGGCTTATCACCGCTGAGGAACGTGTCCACGGCGATGGCCGATTCTTCCATCGAATCAGTACCGTGCGTAACTATCACGCCTGTGACGTTGTCTTCCTTCACCGTCTTAAGCACTTCACGGATAATGGTATCTGTATCCTTCAACGTCATTGCAGAAGAATCCAGCTGGCTTACCTGACGAACCTCGATCGTGAGTTTGTCTTGAGAAAACTTTTTATACACAGGCGTTACAAGCTCTTCACCGCTTACCGTGGGGACCAGCGCCCCGGCAACATTGGTACTAGCGATAGTTCCACCGGTAGATAAAACGACTACATGCCCAGAGATCGCTGAATAATCTATCTCCTCAGCGTGGTTGGTGGCGCCACTGGGTTGAGAACCTTCTTGTGCACACGCAGTAAGCACTCCAATACCGCCAGCCGTAGCTAGAGCAGTGGCCCCGAGAAAGCGGCGGCGAGAGAACAACTGAGTCATACGATCCTACCTTCCTTCTTGCTACTCAATGCGGCCAATGATTCCATTCACCGCAACGCTTATAAGTGTTATCGCGCGAATGCCAAAAGCACCTTTGCAGGGATACAACGCCCGTGAAAACTAATGTCACGATCATTTTTATCCATGCAAAGGTGTTCTTTTGTCTGTTCACCAACATGCGCTAGGCATGGACTAGACAGTGATTGAAAACTAGCTACACGGCATCAACTTAGGAAGCACGACCTTAGCCAAACCGCCAAGGGAGGTTTCGCGGTACTTGGAGTCCATGTCCTTGCCAGTCTGATACATCGTCGTGATGATCTGGTCTAGTGATACCGTCGGGTTCGACTCACGCTGCAAAGCCATGTTTGCGGCGTTGACGGCCTCCACAGCAGCCACGGCGTTACGCTCGATGCAAGGAACCTGTACCTGGCCACACACGGGGTCACAGGTAAGGCCCAAGTTGTGCTCCATTGCAATCTCAGCTGCGATGAAGACCTGCTGCGGGGTTCCGCCCATAAGTTGCGCAACACCGGCCGCCGCCATCGAACAAGCGACGCCCACCTCTCCCTGGCAACCGACCTCAGCACCAGAAATAGAAGCGTTCATCTTGTAGAGCGCACCGACAACCTTGCAGGTGAGGAAGTAATCGGTGTACATCTTCTCATCCACAGGCGCCACCAACTTGTCCCAATAAGACAGGACAGCGGGCAGAACGCCACAAGCGCCATTTGTAGGAGACGTAACAACGCGACCACCAGCAGCGTTTTCCTCATTGACGGCAAGGGCAAACATATTAAGCCAGCTCATCATGCGCAATGGCTCATTCTCGCTCGTGTTTTCCAAGCGAGTCCGCAGTGCCTTTGCACGACGCGGGACCCGAAGCTCACCGGGGAGAATTCCCTCAGCGCTCGAACCACGTTCGATGCCAGTACGCATCACGTTCCAGACCTTGGCCAGGTGATCACGCACGTCCTCTTCAGAGGCAGCTGATGTCTCATTGCGCCACTCTAGCTCCGGGATGCTGAGCCCTTCAATGTCGCACATCGTGAGAAACTCTTCTGCGCTGCGGTAAGCAAACGGAACGGAAGAAGTATCCTCATCGGCTGCCCCGAAGTGCTCTTCATCCACGATGAATCCACCGCCGATAGAGAAATACGTCTTATGTAGAAGCACTTCTTCTTCAGAGAACGCAGTGATGGTCATGCCGTTCTCATGCAGCTGCAGGCAGGTGTTGTGGAAAACGATGTCCTTCCCGCGTGGGAAGTTCACTAGTTTCTTTCCACCAGACAATGGCAGGCGTTGAAGAGAGGCTACCTCTTCCAAGAAACTTGGCATCGCATCGATGTCCACGGACTCTGGCTCAAAACCAGCAAGACCCATGATGATGGCTTTATCGGTTGCGTGTCCGATACCGGTGAGGGACAAAGAGCCATAGACATCTGCTTGTACACGGACGGTGGCGTCGAGAAGCCCTCGTGCCTCAAGCTCGTCGGCAAAGGCCTTTCCTGCCTTCATCGGGCCGAGCGTGTGTGAGCTCGAAGGACCGATGCCGATCTTGAACATGTCGAAACTACTGATAAACATTCTTGCTCCTAGGGAACAGTGCGAGGTTATCGCGGGAAACTATGGGGTGTTTTAGATTGCTTGAACGATGTTGTAGAAGATCGTGCCAAAGGCAACAAGACCCATGAAGAAGATGAAGTAGTTCGAGAGATGTCCACGGTACTTCTGCAGAGCAGGAACCTTGTGGATGGCGTACATCGGCATCAGGAAGAGGAGGATGGCGATGGTAGGACCGCAGAGAGTCTCAATCATTCCGAGGATAGAAGGATTCAACCAGCCGACGAGCCATGCGGTGACCAGCATGAAGGACAGCGTGATCAGAGCAAGCTTGCGATCGCCCTTGGCCTCAGCGGATGCCTCCGCACCCTTCTTGGAGATCAAGCCCTGGAAGCCTTCTGCAGCGCCGAGGTAGTGGCCCAAGAAGGATTTAGCCACAGCGATCATGGCGATGATAGGAGCAGCCCACTGGATGACGGGGTTATCAAAGTGGTTAGCCAAGTAGGACAGGATGGTGATGTTCTGCGACTTTGCCTCAGCAAGGTCTTGTGGGGAAAGGCTTAGTGCACAGGAGAAGACAAAGAACATAACCACGCAGACCATGAGGATCTGAGCAACCTTCAGGACCTTACCGGTCTTCTCATCAGCATGGATGCCGTACTCTTCGCGCTTTTCTACCGCAAAGGAAGAAATAATTGGCGAGTGGTTAAAGGAGAACACCATAACGGGGACCAAGAGCAACAGGGTGACCCAGATGCTGTGACCGGTCGCTGCCGAGGCGGATTCCAGGGAGAAGGTTCCAAACAAGGATGTGTTCCACTTAGGCACCAAGTACAGGGACAGCAGAACCAGGATGCCGATGAATGGGAAGACCAACACGCTCATAGCCTTGACGATCACGTCGCGTCCCAGGCTCACCACAAAGATCAAACCGCCGACAAGGATAAGGGACATGAGCCAACGTGGCCATGGGGCCACTCCGAGCTGGTGCTCCAGGAACGAGTTAACGGTGTTGGTGATGGTAACCGAGTACACCAGAAGAATCGGGTACACAGAGAGGAAGTAAAGAATGGTCATGAAGGCGCCTGCCTTCCGACCGAAATGCTCCTCGACGGCGTCCGTGAGGTCTCCGCCTTCTTTAGAAGAAGAAAGAACGAAACGCGTCAGGCCACGGTGAGCCCAGTAGGTCATCGGGAAGACAACGATCGTCATCACGATCAGCGGAATGATGCCGCCAATGCCTGCGTTAATAGGAAGGAAAAGGACACCGGCACCGATGGCGGTTCCGAAAAGGCTCAGGGCCCAAACGGTGTCACTTTTACGCCACTTCGGTGCCGATGTCGAGTGAGACGGCGACGAGTCTGACGATGATGAATCGGCCGAGCCTGAGTTTGCTGGCACGGAAATTGTCTGCGACATGGGTTCTCCAAAAATTCTCGCGAATTCCAAACCAAAGAATTCAGGAAGTCCTTGTCACTCTTATCCATCTCCTCACCTATTCCAGCCCCATCACGATGGGCCTCGGTATAAGTACTAGGAAACAAGAATGGGAGCTCATGACGACGTGTGACGCCAGTTACGATTAACATCCTTCTGTCTTTGGTGTTACACCTGGACAATAACCACGGAACTAGGCAGGTTAAAAATATTAACCGGCTATTTTGGTGTAATTAATATCTCCCCAACAGACCCTTGTCTACCCGAAAACCAATTGTTCACTAGGTATCACATGAGATATCCCCCGTTTGCGCAGCTCAACAAAACGGGCATCGCTTACCCCACCGCATAAACTGACGCGTATTTTTTCTTTTTATAATTCGACAGACTTCTCAAAGAATGGGATTTTTATCACTATAGAAGGTATGCTACTCCAACATAATCCACAGTTTTCACGATTTTCAGAAGAAAACAAAAATGTCCGATTACTGCTTTTTCTTCCCGCTCTACTCCTAACCGGACAGTTTTTAGAAATATTTCTCCGAGCCCACTCCGAAAAACCAAGAGCAGAAGCGCTAAAAGACACAAAAAAACAAAGTCACCCACTACCAATTAGTGGGTGACTTTGTTTTAAGCCTTACGCTACGTTTACCTAGCTAAGACCCAATCGGGATAAGAACTCTTAGTTCTCAGCCTTCTTGAAAGGGAAGCCGAGTTCACGCAAAAGCGCACGGCCTTCCTCATTGTTGGTTGCAGTGGTAACAACGGTGATGTCCATACCGCGAGGACGGTCAACCTTGTCTACGTCGATTTCGTAGAACATGGTCTGCTCAGCGAGACCGAAAGTGTAGTTGCCGTGTCCGTCGAACTGCTGGTCAGAAAGACCACGGAAGTCACGAATACGAGGCAGAGCAACAGTCAGCAGACGGTCCAGGAACTCCCACATGCGGTCGCCACGAAGGGTAACGCGTGCGCCAATCGGCATGCCCTCACGGAGCTTGAAGTTAGCGATGGACTTCTTCGCACGCCGCAGCTCAGGCTTCTGACCGGTAATAAGGGTCAGATCCTCAAGCGCACCGTTGATCAGCTTGGAGTCACGTGCAGCGTCGCCGACGCCCATGTTGACAACAACCTTGGTCACACCAGGAATCTGCATGACGTTCTCAAAGGAGAACTCTTCATTCAGCGCGGTGCGGATTTCTTCACGGTAGCGGGTCTTCAGACGCGGGGTGTAGTTCTCGCTCATGATTAGATGTCCTTCCCGTTACGACGCGAGATACGGACCTTCTTGCCGTTCTCATCGAAGCGGTAACCGATACGGGTCGGGTTACCGTCGGAGTCTAGAACCATAACGTTAGAGACGTGGATTGGAGCTTCCTGGGTGACAATTCCGCCAGACTCAGCGCCGCGCTCTGGAGCAGAGTTAGCAACGTGCTTCTTTACACGGTTAACACCCTCAACGAGGACCTTATCGGTCTTCGGGAAAGCCTGAATGACCTTGCCCTTAGCACCCTTATCGGGGCCAGAGATCACCAGAACCATATCGCCCTTATGGACCTTCATTCTTAGATCACCTCCGGTGCAAGAGAAACGATCTTCATGAAGCGCTTGTCGCGCAGCTCACGAGCAACGGGGCCGAAGATACGGGTACCCTTAGGCTCGTTGTCGTTCTTGATCAGAACAGCAGCGTTCTCATCGAAGCGAATGTAGGAGCCGTCTGCACGACGGGTTTCCTTCTTTGCGCGAACGATAACAGCCTTCACAACCTCGCCAGCCTTGACGTTGCCGCCGGGGGTTGCTTCCTTGACAGTCGCGACAATAACGTCGCCGATGCCAGCAAAGCGTCGGGTGGAGCCACCAAGAACGCGGATGCAGAGAATCTCTCGTGCACCAGTGTTATCGGCAACCCGCAGACGCGATTCCTGCTGAATCACTATGGGTCTCCTGACCTGGATGTTTGTGCGGCAGATTTCCGAACTGACGCACGCGGTCTATGTACTACTACCTACACATGCTCAACGAACCATCAATGGTCGAGGGGTCTCGGCCGCGACACTCGGAAACTAGTGCACAATCAGCCGACCTATATAGGCAACCTGAACATTTAACCACAAGCCCCACCACACCAGCAAGCTTCACCTCATATCAAACCCAAGAGCCTTCCCAACAAGCCCCCACGCGCCGCCAACACCCTCAAGAGATTTAGGACATTGCTTTACGACGTCCCCTCCCACCCAGACATTCCACCAAACACCCCAGCAAGGCCAGGAACCTGCAAACCACCCCCAAACGGGGAAAGGTGGGTGGTTTTCATTCTGGATACCTTTTACAAACGACCTGTTGGCCAACAGGAACAAGCGGAATAAATGTTAAATCCGACATCTTTTCAGATTAAAAATTTCCCCCGATCTACCATATCTACAAAGGTGAAAGACAGAAAACGAGGCTTAATAAGCAATAGAAGCATGGAAATAATTAATTTGAACTTTCTTGAAAGAATCACACAAAAAGTCCCTCATCTCTGCTAATTTTCATACTTAATATGAACTGACTCACGTTAAGAGTGTTTAGTGATTCCCTTTACTTTTGGCAGGTAAGGCTTCATCCAACGCTCACACATAAAATCACGACAGGCAGCCCATACCTATGATCAAGTTTCTCATTAAGAAAACGCTTGGCTGGTTGGCCATGATTTTTCTCGCGGTGAACCTTACATACTTCCTCGCGTCCTTCTTCCTTAATCCCCGTTCAAACTATGTTGGCCGCCGACCGCCTGTTCCGGAAGATCGTGTCGACGCGATACTGAGCCCGCTCAACCTCAATGACAAAGAACCGATCATTGAGCGCTGGTGGCACTGGCTTTCCAACATCATCATGCACTGGGACTAGGGGTCTTCACCGCTAGGCGATTCCGTAAACTCTCAGATCTCCTATCGCATCTGGGTTTCCGCCCAACTTCTGCTCCTCGCCACAATCATTTCCGTGCTGCTTGGCGTAGGCATTGGTGTTTTCACGGCTTTCCGCCAATACAAAGCCGGCGATCGGGTCTTCCAGTTCATCTCTATCCTGGCCATGAACATCCACGTTGTCGTGGCATCCATCGTGGTTGTATGGCTTGCTATTAAAACTAATCAGGCTCTAGGCACCAATCTCTTCTTTGTTACAGGGGCCTCATCCGTGGGCGTTGAGGGATTCTTACCCAAGCTCATCGATTACGCGCAGCACCTCATATTGCCCACCGTTTCACTCATCATCATCTCTTACGCGAGTTACCACTTTCTCCAGCGCTCAATATTGCTCGACAACATCGACGCCGACTATGTGCGCACTGCACGTGCAAAGGGACTCACCAGGGCACAGGCTGTGCGTCGACACGCTCTGCGCACGTCCATCATCCCCGTAGCTACTACCGTCGCATTCTCCATACCCGGAATTTTTACCGGTGCGATTATGACCGAAACGATCTTCGGATGGCAGGGCATGGGGCAATATTTCGTCTCCACTATTAATAAGAATGACATCCATGGAGTTGTCGCAGTCGCTGCCTTTGGTGCCCTTATGACGGCCATCGGCGCAGTCCTCGCCGACATCTTTGTTGTCATTCTCGATCCACGAGTCCGGGTGAGCTAACCATGCGCAAGGAATATCGCAATAACGGCGAGGATCGGCACGAGGACCTCTCCCCCAACGTTCTGCCTACCGCAGACCTCACGGTTTCCAGCTCTCCGCTGGCGCAAACCAACACCTCTAGCGTCACAGAATCGGAAATCCTCAACGCCCAGCAGGGTATTGAAACAGCGCATGTTACTGTGCAAAAACCGATGAACAAATACCGTCTCTATCTGCGCGTTTCCTTCGCAACAAGACGGCAGTAGTCGGCTCAGTAATCCTGTTTCTGCTCTTCCTGCTGGCGATTTTTGGTTCTTTCATAGCTCAATGGGACTTTGATGACCCAGACTTTTTAGCACTGAGTAGCCCGCCTTCCCCTGAGCACTGGTTTGGCACGAGTTCTTCAGGAAACGATCTTTTTGCCATGGTCGTTCATGGACTTGGACGTTCCCTCACCATCGCCATCACTGTTTCACTCGCCACTACCCTTATCTCCGCATTCGTCGGTTCCACTGCAGCTTTGCTCGGCGGACGCCCCGAACGCGCGATCTTAGGGATTATTCACTTCCTCCTGGTGATCCCATCCTTCCTCATCATTACCCTTATTGTTTCTGGCTCCGGCGGTGACTGGAAACTACTCATCGTGGTTTTGATTGCATTCGGATGGATGTACTACGCCCGAGTGATCTGGTCTATGTCGCTGTCCCTCAGAGAACGGGAATATATCAAGGCAGCCCGCTACATGGGGGTCTCTAACTTCACTATCATTCGCTACCACCTTATCCCCAACATTGGCTCGCTTCTTGTCATTAATGCCACGTTAGGTGTGGTCAGCGCGGTCATGAGCGAAACTGGGTTGTCCTTCTTGGGACTTGGCGTCAAGATCCCCGACGTATCCCTCGGTACCCTGCTCTCTACCGGCGCGAATTCACTCTTATCTTCACCTTGGGAATTCTATTTCCCAGCTGCAGTGCTCACTCTCCTCACCGTTTCCATGGCGTTCATTGCTGATGGTCTCCGCGACGCGCTCGATCCCAATTCCGCAGCAGTTGGAAAGGCTTAAACCATGACTAATCCAGTCCTTAGCGTCCAGAACCTCAACGTCACCTTCCCTTCAGAAGCTGGAAACGTCAACGCAGTTCGCGGTATCTCTTTTGATCTTTATCCTGGTCAGACACTCGGCATAGTGGGAGAATCTGGTTCCGGAAAATCCGTAGCCTCTATGGCAGTCATGGGTTTGCTGCCCGACTACGCCACAGTTACAGGTTCCGTTCAACTTCATGACCGCGAGCTCATCGGGCTTTCCGACGACGCCATGTCCGCAACACGCGGCAAGGAAATTAGCATGATCTTCCAAGATCCACTCTCTGCGCTGACACCCGTATTCAATGTGGGATCTCAGATCGTCGAAGCCCTGCGCTGCCACCAAAAAATTTCTAAGGCCAAAGCGTGGGATATGGCTATCGAGCTTCTGGACCTCGTGGGCATACCTGATCCCAAGCGTCGCGCCCTTGCTTTTCCCCACGAATTTTCCGGCGGTATGCGCCAACGCGTCGTGATAGCCATCGCCATCGCCAACAATCCGTCAGTCCTTATCGCTGACGAGCCAACCACGGCCCTCGACGTGACTCGTGACTATTCAGGCCCAGATCCTCCGACCTGATCAAAATGGCGCAAAAGGAAACTAACGCCGCGACGATCATGATTGCTCATGACATGGGCGTTGTTGCTGGCACCGCGGACAACGTGATGGTTATGTACGCAGGACGCCCCGTAGAATACGCCGGCGTTCACGAGCTTTTCAGCGAGCCTAAGATGCCTTATACCGTCGGATTGCTTGGCTCTATCCCCTCTGTACGCAAACGCGAAAAGGTCTCACTTACCACTATTGAGGGAAGCTCTCCGATCGTGGTTAATCTGCCCGACGAGTGCTCTTTTGCACCGCGCTGCCCCATAGCCACGGACGAGTGCCGTGCGACTGAGCCTGGCCTGCTGCCCATTAATGATCAGCATCAGGCAGCGTGCGTGTATCCGCTCTACTGCGATCTCCCGCGGAGAACTTCATGGCGCTCCGATTTTCCCCACGCCTCCTGTTCATGAGGGCGCCCTCATGCGAATCCCCCGCGAGAAGCGCTCCTGCGTGCTTAGCGTCTCTGATCTGACTAAAACATTCCCATTGGTCAAAGGTGCTCTCCTGAAACGAACGGTGGGAGAAGTCCGAGCGGTGAGCGGCCTGACCTTTGACATCAAAGAGGGCGAATGCTTTGCTATCGTCGGCGAATCTGGCTGCGGTAAGACCACCACGCTGTTGGAGATCATGGATCTGGCCCCGCAAGCACCCACTCAGATTCGGTTAGGTGAGCAAGACGTCGCGGGCATATCCAAGCATCAACGACGACTCCTACGCAAAGACATTCAGATCGTTTTCCAAGACCCCATGGGAGCTCTTGACCCACGACTCACTGTCGCAGAGATCCTCCGCGAGCCTCTCGATTCCTTGGGATGGGACGGCGATAAAAATGAGCGTATCCGCGAGCTTATCCGACTAGTCGGCTTAAACCCCGCCCATATTGATAGGTTCCCCGGCCACTTTTCCGGTGGCCAACGCCAGCGCATTTCCCTAGCTCGTGCGCTTGCTGCCAATCCCAAGTTGATCGTCCTTGACGAGCCCGTCTCTGCTCTCGACGTCTCTGTCCAGGCAGGAATGCTGAACCTCCTCGATGAGCTCAAAGCCCGCCTAGGCATCAGCTACCTGTTTGTGGCTCACGACCTCTCCGTTATCCGTCACATTTCTGACCGTGCCGCAGTAATGTACCTGGGTCGTTTTGTCGAACAGGGCGATACAGATTCTCTCTTTGACAATCCGCAGCACCCTTATACCAAAGCGCTGCTCTCGGCGATCCCGCTGGCGGATCCCGTCGCCGAGCGCAACCGAAGACGGATCATCCTCACCGACTCGCAGCCTTCCCCCACAGAGGAGATCACGGGCTGCGCGTTTCGGGGACGATGCCCGCTTTACGCCACGCTTGGCGACGCCCACCAGCGTCGATGCCGCGACCAAGAACCGGAGGTACGCAGAATAGACGATTCAGAAAATTCAGATCATCTTCACGCTTGTCACTTTGCGGGTACTCCCCTCAATTAATCCTCTCAACTTAGGAAGAAAGGCATGTCCATGAAACTCAGAAGCCCCAGCGGGAAATTAGCCGCTGTGTTTGCTGCAAGTGCGTTATTCCTTGCAGGATGCGGTGGCGACTCGCCCACGTCGAAGGACGCGCAGACTGCCGATACCATCAGTATCGCCGATTCCAATCCTTTGGATCGCGACAAGATTAAGCAGGGCGGCACGTTCACCACTGCTATTGGTGAATTCTCTGAACAGCAGAATCGCCACCACGCGGATTCCACGCGTTACACCACGATGCTGTGGGAATGGTACAACCCGACACTTATTGATTCCACTCCAGAGAGCGAGTTCTCTTTTAACAAGAACTACGTGACGGATGTGAAGGAAGAATCTTCCAGCTCCAAAACCAAGCTCGTTTACACCATCAACGACAAAGCTGTTTTCAATGATGGAACCCCATCGACTGGCGTGCTTTTGAAACCACCTGGAAAATCAACAAACGGCAAAGACCCTGCTTTTGTCCCCTCAGCCACTGACGGTTATGAGAACATCACTTCGGTGACCAAGGGCGCTAATGACAAGCAAGCTGTCGTAGAATTCGACAGCACCTACCCTTGGTGGACGGGCCTATTCAGTATCATCGCTCACCCAGCGTTGGGTGATCCCCACAACTACAATGACTATGTAAAGAAAGTGCACCCTGAATGGGGCGCAGGGCCCTACAAGGTGGAATCTATCGATTTCAACCGAGGCGAAGCCACGTTCGTTCCCAATGAAAAATGGTGGGGTGACGCACCAAAGCTAGATAAGCGCATCTTCCGTCAGATGGACACCACTGCGGCTGTCAACGCGTTTAAGAACGGTGAGATCGATTCTACGGCTGTTCCGTCGAAAGACCGCTACGCTGCAGTCAAGGATATGCAGGGTATTGAGCTCCGCACCGGTCGTCTACCTAAGAACGCATTGCTGCTACTCAACGCAAAGTCCGATATTTTGCAAGATATCAAGGTGCGCGAGGCAGTATCTCGTGGTCTAGACCGTAAGCTGCTGTCCTCGATCTGGTTCCAAGGCGTTCCTTACACCGAGGATCCTCCTGGATCTCTCATCAACTTCCCCTTCCAGAAGGACTATCAGGACAACTTCTCCAAGGTAGCTACCTTTGACGCAGACAAGGCTAAGGCTCTTCTTGATGAAGCCGGCTGGGCTGAAGGCCCCAACGGAATCCGTGAAAAGGACGGCAAGCCTCTAGCTATTCGATATGTTTTGGTTGGTGAAGACGAGCAAACTACGTCTGTTGCTAAAGCCAGCCAGAAGATGCTCAAAGACATCGGTATCGATTTGAAGATCGAGACTCATCCATCCTCTGATTTTTCCAAGCTCGCAACCAGTGACGACTACGACATCTTCCCCATCGGTTTCACCGCTGGCGATCCTTTCGGCGTCACGTACTTCGGGCAAACGTACCTCTCCGATTCCCAGCTCAATCGTTCTCACTCGGGAACCCCCGAACTTGATGCTAAGATTCGCGAGCTCCAGGCGCTTCCTACCCGTGAGGAACAAATCAAACGTGCAAACGAACTGGAAGTAGAGGCTCTCGCTCGCTACGGGGTAATCCCTGAATTCAACGGCGTTAATATCGTCGCGGTGAAGAAGGGGCTTGCTAACTACGGCGCCTATGCTTTTGCTAGCGTTCCCATAGAAAACATCGGCTGGGCTGCCGAATAAAGATAGTACAAACTAGTACAAACCGGACCATACTGAACTGCTCCCCGCTAGTTCAGTATGGTCCGGCTTGTTTTTGCCATCACAGGCTTGCAAGAGCCCAGAGCTTACTGCTCTGTGCAAACGCGGTGCATATCTCAATTTCTCAAGATATACACCGCGTTTGCGATTAGCCAGGAGCTAATTCTCTGTCAAAGACTACTTAGCCTTCTCAATGATCTCAACGAGACGGAAGTGCTTGTCCTTGGACAGCGGACGAGTCTCCTCGATGCGGACGAGGTCGCCGACGCCGGCGATGCTGTCCTCATCGTGTGTCTTGACCTTCGAGTTGGTACGAATGGTCTTGCCGTACTTGGCGTGCTGCTTGCGGTCCTCAAGCTCAACAACGATGGTCTTCTGCATCTTGTCAGAAACCACGTAGCCGGTGCGGACCTTGCGTGCGCCCTTTTCCTTCTTGTTCACGTTTGCCTCACTCATGTTTAAGCCTCAGCTCCCGGAACCTCGGACAGGCCCAGCTCACGCTCGCGAATAACGGTGTAGATGCGGGCGATGTCGCGCTTTACCGTGCGAAGGCGGCGGTTGTTGGTCAACTGGCCGGTAGCAGCCTGGAAGCGCAGGTTGAACAGCTCTTCCTTGGCTTCGGTCAGACGGGTCTTCAGCTCCTCGGCGTTCAGCTCGCGAAGCTCGTGTGCGGGGGTACCGTTAGCCATTAGAACTGGTCCTCCTTCTTAACGATACGAACTTTGCAAGGAAGCTTCTGGCCTGCACGGCGCAGAGCCTCAAGAGCTACCTCTTCATTCGGGAAGCTCATCTCGAAGAGGATACGACCCGGCTTGACGTTAGCGATCCACTTCTCCACGGGGCCCTTACCGGAACCCATACGCACGCCGAGCGGCTTCTGGGTCAGCGGACGATCCGGGAAGATGTTGATCCACACCTTGCCACCACGCTTGACGTGGCGGTTGATGGCGATACGTGCAGACTCGATCTGACGGTTGGTGATATAGGCAGGCTCAAGAGCCTGGATGCCGTAGTCACCGAAAGTGATGCGGTTACCGCCCTTGGACACGCCACTACGAGTCGGACGGTGCTGGCGACGGTATTTGACGCGCTTAGGGATAAGCATTCTTAGCCCTCCTGCTTCTGCTCAGCGCGGTTACGACGCTGGCCACCGCGACGCGGGCATGCGTTGCGGTCACCACGGCGGCGACGCTCTACGGGTGCATTGATCTCGCTCTCACGACGACCACCGACGACGTCACCCTTGTAGATCCACACCTTGACGCCAATGCGACCGAAAGTGGTGTGTGCCTCGTAGGTGCCGTAATCGATCTCGGCGCGGAGGGTGTGCAGCGGAACGCGACCCTCATGGTAGCGCTCGGTGCGGGACATCTCGGCACCGCCGAGACGACCGGAACAAACAACCTTGATGCCCTTGACCTGTGGCTGGCGCATTGCAGACTGGATAGCCTTGCGCATTGCGCGACGGAATGCCACACGGTTGGTCAGCTGCTCGGCGATGGACTGAGCCACCAACTGAGCGTTTGCATCAATGTTCTTGACCTCAAGGATGTTGAGGGCGACCTGCTTGCCAGTGAGCTTCTCCAGCTCTTTGCGCAGACGGTCTGCCTCAGAACCACGACGACCAATCACGATGCCCGGACGAGCGGTGTGAATATCGACGCGGACGCGATCGCGGGTGCGCTCGATAACGATATCGGCGATACCTGCACGGTCCAAGGTCTTTACCAAGTACTCGCGGACACGGATGTCCTCAGCAACGTACTCGGAGTAGTTCTTGTCGGCGTACCAGTGGGACTTCCACTCGGAAGTGATGCCCAAACGTAGGCCGTGAGGATGGATTTTCTGGCCCACTACTTGGCCCCTTCCTTCTGGCTCTCAACAACCACGGTGATGTGGCTGGTGCGCTTGCGTATCTGGAAAGCACGACCCTGAGCGCGGGGGCTGAAACGACGCATGGTCGGCCCCTCGTCGGCAAAAGCCTCAGAGATGACCAGGGAGCGGCGATCTAGACCGAAGTTGTTCTCAGCGTTAGCGGCTGCAGAAGCAACGACCTTTGCAACCGGCTCAGAAGCAGCCTGTGGAGCGTACTTCAGGATTGCGAGTGCTTCCTCGATGGACTTGCCGCGGACCAGATCGATCACACGACGTGCCTTCATAGGAGAGACACGGACGAAGCGCGCGGTAGCGCGTGCGGAGGTGACAGATTCACTCATCGCTTATCGACGTCCCTTCTTATCGTCCTTGATGTGACCCTTGAAGGTCTTGGTGGGTGCAAACTCACCGAGCTTGTGGCCGACCATAGAGTCGTCCACGAACACTGGCACGTGCTTGCGACCGTCGTGGACGGCGAAGGTGTGGCCAATGAAGTCCGGGAGAATGGTGGAACGGCGGGACCAGGTCTTGATGACCTGCTTGGTGCCCTTTTCGTTCTGAGCATCGACCTTTGCGAGGAGGTGCTCATCGACGAACGGGCCCTTCTTAAGGCTGCGTGGCATCTAAGTTTTCCTCCTCTTAGCGCTTCTTGCTCTTGTTCGTGCGACGACGCGACACGATCATATTGTTGCTGTAACGGTTGGGGTTGCGGGTACGACCCTCTTTCTTTCCCCATGGGGAAACAGGGTGACGACCACCGGAGGTCTTACCTTCACCACCACCGTGTGGGTGATCGACCGGGTTCATAACGACACCACGGACGGTCGGGCGGACGCCCTTCCAGCGCATACGGCCGGCTTTACCCCAGCGGATGTTGATTTGGTCAGCGTTGCCGACCTCGCCCACGGTTGCGCGGCAACGGATATCCACGCGGCGGATTTCCGAAGACGGCATACGCAGAACTGCGTACTTACCAGCTTTACCGAGGAGCTGGATGGAGGCACCAGCGGAACGAGCCAGCTTAGCGCCTGCGCCCGGCTTCAACTCGACGCAGTGAATGGTGGTACCAGCAGGGATGTTACGCAGCGGAAGGTTGTTGCCAACCTTGATGTCTGCAGCAGCACCAGATTCGATCATCTGGCCCTGCTTCATACCCTTAGGAGCGATGATGTAGCGCTTCTCGCCATCTACGTAGTGCAGAAGTGCGATGTTAGCGGTACGGTTCGGGTCGTACTCAATGTGAGCGACCTTTGCGGGAATGCCGTCTTTGTCATTACGACGGAAGTCGATGACGCGGTACTGGCGCTTGTGTCCACCGCCCTTGTGGCGAACGGTGATGTGGCCGTGAACGTTACGGCCGCCCTTCTTAGGGAGCGGGCGAACCAGAGATTTTTCCGGAGTAGAACGAGTGATCTCGTCGAACATGGAAACGGAGCTCTGGCGGCGACCCGGGGTTGTCGGCTTGTACTTACGAATAGCCATAATTTGTCCTTACCTCGAACCTTAAGCGGCGGAGCCGCCGAAGATGTCGATTGCGTCGCTGCCCTCTCGAAGCGTCACGTAAGCGCGCTTGGTTGCCTTGCGTACGCCGTAACCGGAGCGAGTGCGCTTGCGCTTGCCCTCACGGTTAGCGGTGTTAACGGAAGCAACCTTGACGCCGAAGATCTGCTCGATTGCGATCTTGATCTCGGTCTTGTTGGCGGTAGGAGCAACGAAGAACACGTAGGTGTTCTGCTCCATCAAGCCATAAGACTTCTCGGAGACGACCGGGGCGAGAATGATGTCACGGGGGTCTGCGATCTTAGCCATTACTTCTCCTCCTGAGCCGCGCCGGTGACGCGGTTGATGAAGGTGTTCAAAGCCTCGACAGAGAACACAACGTCATCAGACTTGAGGACGTCATAAGTGTTCAGCTGATCAGCGAACAGGATGTGAACGCCGGGCAGGTTACGAGCACTCTTCTGTGCGGTGGTGTCCTCACGACCGACAACGAGAAGAACGTTGCAACGATCGGTGATGCGCTCAACGAAAGCGCGTGCGGACTTGGTGGAAGGAGTCTGACCAGCGACCAGCTCGGTGATCACGTGGATACGCTCGTGGCGAGCGCGATCCGACAGTGCACCGTACAGAGCAGCCTTGATCATCTTCTTCGGGGTGCGCTGGCTGTAGTCGCGTGGCTTAGGGCCGTGCGAGATGCCGCCACCGGTGAAGTGAGGAGCACGGATCGAGCCCTGACGAGCGCGGCCAGTGCCCTTCTGACGGAACGGCTTGCGTCCGCCACCGGAGACCTCAGCGCGGGTCTTGGTCGAGTGAGTACCCTGACGCTTTGCAGCAAGCTGTGCGTTGACAACCTGGTGCATAAGTGCCACAGAAGCTTCACGATCGAAGATCTCTGCTGGCAGTTCGACTTGACCGTCGGTCTTGCCCTCAGCGGTGAGGACGTCCAACTTTAGATTGGTCATGCGTGTGCACCGCCCTTCACTGCAGTCTTAACGGTAACGATGCCACCGCGGTTGCCAGGAATAGCGCCCTTGATCAGAATCAGGTTGGCATCTGCATCAATCTTCTGAACCTTCAGGTTCTGGGTGGTGACGCGATCATTACCCATGCGGCCTGCCATGCGGGTGCCCTTGAAAACGCGACCTGGGGTAGCGCAGGCACCGATGCCACCGACGCGGCGGTGTGCAGCCTGGTTACCGTGGGCAGCGCCCTGACCTGCAAAGCCGTGGCGCTTCATAGCACCTGCGTAGCCCTTACCCTTGGTCGTTCCGGTGACGTCAACAAAGGTGATGCCTTCGAAGATCTCAACGGTAACGTCCTGACCGAGCTCGTATGCAGAAACGTCGTTCATACGAATCTCTGCAACGTGACGGCGAGGGGTAACGCCAGCTTTCTTGAAATGACCGGTTGCAGGCTTGTTTGCCTTGCGAGGGTCGATGTCGCCGTAGGCGATCTGGATGGCGTTGTAGCCATCGGTTTCGATGGTGCGAATCTGGGTGACCACACACGGCCCAGCTTCAACGACGGTAACCGGGATTACTCGGTTGTCCTCGTCAAAGATCTGGGTCATGCCGAGCTTGGTGCCCAGAATGCCCTTGATCTCAGTTTCACTCATAAGTTATTCTCCGCTGCCAAAAATTTCGTCGATCACTGAATATTCACGTCGACGCTGGCCGGAAGGTCGATGCGCATAAGAGCGTCAACCGTCTTCGGCGTCGGGTCGAGGATGTCGATCAGGCGCTTGTGAGTGCGCATCTCGAAGTGCTCGCGAGAATCCTTGTACTTATGGGGAGAACGAATAACGGCGTATACGTTCTTTTCGGTGGGCAACGGCACCGGGCCGACGACACGTGCACCCGTACGGGTCACGGTCTCGACGATTTTGCGTGCAGACGCATCAATCGCCTCGTGATCGTAGGCCTTCAGCCGAATGCGGATCTTTTGTCCCGCCACGCTTATCCTCTTCCTCGCTTGTCCCACATCCTAGGGATTGGTGGGAATCGCTCTTAATATCTCTATAACGTTGTCCGGACCTTAGGGCCTGGGCGCAACGCCAGTTCTTACTTGACTGTCTATGACGACTTGGTGGAGTTAGTGGACGTGGACACAAACACACGCCATAACACCTGACGGGGTACAAGACCCGTATGTCAAGCCGGAAGGGACCTAATATCTCACGATAAGCGTGGCCCTTACGTACTGCCGCTGTTTATTTGCCATGCCCCTTCACTCCGGCCCTCAAGAAAAACGTGCATTGCACCCAATCTCTTAAGGATCCTTCCGTTTCCCTCATTCACGTTTCCGCTCAGAGGTTCACCATGAAGGTGTCATGTTTGCTTTACCAGCAGTAATTCAAAATTTCCGCACCATATATGCGAAGACTTTGCGATAACTGTGTCAAAGCAACCTTTGTATTTAAACATCAATAGCCATCCAGCACAACCCTTCCCAGAACTTTCTCCACACTTTTCACGTGTTTTCCGTCACATAGGAAGGTTCTAGCTTTTCGACGCCCCCGCGCCCCCATCACGCCGACTTGTCTAAAAATTGTCCGCATCGTTATCCACATGGAGTTGCCCTCCCCTCCCCTTTTAAGAAAAACCCTTTTAGTATAGAGGACGTAACTTCAGGGGCTGAACAAACCGGCTGCGTACGC
Organism: Corynebacterium silvaticum; assembly: GCF_002162115.2. Lineage (NCBI taxonomy): Bacteria > Bacillati > Actinomycetota > Actinomycetes > Mycobacteriales > Corynebacteriaceae > Corynebacterium > Corynebacterium silvaticum. The sequence goes on along the minus strand of NZ_CP021417.2, from coordinate 446,702 downwards.
GTTACACCGCCATATACGAGGAGGATCGTCTCATGTCCGATACACAGAATGCTCCAGCAGTAGAAACTTCAACTGCTGGTTCCCCTACAACATTGGAAACCACTCACGGCAGGACTGTCATTGAAGATACCGTCGTGGCAAAGATCGCTGGCCTAGCCACCAGAGAAGTATCGGGAGTTCATGCCGTCGGCGGCAACGCTGCGCGCGTAGTCGGGGCACTGCGCGACTCGATTCCTGGATCGCGCACCAATCTTCAGCAGGGTGTCGAGGTGGAGGTTGGCGAGCGCCAAGCTGCAGTAGACGTTGCCATCGTCGCTGAATACGGAGTCGCTATCCACCAGCTGGCACAAGCAATTCGACAGAACATTATCAATGCCATTGAGCGCATGACGGGCCTTGAGGTCACTGAAGTCAACGTCACCGTTCATGACGTCCACTTGGAGCTCGATGAAGACGAAGGCGAAGCCAACGATTCTCCTGCTCACACTCGCGTCCACTAAGGAGCTTTCACAGTGACAACCCCGCGACCATCAGGGCTTCCCACTCTCCCCTCATATGAATCTGCATACGCGCTAACAGAAAAGATTCTTGGGATTGATGGTGTTGCGGAGCTTCGTGGCGGACGTTTTGGTGAGGTCGCGCTGCTCTATCCGCGGTGCAAAATCACCGGACTCCGATTAGACGATATACAACAGGGCCAGCAGACCCTTGAGGTAAATGTTGCTGCTTATTACGGCTATAACCTCACGGAGCTTGCCCAATCAATCACTGCGGCTGTGGCGGATTCTGATCTCTGCGATGTTAATTCGATTGACGTGGTCATCAGTGACGTCGTAAAGCTAACCCAGCTAAAGGAGCTTTAATGTTTCAGAATAAAACCCTTCTCGGCGCAATCCTCGGCGTTTTGGTGATCTTTGCGATCCTGTCGGGCCATTTGCTCACGCTCCTCATTCTGGCGGTCGCTGGAGGCATAGGTGCCCTTATCGGCGCGCACTTTGATGGAAAGATCGACCTGTACAAGATTTTCCACGACCTCGTTGAGAATCTCCGACGTGGAGGCCGCGGATAATGACAGCCCCTCCGGTAATCATCACGGATCGGGCTCTCACCAAGCTGGCTAAAGCGGCTGTGCACTCAGTCCCCGGCACAGTACGCGTTCCACGCCGCGCTGGCCGCTCGCTTCCGCGTATCGACGTCCGCCGCGACGACCTCCACTCAATCCCCACAGTGGAAGCCTTTGTAGCAGTAACGTGGCCCAGTCCGGTGACAGCCGTGGCGGAAAATGTGGCCGCTGCGATTAGCGAGTGGTTCTCTAGCTACGCGGGTATTCAGGGCGTACCTGTGAATGTTGTAGTCACCGCTCTTAACCACGGAGCACGGCTTGACGTCGCGCCCGAGCCACAGCCACCACGGGTAACACACCCTGTGGCTCCTGAACCGCAATCGCTCGTGCCTATCGTCACTGCGCCCCAACGCGCACTGAAACCCATAACTATCCACAGAATCGAATCAAGGAGGAGCCATGGATAGCCCCACTGCTATCAAAGGACGCCCCGCCGCCCGCCTTGCCGCGATTCTCATTGGGCTCGTCGCTATAGGCATCGGCTTTGTCGCCGCGCGAGAACTCTGGTGGGTGCGAACTGAAGGCCACCACCGCCATGCCTGGGTGAACCCAGTGCTTCGTTTTATTTCTGCCGTCACCTACCAGCCTTGGATGCTAGCTGCGGGCATAGCAACGGTGATTCTCGCCCTGGTTCTGATAGCTATTGCTTTCAAACCTCGACCTCGTACCCATGTGGCGCTTATCGACGATGTCACCTGTTATGTGCGCCCCCTTGATATCGCACGCCTAGCTACTTTGAACGCCAAGCAGGTCCCTGGGGTCAACCAAGCGCACACCACAGTAAATGGTTCCGCTCGCTCCATCAGGGTGGTGGCGTCCATTGATTCTCACCAGCTCACAGAAGCTAAAACATATGAGGAACGTATTCGTACTGCTGTTGAGCCCCTCGCCCTGAAGCTGTGCACACGTCCCAAGCTCAAAGTTGTAGTGAGAGGTGAAAGTCAATGAAACGATCTACGGCTAGTTTCGACCGTCTCCTATGCCTCCTCATCGGTGCTCTTCTCGGAGCTCTGGCTGCGTGGACCATTGCCCTCAATTTTGATCTTCCGTGGGCACAGCAGCTCGCTGATCTTGCTGAGTTTCCGCGTTGGCACCAGGCATCTCAGCAACGCTGGTTCGATGTCGCTTTGTTCTTCGCCGCGGTTCTTTTCTTAATCAGCGGAGTCTGGATTGTGGTTGCCAATATGCGTCGCAATCATATTTCCCGCGTCACTCAGAAGAACGGGACAATCAGCGTCAACATAGACCACATAGCAGAACTAGCAGCCGAAGACATAGAAGAACTCGATCCTGTTATCTCCGCCCACGGGCATGTGGAAAGACGCGGCGAGGAGACAGTCATCGCCCTCACGATCCTCTTGGAATCGGTACCGAATGCGCTGAGCATCCAGCAGGCGCTTCAGCAACTAGACCAGGACATAGCAGCGGTTTTACCGGACACGCCTATTCGCACCGAGTACCGTGTGCACATGGCTAAAGTTGAAGACTAAGGATAAAGCCGGTCTACGCCCGCTACGCCCCGTAACAGCTCGGGGTCTACCGGGGTTCCTTCCCTAAAAATCGAGAGTTCTCCCGTGGGCTCAAGAATCACGCACTGCACCATGTCCATACGGTGTATCCCAGCTCTTCTAATGGCGAATCGGACATCCGACTTAGCCAAGTGAGTCTTACGCAATTCCTCAAAAATCCACTCGCCGTGCACCAGCACTATGCGCGGACGGCCGTCAAAGGTTTGTCGCAGACCAGAAGAAACACCACGTGCGGCCCCAAACATAGCTTCCAGCAGCATCAGAGTTATCAACCCGATCACGCCAGCGGCGAGCGTCGGAGGATGCCCGATGATAACGCGACCCGCCACAGCACCAACCATTGTGAGAACCACCGCGTCAAAGGCTGTCATACGGGAGAGCACCCGTGCGCCGAATATTCGGATCATCAGCAGAAAAACAAGATAAATACCAACCCCGGCGATAATCACAACGGGGATACGCCACGGCTCGATGGTCAGTTGCTCTACGAGGATAGGTTTAAACTCCTGCACCACAGGAACTTTACCGGCAGTAGAAACCTCAGTGCTCCTACCCAAGGATATGTGCTGCGATAGCGGGCAACTCCACCGCAGTGCGTTCCTTGGTGAGGAGCTTTAGTGGCTTTTCTATTTCAGGCGACCACGCCTGAGGAACCCGATACTCGTGGGTCTCCACCTCGCGACACCTGCGCACAAAGTGACGCGCTTGATGGCCTCTTTGGAGAACCACGGAGGCGTCGGCAAGCTCAATTACGCGCGTATCCGTATCTTCCGCCAGCGTTGTCTTCTCAATACGGCGAATCGTGTCTAGACGGTGTTCAATGCCCTGGTGGTCAGCCACAACGAGGGGCAAGCCCACCCGTGCTTGCACTAGGGACTTGTAGTTCCACCAGATAGGTTGCTGCCAACCGCGAAGCAGCACAATGCGCTCCCGGGTAAGTACTGCGGTGGTGTTGTTGGCAAGCAACACGCTGTACCGCCCTGTGACTTTGGAGAGCTCCCCCGGATAGGTAGTGGCAATCATCATGCATATGTCATGGGCATCGTTATCGGAAATTCCCCACGTAAGTCCGTGGGTGTTCAGCATGCCCATGAGTGCAGCAAAATCCAGATCCGGCTGGCCTTCCCACACTTCTCGGACGGCATCAAGCATTCTATCCATGTGGGAACGATCGATCATGGGTTCCGATTTTATCCCACGGCATAAAAAATCCGCCCTGGCACAGAGACCAAGGCGGATTTTTAAAAGCCTAGCAGCGAACTGCTAAAAGATCATTACTTGATGATCTTGGTGACGCGGCCAGCGCCAACGGTGCGGGAGCCCTCGCGGATAGCGAAGCGCAGGCCCTCGTCCATAGCGACAGGCTGGATCAGGGTGACGGACATGTCGACGTTGTCGCCAGGCATAACCATCTCGGTGCCCTCAGGAAGCTTCACAACACCGGTAACGTCGGTGGTGCGGAAGTAGAACTGAGGACGGTAGTTGTCGAAGAACGGGGTGTGGCGGCCGCCCTCGTCCTTGGAAAGGACGTAGACAGAGCCCTCGAACTCGGTGTGAGGAGTGTAAGCGCCTGGCTTAACAACAACCTGACCGCGCTCGACGTCTTCGCGCTTGATACCACGGAGGAGGAGACCACAGTTGTCGCCAGCCTCGGTGTAGTCGAGAAGCTTACGGAACATCTCGATACCGGTAACGGTGGTCTGGGTGGACTTTTCCTTGATACCGATGATCTCAACGTCTTCGTTGACGTTCAGCTGGCCACGCTCAACACGGCCGGTAACAACGGTGCCACGACCGGTGATGGTGAAGATGTCCTCGATAGGCATGAGGAATGGCTTGTCGGTCTCGCGCTCTGGATCCGGGATGGAATCGTCGCAAGCCTGCATGAGCTCGAGGATGGACTTGGTCCACTCCTCGTCGCCCTCGAGAGCCTTCAGTGCGGAGATGTGGATGATTGGAGCCTCTTCATCGTAATCCTGCTCAGCGAGCAGCTCACGGATCTCCATCTCGACGAGCTCGATGATTTCCTCATCGTCAACCATGTCGCACTTGTTAAGAGCAACGAGGATGTAAGGAACGCCAACCTGGCGAGCGAGCAGAACGTGCTCACGGGTCTGAGGCATTGGGCCGTCGGTAGCAGCAACCACGAGGATTGCGCCGTCCATCTGAGCAGCGCCGGTGATCATGTTCTTGATGTAGTCGGCGTGACCCGGAGCATCCACGTGTGCGTAGTGGCGCTTCTCGGTCTGGTACTCAACGTGGGAGATGTTGATCGTGATGCCACGCTCCTTCTCCTCCGGTGCCTTGTCAATGGCGTCGAAGGCGAAAGCCTCGTTGAGATCCGGGTATGCGTCAGCCAGAACCTTGGTGATAGCAGCGGTAGTGGTGGTCTTGCCGTGATCGACATGACCGATGGTACCGATGTTAACGTGCGGCTTAGTACGCTCGAACTTAGCCTTTGCCACTGTGTGTCCTCCTGGACTTCGTGGTGGCTACGATTTCGCAGCCACGAGTTGACAGTTGCTGTACATTCTGACCGCTAATTCGGCAGTCTGGCAGTACAGCTATTTACTAATGCGCCAGTTACATGATCCTAGGGTCACACGGTGTTTTTATCAAACCACCGAAGGATCCAGATGGATCTTACAGGGTAACGGCCGGCTCAGCATTCCGCAGGTGGAAACGCTCAACGAGCCGCTACCCCTTTCCGTACCGCCCCTTTCCCCACCAGCACAGGAGGGAAAAGGACATAGTACGAGAGGGCTTAACGCTTAGGCAGTGCCGTTGCGCTCAGCAACGATCTCGGTTGCTACGTTGGTCGGAACCTCTGCGTAGGAATCGAAGATCATGGTGTAGTTAGCGCGGCCCTGGGTACGAGAGCGCAGGTCACCAACGTAACCGAACATCTCGGACAGCGGAACCTTTGCCTTAACAACCTTGGCGCCAGCACGGTCACCCATTGCGGAGACCTGGCCACGACGAGAGTTGATGTCGCCGATAACGTCGCCCATGTACTCCTCAGGAGTAATGACCTCGACAGCCATCAAAGGCTCAAGAAGAACTGGCTTTGCCTTTGCGACAGCCTCTTTAAGAGCCTGAGAACCAGCAAGTTTGAAGGCCATTTCAGAGGAGTCAACCTCGTGGTATGCGCCGTCGATAAGCGTTGCCTTGATGTTTACCAGCGGGAAGCCAGCGAGGTAGCCGTACTGCATTGCATCCTGGATACCTGCATCCACGGAAGGAATGTATTCCTTCGGAATGCGTCCACCGGTGACAGCGTTCTCGAACTTGTAGATTGGGGACTCGCCCTCTTCCAAGGTCTCCAGCTCAGGAACGTAAGGCTCGATGCCGATGATGACCTTAGCGAACTGACCGGAACCACCAGTCTGCTTCTTGTGGGTGTACTCAAGCTTCTCGACGGTCTTACGGATGGTCTCGCGGTATGCAACCTGCGGGTTACCAACGTTAGCTTCGACCTTGAATTCGCGCTTCATGCGGTCAACAAGAACGTCGAGGTGGAGCTCACCCATGCCGCCGATGACGGTCTGGCCGGACTCTTCGTCGAGCTCAACGGTGAAGGTTGGGTCCTCTTCAGAAAGCTTCTGAATAGCGGTACCGAGCTTCTCCTGGTCAGACTTGGTCTTTGGCTCGATGGACACCTTGATCACTGGGTCCGGGAAGTCCATGGACTCAAGGATGATCTGGTCGTTCTTATCGCAGAGGGTGTCACCAGTGGTGGTGTCCTTCAGACCGATGAACGCGTAGATGTTACCAGCGCGTGCCTCGTCAACAGGGTTCTCCTTGTTGGCGTGCATCTGGAACAGCTTACCAATGCGCTCGTTCTTGCCCTTGGTGGAGTTGGCAACCTGAGCACCAGGCTCAACAACACCGGAGTAAACGCGAACGAAGGTGAGCTTGCCGAAGAACGGGTGAGCTGCGATCTTGAACGCAAGAGCAGAGAAAGGCTCTTCAACGGAAGGCTTACGAACCAAGTCCACAGACTCGTCGCCAACCTTGTGTCCGTGAACCTCTCCGATGTCCAATGGAGTTGGGAGGTAATCGATAACAGCGTCGAGCAGTGGCTGAACACCCTTGTTGCGGTAAGCGGTACCACAAAGAACTGGGTAGACCTCAGAGTTAACGGTCAGCTTACGGATACCGGCCTTGAGCTCTTCGATGGTGAGTTCCTCGCCACCGAAGTACTTCTCCATGAGAGCCTCATCGGCCTCAGCGACGGTCTCAACGAGCTTCTCGCGGTATTCAGCAGCCTTGTCAGCCAAGTCAGCTGGAATCTCCTCGATAACTGGCTCAGCGCCGGTCTCGACCTTGCCGCGCCACGTGATGGCCTTCATCTCAAGAAGGTCAACAACACCATCGAAGTCATCTTCAGCGCCGATAGGCAGCTGCATGACCAATGGCTTAGCACCGAGGCGATCGATGATGGTCTGAACGGTGAAGTAGAAGTCTGCACCGAGCTTGTCCATCTTGTTCACAAAGCAGATACGGGGAACGTCGTACTTAGCAGCCTGACGCCACACCTGCTCGGACTGAGGCTCAACGCCCTCTTTACCGTCGAACACTGCGACTGCGCCGTCGAGAACGCGAAGGGAGCGCTCAACCTCAACGGTGAAGTCCACGTGGCCTGGGGTATCGATGATGTTGATCTGGTTGCCGTTCCAGAAACAGGTAACAGCAGCCGAGGTAATGGTGATGCCGCGTTCCTTCTCCTGCTCCATCCAGTCAGTGGTGGAAGCACCATCGTGGGTCTCGCCGACCTTACGGTTGATGCCGGTGTAGAAGAGGATACGCTCGGTGGTGGTGGTCTTACCGGCGTCAATGTGGGCCATGATGCCGATGTTGCGGACCTTGTTCAAGTCCTTAAGCACTTCTTGTGCCACAGTTGTCCCTAACTTATGTAGCTAGAGTGGTCTTTGTCCCTAGAGCGGTAAACGCTGCAGGAAGACACACTCACTGCACGGATAGTTCGTGTTTATTCTGCCAAAAACTCGTTGAATTCTCAGCCGAGTTCCAACAAAACGTGAAAGTTTACGAGATCTTTCCTATGGAAAAGTGACCCAACTGGCGGCGCGCAGCTTCTCACATCTCCTTGTCGCCGTGGTTTTACACGTGCGCAACGAGGGTGAAAACTCTGAGCCGTCCCAGTCGGGTCACAATACGCATACGAATTACCAGCGGTAGTGGGCGAAGGCGCGGTTAGCCTCAGCCATCTTGTGGGTGTCCTCGCGACGCTTCACGGAAGCACCGAGGCCGTTCGCTGCATCAAGGATCTCGTTAGCGAGACGCTCGATCATGGTGTTCTCGCGGCGCTGACGGGTGAACGTAACCAACCAACGCAGGGCCAGGGTGTTTGCACGGCCCGGGCGAACCTCAACAGGAACCTGGTAGGTAGCGCCACCGACGCGGCGGGAACGAACCTCAAGATCAGGCTTGATGTTGCCGAGAGCCTTCTCAAGGGTCAGAACCGGATCAGTACCGGTCTTTTCCTTGCAGATGTCCAGTGCGCCGTAAACGATACGCTCAGCGGTGGACTTCTTGCCGTCCAACAGAACCTTGTTTACCAACTGGGTAACAACCTCAGAGCCGAAAACTGGGTCTTTAACGATAGGACGCTTGGGAGCTGCATTCTTACGCATTGATTACTTCTCCTTCTTTGCGCCGTAGCGGGAGCGAGCCTGCTTACGATCCTTCACACCCTGGGTATCCAGTGCGCCACGGATGATCTTGTAGCGAACACCCGGAAGGTCCTTCACACGACCACCGCGGACGAGCACCATGGAGTGCTCCTGGAGGTTGTGGCCCTCACCTAGGATGTAAGCGGAAACCTCGATGCCGGAGGTAAGGCGCACACGAGCGACCTTACGCAGAGCGGAGTTCGGCTTCTTAGGAGTAGTGGTGTACACACGGGTGCACACGCCACGACGCTGCGGGGAGCCCTTCAGGGCTGCAGTGGAAACCTTTGCAGTCTTATCGTGGCGGCCCTTGCGGACCAGCTGCTGAATAGTAGGCATAGCCGTCTTTCTCAATCGGTACTTTTCTTCGAAGCTGAAAACCTCGAAGAAGTTATCGCTTCATGTGCCTGGCTAGTGCGGAATGGCCCCTAAAGGACCCTAGAAAAACCAAAAAAGGGGCTCTTTTCCGGGGCCGCTTCCGCATTTACCACAACGCTTCAATCCACTGTGGACTGGTATGCAACCTTTCACAAGATCACACACTGGCGCCAACCAGGCAAAACGTCAGGCTCCCACCATCAAACAAGTGGGACTAGCACACAACCTACAGCATCTGGCCAAGACAAGCAAGCCAAAGGCCTTAAAGATGCCGCAACACAGCAGGCACCACACCAATACTTCCGCACACAGCGCAACAGCTACCGCAGCGATTGTCGTTTTTGAGAATGCTAGCCCCCTAGCCGTCAGAAAAAGCCCAAGAGAGACTTTTCAGCGTTCTCAAAAACGACATTTTTACCGCAGAGGCTTCCTTATTCCCCCGCTAGAACCACAACTCCGAGTCCGGAGGAGCGCGCACCCTCATAGAAATCAGTGAAAGAACGAATAGCCTCCCCAAGGCCAGCTTCCTGCACTGCAGCATCATCCACGGAAGAGAGATCTGAAAGTACTTTTTCTACACGCTGCGGAGCAACGATCCCCACCATCGGGTCCCCCACGATAATTTCTTCCCCGTCAACCGCAGCAGTACTCAGCCCCGCCGAGTGCAGCAGCTCCTGTACATCCATCCATGCGGCAGCAACATCAAAAAGCTCCCCATGACTGCCCGTATACAAAGCCTCCACCAGATCGTCATCCTTGATGCGAAGGTCATCAAGAATCCAGTCCTCGACTGCCACATAAGAGTTGTAAGACATATTCATTCCTTCATCATTTTCTATTGTAGTCGCCGAGATTACCCGCAACAGCATCAAGAGTGTCATCCCACGCCATTAAAGCCCACACCACCACATGCAATAAAGTGATACAGGCCATAAAAAAGAAAAATCGAATTAGACGACAAATATCACCCCCACAAGATATACCTACGTTTCCGCAAGGCAAGTCACAGTCACGCCACAACATATAGTAATTGGTGACACTTCAACAACTATATAATGTAGTTACAAAGGGATAATTCCGCCTATGTTATTCCCTATGACCGAATCCTATGTTAACTCCCGCTCCACTATCGAGGAATACCTCGATCGATCAGACTGGCGCGTCAATGCCAACGCAAACCAGGACTATTCCCTCGGCGGGATGATCCTCAATTCGGCGGGAAAAATCACCGCCAATTATTGGTTGGATAACGTCTTCAGCCCAGAGGCCGGGCAGGCACATCGCGATGGCACCATCCACATCCATGACCTGGATATGCTTTCCGGCTATTGCGCAGGCTGGTCCTTGCGCCAGCTTCTGGAACAGGGGTTCAACGGTGTTTCAGGCACAATCTCCTCACATCCTCCCAAGCACTTTTCTTCCGCATGTGGGCAGATAGTTAATTTCCTGGGTACGTTGCAAAACGAATGGGCCGGTGCACAAGCGTTCAGCTCTTTTGACACATACATGGCCCCCTTTGTCCGCCTGGATAATCTCAGTTACGAGGACGTTGTCCAGCAGATGCAGGAGTTTATTTTCAACCTCAATGTACCTTCACGTTGGGGTACGCAGACACCTTTTACCAATCTCACTTTCGACTGGACCTGCCCCGAGGATCTGCACGACCAGGTTCCATTCATCGGCGAGGAGCCGCAGGCGTTTACGTATGGCGAGTTGCAAGCAGAGATGGACATCATCAACCGCGCATTCATTGAGGTCATGAGCGCAGGCGACGCGGATGGACGTCCCTTCACCTTCCCGATCCCCACGTATAACATCACCAAGGATTTCGACTGGGATTCGTCGAACTCTCAAGCTCTCTTCACGATGACCGCGAAATATGGGCTGCCCTATTTCCAAAACTTTATTAACTCCGACCTTGATCCCGGCATGATTCGCTCTATGTGCTGTCGCCTGCAGCTGGACCTCCGCGAACTACTCAAACGCGGTAATGGGCTCTTTGGTTCGGCGGAGTTGACCGGTTCCATTGGCGTGGTCACGCTCAACTGCGCCCGCCTGGGGTATCTCCATGCTGATGATGAGGAAGGCCTGCTGGCGAGCGTCGACAAGCTTGTTGATCTTGGCATAGAGACCCTCGAACGCCGCCGGGCCTTTGTGGCTAAGCAAATGGACGCGGGCCTCTACCCCTACAGCTCTCGGTGGCTGCCCAGCTTGGACAACCATTTCTCCACTATCGGAGTTAACGGCTGCAATGAGATGATCCGTAATTTCACCCACGATGCCTATGACCTCACCGATCCCCAGGGCCACGCCCAGGTGGCTCGTCTGCTTGATCACATCAACGATCTCTTGGTCAAGGCTCAAGAGCGCACAGGTCACCTGTTTAATCTTGAGGCCACCCCCGCCGAGGGCGCCACCTACAGGTTGGCCAAGGAAGACATCAAGCGCTACCCCGGCGTCCTCCACGCTGGTACGGATGAAGAGCCCTATTACACTAATTCTTCCCAGCTACCGGTGTCTCATACCCCAGACCCCTTTGAGGCGCTTGCTCTCCAGGAAGATCTGCAATCTAAATACACCGGTGGAACCGTGCTCCACCTTTATATGGGTGCCGCCATGAGCGATGGCGAGGCGTGCGCAAAACTCGTCCGGCGTTCTTTGGAAAACTTCCGTCTTCCTTACGTCACTATCACTCCCACGTTCTCCATTTGCCCTACCCACGGCTATATTTCCGGCGAGCACCCAGAATGCCCCGATTGTGGAGAAAAGACTGAGATGTGGACCCGAGTGATGGGCTACTTCCGCCCTGTCCAGAGCTTTAATACCGGAAAGAAGGGCGAGTTCCATGAGCGCACCTACTTTGCGGAGACCCTTGCCTGATACAACGACTGCTCAGACTGCCTCACTGCCGATCGCGGGGATCATTCCTTTCTCCGCAACGGACTGGCCGGGCAAGCTCACTGCAACGGCCTTCACACAGGGATGCCCCCTACGCTGCGTGTATTGCCATAATCCGCAGTTGCAGGCCTTTACACCCGGCGCGCACTCGCTTGCAGAGTTTCTCTCCCTTTTGGGTTCTCGGCATGGGCTTATCGACGCCGCCGTCATCTCAGGTGGCGAACCTACCTCCGTCCGCGGTCTAGCAGCTGCGATCGCCGCTATCCATGACATCGGGTTCCCCGTGGGGATTCACACGTGTGGTTATGCCCCGGGGCGCATTGCTGAGCTAGTGCGGGACCCTGCCACCACTCCGGATTGGGTTGGGCTCGATATCAAGGCCTTGCCCCGGCATATGCATGAGGTCACGGGGTGTTCGCCGCGGGTGGCAGCGTCTGTGTGGGAATCGCTACGGATTCTGCAGACCGCTGGGGTGGCGGTGACGCTGCGAACCACGCTGTGGGAAGGCTCTGTTATTGAGCAGAACCTTGACGAGCTACGCTCCTTGGTTGCGGCCCGCAGTATGGATGCGTCTGTGGACCTTGTTATTCAGCATGCACGCGCTGCCGACGGGAGCCCATGGACACCAGATCACTCCGGGTAGCGATCCGCGCTTAAAGATCCCCAAACATCAGTGCGCCAACTCCTATCGCTGTGAGCAGCGCGATCACAAAGGTGAGTGGGACAAAGCGCGCAACAAATCCAGTGCCCCACGCCCCACGTTGCATCGCCATGAGTTTGACGTCCACCATCGGTCCGACCACTAAAAACGTGAGTTGGGCTGTGGGCGGCATCATGGTGAAAGAAGCGGCGATAAAGGCGTCTGCCTCGGAGCACAGCGCGAGGAGCACGGCTAATGCTGCCATCGCCAGGCAGGCAAAAACTGGTCTATCGCCAAGGAGCAGGAACCACTCCCGCGGGACGATGAGCTTAAGCAGCCCAGCGAGCAGCGCGCCAAGAACAAGATAACCTCCGGCGTTGAGGAGATCGTGGAGAAAAGATTCCCTCAGCCTTTCCCATTTATTGGGCGCATGGTGCTCGTGCGAGTGGCCTTCTCCATCGGGCATGTCGACGCTCCCACTCATCCATATCCACCCCACCAGCACTGCCGCACTCAGAGAGGCCACAAATCTGGCGATCACCATGCGCGTGTCGCCGCCAAAGGCAACCGCAGTGGAGACCAGCACCACCGGATTAATCGCGGGGCTGGCGAGGAGGAAGGCAAGGGCTGCGGCGGGTGGCACTCCCCTGCGGATAAGCGACTGGGTAATGGGCACCGACGCACATTCGCAGGCAGGAAGCAGCATCCCTGAGGCTGCGGCCGTAGGGACGGCGAGGCGTTGGGAGCGCGGTAGGCGTCGAAAAGCAGCCTCGGGTACAAAGACCTCGATGAATCCTGAAATGATGACGCCGAGGATCAGAAAAGGTATTGCTTGCACCACAATTGCGATACTTATCTGCGTCCACGCCTTCGCGAGCCCGTGAAGCTGAATTAGCGGCCCAAAGATGAGCAATGCGCTGAGCACCAGGAGAGAGATGATCGCGCCGTACTGGACGACTCTGTGTCTCATAAGTAGGGCTTCTCCGGCTGCGGGATCTGGGTGGCATGGTCTATCTTGAGCACCGGAAACTGCGGATTGAACTTCTCCGAGTGGGGGATGACTTCCGCGGTGATCTCATACCAGTTGTCCTCAATGAGGTCTGCGTCCCCCTCCAGTGAGGCGGTGTAGGCCATGGCGTCGGCAGCGCAACAAAAAATCTTATACCGGCTAATCCTCCATGTGCCGTCTACCGAACGCGAGGCGAATCCCGTCACAGCCACGGTCTTTCCCACCATCGATGCGCTGTCCGAGCGCAGAAACCGGGCCGTGAGTTCCTCCATAGTGAGCTCGTTGGTGCCATAACTGCGCAGCGGTTCCATCGGCAGATCGTCTAAGGAGTTTTTCCGCGTTGTTGTACCAGTGCTTTCCGCGGTATAGCGTAACGACGCCGCCCCTAGCGCAGTCGGAGCACAAAGCGCTACGAGTATCACGGGGACTAATAGCAGCCAGGAAGTAGCGCGCATCGGAGAATGCGAGCACGGATACCGGCGAGCGCTGTATGAGCTCCACCCACCAAGCCCTATCAACAGCACTCCGCTCAGTACTATCCAGGGGCGGAAAGCTGGTTGGAGGTAGTTGTTGATGCCTCCTGTTATTGACTCCACAAGCAGCAGCACTCCGAGAGCTGCAATCACAAAAGCACCAACGGCAACGCCCTTGGTGGATTCTGTGTGTGACTGCCCAATATTCATGTATTAGAGGGTGCAGCCTTTCTTCCAACCTGGCAAGTCCTTCCCTGACTTTATAGGTTGGTGGCACGGGCTGCACCCTCTACACTTGCCGCTAGTTTTACTAACGGACGTCTCGTTTGGAGTTGACCCACAAGCCCATAGCTAGTGGCACAACGATCCACACCACAATAAGGCCTATGTTGTAAGCCAACGGCTGTACCTCCGCAAAGTTCCACCCTTCAGGGTAGCCTTTTCCATACTTGGTCAACTGGCTAATGCGTTCCCCAGGTGTTATCAGCCATAGCGGTACAAATGCGTTGAACTGTGCTGCAGCAGCGTCAATGAGTCGTTCAATAATCAAGAACCAAGCAAGTGGGAGTGCCATAGCAGCCACTCGGCTACGAGTCACCACAGCCAAGCCCATTGCGATAAAGCTGAACACCAGGAATAGCACACCGTCTCTCAGGATCACCGTTGCTTCCTCGTTTAACAACCTGCTCAGAGGCAATACCAGGAACACCAGGTAGATAAGGGCCACGCCTACCAGATAATTAATCAGAAGGAAGCCTGTTACCACTAGCATCCTTGCGTTAAGCCACAGGCTGCGACGCGGTTGAGTCAAGAAAGCTTGGGCATGCATCCGGTCATTAAACTCACCGGCTACCCCCGAGGACGCAAAAGATACAGACAGCATCGTAAAAATCATCGCACCCGGGAGAACAAATGCCCAGTTGAACTCTGATCCTTCGCCGCTAAACAGATTGATGAGCACAGCTGGCCCATAGAGCGAGCCAGTAAGAAGAATCGCCCATACCCAGGTGCTTCTTAGCGTCAATAGTTTGGTTGTTTCCGAGCGCAAAGCATTTATCATGTGGTTTCTCGTCCTTTCATTCCTATGAGTAAAAACTGTTAATGAGTAGCGCTCGAAGCTGTGTCTTCCACAGCACTATCGACGGTCTGTTTAGTGCGGTATTCCTGGGATTCAGCGGTAGCTGCGAGGAACCTTTGCTCTAGATTTTCTTGCTTAGTAGTCAGTCCAAACACAGGGAGACGGGCTTCTAAAGCTGTCATAGCCACGGCTGTGCGCACGGCTTGTTCGTCTGTGTTTTTATCCACGCTGACGCTAAATCCCGCAGTGGTTTGTAGGTTAGTAATTTCAAATCCTTGGTTTTGTAATTCCGAGGCAAGTTCAACAGCGTTCGGTGTTTCTACCTCCACGCGGGTGCCGTCTGCCAAGAATTCTTCAAGGGAATACTCGCCGATCATTTTCCCTCGCCCAATCACAACCAACCGGTCTGCGGTCAATTGCATCTCTGAGAGCAGGTGGGAAGAGACCAAGACGCTTCGCCCTTCAGCGGCAAGGCTACGAATCGTGTTACGCATCCAGCTCACACCCTCGGGGTCGAGGCCGTTGACTGGCTCGTCAAGGATGAGATGCTGCGGGTCTCCCAGCAAAGCTGCGGCAACGCCAATGCGCTGTTTCATACCTAGGGAATAAGTACCGATTTTTCCTTTAGCTGCTTCCTGCAGCCCCACGATATCCAGGCACTCTTCTACCCGGGTATCGGAGATACCTGCACCTCGCGCAAGCACCCGGAGGTGATTACGTCCTGATCGGGCGGGATTAAACCAACTAGCATCAAGAATTGCGCCAGCCATTTTTGGTTTGTCGCTTACGTTTGCAAATGGTCCCGTGTACGTATCAGTAAAAAACTCAACACTGCCTTCCGTAGGCGCATCCAGACCAAGTATGCATCGCATTGTTGTGGATTTACCGGAACCGTTTGGTCCTAGGAATCCAGTCACGGTTCCATCCGGAACGGTGAAGCTCACATCAGCGATGGCGGTCTTGGAACCATACTTCTTGCTTAAGTGTCGAACTGTGATCATGTTTTCCATGATCTGCTACTTCTCAACTTTTGTAATCCTGCTGGGGACCGATCTTTTATGTCACCCCTAGGTATGACGACGCACATGTGCAGTCCACCTAATTATCTACAATTAGTATTGCGCGCAATAGTAATCCCGAGGTGTCATTTCAGCGAGTCTAACTTCACAACATTCTTAACCACCAACACCATAAGCTGGAGATATAGGCCCGACTCAAGCGAATGCTCTGGGAAATTCGTGGCACAGCCGGGTATCCGAGGAAACACACCGGAAAGGTTTACTATGCTACCGAGCATCCCCTCACCCGACTACCCAACGCTATTCTTTTTTGAACGTGGCGACTGGTGGGATTACGCAATGCTGATCATTGTCACCGCTGCGCTTGCATTCACCGCTTGGCTAGCCCAAAGAAATAAATGGGTAGTCCTTTTAGTTTTTGTAGTCGCGCCACTATTGCTCACACTATTGTGGTGGCCACATTCTACCGAAGGAACGGCATCCTCGGGATGGTTTGCCATTGTTAAACAATATTCTGCCCTCGCAGGATCCCTCTACCTCGTAGCCTTGCAATACGCCAAAAAACTGCGACACAACTACTGGTATCTCACTATCCCTCAGGCGATCTTAGCTATCAACATTTTGGAAGCAGTGGTTCGCGATTTTCAGGCATATAACATTCATGGATTCGACCCGAGTCAACACATGGTCATATGGGGCGGCCCCTGGAACATCATGAACGGTATTGCAGGAATCCTCAACCTCTTAGCCATATCCGGCTGGGTTGGGATCTTTGTAGCTAAAGGACAATCTCGCGCGATCATCTGGGGCGACCTCACGCTTGGTTGGATCATTGCTTACGACGTCTGGAACCTCTCCTACTGCTACAACTGCCTCACAGACCGCGCCTGGTATTCCGGGGTCGCCCTCTTATTATCGTGCACAATTCCCGTATTCTTTACGTTTGGTCGAGGCTCGTGGATTCAATTCCGTGCCTACACCCTCACCCTATGGTCCGCCGTCGTTCTTACGTTCCCAGCTTTTACGGAGAGCTCGGTCTTTGCCCATCGCTCGGCACACAACCCCACAGCCCTCTTCATCCTGGCCGCGCTGTCCCTCACGCTCAACATCGTGGTCTTTGGCTACCACATATACAGAATCATGCGATACCGCAGAAACCCACTTGTTCAGGAGGTCTACTCCAAGGGCAAAGAATACACTGCGCTCATACGCACGCATGCCACTCAGGAAGATCAAGATCGTATAGCCGCCAGGCTGGGATCCACCCCAGAAGCCCTGGGGTACAGAGATCCTATTGCGCGCAATAGCAAAAAGAAAACCCTATCGCCACACTGAACTACCACAATGATCCATGATTATATTGCGCACAATACTACTATTGTGCGCAATATAATCTAATAAGAACGCTGAGTACTACTCTTCTGCCTTCTTCCCCCATCCCTTAAGGTATGTGCGTTCTTTCTTTTGCCTTATCTGCTCTTCCCAGGAGAACTTTGGCTCTTCCCAATCTTTAAAGTAGTCCGGATCAATAATGTCTGACCATGGAGTTCCAGGCCCGACAGGAGGCCATGCAGGATCATCGGTCTTTGGTGGACGAATCTCCGCAACTGCAGGGCAGCTGCGCCCGTATTGGAACCATTGCGTATAGGTATCTTCAAACAGTGGAGTCCCATCCCACCGACCAGCAGGCACCTTTGATCCAAAGTAGCGCCCACCCAGAGTACCGCGCATGAATTTTCCAATATGCTGCTGCTTCTTTCGGAACTCTGCAACGCGCTTGATATAGATGTTCTGCAGACGCGTCATACAACCACCAATAAGCTCAATGTTTACCCAATTGATCGCTGTGGGCAGTGGAGCGTTTGGCTCATATCCGATACGCCAATGGTTGATCAGCCGAGTACGCTCGCCTTTAAGCGGGATCATGTAGAAACACCACGCTGCAGCAAAATGATCCATAGATGGATACCGGAAGGCATAAGACCCTGGGGCAGCTGGAGGGTTTTTAGTATCAACCCACTGAACTAGGTATTTACCTGGAACAACATCGGCCCATTCCATCGACATTCCCTGATAATCAAAGGCTGCAATATCACCTGGGACCATTGAGTCTGGCTGTTGGAATTCTTCCTGTAATTCATAGCTGTTGTAGAACGGTAGACGAGCAAAAGTACGCTCAAGCCACTCTGAAGAAAATGAACCTGTTTTGTTAGCACCCAGCTGCTTTAATATCCGCCATACGGCGTACGCTGGAGCGTCAATGTCGATAGCGTAAGTGGAAGAATAACCATTGTCATAGTTCGCATCAATAAGGTCATCGCCAGGATATGTCCACGCTTGTTCTTCCGGGGTCGCTTTACCGCTGAGCTGGCTAAACGCATACATTCCCCCAATCGTTGTGGCCCCTAATACACCTATCCCCCAGGCTGCACGCGCGCCAGTGCTCTTATATTTTTTCTTCCCCATATTGTGCTCAACCGCCTTAGCTAGTCAATGGTTGCAGGAACACGGAGATGTGCTCCCGTAGCGGGCCAAGGGCACATGCATCAACTACCTATCGCGCAACGCCCTTCATGCGTGCCCGTGTGTTAATAGCCTCATTCTATCACCGCGATAACCTGCGCTGGTAGGGTTAAAAACTAGTTACATCCCACAATTGGAGGCATGAGCTATGCATTCGCTCTTTCTCTGGGAAATCGGCACCCCCCTCGTTTACATCACTTGGGTTGTAGTTTTTGTTGCCCAAGTAGCTATTTCAGAAATTAATCGCCGCTGGAACTGGACAATATTTTTTCTTTGGACGTTCGGCGGCCTCGCCCTAATGCCTTATGCCGCACTACACGGCACCCCTATGGTCGGCTGGTTCCCCTTTGGCAAATACGTGATTATGGTTGCCACAGCAACGATGACGGGTTTTCTTCTGTGGTACGGCAAACGCAACCCGGTCAAAGCACATCGCTACGCCATATGGTTTGGTGTGGCACTCTGGATCGGCCTCGCGGTGAACATCATGGAAGCAAATATCCGCGATGTCACGATTTTCTTTGAATCAGACAAATACCTGCGGTGCGCCACCGATCCTGCCTGTTTGAAGTCCATTAATGACGCACACGTAGGCATCGACATGATTAATGGGTTACCGGAAACTCGCGGTGTTACAGTGTCCGTCGGAAGCCCCGAATGGTATTCCGCCGTGGCAGCTAATTTCCGAGCATCTGGTGTGGGAATAGACCCAGCCACCGGGTTCCGGACTATCGGCGGGTATTGGAATCTGCTCACCGCCGCCGCAGGAGTGCTCAATATTGTCACGATCACGGGCTTGGGGAAAATATTTGTGACTTCCAACAAGGAGCGCAAAGTACGCGGGCTCATTTGGGTGGACATGGTGTGGCCCTGGGTGATTGCTTATGACCTTTGGAACCATGCATTCTTATACAACGCGCTTGCCGACTACACCTGGTACTGCACTCTTGCACTGCTTTTAGCTTGCACAATACCCGCTTTTACCTGGGCAAAGGGTCAATGGATCTGGTTCCGTTGCTTTACATTGATGTTCTGGATCGCCGCGAACAACCTCTTGCCGGAGTTCTTGGTTCCGCCGAGCAGCATCACCAACTTCTCCACGATGAACCCCGTCGCAAATGCTGTGTGCGCGTGGGCCGCGTTCCTATTCAACGTGGGTCTCTTCATTTATTGGTTGTATAAAATCCGCACGACCAAGCGAAACCCGCTGCGCGATCCTTTGTACCCGGAGCTCAAAGAGTTCCGCACCATCATGCGAGAGCATGCCGATGACGCCGATAAGTACTTTGTCACCGACATGATTAAAGAAACTCCTGAAGAATTAGGGTTTGCGCCGCAGTCCGCTACCCCACCGCCAGATGGTTATGTAGGAACAATGCCGTGGTGGCGCAGCGATAAGCGCTACCCCAAGCCGCGCACCCCGCTTTCGGCTGATCCAGCGCTCGCGGCCAAGAAGATTCCTTCCGATCCCACCTGGGATGTGCGCAGCTAAATCAGTTTCTTCACCGTGGGTCAGTTACCTAAAAGAGCATCCTGGGTAACTAACCCACGCTTAAAGGCAAAAAGCACCGCGTGGACTCGGTCACGGGAACCCGTTTTGGTGAGGACCCTGCCCACGTGTGTTTTGACCGTGGGTAAAGAGATAAATAGTTGTGAGGCAATTTCTGGGTTGGATTTGCCCATTGCGATTAACTCAAGAATTTCTAGTTCACGCGGTGTCAATGGTTCAGCAAGACCCTCGTTTATGCGCTTGGGGTCGCTTATCTTTTTGTTCGTCTGCCCGGATCGTATTCTCCGAAATAATTTGGCGGTGGCCGCCGGGCTGATCACCGCGCTTTGCGCCCCGACTGACCTGACCGCGTCCAGCAGATCCTCTGGTGCAGTGTCTTTGAGCAAGAATCCTGAAGCCCCGTTTTCCACCGCTTCCATGACGTAATTCTCGCTGTCAAAAGTAGTCAGGATGATCACCCGAAGCGGCTCGCCGGTAGGCCCCATCGCACTTCGCGCTACCAGCTCTTTAGTAGCTGAGATACCGTCCATGATCGGCATCTGCACGTCCATCAGAACCACGTCAACGGGTTGTGCCGTCGCGCGATCCAGCGCCTCTACTCCGTTGTTTGCTTCCCAAGCGATGTGAATATCATCTTGCGAACCAAGCACCATACTAAAACCGGCTCTCACCAGCTGTTGGTCGTCGACAAGCCCTACGTTAATCATGTCCTCTTAACCTCTTACAATGGGATTTCAACATCAACGCGCCACCCGCCAGCATTGCATATCGACGCACCCCATGTCGCCTTTCCGCCATGTAACAAAGCGCGCTCTTTGATTCCTGCCAAACCGCGCCCAACCGAATCGACTGCGTAGTTCACGAGGGCCTCGCCATGCGCGTTGTCCACTGTAATACGCAGGATTTTGTCTTTGGGTACGCCCCAGTCCAAAGTCACCTTAACTGCCGTTTTCCCCGCGTGTTTGAGCACGTTTGTCAAGGATTCTTGAATAACACGAAAAACCGTCAGCCCCCGAGATTCATCGACTGCTACGAGCTCGCCGCGTACGGAAAAGTCTATCTGCAACCCTGCAGCGCGGGCTTCGTCGATAAGCCTTCCTATCTCATCAAAACCGGGCGTCGCGTTAATGTCTCTCTCGTCTTCCTCTCCCGAGTTTTCCCTTAACACGGTGAGCAAGCCCCGCATCTGTGACAACGCGTCGCGCCCCACCGACGAGATAGTTTCCAACGCATCAATGGCGGCCGCCGGATCTTTTCTCCCCGCGTATCGACCACCATCTGACTGCGCGATCACTATGGCCAAAGAATGCGCCACAATATCGTGCATCTCGCGCGCAATACGATTCCGCTCCGCTAGCGCTGCCAGCTCAGCCTTGGAACGGAGTTCCTCCAGCGCTTGATTTTTCCGCCTGGTATTAAGACCTATTTGCCACCACAGAGAAATGGAAATAACAATGAAAACCAAAACCCAGGCTGCCTCGATCCAAAAATTGGGTTCCCGTACTGCATTACCGTCAATGAATGCTTTTCCGCCTAGGGCGCTACTCACCGCAATCAAAGTCAGGCCTACAACGCTGCCGAGCACAAGCGCTACAATCCACGCCTTTCTGTGGCGCTGAATATACGCAGCTATAAACCAGGATTGATAGCACACAGATGCGTACCCCAGAAGGGCCACCAACGGGGCTCCCCAAGCTATCAGCAGCAGCGCGAAAACCACGATCCACAGCCCCATCACCCTGCGATATCGCTGAACAAGCAGCCCAATAAAAAGCGCTACGCTGCCCACCCACAGCAAAGCAAAAACTATCGACTGATGCATCTGCTCACGCGGGGATGCCATCTCTGGCTTGATAGCAGTATTCTGCACAGCGATCAGGAAGAAAAAACCGCCCACCAGGCTCTGCGCCACCAGCTGTGACCAAAACCCGCGATCCTGGAGCCATCCGCACGTATCCATGCGCTTTGTGAGTGCAGAAAAAGATTTCATGATAATCAAAAGCCTATAGCAGCTGAATCCTTGTATCCATCCGACCGCAGTATGAATCTCCCAGCTTATTGACGCCCCTCAGCAGCCGTTTAAAAAACGTAACAGGGGCCTGCTGCACACCACAATGCAACAAACCCCTGCGATTCAGTCCTTATGTTGTTGTTTTAGTTTCTGCTTTAGCTGCGTTTACGGCGCACCGTCAGGACCGCACCGACGGCAATCAATACAGCTGCAAGGATTGCCAACACCCATACATTGGCACCCGTCTGAGCAAGGACCTTCTTCTCGACCTTGTTCACATTAGCAACGGGAGTCTCGGTCTTCTCTGCGCGCTTCGCTGGAACCTGTGGAGTGGCATTGAAGTGTGCTGGTCCTGCAGGGGCCTTGTGCGGGGAGAACCCTAGGGCTGCGGCCACGATTCCCAGTCCACCCAAAGGCAGCAAAATCCACCACGGGAAAGAGGGCTTTTCCACGAGCGGCTCGTCTTTTTCCACCGTCACGGTCTGCGACTGAGCCTCGTAGTCCTCGTGCTTTGCCACAACCGTCGTTTCGTCATTCTTTTTGAAGAGCTTTTCAAAGACAACGAGCGTTTTACCTGCGAATTCGCCGCTTACGTTAAATGTAACGTCAACGGAACCGTTGGCCTGTTCAGCCTTGATACCTGTACTTGTCTGGGTGTCTTTATCCATCAGTTCACCGCGAAGCACATACTCTTCACCCGGAGTAAGTCCCGTGTATTCCACGGTGTCTACGATGGTACCGCCCGGGGATATCCTGATCCAATTTATCCAGCGCGGTGGTCTTCAACGTTGTCTCTGGCGAAACTTCCGGTTCCACAGGTGTGCCGTCTTGAGGATTAACAAATTTAATGCTCAAGAGGTTTTGGAAGCCAAGCTGTTCCTGGGTCTTGTTGCTGTACGGAGTGTAGATGGCCAAGGTAGCTTGTTTGGAGTCTACTTCTTTGAGCACGACCGGAGACTCTGCTTGTCCAGTAAGGTTTTTGAAAGCCTGGTCAATTTGGCGATGGCCTGAAGTAGCCTCGTACAGGTATTTCCCCCAGTCGCTATCCGACCAGTACCACACAGCCAGCTGCGTAGCGTAGCGGAACTCATTGTCCGTGAGATTCAGGGCAGACTTCAGGCCTGCTGCGTCATGGCTGTAACCGTTATAGATAGCCTTCAGCACTCCTGCATCCGGGTCGCTACCTTCTCGCCAACGGTGAGCAAACTTTTTCAGAGAAGTATCAAAATTGGCCTTGTACCTGAGATCAACGCCAGAATTGTAATAGCTTGCCAAGTCAGATGGCTGGGCATCCTTACGCATCGGTGGCGCTGAATTCATGTTAAAGCAGTACGCAAGCTCAGTTTCTTCCTCCGTCGCAGATTCCGGTTGAACAACGAGAGGCGGGACAGGAGAGAATTGATGAACTCCATTCCCATAAGGATTTTGGATTGCTACACGGCTATCCATGTAACCAAGATAAGGGGCGTCATTTTCAACAGCACCAGCGCTAATACTTGAGGTGAAAGAGAGCGCTACGCCCGTGATAAGTGCGGCAACCCTTTTTAAGGTATTCTTTTTCATTTTTCTTTCTGAGTGGGTCCGGATACTTCCGGTTTTTCAAAAAAGTGTCAACCACTCACAATGTTCCGGAAGTAAGGAAAAGCACGGCATACGCCTTGAAGAACCTGTGCACATCAAACTTACAAGACGCTAATTCTAGGAATATACAACAAAGGTTTAACGCGTACTATTCATTGAAAATTTTGAAAATTTAACAGGTAAAAGCTTTCATAAAACGCACTTCAACTGCATAAATAAAAAGTCCACCCCTGCAGTAACCCTGCTTTTCCTTTGAAAAAAATCACACTTTTCCCTGAAGGATTTCCACCTTAAGGAGACTCAGATAGTGTTGCAAAAGATCCCGAATCAGAGTTTTAACTAAAAGCCGATTTTCTTCCTGCTGGGGACCTCAGACACCCCCACATATGAACGTCGTTAACAATTATCGTCGGCTAACGGATCCTTTCCCCCAAGTAGCATTTCACAACGCTTGTAATCTTCAAGCGACGCAAAGTGCCGAGAATACAGGTCCGTGTCCTCATCAACTTTTCCGTAGAGCGCCGGAGCCACATCGACGATATGTCTTAAGATCACAGCCTTATTTTCCGAGGATCCTCTAGGTGTCTCCTGCTCTCTGGCGCGCGCTTCTACGCGCGAATAAGCTTCAGCATCGCTATCCGCATACACCAAGTACCAATCCTCACGAAAGAAACTTGGCCGAGGATTCTCGTTGTGATCCGCCAACTCAAATATGGCAATTCCCACATATGGTTCCATAACCACATCGTTACCATAAATGTGAAAGCGGAAACAGGGGTCACCATCTCCGCCCCGGAGACAAGTACAAGCCGTATCTTCTTATTAAGTCGCTGACTACATAGCAAAAGCTCCCTAGGAGTGAGATCTAATTTCTTAGACCAACTTCCTAGGGAGCTTAGGACTATGACCGTTTAGAGGTCGTAGGCCTCATCCAGTGGCACAGAAGCGCCGGTAAACTCACCGTAGCCGTCATCGCCATAGATGGAGTCTCCATAAGTCGGGATTGAGTAAGCCGCATTGCGAGCTGCCTCAGTCGGCTTAACGGAGATGTTGCGGTAACGGGAAATACCGGTACCGGCCGGGATCAGCTTACCGATGATCACGTTCTCCTTGAGGCCGATCAGCTTATCGGACCGCTTGTTGATGGCGGCGTCGGTAAGCACGCGTGTGGTCTCCTGGAAGGACGCGGCGGACAGCCACGACTCGGTAGCCAGCGATGCCTTGGTAATACCCATGATCTCCGAGCGGAGCTCAGCGGGCTGACCACCAGCGGCAATAGCCTCGGCGTTAGCAGCCTTAGCCTCCGAGAGATCAACGAGAGTGCCTGGGAGGAACTCAGTCGATCCGGACTCGATGACGGTTCCGCGACGCAGCATCTGGCGGATGATGATCTCGATGTGCTTATCGTGGATAGCCACACCCTGTGCACGGTAAACGTCCTGAACCTCGTCAACGAGGTGCTGCTCAACACCACGACGACCAAGAACCTCAAGTACGTCGTGCGGATCAGCAGGACCACGCAGCAGACGATCGCCCACGTTCACGTGGTCGCCCTCTGACAAGGTGCGCTCGATCATGGCACCCGGGTTGGACTCCATAGGAACCCGAACGGTAGCCAGACCCTGACGCTTAGAAAGCTTCTCGTAGACCACAACATCAGACCCATCATCTGGGTTGATGGTGAGGGTGTAGAAGTTGCCTTCATCCTCAAGGTGGACGGTACCTGCGACAGAAGCAATCGGAGCACGGTTCTTAGGAACACGAGCCTCGAAGAGCTCCTGAACACGAGGAAGACCACCGGTAATGTCGCCACCGACACCACCCTGGTGGAACGTACGCATTGTCAGCTGGGTACCAGGCTCACCAATGGACTGAGCAGCGACAATACCCACTGCCTCTCCGATGTCAACGAGCTTGCCGGTAGCCATGGACTTGCCGTAGCACTTAGCACACACGCCGGTCGGGGTCTGGCAGGTAAGCACGGAGCGAACCTTGACCTCAGCAACACCTGCAGCGATGAGCTTCTCGATGAGCTGATCGGTGAGGTTTTCACCAGCAGGCACCAAGACGTTGCCTTCAGAATCCTTGACGTCGACGGAAGCCACACGGACAGCGACAGAAGTCTCGATGAGGCTGTGTCCGGTGTAACCGGTGACGTTGCCCTGAGCATCCTTAACCTCGACAGCCAATGGGACACGAATGCCCTGCTTGGTGCCACAGTCATCCTCGCGGACGATAACGTCCTGCGCGACGTCCACCAGACGACGGGTGAGGTAACCCGAGTCGGCGGTACGCAGAGCGGTATCGGCAAGGCCCTTACGCGAACCGTGAGAGTTGTTGAAGTACTCAAGAACCGACAGGCCTTCACGGAAGGACGTCTTGATCGGTCGGGTGATGTAGTCACCCTTTGAGTTCACAACCATGCCCTTCATGCCGGCCAGGGTCCAGATCTGACGCATGTTACCGGCAGCACCGGACTTCACGATCATAGGAATCGGGTTGTCGTCCGGGTAGAGCTTCTCGACGGCGTTACCAACCTCGTCGGTAGCCTCCTTCCAGAGCTCAACCAGACGGTCGTAGCGCTCGCGCTCGGTCAGAGCGCCCTGCTCCCAGTACTTCCGCTCGATCTTTGCAGCCTCGGCCTCATAGCGGTCGAGGATCTCTTCCTTGTTAGGAAGAACGAGCACGTCAGACATGGTGATGGTCACGCCGCTTCGGGTTGCCCAGTAGAAGCCGGCATCCTTCATCTTGTCCATCGTCTGAGCGACAGTAATCATCGGATAGGTCGCAGCGAGGTCATTAATCACGTCGCCCAAGAGAATCTTGTTCGACCCGCCACCCTTACGGACCATAACGCCCTCAAGGTATGGGTAGTTCCACGGCAAAAGCTCGTTGAACATGATGCGACCAAGGGTGGTATCAGCCAACCAGGTCTGACCCTGCTCCCAACCCTCTGGGAACTGTTCTGCCTCGACGTCTGCCGGCGGACGCAGGTGGCTGATGCGCACCTGAATCTTAGCCTGCAGGCCAAGAACTCCACGGTCCCGAGCCATAAGAGCCTCGGCGTAGGAGGAGTACACACCGGTTGCTGGTCCGGTTTCGGTAGCAGCCTGGTATGCACCCTGGCCACCGATCTCGTCCTCAGTCTTGTCCATGGTGAGGTAGTAAAGACCGGTCACCATGTCCAGACGCGGCATGGCAAGTGGCTTACCGGATGCCGGGGAGAGAATGTTGTTAGAGGCAAGCATGAGGATGCGGGCCTCAGCTTGTGCCTCAGCAGACAGCGGCAAGTGCACAGCCATCTGGTCACCGTCGAAGTCGGCGTTGAAGGCTTCACAGGCAAGCGGGTGCAGCTGGATGGCTTTACCCTCGACGAGCTTAGGCTCGAAGGCCTGGATACCTAGGCGGTGCAGGGTAGGTGCACGGTTAAGCATCACAGGGTGCTCAGAAATTGCTTCTTCCAGAACGTCCCACACCTCAGGGCGCTGACGCTCAACCATGCGCTTAGCCGACTTGATGTTCTGCGCGTAATCGTTTTCCACAAGGCGCTTCATAACAAACGGCTTGAAGAGCTCAAGAGCCATGAGCTTAGGAAGACCACACTCGTGCAGCTTCAGCTGCGGGCCAACGATAATAACGGAACGACCAGAATAGTCGACACGCTTACCCAGCAGGTTCTGACGGAAACGACCCTGCTTACCCTTGAGCAGATCGCTCAGGGACTTCAGCGGACGGTTGCCCGGACCAGTGACAGGGCGGCCACGACGGCCGTTGTCGAATAGCGCGTCGACGGACTCCTGCAGCATGCGCTTCTCGTTGTTCACGATGATCTCAGGAGCACCAAGATCGATCATGCGCTTGAGGCGGTTGTTGCGGTTGATCACGCGACGGTAGAGATCGTTCAGGTCGGAGGTAGCAAAGCGGCCACCATCGAGCTGAACCATCGGACGCAGCTCCGGCGGGATCACCGGGATGCAGTCGAGCACCATGCCAGCTGGGTCATTGCCCGAGCGCTGGAATGCAGCAACGACCTTGAGGCGCTTGAGAGCGCGCATCTTCTTCTGGCCTTTGCCGTTGTTGATGATCTCGCGCAGCTCTTCTGCCTCAGCGTCGAGGTCAAAGTTGCGGATAAGGGTTTGGATAGCCTCCGCGCCCATGCCACCGGTGAAGTAATCCTCGTAGCGATCAACAAGCTCTTCATAGATGGTCTCATCGATGATCATCTGCTTAGGAGCAAGCTTGATAAAGGTCTGCCAGATCTCCTCAAGACGGTCGATCTCACGCTCAGCACGCTCGCGGATGTGCTGCATCTCTTTGTCTGCAGCCTTTTGCACCTTGTTGCGAGCATCGGCCTTTGCACCTGCTGCTTCAAGCTCAGCGAGGTCTTCCTCTAGCTTCTGAGCGCGCTCTGCGATCTCAGACTCAGCGTCAGCCTCAACGTCCTTCTTCTCCAAAAGCATTTCTGCCTCAAGAGTGGTCTGATCGCTGTGGCGAGCTTCCTCGTCAACACCAGTGATGATGTTGGCAGCAAAGTAGATGATGCGCTCAAGGTCCTTTGGAGCCAGGTCCAAAAGGTAGCCGAGGCGAGACGGAACGCCCTTGAAGTACCAGATGTGGGTCACGGGCGCAGCCAACTCGATGTGGCCCATGCGCTCACGACGAACCTTGGACTTGGTCACCTCAACGCCACAGCGCTCACAGATGATGCCCTTGTAACGGACACGCTTGTACTTACCACAAGCACACTCCCAGTCGCGGGTTGGACCGAAAATTCGCTCGCAGAAGAGGCCGTCCTTCTCCGGCTTCAGGGTGCGGTAGTTGATGGTCTCCGGCTTCTTGACCTCGCCTTTGGACCAACGACGAATGTCGTCGGCGGTAGCCAGGCCGATGCGGAGCTCGTCGAAGAAGTTGACGTCGATCACGTAACTCCCTTTCCCCCCGGTTTTCCCAGGGGATCGTTTCAAAAAGTGATGATGCTTTAAATTCCGCCTGCTCAGCAGCGTTAACTACCAAGCAGACCTGGTGTATTAGGCGATGTCGGCGTCGGAACGCTCGTCGCGAGACAGGTTGATGCCTAGTGAAGCACCAGCCTGGTCGAACTCGTCGTCATCCGAACCGGACAGCTCCATCGGAGTGCCGTCTGCGGAAAGAACTTCCACGTTCAAGCACAGCGACTGAAGCTCCTTGAGGAGCACCTTGAAGGACTCAGGGATACCCGGATCCGGAATGTTCTCGCCCTTAACGATTGCCTCGTAGACCTTCACGCGGCCGACCACGTCGTCAGACTTGATGGTCAGAAGCTCCTGAAGCGTGTAGGCAGCGCCATAAGCCTGCATTGCCCACACCTCCATTTCGCCGAAGCGCTGTCCACCGAACTGTGCCTTACCACCCAGCGGCTGCTGAGTAATCATGGAGTAAGGACCGGTGGAACGTGCGTGGATCTTCTCATCAACCAAGTGGTGCAGCTTCAGCATGTACATGTAGCCGACAGACACTGGGTATGGGAAAGGCTCGCCAGAACGGCCGTCGAAAAGCTGCGCCTTGCCGTTTTCGTCCACCATGACGTCGCCGTCGCGGTTTGGACGGGAGTTAGCAAGAAGACCAGCAACTTCCTCGTTGGTAGCGCCGTCGAACACTGGGGTTGCGGTGAGCGAACCAGCGGGGACGTCGTAAAGCTCCTCAGGAAGAGTCTTAAGCAGCTCAGCGTTAGCAGGATCCTCAGGATCGATCTTCCAACCAGCAGCAGCCAACCAACCAAGGTGAACTTCCAGCACCTGGCCGATGTTCATACGACGAGGCACACCGTGCGTGTTCAGGATGATGTCAACCGGGGTACCGTCAGGCATGAACGGCATATCTTCCTGCGGAAGAATCTTGCCAACAACGCCCTTGTTACCGTGGCGACCAGCGAGCTTATCGCCGTCCTGGATCTTGCGCTTCTGGGCAACGTAAACGCGAATCATCTCGTTAACGCCAGGTGCAAGATCGTCATCGTCTTCACGGGAGAAACGACGAACGCCGATGACCTTACCGGTCTCGCCGTGAGGAACCTTCATAGAGGTATCGCGAACCTCGCGGGCCTTCTCACCGAAGATTGCGCGCAGCAGGCGCTCTTCAGGGGTCAGCTCGGTCTCACCCTTAGGAGTGACCTTACCCACCAAGATGTCGCCGTCGCGGACGTCGGCGCCAATGCGGACGATGCCGCGCTCGTCGAGGTCCTTGAGCACGTCCTCGGACACATTCGGGATCTCACGAGTGATTTCCTCGGCACCCAGCTTGGTGTCGCGGGCATCAATCTCGTGCTCCTCGATGTGGATCGAAGTGAGGATGTCCTCTTCCACAACACGCTGGTTGAGGATAATAGCGTCCTCGTAGTTGTGGCCTTCCCAAGGCATGAACGCAACAAGGAGGTTACGTCCAAGCGACATCTCACCGTTGTGAGTACCGGGGCCATCGGCAAGAACCTGTCCAGCCTCAACGCGGTCGCCCAAGTTGACCAATGGGATCTGGTTGTAGCAGGTGCCCTGGTTGGTGCGCTCGAACTTGCGCAGCATGTAGGTCTCGCGGGTGCCATCATCAGCCATCACGGTGATGAAGTCAGCAGAGACGTTTTCTACAGCGCCAGCCTTTTTGTTGATGATCAGGTCGCCTGCGTCGTAAGCAGCACGACGCTCCATGCCGGTTCCCACGAACGGAGCTTCCGAACGAACCAGCGGCACAGCCTGACGCTGCATGTTCGCGCCCATGAGGGCACGGTTAGCGTCGTCGTGCTCAAGGAACGGAATCATGGCGGTAGCCACAGAAACCATCTGGCGTGGGGAAACGTCGAGGTAATCAACGCTTTCCGGTGCAACGACCTGAATGTCGCCATTCTTCACACGCACGGTAACGCTGTCCGCGGTGATCTTGCCGTTTGCGTCCACCTCAACGTGAGCCTGACCCACCACAAAGCGGTCTTCCTCATCTGCCGTGAGGTAGTCGATCTGATCGGTGAGAACGCCGTTTTCTACCTTGCGGTAAGGGGTCTCGATGAATCCGAAAGAGTTCACTCGTGCATAAGAAGCCAAGGAACCAATCAAACCAATGTTCGGACCTTCGGGAGTCTCAATCGGGCACATACGGCCATAGTGAGAAGCGTGAACGTCTCGAACCTCAATGCCGGCGCGCTCACGCGAGAGGCCGCCTGGACCCAGAGCAGAGAGACGACGCTTGTGGGTAAGACCGGACAGGGAGTTGTTCTGGTCCATGAACTGCGAGAGCTGGGAGGTACCAAAGAACTCGCGGATGGCAGCAGAAACCGGGCGCACGTTGATCAAGGAGGTAGGAGTAATAGACTCCGCGTCCTGGGTTGTCATGCGTTCGCGAACCACGCGCTCCATGCGGGAGAGACCCACACGAACTTGGTTCTGGATCAGCTCTCCGACGGTACGCAGACGACGGTTACCAAAGTGGTCGATGTCATCTGTATCCACAGGAATCACATCGCCGTTTGGTGCAACCATGGTGCTCTCGCCCGCATGGAGGCGTACGAGGTACTCGAGGGTGGTGGCGATGTCCTGCTCAGTGAGGGTCATCAAGCCCTCGTTGTCTCCACCAAGACCGAGTTTGCGGTTCACTTTGTAGCGTCCAACCTTGGCAAGGTCGTAACGCTTCGCGCGGAAGAAGGCGTTGTCTAGCAGTGACTGTGCGAGGTCACGAGTCGGCTGCTCGCCCGGACGCTGTTTGCGGTAGATCTCCAGCAGAGCCTCATCGGTGTTAGCTACACCGTCTGACTCGAGCGTGGACATCATAATTTCGGAGAAGCCGAAGCGCTCCGTGATCTGCTCGGTGGTCCAACCAAGAGCCTTGAGCAGAACCGTCACCGGCTGGCGACGTTTGCGGTCGATGCGGACACCAACGGTATCGCGCTTGTCCACGTCGAATTCCAACCATGCACCGCGTGAAGGGATCACCTTCACAGAGTGCAGCGGACGCTCGGTGGACTTATCAATCGTCTGGTCAAAGTAAACACCAGGCGAACGAACAAGCTGGGAGACCACGACACGCTCGGTGCCGTTAACGATGAAGGTTCCCTTGTTGGTCATCATCGGGAAGTCACCGATGAAGACAGTTTGGGACTTGATCTCCTGAGTTTCGTTGTTGATAAATTCTGCAGTCACATAAAGCGGCGCAGAATAGTTAATGTCCTTGTCTTTACACTCATCGATAGTGTTCTTCATGTCCTCGAAGCGTGGCTCCGAGAGAGACAATGACATATTTCCGGAATAATCCTGAATCGGAGAGAGCTCCTCCAGGATGTCTTCCAGTCCGCTGGTTACGCGGACGCATTCACCCAGCTCCTCCTGCTGGCGGGCACGCCACTCGGGCGTACCAATGAGCCATGCGAAGGAATCGAGCTGAATATCGAGAAGTCCCGGGACCTCAATAGGTTCCGTAATTTTGGCGAACGAAAAACGTTCGGGAGCCCCGGGGATATCGGCCACTGACTTGGTCTGGTGGGAGACTGCCAAGATGGGTCCTTCCAGCACCTCACGCGGCGGTGGCCCCGCAATATTGACCACCATAACCGCTGGTAATTGAGCAATCGGTCTGCTGAGGAGATAACACACCTAGATAGCACGGAATGACCTTGTCAAATCGGTTTTTTCAACCGGACTGATCAAGGTCCTCGAACTAGCCAGATACGTACTCCAGCGCAACGAAACAGCTTATACCATACTTCCCCCCTTGTAAAGGGGTGCCATACTAGTACCTCATCGCTTACGGGGCCAAAAAGCGCCGGCGGCTCCCACAATAGTCAGTATCACTCCGACCGCAAGCACAACATAATTAATAACCCGGGCAGTCTTGCCGTCCGACACGCCAGATGCCTGATGCAAAAGCTCTGATACGCGTTCTTCGCTTACCTTTCCGTTAAAGGTGAGAACGTCCTCGCGCTTGACACCTTCTGCATCACCGAAATAATCATCGATTTTTTCTTCCACGTCAACTACCAGACCAGTCTTCTGGTCCACCAGCCAGTCTCTGGTACCCGAGTGAAAGAGATAGCCAGGTGTGGTGCTTTCCCCGTCGCGGAAAGTCGTGGTGTTCAGCACCGAGTGATAGAGCTGTGCGACATTAGTGGGCTGAATCTCCTGGCGGTAGCGGTAGAGCGTACGGCCTTCTTTAACAGTTTCCTCCGTAAAAACCGCGGGGAGGGTTTTACGCAGGGTTACGTCAAAGACCTCATAGGTGGTCTTTTCTGCGTCAGTGGGAAATTTTAGCCATTGTCCGTCGATGGTGACGCTGCGCGTGGGGCTAGCCAGCTGATCCGTCATTGTAGCTTGAGATGTTGCAGCGCCAGTGCGCCGGTCAATGGAATAGGACCACACGCTGGCACTGATGAGCCGGTCAAGGTCTTTTTGCAAGCTTTCCCGCATATCGGTGACGCCAACTCGAACCGTGGCGCTCACGTTATCGCTCGGAGGCAAAATCTCCGTATGAAATTGACGTGTCACAGGAGCCTGCACCACAAGATCCTTACCAACAACGCGAGTCGTGGCTTTTTCATCCCGCAGGGTGAGAGTGGTGTGTGAGAGATTGAGAGGCAAGCGAGCATCACTAATTAAGAAGCTAGGAGCCAGTGTCCCCCACACAACAAGCGCGAGACCAAGTCCTAGGCCCAACACTGCGAGGATCCTTGACCGAGGAAGCATGACGGTGATGTTACCTTCTTTCTCCGGTCTCGGTTCAGGTGGGGTCTCCAAGCAGTGTCTGCCAGTCTCACGCTTTCGTGAGCAATCCCGCAAGCAATACTAGGCTATTTCCGCTTTGCAATGTTCCTAGCCTGGGTAAAGAACACCACTCCGCCGAGCATAGCCATTGCGCCCAGGCCAAAGAGAAAACCAGTCCACCAACCACGTTTTCTCATGGACTCACCTGTGGCAGCGATCTTCTCATTGCTGGCCTCTTGAGCCTCATCCGCTTTGTTGTCGGCGGTCTTCTCTGCCGGCTTTGCTGATGCTTTCTTCTCTGTGGACTTTTTAGCTGGTTTCTTCTTGTCTTTAGAAGCTTCCTTATCTTTTGTCGAGGGCTTAGCGGAGGAACCACCAGAGGACGACGAGGTGCTCCGTGGTTTGTTCGGCTTTGCTGCGCTGCCACCGCGATCGGAGCTCGTGCCACGAGAAGAACGGTCTGGTGTGCTCGTGTTCTGCTCAGGAGATCCTTGCTCGCTGCGTCCTCTCTCAGTGCGCGCCGAGTCGTTCGAGGCAGGCTTGCGCTGTTCCTGTTTCCGCCCTGAATCGTTAGCCGTAACCACTTTGAAGAGCGAGTCAGTCTGCCGGGACATGGTGTTTAGCTCCCGATCAAGCTCGCGGATTTCCTTAGCCAAGTTTTTTAGACCAACCGGAACAAGAGGAGACGGCGCGGAAGGTGCCGTGTCTTCTTTAGGCTCTTTCGGTTCTTCCGTCTTAGGCTGCTCAGACTCGGATTCCTTGGTCTCCGGTTCCGCTTTCTCTGGGTCCTTCTTAGGAGCCTCCGCCTCCGGTGTCTTCGGAGCAGAAGTCTCTGACTCTTGGGACTGCGGTTCCTTAGGCGTGTCCTTCTGAGTCTTCGGCTTCTCTTTTTTGCTCTCTTTGCTTTCCGGCTCTGCGGAGTTTGTTGCTTTAGCTTCATCCTTCTTAGCCGCTTCCTTCAGGGGCTTTTTATCGACGGACTTCTCTGCAATCTCCTTGAGCGATGCTTCTTTTTCTACCTGAGCAGCCCCAACCAGGAATGTGGTGCTAAAGCTGTATTTTTGGGCCGCAGCGTGGTTTTGTTCATTCTGGTCTTCCACAGAGAACGTAAACTTTGCCGTGTAAGCCCCTGGCGCGGTAAAAGCGAATGCTTGGCGATAAGAACTTCCGCCCTCGTATTCCCATGCCTGATCCAGGTCCTGGGAGTCAAAGGCCGCTTCCGCTTTCTCTTCGCCCATCTCTGCGGTCACCATGCGCCCGGGCCCATGGTATTCCGAGAGAGCTACCGTGACTTTCTTGGTAGCCGGGACTTTTTCAAAGTTAAATCCCACGGAGGGAACCTCTGGGTTGGCGTCTTTTTCCTGAGGCAGATACCACAGAGGAGCTGGTTCTTTCTTGTCCTTGAAACCTAGCAGTGCGCCTGGAACCCGTGCTTTATCACCAACTGTGATCAGTGCTTCGCCGGAGGCGTAGGACTTAGGGGTTGCGGATTCTCCAGCGAACTCGTCTTTTTTGTCCTTTGCCACCACCAGGGACGCTACGTTCTGGGATTCTTGCTGCCCTGCGGCCTTTTCCCCAGGAGTCCCCGGGATCGTAATGTTCAGGTCTCCTTTACGGAGAACTGTCTGCGGAGCCTTGGGCTTTTGGGCAAGCTTCTCCCACAGCGAGCGGACTTCTTGATCAGTCAGCTTGCTGTTGTCTTTGCCTGATGCCTCAAGTTTTTTCCCCTCTTGTATGAGCTTCTTTTCCAGGGTCTCAGGGGTCTGCTCAGGTTCCTCTAGCGGGGTTTCCTCCAAAACCTCAGGCTCTTCGGACAGGTCTTCGACGTCCTCTGATGGCTTTGTGGTGGGCTTCTTATAAGAAGTCGCGGAGGCCCCGATGGGCAGAGTAAAGCTATCGAGTTGTTTCATCGTGGACTCTAGATCGAATGCAACGCCTTTATTATCGGCTTTGCTTTCCGACGCCGCAGTCGGTTCCGCCTCGGCCCCCTCTTGAGCAAAAGCCAAAGAGTTGTGCAGCCCACACAGAGACACTGCTAAACCGACGCCAACCAGTGGTCGCCCAATACGAGTAGTGATTTGTTGTTTCCTCATGAGAAAACGGCTCCTTGTGAGTTGTCTGCCGACGTGCGGCATTTGAACAATCCGTGGCGAGGTGAAAGGCACCACGAAAGAAGGAAAAAGACTGTGGCCACGAGCACAATGGTCGCTCCTGTGGGGAGATCCAAGGCCCATGAAAGATACACGCCGACCAGGGATGAGCACGTGCCAACCCCTGCGGCAATCGCAGACATAATACTAAATTTGTCTGTCAACATTCGAGCTGTCGCTGCGGGAGTGACCAACAGCGCAAGCACCAAGATATTTCCGATCGTTTGGACAGAAATAACCACGGCGGCGGTGACTGCGACGTACAGGAGGACGTCGAGAAGCATCGTGGGCAGATTCATTGCGCGCGCGGTCTCCCGGTCCAAGGTAACCGCGGTGAGCTGTGGTGCAAGAAGAGCTAGCAGCACAATCACGACCAGGCCTACAACGGCAGTAAGAATAATGTCTTCCGTGGATACTCCGGTGATAGAGCCAAAAAGAAAGCTGGTCAGCGATGCCGTGTAGCCGTCAACTTGGGAGATAAAAACCACACCGGAAGCAAAAGCCGCGGCAAAGAAGATGCCGATAACTGTGTCTTCTTTTACGCGTCGTCGTTGAGAGAACATCGCAATAAGTAGGGCTACGACCGCGCCGGCCACCGCACCACCCACAAGCACCGACCCTTGCAGGACAAAGGCGATGGCGATACCAGGAAAGACCGCGTGAGCCACGGCGTCGCCTACAAAGGCCATACCGCGCAGCACCACGTGAGTACCCACTACCCCACACACAATCGAACTGATCACTGAGATCAGCAAGGCTTTAGGCAAGAAGGCCAGGGCGGGGTTAGTCAAATCGGAGAAGAACTCCATGAGCGAAATCATGGCGCTGGCACTCCTTTCTGTGCGTTGCGCGCATCCTCGCGGCGTAAAGCGCCGACAGACACAAGCAAAGGCGAGTGCTCACTCACGCTAAAAGTCTCGATCCAGGGCTCTGGCCGTTCCAGGTCATCCGGCGCTGCATCCGCAACGATCTGGCCGTTGAAAAGGAGGATGCGGTCACAGGAACTCACCGCCTCAACCAAGTTGTGCGTGCTCATTACGATAGCGGTGCCCTCCTTGGCCAACCGGTGGAATAGTTCCAGCAGGGATTCGGCAGAAGGCATATCCAACCCGGTAAAGGGCTCGTCAAGGAAGAGCACCTTCGGGGCGATGGAAAGCGCACGCGCGATAAGAACTCGCTGCTTCTGCCCACCGGATAGCTCACCGATAGGTCGGTCTGCCAGGTGGGTCATCCCCACCATGTCTAGCGCACGGTGCACCGCATCGAAGTCCTTTTGCCCGGCGCGCTTGAACCAACCAATCAGCCCTGTGCGCCCGTTCATCACAAGTCCATGCACGTCGATGGGATAATCCCACGCAAATTCATGACGCTGCGGCACATAACCGGCATGGTTACGCACGCCGCGCCCCTGGGTGCCCGATATAGATACATGCCCGGAATCTGTTGGTATGAGACCCAAAATTGCACGCATCATGGTGGTTTTGCCGGCACCATTGGGGCCAATCAGGCCTACAAATTCGCCTGCGCGCACATCAAAATGTATGTCCTTCATTACGGTGCGACCTCCCAGGCTTACGCCTAGACCGCGCACTTCAATGACGGGTGCAACACTACTCATCGTTGCCCATTCTGTGCAGCTGTTTCTTTACGTTTCTTTGCTGATGCCCGCATGCGGAGCCCAGCGATCACAAATCCCAGGGCGATAAGAATCATCGCGATGAAGATCCATACGGCCACGGAGCTTGAGTTGTCCTCGGCAAGTGCGTCCTTTGCTTTAGTGCTTGTCGAAGCCCCCTTATCCCCGCTCTTTGTTGAGCTCGGGAGGAACTCGCCATCCCACTGTGCGGACTTTGCTTCCTCCAAGGATTCTTTGCCCACTGCAAAGGTCAGTACTTCGGTGATCTCCTTGGTGGTGCCGTCGAGAAGCGGAATGAGCGCACGTACTGCCACCTTATGCACGCCTGGCTGCGTAAACACCCAGTTAGCGTGCGTATGGGTGTTTAAATCCACCCACATCGGCTGGGAATCCTTTTTTTCTGAGGTCCACAGCACCTGCGGCTCTGCAAAACCGCCATTTTGTAGGAACAAAGAGAATTGCCCGTCGCCTTCATGGCCTGCAAATTCCAGCGTGATGCCGCGATCAGCTGTTTTGGTCAGCGCAGGATTTTGGGTGTTCCACCCCAACCATGGCACCCCATGTACCTCGCTTTGTGGGATCACCCACACCTGAGAACCTGGCTTTGCCCCAGTGAAGTCAAAGGATTGTGATCCTTCGGGCAGAGTCTGCTTGGCACTGTCATCCACGAGGAAAACGGTGTCTGATAGGTGCCGCCACTTGGGTGGGAACTCCGAATCATCGCGCACCAAAAAGCGGGTTTCCCCAGAATCTGTGTTCACCACAGGTCCTAGATCAGCGTGTCCATGATCGAATACTTTTTGGGTACCGAGCGTCACCACGTCTTCGGTGTCCGTCACTGTCTGTTCTAGGGATGGGTCATCCTGGCTCTGGGCTACAGCAACTGCTGGGAAAGCAACATGAGTAGCAGCGACAGTGGCAACCGGCACTGCAATGCTCGACACGATTGCCATACCTGTTGCAAGCACTCCGACGCGTGCCTTGTTCACGCAGACAGCTGGGGCCTTAAGTTTAAGATTGATAGACACTGGTTTTGCTCCGATTAATGATGCTGCCTCAGAAAACATAAGGCGCTCGCTCTAATAAAAGATGGAATGAGTTTTTCTAGTGCTGAGTGTTTAAGACGTATCTCGATGCACCCCAAGACATTGCTGCAGGCTTGCTGCGTTTGCCCGCATAAGGTCAACGTAAGTAGTTACGTCTTCATCAAAAGAATCTCCGCGGATGGGACAGACCCGGATGTTGAGGCGCTTGGCGGTTTCCAGCAAATCTGTGGAGGTAACAGCCAACTGCGGTTCTAAGAACACCGCTGGTACATGGAGGTTCTTCAGGGTATTGGTCAAGGCTATGAGGTCACGAGCAGAGGGCTCAACACCTGGATTAGGGGTGACAAATCCTGCTGCATCAATCCCATAGGCATGGGCTAGGTAGGAGTAGCCGTCGTGGGTGGTCACCAAGTGCCGGCGTTCCTCCGGGATGGAGGCGATCGTGTCTGTGACTTCCTGATGCAACGCACCTAGCTCACCGATATACGCATCTGCATTTGCCGTATAATCGCGCGCACCCTGCGGATCAGCCGCAATGAGCTCGTCCCTTATTGTTTTTACAAATGCGATGACGTTATCCACGTCGTGCCACAGGTGCGGGTCCACTTCCCCGTGCACGTGTTTGCCCAGCACGGCCTGCGGAAGAACATAGACCTCATCTCCCGGGGTTCCTAGGAAGCGGAACTGCGGGCCTGCCGGGATTTTTTGGAGCGTATTGTTGGGGACTTCTATCACCGTCGATGCAGAGTCATAAACGGCTGCAATGTCCTTGCTGTCTGCAGCGTCTCCTTGAATCTCAATTTTTTTGTTATTCAGGTTGATAGAGACATCCTGGTGGCCCTGGTCAAGTACCGTTGCAGAGGCGCCGGAGGGAGTGCTCTTAGCGCTTACGCCGACCGCCATGGTGATGGAGCTTGCGCCTACCGGGATAGGTCGGGCGCCACGCTCGGTGACCAATTCCGCCTCAATGTCGATGACGTACACGCCAGGCTTGCTAAAGGCCCAACTCACATGCGTATGTGCGGCGGCGGGCAGAGTGATCGTATCGCCCTCGTATCCGCGCTCAGGGTGGAAGCCGTCGCGCGAATTGAAATACACCTCGGGTGTGCCAAAAGCAGTGGTCAGATACGCAGCAGCA
This sequence comes from Corynebacterium silvaticum, assembly GCF_002162115.2. Taxonomy (NCBI): domain Bacteria; kingdom Bacillati; phylum Actinomycetota; class Actinomycetes; order Mycobacteriales; family Corynebacteriaceae; genus Corynebacterium; species Corynebacterium silvaticum. Next base: position 407,557 of record NZ_CP021417.2, on the reverse strand, counting down.
TCCCCTGGCGCCTCGGCGCCGTCGGCTCCACGCACACCAGTAACGTGAATGTTTATCTCGCTATGCGAGTTTGCGCCTAGCTGCGCTCCCGTGCCCTCTACACGCATGCCGAGCCACACAGAATCCAAGGTGACGTCCTCGACTAGCTGCAGCAAATGCGCGCCATGCTTGGTGGATTGCTCGCCAAGCGCGACAACTTTAGCGGGTTTTACCGCAGCATTATCAATGGCGCGCAGCACAGATTGTTGTTCTAGAAGAAGGCCGTTGGTAAAGATAACGTCCGCGTTGGCCACGTTGCGGACGCCGCGAAGCGAAGGCTCATAAGTATGCGGGTCTGCGCCCCGAGGCATGAGAGCGGTGACGCGGGCTCGATCGCCGGCTACATTGCGCGCAATATCTGCAACGATCTGCGTAGACGCAACAACGTCCGTGATGCCGTCGACACGGCTAGGAAGATCCTTGGTGCCCGTTCCACACGCAGCGACAAAGAAAGCGCAGGCAATCAATGCTCCAGCCCCCGCCTGCTTACGACGGGTGCTGGGTATCGTCTTCAAATACATGATCAGAGGCTATTTGTTGCGGGTAACAGCCTTAACCAAACGAACTGTTCCAGCACCAAATACCGCTAGACCAACGCCCAAAACGAGGAAAGCAGCCGTCATATAAGAAGGTCCAGTCTCAGGCAAAGACTGACGCTTTGCGGGAGACGCAGCCGGAGCGGGCTTAGAAGAAGTAGGTTTTGAGGATGTGGTGGTACTAGAAGTGGAGCGGCTCGAAGACGAGCTCGATGGGCGGCTCTTCCTATCCTCGTTACCGCTACGAGCGGATACAGCAATGGCCTCTCCCTCACCGTCGCAGCTCGCTACCGTGTTGGGGCCACCGTTGCCAACGCTCCACACATAGCGCGCCACATTACTCGCCGCGCCATCTGCAGTTGCTTGCACACACATGGTGTAGGTGCCAGGCGCGGTAAACACCCAGTTGGTGTGCACATGCGCCGGCTCCTGCTGGACGATGGTCTCTCCGCTTCTTACTTCAAACCCTTTATCTGCCAAGATCGGGGTGTTGCCACCAAAGGAGCCTGTTTGGAAAGCATAAACCTGCCCGGGGCCAGAAACTTTGACAAAGTTGATGTCCACTTCACCAAAACCACCCGAGCGAACGCCATTGGTATCCCAACCCGGCCAGATGAGATTTGGGTCCTGAGTCTGTGGCAGGTAATAGCCGGACGTTCCCACCTCAGGTACCTGTGCGGTCTTATCCGTCCATGCTTCTTCTTTTACCCGCAGCGTCACAGAATCAGGGTCTCGCAACACATGAGAGCCGGTTACGTCTTCCTTGAGATTAAGTTTAAGGTTTCCGCCATCAGCCGTTACGTTAAAAGCGTCAATATGCCCTGAATCAAGCTCTAGGTCTTCCGCCCACGCCGCCGGCGCAAAACTGGCGGATAATCCGACAAGAACAACCGCACTAGCAGCCGCGATCCGTGAAGTAGGTGAGGAGCGAAGAGGGCGAGTGAACACGGAATTCCTTTACAAATATGGCATTTTTTAGTTCTTTATCTCAGCTGTAAGGTTCAGCCGAACGACCTAACCATAATGGGAATTGCGTTCATTTGCAATAAGTGTGCGACCTTTACCTCCCCTATTGGAGTTTTCGCCGTAATAGGGCCCTCTTTGCCACCATTTTCGCACCACCACCCCAGATGACACCACGTATCTTGTATAAAACAGGGACACCTTAGGGGCAGAGAACACTCTGATAAAAGACAAAACTCCCACCGGGAAAGCATCATGCTTATCCCAGCGGGAGTGATGTGTTCAGTAATCGAAAGATTACTTGAGGGTAACCTTTGCGCCAGCCTCTTCGAGCTTAGCCTTAGCAGCCTCAGCGTCATCCTTGGATGCAGCCTCGATGATTGCCTTAGGAGCGGACTCAACGAGCTCCTTAGCTTCCTTCAGGCCCAGGCCGGAAACGATCTCGCGAACAGCCTTGATCACGCCGATCTTCTTAGCGCCAGCGTCCTCGAGAACGACATCGAACTCGGTCTTCTCTTCAGCAGCAGCCTCAGCGCCAGCAGCGCCTGGAGCAGCAACTGCAACAGGAGCAGCAGCGGTAACTTCGAAGACCTCTTCGAATTCCTTGACGAACTCAGAGAGCTCGATAAGGGTCATCTCTTTGAAAGCCTCAATGAGCTCGTCCTTGGTGAGCTTAGCCATAGTGGTAATCCTTTCGATTGCGGGCTGTGCACCAGCCCAAAAGTATGTGGTTTTTGTTTAGGTACCGAGTTCGGTGACCTAAGCTTCCTTCTTCTCCTGAAGCGCAGCGCCGAGGCGTGCGACCTGAGAAGCAGGGGCGTTGAACAGGCCAGCGGCCTTTGCCAAGTTGCCCTTCATGGCGCCTGCCAGCTTCGCAAGAGTGGTCTCGCGGTTGTCCAGCTCGGCGATAGCGTTGACCTGATCAGCGTTCAGGGCATCGCCATCCATGTAGCCACCCTTGACTACGAATGCCTTGTTGTTAGAAGCGAACTTCTTCATCGCCTTAGCGGCATCAACAGCCTCGCCCTTAATAAAGGCGATAGCGGTCGGGCCGGAGAGGAGATCATCAAGGCCCTCGACGCCAGCTTCTTTAGCAGCCAGCTTCAGCAGGGTGTTCTTGGCGACGGAGTACTGGACATCCGCATCCGCACCGAGGGTACGACGCAGCTCAGTGATCTGAGCAACGGTCAGTCCGCGGTATTCGGTGATAACGATGGAGTCGGTATCTGCAAAGCGCTCTTTGAGCTCTGCAAGCGACGATACGTTCTTCGGGTTTGCCATTACTTCGCCTCCTTCCTCTTGTATCTCTTGGGTATCTGATCCGCCGAGGCTTTTCACCAGCGCTAGCCAATAAAAAAGCCCCGTGCAAGAGCACAGGGGGCGCACATACTCCGAAAGGAGTGTGAACTCTAAGTGTCTCCTGCGTGGGCCGTTCCAATCTCTTGGAATCCTTCGAGCCTAAGGCTGACCGACGGTCTTCGGTGAAACTTGAGTACGAGCCGAATTCGACTCATTCAAACTTCGAGCGATAACGCTAGTGCACAACGCGATCTTTAGCAAATCGAAAGAACTCCGCGTAGTGTTCCTACACCGTTAGCTCGGCTTTTAATCCGCAAAAGGATAATCCGTATAGCCGTGAGGCCCGCCCACATAAAAGGTATCCGGATCAGGAACATTCAGCGCTATGCCTTCGCGCCACCGACGCACGAGATCAGGATTAGCAATGAGCTCGCGCCCCACGGCCACCGCATCCGCGTGGCCTGACTCAACGATGTCAACGGCCTCTTCATACTCGGTATAAGAGCCAAAACCTGAGTTTAGGATCACAAATCCGCCAAAGGCCTCTGCCAGCTGGCGGACAAAGTCGCTGCGATAATCCGCGTGGAGTATCGATAGGTACGCGAGTCCTAGGTTGCGGATTTCGTCGAGAAGCACCTGATAGGTGGCTAGAGTCTCCTCGCGGTCGGTTTCCATTACTCCTTGAATATTGTGTTCCGGTGAAATACGCAGACCCACCCGGTGCGCGCCGATTTCCTCCGCCACTGCTTGAACAACCTGAATCACAAACCGTGCTCGGTTTTCCGGCGTGCCGCCAAACTCATCCGTGCGCACGTTAGAGGACGGACTTAAAAATTCGTGCAGCAAATAACCATTTGCCCCATGCAGCTCCACACCGTCGAGACCTGCATCAACAGCACGACGGCTAGCGGCGACAAACTCCTGTTTCACACGCTCAAGTTCCTCTGGTTCAAGCGCATGAGGAACAGGAAGATCAACTTTTCCGGCAGGTGTGCGCATCTGTGTCCCCGAAGCCAGTGCGCTAGGAGTCTCAGGAGCCACACCGCCGTTCATCGACTCATGGCTCATACACCCGGCATGCATGACTTGCATCACGACGCTCCCGCCTGCCGCATGCACGGCCTCAGCGACCTTGCGCCATCCCTCCTGCTGCGCGCTATCGGCGATGCCAGGTTGTCCGCTAAATCCACGACCACGAAGCGTCGGGTATGTTCCCTCCGTAACAATCAAGCCTGCCGACGCCCTCTGCGCGTAATACTCGGCGTGCAGTGCACTAGGGACACCGTCTTCACCGGCCCGGAGCCGCGTTAACGCGGCCATCGTAATCCGGTTGCGGAGGATTAACGCCCCAGCTTGGGCAGAAGTAAAAAGTGAAGTCATGGCGGAGCATGCCTTTCTCTGGATGCGAAGGGGGTCTTGCAGCCTTTCAACAGCTCCAAGACCCACCTCATTCCACGCCACGATTCCTGCCTGCTCAACGCGCCTTTTTACGCCAGTGCACCCATCGGGTCCCACGCTGGAAGAACATGAGGGGTTTTGGTTAACGCCTGGCGATACTCCTCCGGAAGACGCGAGGCTGGCACTGCGACTTCAAAAACATATTCCTCGAACCAAGAATCACTCATCGTCCAGAACCCCTTATCGGCCTTATCCGCACCCCAGGAGTTCTCCACCCGCCAGCGGTTCACGGTTGTGCCGTCTTCTGCCAGATCCATGCCGGTGAACACCATGGCATGAGTCATCAAAGAATCACTCGTTAAGAGCCTCTGGGCCTTCGACATATCAAAATCCACACCATACAGGCCCTCGTAATCAACCAGGTGGGCATCCCACAGGCCCGCATCCGCATAGGCTTGTACCTCGGTATCGCAGCCGAACCACACCGGGGTGGCGTCGAGAAGCGAATCGCGAACCGCATCCCGCAGTACCTCTATGGGGGCATTGACGTACGTTACCGGTGGCGCCCCAACAACATTGCCCAGGTATTCCACTGTGTAGAGCTCACCGAATGCATTGCGCGGATCATTGACCACGCACACATAATCGCTGAGATCATGAGGAAGATAGCGCTGCGCAAACTCCAGCGGAGACATCGTCCCCTCACGCACAAAAGCATCATCTTTGGTGCGGTACTGCCACTGGAATGTCTCAGGAGGGACCCCTAGATGTGTAGTAATCACCTTAAAAGCGCTTTCTAACGCTTCTTCCCGTGCGCCGGCCACGCCCTCTCTTATCCGCAGGGCTCCCCGCCGTAAGACAGAGGCCAGATCTCGATTCATGGCGTGGGTGTTGCTGCTAGAAAATGTCTCGGGCATCGCGTACTGCGGAACCACACCATATTTGTGCACCAAAGCAACAAACATATTCCATTGCCCGCCATCATCGATCGGGTCGCGCAACAGCTTTTCCACGGTCCGATCTGTCAGCTCCCGGTCGCGTAGCTCATCCATTGCGCAGAGGAAATAGTTTGCTTTTTCTACTTTGTCCCAAAAATGGATGTATGTCTGGGATAGCTCGAAGTCTTTGATGGCGGTTTCCTTCATGATCGCGCCACGCAAAGAATTCAGACCCGCGAAGATCCAGCACCGGCCGGAATTCTTTTGGTTGGCCACCGCCCAAGAATCCACCCTGGTGGACACAGTTGTATCCAGGGAACGCAGCACCTCACGATCGAGCGCAACCTTGGTAGCTGAGCTCACCGCAACGGCATTGCGTGCTAACCGCAGAGTCGGGTCCTTGAGTAACTCGGCATTTGTAGCAGACACCGAGTTCATAGTTAGTTCAGTCATGAGTCTTTCAGTTCCTTAAGCCTTATGCGGTATCGGTGTCTAAAACATCAGATCATAAGCCGGGAGACGGATAGGCTCCATGTCCAAAGCTTTGTGTACTTTCTCCGGGACAAAGTCGCGTTGTAAGGCAACATAGAAAACATTCTCTTCAAACCACTCGTCCGACATGGTGGCGTATCCTGCGCCCACAGCCTCTGTCTTTTTATCGTGCAGCTTAGTTCCCCACGAGTTTTCCACCCGCCAAGCGCGTATGGAACCCATCAGGGTGACGATCAAAGCCGCTGAGCACCATCGCATGAGTCGGCTGCGATTCCCCAGAGATAAACCGTTCCTCTTTTGTAGAGTCGAGCGCCACACCGTACACGCCGGCCAGGTCCAGAAGCGAGGTGTCCCACACCCCCAGTTTGCGGTTAAACTGCCGGCTCACGTCGCACGCAAACCACACCGGCTCCCCCGCTTCGATGCTTGCAGCTACGGCCTCCTTGAGCACCTCCATCTCCACGTTGATGTAATCATGCTCTTGAGCACCCGCAACGTTGGTGCACAATTCCACCAGGAAACGAGTGTTCTTTGGTTTGTCACTCCGTGGGTCCTCGGCAAGAACCACCATGGTGTCTAGGCCTGGCAGGTATTTCTCCGCAAACTCACGTGGTGTACACGTCCCCTCCCTGACAAATGTACCGTCTTTAGTACGGTATTTCCACATAAACTCAGTTGGCGGCACCCCAAGGTGAACAGTAATCGCGCGCTGCGCGTCTCGCATCGTCGCATTCATGATGTCGTCGGCTTCCGAGTCCGTCTCCGCGTCCCGTATCCGGCACGCCCCGCGACGCAGCACATGGGCCAAAGCTCGATTCAGTTCCCGGGTATTCCCCGCCGACTCAACTTCTGGCATCGCGTAATCCGGAACCACACCATACTTGCGCACCAGGTTGCCAACGTAGCTATACCATCCCCCGTCCTCAGCCGCGAAGCGCACCAGCTGAGCAATCACCCGATCATCAATATCCTGATCGCGGCGTTCCCGCATCTCCGTTAAAAAGAACTGAGCTCGCTCCAACTTGTCAAAGTACTGCACATATGAGTGCGAGAAATCAAAAGTTTCCAGATTAAGCTTCTTTGCTACTGCATGACGATGCACATTCAAAGCGGCAAATAACCAACAGCGTCCCGAGCGTTTTTGGTCCGTCACAGCTAATGAGTCAAGCTTGTGCTCTACGGTGTGATCAAGCTTGACGACGGCCTCTCTATTGAGTGCGGCGTCGTTAATGCCCACGGACGTAACCGCATTACGAGCTAGAGTTGCAGCAGGATCGTCGATTAGCTGCGAGCGCAAACGCGCACGTGTTTCTTGGCTAAGCGGGACAAAGGAATTCATGCTGACGGTTATACACGTAACCGCCTACAGAAACCACAAAAATACCCCCTGCCCACAACATATGGGACAGAGGGTATTCCATGCTTAAAGCATGTACACTACGAGTTTTTACTCAGCGGTGTAGTTCTTCTGGATGGAGGTGTCAACTGGAACACCAGGGCCGGAGGTCGACGCAAGGGTGACCTTCTTCACGTAGATGCCCTTAGAAGAGGAAGGCTTGATGCGGTTGATCTCATCGAGCAGTGCGCCGTAGTTCTCAGCGAGAGCCTTAGCGTCGAAGGAAGCCTTACCGATAACAGCGTGCAGGTTAGCAGCCTTGTCAACGCGGAAGGAGATCTTGCCGCCCTTGACGTCAGCGATTGCCTTAGCAACGTCGGTGGTAACGGTACCGGTCTTAGGGTTAGGCATCAGACCACGAGGGCCGAGGACGCGAGCAACGCGGCCAACCTTAGCCATCTGATCTGGGGTTGCGATTGCAACATCGAAGTTGATGGTGCCAGCGGTGATCTGCTCGATCAGCTCGGTGGTGCCCACGATGTCTGCGCCTGCTGCCTCAGCCTCGGTAGCCTTCTCACCCTCAGCGAAAACAGCAACGCGAACGGTCTTGCCGGTGCCGTTAGGAAGGGAGACGGTGCCGCGAACCAGCTGGTCAGCCTTGCGGGGATCAACACCAAGACGGATAGCAACGTCGATGGTTGCGTCGTAGTTCTTGGAGGAGGTCTCCTTGACCAGTTCAGCGGCCTTCAGCGGGGTGTAGAGACGACCCTTGTCGATCTTCTCAGCGGCGGCGCGGTATGCCTTAGATTTGTTGCCCATTGTCGATCCTTTGATTTTCTAGATGAGGATGTGTGGTGTGCGGGCCGGAGCCGGCCCTACCACGGAATAACTGAGGAATTAGTCCTCAACAACGATGCCCATGGAGCGGGCGGTGCCAGCGATGATGCGAGCAGCGTTATCGATGTCGTTAGCGTTGAGGTCTTCCATCTTGGTCTGAGCGATCTCGCGGACCTGCTCCATGGTGACCTTGCCCACCTTCTGGGTGTGCGGGACGCCGGAGCCCTTCTGCAGACCAGCTGCCTTGAGCAGCAGTTTAGCTGCAGGAGGGGTCTTCAGTTTGAACTCGAAAGAGCGATCTTCATAAACGGTGATCTCAACAGGAACAACGCTGCCGCGCTGGTTCTCAGTTGCAGCGTTGTAAGCCTTGCAGAACTCCATGATGTTCACGCCGTGAGCACCAAGAGCCGGACCAACTGGCGGAGCCGGGTTAGCCTGGCCAGCCTGGATCTGCAGCTTAATAAGGCCGGTGACCTTCTTCTTCGGAGCCATCGTTTACCTGCTTCCTTGTTAACAGTAGTAGTGGCGATTCGATGGTTATAGGAACCACTACCACCGTCCGGATGCCGAGCCCCGAGTCTGCGCTGCAACACTAGCGTTGCTGCTCAGCCCGTAACCCGGCCACCGGGAATGTACGTTTCTTTGCGCAAAAAACACGCTTTTTACCATGCTACAGCAAACCCCGCCACCTGCCAAAACATCATGGCAGATAGCGGGGAAACGGGAGAAAAGGTCGAGCACCACATGCGGGGTGCCAGCTCTTGTCATATCCGACAAGAGCCGACCTCATTAGCTAACTTTTTCCACCTGGTCAAAGTTGAGTTCGACCGGGGTCTCACGACCAAAGATAGAAACCAGTGCCTGCAACTTATTGTTCTCAGTATCGATAGCAGAGATCGTTGCAGAAACAGAAGCCAGCGCGCCGGAGAGAATCGTGACAGCCTCGCCAACCTGGAAGTCAACCTCAACCTTAGGCTTGGTGGATGCGCCAGGCATGGCCACAACCTTCTCACCCTCAGCGTTCACAGCGTTGCTCTCGCCGCCGTCGCCAGCCACAGACTCCTGAGGTATGAGGAACTTGGCCACATCACGGTGCTTCACCGGAGTTGCGTTGCCCTCGTTGCCCACAAAGCTGGTCACGCCAGGGGTGTCGCGAACAACAGACCAGGAGCGGTCATTAATGTCCATGCGCACAAGGACGTAGCCGGGAAGGAGCTTGCGCTTCACCAGCTTGCGTTTGCCGTCGCGAAGCTCAACAGCCTGTTCGATCGGGACCACAACGTCAAAGATAGAATCCTCAACTTCAAGGGTCTGCGCGCGCATATCCAGGTTGGTCTTCACTTTGTTCTCGTAGCCGGAATAGCACTGAATGATGTACCACGAACCTGGCAGCTTCTTCAGCTCACGCGTGTACTTGCGCAGGCGTGCCTTGTACTCGGCATCGCCATCCTCAACAGCACCTGCAAGCGCAGCTTCTGCATCTACTTCCTGGACAGGTTGCTCAACTGCCTCGTCCAACTCGGGTGCAGCCTCTGCAGCTTCCGTCTCCGCGGCGATGGTCGCCTCTACGGCGTCGTCAAAAGCCTCGGCAAATGAACCGCTATTGTTCTCGTCGCTCATGTGTCTTTTCTCCTGAAGTGTTGACGTTCGGAATTCATGGTACCCCGAGACGTGCAATAAATTATCCCGCCGATCCAAAGGATCTGACGGGATGTTTGTAGCTTTACGCTCATCCTACCTAGCGAGTAAGGACCTTCTCAACTCCCAGCCCCGCAACAAAATCTACGCCTGCCACAAGTGCAGTCATGAGAATAAGGAATGCAAAGACGATAAGCGTGTAGTTGACCATCTGCTTAGCAGTAGGCCAAATGACCTTCTTCATCTCCGAGGCCACTTCAGGCACAAAAGCAACAACCTTGTTGTTCTTCTTGCCCTCGTTGTCTCCCGCAGGTGCGACCTTCTTGGCCTCATAAGAAGAAGTGGAGGTGGCGTTCACACCAGCGAGCTGGCGTTTACCGGTAGGACGCGATGTAGCGCCCACCTTCTCAGGCTGTTGTTCAGTCACAGCTCTCCTCGTTGTTGTCTACGATGCCGATTCTACGACGCAATTACTCATCGCCGCTTCCCGGGCATCTCTTTACCGTTACCGTACCTTGGCACGCGCCCACAAAGCTAAACGACGTAGCAACGAGACCACATGCGCGCAGCACAAGCACGGCTAAAAGAACCCTGTTTTGAGGATAGGCATACTACCCGTCCCCAGTTATCGTGACGACTATATCAGAATTCCTTAAGGCTAGGAATTAATCCCAACAGCATTTGTCAAAGCCAAGTATCAAAGCCGAGACAAACGCACACCTCAATAGCAAAAACCGGCAGATGTTGAACATCTGCCGGTTTCTTTTGCAGGGGCGACAGGACTCGAACCTGCAACCTACGGTTTTGGAGACCGTTGCTCTACCAATTGAACTACGCCCCTAGGCCGTTGTTTCCGATCACTCGAAAGCAACACGGGCAACCTTACTAGACCGCCCAACAAAAGGGAATTCCTATGGAAAAAGCACCGGAAAGCATCCCAGTGCATAGCCATTTGGCATATTCCCTAGTAGCGATGGCGAGAATTGAACTCGCGACACAGCGATTATGAGTCGCTTGCTCTACCACTGAGCTACACCGCCCCACTCCCTCATCTGAACAATGCCAGATAAAAGAACAGAGCCCCCTGACAGAATCGAACTGTCGACCTTTTCCTTACCATGGAAACGCTCTGCCGACTGAGCTAAGGGGGCACAGCCTCTTGTTGTGAACCAGAATTCTCTGGGCCGCTCCGTTGAAGCCTCACAAAGATTAACCCGAGTAGAGCAATTAATACAAATCACCAGTTCATAGCACTTTTAGAGGCCTGAAACTCACCACTAGAAACGCTTTATAGATGCCTTTTGAAGAACTCCAGCGACTCCCCTGCCCCAAATCCTCTAGACCCTCTAGCCTTCCAGACGATTCCGCGCCCCATTGTCGTTTTCGAGAACGCTAGCCCTTCCACTCCCCACAAAAGCCCAGTTCACCTTTCTCAGCGTTCTCAAAAACGACAATCGTCCAACACCCCCACACCCAACACCACCCCGAAGACGCCAAAAAGCCCCAGCATTTTACTGCTGAGGCTTAGTTGGTGCCAGGTAGAAGATTCGAACTTCTGTAGGCAATGCCGACGGATTTACAGTCCGCTCCCTTTGGCCGCTCGGGCAACCTGGCGTGCTCCACGTTCGCGGTGCGCTACATACTGTACTACGAATCTAGTAGGCAAAGGCAAATCGGTGCCCTGACCTGCTTTTAGCCAACGCGCTGAACGGTAAAGCGAGCCAGATTGCGCAGCGCATCTGTTGTTGCATTCTGAGGCAGAAGTTCCAGTTGACTCTCTGATTCGCTGAGGTAGCTATGAACATCAGCGAGTGCCTGCTCTCGACCCGTGGATTGAGCGAGCAGATCAAGAACCCTTGCGACGGTCACGTCATCAGTCACTGGGCCCGTCAGCGTTGCACGAAGCTCTTCACCTACTGGCGTTTGCTCGCGTAGTGCGTACAGAACGGGAAGGGTGAACACGCCTTCTCGTAGATCTGTCCCCGGAGTCTTTCCTGAGTCTTCAGAATCCGAGAAAATGTCGATGATGTCATCAACAATCTGGAAGACCATGCCGATTGCGGCACCGTATGCCCGCAGTGCCTCGATATGAGCGGGAGATGCTCCCGAGTGCAGCGCTCCAAGATATCCGGCGGACGCTATCAGCACCCCCGTCTTTTCACGAATCACAGCCATATAGTGCTCGATTGGGTCGCCGTCCCCAACCCCAATGGTTTCCCGCATCTGACCAGTGACCAGGTCGCCGAAGGTTTCGGAGAAATGGCGTACTGTGTCAGTGCCCAAATCAGCCATGAGTCGCGAGACATGGGCCAGCAAAATATCGCCGGCCAGGATGGCCACGGAGTTGTTCCAGCGCGCGTTGGCGCTTTCTACGCCGCGTCGTTTAGCGGCTTCATCCATCACATCATCGTGGTAGAGGGTGGCCAGGTGAGTCATTTCAACGACTACGGCAGCTTTGATCACGTCCTCAGATACGGGTCGATCCCCGTACTGGGATGCCAAAAGGGCAAACATGGGCCGGAAACGTTTTCCGCCGGCTTTCGCGAGGTGCTTGACCTTCTCCACAATGAAGTCCTCGCCGACGGAGAGCTCCTTTTGAAGTAGTTCCTCGACACGAGTCATGCCGACGGAAATATCCTCGTTGAGGGCGGGGTTACCGAGGTCAACTCGCGTACCGGTGGACGTGCTTAATCCTTCGGCACCGTTGCTCATTCCAAAACTGCCTTTACAAGGTCATGGCAGCAGCCACCCGCATTAGGATGAACTAACTGCACTTAACGTTCTACAACTAACCCCCTAACCGTAGTCGAAACTGTCATGCTTACACACCCCGGGGTGTGAAGGAAGGCCCATAGCTGTCACAATGGTGCGCGTGAATGATTCCGTTTTTTCTGTAGATGTGCTCGTGGTGGGTGCTGGCCCTGCCGGTTCCACGGCAGCTATTAATGCCGCCCAGCGCGGCTTAACGGTTTTGCTTATCGACGCCGCCACCTTCCCCCGCGACAAAACCTGCGGCGATGGTCTCACGCCCCGCGCGGTGCACCAATTAGAAAAAATTGGGATTGATGTCACCTCTCGCTATTCCTCTCAAGGCCTAAAACTGCACGGTTTTGGGGGTTCGGTCACTGCGCCATGGCCCACGTCTTCCTTTGGAACGATCGGCTCTGCCATGCCGCGTACAGAGTTTGACGAGCTGCTCTTAAATACAGCTCAACAGCACAATAATGTCCTGGTATGGCAGGGGGTCACGGCGATCTCCGTGGACGCAGACCCTCATAGCTCGCAACCACCGAGTGAGTTCCCCAAGGCTGGCCGCATCCGCACTGTCACTGTGGACGATGGCCGAGTCATTGCCCCCACTTTTGTCATTGTCGCGGATGGTGTGCGTTCCACTTTTGGAAAACTGCTGGGCCGGCAGTGGCACCGCGGCGAGGTGTACGGGATTGCAGCGCGGTCTTATTGCGAGACTCCCCGAGCAGATGACCCATGGATACACTCGCACCTAGAGCTTCGCGACGATACAGGTACCACGCAGCCCGGATACGGATGGATATTTCCGTTAGGCAACGGCACCGCAAACGTCGGCTGCGGCGCCTTGTCCACGGACACTCGCCCAGCAAAGGTGAACACAAAAAAACTTCTCCGAAACTACGCTGAGCAGCACAGCGCGGAATGGGGTTTTGGAACGCCACAACGCGTCGCTTCCGCGTTATTGCCTATGGGAGGCGCGGTAAGCAACGTCGCGGGTCCTAACTGGATGCTCATTGGCGACGCCGCAGCCTGTGTGAACCCCCTCAACGGTGAAGGCATCGACTACGGCATGGAAACCGCAGCGCTGGCAGTCAGCCTGGTGGGCACCGATAAAGATCTATCTCAGGCCTGGCCAGAACTCTTGCGTTCCACCTACGGTGAGGCGTTCATGCTCGCTCGCACTGCCGCACGGTTGCTCACCTATCCGCAGTTCTTGCCCATGGCAGGTCCGCTCGCTCTACGCAGACCGCTGGGAAACGTCATCATGCCAGCGGCTGCACGGCTCATGGGCAACCTTGTCTCGGACTCCGACCGTGATCTTGTTGCGCGTCTCTGGCGTGGCACGGGCGCGGGCGTCAGCCGGTGGCGTCGTGATAGCCCGTTGTGGTCATAAGGCAACTCTGCACACGCGTAGCTTTACTGCAATGTGGCGTTAACCATGCTTTTTCTGGTGGAGCTCCGCCCTGAGGCCTTCTAGACTGAGAAAGTATGCATACCTCGAAATTAGTTGTTGTTGGCGTAGGCCACGTTGGCTCCTACGTTCTTAGCTACGCAATGGATTCAGGCCTCTACTCGGAGATAGCCACGATTGACATCAAGCTGGGCGTATCCAAGGGTGAGGCCATAGATCAAGCCCAATCCACAGGTGTCCCGGGAACCTCATACACATACTGCCACCCAGGCGACTATTCCGATTGTGCCGACGCGGACGTGATTATCGTCGCCGCGGGCGGCTCTATCTTGCCGGATCCCGATGATCCCGAGCGAATGCCGAACCGAGCCGAGCTTGCAGAGATGAGTGGCGCGGTGGTTCGCGATGTTATGGGAAATATCGCAGCGCATACCAAGGGCGCAGTGGTCATCTTTATCACCAACCCACTCGACGCTATGCTGCATATCGCGGCCACGGAATTTGATTATCCCACCGAAAAAATCTTTGGAACTGGCACCATGCTAGATTCCGCGCGGATGCGTTGGATCATAGGCACTGAGCTTGGCATTGATCCCAAATCGGTCACTGGTTACATGATGGGCGAGCATGGCTCTACGTCGGTGCCTATTCTCTCGCGGGTCAACGTTCAAGGCCTCAGCTGGGATGAGCTTTCTGCCTGGCGTGGCAGTCCCCTTCCCACCGCACCGGAGATCCAAGAGCGGGTGATTAAGGCGGCCTACGACGTTCTCTTGGCCAAGGGCTGGACCAATGCTGGTGTGGCTCGATCAGCTAACGAGTTGGCTAAGTGCGTGTTGCTTAATGAGCATGCCGTACACCCCATCTGCACCCCGCTCAATGGTGAATATGGGCTCCACGACGTTTCCATGTCCGTGCCTACTCTCATCGGCAATACCGGCGCCCTCCGCAAGATGCCTCCGACCCTCAACGATTGGGAGTTGGAGCAAATACACAAGTCTGCCGAGTTCATCCGTGAGACGGTACAACGCGCCAGCCCATAACCGGATAACCTAGCTACGCATTGAAGGCTTCCTTGCTCCGGCATAACGCCGCAAGGAGGCCTCTGATTTTTGTTCCTAGCCGTTGCCCCCAGGTTTTACTGCCGAGTGCAACGCAACGATCCCGAGGGAAAGATTCTGCCAACCGGCATCAGACCAGCCATTGTTGTTGATAGCGCGAGCCAGCTCTTCTCTTTCTGGCCATGCACGGATGGACTCAGCAAGGTATTCATAAGCCTCTGGGTTTGTGCCCACGGCTTTGGCTATCAGTGGCAACAACCTGGTCAGATACTCTTTGTAGATTGGCTTAAAGCCAGGAACGTTGGGGGTGGAGAACTCCGCAATGGTGAGCCGGCCACCGGGTTTGGTCACCCGTGCCATCTCTCGAAGTGCCGCCTGGTAATCATGGACGTTGCGCAGGCCATAAGAGATGGTGACCGCGTCAAAGGAGTTATCGGCAAAAGGCAGCTGCATCCCGTCGCCCACCACTTTGGGGACGTCTCGGTCTTTGCCTGCTGCGAGCATTCCCTGCGAAAAATCACAGGCCACAACCCATGCCCCGGATTTCCCTAGCTCCACCGTAGATACTGCGGTACCGGCGGCTAGATCCAGAACCCGTTCGCCGGGTTTAAGGTTCAACCGTTCGCGGGTCTTCTCGCGCCACTTACGGTCTTGCCCAAAGCTCAGCACGGTGTTCGTGATGTCGTAGTTTTTACCCACACCGTCGAACATTTTTGCCACGTCGAAGGGGTTCTTTTCCAAAGATGCCTTAGCCACGGTTGTCCAGTGTAATCATCGCTTCTTGGTAATAGCGGAAGAGTTGGTCACAAATTCGAGCCCATGACTTATCTTCCACGCTCTGGCGTGCGGTTTTGCTCAAATCTTCGCGGGCCAAAAAGACGTCATGGACGGAGAGTGACAAACCTGTCAGTGAGTCGTCGATAAGCGGTAACAGTACGCCCGACCCACTATCTACCAGGTCTCGCGGCCCGCCCTCCGCTACGGAAACCACCGGAACCCCGGACGCCTTGGCCTCCTGGATTGTCTGGCAAAAGGTCTCAAACTCACCAGGGTGCACAAACACGTCAAAGCTAGCGTAGGCCCGCGCCAGGTCAAGGCCTGTGAGTGCTCCGGTAAAAATCGCGTCCGGGAGCCGCGATTCTAAGGTTTTCCGCTCTGGGCCATCACCCACGATGACCAGTTGGATATTGTTGTCGCACGCTAGGTCAACGAGCCTATGCACGCCTTTCTCCGCAGCCAGCCTGCCCACATACCCCACAACGATGCGACCACCCGCGCCCCAGCTACGCCTGAGTCCGTGGTCTCTGCGATCTGGGTGAAACAGCTCCAGATCCACTCCCCGACCCCAAGATTTGACTCGCTCGATGCCATGCAGTTCCAGGGCTGCCACCGCCTATGTAGAGGGGGCGAGAGTGAGGGTCGCTGCATTGTGAAAAGCCCGTGTCCAGGCCCAACTAGTACGTTCCAACCATCGCAAATGATATTTGTGACTAAAACCCGCAATGTCCGTTTGGAAGACAGCTACACACGGTATCCCTAGTCCCCTGGCAACAAAGGCGCCCCGAGCGGCCAACGCATAGGGCGATGCAAGGTGCACAACATCGGGTCTAAAGGCTCGCAACAGCTCCCGAATCCCTACGGGGACTCCAATGGGCAGGGAGTTAATCAGTGGCACCATCACGGTCGGCACGCGGTGAATGGTCGCTCCGCAGTAGGAACGTATTTCTTCTTCACCATCCCGCGCACCCGGCGCGATCACCATGGCCTGGTGCCCGCATCTCTGAGCGTGTTCCAGGACGCGCAGCACTGAATTGGATACCCCGTTGATAGAGGGGAGAAAGGATTCAGCGATTATCGCTATGCGCATGTTTTCTGTACCACAGGGTGACAGCCCACCACAGGGCCACCGCGATGGCGAGAGACACCACCCAGGTGCTCAACGCCGGTATGAGGGCGAGTGTCCATCCCCTGCCCTGTACTTTTACCAGGTCTGGGTTGCTTTTGGCATAGGTGACCCACACGCGTTGTCCTTTGCCTAACCCTGTGGGGTACAGCAGGCCGCCACGAGGGGAATGGTAGACGCCGTCTTCATCTTGGTATTCCACTGTGGAGCGGAATGTGCCCACGTCAATAACTTTAGCCAGTGTGCGGCCTGGTGATTCTGCTATCTCGCGGTCGTTTAGGGCAGGGCCTATCACCATGCTGACACAACCAATTGTTGCGGCAGCAAAAAGCGCCAGGATGGCTTGATGCAAGCGCCTCCTGATGCTCGCTGGCGGATAGTGCGGCAGCCGGCTCACATGTTCACCTTCTTAGCCAGCGCCTCGTGCATGGCGCGGCGGTCAGCACGTGTGGTTCGGGCTTCGATGAGGGTAAACCCTGCCGTGTCGGTGGCGTCGATAAGCTTTTCGACGAGCCCCTGCACATCCGTTGCGCGGTGATATTCCACGCCGTATGCGGCGGCGATGCTTTCTATGTCCACCTCATGCGGGGTGACAAAGGCTCGCTCAAAACTGCCTCGCAGCTGGGGGTTTCCTACCTCAAGGGTCTCAAAGATTCCACCGCCGGAGTCGTTAGCCACCACGATTGTCAGGTTTTCCGGCTGTGGCGAATCGGGGCCGATGAGGAGCCCGCCCACGTCGTGGAGGAAGGTCACATCTCCCATGAGCGCCACAGTGCGGGCAGCGCGGATTTCCTCGGGGTTTCGGGTTTGCACGGCCAACGCCACGCCAATCGCTTGGGACACAGTGCCGTCGATCCCTGCGGTACCGCGAGGCGTGAAGGTGTCTACTGCGGAAAACGGCAGGCCAACAAAGGAGGCATCGCGAACCGGATTGGATGCTCCCAGAACGAGGGTGTCACCGGTGGCAAGCGTGTCTGCTACCGCTGCGGCAACATGCAGGCCACTGAAGCTAAAGTCTTGGGCGAGTACATCCCGGACGGCCTCGGCAGCCAGCGCAGAGGCAGCTTCGCAGATTGTGAGCCATTGCTTTGAGGGCTGACCTGTAGCTTTTACCCGAGTCGCGACTTGTTGCGCGCTGCGAGTGGGGTCGGTGACTGTGTCGGTGCGCGTTAGTACGGTTACCTCGATTGCCGGATCCGCGATCAGGTCAAAGACGCTCCGGTGCAGCGTTGGATGTCCCACCACAATCACTTGCTCCGGCTTGGTATTGACCACATAGCCTTCAGCAGAAACCTGTTCATGAGCAAATATTCCGGCTGCCAGCGGGTGCACGGGATGATAGGGGGCGGGGGCGCTTGGCTCTGCAATGGTGGGGACGTCTTCTAAGCCTGGTACTTCCCATGCCTCATCACCAACAATGACCAGGGTGTTGCGGCTGAGGTCTATTTCTACCTCACCGTGATCTAGGACATCGCCTTTTATCGGCGTCTTTTTCACACTCTCAGCAGGAGGCTCCGGGAGGCAGTCCCCCACCAAAGGCGTATCCAACTCTACGTTGATATGAACCTGGCCCTTGTTAAAGGCTGCATCGATGAGTTGTACGTCTGCAAGCGTAGCCACGGAGGTCGTAGGAACGACTCCGAAGATTCCTATCTGGTTGATCGTCTGATTCGCGCCCGTCCCCTGCAGTCGCGCCGGGCGATCCGCCGAAATCATGGCGATAGGTGTGTGGGAGTGAGCAGCCTCCAGCATAGCGGGAAGGCAATTGGCCACCGCTGTACCAGAGGTAGTGACGATTCCCACGTGCCGACCGGACGCCCGCCCCATGCCTAGCGCCAGGAATGCTGCACTGCGCTCGTCGATACGCGTATGCACTCGGATGTCTCCCCGAGCGAGCAGCTCCAAGGAAAGCGGAGAGTTACGCGAGCCGGGGCAGATCACCACATCGGTGAGGTGGCGGGCGAGTTCGGCAGCGACGGCGCGTGCAAGCTGGGGCGATGACATCATGCCCCATATTTTAGGCGTTCCTGCGCAGCCAATGACAGTGGGGCGTGCACCAAGGCTTTTTGTTTAGCGTGCTAGGAACGCCCACGAGTCTTGTAGTCGTTGCAGCCACACATCGCGGCGGTGACCGCTCACGCTCAACTCCGATAGCCGATCGGGGTCCGGAGCAAGCATGTCCACAGCCAGATGCCCATCGACGATCTGACGCGGTTCAGTGATGTCTTCCACAAAAAGCCGCTGTGTGGCCAGCCCGGCCGCAGCCGGAGGCACGTCAAAGTCTTCATCATCAGTGTGCTTGGGCAGGGCTGCCACCGCCGCCAGCCCGGCATTCATTCCCACGCCCGTATCCAGAGCGCTGGCCACCGTAATATCCAGGCCACGCGCACGCATAAACTCGGCGATCTCGAGTAGTTTCCGCGGACCGCCTAGCGGTGCGGCTTTCACCACCGCAACGTCTGCTCCCTGGGCGCGCGCCACCTCATAGGGATCTTCTGCCCTGCGTATCGACTCATCCGCAGCCACCCGAACAAACAGGCCAGCCCGAATAAGGCGCTGACGCAGCTCGACGAGCTCCGCAACCGTCGCACAAGGCTGCTCCATATAGTCCAGAGGGCCCAACTGCTGAGCGGCGGAAAAGGCTTGATCAACAGACCAACCACGGTTCGCATCAACGCGCACTATCGCCGAGGGCATTACCTCCCGAACGGCAGCCACACGGGCAACGTCATCCGCAAGCGACTGCCCCTTCTCCGCAACCTTTACTTTGAAGGTTCTACACCCAGCAAAATGCGCCATCACCTCAGGTACTCGCACGGAATCCACTGCGGGAATAGTGCCGTTGACCTCTACGGAGTTGCGCATAGCTTCCGGTGGCCCCTGGTACGCCATCTCAAGGCCTGAAGAAAGCCAATGAGCGGACTCTTCAGGACTATAGTCCGCAAAAGGCGCAAACTCGCCCCATCCTGCAGGACCTTCGATGAGGAGGGCTTCACGCGTGGTCACTCCACGAAAAGGCACCGCCATAGGGAGCGCAACCACGTGGGCGCGCTCACGTATCTCGTCTAACGTGGCGCCCCACGCTGAGAGGGGTTTCGCTTGTGTCATATAGCTAGGTTACCGCCCCGCCGCCAATCTTCATCATTAAGAATAGAAATGTTTTGAACTATTGAAGTTTTAGAGTGCGGGACATAAGAGTCAAGCCAGAAGATGAGCCGACGGCTTTTCCCGAACAGAGATGGCAAGCGCCGTCAAAAATGAAAAACATCACTTTTAAATTGGAATGTGACCAATACTGCTAGCGTAATTAACGATTGGTTATAACCAGCTCCCTCTGAGAAGGACTGCCGCATGCTCTACATCATTATCGCTCTGCTGGCCGTCGCCGCAGTCGTTTACTTTACCTCATAGCCAAAAAGTCCACGCCGCCGCAGCCATTTTCTTTGTAGGCGTGATTCTCCTCATGATCGCTGCTCTCACAGGCCGGGCAGAATTTCGTTCCACAGACATAGCTTCTTCCGGAAATGCACTCTACGACCAATTACTCGTAGTAGAGGCTCTTTTTAAGAGTCGATTCTCCGGAATCGGTATGGCCATTATGGTGCTCTTTGGTTTTGTTTCCTATATGCGCCATATCGGCGCTGATGCCAAAACTGTGGTAATTCTTTCCGCGCCATTACGTCGTTTCAGAGGATCTTATTGGCTCGTACCCGTAGGTTTTCTCATCGGCAACCTTTTATCCCTCGTCATCCCCTCAGCTTCAGCCCTTTCACTTCTTCTCGTGGCCACGCTTCTACCTGCACTCATAGCCGCAGTCCTTACCCCTCTGACGGTGGGTGCCATCGTGGTCACCTCTTCCACGATTATCCCCACTCCTCTAGAGGCCGGGCTCATTCAGGGTGCCGATCTTACCAATATGACGGTTACGGAATTTGTCTACGGATATGTTGCATGGGCAACCATTCCTACCTTGGTCATCACTGCTTTTGTACACATGTGGTGGCAACGTCATTGCGACATCGTCGACGCACGGCATTCCCACGATGCCCCACAGCATCACACAGAAAGCCTAGAAATAAACGATTCCGGCTGCCACCAGAGACGCACTTGAACGTGTGTCTGGCTTACCAGGCTATTACGCAGTCCTCCCGCTACTCCCCCTTCTTCTGATTATTGTGTCAGCTCTCCTAAAGCGCCTCGACGTGCTCCCCTTTGAAGCTGGGATCCTACCGGTTACTGTGGTGTCTCTCTTTACTGCACTCTTCATCGAGTCATTACGCAAACGTACGATCACGGGTGCTATCGACTCTGCAGCGAGCTTTTTCAAAGGTATGGGTGAAGGCGCAGCCGGCGTAGTCGCACTGTTGGTAGCTGCTGCGGTATTAGTCGAAGGCATCACTCAGATGGGCGTGATCGATATGCTCATCAGAGCAGCCGAAGATTCTTCCGGCGCAGCTGTGCTCATCATCCTCATTTTTGTTGCAGCAACTGCGGCCATGGCCACCCTCACAGGATCTGGTACCGCACCTTACTTTGCGTTCTCCGAGGTTGTTCCTTCTTTAGCGGCACAGTCTTCTATTCACGCACCCCAAATGCTTACCGCTATCTGGGGAACCTCTAATCTGATGCGCCAGATTTCTCCAGTCAACGCCGCAGTTCTTATTGTCTCCGGCGCCATCAATGTCAACCCGATTCGCCTGTTCAAACGCACACTTGTCCCTATGTCCGTCGCAACGATACTCAACACGGTGTGTGCCTTCTTGTTTATCGGCTAATCCACACGTATTTCCCGAACCATTGCTTCGCCGCCCACCAAGCGCTCCGCAACCGGTTTTAGCTATGCTAAGCAGCATGACACTCCTTGCTGAAGCCCTCTCGGAGCGCGCCGAGGCCCAAGCCCGCTTGGACAGCCTCCGCGAGCGCCTCATGTCCGTCGCCCGCGTCCAGGAAGGTGACGTTCCTGACGAGGATCCTGCCACACTACTCACCGAAGCCGAGGCTGTGGCACGGCGTATCGACGCCCTGGTTATTGCCATCAACGCAACCAACACCGCCACCGCGTTCGATGAGACTAAAAACCTCACGCAAGCGCTCGCAGAACGCGATGGGCTGCTCAGATTGCGCCGCCTCTATGCGGATCTGGCCAAGGTCGCTGGCACCCGCCAAGACCGCTATTCCCGCGCAGAGATCAAGTTCGTCTCCACCCTTCCGGTAGCTGAGTTACGGACGCAAGCCGACGCATACGCTCAGGCTTATCGCGAATTGGATACCCGTATACAGCAGCTCAATTGGAATACTCCGCTGGTAGAGTAACCTTTTACATGTAGTTGGTAGTCCAAGAACAGTCAGCGAGCGCACCCCTTGCTCAGAAGGACTTATCTGAGCTCATGGCGCCCAATAGCGGTATCAGGGCCGAGGCGTTCATATCTCCTCACAGCACTCATTACCCCGCCGAACTGCGCACATGAGAACATGCGGCTTATAGTCCGCGGCACATCGCACAATTCACCACCACCGCGCTGGGGCTATTTCTTGGATGAGGGTCGGGTTCGGGGACTACATTCTTTAATTATGAGCGAGCAGAAAAAATACAGCACCGACAATCCTTTTGATCCGTCTCAGTGGAAGACCGTCGCAGGATTCGAGGATCTTACTGATATTACGTACCACCGCTATGCAGCCGAGGGCCGGGAAAACGGGATTGTGCGCATAGCGTTTGACCGCCCGGAAGTCCGTAATGCTTTCCGTCCGCACACTGTCGACGAGCTCTACCGCGCGCTCGATCACGCTCGTCGCACGCCCGACGTAGGAACGGTGCTGCTCACTGGCAACGGCCCGAGCAAAAAAGACGGTGGCTGGGCTTTCTGTTCCGGCGGTGACCAGCGTATTCGGGGCCGTTCCGGGTATCGCTACGCAACCGAACACGCTCACGACGACGCCGTTGCAGACGAATCAACGGTGGACACAGCTCGGGAAAAGGTCGAGGGCGGCAGGTTGCATATCCTTGAGGTGCAACGACTCATCCGCACCATGCCCAAAGTAGTCATAGCAGTGGTCAACGGCTGGGCCGCCGGCGGTGGACACTCCTTACATGTGGTGTGTGACATGACGATCGCCTCCCGGCAGGAAGCCCGCTTCAAGCAGACCGATGCGGATGTGGGATCCTTCGACGCCGGCTATGGTTCCGCCTACCTAGCAAAAATGGTGGGACAGAAGTTTGCTCGCGAGATCTTTTTCCTTGGCCGCGCATACGATGCGGAGACGATGCAACGCATGGGTGCTGTGAATATCGTGGCCGATCACAAGGACTTGGAACAAGAAGCTATCCAGATGGCGCGCGACATCAATGGCAAGTCCCCCACCGCGCAACGCATGCTCAAGTTTGCTTTTAATCTCACCGATGATGGACTCATGGGCCAGCAAGTCTTTGCTGGTGAGGCCACACGCCTGGCGTATATGACGGATGAGGCAGTGGAAGGCAAAGAAGCTTTCCTGGAAAAGCGTGACCCGGACTGGAGCGAGTTCCCCTACTACTACTAGGCGATACCTTGATTGGGGCATGGGATCGGGAGCAGTGGGCATTAGCACTAAACTTTAAGTGTGCATGTACTTGAGCCTCTCGTCGTTCCCGCGCATGATCCTGCCAGCATCCTTGATAGCTTGGAGCAGGCCATCGTGGGACAGCGCAGTTTTCTCCCCATTCCGTCCAATGACAAGGATCGGGCGGATCTGCTGCGCAGAAGCCAACGCGTGGGCCAACCCATTGACCCGGAGATTGCCCTGGTCATGAGCACGTCCGGTTCCACCGGGATGCCTAAAGGCGCTATGCTCACCGCGCGCAATCTCGTGTCTTCGGCAGACGCTACCCATCAGTTTCTCGGTGACGAGGCCCAGTGGCTGTTGGCCATGCCTGCCCATCACATCGCGGGGATGCAAGTACTGATTCGTTCGCTCATCGCTGGTTATGATCCCGTTGTCGTCGATGTTTCACGTGGTTTCAACGTGGCTTCCTTTGCTACTGCCGCTGCGAGCGTCGAGGGCGAACGCGTTTACACGTCGCTCACGCCCCTGCAGCTGCTTAAAGCAATGGATACTTTGATAGGAATCGAGGCGCTGCGAACCTTTGATGCAATCCTCGTGGGTGGTGCGCCTTTGCGTGCCGACGACCTCCGCGCTGCCAAAGAACTCGGCATCAACATCGTGACCACCTACGGTTCCTCCGAAACATCCGGAGGTTGTGTGTACAACGGCCGGCCGATCCCTGGCGCGAGTGTGCGGGTTGTCGGCGAGCGGATTCATCTGGGTGGACCTATGGTCGCACAGGGCTACCGCTCTATGCCCGATCATGAGGCTTTTGCTGAGCCCGGGTGGTTTATCACCTCCGACGCGGGAACACTCACCGGTGGAATACTCAATGTCACCGGAAGGTTAGACAACGTTATCGACTCCGGTGGGTTAAAGATCCACCCCGAGGTTCTAGAGCGCACACTTTGCGACATTCGCGGGGTCACTGCGGCTTGCGTGGTAGGTCTGCCTGATAGGAGATTTGGGCAGATTATTGTCGCAGCGTACGAGGGCAGCGCGCATCCTACAGATATCATCTCCGCGCTTGATGATCTCCCCCGTTGGCAGCTACCCAAGGACATCCGTCGGGTGGAATCTTTGCCGCTCATCGGCACCGGGAAAGTCGATCGCAGGAGTGTCACCGCGCTTTTCACACAGCAGTGAGACAATGGACAGCATGTCGAAAGCTACCTTTGCCGATTGGAAGGAAGGCGCACGCCCCCACACATGGGCTAATGCCTTTGCCCCTGTCATTATCGGGTCGGGCGCCGCTGCCCAGGCCAATGGCTTTAGCTGGTGGCGAGCTCTGCTGGCGCTCGTTGTCACATGGGCCCTTATCGTAGGTGTGAATTACGCCAACGATTATTCTGACGGCATCCGAGGCACAGATGACGACCGCACTGGCCCCCTGCGTCTTACGGGGTCCGGGCTAGCGCAGCCAGCTGAGGTTAAGCGGGCCGCTTTTCTCGCTTTCGGTGTCGCTGCCGTCGCCGGTATCGCATTGTGCTTAGCAAGCGCGTGGTGGCTCATTGCCGTGGGTGCGCTTTGTATCCTCGGCGCGTGGTTTTATACCGGTGGAAAAAATCCCTATGGATACCGTGGGCTAGGCGAGGTATCGGTGTTTGTGTTCTTCGGCCTTGTTGCCGTCATGGGCACTCAGTTCACCCAGCTGGGAAGAATCACGTGGGTTGGCTTTGGCTGTGCTGTAGCGGTGGGTGCAATGTCTGCCGGAGTAAATCTTATAAACAATCTCCGCGATATCCCCACGGACTCCGCCGCAGGAAAAACTACCCTTGCAGTTATCCTGGGCGATACCGCAACACGACGCTTGTATTGCCTCCTTGTGTCCATACCATTCGTGGTGTCTCTTGCGTTCTTCACCATTTCCCCGTGGGCCGGCATCGGCATTATTGCGCTTCCGCTTGCAATAAAAGCAGCGGTCCCCGTGGTGAAAGGTCGAAAGGCTAAAGAACTCATTCCGGTGCTTGGTGCTACCGGAAAAGCCATGGTGGTATGGTCCGTGGCAACCGCGATAGTTTTAGCGGTTGGATAGCTCGCTTTTCACCCAATCCTTCTCGGCCTTGCGCTGTGCGCTCCAAAGGGCCACAGCCTCAGTGGCTTGTACCCGGATGCCTTTAAACACGAACATGGACAAGGGCATAGCCACGATTAAGGCCAGCGTGGCCGAGATAAGAATGGGCACCGGGGCCCCTACAGCTACCGCGATTCCCTGAATGATTGCGGTCAGCACGATAAATAGTGCACAACGTGCGATTCCGTACACGATGACAGCCTTGCGGGCAGCTGCCTTTACCTGCGGATCGACGATCGGACGGGAATTCTCTGGCATTGCAGTTTCGCTCACACACAGCACCCTACTCAACAGTTCTTCTTTCAGGGTAATCTAGGCTCACAGTCACATAACCCCATAACTTTATCTTTTTGAAAGGATTCTCCGTGGGCCGTCTTATTCTTCTTCTCCTCCTTATCGCCACCGTCGTGTTGGTGTGGAAGGCATTTGGTCCTCAAACGTGGCAGAAGCGGGAGACTCCGGAGCCACCCCGCATCAAGGGCCCGGATGATGATGAAGAATTCTTATGGCGACTAGAGCGGGATCAGTTTAAAAAACGTCGCGCGGAGGAAGAAGCAAGGCGCAAAGCAGCTGAGAAAAAGAAGCGAGAAGACACAGAGAATCCTGCAAATCCCGAAGGGAAAAATCCACAGGATAACAAGGATTTAGGCGCTTAACCTCGCGTTTTTGTTGACATATAAAACTTTAGAAAAGTTTTACTTAAGAAATAGTTACCGTTATAGTGCTGTGCATGAATTCTCCCTCGAATAAAGCACAGCGTCTTTTTAGTGCGCTTGCCGATCCCCTGCGGATTCGGATTCTTTACCTCGTGGCGGAGCACCGCGAAGGCATGGAATGGAGATCACCAGTACGCTCGGGATCGCGGCGCCCATTCTGGCGCAGCATATGGACAAGCTCGCAGAAGCACACCTGATCTGCACGCATAAAGATGGAAAGCGCATCAGCTACCACGTAGTTCCTGAAGAATTCGCGCGAGTTCAAGAACTTTTCCTTGCCATCAATGCCAACCCGCGTATCAGCGCATTCCTCAACCGACCCCGTTAATGAGCAAACCCCCTCAGCCCTATCGACGGCCAAAGGGGTAAGCGTTCACATCTTATGCTCGGTTAATTCAGACCCGCATACGAGTGCAAACCAGAGACCACCATATTGATAAAGAAGAGATTGAATACCATGGTCACAAGCGCCGCAATATTGATCCACGCAGCCCGCGAATCGCGCCAGCCTGAGGTAGCGCGCGCGTGTAGGTAGGCCGCATAAAGAATCCACGTTGCAAAGGCCACGGTCTCCTTAGGATCCCAGCCCCAGAAACGCCCCCATGCGCTTTCCGCCCAAATAGCTCCCAAAATAATCCCCAGGCCAAAGACCGGGACGGTGATGATCGCCGTGCGGTAGGCGATGGCGTCGAGAAGCTTTGCAGACGGCAACGGCTTGGCCAGCGCCCCCAGTATCCCCTTCTCTTGCCCTTGTACCTGATATAAGCGCAGCAGGTACAACACAGAAGCAACGCCAGAGATCATGCCGATGGAAGCGCCTATAGACACTGTGGATACGT
Organism: Corynebacterium silvaticum; assembly: GCF_002162115.2. NCBI lineage: Bacteria > Bacillati > Actinomycetota > Actinomycetes > Mycobacteriales > Corynebacteriaceae > Corynebacterium > Corynebacterium silvaticum. The sequence goes on along the minus strand of NZ_CP021417.2, from coordinate 380,747 downwards.
GAATCGGGAACCAGAATGACTGCAAAGCAGGCACTACCGGGGCAGAGTCAGCGTACAGTTTGGTACCACCAAAAAAGAGTAGAGCCAGGATGGGAGTAAGGACCCACGGCCACAGCACGCGCATTTCTCGACGTTGCAAGAAGAACGCCGCGATCCCCACCGCAAAACAGCTGATGACCAGAACATACTCATAGAGGTTGCCAAAGGGGAATCGCGAGGCGGACAGGCCACGCAAAATCGCGGAGGCAGCATGGACAACGACGCCCAGCCACACGATCATCTGGGTCATCCCGGCAAACTTTTCCGCGGATGCTTCCACCTTAGAGATCCGTTCATCCGAGAAATCTGGCCCCTGGCTAAGCCCACCAGCGTTGCCGCCAGCATTATCGGACTCGCTCCCCACGGCAACGAGCTCCCGCTCGTCTGCCCTTTCCCGTTTCAGGTCAATGAGTGTTCTCGTTCTCATATAGAAAACAATGGAAAGCACAAGCGCAATGAAATAGATGACGAAGCTCGACGCAAATGCAATATCGGATAGCGACGCAAGATTCGAGTTGACGTTCATGGTACCTCTAATCAGAGTTAGTGATCTCGGAACAGAATACCCGCAAAAAGTTTGATGTCTACCACACCTGCACATGTTCCTTGCGTACACAGATTTTTAACCCCAAAAAGGCGCTAACCTTTGGCACACTTATGCACAACGCTCCCCCTTACCGAAAGGACACATGCAATGACGCCCCAAGAGCTGCTTAAGGCATGGCACGAACAGCAGACGGCTTTCATTGAGCACCGAGACCTCAGGACCCGCACGATCGTCGACGTCCTCAAAGCTCGTTATGCCAACACCCCCATCACCGTCCTCGATCTTGCTTGTGGCCCGGGCAGCCTTGGCACGGAGATTCTTCGGGAGCTGCCCCACGCCACGGTCATCAGCGTAGACCGCGACCCTGTGTTACTGCGCTTGGGTGCAGAGACGCACAGCTTCGGCGAGCGTCTGCGCTTTATCGACGCCGATCTCACCGATCCCCACTGGATGGAACAGCTTCCCACCACGGACTTTGATGCCGTTATCAGCGCCACCGCATTGCACTGGTTTGCTCCCGACCAGTTATCCCGGCTCTACCTGGATCTCACTCAGGTGGTTAAACCTGGCGCGATCTTTATGAATGCCGACCATTTGCTTTACGACACCCACCACAATCCCGCCCTAGCAGCCCTTTCTGAAACAATCCGAGAGGACTTCCGCACCCGTACAGTTACCTCGGGAGTCCTCACGTGGGAGGCGTGGTGGGAGGCAGCATTCCAGATGCCGGGTTGGGAGAAAGAAGCAGATCTGTGGCATCAGCGCTGGGCGAACAAATCCCCCACGGTGAAGGTGGACAGCTCCTACCACCTCGCGGCACTACGCTCCGCGGGGTGTGCAGAAACGGGTCACCTCTATCAGTGGCTTGATGACTAAGTGATCTACGGCATCTGGCCCGCAGACTAGGGGGTTAGTCTTCGTCCGGGTCGGGAAGCCCAAGGATGCGTCGGTGGATCCGCTCGTATTCGCTTCCCCACCCGGCGCGGTCAGTTCTGGCTAGACCTGCGGTCTCCACAAACGTAACGGTGTCTGAGACAGGACGCACGCGCACCCAGATTCGCCGGCGTCGGATCAGCAATGAGCCAGCGAGCGAACCCAACGCTATGACGGTGAAAAAGAGCACCCAGAGCTGCGCGGGATCGTGGCTGATCTGGTAGTTGGCAAATTGTTCGGCACCGTCAAATGAGACCACTGTTCCGTCGTCAAGAGTCACGGACTGGCCGACACTCAGGTTGACCCGTTCCAGCTTTTGCAGCTGCCCGGAGTGGATCAGGGTGCTGTCCAGGCTAAAGAGGTTCTGGCCCCTACCGGAGTCCAAGCCGTTGTCGCCCCGGTAGATGTCGATGGCCACCGCGGGGTCAGTCATAGCCGGGTACCTGGAGGTCAGAAGGGATTTATTTTCGCCTTCCCACGAGGCGGTAGGTGCAAACAGCCCTTGGATCGCCAGCTGGTTTTGGCGCTTTTCAAAGGCGTCTTTGTACATCCCGGCAGGTGGATCAAAACGAACCACGCCGTCCGATAGGAAGTTCATAAGGTCAGTTGGCTGCCACTGAACGGTCTGGGTTCGCTTTTCCCCGTTGGGCCACGTGACGGTAAATGTTGGCGCATAGCCGTGGCCTTGCAGATACACTCGGTCGCCAGCGATGCGCAGTGGGTGGTTGACTTTGAGCGTGTACTGTTTCCACGTCTCGGTGTCGTTGAAGATATTGTCTCCCTCTGCGTAGGAGACCAAAGATGTGAACATCTTCGCTTGTCCGTTGGGGAGATAATCGGCAGAGAAGTTGTGCGCGATAAAACAGAAGGGGTTTAAGCCGGTGCCGTCGAAAAGCGAGCCGGCGCGGAAGGAATCGTAGTTTGCTGTCGCGGTGTTGCAGAATTCCGTGCTCTTTGTCTTATCTTCGCTGGCAACAATGATCACTTGCCCCTCGTAGAAAAACAGTTTGCCCACTGCAATCGCAACCAGCATGCCCACCAAGCCGAGGTGGAATGTCAGATTGAAAAACTCCCGTAGGTATCCTCGCTCAGCGGAGAACGAGCGCATCCCGGCGCGATCTTCCTCTGGGGTATATTCCGCAAGCTTCCAGCCTTTGAGCTGCGTGCGGATGTCTTCTTCTACGTCGCGCAGCGGCTTTTCGACGTTCCCCTCGCCATGCAGCGGCAACCGGCTCAGATTCTTTGGGGCCCGAACCGGGTCGGTCTTCATGGCTTTGTAATGGTCCCACGAACGCGGGATGATGCACCCGATGAGGGAAAGGAACAGCAGGCCAAAGATCGCGGTGAACCAGGTGGAGCTGAAAACGTCGAAAAGCTGCAGTTTGTCGTAGATCTCGGCGGTTCGGCCATTATTAGCGATGTATTCCGTAACCTTTGACTGGTTGAGGGAGCGCTGTGGCAACAAAGCGCCAGGAATCGACGCCAACGCCAGAAGAAATAGCAGGGCCAGCGCCGTACGCATACTCGTGAGCCAGTGCCATGCTTTTAGTGGATAGCTCAGCAGCTTCCTCGTCCGATTACTCATTCACATGCTCTTTCTAAATAAAAGTTGCACCGTACTCGACGGTCCACTGGCGCACCCAATTAATAAACATTCCCCACGTTCCAGAGACTAACGCCGCGCCGACCATAATCAACGCCACGCCGCCCACTATCTGAATAGTGCGCGAATGCCGCCGCAGGACCCCCACGCCATGCATCGCACGCGCAGACCCCAGGGCAACAGCCACAAACGGCAGTCCCAATCCGGCACAGTACGCCAGGATGAGGGCCACTCCCCGAGCCGCAGTTGTCCCCTCTGTGCCAGCAGAAATAGAGATAATAGCCGCCAAGGTAGGCCCCAAGCAGGGAGTCCACCCCAGCGCAAAAACCCCTCCGAGCAGCGGCGCACCCAACCAGGTAGACCAGCGTTTGGGGGTCAGGCGCTTATCTTCTTGGAGAAAAGGAACCCATCCCAAAAACACCACGCCCATGAGCACCGTAACCGCTCCACCGACACGCATCAAGGTTTCCGCGTTGGGGGTAAGGGCACTAATGACACCAAACACGGTTGCCGTAGCCAGGGTAAAAATCACGGTGAACCCAAGGACAAACAAGAGGGCCGCACCGGTCACCCGCCAGCGCCCCTTCTTGGCTACCTGCGGTCCCTGCTCACCAAATTCCATCTCAGCGCCAACTACTCCCGCCAAATAGGACATATAGCCGGGCACCAAGGGGATCACGCAGGGGCTGGCAAAAGAGACTAGGCCCGCAAGCGCTGCGGCCAAGAGGCCAAGCAGCAAAGGCCCGGTGGCTGCAACATCTGCGATCTGCTCGCCAATACCGCTAGCTAAGACGTCGGTCATGCGATTTTTTCAATCACATCAATGACGTCCTTGGCGGTGATTTCTCGCAGGAAAACCGCTGCCGGGCGATGCTGCTTGTCCAGGATAATTGTTGTGGGGACCACGGCAGCCGGGACCCCTCCGAGCTGCGCGGCAGACTTGAACGGCGGGTCATACAGACTGGGGTAGGTCAGCCCATTATCTTTGACAAAATCTTGGGCAATCTGTTTGGAATAATCGCGCACGTTGATTCCCAGCACCGTCCCGCGCTTCTCCTTTTCCAGGTATTCCTGCACAGTTTGTAGGTCGTCGGACTCACTGCGGCAAGGCGCGCACCATTGTCCCCATGCATTCAACACAACGATCTGATCTTTGTAGTCATCAAGACTGATCTTGCCGTCCGAGGCCAAAGACTCACCGGAGATGTTCTTCACCGGAGCGCGGTCAGCCTCATCGTAGAAGATCTCCGTCTGACCACCTGGGGAATGAAATTGGAACGTCCCGCCGATGGCCACTGCGTCTGTCCCTGCAGTGTCCTCAGAGCTACATGCGCTAAGTACACACAGACTCGCTATCATCGCCGCAGCGAGAGTCCTTTTCACTGTTAGATCTCCTGTGCTGGTTCCGTGTAGATATAGTCAATGATCTGGTCGTCTTCAAACACCAGCGAGCTCACGCTAGCCAAGTTACAGTGCCGTACCGCCGGGTTATGCGCCAGCGGTTTTCCTTGGACATGCCGCTGGACGCACACAATAGGAAGCTGGTGGCTTACCAAGATCGCCTCGTGCCCCTCAGCAGCACGACGAGCGTCTTCCACTACCTCCATCATGCGGTCGCGTTGATCCACATAGTGCTCTCCCCAGCTGGGCAGGAGCGGATTTGCCATGAGCGGCCATCTGACGGGGTTCCATAGTTGGGAGCGCAACCCCTTGACGCGGAGACCTTCAAAACGGTTGCCGGATTCCAAAAGGCGGTCGTCGAGACGCACGTCAAGCCCTAGTTTCTCCGCGAAGGGCGCTGCGGTCTCCTGTGCTCGTTCCAAAGGCGAGGACATCAAGACAGTCACGTCGTGTCCCACAAAGGAGCTAGCGGTACGAGCCGCCATGCTGCGCCCGCGTGAAGAGATGTGATAGTCAGGGATTCGCCCGTACAGGATGCGTTCTGGGTTAAAGACTTCTCCATGCCGGACGAGGTGGACGATAGTGGTACTCATGAGGCCTTTCAGTGCTTGTGTGCGGCTGCCGCAGCCTGGGCCGCTGGGCGTAGGGCGTTCTCGATCTTCTCAAAATCTTCGTCGGTAAGCGCCGCGGACACAAACCACGTCTCAAACACGCTCGCCGGCGCATAGATGCCATTATCCATGAGCGCATGGAAGAAAGGAGAAAAGCGGAATGTCTCAGCAGCCTTCATCTCATCAAAGTTGTGGCCTTCGCCTTCTGCAAAGCGAATGGACAGCATCGTGGCGGCTCGCTGAATATGGTGGGCTACACCCTCGCGTTCTAGCGCGGTGGTCAGCAATCCAGCCAAACGATCAGCATTGGCGCGCACCACGTCATAGACCTCGGGAGTAGCAAGCTCAAGCGACTTCATTCCGGCGGCCACTGCTACCGGGTTACCTGAGAGAGTTCCGGCCTGATATACCGGCCCCTCGGGAGCAAGGTACTTCATAATGTCCGCACGACCACCGAAGGCCGCCGCTGGAAGACCTCCGGAGATGACCTTGCCAAAGGTGGTGAGGTCACCAGCCACATGGTCTACCCCAAACCAACCGCTGTAGGAGGTGCGGAAGCCCGTCATCACCTCATCAAGGATGAGCAACGCGCCATGCGCGTGGGCGAGCTCTTTAAGCTGCGCATTAAAGTTATCGCGCGGGGCAACCGTGCCCATGTTTCCTGCCGCCGCCTCGGCGATGACGCAGGCAATCTGCCCCTCATTTTCCGCAAAAGCCTGAGCCACAGCCTCGATGTCGTTATAGGGCACCACGATGGTATCTGCGGCGGAAGCGCCCGTCACGCCTGGGGAATCCGGCAGAGCAAACGTAGCTACCCCGGATCCCGCGGATGCCAGTAGCGCATCGACGTGTCCATGATAGCACCCATCGAATTTAATGATCTTGGGGCGGCCGGTGAACCCACGCGCCAGCCGAACCGCAGACATAGTCGCCTCAGTGCCTGAGTTGACCATACGAACTTCCTCAACTGAGGTGCGTTCAACAATCATGCTGGCTATGCGCACTTCGGCCTCGGTAGGGGCGCCAAAAGACAGACCTTTCTCTGCTACCTTTTGCACCGCGCCAACGATTTCGGGGTGAGCGTGGCCCAAAAGCATCGGGCCCCAAGAACACACCAGGTCCACGTATTCGTTGCCGTCTACGTCGTAAAGCTTGGATCCCTTCGCTGATGCGATGAAGCGTGCTTGCCCTCCCACGGAGCCAAAAGCACGCACCGGCGAGTTCACACCACCTGGGGTTACTGTGCAGGCTTGGTGGAAAAGCTCACGGGAACGCTGAACGTTAGAGGAAGTCGGGATAACAGTCATGCGTACCATCCTATTACGTAATGAGCTCACAAACTTTAGGCCCACTATTTCCTCCGCGCGCTGCGAAGCCCACCGCACCTTCTCTATCATGGCGCCATGACTATTGCATTTCTTGGAACCGGCCGAATGGGCACAGAACTAGCGCTCCACTTGCTCAAAGAGCACGACCTCGTGGTGTGGAATCGCACCTCAAGCAAGCTGAACGCCTGGTAGCAGCAGGCGCCACGCTCGCTTCTTCCCTCGAGGAAGCCGTCGCTGGTGCCGATATCGTTGTGACGTCACTTTTTGGCCCCGATACAGTGCGAGACGTGGTTATTAACCCTCGCCTCATCCCCGAGGGGGTGCTGTGGGTTGATACGACCACTGTTAGCCCAGAAGACTGCGCCGAGTTCGCTGACGCAGTGCCCAGCTATGTCGCAGCCCCGGTCGTGGGTACCCTCGGCCCCGCCCGCGCCGGTTCTTTAGGCGTTTACGTGGGCAGCGCCGATGAACATTACCGTGAGGCCGCCGCCGCACTAGTCGCCCCGTGGGCAGACCCCGAACGGCTTGTGCTTGTCGACGCCGCCCCCAAAGCCGCCGTCGGAAAATTGCTAGCTAATCTCGCCCTTGCAGTAAGCGCCCAGGGGCTCAAAGAAGCCCTGCTTCTAGGAGACTCCAGTGGTTTGTCGCCTGAAGAAACCCTCACCATGCTCAACTCCACCGGATTGGCCTTTATCGCCGGAATGAAGCGCCCCTTTGTCTTAGGCGAACGCCCCACTACACCTGGCGATTTCACCGCAGATGCGATTGCAAAGGACGCTCGCCTAATGCTCGACACCGCTGCCCAGCCGCTCCCCGCCGTTGCCTCAGCGCTGAGTTCCTTAGAAGAGCAACAGCAGGCCGGGCATGGCGATGAGGATTTCTCTGTGATTCTGACGCGCCGCGACAGCTAACACGCCTTAGGCAAGCGCGCGTTTGGCTGCAGCTCTCGCTGCGTCGATCACCGCAGGCACGCCGACGCCATCGGCCCATGCGCCGGTAGCGTCGATGCCTTCGACCTCAGCAAGTGCGTCCTTGATTGCCGCCACCGTTTCCAGATGTCCTGGCCCATACACGGGCAAGCCGCCGAACCAGCGCTGGACAAAGATCTCCGATAAGCCCGCAGCGCGTCCGTCGAATCCCGTAATGGTCTGCAGATCGTCGAGGGCTGCGTCGACAAGCTCGTCCTCGTCCGCGCGAGCAATCGCGTCGTCGCCAAACCGCCCAAAAGAGGCTCGGACTAAAGCGCCGCCGCGCTCGCCAAGGTGCGGCCACTTCTTGGAAGAGAAGGTGAACGCCTTTGCTTTCACATCGTGAGCATCGGTGGCAACAAGGATCCCTGAGTTCTCGGTGAGTCCCTCGGAATGATCAAATTTCATTCCTACCACGGCAGAGCTTGCCAACTTGATGGTTTTGAGCTGCTGCGCGGCCTCCGGCGCAAGGTTTTTCAGCAGCAGTGCAGCGGTGGGTGCCGGCACCGTCAACAGCACCCTGTCAAAGACCCCCTCAGCGCCTTTGAGGGTGAAGCCTTCAGCTGTTTTATCAATTGCAGTGATAAAGGCATCGATGTGGATTTTTGCCTCGCTACGCTCCGCAAGGATTTCATACATCTCCGCATAACCGCCCGTGAAAGACGCGAATACGCTCGGGGTATGTCCCCGCGCTTTGTTTCGGGTCTCTCGCTCAGCGAGAAGCTGCTGGACAGCGCCCGTGATGGTTACTGGTTTCCCCTCCTCTTTAAGGCGGTCGAAGGCGCGTGCTAACTGGGGCACCGTAGCGCGCAGGCTTAGATCGTCCGAGGTGGAAGAATAGACGCCGCCTTGCAACGCAGACACCACGTGATCCACAACGTCATCGCCCAAGCGTTCCCGCAGGAGCGCCCCCAGGCTTACCTCTTGAGGCCAGTCAATTGAGCCCGCGTCTTTCTCCGCATCAATGCGTTTGAGGGTTTCCTCGCTGACCAAGTTTCCCAGGCCCTCGCTTGTTCCTGGAATACCCATGATCGTGTTGGAGGGCATCCCGTGGAGGCTCCCTTCCACGTACAACAAAGAAGGCAACCCCGAGGGCGAGCGCAGGTTCTCCCCGAGTCCTAGCTCTTTAAAGAACTCAGTGGTGTCTTCCCTGAAGGCGAGATATGCTTCTGCGCCCATATCGGTAGGGCCGGAGGCAAACGGAACCGTGAACAATTTGCCGCCGATTCGATCGGTCGCCTCAAACACCTCTACTTCCACGTGAGGGTCGAGTGTATGGATCTCATAAGCAGCCGTTAGTCCCGCTAAACCGGCACCGATGATGGCAATGCGCACGTGGATGACCTTCCTTGAAACTTAACTTTGTTGTGGCTTGGGAGAACTAGTCGCCGAGGCATTTAAAAACGGTGAATCAGCTCCACCGCACGAGTGATCGCTTCAGGATCAGTGTGCGGCAATACGCCGTGTCCGAGGTTAAATATATGCCCAGTGGCGTGTCCTGCGGCAATGGCGAGATCGGCTTCAGCGCAGATGCGCTCGATCTCAGTTTTTAATACGTCTTCTCCGGCAAAAAGCAACGCCGGGTCTAGGTTTCCTTGCAGCACCTTTGCCCCGGAACGGGCGTGAATGCGCTCGGCGGCGACGTCGAGAGGCACGCGCCAATCCACACCCATCACTTCAGAGCCGGCCTCGCTCATCGTGGCGAGCAGTTCACCGGTGCTCACGCCGAAGTGAATGCGAGGCACGTCCGCTACCTCTTCTAAGATCTGAGTAGAATACGGAAGCACGTGGTTGCGGTAATCGCGCTCTGTGAGGAAGCCCGCCCAGGAGTCGAAAAGCTGCATGGTCTGAACGCCTGCGTCGATCTGGGTGCGCAGGAATCGCACGATGGTGGGAACCAGACGCTGCATGAGGGCATGCCAGGTCTCGGGGTCGCCATGCATCATGGACTTAGTCTTTTCGTGATTCTTGCTGGGGCCGCCCTCTACAAGGTAACTCGCCAGTGTGAATGGCGCGCCAGCAAAACCGATCAGTGTCTGCTGATCCGTCAGCTCGTCCTGAATAATCTCGATGCCTCGGGCTACTTGCAGGACATCATCGTCAAGAATCGGTAGCGCATCCACATCGGCCCCGTTATGGATCGCGCGATCCATAACGGGGCCGCGACCAGGAATGATTTCTACTTTTACCCCAGCGGCTTTAAGCGGAACCACAATGTCTGAGAACAAGATCGCGGCATCTACGTCGTGGCGGCGCACTGGCTGCAGAGTAATTTCTGCAAGAAGTTCTGGCATAAAACAGCTGTCCAGCATGCCAATACCTTCCCGTACCTGGCGATACTCAAGCAGCGAGCGGCCGGCTTGGCGCATAAACCATACGGGACGACGCGTGGGAGTTTTCCCCTGAATGGCGTCAAGAATTGGCGCATTGAAAGGTTGTGACATGCCACCAATAATGCACAACAAAACGGCTAAAGGAAAGCAAGCCGACCCTATTTCAGGCGAGAACCCTATCAACCATTTGATTGATAGGGTTCCGATGGTGCCGTCATCCGGCACTAGTTATAGCGCTCTACTATCTATATGCTGCGCAACCAATGAGAGCGAACCTCAATAATCACGCTCGACCCCAGCATGAGCAGAGGGGCAATCATCGGGTGCAGGACTCCCGCCACCGCCGCCACAATGGCCAGCAAGTTGTAGGTCCACGCAAAAATCAGGTTTCCACGGATCCTGCGATTCAGGCGACGCGCAAAATGGAACAAACGCGGAATAGGCGCCACATCCGGTTTGAGCATGACCACATCCGCAGCGGGATGCTCAAGCGCAAGTGCCCCCTGTGAACCCGACATCGCGCTAATCATGATGCCCACGTTGGCAACCCGATAGCACTCCTCCACTGACTCATCACCAACCATGGCGATATTCGCCCCATGAGAACGCACAGATCGAACAGTCTGCGGCTTCCGCCCGGGCTGCACACCGGCCAGCACGTGAGATACTCCCACCATATCGCCGTATCGACGCGCCACCGGGTACGTATCCCGGCTAAGCATCATCGTTTCCAGCCCCATCGACTCAAGCGAGTCCACGGCATCCACGGCATCATCTTTGGCACCGTTGTACAACGTGATCACGCCACGATCTTTGTTCTTCCATCGCACAACCAGCGGACTGCTGCCAGATACTGCAGCCGCGGCCAGACGACCATGCAGGTCAGAAAGGTTGCGCGGACGCCATAACACTGCTTCCACGCTCCGCAGTTCTTCTTCCCCATCGCTGTTGACTACCGGCAACTCCACATGCCCGCGGAAGCTTCCCTCCTCGTCCACCTTCGAGTGGGTGACTTCAATCCAACCTGGAATGGAATCATCAGTAGAAGCATCCCGTGCTTCTCGTGCCGCGCGCACCAGGGCACGGGACACAGGATGCCCGCTTTCCATGGCTAGAGCACCGGCAACGCGAAGCACCAGATCGGGATTTTCCCCACGGTCAGCGGTGACTGTTTCTACAGACATCTCCGGACGCGAAATAGCGCCCACACGATTGAAAATAACCGTGTCTACCTCGTCGACGTTGCGCAGCGTCTCACCCGATTTAATCAGTGTTCCACGTCGTGCAGCGCCTTCGATGCCTTGTCGCATAGCTAACGACGCAGAGGTGGCAAGCGCCGCCGGAGCCACGCAGCCCAATACTGCAAGGCCCGTGGCAAATGCCTGGTTCAGGTTGTTTGTGATCAATGCCCACAGAGCAAAATCCGTGGCCGCGATAACAAACGACACGGGAACGAGCATCGAGGCAGCCTTGGTAGCTATGGCATCCGAGCGATTCTGATGCACATTAGCATCCACCACCCACCGATTTATGGCAGCCAACCAGGTCCTATGCCCAGTCTGCAGCACGCGAACCTTAAGTTCCTTGCCGCCATTGATACACCCTGCATAGACTCGGTCGTTGACTTTTACTTCACATGAGCCAATGCCCAAGGCCGTACCGTCCAAGGTGCCGCCACCGCCGACCACTATTCCGTCGACAGGCACAAGGCCCCCAGCGGGAATGATGACGTCATCGCCTACATTCAGCTTCTGGATCGCTTTGTCTTCTTTCCCAGCTCCCCCGGCTTTCCGTTTTTTGGACACCACCGTGACGGTAGAAGCGGGATGCGGTTTGTACTTCAGAAGATCATCTTGGAGACTGCTGCGAGCTCTGCGGGCAGCGAGCCTTCCGGCAAGAAGGATCAGCGTCATTCCGCAGGCTACGTCGAAAAAGAGCGCACCAGACTCAAAAATCGTAGGATCGATCGCAATCCACTTCGGCCGCGCTCGATACTCCGGGTCGCCTACCGGGGTAAACAGCACCATGCTCAACGACCACAGCCACGCCAGCAGGATTGCTACCGACGAGGCACTGTCCAAGGCGGACATGCCCCGACGAGCCCCACCCAGCGTTGCTCGGTGAAAAGGCCACGCACCATAAAACACAACGGGGATGGAAAGCGCAGCCAAAGCCCACTGCCAGTTATCAAACTGCAGGTCTCTGGAGTAGCTAATGGCCACGACGGGAATTGTAAAAAGCGCGCTAATGCATAGACGCGTTTTGGTCATGAGTGACCGCGCAGTAAAGAGAACAGCAGTGCTTGACTCTTTACGGGAGGTGTCCTCACGGCGTTCCAGGAACCCGGCCCTGCGCGCTAGCTTAAAACGACGCTCTTTCTCATCCACGCGCGAACCAAAGCGGCTAATCCGGCGGTCACGGCGTCGCGAGCGCTTGTACCGGCCCTCCTCAACATCGGACCAGGCTAGCCGACGCCGCAGGGAGGAATCCGTGAGCGTTGCAGTAATTCCGAACCTCTGGAATACGTCAACAAACATCATCGGGTCGATAGTGCGGCTTGCACTCACCCACGCCATCGACGAGGGATACACAATCTTTGCGTCTACGCCCTCCAACTCGCCTAGAACATCTTCTACTTCGGACACCGAAGAGGCGCTGGAAAGTCCTTTTAATTCAAACGCAAAAGAGGTTCTTCCTGCATGGATAGCAGCTGCAGCGACTTCTTCCGGGTCAATAGCATGGAAGGCCCCCGTGTTAATGCCAGCCTTGGCAGCGGCACGTTTCGCCTTTTCGATGGCGTCGGCAAGCCCTTCCTGGGTGCCCAGAGGACGCGCAGGGGCACCGCCCTCGTCCTTGGCTCCACGGTTGCTGCTAAGAGTGCCCATTCTTCCCCCTAGAGCTCTCCCACTCACCAGTCCACGCCAAAGTTTCGGGCCGCATCTTAAAGATGAGCGCCACGACGGCCGCAACACCCATACAGATCTGGATGCAGCCGTCAACGGCATACACGGCAACAGGAACAGACGGAGAACTTGGGGTCAGCAAGAAAACCGTCACCAGCCGCACCCCAAAATAAAGAGAGAAATACGTGAGGATGCGGCGCGATAGAGTAGCAGATTTATTGCCTTTATAAAGCAGCGCGGCCAACCACGCGATAATGCCCAGCACGATGAAAGAAAAAAGTCCCGCCAGAATGATACTGAGGCTTGCTGCCACGTTCATGATCTCGGGAGAAAGATTCTCTTCCTTCATCGACTCTTTGAGCTTAGAAATCAACTCAGGCTTGTTGGCAAAACCAACAATGATATTGATGATCTGGTGTACCGTCTCCACACAGATGGCAAAAATCCACACGCGAACCGCCCAGCGAACTGCGTCGGGACGCTCCCGCTTAGCGTCGGGAGTGGTCGGTTGAGATGGTGATCGCTCGAGTCGCTGTTGGTGGTTGGTCATTATTTCCCTAGTGCTGTAGTTTTTTCGCCGCGTCGACGGCAAAGTAAGTAAGAATCTGGTCTGCGCCAGCGCGTTTGATAGAAATCAATGATTCCATCATCACACGTTCAAGGTCGAGCCAGTTATTACGGGCGGCCGCATGCAGCATGGCATATTCGCCTGATACTTGATAAGCCGCAACCGGGACAACCGACGTGGAGGCCACCTCTGCTAACACGTCGAGGTAAGGCATGGCTGGTTTGACCATAACAAAGTCCGCCCCCTCTTCAATATCCAGGTCGACCTCCACCAGCGATTCCCGGAAGTTAGCCGGATCCTGCTGATAAGTTCTGCGGTCGCCTTCCAAGGACGAACCCACTGCCTCGCGGAACGGCCCATAGAAAACCGACGCGTACTTGGTGGAGTACGCCATGATGGCCACGTCCTGGAACCCGTGAGCGTCGAGAGCTTCACGGATTGCCATAATCTGCCCATCCATCATGCCGGAGGGGCTTACCATGTGCGCGCCTGCCTCAGCCTGCGCCACCGCCATCTTTTGATAAAGCGGAATGGTCGCGTCATTATCCACGATCACCTCGCCAAAGCGGTCGGTGCTCAGTACGCCGCAGTGTCCATGGTCGGTGAACTCGTCAAGGCAGGTGTCTGCCATGATAATGACCTGGTTACCAAACTCCTGGCGTAGTGCGGTGATACCCCGGTTGAGGATTCCCTCTGGTGCCCAGGATTGAGATCCCTGCAGGTCTTTGTCGGCGTCGAGAGGCACGCCGAAGAGATCCACGCACTTAATCCCCACGGAAATCGCCTCCCTGACAGCCTCAATCAAGGAGGGAATAGTGTGCTGGTACACACCTGGCATAGAGGAGATTTCGCGCGGCTCGGTTATTCCATCTGCAACAAACATGGGAAGAATCAGGTCAGCGGGACGAAGCGTCGTCTCTGCCACTAATTCGCGCATAACTGGCGTGCTTCGGAGCCTGCGTGGACGACGAATCAGGTGGAGATCTTCGTTGCTCATAGGTAATGCCTTCTTCCAGATTGTTGGGTCTGTCGCCGTAATAACGTTACTCGCGATTTTTCCGGGCGCGCCGTTTCTTCCTAGGCGGCGGCAGCTGACCGGCCGCTCGTAGTTGTGCCACATGAGCAGCAAGGCTGTTTACCAGATGCGGGACGTCCGCCACCTCAGGGACCACGTCCACGCGCAGGCCTAACTCTTTTGCCGCGGCCTCCGCCATGGGCCCGATGCATGCAATGATCGTGCGCTGATGCGGTTTCCCGGCGATGCCCACCAGATTTTTCACCGTCGACGCAGAGGTAAAGCACACTGCGTCAAAACCGCCGCTTTTAATCATGTCGCGCACTTCCGCGCTCGGCGGTGCAGCGCGTACCGTGCGATACGCGACCACATCATCGACCTCCCAGCCAAGGCCCTCTAGGCCTTCTACCAGGACGTCCGTTGCAATATCTGCGCGAGGCAAAAGGACTCGTCCCACCGGGTCAAGGTCTTCCACGTATTCCGGGAACACCGACACCAAGCCTGCGGCATTTTGCTGATTCCTCGGCGGTAGCAGCTCGGGAGTAATTCCGAGCTCGCGGATCGCCTTAGCGGTTTTTGTCCCTACCGCGCCGATGCGTACGCCGGCAAAGGCGCGGGCATCGAGGCCGAAAGAGCCGATCTTTTCTCGCACAGCTTTCACCGCATTAACGCTGGTAAAGATCACCCACTGGTAGCGTCCCTCGACGATTCCCTTGATGGCTTTCTCCATTTGCGCGGGGTTGCGCGGCGGTTCCACGGAGATCGTGGGGACTTCTTGCGGGATTGCCCCCTGCGAAGCCAGCAATGTGCTCATGGGGCCGGCTTGTTCTTTAGCTCGCGGCACCAGGACTCGCCAGCCAAAGAGAGAGCGATTCTCCCACCAGGAGTATTTGGTGCGATCGTCCACGGCTTTGCCTAAGGTGACCACGAGAGTGCCAGCGAGGTCCCCGTCTAGCTTGCTCAGAGTACCCAGAGTGACGTCAAAACTTCGCTGCAAACGCGTCGTGCCGTGAGCGGTCACCGTCACCGGGGTCGATGCCCCCAGCCCACGGGCTTTGAGTTCTGCCGCTATTGTGGGCAGGTCTTCTTTGGTCGCCTGTAAAACCAGTGGCTGGGGTGCTGCCGCCAACTGTTCCCAATCCACGTCTTCACCGGTCACGTCAGTTTCCGTATAGGAAGACCCCAGCGCGATACCCGCAAAAGCCGGAACGGTAGCAGGCAAGGACATACCTGGAACAATGTGGAATTCCAGTCCAGCCTGAGTGACTGCGGATATTTCTTCCAGAGTGCGGTCGCAGGATAGAGGGTTACCCTGCACGAGGCGGATAACGTCCTCGCCGGTGGTCAAAAGCTCCTTAAGCTTGTCGACGACCTCCGCCACCGGAACGTCATCGTCTACTTCAGTAATCTCAGCAGCGGTCGGGGCGTCCGGGCGCTGCGGTTTACGGCGGGCGCCGGCCTCTTTTGCCTCCGCGCAGAGGCGCTCGTATTCTTCCTCAGCCGCCTGGATCTTATCTCCCGGAACGTCTAGTTCACGTGCGACTACTGAGCGAACTCCCGGTAGCACTTCTGCGTCTACTACGGCAAAAGCGGTATGGCTGAGAACTTCACGGGCGCGAACGGTGAGCAGGTCAGGGTTTCCTGGGCCTGCTCCTACGAAGATCACTTTTCCCTCCGGCAAAGGGGTGACCGGAGTGGGCTGCGGAGTTGAACTCATGAACAAGTATCCGTATTTCTAGGAACTGCAAAGAGCTCCGAGTTGTGGAGTGGGCGAAAAGTTAAGAGAGACTGCTAAACACAAATTCACGCCGCTGTAAATCACTAAGAGGGGCCTCGTGATTAAGCGGCGTCAAGCGTGTGGTAATACAACGTCCTTTGAGGATAATTGAGCAAGGCGTTTAATAAAAACCGGCGGACTATTGCCGCAGCGCACGTGGCTCGGTTATCGCACAGAGCGGGGAAACATTGAGTGCATCAGGAAAGCACTTCGGCAGCGCCATCCTGGATAAGCTTTGCTGCAACTGCTTCTCCGATAGCCACAGCCTCCGTCAGCGCCCCGGTCATCGTTGCGCGCAGAACCTTGCGTCCGTCGAGAGACACAACTGCTCCCGTGACGTGAAGCTCTTGCCCGCTGATCACGGAATGCGCGGCCACAGGTGCCGTACATCCGGCTTCCAACCGATTGAGTACCACGCGTTCGGCGAGCGCGCAGGTCTCGTCGTCTGCGTTCCGAATTGCGTTGATGGCAGCAACAGCGGCTGCGTCGTCGATGCGGCATTCGATGGCCAAAGCTCCCTGCGCCGGCGCGGGGAGGAAACGATCTGGGTTGAATACCTCTGTCGCTTCACCGCCACGGCCCACACGCGATAGGCCAGCATAAGCCAGAACGACTGCATCGAGTTCTCCGGAAAAGACCTTGCCCATCCGGGTGTCGATGTTGCCGCGCATCGGTACGCATTCCACATCAGGGCGCAAGGCTTTGACCTGTGAGATCCTCCGAGGTGCTCCCGTGCCAATGCGCGCCCCCTGAGGTAGTTCCTCCAGTGCCAGGCCGTCGCGGGCTACGAGGCAATCGCGGGCGTCGGCACGCTCTGGCACGATTAAGTGGAAACGTGGATCGCGCTGCGTGGGCAGATCTTTGAAGGAATGCACAGCGATGTCGCAGCCGCCTTCAACGAGGACTTCGCGCAGTGCTTGCGTAAAAATGCCCACGCCGATGCGTTCCACGGGTGCCATATTGACGTCCCCAGGTGTGGTGACGATGCTCAATTCCGCCGAATATCCGTGAGCAGCGAGGGCGTCTCGCACGTGTCCCGACTGAGTGGTAGCTAAAAGGCTGCCTCGTGTACCAATAGTAAAAGTCATGGTCAGTCTTCCTTGATTGCTCGGATAATCTTGTTGGCGTCGCTAACCCCTAGGGCCATGACCTCGGCATCGGGCAGGTCGCGCACGCCACGTTTTACGCTTTGAGCTTCCACCGGCAATCCAAAGAGGTCCTGCAGAGCGGTCTCGTAGGAAACCGCCCCAGAACTTGCCGCAAGCTCTTTGACCCGAACCGTCGGCTGGTGCAGGAGCTTATCCACGACTCGGCATATCGTGCGTTGAACTTCTTCAAAGTCGTCTTCATCCATGCCCGGGGTTCGGGTGTGCAGCCGCTCCAGCTCGGAAGCTATCAGCCCAGAAGCGTGTCGACGCAACGCCGATACCGCAGGTGCCACATCCCGAACCCGCTGCGCAGAGGTGTACGCGCTGAGTTCTTCCGCAACGATCTTTTGCGCAGCGTCATCAGCATCTTTGCCCTCAGTCTTGGCTTCATGCAGCTTCTCTATGTTAACCAGCTGCACTCCCGCGATTTCCGCAACATCATCGTTGATATCGCGTGGCATGGAGAGATCAACAAATATCAGGCCTAAGTGTTTTTCCGGTACGTCTTGAGCTGAGATCGTGTACGTGTGTGCTCCTGTCGCGGAGATAGCGATATGCACCCCGCTCAGGGCACTCCCCCGCGATGCAAAATCGACGACCTCCGCAGGAACCCCAGCTTCACGAGAATGCTCGGCCAGCCGTTCCGCTCTACTGCGGGTTCGATTGGAAAAGACGAGTCCTTCTATGCCCAATCGCCCCAGATGGGTAGCAGCCAACGAGGCCATCGCTCCGGCACCCAGCACGAGCGCTTTTTTACCACGCAGATCACTCAACCCGGCATCGGCCATTGCTTGGTCAAAGGCAAAGGAAACCATAGAAGCGCCGGCGTCGTCGATGTCGGTCTCCGTGTGCACGCGCTTGCCGGTATGCAAGGACGCCTGAACTAGACCGTGTAGAGCGGGGCCCACGGTCCCCGACTCGATAGCCTGCTGATACGCGGTGCGCACCTGACCAATAATCTGTTGTTCCCCCATCACCATCGAGTCCATGCCCGAGGCGACCACCATCATGTGTTCCGCAGCAGCATCCGCATAGCGCACATAGAGGTACCCCCGGAGGGTGTCCATGTCCACGCCGCTCATGGTGTGGAGCACTTCCACTACGTCATTGACACCCGTGTGAAAACTCGATGTCATCGCATAGACCTCTAGGCGATTACAGGTGGATATGATCATCGCCTCAGTCAGCGAAGGACGCGCAACGAGGTCGGTGGCTGTTTGGGAACGCACCTCATCGTTCATGCTCAGCCGTTCCAGGAGGGTCACTGGAGCCGACCGGTGAGACATCCCAACAACCAGCACACTCACGGACCAACCACCGCTTTCACACCGTCTACCTGGATCATCTGATCGATTTTTCTTAAAATCTTAGCTAAAAAGGCAGCGTTATCAATCTTTAGATTGATCGTTTCTTCGCCACTCTGATGCATCAACGCTAGTCAAGCGTTAAGAAAGTCACAAGAAAGCATGGACTAACTACCGAGTTCGGCAGCAAGCTCATCATTGTCCACTTCCCAACACGCAAACTCTTCGCCGTCGATGACAACGACGGGAACCCTATCACCGTATTCGGCTGCCAGTGCCCGATCCGTGTCTACGTCGATAATGCTCAATACCGCCCCGGCTGCAGCGACCACGGGGATAATCTGCTCAGCCACCCGCCGACATGAACCACATGTCTTGCGGGTCATAAGCTCCACTTCGCGCGCATTTTCTACACCAGACACAAAGAGATCACCGGCCCTTTTTACTGTTCGACACTACGATGGACTGAGACTACTCTTAAAGCTCCACCCTGTCGAAAGGCCCGATCTTCATCCGTGAGCATCTCACAACCCGATCCCACTTGGCCCCAAACCCCACAAGAATTCTTGGCCGGCTGGTCCACCTCCCGTGGCAACCTTCGCCGCTTCTTTGAGGAACACGCACTTCCGCCTATCGACGCCCAGGCGCAGCGCGAAGCCGGAGAGGCTGCTGCGGCCCTCGCCGCTGCCGAAATCTACGGGATTGAGTTGGATGAATACACCTCCGGGTTGGAGTCTGTCTCAGGATCATTCGAGGCCGCTGGCGCTACGCACGTCACCAGCCCAGACCCCAGCATCCCGCAAGACTTTGGTGCCGCCGCCTTCTTTGACATCGACAATACGTTGATCCAAGGCTCTTCCCTGGTTGTCTTTGCTCTCGGGCTGGCCAAAAAACGTTATTTTAAGTTCAGCGAGATCCTTCCCATGGCGTGGAAACAGATCAAATTCCGAGTCACGGGCGCAGAAAACGCAGCGGACGTGGCCGAGGGGCGCAAACAGGCGCTTGAATTTATTAAAGGTCGCCGCGTGGACGAGCTGGTTGAGCTCTGCGAAGAAATCGTGGGCAACAATATGAGTGAAAAGCTCTGGCCGGGAACCAAGTCCCTCGCGGATCAGCATATTGCTGCGGGCCAACAGGTCTGGCTTGTGAGCGCCACCCCCGTCCAGCTAGCGCAATCTCTGGCCAAGCGACTTGGCTTTACCGGGGCTTTGGGCACTGTCGCCGAGGTCAAAGATGGTGTCTTCACCGGAAGACTGGTCGGCGATATTTTGCATGGCCCCGGCAAATTGCACGCAGTTGCAGCGCTCTCCACCATTGAGCGGCTCGACCTCAGCCGATGCACCGCCTACTCCGACTCCATCAACGATGTTCCTATGCTCTCCATGGTGGGAACCGCGGTAGCCATTAACCCGGATCGCCCGCTAGCCAAGGTGGCTAAGCAGCACGGCTGGGAGATGCATGACTACCGCAGCCTGCGCAAAGCTATGCGAACCTACGGTCTGCCAGCCCTGATCACCGCAGCGTTTAGCCTCGGCGGTTGGAAAGCGTGGCGACGCTAATCCCGTTTCCCCTTCTCCGGTGTCCGAAGAATATAGATCACCAGTCCGACCGCAATAATTCCTAGCACGATCAACACCGACGTCAGATTGCTCACGTTAACTGCTACGTCGAGCACCCATGCTTGGATTGCGGACTGGGTTTCAATACTGAGGAGCCCCGGCAAACCAGTCGTGGCATGAGTGAACATAAAGACTAATCCGATGATCACAAAAATCACGCCGGAGATCATCGACATGGTGTTGAGTTTTAACCGACCCACGTTCACGATCTTGCCTCCTAGCGCTCCGCGAGGAATGCGTTCCCAGAACAGCGCCAGTATCACCAGGGGAACGACCATCCCCAAGGCATAGCAGCCTAGGACGAGGGCACCATACGAGCTTGATGCACTCACGACTGCAGTCGTGAGCACCGCACCGAGCAATGGGCCCGCACAGAATCCCGAGAACCCATAAGCCGCGCCGAGCAAAAAGACAGAGAGCCATCCTTGTCCGCGCACCCGGCCCGCCAATCCAGAGAGACCTGGCAGGGATATGCCGCCGCCGAAAAAGGTGAAAATGCCCAGGGCTACGATCACGATTCCGCCGCCGAGGATCAACGTTTCACGGTGCAGCGCCAAAAATCCACCGAGCCGTCCTGCAGCGGTTCCCACCGGCACCAACACAGCCGCTAGTCCAAGGAAGAACACGCCTGTCCGTGCCATGATCTGCGAGGATCGTTGGAACGCATAGGCAAAGAACGCCGGAAGCAGCAGCGCAGAACACGGACTCAGCAGCGCTAGGATTCCGCCCAGGAATGCGCCAAGTAATCCAATATCAGACACGTGGAACGGCAACCTCTCCATCTGCGACCTTGGCTAATTCCGCCTCGATAGCGCGGACAAAGACTTCAGTGGGTTGTGCGCCGGAGACGTATTGGGTTCCCACGACAAAGCCGGGAGTTCCGTTGATCCCCAACGAGCCAGCGTATTCGCGTGCCTTGTTCACCACGGAGTCGTAGGTGCTATCGGTGGCTTCTCGGCTAAAACGCGCCATGTCTTTCACGCCTGCCTGCCGAGCGAATTCCTCAAAGTTGGCCAACTTATTTTCAGGGTGTCCCTTGACGGTTTTGCTGGCCTGGAAAAGTGCGCTGCGGAACTCGTTGAATTTGCCCTGAGCGGCGGCAGCTCGGCCAGCCTTAGCAGCCGAGACAGCATCGGGGCCGTTAACTGGCAGGTCATTCCATTCGATACGAACGAGGCCCTTGTCAACGTATTCCTTGATGATCGTCGGCTCGGTCTCGTTAGACCACTTTGCGCAGAAAGGGCACTCAAAATCGGAGTATTCCGAGATCACGACGGGTGCGTCGAGCGCGCCGAGCGCAAAAGGATCCTTTGCGTTTCGACGATGCACATTAAGGATATCTTCCGCTGATTTCAGTTCTTTTCCGGGACCATAGATCATGGCGTCATAAGAACCGTTTGCCAGTGTGACGGGGCCATCAGTCTTTGTACCCGGCGTTACCCGGGAAGAACCGGTCTTACCCGTAAAGCCTGGCGGCAAGGAAGGCCCTGCAGATTCTTGTGAAGTGCCTGCTTTGTTCGCAGAGGTACCCTCGTTTTTCGTGGCAGAGCCACGGCCCAAGGTATAAGCGCCAATGCCAACGATGAGAAGAATGACGATAAGCAGCGCCACAACCGCTGGACGCTTTGCTGAAAACATAAAGTTAGGGCTCCTTTTGTTGTGAAAAACCTTTTTACACCATAACAAAACCGCCCAGGGTAATCCCTGGGCGGTGAATGCTTTATTTACCGAGCTTTCTACGCTGAACGCGAGTACGGCGCAGCAACTTGCGGTGCTTCTTCTTGGACATGCGCTTGCGGCGCTTCTTGATGACAGAACCCATAACGGTTTCCCTCGCTTTATTGATCGGTGTACGTACTTCCCTGTCAGAAGCCCCACGGTCTCTTTTGCAATGCATACGCGGCCGAAGTGCACATCCGCCCGCGCAGGGTTACTGCCTGTCATGCGAGGGCGCTGACCCTCACTAGACATGCGGCAACCGCCGGTTGGGGCTGTTGTCTGACACGAATGGTCACAATAATACCGACGCTCACACCAGAGACCAAAAACGCCCCCATGAGTCACAAAAATAACGAGGGGCAGTCGCCCCAGAAATACTGGTGGAAACTACCCCTCGGCAAAGCTCTCAAGATGCTTATCCCACGTCGTAGTAGGAGGCATCCAGGTACTCGTTAACAGCCTTTTCGTGCACGCGGAAGCTGCGCCCCACGCGAACTGCCGGAAGCTCACCAGAGTGAACCAACCGATAAACGGTCATTTTAGATACGCGCATAATCTCCGCGACCTCGGCGACTGTCAAAAAAGTGCCATTATCTTCTCTAGCCATAATTTATCTAACCCTTCAGCAAGTCGCGCGCTGCAGGCTTCCCCTCCTACAGAACGAACACGCACGTGCTTAACAAAGCTTAGCGTGAAACGTGTGACACTTGCGACCCACCTGTTAATTTATTTCCCCAAACGCAACATAAGTCACGTAAATACCCTCCCCTCCCCAGTGGAAACAACTGGTCACAGGCGAAACATCAAAACCCCAACCCTCAAGTACAGGTTCAGTGAAAAGGGGAAAGCTAAAGGGGTAGAAGACTACTTCTACCCCTTTAGCTTGGAGCGACTTAGCCGAGCTCACCGTTTCGCTTCGCAGCAGCCTCAGCTGCGCGATACACCATTCCCCGCAAGCCGCTTTCCTCCAGCTCACGGATAGCTGCAATCGTGGTACCCGCCGGTGAACAGACGTTAGCGCGCAATTGCGTAGGCTCCTCCCCGGTTTCCTTGAGCATTGCGGCCGCACCATAAAACGCATTGACTGCCAGCTCCTTGGCTTGGTCCCGATTCAGTCCCAGGTGCACGCCGGCGTCGATAAGCGCCTCAGCAAAGAGGAATACGTATGCAGGCGAAGAACCCGACAGCGCAATAACAGTATCTAAATCAGACTCTTCTATCAACGTGACGTTGCCAACGGTCTCAAGCAGCTTGCACACCTGTTCCACCGCGGACTGATCCGCGAAACGACCAGGGGCGACCGCCGAATTTCCTTTGCCTACCAGCATCGGAGTGTTAGGCATAACGCGAATCACGGGCGAGCCAGCCGCCAAGATTTCTTCGATAGCCGCGGTGCTTACGCCTGCCGCCATCGAGACCACGGTGGTGTTGGAGTTGTTATCGACCGCGTCCGCGATCTCCTCGACCACATTAATAATCTGCTTTGGTTTGACGCATAAAAATACAACGTCAACCTCGTCAACGGCAGGAATATTCTCCGTAAAAGATACGACGCCGTACTTTTCTTTCAGAGCCTGACCGTGCTCCGCGTTCCTGTTGGTGACGTTGATATTTTTAGGGTTCATCCCCGCAGCAATAAGCCCTGAGATAAGGGCTTCGCCGATCTTGCCGCCACCAATCACTGCAATTGAAGTCATGGCGACCACTCTGCCACGCTCGCCGCACCAACAGCAAAAGCGAAGGGCTGGCGGAAGATTGCTCTCCACCAGCCCTTAAAAGCCTAT
This sequence comes from Corynebacterium silvaticum, assembly GCF_002162115.2. Lineage (NCBI taxonomy): Bacteria > Bacillati > Actinomycetota > Actinomycetes > Mycobacteriales > Corynebacteriaceae > Corynebacterium > Corynebacterium silvaticum. The sequence continues at coordinate 357,147 of NZ_CP021417.2, read as the reverse complement.
GTACAGGGATTAAGACACGAGCAGCGGGCCAAACGTCATGACCAGACCAGCGACGCCTGCAAGAATCATGGACTCGCGATCCCGCTCCGTGCGCAATGCATGAACGACGCCAACGATAGCTCCGGTCACGGCCACAGCCAATGCTGCCACGATCGCTTTACTCAGAGCACCCCAAAGCTGCTGGAAGCCTAGGAAAATGACAACACCCAGGACGATTCCCGCCAAAGCCATGAAGATGACTCCCATGGCAGAGATCTGTTCCTCTTCTTCGTCTTCCTCGTAGTATTCGTCGTATTCGTCATACTCGTCGTCGAATTCTTCTGCGTCTTCATAGTCTTCGTAGTCATCTTCTACGTCATAAAACGCTTCGTCCTCGTCTTCGACAACCGCAAATGTGCTGGTCTCTTCAGCGGCATTGACGGGTTCCGCAGGAGGAGTATCTGCAACCTCGGCAGGCGCTACAGCTGCCATACCAAGGGAGTCAGCGGCAACCTGCACCGCTTCACTGTCCGAATCCTTTGAGACCGCGGGGAAAGAATCAGTGGTCAGGCGAACCGGATCTTTCTCATCCACAACACTCAGAACAATGGTTTGTTCCTTGCTGGGGGTCTCTGCCACGGGTGCTTCTGGCCCAACAGGCGTTTCCACATTATTAGCGGCGAGAAGCTCCTCAGCCTGGGTTGCAGCTTGCCGTTCCTGAGTCTTCTCCGACTGCCCCTTGACCGCGTTAAACGCGGCATCACGTTTTATTGCCTGAGTACGGGAAGTCGTGGGGAATGCGTCCGCGAACGGGGCAGGATCATGGGAGGCAGGGTCTGTAAAAGCCGCAGGTTGCGTGCGAGAGCCTTGTGCAACGCTATCCGGTTCTCCCGTGCTAGACGACGCGGCAGAGGAAGCAGGGACGTCGATAGGCTGGCTGGAGTGCTTCGACTCGGCGGGCTTAGCGGCCACCTTAGGAATGCTGCCAGTCAGCTCCGCAACGGAAATGCCCCCATCTTCCAGGTTGTGGCGTCGACGTCGCGGAGTTTCGGAGCTACCGCCGTTTTTGCCGGAACGCGCCAATAGTTCCGCAACGGTGAGTTGTTTCTCGCTCATCTCTCCTACTTCTCTACTAAAAGGGTTTCCTTTGGCACAATACCCTGTTCTATACGCCGAAGTATGACGCCTTCACGGAGTGCCCACGGGCAAATTTCTAAATGTTCAATTCCCAACGCCCTCATAGCAGCTTCTGCGACAAGCGCCCCCGCTACAATCTGCTGCGATCTATTCGCGCTCACGCCTTCCAGCTCTGCCCGGTCTGCGGCCGTCATCCTAGAGATAAAAGCAATCAGTTGTCGCAGGCCAGGAGCACTAAGCTCGCGCTTGACAAAGGGGCCAGCGGAAGAAGGAGCTGCGCCGGTGAGGCGACCTAAGGTGCGAAAAGTTTTCGAGGTTCCCACAGCCAGACGCGCCTCACCATAGGACTTCAGTGTTTTTGCACTCTCAACCAACTCAGCATCGATAAAATCACGCAGAAGGTTGATCTTCTTACGCTCAGGGGGATCCGTATCAAACCAATTGTGGGTAAGACGAGCGGCACCGAGGTCTAGGGAGAAAGCCGCGTCCGGGTTCTCGTTCTCCCCCGTCGACATTTCTAGCGATCCGCCACCAATATCCAGATTAATAATCCGTCCGGCCGACCATCCATACCAACGCCGTACGGCAAGGAAAGTCAGTCTCGCTTCATCCCTTCCGGAGAGTACTTCAAGGTTGACCCCCGTATGCTTAGCGACCTCCGCAAGCACCTCATCAGAATTAGTTGCTGAACGCACCGCGGACGTAGCAAAGGGCATGAGCTCTTCACACCCAAGTTGCTCGGCTAATGCAGCAGCTTCCGCCACCGAGGCCACGAGCTTATCCACCCCAGCAGCGGTAATGGCACCCTTTTTGTCCAGGTACCCCACCAGCTTTAAGGTGGTTTTCCAGTCACTCATCGGAGTCGGGCGACCACCCTGTTGGGCATCCACCGCCACCAAGTGAACCGTGTTGCTTCCCACGTCCAATACACCTAATCGCACTACTCCAGGGTAGACCGTATAGCCTGTCCAGTGTGAATGACCCCAAAACCACTCCCGAATCTGCTCCAGTGCATCTTGGTTTCCCCGAGTTTTCGCCGGCTGCAGAATCGATCCGACGCGGCGATGAATTAGCGCCGGATTTTCCGCGCCAATGGTTTGAGTTCACCAATCCGGAAGACCCGATGCATCAGTTCAGCATCGACCTCACCTGGATCGAATCCACATATTCCTGCGCCTTTGGCACTGAATCATGCAAAGGCATCGACGCATCCCTTCCTTCCGTAGGATGCTGCGGGCACGGAGCCTATCTCTCCGACGACGAGGACCGCGAACAGCTGTTGCAGGCCGTGTCGCAGATGCCCGCGCGCTATTGGCAGCTGCGCCCAGAAGAAACTGACGCTTTTATTTCCGCCGACGACCCCGCAGAGACAGAACCTTGGCTGGTGTGGGATGAGCTAGACGACGACAACGGCGAACCAGAACCAGCACTGAAAACCACAGTGGTCGACGGCGCATGCATCTTTGCCAACCGCAAGGGCTGGCCCACCGGCACCGGCTGCGCGATTCATCAATGGGCGCTCGATGCAGGCCGCGATCTCACGGTGGTCAAACCGGAAGTATGCTGGCAGCTCCCGTTACGCAGACTCGAAGCATATGAAGAGCGTGCCGACGGCGTAGAGATCCTACGCACCACGATCACAGAATATGAACGGCGTGGTTGGGGCAACGGCGGCGAAGACTTTGACTGGTACTGCACCACCGCACCGGCATGCCACGACAACTCCGACCCCTTGTGGGTGACTCATGAGGCGGAGCTCAGAGCACTCATGGGAGACCCCTCATACGAGTTTTTAGCGCACATATGCCGCACGCGGGATACCGCCCGACGCAGCGGCGTTCCCGCAAGCATTTTTAGCCCGCATCCGGCTAGCGTAGCTGCGGGCGCTCGCCCACAGGCCACATCCTAATCTTCGAACTTGTAGCCCAATCCCCGCACTGTAACCAGATGCTTAGGGGAAGAAGGCTCTTCTTCAATCTTGGATCGCAGGCGCTTGACGTGAACGTCCAGCGTCTTGGTGTCTCCCACGTAATCTGCGCCCCAGATGCGGTCGATAAGCTGGCCCCTCGTGAGGACCCGCCCGGAGTTGCGCATGAGGTATTCCAGCAGGTCGAACTCTTTTAGCGGCATAGAAATGCTTTCTCCTGCCACGGTGACCGTATGGCGTTCCACGTCCATGCGTACGCGACCACCGCCGAGGATATCGTCGCCGTCTTCCTCGTAATCTGCTACTTGTTGCTCGCCGCCGCGTCGCAACACTGCCCGGATTCGCGCAATGAGTTCTCGCGCCGAATAAGGCTTGGTCACATAATCGTCTGCGCCAAGTTCCAGGCCCACGACCTTGTCTATCTCAGAGTCACGGGCGGTCACCATAATCACTGGGACGCTCGACACCTTGCGCAACCGCTTGCACACATCGGTTCCAGACATGCCAGGCAGCATGAGATCGAGCAAAACAATGTCGATGTCGTTCTTCTCAAATTCCACTAGGGCTGTGGGGCCATCGCCTGCGACTACCACCTCAAACCCTTCTTTGCGCAATAAAAACGCCAGCGGATCGGCGAGGGACTCTTCATCTTCAACTAGAAGAATAGTAATCATTTAGGCCTTGTCCTTTCGGCGAGAGTCCCCACGAGGCACGCTGGGGTGAAGCAACAATTCTGAATCCGATTCGGCATCGACGGAATCTGCAGGCGCAGATTCCTCGGGGTGATAGATCGGCAAGTCAATGGTAAACGTCGACCCGGTCCCGGGGCGCGACCACAGCTTCACATCCCCCCCATGGTTAGCAGCAACATGCTTAACAATAGCCAGGCCCAAACCGGTTCCTCCGGTAGAGCGCGACCGCGCCTTATCCACCCGGAAGAACCGCTCAAAAACTCGACTTTGGTTTTCCGGGGAGATACCAATACCGCTGTCGATGACGCGGATGAGCACGAGCTCGTCGAAAAGCACTTTGGTGGTCACCGATACCGGCATCGCATTCGGAGAATAATTAATAGCGTTGCTGATGAGGTTGGACACTGCCGTGACCAAAAGGCTTCTATCGCCCATCACTTCAACGCCGCACTTCTTCCCCCGCGTCAACTCAATGCCCGCGTTCTCGGCGGCAAGGTGGTTCCGGCTCAAGGCTTCGTCGATGATCTCGTCCACCGCGACTGGTTGCAGATCAGGCAGTGCCTCCGCACCCTGCAGCTTGGACAAGGAGATCAGCTCATTAATCATGTCTGCAAGCCGATGCGCCTCTTTTTGCAGACGCTTACCAAAGTACTCAACCTGCTCTTGATCATCTGAGCCTTGCGTTATTGCTTCAGCCAGCAAAGCCATGCCCCCCACCGGGGTTTTCAGCTCATGAGACACATTGGCCACAAAGTCCCGCCGCGCAGCCTCCATGCGCTGATTCTCTGATTCATCGGTGCTAAAAACGATCACGTAGCGGTCATCCACCAGGGTCAGGGGTTTCACCATCGCCCGCACCGACGTGATGCGCGTACGCCTATCCGCAATGGCCAACTCCAGGGAGTGGGTTTCCCGATCCTCAAAGACCTCTTGAGAAAGCGCCCAAATGTCAGGGTTCAGGCTTCTCTCATGCACAATCCCCATGTCATGGGCACGGGCATTAGACAAAAGGACACTGCCGGTACGATCCACCACCGTGACTCCCGTGGGCGATCCCTGCACAGCCAAGTGCAGCATTTGACCAACGGTGGTCACCTGGTTGGCGTGGGCGCCCGCGAGCGACCGATGGTAGCGCCCCGAGCGGCCTTGGACCCACTTAAACGCGGGTAGGGCGAGGCCCATAAGAGCCGCGCCCAATACGAAAGCTAGTAAAACATTCACTAGCTCACCATCGTAACCTGTTATTTGCCGCCTTGTGCAGCAACCGCCGCAGCGCCTGCTGCCGCTGCCTCTGGATCAAGGTAAGTACCACCCGGATTAAGGACCTTTCCGTCCTGGTCAAGCTCGTATACCAGCGGAATTCCGGTAGGAATATTCAGCTCAGCAATATCTGCATCCGAGATATTGTCGAGGTGCTTGACCAATGCACGCAAGGAATTGCCATGCGCTGCGATAAGGACAGTCTCGCCCTTCTTTGCTCGCGGCAAAATTTCCTCTTCAAAGTAAGGCACAAAACGATCCACGACGTCTTTCAGGCATTCCGTGCGCGGCACCTGGGGAAGATCCGCGTAGCGAGGATCATTGGCCTGGGAGAACTCGCTTGAATCCTCCAGCTCCGGAGGAGGGGTGCCATAAGAACGACGCCATTCCATGAACTGATCTGCGCCGTACTTCTCTTTGGTCTCAGCCTTGTTCAGGCCCTGCAGCGCACCATAGTGACGCTCGTTGAGACGCCAGTCGCGTACAACAGGAATCCAATGGCGATCTGCCGCGTTAAGCGCGATGTTGGCGGTGCGGATTGCACGACGAAGAAGCGACGTATACACAACAGTTGGCAGAACATCCTGCTGCTTCAGCATCTCGCCGCCACGCTTGGCCTCGGCCTCGCCTTGCTCGGTAAGGTTAACGTCCACCCAACCAGTGAATTGGTTGGAGGCGTTCCACTCGCTTTGTCCGTGACGGAGAAGAATCAGTTTTCCGATAGTCATAGTGCTCAGTTTGCCACGAAAATGTCCGCCCGGCAGCGATCACACTAAAATGTGGGATTGTTTACACTTATGTCCGAGCGGACTTTATCGTAGTGGCGGCCTCTATGCGGAGAATCCTTATCGCTTACCCTTCCGCATGGCGCTCTTTACATTCATCAACATCAATAGTGAGCGCGGCCTCATAGACTTCTTCCAGCTTCTCCGCAGAGGCAGCCCACGTAAAGTTCGCAGCGTGGCGCACTGCTTCCTCACCCATCTGGATCCGCAATGCATCGTCGTCAAGCAGCTGCGCCAGTGCATCCGCCCAGATTTCCGGCGCGTGGCCGTCGACAAGCAACCCAGTCTCCCCATCGGACACCGCAATCGGCAGACCACCCACCCGAGCCGCAACCACCGGCGTTCCGCTCGCCTGGGCCTCCATAGCAACAAGCCCAAACGACTCGTTATATGAAGGCACCGCAACAATATCCGCTGCCTGATAGATAGAGACCAGCTCTTCCGGCGGACGCGGGTCAAGGAACCGCACTCGCTTACCCAACCCCAAACGCCGACTCAATTCAATGTAATGTTCGACGGTCGCCGCGGCACCAGAGGGACCACCACAAAAAATAACCCGAAGTTCACGTTCAGGATCACGGCGTATCAGTTCAGCCACAGCAGCAAGCAATACTTGTGGCCCCTTAAACTCCTGCAGCCTTCCCACAAAAGCAATGACCTTGATATGCAAAGGAATTCCCAAACACCGTCGAGATACCTCCGTATTACGCTGCGTACCCGGCGTAAAAAGGGAAATATCCGTGCCCGGCGCGATCACCGCCACCTTATCCGGCAGCGCATCATAATGACGGATAAGGTCGCTGGTTTCTTCTGGGGTGTTCACCACTAAAATATCCGCGTTATCCACTAGTTGCTGTTCACAAATCCGGCGAGCTTCCGACTCACGCATGTCAGAGGTTGAGCTATAGAAATTCTTCACCGCCGCCAGCGTATGAGCAGTATGAACCAGCGGAATCTCCCAAAGATCGCGCAACAGCCACCCCACCTGACCGGACAGCCAATAATGGCTATGCACTACGTCGTAGGTCAGCGCATTGCACTTAACAAACTGCACTATTCCGCCCGCGAATGCCGCCAGCTGGGTAGGCAGCTCTTCCTTAGACAACCCTTCATAGGGACCCGCCACGATGTTAATAACCCGAAGGCCTGGCTCTACATCGACGACCTCCCCGTGGCCGAGGCGCGTCGCCCGCGTAAAAACGTCCACGTCTAGCCCACGACGCGCCAGTTCCCGCGCTATCGACAAAACATAAACGTTCATTCCACCGGCATCGCCGCTACCCGGCTGCTGCAGCGGCGATGTATGCATCGAAATCATGGCTATACGCATAACGATCATTCTAAGAGGAGAACGTCGTCTGCGTTTGTGTTGGTAGCGCTGTGAGGTGTTGCTATGCCACTGCCAGCATGTCACCCTATGTCGCCTTGCACCTTTTCCTATTGTTTAGATCACTCTTTTATATGAATGCTTGGAGTATCACTTGAATGTCATATTGTGACTCTAGCCATTTGCTTTAGGCGCAATTCATCAAAGATATACGCCCCTCCCCGCCTCACAAATCCATAACATTTCCAAAATCACCAGCTTATGGATTCCCCCAGTACTCAAACATGAGGCTATGCTCGTATTAAAACTTACCGGTGTGTAAAGTTAATCCAACGTCGAAGGGACATCATGTCAGCATTTGAGACCAAAGCGTGGCTACAGTACTACCCCAGCTGGACACCTCACAGTCTTGATTATGGAGATACCACTCTCCTTGATATTTATGACAACAACTTGGCCATCAACGCCGACAAACCTGCCACCTATTTCTTTGGCAAGCGCCAGAGCTATGCCGAATTGGATAAGCAGGTACGCAGCGCGGCCGCAGGCCTCCGAGCACTTGGTGTCCGCGCCGGCGACCGCGTAGCCATTTGTCTCCCCAACTGTCCGCAGCACGTCGCTGCGCATTATGCGGTACTCAAGCTTGGGGCAATCGTCGTTGAGCACAACCCCCTTTACACAGCACATGAGCTAGAAGCGCCGTTCACCGACCACGGTGCACGCGTGGCCATTGTGTGGGATAAGGCCGCACCGACGCTGGAGAAACTACGACGCACCACCCCGCTAGAAACCATCGTGTCCGTCAATATGATCGACGCAATGCCGCCACTGCAAAAATATGCGCTCAAGCTGCCGATTCCCGCCTTGATGAAAAAGCGCGATGCAATCACCGCGCCAGCGCCCAATACCATCCCCTGGCAGATCCTCACCGGTACCGCACTCGGTGGCCAGGGCGAAGATATCGTCTCCTGCCCCGAAGTAACCAAAGACTCTGTGGCACTCATCCTGTACACCTCAGGCACCACGGGCGCGCCCAAGGGCGCTCAGCTTACCCACGGTGGCCTCTTTGCCAACCTCCTGCAAGGCAAAGCCTGGATCCAGGGGCTGGGAGATCAAGATGAACGACTCCTCGGCGCCATCCCAATGTTCCATGCTTACGGCGTTACCATCGTCCTCAACCTGGCGTTTTACATCGGCGGAGAGATGGTGTTGCTGCCAGCACCGCAGATCCCGCTGATCATGAAGATCATGAAGAAGGAGCCCGTTACGTGGGTTCCCGGCGTCCCCACCCTGTACCAAAAGATCGCCGAGGCAGCCGAGAAATCCGGCATCTCCATCTCCAGCGTCCGCAATTCCTTCTCCGGCGCTTCCGCACTGCCGGTGGATACCGTCGCATACTGGGAAAAGCTCACGAGCGGCCTGCTTGTCGAGGGCTACGGACTCACCGAGACGTCTCCCGTTATCGTCGGAAACCCCATGACCTCAGACCGCCGTCCTGGTTACGTGGGAATCCCCTTCCCCGACACCGAAGTTCGCATCGCAAACCCTGAGAACCTCGACGAGACGATGCCCGACGGGCAGGAAGGCGAAATCCTGGTTCGCGGCCCCCAGGTGTTTGCCGGTTACCTCAACCAGCCCGAGGCCACCGCGAATAGCTTCCACAAAGATTGGTACCGCACGGGCGACGTCGGCATCATGGAAGAAGACGGCTTCATCCGCCTTGTTGCTCGCATCAAGGAAATCATCATTACCGGAGGCTTCAATGTGTATCCGGCAGAGGTAGAAGATGTTCTTCGCCAGCACCCTGATGTCCTCGATGCCGCCGTTGTTGGACTCCCGCGTAGCGACGGCTCCGAGTCCGTTGTCGCCGCAATCACCCTCAACGAGGGCGCAGCCCTTGACCCCGAGGGGCTTAAGGATCACTGCCGCGGAAACCTCACCCGTTACAAAGTGCCGCGCACCTTCTACCACTTTGAAGAGCTCGCTAAGGACCAGCTTGGAAAGATCCGCCGCCGCGAGGTGCAGGCAGAACTGATCCAGAAGCTCAAGAAGTAACGCGACAGCTTTTCTGCACGTCCCTGCATTTCCATAGACAAAGCGCGCTCCGACGCCCGCTAGACCCCCTAACGTCTATGGAAATGCAGGGTCTTGCTTATTCACCCACTCATATTCGATCTAAAATTCGACGCCAATCCACACCGGCTCAGGCTCCAAAGCCACTCCAAAAGTTTTTTGGACACCGTCGCAAATATCATGTGCCAACGCCACCAGATCTGTTGTGGTTGCGTTGCCCCGGTTGGTCAGAGCCAGGGTGTGTTTAGTGGAAAGACGAGCAGGCGCGCCTTCGGGGTAGCCCTTCTTATATCCAGCCCTATCTATCAGCCAGGCCGCAGAAAGCTTCCATGCGCCGGGGCCCATCGGGTAGCACGGCATGGCGGCCGCATCCTCTGGTTCGCACAGCTCCGCCATCCGAGTCCGCACCGTTTCCAAGAGTGCATCGCTGACAATCGGGTTGGTAAAAAACGATCCGGCAGACCACGTGTCGTGGTCATCGGGGTCATAGACCATTCCTTTCCCCCGGCGCAGCTGCACAACGGCTTCTCTTACTTCCCGCACATTCCAGCGAATCGCTTCCTCGCCAGGGGCCGCTACGCCCAAGAGGCGCGCTAATTCCCCAAAGCGCAAAGGCGCAGAAAGCCCGTCCAAGGATAGCTGCAGCGTGATGCCCAGCACTACGGCCCGGCCCGTGAACTTCAAGTTGGAGTACCTATATGCCAGCTCTAATTCCGCAGCCGGAACCTCGGAGACCTCACCAGTGCCACGATCCAAAAGCTCAACGCTTACCAGGACATCTGCTATTTCTGCACCATATGCCCCAACATTTTGCACGGGGGTCGCTCCCGCAGAGCCGGGGATTCCGGAAAGACATTCGATGCCTCCGAGCCCTGCGTCGACAGCAAACGCGACGACGTCGTCCCACACCGCGCCAGCATCTACTACAAGACGCCCAGTGTGCATATCTGCAGAAATCTCTTCGCATTCTACGATCACAGCGACGACCGGAATATCGCCATCAGCGATCACCAGATTAGACCCTCCACCAACGATGAGAAGGGGGATGCGGTGGGCGTCGAGAAGCCTCACCACATGCGCCACAGCCTCACGTGAGCCGCAATGAACAGCGGCGATAGGCGTGCCGCCGAGATGGAAAGTGGTGAGTTCGGAGAAGGCAAGAGACTCGATGCGAGTATCGGCATGGCGCTCGATCTCGGGTCGAATTTCGGCGAATGTTTGGGTCAGCGATGTATCCGTCACCCCTTTAAGGGTAGTCTGTACGCATGACAACGCGTAGCGAGAACACTGTCACCATCAATCAGCCAGCTGAAAAGGTGCATGCAGCCCTGACTAACCCCGATTACTGGGCGTTCGTCGTGGAAAACCTGAGCCCCGAACCAGGTCAGGTTCACGAGTTCGCAGACGCCAACGGCGGCGCCGTAGTAACGCTCTTTGAGGTGCTCCCCCTTGAGGTGCTCCCCGAAGCTGTTCGTGCGATGATCAGCCAGGCATTGAAGGTTAAGCGTGTAGTGACTGTCGGCGGCCTCAACGGCGACTCCGCCCCCATCAGCTACACCGCCGACGTAAAAGGCACCCCTGTAGATTTCAAGGGCGAGATTGCTCTGACCGGCGCTGGTCAATCCACCACGCTGTCCTATGCCAACGAGGTCACCGTGAACATCCCGTTCATGGGTGCAGCCATCGAGCCCAAGGTTGGCGAGGCCCTCGGCGAGCTCTTCCAAAATGAAGGCAACCTCACCGCACAGTGGATCTCCGAGAACCTCTAACTCGATTTTTTAACATTTGACCGATGGCCGACCATGCCCATAATCTCCGAACTTCCTTTGGGCACGGTCGGCCTTTGTCACGTCCTGTCGGCGTAATCACCCGTGGGACAACAGGATTCAATCGCCTCCGCAGGTGCGATAGGTGGATGGCGCATCACCCAGATATACGGGCGGCACTGCGCAGAGCCGAAACCCCACTGGCCCTGGATGTGGACTATGGGGCGAGTTCTACCACCACGGTAGACTGGGCCCGTTGGTTGCGCACAATACGCCCTACTACACAGGTCACAGGGCTAGAAATCGATCCGGAGCGGGTTCTGCCTCCGCGTGATGGAGTTACCTTTGAGCTCGGGGGTTTTGAGCTAGCGGGTTATCAGCCCACGATCGTGCGAGCTTTCAACGTTTTACGCCAGTATGACGTAGACCAAGTGCACGACGCATAGAACATGGTTACCTCGCGACTCCAGCCAGGCGGATTCTTCATCGAGGGCACATGCGACGAACTCGGCCGGCGCTCAACATGGGTATTACTTAATCACTCAGGCCCGCTATCACTCACCCTTGCGTGAGATCCCTTCGACGTAGAACGCCCCTCCGACATCGCAGAGCGCCTTCCCAAAGCCCTCATTCACCGAAACGTTCCCGGCGAGAAGATTCACCAGCTACTTTCGCTTGCCGACGCCGCCTGGAACCACAGCGCCCCATGGGCATCCTATGGACCCCGCGTGCGCTGGAGAGCTGCCCGCGCTTCCCTCGCGGAGCAAGGCATCCCCATGATGCCTATTCGTCGCCCCGTGCGCGACAGCCTCCTGACTGTCCCATGGTCTCTTGTAGACCCAGTGCAGCGCTGATTCCCCACCGAACCGCTAAGAAGTTCGCACGTACATTAGCGCCTCGTGATTGTCACGGCCTTTTCCCTGTGATTCCAGCCAAAACGGTTTTTCATCTATTTTCATTGCATTTTCCAATTGAGTAAATAGGTTCGACCAAAAGCTGATCAAACACATATAAACACCGCATGTCGCAGCCCGCTTTCACCTTTACCGACCACAATCCAAGCAGCTAGCGGCCCATTATTTCCGGTAAGTGTACAGGTTTTCACCGTTTTCTACACGGACGAGGTCAGACACAATCACACAACCCCAAACCCCATTTACGCCGTTGTGAGCCACAAGTAAAAACGAATCTAAGTGAGATAACTCACCCCTTTCTGTTTATGCAGAGATGGGTCACTATTACTACACTCGAATTTGTTCATGGCAAAAGCCGTCAAAAATAGCTCAGCCCCGACGTACGAACCTAGGACCGAGTAAAAACTAGCGGCTATGCCATCTAGGAATCTCTGTATCCCCGAACCCGCAGGGATCACAGCAACTCGATTTAGAGAGGGCACTTTCTCGATGACCACCGCCCAACAAGAAACGAACGTGTCTGCTTGGGAAGGCTTTGCAGCCGGCCCATGGCAGGAAGACATCGATGTTCGCGACTTCATTCAGCGCAACTACACCCCCTACGATGACGACGCCAGCTTCTTGGCAGGCCCCACGGAGAAAACACTCCGCGTATGGGACACACTGGAAAAGAACTACCTTTCCGTAGAGCGCAAGAAGCGCGTTTTCGACGTAGACACCGATACTCCTGCTGACATCGACGCGTTCCCTGCTGGCTACATCTCCGAAGACGATAACGTCATCGTTGGCCTGCAGACAGACGTTCCACTGAAGCGCGCAATGATGCCTTTCGGTGGTTGGCGCATGGTCGAGACCGCTATTAAAGAAGCGGGCAAGGAAGCAAACGAAGATATTAAGAGCATCTTCACCAAGTACCGCAAGACCCACAACGAGGCAGTCTTTGACATTTACACGCCTCGTATCCGTGCAGCTCGTTCCGCTCACATCATCACCGGCCTGCCCGACGCATACGGTCGCGGCCGCATCATCGGCGATTATCGTCGTGTAGCACTCTACGGCGTTGATTTCCTCATCGAGGAAAAGAATCGCGCCAAGGACTCGGTGGCAACCGAGCACTTCTCCGAGCACTGGGCACGCTACCGTGAAGAGCACTCCGAGCAGATCAAAGCTCTGAAGAAGCTGAAGATCATGGCAGCTTCCTATGGCTTTGACATCTCTCGCCCGGCCAAGACCGCTCAAGAGGCTGTTCAGTGGACGTACTTTGCTTACCTAGCATCCGTTAAGTCCCAAGATGGTGCCGCAATGTCCATCGGCCGCCTCTCCGCATTCTTGGACATCTACTTTGAGCGCGATCTCGCCGCAGGCCTCATCACTGAGGAAGACGCTCAGGAAATGATCGACGCCCTCGTCATCAAACTGCGCATCGTCCGCTTCTTGCGCACCATCGATTACGATCAGATCTTCTCCGGCGATCCTTACTGGGCAACCTGGTCCGACGCTGGCTTTGCAGAAGACGGCCGTTCGATGGTCACCAAGACCTCCTTCCGCCTGCTGCAGACTCTTCGTAACCTGGGTCCTGCACCAGAGCCAAACATCACCATCTTCTGGGATCCCGAGCTACCCGAGGGCTACAAGGACTTCTGCGCCGCAATCTCCATCGAGACCTCGTCCATTCAGTACGAGTCCGACAAGCAGATTCGCGATCAGTGGGGCGACGACGCCGCCATCGCTTGCTGCGTGTCCCCGATGGCTATCGGCAAGCAGATGCAGTTCTTCGGCGCCCGCGTGAACAGCGCAAAGTCGCTGCTCTACGCTATTAACGGCGGCCGCGACGAGGTCTCCGGCAAGCAGATCACCGAGCCCGGACTGTTCGCTCCCATCGAGGGCGATGGCCCCTTGGACTTCGATGAGGTCTGGGAAAAGTACGAGAACATGCTCGACTGGGTCGTCGGCACCTACGTTGAGGCACTCAACATCATCCACTTCTGCCACGACCGCTACGCCTACGAGTCCATCGAGATGGCGCTGCATGACTCCAACATCATCCGCACCATGGGCTGTGGCATCGCAGGTCTGGCTATCGTCGCCGATTCTCTCTCTGCCATCAAGCACGCAACAGTCACTCCTGTGCGCGATGAGACCGGATTGATCGTTGATTACATCACCGAAGGCGACTTCCCTCGCTACGGTAACGACGACGACCGCGTCGACGACATCGCCGCAACCATCGTCCACACGGTGATGTCCAAGATCAAGGAAATCCCGCTCTACCGCGATGCCATCCCGACCCAGTCGGTGCTCACGATCACCTCAAACGTGGTCTACGGCAAGGCAACCGGCGCGTTCCCATCCGGCCACAAGGCTGGTACTCCGTTCAGCCCTGGTGCAAACCCAGAGAACGGTGCGGATACCCACGGTATGGTCGCTTCCATGCTCTCTGTGGGCAAGCTGGACTACCAGGATGCTCTCGACGGCATCTCCTTGACCAACACCATCACTCCTTCCGGCCTTGGCCGCACAGCTGATGAGCAGGTCAAGAACCTGGTCGGCATCCTCGATGCCGGATTCATCATGGACGAAGACTAAGCCTTCGCTCCATCCCTAACAATTCATTCCCACAAGAAATCGGAGAAACTTATGTCTTCTAAGACCTTTGAAGAGCGCCTCAACGACATGAAGACCCAGCGTGACCAGAACAACGCAAACGCAGGTCTGTACCACGCAAACATCAACGTCCTCGATCAGAAGACCCTTGAGGATGCCATGGAGAACCCTGACAAGTACCCGAACCTCACCGTTCGCGTCTCCGGCTACGCCGTGAACTTTGTCAAGCTCACCCGTGAGCAGCAGCTCGACGTTCTCTCGCGCACCTTCCACCACTCCGCATAAGGAGTAGCGCGCTCAGCGTGCATCTTTAGCTGCCACCGCCTCGAGTTCGCTTGAGACGGTGGCATACTTTTGCCCAGATTTTTGTTGTACTTCAGTGACAGCGACTGGCCTACCAACCACCCTTAGTTTTAGCCCCTCGCAGATCTACCGCCCCGCGTACGTCGCGATCGAAAGGAATCCTCATGGCCGATGGAATTAACTCCACCGTTACGGTCGAACGCTCAGATGACCCGCGTCTTCGCGGCACGGCCGCAGGCATCGGAACAGATCTTGAGCTTGAGGATGTTTCCCATAAGGAGCTGATCGAAGCCCGGCGCACCGGCGACATCGCCCTGGTGCATTCATGGGAGCTAGTCACCGCCGTCGACGGGCCCGGTACTCGCATGACCATGTTCATGGCGGGTTGTCCCCTGCGCTGCTTGTACTGCCATAATCCTGACACTATGCAGATGAAGGCGGGGACGCTCGAACGGGTGGAAGATATCGTTAAGAAGATCAAGCGCTATCGCAGGGTCTTCAAAGCTTCCGGCGGCGGGCTTACTATCTCCGGCGGCGAGCCCCTCTTCCAAATAGCCTTCACCCGCCGAGTGCTCAAAGAGACGCACGACGCAGGAATTCATACCACCATAGATACCTCGGGTTATCTGGGAGCTCGCCTCAGCGACGAAGACTTAACAAACATTGATCTTGTGCTTCTCGACGTCAAAGCAGGCGACGAGGAGACCTACCACCGAGTCACTGGCCGTGAGCTACAACCGACTATTGATTTTGGTAACCGCCTCCATGCAGTGGGCAAGCCCGTGTGGATTCGTTTTGTGCTTGTCCCAGGGCTTACCGACTCCCCGGAAAACATCAATAACGTGGCGGACATCGTTGAGCAGTGGAAAGACAACGTAGAACGAGTTGAGGTGCTTCCCTTCCATAATATGGGCGCAGACAAGTGGCACGAGCTTAACCTTCAGTATGACCTCGAGGACGTCAAGCCTCCGACAGAAGAATCGGTTGCGTTTACCAAGAACGTTTTCCGTTCTCGTGGTCTGCTGGTTCCTTAGCCAACCTCCGGCCCGGCTCCTCGCACAGGAGTCGGGCCTCAGCTTTTCCGTTAGTGGCGATACTGCGAAAAATAGGCGACACTGGAACCCGTGTCTAAAACTATTGGTTCTCGCATTAGTAAACTCATCCTCACAATCATCATTGCTCTTCTGGTTCTCTTGCTGCTGGCCGAATTCGGCTTGCGCTGGACTGTCAGTAAACAACTCAAAGATGCTGTGGGTTCCAATTCCACTGGTCAAGAGGCCAGTATCTCTTTCGGACCAACTCCCCTACTTTTTTCGGCTGTGACTCGCAACGTCCCCCACGTCACTATTGACTCGCCTTCAACGGTCAGCATTAAACACCCTGGCGATGCCAATGTTGTCCCAGAGGTCACCGGCACGCCGCAGTCTTTTATTAACGTTGATTCTTTAAATATTGCCGATCCCGATAACCCGGTTGCAGGTTCGCTCTCGCTTCGCACCACGCTTACCGACGACTACCTCCTGGCGGTACTGCAAAAGAGCATCGCTGAAAATCAGACGCGCCAGCCTGCCCCGGCTGAAGGAACCGGCAACGACCTGGGCGCACTTGCCGGAGCTTTCCTGCAACAGCTTATTCAGGTCACAGGGATCACTTCTAATCCCACAGATGGCACGGTAAAAGTCGATATCACAGGCGGAGCAGCCAACCTCACGCTTAAGCCGGAGGCTATCGACGGCCGCCTGTCCTTCACTGCCACCAATGCGAGCCTCCTCGGCGTTGAGCTGCCCTCCACGGTCTCTGACGCACTGACCAAGGGGCTTCGCGATCAAGCGAGTGCCATGGCAGGAAACCTCATGATTAAAAGCGTTGAGGTGGTAGACCATGGCGTCAAAATCGAGGTTGTCGGAGACAACATCAACCTCAATGAGCTCGGCAAGGAGAAAACCAGCAGTCCGTAGCTCCCGCGCGCTAGAGTCCGGTGACCAAGACTCCGTATGCCCCCGCTGCCTTGTGCACGGGGGCTTCGCTTATATCGCATATAACGTATAGGGGAATTCCATCTGTCTCATGCGCCCCCACGCTATAGGAGACCACGGCGTCCACGCCTATCTTTGCCAGCCACGCATGCGCACGGGCACGTAGCTCATCGTGGAGGATGGTATCGTCGACAAGCACTGCGAGCTGGGCAGGGTGCGGCACGGTCTCACGCGCCACCGCAATCTCGCCGATAAAAGCAGCGCCGGTGGCGTCGAGAAGCGAAGCTGGATCAGGAACATAAATCACCATCGTCGCGCCAGATTGCACCGCGAGCCGAGCCTCAGACGCCTTAATCAGCACGTGATGCTTACCCGTGGGGTATCCCGCCCAAGAGACCACAAGCTGCTCCCTCTGGCCGGCTGGGGCGTCGATTGCGTGCAGGAGTGAGGGCTCCACGCAGATCCCCATCCCCTGTTGCCTAGCGTTTGCCGTAAGTTGCTGCACATCAGTGGCGGTTGCCAGCGGGTCAAGGAGCGTGACCACCACCGTATTATCGCTCGTCATGCCCGTTTACCAGCCGTAATTGCCGTTAAGGATGTTCTTGATCTGAGGGCGAACATCGAACCAATACAATCCGATGATCACCAGACCAACCCAAGAAAGGAACTGGACTTTCAGATAAACCATGAGGGCCGCCAGTACAAGCAGGCCCACCCAGATCCACTTGTTCTGTCGGTCTCCGGCTTCAAAAGCATCGGCTCGCGTCGTAGCGGCTAATCCCGCGCCAACCAGAGCAGCAGCCACCGCGAGGTACACCGCAGCCACAACGATGTAACCGAAAATCAGGAAAACAAAGGTCATGAAGAGAATTCCTTGGATAGATGCATGAGGATGAGCGGTGTCTACAGCGTTTTAGGCCCCGCCTACACCCCAAAGAGTGAATATGAAACAGTGTAGATGGCCAAGCCTGCAAGAGCACCCACCACTGTTCCGTTAAGACGAATGTATTGCAGGTCTTTGCCCACCATCAACTCAATCTTGTCGCTGGCCTCGTCCGCGTCCCAGCGTTCGATGGTCTCTGAAATAATCGACGTCACCTGATCCGCATAATTGTCTGCAAGGAACGCTGCAGTCTTGGTGATGCGAGCGTCGAGATCTGCACGCAACGCATCATCGGCGTGAATTCGGTTTCCCCACTCCAACGCATACTCTTTGATTTTTTGCCGCAACAGGGAATCCGCGTCTTCCGCAGCAAGGATCACGTTCTTAGACACACTAGCCCAGATCGTCGACGCAGCATCCTGCACCGGCGCTGAACCCATCACATCGTGCTTGACGTCTTCCACCTTCTGAATCACAACCGGATCCGTCTGCAGATCATCAGCAAATTTCTCTAGGAAGCGTCTGATCGCCTGACGGGCCTCATGATTCTTATCGCGCTCCACCGCAGCCGTCCACTGAATGAGCTCGCGATACACCCGATCGCCCACCAGCTCATTAACAAACTTTGGTGCCCAGGAAGGCGCGCGCTCCCCCAGGATCTTGAGGACTAAGCTTTCCGACGTCAGCGCCTTCTTATGCAGCCAAGAAACCAGTTGATCCACTATTGGTTCCGTTTGGCCTCCCTGATTGAGCTGCTGCAACAGCCTGCCAAGAGGTGGGCCCCACTCCGGCTCCGCGAGCTTTTCCACGATCGCTTTTCGGATAACAGCCTCTGCGTCCTGAGGATCCAGCGCCTTGACAGCCTTCGCCGTAAAGGCACCGACCTCACGCGACACGGTCTCAGCGTTAGCTGGCTCCGACAACCAGTCGCCGATGCGACTCGCCACATTCGCCTGAGACACTTTCTCTGTGATTTGTTCTGCGTTAAGGAAGTTCTCGCTCACAAACCCGCTCAGTGCCACACCTACTTGATCCTTCTTCCGACGCACAATCGCCGTATGAGGAATCTTGATGCCCAAGGGGTATCGGAACAAGGCAGTCACTGCAAACCAATCGGCCAAGCCACCGACCATTCCGGCCTCAGCAGCAGCCCGAACAAAGCCCACCCATGCAGGGGTGGGGTCAGTCACCGAGGTATACCACTGACAGCTCAAAAAAATCGCTGCAGCAACAAAAAGTAATCCCGTCGCAATAGTCTTGTGCTTCCGTAGCGCACGCCGCTTTTCGGCCTCTGCTTCAGGCGAGGGGCCAGGAACCGCGAGTCCGCGTGGAGCTGCATGTTGTGCCATGTCACTCATTATCCCGTACTCCCCACACCAGTCGGTAGCCAGTTCGCCCAGAGCACGCCAAAGACACCCCAGGTATAGAGGCGAACTGTCTGGGCTACAGCCTCGGAGGATGCTCGCAGCTTAAGTCCGTAAGGCCGGACTTTGCTGGGAGACTACAGTGCATTCCACCCGGCCACTATGTAATTAATGCCGATCAGCGTCGCAGCCAGCGTCATAAGTATCCATAACACTTTCCCCTTTTGTCATTCATAGCCTTGATGCTAATCGTGGACGCACAAAGGCTCCGATTTCCCTTAGGAATATCGGAGCCTTGTGAGTGGAGGTGTCGCGAAACGATTAGTTCATGCGACCGGTTTCAGCGCGATACTGACGGTAGTTGCGACGCCCACGGTGGATCAGAACAAAACCACCGATGAGCAGAACAAAACCTATAACCGCGCCGATGATCACGTAGGTAGCCCAAGCTTCTTGGCTTCCTACAGAAGCAGCACCCAAGCCAAAGATCAGCGCACCGAATCCTGCGAGGGAAACAAGAATGGCACCCATGCCCACCCACGTACTCGTACGCTGTAGCGACGAATGCGGTGCCCAGAGGCTCGCGGGGTCGTAGCCATCGATGTAGTGCATGCGCCCCTCGAAAACTGGGTATCCCGCAGTCTCCTGCGTCGCAGGTGCTGAATGAGACATAATGTGCCTTTCTAAATTTTTCCCTGTGAGTGAGTCAGCTCGTTGCGTTAAACCTTAGCTTAGTCGTCCTTACCGCGGAAGAAAGCGCGGGCCCGCTCCTTGTTAATAGCCGCAACAGCGGACAGCGGAATGTCTGCCGGGCAGACATCGGCGCACTCGCCGTACAACGAGCAGTGACCAAAGTTGGTCTCAAGCTCATCGATCATATTGCGGGCGCGCTTGCCGCGCTCTTCACGGCCCAAAGGCATAAGAGCGAGGTGCACAAGCTTTGCTCCGGTGAACAGGTGTGCTGCGCCGTTGGGGCAAGCAGCCACGCAGGCGCCACAACCGATGCATGCAGCGTGGTCGAGAGCAAGCTCAGCCTTCTCGTGGTTCTGGTAAATGGTGTCTGCATCAGGGGCCGTGCCTGCGTTGATGGAAACGTAGCCACCCTTTTGCATCACGCGGTCAAGAGCCGAGCGGTCAACCGCAAGGTCCTTGATCACCGGGTAAGCAGCAGAACGGAAAGGCTCAATCTTGAGGGTCGAGCCATCTGCTACGTGGTCAAGACGCTGCTGGCAGGAAGGCTTGTTCTTATCCAGGCCATGTGGGCGGCCGTTAACTAGCAGACCACAGGTGCCACAGATGCCTTCACGACAGTCCGAAGCGAAGACGAAAGGCTCTTTGCCTTCCTCAACCAAGCCAGTGTTGACGTGGTCCAGAAGCTCAAGGATCGACATCTGTGCTACGGCGTCGTCGACGTCGATGGACTCGAAATGACCTTCGCTGTTAGGACCGGCCTGACGCCAAATTTCAAGATGGAGTTTCATTACTTGTAGTTCCTTGTCATCAGCGGGATCGATTCGAACGTGAGCGGCTCAGCATGGCGAATGAACTCATTTTCCTGTGCGCCTGGCTCCCATGCGGAAACGAAGCACCAGTTGTCGTCGTCACGCTCAGCTTCACCTTCAGGAGAGAGGTGATCGTCACGGAAGTGCGCACCACAGGACTCGTCGCGGTCGAGTGCGTCAACGCACATGAGCTCGCCGAGGTCGATGTAGTCCGCTACGCGACATGCGTACTCAAGAACCTGGTTCATTTCCTCTGCCTCGCCGGTAATGCGGAGGTTCGCCCAGAATTCCTTACGGAGCTTCCGGATGTTCTCAATACCGGTCTTCAGGTCTTCGATGTTGCGGGCAACGCCACAAGAGAAGTAGAGGATATCGCCTAGCTGGCGGTGGTAGTACTCAGGACCATGAGGGTCGTCGCCCTTGATGTTCATGAGCTTGTCGATACGAGCCTGAGCTCGTGCGACTGCCGTTACTGCCTCAGGAGCATCCTCAGCAAGCTTGGCCTCTCCAAGGTGGTTAGCCAAGTAGTTCGGAATAGTAAACGGCAAGGTGAACCAGCCGTCGACCGAAGCAGAGAGCAAGGAGTTAGCACCCAGACGGTTTGCACCGTGGTAGGTCCAGGAGCACTCACCGGCGGCAAAGAGGCCGTCGATGGAGGTCATCTCGTTGAAGTCCGTCCACAAGCCACCCATGGTGAAGTGGCAGGTCGGTGCAATACGCATCGGAGCCTTGAACGGGTTCTCGCCGATTGCCTCTTCATACATCTGGAAGAGGTTGGAGTAGCGCTCGCGGATCGTGTTCTCACCAAGACGCTCAATTGCATCACGGAAGTCGAGGTATGCGGAGTTGTGCAGAGGCCCAACGCCGAGTCCCTTGTTGATCTGCTGAGAAATAGCACGCGACGCCACGTCGCGAGGCACGAGGTTACCGAATGCCGGGTAACGGCGCTCAAGGAAGTAATCGCGCTCGTCTTCAGGGATCGTGTTGGGGTCGCGATCGTCTTTGGGCTCGATTGGGGACCAGATGCGGCCGTCGTTGCGCAAAGACTCGGACATCAGGATCGTCTTCGACTGCCATTCCGAGTTGACCGGAAGGCCGGTCGGGTGGAACTGAATGAAAGACGGAGAAGCGAGGTAAGCGCCGAGGTCATACGCACGCATCATTGCCGACGCGTTGGAGTTCTTAGCCAGCGTAGACATGTGGTAGACATTGCCGTAACCGCCAGTAGCCAAGATGACTGCGTGGCCCGTGTGAGGGGTGAGCTCACCGGTGATCAGGTTACGAGTGACGATACCGCGGCAGGCTTTCTTGCCGTTTTCCTCGGTGAGGATCAGGTCATGCATGTCTGCATGCGTGAAGATCTCTACCGTGCCGAGACCAATCTGACGCTGCAACGCAGCTGCTCCGGAGAGCTGAAGCTGCTGGCCTGTTTGACCACGCGTGTAGTACGTGCGAGAGACCTGCACACCACCGAAGGAACGGGTAGCCAGGGTTCCGCCGTACTCGCGGGCGAAGGGAGCGCCAATGGCGTTCATGTGATCAATAACGCGTACGGATTCGTATGCCAAGCGCCAACAATCGGACTCGCGACAACGGTAGTCGCCACCCTTCACGGTGTCCTTCACGTGGCGGTAAGCGCCATCGTTATCCACTTTCTTGCCACGAGCGGAGTTCACACCACCCTGCGCAGCAATGGAGTGCGCACGGCGAGGAGCGTCATGGTAGGTGAAAACCTTAACGTTGTAGCCCAGCTCGCCGAGGGCAGCAGCAGCGCCACCACCGGAAAGGCCGGTTCCCACAACAAGAACCGTGAACTTACGACGGTTCAGTGGGGAGACCAGGTTCATGTGGTCTTTTTGGTACTCCCACATGTCCTTGGTGGGAACGCCCTTAGGCTCGTTCGACTCAAGGATGCTGCCCAGTTTCACGCCATCGACGATGGAGGCTGGCTGGGTGAACTCAGGGCGAGTAGCGGTTTCAGAGTTAATGCTCATTGTTATTACCTTTTCGTCCTAGCTGATCCAGCCGCATGCGATAGACAGCGGAATTGCGATGTTGCCAATCATTACGATTGCGGGAACGAGGTAAGCGAGGAAGAGAATGATTGCACGCCAGCGCTTACCGGTGATGCCCAAATCGCTTGCGGCAAGCCAAATGCCGTGCGACAGATGCATGAAGAGTGTCAGCATCGCAATGATGTAGAAGATGGTGACGGGCCAACGGCTAAAGCTTGCCACCATGTTGGCGTAAATCTGACCGTGCTCGAACACCTCGGAGGCGGCTGGTGTGGCACCAACAGTCAGGTCCAAGATGTGGAAGACGATGAAGGCAAGCAAAATGATGCCGGTTACCAACATCGTGCGGGTGGTGAAGGAATTCATGCCCCCCATGAGGTTGGTGCGACGGAACTTACCGCGTGAACGGCTCGAACGGCCGATGAGTGCAAAAGCGCCGTAGATGTGCAAGACGATGCAGAGAAGCAGCGTGATGCGGAACAGCCACAGGAATGCACCGTGCGGGAAGAGCGGGTAAAGAAGGTTGCGCAACCACTCGCCATAGACGTCGATCGGATGCGTACCGTCCTCATAGAACGGCAAGAAAACCTTAAGGTTTCCGACCATGTGGAAGACCACAAAGAAGCAGAAGATCAGGCCAGTGACGGCCATAGTGAGCTTCAGTGCCCAGGTCGGGTACTTTGGCCGCTCACGTAGCGGCTTTTCAGTGATTTTGCCGTGCGCGATTGCGTCACGGTCGATGTTATTTACAGTCATGGCACCTCCAGTGTCGTATTAACTTTACGACCCACCGCCATGGATAAACCACTTACCACAACCTATGGTGACCCCCCTCACACAGCATAAAAATACCCACCTACCCGCAATTTAGGATAGCCTGACTTAAAATATCACCGCTTGAGACTTTCAAAAGGGCACCTCTACCGGCCCTTTCACCCGAGCGCAAGGCGACACCTATGAGATATATCGCATTGGTTTTTTAACTTTTTATCAACACACCCCCACACCTATTCGGCGTCATCCGAAATGCGTACTTTTATCAACCATGAGAGCACCCCTCCAGTACTCATTTAGCAAGGCCAGTGCCACATTACGACCATTGAAATTCCGCAAATTTAAACATAAGCATAGAACCCACAATTTGTTACCCGCGTAAACGCAAGTGTCTGCTGGTATCAAAAACCAACAAATACACCTCCCCGGTGAACTTGCTCACGTATCCTTGAAGTCCATGAGCAAGACATACGTTGGTTCGCGGCTGCGGCAGCTGCGTAAAGAGCGTGGCCTCAGCCAGGCTAATTTAGCCGGCACGCTTGAACTTTCGGCAAGCTATGTCAATCAAATCGAGCACGACGTCAGGCCACTTACTCTTCCCGTGCTCCACCGAATCACCGAAGTCTTTGGCGTCGACTCCACATTCTTTTCTAAAGATGACGACTCGCGACTCCTAGCAGAAGTCCACGACGTCATGCTGGACAAAGAACTCTGCCCTGAAGACATTGACCTACAGGAACTCTCTGACCTGGTAGATCATCATCCCGATATAGCTCGCGCCGTCGTGGAGATGCATCGTCGTTACCGCAATGTCCGCGACAAGCTCTCGGCAGCCACAGATGTCCGCCTGGTCAACAGTCTCGGCGAGACTCAAGCGATCTCGGAAGCCCTATCCATGCCGCACGATGAAGTTCGCGACTTCTTCTATGCACGCCAAAATTATCTCGACGATCTCGACCATTCCGCCGAGGCCATCTCCGCCGAGTTAGGTATCACCACTTTCAACATCCGCGCCAACGAAGCATCTCTTATAGACCGATTGGAATCGCGGCACGGGGTCACCATTAAAGCCGGGATAGACATCGGCAGTACCTTGCACCACTTTGACACGCAGACCAGGGTTCTCACCTTGTCCACCCGTCTTATCACTGGTCAACGCGCTTTCAGACTCGCCACAGAGCTCGCTTTTTTGGAGGCCAACGAGCGTATCGACGCCCTCCTCGCCGATGCCTACTTCACGTCCGTGGAGGCGCGCACCCTAGCACGGCGTGGCATCGCTTCTTATTTTGCGGCTGCCGTCATGCTGCCCTACCGGCTATTTCATTCCGAAGCAGAGCGCTCCGGCTATGACATCGAGTACTTATGCCAGATGTTTGGGGTGGGGTATGAAACGGTATGTCACAGGCTCTCAACATTGCAGCGCCCCAACCTGCGAGGCATCCCCTTCACCTTATGTCCGCGTCGATCGCGCCGGCAATATTTCCAAACGACAGTCGGCCACAGGATTCCACTTCACTCATGCTGGTGGCACCTGCCCGCTGTGGAATGTCTACGAGACCTTCACCAGTCCCGGCACCATCATGCGGCAATTGGCGCAAATGCCCGACGGGCGCAACTATCTCTGGGTCGCCCGAACAGTGCGGCATCACCAGGGACGTTTTGGGGAGACTGGAAAAATGTTTTCCATCGGCTTGGGGTGCGAGGCACGCCACGCAGCACGAACAGTCTATGCCCATGGTCTCGACGTAAAAACCTTTGCCAACGCCGTCCCTATCGGGGCAGGTTGTCGCGTATGCACTCGCGAGGACTGTGCACAACGAGCATTCCCCGCGGTCAATAAACTCATCGCTATCGACGCCCACACGTCCTCCGTGGCGCCATACTGATACAGATTCCATAGCTAAACCCCAGGTCGCAGATCGTTTTCCGCGAACCTGGGGTGATAAGCCACTAGCTTTACAGGTTAATCATGTGTCCCATGATGCCTTCTGCAGCTTCCTTCATTGCTTCAGACAGGGTCGGGTGAGTGTGAACGTTGCGTCCGATTTCCTCAGCCGTCAGGTCAAAGCGCTGAGCCAACGTGAGTTCTGGCAGCAGCTCAGAGACGTTTGCACCCACCATGTGAGCACCGAGGAGTTCCCCGAACTCAGCATCTGCGATGATCTTGACAAAGCCAGCGGACTCGCCGAGGCCCTGTGCCTTGCCGTTAGCAGAGAATGGGAACGTGGCGGACTTGATCTCGCGGCCCGCGAACTTCTCCTTGGCCTGCTCCTCGGTGTATCCGAAGGAAGCTACCTGCGGGTTGCAGAAGGTAGCGCGAGGCATCATCATGTAGTCGCCCAGCTCTTGGGTCTCCGCACCAGCGATGGTCTCGGCTGCCACAACGCCTTGTGCCTCAGCGACATGCGCCAGCTGAAGTTTCGCGGTTACATCGCCGATAGCGTAGATGTGGTCAACGTTTGTACGCATGAAATCGTCGATTTGAATAGCGCCACGGTCGGTAAGCTTTACGCCGGTGTTCTCCAGGCCATAGCCCTCCACGCGTGGTGCAAAACCGATGGATACCATGACGCGCTCCGCCTTGATGGTCTCCGACTTGGATCCATCCTTGGACTCCACGTCCACCTCTACACCATTGCCGTTATCACGGATGGCAGTAGTCTTGTGGCCGGTGAGGAGCTTCACGCCAAGCTTCTTGTACTGCTTAGCGATCTCCTTGGAAACATCTGCGTCCTCGTTAGGAAGCACGCGATCCATGAATTCTACGATGGTGATCTCTACACCGTAGTTGGCAAGAACGTACGCAAATTCCATACCGATGGCGCCTGCACCAACGATGACCATGGATTTAGGTGCTTCTTCCTTGAGGATCTGCTCCTCAAAGGAAACAATGTTGCCACCGATCTCTACGCCTGGCAGAGAACGAACGACGGATCCTGTCGCAATGATGCAGTCGTCAAATGTAACGGTCTTTCCTGCGTCTTTGCCCTCGGAGATTTCAATCGTTTTAGTGTCTTTGAAGCTACCGAGTCCGTCGATCTCAGTGATCTTGTTCTTCTTCATCAAATAGTGAACGCCCTTGACGATTCCCGAAGAAACCTTGCGGGAACGCTTGTGCGCGACACCGAAGTCAAAAGAAACATCACCGGAGATGCCAAAGGTCTTTGCCTCATGGTTAAAGATGTGCGCGACCTCAGCGTTCTTGAGCAAAGCTTTGGACGGGATACATCCAACGTTGAGGCAGACACCTCCCCAGTACTGCTTTTCAACCACGGCGACTTTCTTGCCGAGCTGGGCTGCACGGATGGCGGCGACATAGCCACCGGGGCCAGCGCCGAGTACTACAACGTCATAATGTTCAGTCACAAGTCTCTAGAATACGTGTCTCTATCCAAAATGTCGTGTAGTAGCTCACCTTTGCCCAATTGAACTCACTCCAGCGAATAAAAAAACCACATTTACCCGGCCACAATGACCCGATTCCCCTACCCAAAAATGTGAGCCTTCAAGCTTTCGCCTCCCCCGCGTTACCCCATCCGCACAAGAGTTGAGCAAGCAAAAGCAACTGCCTCACAGACAGAAAATAACGCAAGCCCCGGACGTTGCCACACAGTTCCCGGCTTGCGTTATTGCACGTGATTACGCGTGAGTTTTTTATTAAAGCAGCCCGATCAGGTGCCAGAAGTTGCTCAAACCCGCAGAGCCTGCCTGAACAGTGGCGCCGACAGCCTCATTGATAAAGGCCTGGATAGAGCCGAGTGGATTGCTGAAAAAAGCAGCGATCTTTTCCATAAAAGTTACATCCTTTTCGCTTGAAAAAGTCTGGAAGAACAAAAGTGACAATCAGAGTGTAAGCCTAAACGCCCGTTTCCGTCGCCTTCGAATGATTCAAAATAACATGAAGCAGCCCTACCTAGAGCAACCTTCTGACTAATATGACATATAATGAAACCTTGCTCAACGCTTAGAAAAATCTCACAAAATGTTGTGAGCGTCACGCATTTTTGCGCAAAAAACTGGTTTTATTTGGGGCTGGCTACTACCCCACACCATAGGAACCTGTTAACGTTCTACGTGAAGAAAACGATGTAAATGTTGACGCCAGCAGGCTTTCGGGCAATGGCGAGCGTCGAAAAGCATGTCCTTCCATTTGCCCACTAACTGGATAGAAAACAAGGAAGAAAAAGCAGTATGAAGTTCCTTCGGTCGATCGCGGCCTTCTCGGTTGCTACTGCAGCTACTGTTAGCCTTCTCGGCACAGCTGTCGCACCTACTGCCGGCGCAGCTGAAAAGACTCCCGCACAGATCAGCAACGGCACCGCTCTAGCAGACGTGCACTTTGGTGCAACGCCGGACATTAGCCCGGTATGGCGCGAGAAGCTCGACAACGATCGTGTGGTTGAGGCATGGGCGCACTCCCCATCCATGAATCGCAACATCCCGATGGTGGTCCTCAAAGCTTCGAGCCCCAACCGCCCAACTGTTTATCTCCTTAACGGTGGCGACGGTGGAGAAGGCCGCGCTAACTGGGTCATGCAGACCGACGCGATGAACTTCTACAAGGAGAAGGACGTCAACGTTGTCGTTCCTATGGCAGGTAAATTCTCCTACTACACCGACTGGGTATCAGAGAACGCTGCCCTAGGCGGCAAGCAAAAGTGGGAGACCTTCCTTACCAAGGAGCTTCCAGGACCGATGGAGTCCATGCTTAAGGCAAACAACAAGCGCGCTATCGTCGGCATGTCCATGTCCGCCACCAGCTCGCTGCTCCTCGCCGCGCATGCAAAGGGCTTCTACGACGCAGTAAGTTCTTTCTCTGGCTGCGCAGCCACCTCCACTCCTATGGCTTATCAGTTCCTGCGCCTGACGCTGCAGCGCGGCCAGGCAACCCCTGAGCAGATGTGGGGCCCCATGGGTTCTGACTACAACCGCTACAACGACGCAGTTGTCATGGCTGAGGACCTCCGCGGCACGGAGATCTACGTATCCAACGCCAGCGGCATTGCAGGTGGCCACGACACCTTGGCTAACCCTCGTTACGCTGGCCTGGACCCGGCAATCGCTTCCACTGGTCTTACCGCGGTAGTGGTAGAGGGTGGCCTCATCGAAGCTGGAACCAACATGTGCACCAACGACCTCAAGGTCCGCTTGAAGTCCTTGAACATCCCAGCCGACTTCAACATGCGCAACACAGGCACCCACTCCTGGAGCTACTGGCAGGATGACCTCCGCGCTTCTTGGCCGACATTCGAGCGCGCTTTTAACAAGTAAACCTGAGCTCTTCTTTCCCAGTTACACCGCCCGCCAGCGATCTTCCGCCGGCGGGCGGTCCCTTTAATGAGTAATCTCAGAGGCAATGACTACTACATCTTCCCCACGGCCAGAGCACCGTGAATTAGCTGATCTGCCCTTTGATGCTGCGTTGCTTGAAACCATCGACGCCCCGGAAGCACTTGACTGGGCCAAACGCTGGTCTGACTCCACGGAATCGGCACTTGATTTTTCCGTTCTCCAGCAGAGGATGCGCACTGCGCTGAACGTCGACACCAAAATTCCTTATGTGATTCGTCGTGGTGAATACCTCTATAACTTCTGGCAAGACGCAGATCACCCCAGGGGCCTTTGGCGTAGAACTACGCTAGACGCGTTTCTCTCAGGAGCAGACGAATGGCACATCCTGGTAGACGTGGACAAGCTTGCACATGAGGAAAAGGAAAGCTGGGTGTGGAAGGGCGCCCATGTTCGCCCCCATCACTTTGACCGAGCGCTTATCCAGCTGTCCCGAGGTGGCGCTGATGCCGTAGAAATTCGCGAGTTCGATTTATGCGCTAACTCCTTTGTCACCGATGACCCCTTTTATATTTCAGAGGCCAAGACACTCGTCAGTTGGGTGGATAGAGATACTCTCCTTATAGGGACAGATCTAGGCCCAGAAACGCTGACTGATTCTGGATACCCGGCGCGAGCCTATGTGTGGCAGCGCGGCACTCCCATACACTCTGCCCAAGAATTTTTTGCTGGTAAGACCAGCGATCTGGCAGTTTCAGCGTGGGCAGATTCTACGCCCGGTTTTGAACGAAAATTTGTCCGCCGATCCCTGGATTTCTACCGTTCGCGCACCTTTATCGAACGCGACAACGCGTTGCAAATAGTAGAGGTGCCCGAGGACTGCGAGCTCACGTTTCATCGGCAATGGATGTTTGTCTTTCCACGAGAAGATTATGCTGGGGTGCCCGCTGGCGGGGTCGGTGCCATTGATTTTCAGCGTTTCTTAGATGGGAGCCGAGACTTCCATACGGTGTTCACTCCTACCCCTACGACGAGTATCCAGGATATTTCTTTTACCAAGACCCGGATTATCTTGACGGTACTGGATAACGTTAGCTCCACGTTAGAGGTGTTAAGGCTCGATTCTCTAGAGTCCGAGCACGCGGACATTCAGTTGCCGCCCCTCACCACCGCACGAGTCGTTTCTACCTGTGATGATAGCGACGAGGCGTGGTTGGGTGCTTCCTCTTTCACGCAGCCCGATACGTTATTCCGCGTCAACGTGAGCGAGTCTCTTATTCCTGGTGAAGTCCGGCATGCCCCGGCGCTTTTCGACGCACACGGTATGGAAACTCGCCAACACTGGGCCACCTCTGCAGATGGGACAAAGATCCCGTATTTTATCGTCGGCGATTTCTCCCGTGGTCCTCGTCCCACGCTGGTAGGCGGTTATGGTGGATTTGAGGTCTCGTTGGTTCCTGGCTATTCAGCCACGCGGGGTTTGGGTTGGCTGGAGCAAGGCAACTT
Organism: Corynebacterium silvaticum; assembly: GCF_002162115.2. NCBI lineage: Bacteria > Bacillati > Actinomycetota > Actinomycetes > Mycobacteriales > Corynebacteriaceae > Corynebacterium > Corynebacterium silvaticum. Next base: position 327,071 of record NZ_CP021417.2, on the reverse strand, counting down.
TTATGTTCAGCCTAATCTGCGTGGTGGTGGCGAGTTCGGTCCCACGTGGCACGAAAGCGTTATCAGGAAGAACAGACCTCTTATCTACCAAGATCATCAGGCTGTGCTTAACGACGTCGTCTCCCGCGGGTATGCCTCCTCCGTCTTCGTGCGGGGTGGCTCCAATGGTGGTTTGCTCACGTCTGTAGCTCTCACTTCTTATCCTGAACTGATTCAAGGTGCCGTTGTCCAGGTCCCACTGCCTGACATGTTGCGGTACCACGAATGGTCTGCCGGGGCATCGTGGATTGCTGAATATGGCGACCCCTCGGATCCCCAAGAACGCGAAGTCTTGGCGAGTTACTCCCCGCTGCACAACATCCGCGAGCATTCGGAAGTTTCCTATCCGCCAACGCTGGTTACCACTTCCACGAGAGACGATCGCGTCCACCCCGCACACGCCCGGTTATTCGCCGCCGCGCTCGCCGATTGTGGACAGCCGGTTGATTACTACGGAAACGTTGAGGGTGGGCACGCGGGAGCTGCCGATAACGGCCAAGTTGCGTTCATGGAAGCCCTGATTTTCACGTGGTTGCAGAACCGTGCAGCCACTGCATCTGATGGCTGCACAATCTCCACTGAGGGAGGTTCTCATCATGTCTAGGCCACGATTGCGTTCTACGCCTGTCCCGGGGACTCGGGATTCTTATACCGGAGTGGATTTTAACCTTGGATTCCACGTCCGTTGCTATGAACTCATCATGGATTATGCGGTGGGCCCCAATCGGCTGGCGGCAGAGGCGACCTTATACATGGACAACTACCTGCCGCTTTCGCATCTGACTCTTGACTTCGCCGACAGCCTCCGGGCCACGTCAGTGAATATCACGGTAGCTGGCGGCGTGCACACGGATGTGAAGCGATTCCGGCAGTCGGGCAATAAGCTGCGTGTCTCTTTTACTGAGCCGATCCCCGTGGATGCGGAGTTCGCGCTCAGCGTGCGTTACTCCGGAAACCCGCATCCTATCCGTACTTTGTGGGGTCTCATCGGCTGGGAGGAACTCAGCAATGGCTCACTTGTGGCTAGCCAGCCGTGCGGTTCGCGTTCCTGGTTGCCTTGCGACGACACCCCTGATGAGAAAGCAGTCTTTGACATCACGTTCACCTGCGATTCCGATTATTCTGTCATCGCCAACGGCGGACTCATAAGTAAAAACACAAGCGGAGCCCGCACTACCTGGCATTATCGCTCTGAGCATCCACTTGCCACGTATTTATCCACCATCCAGGTCGGCCAATATCGGGAAGAATCTCTCAATCAGAGCCCTCCGCTCACCACGGTGCCGGTTAAGGGTTTTGTTCCCTCCCATATGGTCTCCGGCTTCCGTCATGATTTTGCGCAGCAGGAAAAGATGCTCGCCATATTCAGTGAGCTTTTTGGCCGTTATCCCTTTGATTCCTATTCAGTAGTGATCACGGAAGATGAGTTGGAGATTCCGTTGGAGGCGCAGGGGTTGTCTATCTTCGGAGCAAACCATGCGCGCGGCCACAACCAGTGGGAACGCCTCGTCGCCCATGAGCTCTCGCATCAATGGTTTGGCAATTCTCTTGGTCTTGCTCAGTGGAACGATATCTGGTTGAACGAGGGTTTTGCGTGTTATGCGGAATGGCTGTGGTTTGAGTATTCCGGCCGTGGGCCACGTGCTCACGAGTCTGCGTGCTTCCATTATGATCAGCTCGCCGCACTGCCTCAGGATGTACTTCTTGCAGATCCCGGTCCAAAGGAGATGTTTGACGACCGCATTTATAAGCGCGGAGCTCTCACCGTCCATGCCCTGCGCTGTGAGCTTGGCGACGCCGCCTTCTTCCGCACCGTCCAACGCTATGTCGCGGCAGGCCGCCATTCGGTGGTAGAGCCGCATGACCTGCGCCGCGAAGTCCTCAAGGAAGCCTCCAACCCACAGCGCTGTGAAGAGCTCTGGACCAACTGGCTCTATCGGACGGAACTGCCAAAGTTCCCCAACCCATAAAACGCCCCGTAAGGTGTGATTCCGTGAGAAAGAATTTGCTTGTTACCGGCGGCGTCGGCTTTATCGGTTCTAATTTTGTTCGCTGCACCCTTGAAACCCGCGACGATTATCGCGTGAGGGTGCTCGACAAGCTCACCTACGCGGGGAATAGCGCCAACCTCGACGGCTGCGACGCGGAGCTGGTTGAGGGCGATATTTGCGATGCGACGCTCGTCGATAAGCTTATGCGCGACACAGATGTCGTGGTGCATTTTGCGGCGGAGTCCCACAACGACAACTCCCTTGAAGACCCTTCTCCGTTTATTCACACCAACGTAGTGGGCACGTTCACGCTGTTGGAAGCTACTCGACGCCACCACGTGCACTTTCATCACGTTTCCACCGATGAGGTCTTCGGTGATCTTGAGCTTGACGACCCAAACCGCTTCACCGAGCACACCCCCTACAATCCTTCCTCCCCTTATTCCGCGACCAAGGCCGGTTCTGACCACCTGGTTCGGGCATGGGTGCGGTCTTTTAACATCTCCGCCACGTTGTCTAATTGCTCAAACAACTACGGCCCGTATCAGCACATCGAAAAGTTCATCCCGCGGCAGATCACCAATATCCTGAGTGGGATTCCACCCAAGCTCTACGGAACCGGGGAACAAGTGCGGGACTGGATCCACGTAGATGACCACAACGATGCTATCCATGCGATTCTCGACCGCGGACGCATCGGAGAAACCTATATCATCGGCGCTGACAACGATCATGTGAATAATAAGCACGTCATCGAATTGATCTGCGAGCTCATGGGCGCAGATTCTTATGAACACGTCGCCGACCGCCCCGGCCATGACATGCGCTATGCCATGGATTCCACCAAGCTGCGCACAGAACTGGGCTGGCAGCCCCGCTTCACGGACACTGCGACCGGTATGCGCGAGGGATTGGCTCATACGATTCAGTGGTATCGCGACAACGAGCACTGGTGGCGACCGCTCAAAGAGACAGTAGAAAACAACTACGCCAAGCGGGGACAGTAGACGATGAAGATAGAAACCTGCTCTATTCAGGGCATGATGGTCATCCATCTCGATCTGCATGAGGACTCCCGCGGCTGGTTCAAAGAAAATTGGCAAGAGTCCAAACTCGCAGACTTAGGATTCTCCGGTTTCCGACCAGTACAAAACAATATTTCTTTCAACGCGGAAGTCGGCGTAACCCGAGGGCTGCACGCAGAGCCTTGGGATAAATACGTCTCCGTAGCAACTGGTTCGGTCTTTGGGGCCTGGTGTGACTTACGCGAAGGTTCCGCGACATTTGGCGCCACGTTTACCTTGACTATTACTCCCGAGATAGCTGTCTTTGTTCCGCGAGGGGTTGCCAACGGGTTCCAAGCCCTTGAATCCACTGCATATACCTATTTGGTCAACGACCACTGGTCGCCAGATGCTCACTATTCTTTTGTGAATCTCGCTGATCCCGCATTGAATATTTCTTGGCCGATCCCCCTCGATCACGCAACGCTCTCTGACAAAGACATGGCGCACCCTCCGCTGACCGAAGCTACACCCGTCCCTCCCAAGAAAATGCTTATTACCGGCGGGAACGGACAACTTGGACAAGCCTTAAAAAAGGTTTTTCCCCATGCCGAGGTCTGTTCTCGCGCCGAGTTAGACATCACCTCAGACATCACAGAGGCGCGTCGTTGGGCGGACTACAGCGTGATCATCAACGCCGCCGCCTATACAGCCGTCGATACCGCCGAAACTGATTCGGCCGCCGCGTGGCGTACAAACGCGGAAGCACCCGCACGCCTTGCTGCAATTGCGGCTCGTTATGGGATCACGTTGGTGCATATATCCAGCGACTACGTCTTCGATGGCACCTGCCCTATCCACGACGAGCACGAACCCTTCAGCCCACTGAGCGTTTATGGCCAGTCAAAAGCCGCAGGCGATACTGCGGTAAGCGTTGCCCCACAGCATTACGTAGTGCGCACCAGCTGGGTAGTGGGAGAAGGGAAAAACTTTGTGTCCACGATGGCTTCCCTTGCTGCACGTGGGGTTTCTCCGCAGGTGGTGGACGATCAGCTAGGCCGACTCACCTTCACCGATGATTTAGCTGCGGGTATTCAGTTCTTGCTCGATAATCACGCGCCCTATGGGGTGTATAACCTGAGCAATTCTGGTGAGGTTGTTTCTTGGGCGCAGGTGGCGCAGCGGGTGTTTGAGCTGGCGGGTCGTTCTGCTTCCGACGTGCAGCCGCTCAGTACAGCCGAATATTTTGCGGACACGGTAACCGCCGCCCCGCGCCCCCAGTACTCAGCCTTGGACTTGAGTAAAATCACTAAGCTCGGGTTTTCCCCACGTGATTGGCAAGATGTGCTCGCTCACTACTACGCGCGCTACTGCTCACAGTACTGCGCCACATCGGATGCAAAGGAGATCTAGGCTGTGAAGGGAATCATCTTGGCGGGCGGGTCGGGAACCCGGCTGCACCCCATAACGCTCGGCATTTCCAAGCAGCTTATGCCGATCTATGACAAGCCCATGGTCTACTATCCGCTGACCACGCTCATCCAGGCGGGTATCTCTGAAATCTTGGTGATCACCACCCCTGAAGACCAGCAAGCCTTTCAGCGTCTCCTAGGCACTGGCGAGCAATGGGGTATTTCCTTGTCTTACGCGGTGCAGCCATCCCCCGATGGACTTGCGCAAGCATTAGTGATCGGCCGTGACTTCATTGGCAACGACGACGTGGCGCTCGTCCTCGGCGATAATATCTTTGACGGCAGCGACCTCGACGCCTCGCTTCAACGTTGCTACACCCCAGGTAAAGCCACCGTTTTTGCCTACGAGGTCTCCGATCCGCAACGCTACGGCGTGGTTAACTTTGATGCTCGCGGAATGGCCACCGCGATCGAAGAAAAACCAGCCCACCCGACATCCAACTTTGCCATAGTCGGCCTCTATTTTTATCCTCACGACGCTGCCACAATCGCAGAAAACCTTATCCCCAGCGAGCGCGGCGAACTAGAAATCACTGCGCTGAACAGCGCCTACCTGGAGCAAGATAGGCTGCGTGTCCACAAACTAAAACGCGGAAGTGTGTGGCTGGATACCGGCACAATCGACTCTATGAGTGAGGCCTCTTCCTATGTTGAGGTCCTACAAAAACGCACCGGCTCCATCATCGGTTCCCCCGAGGTTGCCGCGTGGCGAGCAGGTTTTATCAACGATTCCCAGCTACGCGCGTTGGGCCACTCCCAACTGAAGCCTGGCTACGGCAGGTATCTGCTGCGTGCCTTAGGCGAAGGCTGGTGACCGACAGCGGGGGTTGAGTATCCCCGCTGGTCACAACCCATAAAACACATAAAGCACGGAGGTGCTCCCCACATTGTCGCGGAGAGCACCTCCGTGCTTTTAATCTCTTAAGGAAACTGTTTCGGGTCTAGCTGTTGGCGAGGATCTCGCTGATACGCTCATGACCTCGGGCGTTGATATGAAGCGGCATGTTGCCTTTGCCAGTGGTGAAATCAATAACACCGGAGAAGTAGCGGTCTGCATCAGGTGCGCACATCCCATTGTTGCGGGTATGCGGTTTGAGATCTAGGAATTCCACGCCGGTTGCGCGAGCAAGATCTATGTTCATCCCCTGTGCGAGATTCTCCCAGCGCTCCATTGCCCCAGCCGGCACTGGAAGGGTGATATTAGGAATAATGTGCAGAGGGCAGATACGACTACCAATAACCATGGTCGGATAACCGACAATCTGGATACGCGCATGTGGGGCGGCTGCGCGGATGCGATCAATTTGCGGGCGCATAGCCGCGACAAAACGCTCACGCGTTGTTCCCTCGGATTCGCTTCCGTTGAAGTAGGTGTCGTTGAATCCATGAGTGATCACCACTCGTGCGGTAGCAGCATTCAAAGCGCCGCTGTTAAGCGCTGAATCTACTTCTACGTTGAAAGGCCCACCGGCAAAGGAACCCGTGGAAACAGACTGAACACCGGGACATGAGAAATTGCGTACAGGAAGCCCCAAGCGACGCCCGGCTTGTTCGGCGTAGCTGTCGGGGGAACGTCGACAGTTCCTCGATGAGGTGAAACGATCTGCTAGCAACTGCGTCGCCGGGGAGTCCGCGATAATGGAGTCTCCGAGGACAACCATGTTGCGCTCAGCTGCGAGTGCTTGAGGAGCCGCGGTGAGGGAAGCCAGAATCGCCGCTGAGGTAAGTGCGGTAACGAGTTTACGAAGCATATTCTTCCTAACAGAGACTTAGTTTTGCTAAGGCAAATATTCAGGTATTAAGTTACAGATGCTACTGATGTGGCTAACGTTTTGGTAGTTCTTAACGATATTCATTAATAGATCTTCAGAATCCATAACTAAACCAACGTTCTCTTTTGACCATCGGTAAATAAACCTTTTTTATTACAATCTGCTCTTCTACAAGGAGTTTCCTTACAATGAAAGCACGACTTGGAGTTCCTTCCACGCTCAAAGCAATGGTTCAGCTTGCCCCAACGCTTATCTCTTCAGGGATTCTCAGCGTAGAGGGCAATCCCTCCGCTCTCTTCTCCATTCCACAGCTTCTTGCCCGTTATAGATTTACGACTGCGCGCGAAGTTGAACAGGCATACCGCATTTGTCCGCACCGCATAGCGCTTATCGACGACGACGGCACCCTGACCTTCACCCAGCTACGCAACGATTCGCTTACCCTCGCCCGACACTTCGCGTCCCTCGGCCTCGACGACCTCAGGATCGGCGTCATGGCGCGCAACGGCCGAGCGTCCATTTATCCGCTTACGGCTAAAGGCTACGTGGGGGCGTCGATCTACCTCCTCAACATCGGGTCTTCCCCCGAGCAGCTAGCCGGATGCATCAAACGCGATGGTATCAACGTCCTGGTTATCGACGAGGAATTCGTCGACCGCCTCCCCGCCGATCTCACCGGTCTACACGTCATTGTCGGATACCGCGAAGAAACCCCCGCCCAACGCACCGCAGACCTGATCACCCTGGACGATATTGTAAAAAAGCCATGGGAAACCGCGGGCGTTTCTTTGCCCATCTTCCCCAAACACGGCAGCATCGTGCTTATGTCCTCCGGCACCACAGGAATTCCTAAAGGTGTCATGCGCAAAGAGCTCACGGCCCCCACGGTGCTCGAAAGCGTGCTCGCTCAAGTTCCATGGCGCGCGAACATGACAATTCAGCTCACCGGTTCCATCTTCCACACATGGGGATGGGCCTGCCTCAACATTGCATTCGCGCTGCGTTGCACGGTTATCACCCGCCGCGTATTCAATCCCCAAGAGGCGCTTGCCGACGTCCAAAAGCATCAGATCGACGGGATGATTTCCTCCCCCATCTTCCTTAAACAATTCTTTGCGGTCGAAGGCCAAGAAAACTACGACTGCTCTAGCCTCAAATTCATTTTCTCCTCCGGCCACTCGCTCTCTCCATGGCTTGTCGACGCCGTCCACGAGCGCTTTGGCAAAATCCTGTGCAATCTCTACGGCAGCACCGAGATCTCTGCTGCCGCTATCGCAAGCATGGAAGAGATCGCAAAGAATCCTGCTGTGGCCGGAAAAATCTGCAAAGGCACCCAGCTGGTCATCCTCGATGACAATGACAACCCCGTAGGCCCCGGGGTTCCCGGTCGCATCTTCTGCCACAACAACATGTCACTCACCGGATACACCGACCCCACCATCCCCATCCCCCGCGTCGGAGACCTCATCCAAATCGGCGACCGCGGTTACATCGATGAGAACAACTACCTCTTTGTGCTCGGGCGTGCCGACGACATGATCATCGTCGGAGGAGAAAATGTCTATCCTCGCTCCGTCGAAGAAGTCCTCGAACCCATGCCAGGCATTGCCGATCTCTATGCGAGCGGCGTGGAAGACGACGACATGTTTGAGCGCATTGCCGTATGGATCGTTCGCGAAGATTCTCCCGAAGGCTCCGCCCTTAGCGAAGACTCGATTCGTGACTGGGTAAAAAACAACCTCGCAGAACACTCCATCCCTCGCGACGTCCACTTTGTGGACTCCCTCCCACGCAATGCCACGGGCAAAGTAATCCCCCGCATGCTCAAGCCCTAAAAAGAGCACAGTGCTCGGCTGTCACAGCTTTTCGCTGTACGCGGCTGAGCACTAGTGTGCGGCGTACGTCGAGAAGCCCAACCCTTTATGCATAGGAAACACCCTGTTCTAGTAAAGTTTTCCTCATGCCCTCGTCCCGCTCGCAACGTTCCTTGCCGCACAACAAAAAGACATATTCCACTGCATCCATAGTGGCCGGTGTTCTTCATGCCATTTCCTGGATCGCTCTTATCCTGGTGTGCATCTTTGCATTCAAAAATGGCCACTTCTCAGAGCATCTCATCGGGCTTAGCTTCATTGCCGTCGCCGCCACCGGAATCTGGGTGGCGATCTGCGGGGTTAACCGCCGACGGGACAACTAAATCTTCGACTAACGATCGCTTTTGTCGTTTTTGAGAACGCTAAAAAATCTCTCCTGCGGTTTTGTATCTGAGACACCCGCTACCGTTCTCAAAAACGACATTTTTGAGTTAGCCCCGCTATCGCGTGAGCTAGATGTTCGGGTTTTGTTCAGGACGAACTGCGGTAGCTTTCTGTGTTTTACCGGTGATAACCAACAGGGCTATGCACATACACAGCAAGAAACCCCAGCTAGAAACTATCTTCTAGCTGGGGTTTTATTGAACCTCCTGCGAGAATCGAACTCGCGACCTTTTCATTGCATAATAAAGTGATTCCTCCACCAGCAGGGTGACAGACCATTGACACACGTCTCCCGACATCCAAAAGAACGCCTTCACAGGTATCGCCTGCATATTTCCAGCGCACCCACATGCCTTTGCACGCTGCCAGTTCCTCAGACGTGAGGGTGGAGAGATTCACCGGGGTCACTTCCCTCGCGTCTTTCAACTTCTTCGCTGCTTCCCTAAACTGCACGGCGAGTTTGTCCAAGCGCTTTTCCACGTCCGTGAATCTCCTTAGATCCTCGCGGGAAATGAAGATCTCTGTCTCCTTGTAGATTCACAAGCTCTTCAAGATTTTCTCTGCTTCCTGAATTCTTGTGCTCATGTTTACTGTTTCCTTTGTCTCCCCGGCGCGCTTAGGTAGCTGAGGGTAGTTTTATGGTGGCTTCATGAATATTTGTTATGCCTGCTAGATCCATCAGTTTTATGGCAGTACCAAGTTTCACGTCGTGGCCTCGACGCATTCTACCGATGGTGCCGAGGGAAAATCCTGCTTTTACTGCGCTTGCCTCGTCTGAGCTGAGTCAAATTTTTCTCGGATCAGATCAAGCACTTTTGGCCTGATTCGGTATTCCATACTTAACCTCCGTGTGCATTTTGCATTCTTATCCCATTAAGCACATACAGCGCATAATGCACAACTCATTTTGCGAAATATAATAAAATTGCACGTTGAAAACCTTTCGCATACTGCACACGAGTAACACGTTGTGCATAATGGGATATATGAGGAATCACACTGATTGGTACCGTTCAATAGTTGGAACGGACACGGAGAAGGCCGCAGCAGAGAAAGCCCGCATAACAACTAGCACTCTGAATCGTCAGCTCGCCAAAGGTATCCTGTCAGAAGGCAATGTGATCGCCATAGCCCGTGGATACGGCAAAAATCCTGTTGATGCCCTCCTTCGTGTTGGGTATCTGACAGATGCCGAGGTACGAGGAAAAGATGATGAACTCGCAGCGAGACTCACAGACCAAGAGCTAATCCATGAACTTGCAATGCGTATCAATAGTGAAGAAGCAGCATGGGAAGAAACCTTTCCCACTCGATAGGCAACGAGCTCGCAGCTCGTAGAAAAGCCAACACCCATAGTTCCTCCCCTGATTCACCCCCGTGTGTCAGAACCATTAGCGATGATGAAGCAGCCGCGGCAATCCGCGAAGCCCACTAACTCCGTAAAGCAGCGCACCCCGCATCGGAAGAATTAGTTGAACCTGATTCGCCTTAGGAGACGCGAAAATTGGACCTCGAAGCATTCATCGAAAGCCTTGGTGTGAGCATTCTCGACACTCATGACCTTCCCTCAGGCATCGATGGCATGTATCTCCACCACCGGAAAATAATCCTTATCCGTTCCGGTCCTTGCACATGGAGCCACCGCTCCACACTTGCTCAGCTTGGATATGCTTGGTATGGCGACGCGCAGCACGGAGACCCAAGGCTTGAGCGGCGAGCTGACCAATTCGCCGCTCAAATCCTCATCACCCCCGATAATTACCGGCTCGCCGAAAGCGCACATAACGGCTGCTTAGGGGCAATAGCATATGAGCTAGGAGTGACCCCTCGGATTCTTGATGTTTGGAAACGCCTCTACCAACAAGGGCGAATCCAACCCGAGAGTTGCCTTTCACCCGCTTAAAGGAGAGCATGTTGAAGTATTACGACTTACTTTCGTCGCAACGCCCCACCGTTGCAGCTGTAGGCGTGTTTGCTTATAAAGATACGCTTCGAAGGTTGCCATCTGGAGTTCAGTATTTTGAGCTCGTTCCTGAGCCAGACAACCCCCATACGACGATCATGCAATCAGTATTAGAAGCCGCGGCAACGTCGTGGGGTACATCCCACGGGAACGGACCTCAACCTATTGGCCAATTATTGCCAGGATCACCGCATCCGGCATGATGGCTCGCGTTAAAGGCAAACTACACAAAAACGGTAATTACTTTGATATTTCCGTCTATCTTCTTAGCGGCGATAAGGCATTAACTACGGAATCTGGGCTAGTCACCAAATCGCATTCCTATACCGTACCGCCCGCCTATGGACATACAGGAGATAGCACCTTAAAAACTCCATCCGCGAAGTTCAACCACGTAAAACCTGTCGCGCTTACAGAACAAGAAAAGGCCGAAGAATCCGCCCGCAGACGACGGGAGTGGGAGGAATCGTATGCACAAAGTGGAAAGAAATCTCATTCGAGCAATCTCACACTGCTACTAGTTATTGCAGGTGTTGTTCTCTTAGTAATCATACTTATGTAAAAACCATGCAAAACCCTCCGCCTACGAGCCGCCAAGCACAACAAGTAAAGGGTTTGCCCTCACAGTCCCGAAGACAAGGACAAAAGTCATGAACAGCAACATTATTTCTATGGAACAGCACCGCTCCCGAAAAGAAGTGCCTATTTATTTGCAGGTGCCTGGGGAAATTGCGGATACTGGGACAAGGCTTTCCAGCTCGTGCAAGTGACGGAAATGTTTACTGGTGCAAGCGGCTTATTAATGATCATGGGCGGGAATCAACGATCAATGAGGTCGTTGCTAGTGAGATTGGCAAACGTATTGGTGCGTGTGTTCGTGAATGGGCGGGAATCCATGTTCCGGATACGTTTGTTGGATACCGTGTTGGAGATAGTACTCGCAGGTATTCTCTAGATGGCACGCCATTGTTCGGTTCCCTTGATCTCGAAGGGGCGGTTCTTGAGACTGAGCCGGCGGCTATTCATCATGTTCTCGATGACAGCAATCACAATGAGATTCCTAAGCTCATTGCGCTATGGGCGCTGTGCAATGTTCAGGAGGATCTTCAGTTTCTCTACGAGACTAATAATGACTACGAGATCTGGTCTATCGACCATGGCTTTTGGTTCGATTCTCTTCCGTTCCCTTGGCAGCTAAGCCCCGTAGAGCAACTAGCTGGTCGTATTCAGGTTCCACGACTTACAGCGCGCATACCAGCAGAATCTTGGGACAAGGCTATCGCGGCAATCGATAAACTAGATAATTCTCTTATTGATGAAATCTGCGGAAAACTACCCGAGGAGTGAGAGGTCACTCGTGCTGAAATAGCTACACTCGTTAACTACACTATCGGAAGAATAGACTATGCCCGTGACATACTGAATTCTCATAAACAGGTAGCAGGAAGGAGATGACATGCGCTTTGATGTCTGGACTATCCGCGTAGTTCCCCGCCCTTTGAGCGTGACCTCAATTGGTGTCGGCGTAATCGTCTACGATCCGCTCACTGCACGATTCAAAACTCACTTCTGTAATGTGAAATCTGTTTTCAACGCTCACGACAACGTAGGAGCCATCGAGCGTTCACTAAAGGTCCTCATGCAGGAAGTGGAAGATCACGTCGTTGCACAGCCCTCGTTGGAAATCAGTGAATCATTTCACCTGCCGAACCGTCTTTCCTTGCTCAACCAGCACTGGAATAACCTCATACGAGTCGATCGAGCCCGAGTTATAGCCGCTGATAATCTCGACCATGCTACGGAATTAGCGTTCGAAGTGTTCATTGGAGTCGAACCTGTCCGAGAAAGCCGCACCACGGTTTCACAAATCAGGAAAAGGATCCGAACCGCATACACCAATGACCCGGTACTGTCGGAAATCACAAAAATTGATCCACGCGTAGAAACCTCTGCTTATTCCTTTGGTCTCAACGTTGCTGTCCTCAATAACGAAGAAGTTTACGAGCTTAACCAAGCCTTCAATATCACTGATCAGCAATCCTTCGAGCGTGCCGAAGCCTGGGAACTCAAAGTTGCTCGTTTAAGGGAAAAAGGAGGCCATCTGCTATTCAATGAAGAAGCCGTGAGCATCAACGAGAATGTCGATGTTGTTGCAGTCCTTCGGAATAGCCCCCAGAACAAGAACAAAGAACAATTCCGTGTACTTACGCAACGCAAAGAAGCCGACATCGAGTCCCATGCCGACTTCTTACACAGGAGAATTGCATAACCTCGTAAATCGCCCCAGTTCTATCGAACGGGGGGTTTGTTCGGAATTTCCGAAAAGTAAAACAATTCCCTTCCACGGTCATCTTGGCGGAGGACGTGAAAGGGAGCCAACTCAGGTGAACTCTTCTCTATATGAGACGAGTCCGCCCTGACAAGGAAGAAGTGTACCTCATGGCATACGTCCGTGATCTCTGGATGAAGAAAAACCCAGATCAAACCTCACGTATTAAAAAGGTGCGATCAGCACGATGAGGCAAGGGGAAACGCTGGCAAGCCGTCTGGGTTGAAAATGGCGATGAAACAACCAGATCTTTTTATAACAAAGACGCAGCGGAGCTCCATGCTGCCCGCGCAGAAGTCGGACAAGCTGACGGCACCTGGATCACTAAAGATAAACTCGAGATCACTCTGGAAGATATGTGAGATGTATGGATAGCATCAAAAGAGGGACGCGCATCCAGCACGAAAGCTGGCTATGAGACAGCCTGGAAGCACATCAAATCCGTTTTGGCAGCGTCCCTTGTTGGAAAATTGAACGAGTTAAAGTCGCGGCGTGGATCCCAATTGTCACAACGTAAAGTGGCAAAGATAAAGAACCTCGTATCATTGGATCAGGATCGCAGCGCAAAATCGGCATCGTTATTAGAGCTCTCCTTGATCAAGCAGAAGATTTAGAAATTATTGGAAAAACAAGATCCGGTCTAATGACATACCCCACCAAGGCAAAGCAGAGCATCGTTATCTCACGGTCCGTGAGATAGACTGTCTTCTAGCAGCTGCACGTGCTATGCCCGAAGTCTCGCTCATGATTAACGTTTTGTTTTCCACAGGGCTTCGTCCGGGGGAATCAAAAGGCCTCCTCAAAGTAAAGGACTTCGATCTACTACGCGGTCGCCTATATATCCGTCGAGATGTCGATGATCTTGGGTGCCCAGATGAAACCAAGACCAGGAACCATCGAGATGTACCCATTGGTGGTGATCTTCTCTTTGACCTTGAAGACGCTGCCGAGAATAAGGACCCCAACGACTGGCTGCTCGCTGACGAAATAGGTCATGTATGGACCTCGACAAAATGGCGGCGACGTTAGCATACCGTTTGCAACAATGCACATATCTCGAAATTAAAGACATACGAGCTTAGACATACAGCGGCTTCCCTTGCCATCGCCGCTGACGCTGATGTGAAAACCGTCCAGCTAATGTTGGGACACGCTAGCGCAGCAATGACCTTAGATGTTTAGCTCACCTCTGGGAAACTGGTCTTGGCTATGTGCCCGGCGCGATGAGCACCCATATGCAGCGTGAACGGGAAAGGCTGGCAGAGAGAGCGTAGACGTAGTGAGCGTGGGCTTCGGGCCGTTTAATCTGTTCGGGTTTTGTTCAGGACGAGAAGCAATCACCTGCAACAATACGCAACACGCTATTGAAGACTTACAAGCAAAACCCCAGCTAGAAACTATCTTCTAGCTGGGGTTTTATTGAGCCGCCTGCGAGAATCGAACTCGCGACCTTTTCATTACGAGTGAAGCGCTCTACCGACTGAGCTAAGGCGGCTGGGCTTAACGCAACAGCGTCATGTCCGCGGATAAGCTTACAACATAGCGGTCAAAACTTTAAAACGAGGTGCGTAGGTGCCACAAAATCGCTTTACATTGCCAACCTAACCAATGATCCGCGCCCCCAGGCATTGCAAGGGGCACAGATCATATCGTTTCTAACCACGCAATTCCTCTAAAACATTCTCAATATAGCCCTCCTCCAAAACGTACCCCTTTTCCGTCGGATTCAGCACACCCTCCGCAACTCGAATATTCCACCACGCTTCAACAGCTGCAGGGGTGTAAATAAAACCGTACTTTTGCGTAGGCATTTTAAACGACCCACTAAGAAGATTCCCCAGAAAGATCTCCTGTTCATTCCTATTTACATTGACATACGTCACAGAATCCGGCTGCGGCTGAACATGCTGCGCTATCCAGTACAAGACATCAAAAAAGCGCCTCCCCTCCACAGAGTTATACAAGATTGCGGGGTTCATATCGTTGGCAACCGGCTCTGCTGCTTTGCGTAGGAATCGTTCAATATCAGGAGTCGGCGTAGCACGGATTGCATGCTGCAAGGTTTCTGACAATGCCCCATGCTGAATACCTTTAATCCCCATACCGTACTGATCAGAGCTATCAGTACTACTTTCATACGGGTCAGGACCAAGCTTTTCCAGAAAATCAGTCACAGAATCTGCGACAAGAGTCATTTGTCCATCTGGATCAGTATCACAATGAAGAATAGCCCCTACAGGAAAACCTTCCACACCATAATTGATGACAAAGCACTGATGCATACCATCCTTAGTATCTGCTAAGAGCAGGACTTCGTCTGATATTTCCCACTCCTGCATAAGGAACATCGCATAGTCAACTAAATCAATATTCGTTCCATTGCGAGTTGCCCCATTGCCATAGATAGTTTCCACACCAATGTCTAGTTCTTCTCCGGAGGCCAGGGTGATACCAGTAATGAAGCTGCAATCAGTTTTTAACGTGCCAACTCCAGTTTTCTGGAGTAACTGTTTGTAGTCCTCGGGTAACGTCTTGCCAAGAGCTGCTTCGATTTCTGATAGCCGCTTTGCACTGGCACGTTTTCCTTTTTGGGCAAAAATCCGTGTGAGCTTAGCCATTGTTGTGTCCTTAGGTTGCTAACGTTTTACTCCCCAGTGCCTACCCTCAAGCCCCTCTACTTAGCGGGCTCCGCAGGCCAGACGAATGCGTCCGATCATTGCATCGAAAGCTACTTCTGGGCGAACGTTGTGGTTAATGTGCTCCCTGCATAGATTTATCGCGTCGACGCAGGCAACCAGCCCTTCAGTGCTTACCTGTTGCGCTAATTCCTCTGCCAGGCCGACCATATCTGGATGCGTCCGAGCTACGTCTGCGCGCGAGCTAACCATGATGGCGTCACGGTATAGCCCTGCTAGGTCGACAAGGGACAGATCCAGGCTATCGCGAATTGCTCGCGTCCTCCGCTTTTTCTGCCGTTCCTCTAGTTCACGCACAGAAGCCTCATACCCCCGCAAAGCCTTATGCACGCCTTTGCCACGGGCTCCCATTCCCAGTGAGTTACGTAGCTTATCCAGCTCTGCGTCGTTTTCTTGTGATAATTGTTCCTCCACTTGTTTTGTCACGGTTTTCACGATTCCGGTCACTGCTTGGAATGCCTGGTCACCATGAAAAACAAGTTCAGCCATGTTCAGTATGCTTGCGCGACGGCGCTGTGCCTCAACATCGCGGGCCAGCCACCGTGCCCGTCCGATGTGCCCGCCAGAGGAGGCCGCTGCCAGCTGCGCGTCTTGTTCTGTGATTGAGCCGTCGCGAGTAAGCACCGCCACCACTTGTTCCGTGGTGGGCTGCGGTACATACACGTGGCGACTTCTAGACAGCAGCGTCGGGATAATGTCTGTGGGATCCGTCGAGGGGGCGCACAGCATAATCACGGTGTGCACGGGGGGCTCTTCTACCGTTTTAAGTAGGGCGTTGGCGGCTCCGTCGGTAAGCCTGTCTGCATTATCCAGTATCACCACACGCCATCGCCCTACCGTCGGGCGCTTTGCGGCTGGTTCGACGACTTCCGCGCGCATCGTCTCAACGGAGATAGATAGCTCACGGGGAACGATGTGGACTACGTCAGCATGCGCATTAGCAATCACCGAACGACACTGAGGGCACCGGCCGCAACCGGCCACATGGGGGTCCTCGCATTCCAGTGCCGCCGCGAAGGCTACTGCAGCCACTGAACGCCCCGACCCAGGGGGGCCTGTGAACAGCCACGCGTGGGTCATTGCGCTGCTGTCCTCATGCGTTCGCGCCGCATACGCCGCAGCTCGGAGGGCTGGTGCAATGTGCTCGCTCACGCCCATATGCGAGAAGATGTCGTTGGTGCTCATCACTAACAAGAGTATCGCTAGTTTTGTATGACCGTTAAAGTAGTGGCATGACCAAAATGTGGCGCGCCTTTAAATGGCTCTTTGGCACATCGTGGCCGCTATACGCCACCACTGTCCTCGGCTCTAATGTGCTGGGGGCAGTTGGCGTCATGCTGTTTTTGCGATACCTCGTCCCCATGCCGGAGTTTGCGGCTTTTACCAAGGGAACCAGCTATCTTCCCACCTTAGGGATTAGCTACTTGGTGGTCGCGGTTGCTTTTGGCATCGTGGTGACGTTCAGGTTGTTTCGCCCTGTCTTGGATTGGCAGCGCCACCCAGATACTCACGACCCCAACATGGTGCGCAACCTCGTCATGCGCATCCCTTTTTATCAGTCAGCTCTGTGTGCTTTGGTGTGGCTTATCGGCATCGTGATTCTGGCGGTGGCTTCCGCACAGACTTCGCCGCGCTTAGCTCTGGCTATTGTCGTCGCCACTACGTTGAGCGGGTCTGTTGTCATTGTGTTGACGTATCTTGAAGCCGAGCGCCTCGTACGTCCTGTGGCAGCCACTGCCCTAGCCCGCAGGTTTGAGGAATCGACCCTTGAGCCTCCCATTGCTTCTCGTCTACGACTCACCTGGCTGTTGACGTCGGCGGTCCCCATCTTCGGCGTGATCCTTACGATCGTGGGCTACCATGAGGGTTTCTTTGGCCATAACATCCGCGACATTATCCCGGCTGTTCTCACGCTCTCGCTTGTTTCACTTGTCACGGGGTTCCTGGGCACGACCTTATCCATTATGAGTGTTGTAGACCCCATCCTGGAGCTGCAGGGGGCCATTAACAGGGTGCGCCGGGGAGAAAGCGACGTCCAGGTGGACATCTACGATGGTTCCGAGCTGGGCGTACTGCAGGCGGGTTTCAACGAGATGATGCGTGGGCTAAAAGAGCGCCAACGTGTCCGCGATATTTTTGGCCGTTATGTGGGCGCTGAGGTCGCGCGTCGGGCACTCGAAGAAAAACCTCAGTTGGGCGGCGAGGACAGAGAAGTCGCTGTGATCTTTGTCGATGTCATTGGCTCCACTACCTTCGCTGTCAATCATGGCCCAGAAGAGGTTGTGGCAGAGCTGAACAAGTTTTTCGAGCATGTAGTCGGCGTGGTTCACCGAAATAAGGGCATCATCAACAAATTCCAGGGCGATGCCGCCCTTGCGGTTTTCGGTGCACCTATTACGCTTTCCGACGCCACCGGGCATGCACTCGCCGCCGCGCGTGAACTGCGGCAAGAGCTCAGCGGGCTACGGTTGGAAGCCGGTATTGGTGTTGCCTCAGGGCACGTGGTTGCAGGGCATATTGGTGGTCTTGATCGTTTTGAGTACACAGTCATCGGAGACGCTGTGAATACCGCAGCGCGTCTCACTGAGATTGCCAAAGACACTCCTGGCCGTGTTCTTACTAACGCCGCAACCCTCAAGAAGGCTAACGAGGCGGAACAGGGCCGCTGGACGCGCATGAAGTCCGTGGAACTGCGTGGCCGCAGCATGATGACGCAGCTTGCACGCCCCATCCGCCCGACGCTTGCAGACCGTTCTTAGCGAGAAAACGCTAACTCCAATTCTTTCTTTCGGCGCAGGAATATTTCCCCAGAGAGCACGGCAGTACGCGTAGCTTATCTGTCGACCGAATGGACTTTTACCGGGCCTCAGTTCTACGCTAAATCCGATCTTTTTGTGATTCTTGCGCGTTTGCTGGCCCTCTGTGAACCGCGCATCTTTCCCCACATACTAGGAAGGAAATGTCGTGTCTGACACCGACATTGCGAAACCAGCCACGGGTTCCAGTATCCGCGAACTCACTCTGCGCGCCGTCATCATCGGCGGCCTGATCACCCTCGTGTTCACGGCCGCCAATGTTTATCTGGGGCTTAAAGTTGGCATTACTTTTGCCACGTCCATCCCCGCTGCGGTTATCTCGATGGCGATCCTGCGTCGTTTCGCAGGCCACACCATCCAAGAGAACAACATCGTTCAAACGATTGCATCTGCAGCTGGCACACTATCCGCCATCATCTTCGTCCTCCCCGGCCTCATTATGGTCGGATGGTGGAGCGGATTCCCCTATTGGACCACGGCTTTTGTCTGCGCAATTGGCGGCATCCTCGGCGTGATGTATTCCATCCCGCTACGTCGTGCCCTGGTTACTAGCTCTGATCTCCCTTATCCCGAAGGTGTGGCAGCAGCTGAGGTCCTGAAGGTCGGCAACGACGCAGGCAATGCCCAAGAGCACGAAGGTAATAAAAAAGGCCTGGCCGTTATCATCTGGGGCGGAATTGCATCTGCAGGTTACTCGCTGCTCGCTGCAATGAAGGGTGCCGCAGGATCAGTTTCCGCCACGTTCAAAGTCGGTGCCGGCGGAACTATGTTTGGTTCCAGCTTGTCCCTCGCCCTCATTGGCGTAGGCCACCTGGTTGGCCCTGCCGTCGGCATCTCTATGATCGTCGGACTCCTGATCTCCTATGGTGTTCTGCTTCCCTACTTCTCCGCAGCTCCTCTAGCGGCAGGCGGCGAGCTTTCGAGCGTCGTCAGTTCTACCTTCGTCGGCGAGGTTCGCTTTGTCGGTGCCGGCGCAATGGCAGTCGCAGCAGTATGGACGCTTATCAAAATCATCGGCCCCATTGTCAAGGGCATCAGGGAATCCCTTGCGTCCTCCCGAGCACGTGCCGCTGGTAGCGACGTAGAGCTCACCGAACGAGACATCCCATTCAAGCTGGTCGTCGGAACGATCTTAGCCGCCATGCTGCCCGTGGGCGCCCTGCTGTATCTCTTCATTCACGCATCTGAAATTTCCCACCACACAGCAACGCTCGTGATCCTCAGCATCGTGTTCGTGCTGCTCATTGGTCTCATCGTTGCCTCTGTGTGCGGTTATATGGCTGGCCTCATCGGCGCATCCAACTCCCCCATCTCCGGCGTGGGCATCATCGTTGTTCTCACTTCGGCCCTGCTGATCAAGGTAGTTACCGGTTCCGAGTCCGACTCCAACGCTCCTGCCCTGGTTGCCTACACGCTGTTCACCTCCGCTGTGGTCTTTGGTATCGCCACGATTTCAAACGACAACCTGCAGGACCTCAAGACCGGCCAGCTTGTCAACGCCACCCCATGGAAACAGCAGGGCGCCCTCATCATCGGCGTGCTCTTCGGCTCGATTATTATTCCTCCCGTCCTCCAGCTCATGCTCGACGGCTTCGGCTTTGTAGGAATGGAAGGCGCTGGCGACAACGCTCTCGCGGCCCCGCAGGCAGCACTGCTCTCCTCGGTAGCAAACGGCATCTTCGGTGGCTCTCTCAACTGGAGCCGCATTGGCCTCGGCGCCATCATCGGCGTCATTGTCATCATCATCGACGAGGTCCTCAAGCGCACCAAGGGCTGGAGCCTCCCTGCGCTCTCCGTAGGCATGGGCATCTACCTCCCTATTGCCCTCACGGTCATCATTCCGGTCGGCGCATTCATCGGCTACTTCTACGACAAGTGGGCAAAGAAGCAAAGCAATCCGGAGTTCTCCAAGCGCATGGGCATTCTGCTTGCCACCGGCGTAATCGTGGGCGAATCCCTCTTTGGTGTATTCAACGCCGCTATCGTTGGCGGAACAGGTGTTGAAGAACCACTTGCTGTCTTTGGTTACGGCGAAAATGTCGCCACCTGGGTAGGACTCATAGTGTTTACTCTCCTCGTGGTATCGCTCTACCGCTGGGTTCGTAGCAAAGCCTCTGCCTAAAGCAGACGCAATCCCCTCTGACTGAACTTCTGCGAGTTCTAACAGAGGGGATTGTTGCGTTTAGGGCCCCAAGCCCCAAAGCACCCCCAGAACCTGCATTACCGTAGATACTAGAGGCTTCAAGGGCCCAAAAACTGCTCAATGTCTATGGTAATGCAGGCTCGAAGCGGGAATTCATACCCAGACACAAAATTAGGCCCCTTTAAAGGGGCCTAATTTCAGTAGATCATTTCTTGCGTCCAGCTTTGACCACTCGTTTTGTGGTCTTCGCAGGCTTTTTCACAGCCTTTTTCGCTGTGGTCTTCTTGGTCGCTTTCTTCGCAGCCTTCTTTGCCGTCTTCTTCGTAGCTTTCGCCGTGCCGCCATCCGCGGCTTCCTTCGCGCGACGCTCTGAAAGAAGCTCGTTAGCGCGCGCATCCGTAAGCGCCGTGGGGTCGTCGCCTCGTCGCAAAGAAGCGTTGGTGGCGCCGTCGGTTACGTAAGGGCCAAAGCGTCCATCGCGCACGGACATGGGATTGCCGGAGACGTCGTTATCGCCAAGTTCTTTGATCACGGATTGGGAGGTGGCACCTCGGCCGCGTCGTTTAGGCTCAGCGTAGATTCGGCGGGCCTCGTCGAGAGTGATAGTAAAGATTTGCTCTTCTTTGGCCAGCGACCGCGAATCATTGCCCTTTTTCAGGTAAGGACCATAGCGACCGTTCTGCGCAGTAATGGGCTCATTATCGCTAGGGTCAACACCGACCTCGCGCGGAAGGGCCAGAAGCTGCAGGGCTTCCTCAAGCGTGACGGTAGCAGGCTCCATGGCCTTGAACAGCGACGCGGTGCCTGGTTTCAGGGTCTCGTCGACGATCTCAGCGATCCGCTTTTCTTTCTGCTTAACTGCAGTCTTGGTCTCCCAGTTCTTGGCGCGTTTACCCTCGGCGGCACGCTGCTCATCTTCGGCTTTGCGCTCAGCGGCAACGATCTCTTCTGCCTTAGTCTCCACTTGGGTGCGCTCATCGTCGTTGACCAGCTCGGTGACGTAAGGGCCAAAACGCCCTTCCTTGGCCACGATCATGCGATCGTTCTTGGGGTTCCTGCCCAGCTCACGGCCAGATTGAGGAGTCGCAAACAGTTTCTCCGCCACATCGAGGGTCAGCTCGTCTGGGGTGGTGGTGTCTGACAAGTTGGCGCGCTGATATTCGGCCTCGCCATCAGCGGTCACACCGATCTGCCGTTCGATATAGGGGCCGTACCGCCCAACACGGACGTTAACGGCGCGGCCTTCTGCGTCCTGGAAAAGTTCTAAGGAGTTGACCAAACGCGCGTCAATGTGTTCGAGGTTGTCGCCAACCAGCGCCTTAAGTCCGCCGTGGCGTGCGATGGATTCTGCAGTAGCGTCGGAGGCTTGGGCATCGCCAAAATAGAAACCGGTGAGCCATGCAGTGCCGTCTTCCCGTCCTGCGGCGATGTCGTCTAGCTCATCTTCCATCGAGGAGGTGAAATCGTAATCGACGAGAGCGGAGAAGCTCTTCTCCAAAAGGCCAACGACCGCAAAAGCCACCCAGCTGGGGACGAGCGCGTTACCGCGGGAATAAACGTATCCGCGATCTTGAATGGTCTTGATGATCGAGGCATACGTCGATGGGCGTCCAATGCCCAGCTCTTCCATTTTCTTCACCAGAGACGCCTCTGTGTAGCGCGCAGGCGGGTTGGTGGAGTGCTCGTCGACTTCCAGCTTGTTCACGTCCAGTGCGTCGCCCTCAGCGAGACGAGGCAGATGGCGTTCGGCGTTATCGGCGAGATCGCGGCCGTCGGAAAGCTTGGTGATTTCCACGTATGCGCGCAGGAAGCCCGGGAACGTGATCGTTCGTCCAGTAGCTGAGAACTCAGCGTTCTTTCCTGCGATGGTCACCTTCATGGAGGTGCCTTTGGCATCTGCCATCTGGGAAGCGACGGTGCGCTGCCAGATGAGCTCGTAGAGTTTAAATTCCTCGGCATCGAGCTGGGAGTGAAGTTCTCCGGGGGTCGCAAAACGCTCGCCCGCCGGACGGATAGCCTCGTGAGCTTCCTGCGAGTTCTTCACCTTGCGGTCGTAACGACGCGGCCCATCCGCCACATAATCATTCCCATAAAGGGAAATCGCTTGTTCACGAGCAGCCTTGAGGCCCTGCTCCGACAGTGTCGTGGAGTCTGTACGCATATACGTGATGTGGCCGTTTTCATACAGTCGCTGCGCGATACGCATGGTGCGCTCGGAAGTAAAGTGCAGCTTGCGGCCGGCCTCTTGCTGCAGAGTTGAGGTCATAAACGGCGCATAAGGGCGGCGGGTATAAGGCTTTTCTTCCACCTTGGCCACGCTCATAGGAGCGCCTGTCAGCTCCGCAACCAATGCCTCGGCACGCTGCTTATCGACGACCACAACGTCGCCTTTAAGCTCACCGCGATCATTGAAGTCGCGGCCCGTAGCTACGCGCTTGCCATCGACAGAGGTAAGACGGCCAGTGAATTGATGTGGATTGCCATCCGTATCAGGCTTGCCCGTATCGAATTCCGCCTCGATGTCCCAGTACTCAGCGGAAACAAAAGCCATACGCTCGCGTTCTCGTTCAACGATCACACGAGTAGCCACCGACTGAACACGGCCCGCAGAAAGCCTCGGCATGACTTTCTTCCACAGCACCGGGGAGACCTCGTAGCCATAGAGGCGATCGAGGATACGGCGAGTTTCCTGCGCATCGACCAAGTTTGCGTCCAGCTCGCGGGTGTTCTCGGCAGCCGCCAGAATCGCTGGTTTAGTGATCTCATTGAACACCATGCGCTTCACGGGCACTTTAGGCTTGAGAACCTCAAGCAAGTGCCATGCGATGGCTTCCCCTTCGCGGTCGGGGTCTGTGGCCAGTAGGAGTTCGTCGACAAGCTTAAGCTTTTGCTTGAGATCGGCGACTTTCTTCTTCTTGTCCGGGCTGACCACATACAAAGGCGCGAAGCCGTTCTCTGTGTTCACGCCAAGCCGAGCCCACGGCTCCTTTTTGTACTTAGTTGGAACATCTGCAGCGCCTCGCGGGAGATCGCGAATATGTCCCACGGAAGCCTCGACGATGTAGTCATCACCTAAGTAAGGGGCAATTTTCTTAGCCTTCGTCGCAGACTCGACGATCACAAGGCGCTTAGGTCCGCTCTTTTCAGCCATAAAAGGTGAAAACCTCAATTCACAAAAAGCACGATAAAAATGCGTTGGCACCTTATAGTACGGGTCTACTACGCACCTTTGTCCAACGCAGGAATCCCAAAACACTAATAGGGCAGGAAAAAGGGCGTTTCTCACTCCCCTTATCGGATGGCTCAACTATAAAAAAGTACCCCCGACGGTCATCATATGACCGCCAGAGGCACTAAAGCTTGTAGGTGCTACGCACTTCCGCTTACGAGGAATTACAGAGCGTGAACCTGCTGAGCCTGAGGACCCTTAGCTCCCTCGCCGATCTCGAACTCAACCTTCCGGTTCTCTTCGAGAGTGCGGAAGCCATTGCCCTGAATCTCAGAGTAATGAACGAAAACATCAGCGGAGCCATCGTCCGGTGCGATGAAGCCGAAACCTTTTTCAGCGTTGAACCACTTCACAGTTCCCTGTGCCATATTTAAAACCTTACTTCTAGAATTTTCGGTGAATACCGAATTGCAGTGGAGCCGTTCATCCTCACACCTCGGAAACACCACGAACTTTCATGTTGGAAAGCCCGCAGATCACCTCTGTAAAAATGCCACCAACCGTTAGCTGGATTCGGCGACCACTGCCCAGTGTGTCATGTTTAAGCGCTCAGCGATAGGTCATTCAAAAAAATGCTAGATTGTTGCAGGTCGCACTAAAATAATTAAGGATTCCCCATGGCTGGAACTAACCCCGATATGGGGTATCAATTGGGCCAAGAGCTCGCTTCCATCGTGGCAGACAGGTACCCCAACTCCACGTGTACGCACCTGGAAACCACCCCAGCCAAGCCAGCACGCTACGCAGAATGGCCAGAATGGGTCTATCCCCCTATCAAAGAAGCCCTTGTGAACCGAGGCATCCAACAGCTGTACGCCCACCAGCAAGAAGTCGCACACAATGCGTGGGAAAAAATAGACACCGTCATTGCAACGGGCACCTCCTCCGGCAAATCACTGGGTTATCAGCTCCCCATACTTTCCTGTCTTGCATACGACTCCACCGCATGCGCGATCTATCTCACGCCCACAAAGGCACTCGGATCAGATCAGCTCAATGCAGTCACGCAACTAGTGCAAGAAGCGCAAACCATGGGAGGCGATACGGTACGCTCTGTCCATCCTGCGCCTTACGACGGCGACACCCCCTCCGATGCGCGCTCCGGAATCCGCGAACAGTCCCGCTTCATCTTCACCAATCCCGACATGCTCCACGCCGGAATTCTTCCCAACCATCAGCGCTGGGCACGGCTATTACGACACCTGCGGTTTATCGTGATCGACGAATGTCACTCCTACCGAGGAGTCTTCGGCGCTGGGGTCTCCCTTGTTTTACGTCGGCTTCTCCGGATAGCGGCCCGCTATGGAAGCACCCCCACGGTGATCTTGGCATCAGCCACAAGCAACAATCCCTCCGAACACGCCGAATTACTCCTAGGCCGTCCCGTACATGCGGTTACCACGGATTCAGCCCCCACCGGCGCACGCACCGTCATGTTGTGGGAACCAGGCTTTCTCGACGGCGTGGAGGGCGAGCATGGTGCTCCTGTACGGCGCGCAGCGTCATCGGAGGCAGCCAGCATCATGGCTACTCTCATCGCAGAAGGCGCACGAACCCTTACTTTTGTCCGCTCTCGACGCCAAGCCGAACTCACCGCTTTACGTTGCGCAGAAGAGCTGTCCTATCATGGCCGCCCTGATCTGGCCCGCCGAATTTCAGCTTATCGAGCCGGCTATCTGGCCGAAGATCGCCGAAAAATCGAAGAACAGCTAGACAACGGCGAACTCCTCGGCGTCGCCAGCACCAATGCCCTGGAACTCGGTATAGACGTCGGCGGACTCGACGCAGTAGTGACCGCAGGTTTCCCCGGAACTGTCGCTAGCTTTTGGCAGCAGGCAGGTCGAGTTGGCCGACGCGGCCAAGGTTCCTTAGTCACCCTCGTCGCCCGCGATGAACCCATGGACACGTATTTAGTCCATCACCCGGAAGCACTTCTTGGTAGACCCATCGAGCGCACCGTTTTCAACCCACATAACCCACACATTCTGGCCGGACATCTCTGTTGTGCAGCATCAGAGGCTCCCCTCTCCGACGCAGAGATTAACGCCTTGGGGGCGCAACAAGTAGCTGAGCAGCTAGAGCGCGAAGGATTGCTGAGACACCGCCGCCACGGGTGGTTTGCTGTTGAGAAACCCGGCGAACCACCCGCGCATGAGCTAGTGAGCCTACGAGGATCCGGATCCGCCATCACCATTGTCGATGAGACTGACGGTCGAGTCTTGGGCACCATCGAACAGACTCGGGCGGTCTCCCAAGTCCATCCTGGCGCGGTGTATCTCCACCGGAGCGAGACTTTTGTTATTAACAGCCTCGATCTTGACCAACGCCTTGCACTAGCCCGTCCTGATGCTCCCGACTACAGCACCTACGCCCGAAGCACCACAGACATCCGCATCCTAGGCGACGTAGACAAAGTTGCTAACCCCGCACCTGGCCTGTGGGTTTCCAACTTACATGTGGAAGTCACCGACAGGGTCACAGGTTATGTGGTGAAGGCACCAGACGGATCGGTTCTAGACGTGGTTCCTCTCCAACTACCACCGCAAACGCTCGTCACGCGTGCGGTTGCGTACACAATTGATCCGCTTGTCCTGACCCAACTAGGGATCACCGATATCCCCGGCGCGCTGCATGCCGCCGAGCATGCGGCTATCGGCATCCTTCCGCTGATTGCTACATGCGATCGCTGGGATATTGGCGGTGTGTCCACAGAGCTTCACCCAGACACTGGGCTACCCACAGTCTTTGTCTACGACGGACACCCTGGTGGTGCTGGGTTTGCCGATTGCGGTTACGATCGCTTCCCCGAATGGATTGCCACGACCTTTGATGCGATCCGCTCATGCTCGTGCGAGTCGGGGTGTCCGTCCTGTGTTCAATCGCCTAAGTGCGGCAACGGGAACAGCCCTCTGGATAAGGGCGGCGCGCTAACATTGCTTGGCACCATGTGTGCGATGCTCGGTGTCACGCCTTAGCCGGAGGTCTCTGCGTTCATAGAGGTTACGGTGTATAAAGGTCCCATTTTATAAGGGTCCCGCTCGTGCTTTCGCCGTTTGCCTGTCCACCTTGGCTTCGGCGATGACATCCTCGTAGACATTCGTGCAGTCGATGAGTACTGCACCATTGAGTGCCGCTATTCTTTGAGATTCTTCACAGGCGTTCAAGCCTTGCGCTGCGGCGGTCGCTCCTGCTATCATAGAAAGATATGCCGCGTTTTGGGTGGTGTGCTGATCTAAAACAGAGTTGGCTATTACCACACAACACAACAACACAGCAGAGAATGCCGCCATTATTCCGGCTCCCAAAACTGTTGCGTTTCCGTCCTGGTTGCGTATAAGCAATTGAAGATTTTCATGGCTGTTCCTTGGGAAAAATCGCAGTAGCTGTTCGCGTCCCTAGTGGACTCGGAACGCGCGCTGTAGCGGTAACTAATCCACCGGATTCTGTGAAATCAATCGTTCCTCGTGATGCCACGAACTCCACACCTATGGCACGAGCCGTGCGGCGGCACCAGCATTATCAATCGCGGCTAATTGCGCAGCGACGCTGACAATCCCGCCACACATCGCCGCAGCAACGATAATGAGTGCCGCCGACACAATTGCCGTCTCTATCGTGCTCATGAGCGCTTATTAACCTGGCGTTTTATTCAAAGCATTCGTGATTATGCCTTCCAAAGCAGTTGATACTGAACCACTCGTAGCCACTAAATACAGCGCGCCTGCTAGAGCTGCGGCTGCTAGTGCCCCCATGGCGTACTCGATGGTGGTCATCCCATCTTCATTATCAATGAGTTTGTGACATTTATGGATGAATGCAGTAAGCATGACTTTTGTTCCTTTTCGTTGTTATGTCGGTTATGTCGTTGTCTCGTTTTTCTGTTTTCAATCGCGTGGGTAAATCAAGAAAAAATCCCAATCCCCAAGCTGATGACCACTGGCGCAAGCCCGAGTAAGAAGAATGCGGGAAGAAAACATACGGTCAACGGCAGTGCAATGAGCACTCCCGCACGTTCTGCTCGTGCAAGGCTTAGGTCTGATGCCCGTGCGCGCAATTGTCGGGCTAACCTCTCACACGCCTCAACCAACGTCGCTCCTGATCTCTCCGAAGCTCGCGCCACCGTTACCAGTTCTCCTAGCGCAGGGTGCCCGGCGAGGGGCTGCCATGCGCGCTCAGCGGGCATCCCCATTTCGAGCAGGATTGCCACATCCGACCATTCACTCCTGGTTCGAGTTCTCCCACGTGACGTTTCTTCCGTCAAAGCCACGGCATATGCCGCCTGCGAAGGCGTCAAACCCGATTGCGCGCAAGCAGCAAAAAGATCCAGTTGGGAGGCGCTTTTACGTAGAAAATCCCCCGATAGCTGGGTTGTAAAAAGCTTGTGCGTTAGAGCGTCCCAATGCTTTTTCACTCCAGCGGACTTTCTCTGAGGTCCATCGCGAGCGCGATGGATTCGGTATACAACATCAGGCCGTGTGATGCTGACCGCTAATGCTACTAATGCCACCGCAATAACCGGCATCATCGCGCTTTCTCCATTATCGCTTGGCTCCACAGGTTCCCCACGCAGACCAATAGTGTCCCCAGTATTAAAAGCACTGCTCCTATATGTGTGTGGAGCAAAAAACCCAAAGCATTCACACCCATTCCTCGCCCCAGAAGAATCCCTGCAAAAGGTAGTGCGGTGAGGATATATGCCGTGGCTTTAGCTCCTTGCATGGCAGCTTGGATGCGTTCTGCATGGCGCAGATCTTCATCCAATGAGGCCCTGTTTCTCTCCAATAATGGCGCCAGCGCAATTCCGTACCGTTCACTCAGGCGCCAGGCATGGGTTATTTTCTCTATGCCATGGATAGCAACAGCACGTTGCTGCCAATATGCGGACGCTGATCCTCCAAGGCGCGAGCTTCTCGACGCCGCCATGAGCGTATCTCTGAGCGCTGATTCAGGAAGGTTCTGAGCCACGTTTTCTAAAGCCCGGGAAGCTTCAACTCCCGCCCGTAAATCCCCAGAGAGACTTCCCAATACAGCTGATATTTCCTCTTGTTGCTTGCGTTGAGATACCTCTGATCTCCTCTTATTCCAAGCGTTCACGATTGTAGCGACGATGAGCGCTGCTGAAACCACGAGGGGAATGTGATGCCGAAGGGGAAAAAGTATGACCACTATAAGGACCACGCTTATGGCTTTCTTCCGCCATTGTCGTGCGACTTTCTTCCCTGCAACCCGCTGTTTCGGAGACGGAGATGCTGAAACCCAGGTGGCAGCTGCAAGCATTATGAAGGATTCCACGAGGGCGCTCCTTGCATTGTGTCGTCCCACACTGAATGCACTTCAAGAGGGTGTCCCTGAAGAACACCGATTTGCTGAAGCCGTCTCCCCTGCTGGGTTCTCTTCATAGCCAAAACCACAGGTGAAGCAGCTGCGAGTTGGGAATGCAAAGCTTGTCGATCAAGCCCGCCAAGAGCTGCTAGAGCTTCAATCCGGGCTGGTACTTCTTGCAGCGAATTGGCGTGCAGGGTTCCTGCGCATCCCTCGTGTCTGGTATTGAGGGCCGCAAGCAAATCGACCACCTCTGGACCGCGTATTTCTCCGAGAACAATGCGATCTGGCCTCATCCGGAGAGCCTGAGGCAACAAAGTGGTCATTGTTATCTCGCCACTACCTTCAGTGTTTTTAGCCCTAGAGACAAGCGATACCACGTGAGGATGCGCGGGTCGGAGTTCCGCAGTATCTTCAATGCACACTATGCGTTCTCCTGGTTCCACTTGAGCAAGCAGTGCACTCAGCAGTGTCGTTTTCCCACTTCCCGTCCCACCAACGACCAAAAAGGGTTTGCGCAGCGCAATCATCTCTTGCAGCCCACCAGCTACTTCTGGGCTAAAAATGCCCGTTGCGGTGAGTTGTTTTATCGTTGTCGTTGCTTGTCTGAGTACCCGGAGGGAAAGGCAGGTACCGCTTTCCGACGGCGGGCTCAGTACCGCATGAACGCGGATACTTGTGCCATCATCCCTGGTGATTCGCCCGTCGCCAAAGCAATGTGAATGATCAAGCCTGCTGCCGGATGCCACTAAGAATCTGGTAGCTAATCGCCTGACTTCATCATCTGAGGCAAAAGCCACGTCAGCGCGTTCCAATCCCTGTCCGCGATCAAACCACACCCCCATGGTTCCATTGACCACGATATCGATCACTCCGGGGATAACCAGAAGCCTCTCTAGCTGGCCGATCCCAACGGAGTCGTATCTCAGTTGCCTAAGCAGCGCGATCATGTCTACGTCGCTTATTACTCCGTGTGCTTCTTGTCTGACCAGACTCGCAAGCGATGCAGAATCCGCCAACCCTGGGTCTTCAGCGATTCTTCGTTGAACACGTGCTACCACGTCTTGATGGTTGATGGTTCATCATGCTGCCTGCGCTTCTTCCAGCACTGCTGTCGCTGCAGCCTTGAGACTGCGTGGCAAAGGCGACGAAAGACCCGTGTATTCGGTGGTTTTTGTCAGCCGCGACAGATTTCCTATTTCCGCTACAACATCGAGGTGCGCTGCTCGTTCAACATCAGTGGCATCCACCGATGACCATAAGCGGTGCCGCAGCACGCCGACGACTTTGATGTTGCGGGCGCGCATCTGTTGGACCAATTTTTCTGCTGCTGCGACCGTGCGAATTTCGGCGGGGATGCACAGCACTACGCAATCGGCGGCGTCGAGAGCGGAATCGGCAATACTCGTTCCACGTAAAAGGTCGACAACCACGTTGGTGTGCCCACGCAGGCTCCGAATAACCGCATTCAATGTTGTGTCATCAATAGTGTGTGCATCATTGCCACGGGCCACCGTGAGGACAGAAAGCCCCTGAGCCGTCTTAGGAAACGCCGCAATGAGGTCGTCAGAACGCACGTCACCTTGGCGTAACACCAGATCATTCCACCTCATACCCGGTGATTCCTCGATGCCCAGGAGAAGATCTACGCCACCAGAAGAAGGATCTGCATCAATGAGCACAGCGTTCTCGCAACTGAGCGCTATAGAGCTGGCAAGAGTTGATGTCCCCGCCCTGCCGACGGCACCCATAACCGCTATCACGATGCCTTCCGCTGGTGGCGGATCATCGTCTCTACCAAGTGCTTTGAGTAATTCTGGGGCTTGCGCCGGCACAATGTATACTGCCTCTGCATGGCACGCCATGGCCAGTTTCCAATCGATGGGGCCAGGTTCTGCAGCGAGAAGAAAACGCCCGAGTGCCAGCGGGAAGCGTTGCTGCGTGCGGAGCCGTTGTTGCGTCGACAAGCACTGCAGCAGCTCGATGAGCATGGCGAGTAATTTCCCGGGGGTCAGTGCTATCGATCATGGGTCGCCCCGTAGCTGCAACTATATGCACGGCTTCGGGGTGAACAATGGGATCCGTTACCGCTATAAGTACTGGTGCTGGCTTCATAGCTGACAGCTTTCACGCAACGCCGGCTTATGACGAGTGTGTAAAGAGCTTCTGTGGATAACACGATTCTCGTCTCGATTTTTCTAATGTCTGTGGATAACTCCCCGACCTGGTTGTGTAATGGGGATGAACTCACTATTGGGCACACGAGGCCACTGGTTTGTCGTTTTTGAGAACGCTAGCCACTGAAGCAGACACACAACCAGGCAAAACCCCAGGGTAAGTTTTCTAGCGTTCTCAAAAACGACATCGCACACTCTAAAAAGCCCACGTTTAAATATCTAAAAGAGCGTGTAGACGCAGGAGCATTGTCATCTGAAAAGACTTGCCCCATGCGTCTGCGTAGACCAAATCAATCAGCTAGATAAACTGGCCTTTCCTATTAATTGGGTCCACCCCTACCCGCGCAGGAGCAATGCGAAGGAACATAGACTGGAAAATACTTTGATGGGACAGAACTGAACTATTAGCCATGGTCGGTTAATGGAAGAAAAACTTCTGTCCCCATCCTTCTCAATTCTGAAAAATGTTGAGGAACATTGTCGCTAACTTTCCCAAGCCACTGAATCCTATCTTCAGCCTCGTAGTCTAAATCACCAGCAAACGGACTTCCGGCAAGTTGAGCCACCCATCCTTTAACAGCGGTGTCTTCCTCTGACGTAACATTGCCGCTCGCCGGAATTGGGTCCATTTCAAGACCAACATACGCAAGCCCCCTTGTCGACATAACGGTAAATACAGCATAAACAAACGAAGGCGGTCGCCACGCTGCCCGAAGTTCAACAGCCCCAGAAGAAACAAGATTTTCTTGAGCAAAATGCCTCTTCAAAAGAGAATTCATATAAAACCCAAAGGACGATAGACTCCAGTTAGCTGTCATGTTTTACGCTCCGTATTTCAATACACAGAAAACTTTCGCTTTAGCTCACATCACTTCACTTATTTTATATCCACTACCGCAAGTGCTAGAGCGACCCAATAGGTAGGGAATAGGTAGGGGTGGGCATTGCGTCCGTTGGCACAGCAAACGGTAGAAGAACCTGACAGAAATAGAAGCAAACCGATAACCAGCAAGTCCCACTTCCAACTCAAAGGCAAACCACAGTAAAGCTGCTGCTAAAGGATCCTACGACTCAAAATCGGCAGTGATTAAGTGATTAAAGGCAGTGAAGCTGTTCAATATGCAGTCTCGGTACTGAGGGGCAAGAGTTAACCGAAGACTAGAACCGCCACCACTTAACCAGCAACGGTCGCTTAAACATACAAAAGGGCGGCTCGCGCTAGGGGGGTAAGCGCGAGCCGCCACCCGGCCACAGGGGGGCGGGCCGGGGCAGGCCGCACTGTATATCGGGGCCTTGCACTTGCCATTATTGCACAAACCACAGCAACAGGCAATACTCCGCGAGACATCGAGCACATTTTTTCTTTTCAATACACCTTCAGTACACCTCTCGTCCGCTGCTAAAGCGTCGTCGCCGCACCACACGCCTGACATTTTTGCTCGTAACGGCATAAAAACAGCTACAATCGCTAGGCACTATGGCATATTCATCCGAGCACCCCCGCCCCGGAGCATCACACGATGGTTCCGCCCCTGCTTCCGGCATGATATTTCCCGCCGATTTTTCCAAAGTTGTCGCTTTTTTTGACTTAGATAAGACGATCATCGCGACATCCTCCGTCTATGTATATGGCCGAGAGTTTCTCCATTCCGGTTTGATCTCCCCCGCCACTGCTTTGCAGATTTCCATAGCTAAAGCCACCTATATGATCGCCGGCCATAGTAGCGAGCAAATGGATACCACTCGGGATCAATTGGCTCAGATGATTGTTGGCTGGAGCGAGGAACAGGTAAAAACCATCGCCACGGAGACGATGCACTCGCTGGTCACGCCCACCATTTATGAAGAAGCCCGTGAGCTCATCCGCATGCATCAGGAGGCAGGCCACGATGTGGTGATCATCTCCGCGTCAGCTCGTATTTTGGTGGAGCCGATCGCTCAGGAGCTGGGAGTGGAAACGGTCGTTGCCACAGAATTGGTAGTGAAAGACGGCAAATTTACTGGTGAGATTCCCTTTTATTGCAAGGGGGAGATGAAGGCTCAGGCGATTGCAGAAATCACGCAACAGCGGGGATACGCACTGGAGTCCAGCTTTGCGTATTCAGATTCGGTCACGGATCTTCCTATGCTCGAAGCCGTCGGCCACCCGGTTGTGGTGAACCCGGATCGGGCGCTGCGTCGAATAGCTACGGAAAAGGGCTGGGAAATCCGCACGTTTAAAAACCCTGTTCCCCTTTTTCCAAAGCCCACGATGCGGGAAGTCCAAATCGGCACGGGTGTCGCTGCGGGAGTCGCCGCGATGCTGGGAGGCGTGGTGTGGTGGAATAAGCGGACCGATAAGCGCACTTAGCTTGCCGACGCCCCGCTCCTTCCCACAGAGCCATCACCGAGCCGCAGCTGCGATGGATTCCGCCTCTTCCGCGCCGGCTATCATCGCTTTGAGATACAGCTCTATGAATGTCACCGCCTGCTCCTGACCTGCCGTGAAGTGCGCTGCGCTCGCTTGATACTCGGATCGGTGCCTGCGCAGATAGGTTTCTGGCACGCATAATCCACGCGGATCACTGCCAAAGGTGACCGCTGCACTACGAGCAGCAACGCGTGCCACGAGCGCGCTTCTAGGGCCAAAAGCTGCACGCCCGATGATCTCCCCATGCACAACAGCCGGTATCAGAGCCGGATTGGGGTCCGATGTGATCACGTGGGCTAGGACTTCAAGTTCCGCGGATGCAGAGGTAGGCCTGCCGGGTCCTCCCGCCAAAGCATCTATGCGGGCAAGGACTTGGAGTGGCGCACGGAGAAAGGTCCTCGATGTTTGTTCGATCACAGCTGGCGCGAGCATGCTGTACCCACTGATGTGGTACTTTTCCCCCAGTTCGGGATCAAGAGCGGCGCTGGTTCGTGCGCCTCGCAACAGCGATTCTGAGGAGGTAACTTCATACTTGCGCAGGTTGACTGGCCTGCGATGAACTGCGGCGATGCCATCTGTAGCACGTTGAGCGAGTGTTTTAATTTCACCGGATGCGAGTAGATGGTCCAAGGTTGCCATGAGTTTTAATACTACAAATACACAACAATCTATCCAGTAAATTCACCTTCACGCGCGTTTCGTGGCACGATTGAAGATAACTGTTTTAAATGAATTCGATCTGAAGGGATCAACCTGTGAGCAAGGACAACGGCTTTTTCACTGATGGCGCGGATCAATTCGACGCAAAGGTTAATGGAATCCCCCTGACTGATGTCGATGCCACCAACAAAGGCTCCATCGGTTCCCTCGTAAGTGACGCTACCGCGCAGATGTCCTCATTGTTCCGCGCAGAGGTCGAGCTTGCTAAGACCGAGCTTGCTGCAGAAGCTAAAAAAGGCGTGATCGGCGGCGGCCTGTTTAGTGTCGCTGGCACTATCGCCCTCTACAGCTCCTTCTTCTTTTTCTTCTTCCTTGCAGAGCTGCTCAGTGTCTGGCTGGATCGTTGGGCTGCATTCCTCATCGTCTTCCTCATCATGATCGTCCTCGCGGCCCTTCTTGCCTTTGTGGGCTTTAAGAAAGTCAAGAAGATCGGCAAGCCCAAGCAGACTATTCAGTCCGTCACAGAGCTTAAGAATCTCGTTCCGGGAAAGGCACAGGCCAGCTTGGAGGCTAAGCAGCACGGAATGTACAGCTAACGCTTAATAGCGGAAACACTAGTGCGCCCCTCACACGTCGTTGTGCGGGGGCGTTTTGCGTCCTACTAGCCTACTAGCGTCCACAAGAAAGCTTAAGAGATTGAAGAAACACCGGCAGCCGCTGTCCCCCTCTGTAGTTGCATTGGAGGGCCCATTCCACCACCAGATGCTGCATACGCGTGGGCTGCGCCTGCACGCTGCGACAGCGGGCGACCCGCAGAATCCCGCTATTGTGCTTCTGCACGACTCTTTTGGAGGCTGGTTTGATTTCCGCCACGTCATCGGGCCTTTAGCAGAAGCTGGTTTTCACGTCGCAGCGCTGGACATGCGCGGCTACGGGCTCTCGGACAAACCCCCAAGCGGCTACGAACACCGCTTTGCCGCGGGCGACATCGCAGGTTCTATCCGGACGCTCGGGCATAATTCTGCCCACGTCATCGGGGTGGGCTCCGGGGCTTCTATCGCGTGGTTGCTGGCCGCTAATTATCCCGATCACGTGGATTCTTTGCTAGCCGTTGGGGCGCTTCACCCCGCCGACATGCGCCGAGCGATTGGGCTTCGCCCCTGGCTTTTTTCTCACATTCTTCCGATGACCATGATGTTCCGGCTCCCCCATCTGCTACGCTCCTGGTGCTGGTCCCGGCGCGACCGTCTCATTGAACGCGATCTGCGACTCACCACAGGCCTTAGCTTTCACGTCAGCGAGCGTTTTGAGCAGGAGCTTCGTTTGCGTCGTAGAGCGATGTCGATCGATTCCACGTTCCTCCCGGTAACAAAAACCTCTCGCTATAGCGTTAATGTTCCTCCCGTGAAGTGGACGCTGTCTAAGGTCCAGGTGCCTGTGCACATGCTTGTCGACGCCTCCGCCACGTCCGCATGGCTCGCCCGCCGCGCGCACTCACGGTCGGCAGCGGGGCTCAGCACCTCCACAGTCGGTGGCACAGGCCAACGCCCGCACCTGGAAAACCCTGAGGGTTTTATTTCCGAGGTGCTGCGTTTTATCCGGACTATCTAGCTGGCCACACATTTCTGAGTATCCACAGGGCTCTCCAGCGCTGCGATATCGCCCACGATGTTTTGTACTTCTTGGGAGGTAAGCACATAGCCGATGTCGCTGCTGTCTACAGATGCCCCAAAGACCACCCCCAGCACGTTTCCTTCAGTATCCACCATGGGCCCGCCGGAATTTCCTTTTCGGATGCTGCCGCGCACGGTATAGGCCTCACGTTCAACCCTGCCGTTGGAATAGATGTCTGCGCCAGAGATTTTAATGCGATCGCTCACACGCGCAGGGGCTGCCTCAAAGGGGCCTGATTCCGGGAATCCCATGACAATGGCATCCGCGCCAGATTCAGCCGGTTCTTGAGCCCATGCAAGCGCAGGGAGACTGATCTTGTCGGACTTCAGCACTGCTACGTCCAGTTGTGCGTTGTAGTACACGACTTCAGCGGCAAAGACGCCCTCGACGGTATCCAAGCTAACCTTATCGGTACCTGCCACCACGTGCGCATTAGTGATCACGTGGGATTCGTCTATGACAAAGCCAGACCCCATGAGTCGTCGACTACATTTTTCAGATTCGCCCAGCACATGGATAACCGAAGGACGTAGGCGCTCCACAAGAGCTGTATCCGCAACTTTAATTGCGGGTGCTTCTACCTGCTTTGATTGCGTTCCTTCCACAAAGGGAGAAATCAAAGGCGGTAGCCCGGACTCATTGAGCATCGCGGAGATCCTAGAGGGCAACGTCGACAAGGCAGCTGGAATGTTGCGATCAACGAATCCCAAAATCGTGGAGTTCTTAATACCTTGCGATACCGAACCACTCAGGCTCGTGGCCAGTGGAATGGCAACCAGCCACGCAACGATCAATGTGGCAAGCGCCTGAAATAACGCCCCCACCATCGAGTCTATCGCCAAAGTTTTGCGCCACTGGGCCCGATCTCGCAACGACGAGCCGATAAGCCCGCCGACGAGATTGCCTATTCCGACGAGAAGAATCACCGTGCCCAAAGCAAGCAGGAAGCGCAATGCCGTGGATTCTGTCTGTTCCATCACCACCGGGGCAAGGGCAGCCCCGCAGATCAGGCCAGCTATCACACCCAAGGTCGAGAGCACCGAGGCGAACGCGCCTTGTCGCCATCCGGAAAAGATAGCCAAGATGAGCGCCAGACCGATGATTATGTCCACGACTGTTCCTGGAGTCACGTCTGTGGGATACCTTCCTATGAGCGTGTGTACTAAAGCGCACTAGGCGCGATATCTGAGAACCTGGCCGCAGGCGGTGGTCTACCTACGCGGGTACAACTGGCCAAGCCGCTCATTATTTCGCGATTCAGACAGTGTCTTGTGCAAATCGTAGTGGGTGGTTTTATCCCACGGATGCTCCCATCCCGCATGAGCGATAAGAGCATCCAGCAATCCCCCGGTGAAACCCCAGATCACATAATCGTTCACCCGGAATGCCGGCCCAGACCAGTCCTGGTGCTGCACCATAAACCGGTTAGCGGGATCCGTGAGAGACAACACGGGGATATTAGCCACCGAGTCGGCTTCTTGTGGGCTGACCACGCCGATGGGCCCGACGCTGTGACAATGAGCCAACACAGGAAGCACCGGGTAGCCTGTGGCACGAATATGCACCTCCGGAAGCTGCGCCAGGGGCGTCACCGTCCGACGATCCAGCCCGGTTTCTTCCCACGCTTCCCTAAGCGCACAGTCCACCGCGTTCGCGTCAGTCTTATCAAGACGACCACCAGGGAAAGCTACCTGCCCGGAGTGCGCTCTCATGCTTGGCGACCGGTGCGTGAGAAGCACAGAGGCGTCGTTAGGCATCTCGGCTGAGGTTTCCGCTCCAGCAAGAAGAACCAGCACCGCAGCGCGCTTAGTGGAATCGGGAGAGGACTCCGGGCGTAGTGCCCGCCGGATCCTTCCGTTGATAGCACCACCAGTCACATCCCCGACCAGGCGCCTCATCCATACGGGAGCGCGTTCTGGGCGCAGCGTGATGTTTTCTCCTGGCATATCTGGTTGCGGGAAATCGCCAAGTCGCCCCTCGTTGCTGTCCATCAGGAGGCCTCCGTAGGAGTAACAGTTGCGGGGAGATTTTTTAGCACTGCAGACTCAAGATCTTCATAGTGTTCAAAGGGCTTCGGGATCGTCGAGATGAGCTTTCCGTTCTGATCAAAAACAAGGGTGATGGGCACTACCTTAGGCAAACCGAGTGAGGCTGCGAAACTATTGTTATTGTCTTGCAACGATGGCATCTGAATACCGAGGTCGTTGAGCAACGCAGCGCCGTTAGCGGCATGAGTGTCTGCATGGACTCCTACCACGGAAAACTCTGGGTGTTTGGCCGCGAGCTCGTCGAAAAGCGGTAATTCCTTGCGACACGGCTCACACCACCAAGCCCACAGCGATACCACCGTAACAGCAGGCTTAGGATGGGCGCGGTGCTGAGCACCCAAGCACGGAAGCGAGACCCCACCCACGTCCGCAACGGGACATTCCGGACGGTTCTGAACGTTCTGGGCCACGATGTCAGCCCCCTCAGCCCCGGCACTTTCTTTCTGGTCGCCCGAGCCGCCACGCAGGAGATGCGGAACGACCGCAATGAGAAGCACAAGCATCACGACAAAAACGCCAAAAGAAGCAGCGATTGTCTTTTTCATACTTAAGCTCCTGCCAACTCCACTAACGCCTCACGATTATCCCCTACCACTAAAGCAGATGCCAGCTCGGGATCCACCGGCCCCTCAACCCCAAAACTTGGGCACTCCGCAGCCAGAAAACAAGCTCCACAGGCAGCTTTACGTGAATGGCACACACGGCGACCATGAAAGATGATGCGATGGGAAAACATCGTCCATTCTTTCTTCTCTATGAGTTCTGCGAGTTCAGACTCCACTTTCAGAGGGTCAGTGTGCGAGCTTAGGCCCATGCGACGCACTAGCCGACCAAAATGCGTATCCACGGTGAGCCCCGGAATGCCAAAAGCGTTTCCGCGAACCACATTGGCAGTTTTTCTCCCCACGCCCGGCAGGCTCACCAGATCCTCGATACTCTGCGGGATTTCACCGCCGAAGTCAGCCACCAGCTTCTGCCCCAACCCGATAAGATGCGCGGCCTTTGCCTTATAAAATCCGGTAGGTCGGATGATTTCTTGCAGCTCAAGCTCATTCGCGTTGGCGTAGTCCCATGCTGTTGGATACTTGGAGAAAAGCCGAGGAGTCACCTGGTTAACGCGCACGTCAGTGCATTGCGCGCTCAGTACTGTGGCCACGGTGAGTTCTAATGGATTTTTAAAATCCAGCTCACAATGGGCCTCTGGGTATCCCACGCTCAGAAGCCTGTTAATCCTGCGCGCTCGGCGCTTCTTCCCCAGGGGAGTCTCCTGCCCACGCGCAGCCTTATGCGCCCCCACTTTGACCCGGGTAACTGGCGGAGAGGTTGGCAACTCTAACGGATACTGACTCGACATGGCACCCACCTTATTCCAGGCCTGTGACATTGACCCGAAACTGCGCTGCATGCCGCTTGATGCAAGGCTAAAGTGGCAGCATGAGCTTCCTGTTGGTATTTTTCGTCCCCTTTGCTCTGGCACTGTTTCTCTTATGGATGGATCGTCTAGAGATCAAGGTACTCCACCCACACGGAATTCCTGAGGAAAACAACGCCGCAGCCGAGATCACTGACCTCCCACTCACCAGCGCAGACGCAGAGACACCAGACCCTGCCGGCGATGCTAAGAATTTTTATCTAAGGACGAAAAATAATCCCACCTTTTTGGTACCCCCGCAGCGGACACCGAACCCCACGATGAAGCGGATTACTCGCGATAATTCAAAAATTTCACCCCCATTCAGTACCCAAACCCCTCACTTTGTGACCAATCCATTTTGAGGGTGCAAAAGTGACCCAGTACATAGTATGGTGATCTAGGAAACATTAACTAAACCGATCAAGGCAATGCGAACGTGATCTCCACAATCGCACCAGGATCCGGTTATAACGCCGCACTAGCTATAGCTCAGACTCGGAGACATTCCTAGCGCGGCCTACTAGAGGAGTATTGACGTGGATGGTGTGCAGGATATTCTCTCCCGCGCCGGAATTTTTCAAGGTGTAGATCCAGTTGCGGTCAGCAATCTGATTCAGGAGCTTGAAAGCGTCCGATTCCCGCGTGGGGCAACAATCTTTGAAGAGGGTGAGCCTGGCGACCGTTTGTACATCATCACTTCCGGAAAAGTGAAGCTGGCCCGCCACTCACTCGACGGTCGCGAAAACCTCTTAACAGTCATGGGCCCCTCCGACATGTTCGGCGAGCTGTCCATCTTCGACCCAGGCCCACGTACGTCTTCCGCTGTCTGCGTCACCGAGGTTCATGCCGCAACCATGAATTCGGAGATGCTGCGCCAGTGGATCAGTGATCACCCAGAGATCTCCGAGCAGCTGCTTCGCGTCCTGGCTCGTCGCCTGCGCCGCACCAACGCTTCCCTCGCAGACCTGATTTTCACCGACGTTCCCGGCCGCGTTGCCAAGACGCTGCTGCAGCTGGCCAACCGCTTTGGCACCCAAGAAGGCGGCGCTCTCCGCGTGAATCACGACCTCACACAGGAAGAAATCGCTCAGCTCGTAGGCGCAAGCCGTGAGACCGTGAACAAGGCCCTAGCCACGTTCGCCCACCGCGGTTGGATCCGCCTCGAAGGCAAGTCGGTTCTGATCGTGGACACCGAGCACCTGGCAAAGCGCGCACGCTAACGTTGTCCAGCGCTTACATATAGGGAGTTGGTTTTCCACTCCCTACAAAGGCCTGTTGGCCCGGGCTTTCCCATGCGGGAGCCGGGCCAACAGGCCTTTTATGGATGCGACTATTCTTGCTCCGCCAGATAGCGCAGTGCCACGCGGGTCGACTGTTCCGCAGCACCCCGCAGAACTGGGTCCACGTCATCGTAGACGGCGTCGATAAGCTGCTTGATAGACACATCCTCGCCGAGCTCAGCACGCGCTGCACGGATTTGATCTAAGCGCTGACGACGACGCTGGGTATACCAATGCGCAAAGCTTGCAACGTCATGCCCTTCCGGCCCGTGACCCGGCATAAGACACACGTCTTTGCCCCGCTCCTCCAGGAGCGCGAGAGTATTGAGGTAATCCCCCAAATCGCCATCAGTCTCGGAAATCATCGTGGTATGGCGCCCCGCGATGGTATCGCCAGTGATGATCCCCTCCAACTCCGATGCGTGCGGCTCCCCGCTCCACACAAAGAAACACACGGAGTCAGCGGTGTGTCCCGGCGTAAAAACAACCTCTACTTGGGGAGTAACGCCGTCCACGGTGATCACCTCGCCGTCGACAAGCGGTGTTCCGCCTTTGCAATAAGCCGGGTCCTGCGCCCTGATAGGAGTACCCTCCGTGAGTTGGTAGAAGCGCGGTGCCCCATCAGCATGATCGTGATGCCTATGCGTAAGCAGTATCAGGCCAACCTCATTGGCCTTACTGTTGAGCACATTAAGGTGCCCCTCGTCCTCAGGACCAGGGTCAATAACTATGCTGCGCGAGTCCCCCTCCGCACGCACCACCCACGAATTCGTTCCTTCGAGGGCGGCGTACCCCGGATTGGGACAAAGTACCACCGAAACGGACGGACTAACCGGCCGTAGCTGACTGTAAGCAGGATGCTCCATGCCCATCAGCTTAGCGATTATTGCCATGCCAAACTACTTAAACGGAACCCCACCGTTAGTTTTGCAGGGCCCGTTTGCATATGAGGACTGCCAACACTCCCTACTCAGCAACCTCAACAACAACTTCAATCTCAACCGGAGAATTCAACGGGAGTTCCGCCACCCCTACGGCGCTACGCACATGCGCCCCGGCCTCACCAAAGACCTCTCCCATGAGCTGTGAAGCACCGTTGACCACGCCAGGCTGCCCGCCGAAATCCTGAGCAGAGGCAACAAAGCCCACGATTTTCAGAACTCGGGTCACGTTATCAATGCCCACCACCGCGTCGATGGCGGCCAGAGCATTCAGCGCGGCCACGCGAGCATAGGATTCGGCTTGCTCCGCGGATACGTCCGCCCCAACTTTGCCTGTTGCAGGCAAAGAGCCGTCGATAAAAGGCAGCTGGCCAGAGGTCCACACCTGGTTTCCTACCTTGGTGGCCGGGATATAGACGGCCACGGGTGCTGCGACGTCCGGCAGCTCTATGCCTAGGTTTTTAAGGTTTTCGCTTGCCGTCATCACTCGACCTCGCGCTTCATGTACGCGACAACGTTCTCGGGGTTTGGCCCCGGTACAACGCTGACGAGCTCCCAGCCATCCTCGCCCCAGGTGTCCAGAATCTGCTTAGTCGCGTGAGTGAGCAAAGGTACAGTGGCATATTCCCATTTAGTCATGCCTATAACTGTACCTGCCGCAAACCCGCTTGAAAGGCTTAAGGGCTACCGGGGCGTTACGACGCCCACCATGCAGCAATCCCGCACGCCCGCGCCCGCTCGCCCGCCGCATTCGTGGGCGCCGCGCACAGGCTTCCACCCTAGCGGTACCACTAGGGCCCCGCTATATTCCGGTTATATTCCGGCGAGTTCGCCTCCGCGAGCAAAGAAATCGCGCCAGCTTTCTACGTCAGGATTGTTGCGAAGAATGGAACGTCGTTGCCGTTCCGTGAGGCCTCCCCACACTCCAAATTCCACGCGATTATCAAGAGCATCAGCGCGGCAGCGCATCATCACAGGACACTCGCTACAAATCGCTGCTGCACGCCGCTGCGCCGTACCACGGACAAAGAGAGCATCCGGGTCTTCATTGCGACAGTGGGCATGCATTACCCAGTCTCCACGCTCCAATGCCCGAAGTGACCCCAGCGAATCTTCCTCTAGGGGGCTGATCTTACGTACGTTCATCAACGAAGTTGTCATGATGAACTCCTCCTGACATAAATCTTGGAACGAACTAGAGACTCAAAAAAGCCAAGCCTCTGCGCCTTTTTACAAGCGCCCAACGTGAACTCATGTAAGTCTATTCACAGAAAGTTACATAAGTCGAATGCATCACACTTTGTGGGGATATTTCCTACTTCCCCCTACAACGGTTGCTTAGCTAGGGTAAAGGGGTGTCAAAGTGGAATTCACTCACCAGGATCGTCGCCGTTGCCGTAGCAGCAGGGGCTGCCAGCGCCCTAGCACTCTCCCCCATAGCTGCCATTACGGGCGTTGCAGCTGCACGTACTAGTGCAACAATGCAGTCCAATCTTCAAGATTTGACCGACGGGTCTGCCCCCGGTGTCTCCACCATCTTAGATAATCAGGGTTCCCCCATCGCGTGGTTGTATTCCCAGCGCAGGTACTCGGTGCCGTCTGAAGCAATCCCGCAGACGGTGAAAGATGCGATCGTCTCCATTGAGGACCGCCGCTTTTATGAGCATAAGGGTGTGGATCTGCAAGGTAATCTGCGCGCAATCGCTGCCAACCTTTTTGCCGGAGGCGTCGAACAAGGTGCCTCCACTCTGGATCAGCAATACGTGAAGAACTACCTGCTTCTTGTCACCTCAAACAATGCCGACGAGCAAGCAGCAGCCACGGAGACATCTATCCCGCGCAAATTGCGTGAAATGCGGATGGCCTCGACCATCGACAAGATGCTTTCCAAAGATGAGATCCTGACCCGCTACCTCAACCTGGTGCCCTTTGGAAATAACTCCTTTGGCATCGAGGCCGCAGCACGGACTCACTTTGGTAAGTCTGCCTCTGAGCTCTCTTTGGCCCAGTCTGCGATGTTTGCCGGCATGGTGCAGTCATCTTCCTACCTCAATCCTTTTACCAATGCGGATGCGGTTCTTGAGCGCCGTAACATTGTTTTGGATTCCATGGTGATGAACGGCTACATCAACCAGGAAGAAGCCGACGCAGCCAAAGCCGAGCCGCTCGGAGTGCTAGACGCACCCCAGGGACTGGCAAACGGTTGCATCGCCGCTGGCGATAGCGGGTTCTTCTGCGACCATGTCCTTAATTACCTCAACAAAAAAGGGTTGAGCACCGAGCAGATCACTAAAGGTTCTTACACGATTAAAACCACGCTCGACCCGCAAACCCAGGTGGCAGCCCACAACGCGGTGACCAGCCAAGTCAGCTCGCAGTCGCCCGGAGTCGCCGATGTTATGAACATCATTGAACCCGGCACTAATTCACGCAAGATTCTGGCGATGACTTCCTCCCGCGATTACGGCATAGATCTCAACGCAGGCCAGACGGTTCTTCCGCAAACGTCCTCGCTAGTGGGCGCCGGCGCCGGCTCCGTGTTCAAGATTTTCACGGCCGCGGCTGCGCTCAAGCAGGGTTATGGCCTGGATACCGTCTTGCAGGTTCCTCGCCGTTATGAGGCTAAGGGGCTTGGCGACGGCGGCGCCGCGGGCTGTGCACCCGGAACCTACTGCGTGGAAAACTCTGGTTCTTATGCCCCACAGATGTCTCTGCGTGATGCGCTGGCGCACTCGCCAAACACCCCGTTTGTCCAGCTCATCGAGTCTGTTGGCGTGCGCGATGTGGTTGATATTTCCGTGGCTCTGGGCTTACGCAGCTACTCCGAAAAAGGCTCCTTTGACTCTAATAACTCCATCGCGGACTACTTCAAAGAGCACAACCTGGGCTCCTATACCCTAGGCCCCACAGCCGTCAATGCACTTGAGCTCTCCAATGTCGCGGCTTCCCTGGCCTCCGACGGCATGTGGTGCGAGCCAAGTCCTATCGAGTCCGTGACCGATCACCATGGCAACGAGGTGTATCTAGAGCGACCTGCGTGCGAACAGGCCATCAGCAAAGAAATCGCCAACGCGCTGGCTAACGGCCTAAGCCAGGACACGATCAAGGGAACAGGCGCAGCCGCAGCAAAGGCCGCCGGATTCCGCGCCCCAGCCGCTGCCAAGACAGGCACTACGGAGTCGCACCAATCGGCCGCTTTCCTTGGCTTTAACTCTAACTTTGCGTCTGCAGCATACATTTACAACGACGGAACAACCGTGGCCCCGCTGTGCACCTCGCCGGTCTCCCAGTGTGGAAAGGGGACGCTCTTTGGCGGCGACGAGCCCGCCCGC
This sequence comes from Corynebacterium silvaticum, assembly GCF_002162115.2. Classification (NCBI taxonomy): domain Bacteria; kingdom Bacillati; phylum Actinomycetota; class Actinomycetes; order Mycobacteriales; family Corynebacteriaceae; genus Corynebacterium; species Corynebacterium silvaticum. Next base: position 282,101 of record NZ_CP021417.2, on the reverse strand, counting down.
ACCTGGTTCTCCGCAGCGACAGCAACCGGCCGCGCCGCAACCGGCACCCTGCCGGCCTACGACACAAAGTACAATCGCGGATCCTCGGAGGACCTAGGTAGCTCCTACATCGGCCGCAACGGCGACGACGTAAAACGCGAGCTTACGGGCAAGGGATACAAAGTTGTCACCGAGTACACCGCAGGTAATGGCCTTCCCAAGGACCATGTAGTCCGCACCGAGGTTCCTGTCCCCCTCAAGTCCGACTCCACCATCAAGCTTGTGCTTTCCGACGGCACCGCCCCCCGCCGAACCACCAGCCCCCTGATACCGCGAGACGAAGGACCCGCCGATAACAACCGCAATCCGGGAGGCAACGACCTAGCCAACCTGCTGGAACAGCTACTTGGCAGGTAGTCACCACCTGGAGAAAGGACTTAGGCTAGCGCCGCACGAACTGCCGTGGACAGGCGCTTGCCATCGGCCTGGCCCGCGGCTTTAGCCGTAGCGATCTTCATCACCTGTCCCATATGCTTCATAGTCACGTCGCCATGCTCCGCGGCGATTTCTTCAACTGCCTGGGCAACGAGTGCGGCGAGTTGGGCGTCGTCTAGCTGGGCGGGCTGATACTCCGCAAGAATGTCTGCCTCCCGTGTTTCTGCGTCGGCTAGCTCTTGTCGACCCGCTCCGGCATACACATCTGCGGATTCGCGGCGCTTTTTAATCTCACGAGCAATGACCTTGAGCACATCCTCATCAGTCACCTCATGCTTTGTTCCGCTCGTCTCCTCTGTCTGGATCGCGGCTAAAAGCATACGCAACGTGCCCGTACGCTCCTTTTCCCGGGCTTTCATAGCGGTGGTCAAATCTGCACGGATCTTCATCTTGAGTTCACTCATGGTTGTTAAGCCTAGTCGCAGGTACGCTGTACGAGTGGCTTCATTGAAAAAGACTCTTCTCACGGTAACCGGTGCGCTGGGACTCACCGGACTTTCCACCCTTGCATGGGCTCATCGCGAATGCTCTAACTTTGAGCTCAAAATCGTGGAACTGCCCATCCTGGAACCTGGAGTCTTAAGAGACGAAGACGAATTTAGGATCCTGCACCTCAGCGATCTCCACATGATCCCCAACCAGATTAAGAAGCAAGAATGGGTAGCACAGCTGGACAAGCTAGCCCCGGATCTGGTTGTGAACACAGGAGATAACCTCAGCGACCCCAAAGGCGTGCCCGGAGTGCTGCGTGCACTCGGCCCGCTACTCCGACGCCCCGGACTCTTTGTTTTTGGCACCAACGATTATTTTGCCCCCAGCATGGTCAACCCCTTCCTCTATCTCTTTGGCAAAAAGCGCAAGCCCAGTGAGATAGCACTGCCGTGGAAAGGAATGCGCGCCGCCTTCATAGAACACGGGTGGCGCGACACAAACCAGGCTCGTCACGAGTTCCAAATCAACCATGTGCGCATCGCCGTTGCAGGTGTCGACGACCCCCACCACGACCTCGACGACTATGAAGAAATAGCCGGCCCTCCGAACCCGGACGCAGACCTCAGCATTGCGCTGCTGCATGCCCCCGAGCCACGCGTACTAGAGCGCTTTGAACGCGACGGCTATATGTTGTCGCTTTCCGGCCACACCCACGGCGGTCAAGTCTGTCTGCCTGGTTCCCGCGCCCTTGTGACCAACTGCGGGATCGATGCACAGCGAGTGCAGGGACTGCACACTTTTGGGAACATGTGGATGCACGTTTCCAATGGTCTGGGCACTTCTAAATTCGCTCCCATCCGGGTTTTCTGCCGTCCTTCTGCCACGCTGATCCGCGTCACGGAAAAGCGTTAAGGCTAGCTGCGAGCCCCCGCGGTGCACTCGGTGCAAAAGCATTTCGCGCACCATCTGCAATTTTGCTGTTTCCCGCGTTGATCAACTAAAGTATGTCCAGTATCGACGGGATATGGCGCAGCTTGGTAGCGCGCTTCGTTCGGGACGAAGAGGTCGCAGGTTCAAATCCTGTTATCCCGACCACTGAGAGCAGGCTAGTGATCCACTTGTGGATTGCTAGCCTGTTTTTCTGTGCACTGCTCTACCGCCCCACCACCGACAGACCCTGCATTTCCATAGACAAAAGCCCCAAATCATGCCACAAAAAGCCTCTTTGTCTATGGAAATGCAGGTTGCCCGGCTCAGCACCCCAAGGTTTTGTCGTTTTTGAGAACGGTAGAAAAACCCACCTGGGCTTTTACCCACCACACCGCCGCTAGCGTTCTCAAAAACAACAAACCACCGTGACACAAAAATATCAGCCTTTATTACTGGTATGCTCATTTATTTCACGTGAAGCATATAGAAAGGCATGTAATGAGTATGACCTGTCGAAAAGCGTTGACGGTTGCTGCCCTCATCACTGTTAGCTCGTTCACCAGCGTAAGTACCGGACACGCCATCGATTTTGGGAAAATCACGAGACTGCCTTCCGCTTTATTCTCCGGCTCCTCCGGTTCTTCTGGCTCCTCGGTCCCAGACGCTAAGCCCGCCCCGCAGCGCCCAAACCGGATCTCCGAAGGACTCACGGTCACCATGCTCGACGATCTCTTTGGGCGCGGTAAATCCGATAAGTTCGGCATCCTTTCCGGCGACCTAGGGGAAATGGTCCGACTAGCCAAGGACGGCAAAGAATTTGCCATCATCTTCGGGGATTCTTTCACTGGCGAGCGCCTGCAAGGCGAGTGGAAAAGCCCGATCGGCGTGGTGGCCAAGCTGGGAGAGGACGGAAAAATACAGATCCTTCGCCCACTCAACGAGGGCGACAAGGCCGAGCAGCTTATCGAGTACGAGCACAAAGACCGCCTCACGCTCCTCCCCTCGGACGTCATTAATATCGACGGAACAATCTATATGCAGGCCATGTGGCATAAAGGTTTGGGCAACGTCATAAGTACTCAGATCTGGAAGTCCACCGATTTGGGAAAGACCTGGTCTAGCGTCAACGAGATACCCGCTAGTTACATGAATGAGTTCGGCAGCCTTCTCTCCTGGGAAAACGGCGACGACGGATACGTGTACATGGTCTCCTCCAAGTTTGGCCGCGCGCACAGCGTCTATCTCACCCGCTTCCGCCCCGACCAGATCAGCGATGAGCAGCAGTGGGAGCACTATGACCCCACAACAAGCACCTGGTCCACGCATACCGAGGGCGCGCCCCTCACACCGATACTCAGCAACTCGGTGAAAGCCGGCGAGATGTCCCTGCGCCGAATCGAGGGGCACTGGGTACTCAGCATGTTCAATGAAGAGACCTGGGCCATCGAGGTGCGGATCTCCGAAAAAATCGACCAGAGCTGGGATGATATTAAGCCGGCTCACGTGGTGGTCGCTGGCACCGGCGGCTGGGGCGCCAAGCAAAGTGAGAACAACTTCACCCAGCTCTACGGCGGCTATATCACGCCTTTTTCCACTCTCGCCGACATGAATATCGTGGTGTCACAGTGGAATACCTCCAATAACAGCCGTTATAACTCCACGCAGTTTAACGTCAAGGGCTTGGATAAGTTCTTCAACGTCACGCCTAAGCTTGCCGACGCCCAACCGACGCCGCGGGCAGTCACCGCTTCCCCCGAAGGCACGGCAGATCAAAGCGTCATCGAGGTCTCTGAGGTAACGCCAGTGGATCCGGGCAAGGCCGCGACACCAGAGCATGAGATCCTAGAAAGCGTCGCGCCGGTAGAGGTGTTACCCCTTACCGGCGCACATGATTCAGAGAAAAACTAGTAGGTGACGTCCTCGGGTGCCGCATGAGAACCTGAGGTCTCGCGCCTGCCCAGCAGCTTCAGCGATACTGCCCCGGCGGCTGCTAAACCAGCGGTGACCAGGACGGCAACCCAGAGGGCTGGGGAGTTTGTCCCGTTGCCGAGCGAACTTAGCGCCAGCGTGGGGTAGTTCAACGGCATAAGGTTCACCAGTGCCTGAGTTGTTGTACTGATCTGCGCTGTCGCCGCAGAATTCCATACCCATCCCACGATGCCTACCTGTGCGATAATCCCCACGAGCGCAGCAAGGTAGCCCCATGTAGCACCAAACGCACGGATCAGGACAGCTGTGCCCAGCCCAGACGCTAAGACAAGCAAGGCACATATGCCAGCGGCTGCGGTCGCCTCCGCCGCGCCGAGCTCGGCACCCAGGATCGCCACGAGTGAGCCTCCTAGAGCTGCAAGCGCTATACCTCCAACAAGGCTCACTACCCATGCTCGGCCACGTCCATAGGTGCCGGCGGCAAGCATGACTCCTGCGGCGATGAGGAATGCATACATTGGGGCAAGAGTTTTGGTTATCCCAGCTTCTTCAGCTTCGGGGGTTCCAGCCTGGATGACAGGCAGCGCTCGGGATACTGAGCCCACACGATCTTGGTTTGTTTTGGCCATCCCGTCGACTTTTTGAGCGCCCTGATCCAGCTGCTCTACGCCTTTGAGGGCCTCGTCTACACCGGCTGCGAGCTCGTTAAGCCCTGCGGAAAGCTCTTTGGATCCTTTGGTGGCTGAGTAGATGCCGTCGTGGAAGCCATAGCCCGGAACGTGCAGCTGGTTGGCGAGCTCGCGGGAGCCATCGCGGAGTTTGGTCAGCTGGTCGGTGATGTTTTTGTCCACCTGGAAGGTGTCTACCTGGCTGCGGAAGTCTTCCAATTGTGGCTTGAACTCCGCGGCCTTGGGGTCTTTGCTCTTGGCTATGTCTCCGATGGTTCGGTCAATCGCGCCGAGAATTTGTCCACGAACGGCTTCCAGTGCAAAGAGCTGCCCCACTGCCTGGTCCACACCGTTGGCGATCTCCGTCGCACCATTTCCCAGCTGGCCGGTAGCCGCCTGAAGTTGGTTCATGCCGTCGGCAAGCTTTGCGGCGCCGTCGCGGGCTGCGGTTGTTCCTGCGCCGAGTTGCTTGGAGCCGTCGGCAAGCTTTGCGGCGCCGTCGGCAAGCTGTTTGGTGCCGCCTTTGAGTAATCCTGCTTGGGCGCCTGCTTCGCCGGCGGCGCGGCGAGCGTCGACAAGCGCTGCATCGTCATGCACGGCAGGGGCCCCGGCTGATTCTTCCCCCGTGGACCAGGAACTGGCAAGATCATAATCAGTGCTCACTGCGTACACAGTGCCGGCGATCAGTGGAGCGGCCAGAAGAATAGCTGCGCTGAGGTGGCGAACGGCAAATCGACTCATACTATAAAAATGTACTTAGCCAGCTGATTTTTCGGTTAACGACCCACCGAAACACCCCAATACGCATGCAAAACTTCTACACCGTAAGCCCCACCTGACCATAGTAAACACAACAAACACTGGTAACGTGAAAAAAGTTGACCAAAACCTAAAAATTCCCCGAATCTGTGGGTGTGAGTGATCTGTGACCTTATTGTTAGTTCTCGTGCTGGCTGCCTTTACGGTATCCTGCGCGCCTGTAGCCGTCCGGGTCTGCGATAGAAAGGCAGGGTGGCCCTTAGCGGCCCTGTTGCTCATTGCGGCCGGACTCCTTTGTAAAGAACTCCCTGCCATCCTCGATGAGATCCCTCTCATCTGGACATACACGTGGATACCCGACGCCCTTGGCAACGGCATCGACATACAGTTAGCTTTGCGTGCCGATGCCCTCAGCGTTTTCTTTGCGCTCCTCGCCCTTGTTATCGGCTCCATTGTCTTTATCTATTCTGCGTCTTATCTCCCCCGGAAAACGGGGAATATCAGCTTCTTCACCCTGATGACTGCATTCATGGCGGCCATCCTCATGCTGGTGCTTGCCGACGACGTCTTCACCCTCTTCATCGCATGGGAGCTCGTTTCTCTTGCTTCCTTCATGCTCATCGCCAGGTCTGGCGGCAGCGGTGGAGAATTAGGCTCGCAACGCACACTGATATTGACGTTTATCGGCGGCCTTACCCTGCTGGTGTCTATGGCAATCGCCGCCACCCAAGCGGGAACCACTAATATCCATGAGATTCTGGCCTCTGACTTCTGGTCGGAAAAACCAGCGCTCACCACTGTGCTCGGCGTGCTCGTTGCGATCTCCGCGTTTACTAAATCCGCGCAGTTCCCCTTCCACTTCTGGTTGCCTGAGGCTATGGCAGCCGCTACTCCGGTTTCTGCGTTCCTTCACGCCGCAGCCGTGGTGAAGGCCGGCATCTATGTGTTAATGCGCTTCAGCGCTGTGTTCCATAACAACCACACGTGGAACCTCCTGCTGATAACGGTGGGAATGCTTACCGCTGTTATGGCGGCATTCTTTGCGATCCAAAAAACAGATCTGAAAAAGCTCACCGCATACTCCACTGTTTCCCACCTTGGCTGGATCGTGGCCACCATCGGCGTAGGCACGCCTTTCGCTTTGGCAGCAGCACTAGTGCACACGCTCGCGCACGCGCTGTTTAAGTCGTCGCTCTTTATGCTTATCGGTGTCATCGACCACCAAACCGGAACACGAGATGCATCCCGTTTGGGCTCTTCCTGGCGGCAACTACCGTTTACTTTTGGATCCGTCGTCCTGGCGGCAGCATCCATGGCCGCGGTGCCTCCGATGCTGGGATTTGTGTCCAAAGAGGGCCTGCTCGCAGCCCTGAGCGAAGCTCCCCTAGGCAAAGCTGGAATCATAGCTCTCCTGCTCACGGCAGGCGTCGGCGCGCTCTTTACTTTTACGTACTCCGTACGCATTGTTGCCGATGGCTTTATCGACGGCGACCGCGATATGACGCACGTCAAAGAAGCCCCTGTCTCGCTGTGGCTTCCCGCAGCGATCCCCGGTTTGCTCTCCCTGCCGCTGGCGTTTGCCCTCAGTTATCTTGATGGGCCTATCTCCGAGGCCGTGGATGTGGTGGTGGATGATCCACACACGCATCTTGCCTTGTGGCACGGCATATCGATTGCGTTCATCATCTCCATGGTGGTGTTTGTGTTGGGAATCGTGGGAGTTATCTTCCGCAAGCAGATTTGGTCGGCTTTGGGCAGCCGTCCGCTATTCCCAGCCAGCGGCAATGACGTACTCCGCCTCATGAATGAAGGTTCTTCTCGCCTGGGTCGCTCAATGGGCAAGATGGCAGACTCCATCGCCCCTACCCGCCATCTGGCGTATATGTTCCTGGCCATTATAATTTTCGGCGCGTTCTACGTGCTTCCGGGACTCGTGAGCGGCGGAGTGGATGGTATCCCGGTGCCTGCCCGCATCTCTACGGATCGCTGGTATGACGCTATACCTTTGGTCATGGTCTTGCTCGGAGTGATCGCGCTAGTTCGCACCAAAAAACGCCTAAGCGGTGTGGTTCTGGTCGGCGTGGTCGGCGCAGGTGTAACGCTGCAGGTCTTCATGCTCGGTGCTCCCGACGTCGCGATGACGCAGTTCATGGTTGAGGCGCTGACCGTAGTCATCATGATGATGGTGGTGCGCCAGCAGCCAAGTCACTTCCATAAACCTCGCAAGAGCCAGAAAGCTCTCGGTATTGCGATGGGAACCGGAGTAGGCCTGTTCGCTTTCCTCTCGGTCTGGGTACTGTTGTCGCGCCACGAACGCAGCGAGCTAGCCATGTGGTACCTCAACGAGGCCCCCAAGATTTCTGGTGGGGATAACGTGGTGAACACCATTCTGGTTGAATTCCGTGGGTTTGATACCTTGGGCGAGCTCTCGGTCCTTGGCATGGCCGCTATCGTGATCGCGGCAGTGATTACGTCCATGCCTCGCTACCCCTTTGCCAAAGACACCCACCCGGCTCCTTTTGGCGGCGCGGATCTCAATGCGATTCTGCTTCGTGTCCTGCTTAAAGCGCTGGTGCCAGTGCTTGTGGTGCTGTCCGTCTTGATCTTCTGGCGAGGCCATAATGCACCAGGCGGCGGTTTCATCGCAGCCCTTGTGGCAAGCACCGCAATGATGCTGAGCTATCTCTCGTTCCCTCGTGACAAACACATTTTCCCAGTACGAACTCCCATTTATCTCACGGGCATAGGAATTTTGACCGCCATCTTTGCAGGTTTCCTCGGCCTGACCCACGGTTCCTTCCTCTACGCGATTCACGGGCACTGGGCCGGACAGCACTGGACCACCTCCATGATCTTTGACGTCGGTGTGTACCTTGCTGTGCTGGGCATGGTCAGCATGGCCATCAACGCTCTGGGTGGTTACCTTCGCCCCGGCCTGGATTACGAGAACCTGAACTACAACCGGGAGGATTCACCTTTGACTCCCCTCCCCAAGGTGGGCCACCTGGATGACTTTGGGGCCGAGCCTCACCTGCCTCCTTCTGAGCCGGAGCGTGTTCGTTTGGCCAAGAAGGCCGAGCTTGCGTTCAAGGCTCTCCGGGAAGATAACGACCGACATCTCGACGCTGCATCATTCACCGCAAAGGAGGAGAAGTAAGTGATTCTCGCACTCACAATCGCCATCCTTGCCGCCGGTGGTGTGTACCTGGTACTCCAGCGCGGCATGCTGCGCATCGTCATCGGTATGACGCTAATTAGCCATGCCGCAAACCTCATTATTGTGGCTATCGGAGTGCCAGCGTGGCGCGGCGAGCCTTTCCCCAGCATCACCGATCTCAGTGTGGCTGCTGATCCTGTCCCTCAGGCGTTTGTCCTCACAGCCATTGTTATTGCCATGGCAACCACCACGTACATGCTTACGTTGTCTGGCCTGGGCCGCTCCGACGATACCGAGCCGGAAGAAGTGGCCGACGAAGATTCGCCATTGCAGACACTAGGGCGATCCACCACCAACGCTGAGCTCGCGGAAGACGAGGCGCACCTCGTACGCGAACGCGCCCGCCGCGCGCGACAGAACTCCGCGGATGATCACACAGATAACAAGGAGGCTCACTAATGGATTACGTGCTTCCATTGTTTGTTGGTATTCCGCTTGCTCTGGTCGCGGTCGCAGCGATCGCGCCGTGGCGTGTGCTCCGCGATGCCCTCGCTCTTATCACGCCGATAGGAACCGGAGCCGCAGGTGTGTGGCTGTTTGCCTACGTATCCGAGCACGGAACCATCGCTCACTCTGTGGGTAAGTACGTTGGCGGCGTAGCTATCCCCTTTGTTGGTGATCATTTCTCAGCGATCATGATCATCACATGCTCTGTCGTGGCCTTTGCGTCCAACTGGTTTGCCATTGTTGTCGGTGAGACTCGGTCGCGTTTTTATTCCTCTCTATCGCTCATGCTGCTCACCGGCGTGATGGGCGCTTTGCTCACCGCCGATCTCTTTAACTTCTTTGTGTTCATTGAGGTCATGTTGCTTCCGAGCTATGGCCTGATGGCAATGACCGGCACCTGGGCACGCCTCAGCGCTGGCCGCACGTTTGTGCTGGTCAACCTGGCTACTTCTACGTTGCTGCTCATCGGTGTCGCCATTGTTTACGGTGTTGTCGGTGCAGTAAACATTGCAGCGTTAGCGGGAGCCGCCGCTGGCAACGGCCCTGTGACGGTAGCCATGGGTATCGTCGTCGTGGCCATGGTGGTCAAAGCGGGTATTTTCCCGGTTCATACATGGCTGCCACGTTCTTACCCCGCAACTTCCTCCAGCGTGATGGCGTTGTTCTCTAGCATGCACACCAAGGTTGCTGTGTACATGCTGATGCGCATCTACGTGGTGATTTTTGATCTGGATACCCGCTGGATCTGGCTGATTATCACGATCTGCATCTTGTCCATGATCGTGGGTGCGTTCTCGGGCTTGCGTGAAAGTGCCATGCGCAGGGTTTTGGCATATCAGATGGTCAACGGCATGCCGATGATCCTTGTTGTCCTTGCTTTTGCCTCTCACAATGCCAAGACCGTGATTGCAGCAGGCATTCTCTATGCTTTGCACCACATGATCACTGTGGGCTCTCTGATTCTCACGTCCGGCTCGGTCGAGGAAACCTATGGCACAGACAAGATGTCTAAGCTCTCTGGAATCGCCCATCGGGACCCGTGGGTGGCTGCGGTCTTTGCTGCCGGCGCGTTCTCCGTTGTTGGTTTCCCGCCGTTTTCTGGACTCTGGGGCAAGGTCTTCCTGATCTTGGGAATCGCAGATTCTGCATCATGGCAAGCCTGGCTGGTCATCGCGATCATTATCCTGGCTAGTTTCGGGGCGTTTCTCTCCATGCTGCGTCTCTGGCGCGAAGTCTATTGGGGTGCTCCGATGAATCCGCAGCGCATCCCCGAAAGTCTGCGGGTACCGTGGTTGCGCTTGGCCCCCGGCGCTTTCCTCATCGTTGTTTCTTTTGGGATGTTCCTGTTCGCAGGCCCGCTCGTGTCTGCTACAAACGACGCATCGGAGTCGCTTCTCGACGTCAACTCCTATTCCACCGCAGTCCTCCACCAAGGCGAGGACGCGCCGGTAGGTGTTGCCACTAACACCACGCTGCAGGGAGGCCGCTAATGCTACATGCCATCAAGTACACATTTTGGCTTATTGGCCAAGTTCTCATAGCAGGTTGGGTCCTGACTAAGGACACTCTCACGGGCAGCAAGAACTTAGATCCTTGTGTGGTCCGTTACCCCTTGCGAGTAACAAAAGATTGGCAGATTACGGTTTTTGCGGCGTCGATCACGGCCACCCCGGGAACCATGTCGATCACGTTGGAGGAAGACGACTCCGCTGAGTCCTCTGGCCAGCGCTATCTTCTTGTTCACGCGGTTGCCGGCGCTGACCCACGTTCTGTGCTCGCAGATCTTGCTCATATGGAAGAGACTCTTGCACCTCATGTGAAGGGTCTGCATCCTGACTTTGCTGCAGTTCTTGACCAGGCGACTTGGGAATACCCCTCGCCTAAACCAGTGTTTAAGGAGGACAACTAATGTTTCTCATCGCCTCCTCTATTGGCATGGCTGCCACCACGCTAGGCATTATTGCCACGATTATTCTAATGATCCGTACCAAAGATCAGCTCACCCGAGCCGTGATCTCAGACATGGTGTTTTACTCCATGATCGGCTTCTACATGATCTGGCGCATGGTCAACCACACACAGATCAATTATGAGATCGCCCTGCTCGCTGCGTTGGTTGGTGGCATCTTGCCCACGATGTCGGCAGCGCGCATCATCTCGAAGGGACGTCGCTAATGTTTTATGACTTCACAGCAAGCGCGTTGATTCTCATAGCGTCGTTTTTGATCATCACCACGCTCATCGCTTTGCTCCGGGCTCCAGATGCTCTTACCCGAGCGAATCTTATGGGTACTGCGACAAGCATCGCGCTGCCTCTTATCCTGATTGCTTCCCTTATCAATGACATCGGCAATGGCACTTTCTGGTGGGGAAACCTGGTTCGTGTCATCATCACGATCGCTGGTTTGCTCATCGTCCTAGCCGTGGGCAGCTTCCTCATGGGCCGTTCCCTCTACGGGATAGCTAAAGAACAACAAGACTAAAAAAGATCCCCGGCTTAGTCCTTCCTCTTAGAAGTGCACTAAACCGGGGATAACTCTAGCTAATGGCTTTGAGTAGGCCTGCGATGGTGTACATCGCCTCATCGACATAGCCCTTGAGTTGGGGATCTGAAAGCCCCACGGTGGCGTCGCAACGCGCGCGAATAACCATCCGCGCTGCGGACTGTCCCAGATTCTCCGAAGCTGCTTTTTGCCCGTCTTCATCGAGAACAGCACAGATAAGATCCATGGAGTCGTTGAACTGCGCCGTCGCGTTTATCAGCGCTGCAATATCGTTGGGGCCGCTGGCTGGTAGATCTTTAAAGCTAGAGATCTCCAGGATGCGGGCGGTCCCTGTTGGGGTCTCCACTGGATGAACCTCTGCAACAAATTCTCGCCCCTTCACGGTCATATGCGCAGTTTTTTCAGACACCTCCCCGGAGTACAGCGCCGCAACCCGATCCGCTGTCATCTCAGGTGTCTCAAATTCCGGAGTGTCTAGGTGAGCTGGAATTTCTGCGAAGAGCGGGTGCTGCTCAGGTGGCTCTGGAACGTCAAAGTTTGTCCCAAACATGTCGTCATACAGCGCTGAAGCCTCGGGCAGCACGTCTTGAAGCGCCGCTTGAACAAAGCGAAGATACTGATCAAACGTTGCTCCGTCCTCGGCGCGTAGTCACGTGCGGCACACAACTGCTGTGTGTCCTTTGGAGGTGTCCACGCGGAAGACACCGGTAGAGGAATTCACGTTCAGCATGTGTGCGCCCACCACCGCATGCATAGTGTCTTCTTGACTGAAGGTTAACGGCCATTCGATTTGAGCGTGATACAGGCTGGGATCGTTCCAAAAGTAAACCGTCAGGTCTCCTAGCGTCACCACGTTCACTTCTCCGCCGTTGCCGTCGGGAGCAATATCTGGGGAGTATCCCAGCGCCATAAGCGCCATCCGGATCACCGGAGTCTGCGGTTGCTGCTGTTTTTTCTTTCCAAACCCAAAGAATCCCACTAGTCCCACCACACTTTCAGTATCAGGGAGCCCGTCTGGCCCCGGAATAACAACAAGTTCGTCGCCCGCTGCGGCAAGCGTTGCGACGATCTCCTCACGGTTTCCTCCCGGATCGCCCACGCGAACCAGCATTGTGGCTTCAGTGTCTTCTGAAAGTGCCACCAACTCCATCCCCCACCTCTTGTTCCAGAAGTAGAGCATCCGAGCAAGTTCCCACTCCAGGGCAACATTCACGCAGCCCTCCCACCGAGTAAATAGCACTACGCTCCAGGAGAAATCCCCAATTTCTACGGGGATCCCCGCAAGGTCGGCGAGTTCGCTATCTGTTTCTTCAACAACGGGATATGTGACATGAGAACCCGGCTTAACTGCCTCAAGGTATCCCGACTCCGGCAAATCAAACGATTGGGCCGCCTCCGCTACCGAGCAAGCTGCAAAAGAGCCAATGGACTCAACAATCTCAGCCATATCGCCTTCAACAATCTGATCTTCCAAGGATTCTGCTGCGGAGTCTGAAATAGTCACGTGCCCGGGGGCAAAGGACAATGATGCTGCGGTGGGAACAAAAGCTCTTGATCCGCGCAGACATCAATTCCGATAGAACCGTTATTCCACTTAGCCATGTTCTCCTGCTCTCTCAGTACAATCCCTGATCAACCAACCACTGCATATGGTCAGGGCTAAAGCCCATCATCTTCTGCCGTTCTTCAAACGGGCGAAAATCTTCATACAGCAATGGTGCATTGATATACGAGTTATCTTTACGCTGCAGCTCTTTAAAGATGGCCTGCCGACCTACATGGAATTTGGTGTCAAAGACTTCTAAACCCAAATTTTTTCCCCAGCCATCAACAACACGATGGTTAAACCACTCATACACCGGACGCTGAGGATCAGGACGGAAAGTGGGGTCGGGTCCCCATCCGTTCCAATCGAGATCAAGGTGGTTGTATGTCTTCCGTCCGAAAGTTTTTTCTTTTTCAAGCCATAAATTCACCGCGAACTTAGTGAGCCCCTGCGTACCGAGTTCGTTCGATGCCCATAGAGATCTGCGAACATCGTCATAAAACCTACTTTGTTCTGCTAAGAGCCACCCCGCCTCAACATGAGGTCCCCAGCTGCACGACAAAAAAGTAGGACGCAATCTTCCATGTGCAGGAAAGAAAGGGTCTTCTAGGAAGATTGCGCATGCGATCACGGAGAAAGTTTGAGGCATACCAAATCCATCAGCATCGCTTATTTTCTCAATACCGGAATACATCGTTGAACCGGCTCCCAACAACACGTAGTTTGGCCGATTAATCTCCGAAAAATACGACATCGTATGGTCGATGTAAGGATCAATAACCGCAACCCAATCCGGATTCGCCACTTCCTGGATTAAGACATTCCCGTATTCCCAGCTACGTTGTAGCTGTAGCCATCTCTCACGTCCCCCCCTGTCCCACTTCAAATAGAGTTGCTGGGAATTGATCATCAAGGCCGTCTATGTATTCACGGACATACCCCATGAACTGATCAAAGGACATATTTATATAGTAGATTTGGGAATCTAACGGCTGCGTTTTCCGCATATCAACTATCGACATTATTAGTCAGACCTTTGCAGAATAGTCATTTTCCCCGAATAAAAATTCAAATCACGCAGCCTTATATCCAGGCGTTCTAAATAGCAAAGCATCATATCTGGATTGAATCGCTCTTTTTTCAAACGACGACTATAAAATTCAGGCTCTTCAAAATCGAATATTACGCCGTTTACTCCACGCTCATCATTCGAGGACCTTTCAAAATTCCAGCCCTCTACGTTCTCGCAAAAAACACTAAGTCTGGCTGGATTAATATAAAAATCCCCTTCGCCAAAATAGCCACCGCAAGGGTAATCAAGTTTTGAATAGTTAAAGCTACAGGAATTGTAATCTGAAGCTTGACTAACCGATACAACCTCAGAGTTTTTGACGACTGGGAAGAGTAACCCTCCAAAAGCACGATTTCTAGGAAGAAATGCAATCGCAGAGTCCGCAAGTTCATTCACGCCCATAACTGCGATCCAACACGGATTCTCCGTCTCTACGGTTATAAATATCCTTCCACCTTGCGGAATCGCATGAACAAAATTCCCTGATTTTACTGTTAGATCATATCTGGAGGGAAACTTTCGAGTTGTCCCCTGGTTCACGTTTAGTTGATCCCATGCATACTCAACAGCGCTCTCATACGGAAGATTCACAAACTGAACAAGGCCACCAATTTTATCCTTATACTCAGGGAAAATATCTTCTTTAAACTTCATTACACCTCCCCAATCATGTGGAGTAACCACCGCTTCTGGATTTGAGTACTTCTGTAGACATAAAGCTCAACCGTTAAAGGGGAAGCTAACATGTTCTGGTGGCAAATACGCGGTTTTGAAAAACCTTCACCCAAAAGTGTCCCGATCAAGCCACCCAAGCCCAAAAAACGCCTATCCCATCGAACTTCGCGGGGAAGCTCGTGGGATAGGCGTCGTAAAGCTTAAATGCTTAGTTGTTACTTCTTGGTGGCAAAAACCCGCTTAATTTCTGCGCCAAGGTTCTCGTCGACCTGAGTCCAGTACCAGTAAACTCGTTCCTCAACCTCTGGAGAAATACCGGCCATAGCGTTGGTAACGTTGTCTACAAAGCGCTCTTTCTCTCCGTCATCAAAAACCTCACGGTAGAGAATTCCCGCCTGGATAAAGTCATCATCCTCAGCATGCTTTACATAAGCCGCACGGGTGAGATCCGTGCCATGAGGATCAGGATTAACAAAAAGATCACTGGCCTGACCATAGGTAACACCCGAAGAAGACGTCTCACCATCGTCGAGGTAACCAGCACCCTTGTCATAACGATTTGGCGAATACACCGGCGCATCTGCCGGGTTAAACTGATACGCCATCGGACCCTCATGCTCATAAGTATTCACTGGAACCACCGGCTGGTTGATCGGCAGCTGACGGTAGTTTGCACCAATACGCGTGCGCTGAGCATCTGCATACGCAAACGCACGAGCCATCAACATACGGTCAGGCGACAGTCCTACGCCTGGAACCAAGTTCGACGGATCGAACGCCAACTGCTCGATCTGCGTGAAGAAGTTCTTTGGGTTGCGGTTGAGAACAAAGTATCCAACGTCGACCAGCGGGTAGTCCTTCTGCGACCAGGTCTTGGTCAGGTCAAAGGGGTTCCAACGGTAGTTTTCCGCGTCCTCAAAAGGCATGATTTGGACCTTGACGTCCCAGATGGGGAAGTCGCCGTGCGCGATAGCATTGTAGAGATCCTCGCGATGGTGATCAGCGTTCTTGCCCGCCATCTCCTGAGCCTCAGCGTCGGTGAAGGTATCCCAGCCCAAGCGAGACTTGAAGTGGTACTTCACCCATACTGGCTTGCCCTCCTCGTTGATCCACTGGAAGGTGTGGGAACCAAAACCATCCTGGTGGCGGGAAGTCTTAGGAGTGCCACGATCACCCATGAGGTATGTCACCTGGTGAGCAGATTCAGGGGTGCGGGTCCAGAAATCCCACTGCATGTCCGCATCGCGGAGGCCGTTACGGCCTAGGCGCTTCTGGGAATGGATGAAATCCGGGAACTTAATGGCATCGCGCAGGAAGAAGGTAGGGGTGTTGTTACCCACGATGTCGTAATTGCCGTCCTGAGTCCAGAAACGCAGCGCGAACCCATGCACGTCACGCCAGGTATCTGGGGAACCTTGCTCACCAGCCACCGTGGAGAAGCGGATAGCCATCGGGGTGACGGTGCCCTTTTGGAACAGCTTGGCCTTGGTGTATTCCGACACGTCTTCGGTGATGTGCAGCTCACCAAAAGCGCCGTGGCCTTTAGCGTGGGGGTTGCGCTCCGGGACGCGCTCGCGGTTGAAGTGGGCGAGCTTCTCAATCAGATGAAGGTCATTAAGAACGTTAGGGCCCTGAGGCCCAGCGGTGATGGAAATGTTCTCACTAGGAACTGGCTGTCCGCCTTCGCGCGTTGTGTGAGCAACAGACCCAGTGCGCTCTCCGGCACTGATGATGGGATCGACTGGTGAGTTCATGGAAATTCCCTCCTTTAAGGGCTGGCTTGGAACTTGGAATGAGTCTTAAGTTAAAAATAACCTTACATTGAAAACTAAAACCTTGCAACAGATTTTTATTGAGAGGTTCACCTTACAACTCTTGTTTAGGTGGTAAAGTCCTTAGTTATGAAGGACTCGGAACGCGACGATCGCGTCACCCAACTGGCACTCGCTGCCGGCCGCGGCGACAAAACCGCACTCACCGAGTTCATCCGTGAGACCCAAAATGACGTCTGGCGCTTACTCGCCCACCTAGGTGGCAGCGAAATCGCCGACGACCTCGCACAGGAGACGTATCTCCGCGTCATGAGCGCACTCCCCCGATTCGCTGCGCGTTCATCAGCACGAACATGGCTGCTCTCACTGGCACGCCGCGTATGGGTGGACAATATTCGCCATGACATGGCCCGCCCTCGAAAGTCTTCCGCGGAAGTAGAAGACCTCGACCCCGCGGTACTCTCCACCAATGGCGAAAACACCTGGTCCGACTGGATCGACGTGCGTTTGCTTATCGACGCCCTCCCCGCTGAACGTCGTGAAGCCCTCATTTTGACGCAGGTGCTCGGCTACTCCTACGAGGAAGCAGCAAAAATCGCCAACGTCCGCATCGGCACTATTCGTTCCCGCGTAGCTCGCGCCCGTGCCGACGTAGTCGCTGCAGCCGGACGCCCCAACGCTGCCAGCGCCTAAATAACGAACAAGCGCGGCACCCTCCTTGACTATGAGGAAGTACCGCGCCTGCAACAATTACGCTTTGCTTACACAAGCAACTCCGCAATCTGAATAGCATTCAGTGCTGCGCCTTTGCGTAGGTTATCGCCGGAAACCACGAACACCAGGCCTTTGTTGTCATCAACCGTTTGATCCTGGCGGATGCGGCCAACCAGAGAATCGTCACGACCTGCAGCAGCAAGCGGAGTAGGTACGTCTACTACCTCTACGCCGGGGGCGTCGATAAGCACTGCCCGTGCTTCATCAGGAGTAATAGCTTTTTCAAATTCCGCATGCACCACCATCGTATGTCCTGTGAAGACGGGGATGCGCACACACGTGCCCGCCACTTTGAGCTCAGGAAGTCCCAGAATCTTACGCGACTCATTGCGCAACTTCTGCTCTTCATCGGTCTCATTCAGGCCGTCATCAACC
This sequence comes from Corynebacterium silvaticum, assembly GCF_002162115.2. Taxonomy (NCBI): domain Bacteria; kingdom Bacillati; phylum Actinomycetota; class Actinomycetes; order Mycobacteriales; family Corynebacteriaceae; genus Corynebacterium; species Corynebacterium silvaticum. The sequence continues at coordinate 264,527 of NZ_CP021417.2, read as the reverse complement.
AGGTTACCTGCAAAAGGAAGCGCATTGTACGCAATCGGAGCAACATAAGGACCGAGTTCCTCCGGGGCCTCCACGGAGCCATCGTGAACCAATTCCACGCAACGATCGCCGATCTCAGAGGTCTGCTTGGCCAGCGTCTCCACACCAGCAAGACCCGAACCGGAAACCGCCTGGTAGGAAGCGACATGCATCTTGGTCACCGACGCAACGTTGTGCAGCGCCTTGAGCACCGGCATGATCGCCATCGTGGTGCAGTTCGGATTAGCGATGATCCCCTTGGCCAGGTTGTCTTTATCCTCCGGGTTAACCTCGGAAACAATCAACGGCACGTCAGGATCTTTGCGCCATGCGGAAGAGTTATCCACCACAGTGGCACCGGCAGCGGCGAACAAGGGAGCGTACTGCCGAGAAGTGCTGCCACCAGCGGAGAACAATGCAATATCAATGTCCTTGAGTGAGTCCTCGGTCTGAACCGCGAGGTCTTCCACCTCAATGTCTCCACCGTTGAACTGCAACGTAGTTCCAGCAGAACGCGCAGAGGCAAAAAAACGCACCTTGTCTGCAGGGAACTTTCGCTCCTCGAGGATCGAACGCATTACTCGGCCAACCTGGCCTGTTGCACCCACGACGGCGACAGTAGTCATAGTCAAAGTTCCCTTTCTTTTGCTCCGGGGGTGTTGCGTTTCATTGTGCAACACCCACCACTAATTACCGAGCCTACACACAAAAGACAACCCGCCATAGCCCCACCATAACCCCATAATTGACCCTTATAACGCGATAGCGGATCCTCGCAACACCACAATAGCCGTTGCGTTTTAGACCCTCTCATTTCCTACGCCTTCCGCCGGGGCGGGTTAAGGGATGCTAGAGAACGCCAAAGGAGGCGAAAGATTTCCCCTTCACCTCCTTGAATAGGATGGCCGCTTATTTACAAGCTAAACAATCCTATGAGTTGTTACCGCGCCTGCGGAGGAATACTCCCAACAGCACAAGTAGTGCAGCGATAACAACAAACATCCATACGCTAGCGCCAGTGCGAGCCAAAACCTTCTTCGCTTTCTGCGGCTTTTTCTCAGGAGACTTGGGGGCAGGCTGATGTTCCGACGGCTTCTGCGGTGCAGGCTGTGGAGCTGGCTGCGGCGCAGGAGTCGGATGCGGGAACAACGGCAGCAACGGAATGACTACCAGCGGAATCAGTGGAATGAACCATGGGAAACCAGGCTTGGAGTATGCGTTGGTTACGCCAACCTCGTACACGTTGGATGGATTCTGAATGGTGATTTGACCATCATTGGCAATCCGATGTGTCCAGGTGGTTCCAGGGATACTCGCATCCCGCTCGGTAATGGTGCACTTGGTGCCCGCCGGGAAGGACTCCGGAATCTCAGCTTCGCCTTCACCAGTAATGTTCACAGTGCCTTTAATAGCTTCATTATTTAGGACACAGCTGTAATCGAAAGTAAAGCTCTTGTTCTTTGCCTTATCCTTCGCCGGATCATCAAGCTTCTTCACAATCTTGAGCTTGCTGTCTTCATGCGTGTAGGTATTTGTCGCAGAAACAATCACGTCTTGTTTGTCTTGAGTGATCGTGAATTTCTGGTTCTCCCATTCAGTAGTCAGCTTTGCGCCTTCTACCTTGGCATTCAATTCTTCGACAGCGCACTTAGTGCCCACCGGGAATTCACGGTCAATTTGTACTCTGCCCTTACCGTTAACAATGCGGACGGTCTCAGCTCCTTTTACCTCGCCACACTGCCACGTGAACGTAAATTCTGTTGGCGTGACGATCCCCGCTGATACATCCACAATCTTTTCAATCGTGAACGTTCCCTTGTGCTGGCGGTAGTTATTCTTTGCAAGAATGCTTACCGACGACTCACTTTCAGCAGGAATCGTGAACTCAGCGGTCTGGCCCGCCACAGGCTTTCCATTAACGCTTAGCTCTACAGTCCAGTCAGTGTCTTTAATAGGAGCTGCAACTTCTGTGACCTTACAAGTAGAACCCGCCGGAATGTTGTTGACCTCCTTCGGGGTTTTCTCAGTGACCTCAGTAGTGTTTGTTATAACAGCGCCGGTTGGTGCAGTGCAGGTGTAGTTAAATGTGAAGACTTTATCTTTCTGGCCTGTGTCAAGGCCATTAACTATCTTCTTGATGACGAACTTACCCTTCTTAGCTTCTGGCTTATTGGGGTAAGTGTTTGTGACCTTTATCTTGAGACTAGTGGAGCTGTTCTTGTTGAACTTCACCGTTACGCCATTTTGAGTTGGTACAGTATATGCAGGCTGACCTGTACCTTCATCTGTTATTTCAAATTTAACCCCAACGCCCTCAGGGACATTCTTTTCTGTAATAGAGCATGTCGAGGAAGACTTCTGCGTGTAAGTACTTGAGGTTTCACCTGCTGCAACGGAAATATTCTTCGTTTCATTGCCGCACGTGTAATCAAACTCGAATTTGTGGCCTTGCTGGGGTGCAGTTTCGCCTACGGCCTCTTTCTCGATCTTAATCTTGCCCTGGAAACCTTGACCTATGCCACCTGCGGCGCCACGGTCTACAGTAGCTTCCACTTTCTCAATTTTATCAGAAGCAATCTCAACGGTCGCCCTGTTCGTAATGAACCGAGAAACGTCATCATTGATAGGTGTTTCAAGTCCAATAGTCAGTGATTGTCCAGCCGTCAGATACCTTCCATGCTCATCCGGTACCATACTGACAATTACCCCACCGTTTTGCTCCTCACACTTCCAGCGATTTGAGTCAATAGGGGTATCACGCAGCACAGTATGTGGGTAGGGCGTGCGATCAAACACCGTCACATCGGAACATAGAATCAACAGCTGAGTATTTCCAACATCTTTGATTACAACGGGAGTATAGATATCAGAGCTCACTGTTTCCACATAAATATTCCAGCGCGCAGAATCAGGTCCAGAGTCATAAACTCCAGTTTTTGCTGTCGACTGCTCAAGTCCGCCAATTCCTATTTCGGGTGTTTTCCCGCTAAGAGTTCCGCTCCCCTTACACCCTGAAAAGTTAATGGATACTGCGTATTGGATTGTGCAGTCGTCCTATCCCACTGAACCGTGAAAAAGCAGTACCTGAAATATCACCATGCGTGTTGGCATACTCGGTTAGAGTAAAAGTCCATGTTTTTGCAGAGTCATCCCACGTACCTTTCGCTACTTCCTGCCCGCCAGAGGTAGAAAGTATCAATTCATTCTTACCCAAGCGAGAAAGCTCATTAGGAAGTTTCAAGGTAAATTGATCACCGGCTTTCGCTCCGGAGTCAACTTTCCAGGCAAACTGAACATCTGCACCTTCACCGTAATTGCCAACAAACATTCCGTCTTTGATGTTGATTTCAGTCTTCCATTTAATATCGCTAACCTCGCCCTTGCATTCCGTTGCACCAGCGGAGGGAACATGAGGGGAAACTATTAGCCCTGCGCAGACAATGCCAACCATCATTAGCATGACCAGTCTGCGAATTAGGGAGCGTTCATAAAACGCGAATCGATCATCTTTACTCTCTATCTTATTTTCTACAAGGCACCTGAGGGCTTTCCCAATCGAGAGGCTTCACACGATTAGGGCAAGTACCCAACGCGGATATCGCATAAAAGTCCTGATATGCCATATCCCCGTCGACTGATTGGGCAACAGCCCCACAGTCACTGAAAGATAAGAGTAACAGAAATAATACTAGGTTTTTTAAGACTCAAAGACCTTTTTCATGGAATTTTCTTATCTTTTTGCTTAAAATAATCTTTTTATGGCGTGAACCAACCTGAAACCAGAAAGGATTCCTGTCAATAACCTTAAAAGTAAAAAGGGTCCCTTTGTGTACATGTACACAAAGGGGCCTTATAAGACAGTTTCTTAAACCACTCCCCGCTTACCGCCCCGTCCCAGCGTAAACTTTAGCTTCTTCGTCCCCACCAAGCTCGAACTTTTCGTGGAGAGCCCGCGCTGCTGCGGGCAGGTCGGTTTCGCGGATCAGCACGGAGATGCGGATCTCGGAAGTGGTGATCAACTCAATATTGATCCCCTGATCGCGGAGGGCTTCGCAGAATTCTGCGGTAACGCCTGGGTGCGATTTCATGCCGGCTCCGACGAGGGAAACCTTGCCGATCTGATCGTCGTAAAGCACGTTCTGCCAGTCGTTCTGTGGCTGCAGGTTGCGTAGTAGCTCCATGGCGTGGGGGCCGTCGGCACGCGGGCAGGTGAAGGTGATGTCCGTGCGATTGTTTTCCAGGGAGGAGATGTTTTGCAGGACTGTGTCGATGTTGATTTCGGCGTCGGCAAGCGCACGGAATACCACCGAGGCAGCACCGGGCGAATCGGGGATGCCCAGGACCGTGATCTTGGCCTCGGAGTTATCAGTTGCTACGCCAGAAAGTACTGCTTCTTCCACAGGAATATCCTCCATTGATCCGGCAACTAGGGTTCCGGGGTCATTGCTATACGACGAACGAACGCGCAGGGGCACGCCGAATGCACGAGCATATTCGACGCTGCGCAGGACAAGAATTTTTGAGCCACTAGCTGCAAGTTCCAGCATCTCTTCAAAGCAGAGTTGATCTAGCTTCCGTGCATTGCTCACGATGCGTGGGTCGGCTGTGTACACGCCGTCTACATCTGAATAGATCTCGCATACGTCAGCGTTGAGCGCTGCAGCAAGGGCAACTGCGGTGGTGTCCGAGCCACCGCGTCCCAGCGTGGTCACATCTTTGGACTCGCGGTTGACTCCCTGGAAGCCAGCGACAAGACAGATTTTGCCTTCATCCAGCGCTTCGCGCACGCGTCCCGGAGTAACGTCCACAATGCGGGCATTACCGTGGCGCTCAGTGGTAATCACGCCTGCTTGCGAGCCGGTAAAGGATTGGGCTTTCGCACCAAATGATTCGATCGCCATGGCCACAAGTGCGTTGGAAATGCGCTCTCCTGCGGTAAGCAACATGTCCATCTCACGCGCAGGTGGTACTGGATTAACCTGGGATGCGAGGTCGAGAAGTTCATCGGTGGTGTCTCCCATCGCGGAACACACCACGACAACGTCGTTGCCTTGCTTTTTAGTGGCCACAATCCGCTCGGCGACGCGACGAATTCTTTCCGCGCTTTCCAGCGAAGAACCTCCATATTTCTGGACGACAAGTGCCACGGGCAACGCCCTTCCCGGAGCCATCTGTACTGGATGCACCCCTAGATCAAGACCATACGATTGTGAATAACTATCATACAGTCTATTTTCCACGCCGCAGTAAACAGGCGGCACGATCACGTGGTTGATCAAAGATTTTTTGAAAAACCACCTACATTTTTACACCTTCCCGGCGCGGCATAAAGAGAAAAGTACTGTCGCCCACATTACTTTCCGCGTTCCCTCGGCTTACCCATGGATTACGTGCGTCTCTAGCACACCCCACACGTGTGAATCGGGTTCCATCACGTGGGGTACATGATGAAAAGGGCTAAAAGCCATTGTCCAGTCGGGGGCTTTAAACGTGGGTCCAAGGATGGTGATGGAGAAAGACTCAAGCACTCCAATCCATGCCGCAATCGCAAACCTCGGGCGCGCACCTACTACCACCGCAGCAATTCCTATGATGGGCCATGTTGCTACCGACGTCACCACAGCCTGAATAAAGACATCCGAGAAGTGAAGCCCAATATCAGCACGCGCACTCAGCCACGCCACGAGGACACCAGCGGTGAGAAGGCACACAGTGCTTGTTGCTATTGCGGCAACAAGCGTTACCGCAAAGTACCGGAGTCGGCTAATTCCACCGGTGAGAATCGGCTCAATCCTTTGGGTATTCTCTTCCGAGACTATTCGCAGCACCACTTGGACTCCTGGGATAGCAGCAATGATCCACAACATGCTGAGCATGGTCACCGCAAAGTTGTTGACCAATTGTGCTGGTTCTACAGCGCCGCCTGCCATCATCGCAGCCATTGCGGGGCTCGAAGCCAGTAGGTCTTTGACAGACCCGATGAAGTATCCAAAGATTACGCCTAAAGCCACAAAAGCTATTACCCAGGTAAATGCGGGCGTTTTATTGAGCCGCCAGGCCAGACCCTCTGGGTCTCGCAGCGAACCATGGGCCGGTCCTGGTCGCGCTGGGATGATGCCTTGCCCAAAGTCGCGTCCAGATGACAAGCCGAAGGCCACAGCTGTCACAATGACGGTAAACACCAATGCGCATAAGAGCGGCCACCAGTGATTGTCCGTGGCGGGGCGAGTTTCATCCAACCAACCGAGCGGGTTTGCCCAGTTAGTCCACGCAGGTGCTTCCAGTGATAATAAGAATCCTCGAAGGATAAAGAGCACAGATAATGTGCTCAGCGCTAGGGTGTTTGCAGCTCGGGCGGTGGAACCGAGTTGTGACGCGACCGCTGCTACAGCGTTCATCATCCACCCGGTGGCGGCAAACGTGGCCGCAAGCAATAACGTGGCATCAGCTTCTGCTCCGCAGAGGAGCGTGCACACTGCCGTTACCACTCCAATCAGCGTTGACCCTATGATTCCCAGCAGCACGGCCACGGCCAGTCGGGCGCCACGTCCCATAGCCCCGGAGGCCAGTAATTCTGCTTGCTCAGAATCCTCTTGCCCCCTGGTTGCTTTGGTCACGGCAAAGATGGCCGCGATACCGGTAAGAAAGCCACCTAGGGTAAAGGCCCGCCAGGTGTTGAATCCCTCGTTGGTATAGAGGTTTCTCGCGGGACCGAAGATGAGTCCTAAGGCCGGGTTTCCACCAATGGTGGCATCTAAGACCGCCCGGTCTTCTCGATGAGGAAACATCCACGCATAGGCAAGAATTGAAGAGGTAGACAGCATGGTCACTATCGCGATCCACGGAATAAACCTTTTCAGCTCATGGCGCAACGTGGCTTTGAGCAGCACACCTGTGCCTACCAGGGGGCGTGTTGTCCTGATCATTGCCCCTCACCTGGCCCTGAGTCTTCCCCATACAGGTCTTTGAACAGGCTTTCCAGAGACGGCGGCTCCACCGTCAACTTATCGATGCCCAACGGAAGTACTCGTTCCAACACTGCCCCGACCTGATGTGGCGGGACGCTAACTGTGAGGGTGTTCCCAGTAATATGCGCGTACTCAGGGCATTCTTTGGAGTCCGGTACGTGGCGTAGCACCGCAGTAATGGTGGTCGCAGCGCTTTGTTGTAACTCGTCTAGTGTGGCGGTTCGAACGATGTGCCCCGCTTTAATAATGCTCATTCTGTCCGCTAACGCCTCTGCCTCCGCAAGGATGTGACTGCTCAGAAATACCGTCGCACCTCGGCCTTTAGCTTCACGTACAACATCCTGGAACATGCCTTCCATGAGGGGGTCGAGGCCGCTGGTGGGCTCGTCTAAGATCAGCAGCTCCGCGTCAGACGCTAAGGCCGCAACAAGCGCCACCTTTTGGCGATTACCTTTAGAGTATTGTCTCCCCTTCTTTGTCGGGTCGAGCTCAAAGCGATCTATGAGCTCCGCCCTGCGCTGCACGTTCAGCCCGCCCCGGAGAGAACCTAAAAGGTCGATAGCCTCTCCACCACTCATTCCGGGCCAAAGGGAAACGTCGCCTGGCACATATGCGAGCCGGCGGTGCAGCGCAACAACGTCTTTCCACGGGTCGCCACCCAGTAGTTTTACTTCTCCCGCGTCGGCCTTGAGCAGCCCCAACAGCACGCGAATGGCTGTGGACTTCCCTGCTCCATTAGGCCCCAAAAAGCCGTGCACTTCTCCGTGAGCAACGGTCAGATCGAGTTGATCGAGTGCTTTAAAAGACCGAAACTCTTGTCCAGATTCCGGACACGGATAACTTCTTCGCTGGTTTTCTGTGCAGAAGTACCCTTGTGTGCTGCCATTTTCTTCTCCCCTACTGTGGAGCCGACCTTGGATGTTTTTACGGTAGCACCGCGATTCAACACTGGGGGCTTTAATTCATCTTCTTCTACCCCTGTTAGCAGCACATGCGCAGTGGGGGCACTATCTTCCGCGAGTGCTACGTCGTCTAGCACCAACCCGTATAGGCTAGAAGTCGATGTACAGCACTCTTCTTGCTATGGGGTTCGCCCTGGCCTCGGCGCTCACTATCGCCTGGGGCACAGTGGTGCGCCATCGTATTGCAGAAGAAGCACCCGCCGAGGGCTCCCCTTTCTTGCAAGCTATTCGACGCCCCGCCTGGTGGCTCGGTAGCTTCACCGCCTTGTCGGGCTACGGGCTGCAAATTATCGCCCTGGGTTTTGGCACGTTATTAGTGGTACAGCCAATCCTCGTGTTGTCTCTGATGTTTACGCTTCCGCTTTCCGCGCGTTACGACGGCCGCCGCATGGCAATCGACGAGATAACGTGGGCGGGACTGCTCACGGTGTCCGTCGCGGTGCTCGTCCTTTTGGGGAATCCTTCCGCGGGCGACCCACAACCACCTCTGGGACGCTGGCTTCCCGCACTGGCCATAGGTTTTCTCGTCCTTTTTGTCCTAGAACGCTTTGCACAAAAGCAGATCAGGAACGAAAAAGCCCTGCTCTTAGGCATAGTCACCGGCGGAATTTATGGCTACGTAGCCGTCCTTTCTAAGGCCACCGTAGATGTGCTCACCCACGGGGGATTCTTTGCCCTTGCCACCACATGGCAGGGCTATTCCCTTGCTGCCGGGGCGATCCTGGGCACGGTTGTGCAACAGTATGCCTTTAACGCCGGTGCCCTGAAAAACTCCCTGCCGGCCATGACAGTGACGGAACCCATCGTCGCCTTCGCCCTGGGGTATGCCGTCCTGGGCGAGCAATTCCAAGTGTCGGGGGCTAACTGGTTGTGGATGCTTCTGGCTTTGATCGCCATGATTTTGTCCACGTTTGCGCTATCACGACGCGGTGTGGGCAGCGCATAACGCGCCTAGGGGAAGCGCCCGCTAGATCGCCCATTGGAACACCGCGATCATGTGCGCGGAGAACCATGCACCCAAGAGCAACCAACACATCGCAGCTGCGGGCAACACGTAACGCCCCTTAGCCAACTGGAAAATAACGGGAAGTAAAAGCACCACTGCTGGCAGTAGCAGCCGGGGACGTGAGTGCATGATGCCGTCGGAAAGCACAACGTTAGCCGTAATCGCTGCTCCGAACAGCCAATACGCCAGCGGAAGCCGTCTAAAAGACACGATGACTGCGCCTAGTGCTCCCACGATGGACACAATAGACAGCAGGTAGCCCACATTGTTGCCTTCGCGCAGCTGAGTGCTCACCCAAATCGCAGTAGCGCGACCAAAGTCAAAGGTAGAGTGCCAGCCTTTGGTCTGCATGCCAAAGTAACCGCCAATGTCACGCGTGTAATGCGATGCGTACATCAGGTAACTCACCAGCGGGACCGTAGAGACCGCGACGGCAGCCCATGCTCGCCAATTGCGGGCCGCATAGAGGGCAACTACCACAGCAAAAGCCGCCACGAGATCAATTGCGGTCAGTCGGAAAAAGCCCGCACAAAAAGTAAAAATTCCCGCCAGTACCCAGCGTCTATCCACCATGGCGACCAAAGCCCACACGGCACAGGCCAAAAAGATTGCCTCGGTATAGACCATCGTGAAAGTGGTGCTCATGGGCGCACCCAGCACCAGCATCGCGGCAGCCAGCTTCAACCGCTTGTTGGCCCCCATACGTGCGGCCATCGCCATCACGCCGGCGGTCATCGCGACCCCTGCAATATAAGAGATCAAGAGCGCGCTGGTGAGATAATTCAGCCGAGTCACTGTGTGCACCGCGGCTATCAGCCCTGGATATCCCGGGAAAAACGCAAGCCGCGTCTGATATATATCGGGATCTGGTGTGCCCCCGGCCTCGCTAAAATACCCGTATTGAGCAATGGCTAAGTAAATTCGACCATCCCACTTAGAGACCAACGCCTCAAGGCTGGCGTCGCCACGCATCCACAGCAAAAAAGCGAGCCGAACCAAAGCAGTTGCCACAAAAAGGACAGAGGCAGCCAGCCAATCCTGCCAAACCACCATGCGCTGCGGCCTGATACTAGGAAAATCCAACCACGCGACAAAAGACCGATACCGCTGCCCCAGCGCCCCATCTCCCGAGGTTGTGCGGACTGTGTCCCTGCGCATAAATGTCCGTCTTTCGTCTCGTATGTCTATCTATGGCGGATGCACACCGCATTGTACGCATTTGCTTCTCGACGACACCACAAACAAGGCGCTACCCAACAAAGTGGATAGCGCCTTATTTAATACTGGTCATCTAGTAGCCAAGAACTAATCTTGACGACGCAACCTAACAAGGAATACACCAGCAATAACCAGTAGCAATGCTGCCAATAGCGTGTACAAAACGCTCGCACCAGTAGCAGCCAGCTGCTTCTTCATAGGAGCCTTAGGTGCGGCAGACGCAGGAGTCTGCGGCGCAGTTGTAGCCGGGGCCGAGGTAGCCCCTGGCCCCTGAGGAGCAGTAAGAGCCGGTGCTGCAGGAGTTCCAGGAGCACTACTGCCCTGCGAGGAACCCCACACCAAAGCGCCGATAACAGGGATCAACGCAAGAGGAATCAGATACTTCCAGTTAAAGGATGGGCCTTCTGGATCTTCATCATCCGGGAAGTCAGGTTTGTTTGGATCTTCAGCTTGAATAAAGCCGAAGTCTAGAGAGTTATCCTCTGCGCCTGGCTTGGTCAGATCCGCGACAGTCTCGGCTTCATCTGTGGAGGAATCTGTATCTGTTGTTCCCTCACCGGTTTTGGTTGGCTCATAGCCTTCAGGAACATCTACAACCCGTACCGTGTACTTCTGACCTTCTTCCAATACTGGAAGATCGCTGAAGGTGTACTTGCCGTCTGCACGAGTGGTGACATCCTTTACCGGGGTGCCATTGACGTCTGTCACTGGCTTGCCGTCTGGACCAACGATCTCCAGCGTGACGTCGGCAAGGCCCTCCTCGCCTGCATCCTGGATGCCGTTCTCATTAGCATCCACCCAGACAAAGTCTCCGACAGAGACAGAACCCACGGGCTCATCGACGCCCTTTACTGGGACGCAATCCCAGTTGTTCTTGTCTTTCTCTGCGTCTGCGTCAGCCTCATTCTTGTCGTCTCCAAGGTAGACCTTGTTAACGATTCCCTTGGTTGTGCCACTTTGATCCGAGCATTGCCCAATAGCATCTGCCTCGGCCTTAGTTAGTGCGCCAGTGGCTGTATTACCAGCTGCACGCTTGTAAGTGACCTTTACCAGGTACTCTTGCTTCTCGTTATCTGCGGTGACGTCTTTTTCTGCAGAGACCAGGTAATCGTTGCCGGTTTTCTGAATTGGGTTTCCATCGACGGTGAGAGATTCAACCTCAAAACCAGGGACGCTCAGAGGCTCGTCGAGAACCTGAGGAGCTTTTCCTGCGATACCAGGAGTCTCATTCTTCACCGTGATCTTGTGCTCAACAACGAGCTTTCCGTCCTGGAGTTCACGCTCTGTCGTGCCGACCTGTTTGCCAGCATCAGTTCCATCGAGAATCTTAGATACAGAGAAACGAGCCTTTGCGATCAAGCCAGCATCAATATCCGTGCGATCCTGCTGCAAGTCCACGGCATCCGTCATCGAAATTAAAGCTTCAGGAATAACATCGGAATCGGTGCCATCTTTTTTGGTCAGGAGCTGCACCCTTTGTGGTGAAGTTAAAGAAAGCTGGGATTCCTTCCGGGAGTTTGTCTGCAGTACGTTCGTTGCATCGAACTGCACCTTGTACATCCCCTTGGGGAGCTTCTCAAAGAGGTACTTGCCGGAATCGTCAGTGGTGACCGTATAAGGCTCACTCGTGCCTGGCTTGTTGACGGGTTTACCGTCGGCATAAAGCAAGGAGACTTTTACGCCGCCGACGCCAGGTTCGGTTGCGATATCCCCTTGCTTGCCGTCAGCGTTGCGGTCGAACCACACGTAATCGCCAAGAGAGACCAGGTCCTGGTTGAACACGAACTGCGCCGTAGCCGAAGCCTCCTCTGGAGGTCGGACGAGTCCAACGTAAACGCCGGAGGCTTCGACGTAGGTGTAGTCGCGTTGAAGAGTTGGGTATGGCGAACCATTTGAAGGTCCTCCTACAAATGGTGGGTTCTCTCTGACGTAATTCTCATCAACCTTCATGCCACATGGATTCGTATAAGAATACGTAACCTTGACGGGCACTGTTGGCTCAAGCCATTCAGAAGACGTAAACGGAGGCACATTTTCAGTGATATTTAAATCACCAATTAAGTACCCTAGCCGATCATCTTTTCCACTATAAATAGGTTGTATTTTGCCGATCTGCCGGTCACCAAGGGAAACTTCACCGTTGATCAGGGTCGGCCTATACCTAACCATATTCTGGTATTCATATGGCAATGAACTATAGTCACGGACTTCCTCTGGGTTTGATCCAATCAAAACATTCTGAACCCAATAACCAACGTCCTGCTTGACTAATTTGGTTTCATATGTGGCATCCCAAGTACACGTTCCTTTGCCCTCGTTCGAAACAAAGGTCGCTTTATCTAATTCATCTTTCAATGCAACGTCGGCAAGACGACCAGATGTTACCGTAATCGTACCGGCAGAAGGAGTCCCATCAGATTTTTTCACGCTTGCGGGAATCTCGATCGTGAGCTCTGCAGGCGGCTTCCAGGCTGGAGCTTTAGAATCTGAGGTGGACCACAGTGGATGCGCATCATTATTTACCTTAAACAACCCATCGTTATGGGCATTTGCGGCTTCAGTATTCCCTGGCTACCAAGCCCCATACTCCGCTCCCAGTACAACAGTCCACTCATTCTCCCCTGTTTTAGTGACTACAGCACCGCCGGGGATACCAAACTTCCCGGCTGCCGGGTCCTCAGTGAAAGGAACATTTGGGTCTTGCGTAATCACCATGCGAACCCATCGCTGCGCGGTCACATTGTTCGGGTCCTGCGGGAAGCCGGTCTTTTTACAGTGTATTTATAGGTGACTGCATCTCCTACGGATACAGACTGGTTACCACCGACAACTTCAGGCTTTAGTTTTTCTAAAGTCTCTGGTCCGATCTCATTGCGACCAATGCCATCAGAGTAAGCACTTTTCTCTTCAGCTGAAGCTGTTGGGACAAGGAAACCACCAAATCCCACGCTGATTGTTGCTATAGCCGCAGTAACCGTACGCCTAAGCCGTTTCGGGGAGGGTACTTTAGTACCGCTTAACTTATTCAAGTAAAAGCCCATCCTTGCTTTACTGAACTAAGCGCTGTCTCCGCTTTCTCAAGGTCGAGCAAGCTTGGTTTCCAACACCAGTTCACAATAAAGCAATCTGAACTTGCATTTTTTGGAATTTTATTAAGGAAAAGGCCGCTTAGTATGGTTCTTCATGAGTCAAAGCAGCTCGGCCATGGATGGCGTGTCCCATCCTGAGGCTTGACTATCTTCGATATTCCCAGGCTATCACCCTTATAAAGTACGCGAAAATAAAATTCTATTTATGGCAGAATGGGTATTTTTTTCTTACCATTATTACATGGCATTTTCCCAAACGCCACAAACCATACGCCTAGTGTAAACCGCTTTTCACAACAAATAATTAATAAACCCCAGCTTTAACACTTACTATTTATATAAACAAATACTGTGGAGTTCTCGCCCCGAGTACCCCATAAACCACCCCCTTAATGGTTACCCTCCTCATTATGATTTCTCGCATACACCAAAAGTGCCCTCCCTGACTCCAGGAAGGGCACTTTAGTGCTAGCTAGTCACAAACAGAATTAGCCTTGACGACGCAACCGCACGAGGAATACACCAGCAATAACAAGCAACAATGCTGCCAATAGGGTGTACAGAACGCTCGCACCTGTAGCAGCCAACTGTTTCTTCGCTGGCGCTGCAGTCGTAGCTACAGCCGCAGGAGCCGGTACCGGCGTAGAGGTAGCGGTAGCAGGTGCGGGAACGCCAGGAGCTGCGTATGCCGGATTGGTCGGAGTTGCAGCGGAGCTACTGCCCTGAGAAGAACCCCATGCCAAAGCACCGATAACAGGAATCAATGCAAGAGGAATCAGATACTTCCAGTTGAAGGAAGAATCCTCTGGAGTCACAGGCGTGAGATCCTCATCGCCAGGAACAACATCTTCATCATCAACAACGACAGTCTGCGCCTCATCATTGATGTCTTCATGGCTAGCGACAACGGTGCTCTTGTCGTCCGCCTTATAAAGCTTCTCAAATGCCACGAGCGTCTTGCCAGCTTGATCGGCATTAACATCAAAAATAACGTCTACTGTGCCTTCAGACTTTGTAGCAGTGAACTCGGCTTCCGCCTTGATTCCAGTAGCTTTACCGGTCTCTTTATCCATAAGTTCGCCTTCAACAAGGTACTTCTGCCCCTCGGTAAGGCCAGTGTAGGTAACCTTGTCCACAACTTTTCCGCCGGTTGCTGAGATCTGTTTGTCATCATCAGACTGATCAGTCGCAGAGGTTTTCAAAGTTGGTTTAACTTCTTCCGACTTCGGTGCTTCCGGCTCCTGCGGAACCTGTGGTTCAGACGTTGGAGCTACAGGCTCTTTCGGCTGCTCGGCCTCAGTCTTGGGAGCTTCAGGTTCTTTAGGCTTCTCAGACTCAGTTTTAGGAGCTTCAGGCTCCTTTGGCGTTGTCTTGGTCGAGTCTACAGGATCAACAGAGTCGCCTGTTTCCGGATTCACGAACTTAATACTCAAAAGATTCTGATACCCAGCAGATTTATTTTCCAGACTGTAAGGGCTGTAGATCGTCAGCGTCACCAGCTTCGGGTCAACTTCTTTAAGATCAACACTAGTCACGTTCTGACCAGTGAGAATCTTGACAGCTTGTTCAATCTTATTAGTACTCACACCAGCACCAAAGAGATATTTAGTGCTATCCGTGCTATCTGTCCAGTACCACACAGCAAGCTGGGTCGCGTATCGGAACTCTTCATCCGTAAGCTCAAGTTTCTGCTTCAGACCTGCCGCATCATGGCTGTGACCATTATAAATAAGCTTTAAGCACACCAGCATCGGCTTCAGTGCCGCGCCATTTAGTAGCAAATCCCTGAAGAGAAGTGCCGTAATTGCTCTTATAGCGGAGGCTAATGCCTTTATTGAATACGTCACCCGTATTGGATGCCAGAGAATCCTTTAAAACTGGATACGGCTTCTCTATATTAAAGCAATAAGCCAGCTCTTCAGCTCCACCGTTTTCCGGCTTGACCACTAGTGGCGGAACGGTCGAATCATACTGATTACGCCCATCGCCGAAAGGCGCTTTCACGGCCGCGGCGCTATCAAGATAACCAAGGTAAGCTGGGCCAGTTTCCTGAGCTTGAACGCTGGTGTTCACGCTGAGTGCAACAGCGATACCAGTGAGCAAGGCAACTACTTTTTTAAAGGGCTTACTTCTCATTTTTCCTATTACCAGGCCACCCAGATCAGCAAACATCACAAAAGAACGCGCCTGCCATTGGGAGACCCAAGAGTCTATGGGGAGGGGAAAATCAAAAAGCCCTGTTCGTGGATTTCTACATAACCTCGTGTGCCAGCTTTTTAACGAATAGCAGCGTAAGCCTCGCATGAAAGATATTTAAAATAGCAAAGCACCCACGACAAATATGATGATATTTTTCTCAGCTTTCTCAAATCCCGTAGCCCGAGATTGCGTACACGTCCCCTAATTTCTCATATAAAAATCACTGCTCGCCCCATAATTACCCCCTTATTTCCACCCCCGACCCCTCATATTAGACGGGCAAAACAAACATCGGTTTAACCTCTAGCCGAAAAATTTCCACCCTTGCAATACTGTGCAAGTATTGCATATATCTTTCCACCTCCCCACCCCCGTCACACTTCATGCATACGTGTGCGTATCACATTCGCTATGTAATAATTCCTGCAAATGACTATTTTTCCACAATAAACCCTACATCTTTTTGCACCCCCGCACATAGCTAAATCCCCGCCAAAAACAGCGGGGACTAGCTAATATTCACAGTTACACGCCCAAAACCCTGTGCAAATCTTCGGCGATCGCCGCGAGCCGATCTTGTGCTCCCTGACGGTCCATGCCATCCTCGCCAGCTGGCCGAACGACCTCTAAATAGCATTTAAGCTTTGGTTCAGTTCCAGAGGGTCGACAAATCACCCGATCGTTATCTTCCGTTAGGAACATCATCCCATCCGTGGCGCCAAAACCTAACGTGCCCTCCGACAGATCAATCACTTCAGTGATTTTCGAGCCGGCAAGCTCCGTCGGCGGCGTGGTACGCAAGGTCTTCATTCCCTCAGCAATGATGGACAGATCCTCCACGCGGAATGTCAGCGGGGCCGTCATATACAGACCGTGTGCCTTGGCTAGGTCGTCGAGAGCGCAATCAAGCGTTCGCCCAGCCGCTTTAAGCTTTGCGACGAGGCTTGCCACGACCACCGACGCAGAAATTCCATCTTTGTCCGCTACCGCCTCCGGATCGCAGCAGTATCCGATGGCTTCCTCGTAACCAAAAGCAAGGTGAGGAGTGCGCGCAATCCACTTAAACCCGGTAAGAGTCTGTGCATGATCCAACCCATGCGCTTTAGCTATCTGAGCCAGGAGCCGGCCTGATACTACCGAGTTGGCATACGATCCCGTAGCTGTAGCACCGAGATATTCGCCCAGGAGAGCGCCTGTCTCATCACCACTCAGTTGGCGCCATCCACCCTCAGCAGTGGCGTCTTTGGTGGCTACAGCGCATCGATCTGCGTCGGGATCGTAGGCAATAATCACGTCGGCATCAATGGCATGCGCATGAGCTTTGGCCAGGTCCAACGCCCCTTTTTCTTCAGGGTTGGGGAAAGATACAGTGGGAAAATCTGCATCAGGTTCTGCTTGTTCTGGAACAAGGGAAACCTCGAATCCCGCTTTCTCCAAAATTTCTTTCCCCAGGGCAGCACCCACGCCATGCATAGCGGTCAGTGCGATTCGCACATTGGCGCGTGCTTCCTCGCTAATGTCTGCGCCGGCAAGTCCTACGGTCCGCTCGACGTAGTGCTCGCGGGTGTCAACCTCAAGAATATTGTCACGATTGCGCGCAATCTGATCAGCGAATGGGGCCGCTGCTATAGCCTCAGCGATTTCTGCGTCGGCGGGTGCGATAAGCTGCACGCCTTCAGCGTCGCCAGTGGCAATCCTGCCGCCCAGATACACTTTGTACCCATTATCGGCTGGCGGGTTGTGGGAGGCCGTAACCATTATTCCAGCGTCCGCACCCAACGCTTTAACCGTATATGCAGTCAAAGGAGTCGGGTTTTGCTGAGGCAGAACCAAGGCCTCGCCACCAGCTGCGGAGACAACCTCCGCCGCAGCAGTATAAAACTCTGAAGACCCGTGCCGAGCATCGCAACCAATCACTACGCGGGGCACTGAGTCGTGGCCCAGGTTCTCCAACAGCCACGCCATGAGGCCAGCCGTGGTGCGCAGAATCGTTGCTTCATTGAGTTGCGATTCACCCGGTCCCACTTGCGCACGCAAGCCTGCGGTACCAAAGTGAAGAGGAGCAGCAAAAGCACGCGCGAGCGAGGAATCGTCGTGCGCGGCAATCCATGCCTCAATCTGCTCACGGCTTTCCTGATTCGGATCGTGCTCTGCCCAAACACGCGCGCGTTCGATCAATGCGTTTGTCATTTCCGCTGCCCTACCTTTCCGCTACTCGTCGAATCCAGCTAGAACAGCTGCGGAAACAGACAAGCCCAATCGGGTTGCACCTGCGGCAATCATGGCCTTTGCGGTTTCTGTGTCACGGATACCACCCGATGCTTTGATGCCAAGGCGCCCGCCGACAGTACGATTCATTATCTCCACAGCATGCACGCTGGCGCCACCTGCAGGATGGAAACCGGTGGAAGTCTTGACAAAGTCCGCGCCGACTTTCTCCGAGACTTCGCAGGCACGCACGATCTGGTCGTCGTCAAGCGCTGCGGTCTCAAGGATTACTTTGAGCACGTTTGGCGCAGGTACTGCCGCGCGCACCGCCGCGATTTCCGCTTGGAGATCCTCAAAGCGTCCCTCTCGAACCAAGGCCAGGTTGATCACCATATCTACTTCTTCAGCGCCGTCGTGAACCGCACGGGATGCCTCATTAGCTTTAATCTCAGGCTTGACGGCACCCGAGGGGAATCCCACCACGGTAGCGATATGGACACCCTCAGGAACCTCTACCGGAAGTAGCGAAGGCGAAATGCAGATAGAGTATGTGCCGAGTTGTGCAGCCTCTTTAACCAGTTCTTTCACATCCGCTTCAGTAGCCTCCGGCTTGAGCAGAGTGTGATCGATCATTGCGGCGACCTGAGAGCGGGTGAGTTGAGACGACATGGAAAATCTCCTTAGTGTTTGAAGAAAAGTAAAAATAATGCTGAAGGCTGACGCGCCTTCTACGCCACATACACGCCACGTGCACGTTCAGTACTAGACATGCGCCGGTCTGCAAGGACGTAAATAGTTGCACCAATCAAAGCGATCGCAGCGAGCACCCACAGGATCGTCGAGTAGCCAAAATGTAGATCCATGAGCTTTGCGGTATAGGCAATACCCAGCGGAATCGTGATGTTGATGGTCAGGTTATAAAAACCGATAGCGATACCCGACTTTGCAGCTGTGATATTTATCAATGCGGTATTCACCAATGGCGCGTACATCAGGGCGAAGCCAGAGGCGAAAAGAACGATCGCGCATATCAATACCGCGATGTGCAGGTTCAGGCCGAGCGCCGCGATCACCAGTGACAGGAAGATCATGGACAAAGCCGTGTAAATAGTCTGACGAGAGCTCAGGACTTTGCCGATTGCGCCGGAGAAAATGCCCACCAAAATTGCACAGACATAGCCCGGGACCATGAGCAGTGCAGCTTTATCCTGCGAAAGCCCGTGAACGTCGGACGCGGCGAAGGGGAGCAAGAAGATAAACCCTAGCTGCGTGGAATAGATCACGAACACCAGGACAATCGCCCACACATACCGACCATTGGTAAAGAACTCCGGCGAGACGAGCGCTTTCTTGTTCTTCTTTACATGAACCACAAAACCGACAATTCCGAGCACCGTGGGGATCAGCCACAACGGATTGAATTTTTGCATGTAAATGGTCAAAGAAGCAGCGAACACGGACACCAAGAAGAGCCCGAGAGCGTCGAACGTTCCCTCTACGGCTTCATCCTCCGGAACCATCTTCTGGATGAAAGGAGCCACAAGAATCAAGATCAGCGGAACCAAGAACATAGCGGTCCATGAAACGTATGTGGAGATAAAACCTGAGGTCAAAGCCCCAATTAGCAGTCCACCCTGGAAAGCTGCAGTGGAAAAGCCCAGGTAGGTCTTCTGATCATCTTCAGAAAGATGCTTGGTCACATAGATCACGTACAGCGTTTCCGCAGCAGCAAGACCGGCGGTTTGAACAATGCGACCAAACAGCACCATCGGCCACGAACCGGAAAATACAAAGCCCATGATCGAGCCGACTGCAATCAGCCCAATTCCTACTAGCATCAATTTGCGGATGGAGATGGTGTCGGCAAGCGCGGCATACACCACAGCGCCGATACCGATGATCACACCGGCAAGAGAGGCTTGGAGGCTCGCGGTATTCGGATCAATACCCAAACCGGCTGCCATTGGGCCAGTCATTGTTTTAAATCCATTGTCCACAATTAAGCAAAAGACAAAGGAAAACAGGAGTACAGGAACTGCCGCTTTAGGATTAACTATGCCCGTATGGCTTGTGCCGTTACGCGCATCGACGTTTGTATGAGACATGATGGCCTCCCACTAGATTCCCGCGAGCGGAAGAGCGATTTCCATCATCGAGGTGAATGCCTTTTCACGTTCCTCAGATGTGGTGCTTTCCCCCTTGGGGATATTGTCCGACACGGTAAACAGGCCCAACGCATGAGCACCCGCGTACGCAGCAATGGAGTACAGTGCTGCCGACTCCATCTCCACGCCCATGACACCCATCCGAGCCCAGCGGGCGCTTGCGGTCTCATCAGCGTTATAGAAGATATCCGAGGACAAGATATTGCCCACGTGCACTTCCTGACCAGCCTTGTCAGCCTCATCGACCACGGCTTTCAGCAGTTTCCAGGACGCGGTAGGCGCGTATGTACCTGGCAAGTTGTATTGCTCTAGGAAGTTGGAGTCCGTGGAAGCAGACGATGCCACGATGATGTCATACAGGTTGATGTCTTCTTGCAAAGAACCAATTGAGCCCACCCGGATAACGTTGCGCGCACCAAAGATGTTGATGAGCTCCCACGAGTAGATACCGATGGAGGGCATTCCCATTCCCGATCCCATCACAGAAACTGGAGTTCCTTTATACGTTCCGGTGTATCCAAGCATGTTGCGAACCTCGTTGAATTGAACAACGTCGTCGAGGTACGTCTCCGCAATGAATTTCGCGCGGCGTGGATCACCTGGAAGCAGAACCGTATCTGCGATATCAACACCGCGTGGATTGATATGGGGCGTGGACTTTTCAGCCATTTCAGCTACTCCTCACGATATAAGCGTTAAGAGACCGTGCCCCTACTCATGCTTCCGAGGCATCGGCGCAACAGCACGTGGTGTGCTACATCCACAGGATAAGTCCACCGCGGAACATATGTCAATGCCCTATTTTACTTTCGTTCCACCTTTTTCTAGGACTTCCCCTTTTCTCTCCGAGCCCCCTCCCACCATCTGGAAAAACCAAAAGCCGAGGGCCCAATGCCCCTCGGCTCTAGCTGATCCCAGAATTATTCCCGCACACGTCACTCCCCCAGCACGGCTTGTGCAGCCCCAAAATCCGTAACCAGATGCGTGGTGGTCCCCATCTCAAGGGCAACGCGAATCGCCTTTGCTTTATCCACCCCACCGGCGATAAGCACACGCGTTGGCCGCGTGCTGAGATCTTCAATGGAAATCCCCACGGTTCGGGCGTCAATCGCGGGATCGGCAACCTCGCCCGTAGCCGTATAGAACCGCGAACAAATATCGCCCACGGCATGCGTGAGCAACCGATCAATCTCCCCTTCCGAGAGATACCCCAGGTTAAGCAGCAAACTTTCCCGCTGGACAGACCCAACAGTAAACACCACAACATCGGCATGTGCGCCAGCGCTTAGCATGCAGGAAATATGACGATCGCGCACAACGAGGTCTTTAGCTTCACGACTATCCAGAATCACGGGCAAAGGCAGGAGCTTCATCTCCGCGTTAAAAGCGCGCGCAAAACGAGTCAAGGTGCTCAAGTCATTTGTGCTGCGCTCACTCAATGAGTGCCCACCCTTGAGCTGTACCACGCTCACGTCATGACGCGGGAGTGAGCGCAAGTGCTCCGACACATTGTTAAGGGTGTTGCCCCAAGAGATGCCTACCGACATCCCATCACATACCAAGTCCTCCAATAAAGAGGCACCCGCATTACCCAACTCCCGCAGCAGCTCTTCCTTGTCGGGGCTGACGGGGCGCACCACGCGGACGTCGTCAAGCTTAAAGTGCTCTTTGAGGCGTTGCGCAATCTCATCGCCCTGTTCACGGGGGTCACTGAGGGTGATGGTGACAAAACCTTTTTCCCGCGCATAGCTAAGCAATTTAGACACCGTAGGGCGCGAAATACCCAAACGTTGTGCTACCTCTGCCTGCCCATGCCCCGAAGCGTAATACAACTTCGCCGCGTCTATGGCTTGTGCATCTCGTGCGTCAATCATGATGCCCCTTACTTCACCCCCGAAAGGCTACTTTCACTGGAAACACTTCACATCATATGTATGCTATGCCACATGCCAGGCATGAACCTACTTCTTCTATGCCGCGGCGGGTCACAGGCCTAGAAAACACGGCCGGCACCCCGTCGCGGATATTTGGTGTAGCCGGTCGTGGGACAGTACCCAGAATACTGTCCTCCTCTCAATGATTGCATTCAAGGACACTCATCATGGCTTCCTCCGACGCCTTTATCTCCGCACCGGCCGACATTCGTACCCCTTCCGGCAACTTTGCCGCCGGCCAAGCCACCTGGAACAAGCAACGCTCATCCGACCTGCCTGTCCACCGCTACCGACCCTTTGCTGCAGAAGTGGAAAAGATCGATCTGCCGGATCGTACGTGGCCCAGCGTCACCATTGAGTCCGCGCCGCAGTGGTGCGCCGTGGATCTGCGCGATGGCAACCAAGCGCTTATCGACCCCATGAGCCCGGAACGCAAGCGCCGCATGTTTAACCTGCTGGTCACCATGGGTTACAAAGAGATCGAGGTGGGATTCCCCTCTGCCTCGCAGACCGACTTTGATTTTGTCCGTGAGATCATCGAGAAAAACATGATCCCCGAGGACGTGACCATCCAAGTTCTGGTGCAAGCGCGAGAACATCTCATTCGCCGCACCTTTGAGGCCTGCGAGGGCGCAAAAAACGTTATCGTTCACTTCTACAATTCCACGTCTATTCTGCAGCGCGATGTTGTGTTTAGAAGGGATAAAGAGGCGATAAAAAAGCTGGCCACAGACGCGGCAGAACTGATTAAAACTATTGCCGCCGATTACCCAGACACCAACTGGCGATGGGAATACTCACCCGAGTCCTTCACCGGCACCGAACTCGCTTACACAAAAGAAGTGATCGATGCAGTAGTCGAGGTCATGAACCCCAGCCCCGCGCATCCCATCATCATCAACCTGCCTTCCACCGTGGAAATGGCCACTCCCAATGTGTACGCCGACTCCATCGAGTGGATGCATCGCAATCTGAACCGTCGCGATTCCATCATTCTCTCACTGCACCCGCATAACGACCGTGGCACCGGTGTTGCCGCCGCCGAACTCGGATACATGGCAGGTGCCGACCGCATCGAGGGCTGCCTCTTTGGCAATGGCGAACGCACCGGAAATGTCTGCCTGGTCACCCTGGGGCTGAACATGCTCACACAGGGAGTAGACCCACAAATCGACTTCTCCGATATTGAGCAGATCCGCCGAACCGTAGAATACTGCAACCAGCTGCGCGTCCCCGAGCGCCACCCATACGGCGGCGACCTGGTGTTTACGGCTTTCTCTGGCTCCCACCAAGATGCCGTCAACAAAGGCCTGGACGCTATGGCGTCGCGAGTTCGCCCCGGAGCGACCCACACCGATGTCTCATGGGAAGACCTCCGCGAGGAAACCTGGGAAGTTCCCTACCTGCCCATCGACCCCAAGGACGTGGGCCGCAACTACGAGGCAGTCATCCGCGTCAACTCGCAGTCCGGCAAGGGCGGCGTAGCCTACATCATGAAGACCGACCACGGCATCGCACTCCCGCGCCCCATGCAGGTGGAGTTCTCCTCTGTAGTCCAGCGCGTCACCGATGCCGAGGGCGGCGAAGTAGAGTCCAAGAACATGTGGGACATCTTTGCCCATGAATACCTGGATCGCACCGCACCAATCGAACAGATCGCTATGCGTGTCGACGCCGCCCAGAATGAAACAGACGAGGCCCATATTGCCGTCACTCTGGAATTCCAAGGCAAAGAAACCACCATCGAAGGCCACGGCAACGGCCCCATCGCTGCCTATGCCAATGCACTCGAATCCCTGGGCATCGACGTGGAAGTGCAGGAATACGAGCAGCATGCCCGCACCGCAGGCGACGACGCAGAATCCGCCGCCTACATTCTGGCCGACGTTAACGGACAGCGCTACTGGGGCGTAGGTATCGCAGGATCAATTACGTACGCTTCCCTCAAGGCCATTACCTCGGCGGTCAATCGCGCCCTGAGCTAGTCCTCCCCTACTTTTGCCCCACCAAAGCACAGTTTTGGTGGGGTTTCCTGCGACCGCACTACATGCGCCCCCGCTACAGTTGAGACTCATGAACGAAACAATCCGCACCCAGCTCAATCACCGCACGATTCGCGAGTTCACATCCGAGCCCGTCGCAGAAGACGTACTCGACCAGATCTTCCAAGTGGCATTACACACCCCAACCTCCCTTGGAATGCAGACCGCGAGCATTATCCGCGTCACCGATCCCAAACTCCGCGAGCAGCTGACCGCAATCGGCACGCAAGAATACGTAGGCAGAGCCCCCATCTACCTTCTTTTTATCGTCGATCTGTACCGCACCAAACGCATCCTTGCTCATAACGACGCCCCGACCGAGCCCGCCGGGTACCCGCGCAATTTTGTCCAAGGCTTTACCGACGCCTGCCTCATGGCCCAAAACGTATGCATCGCGGCGGAATCACTCGGCCTGGGTGTTAATTTCCTCGGCAACGTTCACAACGACGCTGCCGCCGTAATTGACGTGCTCGCACTTCCGGAACTCACGTTCCCTGTCGTTGGCATGACACTGGGCTGGCCAAACCAATCGCCCCAGCTCAAACCACGCATGCCCAAGAGCCTCCGAATCATGGAAAATGGCTATCACGAGCCGGAAGACTGGACAGAGTCCATGTCCTCTTATGACTCCACCATGACCACCTATTACGACCTCCGCAATGCTAACCAGCGAGTGGACAGCTTCACCATCCAAACCCTCCAAAAAAATCCACCGATCAAAGACAACCGCGACCTCACCTTTGAGATTGCTCGCACCCAAGGCTTTGATCTTTAGAACACAAAAGGCGCTGCCCATATTCGGGCAGCGCCTTAAGCCCCCAGGCCTATACGCCCGGTTTTCTTATATTTAACGGTGGTGGAAGAAGCGATCAATGATTGGCTTGAGGAAGCCACCAATTCCGATGATCGCTGCGATAGCCGAAATCACACCAAACACTGTGGCCAATATAGAAGCAGTGTTGAGCTTGCCTTCGGTCTCGCCAAGCTTGTCCAAGTTCTTCTTGTTCAAATCTTCCAGACGCTTATTGTCGTTCTTCAAACCCAAGATATCGCTCTGAGCTTCGGCGTACTTTTTCTCAAGCTCTTCGATCTTTGATTGCGCATTGTCAAGCTGCTCTTTCAATGCATGGTTCTTCTCTGCAAGTTCTTTGTTTTCTTCTAGAGACTTCTTCAAGGCGTCCAATGCTTTTTGAACATTTCCTCGCAACGTTTCATTATCTGCATTTAACGTCTCACTGTCTTTTTCCAAATCCTGGACTTGATCTATCAAACGCTTGATTGTAGCATTCTGCTCTTCGAGCAGTTCATGTTGCTTATCAATAATGTCCAGACCCTCTAGAAGCTGCTCACGGATTTTTCGATTTTCTGCTTCGGCATCTTCAATGCGCTTATTAGAGGCATTGAGATCGTTTTGCAGCTTGTCCAGATTTTCTTTTAAAACATGAATTTTTTGCTGCTGTCCCTGATTCTGCGAAATCAGTTGATCAATAAGATCAATTCCGTCATCGATCAAACCTTCCAAAAACTTATTGTAAACTTGCTCAGTTTCAAACAAGCGAGAGATTTCAGAGAATCGCTCGGATTGTTGCTGCAACTTTTGTTCTTGCTAGGCGATTATCTTATCGCTTTTGAAGATCAGACCAGCCAATTCCTTTATCGATGCATCTTTACATTGAGTCAACCTGACGTTAGGATCACCGGTCCCATTACCTGTACAAGACCCAATAACATGTGGGCTTCCATCTCGGTTGTGTGTAATCACGAGGCTGTCAAGCCGAGTTTCCTGCGCACCAGCCACCGGCGCAGTCAAAATCGATCCTGCAATCGCACAACTCACCACTGCTGAGACAAGCTTCTTCATAGTTTCAGATCCTCCAAGATCCTTGACACGCCGGATCCCCATGATGGGTAACACCCTGGGGGCAACTTTCCTTAAAGTTACATAATAACAATGTCAAGTTAATACATGTTTTATATTTATTTTAAATTAAGTTTCACATTAAGGAAAACCTCTCCCACCCCTTTATTACCCCCCCCCCAAGAAAAAGCCCCAACGCCCCAAATGTGGGATATGTCCACCTAAACTTCCCGCACCTCCACAACCATTCCCACGTTTAAAGAACGCACAATGCCCCATAAACCCACAAATTCACCAAAAATGACCACCCTTACATCCACACAGAGCATTGCAATCCCTGTACACATATAAATTTCTTAGCTAATCACACACAAAACCGTCCGAGATGCCATTAACTAAGATTGTTATAACAATGTGATTAATTTGGATGTGGGAGTTTTCACCCCTGCCAGGTTTATCGTGTGACCCCCGCAAGCCCTCGCCACGCTTACCCGTCAAATACGCCAACTACACTGTTCCTATGACCAACAAGCAAGTAGGCGACCCCAACGCAGACCGAGCAGCTGAGATTGAGCATGCTCCTTACGTAGCGTTATCGATACAAACAAGCGGTATCCACCCGTCTACTTCTCGTCTCATTACTGTCGATGCCGTCACGTTCACCGAAGACGGGGAGGAAGTCGACCATTTTCACGCCGTCGTCAACCCTGGCGATAACCCCGGCCCCTTCCATCTCCACGGGCTCAGCAGGGAAGAAATCGCGCAAGGCAAAAAATTTAGCCATATATTAAAACCGCTGGGCAAGCTTATCGACGGCCGCACCCTCATCCTCCACAACACGCCTTATACCTGGGGTTTCCTCGTATCCGAGTCTCGTCGAGCCATGAGTACCGCTGCTCGGGCAAACCGTGCCCGGCACAGGAACCGCAATCACCGTCGACAACGAGTAGGGCATATTCCGCGCCCACGTCTGATCGTCGATACGCTAGCAACGGCGCGTCGACAAGGCGTTGCTTTTGAAGACATCCGTATCCGCGCCGTCGCTCATGCGCTAGGCCTCGACTCCCCGTCCCCGGTTGCCTCGCTCGAACGTGCCGCGCGCCCGGAATCGCAGGTATCCCGCGAGGAAACTCTGCTCATCGCACGCATGCACTTTGTAGAAAAAGCGTGCGGAGTCATCTCCTCTTATACTCCCGAGCAGCTGCGGGCAGACAAGTTTGGGCTGCAGCGCTCAGACATCCGAGTGGACGCCATGGAGGTCCCACGCGAGTACGAGAATCCAGGCGTGTACTCCCCCGACAGCGGCTTTGTGCAAGGCATGGAGGTGGTGATCGCCCCAGAGATCACGGAAGATCCAGATGTGATCATCGAGGCGACCCTGCGCACCGGATTAGCGTATAACGAAAAACTCACGCGTAAGTCCAGCGTTGTGGTGTGCAATAAAAAAGAAGACCTCGTTGGAAAAGCCATGCATGGGCACCGAAAAGAGATTCCATTGATAACAGATGAGGAATTCCTCCGGGCTGTCGTAGACGTCAAACCGGGGAAGGCGCGCGAAGACGACTAAACTCTGGTCCCATGAGTTTGAATCTGCGCACCCGCCTTGCCATCGGCGCCGCACGCTTGGCCACAACCGCTTCGCGTGCCACCGGTCGTGGGTCGGGCGGAATGATTGGCGGCCTTATAGCCGAGAAAATCGACCCGAACATCATGGCGTCGCTAGGCGACAATCGCCCCGTCGCCATCGCCACTGGCACCAACGGTAAATCCACTACCACCCGTATGCTCGCATCCGCGGTACGTGCACAACATACTGTGGCAACCAACGAGGGCGGCGACAATATGGACGCCGGCATCATCTCCGCACTCATGGCAGGTCAGGAGGCTAGCCATGTGATCCTTGAGGTAGACGAGCTCCACGTCCCAGCCGTCGCAGACCGTCTCAAGCCATCATGCTTAATCCTCCTCAACCTCACCCGCGACCAACTGGACAGGGTCGGAGAAATCAACAAGATTGAGCGTGCGCTCCGCGAGTGCGTGATCAAACACCCCGAGATGACCGTGATCGCCAACTGTGATGACGTACTTGTTACCTCCATCGCCTACGACGCCAAAAACGTTGTGTGGGTATCCGCAGGAGCCGGCTGGCAAGGCGATTCCGTTTCCTGCCCGCGCACTGGCGGGCACGTGGTCCACGATGGTGCCGACTGGTACGCAGTCAAGCCGTTGCCCAACGGCGAACAATTCCGTCGCCCGACCCCGCAGTGGAGCATCACTGCTGAAGGCCTAGCCTCCCCGGCGCGCACAGATGCACCAACAACGCAGCTCTCTCCTCTCAATCTGGCGCTTCCCGGCAACGCCAATCGTGGTAACGCTACCCAAGCGGTAGCTGCCGCCGTGGAATGCTTCCATGTCCCGCTTCCCCAAGCGATTCGCTCGGTAGAAGCTGTCGACGATGTAGCGGGGCGCTACTCCACCATCACTCTTGGGCAACACCAGATTCATCTACTTTTGGCTAAAAACCCGGCAGGCTGGCAAGAAGCGCTATCCATGGTCGACCGCACCGCGGAAGGTCTCGTGATTGCAGTTAATGGCCAGGTCGCGGATGGTGAAGATCTCTCATGGCTCTGGGACGTTAAGTTTGAAGAGCTCGATGAGCTATCTGTAAAGGCTTCTGGCGAACGCGGCACTGACCTTTCAGTGCGGCTGACGTATGCCTCGGTAGAACATGAGCTCATCAAGAATCCTCTGCACGCCATCAAGGCTTGCCCTGCTGGCCGCGTCGAGGTCCTTGCCAATTACACCGCATTCCGCGATTTGAAAAAGGCCATCGCGGCCGCAAAGGAGTCCTAATGACTGATCTTTCTATTGGACTCATCCTTCCCGATATCCTGAGCACATACGGCGACGACGGCAATGCTTTGGTGTTAAGGCAACGCGCCCGCATGCGTGGTTTCACCGCAGAAATTCATACGGTGAGGATGGGCCAAGCAGTACCGGAATCCTTGGATATTTATTGCCTAGGTGGCGGTGAAGACACAGCCCAGATCCTTGCCGCAGAGCATCTCATCGCAGACGGCGGCCTCACTCGAGCAGCAAACGCCGGCCGCCCGATCCTAGGCATTTGCGCTGGTCTTCAAGTGCTCGGCCAGTCTTTCCGGGCAAGCGGCAGGATGGTTGATGGCGTAGGGCTTATCGACGCCACCACCGCCTCCCTAGCCAAACGCACCATCGGAGAACTCCAAGCCAACCCGACACGCAACGGCATCACCTCCGAGCTAACGGAACCTCTCACCGGCTTTGCAAACCACATGGGTGCCACTCTCCTCGGCCCTGATGCGCAGCCGCTAGGAAAGGTCACCCGCGGTGTGGGAAACACAGATGAATACGGCATTTCCCAGGCATCAGCAAACCCTGAGCAAATAACCGCAGAAGGCGCAGTCCAAGGAAATGTGATCTGCACATACATGCACGGCCCAGCACTTGCCCGCAACCCCCAGCTAGCCGACCTCCTGCTGGCTACGGCCATGGGCGTGGCTCTTAGTGAGCTCGCTCCCCTAGAGCTGCCCGTGGTTGATCAGCTGCGCAAGGAACGCCTGGTCTAGTTCTTTTCCACTGTATTTTTCTCGCCCCCTGAGCTGGAATATTTAGCGTCCAGCTCAGGGGTTTAGTGGTTTCCTGCCCAGCAGCAAGGGAATTTGTCGTTTTTGGGAACGCTAGAGGCCCGATGCTCCGCAAAGCCACTGGTCGCGATTTCTAGCGTTCTCAAAAACGACAATCAGCGCGGCCTAAAGCAAGCGCTTTGCCCCTTCGCTCAGGCGGCACCTGCCATCTGTTACATATATCTCATGCTGAGTGAGGGCCATGCTTGTCCCCTCAAGGGTGGTCGCCCCTAGCGATAACATCCCTGCACACAAAGCTTGGACTCTCTGCGCTAAAAAGAATCAGCGTCAAGAAGCTAACGTTACCGCCTTTGCGGCAAACGCACGAGCCACCAGACTCCCTGTAATCGGCGCCATGGCGTAGTTACACTGGCGTCCACTCATCCCGAGTCCGTAAGTATCTAACCCAATCAGGAGGATTTCTCTTTTATGAGTAACACCAATGATGTGAATGAAGATGCACGCATGTACGAGGATATGGAAACCGCGCTGTTGGAAGGCAAAGCAAGCAGCTTTAAAATACATAATGTCAACGGTGTGGTGGAGGAAGTTCTCTAGCCACTAGAAGTTCTTAAAAAGGTGGTCACCGACAATCCAGCCGGTGACCACCTTTTGCAGCCTTACGTGGCGCGTTTTTCTTCTATGAGACGATTAATCTCCTCGCCCAGTTCTGTCACTTTGGTGACTGCGGTGAGAAAAGAAACCCTGCCTTCATCATTGCTGCCCCAAGGGTTGCTGTTTACAACGCTGGTTAATGCTGTTTTGTGTTCCTGAATAACCTCACGCAGCTCGGCAGTATTCCCTGCATGTCCTAAATCCGAGAGGTACTCATCAAACTTCCACGCGTTGCTTTCCTCGCGCTGCTTGGTTTCTTGATAGACCATCGGCAAAAGCACCTCAGCTTTTTGTGCTTTCTTGGCCTCATCTGGAGTGGGGAATGCAAATTCATAGTCCTGCGTCCATGGAACCGCAGGTGAGGTCATATCGACATCTTGCTTACGAATCACCGAGACACTTGCATCTGTGTTATCCCACGAGACCACGCCCAAGGTCTGTCCCACATAGCCTTTTCCGGGAACCCAGTTGGGTCCACCAGAATCACCTGTTATTGTGCCGAGTTCACCGGCCGCGACTAGATATGAATCTGTGTTGAGCACTTCTGAACAAGAGGTTTTCTTTGAAGCAGCTCCGTAATAACAGATCGTGTCGCCTTTTTGAGGCTCGTATACGCGGTTTCCGGAAAACACATTCTTCCCGGCAAGAGACTTATCAGTAAGCTGCACATACGCTAGGTCATTGGCCCGGAAATTATGCTTCCCCCGAGGCCATTGTCCTTCTGTTAGCTCTTTATAGTATCTCTGCTTAATCGTCCCGATTTCTCGCTTATGTTTGTCATATACACTTTGGCACCGTCTGCTCCGCAATGCCCTGATAGCCATACGCGACCGTTATCGGCATCGACATAGCCGGCGGTGCAATAGGAATGCCCATACTTTGAGTCTTCCGGGTGAATCTGGTCGCCCTGGTTCACCTTTGTCTCTGACGGGATATTCGTCGTGTCAAAGTATCCGTCGGAGGGCAACGCCTGGCTAGCAGGAACCCCCGCAGCGATCATCACACCTATCGCCGCAGCTGTACACATCTTCCTTAGAATCATTGAGGGACCTCCGTACATAATAAATAAATGGGTAAATGGCAATACTTTCCCAAGTTTACTTATAAATGCATGAGATACTTACAGAATCGTTAAGATGTTTATCACTTTTCAAAAATGGTCCTGTTAGCAATACGCCCTAAACCCTCAATCTTCACCGTCACCACATCCCCATCGCCTATATACCGCCGAGGATCACGAGCATGCCCCACCCCACCAGGGGTTCCAGTCACAATCACATCTCCCGGATCCAACGGATAAAGATGCGTGATGTATTGGATAAGATCGGCCGTTTTAAACACAAAGTCGCTGGTAGCAGCATTTTGCATCCTGTCTTCATTCAGATACGTGCTCAACTCCCCGCCAAGATCAAAGGATTCACTCGTGGTTAGCCAGGTACCCAACCCTGTCGTCTTTTCTAAGGATTTTCCCTGGTGCCACTGAAGCGTTGCGTATTGATAATCACGGGCACTGTAGTCATTCATCACTGCATACCCGGCGATATAGTTCTCCGCCTCTGAGGCTCTCACTCTGCGGGCACGCTGCGAGATCACCACAGCCAGCTCGCCTTCCCAGTCGAGGGCACCATTAGCCCACGGAGGAACTAGGATGTCGTCGAAAGGCACGGTCAGTGCGTCAGAAAATTTAATAAATAAGGTAGGGACTTCCGGCAGCGTGCACCCCATTTCTTTGATGTGATTGGCATAGTTCAGACCCACGCAGATGATCTTTTTGGGAGAGGGAAACAACCGCATGCAGATCCTGCGGGGAAAACCTCACAGTCGTTCCGTCAGCCGATTCCGCCAGCTCCCGCCAGTTGGGGTTGTTGAGCAACTCGCCGACGTCGGCAAAGCCCGGGATAGTTACGGCGAGATTCGTGTCCTCGATGCGCGCAGCGGTCGTCGTTCCGTGGGTTCTTATAGTTGCAAGACGCATAATGTTCGCTCCTTTAGGACTCGTTTATTCCACGCTAATACGCGCAGCCGCCCCAGTCGATGACATCGGGTACGGTACATTTCCCAGTAGGAAGTATTTGGAAGGAAAAACCGTGCGCACCTATCTGGTCACTCAAGGCATCGAGAAAATAATGGACGCCATCGCAGATGGCACGTTCCGCCCTGGCGACGCCCTTCCGCCGGAGACAAACCTTGCCGCCTACCTGGAAGTTTCCCGCCCCACGATGCGCGAGGTAGTGCGTACCCTCGCAGATCGCGGAGTCGTGGAGGTGGTCCATGGCCGCGGCACCTTTGTAACCCCCATCAACCAGTGGAATTATGTGCGCTCCCGCATGGACGTGATTTCGCGCAGCCTAGACCCCAAAACCATCGGAATTTATCTCACGGAAGTCCGGCGCATGATCGAAGTCGGCTCATCGGGGCTGGCCGCAGCCCGCGCCACCGAGGCGGATATTGAAAAGATGACGCAGGCACTTGCCGCTTACGACGCCGCCACCGAGCGTGGCGACGTAGCAGCCACCACTGACGCAGACGTTGCATTTCATACCGCGCTGCTTGAGGCCACGGGAAACCCCTTCGTCTCAGCACTCATGATTCCGTTGGCGGGCGCTTTAGCGGAATCGCGGCGCAAGACCAATGCCGTGGATGAGGTTCGCAAGCGTGCGAGTAGACATCACCATGCAATTTTAGATGCCGTTATCGCAAGAGATGAGCAAGCCGCCAAAGACGCCATGCGCGCACATATGACTCAAACTTTCGACGATATTTCTACGTTCTTACCAGACTCGATGCACTAACGCAGGCCTGGTGCCCAGTCGGGCATAAACCAAATTTTTCCTACATTTCCTTGTAAAAGCTTGTCACCACGTGAGCCAGACCCTAGTCTGAGACACACAAGACCTCAGAGGTCTAGGAACCAAGTATCTCCAAGGAGTTGGGATGACCCTCTACCAGCTTTCGGAACTCACCGAAGGGTTCCCCGCACCACTTAACATCCATGCCAGCGCAGTCAAACAAGCAACACCAGCGCATACCGTCCTCATCGTTCTCGATGACGACCCCACCGGCACCCAGTCAGTGGCGCACCTTCCCGTGCTCACCCGCTGGGAACAAGAAGACTTTGCATGGGCGCTAGCCCAGGACACCCCGGCCATCTACGTCATGACCAATTCCCGGTCACTCGACCCGCATCATGCAGAGGCCATCAATGTCTCCGTCGCAGAGGCAGCATATGCAGCTGCTGAAGCTGCAGGCAAACGTCCCATCTTTGTCTCTCGTAGCGACTCCACGCTCCGGGGTCATTTCCCTTTGGAACCAGACACGCTTGCCGAGGTCGTCGAAAAGCATGAAGGGCCGGTAGACGGCTACATTATCGTTCCAGCATTCGGCGATGCAGGACGCATTACCGTCGATTCTGTCCACTATGCCGGAAACGCTGCCACAGGATTTCAGCCCGTAGGAGAAACCGAGTTCGCCCGCGATGCCACCTTCGGTTATTCCTCCTCCCAGCTACCCGAATGGGTTGAGGAGAAAACCACAGGCGCCGTCCTCGCAACTGATGTTCTTCGAATTACATTGCGCACAATTAGATCTGATACCAACGCCATCGCTGAGCAACTTCTCCAGGCTGCTCATCGTCAACCCATCGTCGCTGACATCGTCGATGAACACGATCTCCGCGCGCTGTCTTTAGGAATCCTGCAGGCAGAACGTATGGGGAAGCGATTCATCTACCGCGTGGGACCACCCTTTGTGCGCGCTCGCATCGGGCAAGAAACCCCCGAAGTGCTCAACGCAGAAACAATCGCAGCCTCGCGCCATGTTCCCGCCACTGTGCCAGGTGGGCTCATCGTGGTCGGATCACACGTGCCCACCACCACGCGACAACTCAACCACTTACTGCAGACCTCCTCCCCCACGGTCATCGAGTTAGACGTCCGCTCAGTGCTGGCAGACGATTCTGAGCACTACCTTGACCGCCTCCATACCCAGCTACTCCAGGCAATAAAGAAGGACAATGTTGTCTTCCACACCTCACGCGAGCTGGTGACCGGAGCAACTGGCGAGGAATCGCTTTCCATTGCGCGCAAAGTGTCCCGAGCACTTGTCTCCGCAGTCAATCGCATAGTCCATGAGGTGACACCACGGTTTGTGGTTGCTAAAGGCGGTATCACGTCCTCAGATGTCGCCTCGCAAGGACTAGAGATGACAAAAGCAATGGTCATTGGCCTGATACAACCGGGAATCATCTCGCTGTGGTCCACGGCAGAAGGCCCTGCGGCAGGCGTGCCCTACATCGTCTTTGCAGGAAATGTGGGCACAGACGCCTCGTTGGCCGATGTAGTTTCTACCCTCTCCCAAGACTAACCCCTCACAAACACTAAAAAGGAACCCCATGTCTCTCATCATTACCGTTGTCGGCCTGGGCGCTATGGGACTCCCCATGGCCACCAACCTCGCCCAGAATTTCACCGTCCGGGGCGTCGATGTTGCACAACCTCGCCTTGAACTAGGTAAAGCCGCCGGATTAGATACCTTCCAGTCGGCGCATCAAGCAGCCGCAGGGGCTGACGTCGTTTTGCTTGCTGTTCGCAATGAGGAGCAGCTTATCGACGCTCTCTTCGGCCACGGTAACATCGCCGCAGCGCTCAAGCCCGGCGCGGTCGTGCTTCTGACCTCCACCGTGGGCATCACGGCCGTTGAAAAAGCTGCCGATCGGCTTGAGTCGCTAGGAATCGACGTTGTCGACGCCCCCATTTCCGGCGGACCTGTACGCGCAGGAAACGGGGAGCTGCTTGTCACAGTGGGAGCCAAGCCCGAGGTGGTTGCCCGCATCAAGCCGGTGCTCGAAGCTATGTCCTCCCACCTGGTGATTGTTGGCGATCGTCCAGGCAAGGGCCAAGCGCTCAAAACCGTCAATCAGCTTTTATGCGGAGTCCACATCGCAGCTGCAGGCGAGGCGCTAGCGCTAGCCGACCGGCTAGGACTCGATCCCAAGGCAGCTCTCGATGCCCTCATGGGCGGTGCCGCAGCCTCCTTTATGCTTGGCGACCGCGGCCCCCGCATGCTGGAAGCCTATTCGGAGGAGGGGCCCGAAGTTCGCAGCCGCCTCGACATCTTTGTCAAAGACATGGGCATTGTCACCGCCGCAGCAAAATCTGCAGGCATTGGTGTGCCGCTAGCAGCAGCAGCCGAACAGCAATACCTAGCTGGCTTGGCACGCGGGAAAGGCGCGCACGACGATTCCACGATTATCCAGGTTGTCGCCCCTACCCAGGCGCATGAGACGGGGAGTAAACAATAATGACTGGTCTTTCTTTACTGGCGCTCGGCGTAGTTGCCGTAGCCGTTCTGCTTGCCCTGGTGATATGGGCTAAGGTTCCTGCTTTTGTGGCATTGATTGGCGTATCCATAGCCACCGCTATTGTTTCTGGCATCCCGCTTGCAGATTCCGTCAGTACCATGACCAACGGCGTTGGCAAAACCCTAGGTTCCGTGGCCGTTGTGGTCGGTTTGGGCGCGATGCTAGGACGGATTATCGAGGTATCAGGAGGCGCCGAGGCAGTCGCGCGCTACTTCACCGACAAACTTGGCAGACATCGTATTACTGCCGCCGTGACCATCGCAGCCTTTATCCTCGGTATTCCGGTTTTCTTTGACGTGGGATTTATCATCTTGGCACCCATCGTGTTCGGCTTTGCTGCCGTAGCCAAGATCAACCCATTAAAAATCGGGCTTCCTGTGGCAGGCGCGATACTCACCGTGCACGTCACATTGCCACCACACCCAGGGCCTGTTGCAGTGGCAGGAATCTTCGGCTCCGATCCCGGGCTCATGCTCACCTTGGTCCTGCCCATCGCTGCTGTGACCTGCGTGATCGGCTATTATGCCGCCAAGGTACTCAACCTAGAGTCAGTGGAACGCGGCCCCTCCCCCGTGGAGCTTTCCGACGCCTCCCCTAACCACCAAGCCCCTCCCCGTTCGCAGTCCTCGGCCTTATTTTGCTCCCCATCGCGCTCATCATGGTGGGTACCACCGGTGCGATGTATACCGAAAAAGGCACTGCGATTCATTCCTTTGTCAGCTTCATCGGATCCTCTCCTGTAGCACTCCTGATAGCAGTGGTCGTTGCGTGGTTAAGCATTGGCAAACAACAAAGTTGGAATCGCGAGCACTCCGCTGGCGTCTTGGATTCTGCGCTTCCTGCCGTGGCCATCATCATCTTTGTCACCGGTGCCGGTGGCGGCTTTGCCAATGTGCTAGTGGAATCCGGTATCGGCAAAGTGCTATCAGACATGCTTGTCGCAGCTCATATGCCTCTGATACTCATGGCATTCCTTTTGTCCTTAGCCTTAAGAGCATCCCAGGGATCGGCGACCGTCGCTATGCTCACAACAGCGGGACTCCTGGCCCAGCCGCTAGCAGAAGCCGGGCTGAGCAGCATACAAACAACACTCATCATGATCGCCATCGGGTTCGGCGCCATGTGTGTATCCCACATCAACGACTCCGGCTTCTGGATAGTCACCAAATATTTAGGACTGTCTGTGAAGCAGGGCCTGCGCACCTGGACGTTGCTGTCCACGGCCTTTGGCGTTGCCGGATTCATCCTTACCGCGCTGGTGTACGCGGTGGTGTAGTGGTTGTTTAAATCGTCAATCGACCGCTGAGGGCGCGGGACAACGTCAGTTCATCGACAAACTCCAGGTCCCCGCCCAACGGCATACCGGAAGCAAGACGAGAAACCACTAAGTCGGGGAAATCGCGGAGCAGGCGCGCAAGATACGATGCCGTCGCCTCGCCCTCAGTATTGGGGTCGGTGGCAAGAATTACCTCTGTCACCGTTGGGGTGGCGTCGTAAAGCGGTGCCTCAGGCGTAGAATCTGCCAGCTCCCGATCCGGAAGCACGCCTCCGATGCGCTGCAACAACGTAGAAATATTCAGTTCACGGGGGCCAATATTGGCCAGTGGGTCTAATGCCCCGCCCAGCACATGGTAGCGGCCATTATATTCACCTGTCCGCTCAATGACCTGAATGTCTTTGGGCTCCTCCACCACACAGATCATTCCGCGATCCCGGCCAGAATCCGCGCAGATACGGCACACCGACTCTCGCGAGATATTGCAACAAATACGACAAAAGGTTACGCCGTCGCGGACGGCTCCGAGAGCGTCCTGAAGCCTTGCAATGTCAGCGGGCTCCACGTGGAGCAAGTGAAAAGCGATGCGCTGCGCAGATTTAGGGCCTACGCCGGGGAGCCGTGAAAGCTCATCGATAAGGTCCTGAAGCGGTCCTTCGAACAACAGCTGCCTACCTTTTGTCGTTCCGATTGTTTAACCATAAAACTATGGCACATAAAGAAGACCAGCCCGGCCAACGAAACTCGGACGAGCTGGTACTTAAAAAGCCAATTCGCTTAGAACATACCGCCAAGGCCGTCAAAGCCCTGGGACAACGGTCCCATCTTCTGATCGGCAAGCTCGCCAAGCTTCTGGTGAGCCTCAGCAAACGCACCAACAATCAAGTCCTGAAGGGTATCCACGTCCTCCGGATCCACAACCTTAGGATCAATGGTAACGCTGCTCACCATTCCATTGCCCTGAATGTCAATGGAAACAAGCCCGTTGCCTGCTGTACCGGTAACGGTGCTAGCGAGGATCTCGCGCTGCGCCTCCTGCAACTGAGCTTGCATCTGCTGCGCCTGTGCCAAGAGCTGGGACATGTCCGGCTGAGTCATGAAAACTGCCTTTCGCGTTTGTTTGCCGCCTCCCATAACGGAAGGCGATCGGTCAATGGGCCAGTGTACCTACTTCACGTCTGTGAAGCTCATACGGGGAAGCCTAAAGCTGGCGCGCGCCCAACTGCTCTGCGAGTAGATCCATCGCAACGGTTAAAGCATCGCGGTGATCACGCGTTACCGAGCCGCTCGCGGCCTCGCGAACCATCTCCTCTTCCTCGTCATGGTCTGGAACATTAGACGTTTCTACCGCAGTCGTTGGTTCCGAGGAACGGTGCCGTTGATACTTTGATTCCTCCTGCGAGGGCTGAGGTGCGCCCCCGGTGGGTTCTGGAAAACCTTCGTCAGCGGCATACCTATAGGGTTCCTCCGGCGGGGTCCAGTCATCCGAGTCGGGAGCGCCAAAATCATCAGGTTCTGGCGGCAGTGGCACGCCATCGGAAAACTCTGGTCGCTTTGCCCGCTCTTCCGCAGCTTGAGCACTACGCGCCACGGCCTCCTGCCACCGCGACTTGGGTTTCTGAACCGGTGGCTTCTGGGCTGGTGGTTTCTGAACCGGCGACGTTTGGACTGGCGGTGTCGCAGGCACGGGCGTAGGCACAGTGGGAACAACCTCTCGCTGCTCAACCTTGCGTGCAGGCTGCTGCGATGTACCCTGCGGCGGTTGTTCAGATTGCTCCGACTTGGCCGGTGAGTCATTCACCGCGTCAGGCTGGCCGCCGAGTGGCGCAGGCTCTCCCCACCCAGTGGTTTGAGCCACCTGCGTCGGGGGTTCTGTTCGTGGTGCGCGCTGGGTGTCTCCACCAATCGGTGCGGGTTCTCCCCACGTAGAAGAAGCAGGCTCAGCCGGCGCAGGGGGTTTCTCAGCAACACGTGGCTGAGGGGCCTGCTGCGCTACGTCTGGCTGTTTCTCCTGCTCAGCAGCGATGGGTTCCGCAGCAACGGGCGTGGCAGCAGGCGCGGGCGCAGGCTCGGAAGTCTCTGGTTCAGAGACTTCTGGTTCCGGGCTCCAAGCCTTCTCTGCTTGAGGCTCGCTAAAACCCGCCGCGGCAGGATCCGTTCCCACGATGCAGTCGACAATGACGTCCCGCCCTAGCTCAGCGCGAATAACCTCCACGATAACGTCATTGTTTTTAGCAAGATTCAACCCCTGCGCAAGCGGCCCGGTGTTATGCCCCAACACCAGCGTCCCCTCGCGCATTCCCAGAACGCAGGACTCAGCGAGCAAGATACCGGCGACAGCGCTCTTCTTATGCACCATCTTCCGCAACGTTGACCATCGCGCGCGCACGTCCGCGACAAAGGCATCGTCATTACTTATCGACGCCCCCTCCGCAGCCGTTTCCACGTCATCCGAGGGAGCTACCGTAGGTGTTGGTAGCTCAGGCACCGGCGTAGCTTTTGCCGCGCTAGGTGTCTCAGGCTTCTCCGCCGCGTGTTCTTTCCGTGGCTCTGGTTCCGGAACCGAGGCCTGCTTCTCCGCTTGCGCTACTGGCTTAGGCTGAGGCATCTCCTGCTGCACAGCCTCGCGCTGAGCTGCTTCTTCCTGCGCAGCTTTGCGTTGAGCTGCTTCTTCCTGCGCAGCTTTGCGTTGAGCAGCCTCACGAGCCATGCGGACAGACTTGCGCTCATACTTAGCCGGAATGGCAGCAGAAGCCTCTGAAGACTGTCCACCCGTCGGAAGACCAGCGGGCTGTGCATTACCGGGAGGGGGCGTAAGAGCCACAGTGGCCGGGGTGCTAGGCAGCAGCATCTTTGCGCAAAGAATTTCCAGCAGCAGGCGCGGAGACGTCGCCCCTTTCAAACCGCGAAGCCCGTCATTGACCAATGCGGCCAGGTGGGCGACTTCGCCCTGATGAAAGTCTGCGGCTTGGGCGCGCATCACGTCCGCGCGGTCGGTGGGGGCGTCGACAAGCCCTAGTTCAAAAGCGTCCGGCACGGCCTGCAGGACCATGAGGTCGCGCAGGCGGTCAAGGAGATCTGTGGCAAAGCGTCGTGGATCAAGTCCCGCCTCGACGGCAGAGTCAATGGTGGTAAACAGCGCGGCTTTGTCTTGTGAGCTCAGTGCCGTGATGGCGGCGTCGATAAGCGCATCATCGGTGGCACCCAGCAGCAACCGCGCAGTCTCATAGCTCAGCCCCTGGGGGCCGGTTCCCGCGAGCAGCTGATCCAAAACAGACAGGGTATCGCGAGGGGAACCGCCACC
This sequence comes from Corynebacterium silvaticum, assembly GCF_002162115.2. Classification (NCBI taxonomy): domain Bacteria; kingdom Bacillati; phylum Actinomycetota; class Actinomycetes; order Mycobacteriales; family Corynebacteriaceae; genus Corynebacterium; species Corynebacterium silvaticum. The sequence goes on along the minus strand of NZ_CP021417.2, from coordinate 224,644 downwards.
GGCGCGGATCACCATGGGATACACAGAATCCTCAACTAGCGCGCCTTCGCTAGCAACCGTGGTTTCCAGCAGACCCCGCATCGACTGCGGGGTGAGCAGCCGGAACGGATAATGATGCGTCCGCGAACGGATCGTGCCAATAACCTTCTCAGGCTCCGTGGTGGCAAAGATAAAAATCAGGTGCTCCGGTGGCTCCTCCACGATTTTGAGCAGAGCGTTAGCACCCTGAGTGGTCACCATATGAGCCTCGTCGATGATAAAGATCCGGTACCGCGACTCCGCCGGCGCATACATGGCCCGGTCGCGTAGCTCCCTCATATCATCGACGCTGTTGTTACTCGCGGCATCAAGCTCAGTGACATCAAGGTTTCCCGGGCCATTAGGTGCCAAAGAAATGCACGAGTTGCACTTGCCACACGGAGTTGAGGTAGGACCTTCAACGCAATTCAACGAACGCGCCATGATGCGCGCCGAGGAGGTCTTGCCGCAACCGCGCGGGCCAGAGAACAAGTAGGCGTGATTGATACGTCCACTGTCCAAAGCCACAGACAACGGCTGAGTTACCTGCTCCTGCCCCACCACCTCAGCGAATGAAGCGGGGCGATACTTGCGATATAAAGCCACTGTCCTAGCCTACCTACCGTGTCCAGTCCGACAGATCCACGCCCTCATTGCCTAGCGCTTTCTGCAACTCATGGATCCCGTAGGTTGTAGCGTAATCGAATTCATTCTGCGTGAGCATAATAAGCTGCAGCAACGCCGTTAGCTGCGATGGCTCCGAATACTGCGGTACCTGCCCTCCCCACACATACGGGGCCACGAATAAACCATGTTTAACCGTGCACCTATCTAGAGCGTCCGTCATGCTACCCAAAGCTGGCACAAGCTGGTCCGGTTGCGCGGGGATAGAGCCGCCAACGTTATCCAAAAAGACAGCTAATCGACGCAGCACCTGAACCCCCACCTCTGTTGGGAACTGCCCGACAGTAAAGATCTCGCTACGCACATCTACCTGGTCGCTGCCATCCCCCAGGGTAAGACCAGTATCCACCCCGTTGAAGTCGAGCGTGGTGGCCAAAACCTGCTGGTCTCCCAGGTCTACAGTTCCTATATGAAAAGCCTCGCCATAAGAGGTTTCAGGCAGATGGATCGTCATTTCACCCGGGATAATCCCGTCAATCCACACAGCCGTCTCTTCCAAGATCACTGCCTAGCCCACATCCCCTCGGGTTTTGTCATCCACAACACGGGGGTAGGAATCTCACCTACCCCTATGTGAGGATACATCCCTAGGCGCGCTCTGCTAAGACCTTCTCCACGGCTGCGAGCAAAACGCAGGTAGCAAAGCCATCCATAGCCACTTCCAGCTCAGCGACTGGAGGAAGCGACGGTGCCAACCGAATATTCCGGTTCTGCGGATCGCGGTGCAATGGGAAGGAAGACCCAGCACCCGTCAAAGCAATACCGGCCTGTTTAGCCAGTTCCACCACTCGAGAGGCAGTCCCTTCAACCACATCAATAGAAATGAAGTAGCCGCCTACTGGCTTAGTCCACTCGGCAACCTGGTATTCCGCCAAGCGTGAATCGAGGATCTCTAAGACTCGCGCAAATTTCGGAGCAAGCGAACCCGCATGCTTGCGCATGTGAACACGCACGCCCTCGGCGTCTCCAAAGAATTGCACGTGGGCCAGCTGATTAATCTTGTTCGGGCCAATACCCCGCACATCCGCATGCGCGCCATACCAGTCCAGATTCTCCTTGGAAGAGGCAAAGAAAGCTACGCCAGAACCCGCATGAGTGATCTTTGAAGTAGAGCTCATAAACCAGAAGCGATTCGGGTTGCCAGCGCGTTCAGCGAACTCCAGCACGTTATGTACCACCGGGAATTCATCAGTCAACGTGTGCACTGCGTAAGCGTTGTCCCAGACAATGCGGAAATCAGGTGCTGCCGTCTCCAGCTCTGCCAATGCACGGCAGGTCTCCTCGCTAAATGTGATTCCCGTGGGGTTAGCAAAAACAGGTACTGTCCACATGCCCTTAACCTGCGGATCTTTAACCAGTTCACGCACCACATCAAGATCTGGTCCTTGGTCAGTCATAGGCACACTGATCATTTCACAACCAAAATGCTCAGTGATGGTGAAGTGACGGTCATAGCCGGGCACAGGACACAGCCACTTAACGGTCTCTTCATCCTTCCACGGGCGCTCCGAATCGTTGGTGCCAAAGGCATAGGCATAAGAAATCAGGTCGAACATGATGTTCAGGCTGGAACCGTCACCTGCAATGAGATTCTCAGCAGGAAGGCCCAGAACCTCAGCCCAGAGATCCCGGATATCTGCGATTCCCTTTGCGCCACCATAGTTACGGCAATCAGTGCCGTCTTGAGCGCGGAAGTTCTCACCCGGAAGCGACAACAACGCATTGGAGAAGTCCAGTTGTTCCGAAGAAGGCTTTCCACGAGTGAGGTCCAGCTTCAGATTCTCCGCCTTCAGGGCCTCGTACTTAGCGCTAATATCCTCATGGAACTGTGCAAGGCGTTCAGCATCGAAATCAAGCAAAGACATGGATTTCCCTTTCCTCGGTGGGAGCTAGGTGCACAACATTTGGGGTGTGGGAACCGGTCACCAATTGGCTATCCCGCACTGCTTAAAAGATATAGACATCCCCATGCATTTGGGCATCCTTTTGTGAGGCGAACTTTCACCTCCCGCGCTCCCCCTACTTTCTGTATATGCCCGGGGACATGTTTGGGACGCGTTGATGCATCATACACGCGCTGCCTCTGCAGTGCACGAGCTTTCACCCAAAAGATGTGGTTTGAGTGATAAAGGCTGAAGATACAAAAAGGGGACTCCGCACACCCGCCAGAGCCCGCTGACCCTTGCTGCATTCCTGCCCTGGGGGAGTTCACGGGATAAACGCCATGCGAAGTCTTGTCACATAGCATAGCCCATACATAGACCACCGCGCAAAGAAACCCCTACTCGGCAAGATTGGCAAGCACACATATGGCTTTATCATGCGATTTGTTAGTTCTTCACTCGACTGTGTATCATTTCCGGAGTAACACGGATTAACCGTGCATACACTGGAGGATTCGACTAGCGGCCTATGTCACACGCCTGGAACGCGTGCGGGTTTCACGACCCTCGTGGGTTCAAATCCCACATCCTCCGCCATAAAACCCCAGTTCATTGAACTGGGGTTTTGCTTTTGAATAGGCATGGAAATCGGGGGCCATTTCTGAGATTCAGGGCAGGCACGAAACCTTCAACATAAAACGCATCGTTATAGGTGATATATGCAACGCTCGTTGCTTTTCGCAGTCAGCCACACCACTGCCACCTCAAGCAGCTAGTCCGTTTTATACTCAGTCAATGACCACATTCGATGTCACAGGAAAATTAGCGCTGGTCACAGGCTCGACGCGCGGTCTCGGCCACACACTCGCTGCGGGCCTCATCAGCGCGGGCGCACATGTGATTGTGCATGGCTCCGACAAGCAGCGCGCAGCCGCGGTGGCCGAGGAATTAGGAGCTTATGGCGCAATCGGTTGCCCGCTGACAGACGCTCAAGCTACCAATGCCGCAATCTCAGAAATGCTGCAAGAGTACGGCACCCCGGATATTTTGGTGAATAACGCCGGAATTCAGCGTCGTAACCCTATTGAGCAGTTCGAGGACTCTGACTGGGATGACATCATCGGCGTGAATCTTTCAGGGGTGTTCCACGTGACCAAGCCAATTGCTGCAGCGATGAAGTCTGCTGGTCACGGCAAAATCATCATGATCGGTTCTGTCCAATCCCGTCTGGGACGCGCTACCATCGCACCTTATTGTGCCACCAAGGGCGGCGTAGCAATGTTCGCTCAAGGACTAGCTGCAGAGCTTTCTCCCCACAATATTCAGGTGAATACGCTCTCTCCTGGGTACTTTGATACTGACATGAACGCAGCGTTAGTCGCCGATACAGAGTTCACGGACTGGGTCTGTAAGCGCACCCCTGCAGGGCGTTGGGGCAATCCCCAAGAGCTGGTCGGCCCCTTGTTGTTCCTGGCTAGCGACGCTTCCTCCTTTGTCACTGGGCAGAATCTTGCCGTCGACGGCGGAATGACGGCGGTGGTCTAATGATGGCACAAGAACGTATGCAAGCAGCCATTATCCGCGGCGCTCACCAGTTGGAAGCCACGACTCTCCCCTGCCCCTCTCCTGCTCCCGGCGAGGTTCTGGTCACGGTCTCTTATGTGGGAATTTGCGGCTCTGATCTGCATTATTACCAGGATGGTGCGGTAGGCGCTTTTGAGGTTAAGCAGCCGCTAGTTCCTGGCCATGAAATGTCGGGCACTCTGCCAGACGGGACTCCGGTCACTATCCACCCTGCCACTTTTGGCACATGCCTGGAAGGCATAGAGGATCACCCACATTTGTGGCCTCATGGGGCGTATTTGGGCAGTGCCTCTACATGGCCGCATACTCAAGGCGCGATGCAGGAACAGTTGCTGGTGCGGGAGGATCAGATTCGTCGTTTGCCTGAGGGCGTCCCTCTGAAGCGGGCGTCGCTTGCCGAGCCTCTCAGCGTGGGTCTCCACGCCATCACTGTGGCAGGAGGAGTGGAAGGTAAGCATGTTCTGGTTTCCGGCGCCGGACCGATTGGTCAGTTAGCTGCCCTGGCGGCGGTGAGCAAGGGCGCTGCGGCGGTCACGATTTCGGATGTGGTGGATGGTCCGCTCGAGCGCGCTCACGAGTCTTTGACGTGTGTGAACACTACGCGCACGACGTTGAGCGATGAGTCTTTTGATGTAGTTTTGGAATGCGCCGGCGTTCCGGCAGCCACCACTGATGCGCTTCGAGTGGTGCGACGCCGAGGGGTTGTGGTCCAGGTAGGTATGCTGCCTAATCAGCCGGTTGGCATAAATATGGCCTCGCTGGTGTCTAAAGAAGTGCTTCTACGAGGCACTTTCCGTTTCCTTGACGAGGTAGATCAGGCAGTTGAAATGCTCAAAGACCCTATGTTTGACAGCGTGATTACTCACGAGTTCCCCCTCGCAGATGTGGTCACGGCGTTTCATGTCGCCGCCGACTCGCAGGTCTCTGGAAAGGTTGTGGTGAAGGTTTCATGAGGATCATAGTGATGGGTGTTTCCGGCTCCGGAAAAACCACGGTGGGCACGATACTGGCCCAAAAACTAGGAGTCCCCTATTTTGATGGTGATGATCTCCACCCTCAAGAAAATATCGACAAGATGGCACAGGGCACTCCGCTTAACGACGCCGACCGCTGGCCCTGGCTAGCACAAGTCGGGGAATGGCTCGCCCACCAGCCCAAGGGTGGAGTCATCGGGTGCAGCGCGCTTAAGCGCAGTTATCGCGATCTGCTTCGCGAGCACTGCCCCACTGCCGTTTTTGTGCATGTACACGGTTCGCGAGAGGTGCTGCTTGCCCGCATGAATCATCGACAAGGGCACTTCATGCCCTCTTCCCTCTTGGATTCCCAGTTTGCCACGCTTGAGCCTTTAGAAAACGACGAAGTCGGCCGCGTCTTTGACGTGACCGAATCCCCGAATCAGATTGCTGATAGCGCAAGCGAATGGGTTAAAACGCGAGGCTAACTCCGTAGAATCCCAGAACGATGGCAAAGCCAACGGCGCCCACTAGCGCCTGGTTCATCGTCCAGGTTCGCAAGGTCGTGGAGACGTCCATACCCATGAGGCGTCCCACTAACCAGAAGCCTGAGTCATTAACGTGACCGGCAAAGACTGAGCCTGCGGCCGAGGCCAACACCATCAGGGCGATCTGGAATTCATTGAATCCACCAGCTGCTACTGCGGGGCCCATCAGGGCTGCCGCAGTAGTCAACGCGACGGTTGCCGAGCCCTGTGCCAAACGCAGAATAGCGGCGACCAACCAGCATCCCACGATCACCGGAAAGCCCAGGTCAGACATCGAATCAGCCAATGCGCTGCCGATTCCGGAGGTGCGCAGCACCCCACCGAACATTCCGCCTGCGCCAGTAATCAACACGACGGAGCAGATGGGGCCGAGGGCGCCGTCGAGAAGCTTCTCAAGCTGCTCTTTCGGCTCACCGCGACGAATACCCAAGAAGTACAGCGCGATCAGCGTGGAAATCAGCAATGCAATCGGCGTATTTCCCAAGAACTGCAGCGTACGCACTGCTGCCGAGGTTTTCTCCACCCAACCTGCAGAAACCGCCATGCTCATCCCGGTGTTGCCAAAAATCAGCAGCATCGGCAGGAGCAACAACGCCACCACTAACTTGGGCGATGCCGGGTTCTTAGGATCAGCAGCCTGCGGGCCGCCAGCCAGAATATCCGGCACCGGCAATGGGTATTTAGCACCCATTTTCTTGCCCCACCACAGACCAGAAACCAGCCACGTGGGGATAGCCACCAGCAGGCCAAGCAGCATCACAAGCCCAATGTCCGCACTATAGAACTCAGATGCGGAGATGGGACCCGGGTGCGGGGGCAGGTAAATATGCATCACTGAGAACGCACCAGCTGCAGGAATACCATAAGCCAGCACGGGGCCATTCAGGCGACGAGCCACTGCAAAGATGACCGGAAGCATCACGATCAAGCCGGCGTCGAAGAAGATGGGGAAACCCATCACCAACGAGGCCACGCCCAGCGCAAAGGGGGCGCGCTGCTCACCAAAACGAGCAACCAGCGTCTCTGCCAGACTCTTTGCACCACCCGAGGTCTCAACGAGCCGCCCAAGCATCGCGCCCAAACCAACAAGCAGCGCGACGGAAGCCAGCGTGCTTCCAAACCCTTTAGTCATCGTGGACACGATTCCGTCCAACGGGATACCCGCAACAAGCGCGGTAAGGGCAGAAACAACGATCAGCGTGAGAAACGCATGCAGTTTAAACACAATGACCAGGATCAAGATGAGCGCAATTGCGGCAGCCGCAATCCCCAGCAAAGGGCCAGCGCTCAGTGTAGGAACCCAATCTTCCATTGGTTTTCTCCTTGAGGGAAGGTAAAAAGACCACCTAAATGTATGCCCTCTCCGCTATTTCGAACAATAGGGGTACGCGAGTACAGACTTTTGTTTCTCAACTACCCCCGACTCTTCAAGCCTGCATTTCCATAGACATAGACCCTCATATCGCACGCAATGAGGCGTTTTGTCTATGGAAATGCAGGCTTGAGGTCGGATCATGCAACAAAAATGGGGGTGTTTCCTAAAACTCACCTAAAAATGTAGGGCTCGCGGGGTAATGCATTGGGATCAAAGTGAGCCAAGAGCTCCGCTAGAGTCTGTCCTTTGAGCCCCAGGGAGTCGGCAATGCGCGGCAGGACGACAGTCATCTCGCGAAATGTCACCGCCCCATCTCGCTTGGCCAGGCGCTTCCCTTGCTCATTGAGCACAAGGGAAACATGGATGTATTCGGGGCTTGGATGCCCGAGCAGGTGCCCCAGATACGCCTGTCGAGGCGCAGAAGAGAGAAGGTCGTCACCACGCACTACCTGGTCAACGCCCTGCGCAGCATCATCAACCACCACCGCGAGGTTATAAGCCCAATCCGGTTGCTGGCCGCCGCGGCGCAGGATCATGTCATCCACATCCCCTACGATCTCGCCGGCATAGTAGTCGTGGATGCGCCAGGTGGTGGCGTCGGCACGCAAACGTAATGCAGGTACACAGCCCTGCGCAGCAAGCTCTTGCCGACGCCGCTCCCGCACCTCAGGTGCAAGATTCCGGCAGGTACCGGGGTACTGACCAGGGATACTATGCGGAGCACGGGACACTTCTTGAATGTCCTTGCGCGAGCAATAGCACTCATAATGAGGAAGCTGCTCCAGGGCCGCGAGGTAACGATCATAATGATCGTGCTGGTAGGTGGGTTCTTCATCCCAGTCGAGGCCAAGAGCTGCAAGATCCTCAAGCTGCCGCTGAGCAGACTCCAATGAGGAGCGTTGCGTATCCACGTCCTCGACACGAATCAGGAATCGCCTGCCTGTGGAACGCGCGAAAAGCCACGCCAACACAGCGGTGCGCAGATTACCAAAGTGCAGATCACCGCTGGGACTCGGGGCATACCTACCCGCGGGCATAGTAGCGACCCATGAACTCCGCTTTGTACTCCTCGTAGGTGCCGTTATCAATGGATGCGCGAATATTATCCACAAGCTGCACCATAAAGGCCACATTGTGCATCGTGCACAGCGTTCCCGCGAGGAATTCCTTCGCTTTCAGCAAATGGTTGATGTATGCGCGAGTGTATTCCACGGTAGGACCACCGAACTCTGCATCAATCGGAGTGAAGTCGCGCTTGAACTTAGCATTGGTCAAATTCATGCGCCCATCCAGGGTATATACGCCACCACGACGCCCCAAGCGCGTGGGTGCCACGCAGTCAAAGGTGTCCGCCCCGGCCTCAATAGCCGTAAACAGGTCGTCCGGTTCGCTGATCCCAAGGAGGTGGCGAGGCTTTTCCTTAGGAATCTCGTCGCAGACCCAGCCGACGATGGTGCCTAAGTTTTCCTTCTCCAGCGCGCCACCGATACCAAATCCGCCAAACCCGCGACGCCCCTCAGATTCTGCCTTATCGCTCAATTCCAGCAACCCGCGAATAGCCTGTTTGCGCAAATCCTCGTACTGAGCACCCTGGACTACACCCCAGAGCGACTGCAACGGCTTACCCACGCGCTCGTTGGTCAGACGATCATGTTCGACCAAGCAACGCTCCGCCCACCGGTGCGTACGGGCGACCGAACTTACCTGGTAATCACGCGTATCGATCAAGGTTGTGAGCTCGTCAAAGGCAAACATGATGTCTGCCCCAAGCCCATGCTGAATCTGCATGGAAACTTCAGGGGTAAAACGATGACGAGACCCGTTGAGCACGCTGCGGAAGTCCACACCATCCTCGTCCACCTTGGCCATGCGCTCGCGCTTCTTCGCCCGGATGTCGGCTTCTTCGTAGCCCTTAATATCCATGGCCAAGACCTTTTTAAAGCCCACGCCCAAACTCATCACTTGGAATCCACCCGAGTCTGTGTAGGTGGGACCATGCCAGTTTTCAAACGCAGCAACGCCGCCGGCCTCATCCACCACGTCGTGCCCCGGCTGCAGATAAAGATGATAAGCGTTGGACAGGATCGCCTGGGCGCTGGTCGAACGAATCTGCGGCGGCGTCAGTGTCTTGACCGTTGCCTTTGTAGCCACTGGGATGAACGCGGGCGTAGCAATATCGCCGTGCGGTGTATGGATAACACCAGTGCGGCCATGCCGGCCCGGCTCATCATACAGTTCAGTTTTCAGCTCAAAGGTTGTGTCCATAGCCTGCTAGTTTAGCTAACCCACCGCGCAAACTAAGACTCGCGCCTCCTAGACGCCCTTGTCTGCTGCCTGCCGTGCAGAATGCTCCCGCTCCAAAGCCGCACCCTCAACATCAAGGCGTGGCAGTATCTTGTCCAACCACCGAGGAATGTGCCATGTGCGATGCCCCATCAGGAACATAGCCGCGGGAACAAAGGCCATGCGGATGAGGAAGGCGTCGAAAAGCACACCTGCGCCCAGCGCGAACCCGAAAATCTTAATAAACGGCAGAGGTTGGCCAATAAAAGCAGCAAAAACAGCAATCATGATGAGCGCCGCAGCTGTGACCACCCGAGCGCTAGAGGCAAAACCTTCCACGATCGACTCTTCCACCGCGTTGTATCTGCTCTGTGGGCTGGCCGTTCCTCCGCTATGGGTGTAATGCTCACGCATCGCCGAGACAAGGAACACCTGGTAATCCATGGCCAGACCAAAGCACACGCCGATGAGGAAGATCGGCATAAACGCGATGATCGGTCCCGGAGTTGAGACGAAACCCCACAGTCCTTGCTGCCAGAACATGACCGTGACACCAAATGCCGCGCCCACAGACAACAAAAATCCCAGCCCCGCGACCATAGGCACCCAAAAGCTACGGAAAATCACCATCAGAAGGACAATCGCCAATCCCACCACAATGGCTAGATACAGCGGCATCACGCCGGAGAGCCTGTTAGTCACATCCTGCTGAACAGGGACCAGACCCGTGATACCCGACTCGACCCCCGTCGCCGACTCAACCTCCTTTTGCTGAATAAGCAGCGAGTTTATGAGCTCTTTAGTCGCATTATCCTCCGGCGAGGTCTTAGGCGTCAGGAGTAACTGAGCGGCCAAACCGTCCTGCGATATCCCCACAATTTGAACATGCTTTACATTCGCATTGACCGAATACTTCTGCACTATGTACTGGTAACTAGCGTTCGCCGCTGCTTTACGACGAGACTCCTCATCCGTAGGATTCTGCGCCCGGATCAGAGGATCCAACGCCACCGACTCCGGATTTGCCTGATGCGCATCCACCACCACAAGGAATGGCGAGTTAATGCCTGGGCCAAACGCCTCAGCCATAATGTCGGCTTGCTTACGCTGCGTGGTGTCAAGCTCAGACTGAGTATCCGAAGGCAAGGACAAATGCAGCTGAAGAGCAGGCAGCGTCAACGCACCTAGACCAATCACGGTCACGGCGATCACTACGCCAGGCACTTTGTGCACAAATTCCACCCAGCGTCGGCCCATAGTCCGTTGTGGGGCGACGCGTGTTTTTTTACGCCAGCGGATTTTGCCTTTAAATACCTTGTCGCCCAATGCCCCCAATAAGGCCGGCACAAGGGTAAGTGCAATAAGGACAGAGATCAACACTGTAAACGCTGCAGCAAATCCCATATAGGCAAGGAATGGAATATTAGCCACGGCCAAAGCCACTAGCGCAATGATCACCGTGAGACCGGCGAAAACTACAGCTGAGCCGGCGGTTCCCACCGCCATTCCTGCGGCTTCCTCACGCGTTCGGGTCAGTAGTTCACGCCGATAGCGGAAGATAATAAACAGGGAATAATCGATTCCCACAGCCAGACCAATCATCACAGCCAAGACCGGCGTCACATTGTTAAGCGACACCCACGCGGTGGCCAACGTAATGGACAAAGATCCAATGCCCACACCAATAATGGCGGTAAGAAGCGGCAAACCCGCAGCTACAAGAGCCCCGAAAGTGACCATCAGAATAATGGCGGCTACGGCCACACCGACGACCTCCGAGGTGGAACTGATGACGATCGGGTCGCCGAATCCCGCCCCACCCGCTTCTACCGTGAGGCCCTCCGAACGTCCCACGTCAAGCGCCGCATTGATCGCAGCACGCTGTTCCTTGGTCACGTTTGCCGGCAGCGGAACATCCAATGAGAAGGTTGTGTATCCCACTGCCCCATCCGCGGAGACCAGGCTTAAGTTCTCAGCATCTTTACGAGCGGTCTCCTCAGGGACTCCATTAGCCACCATTTGGTCGATCACGCCCTGCTGCAGCAGGGGGTTCAGAGTCACGGGGTTGCCGTACCGTTGTGTATCCACAATCCCCTGAAGATTCTCATTGAGGTGCGCCAGCACATCATCAATGGCTTTCTTATTCTGGGGATCCTCAAGGCGCTCACCTTCCGGCGCCTTAAACACGATGTTTACCCCGGTACCCTGCAGGGGATTTTTTAACTCGGGAAAGTTCTTAAGGTAAAGCTCCGTCGCCTTTTTGGCTGGCGTGTTATTGATCGTAAACAGGTCGTTGAATCCCGCTTGAAACGCCACCGCTGAACCACCCACGGCAGCAAGTAAAACGAGCCAGACTGAAATAACCAACCACTTAGCCCGAAACGACCACTTGCCAATTCGATAGAGCAGTTTTGCCACCGACGAACTCCTAACCAGCACACGCCCACACGAAACGACCCCCGTGAAAGCTTCTTTATCACTCAACTGTACCGGTGCTTCCGCCGCTCAGAGCATAAGCATGCGTCTTTTCCGAACACAGCAACGAGTTTTCATAGGGTCCAACGGACCCATAGGCGCGCTATGTGTCGCTTTTGAGAGCGGTAGCGAGTGTACGGCGCACAAACTACCAGGTCGCGATTTCTAGCGTTCTCAAAAACGACAATTTTGTGCTGCTCTCCCCTAGAAGCTGCTCTGAAAGACGCCCTGACGCTTACAAAAAAGAAAACCCCAGCTCAATGAGCTAGGGTTTTGGCGGTAGCGGCGGGATTTGAACCCGCGGTTGGGGGTTACCCAACACTCGCTTTCGAGGCGAGCACCTTCGGCCGCTCGGACACGCTACCGCGATTTACAGTAGCCAACCGCTTAGGTCTAACGCAAACCCTCAAAAAAATGGGTCATCAAGGCGGCGCATTCATCCTGAAGAATTCCGCCACGCACCTCCGGCACGTGCAGCGCAGCGGGATCTCTCACCACGTCAAAGGCTGAGCCACAAGCACCAGTCTTGGGCTCATAGGCACCAAAGAAAATTCGACCAATGCGCGCCCCTACCAATGCACCCGCGCACATCGTGCACGGTTCCAACGTGACAGCAAGGGTGCAATCGGTGAGTCGCCAGCCATCTCCATGGTTGGCGACCGCCTCGCGAATCGCCATGATCTCCGCATGCCCCAATGGATCCTTATCCGCTTCCCGACGATTCACGCCCCGCCCCAGCACCTCACCGTCAGGGCCAAAGATCACGGCACCCACGGGGATGTCTCCCGGGGGTGTGGCCTGCGCCTGGATGATGGCTTGGCGCATGAGGGATTGGGCGTCGATAAGCATGCGGTGCGCGGGCAGGCTCACAGTGCGTCGTCGAGTTCCTCGTCGCAGCCCAGCTCCTCCGCGATTCGCTGAAGCTGCTCCGAAGCCCACCAATCCGTCTCATCTGTGATCACAGACATAATCTGTTCGCCCACGCCAAGGTCCGCAAGAATATCAAAATCACCCTCAGCATAGGGGGCGTCGTCCGCATCCGGGAGATCTGCATCCAGCTCATCCAAGATCTCCGACGCAAAATCATCTTCCACGGCAGCCGTCGCATCAGAGATCAACAAACGCACGCCCTGAGGGGTGGGACGCACCAGCACAAAATAATCATCATCCACGCTGAGCATGGCAAACGCAGCGCCCTCCGCACGTAAAGAACGCACAGCGTTAATGGAGGTCTGCAGGGAAGAAAAATCGTCCTTAAAGACGCGGACCTGCCAGGCGGCGTCTACGCGCGCAACCGTCACAGCGAAATCTGACTTCATACCGCATAACCGTAGTCGGGTATGCCACACTTGTCAGGTGACCATCAATGAAGTTTCTCGCCCCGTCTGCATTCTAGGCCTCGGACTCATCGGAGGCTCTTTACTTCGTGCGCTTAAAGACACTGGCCTGCCAGCCTTCGGTTTCAACCGATCCCCCTCCGCCGCCCGTGCCGCCGAGAAAGAGGGCTTCGACGTCCACTCCGATCTCATAGAAACTCTCCAGCGTGCAGAACGCGAAAACGCGTTGATCGTCCTTGCCACCCCCATGCCGGCAATTGATTCCCTTCTGGAAGTCATTCAGGAGCACGCGCCTAGCTGTGGATTCACTGACGTGGTGAGCGTCAAGGGCGAGGTCTACGAGCTGGTGTGCGCACGCGGGCTCGCGCACAAATATGTGGGTGGGCATCCCATGGCCGGAACCGCCAACAGCGGCTGGGAAGCCTCCTACCCCGAGCTATTCCGCCGCGCACCGTGGGTTGTTACTTTTGATCATGCATGTGACGGCGCGGACCCGGAGTGGATCCAATTGTGGACCGACGTGGTCAATATGGCGTCCAGCGTAGGAGCTGAGGTTATTCCATCGCGTGTGAGCAGCCACGATGCAGCTGTCGCGCGCATCTCGCACCTGCCACATGTCTTTGCGGAAACCCTCGCAATCGTCGGCGACAACGGCGGCGCCCTCGCGTTATCCCTGGCAGCGGGAAGCTTCCACGATTCCACACGAGTAGCAGGTTCTGCCCCCTCATTGGTGCGAGCCATGTGCGAAACCAATTCGGAGGCCCTGTTAACTGCGCTCGATGAGGCCCTCGTGCTGCTTAACGACGCCCGCGCGCATCTCGCGGAAAAGCGCCCCAGCCTCGAAGAACTCGTGGACGCAGGCTACCGCTCACGCATCCGCTTTGAAGCCCGTTCCGGTGCGAATGCGCCAGAAAGTGCCGGGCCGACCAGAATTTCTCACCGCCCCGTATTCCGACTACAACCAGGCGTACGCGATTGGGTGAGCCAGCTGATCCAGGCAGAAGGCTTAGGCGCGCGGATCGAAGTGTTTTAGACGCGAAGGAGAAAAATGTCGTTTTTGAGAACGGTAGCGCCTGTGATGTTTGCACAACACCAGGATCCAATTTCTAGCGTTCTCAAAAACGACAATCACGCTATCCCGTGGGCTTAATCCAGATCCCAGTACGACCCCCACTTCCAGAAACCGCGCCGCCACATCGGCTCTTCATTAATTTCTGGCAGGGTTTTCGGCGCGCACTCCGCTGCAGTTTTGATCTGCTCAACGATAATTCGCTCATGATCAAACACGCATTGAGCCGAATACCGAAGTACGATAAAGCCCCTCAATACAGCGTCATTGGCTTTCCAACGATCGATTCGGGATCGTGTACGGTTTTCCGCCATAAGTCCATGGTGTGCATAGCCATACCTCGATGAGTACATTTCCTACTTTGATGTCCCATCGATAATCCCCAATCAGCACATTATTGGTGCACTGTAATCCTGCGCCACGCAGCGCATAGATGAGGTTCTTTTCAGCGGGAGAATCAGTGCCTATCGCCGCTTGGGCAATGAGTCTTCTTGTTCGATTAGGAAGTTTCCGCGTAGTACTTTCAAGCCTCTCAAGGCCATTTTTTCCTTTGTAGGCTTCTTCCAATAATTCGATCGCTGCTTCATCGTCCATATACGCGACTGCGAAAACTGCCGAGTGCAAACGCAGCCCCAGATAGCCACAGCTGTCAGTGTTTCTTACCCGATGAAACCTAACAAATCTGGTGCTTTTTACGCCTCTAGTTGTGGCTACGTGCAGTGGAAACGTCACGGGCTGCTCTTTATATACGTGCAATTGCGTGGGGCCGGTAATCATCATGCCCTGCCACGTGAGTTCTCTCAGCAGCTCGTACGCCCTCCCAGTAAATTCCAGCTCCGATTTTATGTAACTTATTTTTTGCTACTCGGTATTGAAGAACACGAGCAGATTCATTCCCCCGATAAACCCCCATGAGGCACGAGAATAGCCTAGGTTGTCGTTTTTGAGAACGGTAGAAAGCGCCTCCTGTGGATTCACTCCCACTACAAGCTCTAGCGTTCTCAAAAACGACAATTCCGGCAGGAGTTCCGGTCGGAACTCAACCCGTCAGCTTCTTATCTCACTCAGCCACGCCTCATGCAACCGAGTCTCACCTGCCGACTCCGGGTGAAAAGCATATGCATGTATCAATCCCTGCTTTACTCCCACTACGCGCCCTGCCACCTGCGCAGTCACTTCAACGGCCGGGCCCCACGAGATGATCTCCGGCGCACGGATAAAGGACACATCGGCTTCTACCTGATCAAATACGCGTACTTGGGTGTCAAAGGAGTCGGTCTGCCGGCCAAAAGCGTTCCTGCGCACAACCGCATCCAAGCATCCAAGACTGCGCTGCCCAGGGGCAGGATTGTCCACCTGCCCTAGGTAGATCAATCCCGCACAGGTAGCAAAAACTGGCAGTCCCTCCTGTATAGCTTGGGAAAGCGGTGCCGCCAAGCCCAAGGAGCGGGCTAGTTTGTCGATCACCGAGGACTCGCCACCGGGTATCACTAGCCCTTCAATCCCTTCGAGGTCTCGGGGGACGCGCACGCGACGCGTCTCTTCTCCGAGTTGGGATAAAACCTCGATATGCTCAGCAAAACCGCCTTGAAGCGCCAGAACTCCGATTACCATCCGCGTTCTGCAAGCCGGTGAGGTGCGGGAACGTCCGCTACGTTGATGCCTACCATGGCTTCGCCCAATCCACGCGAGACTTCAGCGAGGGCCGCTGGGTCGTCGTATAGCGTGGTTGCTTTAACGATGGCTGCGGCGCGCGCGGCGGGGTTGCCGGATTTGAAGATTCCGGATCCCACGAACACGCCTTCGGCACCCATCTGCATGACGAGTGCTGCGTCGGCAGGCGTTGCCACGCCCCCGGCCACGAACATGACGACGGGAAGCTTACCTGTTTCAGCGACTTCTTTTACCAGCTCATAGGGCGCCTGAAGCTCCTTAGCTGCCACATAGAGTTCATCGGCATCCATGCTGCGCAAACGATTAATATCGCCGCGAATGGTCCGCAGGTGTTTGACGGCCTCGGAAACATCACCGGTACCGGCCTCGCCTTTGGAGCGAATCATCGCAGCGCCCTCGGTGACTCGGCGCAGCGCCTCCCCAAGGTTGGTAGCGCCGCACACAAACGGCACTGTGAAATTCCATTTGTCGATGTGATTGGTGTAGTCGGCGGGGCTAAGGACCTCGGATTCATCGATGAAATCGACTCCCAGGGACTCAAGAATCTGAGCCTCTACAAAATGTCCGATACGGGCTTTTGCCATGACTGGGATGGAGACTGCGTTGACGATTCCCTCGATCAAATCGGGGTCGCTCATCCGGGCAACCCCGCCTTGCGACCGGATATCCGCCGGAACGCGTTCGAGCGCCATCACTGCCGACGCCCCAGCGTCCTCTGCAATGCGGGCTTGCTCGGGCGTAACCACGTCCATGATCACGCCGCCTTTGAGCATATCTGCGAGACCGCGTTTGACGCGGTTAGTGGCTGTAGAAGTTGGTGTTTCAGTCATGGGTTCCATCCAAGCCCACAAAAGTGGTCTACTGCTAGATCCAAATAATACATGTTGCACTAGACCACTTTTCGGAAGAAAATAAGCACATGCGATCCGAATTAGTCACCCAGGTCTCTATCGCCGTGGACCCGTCGTCATCGCAACCGCTCCCAGTTCAAATCACCTCGCATATCCGCTCTTTGGTGTCCCAAAGAATCATCGCGCCCGGTGACCATATTCCCAGCTCACGCACGCTGGCCGCCCAGCTAGGGGTCTCCCGGGGAACAGTCGTGGCCGCCTACGAACAACTCACCGCCGAGGGATACCTCCTTGCGTCGCATGGATCAGGAACCACGATTAACCCTCAGCTCACGGCCTTACAATCCCCACCACCCCCAATCAGTCACACCCCCAGGCACCCCTCCCCTCCTCCGCTTCTCAATCTGGAACCCGGCATCCCCGACACTGCCACGCTTGCCGATTCCTCCTGGCGCGCCGCCTGGCGTGCCGCATGCTCAACTCCGCCGGCGGTAACTGACCCCCTTGGACTTCCCCAGCTCCGCATGGAAATCGCCGAACACCTGCGCCATATGCGCGGCCTCATCGCAGATCCCGAGCAGATTGTGGTCACGGCCGGGGCTCGCGAGGGACTCAGTCTTCTGCTCACGTCTTCCCAGCGCCGCCTGACTATCGGTGTGGAATCACCCGGATATCCCAGCCTCCGGCGCATCCCCCATGCGCTGGGGCACCATACAAGCGACCTTCCCACCGACACCGAGGGGCTCAACCCCGACTCCCTCCACGATGGCCTCGACGCGGTGCTGGTTACCCCGAGTCACCAGTACCCCCATGGCGGCTCGCTCTCTGCGGCACGACGCACAGCGCTCTCCGCGTGGGCCAGCGACACGGATTCCCTTATCATCGAAGACGATTTTGATTCCGAGCTTCGATACGTCGGCATGCCTCTGCCAGCGCTCACTGCCATCAACCCCGAGCGCGCTGTCCTTTTGGGCACATTTTCCTCGGTCATCGCCCCGCAGGTGGCCACCGGCTATCTGGTCGCCCCACCTCATATCGCGAACACTTTGCGCGACTTACGTGCCGCGCTCGGTCAGCCAGTGAGCGCGATTACCCAGGATGCGATTGCGCGTTACCTTGCCACAGGAGCGTTACGACGCCGCACCCAACGACTTAGACGCATCTACCGGCGCCGACGCGAAATGGTGTCCGCAAAACTTGGCCACCTCAACTCCGCAGAATTACGCCCCATTGATGGTGGCCTCCATGCGGTTCTCTCCTGCCAGCGCCCCGAGGCAGAGGTCATAGCGGATTGCGCTGACCGTGGCATTCATATCGTTGGCCTCTCCAGCTATTGGGGAGGAACCGATGAAAGCACTGCCGCCGGCGACAATGGCGTCGTCTTTGGCTTCGGATCCCATGACGATCAGACTCTGATAAAAGCCCTCGATGCACTAGCTGCAGTTGTGGCGTAGATAAAGTGGCAGTCTCGCGAGCCTAAGTGGTCTGCTTATTTTTCTTCAGCAGCGACTCTACAGCTGCAAACAACGCCGCCAGCACAATCGTGGATGCCACAAATATCATGGCTACAGCTAATACTCGCTCCCCGCTAGAAAATATTTCTTTCGGAGGCCAGTTCGAAACGATCACTGAAATCAACGAGAAAAATATGGCTTTGGGAAGCTTTCGGAAAACGTATTGAGCATGCTGCATCTCCACTTCATCGGTCGAGTCAGAACATCACCACATCCCAATGTCTCATTAATCGCGACACAAAGAAACCCCAGCCCATACATACTGTGAGCCGGGGTTTTAACCGTGCGCCCGGAGGGATTCGAACCCCCAACCTTCTGATCCGTAGTCAGATAAGAATTCTGCTCTAACTGTGCATACTATAGCGCCATTCCGGAACCGTTCGGCTTACCGGCACACGACCCCACTACCTTTCAGCTTTTGATTTCAAAAAATAGCGATAGCTTAGAATTAACCTTGGTGTGATCTACTATTTTCTGGTATCCAAGAACGCCTATGGAATCCGACGAAATTTCATTAGAATGAATTTTCTCCGAGCTGCTTCTATGAAATGCCACGTGAAGATTCGCATGCACACCATTACCAACATAAACAGGAGATTTAGGGCGACAAAAGGTTACATCACCGTCTATAGCTCTGCATCGCATCCTTATTTTCCGACCATTTACGGAAATATGAGTCTTGGACTTATTAACGTCCAGCTTTCCAGGAATAGTCGGTAGTAGGACACCCGCGATTGGAAGCGGGGTATTTTCAGCAGTAATTTTTATGTCGTGCCCACTCTCCCCTTGAAAACCAGTTTGGATTATCGAATCTTCAACAGTGTTCCAACTGACAGCATACCCGTCATGAAGAAATGGTTGCGTTTTATGCCCCGGAGAATACGCGGGACGATTATACGAATTATGAACTACTTGAAATAAATTGATAATACTCTCTACAAAATTATATGCAGCGAAACCAATATCAACTAGCTCTCCTACCAATGGTATAGCTTGAGCAACCATTAAAGACGATAAAGCTATTGATTGTGCCACTATCTCTTCAGTATTGTGGTGAACGGCACCGTCCGCAATACCCATTACGCTACCGATACCAGGAAGTATCGAAAGAGCAGCAGTTGTCTTTTCCAAATTATCAGCTGTTTCGCTATCGATAACTTGCGCAACGTTTACTGCCCACGCCGCATAGTTAGCCCCAGCGAATACAGAATTGGTCCCAGTAACGGTTTTAAGTTCTGACAATTCAGGATGTTCTAATGCCGTTTGATGAAATTCTTCTAGATATTGTTTAGCTTTTTCCTCAGATACCGCTTTATTGGGACTTTCGCTCATTTTATTTTTGATAGGACCATGCTCTTTTAAAGACTCTATCTTTGTCTTAGTTTTATCCCTTATAGCATCCCAATCAAGATTTATGCATGACGATGAATTACCTACTGATCGCCTGACACGATTTCCCGCACACGATTGAGCCATATACTCATACATCGCATCTTGGCCACGTTTTCCACGGGTTTCAAAATTAATCTCAAGTTCTACGCTTAACGCTTTCGCCTGTTCCCAGTTATTAATATATTCAACGCTAGAACTCCCCTCAGCAAAGGGAAGGCTGAGTACTACACGTGAAGCACCATCACCAAACCTTTTGATAAACTCTTCCGATCCGACTTGCTCCATCAGTGGTTCAGTGAGACTTAGACCTAACTCTTTCTTAATAGTTTCGGCATTATCCACTTTTAGCGCGAGAATCTTCGTCAGTCCTGGATACGTCACTTTGACCACGCCTCCAGCTTTTCCAGAGAGCGGGTTTTCATTATCTACAGAGTATCCCGCAGCGTCGTATTTATTGTCGGTACTATAAAACCCTTTCCAATCATCGTCATAATTTCCTTGCGTACCAGATTTTGGCTTTTGTATACCTTTTTGAATGGAATCTACATACCCAGGTTTAGTCCCGTGGTACGAAGAAAAGTTTTCCATCACAAAAGATTTAGAAGAATCAACAACATCATCAGCGCTTGCATGAGCTGAAAGTGGGGTCCCTATCCCCAGCAGCGCCCCTATTAAGATTGACGCAAACAGTTTTCTGTTCACAACGTATCCCCTTACCAGGACTCATAAAATAATTAGATAAACCTATCCTAATTATAGGGGTGGTCCGAAATCAATAACATTTTTTGATAGATTGGTTACATGGGGAAAGCTAGCTAAGCTTCACTAGCAAAAACCAATCGGGACTTATTCCTCAATGAGTTTTTTAATCGCTCTCAGATCAGGGACATCATCCCAATCATTACAACCTGAGTGTAGCCACTGGATACGCAACGCCGGTTACCCCCAGCGTAGACCGGACCCGGATCAGGTGTGCCACACACAAAAATGGCCCCCTTGGCCTAGGTGATACACCTAAACCAAAGGGGACTAAATTTTTTATGCTTTTAACAAGCCTTTGATCTCACCTAAATCAACACTAACGCATTGACTCAAACGGCCTGCGTGCCTTACATTATGGGCACCGTGGTCACCCACATGCATTAAAGAATAGAAACGGCAAAGGTAATGAATCATGACGATAATCAGCATCAAACGCCGGGCACTTCTCATGGGGATCGGCAGCATCATGGACCTGAGGGGCAAGAGCACCTACCAACAAGCCCAAAAACTCCTACCCCCACCAGCCCCACGTACCAACCTCAACAGCCAATTCCTCCGAGCTTCAGCGCAGATGAACTCAGAGACAACCCCATCCTCCTCGCGCAGGTAACCGCGTACCTGCAGGAAAATCACCTGCATCTACCACTGCTCACGCCCGATCTGGATGAGATGACCCGTATGAAACAGGACACCCCCGAGCTTTACCGGGCATATGTAAAAGCCATCAATAAGCAGGTTGATGCCGATTATAAGGCGAGGACGCTCCCATATACCGAGCCAAGCTCAATCGCCAAAAGAGGCCAGCGGTTTGGGCTTATTGCGATCATCGCGGTTCTTACCTTTTGCGCTTTCCTTGCATTCCGTGGGCATGCTATCAGCGCCACCCTTATCGCCGCGTTTGACCTGATCGCACTGGCCAGTGTTTTCGCCTCCAATAAAGGGCCTTCAGAAGATAAGTAAAACAAAGATAGTCCCCTTCAGCCTAGGTGTATCACCTAAACCAAAGGGGACTAAATTTTTTACGCCTTCAACAAGCCTTTAATCTCATCTAAATCAATATCATCAGTCCTAGGTGGCTTCGCACCACCAGCCCACCGGATCAACTGCTCTAAATGCTTCACCGCCGTTACCAATGCCATACGCAGCCGGTGATTATCCACCTCCACACCACGCCGCTTAGCCCGCTCATCGTCTAAATCGGCCTGCATTATCAATGCGTGCCTCCACGCGTCCATGCGTGAGCCTTTCACAGCCTGCGTATCCGACCGGGCTTTTACCACACCGATCCACACACCACCCAGTGCGGTTATAAGGGCGCCGATGCCGCTCAGTATCGCAGCTACAACGCTCACTGCTTCCCCCCTTCTTTAACGAACGGAATATCCCCACGCTTCCCACGCCACACAGCCCACATCAACGACACCGTCAACGCGAAAATAAGCACAGCTACCAGCCATAACACAGCCTCACCAGTCTCAATGGATGCCACCATAAGACTTGATGCCCACGACAAATTCAACGCCGTAGACACCGCTAACACCACCGTATCCAGATGCCATTTCCGTATGATCGCAGCAACCACACCCACCACACCCACGATGATGTGCACCCACGCCCATATCATAAGTGGCATCACCAACTCACTAGGACGCTGCCACTGCAAAGGATCACCCAAAATCCCGGGCACATAATAGGCTCCCACGGCGATTTGCACCACAGCCAAAATCAGCAACGCGGTGGAATCAGTCATCACAAAAGCCCGCACACGGCGGGCTACAGGTCTCATTTTTGCAGGCAGTCGCTCAATCGGCATGGGCTACACCCACCTCAGCGGTACTCTGGCCTGAGTATATCGGCAAACCCGCAGGCTCCCCACTGCTATGGCGTGGCTCATACGATACAGCCTTGCTATACACCTTTGCTGCATCAGCAATACTTAACACCGCAGGCAACAACGCTGCCAGATCAAGACCTGCGGTTTGTTGATCAGGTGCTTTCGGTAGATTCACCACTGCCGTACCACCGGTCACGGCTGCTCCTGCACCAGCAACAACGCCCAAAAGGGACGCTATCTGCTCATAGCCCAAGGTGGTGGCCACAACTGCTGCCACACCCACAAGCGCGGATAAAACATACATCACAAGCCGTACCCAACCAGCAGGATTTAGTGTATTCATGAATTATTTCCCTTCCTTGTCCATAAGGCTCAAAATCTTGGCAACATCGGCACGCAAAGCAGCAATCCCATCAACCGGGGTTAAATTATCGCCGTGGATGTTACGCCCCAGTTGCGGCCATCCCTTCAACTCAGGGCCACGAAGCTGGGTGTGAATATCTTTCACCATGGTTTCTATGCGGAATACCGCATCAACAACCGGGGTTAAAAACCCAGTGATGAAATCCTTAAATACTTTTCCGTTAAAGCCCCCACAGGGGCCTCCTTCCTCTCATGTGTTTTCTGAGCCGCCGTGGAATACGCATAGCCTTTGGGCACAATCAGCGTGCAGAACTGGTCAAACCCAATCCAATAGCCATAAGGGTAGAACCCAGAATCAGCGATCCACAGCTTGCGCATGCCTTCATCCGAGTACCCCATCACTGCGATGTAGTGATACACCACCCCACCGCCATAACGCGGTGACATCGTTGACGGGGCAACAGCACGCGGATAATTGCTTGGCGGGGCCACAATATTGGCCACCACCCCATGACCTGCACGAATGCTATTAGTGATCTCATCCCAGATCACATCTTTCAACCGGTAATCCGGATAAGCCCCAACATCACGGTGCCGGTACTCCCCACCAGGAACATTCGCGTTCAACACCGCCGGGAATTGCCCAATATAATCAGTGCCATTAGTCGTCGTCCGAAGGTCTTTCCCCAAAACGCTTTCTGACACCAAGCCCCCTGTCGCAGACCTAATCACGGTCTGACAGGACGCCGGGCCACAGTTATAAAAAGTGTCTTGGGTTACTTGATCCCGTGGGTAATCAAGAACTTTTTCCATCACTTTCCTTTCTGCCTGGCCTCCACCAAGCAAGCGCTGCCCGATGCCTAGGGCGCGCTCATACCTTTCTTTTCGATCTTGGAACCCATTCAGCCCGCCATTAATCGCACGAGTGACCCCCTCGATATCCTCCGCATCACACAAGTCATTGATCTCGGGGCGGGCCACAGTCCAATACCACGTAGCAGCAAGAAACCCCCAACGGGGGTCTTGACGCACCAACTCCGGGTGCTGCTCAAAATCAAGTGTTGTCAGTCCCCGTGATTGCACCCACCTGGTGAACGCGCGGAAATTATTCCGGCCTGTCAGCTGTATCGGGCCTGAGCCCTTAAAACGCCTGCCGTCACCAGGGTGGATATTCCCCAGGTCCGACCGACCTTCGTAGGCATCACCGCTAGCTATCTCCTCCATATAGCGCAGACCTGCGGATTCATGCCCGATCTGCGCGCAAAACATCGCCGCGCGGCGCACCGTAGTACACCCTGCAGCATCCATCGCTTCTGTGAAAGGGGCTGCAAAGCGGGCGTAATCCGCACTACCGCCCATTACTTCAGCAAGTGTTTGAGCATCCAACGTTCCCTCCTTTTGGGCATAAAAAATGCACCCGATGAGGGTGCCTGCCATCTTGGTTAACTCCTGCGGAAACGTATCCACGCCAGCCCATCCGCGCCGGACTGCCCTGGATTAAACTTCCCCAAAATGCCTCCGGTGCCCCCACCACCACCATCCCCGGGGGTCATGCCAGGGGTATCGACACCAGCAGGAGAGCCAGCAGGTGCATAAAAACCATCAACCTTGACCTGCTCACGTACACCGGCTGCAGCACCTCCAAATCCACTGCCGCCTCCGCCTCCAACAGCAGTTCCGGTAATGCCACCCCCATTGACAGAGCTTTCACCTCCGGCACGCCCATTTCTATCATCCCAGGATAGCCCGCCACCCCCTCCAGCACCGACTGTAACTTTGAATTGAACTCTGCCTAGCAAGGGTTGGGTGCCACTTGTGACCTGCCCAGCGCCTCCGCCATTGCCTAAGCGCCCCCAAGAATTATCACCACACGCCCCACCACCACCGCCGGCGATGAGAACAAAATCCATAAACTTCGCCCACGAGGGAGAGAAAATCACGTAGTGCCCAGGCTGCCTAAACTCGCGAACCTCTGGATGGCGTGAATTCCTCCACACCAACACCCCACCGCGATACACCTCCTGAACCTGGACCGCACCGACAGTAATGCTTTTGATTGCTTTCCCACCAACAAAAATCACTTTATGACTCCCTGACGAAATACCACACGTTAGGCGCAGGATATTCAGGGGCAGCATCAACAACACGCATATCAGTATTCCTGCCAACGCGCGGCGCGCATAATCCCAGGCTTGCTCAACCTTCCGAGATTTTTCAACAACCCCGACAACGTCATCTCGATCAACCTTTTGGCTCAGGGAGCTTTTAAGCTCATTTATCTCACCACCTAGCCCTGTGATCTCGGAAGTTCTGTGCGTATGGCTCGTGTTCGCCTTACCAGCCAACGCCTGCGACAAACCAGACACACCAGAAATCGCAAGGGACTCAACTTTTTGACGCAGTGCCGAAAGCTCAGTCACAGACGCTTTCTCAGAAAGCTGCTTCATCAATACAGCCGCAGCACTCTTCTGAGACACCAACTCATCCGCTACTTCTTTCAGCGTGTCATAAGCTTGCGACGCACCATCAAGAAGCTTATTAATCGCTGATTCAACAACGCGGTTCGTCACCGACTCCGCGGTATTTGCCGCTGCTTGCGCTTTCAGCGAATGCTGCCCCGCTGTTGCAGCATCCCGCTTCACAGCTTCTGCATCACCTTTGACCTGCGAGATAACCTGCTGTGTGGCTTGGGTGATCTTTTCTTGCACCACCGAAAAAGACCTCTCAGCGTTGTCTTTCAGCCACTCATACTGCGGCTGCCACGCATCTAGCTGCTGGACGCGTGGCTCCCACTGAGCAAGCCGATCCTTCAACTGCTGCCACGCTGACGATGCCGCCGACTCCTTCTGACTGGCCACAGACGCCGACTCTTTAGCGGCGGTGGCGGACTTTTCCGCTTTCTCACGATCAGTAGCAGCAGCCGTAGCAGCCTCGCCAGCAGTCTTCACACCACGAGCCACCTGATCAGCCAGCTCAGCCAGCTTATCTGCCACTTCCGGGGTAAAATCCTTCGCATCCTCCACAGCCTGACGCAGCGTGGCCGTGCCCTCATGCACCAGCATCGGGATAGACTCACGAGCTGTGAAATCAGCCCCGATTAACACCAACACCGCAGCACCCACTGCTACATCAACACTGAACTCACCACGCTCATCCACAGTGATACGCACTGGCTCATCCACAATCAACCCACCACCCCCAGGGCGGGTGGCAGCAGGACGCAGCCACACCTCCCGAATACCAGAAGGCTGCTTGGTGACCGTGGACAATTTTCCCTGAATAACAGGCATACTTTTTATCTCTTTCCTTCGCTAAAAACCGGCAAAACAACAACGGTTGCAGACCTATACGCCTGGTAGGAGCAACCAGCATGCATCTCGTGAACTTGGCCGGCTTGCGTAATCTCCATAGCAGTGATGTCAGTCGCACCGTTCGTCGCAACACAGATCATCAGAATGGACCCCTTCCATCCAGCTTTGGAAATGAAAGCCGCGCCAGAATTTTTTGTGAACGTCGTTCCCCGAAATTCCAGGCTTCCGAATTCATCCCCTGTAGAAAGCTTCCCTGAAGAACTGCCATAAAACCCCGGCTTACCATCATCGATGTGCAAAAACCGTGGGGCACAGGTAAGGGCTATTGAGTTCGCCTCAATCGCGCGTTGCTGGTCGTCATTAGCTTTCGCGTTCGCCTCAATCTGAGCAGATTGCAGCGCGTCAGTTGCGTCTTTTTGCTCACGCCACTTCTCTATCGACAACTCAGCAGTCTTCTGGGCCTCCCCAGCTTTTTCGTCTGCGGCTTCAGCCTTCCCATCAGCAACCCTGGCGTCTGACTTCGCCTCGTGAGCAACACGAGAAACCTGAGACACATCCTTAAGACGCTGACGCTTCTCCTGCGCGATCTGCTGCAGAAGCTGGTCATTATGACTTCTTAGCGCTTCGGCGTCTTCAATCATCGCCCCGCCAACATGGTATGACCAGCCAAGAGGCACGGCCTCATTTGAGACCATCTCCCACCGAGTCACAGGAAGTCGCAGCGTTTTCCCCCAGATCAAAACATCAACAACATCCCCACGCTTGATATCAACACCTGGGCGATACCTGCCAACGCCTCGCCCGCTGATATCGCACTCGAAGAAAACATCACCCTCCGTGCGCCGCTGTGCGGCCTCAATCTGGGTTTCCAAATCAGACGTCTGCGCACCCACGTCAACAGTGGCATCAGCCCTAACAAAAGAGACATCAAAACGGCCCAACATCGAGGCATCAGGACGATAAATATAACCATCCTGCAGGCGTTTTTCACCTTCGACCTGCTCTTTTCCTTCCGGCAAGCGCACATCGAACGCCCCATAAACAAATGTTGCTTAGCAACGCCCAACAGTCATCGTCCCACCGTCGGCTATTAACAACGGCCTAGACATTGCTCACCGCCTTCTCACGCTGGTCAACACGCACCACAACCGTTGGGCGTGTGAGAGTCAACCCCGGGATGGCAGGGTCAGTTGGCCACCACATCGATGCAGAAATCATCACACCAGCAGCAGCCACCGGAGCCAACTCTTCCCAGATCGACCCATCCGTCGGGCGGATCAACACATGCGGCGACACATGGCCAACAGTGGCAGGGGCCACTTGGACAGGAGGATCATCAATAAGCCCTTGCTGGCCTATCGCGCGCCACACAGCCGCAAGAGACTCGGCAATAACCCTCCTGATCACCTGATCCGCAGGGCCTTCCACGGTTACTCCATCTGCTACGGTGGCAAGTTTGATGTCATGCAGATCCCGGGGCTTCTCAAAACGAACACCGACATTATCTGGGCCGGCCCAATCCCTGGTGAACGTCGCCCACTTACCTGCCCATGTTGTCGGGGCAGACATGGCAGGAAACCGTGCCAGCATCTTTGACATGTCCGTGCCATGGATCGTCAGTTTAACAGGAGCTGCAGCACCACCTTCGGCAACCACGAACTCCACACGAAACACCCGCCTGTGGCCTGCACGCTCAATCGCAAAAAACCGGGTCGGCCCTGACAAAGGCACCAATTTGCCCACCTCATCGGTTTTCCCAAGACCATCGGCGACAAGCTCAGAAATCACCGGGTGAACAACACCGCGAGCTGATTGCACACGAAGTTTCACCATCCCAGAAGCAGGATCGTTCGTTGCTTCAGGTAGTGACATCTCCACAATCGGAGGTAAATCCATCATGGGGGTTGCATTTTCATCAAGCAGCCCCAGCCATTGGCCTTGATCTGCGATCAGGTGATCGCGGTGTTTTTTGTGATTTCCCCAATCAAAACCCACGTAGATCACCTCCCAGGGGTCTGTCAGTGCGATCCTCCACATGGCGCAAGCACCTGCTGGGAGGATGAATCGTCGCTTTTGGTTCGGCGGAACTAGCTCCGGGACCACACTGATTTTTGATGGCCACAGACCATAATCAGGCTGCCCATCATCATCATCAAGAACAACGCAGGATTCCTCCGGGTCAAGGATGAGCGTTCGCCAGTCACTTGCAGGCGGAAGATCAAACATCGCACCTGATGGCAATGTGACCTTACCCCCCTTGTCTTTCCACCGGATGTGAATAGCCACGGCAATCTCCCCATCATTGATGACATCGACTGCCCCAACACCTGTGACCTGCTGGGTCCACCACACACCTTGGTCACAGATCAAGGGGATCTCCACAGCATCAACAGTCTCCTCCCCCAGTAAATCTAAATCTGCTTTGGGAGGGGTGATAAACCCAGCAAGTCGCACCTGTGCAGACACCATCCCATGGCACGGGGTGTGAATGCGCAAGGTTCCAGGCAGTGTGTGGGAAAACGCCGCACACAACCGCCGATACACTTGATCAACGGGGCCGCCTTTTCCTGAAAGAGCCACGGTGAGTGTGCCCTCCATCGCAGGGAAACGCACCGATTCCACCACCTGGCCTGGTTGTCCAATTGCCTGGATTGTGGTGGTATCCGCCTTGGCTTTCAACCCAGAAAGCCCGCCGTAGCGCAAGCCCGTATCCCAATCACTGGCGGAAAGATCAATGGCCTTCCCATGTGGGGTCATATACGAGATTTTGGTCATCCCATCCACAGGGTTTCCCTCCTATCTAATCTTGGAATCAACAAAACGATTCGCATCAACCTGGGTTAACGCCGCGATACGCCGCTCATATTCACTACGGACCTCATCGAGGATCGCCTGTGTTTGTCCCCGGGTAAATGCCTCACCTTCTGGCAAAACAAACTGCACCGGTTTAAGGCTGATCCCAGCTTTTGCGACTGCTGTGCGCTGGGCTTCCACAATCAACGCCAGCTGCCGATTCATCTCCACCTGCTGGGCGACGTGACGCTGGGACAAAACAAGCATCGCTTCACGACGCTGCGCTGCCACCTCAGCAGCCCTAGCCAAAGCTTCTGCTTCCTTCTTTGTGGAAGCCTCGGCAAGCTGCTTGTGTAATGTTTCATACTCAAGCTTCGCTTTTAACGCCTCCACCTGGGCTGCGTGCTGTGACTGCTGAGCAAACCTCTGAGCATCAAGTTTGAGCTTTTCCACATCCGTTGCAGAGGTCAACGCACTGCGCTGATCCTCATGACGGCGCTTCATCGCAGCAATCTTGGACTCCACGTCATAGGCCATCGACCCAATCGTGGCATCCATCCACTGCTGAGCAAGACGCGCACCACCTTGAGCAGCCTCCGGCCCAAACTGGTGAGCTAATGCACCACCGCCAATGGCAAGGCCTGCGCCACCAAGACCACCAAGGATCAGCCCGGCTTTACCACCGTGTGATAGACCCTTCCAGCCGTCCTTGATCTCTTTGCGGTTGTTGTGAACATCCACACCACCACGAACAAGATCAGTGATCCCACCTAAAG
This sequence comes from Corynebacterium silvaticum, assembly GCF_002162115.2. NCBI lineage: Bacteria > Bacillati > Actinomycetota > Actinomycetes > Mycobacteriales > Corynebacteriaceae > Corynebacterium > Corynebacterium silvaticum. The sequence continues at coordinate 195,165 of NZ_CP021417.2, read as the reverse complement.
CCATCCCAGCACCAGCAAGAGCACCGACTGGGCCACCAACAGCAAACCCTGCAGCAGCGCTTAACAAACCACCTAAAATCTTGCCAAGACCGCCGGTGATTTTCCCGATGCCGCCAAAGCCTGCAGCTGCACCACGTGCCTGATTTGCGGTCAGGCCGTAAAGGTTTTTCGCGTGCTCTGTTAGTGCTGCCGTGTTCAGCCTGAGCATTTCAGCAGCAGCATTCTGGGCAAGGGTCGCCTCGGCTACCTGTAGCTGTGCTGCCGCCTGGGCATGGGTTGCTTCCAGGTGGTTAATCTCAGCCTGGGTTTTCGCTGCTTCTACCTGCCAGTGGGCTGCACGCACCGCAGCGGAATTTTCCACCACAGATGACGTAACCTGCTCGATAGAGAAAATACCGGTGCGTCTGAACCTATCCATCGCACCGCGCATCGCCTCAATCGAGGTCGCCCCCAGCTCTTGGCCTGCTGTAGGCGTGCTTTCTCCAGCGCTGCTTCAGCCTGGGCCACAGACACAGCACCTGCAACACGGGCTTTATGTACATCCCATTCTTTCACCTGGACATCGTGCAACGATTTCCACAGCTGCAGACGGTTGGTGATCTGCTGGGAGGAAAGCTTTGCGATCTCCTGGCGGGTGTTATCTACCCTACCATCTCGGCGAGATCACCCATTGCAGAAAAATACGACTGGACATGCCCAAGGCCAGCCTGCAAGGCCTCGCCAACACCCAACGCCATCTCTGATGCCGCCTTCAAACGTGCTGCGACAACCGTGCGCTCAGCGGCCTCAAGCCGCTTGGCTACAGTGGCAGATTTTTCTCGCAGCTCATTAATCTCAACATCAAGTGCGCTGATTTTATCCGCCGCAGCTTTCGCTTTATCCGGTGCATCTTCACGAGCTTTCGCCAGGTCACGCTCAGCTTTAGCAACCGCCTCAGCGTTCACGCGGCCCTTTTTATCGCCCTTGCGGGCTTTTGTGAGGGCCGCTTCACGGTCAGCAATCCGGTAGGTTGCATCACGCTCGGCCTTAGACAGCCCTTGACGTGCCTGGGCTGCGGCTTCCTCTTTGCGTTGAAGCTCAGCGGTTTCAGCTGCAATATTTTTCCGAGTTTGTTCCAACCCTTTCTCAGCATCGATAACGATCTGGGCATGGGAAAGGAAAGCAGCAGGGCCAGTGCCTGTGTGGAGTTGATGGACAACCGTATTCATCGCGTCAACAAGCTTGCCGATCTTGTTCCACTGATCTGCGGTAAGCACCGGTTCAGGCCGGCCTGAAAGATTCATCGCCAACCCACCATGCGGGAGGAAGCCACCCTGGTCATATAGCCCCACGTGACGCTTGGCGATGTCATGAAGCTCAGTAGCGGTTCCGAAGTGTGCATCACCTCGATGGCTTGCACCAGTAGAACTATCGCGCTCTGATTCTCGGCGGGCTTGGCTACTAACCTCACCACCACCTGGGAAATGCCGCCACTGGGTAAACCCACGACCATCCAACGGGCCGGCCTTGCCACCAATGGTGAAACCGCTACCAGTGTTACCGCCGGACTCGATAAACGTGCCATCCTGCAATGACATGGCCGTGTGCCCATTAGCACCACCGCCTTAATCCCACCAACCGACACTGATATCACCAGTGCTACCACGGCCAGGCAAAGCACCACGAGCATCAAGCCAGGTGCCTTCCGTGACCGTGGACATACGGGAATCAAAAAACGGTGCACCCAACGCAACATTGATCGTGCCAGAAACAGCACCGGAACAATCCGTCGCAGCCGGAGACCACCCACCCATAAGGTACGGGGTGCCATGCATAAACTGGATGGCTTTTTTGATCTCAGCAGCAGACTTAATCAACCCGCCCGCAGCATATGCCGGGTATGTGCCAGCATTAATCTGGGCGAGAATATCGTGGTATCGCTCCGAGGACTTGCGGTTGATAACCCATTCGCCAGCATCAACACGTGCAACAGGCATCCCATCGGAACCGACACCCAAAATCCCGTCAACACGATCCGTCCCAGGACCATACACAGGCAACCTACCACCGGTAGCGAAACCAGCAAGACCCCCCTCAGCGTTGCCGCCAAGCCACGACATCACTCTTTTTGCGTGGATCGTGACTACCTTGTCTTTGATACTGCCCAACCAGTTTTTGGACTCTTTCACAGATTCCTGCAACGGTTTGTTATCCGCGCTGATCGTCGGCTCGGTTTTCTGCTTGGCCACCTCATTAAGGTTGTCCAGCGCAGTTTTCTTATCCGCGATCAACTGATCCAAAACAAGCTTGGTTTTCGGGTCAGCAACCTGGGCAGACAGTGCCTCTAGCTCAGCAAGAGAGGTCTCTTTGCCTGCTAGAAGCTGCTCAATATTCAAACGAGCCTCAGCAGAGATATCAGCCCCATCAAGCTGCTTTAACAACACCTCACAGTCACGAACACCAAGACGAAACTTCGTATCGTGGATATTGATGGTCACCCCAGCGCGCAGATCATCAACCTTGGCAGTTGACTGCATCACCTCACCATATCAAGGTTGTTCAGTGCTTGCTCGGTGTCAGCAGTGATCTTGATCTGCCCGGTGTGGGCGTTAATCACATCGACTTTGAGGCCCAGTGCGGTGAGGTCATTGGAGGTTTTTTCAACATCAGCAACCTTGAGCTCCACAGGCTGGCCAAACTTGTCGCGCAGTGTATCAGCGTGTGACCACACAGTGGCAAGATCAGCTTTCGCTGGATCAGCGTTAACACTGATTGCCGTTTCAATCGTCGAGGGGACAAGACCCATGGAGGCGGCTAACTCCTGCACCTGCTGGGAGGTTAAACCATATTTTTCCGCCAGCTGACCCAAGGCGCCTTGCGTGTGAGACCACGCCTGGGCCATATCCCCACCCGTGGCAACAACCTGAGCCAACTCATCCCTAAAACCGATGAGCTCCTGACGCACACCTCGCGCGTTCTTCTTGGTCAGATCAAGACTGCCTGTGGCATTAAGCAGTGATGTACCAAAACCATCAGCTTTATTCACCGCCTGGGCGGCAGCCTCACTGACTTTATCGATATGCTCTGCCAAAGCTGCTGCAGCATCATCTTTTGATTGCTCTTGCCCAAACATGTGATCAAGCACGGTGTTGAGCGCTTTGACTTTGTCTGTTGCAGACGAAGAGGAATCAGCGATCTTGGCGAACGCCTCAGAGACCTCCAGTGCACCAGGAGCTAGTTTTTTGGTTTCCTCGCTGATTTTTTGCCACTCGGTGCGTTGGCGTGTTAATTGGGCAACAGCAGCCCGCCCGCCTTCATCGGTGTGGTCAAAACGAGCAATCAACGCTGAAAATTTTTCATCACTGCCGGTTATCGCATGAGTCATCTCATCAGCAGATGCACCCACTTTTTTGAACGCCTCAGCTGTTTTTTCAGCGTGCTCAGCGACCTTGCTTGTTGCAATGACCTTTTTTGATCCCGCGAACGCCTTGCCGTCAAAAAGGCCAGCAAAATCTCCCCATGCAGCAGAAAAAAGCTTCCCGAGTTTGCCAGGCTTGGTAGCTGCAAGTTCTTCCTGGCGGGTAACAAACCCCTCGATCTGGGAGTTCATCACAGAAAAAGCGCCTTGAAGATCACCTGAGGTGAAAGCCTGAGCCATCTCACGATAGGCCTTCTTCGTGTTCGTCGCAGCCTGCTCCAACAGCTTGTGCTGCTGGCGGGCTTTTCTTAGCTCGTTGGTAACTTCGCCGACTGTCCAGCCAGCTGCAAGCATCGCCGCGCCCCAAGGGCCGCCAAGCATGTTGATCAGGCCACCGGCTGCTGATTTCACACCAGAGATCGCAAGGGCAACTGTGCCTTTCATGGTCCCTGCAAACGATGCCGCCCTAGCTGCAGCCTGATGCCCCATCGACGCGCCCAAACGATCAACTGCCGTATAAAGAGGTCTTTTTCCGCAATCCACTGTGCTTTCGCAGCAGCAGCAGCCTCATAGTGTGCTGCTGCAACAGCTTTCAAATTCGAGGATGCACCGCGATAGGCGTCCCCCATTTTGCCGATGGCTGGAACCCGGCTTTCGATAACTGCCATGGCAGAGGACATGCGCCCAAGGGTCACCCCATGCTTTTCAGCTAAAGCCTTCTGAATGCGCATCTCGTCACCAAAGGCAGCGAAACCTTGCTTCGTCTCAAACGTTTTTTTCGAGAGCGCACCAAGCGCCCCGGTGTGCTTAGCGATAGCTAGCCCAGCCAGTGCGAACCCAAGGTGCTGTACCTCCGGTGGCAGCTGGGAAAAAGTATTGCCCAAGGCTGCTGCTGATCCTGCAAGATCGGCGAAGGTCCCGACGGCAGCTGCAGACACATCGGCAATGGACGGGGCAAGGCCTGTGATCCCTTCAGCAAGCCCTTTCAACCCATTGGCAAGAGGCCCTTCCACCGAGGTGTAAATACCAAGGGCTGTTTCCTCCCAGGCATTACCCACCATCTCAATAGCACCAGGTAGCCCTTGGGTCTGCGCTGCAGCCAGTTCTGCTGCTTGCCCTGCACGAGTGACAGCACTACGGGTACGATTAAACCCTTCCGAACCCTGCTGAGCGGCAATACCGGCAAGACGCATCGCGTCGCTTCCAAAAAGCGTCGCCGTAGCGGCCTGGTATTGCTCATCGGTCATCCGTGCCGCAGCGATATTGAGCTGATCGAACAGATCAGACATGCCCACGAATTTTCCGCGAGAGTCATAGACCGTGAGTCCAAGTTCTTTGATTGCAGCTTGTGCCGGCTTTCCGGTGTCCGTCAGCGCGAGCAACGCAGACTTCATGAGCGTGCCGGCATCGCTTCCCTGGATGCCAGCGTTGGCGAACATGGCCAGCGTGGCCGCGGTGTCTTCCATCGAGACGCCGAATTGGTGCGAGACCGTGCCAGCTTGCTGCAGGCCTTGAGCAATACCAGTGATGTCTGCGCTTGACGCATTTGCAGCACCTGAGAGCACATCAGCAGCCGTAGCCGCATAGTCAGCACTCAACCCAAAAGCTTGCAGTGCCTGAGACTGAATCGTCGCAGCATCAGCAGCTTCCATTGCCGCACCGGACGCCTGCGTGACCGCCTGCAAAGAATTCATCTCCGTGCGGTAGGTATTGCCTACGTCGATGATTTCCTTGCCGAGTCCTGCTATACCAGCACCTGCAAAAGCAAGCCCTAATGCGCCACCGAGCTTGCCGGCAACGCCGAGCGCAGGGCGCAGCCCTGCCTCCATCTTTGGACCAAAGCCCTTGACGTCCGGTTCGACGAGAATATCAATTTTGCCGCCAGCCATAGCATGCCCCTTTCACAAGGTGTAGGTGTTACCGCCCAAGCGCTGCGCGGAAAGCCTTTAATGACTTTCGTTTCTGCCGCTTTTTCTGTGCCTGTTCATGTTCCTGATATTGGCCCAGGACACGGACTGAGAGCTTTGCTGCTGCGCGCTGTGGTCGTTCCGCGATTGGCCACAAGATAGGCTTGGGAGGGGGTTTCATTCCGGATTGCTTGCGGTGCTCACGAGCACTCTGAATCTCCGGATCATCAGCGTCGGTGATCCACGAGGAATACTCGGCATTCAGCCAAAAATCTTCACGATCGACGAGATGGGCGATGTTCTCATCGGTTTTTGTCCACTCGAAATCATCAAGTTTTTCGACCAAGATCATAAGGTCGACCCACCAGCGGGTTTGGCGCTGCTGTCTCCAGTCGATGCCGTAAAAGCGCTGAAAGCCCACTAGGCAGCGAGCGTGTTCTTGTGGGTCTTCTAGGTAGGTTAGGAGTCTTTCGACCCCGTCAAAAAATTTCCATCTTCGCCACGGATGCCTGCGATCTGTGTGAGCATGATCTGCACTTTGTGAAATTCCGGGAATGAAAGCTGCATCAAATCATCCACGAAAGCTGCCTTCGCTTTCTCGTCCGATATGGAAATTATGTCGATGAGCTCACGGAGGACATTTTGTAGTGGCTGCTCGGCGACTTCTGGGCCGTATAGGCGGATGATCTTGTGGACTTCATCTGCGGTGAAATTCCGGCGGATGGTGAGATCATTTCCTCGAAGCGTGATCTCTTGCGGCTCGCCGGCGTCAACGGAGCATGCTTTTTCAAAAATATCGATTTTTTCAGACATAAGGGGTTTCCCTTCTTGGTGATGGAATAAAAAAGGGCGGATCCTTTTCTTCAAAGAAGAGGCGATCCGCTTTTCCTCAATGCCGGCGCTGCTGGTTATGCGACGGTGACCTCTTGCGAACTGGAACCAGTAAGGTTAGCGCCGTCTGCGGTCAGTACACCGGTCACACCCTTCACGGTGAAGGGGCCTCCTGCGCGGCCTGTGACCGAGGCTTTCTCCCCGCCCTTGACTTTGCGCAAAATCAGCTGGACAGCAGTACCGTTGGAATTCTGCGCAATATCAGCGGATTTCTGACCATCAATGGAAAGGGTGAAGGTGCCTCCGGATGCTCCGGAGGGAAGTGTCACGGTTTTTTCGCTGGCCCCATCTTCTTCATACTGATCGTTATCGTCATCGACGTTCATTCCTTCTGGAAGCTCAGGAAGAATTTCGACGGCAGGGACAAGGAATTCCACGGAGAATTCATAGCCATCAAGGCTCTTGCCATCAATCGCAGCGCGAGTCGCAGGGCCAGAAAGGGTGCATCGCTCACACCAAATGGCCATTTGATCCTCACCATCATCGAGGCGGATCAGCAAGGAGAATTCCTCACCAATACCCTTTTCGATGGTGTAGTGCTCACCAATCTTTTTGACTTTCCCACCCTGGGCACGCGTGCGAACAGTTGCCTCAGAGTTATCGACTGCACGGAACTTGCAGCCCTCGGTTAGCGGGTCACGAGCCACCTTGTAGGCCGCCTTGCGATAATTAAACACCTGCAGCTTATTGACCGCTTGCTCGGACGTCAGCTCAAAGCCAACTTCGACACCGCCATATGGCAGAAATCCCTCAAGTGCTTCAGCGAAAAGATCGCTAGGATATCTACGCCAGCGGTCCCTCGGAATGCATCGCCGTCAAGCCACACATAGGCTTTTTCCGGATTTGCGTATTGAGACATAAAAACTCCTTAAAATGTTAGATAATCTGCGCACGTCGGCGCAGGTGAACCTGAAAACGAACCGGCGCATAGTACAGAACTTTGTCTGCGCCGCGCTCGGTGTCATACAGCTGGATCGGCCCATCAACCCACGTGGAAGACCATGCGTGCTCATCATCAATAACGATGTTTTTCGCACGTCCAATAAGCTCCCCTGCCGTCGCGGCAAGGTTCCACGCGGTAACATCTGGGTCCTCATCAAGGCCGGAAGCATCACGCCCCGGCACCCACGGGGTGACCTGGATCATGAGCCGTCGTAGCATCGGGTCATCACCAACATGGCCCACCGTAGCTACTGTTACATGCGGCTTTATTAGAGGGTCTGGCACCTCACGTGTCGTGACCTTCCCACCGTGCAAAAGCTCGGTGAACGCTTCATGTTGAAGCAAAAACTTTCGGATCTCACCCGGCACATAGGGCATGGGTGTTCTCATCGCCTACCCTTGCCTTTCCTTGGTCGCATTCCTGAGTACTTGCCGTAACCCATCGCCGCATTGGTAAGTGATGCATGAGCAGGTGTTTTATTCGTGCCATACTCTTTGTGAATCGCCGTATCATCGTTATCGACAACCATGATTTGAGTTCCGGATTCTTTGACTTCAATCCCCGTTGCATAAGCGCCGGTTCGATAAGGTGCGTCAGCGCGGGCGGCGTCGGCGATTTGACGGGCGATTTTTCTTCTCCCTGACCTAGATTGCAACCTCACCTGCTGCCGGATCTGGGTCTTGAATATCGTTAGCCGCGCTTTCATCTCTTCCCCTTGGCCCGGCGAACCCGTACCGCGACGTACTCAGGCGCTTGGCCCGGTATACCACGCTCATGCCCATCAGTGATGCACTGCCAGACCTGCCCACGTGGATCTTCGACCTCGTCAGCAGCAGTCACCACCACATCAGAAACCCCCATTGACACAGGGCAGAACATGATCAGGCGTTCGTCCTTCACGGACGTTGGGCCCACTTCTTTTTCGCTTGACCATAGCGGCTCTTGGACTAACCCACGTCCAACAATCTCAGTAATGGTAGGACTGCCAGGTTCTCCAGTGATTGGGTCTTCACGGCCTTCTACCACTTTTCGGAGAGTGAAACCCGTTTGGAAAAGGACTGTTGCGCTCACCACCGATTGCTCCCTTCCGAAAAAGTTGGCGTGGGAGCTTTTCTAATGCTGAAGACCCCGCGTGGCTGCGGTGGAGAGAGCAAAACAATTTCATCCGTTGTAAGCCAGAGGAGATTTCCAGACCCGAGGCCGCCATCAGAAGACCATTCCATCTGAACTTCTGGGTACGCGAGCTTATCCATACCGCCACGGCCAGTTTTATCAAGGGCCCTAGGACCATGTCTTCAACAACGCCTGCGACCACACTGGCTGAAATTGATCCATCGCGGGTTCTTTTCTCCAGTGTGGGAAAACGCTGTATGATGATGGCCTCAGCGCGACCGACTAGCCTCTCAGCGTAGGATTCGCGAGAACCGTCTAGGTCAGGCCAGATTTCTGCAATGAGAGATTTCAGGAAGATTGCCATAAGAGCTACCTCCTAATCTTCTACGTGGGCCTCAATTACTTCGCGAAGACCTGCAACGTCAAGCCCTTCAGTATCGATACCGAGCGTTTGGGCGTAAGCAATCAACTCAGCTTTCTTTGCTTTTGCACCCGGTATTCCTGACGCACTGGTTTCGGAGGCTTCCTGATCTGCTAGCTCTTCGACCTCGATGGTGTACCCATGCCGCCTGTAATACGCGAGCTTGTTATCTGACACCTGACAGACTCCGTCAACGAAATAATCATCACCAACAGAACCCGTATATCCAGGCACTGGTGTTTTTACAATCGCCATCTCTGCCCCTCCTAGCTATCAGCGATCTTGACGTTGCGCATGACGGCAGCAGCCTTAGTGGACTTCAGCGCAACCGCAATCGGACCGAGCTCGACCTCGCCACGCTTGACGGCACCAGCGGTAGAGAAATCCGGAAGCCAAGTCTTGATCATGCGACCATCCGTCGTTGTGACACCATGGAAGCCATCAAGGCCAAACCTGACCGCATACAGGCTCGTCTTACCAAGAGTCACAGGAATGATCGGATCATTGCTACCGGCTTTTGTGCCAGGATCAACGATAATCACATTTCCGATCTGTTCACGCGTGATCTGATGACCATTGGATCCCAACAGACCATCAACAGGTTCGCGTGAATACATATTTGCTCGGCGCGCTGCTGCGCGAACCTTTGCTAGCGCACGTTTGTTACCGAAGAGCATGGTTGGCGGGCCGTCAAGCACATCCAAAAGTTCGTCGAGATCATCGAGCACCGACATCGCTTCATCTGCAGATGTGAACTTGGACCAATCGCGCTCGGTTCCTTCTTCTTCCTTGTTCAATTCGGTAGAAGAATCTTTCAGCGCCTTATCAAGGCCATCAAAACCGTTTGCGTCCTTTGCTGTGTCTCCGTTGATCACAGCATCACAGAACTTTGTAGTAGTCGCTTTGATCAGCTGTGACATCTGTAGAGCAATCTCATCAGATGCTGCTGGGCCAAGGTGTGCGAGCACACGATCGACTTTGAAGGAACCACCGAGCGGTTTCAGCTCGACACTGATTTTCTTTGTGGTGACTTCTCTATCGGTGTACTCCGCTCCGATTTCGCGGAATGCTGCATCACGCTGCGTAGCTAGGCGGCGATAGCCGTACGACAATGTGGCTCCACCTCCCGCTGGATTCACTGCCGTATCGAATGCCAAGCTATCCAGAATCACCGATTCCTTGCGGAACTCATCGATGACTGTTGGCTCATAATCTTCTAGGGTATTGAGCTTTGCTTGCTCTAGGTTTATAGCCATTTATTCCTCCTTTAGGCGTTAAAGTGGGCACGCAAAGCGCTTGAGAGTGAGTTTGTTTGCGACTTGCCAGCTGCGTTCTGACCTTGTGAAGGGTCTAATGCAGAGCGGTCGAAGCCGATTGTCTTTGCAAGTGCTTTTGCGTCTTCCATGATTTCTTCTGCGGTTTCTCCCCGCAGTCTTTCCGCCATCTCGGCGGGTAGTTTGGTTGCAGCCAATGCCCCTGCCACGGCCTCACGCCGTTTGGATGCAGCTTCCCCATCAGCGATTTGTTTTTCCAGCTCCGCAATTCTTGCTAATGCCTGATCACGATCCGCTACTGTTTTTTCGTGATCGCTCATTTTTGACCGCTCGATCTCATCGAGCTTTGCTTTGAATTCGTCGCGCTGCTGTTCTGCTTCTTGGCGTTTATCACGCTCACGAGCAAGATCCTTGAGCACCATATTCTTTGATCCACGGGCCTCCGGATCTTCATCACCGACATGACCTACGGCAGCCTTATCTCCTTCGGCTTTCCCGTCTTGCGGAGTAGTTTTAGGGCTGCTTTGGTCATCTACTCCCGCACTAGATCCACTATGAGCGGTGTCGGAGTCGTTGATGATCGCTCGGACCCATGGAGCTTTTTTCTTGGGCATTGCTTACAATCCTTCTGATTTTGGGTATAGAAAAACCCATTACCGCGATCGGTAATGGGTTAGTGAAATTGTTGAATTATGCGGCTTTATGGAGGAATGTGGATATATCTACACGAGGCTCCATGTCCGCATATTTTAGCAGGTTATGGTACGTTTTCAGCTCTATTGGATCAAGATCATCCAAGTCATCGTACATATCATCACTGAGCCATAAATCCAGAAATTCTTTCTTCAACTCTACGTCAAGATAACCATATTTAATGAGTTCTTCTACATAGCATATTTCAATAGCGATCTCATCTTGGTTACCCGGTTTTAGCCCTACTCCGAGATAGATCTTCCCACCGGTTTTTTCTTTTATTTTCTGGTACGTGTTCATGTCTCTATTCCTCCTTTCCTTTTAACTACATTGACGATACCATCTTGACGGATCACCGTAACACCTTGTCCCCCGACTGGAAAAGCAGTATTCACCTTAAAAGTCCTGCTGTCGCGTCCCTTCGTTGGCCCTGTATAAACAGTAACGTCCAAAGAATGCCCATCAGGACTTATAACCGATTTTTTTAGTGTCCATAAACCATTTTTTGAAATATCTATCCGATCAGGATCTGCAAGAATTTCACTGATCAATCCGGATTTTTCGTCTCCTAACCATGCTTCTAAAGCTTTTGTTCTTCCTTTCAACAATGGAAAGAAAGTTTTCTCACCGTTTGGTATGGAGACTCCATTCTCGACTTGCTCAACAACCCATGAGCGCCTGGAATGATCATGAGCACCTTGGATAAATTTCTTCTTTACCCTTCCAGTGATGATGCGTTCAATTGGCACGCGCTTATCCGCTGTACGCAAATCCTGGAAATACCGACGCCGAATCTCATCATCACCACCACCTATCTTCGACCAGCTTGGCGGATCACCGCTACCAGCCTCGACCTTTACACGCTTTAACTCTTTTTCATGCCGCGCTTTCAGCTTCACACGAGCTCGCTCTGTAGCTTCTTTTACGGCTTTGTCCCGCGTAAAAAAGTTGAGCTTAGAATCCAATGTGGGCGATGCATCCAGTAAGAACCCGTTTTTATGCAGCAATGACACAGCTATGTCGCGGTCACCACCTGCAAGGTGGTAAATCTCTTCCGGCATCAATCGCTGCCGTCCAGTATGCATATACCGCCCCCGCTTCGACATCTTCGAGTCATACTGCTGACGCAGATACATCGAAGCCCAACCGCGCTTCGTCGTTCCCTCCGAAGTCATAACAGCGCGAGTGCCAAAACGATCTGCAGCAACCTTCATTCCCCGTCGCGCATTGATGACCTGTGATGGGTCTGCTCCGTCGCGGATTGCTTGGGCGCCTGCGATGGTGAAGATTTTGTTTTGGTCTTTTTCGGATAGTTGTGCGAAATATTTATCCACATCAAATATCCACAGCTTGTGCATGTCCGATGTTTCTTCGGATACAGGGATTGCGTCGCAGTCACAGCCTGGGTGCCGTTGGAATCCAAGTCCTGCTCCTCCGCGTTTTCCTGCAAGGATTGCGCAGCGAGCGCAGCACGGTGGGCGGACGATTCTCACCCATGTGGTTCGTGGGCGGGCGATGAGGTTGGTGAGTTTAGCGATTCTCGATGCGTCTGAGATTGCCGTTTGCGTTGCCATTTGGAGGACTTGCCCGCTGTATTTCCATATTTTTGCCCTTTCTATATCGGTCGCGCCGTTGTCGATTGCTTCTGTGACACGCAGTCCTTGTGCGTAGGCGAGGCCCATGATTGGCTGCCCAGAGCCGGTGATTCCGGTGAAGGCTTCTGGTGAGGCGTGTCCTAGCGGGGTGCCGTCATAGCCTTGGAGTGCTAGTGCTGTGTCGACGGAGCCGATGGCGATGCTTGCTGCTTCGAGCTGCGCTTCTGCGACTCTCTTGGTGAATTCTTCGGCGTAGATCTCGAACCAGGTTGATGGATCCATTGGTCTGTTTTTATTCCAGACCGCTGATACCCATCTGACTGTGTCCCTTATGATTTCTGAGCGTGTGCCAGCTGCGGCGCGTAGTTCTGGTGGTAAACGGCTGAACTGATTGTCGTGCATTTCCCCACCCCCTTACTGTCACGTTTCTGCGTCACGTTCCAGTTTCTGCAGAAGTGTTCCGGCTTCTTCTTGGCTGAGCCATTCGATTTCGCGGTCGATCCTCGCTTGCGGCCAGCCCATTTCATTCATGGCTCCACGCACCGATAACGTTGGCCTACCGCCAGTCAGTTTCTGCATCGCACCTGCTTGCTGAGCTTCCGTTGGCGTCCCAGGATTACGCCACAAAATCTGGATCTTGCCATCAGCTGACCATTCTCTGGTGCGGATACGCTCGGCAATTCCAAGCGCCCATGCCCAGCCCGCTCCTGCAACGGAGTTGATTCTTTCGACCTGCTTGACAAGGCGTGACTCGTCAGCCCTGATAGCACCCTCAGCTGCCGGATTAGCGGTGTTTTGCCCCATCATCCGGACTGGAAGCCCCGTAATCGTTGAGGCCTGCTCGGCAAGCATCTTGATGGTGTCATGGAAGCCTGACAGGCTTGCACCTGCGAGCTGCTCCACTTTGGCGCCTTTGTTGGACAGCGCCCAGACAGCCCCCCCAAGTATGTGTCCCACGGATCGAGTCGTTCCCCGTTTTCGTCGACGAAATCTTCTTCGCTGACGCCAAGAGCGATTTTCTGTGGCATGGACGTGGTCTCCATCGCGAGCTGCAGCTGCAGCATTACACGCCCAGCCATATCAACGATTGGCTTGAGATCCGAGAGCTGTGTTTCCCCCTCGAAGGATCCCGACTGTTGGCGGTTAATCATCATGACGATCGGGACGCGCCCAAGATTGTGCTCAATCTGCGTCTTTGCTTTCCACATCCCCAGTTTTTTGCTCATGATCACTGTGGAATCCGGCAAATACAGCGTCATGTGCTCTGCAATTCCGATGGAATCGCGATAAATCCGCAGCGCCGCCGTCATCGATCTTGTAAGCGGATCAACGATTGCCGCCATATCTTTGGGAGATTCTGCTCTGATTCGAGGACGCCCACCGTCTGGATCAGCAGCCACCGAGATGAAAGCACGACCGTAAATCGTTAGGTCCTTGTGCACGAGGTGGCTTTGCACATCAAGATCATTTGCTTCCCAATCAAGGCGCAGCTCCTTGTCTTCGGTGATCTCACCAGAACGGATTAGCAAACGGACGTCTTGCCGCTCTTCAAGAACATCAACATAGGTCCTTCACCAATTGAGCGGAAAGGCGAAAGGCTGTACATCTGGAGGAACGGAGATTCCCAGATTGCCGATCTGCTGCAAGCCTTTGTAATAGCGCTCATTGATTTTGTCCTGGTTACGCTGCTTTTGAATCTTCATAAACAGCTTCTTCACGAGCTCTTCTTCCGGCTTCGTGAGATCCATTATCTTCTCCTCCTTCCTAAGACGACAACGCGGGTGGTCTCTGAATCCCATTGCTTTGCATGAGCATCCATCGCTGCTTCATGAGCGAGGATCGTCGCCATTGCTGCATCTATTTTTTGATGTTCTGAAGGCTTTCCGAGAACGTACTGCTGCCCAATTTTTGCAACTTTTTTCGCATTTGCCATTGCAAGCGCCGTCAGTGGGCATCCATCATGCGTGATTCGCCCATTGGCTAAATCAATTTCAAAACGAGAAATTGCCGCATACATTCTCTTGATCGCGTTGGTTGGCCATTCAAAAACACGTTCTTGGCCGATTTGCAGCGCCCACTCCCCGATTTCAGATCTCCAATCTTGCGGATCCGCGTAAAACCGCTGAATCTGATACCGGTTTCGGATCTCATCGACAGCGGCCATGACCTCCGACCGTGGAGTTTTTCCGCCCCACTCTGCAGGATTCCAGATAGTAGGCCTACGATCCGGCCCATAGCGCGGCGTGAAAATGAATCCACCACGCGTTTCAGCGCGCAAAGCCGTGAAATCGTTGTTTTCAGAGCCGTCGAATCCGACACAGATTGATTCACCATCAGGCGGGTTCTCGATCCAGTGCAAAGCAATCCTCCCAAAGATTCGTCGGCAACCATGTGCCTGATGAATATGTAATCCGATTCCCGAAGAATCGCTCTGCTTGCTCTGGATCGCGCTCTGAAATCTCATTTGCTTCTGCTAGCACCGAGTCAATATTGACCCATGGAGAGCCCTTATAGACGGCTTCGAGGATTCGGCGGCGGTCTTTAGGGCGTTTCCACAACAGCCCTTTTGGCGGCGGGATGTAAAAGCAAAACACATCTAGCGCCGTCGATTCAAACGTCGTTTGCGCAACTGAGCGTTCCGCCGAGTCGTAAGCATTTGTGGTTTCGATTGAACGCCCAGCCATACCTGCAAGGCCACGGCGTTGCGCGTCAGCTACTTTTTCCATCTTGTTCCGCTTGTTCCACAAACCGGTCTCGTCTTGAAGCACGAAACTGACGGGGTTACCGACCCTGGAGTCAGCAGAAGCTGTCACGGCGTCGATTCGATCAGCATCATCGCCTCCGAGCCCTCCGAGAATGCGAATGAATTCCCCTCGGGTGGCTAGAAGATGATGCAACGGCCCCATCTTGATCATCGACTTCAATGGGCGCATCGTGTTATCTACTTGGTCTTCTGATGTCGCTGTGAGCTGAATCAGCGGTGATGGGTGTGGGCGGCCTTTCGGCTCTCCCTTCTGGTAGGGAAACTCAAAACCACAATCGCAGCCCCAGTCAGCGCACCGATACGCCTCACCTTCTTCTGCCCAGCCATCAAATTCCGATGTCCCCACGGCCTGTATAAGCGTCATCGTGGCCGCCCACGGCCCCTTGCCCGTCTTTTGTGGAGCAATCACCTGCATTCGGCGATATTGGAACGCTTGATTGCCTAAAGGCTCGCCATTCCATTCCAGCCCGGCGCGGATGCGGCCGAACTGAGCCGCACACCAAAATTGCCAATCACTCCATTGAAGAGCTTGCCCGCGTTTGTATCCGTCTGGGATGAGGCAGTGTGCTTGTACCCATGCGTCCCAGAGGTCGCCGAGTGTCAGGAAGGTGATGAGCCAGTCGTTATTCTGTGTCTCCATTTACTGCGCGGAGCCGACGGATAGGCTGCGGAGACCGTGGCGGGGTGGTTGTCAGCGCCGCGTCTCCTTCCGTCTCGGATGCGGAGATCACCCAGTCATTTGCTCGGAGTCCTGCAGGAGAAAGACCGAGGGACTCAGCCATGCGCAAAACTACTGTCATCGTAGATGCAGGTGTTTCAGGGTCTTCTGTGACCACTAATTTCCGTACGTACTGCGCGAGCTCCAGCCAGCGCCACGGCTCGTTAATCCAGGCTGCTGCTTGGGGGTAAGTCCAGATGTGCTTCCATACATCACGCTCACGCTTCTTTGTCCCCTTCTGTGGCAATGGCCATGGTGGTGCATCTCCTTGCCATCCACTTGCGGGCAGCACTTGTAGTTTTTCGTCGAGCTTTCGGCGGTCTGATCGCCCCGATGTTGGGTCTGGTGCTGGGCCAGACCGGCTTCTCGCCCCACCTCGTGGCATAATTTCGCCTCCTTTCTCACGCCCATTGGGCACAATTCCAACATGTCGGGTTCAAAAAAAACGGCTGGTCAGTGAACTTTTTGAACCCTTCGCACCTCTGAGAGATCTCCCCCACGGCTGGGGTTCAAAGCCGTCGAGGGCCCCTCCCCTGGGGCCTACTGTAAGTGGATGCCAGCGCCCGCCGCACGTCCACTGCGTGACGGGAGTTACACCGCCGGCACAGCACCGTCAGATGCTGCTCCGAGCCGCCTCCGAGCGCTAGAGCCTGTGTATGCTGCGCGGTCAAATCATGGGCTTTATGTCCGTAGCACTTGTAGCCTGGGCACCAATCTCCATAGATTTCCCGCCATCTATCCACGGCTGCTCGTCTAATGACTGCTGTTCGTTGTCCATCAATCTTCGTTGCCACAGTTTTCCGCTCGTGTGTTTCATGGGCACGAGCATGCTCACTGCATCGTCCTCGGTATTTAGCCGGCTCTGGGCATCCTGCTTCGCAGCAAATTGAGCCTGCTCTCGCCATGACACCTCCTGAGCATGACAAAAGGCCCAGCCACATGATTGCGGTTGGACCCAGGTGATACGAGCGCTAGCTTACTACATAGGTGTCCCACGAGTCTACAAGTGTCATTGCAGCCTGTTCATAACATCACTCAAAGCCACGATGACAACACCGTCACGCACTGTGGAAGGAATAAGCCCATCATGCACCCACCGGTAAATAGTGCTCTTTGAAAGATCATGACCACGCTGCCTGCAAGCCGCAGCAATCTCTCTACACGAACCTTCCACCGGAGTGTCATCAGCAAAGATCGAATCAAGCAACTGTGCTTGAGCAATGATCTCTTCTGCAGCCACAGTGGCAGCTGGAGCATCTGCAAGCACATGGAGACGTGCCTGCATCCACGCAGCAATCCCAGCAATCCGCTGAGGACACAGTACAAGCCCCTGGCCAGTTTCACGCGCAAGGATCCTTGCCCAAAATGCAAGAAGATGCTCCGTTTCCATCTTGAGATCAAGAATAGGAACTCTCAAAGGCGGACGTGATGAACCTCGATGAGAGCCACTACCGCCACCTGCCTTCTGCCCTTGAGTAGGAACCATAATGTCATCAATCAAAGGACCAAGCTTTTCACAAAGATACAAAGCTTTCCCAAAATCATGCAGGCGCCAATCATCCATTCTTTTCTTCCCTTCCACCACGACGGCCTCTGCGCCTGCGGCGCTTCCTTGCCGTCCCTGCCTGTCTCTGCCCGTCCCGTCCCGAGAGATCTAGATCCGTCACCCCACCGATCTGTGATTTGTGCTTGATCCGTCGTAGGTTTTACCAAATCGTTATAAACATGGTTTCGGGTCGGCGCGTCAGCGTCCGGCGCTGCTCGAAGAGTCGGCGCTGCTGCCACCACGGGCGCTGCTGCCTTACTCTCCTGCTGCTGCCTTGACGGCGCTGCCGAGGTATCGATGGGAAGTTCGGTTTGGGCTGTGTAGATCTGGATTCCGTTCTCTTGAGCCCAGTGTGAGCCGTTGATGAAATCAACTGTGTGGCGTGGTAGTAGGCCTTTCCTTTTTCAGGAGCAGGAAGAAGTTCAAGCTCTTCTCCTGCGCCGCGTTTTGAATTACATTTTTTGCAAGCAACCACAAGCGTTTCCACTGTTGATTCCTTGTGCGCATTGAGCGAATCGATTGTTGCTGCCCGCCAGCTTTTTCGATCCTTCCAATTCACTGTACGGCCGCACCAGCGACACTGGTCACCATCGCGGTGACGTACTGCCGGTATAAGTTCTGGATTTCTCTTATCGGCTGCACGACGACGGTCGATTTCGACCTCTTCTTTGCTCCTGTTATGGAGAAATTCAACATCATCAACGATCCGCAAAACTTTTCGCCCATCTGCGTCTTTCTCCCTAAAAAGCAAACCAGCGGAAGAAAGAACCTCGATAATGACTTTTTCACGACCCGGCGCAACTTGTGCCATGTGTCCGTATTCGACGATGTAGTCGGTGAGGTGGGCTGCGCTGGCGGAGGTGAGTTGGACGAGGAGTCCGAAGGCTTCGTTTTTGAGTTGGTGGTCGAAGTCGCATGAGGTGAGGAGTCTGGCCATGAGCGGGTGTGTGGCGATGTTGTCGCCGAATCTGCTCCATGCCATTGTTGTTTCCTTGCTGTTGGGTGGTCATCATGCGGTTTTGCGTGCTGTTCGTGAGAATGTTGGGAAGCATTGTTCACATAATCCTTCACCTTTATGCGCACGCGCTTGAGGTGATACGTAGTGAGTTTTTCCTGATTGTGGGATCAACTCTGCCAAGCACGCCCTACAGGTTCGTTGGAGAGTCATAAGATCGTTAGCCATATGTCGTGTTCTCACATCTGAATAACGACCTGCTATAACACCTGTGATAGGTAAGTCTTGTTGTTCACACTCGGATAAATATTTTTCGCAAGGCTCTAACAGTGGGCATTGGTGGCAGATGAGTTTTGCCCGTAGATTGCGTGCAATCATTTCTTGCGTTGATTCCCCAGGCAGACGGGTATCCCAGAGAGAGGTCTCCCCTTTCATACGGCTACGGTGGCACAGGGCTTCGTTGTTGTTCATGAGATGCCTTTTGTGGGGTTTGTTTCAACAACACGCAGTGTTGTTTTTTCGGGGAGATCTGATTCAGGTTCTATCTCATCGTCTTGTTGCGATGCACCAGGTCTATCCAAGACACTCATAGCCCAGATTGGTGTTACAGCGACGATTCTTACAGCTGCAGTGTGGTTATGAACATAGGAGCACTGATAGAGTTCAGGGCGGCTTCCCATCGATGATGCGGCTTTTGCCACCGCCATGATCTGGCGTGGAAGTGGGCGAACAGGGCCAGGGTCAGAGGTTTGTTTAAGCTGGTTTATCACTCGTGTGATAGTTGCCCTGGGGTCACCGATGTTTGCTGGTTCTTGATGTCTTTTCACTTTGACCAAAGCGATATCAAGACCGATACCGGTTTCGTCAGTGATCGTGATCTGGTTTTCTGCCACATGCAGGCCGGTGAGAAGTTCCACATCACTGTCTTTTGTGATTCCTGATGTTGCCATAATGAAGGCAGGTAGCACCGTTTTCGGGAATTCGATGACCTCATCTTCTTCAGACCCCATGCGATAGATCCTTGTTTCGATGCTCGCGACAAATGTTGTTGTGTCGTTGACTGCGCACACTGCAAGGCCATCTTCACCATAGGGGCGCAGTTGAATCACGTCATAGGGGTCTTTATTTCCTGCAATCGTTTTTGCTGCTTTTAATGCACGATTGAGCATGCCCGTGGGGCAAACAATAAGTGTTTGTTCCTGTGGTTTACTTTTCGTCTGGTTCATTGTCTTTTCTCGATTTTTTCTAGAAGTTCCATTTGTCCTGGTATTTCCAGATTTGGGTTTTCCTTCATAGGTTTCTCCCGTTACCGTGCGTAATAATTTGCGATGGTCAGGAAGGCAGAAACCGGCATTGTGAGGCGGTTCCAGCCGTTTCTTTTCAAAAGTCTGATCACTTCGCTGGTCATGTCGTCTGCTTCGGCAGGGGTGAGTTTCCGGAAAAAGCGTGGCGCTGCAGCGAGAAGATCCTCCCGGCAGGTCGCGAGGTGAATATCGATCCCGGATTCTTGATGTGCGTGTGTCATATCTTTTTTTCCTATTTCTGGGTGCCCGCCGCCTAAAGTCTTGTGCAAATCTTTTAAACCTTTTGGTGTCACGCGGATCGTTGGGGAGGGTACTTCCATTGATCCTGTATGTGGATTGCGAAAAGGCTTTCCAAGCTTGTGCACCAAGCGGTGAGTATCGATTGCTTTTGCCTGGGATGCTTCCCAGTGACGCCTTCGTGCTCCACGGGGCCTGAAAATCCAGCCAAGTTTTTCCATGTGAGCGAAAAGGCGATCACGGCCAATAGAGATTGCTGGATCCCTCGAAAGGACTTTTGCAGCCTGGGCCACCGAGTAGTCTCCTTCAGCTTCTGCGAGCTGATTCCATGCAGCTGCAGGCGCTTCTAGCTGACGGGTTCTTTCCTGCTCCTCTTTAAGCTTGGACGCTAGGTAAATGATTGTGTCCGGGTCTGTGATGACCTGTTCAATCGTGGCAGGGGTCATATATGCCCCGTATTTCCGGATCGAGGGAAGAACTTCGGCAGTCACCCACTTTTTGAATTCTTTTGCTTGATCAAGGCGGCTTGCGAAAATCGCGGAGTACAGACCCGCCTCAGTAATAACGGTCATTGCCCTTGCTGAAGAATCGCCGCTGACCTGCGACGTACTCACTGAACGAGTACCTTTTTCATCCGCGTCCAAGCGACGCGTCATATTCGCAGCGTCCCGGTAGCCAAGGACTTTAGCTACATCACTGGCCACCCATTGTGGGTCACCTTGATCATCAATGATGATCCGGACTGTGTGACCTTGGAAGGTATAAGGCTGGATATTCATTCTTCAACTCCACTTTTAACGGGAGCTAGATTCGATGATGTCGGCCCTGTAGTCTGGCCGAGGAATTGTCATCTCGTTATAGATGTCATCAATGTGCATGGTTAGCGTCTGGATTTCGACGTCCATGTCATTGGATGCGTCCACGAGCTCAATCACCGTTTCTGCAAGGTTTGCCAGTTGTAAAGCAAGCCATACAGTTAGCATCATGGTCACGACCAGTGCAACAGTTAGCGTGATAATCATTGGTTTCTTCTTTCTTGCGCTGTTTGGGCAAAAGCGATGATGGCGGAGTGTTTGATCATGATGCGGTTGTTTTTCGAACCTGGCTTTTTCGATGACGGTAGAAGTCCTTCACGGCAAAACTTCCTGATCTGCCACGGTGAATATGGGATGATTTCTGCAGCCTGGTTTGGTGACAACCAGCGATCTAGTGTGCTAACGTTGGTCACGGAAATTCCCCTTTCCTTTTTGAGTCTCCATGACCGGCCTGTTACAGCAGGCCGGTTTTCTTTTCCCTCATGCCGGTCATGTCAAAACCCCAATTACCCTTCCCGGTATGGATTGGTGGTCAATTGTTTTGGTATCTCTGGTGTCATAAGCGGATGTGGCGGCATATTCATTGCGCAGCTGGCTTATCGCGCTGCGAAGAAGTCCAATAGCATCGCCAAGCGGGCGATCGGTGAAGCCGCCGAAGCAAATCGCATCGCTATACAGGCAAACCAATTGGCTGAGGATGCGAACTTGATC
Organism: Corynebacterium silvaticum; assembly: GCF_002162115.2. Lineage (NCBI taxonomy): Bacteria > Bacillati > Actinomycetota > Actinomycetes > Mycobacteriales > Corynebacteriaceae > Corynebacterium > Corynebacterium silvaticum. Next base: position 173,881 of record NZ_CP021417.2, on the reverse strand, counting down.
AGTAAGCGAGCGCTGAGGATCAACAGTGAAGATTTCGAATACGAATGGAGCTTCAGGGTTAAAGATGATGGGATCTGTTGCATCACCCATAAGGGTTCCCACGATGCTTACAACCTCACCATGTTCGTATACATGCAGTGTTCGGGTGAACTGGTAGGTTCCAGTTACTGTGCTCGAAGGAATACGCATTGTGTTTCCCCGTGTGAGCAGATCACGTTCGACGCGCAGAGCGTTTTCCCGCAACTGGTCACCGATGCGAGAGCACATACGCCTCTTTTTGAGTCCTCTAGCACCGAGGATTTCTTCCCTGCAGGGCGTAAGGCTATCAAGTGTAATGTCACTATTGTGGCGAATTGGCAAACGCCTGCTGGCTGCAAGATGGGTCGCATCATTGAGCACACATTGAGCTGTCGCGAGAACAAGGACGGTGTCATCGAGTTTGCTCTTATCGTCTAGCATGCCCTCGGTTTCGTTTCCTGAGATGGCATTTTTTATCCGTTTCCACGGCATGAGCTATCATCCCTTTTTTGAATTTGTGGATTAAGCCATTTTTTCTTGGTTAAGCGCGCAAACCGTATTCGCCTATGCCAGCTACGATGTAGTCTTTTGATATGAGCGAAAAAACTTTCACGCTTGACGTCAATGGATACGAATACGAGCTGGACTACTGGACTTTCCCCTGGATCGCACAAGCTGTGGCTGACCTTAAAGAGTCCAGCGTGGCGCTGAATCTTCGTGCCTCTGGCGGTATTGACCTGTGGATCAAGCCGGACTACCAAGTCAGCTTCGTATTCGCCGACCCGCAAGATCCCGAGATTCCTGAGCGTCTTACGCAGTATCAGTTCCATCAGCTCATGAGCATCTTTGACGGGGATCGCCTCTATGGTTATCGGGTCCTTGACCTTCACGGTGATGATCGAGAGCCCTGTTTTTTCGAGTGGGATGATCCCAACTTCTGATCGGGGAGCACCGATCATCTTCAACGTCATCAAACGCATGAAAAACTCCTATGCTATGTGTCCAAAGTTGTTCTTGTTTACGGTGGTCAGCGCTACACGCTGGCAACCTCAGATATTGCTTCTGTCCACTTCCGTATCACCGAGCGTTTGAATCATTCTGCGCACTACTGCGACCGACTCGACCGGCGCCCATTCGGACAAAGCCAAGGCAGTCTCCAAGATTTCCCCGGCGGTGCGTTGCTGGAGCAGTTCGACCCCTTTGAGGTTTTCGAGCTGGCGGACGGCGGCGAAGTCTGGGTCGCTTGCTACGACGGCGTTGACCTCGCGCTGGAAACGGAGCAAAGCACAAAAGACTTCTTTGAGCCGTACCGTAATCAGCGGTAACCATTCCTCTGGCACGCCCGCTGCGTCATAAACGCCGAATCCAGTTTCTTCTTGTTTTAATCGTGCGATTGCTCGCTCAAGCTCTTGGCGTGCCTCAATTTGGCGCGGACGCCGTTGCTTCGGCATCACTCCGGTTAGATCGATTATTTTTCTACGTCCATGCAGCTCTTTGTTGGTTCTTACCCAAGCCATGAGTAGTTCCTTTCTTTGCTTTCCGACGCCTACGGTTCCCGGCGCGTTTAGGCTGCTGTGGTTTCTGCGGTTTCCCAGGTGACGATTTCGGAGAGGCCTAGGCCGAAGGCTTGGGCGATTCCGATTGCGAATGCGAGGGATGGTTCGCGTTCGCCGGTTTTGACGTCGACGAGTGTGCTTCGGCTGGTTCCGATGGTTCGGGCGAAGGCTTCGTCGCTGGTGATTCCGCTCATGTTTCGGAGGCGGTCGATGAGACCATCACGGATTTTGATCTTTACATTTGCCATGTTCATCCCCTCTAGTGAAGTTCTTACAAATCACAGTGAAGTATTTTTAGCTCACACTGTCAAGCGCCAATGTTTCGCAATGTGTTGTTTTTACTACACGGGTGTGCCACTATTAGCTCATGGAACGTATCGAACTCTGGATTCGAAAGACCGTTGGCAATGCCTCAGATAGAGAGATCGGCAAGCTGGCGCACATCGGCCAATCAACACTCAGCCGTCAACGCCGCGATGGCACGGTTACCGTTGAGACGGCAGTAAAGATCGCACGCGCATACCAGGTAAGCGTCGTCCCGGCGCTGCTCGCGCTCGATGTTCTGACTGAGTTCGATCTCAAGGCATTTTCAACGTCGAGCGGAATCATGGACGCTAGTGATGAAGATCTTGTCGCTGAGATTCTCCGACGAATGAAAGCCGGGCAAGCTGACTGGGCAGAGAAACCAATCAGCGAGTTGGACACCCGTCGCAACGCAAAACGCGGCAATAACTCCCCCACTGCACCCCCGCATGTCACTGAGCCCGATTACGATGCCATCCTCGACGGCATCAACGCCGGAACAGAGCCAATTGCAGCACAAAAGGCCACCGACCCACTCGAAGAGAACTACACCTAGGAGCACTTCATGAGCCCTGTGGAAGCAGCCCTCGAAACACTCGCCCACAACATGGGCATCACAGTGATCGAGACGAGCAATCTGGGATGCACCCTCAACGCTTGCTTTAACCCACCGACACGAACCATCTTCATCAAAACCGGCCTCGACCCAGTCACCCGCCACTGTGCCATCGCCCACGAACTAGGACATGCTCACTACGGGCACGGGTGCTCAACTCCCGGCGCGGAGCGGCAGGCTGATGAGTGGGCTGCGCGGCAGCTTTTGGATGTTGGTGATGTGGAGGCTGTTGGTTGGGAGTGTGAGGGGTCGGCTGCGGCGATGGCTGCGGAGTTGGGTGTTACGCCTCATCTGCTTACTTTGTGGATGCGGATGTATGTGCAGGGAAGAATTCAGCAGGAGAAGAGGGCGTGTTGAGGTGCCTTTGTTTGTAATGGTCGTTATTTTACCACTTGAAACGTAACGCTATGTAGTGTTATAATGGGTGTGTGAACAGGAAGGAGGTGACAACATGGAAATGGTACATCATCATCAAGAAGGAGAAACGAAAAAAGAAATAGCCCAACCGGTTCCAGATATCCCAACTATCCGGAACCGGGGGCTACCCCCTAACACTAACAAACCGGAGAAAACAATGAACACCCCACTCAACAACGCCGCAATATACATCCTCGTCACAACACTCGCCTACCTTGCAACAGGCTGGACGTGGACTCTCATAATCGGCGCTATCGTCACCTGCTCAGCTATCGCCCGCCACATCCGCACAGATAAGGCATAATCATGAACCCCGGCATCATCGACAAAGATACTGGCCGCGAACTATGGACCGGCCCAGAATGCGCCGACTACATCGGCGTAACACCCGCCACATGGCGTAACTACTCAGCCAACGAACGCACCCCCAACTACGTGGCCACCATCCTGGGGAAAACCAGGCTATGGGACGCCGAAGAAATCAAATCTTGGCACACCAATCGTCCAGGCTCCCCAGTACCAACAGAAACCATATGAAGTAACAAAGACTCCCTTCCACGGTCATCTTGGCGGAAGGACGTGAAAGGGAGCTGACGCAGGGATTGAACTATTCGGAAACTCTAAATAGTTCGTCCCCGACAAGGAAGAAGTCTACCCCATGGCCACCGTCCGCGACCTCTGGACAAAAAGAAACCCCAACACTGAATCCCGGACTAAACGCATCCACTCAGAACGATGGGGCGTCGGCAAGCGCTGGCAGGCTGTCTGGATTGAGAACGGGCGCGAAGCAACGAAGAGCTTTGCCACCCGCGACGAGGCAGAACTCTGGGCAGCACGCGCCGAAGTCGGAAAGCAGACGGCACCTGGATCACCAAAGACAAAGCAGACGTCACACTCTCCGACCTATGGGATCCTTGGCTCGCCGCTAAAGGAAACGTCTCCGACAAAACCAAACGCGACTACCTCAGCTACTGGAATGTCCACATCCGACCACAATGGGGACAAACCCCCTGTGCACACATTCAACGCTCGGTCATCAACGCCTGGATACCCACGCTCTCGACAATGAAAGGCGTCCCAGCCAGCCAACCACCGCGACCACTCAGCGAATCAGCCATGCGCAAAGTAGGCCTCATCATTCACGGAATTCTCGACCTCGCAGTGGAACTCGGAGTCATCCACCAAAACCCCACCAAAACCGGTGAACTGCCAAAACAAAAGAAATCAGAACGCCGCTACCTCAAAATCACAGAAGTCGACGAACTGATCAGACAAGCACCAACCGAACAAGCACGACTTCTTCTCCGAGTCCTCGTCATGACAGGGCTGCGCCCAGGAGAAGCAAAAGGACTCAAAGTCAAAGACCTAGACCCAGTAGGCGGGCGTCTCATGATCCGCCGTGACGTCAACGACTTAGGACACGAAGACTCAACAAAAACACGAAACCACCGTGATGTTCCCATCGGTGGCGACATCCTCTTACGCCTAGACCGCAATGCCCAAGGCAAAGACCCGGATGATTGGCTGATCCCTGACGAACGCGGAAAAGTCTGGACTACCGCCCGATGGCGGGTCGTGTGGAAAAACCTGTGCATCTGGACTGGGATTGGTGACCTCGACACCTACGAGTTGCGCCACACTGCCGCATCTATCGCTATCGCAGCCGGTGCCGATGTGAAAACTGTTCAGCTCATGCTCGGCCATTCCAGTGCCGCTATGACTCTTGATGTCTACGCACACCTCTGGGAAGAAGGACTCGACGCCATCCCCGGCGCGATGGAAGCGCACATGGAAAGTGAAAGGAAACGCGCCGAAGAACTGTCCTCGATGCGTGAAGCATCAGAGGCAGAACGTCGACGCGCTGGTCTTAGGGTGATTGGGTAGCCCAGCTCGTATGTTACAAATACGCCGAATTCAGATTGGGAACTTTTCTGCTATTGGCTCGCCACTGTCCTTAACGCCCCTCTTTAGCTCGATTGCAAGCGGTATCTGTGCTGCTTCCAATTGGGCTCGAACATGATGAATTACGGAAAGTAGATTTGCGGCCTGGACAAAAGGGCGTGCTCGCCCTTTAACGTAACTCTGCGGCACTCCGATCCAATGAATGCCACTGCTACGGCATTGAGCGCGTTCCAACGTACGATCGGGGATCGCATTTGTTTGATATCGCTAGTAATCACCGCATCAACGTCCAGTTCTTCTAGGCGCTGAATAAGAGAGATGTCATAGAGCCCGTACGGGATACTCGGTCCCGATCGCAGAAACTCGTCCCTTTTAAGCCATTGTCTTAGTGGTTCGTCAACTTTGACATTCATGCACTCATCAAGGAAGAACCTCATGCGACATTCTCCAGCACCATCGTGTGAAATTCCACAGCATCCCTTGCAGACTCATATTCATGAATCCGTCATCGGTCCATACCTTGACAGTCTTGCCATCGGTGGCGAATTGATACTTAGAAGGGTGATCCACCATGTCAAAATCGCTCAACGATGAAAATGCCTTGCGAATCTGCTGAAGCGATGTCTGAGCCCGTAACTTGGCGATCGTACGCAAAGCGACCAAATCACGGAAAGAATATTCAACCGGCCTAGAAGCTGAGGCCTCAGGAACAAGCAGACCCGTCCTACGCCAACGTTGAAGTTGGGCAACCGTTGCACCGGTTAGCGTTGCCGTAAGTGAGATATCGTAACCCATGGCGAACTCACCTCCTTTCCCTACAGTGTATATGGGATCAAGATGCACTCCGCACTAATTTGATTAAGTTCTCCTGTTCGCTATCTGTTCGGTTTCTGTTCGGCCTATGTTCGGTATGCGTTCGGTACGAACGGCAACAACCTGCAACAATAACCAACAACCAAACAATCCACACAGCATGAAGAAATCCCAGCTCAAACATGCCATGAGCTGGGGTTTTATTTGTGCGCCCGGAGGGATTCGAACCCCCAACCTTCTGATCCGTAGTCAGATGCTCTATCCGTTGAGCTACGGGCGCTTAGGTGGATTGCTCGACGCGATGCCGTGCAACGGACTTAAACTATACTCCACTGGCATACATCGAACAAAACACCTGCTTAAAGCGAGTATTAGTCGCCTAATTCCGATTAACGGTTAGATAGCTGGAAGGTTGCGCCCTGCGGGTCTGCAACTGTAGCGATCCTGCCGAAAGGGGTGTCGACGGGGCCGTCGAGAAGCTGGCCGCCCAGCTCCTGGAGCTTGTTCACGGTAGCGTCAACGTCAGCGACCGTAAAGTACGTACGCCAGTGGCTGGGAACTTCCTCCGGAAGGAAGGAATTTGCCTCGCACATGCCAGCCGTGGCGGCCTCGCCCGGCGCGTTGGCGGCGTAGCGGATTCCGTCGCCTGGGCCATCGGTAGGTTGTCCGTCTTCGCCGATATAGCTCAGCTTCCAGCCAGTGACCTTTTCATAGAACGGTGCTGCTGCATCGAAGTCCTTGGTCATTACTTCAAACCAAGCAGGTTGTCCGTTGACTGCTTCACGGGTGATGCCCGGGAAGTCCAAGGCCTGCCACAGCCCCACCACGCCGCCCGCGGGGTCGGACACAATGGCCATGAATCCTAGGGTCCCTACCTGCATAGACGGGAGGATGATCTGTCCACCGGTTTCCAGCGCAGCAGCCAAGGCGACGTCCATGTCATCAACCTTGAGGTATATGGTCCATGCGGTGGGAGCCATCGGGGTCTCGGAACGACCTTCAGGACCCATGTGGGAGTCCATGGCACCGCCGACTGGTTCGCCTTCCGACAGGATGATGTTGTAGCCACCATATTCTCCACCCTGGCTGTTGAATTCCCAGCCGAAAAGTTCCTTGTAGAAGGTTCGTGATCCTTCAAGGTCATGGGTGGAAAGGTCGATCCACGTAGGATCACCGTGCAGAATGGGGGACATTGTGCCTCCTAAAAAGCGGCCTCGTAAAAGTGTTAGGACGACTCTACGCGCATAGGGCAAGAAAAGTTGCACAAAAAAATCCACTAGATAGAATTAATCCCCCGCAATGAGCCGCAATGCGGTTGTGCGGGGGATTAAAATTCTTTTAGCAGGTGGGGTTAGTTCAGAAACACCGTCACTTTTCCCGCGTCCGATTCCACATGATCCACGCATTTCTTATTGGTAAAAACCACAAGAGTGACGGGATCACACCCAGCTGCTCGTACTGCATCAAAATCTACGGTGATCACCGTTTCCCCTTGAACCACGTCCTGGCCGGATGACTTGTGGGAGACAAAACCGCGGCCTGTCATCCCAACGGTGTCAAGACCGATATGAACAAGGACTTCAAGGCCTTCAGGAGTCTTTATAGCAAAAGCATGCCCTGTTTTGAACACCGTGACCAGCGTTCCCGATACCGGCACCACAATATCTCCGACACCTGCATCTCCCGTTCCTTGTACAGGCTGCACAGCGAAACCTTCTCCCATCATGCCCGAGGAGAATACTTCGTCGCTGACGGAGCTGAGTGGCAACAAGGGGGCGTCGATAGGCGGAATAACAACGACTTTCTTCTTGGCAAACCCAAACATTATTCGCCCTGTTCACCTTTCAGCGACACTTTTCCGGCCAGCTGCGCGGCGACTTCATCGTAGACAAATTGCACCTGCGGGCCGATCACTACCTGCACGTTTTTAGCGCCAGGGCGCATCACGCCGATCACGCCTGCTCGTTTGATCGCGGGTTCATCAACGCGAGCGGAATCTCGGACGGTCACGCGCAAACGGGTAGCGCAATAATCCACAACGTCGATGTTGCTCGGCCCGCCTAGACCCTCAATAATCTGTGCCGACATCCCAGAAGCGGAGGCATCAGCCGTGCTTTCCGACTCCGCTTCCTCTTCATCTTCCCGTCCTGGGGTCTTGAGGTGTAGGACGCCGATGAGGGTGTAGAAGATACCAAAATACAGCGCAAAGTAGACCGCTCCCAGGACCAGCAACATCCACCACTGGTGCGCCAACGGGTTCTGCGAGGAAAGGAACATGTCAATAAAGCCCGCAGAGAATCCGAACCCTGCCGTCCAGTGGAAGACGGAAGCGATAAAGAGCGACAGGCCAGTAAGAAGCGCATGGACAACATACAAAACTGGAGCTAGGAACATGAAGGAAAACTCCAATGGCTCCGTCACACCAGTGAAGAAGGCAGCCAATGCACCAGCAAGCATCAAGGAGCCAACGACCTTCTTACGCCTAGCTTCCGCGCGTAGATATATGGCCAGTGCGGCACCGGGCAGGCCGAACATCATCACTGGGAAGAATCCCGCCTGATACTGGCCGATAACACCCACAACCTGGCACGACCCATCGATCCAGTTGCCGGGGCAAGATGCGGCATCCGTAGCTGCTTGGGCAGCCTCAATAGTCTTGCCGCCGCCAAGGAATTTACCGATGTCATTAATACCGATCACGTCGAACCAGAAGATCGAGTTGACTGCGTGATGTAGGCCAGTAGGGATCAGGAGTCGGTTAATAAAGCCATAGATGCCCGCACCGGCAGGCCCCATGCCCTGAATCCACTCACCGAAGTTAAACAGCACGTTGTAAATGATCGGCCAGACAAAGTACATAATCCCGGAGAGGATTATTGAGAAGAACGAGGTCAGAATCGGAACAAGCCGCCGCCCGGAGAAGAAAGCCCAGAAGTCCGGCAACTTTGTCGCGTGGAACTTGTTATACACCCACGCTGCGAGCACACCGACCAGAATGCCAAAGAGCACGTTCTTGCCACCGATGGCACTCCACCCCTGTGATGCCCATTCCAGGGCAGCGTCGCCTTCTAGTTTGGTTGGATCGCCGATTCCTTTGTAGCTGGATACCGCTTTTGGCCCTATTAACTGGGTAATCGTGGCAAAACCCACAAAACCTGACAGAGCCGCAGCACCATTGGAGTCTTTTGCTAGACCGCAGGCAAGAGCGATGGCAAAAATCCAACCGAGATTATCCAGAATCGCTAAGCCCGACTGGATAAAGATTGCCGCAACTGTGTTGTCCGCTCCCCAGCCGACAGGATCAATCCAATAACCAATACCCATCAAAATGGCCGCGACCGGCAGCACCGCAACTGCGCCCATCAGGGCCTTTCCCAGGCGCTGCAGGGCATTCATAACAGAACTCATCATCTATCCCTTCTCTTAGATTGAGAGATATTTAGTTGTGTACGTTTTCTTGCGTCCAACCGTGCAAAAACACCGCGAGGAACGCAGCCTCCCCGCGCACGGACGGTGGGAGCTGCGACTCACCAGATAAGTCAGCAAGCAAAGCCGCCGCGACCGAATACTCACACGGTAAGAGCTTTTCGACGCTCGCCAGCAGCACGTTATCGCGCAACTGCTTACGCTGAAGGCGTCGATAAGCCAAGGCCAGCTCCATAGATAGCGCGTCATTCCCGGCTTCCGTGGGGGCGTCGAGTAGCTGGCGCGCTTTTGCGGTCACCCTCCCGATCCTGTTTGCCACCGCGAGCGGTTGTTTCACAGTGCCACCGGTGCGGACCGCATGGAGGTGGAGGGCGATGAACGCGGCTTCGTCGATAGGCAGCACAATCGAATCAAGGTGTGTGTTCAGATAGTTGACCACCAGTTCAGCGGCTGAAAACTCCTCCGGAACCACCGCTTTGATCTCCGCGACGAGGGAGTTACGGATAGTTTCACCCCGCCCGACTCGCTGCACAGCAAAAGACAGATGCTCCGCGAGGATCACATAGACGCTCGGATGAAGCATGCCTAAAACATCGGCGGCAATATCAATGCTCGCTGAAATAACTTGGAAGGTAGCCTCATCAATGCTGCTCAGCCCCTCAAGAAGCGCACGATGCTGCTCACTAATCTCCACATACTCACGGCTTCCGCCGCCGTGCTCGACGTAGTCCCCCGGTTTTTTGGAAAACCCTATGCCTTTCCCCACCAGAATCCGCTCCCCCGCCTCCGAGCAGCTTTCCGCAGCGAGCACAGCATTATTGCTTAGCACGCGGCGAATAATTAGCTCAGGCATAACGGCTGCTCCTCAAGGCTCATATGGCCAACAAGTGCAGGCCACGATGGACTTAGCGGGGGATCATCCGGTCATGCCCGAGGACACCGGCAATGCACCAACACCAACAAAAGTGCACCCTGACCGGCTCAGTAACACCCAGAGGGAAGCTCACCATTACAATAACCCGCCACCCAACCCCTTGGGAACGATTTAGTGATTTTAACGTCAGACGACTGCTGTTTTACAGGATTTTCGACCCTTATTGGGGGCAAAGTTCAGTCACACAAAAGCACCGAACATCATAAGACATTCGGTGCCGTACTGGGTTTTATAGACGGTTAAAGAACTATGTCAAAAACCGGGATCGCCAAGAAGTAGGTCACCAGAGTAACCAGAATGATTCCGATCAAGTTCAGCCACACGCCACCCTTGACCATGTCGCCGATCTTTACAAAGCCAGAGCTATACGCGATTGCGTTAGGTGGGGTTGCCACCGGGAGCATAAACGCACAGGTCGCTGAGAGCGCAACCGGGATAGTGAGCAGAAGAATGTTCTGATCACCATTCGCATTCAGCCCAATGCCCACTGCCACGCCAGCCATAATCGGCAGGAAGGTCGCCGCAGTTGCAGTATTGGACGTAAATTCCGTGAGGATGAGCACCAGTGCAGCAATAGCGCCGATGAGCAGGATCAACGGCAGGACTCCCAGGCCCTTAGCTGTCTCACCAATCCACAGGGACAATCCCGACTCCGAGAACATCTTGGACAATGCCAAGCCGCCACCGAACAACAACAGCACGTCCCAAGGAAGCTCATTAGCGGTCTTCCAATCCATCAAGCGGGTACCCGTCTTACGATCCGCAGGGATCAGGAACAGCAGCATCGAGGCAACCAAACCGATAACGGCATCTGCAATGGAGACCTTCCACCCCATCCACTTAATAACCAGCGGAACAAAAACCCACGCAAGGGTTGCGCTTGCGAAGATGACAGCCGTGGCGGCTTCACCAAACTTCATCGCACCCATCTTGTGCAGCTCTTCCTTGATCATCTCTCGACCACCAGGAATCGTGTCCACTTCCGGCTTAAATACGGTCACCAAGATGAACCACGCGATGACCATGTACACCAGGGCAAGTGGCACGCCTACGAGCATCCACGTGCCAAAACCAATGTGAACATCATGGTTCTCCGCCATGTACGCCACCAGCAGCGCATTCGGAGGCGTACCAATGATCGTTCCCAATGAGCCGATCGAAGCAGAATAGGCGATCGCCAGCATCAGACTCGTGGCAAACTTCTTCTGTGCGCGCATTCCACCAACGGATTCCGCAGTGAGCTGAAGAACAGAAACGCCAATGGGAAGCATCACTACGGCCGTTGCGGTGTTAGACACCCACATAGATAAGAACCCAGTCGCCAACATAAAGCCAGCGACAAGCTGCTTGGGCTTAGTGCCAACCAGCAACACCACGCTCAAAGCCAGACGACGATGCAGATTCCAACGCTGCATCCCGAGCGCCAAGATAAACCCACCCATGAACAAGAAAATCGTTGGCGAGGCATACGGCGCTGAGATCTTAGAAAACTCAATGACCTGCAGCAAAGGGAACGCAACCAGCGGCACCAGAGCTGTAGCCGCCAGAGGAATGGCTTCAGTCATCCACCAAGCCCCCATCAAAACTGCAATAGCGGCTGTGATCCTCAATGCACCGTGAGTATAGGAGCCCTTGGAATCGGCAGAGCTCACCACGTCTACAGAAGACTCAGGGAAAATCAGATACACCAACGCTGCCAGTGCCAGACCAACAAAAAGGCCAATAATCTGGCGACGGCGTTCACTTTGATCGCGGACTTCTGCGTCTTCAGCCAACGCGTGTTCTGAAGACTCATGTGTAATGGGGGTACTCACGGACTCACTTTCCAGCTAGTTCGCGCACATTCAGTGCAAAATGATCAGCTTCTCCACCATCTGGGTGCACGATTATCACGGTGATGTGAAGAAAGACACTCAGTAATCTACAGTGACAAGCCGTAATCTTTACCCCCTATAAGGGAAGACTTTCCCAAAAATTCCAAGACAAATCCGCAAAAATCGCTTCACCTGTACAAATGCCACGCTTGCATAGGTTCGACACTCCCCCATAATGGGGAATGCTCGCTAGATAACACATAAGTGGAGGTTTTCTGCGGCGAAAACAGGCAGGAAGGATAACCCCAAATGAACGTTATGATGCGCGCTGCCACAAGCACAGGGTTAGGGCCTGCGGCTAGACCTTGTGTCGTTTTTGAGAACGCTAGGGGTTATCCAGCTAGCAAAACACCAAGACAAGAACATGCTGCGTTCTCAAAAACGACAACGGGCAAGAGCCACAGGGCAAAAGGCAAGCACCCACCCACACTAAACACGCAAAGAAACCCCAGCCCACACATACTGTGAGCTGGGGTTTTAATCGTGCGCCCGGAGGGATTCGAACCCCCAACCTTCTGATCCGTAGTCAGATGCTCTATCCGTTGAGCTACGGGCGCAAGTTCCACCAGGCCCGGTGAAACGCTCCCACCGAAGTGAGAGTGAGCGGAGACGAGAGGATTTGAACCTCCGGACCTGCGTAAACAAGTCAACTCCTTAGCAGGGAGCCCCATTCGGCCGCTCTGGCACGTCTCCAGCGATTCCGTTTAAAGAATCTTACTTAATATTAATCGCGAACGGCGTTTTAGACAAAACGCAAGGCCAGTGAACGAAATTACTAGCCAAAGGATAAACTAACGCCATGATTCGCGAAGACCTGGCACAGATTCCCACGTATGTCCCTGGAAAACAGGCAGACCATGCGTTAAAACTTTCTAGCAACGAGGTCGCCTTCGGCCCACTTCCCGGCGCAGCGGAGGCGATGGCAAAAGCCGCTACCACCGTTAACCGTTACCCAGACATGGGTGCTGAGGAGATTAGAAAACGCCTGGCCGAACATCTCGGTTTAGACGCCCAACAAGTGGCAGTGGGCTGCGGTTCTTCCGCTCTCTGCCAGCAATTAGTTCAGATCTCCGCCGGCCCAGGCGATGAGGTGATTTTCCCTTGGCGCAGCTTCGAGGCCTACCCCATCTTTGTGCATGTGACTGGCGCTACGCCGGTAGCCGTACCGCTTAAAGAGGGCTTCAATGATCTTGATGCCATGGCCGCAGCCATCACAGAAAATACTCGACTCATTTTCGTGTGCAACCCCAATAACCCAACGGGCACTCTCATCTCTCAAGACGCGTTCCTAGCGTTCATGAACAAGGTCCCAAGCAATGTGCTTGTTGCGCTTGATGAGGCCTATATCGAGTACGTCCACGCAGAGGATACGCCTCTTGCCACAGAGCTTATCGATGCCTACCCCAACCTCGTAGGCCTCCGAACCTTCTCTAAGGCTTTTGGTTTGGCAGGCATCCGAATCGGTTACGCTTTCGGCTCCCCTAGCCTCATTGAAGCGCTCAATAAAGTCGCTCTCCCCTTCGGCGTGAACGCCGTTGCTCAGGCGGGCGCAATCGCCTCATTAGAAAGCCTCGACGAGCTCATGGAACGCACTGAAGAGGTAGTGACCAATCGCGACCGCGTAGCTGACCATGTTGGCGCAGGCCACTCTCAAGCCAACTTTGTATGGATCCCCGCCGATTCCCGCCCAGAGTCCCCCATGGAAATAGCTGAGCAGCTCCGCAACCATGACGTGGTCGTCCGCGCATTCCCTGAGGGAGTCCGAATCACCGTGACCAATAGCGAGGAAACCGATCGCCTTCTTGCTGCCTGGGATGCAAGCTTCTCATAGTAGTATGAACCCCCAGCCTCAGCGGGCTTGATTCCGTCCGCTGAGCCGTCCGGACCGAGATTCTCCTCGTCGACGGTGGACTCATAGTAGGCCACGGATTCACCGTGCATCTACACAATGGCCGGCGCGGAAGCAGTTTACTGCAAAATGCACCAACGAACATTTGGGCGAGATCTTTGTTGCTATGCTCTAGCGGTTTTAAAGACTGCGTTGGCGCGAGAATAGACGCTTGCTTCAAGCAGATATGTACGCGAGTATGAAGATACCTGACTTGATACGTTCTAATGGTTATTCATTAAAAGAGCTCTCGTAACAGAAACAGAAATACAAAGAATCTAGCTCCTAAATGCACTAACGATCCTTTTTGACGCAATTGCTAATTGCTTCTGCTTCTCAAAAGTGGTGCCGTATCGTCCTTGCCAGGCAGCTAAAGAAGCACTTTGTCCCAAACGCTAACTAATCATCCTTTTTGATCTCTACGCTACGAAAGAATGAGGCTATGCAACAGAAAAAGGTTCCATTTATATCCGGAATCGTAGTCGCGTTAATCGCGTCACGAGCACTTCGTAGCACAACAGATTGGAACGAATTTTCCGTTATCGCCGTATCCATTGCTATCGCATTTGTAGTCTCGGCCATCATTGTTTTTATCGGAGGAGCCCTAGGAACTTTAGATGAAAACCCCAGCAAAGAGGAAGAACGCTCTTAGCCGTACAGACTGCTTAGCTACCCATCTTCCCGTTCCCCAAAAATCACTTTGAGGATTTAGCAGAAGATCACCAGAACAAGACGAAACAAACTCATCGCGTCCGTTCTTGGCAACAAGAGCGACTTTCCGAGAATCTACTCAACAGAGAATGGAATGGCAGCGCTGCGGCTTTAGCTGCTCTTGGACACCCTGTACGTCTGGAGTTATTGAGGTGCATCATGAATGGAACTCATAAGACGGCCGATTTGGCTGTTCTGGATATTTTGGGGACTACAGGCCAGCTACATCATCACTTACGACAACTTGTGGATGCCGGCTGGCTACAGGCAGTTACTCGCGGCTATTACGAGATTCCTGCGGCCCGAGTGATTCCATTAATGGCCTGCATCATCGCATCAGGAGAGTAGGACTATCGTGGATAGTCTGCTTTTGGAGAAGCGATCATGGAAGTACTGCAACTTTGGAAATAGGTGCAGTATGAAGGATAAACTCACACACCTTTACGGTGATCGCTTGTTATCAGCGAAGCTTCAACGCGAGCTGGACGGAACGGATCATCTCGGAGCGTGCGTAGCGTTCGTTAGTCCTGGACTCCCCAAACGGATCACTTACTGCGGGAGTGGGGGTTGCCCCAGAGCGTACGTTCCACATGGGGTCGATAGGCAAAGCCCTCAATGGGTTGATCTACTCCTCAATGGTCACTGAAGGCACTGTGTCAGGAGAAGACACCTTGAATAAATTCCTTCCATTGATTGGTGTGGACGCCGGTTTAGTAACCCGGGAATCTCTCGTGACTCACACTTCCGGATTGCCAACCATTGGTGGCGGACGACGCGCTTCGTTCCGGTCTCGTTGGCGTCTGTTGCGGAGGAAAGATCCCCAACCGGAAACTCTCGAGGAGTTTGTCTCCCATTTAAGAAAAGCCCCTGTCCGTCCCGAAGGATTTCACTATTCCAATCTTGGGGGTTCTGCGCTTGGGCACGCCTTGGCCGCCGCCGATGGAGTCTCCTATCCGGATCTCATTGCCAATCGCATAGCAAAACCGCTGGGCTGCCCGAGCCTATATGTGCCGGGACCCGGCGATCTAGAGCTGTCTGGCGACGTTCCCGGATTGAGCATATTCAACACCACACAGGAACCTTGGACGGGAGAAGGCTACGCTCCAGCTGGTGGGGTTCGAGCGTCAGCAGACGATATGATCATCATTCTGGACGCCATACTCAACCATCCGCTGCCGGGCTGGACAAGCGCTTTCACGCCATTAAGCCGTACAGATTTTGAAAGCTCTGACGGCCTACCGCATTCCATCGGAGCCGGGTGGTTTATTCAGGAGGCCACTGGTTCCACTGGTGAGCTGGCATGGCATAACGGTTATGCCAACGGATTTGGGTCGGCGATTGTCCTAGATCTAAAGAATTATCGTGGGGCTTTTGTTTCCGTCCTAGACGGAAGCATGCAAGTGGACACTGTGTCCACTGTTTTATCTTTAATGAAGAAAGAAGATTCTCATCGTTGACTGAGTCTCGCTCCTGTTGCCCCTAGCTCACACTCGCCTCTACAAAAGCCAGGAACACCTCGTTCGAAAGGGAAATGGTTGCATCCTTTCTTCGAGTCACCAAAGAACACCTTCAACCCCGCTGGTTGAAAAACGACCAGCAAACAGAGCAACCAGCTCTTTACGACACGCCGACCCGACACACATTTTCCCCCTAACCCCACATATCCAGACAAAAAGAAGAAAACGCAGGTCACTCACAACCTGTGGTTTCACTAGCAGCGGAGACGCAGGGATTTAACAACCACCACCCCCGGCGCGTGCCATATACGTGCCATAAGTGAAACAGGAAACACCCCGGCGAGCCAGGACACCTGCCCACCTATTGCGGACAGATGAACACACAACACCTGTTCTACGCTCAGGACGCGCTCAAGACTCACTGCGCCACTCCGTCGGACGCCTTACACGCGACCTGCCCCCAGCTCGTTACCGTGACCGTGGGAGAAAGTCAGGGTAGTACTCCCACTTTAAAACCCGTAAAATTAACTTTACAAAACTCGTAAAGTTAATTTTACAAATCGATGTGACAAAATGGCCCACTCCCCTGACACAGAGAAACCGGCAAATAACTAGGAATCGAATAGGAACATGACCACATACACCGCCAAAGCCTTCCGAGAAGAAGGCTGGTGGGGGGTTCAGCTAGAAGAACGCCCCAACATCCTTACCCAAACCCGCCGTCTCGACCAGATCCCAGACATGGTACGCGATGCTCTGAAACTTTTCCCCGAAATAGAACCCCACCCTGAAACCGCCACCATCAACGTCGTCGTTGTGGGCGACATCGAGTCACAGGTGGCAGAAGCCCTTGATCTGCGTAACCGTGCAGCAAAAGCACAGGAAGAGGCGACAGCATCTATGCGTTCCACGGCCAAAGCGCTTCACGATCAAGGACTCACATATCGAGACGTCGGCCAGCTACTCGGCGTCACCCATCAGACTGCGAAGAACCTCGCTACCGCTTAGCCCTGGGTTAAGTAGCAAAAAGAAGAAACCGCAGGTCGCTCACAACCTGCGGTTTCACTACCGGCGGAGACGCAGGGATTTGAACCCTGGGATGGTTTCCCATCGCTGGTTTTCAAGACCAGTGCATTCGGCCGCTCTGCCACATCTCCATCGCGTTCGCGCGCTTAAAGCGTGCCAACAAGTTAAGGAGTCTACCCGAAGTAGGCGAATTTCTTTAAAGTGGGTGGATATGAAGGCAATCATCATCGATGAAAACAAGCAATTGTCGTATCAAGACGTCGCCGATCCGCAGCTAGAATCTGGTTGTGCCCTGATTCGTGTTAAGGCCAGCGGGGTTAACCGTGCAGACCTACTGCAGGCTGCGGGACATTACCCGCCACCTCCCGGAGAGTCGGAGATTCTGGGACTTGAGTGCGCTGGCGTTGTGGAAGATCCAGGCGATACCTCGTGGAAGAAGGGCGACAAGGTCGCCTGTCTTTTGGCTGGTGGCGGCTATGCGGAGCTCGCTGTGGTTCCTGAGGGACAGCTCATGCCGATTCCTGCTGGTTATTCCTTTGCTGAGGCCGCGGCAATCGTTGAGGTCGCGTGTACCGTATGGTCGAATATCGGCATGCTGACTGGTCTCAAGCCGGAGCACACGATCCTCATTCATGGCGGTGCCGGCGGAATCGGCACGTTTGCTATTCAGATGGCTAAACATATCGGCGCCACGGTGGCGGTCACGGCGGGTTCCGCGGAAAAACTTGAGGTGTGTCGCGAGCTCGGCGCGGACATCCTGATCAATTATCGTGAGCAAGATTTCGCGGAGATTCTCAAGAACAAGTGCGACCGCATCTTGGACATCATGGGAGCCAAGTATCTTGACCAGAATGTCCGTGCGCTAGCCATGGATGGGCATCAGGTCACCATCGGGATGCAGGGCGGGGTGAAGGGCGAACTGAATATCGGCCGGTTGCTGAGCAAACGCGGGACGATCTCAGCCACCGCTTTGCGTGCGCGCGACCGCTCGGATAAGTCTCGGATAGTCGCTGACACGGTGAAAAACATCTGGCCGTTGCTGGAATCGGGCAGAATCGTTCACCGCATTCATGCCACGATGCCGCTGTCAGAGGCTCAGAAAGCCCATGAGTTGCTGGATTCCGGTGAGGTGTCCGGCACGCTTGTATTGCTTGCCGACGCCACCAGCTAGGCCAAGCTCGCCACAACGCGGATGAGCTGGTCCACATCCGCGACCGTGTTGTAGGGCCCTAGCCCCACGGAGATGGCCCCCTTAGTGTCGCCAATTCCCATTGCTGTCAGGAGGGGGTCTGGCTCAGCTACCGTGGCCACCAGCCCATTGTTTATCAGCCGTTGCTGGATCATGTCGGCTGGAACACCGTTGATGCAGAAAGTCGCGTGTGGGATCCGGTCCACGTCTGAACCTGCGGCGGCTTCACCGGTCACACCGAAGACGTGGGTGTTAGGGAGCGACTCGATGGAATCCACAAGGTAGGTCCCCAGCCACCCCAGATAGTTTGCTGCGGACTCCACGCCCTGTGCCAGGCGATAGCGGCGGGTTCCGCGTGCGTCTTCGTCGAGGTCTGCAAGGTGGTCTACGGCTGCGGGCACACCAGCGGCAAGACCTGCGGCAACAGGGGTATCAAAAGCTTCCATGTCTATGCGGGGGAACATCATGGTGTCGCGGAATGCCAGGGCGGCAACTTGGGGGCCACCAAAGGCAACGCAGTCCACGCTGATGATGTCCGCGCCTAGGGCTTCCAGAGTGATGGGGCGATGTCCGGCGAGTGGGGTGGCGTCGACAAGCACCCACGCGCGGGAGGAATCATGCACATGTTCCGCGATCTCTAGAATGGGGTTAATCGTTCCTACTTGGCGGCTGGCGGCGGAGAGCGCAACGACGCGGGTGCTGCCGTCGACAAGCTTGGCAAACTGCCACGCAGGCACCTCGCCTGTGCCCAGATCCGGCTCCGCCCAACGTATTTCTGCATCGAGATCAAGGCCGCAGGAATCTGTGCGCGAAAACACAGCGGAAGACCCACGCCGAAGCAACGGCCGCAACGCGCGCGACAACCGGGCAAAAAGCACATCACGGCTCGGGCCAAGAAGCACAGCTTCCGGTGACGTTCCCGTCATATCCGCAATTGCCATCCGCGCCGAATACATGTGATCGTCGGCAATAAAACGTCCCGCACGCTGTAATAGAGCATGCGATCCCGCGCCCCGCTCAATTTCTGCCGCCAGCGGTGCACTGCGAAAACCTCGGGAAACGGCAGACGACACCCGTTCCGGGATTTGCGGTTGCTCCTGTGCATTGAGATAAGTCCACGTACCGCTCACGGAGGTGTAAGCACCTCGCACACGAGCTACATCAAACGCCATCTCTCACTCCCTGAAAGTTCCAGAGCATCGCTTAAAAAATATGCAAAGCAACACCACCGCAACGGAAACAACTGCCAATTTCATCCCAACGAACTCACTTATTATGCCTGCCGGATTCATTCCGCGCACCAACCCAGCTAGGGTAGGTATTCGTGCAGGAACAGACCAAAGTAAATAATCCCGAGAGTCTCGAGTCGATGATCGCTCGTATCACGCATGTGGACGACGTTGACCCCAAGCCATCGCGGTCCAAAACCTTGGCAGCCGCATGGTCTGATCTCGTCCGTGGATTCAAGCAACACGAGCTCTGGCTACAGCTCGGATGGCAAGACATTAAGCAACGCTACCGCCGAAGCGTCCTAGGCCCATTATGGATCACCATCGCCACTGGTGTCATGGCCCTCGCCCTCGGGTTGCTTTACTCTGTGCTGTTCAAGATCCCTGTCGCCGAGTTCCTTCCCCACGTCACCGTGGGTCTTATCATGTGGAACTTCATCTCCGGCTGCATTAAAGAAGGCTCCGAAGTCTTTATCACCAATGAGGGGCTGATCAAACAACTCCCCTCTGCCCTTTCGGTACACGTGTACCGACTGGTATGGAAGCAAACGCTCTTCCTCTTCCACAACATGGTGATCTGGCTCATCTTGATGCTCGTATTCCCGCGCCCTTTGGGTTGGGACATCCTCCTGGGCATCCCAGCCATCGCATTGCTCGTGGTTAACGGCGTATGGGTGTCCATGTTCTTTGGCATCATCGCTACCCGCTACCGTGACTTCTCCCCTCTTCTTGAGGCCCTCACACAGCTCCTGTTCTATGTCACCCCCATTGTGTGGACCACGCAGACCCTCTACGCACAAGGCGGAGCTGTTTCCGAACGCGCCAAACTAGCCATGCTCAACCCCCTTTATCACTACATGGAGGTTGTTCGCGCCCCCTTGATCGGCGCCCCCATCAACCCATTGAACTGGTACGTTGTCATCGGATGCACCGTCGTGGGCACTTTCCTAGCCATGCTTGCAATGAAGCAGTGGCGCTTCCGTGTGAGCTACTGGGTATAGAAGGAGTACAACACCATGGTTTCCATTGATACCTATAACGCCTGCGTCGACTTCCCCATTTTCGAAGCCAAGTCGCGTTCCATGAAGAAAGCCTTCCTCGGTGCTGCCGGCGGTGCCATCGGGCGCAACAAAGACAACACCGTGGTTGTGGAGGCGCTTCGCGACGTCAACCTGCATCTCAAAGAGGGCGACCGCATTGGCCTCGTAGGGCACAACGGCGCCGGTAAATCCACACTGCTCCGGCTACTCTCTGGCATTTATGAGCCCACACGCGGCTCCGCTCATGTCCGCGGGCGCGTCGCCCCTGTCTTTGACCTCGGCGTTGGCATGGACCCGGAGATCTCGGGGTTTGAAAACATCGTGATCCGCGGCCTGTTCCTGGGACAAACGCGCAAGCAGATGAAGCAAAAAATGGATGAAATCGCCGAGTTCACCGAACTAGGCGACTACCTAGCCATGCCGCTACGCACATACTCCACTGGCATGCGTATTCGTCTTGCTCTCGGGGTAGTCACCTCGATTGAGCCCGAAATTTTGCTTCTCGACGAAGGCATCGGCGCCGTCGACGCCGCCTTCATGGCGAAAGCTCGCGAACGTCTCTCCGACCTCGTACAACGATCCGGCATCCTCGTCTTCGCATCGCACTCTAACGACTTCCTCGTCCAGCTCTGCGACTCCGCGCTCTGGATCGACCACGGAACGGTCAGGCAGGCAGGCGCCGTCGACGACGTCGTAGAGGCTTATGAGGGCAAAGGGGCTGCAGTCCACGTGCGGCGTCTGCAAAAGCGCATCCGCGAAGAGTCCAGCAAGTAGGTTTCTTGTCGTTTTTGAGAACGCTAGAAAATCTCTCCTGCGGTTTTCTCAGCGGTGCGACCGCTAGCGTTCTCACAACGACTAACCCGACGCCCCACATTATCGATCAGGTTCCACGCAAACGGCGCTACCGTCGTGCTCCAGATAACCGCAGCTATCACATCCGTGGGGTAATGCACTCCCATGGTCAGCACCACACCGGCGATACCTAGGGCAGCGCAAAGCACGAAAAGGGCTCGTAGGAGCAACGGCAGCCGAGCGCCCACAGTAAGCATCAACATCATTGCCAAGGCCGTCACATACGTCGTGTGCCCACTGGGGAACAACCAATCGCCCGGAGTCACGGGGATGGGATTGGAAAGCATCTCTGAACTGGGTCGAGGACGCTCAATAAGCATCTTGATAAAGACCACGGGCACCCATGTGATCGCAATGGCCACTGCACATTGCAGCCCTATTCGGACTTGTTTGCACGCAATGCCCACTAGCGCAGAAACAACCAGCGTGAGTACCAGCGCATAGGCGGGTTCCAAGCCATAGTAGATGGTATCCACGAGTGTCCCAACAGCGCCTTTTCGCTGGTCATTCATGGCTTGGGTGACAAAAAGATCGCTGGTTATCGGCTTAATCACAAAGCCCATGATCACCACGGTGAGAACTCCGAGAATCGCAGTCCATAACCGCTGAACACTTATAACCTCGTCCCACGGGCGAGAGGGCGATACTACGTGAGTTTCCGCTGCCATTGTTTTCTCCACTCCAAGAGATGTACTCTCCGCTTCTGTGCGTTTCCTCCAAACACTATGGGAAAACCGTAGGCAGATAGCAAAACTTCCCAGCTGATCGCCGGGAAGTTTCTCGGATTAGCCCTTGTAAGCGGCCGCAATAGTGTCCGCGTTGTAGCGCAACGCACCGGTGTACGTATCCGCAGGTGCTGTGGCTCCGAGTGAGTCACTGTAGAGCTCTGCGCTACTGACAGTAACTTTTCCGCCCTTAGCTGCCACGTTCTCTTCCAGGGACTTGACTGCCCGTGGGTTCGCAGAAGCGTCTTGCAAAATGACTGGAACTTTATGCTTCACGATGAACTCTGCCAGGTCGTTCAGCTCAGCAGCAGACCTCTGCGCATCCGAAGTCACAAAGTCAGTCGCCTTAATTTCTAAGCCGAACTGCTTGCCAAAGTAACGGAAGGCATCATGGCCAGAAACCAATGTGCGCTGGTCAGCAGGGATCGTGTTGATCTTTTCCTGCACATAAGCTTGAGTCTCGTCGATCTTCTTGTTGTAGTCTGCACCGTTGGACTTGTAGGTATCGGCTTTACCGGGATCTGCCGCAGACATCTTCTTTACTATCTGATCAACGACGAGCTTCCAGTTGTCCGTGGAATTCCATACATGCGGGTCCCAGGCACCGTGATTATGCCCTGCATGATCGTGGCCCTCGTGGTCATGGCCCTCATGATCGTCATGGTCGCCATCTTCCTCCCATGGCAACAACATGTTTTCTGGAATCTGCTCAGCCAGCGCGATTTGTTTATCTCCCAGGCCTTTAAGCTGGTCAATCATGTTGGCTTCCTGCATAGCCTTCACGTCCGAAGTTGAGGGCTGGTAGGTGTGAGGGTCGCCGCCAGGGCCCACCATAACGGTAAGGTTCGCGTCGGGAGCCACATTTTTAACGGCGTCTCCGATGTATCCGGTGGTGGCAAAGATCTTCAAGGAAGAGCTATCCTTCGCCGGTGCTGCTTCTTTGTTATCGGCAGCGCATGCAGAGGTGGCTAGCAGGCTGACTACTGCAATGGCAGCACGCAGCACCTGCGTTTCGGAAAAATGAGCGATTCATACAGCCACTATAGGAACAGAAATTTTTACCCCGCTAAATGAAAATGCACACCTTCAGCGAACTGCACATAATCAGTTTTGTTTTCAATAAGTCTCCCTCATGTGTGTGAATGGGCAGGCTAAACAACCTCCGCACGGATGCGAGCTTCTTTGCGTTTGCGCAGCACACGAACACCGATCCAGAGGGCAAGGAAAATAAGACCGTCGACAAAGGCCATCGTCGGAGACGTGGCGGCATCAATCCGATACGCCACCCAAAAACCAACCTGTGAGCTGGCCGCGGCGATCACCAATGTCATCACCACCATTGCCGCTTGCGAGCGGGTGATCATCAGCGCTGCTGCCGCCGGGACGATCATCAACGCCACGGCCAGAATCGCGCCAGCGGCATCAAAAACCACCACAATAGTCAGCGATACCAACACCATGACCAGGTAATTCAACAAATGAGTCCGAATCCCCACGGTTACGGCAAATGTGGGATCAAAAGTAGAAATCATCAGGGGCCTACGCGCCAGCACAACAACGACCAATGCCACGAGCCCCACTATGCCTATCGTCCATGCGCTCTTCGGGCCAAAGTCGATTCCCCACGCTACCCAGTGGTTCAGTGCTGCGATATTGAGGTCTCCGACCAGCACGGTGTGTTCCGAGATCGTCGAGGTATTAAAGCGTGTGGAGATGAGGATGACGCCAATGGCAAAGAATGCCGGGAACACCAGGCCAGTCGCGCTGTCTTCCGTGACCTTCTTCCGGTCGCGAATCCACTCGGTGAGGGCTATCACCGCAACGCCGCTTAATGTCGCGCCCACTAACAAGAGAGGGTCGTCCGGGGACGCAGTCCAGAGCGCCGCCACCGCGATACCGGGTAAAACGGCGTGAGAGAGGGCGTCGGAAAGCATAGCTTGCCGACGTAACACCAGCACGATACCGGGGATCGCCGCGGTCAAAGACACCACGAGCGCCAACACAGAGACAGATGCTGCGAAATTCATCGGACCACCGCCACGCGACGAGGGGAAGCCACAAGAGCCACGAGTACAAAGGCCGCAAGCACCAAAAGGATCACCGGCCCCGTGGGCACTTTACCTGCAGAAATAGAGATGTATGAGCCCACAATTGCAGAAACCGCGCCGATCAAGCCAGACACCACAACCATCTGAGCCACCGTCCGAGTCCACTGGCGCGCAGCCGCCGGCGGAAATACTGCAAAGGCGATCATCAAGATCAGGCCGACCGCTTTGACCCCAATCACAATCGCAACCACGACCAATAAGAAAAGCACATGCGATACCCACCGCGGCATACCCGAGACCTGGGCCAAAACTGGGTCAAAAGTGACCAGCGTAAAAGGCCGCCACAGAACGACCATCAGCACCAGAATCGCTATGGCCACCACAAGCAGGGTCTTTACGTCCAAATTAGTCAATGTGGCTGCGTTGCCAAACATCAACTCATCAATTCCGCCCTTGCCCCGAATATGACCGCGCTGAATCACCTGAAGCAATATCAGGCCACCTCCTAGGAACAGCGAGAGCATGACCGCCATCGTTGAGTCGATGCCAATACGAGTGCTATCAGCGACCGCATTGGCCAACACTGCCGAAGCCAACCCCGTGATCATTGCCCCGATGGTGATCACCGGCATCGAGCGGGCGTCGATGCCCCAGTCGGCGAGTAGCTGTGACTCGCTAAGCCACGGCGTAGTGGCAAAGAAGAGAAAGGCGCCCATTACACCGGGAGTCGCAGAATGACCGATCACGTCACTCATCATGGACTGTCTGTGCAGGTACAAAAACGTTCCCATTGCCCCTGAACACAACCCAATGAGCAGCGTTCCCCACACCACCCGCCGATAGGAGAACTCGGCAAGAAAATCAATAATACTCATAGCAACCCCAGGCCAAATGCAGCGTTCACGGTTTCCCTAGTAAACGCCTCTTCTACAGTTCCAGTTGCCACGATTCGCCGATTGATAACGGTCACGTGATCGCAAAGCTCTGCCACGGTGGACAAATCATGATGAACAATAACCACCGATTTTCCAGCCTCACATAAACAATGCAAGACATCGCGGATCACGCGTTCGCTGGCTGCGTCGACACCGGCGAAAGGCTCGTCCAGCAGGAAGATGTCAGGATTTTGCACCAGAATCCTTGCCACAAAGACACGACGGCGCTGGCCACCAGAAAGCTCAGAGATATGACGCTTAGCCAGATCGACGATGCCCACCCGCTCAAGGGCATGCCGAACTTCCTCGCGGTGTGCACCGGTGAGACGCTTGAACCACCCCACGCGGGAATACAGGCCCATCCCCACCACCTGCTCCACCGTGATGGGATAATCCCAGTCCACGGAGGCAGATTGCGGCATATAAGCAACGCGATCACGCACGTGCGAAAGAGGCTGACCAAAAAAGGAGACCTCACCATCATGATCTACAAGGTCGATCGCAGACTTGATAAGCGTGGATTTCCCTGCTCCGTTGGGCCCAATAAAGCCCATCACGGCACCGGCGGGAACCTCAATGCTTGCGTTTTCCAAGGCCACCGTAGGTCCATAGCTCACGCTGATACCTGTCATTTTCAGTGCCACATCCACTAGCCGCTTTGCCCTTCTATCTTCAATCACCACATGCGAGTGAAAATCACTACCAGCTGTTACTTTACGGGGTGCTTCCCGCTACGTGGCCAGAGCTGCCTTAATGGCATCAGCGTTATACTTTAAAACACCCAGATAGGTGTCGGTGGGCGCCGATTCTCCGAGCGAATCCGCATAAAGCTCTTTATCTGAGACCTCAACGTTCCAGCCTTTTGCTTTCACTGTTTCTTTCAGCGAGTTAATAGCTTGTGGATTGGCCAAATTGTCCTGGAAGATCGTCGGTATTTTCTTTTCTGCGATGAACGCGCCCAGTTCTGCCAGTTCAGTAGGAGACATCTCCGACTCCGAGGTAACAAAATCTGTGGCGTGAATCTCTAGCCCGAACTGCTTGCCAAAATAATTGAAGGCATCGTGTCCAGTAATCAGGATGCGCTTTTCCGCAGGGATGGCGTCGATACGCTCCTTAACATAGGCCGCGGTCTCATCGATCTGCTTTTTATACGCTTCAGCGTTCTTTTTGTAGGTCTCCGCGTTTTCTTTGTCTACCTCGGAGAGCTTCTTCACGATCGCATCAACAACGTACTTCCAGTTTCCCGTGGAGTTCCATACGTGTGGGTCCCAGAGTTTTTCACCGTTGTCGCCAAGCTCCGGCCATTCAAGACGCTCAGATTCCGGTATTGCTTCCGCCACCGCTGCCTGCCGATCCCCCTGTGCAGCCAGTTCATCCAGCATCTTGGCTTCCATGTGCAATCCCGACCAGAGGACAACGTTGGATGTCTTGATCTTGGAAACATCCTGAGTGGTCGGCTGATAGGTGTGCGGGTCTCCGCCAGGCCCCACCATCACGGTGACATCGGCGTCGGGCGCGATGTTTTTCACGGCATCGCCGATATAACCAGTGGTAGCAAAGACAGAGAGTGCGCCGGTTTTTGCTTCACTAGGTTTTTCATTGGAGCAAGCGCTGAGTCCGCCTACTAATGCCATTGCCGTGAGTGTGGACACAGCAGCACGGAGAAAACCGCGCCGGCTAGAACGATAGGATTCCTTAGTCATAAGTACGGATCCTATTACCGTTCTGCACTACCGGATAGCTTTTTCTTTGCTTACCCTTAGTTAGTTTTTCCAACCCTTATAATTCACTCTGTCAATAACTGAAAATAACCGTACCAACGTGCTATTTTTCAGTCCAACGCCAATAGCCGAGAGGTACATATCACAACCAAAATTGGGCAATCCCATCACAGCGATAACCACTATCTCCTCGCCCTGTGCAGACTATGCCACAATAAACCCCATGCCTATCGCTTCTACTGGTCGCATCGCGGCTGTCATTGTCGCCCACAACCGCGTTGAACTGTTGCAGAATTCCCTGAAGATCGTTGCGCAACAGACACACCCCGTGGATCACATCATCGTTGTGGATAACGGTGACGACCCCGCCGTCGAGAGCCTAGTTACCGATATTGCCGGCGAGCGCGCCGTCTATCTAGGAAGCAAACATAATCTAGGCGGAGCTGGTGGGTTTGCCCTTGGCTTCCTCACAGCGCTGCGACTAGGCGCCGACGCGGTCTGGTGCGCCGACGATGACGGACGGCCAGAAGACGAGCACGTTCTGGCAACGCTCTTACAGGTAGCGGAAAAACATCACCTCGATGAGGTCTCCCCGGTTGTCTGCAACGCAGAAAAACCCGACCAGCTGGCTTTCCCGCTGCGCCGTGGCACCACCTGGCGCAGGTTCCGTAGCGAACTCGGCAACGAAGACTTTTTGGCAGGCATCGCCTCACTCTTCAACGGCGCTTTGATCTCCGCCCATGCCATGCAACGCATCGGAGTCCCCGATTTACGTCTGTTTATCCGAGGCGATGAAGTCGAATATCATCGCCGCCTCGTGCGCTCCGGACTCAAGTTTGGCACCTGCCTCACCGCCGCATATCTCCACCCGGACGGCTCGGATGAGTTCAAGCCAATTCTTGGTGGCCGTATGCACACGCAATACCCCGATAACGAGGGAAAACGATTCTTCACCTACCGCAACCGCGGGTACCTCATGAACCAACCCGGCATGCGTCGACTTCTTCCTCAGGAGTATGCGCGCTTTGGGTGGTTCTTCCTTATCCAGCGCAAGGATCCTCGAGGATTTATGCAATGGCTCAAGCTCCACCGCATGGGCCGCTCGGAGCGTTTTGAACGGCCTTAACTACTTAAAAATAAAGATGCGCTGAACAAAGAAGTTGATCACCGTGGCTGTCCCCTGCGAGATCACGAAAGCAATAACAAGGGCAATGCGCTCGCTCAACCCGTAATGAGTCAAGAGCGAGAAGAGCAGCGCATGCCCGCCCACGTTAACAAAGTAGGTAATGGTATACAGCGCAGCTACCTGCAAGAACCGTTTGGTCGATGCCTCAGCATGGAATGTCCAACGCCGGTTGATCAGGTAAGCGGTAATCGTGCCAAAAATAAACCCAATGGTGCGTCCGCCTGCGGCAGAGAACCCAAAAATGATCTGACACAGGTAGGTCAGCCCGAGATCCACGACCGCGGAGATGCCTCCGGAGATGATGAACTTGATGCCTTGAGAAGTCACGCTCTCCGAAGAGGTCCTGATAGTCACGTTGGCGTCATGCGCGCCGGTGTTGGAATTAGCCACGGGGCGCGATTTTACCTCTTGCGGAGCAATTCCCGGTAGATATCGATTCTTTCCACAGCGGATAGCGCGTCGTGAACGCCACATCCGCCGACCTCTTCTAGCTTGCTTATCGACGCCCCGCACAATTCACGAATCCGCTCATCCGTGAGCTCCTCCTGCCAACCCAGCTTCCGCATGAGCCGCCCGGCGACCCGCAGCCTCAAGGCTTCCCCGCCCAGGCACGCCATCCCGATCACCAGTGACCACCACGCATCCCGTGCCTGACGCGATTCTTCCACAGGCAAAGCATGCAGGCCAGGCACGACGTGGTGTGGCTCGTCCTCAAGCCCTAGCGCCTGCAGGAGCGGAATCAGCCCAGTTTCCTGGGTGCGTTGGATAATGGAGACGACTTCCTCATGTGCATGGGACAAACCTCCAATAGCCATATTGATCCGAGCCGTATCCACTGGCATATCCGGTTCATAGAGGTTCCCGTTTCCTCCCAAGCATACGGCCTCCGGCGTGGAAGCTTCACGGGAATATGTCCCCAGGATTGAAAGGCGTACTCGCCACAGTTCCCAGTCATATTCGAGCTGCCCGGCGCGAATCGCAGCGACATGCTCATGAAGACAGTCGTTCATGGACAGCTGCTCGCCACAACGATAAAAAGACTGCGGTGAAGCGGCATCAAAACCAAAACACGTCTTGATAACCTCAGCGACCCCCGCAAGCTTAAGCGTGTCTCTCAGACCAATGATTCGATGCAGGCTCCCCGCCGCATCGGACCACCTTAAGCTGTAAAAGTAGTACCCTGGCCCGCCTGCGCCGGGTGACGGGCCTCCCACGGCGCAGACGGGCTTCACTCATCGAGATCACTCCGCTGCGCCGTATTATGTTGCCCAGCGTAGCGATTTTTAGCGCAGCGGTAGCGGCCGCGGCTCAGAGCCAAACGCTTCTTTGAGGTACGCGCGGCTCCTGCGCACGGATTCTATGTCGAGCCATTGTTGCATCCAGCCAGCCACCGCACTGGCCATCATCCATGCGTCTCGCACCCGAGGTTCGCCCCGATATGCGTCACGGAAGTCCTCCGGAGAAA
The DNA here is from genome assembly GCF_002162115.2 of Corynebacterium silvaticum. Lineage (NCBI taxonomy): Bacteria > Bacillati > Actinomycetota > Actinomycetes > Mycobacteriales > Corynebacteriaceae > Corynebacterium > Corynebacterium silvaticum. The sequence continues at coordinate 144,550 of NZ_CP021417.2, read as the reverse complement.
TGTCCATGATGGCCTCGAAACGCGGTGCGATGAGTTTTTCGTTCTCCGCTTTTGCTCGTGCGACTTCCTTCTTGATGGTATCGAGCCCCGCATGCACTGCGTCTGCAACGTCGTCAAGACCGATGCACTCACTTACTAACGCGCGAGCTTTGTCATTCAGGGGAAGGGCCATTGTTCCTGCAAGCAGGTCCGGAAGCCTATCGACGGGCGTAGCTTCCCCCGCCCCAAGCATCCACGCCCCGGACATGAGGCTGGTGGGATAGTTGGGGTCCGTGTGCACGTGCCAGAGCACAACGGTGTGATCCGGCGCCTCCCCGAGGACGTCGATAATGCTAATCACTTCGGATCACCGGAAGAAACAAAAACCAGCGCCGCCCCGAGGACGCCGAGGAGCGTATGGGGCTTGGACACGCCGCGGCGACGCAAAAATGCAACGACTTTTTTGGTGATTGCTCGATCTATTTTATTGATCCCGATGATCACCAGCAGCAGCACAGCAAAGGAAGCCCACGTAGCAACCGGACCAAATTCTTTCGCTTCGTCGCTTTCCAGCTTCTCTCGCACGTGTGCCGCGATTACGTCGGGGTCATTATCCGGATCATCATCCTGCGTGTTTGCGTACAACGCAACGCCTAGTAGAGAACCGAGAATGACAGTACTGATAACCCATCGGCATGTCTTATTGTGCACATAATCTGGCAGGGCCGTGACCAGACCTACGGCAGCGACCTGGGATATGCGTCCCTTCATGGTGTCATCTAAAGGGTCTGCATTTCTAGCGCGCGGCGCAGCAGTGGTGTCTTTCATGCACTCCAGAGTAGCGAACTCCGCAGGAGGTACAGTGACTTCTATGTTTGGATTCCTCAAGAAAAAGAAGGCCGTCGAAACACATATTGCTGCTGAGCAGACGAATACTCCCATGGACTCGCGCATGACACTACTCATGGCTGAAGAGATCCCTATGCTGGATAGTGCTTCCCGAGTACGCGTCTACCAAATCCTTGAAGAATATGACGGCCCGCAGATTACGTCGCAGGAAGAACTCCCTCAGGAAATTCGCGACATGATGGACCTCTAAACGCGTTTTAGTGAGGAAAACCACCCTTTCCAGCACGCTTAGACGTGGTCACATTCGGAAGTAAACGGGTACGGTGGTTAGACGATGACGAGCGCCAAGGGCACGTCCAGCACCGCAGCTTCGAGCGGTGTCTCCGGAGCCTTACACACAGAAGCCATGAAACTCACCGGCTGGGGACGCACTGCCCCCACGACGGCAGAGGTCCTCGCAACTCCAGATTTGGAGACCATCGTCAAGGCCGTGCGCCAAGTCGCCGAGCAAAATGACTCCAAGCCAGATTATCTGCGCCGTGGTGTAATTCCCCGCGGCATGGGCCGTTCCTACGGCGATCCTGCACAAAACGCTGGTGGCCTTGTCATTGACATGCAGCCTTTGAACAAGATCCACTCTATTGACCCAGAGACTGCCATCGTCGACGTTGACGGCGGCGTCACCCTTGACCAGTTGATGAAGGCAGCTCTCCCCTACGGGCTGTGGGTTCCTGTCCTTCCTGGTACCCGCCAGGTCACCATTGGTGGCGCTATTGGTCCAGACATTCACGGAAAGAACCACCACTCGGCGGGTTCTTTCGGCGACCATGTCACGTCCATGGAACTACTGGTTTCCGATGGTCGCATCCTGCACCTTGAGCCAGAAGGCTCCGCAGACGACCCAGACGGCTCTATCTTCTGGGCAACCGTTGGCGGCATGGGCCTCACCGGCATCATTGTCCGCGCGAAGATCCGCATGACCAAGACCGAGACTGCGTACTTCATTGCAGACGGTGACCTCACCGCTAACCTCGATGAAACCGTGGAATTCCACTCCGACGGATCCGAGTCCAACTTCACCTATTCTTCCGCATGGTTCGATGCCATCAGCCCAGAGCCTAAGCTCGGCCGTGCTGCCATTTCGCGTGGTTCTCTAGCAACTCTTGCCCAGTTGGAAGAGCTCTCCCCCAAGCTGGCCAAGGATCCGCTGAAGTTCAATGCTCCGCAGCTGGTAACAGTGCCGGACATTTTCCCGTCCTTCACCATGAACAAGCTCTCCATGATGGCGATCGGTGAACTCTGGTGGCTCAAGTCGGGCACCTACAAGAATAAGGTGCAAAACCTCACCCAGTTCTACCAGCCACTCGACCTCATCGGAGAGTGGAACCGTGGCTACGGCTCCAAGGGCTTCCTGCAGTACCAGTTCGTCGTTCCGCGCGAGGCCGTCGAGCCGTTCAAGGACATCGTCCGTGACATCCAGCGCTCCGGACACTACTCCGCACTCAACGTGTTCAAGCTCTTCGGAGAAGGAAACCGCGCACCGTTGAGCTACCCAATGCCAGGTTGGAACGTCTGTGTAGACTTCCCCATTAAGCCAGGCCTGGGCAAGTTCCTCGATGACCTTGACCGTCGCGTCATGGAGTTCGGTGGACGTCTCTACCTAGCTAAAGAGTCCCGTGCCAGCGCCGAGAACTTCCACTCGATGTACCCGGGCATGGAAGGCTGGCTCAAGACACGCAACGCGATCGACCCCACCGGCGTCTTCGCTTCCGACATGTCCCGCCGCCTTGAGCTGCACTAATCCGCCGAAAGAAAGATTCCTATGCTGAACGCAGTGGGCAAAGCCCAAAACATCCTCCTTCTCGGTGGCACCTCCGAGATCGGCCTAGCCATCGTGAACGAGTTCCTTACTCACGGCCCTGCGCACGTTACCCTTGCTGCACGCAAGGAATCGCCGCGTATCGACGCCGCCGTGAAGGCCATCGAATCCGCTGGCGCATCCGCTGTTGAGGTCATCGACTTCGACGCAACCGCCTTTGACACTCACGCTGACGTCATCGACCAGGCATTCCTGGTAGGAGATGTCGACGTAGCCATCGTTGCCTTCGGCACCCTCGGAGACCAGGAAGAGCTCTGGCAGGACCAGTCCAAGGCCGTGGCAAGCGCTGAAACCAACTACACCGCACCGGTGTCCGTTGGTGTGCTTCTCGCAGAGAAATTCAAGGCTCAAGGCCACGGCACCATCGTTGCACTGTCTTCTGTTGCAGGTCAGCGTGTTCGCCGCTCCAACTTTGTGTACGGCGCATCCAAGGCCGGCATGGACGGCTTCTACGTCAACCTCGGTGAGGCGCTCCGCGATTACGGCGTTAACGTCCTTGTCGTGCGCCCCGGCCAGGTACGCACCAAGATGTCCGCCGATGCAGGAGAGGCTCCGCTGACGGTGGATCGCGAGGACGTAGCTAAGGCAACTGTCCAGGCAGTTTTGTCCGGCAAGAGCTCCATCTTCGTTCACCCGTTGTTCGAATATGTCTCGCTTGCTTTCAAGTTCATCCCACAGACGATCTTCCGAAAGCTACCGTTCTAACTTTCTAGCCGCCGTGCGATGCACGGCGGCTTTGTACTTCAGCGGCAAAATCAGTGATGATCATCACTAAAGCCGCTGTCACCGGCAAGAATATCAACGGTATTTCTTAAAGCTCTCAAGAGCGTGTGACACACTGTTCTCTATGATCATTCGTGCCCGCAACGCAGATTCCCAACCGCCGAAAGACGACTCGGAAGCGCCGCACACCTCCGCTGCAGCCAGCGACCCATTTCCGGTGATGCTCAAGCACCCGGATAAGGCCAACCCACGGGACAAAAGCTACGACTTTGACTACACTCCCGACATCCAAGATGGCCCGCGCACGCTGCTCGGAATAGCCGCCGCGATCCTGGGAGGTGGGCTCTTTACCTTCATCTCCTGGTTCATACTCAAGCAGGTCAATCTCCCAGCATTCGGGCCTTCCCTGGTCACGCGCGCTCTAGCCACTGTCTGCACGCTTCTGGTTGTCTTTGCGGTCACGGCCCTCCTGATCGGGTGGGTCCATTATGAGAAGACAAACCAAGAACGGCCTCGCTGGCTGACCTGGCTTACCTATGTTGTAACCTACCTATCTCCAGCTGGTCTGGTGGTGGCTTCCCTCGGAATACCGCTCTCCCCGACCAAGCTCTATCTCGATGGCCTGACCGTGGACCAGGTTTTCCGCACCCAATACATGACGCGGCTTACAGACTCCTGGCACCTCACCGATATGAACTACATCGACCTGCCAGCGTATTACCCCGGCGCGTGGTTCTGGTTCGGCGGTAGATTAGGAGCACTCCTCGGCTTGCCCGGTTGGGAAGTATTTCAACCGTATTCGCTGATCTCCCTCGGCGTGGCCGGCTGTGTCCTCGTGCCGGTGTGGCAGCGTATCGTCGGCAGCTTGCCCGTAGCCACCGGCATCGCTTTAGTAACCACCACCGTTGCACTCGTCATGTGTGCAGAAGAGCCCTACGCCTGCGTTATCGCAATGGGCATACCAGCCGCGGTTATTATCGGCCGTCGTGCCTTGTCGGGACGCAAAAGCGCCATTCTTGCGATCATTTTCTACCTGGGTGTTTCCGCATCCATGTACACCCTCTACACCGCGATTATCGCCCTGAGCTTGGTCTCCATCACCGGTGTCATTTCCGCATTGATCCTGCGCTCGTGGAAGCCTATCGGACGCATCGTCATTATCGGCGTTTCTTCCATGGCCATCGCCGCTATCGCGTGGGGCCCGTACTTTACGTTCCTCTTAAGCGGCAAACACACCTCGGGCGCCACCGCCTCCCACTTCCTTCCCGTTGAGGGCACGGAAATTCCGCTGCCTATGTTTGCCGCCAGCATTGTAGGAATCCTCTGCATGCTAGGCCTGATCTATCTCCTTGCTCGAGCGGCAGATCCGGATATCAACTCACTAGGCGTTGCTATCGTCGTTGCTTATATCTGGGTCATCGCATCCATGGCCGTCACGCTCACAGGATCAACTCTCCTTGGCTTCCGGTTGGACCCCGTTATCACGATCCTCCTAGCCACCGCAGGCGTACTGGCTATAGCGGACTTCCGCCTCGTGGGAATCCACCGCCTCTACCCGGTCCAGTTCTCTCCCAGCACTTCACGGCAGATCACGATGGTCATTGCTATCGTGGTCGCTCTTGCCGGCATCAAATATGCGCAGGATATCCCCGCTAAGAACACGCACTCCATCGACCACGCTTATTCCAGCACAGATGGAAACGGCGAGCGGGCAGACCGCTATCCTGCAGATGCCACGCAATACTATGCAAGTATCGACGAAATCCTGAGGGAAAAAGGCTCAATTCCCAGTGAGACTGTGGTCCTCACGGATGAGATGAACTTCATGGCTTACTACCCCTACCGCGGTTTCCAGGCGTTTACCTCACACTATGCAAACCCTCTCGGCGAGTTCAACGAGCGGAATAAAACGATAGAACAGTGGGCGATGGACAGCTGGCAGCAGCTCAAGGACCCACAGGCCTTCGACCGCGCGTTGCAGTCCACTCCGTGGAAAGCACCCGAGGCGTTTATTTTCCGCGCCGATGCCACGGCAGAAAACTCACGTGGCTGGAACTTTGACCTTGCGGAAGACATCTACCCCAATAACCCCAATGTTCGTTTCCGCGGAGTGAAAATCAACCCTGAGGTCTTCACCGGCGAAGGCACCCCCTGGAAGGTCAATCAGGTAGGACCATTTGTGGTGGTGACCCGTGGATAAGCATGACGTAGACTCGAATTCCGTGTCTAGTTCAGTTTCGCAGAATCCAGTGAGAACGCTAAAACTTTTGGCGGTTTTATCTGGTGTGCTCGGCTTCTTATTCTTCCTTTTGACGCCGTTTATGCCAGTCAATCAGGTGCAGTCATCCCTGTCCTGGCCGCAGAATGGAAACCTCAACAGCGTGAATGCGCCGTTGATGAGCTATTCCCCACAGGAATTTAACGCGACTATTCCGATTAGCGCTTCTGAAAAACTCCGCCCGGGACAAAGCCTCATCGTAGGAACTCTGCCTGAGGACAGCGAAGATGCCGCAGCTCGTGGCCTCTTTGTGCGTTCTTCTGACAGCGGAATCCAGATCACATCCCGCGGCGAGCTGGTCTTTGAGCTTACTGCGGATGAACTTAAAAAACTGCCTGCCGACGCCACGATCACCGTCTCCTCCACCAAGGATGCGACCACCGCTTCCGTCGGTGAGCACAGCGGCTCTATATATGAAGACAAGCGCCCGCAACTCACAGGCCTGTATTCCGAACTCGAATCTCAGGCTGCGGGCGCTCTCAGCAGCGCGGGGCTTAAAGTCGACGTAGAGATTAACTCTCGCTTTACCACCTCCCCCACCACCGCAAAGTATGCAGCTATGTGGCTGGGCGGGATCATGACCGTGATTGCTCTTGTCTGCTTGGGTCTGCTAGATCTGCAAGACAACAAAAAGGTGCGTTTCCTCCAACAAGGCGCGTGGCGCCCTCGCGGACTCGACGCCATCGTCGTTGCAATCCTGGGCTTCTGGTATTTCATCGGCGCTAACACCTCCGATGACGGCTTCATCCTCGCCATGGGCCGAATTGCGGCACACGCTGATTATATGGCCAATTATTACCGTTGGTTTGGCGTTCCGGAATCACCATTCGGCGCACCATACTATGATCTCCTAGGTCTCATGTCGCATGTCTCCACGTCTTCTATCTGGATGCGACTGCCTTCCCTGATCTCTGGTCTTATCGTGTGGTTCGCGCTTTCCCGCGAGGTTCTCCCGCGTCTGGGAGAAAAAATTGCTGGACGACGCGTCTCTCAATGGACCATGGCCTTTGTATTCCTTGCCTTCTGGCTGGCGTACAACAACGGCCTGCGTCCAGAACCGATCATCGCTGCTGTCACTCTGCTCACATGGCTTTCCTTCGAGGTCGCCATCAAGACTGAACGCCTCCTCCCGGCTGCCGTGGGAACGCTTCTTGCAGCTTTCACCCTCGCTTGCGGCCCTACTGGTCTCATGGCTGTGGCCTGCTTGCTGGCTGGTTTGTCGTACCTGATCCGCATCATCTACCGCAGAATCCCGCTCCTGGGAGGCAAACCTGCCTTCAGCATCGCTGCCATGGTCGCACCTTTTGCTGCCGCCGGCACTGCGGTGTTGGTTGCTGTTTTCGGCGACCAAACCCTGATGAACGTCTTCGAGTCCATTCATGTCCGCTCGGAGACGGGACCGTCGTTAATCTGGTACAACGAATTCGCGCGTTATCAGGTGCTCATGCAGCAGACCGTAGACGGTTCTTTTGCCAGAAGGGTCGGTGTCTTCTTCACCTTCGTCTCAGTCGCTCTCGTTATCACCTCAATCCTGCGAAACGGGAAGGTCCCCGGCAGCAACAAGGGACCGGTTTTCCGCCTGCTCCTCGTCATGGTCGGAACGCTGTTCTTCATGATGTTCACGCCTACCAAGTGGACTCACCACTTCGGCGTATGGGCTGGTATCGCAGCGGCTCTCGCTGGCGTTGGCGCGGTCGCACTCTCGCACATGGCGTTGCGTTCTCCGCGATCACGCACCCTGCTCACGGGCGGAATACTCTTCGTGTTTGCCTTCGCGCTCTCCGGCACAAACGGTTGGTGGTACACGTCTAGCTACAGCGTGCCGTGGTGGGATAAGACGATTCAGATCCATGAGATCGAAGCTTCTACCGTGATGCTGCTTATTTCACTCATCGTGTTGGCCATCGGCGTTTTGCAGTCTTTTAAAAAGGACGTGGCAGAAGAACGCGGCGAGGCTCCTGCGGATTTCCGCAAACAGCGCTTTGAAGGCCTGGCGGCTGCTCCGATTGCGATACTCAGCATCCTCGCCGTGGCGTTCTCTATGGCGTCCCTAGGTAAAGGATTCATTTCGCAGTATCCTGCCTATTCTGTCGGCTTAGGCAACCTGCGCGCGGCTGCGGGCAATACGTGCAACCTTGCTAACGACGTCCTCGTGGAATCAAACACCAACGAGTCCTTCCTCCAGCCACTGCACAGCACTCTGGGTGAGTCACTCACTTTTGGTAAGAATCGAGCATTCGACCCCAACCACATTTCCTCCGAGGCTTACACGGAAGAAAGCAAGTCTTCCTCCAGTACCGCCGGAACCGCCAACAGCACGGATACCGCCGATACCAACACCGAGGGCAAAGAACATCGCGCAGCTGTGGGTGTCAACGGCTCTACCGCACAACTCCCCTTTAATCTGGATTACACGCGCGTGCCCGTTCTTGGCTCCTGGACCAGCGGCGAACAGCACTATGCCGAGGCAGTCTCGGATTGGTACAAGCTACCGGAACGCAGCGACTCTGCCCCTATCATCGCGGTTTCTGCTGCCGGAAGCATCGAGCACCTCGACCTAGATGGAATCAAAAAAGAGGGACAGAAGCTGCTCATTGAGTACGGCACCGCCTCAGGTGGCAAGGTCGAAATGCTCGGAGAAAAGCAGCTGATTGACATCGGCCCCGAGCTTAAATGGCGCAACCTGCGACTTCCGCTTTCGGAGCTTCCTGCGGAGGCCAACGTTATCCGTATCCATGCAACGGATGGCAACCTCAGTCCCGATGAGTGGCTAGCGTTTACGCCGCCACGTGTGCCCACGCTTGAGACGCTTAGCGACGTCTACACCGCAAATACCCCAGGATTGCTCGACTGGGCAGTACCGCTACAGTTCCCCTGCCAGCGCACCTTTAACCACTATGCAGGTGTGGCGGAGATTCCTCAGTTCCGTATTTCCGCCGATGCAGACGGCCGCGCTTCTGGCGCTTCCTTCCAGGATTACTTCGGTGGTGGCGTGACCGGAATCGCGGAAGCGGTGAACTACAACTACCAGCTTCCGAGCTACTCCAAGAACGACTGGCAGCGCGATTGGGGTTCCATCGAGGTGTACCACCCTCGCCCCAACTCACAGGGCAAGGAACCTGATCTGGCTACCATCAACACAGAGAAAGTAACACGATCAGGACTGTGGTACCCCGGCCCGATGAATATCAACACTGACCACTAGTGCGTTTTTAGCCATTCCTTGGCTATCAGCGCGCTAGGCAGCTGTTCTGTCACAGAACGCATATTGAGTTGAATCAAATCCTGGGTGGTGAGTTTCGCGTTCACCGCATTAAGTACTGCCACGGCATCTGCATCTAATGTCTTGCTGGCTAGTGGCACTACTCGTGAAGAAAGAAACTGGCCTTTGGGGTCCTTGAGACTCACCAGGTTATTTGCGGCAATAGATGGGTCTGCGCTGTAGATGATCGCCAATTGGATGTCGCCATCTTTGAGTGCTTTGACCGTTAGTGGGCCGCCGGAATCCTCGATGGGAGTAAAGGCGGCATCCACTCCGTACACGCTTTTGAGGCCTTTGGGCCCATTGGGACGGTCCTCTGCCTCGGAGTTAGCCCCCAGGGTTATGTTCTGGACCTTTCTAAGGTCCTGAATGGACTCCACACCATGTTCCTCGGAATATTCCTTAGTGACAACGTAGGAATCCTGGTCCGAGGCTTCTGCCTGGTTTAACACCTGCAACTTATCGGGAAGGGCGGATTGCAGTTCCGCATAGACGTCCTCTGGTAGCCAGGCCGTGGTGTCTGGCTTCCAATACTGCAGCAACGGGCCTGAGTATTCAGGAAATACATCTATGCTCCCGTTTTCTACCTCAGCCATATAAACTTCCCGCTGCCCGATCTGGAATTGGCGGTCTACTTTATGCCCTGCTTTTTCCAAGGCCTGCGCATAGATCTCAGCGATGACTTCGTTGGAATAATATGCCTGAGACCCAACAACGATCCCGCTGTAATCTCGGCCACCTTCAATGGATTCGATAGAGCCGCAAGCCGTTAGGCACATCGCGACTCCCAGTACTGCAATGCGTTTATTCATCGTTCCTCACTTGGCTTACTAGCGTTAATGGCGAGGGCATGCGGATCACGCCGAGGTCAGCTGTGGCATCCCTGTGGCATCTGATCCACAGATAGATAACAAGAGGATAGAGGCATACTGACACCACGACCACGTTGATGATAGCGGCGAGGTTTCCGTCCCAGGTCAGGTTCCAACAGAAATGGAAAACAAAGGCCACTAGCAACGCAACGCCTGCTACCTGAAAACGGCGTACCCGATCCCAACCATACGTAAACACGGCCAGGCCAATGCCGTATCCGGCTATTGCGGTGAAGAAAACGTGGAGCCCAGGGCCAGCAATGCTCCGTAGTCCCCAAGACACTAGCGCTCCAGGTGCATCAGAGTTTGCGTCGGACATTCCCCCAATAACCCCATACATCAGGTTTTCAAAGACTTCGAAGCCTAGGCCGACTATGCCACCGGTGACAAAGCCATGCCACGGGCGACTGAGCTTGGAGAAGGTAAACAGAATGAGAAGAACGCCGAGCGCTTTGGAAATCTCCTCCGGATACGCCCCGCCAAAGGAAGCGCTCACGGTCTTCCAACCCAGCTTGTCCGTCAAGTCAATAATAGGCTGCGCCGAGGCCATGACCAGGGCAAAGGAAGAACATGCGCCCCATCCGAGGGAGGTCAAATACCACTTCCAGCCAGCTTTAGGCCACATGGGGGATACTCGAAATATCAGGGTTCCCACTACCAGGTATGCAGCTCCGCACAGCAGGCCTACAGCCGATCCGCTGGGAGAGAGCAAGACATAAACCCCCAAAAAGAAGAGAGACACCGGAGTTGATATCCCGATAATCGCCCACATCACCCAAGAAATAGACGCTGGATGGGCAGCTGGTTTTACAGGGCCTACCAAAGCGCTCACGCGGCTACTCCCTTATAGTTCTGAAAATTGTTCACAATAAGTTGCACGGCGTTGTCCACGTCCGGTCCTTCCACAAGGACAAACAGAGTTTTTTGTTCACCGTCGTCCCCTTGTACAGCCAGGCTTAGTCCGATTTGGTCTTTAGGCCCTTCGATCATCCTGATATTTCCCTCACGGAATATCTCTGCGTTTTCCGGCAACGAGCTCAATGCGTTAAAACGCATCATCCTTCTCAGCGTGTGGTCTTGGTCTGTGCTGCCTTCCACCACCATCGAATTAATTTTGGTGCCTTCGCAATTCCATTGGGGCTGAAACAAGTCAGACATTTCTTCTCTGCATTGCAGGTGTGCGCCGTCTTCTAGCAACACCGGAAGTTCAATGCTCTCTGCCTCTCCTAGGGTCACGTTTTTCAGTTTGAAGTCAATGCTGGGAACAACGGCATTGAGCACGGCGGGGAGGGCAAGAAGCAGAGTGACTAGTGCAGCGACGAGCCACCAGGATTTTGCCGACATCGCAGGCCGGAACTGGAAGTAAGACATACTGTTCAAACTACCTTCTTCATCGAACATTCGATATATCCTGGGGACCATGACTTCTCAGCAACTTGTAATGAAAGACTTGTACCGCTTTGTTAATGGCGAATGGCTCGACACCCACGTCATCCCCGAGGACCGGGGCGTGGATGGAACATTTCATGGCTTGCGCGACCAGGCGGAGAGCGATGTCCACGAGTTGGTGAAATCTTCTCGCTCACGGGCAGGTAAACTTTATGCTTCTTTCATGGACGTCCCCGGAATTGAATCCGTGGGTATATCTGCTATCGACGAGGATTTGGACCTCCTAGAAACAAGCGACCTGGCTACTGCATTAGGAACGCTGGATCGCCTCGGCGTCGGCGGTCCCGTGAGTTTCTGGATAGCCAAGGATTCCGCTGGTAGCGATGCCGTAGCTTACATTGTGCAGTCGGGGCTTGGACTCCCTGATGAAGCTTATTATCGGGAGCACCCAGAGGTGCTCAAGGCTTACACGTCCCACGTCGCCACGATGCTGGGCTTCCTCGATCCACAGCGGCTCGGTGGTTTATCCGCCGAGGAGGCAGCAGATCGCATCGTTGCTTTAGAAAAGGACATCGCTCAGGGGCACTGGGATGTGGTGAGCACTCGCGATGCGCTAAAAACCTTTAACCCAACTGAGTTTTCCGAGATTCCGGAGAACGTCGCAACGCTCCTGCGTGCGGCAGGACTCCCTGAATCCCGCGTGATCGTGATGATGCCCTCCTACTTGGAGCACATCAACACCCTCCTCTCCCAGCGTATCGACGATTGGAAGCTGCTTACTACCTGGCATATCCTCCACGCTCGCGCAGGAGTTCTCACCCCCGAAATCTCGCGCGCAGACTTCGCTTTCTTTGGCACCACCCTTTCTGGTGCAACCGAACAGCGCGACCGCTGGAAGCGTGCCGTGGGACTTGCGGAAAGCTTTGTGGGTGAAGAAATTGGTCAGCTCTTTGTCCAAGAGCACTTCCCGGCCTCCTCCAAAAAAGACATGGCGATTTTAGTGGACTACCTCATCGCCGCATACCGGGAACGCATTCAGAATCTTCAGTGGATGACTCCGGTAACCCGCAAGCGCGCGCTGGAAAAGCTAGAGAAATTCAACGCTAAGATCGGTTATCCCGACACATGGCGTGACTATGGCGATCTAGATTTCTCCGAATCTGGCCAAGACTTGCTGCGCAACGTCCGCGCCGGTTCCGCTTTTGCCCACGACTACGAGCTCTCCAAGCTGGGCAAACCCGCAGATCGCTCCGAGTGGGTCACCACTCCACAAACCGTCAACGCTTTTTATAATCCGGTAGTCAACGACATCACTTTCCCCGCCGCCATCTTGCGAGCACCGTTCTATTCCGAGGCAAACGCCGCCGAAAACTTTGGCGCGATCGGCGCAGTCATCGGCCATGAAATTGGCCACGGTTTTGACGACCAAGGCAGCCAATACGACGGCGATGGCAACCTGAACTCCTGGTGGACAGAGGAAGACCGCGAGGCATTCACACGGCTCACCTCGCAGCTTGTCGAGCAATTCCATGGACTCGTCCCTTCTGTTCTCAAGGAATCCGCTGGCGTTAACGGCAGATTCACTCTCGGAGAAAACATCGGAGATCTCGGCGGCCTAGGCATTGCCGTGGTGGCTTATCAACGCTATGCAGCTGACCAGGGAGAAGAGCCCTACCTCCAACGCCTCTTCCTATCCTGGGCCCGCATCTGGCGCACGGCGATCCGCCCCGAGCTAGCGGAACAATACCTAGCCATAGACCCACATTCACCAGCGGAGTTCCGCTGCAACGTCATCGCAGGCAATATCGCCGAGTTCTATCAGGCCTTTGACGTGCCAGAAGATTCCCCTATGTGGATCGCACCAGAAAAACGCGTCGCGATCTGGTAATCCCGGCTTACCATGGGCCGCATGGATGATTTTGAAGTCGGCGGTAAAGATCGGAAACTGACACCCGAACAGCAATTGGAGCAGCTTTCCACATACATAGCGGCCCATTATGAACGCCCTGCGATGAATCCTCCATGGTCGGACTCTCCCTCTGACCCCCATGTTCTGGACACTTACGACGCCCGCCTCGCCGACCGAATCACCCATGCTTCCATGCTGATGCTTGGTTCCGCACTGGATCACACCACGCCGGGCGTCGCTTTTAGCGACGGTGTGACCACCGAAGACATACCCAACGCTCAGATCATCCGTCCCGCACACCCAACCGGAGTGTGGGGTATTTCACTCCACCCTGGCGGTTGGTGGAAAGGTTCGGGAGTCGCCTTGGAGAACTCCTGGCGCCCCGAGGTCGCAGCCGTGGCCAATCTCTCCGGCATCACATTCCTCGACCTCGACTACCCGCTCCTCCCAGAACACTCACTCTCCGAGGTAATCGCCGCGGTGCGTCACGCTGCCCAGTGGGTACGCAGCATGAACCCGCCGCGTCTCGTGGCTTGGGGATATTCCTCGGGAGCCGCATTAGCCGCTCTCACCAGCGATTTATGGGATGCGCAAGCCCTCACGTTTCCGCATTTAGCCCTCGATCATCTCCCCGCCCACCTACGCGACGCAGAATTCCCGCAAACTTTCCCACCCACCTTCTTGCAGGTGGCCACTCAGGATTCCGTCGCGGACCGCTACCCGTGGGCAGAGGCTCAATCCACCGTCAAGGAATACGTCTCTGAGCACCGAGTCGCTACTCCGGAAGTTATGCGCGAAAGGGTGAAAGACGTAGCAAATTTCCTAAATTAAAAACACATAAATTTTTCTTCGTTCTGTATTACCTTTAGTCACCTACTACCAAAGGACAAAAATGACTGGAGTTGAATATCTATACTGGGAGTTTTTTGGAACAACCATCCTGCTCTTGATGGGTAATGGCATCTGCGCGCTGGTGACCCTCCGTACATCAGCGGGGCGCAATGCAGGATGGCTGGCCATAGCATTTGGCTGGGGTTTGGCCGTCTTTGCAGGCGCCAGCATCGCCGACCCATCCGGTGGACACCTAAACCCTGCAGTAACACTCATGCTTGCCACCAAAGGCAGCGTCGCATGGAACCTGCTCCCTTGGTACTTCGCAGGCCAACTACTCGGCGGCATCTTCGGCGCATTCCTCTGCTGGGCAGCCTTTAAGCAGCTTTTCGACGCTAACAACTACGACGAAGACGGAAACCCAGGTGGCAACAAAACCACTGGCGGCATCTTCTTTACCAACCCGGCGCATCCGAATAATTTCTGGAACGCAGTCACCGAATTCATTGCAACCTTCGTGCTTCTAGCCTTTATTGCATTCGGTCCCTCCGGAGACGTTGGCCCACTCAAATACTTCGCCGTTGCATTCATCGTGGTTTCCATCGGCCTCTCCCTCGGCTCCCCCACCGCATATGCCATCAACCCGGCACGTGATCTCGGGCCACGCATAGCGTACGCATTCATCCTTCCAATCAAAGACAAAGGCAGCGCAAACTGGTCTTATGCATGGGTTCCGATTGTCGCACCTATGCTTGCTGCCGTCGCCGCAGGCCTACTGTAAGGAGCAATCATGTACATAGCAGCCATCGATCAAGGCACTACTTCAACCCGCTGCATCATCTTTGACCATGACGGCAACCAAGTCTCCGTCGGCCAATACGAACACGAACAGATCTTCCCACAAAAGGGCTGGGTTGAGCACGATGCCACTGAAATCTGGGACAACACCCGCCGTGCAGTAGGCACCGCCCTAGCCGACAGCGATCTCTCCGCCAAGGACATAGCCGCGTTAGGCATCACCAACCAGCGCGAAACCACAGTAGTCTGGGACAAAAACACCGGCGAGCCCGTATACAACGCCATCGTGTGGCAAGACACTCGCACCACCGCAATCTGCAAAGAACTCGCTGGTGACAAAGGCGCCGACCGGTGGTACCGCAAGACCGGCCTCCTCATTAACTCTTATCCCGCCGGCCCCAAAATCAAATGGATCCTCGATAACGTCGACGGCGCCCGCGAACGCGCAGAAGCAGGCGAGCTGCTCTTTGGCACCATCGACACATGGCTCCTGTGGAACCTCACCGGCGGAGCCGACGGCGATGACGGTACACCAGCATTGCACGCAACCGACGTCACCAATGCTTCCCGCACCCTCCTCATGGACATTGAAAAACTTGAATGGGACAAGGACCTCTGCAAAGCCATGGACATCCCCATGGAAATGCTCCCGGAAATACGCCCCTCGGTTGGCGACTTCCACCAGGTCCGTGAGCGCGGATCCCTCTCTGGCGTGCCCATCCGATCAATGCTTGGCGACCAACAAGCCGCCATGTTCGGCCAAGGTTGCTTCCGCCCAGGCGAAGCAAAAAATACCTACGGCACAGGCCTCTTCCTGCTCCTGAACACAGGAACCACCCCTAAATGGTCAGAAAATGGACTGCTCACCACGGTTGGTTTCCAAATCGAAGGCCAAAAGCCGGTTTACGCACTGGAAGGCTCTGTCGCGGTCGGAGGATCGCTAGTCCAGTGGCTGCGCGATAACCTCATGCTTGTCCCCAACTCTCCCATGATCGAAAACATGGCGCGCAGTGTTGAAGACAACGGCGGCGTCTATATCGTCCCAGCTTTCTCCGGGCTGTTCGCCCCATACTGGCGACAAGACGCCCGAGGAGTCATCGTCGGACTTACCCGCTTTGTCAACCGCAACCACCTGGCTCGCGCTGTTTTGGAAGCAACGGCATACCAGACCCGTGACGTTGCAGATGCTATGGTCGCCGACTCAGGTGTGGAGCTCACTGAGCTTCGTGTCGATGGAGGCATGACCTACAACGAACTCCTGATGCAGTTCCAAGCAGATATCCTCGGTGTTCCGGTCACCCGCCCTAAGAACGTGGAGACTACCGCTACTGGAGCAGCTTTCGCCGCAGGCTATTCTGTGGGTTACTGGGAGAATCTTGAATTCCTGACACAGCAAAAAGGCGATTTGCACGTCTGGAAACCCAAGATGAAGCAGGAAAAAGTCGACGAGCTCTACCACGATTGGAAGCGCGCAGTAAAGCGTTCCCTGAACTGGGAAGAAAACGTAGACGAGGTCTAGGCACTCTGGCGGATAGGTGTATCCGCCAGCCTTATCCGGTAACCCGCAGACTTGCGCCTACCTGGAGATTCATTTTCTTCTGGGGGAGCACCCGGTCTATAAAATTTTACGACCCCCGCTTCCCTCTCATAGTGCCCCACACCAAAACGAAAATCTCTTCTATCGTTGTTGCTCGTGTGGTGATGTCTGCATAATAGGGTTAAATTTTCAAGGTCCGTGCGCCTACCCTCAAACCACGCTACCAAGTGGTGAACGTCGCAATTAGAAGCGGGTTGTTCGCAATGAGGGTGCGAGCACACGGCCTCCCTAGCTACCAGCGCTAAACGTTGATAGACACTAGCTGTACGTTTACTTCTCCCTAGCTGCAGTGGAATCCCTTGTTGATCCATAAGACAAGCAAAGAGGTCTTCTCTGAGGCCTAGCATCAGCAGGTCTAGAGGAGAGAGTTCGACATCTGTGTTTGTGTAAAAACGAGTGGAAAAGTTAGCTTTTTCAAGTTCTTCCATGGTTGCAGACACAATAACAGTCCCTACGCCGCCATTGTGCTTTGCAATTATGGAAGAATTTTGAGCTAGGCATTGGTGGAAAACATCAACTCTTCGTTGCGCCCAGGTTCGCTTATCTTCTTCCGGAGCAACTGGTGATGCAGCACCTTTTCTCCTCGCAGGAGTGAGCAAAGATTTAAGCAAGGCCCCCGTGGCCGGCGGCAAATAACCACTCACGTATACCCCACCGTCTTTATCTGGTTTGCTTACGGTGAGTTTTCTTCTTTTAATCGCAGAATATGGGTCTGGGTCAGACTTACAGTTAAGCTCTTTCACACGATTTCTCATGTATTGCCCAAGGGCTTCCGCGCCCATGTCTTGCGCTTTCGCGATAAATTCCGCTCGTAAGTGATGGGCCCTTATCTCAGTGTTTTCTTTTAGGCTCCGCAGCTCTCGATCAATGCTCTTTAATTTTTCAACTTTTGTTCTCGCTGCGTCCGCCCGCAGATTGTCCTCTATGGGAAGGGCGAAAAGATTAATGCCTCTCGCGAGCCTTTCCCGAGCTTCCGATAGGGAAAGATCTAAACCATTAACAAGAAAATCGACGGACTTTTTACTCCCTACGAGTGCGCCTGCATTATTAATATGCGCGCAGTAGGCCACGAAAGCATCGCTATAGCCTTTAAAAGAGAAAGCTTGTTCTAATTTCACAAAGGAATCGACCACTTCAGAAAAGTTAATTTATTCCGGTTTGGTCAATAGTTCACGCAAAGAAGCAATATCGTCTGCGATTCGATCAATAGCTTCAGATATCTCTTGCATGACTTACCCCCTTGCCCAATTCCCTTCATTATAGAACATATTTTCTAAGACATGCAACCCCATCGAGACTTACTCATGGAAACCCTTTTCCCATTGTGCGCAATATTTTCTAAATCCCAGTGCTGAACAGCGCGATCAGCCACATGGCTACTCCCATCCGACCTCACTACCCTCCACCAAGCAGTCAGATGCCCAACCGTCGCCATAATCTTCCCGACTTGTCGCGGACCAGTACCTACGATTTCTGCAACATCTCCATAAGAAAGCACGTGGCCAACGGGTATTCCGTCGACCACGTCAAGGACTCTCGAACTGAGATCATCGAGCTCATGCATTTATTTAGAGACCAAATTGGCTGAGATCGATCCCATCTAAAGGATCAGACTCACGCCCTTCTTCCACGGCTTCTTCCACTTCACATAGCGTCACCGTGGCGCCTGTTGAATCGGAAATGATGCTCATCAAACCAAATTCTGAAGCAAATGGCTCACGAATTACTTCTCCTCCGTATTCCTTTGCCTTCCGCACTGCTTCATCCATATTGGAGACCCCGAGATAGGTCTGCCAAAAACTGGGCACCTGAGGAGGAAATTGCCCTTCTGCATTGAAAATCCCAGCGAAAGCGCCCCCGTCAGTCTCCGCTGTGGTGTACTCAAAATTATGATCCGAGTCCATCGTAGCTGTGGTCCAGTTGAACAGGGAGGGGTAAAATTCCACCACTTTGGCATAGTTCGTTGTACACGTTAATTCATGCCAAACTGGCGTTCCTGGTTCACCAGCTGCAATAAAAGCATCTTCCCCAGCAGGCTGAATTAATCCAAAAAGCGCACCTGAATTGTCCACGACAATGGACATGAGACCGAGCCGTACTTCCATTGGCTCTGCGAGCACACGGCCACCTAGCTTTTCGACGCTCTCACAATCAGTGTGAATGTCATCAGTCAGAAAGTAGGTCACCCAGGTATCAGCTTGCTGCTGATCCTCTGGTCTTTTAATAAATCCTGCGACTGGGAGGCCTTGTACCCGTGCCAGATAGTAATCCTGGCCGAATTCTTCAATCTCCCATCCCAATACCTGCGCATAGAAGTATGTTGATTTACGCAAGTCACTGGATGTCAGATCAATCCAATATGGCATTCCTGATGCAGCTTGGAAAGCTGGCATTAAACGTTCCTCCATACTTCCGGGTCAAAATCATCATCGGCTGTCTTTTCATCAAAGTAGTCGTCTTCTTCAGCCGTGGTTTTAACGCGAGCGCAGAGAGTTCCTACGCAGACCACATCTCCGTCGCTAAGCTTCTTGCCACGACGAGTATCCACGGCACCGTTGACCGTGACCTCGCCGTTCGCAATAACTTCCTTTGCAATGCCGCCAGTCTCTACGAGACTGGCGAGCTTAATAAATTGACCTAGTTTGATCTCTTGGTCACGAATGGTGACATCCTGCGCGTGCATGATGCTTAGTCTATCGTGCGGCCCACCACCTAGTGGTTTTGGGCAAAGCGCACTGCTGTACCGGTCGCAGAAACCATCATCATTCCGTTATCTGAGCCGAGAGTTTGATAGTCAATATCCACGCCCACTACGCCTTCAGCACCAAGCTCGATGGCACGCTGCACCATCTCCGCCAAAGCTTGTTCACGCGCGTTTTTCACTTCACCTTCATAGGCCTGGCTTCTGCCACCCACCAGGTTTCTAAAACCAGCAGTAATATCTTTGAACACGTTGATACCGACGATGGTTTCTCCCGCCACTACCCGGACGTACTCAGAAATTTCCCGGCCAGAAACAACACTGGTCGTAGTAACAATCATGATGTCTCCCAACTTGTCATACTGAAACGAAAAAGCACCCTTAGTCTACTTTTATTGCACGATCCCCGTAATCCCCTCAAAGACCATAACTGCAGCGATAATCACGAATAATGTGCCAGCAATCATGTCCAGCCAGAGACCATTTCTTAACAATTTTTCTGCCAGCACCCGCACCATCACTGCAAAGCTAATAAACCAGCACAGGCCAATCGTGATCAGAAAGACTGCAATAAAGATAGTCCAGGCAACACTCATATCTGAATGAAGAAACTGCGCAAATACTGACGCAAAAAACACTAATGCTTTGGGATTGGATAGGTTGGTTGCCATTCCAGTTTTTAGTGCATGAAACGGCGTCAAAGCTCCATTGTCCTGCTGCAGACTGTTCACAATCATGTCCGGTGAAGGCCCATGTTTATGGTCCCGCATCTCCTGAATACCGGATTTCAATGAGCTAAATCCGATCCAGGCAATATAGCAGCCTCCGATGATCTGTACGAGACGCATGAGAACAGGTTGTGCCATGAAGACCGTGGATAGTCCCATAAGGGAAGCAACAATCCATATGGTGCTTCCCATCATGATCCCTATGGCACACCAGATGCCAGCACGGCGGTCTTTTGTCCCCACCCGAATAACCTGAAGAAGCAGGTCCGGGCCAGGCAGAATCAGCACGCATATCCATACAACAAAAAGCGCACCAAGTTCCCCTATCGTCACGTTTCCTCCTCTTAAACGATTTGGTCGCGTGGAGTAATGACCATCCGATCAATGTTCATATGTTCGGGGACTGAAGCTACCCACCTGATGGACTCGGCAATATCCTCTGCAGTGAGATTGAGCTTATCTGCATAAACTGCATCAGCTTTAGCCTGATCACCGTGGAAACGGATGAGTGAAAAGTCTGTTTTAACTCGTCCTGGATTAATTTCTGTTACTCGTAAATTACGCTGGGCAAATTCGATGCGCATTACTTTAATTAACAGCAGTAACGTCAAACTTTGCTGCGTTATAACCCGCGCCACCTGCATAAGGGGCGATACCCGCAATAGAACTAACATTTATGATCTGTGCGCCGTCATGAAGCACGTCAAGAAGAGCACGAGTGACTCGGAGTGTACCGAGTACGTTAGTTTCATACATCCATTGCCAGTCTGCAATCGATGCCTCCGCTATAGGATCCAAGCCAAGCGCACCTCCAGCATTGTTGACAAGAAGATGGCATTCTTGAATGCGGGAAGCAAAATGAGCAACTGACTCATCACTAGTCACATCTAGTTGTATGGCTTCACCGCTAATCTCCGCTGCGATACGGTTCAGTCTGTCCATCCGGCGTGCCGCCACAATGACGTGCCAGCCATCGGCAGCTAACGCCCTAGCTGTGGCTTCACCAATCCCAGAAGAGCCCCCAGTCACGATTGCGGTCTTTGTCATGCCACCACTCCTTTGCGCAGATCATCGTCGAGTAATTTCGATGCCCCCACCGGTCTGTCATCGATCATGCCAATAGCTTGACTTAGCGCATAACACGTCGTTGGACCGATAAACGTAAATCCGGCTTTCTTCAGCGCTTGCGCTAAGGCTTTTGAGTCATGAGAAACCGTGGGAGTATCTGCTAGCGTAGCTGGCGGTTGATGGTCTTTAGGGGCGAATCCCCAAATAAAAGCGTCTAATCCTCCGGACTCCCGCAAGGCAATCGTCGCGCGAGCATTAGTTACCACGGCTTCAATCTTGCGTCGATTTCTGATAATTCCAGTGCATCCTAGTAAACGAACAACATCGCCCTTCGTAAAGCGAGCAACCGTATCCGCATCAAAATTATAAAATTCTGTGCGAAAAGCATCGCGTTTGCGCAACACGGTTGCCCAACTGAGACCAGATTGGAATGCTTCTAACGATAATCGCTCTAATAAGCCTGATTCTGTGTGAACAGGTTTTCCCCATTCATAGTCGTAATATTCTTTGAGCAATGGATCTTTTGCGGCCCATTCAGGGCGTACTCGTCCGTCTTCACCTACAACGAGCCCCTTTGCACGTACAGCGCTTGTGTTCAATGGTTTCAGTGCATTGCTGGTATTCATGTGGCCACTCTATAAACGCGCTATGACACTCATCCCCCTTCCCACCCCTTCAGCCAGTTAACAGGGCGAAGAACTACAGTTCTACCTGCCTAAACGTCATATTGATTCGCCCCTTTTCAAGTCCGCAGTTATCCGGGACAGTGGCGTCGTCGATACGCTTAATACCGTGAAATATCTTCCTTGAAGGACCACCAAATACAAGTGCATCGCCGCTTAATAACAGTATGTCTTGCCAGGGTTTATTCCGATTTCCCGAGTTACCTGCTCGAAACACCGCCGTGGCCCCTATGGATAGGGAAACAACCGGGGCCGAGGACTCCTCGAAAGCATCTTGGTGCAGCCCCATCCCCGAACCTGGCGGATAGTAATTCACGAGTGCAGCATCGATACGATAATGAGAAGCCCACGGTGCCAGGGAGGAGTCCAGACAAGCTGCTTGTTTCATGGCTTCATATGCTTGGGCCAAAAAGCTGTCTGGGATAGCGGGCACATTCTGCCCCTGCCATTCCGATACATACTGATGAGAGCTATATTCCCAGTGTTTTCCCAACGACATAAGATGTGCACTCATCGTCCCTGTCTTCCACTGCTGCTGATGCATTGCCAAAGGAGTATGAGCTAATCGACGCGCAACCGCACGCGCTTTCCCCACAATTGCGCGCTGTTCTGCGAGCGAGAGAAAACCTGGAAGATGCACAACGCCAGGCCTGATGACCTGCGGAGATCTAGGTACGGGATAAGAATCGAAAAGCGTAGGCACCCACCCAAATGTAGTAGCAATGTCAAACGCAGTTTTTAGAATCGTGCACATGAACTTTGATCCTCTAAACCACAGCACTTTGAATGATCTCCGCAACCAAAAATGGCACCTTCCGGTATCTGCGGAGATTAGAGAGCACACCGACCGAACCGCAGAGTTGGTATATAACTACAACCACACACGACCATCAGATTCGAAGCGACTCAAAGAGCTGCTCAAGCGCATATTGAGTCCCCAATCTTCGTATTGCACGATTAAACAGCCGATGACCATTGAATATGGGTGCAACACCACCGTGGGCAAAGATGTCTTTATTAATTACAATGTGACGATCCTTGATACCGCTGAAGTAACCATTGGTGCCCATGCCGTGATCGGGCCCAACTGCCAGCTCATCACAGTTACGCATCCCGTTGATGATGCAGAAATGCGGGCAGGTGGCTGGGAAATAGCTCACCCCATTGTCATAGGCGATCACGCGTGGTTAGGTGCGGGAGTGATCGTGCTACCAGGTGTTTCAATCGGACAACATGCGGTTATCGGGGATGGCAGCATTGTTTCTAAAGACATCCCTGATTACGCCATTGCTATGGGACAACCCGCTCGTGTTGTCAGAATGCCCTCGGAGTCTTGTTATGAACGATCGGAATTAGCCGTAGGTCTCCCGGTCCAGGGACTCACATCGGCGGTAAGAACCGATGATGCCACGCAGTAGCATGTATCCCACTATGACTTTCTTTGATCTCGATTCCATTGGCAACGGACTTCCAGTTATGGGTTCGATTTCCGCGATAGAATCGGCTTTGCTCTCTTCTGGTGCTGTCATAATCCAAGCTCCACCGGGTACGGGAAAAACTACAGTCGTTCCGCCGCTGATTGCCAATATTCTGCATAAAAGCAGGTCTCAGAGCCAGGGAAAAGTAATTGTAGTGGTGCCCCGTCGCGTCGCTGTCCGCGCGGCTGCCCATCGGCTCAGGTTCCTCGATGGTGCACGCGAAAAGAGCTCTCGCGTGGGCTTCAGCATACGAGGCGAGTCTCAACGCGGCACACTCGTAGAGTTTGTTACTCCAGGTGTACTGCTGCGCCGCCTTATGTCCAATCCGGAGTTACCAGGAGTTTCAGCAGTCATTGTGGACGAGGTTCATGAACGACAGCTGGATACCGATGTAGTTCTAGGCATGCTCATTGAACTCCGAGAGCTGCGTCCCGATTTATTCCTCACAGTTATGTCTGCAACTGTAGATGCACACAATTTTTCACGTCTTGTCGGCTCAGCCCCCATTGTGACAGTGGAGGCAATCACACACCCCGTGAACATAGAGTATCTTCCTGCGCCAGGACGCTCGGAGTTCAGTCGGGACTACATCCGCCATCTAGCCTCAGTCACCGCACACGCTGTGTCTCAGTCAGAACATTCCGCGCTCGTCTTTGTACCCGGTGTCCGTGAAGTTTCCTCAGTATGCGCTGCGTTAGAAGCCGCTACCTCCATCAAGGTTCTCCCCCTGCATGGACAACTCGGAAGCGCCGAACAAGAAGTTGCGCTTTACCCCGCTGAACAGCGAATAGTCGTATCCACTTCTATCGCAGAAAGCTCTCTTACCGTCCCCGGCGTGAGAATCGTCGTTGATGCAGGGCTTTCTCGTATCCCTAAACGAGATGCGGGAAGAGGAATGAACGGACTAGTCACGGTAAGCACTAGTCAATCTTCTGCAGACCAGAGGGCTGGCCGTGCCGGGCGTGAAGGCCCAGGTAGCGTACTGCGGTGTTATTCAGCCCAAGAGTTCTCCCGCTTTAGTTCTCATGCCTCGCCAGAAATATCTTCCGCCGATCTCACTCAAACAGCCTTATTCTTAGCTAGCTGGGGCGCCCCAGGCGGCGAGGGATTCCCACTGCTTACCGCTCCACCGACAGCAGCAATGGAGCAAGCACAGGGCACTCTTATTCGATTAGGAGCTTTGGATGATTCAGGGCATTGCACAGAACTTGGGCGTACATTAACAACGCTCCCCACCGACCCACGGCTCGGACGATCGCTCCTGGAGTACGGTGTTTCAGCAATCCCCACTGTCGCCGCCTTAGGCGCACATATTCGAGGCGATGTTTCCAAAGAAATTCAGAGTCTCAACGGGCAGCGCCACTATGAGTCAGAGAAAACTAGATTAGAAAAACTCCTTTCGCACAGATGCAGAGGCTCTTCTCCCGAAGGACATTCCTGCCAAGAAAAGTCCGCCTCCGTGGTTTCTCCTGGAGAAGCCATTGGGCGTGCTTTCCCAGAGAATATTGCTCGGGCAGAGGGCGAATCATATTTATTGGCCAAAGGTACAAGGGCGATTCTCCGCAATATCCCATCGTTATCAGGCGCGCCATGGCTGGCTATCGCGGAAGTCGCTTTGCCGCAAGGGGCCCAAAACCATGCGGTTATTCATACGGCGGCTGCTATCGATAAGGACACCGCACTAGAGATCATTGGCACGTCCGAAGAGGTCACAGCCACGTTCGCTGAAGGAAAACTACGAGGGACCCGCGTGACTCGAGCGGGTGCCATCGTACTCAACTCAACGCCTTGCGCTTTGGAAGGAGAATCCGCGCGAAAAGCTCTTGCAGAGGTCATTCAATCACGCGGATTGACCCTTTTTAATTTTTCAGAGAAAGCTTTGGACCTGAAGAATCGGCTTCGCCACGTATTCGATTGTTACGGAGCCCCGTGGCCTGATGTCGATTCCATCACCACGGAAGAA
Source organism: Corynebacterium silvaticum (assembly GCF_002162115.2). Lineage (NCBI taxonomy): Bacteria > Bacillati > Actinomycetota > Actinomycetes > Mycobacteriales > Corynebacteriaceae > Corynebacterium > Corynebacterium silvaticum. The sequence continues at coordinate 119,563 of NZ_CP021417.2, read as the reverse complement.
TGGCTCACTCCAGAGATCGATCTTCTTTTAGCAGGGACGACCATCACCAAAGTCGATATGTATCCAGCACTCCAACGGCTGCTCCCGTGGCCTGAGGCCGCTCAGTTAGAGGAATTAGTGTCTAGTGCCCTGCACGTTCCCAGCGGACGTAGCGTCAGCATTGATTACTCCGACGATCGACCTAAGATCAGCGTCAAACTGCAAGAATGTTTTGGACTGCAGGACTCTCCCCTATTATCTGCGGGAAACCATTGCAATTCCACCTTTTATCTCCGGCTGGTAGACCGCTGGCTGTCACCGATGACTTGCGCAGTTTCTGGAGTGGTCCCTACCGCCACGTCCGCTCAGAGATGCGAGGACGTTACCCCAAGCATCCCTGGCCAGAAGACCCAACAACAGCGTTAGCCACAGGAAAAACTAAAAAAGCGCTCTCATGAACTGGGATTCAACGGGCTTATCCTAGTGGCGGAGGAGGAACTGGCGCACCTTGTGGCGGGGCTATGCGGGGATAAGCGTCAATGTTCTGACGACCTGCATCCCGACCTGTATCCGCTGAACCGAATCCGCCTGAACGATGCGGAGCGGGATCCCAGTTCCTTTCGACGAGCTTTTTCTGCGACCACAGTCCATGCCCAAGAATTGCGATACCGATGAGAACGATCAGGATAAGCCCCACGGTCTTTCCACTGTGGGCCGCTCCACCGATAAGTATTCCGAACCATCCAAAGTCTGCATCACCAAAGGTGGTGTTTGCTTCCCCAAAGGTGCCAAGGACCCCAAGAAGGAAAGCCGGAAGGAAGGTGATGAGCAGTCCGTTAACAAATGCACCGCATAGCGCGCCTCTGTGCGACCACCGGTGGCATTGCCATAAACGCCTGCCGCGCCACCAGTGAAAAAATGTGGAACTAGGCCGGGGAGAATCAGGGCCACCCCGAATACTGGATTCAACCAGGCAGAAAGCACTGCTAATCCAACAAGGCCTCCAACAAAAGAAGAGATAAACCCTATAAGGACAGCATTTTGGGCATAAGGGAACACAATAGGGCAATCCAGCGCAGGGATTGCGCCGAGGACTACTTTTTCTGCAATTCCTTGGAACGCAGGGACCAGCTCTCCCAGGATGGTACGCACGCCAAAGAGAATCACGGCTACTGCTACGCCAAATTGTAGGCCCTGGGTCACCGACTGCATAAGGTAATTTCCGACGCCTGTCGCACCTCCGGTAAAGGCCGTGAAAGCCTCGGTTTGACCAGCCCTAAGGATAAAAAGCACTGCTAGAACTACATACATCAGCGCCATCGATAGTGCAGTAGCGACCATGGAGTCGCGTAGGAATCTGAGTCCTTCAGGTAGTTTCATTTCTTCGGTGGAAGGGCTGGCTTTCTTTCCTTTGCCTCCCACCAGCTTGCCCACGGCACCTGCGGCCACGTAGCCGGAAGTGCCAAAGTGGCCAATCGCCACTGAGTCGTCACCCGTGATCCGACGAGTCCATGGATGCGCGATGGCGGGGAGGGAAACCATCAAAATGCCAAGAAGAACAGCACCGACGATGATAACCACCCATGGGTCAAAACCAGCAGTGGCCATCACTATGGTCAACAGCGTCGCCATAAAAAGAACATGGTGACCAGTGAGGAAAACATAGCGTAGTGGTGTAAAACGCGCCAACACCAGGGACACCGCGTATCCCAGGATCATGAGCCACGCTACCTGACTGCCATAGTGTTCCTGAGCAATTCCAACGATCGCCTCGTTGGTAGGTACCACTCCGTGCGCCTCGGTAGCCCCCTGGATCATCACTCCTAGTGGTGCTAAGGAAGCAGAGACGAGGCCCGCACCTGCGCCGATGAGAAGAAAACCCAGCGTTGCTTTCAGTGCACCACCAAGAACCTTGCCGGTGCCTCGGCCCAGCGCGCCGAGGCCGACAGCCGTGATGATGCCGATAAGGAATGCTGGAACGGCAAGGATCTCGTTGACAAGAAATTCCGCAATCGAAAGTAGGACGTTCATGTGTGCCTCCGTTAGACGTCGAAAAGCTGACGTAGGGCTGAGTCAATTTCTGCTGGTGAAGTGAAGTTTTGAATAACATAGACCGGCACACCTAGATCACCCAGGGTCGCCGCAATCTCCCCTGAGGTCAAGATGAAATCTGCCTCATGGGCACGCCCTTTTGCAGAAATCGTGTCGGTGGCTTCAACCGAAAAATAGGGGGACCACTTCCAATAATCGAGGACCTGTTCCAGCGTGTTTTTCAGGAACAAAGAGGTCCCCAGGCCATTCCCGCACACCGTGAGTATTTTTCCTTTGGGCGCTGTCGCCTGCGCGCTGGAAAGCCCAGCTGCAACCGTTACCGCGGGATTGACCGCAAAGCTAGCGCCCACGCCATCCCTCACAGCAGACCCCAAAACCTCCCGCAATTCCGCCACAGTCTCCACCCGGTTAAGCGCCTCCCTGCGTTGCTTGTCTCCCAACAACTGCGCCAAATCTTTCATCGCGGCAGTATGTGCGGTATCAGCGTGTGCAGCGAGCGCAACAACCAGGTCAACGGGATCGTTCTTTGGATGGCCAAAGGAAACTGGCTGCTCCAGACGCAGCCAGGAAATCGCAGTCTGTTTCACTGCAGAAGACGGGCGAGCATGGGCGAAGGCAAAGCCGGGTGCCACGACGATGTACGGCCCGTTGACTTCCACGTTGTCAATCATTGATTCGGTGTACGCACCCGCTATAACACCTGTTTTTTTCTAAAAGACCGCCAGCACTGGCAATGGCATCGCGCCAGGTTTCCGCCTTTCCGTGCAGTTCTATTGATTCATCTGCAAGCAGTTCATTGAGCATTGACATCATGACATCCTAAGGATGTTCAGCACTCACATGCGACAGCAGAAGTGCACACTAGAAACCTGATGAGACAATGTATAGCATCTGAGCCTGGCGTCGTCAGTTGCCAATTTCACGCTCTTTGCGCGACCGGCACCATCGGCGCGACCAGCGCAACCGACAAAGACCGGCAAGCCCATAACCTCAAGTCCTATACCCCGCGCACCTGCTGCACTGTCAGGTAGATGCTCATCACAATGACCAGAGTCAAAAGCGCTAGGCGCAGGATCTTGGTTCCACCACCCAACACCGTTTTTGCCCCGAGTTGTGCGCCCGCGATATTCGCCACAGCCAGCACGATTCCCAGGGACCACAAAACATGGCCTGCTGCGATAAATACGAGGAGAGCCCCCAGGTTAGTGGCAGTATTCACCACTTTGGTCAGGGCTGCCGACCGCAGAAAATCTTGAGAGAGCAGCGCGGTAAAAGCCATGATCAGAAACATTCCGGTACCGGGCCCAAAGAGGCCGTCGTAAAGCGCAATGGCCCCGGTCGCTACAACGGCAAGTCCGCGCCGCCTAGCGCTCGCGGTTTGTGTGGGTCCGCCCTGCCCAAATTCTGGTTTGAGGGCAACAAAAATCCCGGCTACCAGCATAAGTACGATCACGATCGGACGCATCACGTCTTTGCTTATCGACGCCGCCAGCAACGCCCCGCCCGCCGAACTCAGGGCCGCGACAGGCACAAGCCGCAACACCAGCGAGCGATCAACTCCCACTTTCCTCACCATTGTCACTGCGGCTGAGGCGGTTCCGCTCACGGCCACAAACTTATTGGTAGCGATGGCAACAACCGGGGCAAGTCCCGGCGCGACGGCCATGATAAGCGGGATGAGCACTAGCCCTCCGCCACCAATCATCGCGTCAACCCACCCGGCTATTCCGGCACCAGCGATCAAGATCCCCCAGCCGCTCACAGTAATGTCCACTGTTGCCTCCGATTATTGATGGCTGCCAATTTCATCAGAAGATATTACGCTCGGTAATAGTCAAAAGTGATCTATTTCAGAGGTCCTTGTGAACCGGAGGAATGTCCATGAAGAAGCTCTTCCCGTAGCATTATCCGCAGTAGTTCTCTTTGGCGCGAGCGCGTGCGCGAATACTCAACCGCCACAGCCCACGTCTACAGCCGCCGATGCCTCACGCACATCCGCAACAACGTCCCCCCTGACAACCCAGCAGACCCAACAGCCAGCAACTCAACAACCAACAACCCAGCAGCCCAAGCCTGCGCCGAGTCCGCCGTCGCCACGCCCTACCCCGCGACCGGATCTAGCTGCTACTCCGATCCCGGCTGGGGGCTATCTTCTGCCGTTGGATAAGGAAGTAACTCTTGCTTGCGTGGTTGATTATCCGGCAGGTGTCATTGCCGATTGCTCCCCCACCACCTATGCGATTACGTGGAAAGCTACGAGCGGAAATCATCCGCAGGCCAATAGGATCAAAGCCACATTTTCACCGTTGACGCTGAGCGCTACTGGCGATGGTGCAGCTGTCGACGGCAGCACGTTTAAGCGTCTCGACGCCGGCAAGAAGTACTCCGTCGACGCAGTCATCATCGATCTGACGGCACCCGGCAGCGTGACAATACGGGAGCATCGGGGCCCTGGAGTCCGGATTACCCGCGACTCTTTTGAAGAAGTCTCAGCTTCAAGGTAGTGCCACAGGCCACAGGTGGGATTAAAGTCGAGTGCATTCTAAGAGAGGAGCACTCGACGCATGAGGAGATTCATTACGGATAAGGGCCTGGTTCTCTGCTGGTCTGTGGTGGCACCTGTGTCCATTGCGTTTGGTTTCCTCTTTGCTTTTCTCCATGTCCCTGCTGCGTGGATTCTTGCAGCTATTGCGGCTTCTGGTACGTCGGCTCTTATCACGGGCAAAGAGTTACCGATGAACCGCCATTTGTTTAATTTTGCTCGCGGTTTTATCGGTGTCCTCGCAGCTCTGCCGCTGTTATCTACGCAATTGAGCCAACTCGCTCACTTTGTCTTACCCAGTATCGCGGTGACCATTGTGACGTTGGCAATTGGCATCGGCGGCGGGCTATTATTAGCCCGCAAAGAACCCGAGATTAGCCAGGAAACTGGAGTGCTCTCCATGTTGGCCGGCGGAGCCTCTATTATGCCGATCCTGGCTAAAGACCTAGGCGCCGACTATCGCTACGTCACTCTCAGCCAGTATCTGCGCCTTCTCACAGTCTCGATCTCCCTTCCTTTGATAACCCATCTCTTCTCGCATACGCCCGCCAGTCATGCTGTGTCTGAAGCAGCGCAGTCACAACCATGGTGGGCGCTGCTCATCGTGGTTGTTATCGCTTTGGTTGGCCATCGGGTGGGTAAGTTTTTAAGGCTGCCGGCAGCATCGATCCTGGGACCGATGCTTCTGGTGGTCATAGTTGGATTGTTTATCCCGCATGACGTGAGTCTTGCACCACCCGAGACAGTGCGCTATTTCGCTTTTCTCTCTATCGGGTGGATCTGTGGCGGTTCGCTTTCTTTAGCCGCGCTCAAAGCATTCGCCGCTCAGCTTCCATCCACCATTCTCTTTGTGGTTGTGCTGATAGCAGGCTGCGCACTGACCGCATGGCCTCTCATGTCTGTACTGCACGTCTCCTACTTTGAGGCGTATTTGGCCACCAGCCCGGGTGCTTTGGAAACCGTGCTTGCGCTCTCCAGCGAAGGTGGCGCGGGGTCGGTGGTCGTGGCTACTCAGGTCATCCGAATCGTAAGTGTTCTTGCATTAGCCGGGTGGATACCCGCTCTTATCGCTCTGCTGCAACGGAAAAAATCCTAAGGCGTCGCATCGCAATCATCAGTCTGTTCCGACTCCCACTGCCGCTTCTGCTCTTCAGATTTCTTGTGATTACGGATCGCCATGATGCCTACAAAGACAGCAATCACCAAGGGGATCCACACTTTTTTATACTCAAGAAGAAACATAACCCACCATGGGAGTTCAATATGAGGAAATTCCCAGTCCGGGAACTGCACCACGGGAAGCGTGATCTGCGGAAACCGTGGAACAGGAAGCTCGATTGAGGGGAGTTCCGGAAGATCAAAGAAGTCCCAGTCGGGCAACAACTCCAAGAGTTTTTTCACGATCCTGCTCATGATTGGTCCCAGAACGATCACGGCAATTGCCCAACCGCTCTTTCCTAGACCCGCCATCATGGGGAAAAGAATTCGCTTTATGCTGCTTTCTTCCATCGCCTGGTGGCGCTTATGCCCCCGAGTCCCCACGGGTGGGGTGAATTCTATGACTTGGCTTCCTTCGCGATACTCAATGCCCAGAATCTCGTTGAATATAGTGGACTGTACGTAAAGGTGAGGCTTTTTCCGGTTTACTTTTGCCATAGCCGGCATGGTTAAAGAATTGTCTACGGATTTGTTCAAAGCTATTCGGCCCGAGGGGACGTCGTTAAGCCGGCACCATGTCTCGCCGTTCACCTTAATGTGCAACCGGACCGGGGGATTATGGATAAGCGCTTCTATGCGTTCCTTGAATCCAGCGTTGGGACCAACGTGGCGGATTTCTTTTTCGGAGGGTTCCTCGGGCCAGTCCGGATCGGCCGCCCGAAACTCCGCGTCATAACCGCGTTCCACGCTGATAAGCCCCAGTTCAGGGTGCTCAAAAGACCATATCTCCATCAGTCTTCCTCCCCCAAGGAACGCAGCCCCTGAGGGGCTCCGAGGGCACCGCCTACAAACGCGAAGATCACCATGATGGGAAGGTAGATCCAGGTCCCCGCATTAAAGTACATCTGCATGTCCAAGAAGTACGCAACCCCAACCAGCAACGGAAAGCTAGCTGTAAAGCGAAAGGTTTTTGCGTCTATAAAACCAAAAATCAACGCCGCCAGCAGCAATGTCACGAGTATGACACCACCGCCGGCAAAAAGATGAAGCAGCGGCGGCATCAGAAGAATCATGAGCAAAAAAGCCACGATCATTCCGTAGCTCCAAGGCTTGCGCGAACTTTTCTTTGAGTGCTCTTTGTCCATGATCCCTTCTTAAGGGTTAATTTTGCTCATGAGATCGTGCATAGCAGCAAGGTCCTGGTGATCGAGTCTGAGGGTCTCCATGAGCTCCTCCTGCATGTCATCAGCACGAGGTTTGAGGCGTTTGCCCTTAGCGGTCAGGAAAATGCGCAGTCTTCGGTAGTCCTCTTTTTCATGCTGGCGTCGGACAAAGCCGTTATCCTCCATACGCTGCAACAGAGGAGACAGGGTGCCGCTGTCCAGATTGAGCGGATCGGCAAGCTGGCCAATCGACCTGCCATCGCGTTCCCATAGGCAGACGAGAACCAAGTACTGCGGGTAGGTAATGCCCCAATCGTCAAGATAAGGGCGATATATACGCTGCATCAGGCGGGATGCCGTGTACAGCTGAAAGCAGATGAGTTCATCGAGCGAGTGATCTTTGGCCATGCACTAATTATATTGTGCGCAATTAAATTACGCCAAGCTTAATTATTTAAACCCACCATAAATCCTCCGCGGCAGATCCGCAGTAGATCCACAGCAGAGGACTCTACATTAGCCTTGGAGTACTTGTGCACCGAGAATAGACATGGGGATTGATCCATAAGATAACGCACGAGTATGGAATTTCTTGAGAGTCTGCCCCTGAGCTACCGCACGGTCGCGCAGCTGTTGCCACAAGCGCTGCCCCAAAGCATAGGAAGGAGCCTGGCCGGGCCAGCCTAGATAGCGATCCAGCTCAAAGGCAAGATTGCGCTCGTCCATGGCGGAGTTCTCACGCAAAAAGAATTTTGCGTACGACGCATCCCAGACACTCGTTCCCTCCGGGGTCCGCTTTCCCAGATGGATCCCGATATCTAAGACAACACGCGCTGCACGGAGGCGCTGCGCATCCAACATTCCCATCCGCGTGCCTAGGTCATCGTGGTAACCCAAGTCCGCCATCAGCTGCTCGGCATAAAGCGCCCAGCCTTCGCCGTGGCCCGAGTTCCAACAGGCTATCCTGCGCCAAAGATTGAGGTTCTCACGCTCACAAACCGCCTGACCGCACTGAAGATGATGCCCAGGGACGGACTCGTGGAAAACGGTGGTCAGCTCTTGCCATGTGTGAAAAGTAGTTTGTCCCGCCGGAACAGACCACCACATGCGGCCTGGACGAGAGAAGTCATCCGATGGCGGGGTATAGAAAATGCCACCGGTACCTGCAGGGTCAATGCAGGCTTCCAGGGTCTGTACTGGCTGCGGAATATCAAAGTGAACGCCATTGAGCTGGGTGATAGTGTTATCCGCCCGCTCCTGCATCCATTCCCGCAGCGCATCAGTACCCGTGATGGTATAGCGAGGCTCAGCATCCAGTTTCTTCATGGCGGCAGCAACGGAGGTCCCCGCTCCATAGAGTTCCTCGGAGATGCTTTGTTGTTCGGCCACTATCTCTTGTAGACGATCAAGGCCCCACTCGTAGGCGTCGTCAAGATCTACAACATCGCCCACAAATAAGTGACTAAAGCGCTCGTACCGCTCCCGACCCACCGCATCGTTGTGAGGCGCATGCGGTGCTAATTGATCGCTCAACCACTCAGCCATAGAGCCAAAGGATTTCTTTGCAGACGTCACAGCGGCAGAATGAGGGTCTACTCCCAGCTGATCGAGCATGGAACCTGGTTGGGTAAGCTCACGGCACTGACCAATAACGGCCTCAATCTGACGAATCGCCGCCACTTTTCCGTGAGAGGCCGCCACAGTCAAAGACTCCCGGTATCCCGCGAGCGCCTTGCCCACCTGCGACAAACGAGACGCAATGGCTTCCCGCTGTTCCTCGGTATCCTGCGGCATCAGCAAGAAAGTATCCCTGATGGTCTGAATCGGAGACGCAATATTGTTGAGCTGGCCTAAAAACTCGTCGTTATGGTGCAGCGATAGATCTAGACACACCCGATCTCTCAGCACTGCAGCAGTGACGATATCAACCTCATCAAAATCATCCTCGTCATCGCAATCATCGGTGCCGTCGTCGAGAGCATCAACGTCCGCGAGCATCTCACGGTTACGGTTCGCGACGGCCTCCCAATACGACGGGGAAAAGTCTTGCAGTTCCCCGTCGTGGCCCTCAATGCCCCATGCGGTCGCCTCAGTCGGCGATAACGCAGCAAGATCATGAACAAATGCTTCGCAGGAAGCATCAAGGAGCGAGGGGGTTCGCACGTCCGTATTTCCGTGAGTCATGATTGGCTAGTTTAGCCAGAAGCACGCATTCCTTCCAGCATGTAGTTTTTCGCCCTCATTGGGGAAGAATCCGGGAACATCATGGCCCCTTAGCGTGCCGACTAATTCCATTTCAGGCCGGGGTTGACCCAGGTGGCAAAGCCCTCGAAAAGCTCATCGGTATTACCTGCAACGACCAGCGCATCAATGTATCGCTGCGCAATAAATCCTTCTTCGCTCATCGCATGGAAGGCTGTGACCAGCGGCTCCCAATACTCTTCTACGTTAAAAAGCGCCACGGGGCCGCAATACGGGCCAAGCTGCTGGCAGACCAGCACCTCAAACATCTCTTCCATGGTGCCCATGCCGCCGGGCAGAACCACAAAAGCGTCTGCCAGGTCCTCCATCCGAGTTTTGCGCTCAGCGATGGATTCTGTGATTTCCAATCGAGTCAGTCGCGGATGCGCCTGCTCTAGATCGACAAGATTCTGTGGCATAACGCCATGCACTTCTCCACCTGCGGCGATGGCTGCGTCTGCAGTCTCCCCCATCAGGCCGAGTTTGCCACCACCATAAACCATGGTGATGCCCCGTTCCGCGAGCGCAGTGCCCAGAGCCCGCGCCGCAGCGGTGTATTCCAGACGCGCCCCATGCGCAGAACCGCAATACACGGCCACACTCCGAATTTTCGGGCTAAGGGTTTTCAGCATCACGCTCCCTGCCACGGATCCACCGTCTTGAGTGACGTAATCGCAGCGTACATAAAGACGTCGCGCGGGGCTTTCCTTTTCCACGTTCACAGCAATGCCCGGCCAACCATGAATCCGGCCATGCTCTTCAGCCTGGTCCAACATCCATTGCCCCACACCCTTGCCGTGCCATTCCTCCGCGAGGTAGAGCGTCAGTTCCGGCACGCTGGCATTGATAAAACCGAATCCCTTAATAAAAGCAGCCCACATTATGCCGACGGTTTCTCCCGCATCATTGGCAAGCAGAAGGCCTATATCGCCACGAGCAGGGTCAAAGCTGAGGTAATGGCACAAAGGCTCGGACGCACAATCCTGCACATCAAAGCGCTGTTCAAAACGATTCAGATTCTTCAACAGCGCGGTCATACGTGCATCTTTGTCATCCGCAGTCATGGTGCGAACAGTCAAGCCGGAAATCAGTGGCTCCTGAGGGGAAAAGCTCATGGGGAATCAGTCTAGTGTGACTCCCCCACAAAACTATGAATGCATATGCTTATGACGCATCTCCGGTGCTCACAGTGGTGGCTGAGGCGTAGCGTCGATAAGCATTAATGTGCTTTACGACGCCGCGAACGCACCACGTCCCAGATCACACTGCACACGAGGAAAGCCAAGCACGTGACTCCGAATACCGGGGCGAAGAATCCATAGGCAATCATTCCCACCACCGCAAGGATTCCTGCCACGCCAAAACGAAGCTCAGCGCCGCGGGCACGCGCCGGCGCATCAGCCACAAGCTGGCCTTGCGGACGCCGCTGGGACCACAACATATAACCGCGAACAACCAAAATAATGATTCCTACCGCCAGTAAGCCCAACACGATCTGATTCGGAAGCCCCAGCATGGTGCCCATATGCAGCTGAATCATCCATGCAGTAGCTTGCGCAGCCAAGGGCCAGTCCGCAAATGCCAAACGGGCAGTGACTTCACTCGTATCGCCATTAACCGCAATAGAGTTGTTGTCTTTACGATATGCCTGACGATTCTCCATGACGCTCCACGCCTGACCCGCCTCACTTGGCGGACGCAAGGTGACACCGCTGCGCAATTCAGTAGCAGCAGTCGCCGCGACTTTTGTGGATTGCGCCGCAAGACTCAGCTTTGAGGGTGCTGCCGTCGCGGAGTGACCGCTGTGGTCATGACCAGCATGATCGTGGCCAGCATGATCGTGGCCAGCATGAGGATCTTTTACCGCAGGAGCAGCTGCGCCGTCGAGAGAAGTAGTCACTTTTGGTGTAGCCCAATTCAGCTCAGTACGAACTTTGCCAATATTGGTGCCCGCCACAGAAGACCATGTCAGTCCGGTGAAGGTGAAAAAGATCATGCCCAGTGCAAGAGCCGTGCCCAATGCTCCGTGCCAGCGCAGGTTCCTGGTGCGGCCGCGGCCAGAAACCTTCAGCATGGAAGCGCTTCTGCCAGTGCCGCTGCGCTGACGCTTCCACCAGAGGTACACGCCACTGACGGCCAAAACTCCAAGCCAAGACGCCGCAAACTCAGAATAGAAGCGCCCGGTGTCCCCCAACCATAGATCGCGGTGCCCGTGGGACAGCCAATCTCGCAATGGCAACGCTCCAGAGTTGCCGTATTGCACCATGTCTCCCGTGATCTCGCCGTTGTAGGGGTTAACAAATACAGCATCGGTGAAGCTTGCGCTCTTGGTGGGGTGCTTAAATAGCACCCGTACTGCCTGGTCTTTTTCACCGACGCGAATACCGGAAATGGGCTGTTCAGGGTGACGCTGCGTAGCTATATCCACGATCTTTTCCATCGGGAGCTGCTGACCATCAGCGGGGACCTCAACAGTGATATTGCTGGAGTACACCGCATTCTCAAGCGTCGGGGCAAAGGCATAGGCGAGCCCGGTAAGAGACGCTATGAAGATAAGCGGTGCGCAGATGATTCCCGCAAAGAAATGAAGCCGGCGTAGGTGGCGCGGCAAATGGCGGGACTTCCCGCTGTTTTCGCCGGCGCGTCCAGTCCCAGGTTCTACAGCTTGTGGCGCTGCACTTCCCGCCGAGAGGGCTTGATCGGTGGTGACCATGTATTCCTAATACCGCTTTCATACACACGTTGGATTACGCACAGACTGTGGCCACAGTCGTACCACGGAGGGATCCGTTCCACTCCGCGATGGGCGCATCCACAAAGGGAACCAATCTCGTTGTGAGTCAAGGACGAGAGGCATTCCCGGCGCGCTCAGAGATGCACCCGCGCGACGTTAGTAGTTGTCGCGCGAAAGTTGACAAGAGTTCCCAAAGTTCAAGCCTTTATTAAATTTTTTTCAACTCATCGAAGTTTGATGCTATGTCACCTACATCACATGGCATGGAGAAATGCGTCACCCCGTGAGTGAATAATGCTTACATTATTTCCCCCGACACCTCCTGAGATTAAGGGGCGCAGCCGGGGGTATCCATCCCCCAATTCGCGGTCAACCTCCCCCTTTCGCTTATCGACGCCCACACCCACCCAAAAAAGCTCAAGGTTTAAATAGTGACATTTGACTCAAAACTTTTTTGCAAATCATTTTTGAAAATACAACGCTCAGCGACATTTTTTCTCCGGCCCAAATATTCTGCCCATAATATACTGGTCAGTCTATTTAAATACTTCATATCTATATTTAAGCTGCTCACAGGTTGTCAAAACCGTCCAACGAGGGGGTGGATAATTTAGACTGCGTGGTCTATCGCTATAGAATTTTTATTATGCACACGCGCAGCCACTTGAGGAATACCCCTTCTTTTACTCAGCCGTCTGTACCGGCTGCATCGTGCCTGCACCTCATCAGGCACTTCCAGCCGGTGACGCGCTCCAAGCTCGTCCACGGCTCCGGAAAATCCCAGCCCACCGTGACCCGCGCCGTCGCAGCGCTCATGGAAGCAAAGCTCGTTCGGGAAAGACCAGACCTTTCCATCCCCAACGGCCCGGGTCGCCCCACCATCCCCATCGAGCTTTCAGCTTCCCCCTGGGTGCAGATCGGTGTAGCAGTAGGAACTAAGACCACGTACGTAGGTGCATACAGCACTCGCGGCGTAGTAATAAAGGAAAAAATCCTTGATATCGTTCCTACGCAGATGAGCACTGATCAGTATGCGGAGACGCTAGCCACAGCCATCCGCAAGGTCGCAGAACTCAGCGAGCTGCCCCTTGCCAACGTCGGCATTGCGACGTCCGGCCACGTCAACTCCCTCGGCCTTGTCACCGCGAAAAACCTTGGTTGGGAAGGCGTAGACCTCGCTGGACGGATCTACAACCGCATCTCTATTCCAGTGACCGTCGCCAGTGCTATTACGGCCATTGCGGGCGCTGAGCAACAGGCGCAAAACCCCGATGTGCCCGCCAGCTCACTCATCTTTTATGCGGACGATTCCATCGGTGCGGCACTGCAAAACCCCCAAGAGGTGGTGGTGCTGCCGATCGATGAGAATATTCATGGAGCTTCCTCCCTGGGAGCCTCAGCCGTAGCCCTAGTAGAGCAGACGCGACCAAAGGTTATCGTCCTTGCCGGGTCGGCATTCGAAAACTCAGAGGATGCCCTGGCAGTGGGCCAAGCGCTACGCAAGTCTCCTCACGGGACAAAGGATAAGTTGGAGATCCGGGTGATCCCCACTCACCTTGATAATGCCCGTGCCGCCGCCCGGGCCATCGCGATGGATCGGCTGATGGAAGACCCCTTGGGTCTTGCCAAGCGATTGATCACTAAGCGCAGGTAGTTCTAGCTAAAACACACCTGGTCGAGGCTCAGACTCATCCCAAGTTCTCTATGCATGCTGGCAACATTCACATACCTGCCAGCATGCGGGATGAACCCTGCCGATTGCTCGGGCGAGAGTTCCCGCCGGACTTTGGCTGGAACGCCAGCTGCAAGGGAGCCTGCGGGTATTTCTTGCCCTTCAAGCACCACGGCTCCCGCAGCGATCAGGCTGCCCGCGCCAACTACCGAGCGTGAAAGCAACGCAGAGTGCATGCCCACCAGGGTTCCGTTGCCCACGGTGGAGCCATGCACCAAAGCCATGTGGCCCACCGTGACGTCTTCGCCGAGGATGCACGGCGCATCGCCGTCGACATGCAGCACCGAGTTGTCCTGGACGTTAGTTCGCGCGCCCACACGAATCATGTTGATGTCTGCTCGCAAAACACAGCCATAAAACACAGAGGCATGCGCCGCTATCTCTACATCGCCGATCAAGGTGGCGTTCGGCGCGATAAAAGCGGTCTCGTGAACTCGCGGAGTTTTCCCATTAAACGGCAAAATAATCGGGCCAGAATTCACAGATTCTCCTTTAATGTCTCAATGCCGTCGAACAAATGCACCTTCAAGCCATACATCTGCCCCGCTTCAATATTGGCGCGCGTATCTTCAATAAACAACGTGTCCCCCGGCATAGCCCCAAACGCTGGCACGCAATGTCAAAAGCCCTCGCGCTTGGTTTAGCCACGCCCACCTCACCGGACAAAAAAACGGCATCAAAGTCTTCCATCCATGGTTGCTCTCGCCGCAGCCTACGCGCAAAGTCTAGGGGGATGTTAGACAAGATGCCGATGCGATGCCCCTGGTCTTTAAGATCAAGCGCCCACCGGACCATCTCCGCATCGACCCCCATGGACATCTCAAGATCCATCTGGTGAGCTTCCGCCCAATCAATATCATCGAGCCCCAAAGCTACTTTCATTTGCCGCCAGAAATTCTCCGCATTAACGCGGTTCTCATCAAACGATGGTCGCAGCTTATGAAACGTAGGACAGAATCGATCATCTGCGCCGATAGTTGCGCCCAGATGATCGATCTCCTCCTGAGTGGGGAGCTTAAGCAGCACCCCATAAAGATCAAACAAAAAAGTGGCCATAATGTCCCCTAGTCTACGGGGTGACCACACACAAACTCAGTCGCGCGCATAGCCGTCGTTAACCCGACGGCTCTCTGCCCGACCGGGATGCGCTGGGAATTCCGCAGGATATCCCATGCCGATCACCAGCCCCACTGCACGATCGCTGCGGTCGGCCAACCCTATAGCCTCAAGGACCTTCGCCTCATCCCACCCCGTGGTAGGCGACGTGGCGAGCCCCTCGCCTTGGGCAGCGATCAACGCAAAACCCGCCACCAGCATGGCATCTTTAAGCGCGGTCTCCCTCAGACGCGCAGCATCGGCTTTAGCTAAAACATTGCGCACAAACGCTGCACGTTCCACGCCAAGGATCTCGTCAAGATCCTCGGGGACGTCGGCACGCGCAACCGTGACCAGAACCACCGGGGCGTCGCGAAGCTGCTTCTGGCCCGAAGCCGCAAAAATCTTGTCCTTGATCGCCTGATCCCGAATCACTACAAGATCCGCACGCTGCGCATTAAACGCACTCGGCGCCTGAAGAGCTTGCGAAACGACGACGTCAAGCACCGCGTCGCTCACCTCCTGCTCGGTGTATTGACGAGTGGCACGGCGGTTCGCAATTGCCTCAGCAACAGTAAGGGACACGGGAAACTCCTTAAAAACGCTCACTGAATTTCTTAGGTATGGTACGAAAGTATCCCCGGCAGGAAACAATCGCAAAGGAGGTCGCGCTCCCGCATGGCAATTATCGACGCTCCCCTGCCGCTCTCCGCGCGGCTTCCAGCACGAGGGCTTTTTGAAGACGACTGGCGCGCCCGCCCCACTTCGCGACACCCCTACCCAGTGATTCTGATCCACGGCACCGGGGTGACCAAAGGCGACTGGATGGAACTAGGCACAGACCTACGCAAGAAAGGCTACGCGGTCTTCGCACCCGACTTTGGGATGCGGTCAACCGCCGCGGTGGCCGAATCAGCAGACCAGGTCGGCGCATATATCCATGCCGTGCTCAAAGTCACCGGCGCCGAGCGAGCGATCCTTGTCGGACATTCCCAAGGCGGAATACTTGCCAGATATTGGATGCATCACCTAGACGGGGCCCGCTACGTCACACACCTCATCTGCCTCGCAGTTCCCAATCATGGCACCTCCCACGGCGGCGTTATCAGTCCACTTACCCGTACTGCCCGCGGCACAGTCGTGGTAGATTCCATCATCACGAACTTCTTTGGGGCCTCGGGATTTGAGATGCTTGCCGAAAGCGACCTCATCCAAGAGCTCAACGCCAACGGCGATACACTGCCCGGCATCTATTACTCCTGCATCACCACAAAATCAGACACCATCATTCAGCCAGTGGAATCCTGTTTTCTCACCGGCCCCCTCGTCCGCAATATATACGTACAAGCAGTGTCAAAGCGCGCAATAGTTCTCCACGAAGATGTCCCCTACGATCGCCGCGTACGACGCATCGTGCTCAGCGAACTAGAACGAGTGGAACGTCTTACCGCTAAAAAGCACGTGCGCACCGAACATAACACTTAACTTCCCACCTACTTCCCACGGTGTTATGTTAAGTGGGAAGTTGAGTGTTATGTTGCCAGTTTTTCCATTCTGACCTGCATAAACAGCATGACACTACTGGCGCTGCATACTTAATTCAAGGCGAAGAAGAAGGCTTCGCCCAGCGTCACGATATGCAAGGACTGAAGAAGCCTATGGGCTTCTTGGACTCACTGGGGATTAGCGCAACAGCAGATGAAGCGATGGTGGCCCGTGTTCACCAGCAAGCAACCGCAGATAGCGACTAGAACAACGACCAAGACAACTGGATGGACAATGCTTTGGGAGATGAAGGGCCAGAACGTTAAAAAGCAGTCGGCGCATCCGCGCCATAAACAGAAGAGTCAGGAAGGTCATACCTCTCCCAAAAACTGCGATGGTTCCTGCGTAAAGAATCCATATCCAGCCGATAGAAGCACTGTCAACATTACGAGGGTAAGGCAATCAGTTTCTGGGAACTCCGCAGGACGTTGCCCGTATTGCTATTACCTATCGAAGGTTTACATGTTTACGAGCATGTAGTCTTCGTTAAGATATTGGCTAAAATTCTCCGAGTTAAGCAACAAACACCACTTATACCTAGTCCTAAGAGAAACAGCGAAACCCAGCCCAGCCCAACGCTAGCAGTATCACCAGAAAACTTGAGTATAAGGATTCCTAATACGCCTAGGGATATAAACAAAAGGTCTACGGAGAAAAAGCGCAGCGGAATGAGGCTGAGAATTGGTAATCCAACGAAGGAAATGAAAATTACAGCGTATATATGTCCTACGTGGTGACTTGAGAAAATATCAACAATAAAAGTGACAACCAAGAGCGCAATTTCAAGAAAGGGGATTCCGTACCATTTTGAAAATAGCAAAGGTTTTTGTCTGTCGGTATTTTCTCCGCTATCCGATGGTCTGTTTAAACTTTTGTGCATTTTTTACTCCCAAGTACATGAAGTCCGCTTCCGATCCTGTCAAGGTTGGTTAATCATGAGATTTTGGCAGAAGAAGAAAGCTTGTGGGCCCACCGATACTGTCGTATTTTCCTTGATTAGACCTCATACTTCGAAGCTAGTTGGCCAGTATACGCTACGGCCTGGGCAAGCATTCAAAGTCGGATTATCCGAATCTGAAAGTTGTGCTTCTCGAATTTCGGCTTTATCGGCTTCTACTTTATCAACACTGGCAGGGATCTCTTTCCTGTCAGAGCGCATCTGGCCAGGAATGATTTCACCATTCGGGTTTGGGGCTGGATGCCACTCTTCTAGTCCTTGTGGGTTACGTTCTTCCGCCATGGCCTGGTTGACTTCATAGCCTTCGACCCCTGGAGGTATGGGGATACCCCATTCCGCAAATGGACTACCTACTGTTTGCGTCGAAACTGCACCATTATCAGCGCCTGGGTCTTGAGACGTTTCGAGTGCCAGTTGCGACTGGTCACGATGAGACGAACCGGAAAACGGTGATTAGGCTATTGCAACACCGGGAGTAGTGCTAAGCAGTAAGCTTGTTGAGATAACGGCAAGTATTTTGCGCGAGAGCACCTTCATGGGTGAGCCTTAGGCCAAGAGCTAGAGTATAAGGTTGCTTATTGAGTTACCCTATAGGCTAATGAGAGTCTGTGTCAGTTAAATGAAAAATTCTCAGCCCTCAAGCGCGAGCTATCCCCATCGGAGGCGACCGTTCCAGACGCTACCGCTTGGTGGAATAGCAGTCCACTATTCCACCAAGGTTCCCGCGATTACACGATTCATTGTGAGATTAGACCCCTTCTATTCTCACAATCCCCAGGTCGCATTGATGTGGATGAGATTTGGTAGTGGTTTTCTATCACCCATCCATCCGTTCAATGTTTGGATAACTGCTAAACAATCACGTCAAGCACTTTCGAGCATGGAAAGCGGTTAACCATGCATTGTCAGTTTCGATATTAAAGCCAGGAGTGGTCGATACAGCACCGGCCAGCCATCCAAACAAAGCACAACAAAAAAAAGGGGTGTTGCACTTATATCTGCAACACTTTAAGCTTGCCCTGAATATAGCAGCCAAGTACCAGATGGAGAATGAGGTGAACCCCATGACAATACAAACAGAAGCATCGCTCAATCTGACTACAGAAGATGCGAAGATGCTCACTGCTTTTCGCCACCAACTGGCTGGCGAAGACCCCAAGATAACCTCAAAAGCGGGCCAAGAGGCTCCAGATCAGCTTATCGACATCATCCGCAAAGTGCTTGATGCCGTTGCACATGGCAGAGCGATTAGTATTTCCCAGTTGCCTGCGCGCATCACCACCACAACAGCTGCTTCCATGCTGGGAGTTTCTCGCCCTACAGTGATGAAGTACATCAAACAAGGAAAACTCAGCAACACCATGGTTGGATCACACCACCGACTGGACACACAAGAGGTGCTCAAGCTACTGAACGACCGCAAGGAAGAAATGCGCCGCTCCGTATTTGAAGTGCTCGATCTGGAGACATAGCTCCCTAGGATTGCATATAGTCTGACTGTGACAACTGCAGCTCCCAACGAATACACGCCAATCCCTAATAGTGTTTTGCCCGATACCAATATCTGGTTCTCTACTACACTGCATGCATGGATCGGGCTGCTGGCCGCAGAAGCCTTAGGTAGTTGGCCTTTCTACTGGACTGAGGATATTCTCGCTGAGGCAATCTATCACAAGCGGCGAGAGTATCCGAAGACTTAAAGCCATCCGAGACAGGCTGATGACTGTGATGGCGGAAAATCGAATCACTGGTTTTGCCATTGATGAATCAGTCTCCTATTCCGACACGTTTGACGCACATGTCCATAGCGCAGCGATTCACGGACGAATACAGATCATTGTCACTCAGGACTACAAAGACTTTGCCGGTCTCTATTCGAATTCAGACGACTGCCCGTATGAGGTTTTCACGCCAGATGAATTCCTGCTACTAGTTGCGGAAAGCGCCCCTGAAGCCAATGATGCAGTAATCGAGCAACAGTTTTCTTACTACATGCAGAAATCTCATTCCTTCAATCTGGCACAAAAGCTCATATCTGCAGGGTGTCCGCATTTTGCGGAGTATGTGAGAACGCGCCTGCAAGCACTATCACCATAAGGCGACAACCATCCCTACCGCTTTGCCAACCGCACGGCAGAAATGAGCCCTAGCAGCAGCACTCCGGCCGATACGTACAGCACCGAAGAGGTGGCGTCGGCAAAAGCTGTGCTGAGAACACTTCCCACGTCAGGCCCCATCTTTTCTGCCAGCGCGGGGATGGCAGCGCCAGCGGAATCGGCGGTAGCGTGTGCCAACTGCTCAGCTTGCGCCCCCGTCATTCCGAGGTTCGTGAGCCCTTCGACCACCCGGCGCACTACGTCGATTGCCAGGACAGTTCCCGCGATTGCCACACCGAGCGCGGAGCCGAGCTGGCGGGAGGTCGACTGCGTGGCCGATCCCATGCCGGAGGATTCGACGGGGACGTCGGCAAGCACAACAGAAGCCAGCTGCGCCGAGGCAAGCCCTACCCCCGCGCCGTAGATCGCCGGGACCAGAGCGATAAGCGGTGCCGACGTCGCCGGTCCGATCAGCAGGCCCGCTCCCGCAATACCGGCCACCTTCTAGCACGAGTCCAATAATCACGGTGACCGCAGGCCCAAATGCAGCCGCCACATGGCGAGCAGCCGCACCGGACAGTATCGAGCCAAGCGCCAGAGTAGCAAGCACCCAACCTGCGTGAATAGCGCCTAGGCGCAGTACCGAAATGAGGTACAGCGGCAGAACGAACAATGCGGAGAATTCACCTAGTGCCACGGTCAGCGCGGTGATATTGCCGTTGCTAAAGGACCCGATGCGAAAGAGGCGGACGTCGAGAAGCACCGGCTTGCCGGCCCGCTGGCGCGCGTTCCAGGACGATAAAAAGCGCGGCAGCGATAAGGCCACAGGCAATCGCGAACGGCACTGGGGAGTTCCACCAGCCTAACGACATCCCCTCAATGAGGCCGAAGACCGTCAACCCGAGGGCCAAAGCAGAAAGCAGGGTGCCGGGGACATCAAAACCAACAATGTCCCCCTTGTGATCCGGCCCGAAGACAAAGTGGCCGGCAATGAGCAGCGCAATGACGATGGGAATGTTGATCAGAAAGATCCAGTGCCACGAAAACGAGTGCGTGAGCCAGCCACCGAGCAGCGGCCCGATGGCTGCCATCGATGCCATTGTGGCACCCCAAATTCCAAACGCCCGTGCGCGTTCCTGGTCACGGAAAACAGTATTGATAGTGGCCAACAAGGTGGATGGCAGGATCATCGCACCGCCAACGCCTTGCAGACCCCGGGCCAGGATCAAAAGAGCTGCAGAGCCGGATACCGCGGCCAGCAGCGAGGCAAGCGCAAAAACGATAAGGCCGATGCGGAAGATAAGGACGCGACCGAATTTATCCCCCAGTGTTCCCGTGAACAGCAGCAATGCTGCAAAGACCACGGAATAAAGAGAAGAGACCCATTGCGCATCAGTGAGGCTCAAGTCGAGCGACGTGATGATCGTTGGGAGTGAAACGGAGACGATTGTTGAGTCGAGAACAATGAGCGATACACCGATCATCAGGATCGTCAGCACTACCCAGCGGTTGGATGTCTTGGTCATGGTGGAACCTCTCTCAAACCACTTTCAAAACTGCGACAGGGTGTCGCGCCATAACTTCATTAAAGCACATTCGGAGACGCTTCACGCAAGTGCTTAAATGGAAAACATGGGTAGCCAGGAACAAAATCGAGAAAAAACGCAGGCAGCGATACTCGACGCAGCCGAGGCTCTGCTCCGCGAGGGCGGAGTGGAAGCTCTTACGGCGGGCGCCGTCGCACAGCGCGTTGGACTAGCCCGTAACTCGCTCTATCGCTACGTGGAATCCATGGATGAACTGCGCGGACGCGTCATCCTGCGCCACTTTCCCGACTATGTGGATGCCATCAACCAAGCCATCCACGAGGCAACCACCCCCACAGAAGCCCTGTGCGCCTATATCTCAACAAACGTGCAGATCGTGGCGGTGGAAAACCACGGCTGGCTCATGGAATTGGCACAAGGTGTCGGCGGAGAAGCTGAAGCAAACATCGCCCACATTCACCGCCAGCTAATCGAATCCCTAAGCAACCTACTTATACCGTTTGACCTGGACAATCCCACGCTTGCAGCCGCACTCATTCAGGGACTGCTCAGCACAGGTTTCAACGCACTGGAACGAGGGCATGACGTGCAGGAAGTAAACGCACTATGCGTGCGGGGCGCGCTGGGGATCGTCGGCAAGCCACAATAAGGCCACAATAAGTACGCCGGGGTATCCACGCGACTCTCCTAGTGCGTACCAAGCACCCCGCGCACAGACTCATCGTTGATACACAACCCCCATAACCGCCCATAAGGGTAGGTTTTCCCTGCTAAGGGTAGGTTTCCAATCCTTGTTAATTCATGTTGAATAGGCCACAATCGGCAGGACACTCTCTCTTAGTGAGTGATGCCGCTTTCTACCCTAGGCAGGATAATCATGACGTTCCCCGACTACACCGCCGCGCAGCCGGAATCCCAAACGCAGCCGGAGACTCAAAAAGAATCGTCGAATCGACTGAACTCCCGCCTCAACTGGCTGAGGGCTGGCGTGCTCGGAGCCAATGACGGAATCGTTTCCGTATCCGCCCTCATCCTCGGCGTGATAGCCACTGGCGTGGGCCACGGCGCCATCTTGGCCTCCGGTATTGCAGCTACGGTAGCTGGTGCTATCTCCATGGCGTTGGGCGAGTTCGTCTCAGTCTCCGCACAACGCGACTCGGAGCGGATGGTCATGGAGCGCGAGCGCCTTGAGCTGCTTCATACCCCCGAAGAGGAACGACACGAGATCGCAAAGATCCTCTCGGACTATGGAATGTCAGAGGAAACCGCCTTGCGCGCGGCCACTGAAATTGGGCACAATGACCCGTTCCCCGCGCACTTGCGCATCGAATATGGCATCGACGCCCAAGATCTGACCAGCCCTTGGCACGCTGCGCTTTCTTCCGCAGCAGCCTTCACCCTGGGAGCTATCCTTCCCCTGCTCATGGTGGTCATCGCACCTCAGGGCAACAGCACGGTAGGAGTCATCGCGATCAGCTCGATCACCATCATCGCGCTCGCGGTTACCGGCTATCTCTCTGCAGCCATCGCCGGCACGTCGCGGATGCGTTCCGTTCTGCGCCTGGTGATTGGCGGCACCCTCGGATTGGCACTCACCTATGTTGCCGGCGCACTTTTCGGCGGAGTCGTCTAACACCCCCTCTTGAGGGCTTTTTGTCCTTCCATCCTCTATAAAAATCGGAAATTTTTGCTTTTCCTACCCGCTGGTCAATGCCAGTGAACCGATTCACTTAACCGATACACAAACGCAATTCCTGCCTTTACCTGAATAAAAGCGCCGATATAGTGGCGTGCATCCATAGATAGGGACGGGGGTTGCGTTTTTTGCAGCTTCCTTCCCGCCATCGCTTGCGAGTAAAGAGGAATCTGCATGAGTAACAACAGAACTATCCGCGTGGCCATTGCTGGGGTTGGCAACTGTGCTTCTTCGCTTATCCAGGGCGTGGAGTACTACAAAGACGCTGACCCCGCCACCAATGTCCCCGGTCTCATGCATGTGCAATGTGGCGACTACCACGTGGGCGACATCGAGTTCGTTGCCGCCTTTGATGTGGACAAAGAAAAAGTTGGCCTAGACCTGTCCCAGGCCATCAATGCCTCAGAAAACTGCACGATCAAAATCTGTGACGTCCCCGAACAAGGGGTCACTATTCAACGGGGCCCCACGCTGGATGGGCTGGGGAAGTATTACCGCCAAACCATCACAGAATCCGATGCTGAACCCGTCGATGTTGTCGGCACGCTCAAAGGCGTCCGCGCGGATGTCCTGGTTTCCTATCTTCCAGTCGGTTCCGAGGAAGCGGATAAGTTCTACGCGCAGTGCGCTATCGACGCCAATGTGGCCTTTGTCAACGCCCTTCCCGTGTTCATCGCCTCCGATCCCGAGTGGGCGGAGAAATTTGAGAAAGCCGGGGTTCCCATCGTGGGCGATGACATTAAATCGCAGGTAGGAGCCACAATCACCCACCGCGTGCTCGCAAAATTATTTGAGGATCGCGGCGTGCATCTTGATCGCACGATGCAGCTGAACGTCGGCGGCAATATGGACTTTAAAAATATGCTCGAACGCGATCGCCTAGAGTCCAAGAAAATCTCCAAGACGCAGGCTGTCACCTCTAACTTGGATCAGCACATCGAGGCGCACGACGTCCATATTGGCCCATCGGATTACGTCGGTTGGCTGGATGATCGCAAGTGGGCTTATGTTCGCCTGGAGGGAACCGCGTTTGGTGATGTGCCGCTTAATCTTGAGTACAAGCTGGAAGTATGGGATTCGCCTAATTCTGCCGGCATCATCATCGACGCTATCCGCGCCGCCAAGATCGCTAAAGATCGTCGACTCGGCGGCCCAGTATTCGCAGCGTCCTCGTATTTGATGAAGTCCCCGCCACAGCAGCTTCGCGACGAACACGCCCGCGCGGAACTGGAATCATTTATTGCCGGCGACCCTAGCTAAAACGCAACACCCCCTGAGGATGAGGCATCTCAGGGGGTAGTTGTTGACGTCGATTAGCGGGCGGCGAGGCCGCGGATCACCCGCGCGACCTGGTTAGCGTCGATATTGAGCCCATCTGCACGCATTGCAGCTTGAGAGCTCTGGCCTACGTCTATACCTGCAAGGTGGGCGGCGTTATCCAGCAGGATGATCAGGTCACCAACGGTGTAGTTACCGCTAGCCATCTTGTTCAGTTGATCGACCGGGAGCTTGCCAGCCTTAGCCAAAGCCTGCACCACCGCGGTGAGGTCCTGCGCACCCTCGGAGCTCAGACCTGCGGCTTCGGCGGCTTGAATCAGTTGTGGCGCGGCAGCTGCCCCGGCGCTCAAAGCCAGAATGACTGCCACTACCCCACCTGCACTCTTGCCCAGGTCTGCTAGCTCGGGGAGGTTGATCGAGGCGAATTTGTTGCCCGCAGCATGGAGATTACCTGCAGCAAAAGCGGCGAGTTCGCCGTCGTCACCGTTAAACAGGTTCATATCTACGTCGCCGACAATGCCGTTAATACGTCCGGAGCTGGAACGCTGCCAGAAATCAATTTGATCCCAGCCGCCCACGGTCCCGGGCACCTGCGCCTGATATGCCGCAAGCCAGAGTGGGTACTGCGAGAACTCAGTGGTGTTAGCCATCTGCTCAATCCAGAAGTACCGGTAGGTGTAGATCATGGGGACGCGACCGGTCTGCTTTTCCAGCTCTTGAACAAAGTCTCGTGTCCAGTTGACCAGCTCCTGCGGGGTTTTCCCCTCAGCTACCTCAAGGTCCAGAACAGGCGGCAAGGAATGATTCGGCGTATGAAAGATGACCTTGGCGTAGTGACGCGCCTGCTGCCGTGCGTCAGCGCCCGGACGGGCGTAGTGATACGACCCAACTTTGAGCCCCTGAGCCGCAGCTTGGGTGATGTCACTAGCGTAAAAGTCATTGGTCCAGCCCAGTCCCTCTGTCGCTTTAACAAAAGCGAAGGACTGACCGTGGGACTTGACGTCCTGCCAATTGATGCTGCTGCCGTTGGGGTGTTGGTGACCCGAAACGTCTATGCCTGAGGACGCGCCGATCGGGAAGGGAAGCGGAATTGCTTGGACCGAGGCGACGGCAAACGTGGACGAGGCAAGAACTGTACAAAGGGCAGTCTTCAGACGACGGGTTTTCATCATGATCGCCACCCTACCAATAATCCCACTAGTCACATAAGTAACATTCGTAACAATTATTGTCTTTTTAGGTTTTAGAACACTCGGAAATTCCATGCAAAGCTAGAAAATCGCTGTACAGAACACATATTTCCAACCCTTTGAACAATAAAAGGGGCCGGTTAAGGCCCCAAAAATTTTTAGCGCTTTACCTCCCCTATTACCCCACCCGCATCCGCAGATCGCGGCCATATCTGCCATGAGCATCTGCCAACGATCTGCGGATAACGCGCTCATGCGCCTAATTCTCCAGCGTCACGCTCTCCTTCCAGTTCTGTTGGCATAGCCGAATCCTCTACCAGCGATGCACCCTGATCAGAAGTAGTCCACGTGAGCTTCTTGGTTTGTTCCTAGGTATTTGCCTTGATTTCCATTAATTCTTGCCCCTGGTTGCTCGTCCAAAATTCTGCTTCATCTTTCTACAAAGTAATCTGTCGTATTTTCTTCTCTTTGAATACGGGGATTATCCCGGATTGATGTTATGAAACTCAACAGACATCCAGCTAACAGGAAACCGCTGATTTGTAAATGGGTAGCCCAGTTTCCGCCACCGCCGGAAACGACAAGGAAAATGGTAAAAGCGATAGCAGCCAAGCAATGGATAGCAAGGCGACTATGCGCTCGCAGCCGGCGATTCTTTGGCCATATTCCCTCAACGAACCAGTTGACCACTGTAAGGATAAGATAGAAAACGATCCCAGCTAACATCCCTGGCACTATGTAGAGCATATCTTCCCTTCTCCAGTAGGAAACCCGAGGGAGCTACCTAACAAAGTAGTAGATATCTCGAGCTTCCTTGTAAACCTATATTTAGGAATTGATGGGCTCTCGGCTAGAACTTTCCGCAGGATCTGTAATAGTCCTCCCGCGTCTGAGGTTCTCGCTTCTTGCGCTCAGCCAGTGCATACTCACCGTGTGGATCTGCCTTCCAGCGCTCTGCGGCTTTCTTACCTCCCCTACGTCCCATGGTGACCAACGCTTTCCGCTCGGTACTAGTTGCTTTCCCAGACGCGATCGAACCGATGGAGGCGTGCCCTTAGATTGGGTGACGTACCCGCACACACGCCTGGCCATGGCCTGGCAGTCACGCATCGGCGGCATCTCGTTATCACAACCTGCACCACCGTGAGTGTGTGGACATTATAGGCCTACTCATAGGCATCGATAATCACTGCGTCTGTCAGGCGCTGACCTTGCTGACGCAAGCGGTGACCAGTCTTGAGCACGCGCCTAAAAGCTGTTTCGTCACGTGCTGCGATGCCCTGGGCAATCCACAACACGCGAACACCATCGATAA
Source organism: Corynebacterium silvaticum (assembly GCF_002162115.2). Classification (NCBI taxonomy): domain Bacteria; kingdom Bacillati; phylum Actinomycetota; class Actinomycetes; order Mycobacteriales; family Corynebacteriaceae; genus Corynebacterium; species Corynebacterium silvaticum. Next base: position 93,242 of record NZ_CP021417.2, on the reverse strand, counting down.
GCTCCTCCGGGCCGTATTGGTCGAGACCACCAGAGATTTCCACATCTACGTCCCGTGCAAAAGCTTTAAACGCTTGTGCTTCTCGCGACGGGTCTTCACCGCGTTAATAAATTCGCGGCTAAAGCCGAACTGTTGGCACGGGGCAGGGATCAAACTGACCGTGTCCTGCCATATCCCTTGCCTACTTTACCAAGCCTCCAAAACTCATCACCCGGTTGTGCTGCCTATACCAACGATAAGCCGTAGGAACCTTGCCGGTACAGAACAGGCTACGGCTAAAACGGTGAGAAAACCTTGGGACATGGTCTAAAAGCTCACCCAACACACGTGTGGTCGCAGCCAGAAGCTTCATCTGCGGTATTAAAGAACTCATGAGTTTCCGGGTGATAGAAGAATGTGACTTTTTGTTTGTCCTGAGTCACCCGAAACTTCACGTTTTTACCATTGAGTACGCCCTCGTCACTCTCACGCGCTCCCTCGTTTAGTGCCCCATAGCTCCGATCCCAAGAGCCGCCAGTAGCAATCTTGTATTCGTACTCGCCTGGCTTAAGGGTCAGCTCTGCGGTCTTCCATCCGGAAGAATCATCGCGCAGTTCAGCAGCTGCACAACCAGGGTCCCAATTACCTTCTTGGCCTCCCGTGCATCCGAGGTCTTTGGTAAAGTTCCCCACCACAACGGCAGCGGGAACAGTGGCGGAAGCCGTGGTCGCAGAAACGCTTAAGGCTCGGGAATCAACAGCCAAGTCCACGCCAACCACGCCCCACCCATGGGAGGCTGTTTCTTTATTGTCGCCGTCGACGGTGACGGTCCGATACTCCACCACGGTGCCCGGCTCAAGGTCGCGCACGTTATGGAAAATACGAGCATCTTGGCCAGTGTCGGTCCCAAGGTAGTTCCACTCTTGTTCGCCAAGCTTGCGCCATCCAAAGTTGGCTTCCGACCAGGCGTTTCCGCCGACTGTCGTCATGATCGGCGCATCACCCTTAAGCTCTTGGCCCACGATGTTCAGGCCGCCGGACACAGACCCCGTGACCTGCTTTCCGTTTTTCACCTTGTACACCACAGCGGTTAAGCCCGGAACAGTAACATGGGTTTTTGCCTCGTTGTCAGTGGTCAGGGACTGGCGTGTCTCATTAATATAATCACTGGCATAGACCCGCTCGAATTCAGCGTTAGGAGTCAAAGCGTTCAGATCTACCTCGCGCGTGGTGGTGGCGTTATTCAAGGCCACCAAGTACTCCTGCTTTTCCTCACGATTCACACGAGAAAATGCATAGATACCCGCACCTGACGTTGCATAGCGCTCAATCTGCGCACCTTCTACCAGGGCTTTACTCTCCTTGCGCAGTTTTGCTAACTCAGTAATCGTCTTGGCCACCGGAGCCTCAGGCTTAAAGTGGTCGCCCGTTCCAAACTGCTCGCCATTGACCAGCTGCTCGTTGTGTACATCCGTGACCTTCGTGGCAAACATATCCTGCCGAGCATCTTTATCGGCACCCTTTCCGGCAAACCCCTGCTCATCACCATAGTAAACAACAGGCTGACCGCGAGTGAGGTACAGCAGGGCGTGCGCGAGCTGGTCACGTCGGAGCCGCTCGGCACCATCGCCACTATTCTGCAGCAGGCTTCCGATACGACCCATGTCATGGCTTCCCAGGAAGGTCGGCAGTACGGCGGCGTCGGAACGCGTTGTGGTGTACCAGTCATCTCCATAGAACAGGGACTTCAGCTTGTTGGTGTCCCCGCCTTTAGCAAGGTCAACATGCTTAACGGTGTCGATGCGGAAGCCATCCAACCCGTAGTCAACCCACTCGTTGTAGATCTTGGTCATGCCGTCGACAACGGTGGGGTGTTCTGTCATGAGGTCGTCGAGACCAAAGAAGTCACCCATGATCACGGATTCGCCACCATCGTCAAACATGCTGTTACAGCGGTTGTGGTAGAGGGTGACGTCGTTAAGCCAATCAGGGGTCAGCTTTTCAGAAGGATTCGTGCGCTGAGGGGTATAAGGGAACGATTTCTCATTGAGTTTAGGAAACTCGCTCGCGTCCTTGCCCGCGTAGTCTTCTAGCCGGAATTCTTTTCCGTTGACATCCTTATAGGGCTGTTCCTGCTGCGAGACATACTTGCTGCCATTGGAGCCGTTGCCGCCGGCCAGCTGAATCAGGTCGGCCGTATGGTTGGTCACGATGTCAAAGTAGACCTTCATTCCTTTCTCATGCGCAGCTTTGATCAGGTCCTTCATGTCCTGGTTGGTGCCCAGGTGCGGGTCAATCTGAGTGAAGTCCGTGATCCAATACCCGTGATAGCCAGCCGAGGCATCATTACCCGTTCCCTGCACTGCTTTATTTTTAAAGGAGGGTGTCAACCAGATTGCAGTGGTGCCCAAGCCCTGGATGTAATCCAGTTTCTGGATGATGCCTTTGATGTCACCGCCGTGATAAAAGGCTTTCGACGTTGGATCGAATCCATGCTGAGCCCTATCCCCCTGCTCAGCCGATGCGTCCCCTCGGTCATTCTTTGAATCACCATTATTAAAGCGATCTGTGAGCACAAAATAGAAGTTATTCTGCGCAGCGTTCTGCCGGTAGGGAGCCTTGATCAACTACCGATCCTCCGGCTTGACCTCATGATCACCGGTAGTAATCTGGGTGGGCCTAAGGCCAATATGGTGGCTCTCCGGATCGAATATGAACTCAAGTTCTGCGTCTGCCGCCAGCTTCAGCGGGACATTGTCACGCTCGTAGCCCTTTTTCCGGGAGCGCCATAACTCGTGTCCCAGTTTTTATCCAGAACGACCTTAAAATTCCAATCGCCTTTGGGAACCTTAATCTTCTTGCTGTAGAACTTGCCCTGCTTCTCCATCTGGGTCTGAGGGCAGGCAGGATCCCAGTCCTTTGTACAGCCAGCCTCGGTTTGGAAATCCGCCGCAATCACAACGAAACTCGGGTCGGCAGCCTGAGCTGGGGGCCTGGATAGGGCACCGCCAGCAGTGATGAGTGTGAGTGTGGTGAGCGCGTTAAATATTCTTCGCGCATGACAACGATAAGTTTTCACGTCTTTGAAAGCCTTACTTCAGTGATGAGGGAATAAAACACGAGCATTCTTTTACAAAGTGTGACTGGCATATAATTTTTGATTATTTGTGCCAGCGGTCACCGTTATAAGTAGGCTAACATTCTTTGCTGGTTTGAAACGTAAATTTTTTAAAATTAGTTTCAGTAATCTCCGCGATTCTCACCACACCAGAGAAAGACCCCCAGCCTGAATAAGCTACTCCCCAGCGATCGGTACCCGATTTCTCAGTCCAACCACTGGGGAGTAGCTCATTCATTCATCACTAGGGGTCTTTTCTCATCAAGCATGTGCCTTTATTGATAGGACACAAACCAAGGCCGAGGCTCGATCTTAAACGTCTGTTCGGGAGTGAACATCGGTTGATCCTCATCGATAAAGTTCTTCCACGCAAGGTAGAACTCGGGCTGCAGATTCTTTCGCACCATATCCCACGTAGCAAACTTATCGCCCGCGGTTCCGTGACCATCTGCGTGAAGAACCCACGAAAGCTCCGGTGCTGTAGTGTCCAACGTTTCCCTGTCCTGCACCATCTGATGCTGGAATTGGTGCACAACAAAGACTTTTTGCGGGAGCTCATTATCCTTTACCAGGTCCCGCAGCCACGCCGCAGTCTGGTTCACTTCCCCAGCCCCAACACTGCCGACCCGTTCCATGGGTTTCTCCCCCGGCTTCAGCCGCCACTCGGGATCTATCGCTAGTCCGACGTGCGGTAGCTTCAGCAGCTCCTCAAATTGTTGCGCCTGCTCAAGGAAGCTGGCGCTGCCAGGTTGTAGGTCAAGAATCGCTATGCCGCCAGCATCACCGATCGCTTCGACCCACGGGCGCAGCTCATCGACGTTCCCCTCATTGGAATAATTGCCATCCAGCCCTGCCGACGAGCTCGCCACGGTAGCAATGATCTCAAAGGCAGGGATCACGCTTTCTTCCGGGTCAATGGCCTGATACTTACCTACCAGGTCATTCACCTTGTTCACGGCTTCCTCAGCAGGTTGCTCGCCAAGCACTCCCAGTGCCCCACCGGAGGGATGACCGTAAAGAGCTACCACGCGATGCGAGGGGAAAATGAGGTGCCCGCCACCGGGGACCTCACCATAATTAATCATCTCTACCTGGCGATTAAAGCGCTCTTTGTTGGCAAAGCTTGGGCCCAGGGCAACCACATGAGCGTCGGGATCAGCGGATAGCGTGGAGCTTTCACGCGCGTCGCCCGAAGACAGGTATTCCACCTTGGCTCCCGACGCGCGTGCGGTGGCTACGTCAGAGGCCGTGGTGTGCCCGGAGACCAGGATGGACGCGCCGCCGTCGAAAAGCGGGGATTCGGGCGTGAGCTGCGAGATTTTGTCGGCGATGTTGGCTTCAGAAATTTCTGGGTCCGGGGTCTGGGGCTCGTCGATCGTGATAACGTCTTGAGCCCCGAGGCGCTTTATCTCCGCATCAATGGCCGACGCGTTATCGGCAGTGCGCACCAGCAGCGGCGCACCCCGCTTCACTGCCTCTTTCGCACCTTCCCATTTCTGCCCCACAGAATCACCGGCGATAACAGCGGATGTGGAAGAGGAAAAGAGCAGCTTAGATGCATCAATCCCGTCTGCGCTGTCTATCTGCGTTGTTTGTTCTATGGACAGCGCATTGCTCGGGGCGCCCGCTTTCCCCGTGCTTCCGCATGCGCCCAGAGCCAATGCAGTACTGCAAAGTATGGCCATTGTTAGCTTTCGCAAGAATCACACGCTCCTTCGAGCCAGATTGCAGAGCCAAATTACGTCAGAGCCATCTTTGTTCCTATTGACCCAATAGGCTATCTAAATGGCACCTCTCCGATCGTACGGCGTAACTTCCTCGTCCGCAGTTTTTCTGGGGTAAGAGCAAGAAGTTCCACGGCGTGCACAGCACACATCACGTGCGCCTGTTTGGAATTTGCATAGAAGGTTTGTGCTGCAGCCGGCAGCTTAGGCACGGCGTGGAGCGGAAGATCGGAGACGGAAAGCAAGGTGCCATAAGGAATGCGGTAGCGGTACCCGTTCGCCGCAAGCGTCGCCGATTCCATGTCGCAGGCAGCAGCGGTGGAACCCCGGAGCAGCTTCCATAGTTTTTGTGGGGTGTGCCATTCCCAGTTTCGGTCATCGGTGGAGAGGACCGTACCGGTACGCATCATGGAAAGATCCTCGCCATATACATCGCGAACACTCGTCTCTAGGGCGCGCTGCACCTCAGGAACTGCAGGAATGGGCAGGTCGAGCGGGATATGGTCATCGAGGAGGTGGTCGTCACGCTGGTAGGCGTTTCCCAGGATGAGGTCGCCGAGTCTCATGCGCCCGTCGAGCCCAGCACAATGTCCGATCATCACCCATGCTTCCGGGCGGAGCACAGCGAGGCAGTCGGTAATCGTCTTGGCGTTGGAGGGCCCCACACCAATATTGATCATGGTGATGCCCATTCCGTCTTCCGCTACTAGGTCATAGCGCGGCATCTGGAACCGAGATTCTAGGCTCAGGCTTTCACGATCGATGTTTTCTGCTTGGTCGCGCGTGATCTTGTGACCGTCGGGAAGCAACAATGCGCTGTAGCGCGAGCCCTCCCGCGACAGCTCGCATAGCCCAAAGTTCACAAATTCCCGGGCGTGCATGGCGTAGTTTGTAAATAGGATATATTTTTGCACGCTAGCTGGGGAAATACCCATGTAATGCTGGATGCGCGCACATGCGATATCAAAACGCTGCGGAGTGAAATGGAAAAGCGGCTTTTCTTCGCCGTGGAAGGCATCCCATTCACCGTCGATAATGGCATCGTCAACGTCATCCAAGGTGGGGCGCGGGATTTCTGCGGCAACATCGCCTGCGCGACGAGCCTCGGTCACGCCTTCTATGCCGTCGATATACTCCGGCGGGATGCGCACGGTAGAAGGCTCCACCGTGATCACACACTCGTAGTTTGTGCAGAGGCGTTCCAGCTGCTCACAGAGGTAATCATGAATCAACTCCGGCTTGGAGAGCACCGCCGAGTAGCATCCTGCAGCGTCGACGTAGCCAAACGGCTCGGTGCGATCAACGGGGTGCCAGCTAACGATCTTCACGATGAGCTTGGGATAAACTACATCGCAGTAACGCTCGTATTCACCAGTCTCTAGAATCTCCTTGGCAAGGCTTATCGACGCCGCGTAGATATCCTCCAGCTGTTGTACTACGTCCGCGCCCACACCTTTTTTCATTGTCATTGCATCCTACTTTCTAGATTTTTCCTAAGGATTCTTTGTGTCTAGAGTAGCCGCGCCAGTCTCCGGATGCAGGGCGTAGAAAAGGGAGCAGCCAGAAAGACCAGTCCACAAAAAGGGAAGGCATACATGAGGTTCAGGAGCTTTGAACAGTACGCAGCAGCAAAAGGTCTGAACTGCCACGTCACTCCTGAGGAACAAAATAGTGACTATCAATCTGGAATCGTAGAAATTTCGGAGGCCACCTGGCACATACGGACGGCACGCACCACGCCGACCAAGAAAGGTGCTTTTGTAGCCTTTTGGACCCGAAATGACGCCGGAGAGACCGTGCCTTTTAGCCCGCACAACGTACGGGGAGGTTTGCTGGTGTTTGTGGAGCAAGACGAACACCGAGGAGTCTTTACGTTCACCGCTCCAGACCTCGAACGCTTAGGCATTACATCGGGAAGCGCCGCAGGAAAACGCGGTTTTCGGGTATACCCAAGCTGGTGCACTGGTCTCAACCCTCAGGCCACCGCCACACAGCGTGCCCAAGCACCCGCGTTCAGCCTCTACTGAACGCGCTCCCTACCACCAGACCTATCTTTTCAACGCCGCCCCAGATACACAGAATCCACCGTGCCGTGCCGTGAGCAGGTTGCTTCCCAGCCGTCGGGACGCACTTGCACCACCATGCGACGCCCGCAGATCTGGCAGAAGCGCGGTGCCTCCAACCCGGCGCGCGCCGAGGGAGAAAGCCTGATTGTTTCTCCCGCAGCGATTTCCTGTCCGGTGTTGGGGTGAAAGAGCGGGGGCTCGTCGGCAAGCATTACCTGGATGAGCTCGGTTGATGTGGTTTTCATGCCAGTTAGACGCTCGCGTTCAGGGCCTTAATGGGAAGGCGCAATTTGCCCAGCATATCCAGGTCTTCTTCCATCGGACGGCCCAGCGTGGTCAGGTAATTGCCCACGATCACCGCATTGATGCCACCGAGCAAGCCTTGTTCAGTGCCCAAGTCTCCCAGGGTGAGTTCGCGTCCACCGGCGAAGCGGAGAATGGTCTTGGGCAGCGCAAGGCGGAATGCACCAATTGCGCGCAATGCATCTGGGGTTTCCATAACATCTAGGTCTGCAAAAGGAGTTCCCGGGCGTGGATCGAGGAAATTCATGGGGACTTCCGTGGGATTGAGTTCGGCCAGTTCGCAGGCAAATTCTGCGCGCTGTTCTAGCGTCTCACCCATGCCGATGATGCCGCCGGAGCAGACTTCCATGCCGGTCTCCCCGATCATGCGCAGGGTTTCACGGCGCGATTCCCATGAATGGGTGGTGACAACGTTGGGGAAGTACGAGCGCGCAGTTTCGAGGTTGTGGTTGTAGCGGTGCACGCCCGCTGCTTTGAGTCGGTCGACTTGCTCCTGGGTAAGGATGCCTATCGACGCCGCCACCTCGATGTCTACCTCAGATTTAATGGCAGCTACGGCCTCTTCCAACTGGCTCATGAGGCGCTCATCGGGACCTTTTACCGCAGCAACAATGCAGAATTCGGTAGCGCCGGACTTTTGTGTTTGCTTTGCAGCTTCCACGAGTCCCGCGATGTCGAGCCATGCGGAACGAACGGGGGATTCAAAAAGGCCCGACTGGGAGCAGAAGTGGCAATCTTCAGGGCAGCCGCCCGTCTTCAGAGAGATAATGCCTTCTACCTCAACCTCTTCCCCACACCACTTGAGGCGCACCTCGTGCGCGAGTGCAAGGAGTTCGGGGATTCTGTCTTCTTCCAGCGTGAGTACTTGGAGGACCTCCTCCTTATTCAGGCCGTTGCCTTCCTCAAGAACCTTGGTCCGGGCAAGTTCCAGAATGTCAGTCATGGGGTTTCCTCCTCGGCGTCAGCACCCGCGAGCGCTGTGTGCGTGCATTCATCGTCGTGCGAGATGTGGTGGCACAAGGCCAACACACATCACTTGATCAACGTTCAAGAATCCTAGCCACATCTCCTGAACACTGTTTAAATTTCCACACACATTTCACCCACAAGACCCCTAATTCACCCCTTTCACCCCCGAATCAGCCTATGCTGGGGCGCATGACGCTCTACTCGGACACGCTTTCATTGCTTACCCGCATGGTGCAGAACGCCTGCGTCAACGACCTCACCTCCGATTCAGGCCAAGAAGTCCGAAATGCCGACACCCTAGAGGAATTCTTTGCCGGCGAGGCCGTCGCCATCGACCGCTACGAGCCTCATCCAGGCCGGGTAACCATTGTGGTCACGGTCCCAGGCAGCGACCCCACCGCTGAGCCGCTCACCCTGCTAGGACACACAGACGTGGTGCCCGTGGATGAGAAGAAATGGACCAAGCCTCCCTTTGAAGCGCTCATAGAAGACGGAAAAATATACGGCCGTGGCACCGTAGACATGCTCTTTATTACCGCCACAATGGCAGCCGTGACCCGCGAAGTAGCGCGGAAAAAATCCAATCGAGGCACCCTTTACTTTGTAGGAATCGCAGATGAAGAGGCTCGTGGCGGTTTAGGCGCCCAGTGGCTCCGCGAACACCACTCAGACGCGTTCAGCTGGAAAAACTGTGTGTCGGAGACCGGCGGCTCCCATCTTCCCGGCGCAGACGGTTCCGACTCCGTGATCATCTATGTCGGTGAAAAAGGCGCTGCTCAACGCCGGCTCCACGTCCACGGCGACGCCGGCCATGGTTCGGCGCCGTTCCACAAGGACAGCGCCATTGCAAAAATCGGCGAGGTGGCGCGTCGTATAGCTAGCATCCAACCATCAGTGCACAGCGATGACACGTGGCACGGCTTTGTACGCGCGTTCCGCTTTGACCCCGCCACGGAGCGCAAGCTTCTCGACGGCCACCCCGATTCCTACGAATCCCTCGGCGAACTCGCAGCCTTTGGCGATGCCATCTCCCATCTCACCATCGCCCAAACAGTCCTCCGCGCCGGCCAAGCCATCAACGTTCTGCCCAGCCACGCATGGCTAGAAATGGACATCCGAACCCTCCCCGGACAATCGGACGACTACGTTGACCAGCTACTAAACCAAGCTTTAGCCGATGTAGCACCCGAGGTCACCATCGAGCGTCTCATCAGGGAGGAGGCCACCGTCTCCCCCACCGACTCGCCACTCTATAACGCCATGAGCGATACACTGCTGGAGTTCTTCCCCGAGTCCACCGTGGTCCCCATGATCGCACCCGGAGGCTCTGACCTTCGCTTTGCCCGGCGCGCAGGCGGGGTCGGCTACGGCTTTGCCGTACACGCCAAACAGCGCACGTTAGGACATGCGCATGCACAGCTTCATTCCCATGACGAGTTTCTTTACCTAGAGGACCTGGAGCTCACAGTTGCCGGCTATCAGCGACTCGTAACGCGATTCCTAGAGTACCCCTGACCCCGAGCCGATCCCGCCCCCAAATCCGCAGGTTGTATTACCCTTAAATGTGATAACTGCCCCTCAATACAAGGAGAATCTCATGGACATCCTCAACAAGGCTAAAGAACTGCTGGATCAAAACGCCGACAAGGTAAAGGACGCAGTAGAAAAAGTTGGCGATCTTGTCGACGAGAAAACCGACGGCAAGTTTGCAGACAAAGTCGACCAGGTCCAAGAGGCCGTCAAGAAGAAATTGGACGAAAAGTAATTTCTTCTCTCCCCCCTGCCTTGCCTGCGACACTACGCAGCTCGGCAGGGGTTTACTTTTATTGCTGGCACGAGGGTGCGCCGTATAAAGATCACCAAGCGAATCAAAGCGCTTAACCGACCAAAATTCGGTTACTCCCGGACTGCTCGGAGCTAAATCAGTATGATGGCTCATAGAGTCCGCTATAGGTCACGCTTATAGCCAAACAGCAAAACTCCGCAGTCTACTTTTTAATAGCAGGAACAGGAAATTAGCGTATAACACAGCAAATGCTCATATAATCCTTAAACAGACATTATTCATTTCACGTCACCCAAGCGGCAGAGCGCCAACGGAAGCAGCAACTATGATCAAATTTATCGACGTCAGCAAGAGTTACGCTAACCCCCGCAAAGAAAAAGGTGACAAGAAAAATAAGACACAAGTAAGCGCAGCATCAGGGAAGCAAGCACCAACAGAAAATGCTGTGAACAACTTCAACCTTGTCATTCCTGAAAATCAAACCACCGTTTTTGTTGGTTCCTCCGGCTGTGGAAAGACCACTCTCCTGAGGATGATTAACCGCATGGTTGAGCCCACGTCCGGTGAGGTTCGCGTACGCGGCCACAACGTGGCCGATGTCAATCCCGTGGAACTTCGCAGGTCCATCGGATACGTCATTCAAAGCGGTGGAGTCCTCCCCCACCGCAAAGTGCTGGATAATGTGACAACGGTTCCTTTGCTTAACCGTGAACCCAAAGAAGAAGCTATTCGACGCGCCCGGCTGGCCTTAGAAACGGTAGAGCTCGACCCCAGTTTTGAAAATCGCTATCCAGGTGAGCTTTCCGGCGGACAGCAGCAGCGCGTTGGTGTTGCCCGCGCGCTTGCCGCAGACCCGGACATTCTGTTGATGGATGAGCCTTTTGGCGCGGTCGACCCGATCGTGCGGCGAGCGCTACAGCAACAGCTCATTGAGTTGCAGGCCCGTCTACATAAAACCGTGGTGGTGGTGACCCATGACGTCGATGAGGCCTTTCTCCTAGGCGATAACATCGTGGTGCTGGAAAAAGGCGGAAAAATTGCCCAAGCTGGCACGCCTACGGAAATTTTCGCACAGCCAGCCAATGATTTTGTCGCCCAGTTCATGGGCACAAATCGAGCAGATAGAGACTTGCACACCGCGGTTATCGGCGGTTCCCGGGTTGTGGTGGATAAACAAGGTCGCCCAATCGGTCGCTTAGGTGCAGACTCATGAGGTGGCTGCGTCACGCGTGGCCATATGTGCTGGATATGACGGCCGCCCATCTCCTGCTCAGCGTTCCGGCAATCCTGATTAGTATTGCGGTCTCCATCCCCATCGGCATGTTCGCTGCCCGCAGCCCGCGCGTAGGCAACCTGGTGGTATCCGCGGCGTCCTTGGCCTATACAATCCCGGCTCTTCCCATGCTGATATTGGTTCCTTTCATCGTGGGGGTTCCGCTGCGGTCAGATACCAACGTCATTATCGCGCTATGCATTTATGGGGTGGCACTCCTTGCGCGTACTGCAACAGATGCCTTCCGTTCCATACCTGAGGACGTGCGTATGTCCGCATCTGCCCAGGGAATGAGCGCGCCTCAAATCGCCGTAAAAGTGGATCTGCCGCTTGCTATTCCGGTATTAATTTCCGGAATCCGTGTGCTTGGCGTCTCCACCATCGGCCTCGTAACCATCGGAGCATTGATAGGCGTATCAAGCCTAGGAACGCTGTTTACCGACGGCTTTCAGCGCAACATCATTGCTGAGGTACTCACTGGCATCGTTGCTGTAGTCATCCTGGCTGTGCTTTTCGACGTCCTCTGCCTCATCCTTCAACGCGTACTCGCACCTTGGTCGATGATAAAGAAATGAGCTGGTTTTCCGATCTCTTCGCCCTGCTCACTATTGCTTCCCAGTGGTGGGGACCCACCGGCTATCTTGCCCGAATTGGCGAACATGCGGGCATCAGCCTGGCTTCCGTAGCCATTGCTGCTGCTTTTGCCATCCCAGCCGGCGTAGCTATTGGCCATACCGGACGCGGTTCTGCGGTTATCGGCGCTGTCAGTGGTGCTGCGCGCGCACTACCTACGCTTGGTCTGCTCACAATCTTTGGCCTTGCTTTGGGCATCGGACTGAGTGCACCGCTCATAGCTCTCGTGATACTCGCTATCCCCTCATTGCTGGCCGGGGCTTATGCGGGAGTCGCCAGCGTAGACCGCGACACTGTAGATGCCGCCCGCGCTATGGGATATACCGAGTGGCAGATTATTAAAAACGTGGAGCTACCGTTAGGCGCTTCCGTGCTCGTGGGCGGCATACGCTCAGCAACCTTGCAGGTCACAGCCACAGCCACTCTTGCGGCTTATACGTCAGACATAGGGCTCGGACGATTCATCTTCCACGGACTCAAAGCGCGCGATTACATAGAAATGCTTGCAGGTTCCGTTTTGGTTATCCTATTGGCCCTGGTTCTTGATCAGATACTCTCCACTGTTCAGCGAACTACTGGAGCGCACAGCGCGACTTCATAATTTACCAATCGCGCATGGCTCGCCGAACCGTAGTCCGGTATGTGCCTCGTCGTTGCACAGGGCGCCCCGGCACCTGACCAGAAGAGTATTTACGGCTAACGGCGGGGCGTGACCCCTCGCCACCAAGACCACCAGCGTCATAAGCTGGGTCTAAAATCAGGCGTACTTTATTGCTCAGTTTTCCCCAGCGGTCATAGAAAATCAGGGTTTGTTTGTACAAATCCCCTTTTCCTATGTCCGGGTTTTCTGCTTCAATGCACACATAACGGTCTGGAGTTCTGCTAACGGAACTTGTTCGAGGGTACGAGGCCCTAGTGAGCGCACCACTACCTCAGCCTTATCGCGTGGGCGAAGCACCATAGCTTCAGTATTCACCCGAGTAAAGGATATATCGGCCACTATGTCGCCAGAATTGAGTGCTTGTTCTACTGCGAGCATGAGACGTTCACGGATTCGTCGGCCTAGTTTTTGGTTCGAGGCGCGGCAGTACGCTACAAAAAGTCGAGAACCCAATACCGGCCCCTCGACATTGATGATCGCTTTCACACCAGCAATGATTTCCTCATCACTGCCAGACGCGACGGATGCCACTTCTCCCTCGAACGCCTCGTAAGGCAGAAACTCCATAACGCTTTCCACTCCTTTAGCTCTTTTTTGACTTTCCCACAAACACGCCAAAAAGGTAGAAAATGTGCTACTTAAGGAAAAGTTCCGGCGTTTTTTACCCCTTTGGTTGGTAAAATTCACCGCACACAGAAAAACACACACGGAGATAAATAAACCGGGAGAGCGCCCATACATATGAACATCTCTCCCGATTTTTAAGCCTCAGCGTTACCCGAAGGTGAGCGAGTACGCTGTCACGCCCGGTTCGAGTTCCAGGGTGATGATGCCGTCGAGAGGCTTATCAGCGTCATAAATGTCTATCGTGCCATCGGACACGTCGAAAGTTTTACTGCTGCCATCGGGGAAAGTAGCTTTCACTTTTCCTTGCCCTGATACCACGAGCTGGACCTTAGCCGCATGCACGTTGATGGACAGTTTTGCATCCTTCACAGGGACAATGTGATCGCTTTTCACGTCCCACTTACCGCTGAGCGAGTATTGCCCCGTCCTAGGATCTTTATATGTAAAGTCACGTTCTCCTAGGCCGTAATTGTTGTTGTTAAAGAAGCGGGCCCGCTCAGCACCCAGATAGGTCTCCGGATTACGCTGCTCCGTGAGCTTAGAATCGGTTCCGCCACCTGTTTCAATCGGGTCAGGCAGCTGAACATTGGGGTTGGCCTGTTTGAGTAGCTGGCGCACAAGCTGCTCGGTCTCCGCATAAGCGCCTTCTCCCTCATGGATATAGCGCACATTGCCCTCAGCATCAATCAAATACCGCGCTGGCCAGTATCGGTTGTTGAACTTCTTCCAGGTAACAAAGTCATTGTCCTGTGCCACTGGATAGTTGATTCCCTCGCGTTTTGCCGCTGCGCGCACGTTGGCAGCCTCATGCTCAAAGCCGTATTCGGGTGCGTGCACGCCTACTACCTGCAGTCCCGCGTCCTTATATGCGTCATACAGCTTGGTGATGTGCTCGCCGGCGCGTTGGCAGTTAATGCAGGCATAGGCCCAGAAATCAACCAACGTCACTGTACCTTCGTGCGTTCCCACCGGCTTGTCCGTATTAAACCACCCGGTCAGGCCCTCAAATTCCGGTGCCGATCCACAGTCATGCAGGGTGCCTTTATCAGCCCTACGGCAGGAATCTAGGTTGCCATTTCCGCTATTAAGAGCGTTCTGAATAGCCTCATTATCGCTCAGTCGTTCCTGCACACCGGCAGTCCAGTCAGGAAGGCTGCGCTGCAGCTTCTCGGGAACGTTCAACGCCAGTGCCAGGGCCAACGCCAAGATAATCGCGCCGACGATGCCCCGATGCTTCCGGACGGCGTCGATACGCTCACCCATCTTGTTGCCGGCGAGGGCGAAGATGAGCAGCGGAAGGCTCGCGCCGATGGCAAACGCGACGGTCAGGATCACCGTAGAAAGTCCAATATCGCCAGTTGCACCAGCAACCGTAATAGCGGCAAGGATCGGTCCCGCGCACGGAACGTATACAGCGCCCAGCGCTAGGCCGATGGCAAAGCCGCCTTTATTACGCGCTTTGACCTGCAGCGACGTTGGACGCGGGATGCGGTTAAATGGTGCTTCAATCCACTCGCCAAGCTTAGGCACAATCATGCCTACGCCCACCAGGACCAGCAATGCGATACCGCCCCATCGCAGCACATCCTTAGGCAGTCCCAGCGCACCAAGGATCAAAGTGCCCACCAATGTAATAGTGGCAAAGCTAAGCGCAAGGCCGGAGATCACATGGGTGGGTTTACGGTCTACGGAAACCGCCAAAACAACCGGAAGGACCGGGAGAATACACGGAGATATACCGGTGACAATGCCACCGATAAGCCCGATCAAAACAAGTTCAAGCATGTGCGTTCCTTTTATGTGCTTTTATGTTTCAGCTTTAACAATCTTGTGGGAGCACGGCGCTTTCTGGATGCAACCATGCGCGGCGGCTCCCTGCACACTCACGACGCAACAACGATGGCGCGGTGTGCGAGCCGTCACTAAGAAGTACGGAACATAAGAAACTTTCAGATTGGATAAAGGTAATTGTGCAGGTAGGAGCGCTGAAAACGCCACTACATCCATGCACCTCACAGTTATTTTTATTTTTCCCAATCCATCGCACACAGCGGCTCCGAAGTATTCAATAAGCGCGGAAAGTAGGCCGCGCACCTACATCAGAACTCAGTCTTATATAAGGAGCTGACCCCTATGAAGAACACCACGATCCGCAAGGCACTTATCATCGGCGCATTCTCTGTAGCTGCCCTCGGACTCACAGCCTGCGGAGATGACCCAGCCCCAGCCAGCCAGACGTCCACGAGCGAGTCTTCCCAGCCCTCCGACGTAATGTCTAAGGACGCGATGACCAAAGATGCCATGCCCAAGGACGCGATGGATCGCATGGAGCACAAAGAAGGAATGGACGGCAAAGACCACATGGACCGCATGGAACATACGGAGCCCAGCGCCGCCATGAAGCACTAAATCCCGCCCTTCTTATGCCTATCTTGCGACCACAGCCTTAACACCTCACTAATAGTTCATGATTTCCACCCTTTCCGTTGTAGAGTTACCGGTCATGGACCCCGATAACCTGCTTGTTGCCAGCGCCCACGGCGACCAGCGGGCATTCGCCGCCCTGTATGACCTACTGGCCCCACAAATGTTGGGTTTAGCCGCGCAGATCATTTACGACCGCGCACAGGCCGAGGAAGTCATCCAAGAGGTATTCATTGAGCTGTGGCGCAGCGCTAAAAGTTACGACCCAGCCAAGGGCGGTGCCCGTTCCTGGGCGCTACGACTCACACGCTTGCGCGCAATCGATCGCTTGCGTACCGACGTAGCCACCAAACAGCGCGACAACAAAGACTTCCTAGAGCAGACCACAACGTGGCACGCAGCCGAGGAAGAAGCAGTGGAATCGCTGGAATCACAGCGAGTTCGCAAGCTTGTCGACGCCATCGGCGAACCACACCGCACCGCCGTCATGCTGGCTTATTTCTCCGGTCTCACTCACCCAGAGATCGCCCAGGCCACCAGCGTTCCCCTTGGGACCGCCAAAACCCGGGTCAGAGATGGACTTAAAAAACTTCGCTCAGCGATGAGCCTCATGCAAGGAGGTGCACAATGACCTCCACAGGTCACAGCGAGCCTTTCGACGACTTCCCACACGATGTCGAAGACCTGTTGGCGCAGGCACCTGCACCACTAACCCCCTCAGCCCAGTTACGAGACAACATCCTCGAGGCCATTGCCGATACTCCCCAAGAGGAACCAGAGGCAACGCATACATCGCCGGTCGGTGTCCTATCTGAGCCTATTGCGGATGTTATTCAGCTATCTGCGCGCCGTAAGTTGACGCGCGGGTTTCTTGCCGTGGCGGCGTCGATAGCCGTCATCGCTGGTGGCTTTGCATTCTGGCCGCAAGTAGATCCGCATGCAGAAATGCACAGCATCCTCGCGGCTTCCGACGTACGCCAGGCCAGCACTCATGCCATGGGCGCATCCCTGGATATTGTTGTGTCCTCGTCAATGAATGAGGGCGGTGCCCTTGTTGATGGCGCACCCAAGCTCAGCGAAGGCATGGGTGCACAGGTATGGGCAGTAATGGCAGACGGCTCCACAAAATCTGCCGGCGTTATCGGACCCGAAGATCACGATGGAGTATGGATGCCTTTACCAGGGGAAACCTCAAAGGTGATGATTACCGAGGAACCCCTCAAGGGTAGCTCTCAGCCGCAGGGCACAGTCCTTGCCGTAGTCGATGTGTAAGTGACTGCCGTGGGCAGTGTGAGGGGCTAACTGGTGCAGTAGTATTCGGTTAGCCCCTGCACCCCATTGACAGATATGATTTGCAACACTTACTTTTAATGGTGTCCTGACTCACATTAAAAGGAACGCAATGTTCACTTTCAAACAATCCCCAACAATCAAAGCTCTAGGGGGATCCACGCCTTCGCGCATCCAAGTACGAGAAGCCGTAGTTGAAAGAAACATTTCGGTATACCCTCGGCCAGGGACACCATAACGTGCCCACGATTTTTCCAGGCGACGGCAAGGAACTAGGTTCCGTCTATGCCCTTGCTGTTACCTACTTTTTCGTGGCCACCTGTGGGTCAATGACGTCGCTTGCTATTTCACTTCACTTTGTTTCGCGTGAAAGTGGCGAAGCACTGGTGGCCACAGTTCTCATCTCAGGGGCTTGTGCACAGGTATTTTTATCACCGCTCTCCACGCCTTTTTTGACAAAGTTAGTCCACTCACCGTCGCACAGACTGCCGCATTCATAGAATGTGTCGCTCTGGTACTTTTGTGTTTCTTCCCCGAACCAGTGTTCCTCATTGCTGGAAACGTTGTGGTGGCTACATTAAGTGGCTTGTCTATCCCAGCCTATTGTGTGATCGCGGAAGAATTCGCACCATCACACAATCAGGCGCGCGTATTTTCACTCCTTGACACTGCAGGGCTCAGTGGAAGCTTCGCAGGACCTGCACTGAGTGGCCTTCTTTTAGATTTTGGAACCCTAAGCACTGCACTGACCTACGAAGCTGCAGCCGTTGCAGGCTCATTCCTTGTGCTATGCATACTAGGTTTTCGCCTCCGCAAAAACTCTGCACAGACTAATAAATAGCACCAATACCAGCCGGAAACCGCTTAAAATCTTCCGCAGCATCCTTGAGGCCCCCGCACTGCTCCTTACTCAACCTCGCACGCGCCAAGCACTGACAAGCATCTGGACCGCCATCATTTTTACGTCCATCTACAACGTGTCTCTCGTCTTCTATGCCACAGAGACTCTCCAGGTGGGCGGACTTATGTACGCAATCGTGGCCCAATGCTTCATCGTGGGGCGCATTATTGGCGCACGTATTTCCGCACGCCTCACCGAGGCCAACGCGCTGCCCACCCTGGTTAAGGCTGGCGCTGCCATGGGTTTGTGCATCGCCATTCCGGGGTTCGTGCCGTCACTTTTTGTATGTATCCCATTCTTTGCGCTGGCCGGAGTCTGCAATGCTCTCCAGGTTGCCGCGCTCAGGATGGTCATTGTCGACAGTGTCCGACCAGCGATCAAGCCCAAAGCACTATCGACGATGGGCACGGTTAATAACTCAGCAATGCTCGTTGGCTATATCGTTGGCGCCCCGGTCGTCGCTAGCATCGGCCCCAGCTTGGCACTTGTTGTCGCCGGCCTCGGCACGATACTTTTTACAGTGCTACCGCCAACGTGGCGAGCGCTGCGCATCGCCACTCGCGGGAAGACCGTTACTTCCTCACCTTGGATAAAGAGGCATCTCTTCCTTCACAAAACAAAGTAAGAGCTGCAACCTACCTCGGGCAGAATAAGTACAATAAGCGGCTTTGAAAATAGCCCCTGATGCGAACACACTAAAAAGAATATTCAATTTATAGTTCTTTACTCCCCTCCCGCTTGGACACAATTCGATCTCCCGCAAATACTATTATCGAAAAAGCCACAATCCCCAATAAGAAACTAACTGTCAAAATGGCCTCAACCTTTTCGTTTCCCATAAAAATTAGAATCAAATTGAAAACACCGGCCAAACTGAAATAAATTGCCAGAAGGGTAAAGTATGGAGACATAGCTTCGTGTGCCACAATCCACGTCTCCTTTGATTTCAGCACATTAGGAGTAAGAATCCCAGGCAAAGACGTATATTCCCAGCGCTTATAGATTCCCTTCGGGGATTCTTTTGCAATAAAGAATATAAAAACACTCAACAAGGAGAAGGTAAAAATTGTAAATAGGGCTGAAGTAATCAAACTTTCACTCCTAAGATATTTTCAATTAATTATTACTTAAATCATTTTCCAACAGATAATTTTATAGAATTGAAACTATCCTAAGATGGCCTTAATTTCATCATTTCAAGATATAGACCTAGCACCCCTTCCATAATTACTGAAAAGCTCTCCAACCATCCCGCCCCAGCCCACAAAAAAGCCCCCTGCCAGTTGGTTCCTGATTTCTCAGTCCAACGAACAGGGGGATTTAGTGAGGATACGACCTATTTAGTGATCGTCCCAGTGGCCCTCGTGAAGGGCGTGGCGGTGTCCATCGTGGATGTAGTCCACGTGATCGCCGTGAGGAACAGCTACGTGTCCACATTCTGGGCCATGATGGTGATCGTGGTTCTCGTGAACATGGTGCTCGGTGGTCTCGCACTCATCCCAGTGGCCCTCATGCTCGCGGTGGAGGTGGCCGTCATGGACGTAATCAACGTGGTCGCCGTGAGGAACAGCTACGTGACCGCACTCAGGATCGTGAGCGTGGGTGTGCTCTGCGTGGGTTGCACAGGACATGGTGAACTCCTTTTCTCCAATAAGCGGCACCCGAAACTGTTGGCGTTTCAGCCCCGCTCCGTTATTTTCAACAAGATCTACAAACTGAAAATAACACCGATCTCAAAGATTTTCAACATGTTTCATTAATGGAAATGGCATCACTTAACCATCAGGCGCCAGCACCCCTTTTCCCCTGGTCAACAGACACCCCGACACCTACACTGGTGAGTTGTGCACCAGAAGATTGGGAACGTCGACAAGCTAGCTGCAGCCCTCGCCGCGCTACTGAGCAGCGTATATGTGGTGGGTTTCATTACCACGCCGACACTGCTCTCCGCCATCCTTATGTCCTGCTCCCTGGCATTTATCCCGGCTCTGCTCTTTTTGCACCACAATGTCCCCTGGATGGCAGCGCTCAACCTCGGAATCCTAGGTGTGTGGGCGTTAGTGTGCCTCATAGCTTTCCCCGCCAATCTCGGGGTTCCACCTCAGTTGATTGTCGCTCCCTGGGTGATATTTTCCGCAGCTCGCACCGAGTCTTCTCTTGTAGTTCGCAATGTATTCATCGCTTGCTTGGCAGGATCACTGCTGTCACCCGCTATGTGGAAAGTCGCAGATATCGGCAGGGTCGAATATCGAGGCCTAATAGATGCACCACTGATGCTGCTTGTTCATTGGCTTATTGCTCTTACCGCATTGCTTCTTGGGCGGGCAGTCAAAAGCCGTAAAGAGGCCCAGCTTGCGCAGGTTATGCGAGAGCGAGAACGGGAGCGAACCCTTATCGCCGCCGAGATTCACGATGTTCTCGCCCACTCGCTCACGCTCATCCGCATGCAAGCCACTGCAGGTATGGCCGTTCCCAGCACTGCTAACGACGCACTCACCACGATTCATTCCGTAGCTGGCGAAGGCATCGCTGAGGTTCGTTCCATCATCCATGCGCTCGGCAGTAACGGCATCTCTGCCCCGGAATCCGCCAACCTCGACGATCTTTTCCAGCGGTTTCGGGAACAGGGCCTAGAGATCACGGCATCTGTTGCCGATCTCTCCACCACCTCTCCCATCACCCAGCTTGCTGCTTATCGAATTATCACAGAGTCGCTCACCAATGCGCTCAAACATCAACGTCCCCCTATCAGCGCCGATGTCACCGCGAACACCGACCCGCGCGGCATCAGCATCACATGCACCACCCACGGCAACTCCGCATCCACGTCTACTCACGGGGGCTTTGGACTCGTCGGACTAAGCGAACGCTGCGCAGCCCTCGGGGGCACACTCACACACAACTTTGCTCACAAGCATGCGACGATAACCGCATGGCTCCCCAAGGAACAACCATGACCACACGCATTGTGCTTGCCGACGACCAACCTCTCCTCCTCAGCGCTCTTCAAACGATCATTGACGCACAAGAAGATTTTTGCGTGGTAGCAGCCACCTGCAGCGATGGAGTTCAAGCCGTAGCGACGCTGCGTTCAGACCCCACCATCGACATCGTCATCATGGATATTCGCATGCCGGTCATGGACGGAATCGAGGCTCTTACACAGATCCGCCAGGTTGCCCCTGAAGCGCGCGTCATCATGCTGACAACCTTTAACGTTGGAGATTACGTAGACCGAGCTTTGTTTGCCGGCGCCCATGGTTTTCTTTTAAAGGATGCCGAACCCGACGAGCTGATCAGGGCAATCCGCACCGTCGCGCGTGGAGAATCCATTCTCAGCGCCGGCGTCACAGACCATGTGCTCGACATGTGGAGATCCCAGCTAAACGGTCTTTCGCCGGCCATCCCGGCCGAACAAAAGCAAGGCCTGAGCCTTCTCACTCCCAGAGAACGTGAAGTCTTCCAGCTGGTGGCGCGGGGAATGAACAACTCAGAGATAGACAGCGCGCTTGTGGTCTCAGAGACAACAATTAAAAGTCACGTTTCTTCGCTCCTTGCCAAGCTACATTGCCGCGATCGGGTGGGCTTGGTTGTACTTGCAGGTAGAATGTAAAAAGACTCCCAGTAAAACCCTGCGAGCACGCTTGTCCCCCCTTCGTTGTTAGGAGAGATGTCCGTGGTTTCATATTTCATTCTCGTGGTAGGTCTCTTACTCATTGCTGGGCTAAATTATGGACTCAACAAAGCAACCACGTCCGGATCTCTTGTTCGCAATAATCTCATCGGAATCAGAACATACGCCACGCTATCCTCCGATGCCGCATGGGTTACCGGCCATAAAGCAGCCATGCCGTATGTCCGATACAGCGCATATGTCGGCGTCCTGGGAGCCGTGGTTTCGCTCGTGGCGCTGTACCTTGTTACCCGCGACGGCACCATCTCTCACAACGCTGTATACGCACTTCCCATCACGTTTTTCACTGTCCAGCTGCTCCTGCTCATAGTTGCCTCGATAAAGGCTAATGCCGCTGCTCAAACAGTCCAGGAATAACAGCTCGCCGAGCCACGCACACAGCACGTCGGGCCACACCATGCACACACGTCTCCTACTGCAGTAGGAGACGCCTTTGGTTCCACAGGAGGGAGCTTTACGCTCTTTGATAACCGACGATAAACAGTATGGAATCTTCGGGGAGCCTTTGCGTAAAGAACACCTGGCCAGCATCGGAGCCAGCATCAACGGGCCAGCACTTTATAGCCACCTCACTGCCCGTGAAAATCTTCAAGTTCACAGCTCTTTGCTTGGCCTACCCTCTTTAGAAATAGACCGGGTGCTCTCCATAGTCGGATTATCGGATACTGGAAGGAAGAAAACCCGCACATTCTCTACCGGAATGAAGGCCCGTCTGGCACTGGCTATTGCGTTACTTGGCAACCCCCGCATTTTGCTTCTCGACGAGCCCCAGAACGGCCTCGACCCACAAGGCATCGCAGATCTGCGTACCTTTTTACAACGGTGGGCTGCTGAGGGAAACACCGTCATAGTCAGCTCTCACCAACTCGGAGAGATCGCGCGCCTGGCACACGACATCACAGTGATCAAGCATGGAACAACTCTCTTCTCTGGACCTGCGGCAACGCTCGCTAACCATGGCGACCTTGAGAAAGCGTTCTTCCAGCTCACCGGGGAAAAGGGAGAACACTGATGCAGCTACTGTGGAACTCATATATAAAAGCGGAAGCGATCAAGGCCCGACGAACATCTTTGGTTTATCTTCCTGTTGTCGGTCTCTTCCTTGCACTGATGAACATCACCCTTTCGCAGTTAGCCAGAGGACAAGGGTTTCAAAGCACACCGTTCGCCTGGCAATCTCTCTATATCACCGGTATTTCGGCGCCCATTCTGGCTCTTATTGCTACCCTTCCAGAGCGGCGAGAGGTGCTTGCCCAGGATGGCGGAATTCCTATCCATGCAGTCTCGATGCAACGATTACGCCTGGCTCGCTTCCTCCTCGTATGCATCTCCTCGTTAGCTTTACAGCTCCTGCTTTTTGTCCCCATGATTCCGGTTGGGGCACCACCGCTCGTAGCATTCCTCGCCATCCTCTCTTTGTTTGGATCGGATCTCTCCTCGGCCCCCTCGGGCTTTTTAGCGCTCTCGGTAGAGTCATAGGACTTATCCCCACCTTGCTGGTAGCAGTGCTATGGCAGATCGTAGGGGTTATTTCTACGGAGAAGGAATTCTGGTACTTTTCCCCACCAGCGTGGGCGCTAGGCATCATGCTGCGCCCCATGAACATCCACGTCAACGCTGTCCCATTGGAACCGGACTCTCCCCTGCGTACGGAGTCCCCCGCCCTCGGCCTCATTCTTTGTCTACTTTTGGCCCTGTTAGCCGGTGTTCTTACATACTCGGTTTCTCCTGCTTCTCCAACAACGGAAAAACACCGTTGCCTTTTCATGCAGCACCGGCAGCATCAGGACCAAAACCGCACTACAACCGATGAAGACCACACTGCATTCGACCTTGCACATATAGCTCAAGGAACAGACCGGAAACCAGTCGGCTGCCTCAGAGCAATCGGCGCTTTTGCTCGCTCCTTGCGCCGAACTGGCATTTACCCCTTATCCATTCTCACGGTAGTGTTGATTACCCTGACAGTCTTCACCTATTCAGAGATCACCGCTCTGCAGCTCTATTCTTATTTCCTTGTGCCACTGGGCACCGGATTCCTATCTGTACTGAGCTGGTACGCCACGCGTTCTGTCTATTCCCAAAGCGCACTGGACAATCCCCGTGCTCATACCGGCTTCGCTCTTACTCATACCGCCATCGTGTCTGTGATTACGCTCGTGGTGTACGCCATCACGAGGGCTCCTTTTCCCAGTATTGTGCTGTTGCTCTTACTCGGCAGTGCACTGGCCACAGGTTGCTGCACAGCTGTAATGAGGTTTGGGAATGCAACTCCTATAGTGCTTAGCCTCATCGTGTGCGTTCTTTCCATCACAATCGGCGGAGATGTGCTTGCACACACCAAACTCTGGGTGATCGGAATAGCCGGCTGGCCATTACTTGCTTCAGCGGATCCCATGCGTTTTACCGTGGCTTTCGCATTGAGCGCGCTGCTCTGCGGCTGCTCCTGGTGGGCCTTTCATATCGCAAGCAAAAAGCACCATATTTAGCCCATTGCCCATTTCCATAAGCACAACCGTCGGTAGAATGGAGAAGCATGTTTAACCCTCGAAACGGACTCCCCGTTCCTCCCGCATGGCTTGAAACGGCGATCTTTTATGAGATCTATCCGCAAACTTTCTACGACTCTAACGGTGATGGAATCGGCGACGTGCAGGGGATCGTCGACAAGCTTGATTACATAGCTGACCTTGGCGCAAACGCGTTATGGATCAACCCTTGCTTCGATTCCCCCTTTAAAGACGCAGGATACGACGTCCGCGATTACTACACAGTCGCGCCTCGCTATGGCACCAATGCTGACCTAGAAAAGCTGTTCACGGAAGCCCACAACAGAGGGATTAAGGTTCTACTCGACCTTGTCCCCGGCCACACCAGTGAGCAGAACGACTGGTTCCAGTATTCCTGTAAAGCAGAACCCAACCAGTATTCGGATCGCTACATCTGGACATCTCACGCCTTTGATAACGGCGACGGCCTCCCTTTTATCGGAGGCGAGGCACCCCGCAATGGCACCTATATCCTCAACTTTTTCAAGAGCCAACCGGCACTCAACTACGGTTTTAACAAGAAAACACGCCCCTGGCAGCAAAGCGTTGATGCCCCTGGTCCGGTAGCTAACCAAGAAGAGATGGCCAACATCATGCGCTACTGGTTGGACAAAGGCGCGGACGGTTTCCGAGTAGACATGGCCGATTCCTTGGTCAAATTTGATGGTGAAGATAAACAAGAAACCATCAAGGTGTGGCAGAAAATCTTTGCGAGATTCCGCAATGACTACCCAGAGGCGGCATTTGTTTCAGAATGGGGTAAGCCTATTCAGGCACTTAAGGCCGGCTTTGACATGGACTTTTACCTAGATTGGCGCAACAACGGCTACAACGTCTTGGCCCGCAACACAGACGATCCGCTAGGGCACAGCGAAGACCTCAGCTTTTTCAAGCAGTCGTCTGGAACCTCGCCGCAGGAGTTCATCGACCAATACTGGCCACAATATGAGCAGATCCGCGATCTTGGATACTTCAGCCTGATCTCTTGTAACCATGACACCCCACGTCTTGCGCCTCGACTCAATGATGCCGAGCGTCGCCTTTTCTTCATATTTCTGCTGACCATGCCCGGCGTCCCCTTCATCTACTACGGCGATGAAATTGGCATGCGCTACCTCGATATTCCAACCAAAGAGGGCGGATACCAACGTACTGGTACACGCACACCGATGCAGTGGGATGCGACAAAGAAAAACTACGGGTTCTCTAGCGCGCAAACAGAGGAGCTGTATCTTCCACAAGACACAGCCCCTGATGCACCGGATGTAGCCTCGCAAATGCTGGACCCCGCGGCGTTACGCCCCTTCGTACAAAAGCTCATCGGGCTGCGATCGCAACACCCAAAGCTGCACGCAGACAGCGACTTCTCCTTCCTGTGGGCACATGATAACTCTCGGATCCTCGCGTATCGCAGAGAATCCTCAGGCGGAAATCGCTGTGCAGTAGCACTTAACGCCGGCGACACCGCAGATAGCATCACTCTGGAATCCCCGGCGACCATCATCGTGAGTTCCGGCGACGCCCGAGTGGAGGGTAACACCGTACACTTAGGGCCTTCATCGGGAGCAGTGGTGGAATTGGCTTAAAAAATATACGCGGTGCAGGGCATGGGCAGTGCGGGGCATGGTTGCAAGCCGGCTGCTCATGGCCTCAGTCCTCGTGCCTTTCCTGGCGCGAGGGCCAACCACACGAGGCAACGCGGCAACAAGGCTTAGCCTTGGCAATATAACTTCACAACAACCTGTGAATGTAATGCATCGAACATTGACCGGCTGAGAAATATTTATTTTTATTAAAAGGTCTTTAAAGATCTTAATCTAAGTCATCAGCTACCCGAGGAGGTGACATCGATGGACACCAGTGCGAGTCCTCTTCCTGCGCAACAGATAATACCTGGACAGCCCCATACGTCCATCGATTCGCCTTGCACGCAGGAATAAACCCGCGCTTTACGCCATCGATGAATCTGCTCTACCCGCACGAGGGAGATCACGATGCATCAGGGCAATCTTTCACCAACTACACCACCAGCAGATGCCTCAATGGTGGACATTCTGCATTCACACACACCGGAAGCTGCCGCACAGTGGTTCGCAGCCATGCCGCACAGCACGGTGACCACACTTATCGCAGGACTTTCCACGGACGACCTATACCTGCTGGCCACAGCCCTAACCCCAGAGAATGCCCGAGTCTTACTCACGGCACTTGGCCCCGAGGCAACCGCCCGCATCCTGCAAGCTTTATCGCCACGGGAGTGCGCGGAGCTCGTCGTTACGCTTGATACCGATGTCGCCGCACAAACGCTACGGCAGCTAGGCATTAGTTCCGAAGAGCTTGTCGACGACCTCCTATCAGCCTTGCCCGTGTCCACCTCGGCGGTACTCTCGCAAGTGCTTGCCTGGCCCACGGAATGTGCGGGTGCCTGGATACGCCCGGAAGCAATCAAAATTCCCGTGCACTCAGATGTCGGGGCAGCTGCGGAGGCATGTCGACAAGCCCCTGCAGCATTAGATGAAGGCATCTTTATCGTGGATTCCGACACGCACGTGGTGGGATGGCTTGCTCCGGCAACGCTCATCACGTCTCTGGACGGGACGCTAGTTGAGGATGTCATGGTCGATGCCGCCACGCTAAGAACCTGGTCAACCGGTCCTCTCAGCGACCAGGAACAGGCGGCAGAAGTGGCCCGGCGCTCCCCCACTGGTTCAGTCCCCGTTCTAGATGCCGACCATGTCCTTGGGGTGATCACCCGACACTCCATCACGCGTATTCGCGAGTCAGAATTGCGGGAGGACAATGCTCTCCAAGGCGGTGCTTCGCCTCTCGACGTCTCCTACCGGCAGGCTTCAGTAAAAGAGCTTTGGCGGGTCCGGATAGTCTGGCTGGCGCTATTGTTCCTGGCCGAGATGTATACGGGAACCGTCTTGCGTTATTTCCAAGATGAGTTAGAAGCAGTGGTCGCTCTGGCGTTTTTCATTCCCCTACTGATTGGCACCGGCGGGAACATCGGTACCCAAATCACCACCACTCTCATTCGAGCAATGAGCACCGAGAATATACGACTCCACGACATCGGCCGAGTGCTGACTAAAGAATTGGGAACAGGCCTGCTGCTAGGACTAGCCATGGGCCTATTAGGGGCGCTTCGCGCTTGGAGTCTGGGCGTAATCCAACCGGTCATCCTCACGGTCGCCATTGCTTTGGTGTGTATTTGCTTGTGGTCATCGCTGATCGCATCCATTCTTCCGCTCATACTTAAGAAGCTTGGCGCAGACCCCGCCGTGGTATCCGGTCCCATGATTTCCACAATCGTCGACGGCACAGGACTCGTCATCTATTTCACCGTCGCCCGACTCGTCATTCTGGGAGGCTAACCCCCCTAATCATCAGCGCGATTACCTGCACGACACACCAAAAAGTATTAGAAATGACATTCATTTCTGTTTAATATTGTCCAGGTGCCCCACCAAGATGCGATGAAACACCTCAACAACAGACCGGCGGGTACCAGTAACCAACGAACCACCCGCCAACGTCAAGCAGCCAAGACACGAGCCCTCTGCGCTGCCCTGACGTGCGCAATCCTCATTCTCCTCATCATTTCCGGAACAACCGGGACCGTTGAGGTCAGCTTTTTAGAGGCTGCACAAATAGTGACAGGACACCTCGTTCCCAACATGCCATGGATGAGCGATGGCAGCCTTAGCACCCTGCAAGATCAGGCTGTGTGGCAATTCCGTTTGCCCCGCACCTTGCTGGCAGGGGTTGCGGGTGCCGGCCTAGCGCTAGCAGGGGCATTGATGCAGGTTACCGTGCGCAATCCCCTTGCAGAACCTTATATCCTCGGAGTCTCTTCCGGTGCAAGCGTGGGGGCCGTGCTGGTGATCGTTTTTGGTTCAGCAGCGCTTGGCGGCCTCCCCTTGCACATCGCCGCATTCCTGGGCGCGCTATGTGCATGCATCGCAGTCTCGCTCCTGGCAAGGAAAGATGGCTCGCTTTCTCCTACGCGCATGATTCTGGCGGGCGTCGCTCTAGGCACACTATTGAGTGCCATAACAAGCTATCTCACCATTTCCACCAGCGCACAGAATGTGGTGAGCGTGATGTTCTTCCTGTTGGGGTCGGTGTCGGCGGCGTCGTTAAGCAGCGTGGTGGCACCGTTGGTCGCGCTTCTTGTTTCACTCGTGGTGACATACGTGCTGGCAAGGCATCTCAATGTACTTATGACCGGCGACGAATCTGCCATGTCCTTAGGAGTGAATGCGACGAAACTTCGCGCACTTCTTTTGGTCATAGCATCGGTCCTCACGGGGACGGTGGTGGCTATTGCCGGCGGCATCGGATTTGTGGGCCTTGTTGTCCCCCATATCGCGCGCATCGCGGTGGGCGCAGATCACCGCCGAATGATTCCGGTAACGGTACTGGGTGGCATGGCTTTTCTTATGGCAGCAGATCTACTATCTCGTACAATCGCGCACCCCACGGAGGTTCCGCTGAGCATCCTCACCGCTTTTGTTGGTGCGCCCTTCTTCCTGTGGCTTATGCGCCAGGGCGGCGCGGAGAAAGCGGGGTATGGCCGATGAACATCGAATTTGATTGCGTGAGCGTGGAATTATCCGGCCGGACTGTCGTTGATCAAGTCAGCGCTTCAGTGGAATCTGGTCAGATCCTCGGGCTGGTGGGGCCAAACGGTTCAGGCAAATCCACGCTTCTTCGCACCGTGTACCGCGGCCTTAACCCCGCGTCAGGAACCGTACGACTAGGAGGTGAGGATGTTCGCGCGCTTGCCCAGCGCGAGGTTGCCCGGCGCGTGGCGGTCATGCTGCAGGATTCTCCCACCGATTTCGATTTAACCGTTGAGGAGACAGTGATGTTGGGGCGCGCCCCGCATCATTCGATCCTGGGCCGAGACACCGGTGAGGACGTCCGCATCGTGGAGGAGGCGATGCACGCCACCGACGTCGTAGAGCTCGCGGACCGCATGGTCTCTACGCTATCCGGCGGCCAGCGGCAACGGGTGCTCCTCGCCCGCGCGCTTGCCCAGCGCACCCCAGCTTTGCTTCTCGACGAACCCAGCAACCACCTCGACATCAGCCACCAACATGAGCTCATGTCCACCGTGGCTTCTCGCGGTGGCACAGTCATCGCAGCACTGCACGACCTGAATCTTGCAATGCACTATTGCGACCAGGTGCTCCTCCTCAAACAGGGATCAGTGGTGGCCATGGGCACCCCTTCACACGTTCTCACACCAGAACTCATCCGCGAGACCTTTGCCATCAACGCCCACCTACTCCCAGGGCCAGTAGATCCCGTTCTCGCGTTTACTCCCCTTTCTTCCAGCCTTTAAGGATATTTAATGCGTATCTCTCACTCCCTCATCGTTGTAACTTCCACAGCACTGCTGCTCACGGCTTGTGGTTCTTCCGTGACCGCACCAGAAACGCCCACCAGCTCAGCAGCCAAAGCCGTGACCATATCCAACTGCGGTCGGGAACTGAGCTTTGATAAAGCACCCGAGGCCCTCGTGGGTATGCATCCAGCGCAGACAGAACTGCTGATCCGCCTAGGACTGACGGAAAAGATCGTTGGACAAGCTCAGGCGAAAGCGCAGGCCTTGCCTGATGATGTCGTGGATAAGGCAAAACCGAGCTCGAAGGCGTAGAAAAGGCGCTGAAAGACCAAAAGAAACTACGCGTCGCGCAGATCTACATGGAAGGCGACACTCTCCAAGCCATCGGCGCTGGCATTGAATATGACATCCTCAAGCGCGCCGGAGCAGACAACGTCTTCACCCCAGACCAGAAGAACTTCTCCGATTTCTTCGCCTCAACGTTAACCCCCGAGGCACTTGCAGCCGAGAACCCCGAGGCCATTGTCTTTGCGGCTTATGACGCAGACCATGAAAAATCCACGCGCGACTACCTGACCAAGACGTTCCCGGACATGCCGGCAGTCCGCGAAAACCGCATCATCTCAGTATCCACGTCCGATATGTTCCCCGGAACACAAGGAAACGTTAAAGCTGTGAAGCACATCGCCAGCCAGCTCTACCCCGGCGCGTTTAAATAGTCCATCACGCGCAATAGCCCCCTACTGTGTCGTTTTTGAGAACGCTAGCGTCTATCGGGTCTCTAAAACCCCAGGACGCGTTTTCTACCGTTCTCAAAAACGACAATTTTCCGGGGGGCACGTCAGCTCCCTCGAACTCCTCGGGGGAGTTTTCCCATGGACAGCACTATCATTTAATTATATATATTATTTAACGATATATTCGATGCGATGAAAGGAGGGCATTGTGGCCCGCAGCTCCGGGTTTAATAACGGCAACCTCAGCGACGCCGCCGTCCACATCCTCTTAGCCCTCACAAAACCCCGCCACGGCTACGCGGTAATGCAGTTTCTTCACGATGCAAGCCACGGCCACATCGACATCGGCCCTGCCTCGCTGTACACCACCCTGAAAAAACTCACCGCAGCCAGCCTTATCACTGAAGTAGACGCCGACGAGAACCGCCGCATCTACCACATCACCACCCACGGACACGAGGTTCTCACCGCCAATCTCGAACGCCGCCGCCAGCTCATCGCTATGGCCGACTCAATTTTGGAGACATCATGAACACCACCCGACTAGGAAGCGGACTCGCCTTCTCCCCCAACAAAGATCTGGAAATGTTCTCCCGCATGGCGGCGAAAGGAAAGCACCTCGCCGGAGTTGGGCTTGCTGGGCACGGATGGACCTTCACCGACGGAGAACCCGAGCATGCCACTTTTGACCTCGTCTACGAGCGCAATCCTCACAAAGACTTCTACGATATTTTCACCGCAGCCGGCTGGACGCACGTCCTAAGCGCAAGTGACATTCATATCTTCAAAGCGCCACCTGGCACCACCCCGGCCCACACCAGCCTCGAATCCAAGCGTGAGAAACTCACCCGCCAAATAAAGATCTTCTCCCGCTACAGCGCACTAACCCTGGCAGTCTTTATTGCCGCCGTTTTCCTCATCACGCACGTGCAGCTACCCTCCTGGGCCGCTCTCCTGATGATGGCGGTAACGCTCGTCCCTGTGGTGTACACCGTGATGCCGCTTCTAGGTTTCTGCTGGCACCGATTCAGGCTCCCCACACCGCAATCGTTTGCTTGAGGCGGGCGGCGTCGACAAGCATGGGCAAGCCGAGCGAGGCGTATCTTGGTCAGTGTCATGCAAGCGAACGGCACCCCCGGCAGGAGAACACATGTACCCCCTTGTCACCGCAGAATGGCTCAACCAGCATTTAGGACGCACAGATGTAGTGATCCTCGATGCCAGCATCAGCCTCGCCCCAACTCCCGTCCCCCACTCCGAGTACATCCCCGGGGCCAAAATTATGGACATCGACGGCGCGTTTTCCGACCCCAACAGCGATGTGCCGCACACCATGATTTCAGAATCGGAGTGCGAACGGCAGCTGCGGGCGCTGGGGATCAACGATGATTCCATCGTCATCATCTACGACAACCAAGGCATCTATTCCGCACCCCGCGGCTGGTGGATGCTGAAGTCCATGGGCCTGCCCAATGTCGCAGTACTCGACGGCGGACTCCCCGCCTGGCAAGCGCACGGATTCCCCACAGTGGCGCGCCCCAGTGCCCCGGCCGAACCCGGAACAGTGACCACGCGCTTTCAGCCCGACTACTTTGTCACGGCACAACACGTGCTTTCCTTGCTTGACGACGCCCCCACCGCCGTCATCGACGCGCGCTCCCACGAACGATTCCTCGGTCTTGCACCCGAACCTCGCAAAGGGCTCCGCCCCGGACACATGCCCGGCGCCATCAACATCCCTTTTACGACTGTCCAAAGCAACAACCTGATGCTTCCTCCACAGCAGCTCCGCGAGATCTTCTCCGAAGCCTTGGGCAACAAACAAAGAATCATCGCGTCCTGCGGATCAGGCGTCACCGCTTGCGTCATCATCCTCGCCGCCACGCTCGCCGGATACGAGGAACTCGCAGTATACGACGGCTCATGGAGCGAATGGGGACGCCCCGGCGACCTGCCCGTAACAACGTAAAGCCTTAGGAACGGAAGGGAAACTCACATGAGCCAAACCCGATACGCAGGAATCTCGCCAGCTCCCCACACAGTGCATGCGTTATGGGCAATGGCCCTGCTGATCGGCATCATGACAGGTGCCGCAGCCGGAGGATTTTCCGCCGGTTTTGCGGCTAAGCGCATCCAGGCGCCGGTAGCTGACTTTATCGCTGTCGGCGGCATGCTCGGAGCATTGTTGCTAGGGATTGCGATCTTCTACCTAGGCTTCATTCGACGATGCAACTGGGGACGACGAGAACTCGGATTTATACCTCCAACCAGATCGCTCTGGCACCTTATATGGTGGTTCCCCTTGACCGTCATGATCGGAGGCATCAACGCAGCAATCATCGGAACATCACTAGGGCTATCCCCCAAAGAAGCTGGCGGCACCGCAACGGGATTCCACCTTGGCCCCATTGCGGCCATCGTCTTACTCGCAGGAACCGTTCTCATTGTCCCCTTCTTTGAAGAAGTGATCTTCCGACGCGTCCTCCTCGACTGGTTAGCCACTAAAATTCCGATACAGCTTGCCTCGCTTCTCGTAGTGCTGGCATTCACTCTGATCCACATCTCACCAGCGATCATGGTGTACGTACTCTTCTTAGGGATCTCGCTGGTGCTCGCCAGACTGTGGTTTTCTACGATGTGGGCACTGTTTATCGTCCATGCAGCCAACAACGCCCTGGTGACGATCATTGCGCTAAGCGTGTGAACCAGAAACGATACTGTCATCAGTTTCAACAACAGTTATAGAAAATCCCACGCAAATCATCGTTTACATTAACAAAATACAATAAACGAACTCATAACGTTCTTGTTGATCATAGACCTTGCTACCCAGACAAACATACAGCTCTAGAAACTTCACAGTAGTAGTTTTCTCACGTACCCTCTACAGAAAACAGCCCACCAGATTACTTCGTCTAGAGCTGTTAAATTTCCCCTATCACTGGGCTAGCAACTGTTTCATTACAAAATTCTCTGTAAACACGCGACATCGACGTCTTCACGAATCCCCACTATCATCACGCCTACCTGACAAAACATATCCTTGGCAACAGCTTGATTCAAATATCGAATCTCACAATGAATAATGTCAAGTGACAATTCGGTGTCCCCGATAAAATCGGTATAGTAACTCCTCCAGCCTGATGATCACACCGAAATCCATCTCACAACCCCACGTTGGAAAATTCATGAACTCGCACTCGATATTGTTAGTCTTCACAGCTAGTTTTTAATTCAGGACTTCCGGCTAACTTATACCCCAGCACCAATAGCAGTCGGTAACTAAACTCAACTTCATGCACCATGCATCTTCACCATTACTTACACATCAGACCTATTTCGAGCATGCATTGGTAATTCTCTACCCCATGAGCATCTCACAAAAAGCAAACGTTCAAAGAGTTCGCAACCGCTACTAACCTACCCTTCTCATTTGTCTGACTTCGAACGTGACAAAAGGAAGCATCTTCTGAGGTACTTCGAAGCTTCTACAGGAATATCAATGATCATCTGATTGGATCCCACTAGGAGCGTTATTCACAAGCATATTGTATGGCCCAGAGCATTTTAATTGAGCAGGCGCTGCAAAAAGCACCTCCCACTGTGCTGATGTCAGCATATACTGTTTCAACGAGCCCTTCATGCACAGCTTGGCAGCACTCCATTATCCTTCCAGGTCAGGTCAATGCCACCATGAAACCATCATTGACAAGGCACTTTACGGTTGTCCTCCCTATTTCTCTGAAACCACCGGTGAGAAGCCCTTTTATGAACATTCTGTGTTATATAACCAATGATTATGCGAGGTTACCGTTTCCACCAGGGATTCAGCTATAAGCAGAATCCTTCCAGTATTAGTTATTACCACCAACCACGATCAAACCTAGGACTCGGCCTTCTGCGTGGTGACATCCACTATGAGGACCTCGACGTTGGAATAAAACAAGAGGAAAACACCATTCGTCATGCATACGTATAAAATGTCTTCTTGTCAGTAATCACGTTCAAACCGTGGGTATCAACAGCATCTCTGATAACCTCCGATATGCGTCGAAAACTCGGTATACACAAATCTAATTCATATCTCGACGCGTCCCGACTCTTAAATTCGATAAGATCGGATCTCGACAAACCATGAGGTTTTGGGAGGGCCATTCCTTCGGCACTTAGCAATTTAGATCGCTTCTTCAAAGCAAGCCAGATAACGTTTACTATCCACCCATCGAGAGCATTCAACTGAGTTTTATCATCGACTAGAGGAAAGTACGACATCACTCCGTCGAATTTTAATCGGGAAACAGCTCCCCGCCTGTACCTCCGTAGATCTTCTTCGCTTAATGAGCCGTAAAGATAACGTCTTATTTGAAAAATAAGCGTAACATAGTCTTTATCTACATCTGGATAAGAAAGTCGACCTTTGTCCTGTTTCTGACGAAGCGGCTCTAACAACAAATTGGTATAAATCAAGTGCTCAATCCGTGACTTGATCTTTCGGATCGATGATTCTTTGATTCTAACCTTTTTTAATCCTAAAGTGTGCCCTAGGAAGTCTACACTGGAAGTAGAAGCTATTTCTGCGCCACCGGAAGCCTCAGGAACGAGGAGGCGAATTCCGGGGCTCTTAATCTCATTAATTTCAACCCCCATACGGTCAACACAATCGTGAAGCGACTCTACCGCTCGGCAGATTTGCTCGTAACTCGGACTCCAGATCAAGGTGTCATCAGCAAAGCGTACAAAGCATACCCCGAGCCGCTCCAGCTCACGATCAAGTTCATGCGCTGCCATATTAGCTAAAAATAAGCTCAACGATGTTCCTTGCGGTATACCTACCTTCCGCGGCTTAGGGGCAAAACCTCCATTGTGATCAGGTACCAATACTGGCGAATCTAGGAAACTCTTCATTATCTGAGCTTCCAGATTTGTAATTTTGAACATCGAGCTCTCGACTAATGTCATGAAATACTCATGTCGAATGTTATCGAAGAATCCACGAAGGTCGTATTCAGCGATAAATAGTCTTTTTCTACACGAGAACTCACTATTGATGAACGAAATTGCATCATGTGGGCCACGGTCGTACCGATAAGCGTAAGCTCGAGAACTCAACACAGGAAGTTTTTATTCATCAACGAACGATACGTTCTAAGCGATACGATTTCATCAGCAATTTAGAACGTGCTTACTAAACGTTGATCGCCGTTTTCTTTGGGAACCTCGAATACACACGGCGTGCGAGGTTTGTAAGTGCCTGATTTCAGCGCATTGACTACCGAATGCGCAATGCTCTTGTGGCGGGATCGCACATGATAAGGGTTAAAACCAGGATCTGTATCCCAAGAGCTAGGCCTCAAAGCAGAGACTAGTCCAGCTGGGCCGTTACTCCTTTTACTTCGACGTCGGTTCTCATTATGCACCCATTTCAGATATGCTTCATGCTCACTAATTAAGTCAGTAGTACGTCGCTTGAGTACAGATTCAAAGTCTGACCATATCGCATTCATTCTTCCTCCAAAGGGAAAGTGGCACAGCGAAATGCTCACTATGCCACTCAACTTCGACCGGCCATAAAAGTATGCCTCTAGGTTTTACTCTAGAAGTAAGTTTCCGTGGGAAACTTACTCAAGAAAAAACCGGTGATCAGCCGCTTAGTTCTTTCCAAAACTGGCCAAAGTCTAAGCATCTCTTGATGCCTAGATTTGATTGTATCAAACCAACATTTAGGATTACTTCCCCTTCTTCCAGAATATTCGAATGACTTTTGAAACTGCGTATAGACTCCAATGTCAAACTTCTTTCCTAGAGTGTCGACATGTATAGAGTTCAAATCAGATGATTCTTACTAAAAGTCGGCGGAAATTACCTTTGCCCGTTACTTTGTGAGTATCCCCGATAATGGGGATACTCACTGGTCCCGGTATGGCTTATCTGCCCTGTAGTCTCAATGATCCAGGGGGTGTTGCCACCAGGAGCCAGGACGTTCGATAACAGCTGATAAGGACACGGCCAGTTTTCAAAACTAAGTCTCTTTGCAGGCGTGGGTGCTCGCAACGAATGTCATGACACCAGCGACTAGAACAACGACATATCTATCTCGTTTTCTAGGAGCTCACCATGTCCCGGAGCATTCCATCGACATATTCTTAAGGCCTAGACGTCAGCAAATCTGAACACCACACCTGCGCCCTAGACCGTGACGGCAACAAAGTTTTCGACAAGCCGTTGCCACAACTCGAATCCGAACTAGCAGGCATTTTCCACCAACTTCAGGAGCATGGCACCATACTCGTAGTCGTCGACCAACCCAACACAATCGGTGCCCTTCCCCTCGCTGTAGCCCGAGCCCGTGATTGCGGATGTGAAGTCGGATATCTTCCAGGCCTGGCCATGCGCAAAGCAGCCGACTTGTATCCGGGACATGCAAAAACAGACAAACGTGATGTTTTCATTATCGCCGATACCGCACACGTTACGGGCGGTAAACCGAAACAACGAAGTTCTCTCGGCACTAACGATGCTGTCCGGCTTCGACGAGGACATCGCTCGCGACTGCACCCGAACCGTCAACCGGCTGCACAGCATCCTCACCCAGATCTACCCAAGCCTGGAACGAGTCTTTGCAGATAGCACACTGACGCACTCCCATCCTGGACTTGTTGATCCACTACAAGGGGCCGCAGAGGCTTAAACGAACCGGATACCAACGAGTACTGAATTGGATGATCAAGCACACGCGCAAAGACCCAACCTCACTGGTAGACGAAATATTTGCAGCACTGAAAGCACAAACAGTCACCGTACCTGGAAGTCATGCCGCCGAGTTAGTAATTCCTCAACTGTCTGCAAACATCAAGGCCTTCAAAGAACAACGAAACACCATCGCAGAACAAGTCGAGGACATGCTTGATGATTTCCCTCTTTGCGAGGTCGTAGATAGAGTATGCGCGGAGTCGACCGTCTTGACCGCAGCACAGATCCTCCTCGTGATCGGTGATGGCTAAAGACTTCGACAGCGCTGGCAACCTAGCTGCCTACGCTGGAATTGCCCCAGTCACAAGACGATCTGGTTCGTCGATCAGAGGTGAATTCCCCGCACGGTCGGGAAACAAACGACTAAAAAACGCCTTGTTCTACTTCGCTTTCGCCGCTATCCGCAGCCGTAATTTGCCTGGCACGACGCCGATGCAACGTCATCTACGCAATGCTGAAAAACAAAAAATTCTTCCGAGAAATCCCACCACGGACAGCCGCCGCCTAATCCCATAAGAACATGTCGACCAGCATTCGCTGGCCGGCTCCTAGGCATGCCAAAACTACCCCATGTCTGTACTCGTCAGCATTGGCCTCACACTTGACAAAAACATAGGGACGCCCCCACAAGTCCCCGCCCATCCAATCCGACGCCACCTCCCCCGGAAAACCAAAAACCGGAGCCCCCACACCCCAAAAGAGTGTGCGACCTCCGGTCTCAGCGGTTCAAAACCGCTCTTTGTGCCCAGGGGGGGACTTGAACCCCCACGTCCTTGCGAACACTGGCACCTGAAGCCAGCGCGTCTGCCAATTCCGCCACCTGGGCAGGTGGTGAAGCAATAATTGCGACCGGTCAAACGTATCACAAAATTACCCGCCAGTAGCAAACAAGCACTTCTTTAGTATATTTTGCGCGTTACACATGGACATTTCCTTGGTGCACGGCTAGGGTAAGCACCCCTTTGCCCCCTATACTTGGTTGCATCGTGTGCCCGTGGGCACGTGATCTCAGCTTTTCACATGCAAATGCCAAGGCTACGCTCAGAAGTCATCTCTTCTGTCGCCAGTATGGCAACTACACCCCAGGCCCTAGGCCTGGAGCTAAGGCAATGTGGATGGTGAAATCACGGTTAGCGAGTAAGTACGTAAGGACTATGCATTTTTAAGGAGGCGATGACTCAATGTCTTTGATGGACAAGGTGGCCAGGCTGGATAGCGCTATGCAGCGCGGCTTGGACAATGGCTTCGCCTTCGTCTTTGGCGGCAAGGTGGTTCCTGCGGAGATCGAGGAGCTGCTCAAGCAGGAGGCCGAGGACAATCTAGTCCGTACATATGAGGGTGACGTCGAGGCGCCCAATGTTTTCCACATTGGTGTAAGCCCCAAGGATCTGGCTAATCTTTCGCAGCGCTATCCTTCGCTGGCTGATGATTTCGCGGATCAGATGAGCCGTTACACCCGTAATCAAGGCTGGACGTGCGTGGGCACTGTTGTGGTGACCATTGCCGTTGAGTCAGGTTTACGTACAGGCCAGTTACGCGCTTCCTCAAGTGTTGACCCAACTCCCACGGGTTATAGCGGCTTCCAAGGAGTTGATTCTTATGCCGCGCCCGATTCCGTTGATGCAGACGATATAGAGGATGCAGACAATACGGACTCCGAGGAATCACAGTGGGATTCCTATTCTTCCCAGGACGATGAAAGCGAGGACGTCGTGCAGCACTATCAGTCGCCGCAGTTCCCCCAGGAGCCCCGCACCGAGTACCTTACGGCGCAGGCCCCCGAGGCTATCCATACGGAGGTTCCAGTTCCTCCGGCAGCACCGACTACTCCAACGGTGAGCTTGTTGTTGCAGGATGGTTCCTCTCGGACCTACTTAGTCCAGGAGGGGTCCAACATTATTGGCCGCAGAAACGATGCTGATTTCCGTCTTCCTGATACCGGTGTCTCCCGTCAGCACGCAGAGATTACGTGGAATGGGCACGATGCCATCCTTACGGATCTAAAGTCCACAAACGGCACGACCGTTAACGACACTCCCATTGACAATTGGTTGTTGGAAGACGGCGACGTGATCACCGTAGGGCATTCCCACATTGAAGTCCGTATTGTTCATCCCACGTACTATTAACCTCCCCCACTCCGGTCGTTTCCGGCGGCCGGCGCATTGCTCACAGGACAAAAGCTAGGTTTATAAGGAGCTCCTCGTGGAATCCGTTATTGTTTTCAGCTTGCGCATCGCTCTACTGGTGCTCTTATGGCTGCTGATCCTGCTTGCGCTGTGGATCCAACGTAAAGACGCCAAGGTGGCCTCGCAGTCGAGTGGCGCCCCCGTAGCTGCGCCGGCCATTCCTGGCGCGGTGAGCGTCGGCAAGCCTGCAAAGCGAGGTGGCACGCCGCGTCAGATCGTGATCGTTGAGGGCCCTCTGATGGGCTCGCGCCTGGATTTGGGTTCGCTGGATGAAATTACGTTGGGCCGGGCCAAGGAGTGCACGTTTGTTGTGGGCGACGATTATGCGTCTGCACGCCATGCCCGCTTGATCAGGCGCGGCAACGAGTGGTTTGCTGAGGACTTGGATTCCCGCAATGGCACGTTTGTGGACGGTTATCGCATTGACCAACCAGAGAAGATTAGCACTGGTAGTGACATTAAAATCGGGCGTACAACGGTGAGGTTGGTTGCTTAATGCTCAGACTTAATTATGCGGTGGCCTCCGACCGAGGCCTCGTGCGAGGTAACAACGAGGACTCGGCGTATGCGGGTCCTCACCTCATTGCGCTTGCCGACGGCATGGGCGGCCACGCAGCCGGCGAGGTGGCATCGCAGCTGATGATCAAGCACCTCATGCCGCTCGACGCCAGCCCCGACGACAACGATATGCTCGCGCTGCTTGCATCGGGCGCCGACGACGCTAACCGGGCGATCGCACAAGGCGTGCGGGATGAACCGGCCACCAACGGCATGGGCACCACGCTCACCGCAATCATGTTCAACGGCACCGACCTGGCAATGTGCCACGTCGGCGACTCGCGCGGCTACCGCTATCGCGACGGCAAACTTGAGCAGATCACTGTGGATGACACGTATGTGCAGTCGCTCGTGGACAAAGGCGAACTCTCCCCCGAGGACGTCTCCACACACCCGCAGCGTTCCATGATCCTCAAGGCCTACACGGGCCGTCCCGTCGAACCCACGCTCACCATGCTGGAGGCGCGCGCCGGCGACCGCCTCTTACTGTGCTCCGACGGCCTCTCTGATCCAGTCACGCACTCGACTATAGAGACCGCCATTACCTACGGAACGCCCGCCGAGGTCGCCCGCAAGCTCGTAGACCTAGCGCTGCGTTCCGGCGGCCCGGATAACGTCACCGTGGTGGTCGCGGACATTGTGGAAGGCCCCAGCGACGGCCAAGAACTCCCCGTGGTTCCCATGACGGCAGGGGCTTTGAATGGAGAACAACCGGAAGACCCCCGGCCGGATACCTCCGCAGGACGTGCCGCCATGGCAATCGCGGCGCGCCAGCCGCAACCCATCCCGGCGCGCGACGCACACGCACCCACCGCGAATCAGACCGATGCCGCAGCTCCTAACGAGGCACCAACCAATGGCGAGAAGAAAAGTAGGCGCGGTAAGTTTTGGGCCGCTATCATCGCGCTTCTTGTGATTGGCGCAGTCATAGCCGGTGGCTGGTGGGCAAAAACCACGATAGATAACAACTATTACGTAACCACGGCCAATGAAGAAGGTCTAGAAAACGCCATCGTGATTGAACGAGGCGTAGATATCGACCTCTTTGGCAAGCCGTTGCACTCCACTTACCAATACGCCTGCCTCAACTCCAGTGGCGATCTCACCCTCATACCCGCAGATTCTCACGACGCCTGCCAGCGCTTCCGGCTCAAAGACCTCACCGAGTCCGCGCGCAGTTCCGTCGCTAGCCTGCCGGAGGGCAACTACAACGATGTGCAACAGCAGGTGCAGCAGCTAGCCAATCAGCTGTTGCCGGTGTGCATCACCCGCGAGGCAGTGGCTAAGCCGGAGGAGAAGAAGCCCGAAGATCAGGCAGCTAATGGCTCCCCTAGTGCAGAGCCACAGCCAGCTGCTCCGCAGGAACAGGAGGGTGCGCTACCAAGCACAATGCCAGAGCCGGGTGATCTCTCCACTCCCGGAGTGACCTGTAGGGAGGTGAAGTAGATGTCTTTTGCTCAACGCCTTGCTTCACGACGCATCGAGTTCGGGTTGCTTGTCCTGGCCACCGTCCTGATCGGGGTCACCCTGATCAACCTGAATATGGCGCAGGGCCTCAAAGTAACTACGGAGACGCTGTGGGTGATCGGTGGATTCATCAGTGTGTTCACCATTGCGCACCTCGCCATCTGTTTCACGGCCCCCCATGCGGACCAGCTCATGCTCCCCGTGGCCAGCGTGCTTAACGGGCTCGGGCTAGTGACCGTCTACCGGCTCGACTTGGCCACTGGAAAATCACTGGCCAGCCGGCAGGTTATATGGACGCTCGTGGCCATCATTTTGATGATCGTGGTGCTCGTTGTGATCCGCGATCACCGAATACTCTCCCGCTACTCCTATATCCTGGGGCTTCTTGGCCTTGTGCTTCTCGCGCTGCCGCTTGTATGGCCCACCAAGATGAACGCCGACGCGAATATCTGGATCTCCATCGGCCCCTTCTCTGTCCAGCCTGGCGAGTTTTCCAAGATCCTGCTGCTGCTCTTCTTCGCGCAGCTGTTAGTAAACAAGCGAGCGCTCTTTAACGTGGCGGGCTACCGCCTCTTTGGCCTCGAATTCCCTCGACTGCGCGACCTCGGCCCTATCTTGGGCGTATGGTTCTTTGCCATCCTGGTGATGGCCGGAGAAAATGACTTTGGCCCAGCACTCCTGTTGTTCAGCACCGTATTGG
Source organism: Corynebacterium silvaticum (assembly GCF_002162115.2). Lineage (NCBI taxonomy): Bacteria > Bacillati > Actinomycetota > Actinomycetes > Mycobacteriales > Corynebacteriaceae > Corynebacterium > Corynebacterium silvaticum. Next base: position 51,488 of record NZ_CP021417.2, on the reverse strand, counting down.
GCATGCTCTACCTAGCTACCAACCGAGTCTCATGGCTGCTTATCGGCGCCATGTTGGTGGGCATCGGCGGTACCACGCTGTACCAGATCTCCTCCAAGATCCAATCCCGCGTCAACAACTTTATGGATCCCCTGGCCAACTTCAACGGCACGGGATATCAGCTCTCCCAGTCTTTGTTCGGGCTTTCCTCCGGCGGTATCGCCGGTTCTGGCCTCGGGCAAGGCCATCCCAGTCTCATTCCAGTCGCAGAGTCTGACTTCATCCTTGCTGCTATTGGCGAGGAGATCGGGCTCGTAGGGCTGGCAGCCATTCTGGTTCTCTTTGCGATCTTTATTACCCGTGGTTTCCGTACTGCATTGCGTGCCCGCGACTCCTACGGAAAACTCGTTGCCTCTGGACTCTCCCTCACCATCGCTATCCAGGTATTCGTGGTGACCGCCGGTATCACAGCTCTGATGCCGATGACCGGTTTGACCACACCGTTTATGTCCCAAGGTGGTTCCAGCCTTATGGCCAACTACATCCTCCTTGGATTGATCCTGCGGATCTCCCATTCGGCGCACTCCGCACAGTCTGGTGCTGTGGGAGCTGCCGCTCAGGATGGGTCTTCTGCTGGGCGTAGGTCAGTTGCTAGCGAGGAGGCTCAACGATGAACCGATCAATCCGTTTTACCAGCATCTTCGCTCTTCTTCTCATTCTGGTTCTCCTGGTTAACCTGACCAGGATCCAGGGCTTTAGCCAAGAAAAGTATGCGCAGAGTCCTTACAATCGACGCGCCTTCATCGAGGCAAAGTCGCAGGCCCGCGGCCAAATCTCCGCCGGAGGCCAAGTGCTAGCTGAGTCCTATAAAGACGAAAATGGCTACTATCAGCGTCGTTATGTCACTAACCCCATCGCTTACGGCCCGGTGCAGGGATACCTATCCGATATTTATGGTGCCGCAGGCCTGGAATCGAGCTACAACGGGATCCTCAACGGCACGGATGATTCCCTGGGATTCTCGCGTTGGTGGGAGGATATCCTGGGCAAGAAGCATAAGGGCGCTAACGTAGAGCTCACGCTGATCCCCAGTGTGCAAGAAGTGGCGTACAGCCAGTTGGCCAACGCTGGCTACGAAGGTGCTGTGGTAGCACTGCGCCCCTCTACCGGTGAGGTCCTCGCCATGGCGTCTACCCCGAGTTTCAACTCTGCTGAGATCGTCGATCCCGCAACTGCAGAGACCACATGGGCAGCACTCAACGCCAATCCGGGCAACCCACTCCTCAACCATGCGACCCAGGAAATCCTGCCGCCTGGTTCCACGTTTAAAGTGATTACGGCAGCTGCGGGTCTCAACGCCGGGTATGGCCCAGATTCCAAGCTCACTGGCCAATCGCAGATCACGCTTCCGGGAACCACGGCAACGTTGGAAAACTACGCTGGTCAAACGTGCGCTGGTTCCAATGAGGTCACCCTGGCCACGGCTTTCCAGCTGTCCTGTAACACGGCCTTTGTTCAGATGGGCATAGATACAGGGGCTGAAAAGCTGCAGGAAGCAGCCAATGCTTTTGGTGTTGGGGATTCCTACGATCTTGGCATCGGTATGGCACGCGGAACGATTGGAGACATTTCTTCCGCAGCAGCCCGGGGACAGTCCGCAATCGGCCAAAAAGACGTCGCGATGTCGGTTCTGCAAAATGCCGTCATCGCTGCGACAGTGGCTAATGGTGGCAAGCGGATGGAGCCACACCTGGTATCCAAGATCGTTGGCCAAGATTTGAAGACGATTTCTGAGACCAAACCCCGCGAGCTCAACCAAGCGATCACCCCTCAAGTAAGCACGACGCTGACCGAACTCATGCGGCTTTCGGAGCGCCATACAGCGGGATACACCGGCGCGGACATCGCCTCCAAGACAGGTACTGCCGAGCACGGCGAGGATTCTCGAAACTCCAACCCGCACGCCTGGTATATCGCTTTTGGCCCCTCTGTTAACGCCGATGTTGCCGTGGCTGTGGTGGTCAAGAATGGTGGTTCTGCTGGCCAAGCAGCAACTGGTGGTTCAGTGGCTGCCCCGATTGGCCGGGCAGTGATCGCAGCGGCTCAAGCAGCGCGTGGTGCGCAGAGATAGGACTGACATGAGCACTGATTACAATTCTCCAGATCCCGCGCTCCAGGCCCTCATCGGCGACGATTATCGTCTCCAGTGGGTCGTGGGCACCGGCGGCATGTCTACGGTATGGCTTGCCGACGACACCCGCAACCAGCGCGAGGTGGCTGTCAAAGTTCTGCGCCCCGAGTTTTCTGACAACAACGAGTTCCTCTCTCGCTTCCGCAATGAGGCGCTCGCCAGCGAGAACATCCTCTCAGAAAACGTTGTACAAACTTTTGATTACCGCGAACTCACCGACCCCTCCGGCCGAACCCTGTGCTTCATTGTCATGGAGTACGTGCGTGGTGAATCCCTCGCAGACATGCTGGCGCGTAAAGGCAGCCTCGACGAGCACCTTGCTCTCGATGTCCTTGAGCAGGCAGCTCATGGCTTGTCCATCATCCATAGGATGGGCATGGTGCACCGGGATATTAAGCCCGGCAACCTCCTGATTACTCAAAATGGCCAAGTAAAAATCACCGATTTTGGTATCGCTAAGGCAGCTGCGGCTGTCCCACTAACCCGCACGGGCATGGTGGTGGGCACGGCGCAGTATGTTTCTCCTGAACAGGCCCAAGGTAAAGAGGTCACTGAGGCCTCTGATGTGTATTCCCTGGGTGTTGTTGGGTATGAGATGCTCGCTGGCACGCGTCCTTTCACTGGCGATTCTTCTGTCTCAGTGGCAATTGCCCACATCAATCAGGCGCCACCGGCTCTTCCCACAACAGTCTCCGCCCCGGCGCGCGAGCTCATCGGTATCGCTTTGCGTAAGGATCCAGCGCATCGGTATGCCGACGGCAATGAGCTTGCGCTAGCAGTATCCGCTACTCGTATGGGGCAACGGCCTCCGCAGCCGCAGTCAGCACAGCTCCAGCAGATAGCACCCGAGCCAACACCTACCGCCTCAACGTACGCATTAGGTCAAACGGCACAGCCCACCACGGTCATACCAGCAACCGAGGAGGTTCCGCAGACTGTTGCCGTTGGTCAGGTAGCAGGACCGCGTACTGGCTATGGTGCTGCTCCAGCAACGATCCCGCCGGAGGAAAATAAAAAGAGCTCTGGTGGGGTGGGCACGGGTCTTGCCGTGGGGGTTCTCCTCGCAGCATTGTTTGGTGCCGGCATATGGGCTGCTAATCAGGGTCTTTTTGGTGATTTATTGGGCGGAAGCGACCAGCCCAGCAGCTCGGTTAACCCTGCGACGATTACCGCCACGGTCACGGAAACGCCTACGATTCGTGAAGAACCACGGCCGATCCAGCGCCCACAGGAAACTCCTACGCCTACCAGCGAGCCATCGGAGTTCCCCGATGCCTCGGAGTCTGTTGTTCCGATTCCGTCTACTGACGATCCCCGGACAGCGCCGACTGTAGATCTCAATGATGGGTCACAGATCCCCTCTACTCATCGCAATCCGGCTCCCAGTCCAACACGCGGAAACGGTTCCGACCCCATCGCCGATCTACTGAACAGTCTTAATGCCCCAGAACAAGGAGGTGCCCCATGAACGATGTGATTGCTGGCCGCTATGAGCTTGGTGAGGTCATCGGCACGGGTGGAATGTCAGAGGTGTACTCTGCCACCGATACTCTCCTTGGTCGCGAGGTTGCGATAAAGATGCTGCGCGCGGACCTTGCGCGCGATGTGAACTTCCGCGAGCGGTTCCGTCGAGAAGCTCAAAACTCCGGCAGACTGAATCATCCCGCAATCGTTGCGGTGTACGACACTGGCGAGACCGAGCGCGCTGGTATCAGCACGCCTTATATCGTGATGGAACGCGTGCACGGCAGGACCCTGCGAGACATCGTGAGGGAAGACGGGCCGCTTTCTCCGACGGAAGCCGCACAAACGTTGCTTCCGGTATGCCAGGCGCTGCAATTTAGCCATGACGCGGGGATTATCCACCGCGACATTAAGCCCGCAAACGTGATGATCACCAATACGGGCACTGTAAAAATCATGGACTTCGGCATCGCCCGTGCGCTTGACGACGCCACCAGCGCCATGACGCAGACCTCCGCAGTGATCGGCACCGCCCAGTATTTATCCCCGGAACAAGCCCGAGGCAAGCTTGCCGACGCCCGCTCCGATGTCTACGCATTGGGCTGCGTGCTTTATGAGACACTTACGGGACGCCCTCCTTTTGAAGGGGAAACGCCTTTCGCCGTCGCATATCAGCATGTTCAAGAGGACCCGGCAAAACCCAGTGATTTTGTTTCTGATCTCACTCCCACCGCTGCGGTGAACGTGGATGCTGTCGTGCTCACAGCAATGGCCAAGCACCCCGGCGATCGCTACCAAACGGCTATGGACATGGGGGCGGATCTTGAACGCCTGGCTCGTCATGCTGTGACAGAAGCTGCTCGCCACTATGTTTCGCCGGCGAGTTTGATCAGCCAAGAACCCAATCCCACCACCATCGTCCCTGTTACTCAGCTCGATCAGCCAGGACCTGCCTCAGCTGCGCCGCACACCGAGATAGCTGGGTATGAGCGCTCTGCGTTCACTGGCCCGGCTCATGCTGCGGAAGAAGAACGCTCCGGTATGAGCAAGGCCATGAAGGCCATTCTCGCGGTTCTTGCAGTGCTCGTCCTTGGTGTCGGTGGTGCTTTTGCCTATGATTTTGTGAGCAACAGCAGCAAGAATAGATCTCTTGTCAACATCCCCAAGCTGGAAAAGACCTCTCAGCAGGACGCTGTGAATCAGCTAGAGCAGCTGGGTCTGCAGGTCAACTTGATCGAAGAGGCTAACCCGGAGATTCCACGAGGGAAAGTCATCAGAACAAACCCCACCAGCGGATCCTCAGTACAAAAGAACACCACTGTCACGGTGGTTGTCTCTTCTGGCAAGGAAGTCACAGAAGTCCCCGATCTTGCGCGCAAGAACACCGCGGATGCCGCGAAGATTCTTGAAGAAGCCGGCCTTCAGCTGGATTCGACTGTGCGCGAGGAGAGCTCAGATAGTGTTCCCAATGGAGAAATCATAGAGCAGACACCGAGTGCCGGCTCGCAGGTTTCCCGAGGATCAAAAGTGGTCATCACTGTGTCTACCGGAGTGCAAAACGTTCGCGTCCCGGTAGTGACGGGAATGAAGTGGGATCAGGCGGAAGGCAATCTCACTTCCTTGGGATTCGTCCCCGATGTACGCACTGTCGACGCCCCCGAGCCAGCCGGTACCGTTGTCTCTGTGTCCGGCGAGGGCACTGAGGTTCCTAAAGGATCAACTGTCACGGTCAAGGTATCCAACGGACAGATGTTTAACGTCCCTAACATCACCCGACTCACCGTCGCTGATGCGGTGAGAGCGCTCAACGCTGCAGGGTGGACAGGTACTGCATCTAAGATCACGCAAGGCGAACGGGTGCCTACGGTGTCTTTGTCTGATCAGAATTTGATCGCATCCCAGGTGCCGGCTGCCGGCACGCCGCTGCGCAAAGATGCCCCGATAGAAATTCATCTCTACGAATTCAGCCTCTCGGCCCTTACCAACCCGCGCTAGTATCCCTGATACCCACGCGCAGGGCTGGTAAGTCCACCCAAAGCTGATAGATTAGTTCCATTACGTGACCTGCGGGCCACACCAACGATATACAGACATACAAAGGTGCATTATGCCAAAGTCAAAGATCACCCAGAGCTCCGCTCCTTTTGCGTCGAGCTCTACTACCAACCGTACCCCGGTGAAGATCAACTCCACTGGAACCCCCGTGTGGTACAAAACCATCATGTTCGGTCTTATCCTGGCCGGTCTGCTGTGGCTTATCGTCAACTACCTCGCAGGTGAAGACATTGCCTTCATGATGTCTCTTGGCGCGTGGAACTACGGCATCGGCTTTGGCCTGTTTATCGTGGGTCTTCTCATGACCATGGGCTGGCGCTAGCCTCCCCCGCTTAGTCTTTAGGCATATCGCGTGATCGGTTACGCGATATGCCTTTTCTCTTTCACGCATCGTTGGATTGGCGACACAGAAAAGAGAAGAGCCACAGAGTTGTCTCTGTGGCTCTAATTTTTTAAGCGTTAATGCCCGAGCATTCTTATTTCTTAGGAAGCAACTCCTTGAGGTCTTCCACGATCTGCATAGCGCCGGTGGGCCCAAAGCCTAGGAACCATACGTCATCGTTAACCTCATGTGCCTGACCATTCTTTACTGCGCTGAGGTTCTTCCACGCAGCACCATTAACAATGGCGTCTTGGCCAGTGGCATCGGTCTTGCCGTAGCTGCTATAGAAGATCACGCTTCCTTCTGCCTGGTCAATGGTCTCAGGGGAGATCTCGGTAGCCAGCTCGTCAACGTTCTGGTTCTCCGGACGGGTAATTCCTGCGTCTTTAAGAATCACGCCGATAAGAGACTTGTTGGCGTAGAGACGGATGCGCTTAGGCATGAAACGAACAAGTGAGACCGTGGTGTCTGCTGGCACGGAATTCTTGATGCCCTCAACCTTGGCGGTGTACTCGTTCAGCTTTGCTTCTGCTTCTTTTTCCTTGCCTAGAGCCTCGCCGATGAGGAGGAAGTTTTCTTTCCAGGGGAAGCCGGGGCGTATGGAGAAGACGGTCGGTGCGACCTCAGAAAGCTGGGCGTAGATTTTTTCTGCACGCAGTTTGCTGCCCATGATCAGGTCGGGCTGCAAGGCAGCAATCTCTTCTACGTTGATCTCATTGATCGTTCCCACGCTCTTCGCGTCTTTTACTTTGTCTGCAAGGTAGCTTGGAACAGGATTTGCGCCCTTCGTAGTCACCATTCCCACGGGGGTGATCCCCAAGGAAAGAACGCTATCTAGTTCGCCAGTGTCTAGAACGACCACGCGCTTGGGTTGTTCCTTGATCTCGGTCTCACCCAACGCGTGCTTGACGGTGCGAGGGAATTCACCTGGGGCTGCGTCGCTACCAAGCTTTGCAGTTTCCGCGTCAGCCGTGGAAAAGTGTGCGCCACCGGTGGCTACATCGGAGTTTCCTTGTCCGGTGTCCTTGGATTGTTTTTCTTCAGTAGAACATGCTGCCAGCGCAAAGACGAGGGAGACAGAAACAAGAAGAGCCAGCATCACAGCGATGCGACGACTCCATAGGTTCAGAGATTGAGTATCTTTCACATTGTGCAGTTTAGCCTAAACTAATTACTGTAGTTAACATAGAACAATGGTTTCGACCGCCACCTCCAATTCCGACTCACACCGCAGCTTCCCCGCGAAGCATCCGCGCACCACCCAACGGACACGCCGACCCCTGATCGCCGTAGTAGCACTGCTAGTAGCACTGCTAGTAGTACTGCTTGCAGCGTTAAGCGTCGCCAGTGTCATGATCGGCGCGAGACTCATCCCGCTCCCCGAGATCGCCAACGCCATACTCCACCCAGATCCCACTAATGTGGCCTCCACGATTGTGTGGGACAGGCGCATCCCCCGCACCCTCCTTGCCCTTGTTGCTGGCATGTCTCTTGGCCTTGCTGGCACACTCTCGCAAGCGCTCACCCGCAATCCCCTGGCAGACACCGGCGCGCTGGGAATCAATTCGGGCGCAGCCTTTGCCATCGTGGTGGGCATAGCCCTCTTTGGCGCATCTTCCTTGTGGGTGTTCTTAGCACTCGCCCTCGCGGGCGCATGCGCTGCCGCAGTGGTGGTGTACTCAGTGGGCACGCATCGTGCGAAAACGGCAGACCCGGTCCGGTTGGTTCTATCTGGTGTTGCCCTGAGCGCGATTCTTTCCGGAATCGGCGAGGGACTTTCTCTGGTTAACCACCAGGCCTTTGACCGGTTAAAGAGCTGGATGGTGGGAAGCGTGGACGTCGGCACGCTTACGCCTCTAGGCATCGCCGGCGCTGGTCTTGCGTGCGGCATTGTCCTCACGATCACGTGCGCTCATGGGCTTAATGCGCTGGCGCTGGGCGACGCCATGGCCACGTCCATCGGTGCATCCACCGCGCGCATCCGCTTCATTTCTTTTATCGCCATAGTGATCCTCGCGGCCAGTGCTACTGCCACAGCCGGAGTGATTATCTTCCTTGGACTTATGGTTCCCCACGTCGCGCGATGGATCGTGGGACCAGACCTCCCCCGAGTGCTCGTCACGTCTCTCCTTCTCGGGCCACTCGTCCTTGTTGCCGCAGATATTCTGGGCCGCTTGATCGTTCCCGGCGAGTTTCCCGCCGGAGTGGTCGTGTCCTTTATCGGCGCACCCTTCCTAATTGCGTATGCCCAAAGCCGGAAGGGGGAAATGTGATGATCCACCGCCGTTCCTTATACACCGTGTTCGTTCTGGCGTTGTTGCTGGTTCTCTCCGCGGCAGTGGCCGTTTCACTGCCAGGTGCAGGCATCACTACTGCCAAAGTCTGGTCAGTTTTCCAAGGCACTGAATCTGGTCTTGCTCACACCATCGTCTTTTCTTGGCGAACCCCGCGAATCGTCACAGCTCTCTTTGTCGGCGCTGCCTTAGGAATTGCGGGATCGCTATTCCAGGCGCTAACCCGAAATCCGCTGGGTTCTCCCGACATCATTGGCTTTAACACTGGCGCCTACACTGGGGTTATTCTCACCATGATGGCGGGCATGACCGGTTTCACTTCCGTCGCTTTCGGCGCCCTCGTCGGCGGATTAGCCACAGCCCTCGCGGTTATGTTGTTCTCCGTCCGCGTGCGTATCGACGGCCTCCGCATCATCCTGGTCGGCCTTGGCGTTTCCGCAATGCTCTCGGCTTTCAACCGCTGGCTTATCACCCGTGGCGACCTCAACACCGCAATGTCTGCCGCCAGCTGGGGCGCCGGAACCCTCAACGGAATCCGTTGGTCCGTAGCCACCCCTGCCGTCATAGCGCTGGCCATTATCGTGGCACTTGCTCTACTCCTAGGCTCTCGCATTGACATCCTCAACCTCGGCGACGATACCGCCACGGCACTGGGGCTGCCAGTTAACCGCAGCAAGCTTATGTTGCTGATCGTGGGAGTCCTCCTCGTCGCGATCACTACCGCTATCGCCGGACCCATTTCTTTTATCGCGCTGGCCGCTCCGCATATCGCTCAACGCATCACAGCCAGCCCCCGCACTCCTTTATTAGTCTCTGCACTCACAGGGGCGACGCTTCTTCTTATTGCAGACATCATCGCCCAGCGGGTATTCTCCCCCGTTCAGCTTCCCGTGGGACTGGTCACCGTGGTTATCGGCGGCATATATCTACTCACGCTCATCGCCTCAGCTTCTCGACGCGCCTAAGGATTCCCATGCACACACCCGCAACTGCCTCCCCAGATTCCTCCTCCGCAGCCAATACTTCCGCGCTTCGCACAGAAAACGTCACCCTCAGCTGGGATAAGCATGTGGTGAGCACCGACCTCAGCGTCGATATTCCCGCAGGAAAGTTCACGGCAATCATCGGCCCTAACGGATGCGGAAAATCAACATTGCTTAAAAGCTGCGCCCGCATTCTCGCCCCAGACACCGGCTCTCTTTATCTCCACGGGCACGACCTCACCCACCTGCACACCAAGGAGATAGCCAAACAACTCGCACTTCTCCCCCAGAGCACCATCACCCCAGCCGACATCACCGTAGAAGAACTCGTCCGCCGCGGACGATTCCCCCACCACAATTGGCTGCATCAATGGACCAAAGAAGACACTCGGGCCGTCGATGCTGCGCTCAGTGCCGCCAGCGTTAAAGAACTCACTCACAAACGCGTCACTGATTTATCTGGCGGGCAGCGCCAGCGCGTATGGCTTGCCATGGTTCTCGCACAGAACACCCCCACCGTGCTTCTCGACGAACCCACCACCTTCCTGGACATCGCCCACCAGTACCAACTCCTTGAACTAGCACGCTCCCTGACAACCCAGCTCAATCGCACCGTCGTCGCGGTACTTCACGACCTCCAGCAAGCCGTCCGCTACGCCGACCACCTGATTGTTATGAAAAACGGAAGCGTCGTAGCCACAGGATCCCCCAAAGACGTGATCAGCGCAGAGCTCATATCCGAGGTCTTTAACATCACTGTTCGTACCACACTTATCGACGACCAACTCATCGTCATCCCAACCGAATTACCAGTTCCAAACGTCGCAATGATGCAGGACTAGGGCCTCCCCTGTATTACGGGAGGCCCTAGAATGCGATGCCGACTTGGCGGCTACCAGCTCACCACGGATTATCTGCGGCAGTGGCCAAGTGATGGGTATCGGAGTGTTTATCTACCCACGTCTTGATGGCTTTGAAAGAGTTTTCAGTGCCTGCGTGACGGTAGAAGTGGGTCACTTTAAAACCAAAGATCATTCCGTCTACGTGGGCTTTTTCTAGGAGGTCATTGACGCGATCATCCTGGCCTGTAGTGATTGTCCATCCAAAAGTTTTACCGAGTTTTCCTTGGTCGCGAGCTTCGCTGGATTTACGCAGTTGATCGCATGTCTTATTGCCGTCGCCATAGCAATTACCAAACCCTTGGTTGATGTTGTAATACCCATAGTCGGCAATCTTTTGTTTGGTCAGGATCTTGTCTCCTGCTTTTGCAAAATCGTTCAGCACGTCGTGCGTCGGCCCGCTGAGCGCTACTGCCTCGTTATCGCGCAGATCAGAAGTAATTGTCTTCCATCCTGGGCCGCCAACTGTTTTATAGAATCCATACAGCACTCGAACACCTGCTGGCTCAAGGTATTTGCGCGCTAAGTCGCGCAGCGCGTTAATGGAACACACGCTATGAGGGTCTGTGCAGTAATCAGGATTCTTAATATCGAGCCAGGTGAAAGTGATATTTGCTCCCTGCTTCCGCTTTTCAGCGATATGTTTAAAAATCGCCTCTGCAGTAGCTCCTGCGCTGGTGGGAATGCCATCATGGTCCGCCCACCAGCCACCGTGCCATGCCGTGAAGTCAATTTCGAGTGCATTCGCACCAATTGCGACTGCATCGTCTACGCCTTGAGTAGTGAGGACCCTGTGCGCAATCGCATAAACGGGCCGGTTCCCTGTGGAAGCTGCGTCATGTGAAACAGGCGTTGCTACCGCATTTCCTACAGGAAGTAAGATTCCTATAATTATAGATAAGAATAAAACAACTTTTTTCCTCATCGTTCATCCCTCTACATTCGGTGCATAACGGCAAAAAGATGCCACACCATCGTTTGCGGATAGATTTTTCGCGGAAAGATGCTCAAAAAATGGTCACTGACCAGTGTGAACAACCTGCGCTATACCCCCATTGTAAAACTTAAACCACTATAAAATCAATGGTTATTTCCTGTAACTATAGCTCACATAATTTTTAGTAAATTGACAGTCAGTGTAAAAAAGTTGGCTTTTAATAAAAGGAATCAAAATAAGTCGTGAAAGGCTAGCGCTATCAATCAGGCATTATGCATGGACAATAACTGTGTAAAATATGTCAAAATAGCCAAAGTTTTTATACTTAAAGGCCAAAAAGTGTGTCCAATATTGCTGTTTTTAGGCTATGTGTAGCAGATTTAAAGCTGCTAATTATAAATTATGGCTTCACACCCATACGGGCATCACTGCGACATATGCGGCAGTACCTTAAAGAAAAACGGCAAAACATCCGCAGGGAAAACCCGGTACCGATGCAAAGGATGCGGAGCGTCGTCGACAGCAACGCGATCAGGAACGCTGCATCAAAGACAGATGAAAGCCTTCATATCATGGCTCTTAGGCAACTCACGCGATAAAAGCGATGTTTCACGAACCCAGCGCCGCTTAACATCGTGGTGCTGGCAGGTTCCCGTTCCGCAACCATATATGACGGACAAAGCGTGCATATTAGTGATGAATGACGGCACGTTTTTTCACTCGTGGTGCCTCATCGTGGCCTATAACAACACCCATGTGCTGGGATGGCAATGGGTAGACAAAGACAATAAAGCCGCGTGCACACAGGTGTATACCTATTTTCCACGGCCAAGTGCCGTGGTTATCAGTGGAGATGAATCCACTGCTCAGGCGATCCACTCCATATGGCCAGGGGTACCAATACGTCGATGCTTATCGCGCATCAAAGAAAGCGTTTATCGGAAGACGTCACAAGCACCCCACACGCAACCCGCGATAGAGATCAAAAACCTGACCGAGTCCCTTAACTACGTTTACACCCCCGAGCAGGCAAAACTGTGGCTCGATCGCTATAACAGCTGGGAGACTACATGGAAAGAGCTGCTGAAGCACCGCACAGATTCTCCCAACCCTAACCACAATAAAAACAATTGTGGATGGCAGTGGACGCATAAAGAATTGCGATCAATCCGCTTAATGTATAGGACTTTGATCAAAAAAGAAGAGCTCTTCTTTCAGTTCACAGAACCCGCTATCACCATCAGTGACGTAGCTTTGCCCTACCGTACTTCGCATCTAGGAGACGACATCAGCGCGGACATTAAAAATCTCTTCCGCACACACCGCGGCATCACCCACGAACATGCCCGACGCATGGTGGAGTGGTATCTCAATAGTAAAACTGAATTTCCTTTTATACCCGAGCGAATTATCAAACACGACCACTGGGAATAATCGATTCCGCCCTGCAGTATATGCAGAGAAGTGGCCTCTCGTGCTTCTGTGAGAGACCACTTCTTAAAAACCTTACGCAAACAGCGCTTTGGTCTTTTTTAACCAGTCCGAGCGCTCTTGCACCGCAGGCACGTTAATATGCTCCGCCGAGGTGTGCAGATCGGCGCTGCAGTGATGAATCTGAACCCGCGCAGTATCGCGTTTGGTGCCAGAAAGATCACAAGCAGGGATGCGATGAAGCACATCGACGTCCGCAGTAGCACCTAAAAAGAACGGGAACGCTGGCGCGAAAGCCTTCCGCCCTAAATAGGTGCTGAACTTCGGCGCACGTAGCGCGTCACGCAACAGCTCACCATGCGTGTCCGATGCGACTTCGACGATAAATTCAGCTTCTGCCAGGTAGGTCCGCTGGATAATACTTGTCATTCCGCGTCCATCAGGAGTTAAACGAGTTGCCTTAGCACTGGGCCGTTTTCCCGTCGCAAAGATCAGACGCTCACGGAACAGCATCTCCTCTTCATGGGCTGACACCGTTTGAAAATCATCCACGAATTTTCCAGGATGATCCACACGAACCCGAAAGCTAAGACGATTAAGCCAATCGGGCCACTCGTCACGTCGATAGCCACAAGCACCCGCGATGAGACCTACTAATGCAGAATGTGTGGGGATTGGTCCCGTTCGTACAAAGTTTCCCGTTACAGCGGGCCCTGCCCATGACTGCAACGGTCCAGCTAATCGTAGATATACCGAGGTAGTTGTCATACGATCACCAGTTAACGCTGAATCCAGGCAACAACTTCGTCGATAAAGCCATTCTTGTCAGAATACTTAGCACCGGCAAAGAACTCAGATACCTCGGGGTAGGTGCCAGAAACTACCTGGGTTTCCCCAAAGTTATCTGCGTCGAAAGCCCTGGCAGAGTCATACTGACGTTTCAGTTCTTCCACGGTCGGCTTGAGGTAGCCGCCTTCACGAGCATCTGCTTGGACAGGGGACTCAAAATCATAAGCACAACGGTAGGATTGTTCTTCCGCCAAGATCAGGGCGGGCTGGACAAAAGGCGCCGTTGAATGCTGTTTTCCGCGGGAAAGTCCATAAATGATCGCATTTACTAACGCAGCAAGGTTTTCCTTTGCGTCTTCGCGATCCAATCCAGTCCAGCTTTCGCGCAATTGTTCTTTATCAATTGTCACTGTCCGATAGAAAACGCCGGTGGTGTACTGTATACTGTGCCACGCCAAGATAGGTTGCTCCAGTATCGCGATTTCGCTCACGAATATCATCGACCGTGGAGAAATAGTCCGTAGCAATCGTCACGCCGTGAGTTGTCACCGCAGGAGACACACTCAGAGCAGCCTCGGTTCCTTTCTGCGGAGCAGCTGCAAACATGCGACCAAAGGCAGCGATAGCCAGCGAACCTGTCCGGCCGTCCTCGATAAAGTCTTTCTTTTCCGCTTGCTCAACCACGCTCACAGCGGCGGCTTCTAGCTCCTCGGCGCTGAGCCAAATCGAACGATCTGATTCACCTTCAGATTCATTAGCCTCGGCAACCTTTGTCAAGGTACCAATGATCTTCTTCACTGCTTTTTCTAGCGCTTTAGTGTCTGCCTCAGGAGCAAGTACTTTCGCTCTTTCAAGCACGTCGTCCGCGATACGACCTGAACGCACCGAGGTGTCCAAAGAGGCTTCCTCGTATTTAGTACGAATTCCCTTTTTAATGGACTGGGAGCTCAATAGTGCACATGTCACTCCGCCTCGACGAACATTCTTCGGTGTACCAGAATCGTCACGGTTGAGGTTGGAGTAAGGAACAGAAGCAACAACGTGAATAGTGAGATGACGAGACATTATTTTTCTCCTTCGGAAGAGCTTTGTGGATCAGTGTTTTCTTTTTGTTTGGTGCTGTAAAAATCGCGCAGGACACTGAGTCGATGCTTTGTCGACGCGTCTGTAAACCCATTTCCCCAATACCAGAAAAGTTCGACAAACTGATATGGGTTTAATTTGGTAGTCACGTTTTTTCTGTCGGCAAATGCCATGATGCGCCGCAAGAAGAAATCGCTTCTTCCAGATCCTGCGTATGCAGATATTTGATTCGAGACGCCACCATAGAATCGGGTTCTGACTGCCCTTGTTTTCCGTCAAAGGCAACACGGTTCACCCATTGACCTACCGATGAAGCTGTAGCTTTTTCACCACTGGAAACAACATCCGGATACTCGGCCAACGCTGCCATGCAACGTAGCAAAGCAGTTTTTGTGCTCCTGAGTGTTTTTCTCCTAAAAATGGCAGAACATACGAGTAAGCACGGAACTCCGTGTATGTTCCAGACCCGGCGCGAAGTGCCGATCGTTTGGCCCGAAACTCCTTATCTTTCTTTCTCTGAGCAAACTCGGCTACCAAAGGTGTCCATGATTGCTTGGGTCTACTAGTTGTCACTTCTGATCACCTTCATTTGTCTCTGCGATCTTGCTTGCCAAATAAGAATGGATGCGTCGACGCACTTCATAGGCCTGGCTGGGATTCTGCAGCAGATAGGGTTCAAGGACCATATCGAACGCCTTTTGAGCAGTACTAACAGCGTCTTTTTCCAATTCCTTGAGAGTCTTTTTCGCTTGAGCGCGAACTTCTTTCCTTGTCTCATCTCCAGACACTTGTTCTGTGAAATAAAGGATGAATTCCTCATATATTGGTGCGATTTCCCGCCAAAAAGTCGCGTTCATCTTTGGTCGCTCGCTGGCCAAACTATCCAAAACTCTTCGTCCTCTATCGCGGTCGCTCTTGTTCTCGCGCCTAAACGGACTCAACACGATATTTCTCAGCGAGAGAATAAAATCTGCTTTGCCTCGCACTTGTTTCTGCAGCGCTCCGGTGGTGTCAAAGACCCACTGCTGCTTTCGAGCTTTAGAAACCACCGACTCACGGATCATCGCAGAGGAAGCATTGCCACCTATCTGGTGCCTGATGAACAATAATGAGTCTTTTTTAAAATCGACTCTTAATGCGCGACCGCGCACTCTATCAGCTAATGCGGTGGACAAGTCTTCTGCAACCCACTCCACAGCCAGTTCTGTGAGGTCCCGGCTTAAATCAAGGCGCTTTGCTTTTAAAGCTCCACCCTTATCCGGTTGATAGAAGTAGAAAGGATCCTCGGTATTTCTTTGATCCCACCATTCTTTTCTAGCCTCGGGCTTGCTTCCCATCTCAAGGGCATACCATTCTGGAGGAATTCCACCTATGCCCACACCAACTAGAGTTTCTCCGTCCCAACAACATGCTGCAGTATTAGAACTCCACGTCGCACGCCATAAAGGATGCATTTCCCCATTGGGTTTTCTGGATTCGGCACCTGTTCGATCTAACCAAGCAGGCAATCCACCTGGTTCGCACCATTCCAACGGAATGGATTTAAGTAAAGATAGCAGTGGCGTTTGCGTTTGGGCTTCAATGATGAATTCCGTGGCCGTGTTTCCACTGCCAAGGAACCTGATGCCTGGTGATCCGTTGAGGCACTTTGCGCCATCGTATTTCGAGTTTCCAGTAAATGAATACATAGAGAAAACCATCAACGCAACAATCGCGTCTACAGCTTCCAAGGATTCAGGCTTTAGCTTCTCCAAATTCCAATAAATCTGGGATTTTTCACTGGGGGCGGTTGGCGATAATTTCCAAGCAGGATCTTTCCCTGGACCTACATACCGGGCAGTATCCTTCGGATTTTCCCCCTCCAAAAGAGGGCGCTGGAAAAAAAAGATTTTTCCCCTCAGTCAAACTTATTTTTGATCCTAAATCATCAAGTATTTGAGATATAAATTCTGGATCAAACCTCAGTTCAAGGCTAGTTTCCTTCCCCTCCAAAAACGAAGGATCGCGTTGCACTAGCACTGCAGTGAGTGAGGTAAGTAATCGCCAAATCGCCCCATATTCATATCCAGGAATGGAAAGATACAAATGGAGAGATTCTTCATGACTGGAATGAAAAAACTCTTCCACAGTCATGGGCCCCTTATTAGTTTTTATGAATGGAAAGTCTTTAAAAACATTGCTTTTCATGGTCCCCTTCCTTCAACTTTAAGTTCTCAAAACAGTTACCTAAAATTACCTAAAATTTAAAAGTCTGATAAAGTTAGGACAAGGGAGAAGAAGCACCCTACCCCCGCAAAACGCAAGGAATCATTGGCCAAGGTGCTTCTTCCTCATTGAGGCTATACAGAAAGAGGTCTACCATGCCAAACACTATTTTTAGAATAGTGGTCTGCTACCGACACTCCGGTCACTCTCCTCACCGCAACAATGCCTGCATGGCAAAGAGAAAAATTCCATCTCTCTTACACCGGAAAAGAACCCCACTTTAAAGGAGTCTTTCCTTCTCTAGAAGGCTGATCGACACCTAGTAAGAACACAGAAACCAGCCAGGAAAACATCCCCATTGAAGCTTCCACTATCCCAATCCACATAGACAAAATTGCACACAATGAGATTGTGGATTCTCACGTGCAGTGGGTTATCGAGCAGAGGAAACTTTTTCCACAAGCACGGATTGGCATTATCTGTAATACGGTTGGTCGCGCGCAATCCATTGCAGAAGCTCTAGCCCATGAGTCACCGATTGTCTTACATTCTCGTATGACCGCGGGGCATCGTAAAGAAGCAGCAACAAAGTTAGAACAAGCAATCGGCAAAAAAGGAACAGCAAACGCCACCCTTGTTATTGGCACACAGGCAATCGAGGCATCCCTTGATATTGACCTCGATCTGCTCCGAACCGAGCTGTGCCCCGCTCCCTCTCTTATTCAACGCGCAGGAAGATTGTGGCGACGTCTTGATCCACAAAGGGAGGTACGTGCCCCAGGGATGGTGGGGAAAAGCTCACCATTGTAGTGATGGATTCACCTAGTACAGGACAAACTCTCCCCTATCTACGCTCGCAGTTATACAGGGTGGAATCATGGCTCAAACAACGAGACCGGATTGAATTCCCTGCCGATATTCAGGATTTTATTGATGCAACTACGCCTGGGTTGCAAGAGCTCTTCCAAAGAGTGTCATTACCGGAAGATTGTAGTTCTGCCGAAGAACGCGAGACTCTCGCCGATGATTATCTCAACGAGGTTGCCTCTTGGGTCACTAAACAGCGCCAAGCAGGTACATCGCGTATTGATTTTGCAAAACATGGGAAACCACGACAGGTTTTATCCTCTGATTGCGTAGTAGAGGATTTTCTTCAGATCACTTCTGCAAAGGATCTGGAAGAAAGAGCTACTCGACTCATCGACTATCCGACTACTTCGGCGATTCTTTGCGATCCTACGGGGACGATTCCTGGCGCGTGGACGGGTAGTGTGGAAAAGCTTATAGCAATTTCTTCCAAAGACAGCGAGTTTCTCCGTAGGGCACTCCGTGCGTCTATTTCGATACCACGCTCAGATAAATTTCTCCCGATCACCAGCAGGGAGGTCCCGCTATCAGAGGCAAAACCCTGCTCTCTGGTTATTCAGCCGTACGTACACATCCAGCCTGAAGAATATGACCTCCAGAGCGGTTTGAAAGGCCCACAAAAGTGAGTTATTCCAATGAAGCCCTCGCATTTTCTACTATCCCAGCTTCTGAACAAATCAGGCTCGAAGACAGAGTATCTTTTCTGTATCTCGAATATTGCCTAATCAGACAAGACAGAACAGGGGTTATCGCTGTAAGCCGTGGCGACGAAAAAGCCCCTGCCGAGTTGAAAGATCTCCCGATCAAAGCCCGAATCCAACTTCCTGTAGGAGGGCTTGCGGTGCTCATGTTGGGGCCAGGAACTAGCATAAGTCAGCCTGCCGCTACCTCCTGTGCGCGAGCAGGTGTCTCCGTCTTATTTACCGGTGGCGGTGGTGTTCAAGCATATAGTTTGTCCACCCCACTTACGTCCTCTGCACGATGGGCCATCGCACAAGCACGTCTTGCATCAAACGAAGCCAAACAACGGACAGCTGCCCGAATCCTATACAAACGACAACTGGGCATAGAAGAAATAGAAGCAGACTCCATCGCAGTTATGCGTGGCGTTGAAGGCCGGACCATCAGAAACCTATACAAAAGGCTCAGTGCTCAACACAAGATCAAAAATTTTAAGCGCGATACTAACGCCACTGATCCTGTGAACACCAACCTTAACCTGGGGAATTCCATCCTTTACGGATGCGCCGCCTCTGCATGCGCAGCACTAGGAATTAACCCAGCTCTAGGGATCATTCACCGCGGAGATATCCGATCCCTCCTCTTTGACCTCGCCGACCTCTACAAACCAACACTCACAATCCCCGCTGCTTTCAAATGCGCTAACAACGACGACGATGGTTCCGAGTTTAGAAGACTCGTGCGAAGCGAAATCGTGAATCAGGACCTCCTCAAAAACATGATCCACATTATGATGGAGATCCTCACTCCGCATCTCCCCGAGCGTACCGATGACCGCCTCATCGGCGGAAGAAACCACGAAGTCCCAGGGCACACACAATACGGTGGTAAATAAATGTTTGCGGTCATCCAAGGACATAACCTTCCGAACCACCTCAACGGCTACCTCAGTCGTTTCCTTTCCGAAGTGGACGCAGGTCTTTATGTAGGAGTTCTATCCAGAGCTGTCATGGAAAACCTTTGGGAAAAATGCCACTCCGTAGACCTAGCAGGATCTCTTACTCTGATTCACCCGCAATATGATGCTGAGCAAGGGTTCAGAATCCGCACAACAGGAAAACAACGCCGCCCCGTCGTTGATCTTGATGGTCTTTTCCTCTCTGCTCGTGGTCTAATAGAAGATGTGCGTTTTGCTGACCCCCTGGATGAAGCCGATGCAATTATTCCAGACGAAGTTTTGGAGGATTTTTGCTCGGAGAGTGAGTAAAAGCGCAGGTTATTTAGTCTTTTCTCCGCGTATGCGGAGGTAGTTCCATCGCCATCCCTGAACTGGACAATTATATAGTTTGTCCCCGAAAATTCTCCGTTGATAGGAATTTGATATACCGACAAATTTTCAGCGTTGGGGATAGATACAGTTTCCGAGATGTTAATCTCTGAGAGGTTTGCATTGTGTGGAATCAGACCATTAGAGAGTTTTCTAGAAGATTTTGCTCTTCAGCAGAACTTATTTTTGCCCCTACTTGTGTTGTCGCCATCTGTGATGAGGCTGAACATTCAGAGGTTTGGTCTGCATTTCTTGAGCAATTGCAACTGGTTGATTAAGCGATAAAAGGCGCATCCAATTGCGATGACCACTTTGACAGAACTGAAACGTTTTACTTTTTAGTTTCTTTCTTTTTTTTTCAGAGCGTTGCGCAATAAACATAATTACATACACGAACAGCCAAAAAGCGGTAGCTATGACAATAGAGCCGATAAGCCCTGCTGCGATTATTTCAGGAGAGGACTTAAAGGAAAACACCCCTGACAGAATCAATCCGATAAGCGACAATACTTGTATGGCTAAGAAGGCTGTAATGGCTTGTTTTTTGTTCATTGCACGATCCTTTCAGCGTGTAGGCAGGTTTATTTCATTATTCATACGCCATTCCAGATGTTGCGGTGCAAATTCTTAGTTTTTTATATAAAAACTCCTTTAAATTGTGTCTTTATTAACAAACATTAATTATAATACCAAACGGCTCTTGTTTGATTAAAATATATATAAGTCGCATTTCAGACATTCACACTCCAAGTTGTCTCTGCACTTTCAGGTGTATGGTATGACTTTTTAAATTCTAAAAATCTTGAAAGTTCAGCCCTTGAATGTGAAGTCTGCGGCTCAAGTGATTATTGCTGTCACTATGGTGGCGAGGTCCCTTGCTCACGAAAAACAGTGACAATGACAATGATGAAGTCATAGAGCAGGCAACCGACTACCAAGAGTCCATCTAGTGCTACATACCTAGAAATATAGCAATCTAGAAATGTAGCACCCAGGAAAAATACTTGCCTGCTAGGGCACAACCGCTATACGAAATCTATTCAATGAAACGCTCGCTTTTTCTCTGCACGTACGTAGGGGCCGGAAGAAAACTCTAGACGTAATTCTCACAAGATTATGGTCTTCGACCTATCCATAGGTACCAACGCTTGGACACTTATATAAATATATTATTGTGTGTGGAATTGAGAATACGTATCGATAACAAAAAGAAGCAAGCTTCACACAGCACGGTTAAAGAAGAAGACTTATTTAATAATTAGATACGCCGACTAAGCACTATTTTTATTATCTCAATTAATTTTAGTTTTCAAACCATATACAAAGAAAGTCCATCTCCAACAATCCGCTTACCATTCCTGAATTACCAGAATGATCATCAATACCCCCAAAAGTGATCTTACAAATATTAACCACTGACAAATTTATAGATATTGATCAGGAAAGTCACCATAGTTAAGAAGTATATTTTTTATATGTAACACCTATTGCAAACACCTTATTTATATTCACCATCTGCATCTACATAGATAAAAGGTAGTTATTGTTCGCATGTCAACAATGGAGACAAATAGTGGTTATTACACCCGAAGAAGTTATGCGCCTGATAGGCAAAGGCATGACCCAATCCCAGATCGCTAGAGAATATGGGGTTACCCGTCAATACATCTTCATACTTGCCAAGCGGGCTGGCCACGAAGCTGCAGAGCAGGAATATATCAAAAACGATTTACCGTGGACTAATATCGACGAGACACATAAGGACAATACAATCTTTAAAGCTTTGCGTATGCACGCCCGTTATATGGAACGTGGACAAGAGGGTTTGCACGGTTCGAGTTGCGTTAAGCTACTCGGCATGTACCGAAAATTTGTTCGATTCAATCAGGTTATCGACTACGACGAGGCCTATCCACCTGTAGAAGGTTTGTCGAATACAGGCGGGTTTATGTACGTACCGAGGTCTCCAGAAGACGGGAACCTCATTATCAAAATGAAGCCCGGTGTGCGGATCACAAAAAGAGGTGCGCGCATATGGCAACTGTTTCCAGAGAAACAGTAAAAACAACTACATTTTACAAGTAGATAGAGATAAAAAATGACCAACACTTTTACATCCCTCACGGAACGAGGTGAGGGCTGGTGGGTAATCCAGCTTAAAGAAGATCCAGGCTTACTAACCCAAACCCGGCGCCTGGATCAAATTCCAGATATGGTCCGCGATGCATTGGGGCTTTTCCCTGAACTTACCGACGATCCAGAAAATGCCATCGTGACCATCGAGTTCCGTGAAGGAGAAGATATAGCGGATATAGCCAACCAAGCGGTGCAGGCTAATCAAAAGGCAAAACAAGCCCAAAAGGAAGCCTCCCAACTCATGCGACAAGCCGCCGCAGAACTATCCAAAAAGGGCTTGTCTTATAGGGACATCGGCACATTGTTGGGGGTTAGCTTCCAAAGAGCGCAAAAACTCGCAACGGCGTAGCAGCGGCGGGCGGGCGTCGAAAAGCTAGCCCCTTGAGAGAAGAACAAGGGGCCAGATTTCACTTATTTCCGGTGGATCATTCTGAGTTGCGTTTTCTGCGAATAATCATGAGCAATCCCACGCCACCAATTATCAAGAACAGGGCAGGGATAACCAGACCTGCGACGGAAGCTCCAGTACGAGCTAGAAGGTGCTTTGCGGGCGGTTTAGGTGCAGCGTCCGCAGGCTTATTGGAAGCTATCGACGGTGTGGCGGGCGGCGACACAGGCGCAGGAGCATGCGGCGTCACCGTTGTGGTCACCGGTGGTGCAGGCGGAAGCGGTATGGGGATGGGAATATGTATCGGCAATAAAGGATTACGCGGTGCCCGCGTGGGTTCTGTAGTTCTTGGCGATGACGACGGCGCCGACGACGTGGTTGTCGTTGCAGAAGGCTCGGTCGTCTTCGTTGCAGTGGTGGTTGTAGTCGTGGTCTTCGTTGTAGTCTTCGTTGACGTTGTTGTCGACGGCGCATAGGACGAGGTAGTCGTAGGAGGCACAGGAGGGATCTCCGGATCCTCTGGTTCTTCCTGGCAATAAATATTCGTTGCTACTACTTGAACTGCCTGTTCTTCAGGCTGCCTGATGGATATGGTTACGGACTTTCCTTCTTTTTCCTCACCATCTACAGACCACTTCAAAGAATGCTTCTTCTCAGACGCTGCATCAGCATCTTCCTCTTTAATCACACACGAGGCATCTTTATCCAGCTGTTTCTCATGATGCACGTCCCCGTTTGCGAGCTTAATCGTGCCACTCTTCATTTCTTTGCCTTGCGACGTGCACGACCACGCAAAGGAAAATTGTTTCGAGGTATGCTCCCCGGAAACAATTTTTTCAATCGTAAACCCGCCTTTGCTTCCCCGACCCTGGCCACCGGCGCTAGGGAACGTAACGCTACCGCTGATCTTTCTGCCATTTACTTCTGCGGTGTTATAGACAGTAGAACCTAAAGCAGGCTTCTCGGTTGAGATAGTGAGCAAAGAGATGAGCGGGCTGGAGTCAGGGGAAATTCCGTAGGGAAAATCGACGGATATCTGCTGTGGCGTGCAGTTGAGTTTGTAACTATGCCCAGCCAAAAAACCATCATCGTTTTTGATACTGTCTCCAAACCCATGCCTAGTTCCTCCCTGGTCAAAATTTTGAGGATTTATATTTCGATGACGCAGAATCTGGGGAGGGTTCCCTTTTAACAAGGTTGATACATACACCGGAGCATATCCGTCGTTATATTTTCCGTCGCAGGCAAAGCTCCATCCAGCGGGAGCATTATCGGTGACCAAGACTCGCTGCCCGTTTCCCGTTTTTCCGCTCAGCCCTACTGTCCACTGGACTTTATGCACCTTATTCTCGGAATCATATCCCTGATATTCACCAATCTTGGCAGTCTCGTGTGAATCACCTTCCGAGCCTTCCTCGTATCTTCCGTTAAGAGATCCACTACCGCATCCGTTAAAGCTCAGCGACCCATCAAATTTCTTAGGGTTTCCATCAATCCCATCACGGTTCCATTTCACTGAGACAAAGGCTGTTCCGTGCACGTTAAAGTGGGTGTTGGCAAACTGTTCAAGCGTAATCACAAAAGATTTAAGCCTACTGTCCCAACTTCCCCGCGCTACAAGTTCGTTCTCACTATCCCTCAGTAAAATTGATCCGGTGTCCACGCCTTGTAATTGTGGTGGAAGTGTAAAAGTGATTTTGTCGCCCTGCCTAGCGTCAGCTTTTGCCTTCCACGTAAACTGCACTTCAGCGTAGGAACCCGGCCCATAGTAGGTGTTAGCACTCAGGCTAGGGTTTGAATGCTCGTCTTTCCATGCAAGGTCAGACCAATTCCCGCCACTACATACGGATTCAGCACGTGCTAGAGGCTGCCTGGTGGCAAACACCATCAGCGATGAGACGAGTGCGATCACACATGCAACAACGCATAGAAGTTTCCCTGCTCGCTGAGAGCGCGCAGGGAAAGACATATTTTCCATAGTTCTTCACTTCCTGGATAAAATTTATATAAATCTCAGGATCAACAAACCCGGATTGATGCCCAATTTCTTAACAGGGATTACACCTGCATAAATACCAACACATCAAGCGATAATCGCTCCACTTTCCTTAAAATATGCCAATCTAAGAATTTAAAAAACCTTTAAACGGAAGGTGTCTAGTGTGCAACACACGCCTAAAAAACTTTTATACACAAAACACAAGGTTATGGCACTAATAAGGTTTCTCCGCGGCACGCTTCCACCCCAGAAACGCTTCCCAATAAGTGACCAATCCCATCCACAGGTGTGACGCAACACGGGCGTTCCGGGCCCGACCCACCTCCCGCAAACCACGTCGGCGCAACCACTCATGTTTAGCCATAATCCGCATAGCAGCGTTCATCCCCACCCCTTTTTATTCACAAGAACCGTTGCGCCCTAGCCAATCAGACACAATCGGCGATTTGATTTTTATTCGCCACCACAGCGCGTCACCTCCGCAATAACTACAGGATCACAATCGGTCCCATTTTTTTCTTTCCACTGCTATGTGTACAACTGTGCACAAAGTTATCCACAGGCTGTGTATAAAAATGTGCAGAACCCAGCCATAGGATTATCCCCAGAGTTTCTTCACAGCCTGTGGATAACTTTGTGCACTTCTTCCCCACCTGGGGCTTTGTTCGAGAGCTTCTGCAAAAGCGCAGGTTGTTCCCCGTAAAAATTCAGAAATTAGAGAATGACGCGTTGAACAACACTCGTGTAATTATCCACAGTGTGGATAACTCTTGTGGATAATTCACATCCTTGTGAGAACTACGAATTATTCCAAAAATCTGTGTAATTTCAGTGGATAACTCGATCGACACAGGGCTAAATCCCATGATTGTGATTTAAATGAACGCGTGCGTCTCAAAGGCCATGTATAAGAAGACAGATACAAATGCAATCAGACATATTCAGGCACTCGCAGTCCTCCAGGAGAGAAGTGAGGACATAAAAATAGTGCTGTGAAACCGCGTCAACGATTCCACAGCACCATCCCACGTTGTGGGCTACAACAATCTAGTGCCGGCTACCCAGATTCCGATGACCTCGCATACAGCAATCGCGGCCACTATAAGCCATGTAATTACGTGTCCGCGTAGAAAATGACGACGAGTTCTCGGCGTTGCATAAGCTAAAAGTACTCCGGTAACAGAGCGGCTGCGGTGTGCAGACATGAGAGGAAGCGCGACTATAGCGCCAGCAATAAGACCGCCGATGTGTCCCCAGAGAGAAACGTTGTCGGTGATCAATGAGTATCCCACGTTCACGGCAACGAGAATGAGAGGTGCACGAATATCAGTTTTGCGCGTTATTGCTATGGCCACCATGATTGCCATTAACCCGTAGATAGCGCCGGATGCTCCCGCAGTCGGCGAAAGCGGATCCATAATCATGATTGTTAGCGATGCACCTAATCCGCTAATAAAATACGCGGCGCTAAAGAAAGCAAACCCCATAAATTGCTCAACTTCACGGCCCAAAAAGAAAAGTAAAAAGAGGTTGATCGCAAGGTGTGCAGGGCCAATATGCAGGAACATTGAGCCAATTGCGCGCAACATTCCTAGGGGGTCGTGCATCTGCGGAGTGTAGAGAATCCAGTGATCGCCGAGCCACGAGTCATAGAGGTTATCGGTTATCGACCGCGATTGGAAAGCGGTGATCAGGAAAATGATGAGCGTCGATAAGCTAAGTATCACTGTGGCAGGAGCCTGGTTATACGCTGCACGCAATGTTCGTTGGGCGGACATTCTCCCATTTTCGTTGAAAGTAGAAGAAAACCCCAAGTATCCGAAGCACGGTGGCCGCGGTACTTGGGGCTATGTGGAGCGTTTTACTCCGTGATCTCTACAGACTCGATCACAACTGGCTCGACAGGGCGATCCATGCGGTCGGTGGAAGTCTGAGCAATGTCCATAACAACCTTCTGCGATGCGGGATCAGTGACCTCGCCGAAAATGGTGTGGTGGTTGTTGAGGTGCGGGGTGGGCACCACGGTGATAAAGAACTGGGAACCGTTGGTGCCTGGGCCTGCATTGGCCATAGCGAGCAGGAACGGACGGTCGAACTGAAGCTCCGGGTGGAACTCATCTGCAAACATGTAGCCTGGGCCGCCACGACCGGTGCCTGTGGGGTCACCGCCTTGAATCATGAAGCCATCGATGACGCGGTGGAAAACCGCACCATCATAGAACGGTCCTTCAGCGTTTCCGGAGGCGTTCTCAGTCTTGTAGTCTGCAGAGCCATCTGCCAAGGTGACAAAGTTTTCGACGGTCTTTGGAGCATGGTTGCCAAAGAGCTCGATTGCAACATCACCACGGTTGGTGTGCAAAATCGCGGTAGCGGTTTTCAAAGTCATACGCAACATCATAAGCGCGAATGTGTCAACCTCGCTACGCTGGAAGGAACAACGAACTCATTTTGTCAGTTTCTGATGGGAGCATCCTATGAACAGCAGCACTACTATTCGCGGCGCCGTTTTGGTGACCAAGGCGGCATACGACAAGTACGCAAACTACCGCGATCGTAAGACTCGTGAGGCATATGATGCGCTACTCAATGCTGCCGATTCTTATGATGACGTCCGCAAAGACGTAAAGTCCAACGTCGCAGATCTCTACGATCAGTCCCAAGAGCGCGTCAGCAGCCTCACCGCGCAGGCCCGCAAGCGCCTTGATTCCGCAATCGCCGACGCCGCAGCCGCCAAAGATGACACGGTGAAAACAGTCAATAAGCAGGCTTCCAAAGCATCTAAGTCTTTGAGCAAGCAGTCTAAAAAAGCTCAGAAGGCCGCGCGGAAAGCTGCACAATCTGCTAAGAAGAGCGCAACACCCAAGAAGCAGCCCAGCTTTGGTAAGCGCCTGTTCAATTTCTCGCTCTTCACCACGCTTCTCGCTGCAGTGGGCGCCGTCACCTACTACTTCTTAAGCAAGCGTGATGTCGTCTCTACTGAGCCGCCACACGTAGAGGATTTCGGCGCAGACTCTGTGAACACCCAAGAATCCCGCCTTGTTTATTCCACTCAAACGCCTGTCGATGGCGAGGACGAGCACGTGGCGTCTCCGGAGGAAGGGGCCACAGAACGCGACGAGGAACTCCTCGGTTCCCTAGAAGACCAGCTCAAGCAGCATACGGATTCTAAGGAAGACAAGTAAAACAACACCGCCTCTCCGCTAGTCCCGGATGAGGCGGTATTTTTGCTTATCGACGCCCTCCCCTGCCCGCGATCTTCTCCCTAACGGGATAACTCGTGGCTTAACGCCTCTAGTTCCCCACCACCGGCCATCTGCTGCGTTAATTGTTCTAGGGTTACCTGATCCCGCGACGCGTTCAATATCTGATTGCCCAGGTTGAGGATAGTAAAGCGGTCGCCCACCAAGTATGCATGGTGGGGATTGTGGGTAATAAGAACAACACCAATCCCCTTGTCTCGTGCGGCTGCCACAAAGCGCAGCACCATGCCAGATTGCTTCACGCCGAGCGCTGCAGTGGGCTCGTCAAGGATGATAACGCGAGCGCCGAAATACACAGCGCGGGCAATGGCTACCACTTGGCGCTGTCCGCCTGACAAGGACTCAACGTCCACGTCTATGTCGGGCAGATCGATCCCCATGGCCTTCAACTGTTCTTGAGCAATCGAACGCATTTCCTCTTCACGAAGACGCCCCAAAAAGCCTGTGAGCTCTTGACCTAGGAAAAAATTCCGCCACACCGACATCTGTCCAACCACCGCTAAGTTTTGGTGAACAGTAGCAATCCCATGGTCTAACGCCTCGCGAGGGCTGCTAAAAGTTACTGGTTGGTCGTCGATAAGCAACTCTCCCGAGGTCTGCTTATGCAAGCCCGACAATATCTTGATGAGCGTGGATTTTCCTGCGCCGTTATCACCTAGAACACACGTCACCTCACCCGGCGCGACGCTCAGGTTCACGCCGCGTAGGGCATCGAATGCGCCATAGCTTTTTGTGATGTCGCGTAGTTCAATGATCGGAGTTGTGGACGTATCCATTTATTTCCTCCCCTTGGTGAGCGTGGCAAAGGAAGTGTTGGTGAGCACTGCAAAAAGCAACATGGCGCCGAGGAAGAACTTAAACCAATCGGGGTTCCATCCTGCATAGACGATTCCCTGGTTTGTCATTCCAAAGATGAGAGCGCCGATAGCGGTGCCTATGATCGTGCCGCGCCCACCGGTCATTGCACAGCCGCCAATCACCGCAGCGATGATGTACAAGAACTCGTTACCCACGCCTTGACCAGCTTGAATGGAATCGAAGGTGAAGAGGTTATGCATGCCCACAAACCAGGCGGCAAAACCAACGAACATGAACAAGATTATTTTGACGCGTGCCACGGGCACACCAGAGGCGCGGGCGGCATCAGCATCCCCGCCGACTGCAAAAATCCAGTTGCCAAATCGCGTCTTAAACAGCAACCATGAGCCCGCTGCGACAAAGAATATCCACCAAAAAACGGTTGCACGCACGGAGACGCTGCCGATGTGTACGGTCCCGGCAAAGACCTTCTGAGCTGAAGGAAAACCTTCCATATCGGCGATACTGGGGGTCGCTACTTGGCTGGTCACCAGCTTAGTGATAGCCAGGTTAAGTCCTTGCAGCATGAGGAACACCGCTAGTGTGATCAGGAAGCTATCGATCCCGGTCTTAGTCACCAAATATCCGTTCAGTGCGCCGATTGCCAGCGCAATGAACAAAGACATAAGCGCACCGACCCAACTGTTGAGATGCAGGTTGTAGTTCAGCATCGTCGCAGCTAACGCCGCTGTAGTCACGGCCACGCCCGAGGACAAATCAAATTCATTGCCGATCATGAGCAGGCCCACGGCCACAGCGACGATTCCTAAAGTAGAACTCGCATAAAGGACCGTAGTCAGCGCGTCAATGGAGCGAAACGACGGTGCCACGCTCAAAAACAGAACGAATATGGCGACCGCGCCTAGCAGGCTGGCAAACTCTGGGCGCAGGATCAACGCGGAAAGGCCTGTTCGTCGGCGCAGTCGATCGTCACCTTGTGTGGCAGTTCCAATGTCCGCAGTGCCTGCTGCTGCGGATTCTGAGGTAGGAGGAGTGATCAACGTAGGCCTGCCTTTGCGGAATCTGCAATCTTGTCTACGTTGGTGGCGTCGACAAAGCTCGGGCCTGTGTAGACCGGTCGATTCCCTCCGACGGTTGATCTATTGCGTTGCGCAAGCCACAACGCATCAATGGCCATGTAGCCCTGAAGATACGGCTGCTGATCCACAGCCCACTGCACTGTGCCGCCCTTGATGGCAGTCACGAGCTGCGCATTGGTATCAAAAGTTGAGATTTTGGCTGAGCTTCCAGAGTTTTTTACGGCATCAACGCTGGTGAGAGCCACAGGTGCCACAAGCCCCATCACCCAGTCAATGCTCTTGTCCTGTGCGAGCTTTGCTTGCACAGTGGATTGAACGCTCGTCATATCCTTACCGTTGACATAAAGCACTTCCATGTCAGCGCCGGCAAGCCCCTCTTTAAGGCCCGCGCAACGAGCTTCCTGTGAGGAATTTCCTTGCTCATGGATAACGCAGAGCGCGTGTTTGGCGCCGTCTTGGGCAAGGCGTTTGCCGGCTAAGGTCCCGGCTACTTTTTCTTCCTGCCCAAAGAACGCAGAGATGTCATATTTTTGGTATGCGTCCATTCCGGCGTTGAGCGCCACCGTCGGAATCTTGGCGGTCACCGCTTTCTTGGCGGTTGGCCCAATTGCCTCTGCGTTGGGCATAGTCACCGCGATTCCGTCGACTTTGGAGTCGATGGCATTTTGAATCAGATTAGATTGATTCGGTGCTTCGGGATCCGAGGAATAGCGCAGCTCCATGTTGTTCTTTTTAGCTGCGTCTTCTGCGCCCTTACGCACCAAATCCCAGAAAGTATCGCCAGGGGCGCCGTGCGTCACCATTGCGACGACATAACGAGGCGTGTCCACTCCGCCTACCTGCCCGCCCGAAGTATTCGAGGAACGCGGGGCACCGCCTGTTGCAGAGCAAGCGCTGAGCACGACGGACGCGGCGAGCGTAACGACCGCCGCACGTAGGGGGAACCGGAGATTTTTCACCTATGCATAGTGTCGCACTATGTGACCGGGGGTCAAGCCCAGCACCACTGTACTGACCAGCTAGTTTATCGATTCAGAGGCGTTGAGCTGCACAAGCATCACCCCGCAAACGGGGGCATGCTCTTATGTCCGTTCATGTGAGATGTGCGACCTCGCCTCAAAACCTCACGATTCTTTTCATGAACCTCTTTTCACAAATCCTCGGTGTTCTACTTTCCCTCTGCCAGGTTGCCGATATGCAATGTGAGATACGCAGTCTCTGTGAGCCCCAAAGTGGCATGGGTTTGTTCTTCAATATGCTGCTGCACGTTTACTGCAACATCCCAATAGCTCGGCATCGACGTCTTAATCGTATGAACAAATTTTCTGCGTTCTTTCACCTCAGGCCCTTGCTTTTCAAATCTTCCCAACACAAACCTCAAATGGGTCACAAAGCGTCGAGTGGCAAAGTCATCGCGTGAAACAACAAAACCTAAATGTTCTGAGACCAGTCGCAGGATGTCGTCGATAAGCTGCGTCATTGGCCACGGCTCGGGAAATCCTAGACCGGCCAAACTGCATACTCACCACGTGCAAAGCAAAAGCAGCGGCTTCACTTGCTGGCAGAGAAACGCCCAGTTCCGCGATGATCATTTTTAAAACATGCTGGCCAAACTCATATTCTTTGGGAAATAAATGCCGTATCTCCGTTTCCAAGGGAAAATCTACGTATTTTCCTGCGCCAGCACGATCTACGGCAAAACTCATGTGCTCCGCAACGGGGAGCAACAATGCCTCAGCGTTGTCTATCCCTAAACGATCGTGTGCTGCGACAACAATGGGCCGAGTGAGAATAAGAATCTCAGGAGAAAGGCTGCTCAGCCTCACCGCAATGCTTGCCGCATGCTGTTGTGATTCCAAAACATAGGTCATTTCGATCCGGGTTTTGTCTATTGAGTCTCCTACAGACACCCCAAACCCAATGCCTCTGCCAAGCAGCACCACGCTACGTCCGTGGTCGTCGATAGCTTGCACCACATTGTTGTTGTGACGGCGTTGCATCCGGTACATGGTTTTTACTTCAGCTCCATGACGATCTGTCCAAAAGCTGCGTTCTTATCAACAGCTCCCACATTAAATTTATCCGCGTTAGTAACCACGACAACGGTATCCATTGAAGGGACGCGCGCAGCTGTCTCTTTCCAATCGCGAAGTTGCACCAACTGTCCCTGCGCCACGAGAGCTTGAAACCCCTCCCCCTTGAGTTTCACTGTGTCTATTCCGATGTGTACGAGCACCTCCACACCGTTTTCCCCACGTAAAGCGCACGCGTGACCTGTGGGAAACATGACTATGACCTCCCCTGAGATGGGAGCGACAATGGTGTTGTTTGCCGTGTCTACGGCAAACCCAGGCCCTAATGTTCCCTGCGCAAATACCGGGTCAGACACCTCAGCGAGGTCTTTAATCTGCCTTATCACCGGCGCAACGATCCCCTGCGGTACAGGATTTTTCTTTTTAAACCCAAACATTTTTACTTCATCATTCCTCTCGTCGCTATGTGGCTAACGCGGGAAACACCAATTCAGCATTTCCCGCATTATCTTCACAATCGCTTCCCGCAACTTTTAGTCGTCGATGCCTAAGATGTCTGCGATGGCGTTCTTATACAGAATGGCTTTGGCACCATAAACGGCTTGGACCCCACCAGATACGTCAAGCACATCCGCAGCTCCTAGTCGTTTCAATCGCTCGCGATCCACCTGGGAAGAATCTACAACTGACACCCGAAGACGCGTGATGCACGCATCAATGTCTTCTAGGTTCTTTTCGCCGCCTAGTGCATCCACAATCTCACGTGCCTCGGTATACAGTGCTGCTTGTTTTTTCTCCGCCCCGGCGGTGTCCGTTGAGGTATCGCTCACGGTATCGTTGAGTCGGCCTGGTGAAGCCACGTTGAACCGCTTGATATACCAGCGGAATACCACGTAATACAGGCAGAACCAGGCAACGCCGACGGGCAGTACATAGAGCCAGTGTGTTTTTTCTTGTCCCTGCAAAATTCCAAACAACGTAAAGTCAATAAATCCACCCGAGAAGGTATTTCCGATTCTGATCTGTAGCAGGTCTGCGATGAGGAAGCTCAAGCCATCAAAGAAAGCGTGAATCACATACAGCGCAGGTGCCACGAAGAGGAACATAAATTCCAAGGGCTCGGTTATGCCTGTAATAAAAGAGGTAAGCGCAACGCCTAGGAACAGACCGGCATATTTCTTTCTGCGATCTCGGGGGATACTGTGATACATCGCTAGTGCAGCACCAGGAAGCCCGAACATCATGGTGTCAAAGTGCCCGGCAAAGTATCGAGTTCCTTCAGTGAAAAGCCCATGATGGTTGGGGTCCGCGAGCTGAGCAAAAAAGATCTTCTGTGCCCCCACCACGGTTTCCCCATTGACCTGCTCTATTCCACCCAACTCGGTGTACCAGAACATGGGATAAATCGTATGGTGCAGTCCTACGGCACCCGATAGTCGAAGCACAAATCCATAAAGGAACGTGCCTATGGCCCCCAGGTTGGCCATTCCGTTTCCCGCGGTTACGAGTAATCCTTGGAACGTTGGCCAAATAAGATAAAACACTCCGCCCACAAGAACGGCTGCGCCGGCGGTCACTATCGGCACAAAACGAGATCCGCCAAAGAACCTCAGAACCGCCGGAAGCTGAATGTTGTGATACCGATTGTGCAGATAAACAGCGACAGAACCCACGACCAAAGATCCGATGATTCCCGTATCAATGGCTTCACCGTCTGGATTGAAGACTTTGAGCAACGAGGCAATGGTGCCTGTCATGACAAGGTAACCGACCATACCCGCTAGAGCTGCGGTCCCCTTATCTTTCTTGGCCAGGCCGATACAAAGTCCAACGGACAGCAATAGCGCAAGGTTGGCAAAAATGATGCTTCCGGCATCAGACATCACGGTAAAAATGCCCTGTGCTACCTAGTTATTGAGGGCCGGATACGCCGCGATCGTGTTGGGATTGGAAAGCGCACCACCAATGCCGAGCAGCAAACCAGCTGCCGGAAGAATCGCGATGGGCAGCATGAATGCTTTGCCGACTTTTTGTAATGTTTTAAACGCCGCACCACGAGGGGTAGGCCGCGACGCCACACTCTGTGACATGGACTGAGTCACGGTGTTCTCCGATCTCCTGCATACACAGGAAAACGAATGCGAGTGGTCTGCAGTCATGCCCACGCATATATCTAGGTAACAATCTGCAGCCTTTGTGAGGTAATCGTTCCTCTTAGCGCACACATTACTGCGAGCAGCCAGGCAGAAGCAACGATCCTCACCCCCTACGTTTAAGCGTATCGACGCTTTATCTCACACCATTAATGTCAGATCGACGATGCCCCGCGAAGTTCCGCAGAAGACGAGGCGAACGTCGTGATGTCGTCAGGCCGGGGCGAGCGTCTTCCATCGTTTGAGCTGATCGGTAACGTTGGGCGCGTTACGGACGAGGGTAGTTTTCCATGACAGTAGGCCATCGTTTTGAAGCCTGCCGATCAGCGTAATCGGGTGCACACCCAGCGCCTCCGCTTGTGTCTGTGCCCAGGTCATGCTTGGCCGTTCGGGAACGACGGGAAGCGGTCTCGAAATCGTTAGTTCACTAGCAAGCTGATCAGCTTCCATTTCCTCGTCCTGGCTCTCTTCAGACAAATCATCAATGATGACTCCCCCGTCCTCTGAGACATGCCCCAGCAAAACATGGGCAGTTTCATGCAGAATTGTGAAGAGTACTTTATCTAGCCGCTTCCATCGACCGGAGATACCGATCACGGGGGTTTCATCGACTATCAATGCACACCCATCGAGCTTCCCTCCAGGGAATGCTTCAACGTAGATCAACTTCACTCCGACTTCCATAAACGATGCTTGAAAGTCTGCAAACGCCTCCGGGTTGCGTGCTCGTTCCGAGAGTTGCTCAGCCAACCGGCGGAGTCGTTCACGAGAGTACGGCGCAACCTCTAGCTCACGCGCACTGGCTTTGACGCACGCAACCCAAGCCCGTTGCAGCACGGTGACTGCCTCGTCCGGGTTGCTTCTCCTCGCGGCGAACCTTACCGTCGGTTCTTCATCAAGGCTCTGCATTCCGAAGAGGCGAAGGACCTCGTTCGATTGGCCTTCTGGATCGGCCATGGTGATAAATCCGCGCTTCCTTAATAGGGCGACCGGTGCCAACGCGCGCAATCTAGCACGGGTCTTTACAGCATCAAGATTCTCCCTGGTGCGAGAGTCCTGTGATTGTTTCCAAAGAAGATAAGAGTCCTGGAGTTTAAGCCAAAGCTCCGCGCTTGTTCCGAGCGCAGTCGCGATCTGCGCGGCAGACTCGCGAGTGATCTCTTTCTTTCCCGAGATGACCTCGGACACGAACTGTGCTGGTCTTCCCAGCACCTCCGCAAAGTCAGCCTGAGTCCAACCGCGTGCGTCGAGTTCGTCAGCCAGGTGCTCCCCGAGCGGGAATACCTCGGCAGCCATCGGCGTACTCATGGTCATCACTCTCCTTCAGTGGTTAATCAACCATCTCGATGACGATAACTATCCGGCCCTCGTCATCCGTCTCAAACTTGATGATGAGCCTGAACTGGTCATTCAGACGAATGGATGAGGTTCCAGCACGGTTGCCTTTGAGTCGCTCCAGCCGGAGGGAACGCATCGCATATAGGTCTCGTTCGTCGGTAGCCGCGAGCAGTACTTGGATCTTCTTCCGGTACGCCTTGATGATGTCTACGCCCCAGCGCCGCGGCGCATAGGACGCATTTTCGGCCAGTCGACGGGGGTCATCATCCTTAAAGACGACACGCAAGCACTCCACCTCGCCCAGAACAACATGGTCAGGTCTGCACTACTACATCCCTTATTTGAGATACATACAATAAGCTTATCACCCCTTGTGTGAATCATGCAAACCAAATAATATTGGTTTCGAAAACACATCAATTACAGAGGACCGACCCCAGTGGCGGCTACTTGAACCACAAGGAGGTTCAAATGTCCGGGTATGCCAAGATCCCTAGTTTCATCAATGAGTTGGTTGACCATTGTTCGACGGATACCTTCTATGTGGGCAAGACACTGACATACCAACTCTCGGATCTGGCATCCGGTGCTCTTGAACACCTTGGGATCACTTCAGACGGAGAATCTGTACACCTCACTAAAGCCGTGGTGCCCGAAGCCACCAACGGCAAGTGGTCTCGGTACAACATCGACGGCAGACTCTTCGTGCGTAAGGACCTCCCGAAGGTCAAGAAGCTTATTGGAGGATGGCAAGTTCCCAACTTCGGAGACTGGAAGCATGGTAGTCATACACACTATTCCACGCGCAAGGTCTTCCAAAAGGAGATCTGGTACGCGAAGCAGCTGCCGATTCTTATCGATGTCCAGGACCCGGAGGATGGAAAGGTCATTATTGGATTCCGTGTTGATCATGTATTCGACCGCAGGGAACTCGATGAGCGTGATCTTCACCTGGCAGCTTCACTTCTAAGAGAAAATATCAACGCTCACGTGTCTATCGTTTCCTCGAAGCTCTCGGTCACTGATTGGCTTAACGACCAGCAAGTGACATGGGAGCTTCTCCCGAAGGGCGAAGCCAGCTTCACCAGGGTTCTGACGCTTCTGAATCCCACCCCAGGAAGTCCGCGCTTGAAAACAATGCAGAATAGATACGAAGTTGTGAACGGGTTTCACCCGAGCGCGACCATCGTAGGGAAAGGACAGTTCTCTCGTTATTTCGGATTCAAGTTTCGTGAAAATCTTATCGTACTGGAGAATCTCGACTATGGAAACGCCCTCTATGTGATGTACGAAGACTGGACCAATCTCAGCCGCCGCAGCCGGATCGACCTTCTCTCAGATTCAAAAGCTGATTACGTCAGAATCATCCACAAAAAAGGCTGGGAAAATCGTCTCAAGGATACGCTTACCCTCAAGGGGCATGACATCACTGGAAGAGAGAAAGAAAACCATAGGCAGTCCGAACTATAACTGGCCCGTCTTGGTCATACACGACTGCAATGAGATCTCTCACAGTATCGCGATATCGCCAATAAGGTGGACAACCGACGTCGAACTAACAATGCAGAGTCGTCGTATATTGGGGAGGCGCTCGGCACCGCGTTCGAGCACACTACAGTCATCGTCGTGTTCATAAATCCCGATGAGGTCACTACCTACAGCCGTGCTACGGCAACGGTGAAAGCGCGTCGAGATCCAGCTTGCCACGCAGACTCAGCCTAATATTCTATTCAAAGCGGGAATGACTTTATTACGCAACATACCCGACGGCGGTCTTATACCTGGGTTGCTCCAGCCGCGTACAGCACCTTCGAGAACAGCTTCGACCGGGCACCGCTGCCCCTGGGTGTTCGAGATCTATCACAAAGGAGAGCACACCGTCCACGACCTACTCGTCGAAGCAGCCACCAGGGATCTGCCTCCCCCTTATCTTCCTCCAAATGCACCCCCTCAGAACCGTAGAACGCTCAATACTTTCAAACTGTTGTGCACCCCCTACGCATCAAACAGGTCAACCACCAAGACTCCGTGTGTGCCGGTGTATACGAACTAATCGTGGATCGTTCCTGGGACTGACAGTCAGTCCAGGCTCCGTAGGACAGTGTGACTGCGAGGTAACGCCGCCGCAAACACGACTACTACGTCAAGGCACCCTACACCAGGAAGGCCGCCCCGACATCGTCGAACAACCCGCCCCACCTCACGTCAAAACACCCCATTCACGCGAGAAGACCACCTCTAAAATTAGAGGTGGTCTTCTTCATGCCGTGGAGCATAGGAGAATCGAACTCCTGACCTCCTGCTTGCAAAGCAGGTGCTCTACCAATTGAGCTAATGCCCCGGTGCGGTATCAGTGTAGCAACTAGATCCCCGCTACGTCTAATACACCCGTATACAGCATAAACAAGATCGTTTTGACTTAGGACCCAGCCACCAGCTCAGCCGATAAACGCAGCATATTTCTACTAGAAAAGAACAGTGAGGTTCTCCTTGTGGGGGCCTCACTGTTCTTTCACTACATAAGTTCATTCATGCGGTTAGCGTCGTTGCATATGCATCCTTACTCACCCACAGTGAAGGGCGTTTCTGCCCACGTTACCTTCCCATCAAGGTCGATGACCTTGACTTTTACCGTATATGTGTCGCCGGGTTTCGCATCGGGACTAGCGCTAACGCTAACCTTGCCGGTTTCCTCATCCACGGAGACAAACCAGCCCTCCGGGATGCCAGACTGCGAGTAACCAAAGATGGTGTCGTCATCAACTTCTCCCTTGATGTCCGCATAGGCGGTGTGCCCTGCAGCCACGGTCGTCGGCTCGTACTTCAGCACGTCGTCCAGATCATCAACCTCTGGTGTCTCTACATCGGGAGCGTCGTCGAGATCCAGAAGCTCTGGCTTATCCACCTCAACAGGAATGTCCTGTTCGATGGTGGGGGCAGGTTTTTCTGCATTGACCGCTGGTGGTGTTGCTGGCTCATCGGCAGCCATAGCTGCTCCAGCAGTTCCGAATACCGCACCAAGACCCAGGGCGGTGGCACCAGCAGCTACTGCTAGGTTACGGAGAGCAACGTTCTTGTTAGAAGACAAACAATTCTCCTTAATCCACATTGAAGGTTCAGGATGATGCCTGTTGTTGGCATGATCGAGTGCTCAATCCTGTTGTCCCTTGTTTGGGACGAGCCCCACCTTACGGATAATCGTTTTTCTATCAACAGGCGATCTCATTTCGGGCACGATTCGGCAAAAAATCATCCCTATTACCACCCGTTTTCAAAAAGTGAGTTCTATGCCACACACCAAATACGGAGTGTTCACATATGCCCAGAAAATCCCCAGCACACAGCGGTGTAGATATGAAAAAATTAATCTTTAGCAGCAAAAATAACCTTTTGAGGTGCCAGGTCTTTTTATATCAACGAGGCGGAAGCACTGCGGCTAGAACGACCAACACCCCGAGGAGAGCGTCGAGAAGCCCTACTTGCTTGGGTGTCCACGGGCGTTCCCGACGCGCACCGGTAGTGGGCATGAGCCATGCGCGAAGCAGAAGGATTCCAGCGATCACTGCCACCGCACCGTGAACCGCCTGATACGCAACGGCCACACATGCAGCAATCAGGAAAGCTAGGTGAAAAGTTATAGAGCCGATAATCCAGGGGCGGGAGCCACGTTCCCGGATAAGCGTTTTCACGTACGGGATACTGCCAGCAAAATACAACAGCAAAACCCCACACACAGCCCACACACGGGCAGTAAGACCACCACCAGCCCAGGCGATAACAGGCAAGATAAGGCAGGCCGCACATACGGTGGATAGACCAGAAAGAAGTGAGCGCGGCCTGCGTCGCCATGTTTCATATACGGCGATCCCTACGAGAGGAAGAAAGGCAGGGATCCACACCACCAGCCGCCAGTTGCAGAACAAGACCACCAGCCCCGCAAGCGCAGTAACGGCACCATAAACAGCAAGTGGCGGTAAGTGGCGCTTTCGGTACCTCCCCCGCATCCATACACTTCCCGCAAAAAACGCAAAGTACCCGCACCACCACAACAGCAGAAGAGGAATATCAATCCACGCAGGGGCAAGGACCACTCCGATGAGGGCGGGAACAGTCACCATAAACCATGCCCCATGCTGGTTAGGGACCCATCCTGGTGAGCGACGGGACTTCCGAGGAGTCGCAACTCTAATCATATAGTTCATCCTAATGTCAACACAAAGGAGCACTAACGGGTTGTGTCTAGGATCATTGCAACAAACAAAGGACCCAAGCCTAAGCTTGGATCCTTTGTTTGTGGAGCATAGGAGAATCGAACTCCTGACCTCCTGCTTGCAAAGCAGGTGCTCTACCAATTGAGCTAATGCCCCGTTGTTCCTGGTGGGCCTAGCAAGAATCGAACTTGCGACCTCATCGTTATCAGCGATGCGCTCTAACCGACTGAGCTATAGGCCCTGGGAACGAGATAGAACTTTACCTAGAAACTATAAAATTTAGCAAATCGCCTGCACATAACCCCTTTTTCCAAGGTTTTGCAATGTACTTGAATGCTCATAAAAGGCTCATAAAGATAGCCTCTTGCTCAGATCCTCTGTTCTCCAGGATCCTAGCAAGAGGCCTCGTTCACGCCACAGCGACTAACTAATCGTTTTCTTCACGGTACGTAATGGCAAGGCCACCAAAAAGGTCCACGATCGAGTTGTAGATGATCGCACCGAGGGGAGCCAGAATAGTAACGATGATGGAGGTAATAGCGCCCATCAACGCAGCCACGCTAAGAACTAGACCAAACGTAACTATTTGGCTGCCACCGACGCCACCAATAACCTCGTTGACGTTATCCCAGACCCCTACAGACTGCATGCCAAGGTACAGCAGAGCCACGCAAATGACCCATGCAGCCAGACCGATGAGGGACAGGGACAAGGCGGTTTTAAACGCCGATACAGGTGAAATTCGAGTTATAACAACATGACGTGTTGCCATTACTGGTCTTCTCCTTCGGGCTCAATGGTCACTTCGGTCTGACGGCCGCGATTGGCGGGACCATCGATGGCTCCCGTAGCAACTGCTTCAGCGGTTTCTTCGCCTTCGCCTTCAACGTTGCGGTCGATAGCAAGCAATTCCACGCCGTCTTCCAGATTGACCAAGCGTACACCCATGGTTGCTCGCGAACTTGGGCGAATCTGGTTGACCTCGGTACGGATCACTCCACCTGCAGATGTAATAGCAAAGATCTGATCGTCCTCATCAACAACCACGGCGGCAATGAGTTTGCCGCGCTTTGGTGTGTACTTGAAGGTAACCACACCAAGGCCACCACGACCCTGCTGGGAGTATTCCT
Source organism: Corynebacterium silvaticum (assembly GCF_002162115.2). Classification (NCBI taxonomy): domain Bacteria; kingdom Bacillati; phylum Actinomycetota; class Actinomycetes; order Mycobacteriales; family Corynebacteriaceae; genus Corynebacterium; species Corynebacterium silvaticum. The sequence continues at coordinate 11,375 of NZ_CP021417.2, read as the reverse complement.
CAAGCGAGGTGCGCTTTCCATAGCCACCCGACGTTGCGACGAGAAGATAAGCGTCCGAACGCACCACGGTCATAGCGAGCAGCTGATCGTCGCCACGGAATCGCATGCCCTTCACGCCGGCTGTTGCACGCCCCATGGGGCGCAGCTGATCGTCGTCGGCGCTGAACCTAATCGACTGCCCTTCCTCCGACACCAGAAGAAGCTCGTCGTCGTTGGAGCACAGAGCAGCGCCAATGAGCTTGTCGTCTTCCGCCAGGTTGATAGCGATCAGGCCGCCGGAACGGTTGGACTCGTAGTCGGACAGACGCGACTTCTTAACGCGTCCCTGCGCGGTGGCGAGCACCAGGTATGGCGCATCTTCATAGGACTGCAGCTGGATAACCTGGGCAATGCGCTCCTCCGGCTGGAACTCCAACAAGTTAGCCACGTGCTGGCCGCGGGCGGTGCGGGATGTCTCTGGCAGCTCGTAGGCTTTGAGTCGGTAGACCCGGCCAAAGTTGGTAAAGAACAGGATCCAGTCATGGGTGGAGCAGACAAAGAAGTGGCGGACCACGTCGTCTTGCTTGAGTTCCGCACCACGCACGCCTTTGCCGCCGCGTCGCTGTGACTTATAAGCATCGACTTTGGTGCGCTTAGCGTAGCCGGTGGAAGTAATGGTCACGACCACATTTTCCCGCGCAATAAGGTCTTCCTCAGTGACGTCCCCGGTGGCTGCAATGATTTGCGTACGACGCTCATCGCCGTACTTAGTCACGATCTCTTTAAGCTCATCACGAACAATGGCACGCTGACGTTCCGGCTTAGCAAGAATATCCTTGTAATCGGCAATTTCGATTTCAATTTCTGCCAACTCATCAATGATCTTCTGACGCTCAAGGGCTGCCAGGCGACGCAATTGCATAGCCAAAATAGCGTCAGCTTGAATCTCGTCGATAGTGAGCAGATCAATCAACCCACTGCGAGCAACGTCCACCGTGGCAGACCGGCGGATCAAAGCAATAACCTCGTCGAGCATATCCAGGGCTTTAACCAAACCACGCAGAATATGAGCACGCTTCTCAGCTTCTTCAAGGCGGTGCTGTGTACGACGAACGATGACTTCGATCTGATGCGTAACGTAGTAGCGCAGCATCTGATCCAACCGCAGGGTGCGCGGTACTCCATCGACGATGGAGAGCATGTTCGCACCAAAGTTAGTCTGCAGCTGGGAATGCTTGTACAGGTTGTTCAGCACAACGCGCGGCACGGCATCGCGTTTCAGCGTGACCACGATGCGCATACCCACACGATCGGAAGACTCATCTTCGATCTTGGAGATACCGGCCAGTTTTCCATCGCGCACCTGCTCCGCGATGTTAGAAATCATATTGTCCGGGTTCACTTGGTACGGAAGTTCCGTGATCACAATGATCTGCCGGCTTCCTTCTTCCTCAATCGAGGTCACGCCCCGCATGCGGATAGAACCGCGGCCGGTTGTGTAGGCATCATTAATACCTTGGGAACCAACGATTTGACCTGCTGTGGGGAAATCTGGGCCCTTCACATAGGACATGCACGCTTCAAGGGCTGCGGCTTCGTCGGCATCTGGGTTTTCCAGGAGCCAGAAGATCGCGTCGGCAAGCTCGTTGAGATTGTGGGGCGGGATGTTGGTTGCCATGCCCACGGCGATGCCGTTTGAGCCGTTCATCAAAAGGTTAGGAACGCGGGACGGAAGAACGTCTGGTTCCTGGGTCTTACCGTCGTAGTTCTGGGAGAAATCAACGGTATTTTCGCGAATATCCCGGACCATTTCCATGGCCAGCGGTGTGAGTCGGCACTCCGTATAACGCATGGCGGCGGGGCCATCGTTACCGCGGGAGCCGAAGTTACCTTGGCCGTCGACAAGCGGATAACGCATGTTCCAGTCCTGGGCAAGGCGAACCAGCGTGTCATAAATAGCTGAGTCGCCGTGCGGGTGGAATTGACCCATGGTGTCCGAGACCGGACGGGCAGATTTTACATACCCGTGCTCCGGGCGGTAGCCCGAGTCATACATCGCGTAAAGGATACGGCGGTGCACCGGCTTAAGTCCGTCACGGACCTCCGGCAAAGCACGTCCGACGATGACCGACATCGCATAATCGATGTAGCTGGTCTCCATCTCCTCGTTGAGGTCAATCGGATGAATCCGGTCGAATCCCTCGCCACCCAAGAGATCGTCGCTCATATGTCACCTTTTCTAGGGTTGTCCGAACGGCTTACACAAGCAGTCCGAATATGTCGCTGAGAACTTAACTCTTAGAGTCTATCCGCTTAATTCGCCCAGCGCCCCACTGAGACGTGATTACGGCACATCTCACCCCATTTTTGCTACCAAACTGATACCATTTGCTAATGGCGATGACTCTACGGCTAACTCCCGAACAGGATCGAGCGCTCACACTGCTCGCAGAAATTCAAGGTTCCAGCAAACACGAGGCAGCTGTGCGCGCCATCGTGAGCACGGCGGTTCGCACAGTCGCAGATTCCGAAGTACGAGAGCTGGCCCGCGTGCATCTCCCCACATTCACCGCCACAGAACGCCGCATACGAGGAAACAGATAATGCGAGGCTTTTCCGCAGAACAAGTGCTTATGCTTGCCGACGACTTCTGCAGCACCTGCAACGCCACAATCAACGACTTTGCCGCACTAGCGGCAATAGCAGCAACGACAACAGCCTCTTTTGAAGGGGTATCACCCTTTTCTTCGCCTATGCAGCAGTCGGAATATCTCAGGTTTTTTGTCCCCCGAGTATCTCCACTCACCAGACAGAACGAGTCCTTTGGCATATTTCTTTCCCGCGTATTAAAGGACCTGAACTCCTAATGCTTAGGAATTACATGGCATGAGCACAGTATGGGATTGCACACACATAGTGTTGATCAGCACAGAAATACAGCTTCGGTAAAAACAACGGTGAAAGATCGATGCCAAAAACTACGTCATTTTGTGTCATTATTGCCGCAAGAGAGGCGAATCATATAACATTTGTGACTGTTGTGATTACAGTAAACAGCAGTGAACAATGTACCTGTTCAAAAAAATTGCTTTTCCTGTGGTGGAAGAATGACAACACAAGTGACCTCCGTCGTTGGACGCATCAATGTCTGGTGTAGCCAACAATGGAGGTCGCTTTATATATAATCAAGCGATAACCTAAATGTTTCCGGCTATGCCATCATTGTGAAAGGTCATATATATGTCGAGTCTGAAGTCCCTCCTCGAAACCAAGCACGCCACCGTGGGGGCAGAACTCTCCGCTTTCATCGAAACAACCGTTGCTGAGCAAAAGGGCCTCTCCGGTATGGCGCTTAAAGGCACCATCGGAGCTGCAAAAACAGTCAACGGCGACATCGTCACCAAAGCTGCGAACCGACTCCTCCCCGAGGTCATTGAGGTTCTCGATCCTTATTGGACTCAGTTTGAAAAATCAGGAGACGCTGATTTTGGCATTTTCCTAGCAGGACGCAAGGAAGAAGTATCCAGCGAATTGCTCGTCATGGCAGACCGTAACGCAGAAAAAATCGACGTTCCGGCTCTCAAAAAGGCATACAGCTCACTTCGCGGCAAGGCTGCGGGCTTCATCGAGCCTAACGTCGAAGGCCTCGGCCGTATCATGCACAACCACATGTAGTATCCCGCAGATACGCCTTGTATAAAGCTTAGGCCGCCACCGAAAAGTTTTCGGTGGCGGCCTAAGCTTTAGGTTAAGAGCCTAAATATCAAGGAAACGAACGTCCTTTGCCCTACGGGTGATGAAGCTACGACGAGCAGCAACGTCATCACCCATCAAGATGGAGAAAATTTCATCAGCACGCTGTGCATCGTTGATGTCCACACGACGCAATACACGGAACTCTGGGTCAAGCGTGGTTTCCCACAGCTCACTAGCGTTCATCTCGCCCAGACCCTTGTAACGCTGGATTCCGTCATCCTTGTTGATCTTGCGTCCCTGCGCTAGGCCCTCTTCCAAAAGTGAGTCGCGCTCGGCATCCGAATATGCAAAGCCAGGGTCACCCTTGCCCCACTTAAGCTTGTACAGAGGCGGCTGAGCCAGGTACACGTGGCCTTCCTCGATGAGCTGAGGCATGAAGCGGAACAAGAGAGTAAGCAGCAGCGTAGCAATGTGGGAGCCATCCACATCAGCGTCGGCCATAAGAACAATCTTGTGGTAGCGCAGTTTATTGATGTCAAACTCATCGTGAATGCCGGTGCCCAAAGCAGTGATAATCGCCTGAACCTCGGCGTTCTTAAGCACCTTATCCAGTCGCGCTTTTTCCACATTCAGGATTTTTCCGCGCAAAGGAAGAATAGCCTGGTAAAGGGAGTCTCGGCCTGCTTTAGCCGAGCCACCTGCGGAATCACCCTCCACCACATAAAGTTCCGACTTCACGGGATCTTTAGAACGGCAATCTGCAAGCTTGCCTGGCAGTCCACCAAGGTCCGTTGCAGACTTGCGACGCACCAGGTCACGAGCCTTGCGTGCCGCCATACGCGCATGCGCAGAAGACACAGCTTTATTAATGATGGTCTTTGCTTCTGCCGGGTTCGCGTCTAGCCAATCCGCCACATGCTCGTTGACCATGCGCTGAACAAAGCCCTTGACCTCGGTATTACCGAGCTTTGTCTTAGTCTGTCCCTCGAATTGAGGATCGCCCACGCGCACGGAAATAACCGCAGAAAGGCCCTCACGGCAATCGTCACCGGTAAGGTTGGATTCTTTTTCTTTAAGCAGTCGGTGTTCACGGGCATAGCGATTCATCAACGTTGTGAGCGCAGCGCGGAAGCCCTCTTCATGGGTACCACCCTCAATGGTGTTGATGGTGTTAGCAAAGGTATGCACGCTTTGTGCGTAGCCGTTGTTCCACTGCATAGCCACCTCAACCTCGTGGTCCTCCCCTTTGGCTTCAAAGGCGACGATGGTCGGGTGAATGACCTGCTTGGACTTATTCAGATGCGCAACATAGTCTTTGAGGCCCTCGGGGTAATAAAAGACCTTTTTCTTCTCGCGTTTCTTCGGCGCAGCAGGAGCCTCGATGTTGCCATCGGCATCGGAATCTATTTTTTCCAGCGAAACGTTCTCTGCGGTATCGCCTTCATCGGCGATTGCTTCCAGCTCAAGTTCCTCATCGCTCACGCGCTTATCTGTCAGCGAAAGGGTCAGTCCCTTGTTCAGGAACGCCATTTCCTGCAATCGGCGTGCAATGATGTCGAATTTAAACGTGGTGGTTTCAAAAATCTCAGCATCCGGCCAGAACCGGATGGTAGTTCCTGTCCCCCGCGCATTTCCGCCCTGGATCAACTCGTCCGGAACCGCGTTGGAGAAGTTCTGATACCAGTGCTTGCCGTGAAGTTTAATGTCGGCTTCAACGCGAGTGGACAGCGCGTTCACGACAGAGATGCCCACACCGTGAAGACCGCCGGAGACAGCATAGGAATCAGAGTCGAACTTGCCGCCCGCGTGGAGCTGCGTCATAACGACCTGCACCGTCGGTGCACCAGAAGCGTGCATATCGACAGGGATACCACGGCCGTTATCCACGACCTCCACGCCGCCGTCTTCCAGCAGTGTGACGTCGACATGCGTGGCGTGACCAGCCATCGCCTCATCGACGGAGTTATCTACGACCTCCCACACCAAATGGTGTAGGCCGCGTTCACCGGTCGAGCCGATGTACATACCGGGGCGCTTACGTACAGCCTCTAGACCCTCAAGGATCGTAATGGATGAGGCGCCATATTCATGTTCAGCGGTTGCCACGGAACGAGCACTCCTTGTTATTAAATACGCTTAGACCGTTCCATCTTACACTGCCTACCCCTCCCTACAAGGAATGCATTCACACGCTTATAACGGCAAAATAGGGGTGAATTAGACGATTTTGAGGCAGTTCTCCCCGCCTTATCCGTATGTATCGCGCGGGCCGCGACCTTTCACATGCAAGGGGCCATGGCGCCAGCTAGGTGTCTTAGGGCCAAAAATCTTCAGCTCCGCCACCACATCAGGGCCTACTTTTTCCGCAATAGCCTGCAAGATCGTACGCTGCATCATACGCAAATTTGTAGCCCATGCAGTGGAATTACACGATATAAAGAGGGACTTCTCTTTGAGTATTTCCACTTTGGTGTGCGCCGCGATTTTTTCCCCCACCAGTTCATCCCAATGCGAATGCACCCAACCACCAGCAATCCCGTGTCGCCATCCGCGGCGTTGGATTTCTTTACTCAGCACAGAGCCTACTGGCTCGACATCATAAGAGCGCCGTAGTCTACGGCCATCCGGACCAGTCGGTTTTCCCGGGGTTTTGGGCCGGCGAGGAGTAGCGGGGGCGTCGTTAAGCTTTAATCCGGGGCGTGGATTATGGGCAGACAGGTCAGGGATACGCCCCGTGCGGCGTTGCGCCTCGGCGCGAATAGCTGCAAATGCCTCTGCTACGGGATCTTCTGATCCAGCATCAGCAGGCTGAGTGCTCATCGCTCGATCCTTCCGCGTCTTTGTCCTTGTCCAGCTCAGAAATACGTCCCTCTGGGGTATCCGTCATGGTCACCATATGCCGGTGTACCACCGATTCTGCCAGGTTATCTGGAAGATCGTCGCCGACAGCCGCCGTGATGAGCACTTGTTCGGCCTCTGCGGTGATCCCCACGAGTTTTTGTCTGCGTTTGGAATCGAGTTCCGCAAACACATCATCGAGGATCAAAATCGGCTCCGACCCGTCCGCGCTGAGCAGGCGAAATTCCGCTAGCCGCAGGGCTAACGCCATCGACCAGGTTTCCCCATGGCTCGCATATCCTTTAGCGGGATAATCACCCAACAAAACAGCTAGGTCGTCGCGATGCGGCCCCACCAAGGATAGTCCCCGATCAATCTCCTTTTTTCGCTGAACTCCCAGCTGAGAAAGCATAGCGGCTTCCAGTACGTCCATGTCGGGAATGCTTGTCGACGCAGCCTCGGTATCAACGACAGAGGCCGGCACGGGAACAGTAGATTCATAGTTAATTCGCGCGGGCCGCGATTCCGGAGCAATGCGGGCGTACGCGGAATGAACAAGCGGGGCGAGCTCTGCAACGAGGCTAAGTCGAGTATGAATAAGCTCGCTGCCGAGCCGAGCAAGCTGGGTATCCCAGACATCCAGCGTGCTCAGAGTCCCGTCATCTGCACCATATCCCCGGCGCAGCGATGCACTAGCTGTTTTCAACAGCGAATTTCTTTGCTTTAAGACCTTGTCATAATCTGCTTTTACCCCTGCCAGCCTGGGCTTTCGGGTAGCGACGATATGATCCAGATAGCGCCGGCGTTCCCCCGGCTCGCCACGAACCATGCTCAGATCTTCCGGAGAAAACAAGACAGTCCGAACCACACCTAAAAGCTCTCTGGGAGACTTCAGCCGGGTCCGATTGATCTGAGCCTGGTTGGCGCCCTTATGTTGGATCAACATATGAGCTGTTAGCTCGCGTCCCTGGTTAACAGCGGTAACGGATACCCGCGCAGAGTCTTTCCCCTGACGAACAAGCGGAGAATCCTGGGAGACTCGATGGGATCCCAAATGCGCAATATAGCCGATGGCTTCAACGATGTTGGTTTTCCCAAAACCATTGCGCCCAACAAAAACCGTGACACCCGGTTCAAGATTTACGTGGCAGTCTGCCCACGAACGAAAATCTCGGAGCGATAGCTCGCGAATGTACACGGTAATTACCTCTAGTTGCTTTCTTTTGGTGAGACACAAAGATGCATCTCACCAGCAGTTTTCGCTTTTAGCCTGGCAGTCGAACTGGCATCAAAAGGTACGTGAAGTCAGTGTCGGGTGTGGGGAACGTGCCATCGGCATCAGCCTCGGGAAGCTCTTCTGGTTCCGGGATCATGATCGCCGGACGAGACGGCTCAGTAAAGCCAAAGACCACACGGTTTGTCTTGATCACGCCTAGGCCATCGCGCAGGTAGCCCGAGTTAAAAGCGATGAGGAAATCGTCTTCCCCGGTGTATGCGCAAGGAACTGATTCTTCTGCGTGGCCGGCATCCGATCCACCGGCAGACAAAATGACTTCGTTCTTGGAAAATTGGAGCCTGATCTGTGCGTTTCTTTCAGCGACCAAAGCCACACGACGGATTGCGTCTGCTAACGCAGAAATCTCGACACTCGCCATCGACTTGTGCATCTTAGGAAGCAGCGGGTTCACATTGGGGAAATCCGCATCAAGCATGCGCGTTGTTGTCTGGCGACTGTCGATGTGAATGCCAAAGAGGCCTTCAGAACCGATGCTCTCGCCAGCACCGACAGCGATTTCGACCGGATCGGTTGAGTTTTGATCAAGGCTGCGTGCGTTATCCGAGAGGTTCTTCGCGGGAATCAAAAGATCTGCTTTGGCATCGGCGACAGCAGGTGTCCACTGGAAGCGTCGTAAAGCCAAACGGAATCGGTCGGTGGCCGTGAGCGTGACGTCTTCCCCGTCGATCTCCATGTGAATACCGGTGAGCATAGGCAGCGTGTCATCTTTGCCAGCTGCTGCTGCGACCTGGAGCACTGCATCTGCGAAAAGTTTAGGGTCGATGGCGCCTGTTGCTGCAGGTAGCTTAGGCAAAATCGGATATTCATCCAGCGGGATGAGCGGAAGCTCAAAGCGAGAAGATCCACAGACCACGAGAGCCTGGCTACCTTCTACAAAAATTTCCACCGGCTTTGCTGGCAGAGTTCCGATGATGTCTGAGAGGAGCTTTCCAGCAACAGCGATACGTCCCGGTTGGCTTACATCTGCGGAAATACGAACTTTTGTAGAGATCTCATAGTCAAAACCCGCAAACTCTAGCCCTTCATCATCAGCTGTGATGACCACGGCTCGCAGTACGGGTTGGGTGGGCTTTGTTGGCAGGTTACGCGCAACCCAGCTCACTGCACCTGAAAGGTCTTCCTTCTCGACCCGGAATGAGACAGCTTGTGCGTCCATGCGTATGAGGGCTCCTCGCTTGAGTGAATCTTGGAATTACAAGACCTAACCGTACCCGGGTTGACGCGACTGCAAAACTCCGCAGCCCCAGATTTTTGTAATTTCAAGAATCCGGTGAGACCGCAGGCCGAGCCTCAAAAGTTGTTATTCCCCAGCTCCTCTTTCTACTTAGTTTCATTAAGAGTAAATCGTTGGTAGTAACAGTAAGTCCTGTGCATTCTGTGGAATGAGGGGTGAACGCTACGGTCGTAGCGGATTTTTTGGCTGTGAATGCGATTGTGGAATGTCGGTGGATAACTCGACGGTCCTGTGGATAACTTTTTGGGGTGGTGAGTTGTTCACATTCTATCCCCAGTTCAGGGTTAATTCTTACACATAAAAGGCAGTGTTATCCACAGGTCTTGGGCGGCGTCGAAAACCTCAAAATGTGTCGAGTATCACCAAATTACATGTTTGTAATTACACAGCTGTGTATAACTCTGTGTACTACTTTTAAAACTGTTGTGACCTGGAAGAACCCACAACAAAGGCTGCCTCCCGGTAATTCTGGGAGGCAGCCTTTGTTAGAAGCCGATAACGGTCTTATCCGCGAGAAGAACTCTTGATCTGCTGCGTGAGCAGCTGAATTTCGTCGTAAGTTTCTTTCTTCTCTGTGATCTCTTTACGAATTTTTCGATCCGCGTACATCACCGTGGTGTGGTCTTTACCGCCGAATTGTTCGCCGATCTTTGGAAGCGACAGATCTGTAAGCTCGCGGCACAGATACATTGCTAGCTGACGTGCATGAGCCACCGCACGCGTCTTACCACTGCCCTTGAGCTCATTGACATCCATCTCAAAATACTCAGCAGTAGCCGCGAGAATGGTTGTCGCCGTAATTTCTTGATTGGCCTGCTCCGGCATCATATCTTCAAGAGCTTTTTCGGCTATCCGCAGATCAATACGGTGCTTGCCCTTATCTGGAGACATCAGCGACGCATACGCAGAAACACGAATGAAAGCGCCTTCTAGCTCGCGGATCGACGTATTAAAACGGCTCGCAATCAGCTCGATAGCTTCACGATCCGCAACAATGCGTTCCGACGTCGCCTTCTTCATCAAAATCGCAATACGAGTTTCTAAATCTGGCGGATAAATGTCTGCAATAAGGCCAGCCTGGAACCGGGTACGTAGTCGATCTTCCAAGGTAGTCAGCTGTTTTGGAGGCCTATCTGAAGACAAAACAATCTGCTTATTAGCTTGGTACAAAGCATTAAACGTATGGAAGAACTCTTCCTGAGTACCCTCTTTACCCTGGAGGAACTGAATATCATCAACCATCAAAATATCTAGTTCACGATACTTACGCTTAAACGCTTCCTGCCGGTCATCTCGCACCGAATTAATGTATTCATTAGTGAATTCCTCACTAGAAACATACTTAATGCGAAGACGCGGATTTAAATATTGGGCGTAGTTGCCTACCGCATGCATGAGGTGAGTTTTACCTAGGCCTGAGTCTCCCCAAATAAAGAGCGGATTGTAGGCACGAGCAGGCTTTTCCGCCACAGCGATTGCTGCTGAGCACGGCAATTTATTGGAATCACTGACTACATAAGAATCAAATGTGTAATGCGGGTTAAGCGCTAAAGCACGATCGGGGTTAAACGATGGCTGCTCACGAGCACGCGGTGTGCCGGAAGGAATCTGTTCTGCAGGAGTGGGTTCCTGGATATGGTCAGTACGCCATCCTCCAGTATTCCCCTGATAGTCCTGGTTCAACGATGGTTCAGTTCCACGCGTTTGAAGTGGATCATGCAATAACGCAGATCCACTCTGTGGTGCGGTATGAGAAGTCGCCGGCGTGGTGTGTTGAGCCTCGTTAAAATTTTGCTCGTTAAACCCATAATGAGGAGTGGAAAAGCACTGTTCAAGAGTGTTTTCTGGGTACTTTTCATTTCCGTATGAGAGGGAACCAAAAGTCACAGGATGCTGTGCGTCCTGTGACTGGCGGTATGCCGCGCTTTGCTGATTCTGATACGCCGCATTGACAGAGCCTGCGCCATAATGACCAGAAACAGCAGATCGCTCCTGGTATGCAGGCGCGGTATCTGGGCTAAGTGAGGAGTCTTCTGGTTCTTCCTCTGAAGCATGAACGCTCACTGCAAGGCTGTACTGTCGCCCTAACCTACGAGACAATACCTCAGTGATAACAGGGCCCAGCGTAGTCTCAATCTCTTTTTTCGCTCGGGCGTGGGGAACGCTTAAAACTGCAATACCCTCTACAAATGCGACTGGCTTAACCAACCGCAGGTATGCACTTTGCTGGCGAGTAATGGAAATACCACTTTCTGGGTCCTGAGACTGTGACAGCAGCTCATTAGTAACTTCCTGCCACCGTTCGTTCCATGTCGATGGAGTCTCCGACAC